>NZ_VHQH01000324.1 GCF_006517535.1 Schumannella sp. 10F1B-5-1
AGGACGAGCTCGGTGCGGAGGTGATCCGCGATCGACCAGCCCACGCAACGCCGGGAGAACACGTCGATCACGGCCGCGCAGTACACCCATCCCTCGCCGGTGCGGTGCTGGGTGATGTCGGTCACCCAGAGCCGGTCCGGGCCGTCGGCGGTGAAGCGGCGCTGGACGTGGTCCTCGAACACGGCCGGCAGCCGCCCGGCCGGGCCGCGCCGCCACCGCCGGTGGTGGACGCCCTGCAGCCCGGCCAGTCGCATCAACCGCTCCACACGACCATGTCCCACCGCGAGGTGACGGCCCAGCCGCAGCTCGGCATGCACCCGCCGGACCCCGTAGGTTCCGCGGGAAGTCTCATGGATCTGCCGCAACGTCACCGTCAGCGCCTGATCCGCGAC
>NZ_VHQH01000001.1:0-348112 GCF_006517535.1 Schumannella sp. 10F1B-5-1
AGAAGCGGTACTCCTCGAACTCGCCGGTCTCGGTGTAGATCACGGCGAGCGCCGAGGTGGGCGCGTCGGTCGAGGCGACCGAGGGCACGCTGACCCAGCGGATGCCCGCCCGGTGCCCCGCCGCCTTGACCGCGTCGATCGTGCTGCCGCCGCCGAGGCCGACCACCACATCCGAGGCCCGGGCCTTGATGACCTCGACGAGACGGTCGACCTCCTTGGCGGTCGGCATGCCGCCGAACTTCTCGCGCTCGATCGGCAGCCCGGCCGCGGTCAGCGACGCCTCGACGTCGTGGCCGAGGAAGCCCCAGACGACGTCGTCGCTGACGAGCAGCGGGGACGAGCCGATCGGCGCGACGAACTCGCCGATGCGGGCGATCGCGCCGCGCCCCTGCACATAGCGGGACGGACTGATGATGGTGCGCACGGGTAGCGCCTCGGACATGGTGGTACTCCTTCGATCCGCGTCACCGGGTGGGCGGGTCGACCACGCGGCCGCGGCGACTCCGACCGTACGCGCGGGGCGGGCGCGCGGGTCGGGCGTGTCTCACCAGTTGAGAATGCGTGCACGTACACGTCGCCGCCGGGGATGCGCGGCCCCGCGGTTCGCGCACCGCGAGAGTCGCCCCGCCCACCCCGAGGGTGGCCACGAATGCACGCGCACCACGGCGTGTCCCGTGCATCTCTGGCCACCCTCGACCAGCCCGGGCCCGAGGGTGGCCACGAATGAACGCCGCCCTCGGCGTGTCGCGTGCATCTCTGGCCACCCTCGAACGCGGCCTACACGAGCGCGAGGATCGCCCGGCGCCGCCGCGCGCGCACCGCGAGCGGCGTGAGCGCGACGCACAGCACCGTCAGCGCCGCGAGCACCGCGATCGCCCCCGCGATCGGCGCGACCGGTCCTCCGGCGATCGCCGACTGCAGCGCCATGACGGCCGAACTGAACGGCAGATACGGGCTGAGCGCCTGGAACGGCTGCCCGAGCGCCTGCACCGGCCAGAGCCCCGCGGTCGACGCCAGCTGGATCGCCAGCAGCACGAGCGACACGACCCCGCCCGCCCGGCCGAACCGCGCCGAGAGCAGCGTGTGCAGCGCTGTGAAGCCGACCGCGGCGACGAGCAGCAGCGGCAGCGTCGCGCCGATGCGATCCCACGCGACGCCGAATCCGGCGTGCAGCAGCAGCGTCACGGTCGCGCCCTGCAGCAACGCGATCACGAGCGGCTTCGACAGCAGCGCTCCCGCCACGCGCGTCGCCGGCGCCGAGGCGGCGAGCAGGCGGCGGCCGAGGCGCGGCCCGACGAGCAGCAGCACGAGCGCGCCCATCCACAGGGCGAGCGGGATGGCGGTGGTCGCGACGATCTGCGAGGCCGCGCTGACCTCGTGGTCGCGGGTGACCTCGACGCGCACCGGCTTGGCGGCGACCGCCGCGCTGTCCTTGGCCTGGTCGCTGTCGCTCGCCGGGATCTTGGCGGCGCCGTCGGCGAGACCGTCGCTGAGCTGCTGCGCGCCGGTCTGCAGCGAGCCGATGCCCGTCGCGATGCCGGTCGCGCCCGTGTTGAGGTCGGCGCCGCCGCCCGCGAGCTGCGCGGCTCCGCGCGCGCTCGACGCGACGCCCGACGACACCTGGGATGCGCCCGAGGCGAGCTGCGATCCGCCGCCCGCGACCTGCGCGAGCTGTCCGCTGAGCGCCTTCACGGTCGCGACCGCCTGCTGGTCGGCCGGGTTGAGCGGGTCGGCCGAGAGCTGCGCCGACGCGGCCGCGAGGGCCGAGGAGATCTGCGAGACGCCGCCCGTGTACTGCGCGACGCCCGACGAGACGCCCGAGGCGCCCGACTTCAGGCGGCCGAGGCCGGTGCTGAGCTGGCTGACGCCCGAGGTGTACTGCGCGAGCCCGGTCGCGAACTGGTCGGCGCCGCTCTTCGCCGCGCCCGCGCCGTCGGCGAGCTGCTTCGCCCCGTCGGCCGACTGCTGCAGCCCGTCGCCGAGCGAGCCGACGCTCGCGTAGAGCCCCTGGATGTACTGCTCGGTCAGCTGCGTGCCGATCGACGCGGCCAGGCCGTCACCGACCTGCGTCGCGAGGGTGCCCGCCAGGTAGGAGTGCGCGTCGTCGGTGCGCAGCTTCAGCGGCGCGGTCGTCGGAGTGCCGCTCGACAGCGACACGACCGCCTTCGAGAAGCCCTTCGGGATCGTCAGCACGGCCTGCACGTCGCCGTCGGCGAGCATCTGCTGCGCATCCTCGTCGTTCGTGATGGTCCAGCGGATGCCGCCGGCCGCATCCGAGTCGGGGTCGGTCAGCTCGGTGACGAGCAGGCGGCCCGCGAGCACCGGCTGCTCCTCGCCGTCGGCGGTGGTCGAGGTGACCATCTCGTCGTCGTTCACGATGGCGGCCGGGATGCGCGCACTCGAGCTCGTCGAGCCGCTGCCGCTCTTGCCGCCGTCGTCGCCGCCCGAGCCGGTGTCGACGCCCAGCGCCGACACGAACAGCGCCGTCAGCGCCACGGGGATGACCGTGGCCACCGCGAGCAGGGCGAGGCGCCGGCGGCCGCGCGCCTTGGCGGGGTCGCGCACGAGCAGGGGCGCGCGGAAGTCGGTGGCGCTCATCGGGTCGCTCCTTCCGGAGTCAGGTCGAGATCGACGACGGGCCGGGCCGTGCGGCCGAGCAGCGCGAGACGCACTCCCGGGCGCACGCCGAGCACGAGCGTGGTCGAGGGGTCGGCGAGGTCGGCGGCGAGCACGGCGACGCGCGTGGCGGCCGCCGCATCCAAGTCGCCGACGTCGAGCAGCACCACCGGGGTGCCCTCGGCGAGCGCCGCGGCGGCGAGCACGTCGGCCCGCTGCTCGGGGCTGAGTCCGCTGAGGCGGTCGGTCGCCGCGACGGTCGTTCCGGCGGCGGCGAGGCGGTCGAGCAGCTCGGCCGCGCGACGACGGATCGAGCCGGCGCCCGATCCACCCCGCCCGCGCCGCGGCGCGAACCGCATCCGCTCGGCGATCAGCTCGCCCGCGGTCGCGTCGGCCTCGACCCGGGATGCGGCGAGGTCGCCCAGCGCGACCCGTCGGGCCACGTCGGCGGCCTCGGTCGGCAGCGTCTTGCCGGCGACGAGCGCACGGCCCTCGAGCGCCGGAACGCGTCCGGCGACGGTCGCGGCGAGCAGGCGGCGGCGCGCATCCTCGCCCGCGACGACCGCGATCGCCCCGTGCGGCACCCGCAGCGACACCGGCGGCGTCAGCGGACGCGCGGACCCGCGGTCGCCGTGATCGCTCAGGTCGAGCGACCCGGTCACGACGTCGCGGCCGGCCTCGGGCTGCGACGCCGGGGCGGCGACCAGCGCATCCAGCTCGATGGCCGACTCGCGGCCCTCGGCCCAGCGCACGTCGGCGCGGTGCACGGCCAGTCCGGCGCCCTCGATGTCGACGTCGGGCAGGATGCGGTCGAGCCAGCGCGGCAGGTACCAGGCGCGGCGGTGGAACAGCGCCATCACGGCGGGCACGAGCGTCATGCGCACCAGGAAGGCGTCGACCGCGATGCCGACGGCGAGCCCGAGCGCGATGACCTTGATCACGCCCATGCCCTCGGGCACGAACGCGGCGAAGACGAAGAACATGATGAGCGCCGCCGCCGTCACCACGCGGGCCGCGCCGCGGAAGCCGGTCACGACCGCGCGCTTCGCGATCTGCTTGCGCTCGGAGTCGGGCTTGCCGACCGAGCCGTGCACGTAGTCCTCGCGCATGCCCGAGACGAGGAAGACCTCGTAGTCCATCGCGAGCCCGAACAGGATCGCCATGAGCAGCACGGGCATGAAGCTGAGGATCGGGCCCGGCTCGGCGTGCAGCAGCTCGGCGCCCCAGCCCCACTGGAACACGGCCACGACCACGCCGAACGCCGCCAGCACCGACAGCAGGAAGCCCACGGCCGCCTTGATCGGCACCACGATCGAGCGGAACACGAGCGCCAGCAGGATCACCGACAGGCCGACGACGAGGATGCCGAAGGGCAGCAGCGCGCTGTCGAGCCGGTTCGAGACGTCGATCTGCACGGCGGTAGCGCCGCTCACCTGCATCGGCGTGTCGAAGTCCTTCTCGATCTCGGGCGCCAGGCCGCGCAGGCGCTGCACGAGCTCCGAGGTGCGCTGGTCATCCGGAGCCGTCGTCGGCGTGAGCTGGATGATGCCGGTGTCGACGGTCTCGTTCGGCACGCCCGCACCGACCTCGGCGACGCCCTTCACGTCGGCCAGGCGGTCGCCGATCTTCTTCAGGTCGCCGAGCGGATCGGTCGTCTGGGTGATGTCGAGCACGACCACGAGCGGGCCGTTCTTGCCGGGGCCGAACTTGTCGGCGACCGTGTCGTAGGCCTGGCGGGCCGTCGTGTCCTTCGGATCGTGCCCCGCGTTCGGCAGAGCGAGCTGCAGGTCGGCGGCCGGGATCGCGGCCACGCCGAGGATGCCGACGACCAGCACGATCGCGAGCGCCGGCACCTTCGTGACCAGACGCACCCAGCGCTCGCCGAGCGGGATCGGGGCGGGCTTGGCCGGCTTCGCGTCGCCGGAGCTGGAGCCGGATGCGGATGCGGATGCGTCGTTGCCGACGGTCGCGGCGGGCTCGGCGAGGTGAGCGCCCTCGGGCGCGACCGGGGCGGCGTGCGCGGGCACGGCATCCCCCGGATTCGGCGGAGTCGTCGGCAGTGCCGACGGAAGCGCGGTCGTCGACGCCGTGTCGGGCGCGACCGGGGCGGCGTGCGCGGGCACGGCATCCCCCGGATTCGGCGCGGTCGTCGGCAGCGTCGACGAGAGCGCGGTCGTCGCGGTCGTGTCGGGCGCGACCGGCGCCTCGTGCGCGCCGTGGTGCTGGTCGGCGTCGTCCCCGTGCGCCGGGGCGCCGCCCGCGAGCCGGCGCGCCGTGCGCGACCCGGGCTTCGGGATGAGGCGGTGCTTCGCGAGACCGAGCACGGCGGGCAGCAGCGTCAGCGCCGCGAGCATCGCGAGCACGACCGCCGCGGCCGCCGCGATGCCCATGACCGCGAGGAACGGGATGCCCACCACGAGCAGTCCGGCGAGCGCGATCACGACCGTGACGCCCGCGAACACGACGGCGCTGCCCGCCGTGGCGACCGCGGTCGCCGCCGACTCCTCGGGATCCATCCCCCGCGCGAGCTGGGTTCGATGCCGCGACACGATGAACAGCGCGTAGTCGATGCCGACCGCGAGGCCGAGCATGAGCGCCAGCATCGGCCCCGCGCTCGACACGGGCGCGAACGCCGCGACCGCGAGCACGCCGCCCATCGAGACGCCGAGTCCGGCGAAGGCGGTGAGCAGCGGCAGCCCCGCCGCGAGGAACGAGCCGAAGGCCACGATCAGCACGAGCGCCGCGAACAGCACGCCGAGGCCCTCGGTCGGGCTGATCGAGACGGTCTGGTCCTGGAAGGCCTGCCCGCCGAAGTCGACCGTCAGACCGTCGCCCTCGGCCGCATCCCCCAGCTCGGTCAGCTTGTCGAGGGTCGCGTCGGTGACGTCGGCCTGCTGCCCGTCGAACTGCAGCTGGATGATCGCCGTCGTGCCGTCGTCGCTGATCGCCCCCGAGGCGTACTCGCTGTAGGGGCTCAGCGCCTGCGCGATGCCCTTCACGTCGCCGAGCTGCTTCGCCAGATCCTCGACCTGGGTCTTCGCGCTGCCCGACTCGATGCCGTCGGGGTCGCTCACCACGGCCTGGCCGCTCGCGCCGCCCGCCTGCGGGAACACCGCCGAGAGCCGGTCGATCGCGTTCTGCGCCTCGGTTCCGGGGATCGAGAACGACTCGTCGGTCTTGCCGCCGAGCCCGAGACCCGCGCCGAGCGCCGCGCCCATCGCGAGCAGCCAGATCAGCAGCACGAGCAGCGGGCGCCGGTAGGCGGCGCGTCCGAGACGGTAGAGGAGGGTGGCCATGATTCAGCTCCGTCGGGCGATCGAGGTGGGGGCGAGGATCTCGGTCATCACCTGGATGAGCGAGGTGCGCACGGCTTCACCCTCGAAGCCGGTGGATGAGATGAGAGCGGCGGATGCGGCGGTCGCCCCGTCGGGCTCGGGGCCGGTCGCGGCCTCGCTCGCGGGCGAGGATGCCGCATCCCCGTCGAAGGGCCCGTAGTCGCGCGAGGCGGCGATCGCGTAGGCCGAGCCGGCGAGCGCGATCGCGACGCGCACGCGGTCTTCGGGATCGTCGAGGCGCTCCTGGCAGTACTGCGCGATCCCGGTCATGAAGCTCTCGGCGCGCGCAATCGCGGGGATCTCGCGCAGCGAGCGCGACTGGTTGATGAACAGGTGCACCTCGAGCGGACGCCGCAGCAGGAAGTCGACGAACTCGGTGACGAAGGCGCGCACGCCCTCCTCGTCGCCCTGGTCGCCGGCGCGGTGCAGGCGCTCGAGCACGGTCTCGATCTCGTCGAGGGCCGGCTCGATCGCGGCGGTCAGCAGCTCCTCCTTCGACGAGAAGTGATAGAGCACGGCGGCTTTCGAGACGCCCGCCAGATCGGCGATGCGCTGGATGCTGGTGCCCGCGTATCCGGCGGAGGTGAACTCGCGCAGCGCGATGGTCTGCAGCTCGAGGGCGGTGGTCACCTGGCGAGGTTAGCTGACCGATCGGTCAGCTCCTGACCGTTCGGTCAGATTCGCAGGACGCTGCCAGCCTCGGGCTTGGCAGGATCGCCGCACGATCCGCCAGAACGCGTGCGGGACGACGTGTGATATTTCAGTATTGACTTTGAGTGACGTACTGATATTTTAGCTACGAGCCCGGATGGACCGGGCGGAGATGAGCAGCCACCATGTCGCCGAGCACCCGCCGCGCCGTCATCACGGTCGTGATCTCCGTCGTGCTCACGCTCGCCCTCGGTCTGCTGTTCGCGGCGCTCGAGACCGGCGGCGCGCACGCCGCCTCGTTCGGCTCCCTCGCCGATGGCGTCAGCGCGTCCGAGTCAGGGGATGCCGGCGCAGCCGGCGCCGGACTGACCACCCAGCTCGCCGGCATCGGCGCGCTGGCACTGGCCGCCGCATCCGCCCTGATCTACGGCGGCGCCGTCACCCCGCGCCACCGCCGCACGGGTCGCCGCCTCAGCCGCTGAGGCGCCGACCGCCGCTTCTCCACCACCAGCCCGCGTCGACGACGACGCCACCGGATCCCGGTCGCGTCGCGTCTCCCGCGTGCGCGATCGGGAATCGGGCCCGATCGCGAGCGCTTCTCCCGCGTCTCGCCGGGCCCGCCCGGGTCCGTGCCGCATCTCCCGCGGCGCGGGCTCGGGTCACTCGGGGATGCCGGGTCGCGACGGGGGTCGCGGCCCGGCACACGGCTCGCGCGCGTCCGTCCTGCTGAGGCCGCGCATCCATTGCCCTCGACGTGACGAGCATGCAGAATGCCGGAAGGTCAGCATTTCAGTCGACCGGTCTGGAGAACCGTGCCCGTTCCGAGCGAAGCCACCACCTCATCCGCCGAACGCCACCTGCTGCGCGACGTCGTGCTCGAACGACTGCGCGACGCCATCATGGACGGCACGCTGCAGCCCGGCGAATCGCTCAACGACAAGGAGCTGCAGGCCTGGCTCGGCGTCTCGCGCACGCCCATCCGCGACGCGATCAACGAGCTCACCCGCCGCGGCCTGATCGAGATGGAGCCGAACCGGTACACCCGCGTCGCCTCCCCCACTCAGGCCGATGCCCTCGACGCGATGCACACGCTCGGCACCATCTACGGCGGCGCCGTGCGCCTCGGGGCGCTGCATCTCAGCGATGAGGATGCGGCGCTCATCCAGAAGCAGATCGCCGAGATGATCGCGGCGATGGGCGCGCAGGACATCGAGACGCTGCGCTCGCTCGTCTTCCCGACCTTCGACCTGTTCGTGCGGCGCTCGCAGAGCCCGCTGCTCATCAAGCTCGCCGCCGACACGGTCGACGGTCTGGCCTTCCGGGTGCGGGTCGAGCGCGTGCTCGAGCTGGTCGACGTCGAGCAGGTCGCGGCCGACTTCCGCGCGCTGGGCGAGGCCGCCGTCGCGCGCGATGCGATCGCCGCCGAGCTCGCGACCGAGCGCATCTTCCAGCTGCCCGAGACGGCCTAGCCGCATCCACCCACCGCGGCCGTCCGGAGCCGGCGCTCCGAGGGTGGCCAGAAACGCACACCCCGCCCGGCGCGTCGCGGGCATTCGTGGCCACCCTCGCCGGATCACGTGCCGCGAGTGGCCATGAATGAACGGCCCGGTCCGCGTGTCGCGAGCATTCGCGGCCACCTTCGAGGGTGCGACACGGGATGCGTGCTCGAGGCTCCGCGGCGGATCAGCTCGCCGCGCCTAGCCTCGAGCCATGACCCTCGGCATCGACGAACCCGACGCCCGCGGCCGCACCGGCCTCGACCAGGTCGGCCGCGACCTGACCGGCAACCCCGACGTCGTGGTGCGCGACGTCGAGCTGCTGGCGAGCGCCTGGCACGTGCTGCGCCGCACCACGATCGACGTGCGCGACGCCGACGGCGCCTGGAGCACCCAGGTGCGCGAGACCTACGACCGCGGCGACGGCGCGACGATCCTGCTCTACGACGCCGAGCGCCGCACCGTGCTGCTGACGCGGCAGTTCCGCTACCCGGCCTACGTCAACGCGCATCCCGACGGCCTGCTGATCGAGGCGGTCGCCGGCCTGCTCGACGACGATGGCCCCGAGGATGCGATCCGCCGCGAGGCCGAGGAGGAGTCGGGCCACGCGGTCGGCTCGCCCGAGTTCCTGTGGTCGATCTACATGAGCCCCGGCTCGGTGACCGAACGCGTGCACTTCTTCGCCGCCCCGTACTCGGCGGCGACGCGGGTGAGCGCCGGCGGCGGGGTCGCCGAGGAGGGCGAGCGGATCGAGCTGGTCGAGCTCGACGTCGACGCCGCCGTCGCGGCGATCGGCACGAGCATCCTGGACGCGAAGACGATCATGCTGCTGCAGTGGGCCGTGCTGTCGGGCCCCTTCGCCCGCGGCTGATATCGGCGCTCGTCAGGCGCGGTCGCGCGGCCACCAGGTGGGCAGCTGGGCGAGCATGTCGCGCTGCGCCGCCGCGACGGCGGCCGGGTCGTCGGCGGCGTCGGCGGCCTCCGAGGCGAGCCAGGCGAGCGACGCCGCCGCGACCCCGCCCGAGAGCTGCGCGGCGGCGATGCCGGATGCGGCGCCCGGCACCTCGACGCCGGCGCGCCCGAGCGCGTCGATCGCCAGCTGGGCGCGGCGGCCGAGCGTCTCGCGCAGCTTGCGGCCGAACAGCGGCGACTGCGCCATGCTGCGGTACATCTCGCGATGCGCGGCGAGCTCGGCGAGCTGGTCGGCGAGCGCCGTCTCATAGAGCTCGGCGAGCCCGGCCGCGTCGTCGGCCTCGGTGATCGCGGCGTCGTCGACGGCCGCGATGCCGTCGATCACCTCGGCGAGCGCATCGGCGGCCGCCGCATCCACATCGGGCCAGTGCCCGTAGAACGTGACGCGGTGGATGCCCGCCCGGCGACAGATCTCGGCGACCGTGAGCTCGGACAGCGGCACCTCGGCGAGGGCGGTGCGCACCGCATCCAGCACGGCGACGCGGGTGCGCAGCGCGCGCGGCTCGGCACGGTCGGCCGCGTCGCTGCCCGAGCGGGCGGGGCGCGAAGAAGGGATGCTCACGTCGGACATGCTCCCACCGTCGGAGTCGAGACGCGCTCAGCCGCGCGATGCCCGGGCGCCGGGATGCCGTCCGGGGCGCAGGGCGCGGGGGTGCCGGGGGGGCGTGGCCATGCCGGCCCCTCGGGCGGGGATGCGCGCCGGGCGGTGCGCACGGAGTCCGCATCCGGCGTGCATCCTCGCCCGAGGGAGCCGACCGGGCCGGCGTGCCGGCCGGATAAGCGGCCGTGCGCGCCGCTCGGCGAGCCGGCGGGTGAGAGCACGAGGGTGGGGAGCGACGGCGGCACCTCCCAGTGACCGCCGCCGCACCCCGGTCTGGGGTCGGCGCAGGGCGCCGCAGCGCAGCGCGCGCCAGCGCCACGCGCCGCCGGGCGCGTCAGCGCACGGCCGCCTGTCCGCCGTCGACGGGCAGCAACTGGCCGGTGATGAAGCGCGAGGCCTCGCTGGCGAGGAACACCATGACGGGCCCGAGGTCGCGGTCGGGGTCGCCGTACTTCTGGCCGAGGGCGATCGACTGCTCGTTCTGCCAGAAGTTTGCGGTGCGGCCGGCCTCGTCGAGGCGGGCGATCGCCGCGTCGTACATCGGCGTCGCGATCGCGGGCAGGATCGCGTTGACGCGCACGCCATCCTTGCCGAACGCAGCGGCGGCGGTGCGGGTCCACGAGTGCACGGCGCCCTTGGCGGCCGAGTAGGCGGGGGCGACGGGCTCCTGGCGCAAGCCCGAGATCGAGCCGAAGTTGATGATCGAGCCGCGCTTCTGCGGGGCCATGTGCCGGTAGGCGGCCTGGTTGACGAGCATGGTGCCGCGCACGCAGACGGCGAACATGAGGTCCCAGTCCTCGACCGTGACCGAGGCGGCGTCGCCCGAGCGCTGGATCGCGGCGGGGTGCGCGACCGCATCCAGGCCGCCGAGCTGGATGACGGCGGCGTCGAAGGCGGCATCCACCGAGGCCTTGTCGCTGATGTCGACCTTCATGAAGGTCGCGGTGCCGGGGCCGGCGGCGGTCGCGGCCTCGGTGACCTCGAGCCCGGCCTGCTCGTTGACGTCCATGCTGACGACGTCGGCGCCGGCCGCGACGTAGGTGCGCACGGTCGCGGCGCCCATGCCGCTGGCGCCGCCGGTGACGATGATCTTGTAGTCGGAGATCTCCACGATCCCTGCTCCTTCGCTGGTTCCTGGCGGGAATCCCTCCCGTCGGCCATAAACATACGCCTGTAAATCAGCGCGCGTTGACGCGGCGACACGATGCGGCGCAGGCGGACAATGCGTCCAGCGGATGCCGAAACCAGGACAGAATGTCGCTCGCCCCGCGATTCCCCCGCTCGGTACTGTGCCCCGAGTCCGCGCACCGTCGCGCGGACCGGGCCCGGCCCGCATCCATCTCCCCCGCATCCGCCGCCTCGCCGCCCCCGCAGCACCGCGGCGGGCGCACCACCCCCGCACCGCATCCACTGGAGTGATAGCCCGACCTGAGAGGACCGCCGCATGAGCGACGCGCAGCCCACCTCCAGCCTGAAGCGCAACCTCGGCCTGTGGGCCATCGTCGGCCTCGGCCTCGGCTATATGACGCCGACCGTCGTCTTCGACACCTTCGGCATCGTCAGCGAGACCACGAGCGGGGCGGTGCCGTCGTCGTACGTGATCGCGCTGATCATCATGCTGCTCACGGCGATCAGCTACGGGAAGATGGTGCGCGTCTTCCCGAGCGCGGGCTCGGCGTTCACCTATGTGCGCGAGGCCATCCACCCGAACCTCGGCTTCATGGTCGGCTGGTCGTCGCTGCTCGACTACCTGCTGCTGCCGATGGTCAACGCGCTCATCATCCGGCTCTATGTCGAGCAGGTGTTCCCCGACTTCCCGTCGTGGCTCACCGTGCTGCTCTATGCGATCGTCGCCACTGCGATCATCGCCTACTCGATGCGCGGCACCTCGAACATCAACATGGTGCTGCTCATCGGCGCCGTCAGCGTGATCGTGATCTTCGTCGTGATCGTGATCGTGCAGCTCGTGAACGGCGAGGGCGCCGGCACGATCGCCAGCACCACGCCGTTCGCGCACGAGGGCGTCGCCCTGCCGGCGCTGCTGACCGGCGCGACCGTCGTCTGCTTCTCGTTCATCGGCTTCGACGCCGTCACGATGTACACCGAAGAGGCGAAGTCGACCAAGATCATGCCGCGCGCGATCATGCTCACGGTGCTGCTCGGCGGCCTGATCTTCCTGGTCGCGGCCTACTTCACGCAGCTGCGCTTCCCCGACAACAGCCAGTTCGGCGAGTTCACCGACGACCCACTGCCCCAGATCGGACTCATCGTCGGCGGACAGGTCTTCCAGGCCGTGTTCGTCGGGGCCGGCTTCGTCGCGGCGGTCGCCTCGGGTCTCGCCTCGCACGCGAGCGTCGCCCGCATGCTGCTCGTAATGGGCCGCAACAACGTGCTGCCGAAGGCCGTGTTCGGACGCGTGAACTCCACGACCCGCACCCCGATCTTCAACGTCGTGCTCGTCGGCGCCGTCTGCCTGCTGGCGACGTTCATGTCGCTCGAGCTCGTCTCGGCGTTCATCAACTTCGGCGCGCTCATCGCCTTCACGGCGGTGAACCTGTCGGTGATCTTCCAGTTCGCGATCCGCGGCCACCGTGTGCGCACCGCTCGCGAGGTGCTGAGCTACGTGATCATGCCGGGCGTCGCGATGCTGCTGACCGGCATCCTCTGGACCCAGCTGCACTCGGATGCCCTCATCGCCGGCGCGGTCTGGGCGGCCGTCGGGTTCATCTGGCTGCTCGTGATCACGCGCGGCTTCCGCCGCCAGCCGCAGGGCTTCGACGAGGCGCAGCCGGTCACCGGCTTCAACAAGCTCGCGGTGGAGGAGTCGGAGACCGAGTCGGAGGCGGAGTCGGAGTCGGAGGCGCCGCGCGGCTGAGACCGCCGCTGCGCGCGCCCCGCGTGTGCCGCTGCCCGGACCGTCTCAAGGAGTTGCTGTAACGGGAGTGGCCCGTGTTGCTCATCCGCCGCATCCGTTACAGCAACTCCTTGAGATGGTTCGATACGAGCATGAGCGAGCGCCTCTTCGACTACTTCGAGCACGTCGAGCTGGCGACGCCGACGATCGGCGCCGCCGAGGCCGAGCGGCTGCTGCGCAGCGAGTTCGGGCTGGATGCGCGGCTCGAGTCGCTCGGAAGCCAGCAGGACCAGAACTTCCTGGTGTGGGCCGCGGGCGCGGACGTCGTTGCGGATGGCGCGGACGCGGTTTCGGATGACAGGCGCCCCCAAGCCGCATTCGGCCCCGGCGACCCCGCCCATCCGAAACCCGAGACCGGCGGCGCGGCCGGCGACCCCGCCCATCCGAAGCCGGGCGCAGGTGCGCGGCCCGCCGAGCCGCTCGGCGTGCTCAAGCTCAGCAACCCCGTGTTCAGCGCCGCCGAGATCGACCTGCAGACGCGGGCCGCCGAGCGGGTCGCCGCCGCGTGGCCCGAGCTGTGCATCCCGAAGCTGGTGCACGGCGAGCGCGGTGCGTGCACCGGATGGTGGGAGACCTCGCAGGGTCGGCTGAACGCCCGCGTGATCGAGTTCGTCGCGGGCAGCACGCTCACGGGCTCGCGCTACCTCGCTCCCGCGACCGCGGCGCGGATGGGCGAGCTCGCCGCGCAGGTGCAGCTCGCGCTGGCCGGCCTCGAGCATCCCGCCGGCGCCCGCACCCTGCAGTGGGATCTGCAGCACGCGAGCCGCGTGATCGCGACCCTCGCTCCCGACGAGCCCGACGCCGCCGTGCGCGACGAGGTGCTCGCCGCCGCCCGCGACGCCGAGGCCGCCCTCGCCCCGCTCGTCAATCGCCTGCCCCGCCAGCTCGGCCACTTCGACGTGACCGACGACAACATCCTGCGCCCCGACTCCCCCGGAGCCCTGCCCGACGCCGTGATCGACTTCGGCGACGTGCTCGAGTCGTGGGCCGTCGGCGAGCTCGCGGTGACCGTGTCGTCGCTGCTGCACCACGACGGGGCGACGCCGCTCTCGGCGCTGCCCGCGATCCGGGCGTTCCACGCGCGGCGTCCGCTGAGCTCCGACGAGGTGGATGCGCTGTGGCCGCTCGTCGTGCTGCGCGGCGCCGTGCTCGTGCTCAGCGGGCGCGCGCAGGTGCGCCTCGACGACGACAACGCCTACGCGAGCAGCGCGCTCGAGCGCGAGCACCGCATCCTGTCGGTCGCGACGTCGGTGCCGCTCGCGGTCGCGACGCGGGCGATCCGGGATGCGCTGGGCCTGCCGCTCACGCCGGCCCCGACCTGGGGTGGCGGAGCGGTGCTGTCGCTCGACGGCGCGGTCGTGCTCGACGCCGGCACCATGGCGGAGCTCAACGACGAGGGGCGGTGGATGCGCGCCGACGCCCTGGCCGACGCCGCCCTCGGCGCGCTCGCGTCGGGAGCGCCCGCCGTGGTGCTGCCCGCCGGACGCGCGGTGCTGACCGGAGCTCCGATGCGCACGCCGGTCGCGCCGGCGACCGTGCCGACAGCGGCGACGCTGTGGCTCGCCGCGGCGAGGGAGGTGCGCGTCGGCGACGGCGACGCCTCCGCCGAGGTCGCGACGGTGCCGGGCGAGTTCACGCTCAGCCACGGCGGCGTGACCCTGCGCTTCGCCGCCGACGGGCCCGACGGCCTCGACGGTCTCGACGGCGCCACCCTCCCTGCCCGCACCCCGATCGCCGTGAGTCTCGTGCGGCCCGACGCCGGCTCGCGCATCCCGGAGCGCGTCGAAGCCGCATGGGCGACCGGCTGGGCAGCCCTCGTCGGCGACCCTTCTGAAGCGCTCGGGCTGGCCGCACCCGCGGCTTCCGCACCCGCGACCGCCCCCACCTCATCCACCCCCGCACCCGACCCCCTCGCCCGCCGCGAGCGCGTGCTCGCCGAGGTGCAGGAGCACTACTACGCGCGTCCGCCGCAGATCGAGCGCGGCTGGCGCGAGCACCTCGTCGACGTCGACGGACGCGTGTACCTCGACATGGTCAACAACGTGACGTCGGTCGGGCACGCGCATCCCCGCATCGCGGCGGCCGTGCATCGGCAGCTGCGGCTGCTCAACACGAACTCGCGCTTCCACTACGGCGCGATCGTCGACTATGCCGAGCGGCTGACCGCGTTGCTGCCCGGCGAGCTCGACACCGTCTTCTTCGTGAACTCCGGCTCGGAGGCGACCGACCTGGCGATCCGGCTGGCGATGGCCGCGACCGGGCGCACCGACATCGTGGCGATGCGCGAGGCCTATCACGGCTGGACCTACGCGAGCGATGCGGTGTCGACCTCGATCGCCGACAACCCGAACGCGCTCGCGACGCGCCCCGACTGGGTGCACACGGTGGATGCGGCGAACAGCTATCGGGGCAGGCACCGCGGCGACGACGCGGCCCGATACGCGCCGGAGGCGGCCGCGCGCATCCACGAGCTCGCCGCATCCGGACACGCCCCGGCCGGATTCATCGCCGAGACCTACTTCGGCAACGCCGGCGGCGTCGCCCTGCCCGAGGGCTACCTGCGCGAGGTCTACGCGGCCGTGCGCGCCGAGGGCGGGCTCGCGATCGCCGACGAGGTGCAGGTCGGCTTCGGCCGGCTCGGCGAGTGGTTCTGGGGCTTCGAGCAGCAGAATGCGGTGCCCGACGTCGTCGCCGTCGCCAAGTCGATCGGCAACGGTCATCCACTGGGCGCCGTCGTCACCCGCCGCGAGATCGCCGACCGCTACCGCGCGGGCGGCTACTTCTTCTCGTCGACGGGCGGATCCCCCGTGTCGTCGGTGGTCGGGTCGACCGTGCTCGACATCATCCGCGATGAGGGTCTGCAGGCCAACGCCCGCGAGGTCGGCGCGCACCTCGCCGCCCGGCTGCGCGCCCTCGGCGAGCGCCACGAGATCGTGGGCGCCGTGCACGGCTCGGGCCTCTACCTCGGCCTCGAGTTCGTGCGCTCGCGCGCGACGCTCGAGCCGGCCACCGAGGAGACCGCCGCGATCTGCGACCGCCTGCTCGAGCTCGGCGTCATCATGCAGCCGACCGGCGACTTCCAGAACGTGCTCAAGATCAAGCCGCCGCTGTGCCTCACGGCCGAGTCGGCCGACTACTTCGCCGACATGCTCGACCGGGTGCTGACGACGGGGTGGTGAGGGGGCGCAGGACCCCGTCAGTTCGCATCGGCGCGCTCCGCGCGGGTCGACACGCTCACGGTGAGGGGCGCGAGTCGATCCACGTCGCCGAGACGCGCGTAATTCGGGCCGCCGAGCCGCAGCAGCGGGTCGAGCTCGACCGTGTCGATCTTACCGTCGCGCAGCAGGCCGTCGCGCACGTGGAATCGCACGACCTCGCCGACCGTGAACTGGGCCCCGGCTCGACCGAACTCGATGCGTCGTGACAGGCGGCACTCGAGGCTGATCGGCGCCTGCTCGAGTCGCGGCGGCGCGACCAGGTCGCTCGGCACGGTGGCGAGGCCGAGGATGCGCGTCTCGTCTTCGTCGTAGGCGAACTCGCGGGCGCTCTCGTGCACGCGATCGCGCAGCGCCCAGTCGGCGATGTTGACCACGAACTCGCCGGTCTCGTCGATGTTGCGGCCGGTGTCCTTGGCGGCGCCACGTCGCAGTCCGATGTTGATGCCGACCATCGGCGGGTCGTTGGCGACCATCGTGAAGGCGCTGAACGGGGCCAGGTTCACGAGGCCCGCGCGGTCGGCGCCGCCCTCGTCGCGCGCGTCGCCGCGCTCGGCCGGGCCGGCGCCGACCGTGCTGATCCAGGCGATTGGGCGCGGTACGACGATGCCGGTCATCAGCTTGTAGATCGCGACGCTGTCGAAGTCCGCCGGATCCAGCGCGACGTGGCCGGCGGCGGGCGCGCTCACGCCCGCACCTCCTTGGCGCGCACCGGGATGTCGAGCAGCTCGCGCAGCGCATCCACCGTCGTCCCCCAGGTCTCGAGCACCACCGCTTCGCCGCCGCGCAGATCGAACACGGCCTGTTCGGTGAACACGCGAGTCACGCATCCCAGACCGGTGAGCGGATAGCTGCAGGTCGGCACCAGCTTCGGTGCGCCGTCGCGGGTGAGCAGGTTCATCATCACGAACACCTGCTTCGCTCCGATCGCGAGGTCCATCGCCCCGCCGACGGCCGGGATCGCATCCGGTTCACCGGTGTGCCAGTTGGCGAGGTCGCCGCCGACCGAGACCTGGAACGCGCCGAGCACGCAGACATCGAGGTGTCCGCCGCGCATCATCGCGAAGGAGTCGGCGTGGTGGAAGTACGCGGCGCCGGGGAGTTCGGTCACGGGGATCTTGCCCGCGTTGATGAGGTCGCTGTCGATCTCGTCTCCCACGGCCGCCCGGCCCATGCCGAGCATCCCGTTCTCGGTGTGCAGGGTCACCCGCTGATCCGGCGTGAGATGGTCGGCGACGAGCGTCGGCTGCCCGATGCCGAGGTTGACGTAGGCGCCGGTCGGGATGCTGCGGGCGACGACCGCCGCGAGCGCGGTGCGGTCCAGCGGGGCGGCGTCGGGGTGCTCGATGGTCATGCGGGGTCCTCGTCGTGGGTGGCGACGACACGATCGACGTAGATGCCGGGGGTGACGATGGCCTCGGGGTCGAGCGCACCGACCGGCACCACCGCATCCACCTGCACGATGGTGCGACGGGCGGCGGTCGCCATGACGGGCCCGAAGTTGCGGGCGGTCTTGCGGTACACGAGGTTCCCGGCCTCGTCGGCGGTGCGGGCCGCGATGAGGGCGACGTCGCCGTGGATGGGCCGCTCGAGCACCTGCAGACGCCCGTCGAACTCACGCTGCTCTTTGCCCTCGGCCAGCAGCGTGCCGGCGCCGGTGGGGGTGAAGAACGCCCCGATGCCCGCTCCCGCGGCGCGCAGCCGCTCGGCGAGGTTGCCCTGCGGCACCACCTCGAGCTCGATGCGCCCGCTGCGGTAGAGCTCATCGAAGACGTAGGAGTCGGTCTGTCGGGGGAAGGAGCACACGATGCGGCGGACGCGTCCGGCGGCGAGCAGTGCGGCCAGGCCGGTGTCGCCGTTGCCGGCGTTGTTGTTGACGACGGTGAGGTCGGTGGCGCCCTGACGCAGCAGCGCCTCGATCAGGGCGTAGGGCATGCCGGCGGTGCCGAAGCCGCCGATCAGCACGGTCGCGCCGTCGACGATGTCGGCGACGGCCTCGTCGGGGTTCGCGACGATGCGGCTCATGCCGCGACCTCCTCGGCGACGGCGACGTTCTCGAGCACGAGCGCGAGGCCCTGTCCGACGCCGATGCAGATCGCGGCGACGCCCCAGCGCACGCGCTCGGCGCGCATCCGGGCGGCGAGGGTGCCGATCACGCGGGCTCCGGAGGCGCCGAGCGGATGCCCGATCGCGATCGCTCCGCCCCAGGCGTTGACGATGCCCGGATCGATGCCCCAGGCGTCGATGCAGGCGAGGCTCTGCGCGGCGAAGGCCTCGTTGAGCTCGACCGCGCCGACATCGCTCCAGCGGATGCCCGCCCGAGCCAGCGCCCGATCGGCCGCGTCGACCGGTGCGAAGCCGAACCTGGTGGGATCGAGAGCGCTGACACCACGCCCCGCGATGCGGGCGAGCGGCGTCCGGCCGAGCGACGCGGCGGCCGACGCCGAGCCGAGCAGCAGCGCGGCGGCGCCGTCGCTGAGGGGAGAGGCGTTGCCGGCGGTGATGGTGCCATCGGGGCGGAACGCGGGCGCTAACGCGGCGAGCCGGTCGGCGCTCGTGTCGGGCCGGATGCTCTCGTCACGGTCGAGGTCGATGCCCGGCACCGGGGTCACCCCGTCGCTGAAGCGTCCCGCATCCCAGGCGGCGGCGGCACGGCGGTGGGATTCGAGGGCGAACGCATCCTGCCGCTCGCGATCGATGCCGCGCTCGGCGGCGAGCTGCTCGTTGCACTCGCCGAGCGACACCGTCCATTCGGCGGGCATTCGCGGATTCACCAGCCGCCAGCCGAGGGTCGTGGATGCGGCGGGCAGGTCGCCGGCGGGGAACGCGCGCGTCGGCTTCGGCAGCACCCACGGTGCACGGCTCATCGACTCGACGCCGCCCGCGATGATCAGCTCGGCGTCGCAGGTCTCGATCGCGCGGGAGGCGTCGATCGCGGCCTGCAGGCTGGAGCCGCACAGGCGATTGACGGTCGTGCCCGGCACGGTCGTGGGCAGCCCGGCGAGCAGCACCGCCATCCGCGCGACGTCGCGGTTGTCCTCGCCTGCGCCGTTGGCGTCGCCGAGCACGACGTCGTCGATGTCGACGGGATCGAGGTCGGCGCTGCGGTCGACGACAGCGCGCACCACGGTCGCGGCGAGATCGTCGGGACGCACCCCGGCGAGGGCTCCGCCGTAGCGACCGAAGGGGGTGCGAACGGCGTCGAGGAGATACGCCTCGCTCATGCGGCGCCCTCGACGTCGCTCGCGCTGTCGGACCGCATCGGCACCGCATCCAGGATGATCGTCTTGGTCTCGAGGTAGGCGGCGATGCCCTCGCGACCGCCCTCCCGGCCGACTCCCGACTGCTTCACGCCGCCGAAGGCGATGCCGTAGTCGGTGCGGTAGGCGTTGTGGCCGACCGTGCCCGAGCGCAGCCGCCGTGCGACCGCGAGCGCGCGGTCGGCGTCATTCGTGAACACGGACGCGTTGAGGCCGTAGATGGAGTCGTTCGCGATGCGCACGGCATCGTCTTCGCCGTCGGCCGGCAGCACGGTGAGCACGGGACCGAAGACCTCCTCGCGGGCGATCGTGGCCTGGCTGTCGACGCCGGCGAACACGGTCGGCTCGACGAACCAGCCGCGCTCCAGCCCCTCGGGCACGCCGCCGCCGGTCGCGAGACGCGAGCCCTCGGCTTTCGCCTGCGCGACCAGGTCGAGCACGCGGTCGCGCTGACGCTCGATCGCGAGCGGTCCCATTCCCACCCCGTCGGCGAAGGGGTCGCCGACGCGAACGGCGGCGAACTCGGCCGCGAGCGCGTCGACGAAGTCGTCATGCCGGGCTCGGTCGACCACGATGCGGGTGATCGACGAGCACACCTGGCCGCTGAGGAAGCACTCGGCGCCGGCGAGGGTCTTCGCCGCCTGGCCGAGGTCGAAGTCGTCGAGGATGACGGCCGCCGATTTGCCACCGAGCTCGAGCGTGTAGCGCGCGATGCGGTCGCCGGCGATGGCGGCGATGCGGCGCCCCGCCGCCGTCGATCCGGTGAAGGCGATCTTGTCGACGCGGGGGTCGCGCACGAGCCGCTCCGACACCTCCCGATCGGCGGTCACCACGTTGAGCACGCCGGCGGGGAGCCCGACCTGCTCCGCGATCTCGGCGAGCAGATAGGCGCTTCCGGGCGCTTCCGGCGAGGCCTTGAGCACGATCGCGCATCCCGCCAGCAGCGCCGGCGCGATCTTGTGCGCGGCCAGGCCGAGCGGCACGTTCCACGGCACGATCGCGGCGACGACGCCGACCGGCTCGCGCACCAGGAGCCCGTACTCCCCTCCCGCGGTGGGCGCGTGTCGCTCCTCGAAGGGATAGTCGTCGGCGAGGCGCGCGTGCCGGGCGAAGGTCTGCGGCACCCGTGCGACGCTCGCCTGCGCGGCGGCGTGCACGATCCCCGACTCGCGCACCCAGAGGCCCGCCGCATCGGCGAGCCGCGCCTCGAGCGCGTCGGCGATCGCCTGGAGGTATCCCGCGCGCTCGGCGTGGGTCAGCCGCGGCCAGGGCCCGAGATCGAACGCGGTGCGGGCGGCGGCGATCGCCGCATCCACGTCGGCCTCGCGCGCCTCCGCGACGCGCAGGAACACCTCCTCGGTCGTCGCGTCCTCGACCGCGATGGTGGAGTCCGTCGAGGGCACACGCCATTCGCCGTCGATGAAGAGGGCCTCGGGATGCGCGAGCGGCGCCGCGACGCGGGCGCCGCTCACAGCACGACCACCGATCGCACGACCTCGCCCGCTCGCATCCGATCGAAGGCGGCCTCGACGTCGTCGAGTCCGATCTCCTCGCTCACGAAGGCGTCGAGCGGGAGACGGCCCTGAAGATGCAGGTCGACGAGCATCGGGAAGTCGCGGCTCGGCAGGCACTGGCCGTACCGCGAGGAGGTGAGCGAGCCATCGCCCTTGAAGTAGTCGACGAGCGGGATCTCGGGCGCCATGACCCCCGGCGCCGGAACGCCGACGAGCACGACCGTGCCGCCCTGGTCGCGTGAGCGGAAGGCCTGCTCCCAGGTCTCGGCTCGGCCGACGGCGTCGATCACGACGTCGGCGCCGACGCCGTCGGTCGCGGTGCGGATCGCGGCCACGACGTCCTCCTTCGTGGCGTCGACGGTGTGGGTCGCGCCGAAGTCGCGAGCCCAGTCGAGCTTCTTCGCGTCGGTGTCGACGCCGATGATGGTCGTCGCACCGGCCAGGCGGGCGCCGGCGATGGCGGCGTCTCCCACGCCGCCGCACCCGATCACCGCGACGGAGTCGCCCCGGCTGACACGACCCGTGTTGATCGCGGCGCCCAGTCCGGTCATCACTCCGCAGCCGAGCAGGCCGGCCGCCTGCGGGCGGATGCGCGCATCCACCTTCGTGCACTGCCCCGCGGCCACCAGTGTCTTGTCGCTGAACGCGCCGATGCCCATCGCCGTCGACAGCTCGGTGCCGTCCTCGAGCGTCATCTTCCGGCTGGCGGTGCGGGTGTTCGTGCAGTATTCCGGTCGGCCTCGCCGGCAGTTGCGGCACTCGCTGCAGACGGCTCGCCAGTTGAGCACGACGTAGTCTCCGGGCTGCACCTCGGTCACGCCCTCGCCGACCTGCTCGACGATGCCGGCGGCCTCGTGCCCGAGCAGGAACGGGAATTCGCCCGCGATCCCGCCGTTGCGGAAGTGCAGGTCGGAGTGGCAGACGCCGCACGCCTGGATGCGCACGATCGCGTCGCCGGGTCCGGGATCGGGGATGACGATGGTCTCGAGAGTGGCGGGCTCGCCCTTCGTGCGGGCGATGATTCCGCGGACGGTCTGCGGCATGGGGGTGCTCCTCTGGTCGTGCGTGTCGTCGGCGTGGGAATCGGCGGGCGGGCCGGAGCCCGCCCGCCGCTCTCACTTGATCGCGGTGGCGTTCGCCGGGGATCCGGCTGCCCCGGCGAACGGCAGCGGCGAGGCGACGAGCAGGAACTCGTAGACGCCGTCGGCAGCGCAGTCGGCGGCGAGCTCGTCGAGGGCCCACAGCTCGCCGAACGCCATGCCGAGGCGGGCCAGCAGCGGTCGGTGGATCATGCCGTTGTGGTTCGGTCCGCGCTCGGGCGGCGGCAGGCTCGGATCGTAGAAGTCGGAGTCCTGCGCGGGGTAGCGCTCGACGCCGGTGTTGTCGGCGGCCACGAGGGCGACGCCGTGATCCCATAGCCAGCGCACGACCGACTCCTTCTGCGCGAGGCCCGGGGTCGAGCGGCCCTTGTTGAGCTCGCGCCGCTCGGGGTCGGTGAGCGCGAGGTAGCGCCCCGCCCATCCCGTGCGCACCAGCAGGAGGTCGCCCGCCTTCACCTCGACGCCCTGGGCTGCGGCGACCTCGTCGAGCAGCTCGGCGTCGAAGGCGGTGGGGTCGTTGACGCCGAGCGGACGTCCCGCCGCCGCGAGATGCCGGTCGACGTCGAGCAGCACACCGCGGCCGACGAGGCCCGCGTCGGCGTAGTTCTGCACGCCGAGCGTCGTCGTCTGGTCGGTGATCTGCTCTCGCGTGCGCCCGCCGTAGAAGCCGAACGCCGGGTCGCCCACGTGGCGCAGGGCGTCGATCTGCGACGACGACTGCGGGTAGTACGAGTCGACGTACTCGTCGCGGTGCCACGGGTTGTTGGCGAACATGTGGTGCTCGGCCGCGTGTCGGGTCCCGCTCGGGAAGGGCTCGAAGGCGTTGACGGCATGGTCGAGGCTGAAGCGCTTGCCGGTGCGCACCAGCGCGGCGGCCGCGACGATGCGTTCGGGCGTGAGCAGGTTCACCGTGCCGAGCTCGTCGTCGGCGCCCCAGAGTCCCCAGCTCGTCCCTGCTGGTCCGTCGGTTCGGGTGAGGAGGCTGTCGTAGTCGGGCAGGCCGGTGCCGGCGCCGATGACGGTGGATGCGTCGGTCATCGCTTCTCCTCTGCAGTTGCCTCGGCGGCCGCCGCGTCCGCGTCGCCGCTGACGACGTCGGGGTCGTTGCTGTCGGCCTGGATCGAGGTCTGCGTGGCCGCGCCCTCGGTCATGTCGACGCCGCGCGTCTCGGGCAGCAGGACCGCCGCGATCAGACCGAGCAGGCTGACGACGCTCATGACGCCGGCGAGCAGCCAGGGCTGGCCGCCGTTCGCGGTCACGAGCGCCAGTCCGGCGATCGGGGCGATCGACGTGAAGATCGCGGTGCAGAACTCCCGCGACATCGCCACTCCGGTGTAGCGGAACTCCGGCTTGAACAGCTCGGCGAGGAAGGCGGCCTGGGCCCCCGTGAGCGCCTGGGTGAACGGCGCCATGATGAATGCCTGCGCGATCCAGTAGGAGCCGTCGCTGCCGGCGCCGAGCAGCAGGAAGTACGGCAGCGTGCCGACGGCGCCGATGGCAGTCATGGTGATGAAGACGGCTCGGCGTCCGAAACGGTCGGAGAGCTTGCCTGCGATGAGCGTGCAGACGAGGGCCGCCATGGCGCCGAGCAGTGCACCGATGAGCACGCCGGTGGTGCTGACGCCGTGCTCGACGCCGTAGTTGAGGGCGTAGGTGCTCGACATGTAGGCGTTGAACGCGATCGGGGCGGTGAGGAAGATCGCGAGCACCAGGGTGAGGGGCGACTTCTTCAGCACGGCGAGGGCCGGCACGGTGTGGCGTGCCTTGCGCTCCTGGAACTGCTTGAAGACCGGCGACTCGGTGATGCGGAGCCGCATGATGATGCCGATCACGATGAGCACGAAGCTCACGAGGAACGGCAGGCGCCATCCCCAGCTGTAGAGCTGGTCGTCGGGAAGGCGGAACACGGTCAGACCGACCAGGGTGGCCAGGACGATGCCGCCGTAGACGCCGGTGCCGGGTACGGCCGTCCAGAATCCGCGGCTCTTCGGCGGGGTGATCTCGGCGATCATCACGAACGACCCGGAGTACTCCGCGCCCGAGCCGAGGCCCTGGGCGAGGCGCAGGATCACGAGCAGGATCGGCGCGACGAGTCCCGCGGTCGCGTAGGTCGGCAGCACGCCGATGAGCGTGGTCGCGACGCCCATGAGGATGAGGGTGGCGCTCAGCGCGACTTTGCGTCCGAAGCGGTCGCCGACGTAGCCGAACACGATAGCGCCGAGCGGGCGGGCGACGTAGCCGACGCCGAAGGTGGCGAGCGACGCGAGGGTGCCGAGCACCGGGTCGATGTCGGGGAAGAACAGCTTGGCGAAGATGAGCGACGCGGCCTGCGCGTAGACGAACATGTCGTACCACTCGAGCACGGTGCCGATCGTGGCGGCGGGAAGAAGGCGACGGCGCTGCGTGCGCCACGACGACTCTGTCGGGACGGCGGTCATGAGATTCTCCTGGTCGGTCGGATTTCGGATGTGGTGGGCGGGTGGTGCGGAGGACGATCAGCGGGTGGCGGGTCGCGCCGCGGCGATGAGCTCGATCGAGGCGGTGGCGAGCAGCGACGCGTCGTTGCCGGCGACGAAGAACGCGTCGCCGGCATCGAACGCCTGGTGTGCCGACATGGCGCTCGCGCCGGCTGAGCCGACGGGCGTGCCGGCGGCGAGCGCCGCGGCGCGCGCGGACGCCAGCAGTGCGGGGACGTCGGCTTCCGGGCCGACGTCGAGAGTGAGATCCGCCGCACCGAGGAACACGGCGTCGACACCGTCGACCGCGGCGATCTCGCCGGCTGCGGCGATGGCGGCGCCGCTCTCCAGCTGCGGGATGCACAAGACCTGCTCGTTGCCGAAGCGCAGATAGTCGGCACGCCGCAGGGTGCCCCAGCGGCCCGCCGAGCCGGTGGACCCGGCACCGCGGCTTCCCTTCGGCGGGAACCGACACGCCCGCACCGCGGCACGGGCGTCCTCGACGGAGTCGACGTGGGGCACGAGCACGCCCGCAGCGCCCGCATCCAGAACTCGCTGGATGGTCGCGGGCGCGCTGTCGGGCACCCGCACCAGCGGTGCGACACCGGCCGCGTCGGCGAGGGCGATCATGCCGGCCGCCGTCTCGAGCGAGAGCAGGGTGTGCTCGAGGTCGATGACGACGAAGTCGGCGCCCGCGTGGGCGAGGATCTCGATGCTCGCGATGGTCGGCAGCTTGACCCAGACGCCGAGGCTGGGCCCGTCGAGCAGCGCGGCGGTATCGGCGCTCATGACGGCATCGGATAGGTGTCGGCGTTGAGCACCCAGCCGGGCTTCTGCGAGAAGTCGACGCGCGGCGGGGCGAAGATGTCGATCAGCTGATTCGTGCCGGGGCCGACCGCCTCGCTGGTGTGGTCGGTGGGCGGCGGGATGATCGCGACCGAGGGGCTGCCGATGGCATGGTGCACATCGTCGACCCACTGCGAGCGCTTCGTCGTCCACGGGGTGCGGATGTGGTGGACGAACTCGCCCGACACCGCCAGGGAGACCTGCTCGAAGTCGTCGTGGAAGTGCGGCGACAGCTTCTCGGCGTCGCGCGGCCCCTCGTGGGGGAACAGGAAGTTGACCATGAAGCGACGGGTGCGCAGGATGCGCCCGAAGCGGTCGGGGTCGCGCTCGAGCTGACCGACGGGATAGACACGCAGCCGCGCGCCGTCGGCCGGCTCCGGCCAGGCCTCGACGATCGCGACCCGCGGGTGCGGCTCACGGTAGGACTCGGCGTTGGCGGCCTGCGCGGTGAGCGCCGAGCCGTCGGGGTGCACGAGACGTACGAGCTCGCCGTCGCCGCGGACCTCGATCTCGGCGGGCCCGGGCGGCACGACCACGAGACCCTGCCCGGTCAGCTCGACGCTCGTGCCGTCGGCGCGCACGGTGACGGCCGAGTCGGCGTGGGGCAGCAGAACGAGGTGCTCCTCGGGCTCGTCGACGTTCAGGACGGCGCCGAGCGGCGCCGTGACCCACGCGAGGACGACGTTCTGGGCGCGGCTGACCCAGGTGCGGGTCTCGCCGTCGATGATCTGCGGTGCCGTTCCGGCGAAGTCGGCGAACTCGACCGCCGCGATCGGGGCGTCCTTGTCGGGGGTGGCCGTGGTGGACGCGGCGAGCGTCGAACGCGGGTCAGATGCGGTGAACATGCGGTCCTCTCCGTCGAGGTGGATGGGCGTTGCGGATGGGTGCCGGCCGGCTCGAGCCCGGTCGGCACCGCGCTCAGTCGTCGAGGCCGAGCAGGTAGCCGGGGTTGTCGCGGGTCATGCGCTGCAGGTCGCGTTCGCTGACACCGAGGTCGAGCAGGATCTCGCCGACGCGGATGAAGGCGTCGACCGGCAGCGGCCGGTTCGGCTGGCCGAGGTCGGAGGCCAGAGTGGTGTGCTCGGGTCCGATCGTCTCGATCCAGTCGAGCAGGATCTTCGGGTCCCACTTCTTGGTCCCCTCGGGGTCGTACATCGACACCTCGTGCTCGACGTAGGCGCCGAGGTCGACGAGCCGCTGCGCCTGGGCGTAGTCGGCGTCGATGACGAAGTTCGGGTGCGCGACGATCATCCGCTCGACCCCGCGCTCCTTGGCGAGAGTGAAGGCCTCCTCGATCGTCGGGCCGTCCAGGTGGCCGCCCGAGAGCAGAGCACCGCTCTCGGCGACGAGGTCGACGACGCGGGTCATCTCGGGCAGCAGGGCGCCGTCGGCGCCGTGCACCGAGACCTCAGTGTTGCTCAGCTCGACCGATGCGGTCGGGAACCCGCCGCCCTCGGGGTGCGCGGCAATGTGCTGCGCCGACGAGAACGTCGGCAGCCAGACGGCCTTGCCGCCCATGCGCAGCGACATCTCGACGGCGTAGGGATTGATGCCGCCGACCTGGTTGTTCAGCGCGATCCCGCCAAAGGCCTTGGTTCCGATGCCCTCGAACTGCGGCTGCATGGCGAGCAGATCCATCACCGTGTTGTGGTGATGGGACTTGATCAGGATGGCCCGCATCCCGAGTCTCTCCGCGTCGCGCGCCGCCTCGACGTGGCTGAAGCGGCGGGGGAAGGGGCTGGGTCCGGAGTGGACGTGGAGGTCGACCGACCCCCAGAGGATGTCCGTGATCGCTGCCATTCGGTGGAACTCCCATCATCGTTGACGGGTCATTGCTACCACTTCGCGGTACGCGATTCCTCATTACGGGACAAAAAAGCGGCGGCACGCGGCGAGAAGTTGCTCCCTGTCCTGCGATACGGACAGTATGAGGCGCAACGCCCCACGATGAGGTCTGATTGAAGGAGACGACGATGCCTCCCGCATCCCCCGATGTCGCCGCTGGCGACATCCAGGTCATTGCCCGCTGCGTGCAGATCCTGCGCCTGTTCTCGGGGCGCCGACGATCGGTGCGCATCTCCGACGTGACCGCAGAGCTCGGCCTCAGCCGCACGACGATCCACCGGTATCTCTCGTCGATGGTGTCCGCCGGACTGCTCGAGCGCGATGGCACTCACGACTACCGCCTGGGGCCGTTCGCGTCGCAGCTCGGCACCTTGGCGATCAACGGGCTCGATGTCGTCGAGATCGCGGACCCGTATCTGCGCCACCTCGCGGATACGGCGGCCGAGACGAGCGTTCTCGCCGTGTGGGGCGGACGCAGTCCCGTCGTCGTGCGGAGCCACACGCCCAGCACACGCACGCTGACGATCGGCATCCGCGTCGGGCAGAGCCTCAATTTCGACGCAGCCCAATCTGCCGTGTTCTCCGCGTTCCGCGCCGATCGGGGCAACCTCGCCGACGAGGTGCTCGACCAGCTGGGCGAGGTGCAGGCCGGTCGAATCCGGGAGCGGATCGACAGCGCGCGCAAGACCGGCCTGGCGATCAGCGACACAGTCAATCTCGGCGCCCGGGCGGTCGCCGCTCCGATATTCGACCGCCAGGGGATGATCGTCGCCACGATGGGGATCATCGGCACCGTGCACACACTGCCCGCCGAGCCCGGTTCGCCCCAGCTGCGCACTCTCATCGACACCGCACGCGAACTCTCCGAGGCTCTCGGGTTCCGCGCACGCGAACGGGCGCCACGCCCCACCACCTGACGGGCCCCTCCGAGCTCTGCCCGTGGCGCGCATCAACCCGCCAGGATGGGCGCATGAAGACCCTCGACCTCCCGAACCTCGCACAGCCCGCCTCGACGGTGATCCTCGGGCTGATGCGCATCGCCGACCTCGATGACGAGCAGATCCGCACCCTGGTGCGCACCGCCATCGACCACGGGATCAACACCTTCGACCACGCGGACATCTACGGCGGCGAGCGCCACCGCTGCGAGGAGCGCTTCGGCGAGGCCGGCGCGATCAGCCCGGCCGAGCGGGAGTCGGTGATCATCCAGAGCAAGGTCGGCATCCGGCCCGGCATGTTCGACTTCTCGCGCGAGCACATCCTGCGCACGGTCGACGAGTCGCTCGCGGCGCTGCGCACCGACTACCTCGACACGCTGCTGCTGCACCGCCCCGACACCCTCGTCGAGCCCGACGAGGTCGCCGCCGCCTTCGACGAGCTGAAGGCCGCCGGCAAGGTGCGCAGCTTCGGCGTCTCGAACCACACGCCGTTGCAGATCGAGGTGCTGAAGCGCTCGCTGAACGTCTCGCTCGACTACAACCAGGTGCAGCTGAGCATCACGCACGCGCCGATCATCGCGTCGGGCATCGCCGCGAACATGGTGAAGCTCGACCAGTCGATCGACCGCGACAACGGGATGCTCGACTACGCCCGCCTCAACGACATCACCCTGCAGGCGTGGTCGCCGTTCCAGAAGGGCTTCTTCGACGGCGTCTTCGTCGGCGACCGCGACGACTACCCCGAGCTGAACGACGCGCTCGACGAGATCGCCGCCGCGCACGGCATCACCCCGACCGGCGTGGCCGTCGCGTGGATCAGCCGCCACCCGGCCGGCATCCAGACCGTGCTCGGCACCACGAACCCGCAGCGCGTGATCGACTCGGCCGCGGGCGGCGGCGTCGAGCTGAGCCGCGAGGAGTGGTACCGCCTCTTCACGGCGGCCGGGCACATCCTGCCCTGAGCACGAGGGCGGGTGGATGCGCGGCGCTCGTCGCGCCTCCACCCGCCGCCGCACGAGCCGCACGCCGACGGAGGACCTGATGGCCGACGGGACGTGGGCCGACCTGACCCGCGGACTCGATGACGACGACCTCGCGAAGCTCACCGCGTTCCGCGACTTCTGCCGGTCGCTCGGCAGCGGAGGCGGCGGGAGTGACGGCGGCGAGCTGGAGGAGCGCATCCACACGGCCGACATCACGTTCGCCCGCGCGCGCTCCTTCGCCTCGGCGTACATCAAGAGCCACTACCTCGAGCTCGGCATCGAGCTGCGCCGCGAGGTGCACGACCCGAAGCCGCGCACGGCGTTCGCGACGACGAAGGCGATCACGATGCACCGCTACTCGCTGCGCGAGCTCGACCAGTTCGACGACCGCATCCGCGACCTGATCCGCGAGGCGTTCGAGACGGTCGGTCCCGGCGGGCGCTGACGGCGACGCGACACCCCGTCGATTCGTGCGAGATGGTCGGAATGACGCCGTTACAGCGACCATTCGGCACGAATCGACGGCGCTCCTCGAGGGTGGCCACGAATGCACGCGACGCACCGTGCTAGGCGAGCATTGCTGGCCACCCACGAAGCAGCACGCCTCGTGGCTGGCCACGAATGCACGCGACGCGCCGTGCCGCGCGAGCATTCCTGGCCACCCTCGGAACGACGCGCGCCGAGCCGCGGGGCGCGGCTCCCGGCCGACCCTGGCGGCCGAGCCCGACCGCTCGTAAGCTGGGCGGGTCCGGCACGCCGGCGCCCCGGCGCCGCGAGCGGCCGGTGCTCGAAAAAGGGGCACGCGAGACACATACGGAATCTCTGTCCGTCGTCTCGAAGGATGACCATGCCCTCTGTCTCCGCCCACGTCGCCGCCACCCTGGCTCGCCGCATCCACCACGTCTTCGGCGTGATGGGCAACGGCAACGCGCACTTCCTGGATGCCGTGGAGCGCTCCGGCGAGATCCACTTCACCGCGGTGCGCCACGAGGCCGGCGGCGTCGTCGCGGCCGACGCCTTCCACCGCGCGGGCGGCGGCCTCGCGGCGGCGACGGCGACCTACGGCGCCGGCTTCACGAACACGCTGACCGCGCTGGCCGAGGCCGTGCAGGCGCACGTGCCGATGGTGCTCGTGGTCGGCGACGAGCCGACGTCGGGGCCGCGCCCGTGGGACGTCGACCAGATCGCCCTCGCCTCGGCGGTCGGCGCCCGCACCTACACGGTCGGACGCGCCGACGCCGCCGCGACCACGGCGATCGCGATCGAGCACGCGCTGTCGTACCGGGTGCCGACCGTGCTGGCGATCCCCTACGACGTCGCGCGCCGCGACGCCGGCCCGATCGCCGACACGCTCGATCCGGTCGTTCCGGCGCCGCTCGCCCCGGCGGGCGAGTTCGGGGCCGCGGCGCTGCGCGAGCTCGCGCGCGCCCTCGCGACGGCCGAGCGACCGCTGCTGCTGGCCGGCCGCGGTGCCTGGATCTCGGGCGCGGGCGCGGCGCTCGGCCGTCTCGCCGACGCGACCGGCGCGCTCACCGCATCCACGGCCCTGGGCCGCGGCGTCTTCCCGCGCAGCGAGTTCGACCTCGGCGTGACCGGCGGATTCGGCGCCGACCGGGCGATGGCGCTCGTGCGCGAGGCCGACGTCGCGGTCGTGTTCGGCGCCTCGCTGAACCAGTTCACGATGCGCTTCGGCGAGCTCTTCGCGCCCGGCGCCCGCGTCGTGCAGCTCGACGTCGCGCCCGCGGCGACCCACCCGCACGTGGGCGGGTTCATCCGGGCCGACGCGCGGCTCGCCGCCGAGGCGCTCGCCGACGCGCTGACCGACGTGGATGCGCGCCCCTCGGGCTGGCGCGAGAGCCTCGACCTGACCGGGGTGCGCGAGCAGCACCCCGGCGAGGGCACGGCCGCCGACGGCCGCCTCGACCCCCGCACGGTCGCCACCCGGATCGCCGAGCTGCTGCCCGAGGATCGCGTCGTCGTCTCCGACGGCGGGCACTTCATCGGCTGGGCGAACATGTACTGGCCGGTCGCCTCGCCCGACCGGATGCTCATGGTCGGCACCGCCTACCAGTCGATCGGCTTCGGCTTCCCCTCCGTTCCGGGCGCGGCGCTGGCGAAGCCCGACTCGACGATCGTGCTGACCAGCGGCGACGGCGGCGGACTCATGGCGATCGCCGACCTCGAGTCGGCCGTGCGGGTCGCCGGCGGGCGCGGCCTCGCCGTCGTCTGGAACGACGCGGCCTACGGCGCCGAGGTCAACCTCTACGGCCTGCAGGGTCTGGCCGAGGCGCCCATGCGCATCCCCGACGTCGACTTCGCCGGGCTCGCCCGCGCGGTCGGCGCCGAGGGCGTGACCGTGCGCACCCTCGACGACCTGGCGGCGCTCGAGCGCTGGGCGGCGACGCCCCCGACCGAGCGGCCGTTCCTGCTGCTCGACCTCAAGGTCTCGCCGACCGTGGTCGCGCCGTATCAGCGCGAGATCATCCGCGTGAACAGCTGACGCGCATCCCGCCGGCGCGCATCCCGCCGGCGCGCGCCGCATCCGACGCGATGCGCCGACGCGTCAGCCGACGGGATGCGCCGACGCGAGCAGCGGCGCGAAGAACGCGGCCAGCTCGTCGGTCGCGTCGAGCGGCAGCACGGCCGCCACGTACTGGTCGGGGCGCACGACGACCACGGCGCCGCCGGCGTCGATGCCGCGCTCGGCGAAGATGCTCTCGCCCGGCAGGGTCGCGAACACCTTCTCGTCGTCGATGAGCCCGAAGGGTCCCACCCGCGGACGGAACACGTCGGGCGCGTCCGGCATCTCGATCGCGGGGTGCGCCTCGGGGTAGATCACCTTCACGTCGAACCAGGCGTCGGGGTCGAGCCCGGCGGGGGTCGCGGCCAGCGGCGACGCCGGCGAGGTCGCGAGCCAGTCGGCGAGCGCGTCGAGCCCGGGATGCGCGACCCCGGCGCCGTCCGCACCCGCGCCGCCCGCCGCATCCGCACCCGCACCGGCCGCACCCGCATCCGCATCCGCATCCGCATCCGCATCCGCGAACACGTACACCCGCCACCGCCCGTCGGCCGTCGCGTGGTGCCCGAGGTGGATCGCGTTGCCGTCGCAGACGCGCGCGACCCGCGCCGAGCGGAACCGCTTGCCGAGCGGGAACCCCGTCGCGCGCCGCTGGTGCTCGGCCGAGCCGACGACGAGCGACGGCGCGTACTCGGTCATGAACCCGGCCGGGAACTCGGCCGTCGAGACGTAGAAGCGCTCGAGCTCGGCCGGGTCGGCGAACTCCTCGGGCCGCTTCGCCATCATCGATGACCACTCGCGGTCGAAGTCGATCAGGTTCTGCGCCACGACCTGCCGCTCGGCCGAGTAGGTCGACAGCAGCGCCTCGGGGCTGCGGCCCTCGAGCACGTGTCCGAGCTTCCAGGCCAGGTTGAAGCCGTCCTGCATCGACACGTTCATGCCCTGCCCGGCCTTCGCGCTGTGGATGTGGCAGGCGTCGCCCAGGATGAACACCCGCGGCGTACGCGTGCCGATCTCGTCGACCGGCACGTCGTCGAAGCGGTCGGTCACGCGGTGCCCCACCTCGTAGACGCTGTGCCAGGGCACATCTTTCACGTCGAGCGCGTAGGGCGCCAGGATCTGGTTCGCGCGGGCGATGATCTCGTCGAGCGAGGTCTGCCGCACGGCCGCGCCGCCGCCGGGAGCGACCTCGCCGAGGTCGACGTACATGCGGAACAGGTGCCCGCCCTCGCGCGGGATGAGCAGGATGCTGCCGCCGTCGGTCGACTGGATCGCGCACTTGGTGCGGATGTCGGGGAAGTCGGTGACGGCGAGGGTGTCCATCACGCCCCAGGCGTGGTTGGCGCGGTCGCCGGCCATGACGGCGCCGATCGACTCGCGCACCTTCGAGCGCGCCCCGTCGGCCCCGACCACGTAGCGTGCGCGCACCGTGCGGGTCGTGCCCTCCTGCGGTCCGGCCGTGCCGATGAGCGTGACGGTCACGGGATGCGAGGGGCCCGCATCCCCGTCACCGCCGGCCGCGGCGCCGTCGACCGCGGCGATCTCGAGCCCGTCGAACTCCCACCCGTAGTCGGGCCGCGAGCGCGTGGGCGCCTGCGCCATGACCTCGGCGAAGTAGTCGAGCACCCGCGCCTGGTTGACGATGAGGTGCGGGAACTCGCTCACGCCGATCTCGTCGTCGAGCGGACGCGCGGTGCGCACGATGCGCGTCGGGTCGGCGGGGTCGGGCTTCCAGAACGCCATCTCGGTGATGCGATACGCCTCGGCCGTGATGCGCTCGGCGAAGCCGAAGGCCTGGAAGGTCTCGACGCTGCGCGCCTGGATGCCGTCGGCCTGCCCGATCGCGAGGCGGCCGCCGCGCCGCTCGACGATGCGCGTCGTGATGCCGGGGAACTGCGCGAGCTGCGCCGCCGTGATCATGCCCGCCGGCCCGGTGCCGACGATGAGCACGTCGACCTCGTCGGGCAGCTCGTCGGGGCGGTCGACGCCGGTTCCGGCAACGGCCTGCACGCGCGGGTCGCCGGACACGTAGCCGTGGTGGTGGAACTGCATGTCAGCCTCGCGCTCCGTAGAGCGGCGACACCGCCTGCTCGGCCTCGTGGTCGGGGCCGAGCGGGATGCCGCTGCGGTCGCGCAGCAGGAGGGTCGCGAGGAGGCCGAGCACGGTCATGCCGGCCAGGTAGACCGTGACCGAGACGGTCGTGCCGGTCGCCTGCACGAGCGCCGTCGCGATGGTGGGGGCGAAGGCGCCACCGAGGATCGCGCCGATCGCGTAGGAGATCGAGACGCCCGAGAAGCGGATCGACGCGGGGAACAGCTCGGAGTAGAGCGCCGCCTGCGGTCCGTAGGTGAGGCCGAGGCCGAGCGTCAGCAGCACGAGACCGACCGTGAGCAGGCCGATGCTGCCGCTGTTGACGAGCGGGAACAGCGCGAAGACGCCCACGAGCTGCAGGATCCAGCCGGCGATGTAGGTCGTGCGGCGGCCGATGCGGTCGCTGATCCACCCGGCGAACCAGGTCGACAGCAGCCAGGTCACGGCCGAGCCGGCGACCGCCCACAGCACCGGTCCGCGCTCGAAGCCGAGCGGGCCATCCGGGTTCGTGGCGTAGTTCTGGATGTAGCCGCCGGTGGTCATGTAGCCGACGGCGTTGTTGCCGGCGAAGACGAACGCGGCGACGATCACGAGCACGATGTGCTTGCGGAACAGCTGCACGATCGGCATGCGCGTCTGCTCCTTGCGCTCGGCGATCTCCGCGAACACGGGGCTCTCCTCGACGCGGCGGCGCACGTAGTAGCCGATCAGGATGAGCACGACCGACAGCAGGAACGGCACCCGCCAGCCCCACACCAGGAAGGCGTCGCCGGGCGCGATGACCGACATGAGCGCCATGGTGCCCGAGGCGAGCAGCAGGCCGAGCGGCACGCCGATCTGGGGCGAGGCGCCGAAGAGTCCGCGCTTGGCCTTGGGGGCGTGCTCGACGGCCATCAGCACGGCGCCGCCCCACTCGCCGCCGGCCGAGATGCCCTGCACGATGCGCAGGAAGATCAGCAGCAGCGGCGCGCCGATCCCGATCGCGTCGTAGGTCGGCAGCAGTCCGACGAGCGCGGTCGCGAGGCCCATGAGGATGAGCGTGACCATGAGCACGACGCGGCGGCCGTGCTTGTCGCCGAAGTGGCCGGCGAGGAATGCGCCGAGCGGACGGAACAGGAAGCTGATGCCGACCGTCAGGAACGACAGCAGGGTGGCGACGCCGGGACCGGCGGGGCCGAAGAACAGCTGGCCGAACACGAGTCCGGCCGCCGAGGCGTAGATGAAGAAGTCGTACCACTCGACCGTGGTGCCGACCACGGTCGCGAAGACCACGCGGCGGCGATCGCTCGTGAAGGCGATCGTGCCCGTGGGCGTCAGGCTGCTCGAATCGGGGGTGCTCATCGTCGGGTCCCTCTCGTGACGTCGCTGTCATGGATGCGGCCCGTTCCGGGGTGCTGTCCGGTGGGGTGGTTCTGGGGTGGTGATGCAGGGTGTTGCCCGGCCGCATTCGGATCATATACGATTTCGAATACGACACAAGAGCGAGGGAGCTCATGAGCATCGATCCGAGCAGCGCCGCCGATCCGCGCTACGCCGCCCTTCCCGGCCGCCCCGGCACCGTGATCGCCGTGCACCTCTCCTACGCCTCGCGCGCCGCCCAGCGCGGCCGCCACCCCGCCGCCCCCTCCTACTTCGTCAAGCCGTCGAGCTCGGTGCAGGCCTCGGGCGGCACGATCGAGCGCCCCCTCGGCACCGAGCTGCTCGCCTTCGAGGGCGAGGTCGCGCTCGTGATCGGCGCCCCGGCGCACCGCGTCACCGCCGCCGACGCCTGGACCCACGTCGCCGCCGTCACCGCCGCCAACGACTTCGGCCTCTACGACCTGCGCGCCAACGACTCCGGCTCGAACCTGCGCTCGAAGGGCGGACCGGGCTTCACCCCGCTCGGCCCGTCGCGCATCCCGGCCGCCGGCCTCGACCCGGCCGCCCTGCGCGTGCGCACCTGGGTCGACGACGCACTGGTGCAAGACGACACGACGGCCGAGCTGATCTTCCCGCTCGCGCAGATCGTCGCCGACCTGTCGCAGCACCTCGTGCTCGAGCCCGGCGACGTCATCCTGACCGGCACTCCGGCCGGCTCCTCGGTCGTGCAGCCCGGCCAGGTCGTCGCCGTCGAGGTGGATGCGCCCACCGCCCCCGGAGCGCCGACCACGGGTCGTCTCGTCACCACCGTGACGCAGGGCGAGGTCCCGTTCGACGCGAGCCTCGGCTCGCTGCCGGCCGTCGACGACCGGCAACGCAGCGAGGCGTGGGGATCGCGGGAGGCCGCGGGGCTGCCGCCGGTCGAAGAGGCCGAGGGGACCGCCTCCACTGCTGAAGCCCGCGCGCTGGACGCTCCCCCGTCCCTCGCCCCCGAGCTGCGCGCCCTGCTCGAGTCCGTGCCGACCGCCGCGCTCTCGGGCCAGCTGCGCAAGCGCGGACTCGACAACGTCACGATCGAGGGCGTGCGCCCCACCCGCCCCGGCCAGAAGCTCGTCGGCGTCGCGACCACGCTGCGCTTCGTGCCGCTGCGCGAAGACCTGTTCGCGAGCCACGGCGGCGGGCAGAACGCGCAGAAGCAGGCCTTCGACGCCGTGCGCCCCGGCGAGGTCATCGTGATCGAGGCCCGCGGCGAGAGCGGCTCGGGCACCCTCGGCGACGTGCTCGCCCTGCGCGCGCACGCCCGCGGCGCCGCCGGCGTCGTGACCGACGGCGGGGTGCGCGACATCGACGCCGTCGCCGCCGTCGACCTGCCCGTCTTCGCCCGCGGCGGCCACCCCGCCGTGCTCGGCCGCAAGCACGTGCCCTGGGAGGTCGGCGGCACGATCGCCTGCGGCGGCACCACGGTGCAGCCCGGCGACGTCATCGTCGGCGACGCCGACGGCGTGCTCGTCGTTCCGGCCGCGCTCGTGCGCGAGGTTGCCGAGGCGGCCCGCGCGCAGGAGGACGAGGACGCCTGGGTCGCCGAGCAGGTCGAGGCCGGGCATCCCCTCGACGGGCTGTTCCCGATGAACACCGAGTGGCGCGCGAAGTACGAGGCGAGCCGATGAGCCGCCCCGACACCACCCCCGCCGAGGTCACCCTGAGCAAGTCGCAGCGCGCCTACCACTGGGTCAAGGAGCGCATCGCCTCGCAGGAGTTCACCCCCGGCTACCGGCTCGTGCTCGGCACGATCGCGACCGAGCTCGACATGAGCGTCGTGCCCGTGCGCGAGGCGATCCGGCAGCTCGAAGCCGAGGGTCTCGTGACCTTCGAGCGCAACGTCGGCGCGCGCGTCTCGATGGTCGACGACACGCAGTACCGCCACAGCATGCAGGCGCTGAGCATCCTCGAGGGCGGCGCCACCGCACTCGCCTCGCGCGCCCTCACCGCCGACGACATCGCCCACGCCCGGGAGATCAACGCGCAGATGATCGCCACGCTCGACCACTTCGACCCGCGCGCGTTCACGCGGCTGAACCAGCAGTTCCACTCGACGCTGTTCGCCAAGACCGCCAACCCGCGCATGCTCGAGCTCGTCGAGGCCGAGTGGGCCCGCCTCGGGCACCTGCGCGACTCGACCTTCAGCTTCGTTCCCGGCCGCGCCCACGAGTCGGTGCGCGAGCACGAGCAGATCCTGCAGCTCATCGAGCAGCGCGCCTCGCTGCTCGACATCGACACGGCCGCGCGCCGCCACCGCGCCGCGACCCTCGACGCCTACCTGATCCACGAGCACCCGGGCGAAGCGCTCGGCCTGCCCCGCGACTGACCGGATGCGCGGCGCCGACGCCGCGACTCCCCCGCCCCGCCTCCACCGATCCGATCGGAGAACCAGATGACCGACACCAGCACCGCCGCGCGACCGGCCCACGTGCCCGCCGACCTGCCCACGCGCATCCAGCACTACATCGACGGCGAGTTCGTCGACTCGGCCGACGGCGGCACCTTCGACGTGCTCGACCCGGTGTCGAACCAGACCTACCTGCAGGCCGCCGCCGGCAAGAAGGCCGACATCGACCGCGCCGTCGCGGCCGCCCGCCGCGCCTTCACCGAGGGCCCCTGGCCGCGCATGCTGCCGCGCGAGCGCTCGCGCGTGCTCAACCGCATCGCCGACATCGTCGAGTCACGGGATGCGCGGCTCGCCGAGCTCGAGAGCTTCGACTCCGGGCTGCCGATCACCCAGGCGCTGGGTCAGGCGCGGCGCGCGGCCGAGAACTTCCGCTTCTTCGCCGACCTGATCGTCGCGCAGGCCGATGACACCTACAAGGTGCCCGGTCGCCAGATCAACTACGTCAACCGCAAGCCGATCGGCGTCGCCGGGCTCATCACGCCGTGGAACACGCCCTTCATGCTCGAGTCGTGGAAGCTCGCCCCGGCGATCGCCACGGGCAACACGGTCGTGCTGAAGCCGGCCGAGTTCACGCCGCTGTCGGCCTCGCTCTGGGCGGGCATCTTCGAGGAGGCCGGGCTGCCGCAGGGCGTCTTCAACCTCGTCAACGGCCTCGGCGAGGATGCCGGCGACGCGCTCGTGAAGCACCCCGACGTGCCGCTCATCTCGTTCACGGGCGAGTCGAGCACCGGGCAGCTGATCTTCGGCAACGCCGCCCCGTTCCTCAAGGGCCTGTCGATGGAGCTCGGCGGCAAGAGCCCCGCCGTCGTCTTCGCCGACGCCGACCTCGACGCCGCGATCGACGCGACCATCTTCGGGGTGTTCTCGCTCAACGGCGAACGCTGCACCGCCGGCAGCCGCATCCTCGTCGAGCGCCCCGTCTACGACGAGTTCGTGCGCCGCTACGCCGCGCAGGCCGACCGGGTCGTCGTCGGGTACCCGCACGACCCCGCCACCGAGGTCGGCGCGCTCGTGCATCCCGAGCACTACGACAAGGTCATGAGCTACGTCGATCTCGGCAAGACCGAGGGCCGACTGGTCGCCGGCGGCGGCCGACCCGAGGGCTTCGAGACCGGCAACTTCGTGCGCCCCACCGTGTTCGCCGACGTACCCGCCGACGCCCGCATCTTCCAGGAGGAGATCTTCGGCCCCGTCGTCGCGATCACCCCCTTCGACACGGATGCGGAAGCGCTCGAGCTGGCCAACGGCGTCAAGTACGGCCTCGCCGCCTACATCTGGACCAACGACCTCAAGCGGGCGCACAACTTCTCGCAGGCCGTCGAGGCCGGGATGGTCTGGCTCAACTCGAACAACGTGCGCGACCTGCGCACCCCCTTCGGCGGCGTCAAGGCCTCGGGCCTCGGCCACGAGGGCGGCTACCGCTCGATCGACTTCTACACCGACCAGCAGGCCGTGCACATCACGCTCGGCGCTGTGCACAACCCCACCTTCGGCAAGGACGCCTGATGACCCACCACGACAAGACCCTCACCTCCTCCGGCTTCTACGTCAGCCAGGAGGCGCCCATCCACGCCGACGACCCGATCCCGACGCCGACCGCGCCGGCGCCCGACATCCTGCGCTGCGCCTACATGGAGCTCGTGGTCACCGACCTCGCCGCGTCGCGCGTGTTCTACGTCGACATCCTCGGCCTGCACGTCACCGAGGAGGACGACGAGACGATCTACCTGCGGTCGACGGAGGAGTTCATCCACCACAACCTGGTGCTGCGCAAGGGGCCGATCGCCGCGGTCGCCGCGTTCTCGTACCGGGTGCGCAGCGCCGACGACCTCGACAAGGCCGTCGCGTTCTACACCGAGCTGGGATGCCGGGTCGAGCGTCGCGAGGGCGGCTTCACGAAGGGCATCGGCGACTCGGTGCGGGTGACCGACCCGCTCGGATTCCCCTACGAGTTCTTCCACGCCACCGACCACGTCGAGCGCCTGTCGTGGCGCTACGACCTGCACACGCCCGGCGAGCTCGTGCGCCTCGACCACTTCAACCAGATCACGCCCGACGTGCCGCGCGCGGTCAACTTCATGCAGTCGCTCGGCTTCCGGGTGACCGAGGACATCCAAGACGACGAGGGCGTCGTCTACGCCGCGTGGATGCGCCGCAAGCCCACCGTGCACGACACCGCTATGACCGGCGGCGACGGGCCCCGCATGCACCACGTCTGCTTCGCGACGCACGAGAAGCACAACATCCTCGCCATCTGCGACAAGCTCGGGGCTCTGCGCCGCAGCGACGCGATCGAGCGCGGCCCCGGTCGCCACGGCGTCTCGAACGCCTTCTACCTCTACCTGCGCGACCCCGACGGGCACCGCGTCGAGGTCTACACGCAGGACTACTACACGGGCGACCCCGACAACCCCGTCGTCACCTGGGACGTGCACGACAACCAGCGCCGCGACTGGTGGGGCAACCCGGTCGTGCCCAGCTGGTACACCGACGGCTCGCTCGTGCTCGACCTCGACGGGAACCCCCAGCCGGTCGTCGCGCGCGAGCACTCCAGCGAGATGGCCGTCACGATCGGCGCCGACGGGTTCTCGTACACGCGCGCCGACGACGAGCGGGATGCGCTGCCCGAGTGGAAGCAGGGCGAGGCGGCCCCGGCCGCGCCGGCCGCGCCGTCGGAGTTCAAGCTCGGGAACCAGCTCTGACATGGCCGGCGCACTGAACTCCGAGACGATCGCGCTGATCGCCGAGGAGCTCGCGGTCGCCGATCGCGAGCACGCGGTCATGCCGCGCATCACCGCGCGCTGGCCGCAGGCGACCATCGACGACTCGTACGCGATCCAGGGAGTCTGGCGCGATCGCCAGGTCGCGGCCGGGCGCCGGCTCGTGGGGCGCAAGATCGGCCTCACCTCGAAGGCGATGCAGCAGGCCACCGGCATCACCGAGCCCGACTACGGCGTCATGTTCGACGACACCGTCTACGACAGCGGCGCCGACATCCCCGTCGACCACTTCTCGAACGTGCGCATCGAGGTCGAGCTGGCCTTCGTGCTGAAGTCGCCGCTCGAGGGGCCGGGATGCACGCGCGACGACGTGCTCGCCGCGACCGACTACGTCGTGCCCGCCCTCGAGGTGCTCAACTCGCACATCGAGCTCGAGGGCCGCACGATCGTCGACACGATCAGCGACAACGCCGCCTACGGCGCCATGGTGCTCGGCGAGGTGCGCAAGCGGCCCGACGAGATCGACCTGCGCTGGGTGCCGGGCCTGCTCTACAAGAACGGCGAGATCGAGGAGACCGGCGTCGCCGCCGGCGTTCTCGACCACCCCGCGACGGGCGTCGCCTGGCTGGCCGACAAGTTCCACCAGCACGGCGCGCGGCTCGAGGCCGGCGAGATCATCCTCGCCGGATCGTTCACCCGCCCGATGTGGGTCGGCCGCGGCGACGAGGTGCGGTGCGACTATGGCCCGATGGGAGAGATCCGATGCCGCTTCGTCTGACCCCGTCGCTCGGCGCCCGCCTCGTCGCGGAGCCGCAGCGTCCCGTCATCGGCATGTGGGTGTCGTCGGGCAGCCCGCTCGTCGCCGAGATCTGCGCCGGATCGGGACTCGACTGGCTGCTGATCGACATGGAGCACTCCCCCAACGGCCTCGAGGGCGTGCTCGCGCAGCTGCACGCCGTCGCGGGCTACGACGTCACGCCGGTCGTGCGGGTTCCCTCGGCCGACCCGGTCGTGCTCAAGCAGGTGCTCGACCTCGGCGCGCAGACCGTGCTCGTGCCGATGATCGACAGCGCCGCGGCGGCCCGGGATGCGGTGCGCGCCGTGCGCTATCCCCCGCACGGCATCCGCGGGGTCGGCAGCGCGCTCGCCCGCTCCGCGCGCTGGAACCGCGTCGACGGCTACCTCGCCGACGCCTCGTCGCACGTGTCGCTGCTCGTGCAGGTCGAGACGGCGGCCGCCGTCGCCGCGGCCGGCGAGATCGCCGCCGTCGACGGCATCGACGGCGTCTTCGTCGGACCCAGCGACCTGTCGGCATCGATGGGCCTGCTCGGCCAGCAGACGCATCCGGATGTCGTCGCCGCCGTGCAGACCGCGTTCGCCGCGATCCAGGATGCGGGCACCCCGGTCGGCGTGAACGCCTTCGACCCGGAGACCGCCGACGCCTACCTCGCCGCGGGTGCGCGCTTCGTGCTGGTCGGCGCCGACGTCGCCCTGCTCGCTCGCGGATCGGAGGCGCTGGCCGCGCGCTTCTCCGACGGCACCGCGGAGGACCGCGCGAGCTACTGAGCGCCGTCGCCGCCGCGCACGACGGAGGGCGCCCCGCACGATGCGGGGCGCCCTCCGTGGTGCCCTGAGGCGAGCGCTGCGCTCAGTCGGTGCCGAGGTCGAAGGCCGAGCCCTCGTTCGCGGCGTCGGCCGCCGCATCCCCCGTGCCGGAGCCCTCGAGGATGCCGAGCGACTCGCCCGGCTGCGGGTTGCCGACGAGCTCGGCGGTCGCGCCCGGGATGAGGCCGGCGGCGGCGTACTGCTCGAGGCGCTGACGCGAGTCGGCGATGTCGAGGTTGCGCATGGTCAGCTGTCCGACGCGGTCGGTCGGACCGAAGGCGGCATCGCCGACGCGCTCCATCGAGAGCTTGTCGGGCGAGTACGACAGCGACGGGCCCTCGGTGTTCAGGATCGTGTAGTCGTCACCGCGACGCAGACGCAGCGTGACCTCGCCGGTGACGGCCGAGCCGACCCAGCGCTGCAGCGACTCGCGCAGCATGAGCGACTGCGGGTCGAGCCAGCGGCCCTCGTACATCAGACGACCCAGGCGGCGGCCCTCGGCGTGGTAGTTCGCGACCGTGTCCTCGTTGTGGATCGCGTTGAGCAGGCGCTCGTAGACGATGTGCAGCAGGGCCATGCCCGGCGCCTCGTAGATGCCGCGGCTCTTCGCCTCGATGATGCGGTTCTCGATCTGGTCGCTCGCACCGAGACCGTGGCGTCCGCCGATCGCGTTCGCCTCGAGCACGAGGGCCACCGGGTCGTCGAACTCGACCCCGTTGATCGCGACCGGGCGACCGGCCTCGAAGCGCACCGAGACCTCCTCGGTGGCGACCACGACATCCTCCCGCCAGGAGGCGACGCCCATGATCGGGTCCACGATGTCGAGCCCCGAGCTCAGCTCCTCGAGGTTCTTCGCCTCGTGGGTGGCGCCCCAGATGTTGGCGTCGGTCGAGTAGGCCTTCTCCACCGGGTCGCGGTAGGGGTAGCCGCGCGAGACGAGCCATTCGCTCATCTCCTGGCGTCCGCCGAGCTCGCTGACGAAGGCGGCATCCAGCCACGGCTTGTAGATGCGCAGACGCGGGTTGGCCATGAGGCCGTAGCGGTAGAACCGCTCGATGTCGTTGCCCTTGTAGGTCGAGCCGTCGCCCCAGATGTCGACGCCGTCCTCCTTCATGGCCCGCACGAGCATCGTGCCGGTGACGACACGGCCGAGTGGCGTCGTGTTGAAGTAGGTCTTGCCGCCCGAGCGGATGTGGAATGCGCCGCACTGCAGCGCCACCAGACCCTCTTCGACCAGGGCGCGCTTCGCATCCACCAGGCGCGTGATCTCGGCGCCGTACTGGGTGGCGCGACCGGGCACCGCGTCGATGTCGGGCTCGTCGTACTGCCCGATGTCGGCCGTGTAGGTGCAGGGCACGGCGCCCTTCTCGCGCATCCAGGCCACCGCGCAGGAGGTGTCGAGACCTCCCGAGAACGCGATGCCGACACGCTCGCCGACGGGGATGCTGCTCAGTACCTTGGACACGCCTCCCAGGATAGAGGGGCGGGCGCGGGCGGCGTGACCGGGATGCGGGGCTACGTCGGTCGGGAAGCCGGGGCTCCGCGATCCGGCCGCGTCTACTCCAGCCGGCTGTCGACCGCGTCGAGCGACAGCTCCTCCGAGTCGAGGGCTGCGCGCATCACCTCGACCGCCTCGGAGGAGTACGCGCCGCGCTCGTAGGCGTCGCGCAGCGCGGCGCGCTCGGCCTCGAGCTGGATGCGTCGCAGCCGCTGGAACTGCTCCACCGGGTTGTCGGGCTGGGTGAGGTCGGTGCCCGCCCAGATCTCGACCCGGCCGAGCCAGGTCTCGGTCTGCGCGCCGACCTCGTCGATCACGCGCGGGCCGACCGGTCTGTCGACCGCAGCCGCGTCGGCCACCGCCTCGGTGACGGCCGCATCCCCCGCATCCTTCAGCAGTCGACGCAGCTCGAGCACCTCGCCGCGCTCGCCGCCGTCGGCATCCCCGACCGGGCGCAGCCGGCGCACGACGATCGGCAGCAGCAGGCCCTGCACGACGAGCGTGACGATCGCGACGGCGAAGGCGATGAGCACGAGCGCCTCGCGCATCGGCTGCTCGTCGGGGATCGTCTGCACGGCCGCGACCGTGACCACACCGCGCATGCCCGAGAGTCCGAGGATGACGCCGTCGCGCCAGCTGAGCGCCTGGTCGCGCTCGGCGCTGAGGTCGTTGTTCTGCTGCTCGAGCCGGCGGCGGAAGCCTTGGAAGCTGCGCGAGAAACGCGCCCGGGCGGTCTCGTCGAGCTCGACCGGCTCGGTCGGCGGGTTCGCCTCCAGCTCGGCGATGCGGGCGGCCACCCGGTCGCGCTGCTGACGGTCCTTCTCCGTGACGATCCCGAGGCTGGCCCGGATGCCGCGCAGCATGTTGCGCACCGGCGAGCCCTTGATGCCCAGCTGCTGGAAGTTGGCCGCACGCCGCTGGAAGTCCTCCTCGGTCATCCCCTCGAAGCGCTGGTTCACCGCATCCGCCTGGGCTGCCCGCTTGCGGTAGCGACGGCGGATCGTCCAGAGCAGCAGCGGCATCGAGGCGAAGCGGATGCCGACCAGCAGCACGATCACGAGACCCGCGAGCGCGAGCACGCCCGGCAGGTCGCCGTCGCCGGCGACCGATCCGATGACCGGCCACAGCTGGAACCCCATGAAGAGGAAGACGCCGTTCTCGACGATCATCGTGATCGCCCGCCAGGTGTTCGCCTCGGCGAGCCGGAACGAGGCTCGGATTCGGAACCCGCCTGTGTTGCCGACGACGATGCCCGCCACGACCACCGCGACGACGCCCGAGGAGTGCACCAGCTCCCCCGCGAGGAACGCGACGAACGGCACCACGAGCGAGACGGCGGTGTCGAGCACGCCGTCGGTGATGCGCTTGCGCAGCGCGACCGTCAGTCCGCCGAGCAGCACCCCGATGACGAGCGCGCCGACGACCGCCCAGAGGAACGTGAGCACGACCATCCCGCCGCTCGGGGTCTCGGCGTGCACGTCGACGATCGCGAGCATGGTCGACAGCAGCACGAGCGCGGTCGCGTCGTTGACGAGACCCTCGCCCTCGAGGATCGTGACGATGCGCGGCGGCAGTCCGAGGCGCTTGCCGAGGCTGGTCGCGGCTACCGCATCCGGGGGCGCGACGACCGCGCCGAGGGCGATGCCGAGCGCGAGCGGCAGCGCCCAGATCAGGCTCACGGCCGCACCGACCAGCAGCGCCGAGACGACGACCAGCACGATCGCGAGGAAGCCGATCACCCGGATGTTGCGGCGGAAGTCGACGAAGGGCACCTGCCGCGCGGCCGCGTAGAGCAGCGGCGGCAGGATCACCGTCAGCACCAGGTCGGGCTCGACCTCGAAATGCGGGATCGCGGGGATCGCACCCAGCCCCACGCCGACGACGGTCAGGGCGAGCGGGGCGGCGACGCCGATGCGCCCGGCGAAGAACGCGACCACCCCGATGACCAGGATGACCGCGACCGTGACGAGGACGACGAGCTCGATGCTCTCCATCGCCTCAGGCTATCGACGGGGCGGTCCGCTCAGCGCCCGGGCACCACCGCGACGGCCTTGACCTCGACCAGGAAGTCGGGCGAGTTGAGCTGCGCCACGCCGACGGCCGTCCAGGCCGGCAGGTGGGTGGGATCGCCGAAGTGGCGCCGCTTGATCGCCTGGAAGGTCGGCATCTGCGCGGGCACATCGGTGTGATAGCTGACGAGCTCGACGACGTCGTGCGCCGCGCATCCCGCCGCCGCGAGCACGGCCAGCAGGTTGTCGAAGACGGCCTCGATGTGCGCCTCGAGCGAGCTCGTGACCGGCACCAGCGCGCGGTCGCGGCCGACCTGGCCCGACACGTAGAGCAGGTCGCCGACGCGCACGGCCGGCGCGTAGTTGCCCGACTCGACCAGCGTGGCCATGAAGTCGGGCGCGACGATCTCGCGGTCGCGGCTCATCGGGCCGCCGCCTCGGTCGGCGCGGCGTCGCTCAGCGCGGCATCGGAGTGCGCGAGCGCGTCGTCGAGGGTGGATGCGATGCGCTCGAGCTCGGCATCCGTGGCGATCAGCGGCGGGGCGAGGAACAGCGAGGTGGGCTCGTCGCTCGTGCTGACCTTGACCCCGGCGGCCAGCATCGCGCGGGCGACCAGGTCGGAGGGCTGGGTCTCGGTCGAGGTCGACTCCCACTCGCGCCAGTCCATGCCGACGAGCTCGATCGTCCAGTGCAGGCCGTCACCCGCGACGCGCTGCACCGAGGGGTGGCGCTCGGCGATCTCGCGCAGGCGGGCGGCGAGCAGCTCGCCCCCGGCGGCAGCGCGGGCGACCAGACCCTCGTCGCGCACGACCCGCAGGTGGGCGCGCACGGCGTGCACCATCACGGGATGCCCGCGGAACGTCGAGTAGCTCTGCCACTTCACGCCGTCGAGCCGCTCGACGAGCTCCTTCGACAGCACGACCGCGCCGCCGGGCGCGGCGCCGCCCGCGATGGGCTTGCCGAGCGTGACGATGTCGGGTCGGCGCTCGCCCTTCTGGAACGCGAACCAGCTGCCGCCGCGGCCGAGGCCGGTGACGACCTCGTCGGCGATCCAGAGCGCTCCGGCGTCGGCGGCGGCGGTCGCGACCGCGTCCTGATAGGCGGCGTCGTGGTAGCGGCCGCCCTGCGTGTAGTCGACGATCACGGCGGCGGATCCGTCGAGCGCGGCGGCGAGCTGGGTCGGGTCGAGGGATGCGGCCGGCGCGGCCTCGCGCATCCAGATCGCCCCGTCGGGGGCGGCGATCGTGCGCACCTCGACGCCGGGCGCGGGCGCGCTGACGCCGGAGCCGTCGGTGTGCGAGAGCCCGCCGTGCCACTGCGGCTGCAGCGTCACGTCGCGGGCCAGGCCGACCAGCCCGTGGTACGCCCGCTCGCGCGCGACGACCGGCAGGCGGCCGGTCACCGACTGCGCGAGCGTGAGCGCGGTGTCGTTGACCTCGCTGCCCGAGAGCCCGAAGCGCAGGCCGCCGATCCAGTCGCCCTCGCCGGCGAAGGCGATGTCGATGAGCTCCTCGGCCGCAAGCTCGCGCTCGCGCCACGGCTGCGACTCGTTCGCGACCGGGAACCGCGCCGCCGTCACGATCGCCTCGACCATGGCCGGATGCGCGTGGCCCAGAGGCCCGCCGGTGTTCGATGCGTCGAGCAGCTGGCGGCCGTCGGAGGTGCGCAGGTAGGCGCCCTCGCCGCCGACGATCTCGAACGGCGGGGCGGCGAACGGGTCGGCTCCGTGCTGGATGAGGCGCATGCGGCGCTCCTTCGGTGGGTCGAGGTGGTGCGGGTGGGGCGGGTGGGTCACGTGCAAGTCGGTCGGGTGCGGATGGTGCGGGTCGCGTCGGGTGCGGCCGCGCGTCAGACGAAGGCGCTCACGCCGGTCGCCCCGCGCGCGGTCACGAGGGCCGAGATCTCGTTCGTGCCCTCGTAGGTGTAGACGGCCTCGGCGTCGGCGAAGAAGCGCATGACGCCGGTGCTGAGCAGGATGCCGTTGCCCCCGCACAGCTCGCGGGCGAGCGCGACGGTCTCGCGCATCCGGGCGCTGACGAAGTGCTTGGCCATGGCCGAGTCCTCGTCGCGATAGACGCCCTCCTCCTGCAGCTGGGCGAGGCGGGTGCACATGCCGAGGCAGGCGGTGATGTTGCCGAGCATGCGCGCGACCTTCTCCTGCACGAGCTGGAAGCCGGCGAGCGGCCGCCCGAATTGCTCGCGCTCGCGCACGTAGGCGAGCGCGGCCTCGTAGGCGCCGATCTGCACGCCGGTGGCGAGCCAGACGACGCTCGCGCGCATGTGGCGCAGCATCTCGGCCACGTCGCCGAAGCGCTCGACCCGGCCGAGCCGCAGTTCCTCGGGCACGCGCACGCCCTCGAGCGTGATGAGGGCGTTGTCGACGATGCGCAGGCTGCCCTTGCCGGCGATCTTCTCGATGCGCATCCCCGGGGTGCCGGTCGGCACGAGGAAGGCGCGCTGGCCGCGCCCGTCGGGCGAGTCGGCGTCGCGGGCGACGACGCAGACGTGGCTGGCGTAGGCCGCGCTGCCGATCCACATCTTCACGCCGTCGAGCACCCATTCGTCGCCGTCGCGGCGGGCGGTGGTCTGGATGCCGCGGGCCACGTCGCTGCCGTGGTCGGGCTCGGTGATCGCGAAGACGCCGGTCCACTCGTACGAGCGGATGCGGGGCATCCACTCGTCGCGCTGCTCGGGCGTCGCGCCGTGCAGCACGGCCGAGGTGATCATGGTCGCCTGGCCGCTGAAGTAGGTGGCGACCCCGGCATCCACGCGGGCGATCTCCATGATGCGGAAGCCCTCGAACATCGGCCGCGGCACCTCGACGCCGGCCTCGAGCAGCTCGCGCGGCTGCAGCAGGCCGAGCTCGGCGAACTGGGCGGGCAGTCCGGCGGGGAACTCGCCGCGCTCCCAGTGGTCGTCGACGATGGGCGCGACCTCGGTCTCGAGGTGGGCGCGCAGGCGGGCGAGGGCGGCGCGCTCGGGGTCGCTCAGGAGCGACTCGTAGTCGTACACGTCGGCGGTCTCATAGAGCCGGGTCACGGGATGCTCCGCTCGGGTTCGAGGAACAGGACGATGCTGGTGGCGACCGCGACGGGGCGGTCGGTGTCGGCGGCGAGGTCGGCGTGCAGCGCGATCTCGAGGTCGACGCGGGTGCCGCCATCGCGCGGGGTGATGGCGGCGACGCGGGCGGTCAGCGACAGGGCCGAGCCGACGGGGATGCGCTGGATGAAGCGCACCCGGTCGAGGCCGTAGTTGACGGCCTGGGCGACGCCGGTGACCTCGAGCAGCTCGCCCCAGAAGCGGGCGACGAGCGAGAGCGCGAGGAAGCCGTGCACGATCGTGCCGCCGACCGCGGCCGCGCGGGCGGGGTCGACGTGGATCCACTGCTCGTCGCCGGTGAGGCGGGCGAAGTCGTCGACCTGGGCCTGGTCGATCACGACCGCCGAGCTCGGGCCGAGCTCGCGGCCGAGCAGGGTCGGCAGGTCGGCGAGGTCGACGGTCAGGGGGCCGGATGCGGCGGCCCGGTCGGCGACGGTCGTCTCGCTCGCGTCGCCCGACTCACCCGCGCCGACCGAGCTCACAGGTCGAGCCCGCCGTCGACGTAGACGACCTGGCCGGTCACGAAGCCGGCCTCCTCGCTGGCGAGCCAGGCGATCGTCGCGGCGACGTCGGCGGGCTCGCCGACGCGGCGCACCGGCGTGATCGCGGCGGTCTGCGCACGGTACTCGTCAGGCTCCATGCCGACGCGGCGCGCGGTAGCATCCGTCATCTCGGTCGCGATGAACCCCGGGCCGACGGCGTTCGCGGTGATGCCGAAGGGCCCGAGCTCGATCGCGAGCGTCTTGGTGAAGCCCTGCAGTCCGGCCTTCGCGGCGGAGTAGTTCGCCTGCCCGCGGTTGCCGGTCGCGGCGACGCTCGTGAGCGACACGATGCGGCCGTAGCGCGCCGCCACCATGTGCCGCTGGGCGGCGCGCGCCATCAGGAAGGCGCCGCGCAGGTGCACGCCGATCACGGCATCCCAGTCGTCGTCGCCCATGCGGAACAGCAGGTTGTCGCGCGTGATGCCGGCGTTGTTGACGAGCACGTCGACCGAGCCGAGCTCGGCCGCGACCCCGTCGACGGCCGCGTCGACGCCGGCCGCGTCGGTCACGTCGACCGCGAAGCCGAGCGCCCCGGGCAGCTCGGCCGCGGCCGCCTCGGCCGCGTCGCCCGCGCGGTCGAGGATCGCGACCCGCGCGCCCTCGCCCGCCAGCCGCGCCGCGGTCGCCCGGCCGATGCCCCCCGCGCCGCCCGTGACGATCGCGACGCGGCCGTCGAAGCGACCGGTCACGCGATGGCCCCCGCCACCGCATCCACCGGCTCGCCGGCGCGCGTCGCGACGAGCTCGCCGTCCGGGCGCCCGGGCTCGGCGACGACGCTGACGCCGTAGTCGCGCTCGGCTGCCGCGGCGGTGATGTAGCCGTCGTCGAGGTCGGCCTGGATGCTCGCGAGCGAGCGCTGGGCCGGGTCGCCGTATCCGCCCGCCCCCGCGCAGCTCAGCGTGAGCCGCGAGCCGGCGCGGAACGAGGTCGGCGGCGTCTTGCTCGACAGCACCTCGACGCGCCCGTCGGGATGCGTGAGCTCGAAATGGGCGTTGCCGCCGGCCCCGCCGCCGAGCAGGCCGTAAGGCCGGCTGACGTCGCGGTCGGAGACGATCGTGACGGTGACGTCTTCGGTGAACTCGAGCCGGCGGGTGATGCCGCTGCCGCCGCGGGTGCGGCCCGCTCCCCCGCCGTCGGTCGTGATGCCGTAGCCGAGGATGCGCACCGGGTGCGTCGCCTCGAGCAGCTCGTTGGGCGTGTTGCCGGTGTTGCCGATGCTCGTGCGACGGGCGTGGGCGCCGTCGACGCCGAGGCTGGCGCCCTGGCCGGCGCCGTGCACCTCGTACATGATCGCGTCGTCGGCGACGTTCTCGCGGGCGACGAGCAGCACCGTCGCACTGCCGGTGCCGGCCGCGGGAACCCGGTCGGGCACGGCCTGCGCCAGGCAGCCGAGCACGACGTCGGCGATGCGGGCGCTCGTCTCGTGGTTGCCCGAGACGACCGGCGCGGGGGCGTGCGGGTTCACGATCGTGCCCTCGGGCGCGATGATCGTGACCGGCCGGTACGACCCCGAGTTGGAGGCGCTGTGCGGCTCGGCGAGCGCCTTCAGCGCGAAGAACGTGGCCGAGTGGGTGACGCCGAGCGGCGAGTTCATGCCGCCGATCGACTGCTTCGACGAGCCGCCGTAGTCGATCGTGACCTCGTCGTCGGCGACCGTGACGGTGCCGCGGATCGTGATCGGCGCGGGGTCGAAGCTGTCGCCGTCGCAGGTGTCCTCGAAGACGTAGACGCCGTCGGGGATCTCGCGGAACGCCGCGCGGGCGCGCTGCTCGCTCACGTCGAGCACCTGGGCCATGGCCTGCACGACCACGTCGGTGCCGTAGCGCTCGCAGTAGTCGACGAGGCGTCGCTCGGCGGCGAGGCATCCGGCATACTGCGAGCGCATGTCGCCGAGGCGCTCCTGCGGGTTGCGCACGTTGTGGGTGAGGATGTCGAGCACCTCGGTCACGACCTGGCCCTCGCGGTAGAGGCGCACCGGAGGGATGCGGATGCCCTCGCCGAAGATGTCCTTCGCGAGCGTGTAGTAGCTGCCCGGCGCCGGCCCGCCGATGTCGACGTAGTGGCCGCGCACGGCGGCGAAGGCGATGAGCTTCTCGTCGGCGAAGATCGGCTTCGCCATGAAGAAGTCGGGCATGTGGTTGTTGCCCTGATACGGGTCGTTCTGCAGCAGCACGTCGCCCGGACGGATCGTCTCGGCCGGGATGCGGGCGAGCATCCCGCGCAGCGACATCGGCATGCTGGCGAGGTGGATCGGGATGTCGCCGACGCCCTGCGCGACGATGTCGCCGTTCGCGTCAAGCAGCCCGCACGACAGATCGCCGGCCTCGCGCCACAGGTTCGAGTAGGCGGTGCGCAGCACGACGGCCTTCATCTCGGCGACGGCCGTGCGCAGGCCCGCGTCGAGCACCGACAGGGTGATGGGGTCGAGCGGCGCGCGGTGCTGTTCGTCCGTGGGCGCCGGGGCGGTGATGGTCATGCTCGTCCTTCCAGCTGCATCAGGAGGTTGCCGAAGCCGTCGACGCGGGTCACGGTGCGCGGCGGCACGACGACGGTGGTGTTGTCGGAGTCGACGATCGCGGCGCCGCGGATGACGTCGCCGGGGCGCAGGTCGGCGCGCTGGTAGCGCGGCACGGCCGCGGTCTCGGTGGCACTGACGACGAGGTCGCGCGTGCCGTCGGCGACGGGCGTGGTCTCGCCGGTGATCTCGACCGGCGGCACGTCGGTGCGGGTCAGCGTGCCGACACCGCTGACGCGGGCGACGACGACGTCGATCTGCTCGTCGTCGACGCGGAAGCCGTTGACCTGCTCGTGCATGCGGTGGAACCGCTCGGCGACCTCGGCCGACCATCCCGGCGTCAGGGCGCCCGAGACGGGCACCGTGATCGCCGAGTTCTGGCCGGAGTAGTGCAGGTCGAGCGCCTGCACGAACGACTGCGCGCTCACGCCCTCGGCGGTCAGCTCCTCGGCCGCCTTGCCCGCGAGCTCGGCGAAGGTCTGCGCGAGCGCCGACTCGATGCCGTCGCCGAGCGGCGCCATGAAGCTCGCGGCGTGGTTGTGCACGACATCCGAGACGACCAGGCCGACGGCCGAGAGCACGCCCGCGACGGGCGGCACGATGACGGTCGGGATGGCCAGCTCGAGCGCGATGTCGGCGGCGTGCATCGGGCCGGCGCCGCCGAAGGCGCTGAGCGCGAAGCGGCGCGGGTCGTGGCCGCGGCCGACCGAGACGGCGCGCACGGCGCCCGCCATGGCGGCGTTCGAGATGCGGCGGATGCCGAGCGCGGTCTCGACGGCGCTGAGCCCGAGCTCGCGGCCGAGCGTCTCGCAGGCGGCGAGCGCGGCGGCGCGGTCGATGCGCACGTCGTCGCCGAGCAGCGTGCCGTCGGCCAGGATGCCCAGCACGACGTTCGCGTCGGTGACGGTCGGCTGCGTTCCTCCGCGGCCGTAGGCGGCGGGGCCGGGGCGGGCGCCGGCCGACGCGGGGCCGACCAGGAACTGGCCGCCGCTGTCGACGTGGGCGATGCTGCCGCCGCCCGTGCCGATGGTCTCGATGTCGACGGTCGGCACCTGCACGGGCAGATCCATCGACATCGAGGTCGTGGTGAGCGGGATCTGCTGCTCGGCGACGAGGCAGACGTCGAAGCTGGTGCCGCCCATGTCGACGGTGATCGTGTTCGGGATGCCGGTCTGCTGCGAGATCAGACGGCCCGCGACGACGCCGCCGCTGGGGCCCGACAGGAGCAGGTTGACCGGGGTCTCGGCCGCGAGGCGGGTCGAGGTGACGCCGCCGTTCGACTGCATGATCCAGGTGCGCAGCTCGGAGTCGAACTCCTCGACGCGCGCCTCGAGCTCGTCGAGGTAGGGCGCGCAGACCGGCTTGAGGTAGGCGTTGAGCACGGTGGTCGAGGTGCGCTCGAACTCGCGCACCTGCGGCAGCACCTCGCTCGAGAGCGAGATCTGCAGCTCGGGCAGAACGGCGGAGAGGATCTCGGCCGTGCGCTGCTCGTGCCGCGCATCCCGGTAGGAGTAGAGGTAGCTGACGGCGACGCTCGTGATGCCGCGGCGGCGCAGCACCTCGGCGATCTCGGCCACGGCGGCCTCGTCGAGCGGCTCGACCTCGACGCCGTCGCCGTCGAGACGGCCGCCGACCTCGAAGCGGTCGCGGCGGGCGACGAGCGGCGCGCTGCCCGGGTCGAGGAGGTCGTAGAGCGCGTGTGCGGGGCGCGTGAGGCGGCCGATCTCGAGCACGTCGCGGAAGCCCTCGGTCGTGATGAGGGCGATGCGCGGCCCGTTGCGCTCGAGGCTGAGGTTGGTGCCGATCGTCGTGCCGTGCACGAGGTCGCGGATGCCGACGCGCTGCTCGGCGGCGGCCAGCTCGACCACGCGGCGCGCGGCGGCGACGACGGCGCCGGCCGGGTCGTGGGCTCGCGACGAGACCTTGGCGCTCGAGACCAGGCCGGTCTCCTCGTCCCAGAGCACGGCGTCGGTGAACGTCCCGCCCGCGTCGATGCCGATCCGCTTCACGCTGTCTCCCTGCTTGGCTGGCGATCTTCCCATCTAGTGGAAGTCGCGTTCACTCTATAGAATGACGATAGGCGTCGCGGTCTGCGAACGTCAACACCCGTCGCGAAGTCGGCGGCATCCGATCGAAGGAGCACCCGTGTCCGACCCGAACCCCGCCGCCCCGACCTCCCCCGCGACGACCGACGCGAGCCCTGCCGGCACCGTCGACGACCTCGCGGCCGAGACCTGGACCGCGAGCGGCGACTACCGCGACATCTCCTACCGCACGACCGCCGACGGCATCGCCCTCATCACGATCGAGCGGCCCGAGGTGCGCAACGCCTTCCGACCGCTCACGAGCGCCGAGCTCGTGCACGCCGTCGCGCGCGCCCGCCACGACCGCGCCGTGCGCGTCGTGCTGCTGCGCGGCGCCGGCGATCGCGCCTTCTGCTCGGGCGCCGACCTCTCGGCCCGCGCGCACGGCGAGGCGGATGCCGCATCCCCCATCGCCCCCGCCAGCGTGATCGACTTGCAGTTCGCGATCCGCCGCATCGAGAAGCCCGTGATCGCGCTCGTCGCCGGCTACGCGGTCGGCGGCGGCCAGGTGCTGCACCAGGTCTGCGACCTCAGCATCGCCGCCGACAACGCCGTGTTCGGCCAGGTCGGCCCCCGCGTCGGCAGCTTCGACGGCGGCTACGGCATCAACCTGCTCGCCAAGCAGGTCGGCCACAAGCGCGCCAAGGAGATCTGGTTCCTCTGCCGCCGCTACGACGCCGAGCGCGCGCTCGACTGGGGCCTGGTCAACACGGTCGTTCCCGTCGCCGACCTGCTCGCCGAGGGCGTCAGCTGGGCACGCGAGCTGATCGCGATGTCGCCCGCCGCGCTGCGCATGCTCAAGAGCAGCGTCAACGCCGAAGAGGATGGGCTGGGCGGCGTCGCGCAGCTCGCCAACGACGCCTGCACGCTCTACTACGGCACCGACGAGGCCGCCGAGGGCGCCGCCGCGTTCCTCGAGAAGCGGGCGCCCGAGTTCGACGATAAGTTCGCGTTCTGACCCCGCCCGACCGGCCCGACAGCGACGAGGACAGACATGGCTGAACAGCAGGGGATGCTCTCCAAGGGCCTCGCCATCCTGACCGTGCTCGGTGACCACCCGCGCGGGGCGAGCGTCACCGACATCGCCCGCGCGGCCGACCTGCCGATCAGCACCGTGCACCGGCTGCTGGCGCTCGAGATCGAGCACGGCTTCGTCGCCCTCGACCCGGCTACGAAGACCTACCGCCTCGGCGTGCGCGTGTTCGAGCTGGCCAACAAGGTCTCGGGCGTGCGCTCGATCGGCGAGATCGCGCGGCCGCTCATGAGCGAGCTCGCGCACCAGACCGGCGAGACCGTGCAGCTGTCGGTGCTCAGCGACGGCCGCGCCCTGTTCATCGAGAAGGTCGGAACCGAGCAGGCCGTCGGCATCCGCGGCTCGGTCGGCGAGAGCGAGCCGCTGCACGCCACCTCGACCGGCAAGATCCTGCTCGCCACACTGCCGGCCGTGCGTCTCGATGCGCTCGTCGACCAGCATCCGCTCGTCGCCTACACGCCCAACACGATCACCGACCGCGCCGCGCTGCTCGCCGAGATCGAGCGCGTGCGGGCCGACGACGTGTCGACCGCCGACGAGGAGTTCGACGCGGGCGTGCGCGCCATGGGCGTGCCCGTGCGCACGGGCCGCGGCGAGGTGCGCGCGGCGCTGTGCATCTCGGCGCCGGCGTTCCGCGTCTCGCTCGAGCAGCTGCGCTCGTGGCTGCCGCGCCTGCGCGAGACCGCCGCCGCGATCGGCGTGCAGCTGCCCGTCGCGGGCTGACGCGAGGGCAGGAGGGCGGGGCCGGCACCACGCGTGCCGGCCCCGCCCTCCTGCCACGGGCCTCAGGGCCGCCAGCGGGTGACCGCGTCGACGAGCGCGCCGAGCAGCTTCATCGTCAGCAGCGCGAGGGCCGAGAACACGACCGCGACCACGACCATCCGCTCGATGATCGAGAAGCGCAGGGTGTCGTTGAGCATGTAGCCCAGGCCCTCCTGCAGCCCGTACATCTCCGACGCCAGCACGCTCGCCCAGGCGACGATGCCGCCGAAGACCAGCGGCCCGCGGATCTCGGGCAGGATCGCCGGCAGCACCACGCGCGTCCACAGCCGCACGCCCCGCACGCCGAGCGTGCGCGGATACTCGGTGACCTCGGGCCGCAGGTTCGCGACCGCGTTCGAGGTCGCCAGCAGCACGATGAACGCGACGCTGAACACGACGAACACGACGGAGGCCAGCGAGGTCGCGCCGAACCAGATCGTGAACAGCGGCGCCATCGCCAGGGCCGGCAGCATGCGCAGCACCTCCGACACCCCCGACACCGACAGGCGCACGGGACGCACGGCCGCGACCAGCAGCCCGAGCACGATGCCCAGCGCGATCGCGAGCACGAGCCCCACTCCGACCCGCATCAGCGTGACCCCGGCGTTCTCGACCAGCGCGAGCGTCGACGCCAGAGCCGAGCCGTCGCCGCCGGCGGTCGCCACCGAGACGCCGAGCCCGCCCTTGTAGTAGTGGCCGAGGCCCAGGAAGCCGTCGGTCGCGACCTTCGTCAGCGACGGCAGCACCCGGTCGCCCTGCGCGGTCGTGGCGGCCAGGATGCGCGCCGCCACCTCCCACAGCACCAGCGCGACGGCCGTGCCGATCAGCACGCTGCGCACCGTACCGCGCGTGCGCAGCGACAGCACGCGGCCGCGGGTGACGGCGGCGCGGGCGCGACGCGAGCCGCGCATCCCGATCGCGGTCACGACTGCATCCGCGCCGGCGCCTGCAGCACCTCGAGAAGACCCTGGCGCAGCTCGTCGGCGCGCGGGTCCATGCGCAGCTCGTCGCCGCGCGGGCGGTCGAAGTCGACGCTCACATCGAGGCCGACGCGGCCGTCGGTCACGACGATGATGCGGTCGGCGAGCTTGATCGCCTCGTCGACGTCGTGGGTGACGAACACGGTCGTCTTCGCGGTCTCGGCCCACAGCTTCAGCAGCGTCTCGTGCAGGGCCGCGCGGGTGAAGTAGTCGAGCGAGCCGAAGGGCTCGTCCATGAGCAGGATGTCGGGGTCGTTCGCGAAGACGGCCGCGATCGCGACGCGCTTGCGCATGCCGCCCGACAGCTCCTTCGGCCAGGCGCGCTCGCGTCCGGCGAGTCCGACGGCCTCGATGAAGTGGTCGACGCGCGGCCCCCACTCGCTCGCGGGCACGCCGCGCATCCGCGGGCCGAACGAGACGTTGTCGCGCACGCGCAGCCACTGCGGGATCGCATCCTGCTGGAACACCATGCCGAGGTTCGCGTCGGGTCCGGTCACGGCGCGGCCCTCGGCCAGCACCTCGCCGGCGGTCGGCGGCTGCAGCCCGGCCATGACGCGCAGCAGCGTCGACTTGCCCTGCCCCGAGGGGCCGAGGATGCACAGGAACTGCCCGCGCGGCACGTCGAGGTCGAGCCCGCGCAGCGGGGTGACGGTGCGCTCGCGCGTGCGGAACGACACCTCGAGCCCGGTGATGTGGAACGCGGGCGTCGCGGCGGCGGACTCGACGGCGGAGGCGCCGGCGGCGGAGGTCGTGGAGGTCATGTCGATCCGATCTGCGGGGGTCGGGGCGCGGTGGTCAGGTCACTGCCAGCGGACGATGCCGCGGATGATCGCGCGCAGGAGCGCGTCGAGCGCCACGGCGATGGCGCCGAGCGCGAGCGAGAGGCCGATGATGCTCGACAGGTCGCCCTGCGAGGCACGCAGCGCGATGAGGCGGCCGGCGCCGAACTGCGAGCCGAGCAGCTCGATCGTGGTCTGCACGGCGATCGCCGTGGCGAGGGCGATGCGCAGCCCGGCGAGCACGACCGGCAGCGTGCCGGGAACCAGCACGTGCAGGAACCGCGCGCGGGCATCGAGGCCCTGCGTCGCCGCGTACTCCTCTGACGAGGGCGGGAACGCCTGCGCCGCCGACTGGGCGACCAGGCCGACCGAGACGAAGCAGTAGAAGGCGACGAGCACGAGCTTGTTCTCGAGTCCCTGGCCGAACCAGACCGAGAAGAAGGGCGCGAGCACGAGCGCCGGCACGGCGCCGAAGACGAAGAACAGCGGCTCGGAGACCGAGCGGAACAGCTGGATGCGCGCACTCAGCAGCCCGACGACCGCACCGAGCACGCTGCCGATGGCCCAGGCCAGCGCCGAGGCGCCGATCGTGTAGGCGAGGTTGGGCAGATAGCCCGGGGTCTTCACGCCGAGGTAGCGCAGGCCGGCGTCGTCGAAGAAGCTGAAGCCGAAGTCGCGGGCGACCTCGATCGGCGAGGGCAGGATGCCGCGCGAGTCGACGACGAGCGCCGCGAGCTGCCAGGCGACGAGCACCACGGCGATGCCGAGCAGGCGCCAGCCGAGGCCGACGCGCGGCAGCCGCCGCCGGCCCCCGGCCGTGCGCGCAGGCACGGCCGGGGACACGGCGGCGGTGTCGAGCTGGGTGGCGCTCATCAGCCCTGGGCCGCCTGGGCGGCGAAGCGGTAGGCGTCGAGGAAGTCGTACTGGTCGTACAGCGTCTTCGCCTTCGCGAGCAGGTCGGCGTCGCCGTCGCCCGCGTCGAGGAGCTTCTTGGCCTCGGAGCGGTACTTCGCGAGGTCGGCGTAGATCTTGCCGGCGATGCTCAGCTGCTCGGTCGTGTGCTCGCCCTTCAGCACGCCCTTCGCGGTGAGCTCGTCGATCTGCGCGCCGGCGACGGTGTCGAAGTGGAACGGGTCCTTCTTGTCGGTGTACATCGCCTTGGCGTCATCGAAGTCGCGCAGCGAGTAGAGGCCGTCGAAGGTGCCGGCCAGCTCGGCCGCGGTGAGCGACGAGCCGGTGTAGGAGTTGAGGTAGTCGACGTAGTCGGCGGCGGTCGCCTCGGGGTCGGCCTTCATGTCGGCGACGATGCGGTACATCACGCCCGTGAAGCGCAGCAGGGTGTCCCAGTTCTCGTCGGCGTACTTCGTGGTGGTGAGGTAGCCCGAGAAGGTCGCGCGCAGCGAGACCGTGTCCTCCGACGGCAGGTTCTCGATCACCTGGGGCAGCTCGACGAGCGACTCCCAGCCGTCCTGCAGCAGGCGGGTGATCTCGACGGCGCCGGTAGGCGAGACGAAGTCGGCCTGGCCGGCCTGCGCGGCGCGCACGATGTCGGCGTTGGGCAGGTAGGTCACATCCCAGTCGGCCGTGGTGGTTCCGGCCTCCTTGGTGATCAGGTCGTAGAAGGTCGGCACGACACCCTGACGCAGGATGACCTTCTCGCCCTTGATCTGCGCGAGCACGGTCTTGAGGGCCGCCGCGAACGACTTGCCCTTCTTCATCTCCTCGGCGACGGTCTTGTACTCGCCCTTCGGGGCGAGGATGCGGTAGCCGTAGAAGACGTCGCTGATCGCGAAGGCGGTGACGTCGTCGACGTTGTCGAGCTGCGAGACGACCGCCGGCGGGTAGCCGGAGCCGAGCTCGACCTGACCGTTCTGCAGGGGCGCGAGCGACGCGATCAGGTCGGTCTGCGCGCCGTACTCGTCGGGGCCGATCGTGATGCCGGCATCCGCGAAGTAGCCGCGCTTGATCGCCGCGGCGGCGAGCAGCTCGTCGCCGTAGGGCGAGAGCCCGGCCTTGATGGTGACCTCGGGGATGCTGTCGCCGGCGGCCGCGAGACCGGAGGGCGCGGAGGCGGGCTCGGCCGAGCCGGCGGCGCAGCCCGCGAGCAGCGCGGCGGCCGTGACGGTGGCGACCGTGACGCCGAGGAGGCGTCGGAGGCGGTGGGTCATGTGATTCTCCTGGGGAGCGGGTGACGGGTCGGGGTGGTGCGGGGCCGCGCGGGTCATGCTGTGGCGCGGAGTCGGGGAGGCCGGGCGACGATCTCGAGCACGCCCTCGGCGCGGTCGGCGTACACGGCGTCGATCAGGGCGGCGAAGCGGTCGAGAGCGGCGGACCGCACGACCTTGCCGCTCGCGGTGCGCTCGCCGGCGTCGACCGCGAGGCGGTCGGGCACGACGACGGCCCGGCGGATGCGCTCGGGCGGCGAGACGAGCTCGTTGTGCTCGCGCAGGGCGGCGACCAGGGCGTCGGGGTCGAGCATCCCGTCGGGGTCGGTGGCGATCGCGATCAGGTAGGGGCGGCGGTCGCCGACCACGAGCACGTCGTCGACGGCGCAGCGCGAGCGCACCAGGTTCTCGGCGGGCTCGGGCGCGACGTTCTTGCCGGTCGAGGTGACCAGCAGGTTCTTGGTGCGGCCCGTGACGACGAGGTGACCGGCCGCATCCAGCCGACCGAGGTCGCCGGTGCGGAACCAGCCGTCGACGAACGCGGCGGCGGTCGCCGCGGGAGCGTCGAGGTAGCCGGAGAAGACGTTGGCGCCGCGGGCGAGGATCTCGCCGTCGGCGGCGATGTCTCCGCCTCCGGCGATGCGGATCTCGACGCCCGGCAGCGGGCGGCCGACGGTGCCCGGGCGGGAGTCGTGCGGCGTGCCGATCGCGAGGGCGGTGGAGGTCTCGGTGAGCCCGTATCCGTTGACGAGCTCGATGCCGGCCGCGCGGTAGGCGTCGAGCATGCCCGCGTCGATCGGGGCGCCGCCGCTGAGGGCGTAGAGCAGACGGTCGCCGAAGATCGCCCGCAGCGCGGCCGGGTCGCCGCCGACTCGCGCGTGAGCGCTCTCGAACAGGCGCGGCACGCCGGGCACGTAGGTCGGGCGCACCTCGGCGATCTGGCGCAGGATGTCGGCGGTGTCGCCGGTTCCGTAGATGAGCTCGCCGCCCGCGGCGAGCGTCGTCAGCTGCTGCAGCCGGGCCGAGGCGTGGGCGAGCGGCAGGTAGACGAAGGCCGCCGCGCGATGTGCGAGGCCCCGCTCGGGGTGCGTCTCGGCGGCCAGGCACATCTCGAGCACGGCGACCCAGTTCGCGTGGGTGAGCAGGCATCCCTTCGGCTCGCCGGTCGAGCCCGACGAGAAGGCGATCGTGAAGAGGTCGGTCGCGGCAGGCGCCGGCGGGAGTGCGCGGAGTGCGGCGGCGGGTGCGGAGTCGGCGCCCGCCTGGCCGGCGCCCGCCTGGCCGGCGCCTGCCGGGTCGAGGTCGCCGAGGTCGCCGTCGGCGTCGCCGAGGCGCAGGATGCGAACCGCAGGATCGAGCGGCGGCAGCGGCATGCCGGTCGGAGCGATCAGGATGGCCGGGCTCGAGCGCCGCACGATGTCGGCGATCTGCGCGGGTGCGGCGGTCGGGTAGATCGGCACCAGCGGGGCGCCGAGGCGGGCGCAGGCGAGGTCGACGACGGTCCAGTCGGCGCGCGTCGGCGCGATGAGCGCGACGCGGGCTCCGGCCGCGGCGCCCGCGGAGAGCAGCACGCCGGCGACGCCGTCGACCAGGGCGCTCAGCTCGCCATAGCTGCGGCGCATCCACCCCTGCTCGGTGGGGAATCGCTGCGCGGGCGCGTCGGAGTCCGCCCGCAGGTGCGGGGCGAGGAGCTCGGTGACGTTCGCAACCATTCTTCCACCTGATGAAAAGGATGTTTACTGAGTGGTAGGAGGCTACGTCGCGACCCGGATGCCGACAAGAGCACCGCCCGATCCGTAACAGGGCGGAAACACGCGCCGGCCGCGCGCGACGGCATCCTCGCACCGCGGCGTTTCCAACACGTGTCGCCGGAGGCCCGTCGGACACCCGGGCGGGCCGGGCTCGCGACTGCGCGCGATATACCTGGGGGATGCCCGCCGCCGCGTCGTCCACCGCCTCGACCGCCCCCGCGCGCTCGATCTCGCTCAACGCCGACGTCGGCGAGGGCTTCGGCACCTGGACCTTCGGCGACGACGACGCCCTGCTCGCGCGGATCAGCGACGCGAACGTGGCCTGCGGCTTCCACGGCGGCGACCCCGGCACCATGCGCCGCGTCACGGCCGCGGCCGCCGCATCCGGCATCGGGATCGGCGCGCACGTCTCCTACCGCGACCTCGCCGGCTTCGGCCGCCGCCCGATGACCGTGTCGCCGCCGGAGCTGCGCGACGACGTGGTCGCGCAGATCGGCGCGCTGCAGGCGTTCGCGCGGCTGGCCGGTGCCGAGGTCGGCTACGTCAAGCCGCACGGCGCGCTCTACAACACGATCGCCGTCGACGAGGTGCAGGCCCGGGCCGTGATCGAGGCCGTCGCCGAGGCGCTGCCCGGCGCTCGCCTGCTCTGCCAGCCCGGCACGGTCGTGGCGCGCCTCGCGACCGAGGCCGGCATCCCGGTCGTCGCCGAGGTCTTCGCCGACCGCGGCTACCTCGCCGACGGACGCCTCGCCCCGCGTCGCGAGCCGGGCTCGCTCTTCACCGACCCCGAGCTCATCGCCGCCCGCGTCAGGCGCATGGTCGTATCCGGCGAGGTCGAGGCCGTCGACGGCACGGTGCACGTCTTCGCCGCACCGCCGCAGAGCGTGTGCGTGCACAGCGACACCCCGGGCGCCGGTGAGATCGCGGGCGTCGTGCGGTCCGCGCTCGAGGCGGCCGGGATGCGCGTCGACAGCCTGCTGCGGCGATGAGCGCGAGCGGCCCTCCGGCCTCGAGTGCGCCGGGAGCTCCGCGAGCTCCGGGATCGCCGGAGGTGCCGAATCCGCTGCGCCTGCTGCGCGCGGGTGAGCGCGGCGTGCTGATCGAGACCGAGGCGGCGCGGACTCACGACGTCGTGCGCCTGCTGTCGTCGAGCCCGTGGGATGCGCTGCTCGAGTCGACCGTGCCGACGCGCGCGACCGTGCTCGCCGTGCTGCGCCGCTCGGAGGACGTGCCGGCGCTCGTCGCATTCCTCGCGTCCAGCTCCGCGTCCGCATCCGCGCCGGTCTCGGCGGATGCGATTCGCGAGTTGCCCAGTTCTGCTGGGTTCGACGGCGCCAACCCGACCGAAATGGGCAACTCGCGACCTACGTCGAGCACGGGGAGCGGGGACTCAGCGCTGGGCGGGAGCGCCGCATCCACCGAACCCCTGCCGCGCGAGATCGAGGTCGTCTACGACGGACCCGATCTGGATGCGGTCGCCGAGCTCAGCGGACTCCCCCGTGACGAGGTCATCGCCGCGCACAGCGGGGCCGAGCACCGCGTCGGCTGGTTCGGGTTCGCGCCCGGCTTCGCCTACCTCGACACGGACTATCCCGACAGCGCGGCACCCGCCCTCGCGCTGCCGCGACGTGCATCGCCGCGCGTGCGCATCGACGCCGGCTCGGTCGCGATCGCCGGAGGGCAGACCGTGATCTACCCGGGCGGGACCCCGGGCGGCTGGCACCTCATCGGCCGGACGGATGCGCGGCTCTGGGATCTCGAGCGCGATCCGCCCGCGCTGCTCGACGTCGGCGAGCGCGTGCGCTTTGTTCCCGTCGAGCGTCTGACCGATCATCTGCAGCGCGCGGAAGCGACCCCGCCCGACGCGCGCGACTCGAGCGGGCCCGAGCTTCGTATCCTCGCCGCTCGTCCGGGTGCGACCGTGCAGGACGGCGGCCGCACCGGCTGGACCCGCTTCGGCGTCACGGTCTCGGGCCCGGCCGACCGCGCCGCGTTCGACCTCGCGAACCGCCTCGTCGGCAACCCGGCCGGGACCGCGGCGATCGAGGTCACGCTCGGCGGGCTCGCCGCCGTCGCCGACGCGGGCGCCGACGCGGGGCGGTGGATGTCGCTCACCGGCGCCCCGGCCCCGGTCACCCTCGACGATCACCCGGTCGCCGACACGGCGCTGTTCTGGGTTCCCGCCGGCGCGCGGCTCGAGCTCGGCACCCCGCCGATCGGCGTGCGCAGCTACCTCGCGGTCGCCGGCGGAGTCGTGACCGCCCGCGTGCTGGGCTCGATGAGCACCGACACGCTCGCCGGCCTCGGCCCGGCGCCGCTCGCGGCGGGCGCGTCGCTCGCCCTGGGCGATCCGAGCGGCGTCGACCCCGACTCGCCCGCCGCCAGCAGCGCGTCCGCCGCCGACAGCGCAGCCGCCGCCGCCGGCACCGCCAGCATCGCCACCGCGGCCGACTCCGCCGGCGCGGCCCGCCGCATCCCCGTCGGCCCGACGACCGTGCGCTTCACCTGGGGTCCGCGGGATGCGCTGCTCACGCCGCACGACCGGGCGACGCTCACCGCGTCGACGTGGCGGGTGAGCGCGCAGGCCGACCGGGTCGGGGTGCGGCTCGAGGGCGCGATCGTGGGCAGCGCATCCGGGGACCTGCCGAGCGAGGGGATCGCGGAGGGCGCGATCCAGCTGCCGCCGTCGGGTGAGCCGATCGTGTTCCTGGCCGATCATCCGGTGACCGGCGGCTACCCGGTGGTGGGCGTGGTGGTCGCCGCCGATCTCGGACTGCTGGCGCAGGCACGGCCGGGCGTCGAGGTGCGGCTGCGTCCGGTCGGCGGCGCGGGCCTGCTGCACGACGGGATGCGCGTCGCATGCTGACCGCCGCGCCGCGCCGCGCGGCCGGATGCCCGCGAGGGACACCCGGCCGCGCATCCACTCAGAGCGTGATCGTCTGCCCGTCGGCCAGGGTCACGAGCTCCTGCCCGGTGAGCTGCTGCGCGAACTGCGCGAACGAGCTCTTGCCGGCGTCGCTGAGCATGAGGTCGTGGATCTGGATCGCGCGGGCCGGCTTCACGGCGCGCACGAAGTCGACGAGCTCGCCGAGCTTCGTCCACGGGCCCGAGGTCGGCACGAGCAGCGTCGCGACCGACGCCTCGGGCACGAAGTAGGCGTCGCCGGGGTGGTAGACCTCGCCGGCGATGAGGTAGCCGACGTTGCTCATCTCGGGCACGTCGGCGTGGATGACGGCGTGGGATCCGCCGACGGCCTCGACCGGGAATCCGGCGGCCTCGAAGGTGTCGCCCGCGGCGACGGCGGTGACGCGCCCGTCGTGCGCGCCGAGTTCGGCGGCCACGTTCGCGGGGGCCCAGACGTGCAGCTCGGGCTGCGCATCCAGGGCGGCCGTGAGGATGCCGGCGTCGAAGTGGTCGGGGTGGTCGTGGGTGATGAGCACGGCGCTCGTGCCGGCGACGAGCTCGGCGGAGTTCGGCGTGTAGGCGCCCGGGTCGATGACGAGGGAGCGGTCGCCGTCGGTCAGCACGATGGTGGCGTGGGTGTGCTTGGTGAGTTCCATGCGCGCCACTATATACAGATTGACTGTATAGTTTCGGGATGCGCGAGGATGAGCCGATGCCCGACTTCACGCTCGACGACGCCAACGCCTTCCGCGCGGCGATCGGCGACAGCGTGCGGGCCATCCGCCGCACCGAGACAACCCCCGCGGGGCAGATCGAGGTGCTCGGCTATCTCGCCCGCGACGGAGCGCAGAGCATCGCGACGCTCGCCCGGCTGCGCCGGGTGCGGCACCAGACCATGAGCGCGACGGTCGCCGACCTCGAGCGAGCCGGACTCGTCTCACGCGCACCCGACCCCGCCGACGCGCGCGGCGTGCTCATCACGGCGACGGATGCGGGCCTCGCCACGATCGTCGAGCTGCGCCTCCGCCGCTCGACCGAGCTGCACGATGCGGCGCACGCGGTGCTCACGCAAGAGGAGCGCGCGGCGCTCGTCACCGCGACGACCGCGCTGCACAAGCTGACCGCGTCGCTGCACGCGCGCGCGGAGGAGTAGGGAAGGCCACTGAGCGGGAGATCTGGCGAGCGTCGTGCCCTCAGTCGCGAGAGCCGCGCTCTTCCAGCTCGTCGATGACGGCCTGCTCCGCGGCAGTGACGGAGCCGTCGATGTTGGCGATCAGCTCCGCAGCCTTCACCAGGTCGCTGAGATCACCGGTCTCGGCGTCGACTCGCGCCCACACCTCGTCTTCATCGACATCGATGACTCGAGCGAGCTGGTCGTCGGTCACTTCGTGCCGCTCCTTGACCAGGCGCGTGAGCTGGCGGAACAGCAGAGCCTCATCGTCGGCGATCTTCTCATCGGCCTGCACGACCAACCAGGCGATCCAGAGCAACAGCTGCGGGTGTGCCGTACGGTCAGCGATGCGTTCGGCGGCCTCGATCACGCGAGCCTGGTTGCGGTAGACCTGCCGCGCATGCCGACCGGCCATCCGGGTCGTCCAGAAGTTCAGTGCGGTCGCGAGTGGGATCCCGACGAGCGGGATGCCGATCTTGATCAGATTGCGCTGAAGCAGATAGGTGCCGAGCACCGGAATGCTCTGCACCGCCGCAAGCGTCGCGCCGGAGAAGATCTTCTTGATCGCCGGCCGGATCACGACCGGGACCGCCTTGAGCGCGCCCTCCCGCAGCAGCTCGCCGCCCTTGATGGAGAAGGCGACCTTCACGAGGTCCCAGAGATCATCGGGGTCATTGATGTCGATCGGGACCCGATAGAGCACCGCCAGATCATGCGCGAGTCGGATCTGCAGCTGAGTCGTGAACGCGAGGTCGATCACGAAGGTGACGCCGGCGGCGGGAAGCGTCAGAGGCGATGCCCCTCCCGCGGACCCGATCGTCGCGACGACAGCCGCCGAGTACGCTGCCGCCGATGCTGCCCCCTCGAGCGCCGCATAGCGCGCCGCCATCTTGATGCGCTGGTCGACGATCACATCCGCCGGAGCGCCTTCGTACTTCTCCTGGAACCATTCGTAGGTGGCTGTCTTCGTGTAGGTCTCGAGCGCGTGGGCAATCAGCTTGGAGAACCAGTTCCCTGACTTCAGGTCGTCGCCAGTGAGGCCCTTCACCCACTCACGAAGATCTTCGGTCTCCTCCTCGACCTCCGCCCGCTCGATATCCGTGAACTCGCGAGGGAGCTTCGGGTCATCGACAGCGTCGGCTTGGCTCTCGCTATCGGATTCCGGGTGCTGGGGCATGAGTCGTTCCTTCGTCGTTCGGGCTTGTTCGACAGACTCTCAGGTGCCAGCGACACCGACTGCTTCTCGCGTGCGCTTCACCCGCTTTTCACCCGCGGACTGGGGTACCGCCGGCGCCGCGTCAGCGGTGCGCCGCGTACTGCTCCCGGATGATCGGCTCGGCCGGCTCGTCGTAGGTCGCCTCGGCGGGCACGGTCCACTCGGGTCGAACGCCGGTGAGCGCCCAGGCGGCCTGCGCCGCCGCGCCCGCGGCGACGTACTCCCCCGGCGTCGGCACGATGACCGGCCGGCCGAAGACCTGCGCCGCGATCGTGGCGACGGCGGTGCTCTGGGCGGCGCCGCCGACGAGCAGGATGCGCCGCACATCCACCCCCTGGGCGAGCACGGCGTCGAGTCCCTCGGCCAGTCCGCACAGCATCCCCTCGATCGCGGCGCGGGCGAGGTTCTCGCGGGTCGTGCCGGCGAGGGTGAGGCCGAACAGGGATGCGGTGGCGTCGGGCAGGTTCGGAGTGCGCTCGCCCTCGAACCACGGCTGCAGCACCAGACCACCCGAGCCGGGTGCGGCGGCGAGCGCGAGGCGTCCGAGCTCGTCGTGGTCGACGCCCAGCAGGCGCGCGGTCGCGTCGAGCACCCGGGCCGCGTTGAGCGTCGCGACGAGCGGCAGGAACGCGCCGGAGGCATCGGCGAAGCCCGCGACCGTGCCCGTCTCGTCGGTCACGACCTGCTCGGTCACGGCGAAGACGGTGCCGCTCGTGCCGAGCGAGACGACCACGTCTCCTTCCCGCGCGCCGAGACCGAGGGCCGCCCCGGCGTTGTCGCCGGCACCCGGGCCGACGACAAGACCGGCCGGGATGCCGGGCAGCTGGGCGGTGACGCCCGCCGACTCCCCCGGGCCGAGCACGCGCGGCAGCACGACCTCGTCGTCAGCGGCTCCGCGGCCGAGCGCGGCGACCAGGAGTCCGCGATCCCACGCCTCGTCCGACGGCGACCAGTACCCGGTTCCGCTCGCGTCGGAGCGATCCGTCGTCAGCTCGGCGAGATCGCGCGAGCCGCGCAGCCGCCAGCTCAGCCAGTCGTGCGGCAGCGCGACCGCCGCGACGCGGCCCGCGTTCTCGGGCTCCGCATCCCGCAGCCAGCGCAGCTTCGTCGCCGTGAACGACGCCACCGGAACGCTGCCCGTGCGCCGCGCCAGCTCCGCCGCGCCGAGCTCGGCGATCAGGTCGGCCGCGGCGCCGGCCGAGCGGGTGTCGTTCCACAGCAGCGCCGGTCGGATCACGTCGCCCGCCGCATCCAGTACCACCATGCCGTGCTGCTGCGCCGCGACCGAGATCGCCGCCACGTCGTCGAGGCCGCCCGCGTCGGCGACCGCCGCCAGCAGCGCCTCCCACCAGGCATCGGGGTGCACCTCGGTGCCATCGGGATGCGCGGCGCGCCCCGAGCGCACGACCGCGCCGCTCGCGGCATCGCGCACGACGACCTTGCACGACTGGGTCGACGAGTCGACTCCGGCGACCAGGACAGCAGCGTCACTCACGCGGGACATCCTCTCGCGATCGCGCGTCAGCGTGCGCCGAGGAGGTGCTCGGTGGCGAGCTGCTGCAGGCGCACGAAGCCGAAGCCCTTGCCGCCGAGATAGGCGTCGGCGTCGAAGTCCTCGAACGCCGTGCGGTCGGCGAGCAGGTCGTCGTAGCTCTCACCGGCGCCGAGAGTCGGCGTCGACAAGGCTTCGACCTGGGCGGCCTCGAGCGCCTGCTGCACCTCGGGGTCGGCGCGGAAGGCGGCGGCGCGCTCCTTGAGCAGCAGGTAGGTGCGCATGTTGGCCGCGGCGGAGTCCCAGACTCCGCTCTCGTCTTCGGTGCGGCTGGGCTTGTAGTCGAAGTGGCGCGGACCGTCGTAGGCGGGCACACCCCCGGGGCCGCCGTTCTCGAGCAGGTCGACCAGCGAGAAGGCGTTGTGCAGGTCGCCGTGGCCGAAGACGAGGTCCTGGTCGTACTTGATTCCGCGCTGACCGTTCAGGTCGATGTGGAAGAGCTTTCCGTGGTAGAGCGCCTGGGCGATGCCGGCGGTGAAGTTGAGCCCGGCCATCTGCTCGTGCCCGACCTCGGGGTTCACGCCGACGAGCTCGGGGCGCTCGAGCGAGTCGATGAAGGCGATCGCGTGACCGAGGGTGGGCAGCAGGATGTCGCCGCGGGGCTCGTTCGGCTTCGGCTCGATGGCGAAGCGGATGTCGTATCCCTTGTCGGTGACGTAGTCGCCGAGCAGGTTCACGGCCTCGCGGTAGCGCTCGAGCGCCTGACGGATGTCTTTGGCCGTGTCGTATTCGGCACCCTCGCGACCGCCCCACATGACGAAGGTCTTCGCGCCGAGTTCGGCGGCGAGGTCGAGGTTGCGCAGCACCTTCCGCAGCGCGAAGCGTCGCACGGCCCGGTCGTTGGAGGTGAAGCCGCCGTCTTTGAAGACCGGCGCGCTGAACAGGTTGGTGGTGACCATGGGCACGACCATCCCGGTGTCGGCGAGGGCGCCCGTCAGCCGGTCGATCTGCGTCTGACGTTCGGCATCGCTGGAGCCGAACGCGAACAGGTCGTCGTCGTGGAAGGTCAGGCCGTAGGCGCCGAGTTCGCGGAGCTTCTCGACCGCGTGCACGACGTCGAGCGGCGGGCGCGTGGGGCCGCCGAAGGGGTCGGTGCCGTTGTAGCCGACGGTCCAGAGGCCGAAGGAGAACTTGTCGGCGGGGGTGGGCTGAGGCATCGGATGCTCCCGTATTCGTCATCGAACAATAAGTTGCGCTCGTCAACATATAGCGTCGGCGGCGGTTCCGCCACTCATTAGGGTGAAGCCGTGACGACCAGCGAGCGAGGAGCCGACAGCGTGCGGCGACGCAACCTCTCCCGGGTGCTCGCACTCGTGCACGAAGGCCGCGGCGTCGCACGATCGGGACTGACCGCGCAGACCGGACTGAACCGGTCGACCGTGGCCGCGCTCGTGGCCGAGCTGATCGATCTCGGCCTGCTGCGCGAGACCGATCCTGTGCCCGTCGGCCGCGTCGGACGACCTTCGCCGGCCGTGCAGCCGCATCCCGACGTCGTCGCCCTCGCGATCAACCCTGAGCTCGACGCGGTGACCGTCGGCGTGGTCGGCCTCGGCGCCCGCGTCGACGCCCGCGTTCGACATGCGGTCGGCCATCCGGTCACCGCCGACGAGACCGTGTCGATCGTGCGAGACGTGGTGGCGCGACTCCGGCGGGGTGCACTGCGAGGTCGACGGCTGATCGGCGCCGGGATCGCGGTCCCCGGTCTCGTGCGCGACGACGGCCTGGTGCGATGGGCACCCCACCTCGACTGGACCGACGAGCCCCTCTCCGATGCGATCGCCGCCGCCCTGGGCGTGCCGGCATTCGCCGCGAACGACGCCACCCTCGGCGCCCGCGCCGAGCACATCTTCGGCGCCGGGCGCGGACTCGAGCACCTCGTCTACCTCAACGGCGGAGCCAGCGGAATCGGCGGCGGCGTCGTGGCCGCCGGCCGTCTCCTCGTCGGCGCCCGCGGCTACGCCGGCGAGTTCGGCCGCAACCGGCCGGGACTCATCGACGAACGGGATCGGCGCACCGAGCAGGGGACGCTCGAAGACGAGGCGAGCAGGGCGCACCTGCTCCAGGCGACCGGGCTCGACGATGCCGACGAGCAGCAGCTCGCCGACGCGATCAGCTCGACCGATGATCGCGCCGTGCTCGACGAGGTCGCCCGCCAGCGCCGGGTCCTGGCCGTCGCGATCGGCGACGCCGTCAACGCGCTCGACCCCGAGGCCCTCGTGCTCGGCGGATTCCTGGCGGCGATCCTCGAATCCGACCCCGCCGACATGCACGCGCTGGTGCGCCGGCAGGTCAGCGGGCCCGCCGGCGAGCGGGTCGCGCTGCGGTCCGCGGCGCTGGGGCCGGAGCGACTGCTCATCGGCGCCGCCGAGCTCGCCTTCGCCCCGTTGCTCGCCGACCCCGCAGGCGCCTGACCGTTCAGGCCCGGCCCTCGACGCCGCACCCCGTCGTCACGGGTGAGATGCCGACCTCGCGGACCCCGCGGCGACCGGATACGACACGTAGGAGAAGCGCCGCGCATCCGGAGCCCAGCTGTTCACGTTGATCGTGCCCTGACCGCCCGGCACCGGGATGCGCGCCAGCGGCGCCGCCCAGTCGTCGGTCGCGACGACGACGAGGTGCACGGGAAGGTCGGCGGGATGCCCCTCCGTTCCCGGCGGGAACTCGAGGTAGACGGCGTACCGGCCGTCGGGTGCGAGGTGCGGGAACCAGTCGACGGTCTCGCTCTCGACGAGACGCTCGACCTCGGCGGCGGCGTCCCGCCCGGCGGCGTCACCGGTCGCCGCGGACTCGCCGGCCGCCGCGGACTCACCGGTCGCTACGTTGCCGCGGATCCGCGCGAGCTGCGCGTGCCCGGGTCGGGTCGCCCAGCGCTCGGTGTTGAACAGGATCCACTCGCCATCGGGCGACCACTCCGGCCCGTCGATGTGGCCGTCGCCGGTGTCGACGAACGTCGAGGGCCCGCCGGTCGCCGGCATGATCGCGAGCACGCCCGGATGCGCGAAGTCGGTCATGCGCACATAGGCGAGCCGTCGCCCGTCGGGACTCACCCCGTGCAGGAAGCGCCAGACGCCGTCGTCGCTCGTGACACGGCGCACGGCCCCGCCGCTCAGCGCGCCGCGATAGATGTGCCCGTCCTGAGCGGACATGAACACCTGGTCGCCGTCGGGGTCGAGCACGTGATCGTTGTTGATCGGCGGCAGGCCCTCGTGCGCGATGCGGCGCAGGGCCGGGCGATCGGCGTTCTCCGCGCCTGCATCGAGATCGAGCATCCACAGCGCGCCGTCGCCGTTGACCACGAGCCCGGCGCCGTCGAGGGTCCAGTTCGGCGCCTCGACGAGCATGTCGTCGCTCGCGAAGACGACCTCGTCGCGGCCGCTCTCGATGTCGTAGACGTGGATGCGCGCGGTCTGCCCGCGCGCGAGGACGCGGCCGGGCAGGTCCTCGTCGTCAGCCGCGTCGCTCATCACGCTCACGCTATCCGCGCCGCGCGCCGATCCCGAGAGTCGCCCTCAGCGCTCGTCGTCGGCGAGCACCTCGCGGGCGACGCCGATCGCCGTCATCGCCTTGGGCCAGCCGGTGTAGAACGCGAGGTGTGTGATCGCCTCGATCAGCTCGCTCGGCTCGACCCCGTTCTCGACGGCGCGCCCCAGATGGAACCGCAGCTGCTGCGCATCCCCGCCGGCGACGAGCGCCGCGACCGTGATCAGGCTGCGGTCGCGAGCGGCGAGACCCTCGCGGTTCCAGACGTCGGCGAACAGCACGTCGTCGGTGAGCTCGGCGAGCTTCGGGGCGACGTCGCCGATGCTCGTCCGGCCGCCGCCGACCTGCAGCGGCTGGTCCGGCCGCCCGGGCGCAGCCGGGGTCATCGCGCGCCGCCTTCGTACTCGGCATCCGTGATGTGCTCGGCCCAGATGGTGGTCGTCGCCGGATCGTCGCCGAGCTCGAGCAGGGCGAGGTGCTCCATGAAGGTGCCCTGGGCGGAGGCGTGCCAGTGCTCCTGCCCGGGCGGCGTGTAGAGCGTCTGCCCCGGGTGCAGCTCGAGGATCTCGCCGTCGCGCGTGCCGAAGCGGGCCACACCGGCGGTCACGTGGAGGTACTGCCCGCGGGCATGCGAGTGCCAGGCCGTGCGGGCGCCCGGCGCGAAGCGCACGCGCGCCATCGTGGCGCGCTGGTCGCCGTCGTGCGGTGCGACGATCGGGTCGACCCAGACGTCGCCGGCGAACTGCTCGGGCGGGTTCTTCGCGGTCGGCTGGGCGGGTTCGATGTTCATGTCGGTCGACTCCTCTGATCGGATGCGGCGGATGGGGGCGGTCGCGCGCGCGGCACGCGAGCGCAGCCGGACCATCGCATCCAGTCGAGCGCGGCCGCGCCCGGAAAGGGAGTCCCGGCCGAGACGTGTACTCCCGGGGTACCCCTACCCCGCGACCACGTCCGTGCTCGCGCTCAGCTCGCGCCACGCATCCACGTCGCCGTCGCGGGCCCCGCGCGCGGTCGCGTAGGCCTGCAGCGCATCGCTGCCGAGCAGCGCGAACGCGGGCGGCTCCTCCGCTTCGGCGAGCCGGATGAGCGCCACGGCGGCGCGGGCCGGGTCGCCGGGGGGTGCCGGCGGGCTCGGCGTCGTCGGCGAGAAGCCGCCGCCGGGAACGAGAGAAGCGGGCCACCCGAAGGTGACCCGCTTCTCTTCTGTCTCAACCAGAGTGCGCCCGGAGGGATTCGAACCCCCAACCTTCTGATCCGTAGTCAGATGCTCTATCCGTTGAGCTACGGGCGCATGTCGTCCGCCGGCCGAGGCCGCCGAAGCAACCTGACGACTATATCAGCGCGCGGAGGGTGCTCGTGACCACTCCTGACCGCCGACCTCGGCCGCGTCCCGCACCGACCCGGCCGCCGCGGGGTCCCCGCCGACCGCCGCGCCCGGTCCCACCGCCTCGACCGCATCCCGCGAGTGGCCACGAATGCACAGGACGCGCCGCTCGATCCGGACGTTTGTGGCCACCCTCGAACACCAGCGGGCCGAGGGTGGCCACGAATGCACGAAACACGCCGGGGGTCACGTGCACTTCTGGCCACCCTCGAGACGGCGCGAGGCGAAGGCGGTCACGAGACGCGTGGGTCCGCGACCGCGGCGCTCACACGTCGCCGACGCGCGCGCCCGACCAGAGGTCGACGCCGGCCGTGTCGCCGGCGAGCGTGTCGATCTCGGCGAGCTCAGCATCCGTGAACGTCAGGTTCGACAGGGCCGCCACGTTCTGCTCCAGCTGCTCGACGCGCGAGGCGCCGATCACGAGCGAGGTGACGCGCTCGTCGCGCAGCGCCCAGGCGAGGGCGAGCTGCGCGAGCGACTGGCCGCGGCGCTGGGCGACCGCATCCAGGCCGTTGAGGCGGGCGACGAGCTCGGGCGTGATCACGTCCGCATCCAGCGAGCTGCCGGCCGCGGCGCGCGAGTCGGCGGGAACGCCGTCGAGGTACTTGCCGGTGAGCAGACCCTGGGCGAGGGCGGTGAAGCCGATGACGCCCGCGCCGACCTCGGCGGCCGCATCCAGCAGCCCCTCGGTCTCGATCCAGCGGTTGAGCATCGAGTACGAGGGCTGGTGGATGAGCAGCGGGGTGCCCAGCTCGCGCAGGATCGCCGCCGCCTGCCGCGTGCGCTCGGCGTCGTACGACGAGATGCCGACGTAGAGCGCCTTGCCCTGCTGCACGGCCGTGTGCAGCGCGCCCATCGTCTCCTCCAGGGGCGTGGATGCGTCGAGCCGGTGCGAGTAGAAGATGTCGACGTAGTCGAGCCCCATGCGCTCGAGCGACTGGTCGAGCGAGGCGAGCACGTACTTGCGCGAGCCGCCGCCCTGACCGTAGGGGCCGGGCCACATGTCCCAGCCGGCCTTCGTCGAGATGACCATCTCGTCGCGGTAAGGCTTGAAGTCCTCCCGCATGAGGCGGCCGAAGTTGACCTCCGCGGCCCCGTAGGGCGGGCCGTAGTTGTTCGCCAGATCGTGGTGCGTGATGCCGAGGTCGAAGGCACGACGGCTGATCGCGCGCTGCATCTCGAAGGGGCGGTCGTCGCCGAAGTTGTGCCAGTAGCCGAGCGAGAGCAGCGGCAGGTCGAGGCCGGAGCGTCCGGTGCGGCGGTAGGGCATCGACGCGTAGCGGCCGGGATGAGCGACGTAGGTCATGACTCGACGCTAGCGCCGCGCATCCCGGGAGCGCACTGCACATCGGTCAGCGGGCACTCGACCACGGCGAGCAGACTCGACGCGGCCCGGCGCCCCGCGCGCCCGGCCGCACCGCCGAACGAAGGAGCACCATGCGCGCCGTCACCCACACCCGTTTCGCCGAGCCCGACGAGGTGCTCGAGGTCACCGAGGTGCCGACCGGCGAGCCGGGGCCGCGCGAGGTTCGCATCCGGATGCTGCTGTCGCCGATCCACAACCACGACCTGTGGACGGTGCGCGGCACCTACGGATTCAAGCCCGAACTCCCGGCGCGGGCCGGCACCGAGGCGGTCGGCGTGATCGAGGCGGTCGGCGACGAGGTCACCGGGCTCAGCGTCGGCCAGCGCGTCGCGACCGGCGGCAGCTTCGGCGCCTGGGCCGAGACCTTCGTCACCCGCGCGGGCGGGCTCATCCCGGTCGACGACGCGCTGCCCGACGAGGCCGCGGCGCAGCTGGTCGCGATGCCGTTCAGCGCGATCAGCCTGCTGCACTCGCTCGATCTCGCCCCGGGGTCGTGGCTCGTGCAGAACGCCGCCAACGGCGCGGTCGGGCGGATGGTCGCCCAGATCGCGGCCGCGCGCGGCGTCAACGTGATCGGACTCGTGCGGCGCACCGCGGCCGTCGCCGAGCTGGCCGAGCAGGGCATCCAGCGGATCGTCGCGACGAGAGACGACGACGGCACCGGCGGCGCCGACTGGCGCGACCGCGTCGCCGAGCTGACCGGCGGCGCCCCGATCGCGGCCGGCGTCGACTCCGTCGGCGGCCCCGCGACGGCCGACGTGGCGTCCGTGCTCGGCGACGACGCGCACCTCGTCATCTTCGGATCGATGGGCGCGCCCGAGATCTGCCTGCCCGCGGGCCCGGTGATCTTCCGCCAGCTGACGATCTCGGGATTCTGGGGCAGCCGGGTGAGCCGCGAGATGGATGCGACGACCCGCGGCGAGCTCTTCGCCGAGCTGGGCCGCCTGCTCGCCTCGGGTGAGCTGACGCTGCCGGTCGCGGCCATCCACCCCCTCGACGAGATCGTGGATGCGGTTCGCGCGAGCCAGACGCCGGGTCGCGTCGGCAAGGTGCTGCTGCGCCCCTGAGCGCGGGGGCTCGCGGCGAGCGCCGCGCATCCTGTGCGTACCAGGCCTGAACCGGCTCGCGCCACCCCCGGCCCGCCGCCCCGGCGGGAACACCCGCCCGTTCTAGGCTGTGCTCACCGACGACGGTGCCGGAAGGAGACCCCCGTGACCGCGCTGAACGCCGACGCCGCCCGCGACCTCGAGACGATCCGCGACGCGCTGCTCAGCGGCGACCGCGAGTTCGACCGCCGCCTCGACGAGCACTTCGCCCGCCTGCATGGCCTCTTCTTCCGCCTCTACGGCGAGCGCCTCGACGGGCTCGACGCCCTGCGCGACACGATCCTGGTCGCCGCCGACAGCTGGGATGCGCGCCCCACCGCACTGCGCAGCCGCGACGCCGAGCGCGAGCTGCCGAGCGAGACCCACGCCGACAGCGGCACCTCCGACACCCTCAGCGTCACCTCGGGCGCAGCGCGGCAGCCGTGGTTCGCCGACAACCGCCTGATCGGCGGCGTCGCCTACGTCGACCGCTACGCCGGCGACCTGGCGGGGCTGCGGGAGCGCATCCCCGACTTCCGCGAGCTCGGGCTGGGCTGGCTGCACCTCATGCCGCTGTTCCGCACGCCCGCGCCCGAGAGCGACGACGACGGCGGCTATGCGGTCAGCAGCTATCGCGAGGTGGATGCGCGGCTCGGCACGATCGACGACCTGCGCGCCGCGATCGCCGACCTGCACGAGAGCGGCATCTCGACCGTGCTCGACTTCGTCTTCAACCACACCTCGAACGAGCACGAGTGGGCGCAGAAGGCCGTCGCCGGCGAGCCCGGCTTCGAGGACTTCTACCTGATCTTCGACGACCGCGAGCTGCCCGACCGCTACGAGCAGACGGTGCGCGAGATCTTCCCCGACGACCACCCGGGCAGCTTCGTGCAGCTGCCCGACGGACGCTGGATCTGGTCGACGTTCCACCACTACCAGTGGGACCTCAACTACGCGAACCCCGCCGTGTTCCGCGCGATGGCGGGCGAGATGCTGTTCCTGGCGAACCTCGGCGTCGACGTGCTGCGCATGGATGCGGTGGCGTTCATCTGGAAGCGCCTCGGCACCCCGAGCGAGTCGCTGCCCGAGGCGCACCTGCTGCTGCAGGCGTTCAACGCGGTGCTGGCGATCGCGGCGCCGGGGGTGGTGTTCCTGTCGGAGGCGATCGTGCATCCCGACGAGGTCGTCGACTACGTCTCGACCGAGGAGTGCCGCCTCAGCTACAACCCGCTGCAGATGGCGCTGACCTGGGAGGCGCTGGCGACGCGCGACCCGCGGATGCTCGGCCAGGCGCTCGAGCGCCGGCACGCGCTCCCCGCCGGCACCGCGTGGGTGAACTACGTGCGCGGCCACGACGACATCGGCTGGACCTTCGACGACGCGGATGCGGCCGAGTTCGGCATCGACGGCCGCGAGCACCGGCGCTTCCTCAACGACTTCTACTCGGGCAGCTTCGAGGGCAGCTTCGCGCGCGGCGTGCTCTTCCAGGAGAACCCGCGCACCGGGGATGCCCGCGTCGCCGGCACCACCGCATCCCTCGCCGGCGTCGAGGCGCGCGACCCGGGCGGCGTCGAGCGCGTCGTGCTGGCGCACGCGATCGCCTTCAGCACCGGCGGCGTGCCGTTGATCTACCTGGGCGACGAGGTCGGGCAGCTCAACGACGCCTCCTACGCCGACGACCCGGCGCTCGCCGCGGATGCGCGCTGGATCCACCGCCCCGCCTACCCCGCGGAGGCTTACGCCACGCGCGACGACGACCGCACGGTCGCCGGCTGGATCAACCGGTGGATGCGCCGCCTGGTCGAGGTGCGCCAGACCACCCCCGAGCTGGCCGGCACCACGCTGCTGCCCTTCGACGCGCGCACCCCGCACGTGCTGGCGTTCCAGCGCACCTCCGACGACGCCCCCGAGACGACCGTGCTCGTGCTGGCGAATTTCGGCGACGAGGATGCCGTGATCGGCGCCGAGGTGCTGTCGGGCTTCGCCCCGATCGCGACCGAGCTCATCACCGGGCGCCTCGCGAACCTCGCCCAGGGCATCGCCCTCGCGCCGCGGCACTTCGCCTGGCTGCGCGTGCACCCGGCGTCGGCGGTCGGGCCGGAGCGCTTCTAGGTCGATCCTCTACGACGATTCGAGTCGCCATTAATCGCACTGACGGCTATTATTCTCGTCAGAGACCAAGGAGCGGATCGTGTCCAGTGACGTCAGCCCCGCCATCCAACGTTCCGCGACGCGGCTCGGCGACGACTTCGCCGGCTGGCGACGCGTCCTGGGTCTGACCGCGGCGCAGGTCGCCGAACGCGCGGGGGTGACGCGCGACACCCTGCGCAAGCTGGAGCACGGCGACCCGTCGGTCGGGTTCCACGTCGTGCTGCGCGTCGCGCGAGCCCTCGGGGTGCTCGACCAGCTGACGTCGTCGATCGATCCGCTCTCGACCGACTTGGGTCGAGCGCGGGCTGACATGCTGAACCGGCGGCGTGTGCGATGAGCCCGGTCGACCGGCTCGAGGTGCACATCGAGCTGACGAGCGGACTCACGATGGCGGGCGTCGCGCAGTTCCATCGGCGGCGCGGCCCACTCGACTCGACCACGTTCCAGTACAGCGGCGACTACCTCGCGCGACCCGACGCGTATGCGATCGACCCGGCCCTGCCGCTGGTCAGCGGAACGCAGCACAGCGGCGGCCTTCCCGGCGCCTTCAGCGACGCGGCACCGGATCGCTGGGGGCGCACGCTGATCCAGAAGCGCGAGCGAGCCGCAGCGCTCGAGGAAGGGCGCGCCCCGCGAGCGCTCGACGATGTCGACTTCCTGCTCGGCGTCAGCGACTCGACGAGGCAGGGCGCTCTGCGCTTCCGGGAGTCGCCGACCGGCTCATTCCTCGACCCGCGGTCGTCGATCCCGCGGCTCATCTCCCTGCCGACCCTTCTCCGCGCCGCCGATGCCGCCGACGGCGACGCCTCCGGGTTCGCCGCGGTGAAGGTGCTCCTGGATGCGGGGACCGGGTCGCTCGGCGGCGCACGGCCGAAGGCCTCGGTCGTCGACGCCGACGGGCGTCAGCTGATCGCCAAGTTCCCGCATCACTCCGACGCGTGGGACGTCATGGGCTGGGAGGCTACAGCCCTCGACCTGGCGTCGCGGTGCGGGATCGATGTGCCGGATCACCGGCTGACGCAGGTCGACGGCCGCGGCGTGCTGCTCGTGACCCGCTTCGACCGCGCACCGGACGGCGACGGGACGGCCCGCATCGGGTACGCCAGTGCGATGACGCAGCTCGAGCTGAGAGACGGCGAGCCAGCCGACTACGTCGACCTCGCCGAGACGCTGACGACTGTCGGCTCACGCGCGCGATCCGACGCCGTGCAGCTCTTCCGCCGCGCCGCGTTCGGGGTCGCGATCAACAACACGGATGACCACGCGCGGAACCACGGCTTCCTGCGGGAGCCGGGCGGATGGCGGCTGAGTCCGGCCTTCGACCTGAACCCGAATCCCCTCGCCGCCGCACGCCAGACCACGATCGGCGGCTCCGCGACCGCCGACGACGCCGCCGCGGGACTCAGGGAGCTGGCCCGCGCGTGCCGACTCACCCCGAGTGGCGCGACCGAGATCGCCTCCGACTGTGCCGATGCCACCGCCGGATGGCGCGAGGTCGCCACCTCGAACGGCATCCCCACGAGCGGGTTCGAACGATTCGCCGAGTCACTGCGTCGCGGCATCGAAGCCGTGCGCTCGGTCTGACGCCGCGACGCTCGCTCGGTCGCCGAGCTCGCGCGCGGCGTCGCGCAGCGCATCCGGGCCCTGGATGCGGAACCCCGCGTCGAACCCGGCGAACCGCGCCGCGAGTGCACCCCACGACCAGGAGCCGAGCGTGATGCGGCTCGTTTCGGCGTCGAGCTCCTCGATCTCGGCACCCGGGTCGAGGAACGGGGCGAGGCGACGGGCCGGCGCGGCGACGTCGGCCGTGCCGACGCAGGGCCAGCCGCCGGCGGCACCGCCCACGGCCCCGCTCGCGCTGCTCGCTCCCTTGAACCGCGCCTCCACGAACGCGACCGCGTCGCCGCCGGGGATCGGCCGCGGCGCGAAGCGCAGGCGCGTCGGCGGGCGCGGATGCATCCGGTCGAGCCGGAAGGTCGACCAGTCGTCGGCCTCGTCGTTCCAGGCGAGCAGGTACCACCGCCCGCCGCGGGCGATCACGGCGTGCGGCTCAACTCGTCGTGCCGGGCGGTCGACGGCCTCGCCCCAGGCGGGGTCGTAGTCGAAGCGCAGAACCTCGTGATTGCGAGCGGCCTCGCTGGCGGCGACGAGGACCTCGGGGTCGACGAGGGTCGCTGCGGCTCGGCCCGAGCCAGCGCCGGCACCGGAGCTGTCCGCGGTCGCGACGCGCACCGCATCCACGCGATGGCGCAGCCGCGACGGCATGACCTGACGCACGGCGGCGAGCGCCCGGGTCGACGCCTCGGCGATGTCGGCTCCGGATGCGGGGGCCACCGCCAGGGCGAGGGCGATCGCCACGGCCTGCTCGTCGTCGAAGAGGAGCGGCGGCAGGTCGGAGCCGGCTTCGAGGCGGTATCCGCCCGAGGGACCCTTCGCCGCGACGATGCGGTAGCCGAGCTCGCGCAGGCGGTCGACATCGCGGCGCACGGTGCGCGGGCTGACGTCGAGACGCTCGGCCAGCACCTCGCCGGCCCAGTCGCGGTGCACCTGCAGCAGCGAGAGCAGGGCGAGCATGCGCGACGAGGGGGTGGACATGGATCGATTCTCGTCGAAGAAGCGGCCATGATCTGACCGCTTCTATCGAGAGAGTGATCTCAGCGCGACCGACCGGGCCGCGCGGCGGCCGACCGGCCGCATCCCGCTCACCACCGAGCTCTCGACGCCAGGAGACGACATGACCATCGCCACGACCCCGCACCTGAACTTCGCCGGCCAGGCCCGCGAGGCCCTCGAGTTCTACGGCACCGCCCTCGGCGCGCAGCCGGTCATGATGACCTACGGCCAGATGGGCGCGGTCGACGACCCGGCGTGGGCCGACCGCATCGTCTGGGGTCAGGTCGAGACCGCCTCGGGCGTGCGCGTCATGGCCTTCGACGTGTGGCCGCACCAGACGTGGAACCAGGGCGAGAACGCCTTCTACGTCTACCTCAGCGGCGACGACGCCGACGAGATCACCGCGATCTGGGAGGGGCTGGTCGACGGCGCCGAGATCCGTCAGCCGCTCGGCGCCTCGGCCTGGTCGCCGCTCGCAGGCCAGCTGAAGGACCGCTTCGGCGTGATCTGGGCGCTCGACGTGCGGAGCGCATCCACCGAGGGCTGATCAGTCGGCAGGACGCCGCCCGGCGGGGAGGGCTACTCCTCCTCGCCGGCCTCCTCGGCCTCGTCGCGCGGCTCGGTGCGCAGGGTCTCGGCGACCATCTCGCGGTCGCTCGTGCCCTGCCCGGTGAGGCTGCTCTCGATGTCGTCCGACTGCCCCGAGTTCACCGAATCCCAGGTCTGAGCCGAGTCGCCGCTCTGGTTGCCGCTCGCGTTGTGTGCCATGAGCCCAGGGTGCTCCGCCTGCGCCGTCGACGGGTCCTCCTCACAGGGGACGTGCATCCGACCCCCGCCGAGTCCTACGCTCTTAGAGCGGACGCACGACGAGCGGACGCGACTCGATCAAAGGGGTTCCATGTTCCGCTCGCGACTGTCCGGAGTGCGCGCGTTCCTGTTCGACCTCGACGGCGTGCTCACCCCCACCGCCGAGGTGCATCGCCGCGCCTGGTCGCGCCTGTTCACCGAGTACCTGGATGCGCGCGGAGCCGAGCCCTACACCGAGGCCGATTACTTCCGGCACATCGACGGTAAGCCGCGTTTCGACGGCGTGCGCGACCTGCTGACCTCGCGCGGAATCCGCCTGCCCGAGGGCACGCACGATGACGCGCCCGAGCTCGACACGGTCGGCGGGCTCGGCAACCGCAAGAACGCCGCGTTCACGGCCGAGCTGACCGAGCACGGCGTCGCCGCCTACCCCGGATCGCTCGCCTTCCTCGACGCGGCCGAGGCCGCCGGCTACGGGATGGCCGTGGTGTCGAGCTCGCGCAACGCCCCCGCCGTGCTCGCCGCCGCCGGCATCGCCGACCGCTTCGAGATCGTCGTCGATGGCGTCGTCGCCGCCCGCGACGGCCTGCCGGGCAAGCCCGCCCCCGACACCTACCTCGCCGGCGCCGAGCGCCTCGGGCTCACCGCCGCCGACTGCGTCGTCGTCGAGGATGCCGAGTCGGGCGTGCAGGCCGGTCGCGCCGGCGACTTCGGGCTGGTGCTCGGCGTCGACCGCGGAGTCGGGGCCGACGCCCTGCTGCGGTTCGGCGCCGACCTGGTCGTGCCCGACCTCGGCGAGCTCGCGGCCGACGTCGCCTCCGTTCCGAACCCCCACCACAGCAGCACGAACATCCACGGAGAGAACGCCTGATGCAGCTCACCGACGCGCACGACCCGATCGACCGCGGCCGATTCCCCCTCGACGACTGGGCTCTGGTCGAGACCGGGTTCGACCCGCGCATCCAGGGCCGCACCGAGACCCTGTTCGCGGTCGGCAACGGCTACCTCGGGATGCGCGGCAACCTCGACGAGGGCCGCGACGCCGAGAGCCACGGCTCGTTCATCAACGGCTTCCACGAGACCTGGCCGATCCGTCACGCCGAGGAGGCCTACGGCTTCGCGCGCGTCGGGCAGACGATCGTCAACGTGCCCGACGCGAAGGTCGTGCGCCTCTACGTCGACGACGAGCCGTTCATCCTGACCGAGGCCGACCTCGACCGCTACACGCGCCGGCTCGACTTCCGCGCCGGGCGCCTCGAGCGCGAGGTCATCTGGCGCACCCCCACCGGCAAGCGGGTGCGCATCCGCTCGAAGCGCATGGTGTCGTTCACCGAGCGCCACCTCGCCGTCGTCGAGTACGAGGTGACGGTGCTGGATGCCGACGCCGCCGTGCTGCTGTCGAGCCAGCTGCTCAACCGGCAGGACGGCGTCGACGAGTTCCACAACGGCGGCACCGCGACCACCACCTTCGACCCGCGCAAGGGCGAGGCGTTCACCGACCGCGTGCTGCAGCCGCGGATGGCGCGCGAGCACGAGCACCGCTCGCTGCTCGGCTACCGCACCACCAACTCGGGCATGACGATCGCCGCCGCGATGGACCACCGCCTCGTCACCGACAACGACTGGGATCACTCCTCGTCGATCGGCGACGACATCGCCAAGCAGGTGTTCCGCATCCGGGCGAAGGCGAACGTGCCGATCCTGCTCGAGAAGCGCATCAGCTACCACTCCTCGCGCGGGGTGCCCGTGCGCGAGCTCGCCGACCGCTGCGACCGCACGATCGACCGCGCGAACGAGCTCACCCTCGCCCAGCACTACGAAGCCCAGGAGGGCTGGCTGGCCGACTTCTGGCAGAACTCCGACGTCGCGATCGAGGGCGCCCCCGAGGTGCAGCAGGCCGCGCGCTGGAACCTGTTCCAGCTCATCCAGGCCAGCGCCCGCACCGACGGCGGCGGCATCGCCGCCAAGGGCGTCAGCGGCTCCGGCTACGGCGGGCACTACTTCTGGGACACCGAGGTCTATGTGCTCCCGTTCCTCAGCTACACCCGCCCGATCGCGGCACGCAACGCGCTGCGCTTCCGCGAGGGGATGCTGGATGCGGCCCGCGACCGCGCCGCCGAGATGAACCAGCAGGGCGCGCTGTTCCCGTGGCGCACGATCAACGGGCTCGAGTCGAGCGCCTACTACGCCGCCGGCACCGCGCAGTATCACATCGACGCCGACATCGCGCATGCGCTGCAGCAGTACGTGTCGGCCACCGGCGACGAGGAGTTCCTCGCCGCGGGCGCCGTCGACATCCTCGTCGAGACCGCCCGGCTCTGGGCCGACCTCGGCTTCTGGCGCAGCAACGGCGACACCGCCTTCCACATCCACGGCGTCACCGGGCCCGACGAGTACACGACCGTCGTCAACGACAACCTCTATACGAACCTCATGGCCAAGGCGAACCTGCGGGATGCCGTCGCGGCCGTGCGCCGGCTGCAGGCGACCGACGTGCCCGCCTACGACCGCATGGTGTCGCGCCTCGGGCTCAGCGACGACGAGCTGCTCGAGTGGGCGGCGGCCGCCGACGCGATGCACATCCCCTATGACGCGGGGATGCGCATCCACCCCCAGGATCAGAACTTCCTCGAGAAGGAGGTCTGGGACCTCGACAACACCCCCGAGTCGCAGCGCCCGCTGCTGCTGCACTACCACCCGCTCGTGATCTACCGTCACCAGGTTCTGAAGCAGGCCGACGTCGTGCTGGCGCTGCTGCTGCAGGGCCACGAGTTCACGGCCGACGAGAAGCGCCGCGACTTCGAGTACTACGACGCGCTCACGACCGGCGACTCGACCCTGTCGGCGGTCGTGCAGTCGACGATCGCGGCCGAGGTCGGCTACTCGGCGCTCGCGCTGCGCTACTTCTACTCGGCGGCCTTCGTCGATCTGGCCGACCTGCACCGCAACACGAGCGACGGCATCCACGTCGCCTCGACCGGCGGCGTCTGGACGGCGCTCGTCTACGGCTTCGCCGGGATGCGCGACCACAGCGGCCGGATCACCTTCGACCCGCGTCTGCCGGCCGAGTGGGGCGCGCTCGAGTTCGCGCTGACGCTGCGCGGCTCGCGCATCCGCGTGCGGGTCGCGCGCGAGTCGATCACGTTCACGGTCGAGACCGGGCGCGGTGCCGACCTGCTCGTGCGCGGCACGGCCGTGTCGGTGCGTCCGGATGCGCCGGCCACCGTCGCGCTCGAGCACCACGGCGCCCTGCTCACGGGCGAGCCGTCGACGAGCGACCTCGAGGGCATGCAGCGCACCGACGGATCGCTCATCACGACGACCATGCCGACGCTCGTCGTCATGGAGCGCGACGACGAGGGTGAGACGCCGCTGCTGTAGGGCACGCGCCCCGTCCCGCTGTCAGATCCGAGAGGGGTCGCAAAGGCCCCGCCGACGACGCGAAATCCGCGTCTGACGGGGCCTTTGCGACCCTTCAGCAGACCTGACGGCGGATCCAGCGGGGCGCGCCGCTCAGAACTCCTCGTGCTCGTCGGGGTCCTGGCCCCAGATGCGGCCGCGGTCGAGCTCCGAGATCGCGGCGACCTCGTCGTCGCTCAGCGAGAACCCGCCGAGCTCGAGGTTGGCGGCGCGACGGGCCGGGTTCGACGACATCGGGATCGGCACGATGCCCTGCTGCACGTGCCAGCGCAGCACGACCTGGCCGGTCGTGACGCCGTTCTTCTCGGCGAGCTCACGGATGACCGGCTCGTCGAGCAGGCCGGTGCCGCGGCCGAGCGGGCTCCACGCCTCGGTCACGATGCCGAGCTCGTCATGGGCAGCGCGCAGCTCCGACTGGATGAACGCGGGATGCAGCTCGACCTGGTTGACCGCCGGCGTCACGCCGGTCGCGTCGATGATCTTCTCCAGGTTCTCGGGCGTGAAGTTCGAGACGCCGATCGAGCGCAGCAGACCCTCGTCGCGCAGCTCGACCAGGGTCTTCCAGGTGTCGACGTACTTGCCCTGCTTCGGCAGCGGCCAGTGGATGAGGAACAGGTCGATCTGCTCGAGACCGAGGTTCTTGAGCGACTGGGCGACGCCCTCGCGCGCCTCGGCGGCGCCGTGGTGGCGGCCGGCGAGCTTCGAGGTGACGACGATCTCCGAGCGCGGAACCGACGAGCGCCGCACGGCCGCGCCGACCTCGGCCTCGTTCTCGTAGCGCAGCGCGGTGTCGATCAGGCGGTAGCCCAGGTCGAGCGCGCTGGTCGTCATCTCGTCGGAGTCCTCGCCGTGGTGCGGGAAGCTGCCGAACCCGATGGGCGGGATGACGTTGCCGTCGTTCAGGGTGCGGGGCGCGAGCGCGTCGGTCATGCGGGGGTCCTCCTCGACTGTGGATGCGCGGCGCGAGGGGCACGGGATGCGGGCACCGCGCATCCACGCTAGCGACTTTGTACTGACATGCGCACGCCCTGCCGCTGAGATTCTCCGTCGCCGGGAGTCTTCGTCGCCGGGAGTTCAGTGCGCGGAGATCGCGAGGAAGGAGGCGATCCAGATCAGGGCGATCGCCGCAGCGAACCAGAGCGGCAGGAGCAGGATGCGACGACGCAGGCGCACGGGCGCGAGCGGCATGGGCGGAACGCGCGTCGCGTGGGGCGCGGCGTCGGGCATCCCGCGCGCATCGCCAGGGTCGGGCTCGGCGATCAGCGGGCCGGTGACGGGCTCGAGTTCGGACATCGGATCTCCTCGCGCGAAGTTCGGGTCGACGGCGGGCAGCACCCACACCGTAGAGCCGAGCGACGAAGGCTGACAATGAGTCGACTTCCCCCAGTTCGAGCGACATCCGTCGGATAGCGCCCAGCTCCGACGGCCCGAGCGAGGCCGGCTCGCCCCGGTCGGGCGACGAGCTCAGCGCGCCGCAGCGTGCGTCGACACCTCGCTCGCGCTCAGCGCGCGCGAGTAGATCGCGACCTCGTCGAGGTATCCGCGGTAGTAGTTCATGCCGGTCTGCAGTCGACCGAAGTCGATGTTCGTCGAGGCGGTGAGGGCGGCCGTGCTGCCGGTGACCGAGCCGCCCGTGGCCGTGCCGTCGACATAGAGGCGCACGACGCCCGAGGCGCGGGTCATGACCACGTGGTGCCACGCACCGTCATTGACCTTGACGGCGCTGGTGACCGAGACGTCGGGGTTGCCGGTGCCGGCGGCGACGTAGCCGCCGCCCATCAGCGCGATGCCGAAGTCGTTCTGCACACCGGGCGTCTCGGCGTCGACGAGCCCGAGACCGTTCCACCAGTTGCCGGTGCCGCGGCCGGCGGAGGTCGAGCTCATCCAGAACTCGATCGTGAAGTCGTTCTGGATGGTGCGGCTGACCCGCGCGAAGTCGTCGACGCCGTCGAAGAAGAGCGCCGTGTTCCCGTCGGCCGTCGCGCCGGCCGAGCCGGTCGTCGCACCCGAGATCGCGCCCGCGTTCGCTCCGGCGGCCGAGTCGGCCGCCGTGGTGCCGCTGTCGTCGAGTCGCCAGAGGCTCAGCAGCCCCGAGGTGCCGAGCACCGTGGCGGCGTAGCGGCCGACGGCCTTCACCGTCGCGCCGCTGGTCGTGATCGTCTGATTGCCCACCGCATCCTGGATCACGGCCCGGTACTGGGAGCAGCGGCCGGCGGTGATCGACGGCGAGTAGGAGAAGGCGTTGTCGCCCGAGTAGCCGACGACGTCGCCCCATGCACCGTAGGCGGCGCAGGTGGTTCCCGTGAGGGTCGCGGTGCGGCTCTGCAGGGTGCGCTTCGCCACACCGGAACCGCCGCCGTCGCCGACGGCGGCGATCGTGACGGCGACGGTGGAGGCGCTGGTGACGCCGTCCGCGTAGCCGATCGCGCCGCCGGTCGGCGCGGTCGAGTCGTTCGCGAACGTGAACGTCGCGGCGGCGCGGTTGCCCGCCTGGTCGAAGCCGTCGACGCCCCACATCGGGGTCGAGGTGGTGGCGGCGGTCCAGCTGACGGGCGCCGAGACGAAGGGCGGGCCGGCGGCCACGTTCGACTGCGCGTGGCTGAAGCCGGCGCCCAGGATCTCGCCCGTCGACATCGAGGCGGGCCCCGAGCCGGCGTCGGTCATCGCGTTCACCAGGGTGAACGAGCCGGCGGCGGAGCCACGATAGAAGATCGTCGAGCCGGCGAGGGCCGCGCCGGTCACGGAGCCGAGGCTGAAGCTGTTCGTCGGCGGCGTCGTGTCGGCGTTCGCGACGGCCACGGTCGCGCTCGCGGGCCCCTCGGTTCCGACCCAGCTCTTGTAGCGCGGGGTGATCGTGTAGCGCCAGGTGCCGACGGGAGTGGCGCCCTCGACGCAGGATGCGGCGGTGACGACCCCCGCGCATCCCCCGGTCGCGGCGACGGCCGTGCCGCCGCTCGCGCCCGCGTACCGGGTCACGACGTAGCCGTCGGCGGGGTCGGATGCCGCCCACGTCACGGTCACGCTCGTGCCGGCAGCGCTGACCGTCGGGCGGGCACCCGTGCCGAGCGTCGCCGCCGCGCCCGCGCCGCCCGCACCGCTCAGGGTCGTCGGGGTCCAGAACGCCCCGGCGACGCCGGGCACGACGACCGCGCCGGCGATCATCGTCAGCACCAGCGCGGCCGCGGCCGCGACGCCGCCGCCGGGCAGACGGCGGCTCACGATCCCACCGCCAGGGCGACCGTCGCGACCGCGCCCTGGCAGCCGCTCGGCGCCGAGGCCGAGAGGCCGAGAGCGCCCGGCAGCGTGATCGCGGTCGAGCCCGTCGCTGCGACATCCCAGCCGGTCGACGAGGGCGTGAAGGCGAAGTTCGAGGCGGGGCAGGCGGTGCGGTGCGCGGCATCGACCGTGATGCCGGCCGCACCGAGCTTCAGCGACGGGATGCGCACCGCACCCGAGCCGGAGGTCGCCGTCGCGCGCACCGAGGTGGTTCCCCCGGGGAGCAGGTCGGCGGTCGCCGTCGCCGGCGTCAGCTCGACCGTCGAGCCGGCCCCGCTCGAGGCGGCGCCGCCCGCCGATCCGCTCGTCGACCAGAACGCCCAGGCGCCCGAGCCCACGGCGAGCAGGGCCACGACGAGCGCCGCGGTCGCCAGTGCCCGGGTCGGGACGCGCCCCCGATCCGACGCGGTCGTCGCGCTCATCAGCGGACCTCCCCGTCGGCACGGTAGGCGAGGCTCAGCTCGACGCCGCGGCACGCCTCGGGAGCCCGGGTCGCCGACGCGAGCGCGATGCGCGGCCACTCGGCGGAGGGCACGGCGAGCTGCGACAGCGTGCGCGTCGCGCCCTCGGGCACCCGCACCTCGGCCGCGCTCTGCACGACCGTGAAGTCGTCGGCCGAGCAGCCCTCGACGGCGAGACCGCCCGACAGCACCGCGGTGACGTCGACCTGGATGCCCGTCACGCGCAGCTCGCCGGCATACGGGTTCTCGACCCGCACGTCGACCGGCGCATCCACGCCCGGCGCGACCGGAATGGCGACCGAGCCCGTCACGCGGAATCCGGCGAGGCCGTCGACCATGGCGCCGTCGCCCGTGCCCGACCCCGAGACCGCCCCGCGGTCGGCGTCGACCGGACCTCGCGCGCCCGTGAGCTGCAGCGCCGTGCACGACGCCAGCCACGCGAGCAGCACGACGCCGAGCAGCGCCAGCGGCACCACGACGCGGCGGCGTCGAAGGCGCGGCGCTGCCGTCGCGGACTCGGGTGAGGTCATCGGCTTTCCGTCGGGTCGGAGAGTGCGGATGCGGCACGCGGCGAGGCGGGGAGCTCTCGTGGCGTGATCAGAGCAGGAGCGATCGCCGAGGCGGAGCTCCTGCGGGGGCGCCCTCGACGGTCCGGCCGGGCCGGGTGGGCCCAGCCGGATCGTCGTCAGCGCTCAGCTGGCGGTGGCGGCTCAGCTGGCGGCGTAGCTGAAGTTGACCTTCGCGCCCTTGCAGGCGTCCTGGTTCGTTTCCTTGTTGTTGAAGCCGATCGTCGCGCCGGTGAAGGTCGCGCTCGCGCCCTTCGCGATGTCGGAGCCGACGCTCATGGCGGCGTTCGTCAGCGTGTAGTTGCTGGAGTCGCAGGTGGCCGAGGTGCCGGTCGTTCCGTCGGCGAGCGTGACCGAGCTGATCGACACGGTGACCTTGGCGACGTAGACCGACGAGCTCGCCGCGGCCGGGTTGCTCACCGTGCCGGAGATCGTCTGCGCGGCAGCGCCGGGCGCGAGGTTCGCGTGGGTGCTGGTCTGGGCGATGGTCACCGTTCCGCTGGTGCCGGTCGTCGCCGAGCCGGTGCCGGTGCCGGTGGTCGACCAGTAGGCGAACGCGGCGGTTCCGGTGCCGAGAACGAGGGCGGCGGCGACCGCGATGGCCGCGATCTTCTTCTTGTTGCGCATAGCGGAGGTCCTGTTCGGGTTCAGCTGCTCGGCGACGCGCGGAACGCGTGCGAACGGCCCGCGCCGGGCAGCGCGGAGGCCGGCCGCGACGGTGGCGGCGCGAGCGGATCGGGTGGTGGCCCGGGCCTCGGGAGCGCGGGCATGGCGCGGCTTTCGGGACCGCGCGCATCCACGGTAGGTCCGGCTCCGCGCTGTTGACAACAGGTCAGCTGGCCCCACTTCGGGCCACAGATGTCGGGTATCTCGCAGCGGCACGACCGCGCGCCGCCCCTGCGCAGCCGGCCGGCGTGCTCGGCCGCTCTGCCCACAGCAGATCTGCGCAGGGCAGATTCCGGCGACAGGATGCACCGCCGCGCGCGAGCGTGAGCACATGAGCGACAACAAGATCCCCGTGTTCGACATGGCGGTGCGGCGCGAGCTGTTCGAGCGGCGCGTGCTCGTGCTCGACGGCGTGCTCGACGACGACAACGGCACGCTGCTGGCGACCCAGATGATCGCGCTGGCGAGCGCCGACGAGAGCCGCGACATCGCCCTCTGGATCCACTCGCCGGGCGGCAGCGTTCCCGCGATGCTGGCGATCCGGGATGTGATGCGCACGATCCCGAACGACGTCTCGACCCTCGTGCTGGGCATCGCCTACAGCGCCGGGCAGTTCCTGCTCTCGGCCGGGACTCGCGGGAAGCGGAAGGCCCTGCCGCACGCCCGGGTGCTGCTGCACCAGGGCTCGTCGGGCATCGGCGGCTCGGCGGTCGACATCGAGCTGCAGGCCGACGACCTGCGCCACACTCGCGACACCGTGCTCGGTCTCATCAGCGACGACATCGGCCAGCCGCGCGAGCGCGTCTTCGACGACTCGCTGCACGACCACTGGTTCACCGCGCGGCAGGCGCTCGACTACGGCCTCGTGGATGCGATCGTCAGCTCCTTCGACGACTACCGGCCGGGCGAGCGGCTCGGTTCGGCGCCGGTCGGGTTCGCGCCGGCGGTCGCGCCGGCGTCGTCGGTCGTGGGCGCGGGATCCGGCGACGGGTCGGGCGCGAGTGCGGTCGTGTTCCGGCCCGCCACCGACGCGGCCCCGCGCATCCCGGCCACTGCGGAGCCGACCCGATGAGCACCTACACGATCCCGAACGTCATCGCCCGCGACCCCCGCGGTGACCGGGTCATGGACGTCTACTCGCACCTGCTCACCGAGCGCATCATCTACCTCGGCACCGGGGTGGATGCGGGCGTCGCCAACGCGCTCATCGCCCAGCTGCTGCACCTGGCCTCCGACAGCGGCGACAGCGACATCCAGCTCTACATCAACTGCGAGGGCGGCGACCCGAGCGCGATGCTGGCGATCTACGACACGATGCGCTTCATCCAGCCGGATGTCGTGACGACCTGCATCGGCCAGGCGGTCGGCGTGGGCGCGGCCCTGCTGGCGGCGGGTGCCGCGGGCAAGCGGGCGGCGCTGCCGCACGCGCGGGTCGTGCTGCACCAGCCGGCGGCGCAGGGGCGCGGGGCGATCCCCGAGCTGATCCTGCAGGCCGACGAGGTCGTGCGCATCCGCAGCGACATGGAGGGGATCCTGGCCGAGCACACCGGCCAGACGGTCGAGACGCTGCGCGCCGACACCGACCACGACCGCGTCTTCACGGCGCGCGCCGCCCGCGACTACGGCCTCGTCGACCACGTGCTCGCCCGCGCCCCGCGCTGATGCGCCATGAGGGGTCGCAAAGGCCCCGCCGGGCGCCCGAAACGGGGTCCGCGCGGGGCCTTTGCGACCCCTCACGAAAAGGGATGCGCGGCCCGAGCCTCCGAGGAGGTCGAGCCGCGCATCCACTCGGCCTCAGCCCTGCGCGGGGCCCGCCGGGGTCGGCACCGGAGCCGGCACGAGGGTCTCGCGCGGGTTCTCGATCGGGGCGACCGACTCGCGCACGCGGCGGCCGAGCTCGGGGTCGACCGAGTCCCAGTACTTGAACGCGCGCTCGCGGATCTCGGGGATCGCCGTCTTGCCGACGTGCCCGGCGATGTTGCCGACCAGACGCTCACGCGCGGCGTCGTCGAGCACCTCGTTGACGAGGGTGCGGGCCTGGCCGAAGTCGTCGTCCTCGGGGTGCAGCGTCGCGGCGGCGCGCACGAGCTCGCCGTCGTTCTGCCAGCCGCTGTCGTCACCGTGCGCGGCGGCGTCGGCGTGGGCTCCGCCGAAGCTGTTCGGCGCGTAGACCGGAACGTCCGGCGCCGAGAAGCCGAAGCGCGAGGCGCCGTCCTTCGAGTAGCTGTGCACCTCGTTTTTGGGCGCGTTCACCGGCAGCTGGGCGTGGTTCGTGCCGACACGGTAGCGGTGCGCATCCGCGTAGCTGAAGATGCGGGCCTGCAGCATCTTGTCGGGACTCGCGGCGATGCCGGGCACGAAGTTCGACGGCGCGAACGCGGCCTGCTCGATCTCGGCGAAGTAGTTGGCAGGGTTGCGGTTCAGCGTCATCGTGCCGACCGGGATGAGCGGGTAGTCGCTCTTGGGCCACACCTTCGTCAGGTCGAAGGGGTTGAAGCGGTACTCGGCCGCGTCGGCGTAGGGCATGACCTGCACGCTGAGATCCCACTTCGGGAAGTCGCCCCCGTCGATCGCCTCGTAGAGGTCGCGGATGTGCAGGTCGGCGTCCGAGCCGGCCAGACGGTCCGCCTCCTCCTGAGGCAGGAACTCGTTGCCCTGCTGCGTGCGGAAGTGATACTTGACCCAGAAGCGCTCGCCGGCGGCGTTGATCCACTGGTAGGTGTGCGAGCCGAAGCCGTCCATGTGGCGCCAGCTCTTCGGCAGGCCGCGGTCGCCCATGAGCCAGGTGACCTGGTGCGCGCTCTCGGGCTGCAGGGTCCAGAAGTCCCACTGCATGTCGTTGTCGCGCAGGTGGCTGCCGGGCAGGCGCTTCTGCGAGCGGATGAAGTCGGGGAACTTGATGCCGTCCTTGATGAAGAAGACGGGGGTGTTGTTGCCGACGAGGTCGTAGTTGCCCTCGCTCGTGTAGAACTTCACGGCGAAGCCGCGCGGATCGCGCCAGGTGTCGGGGCTGCCCTGCTCGCCGGCGACGGTCGAGAAGCGGATCAGCAGCTCGGTCTCGACGCCGGGCTGGAACAGCGCCGCGCGGGTGTACTGCGACACGTCGTGCGTGGTCTCGAAGGTGCCGAAGGCGCCGCCGCCCTTGGCGTGCACGACGCGCTCGGGAACGCGCTCGCGGTTGAACTGCGCGAGCTTCTCGACGAGGTAGTGGTCGGTCAGCGCGATGGCGCCGTCCGGGCCGACGGACTGGGAGTGCTGGTCGCTGGCGACGGGGGCGCCGGAGTTGGTCGTGGTCTTCGCGTCGGTCACGTTCATCCTCGTTTCATTCGGAGCAAGCCCTGCCAGCCGGACGTCGGCAGGGCGAGGGGATGCGCATCCCCTGTCGCGGACGCGGCCCGGGGCGGAGTCCCCGGCCGCGCGATCAGCGGCAGTTCGCGCACAGCCCCCAGAAGACGACCTCGGCGGTGTCGATCGCGAACCCGCCCACGTCGCTCGGCGTCAGGCACGGGGCGTGCCCGACGACGCAGTCGACGTCGGCGACGGCGCCGCACGAGCGACAGACCACGTGGTGGTGGTTGTCGCCGACGCGACGCTCGTAGGGGGCGGGTGAGCGCTCGGGCTCGATGCGCCGCAGCAGTCCGGCCCGCGTGAGGTCGGTCAGCACGTTGTGCATCGACTGCACCGAGAGCGTGGGCTCGTCGGTCACCGCGTGGCGGTGGAGGGTCTCGGCGTCGCTGTGCGGCATCCGCTGCAGCAGACGCAGGGCCGCCAGGCGACCTCGCGTGACCTTGAGTCCGGCGGATCGCAGAGCGGCCGTGTCGGCCTCCACCACGATGTCGTCCATGCGAGCGACGCTAGCAGTTGTTTTGAGGGATTCCGATTAACAGGATGCGAATCCCCGGTGAGCGGGCGTGTCGGCGACGGCCGGAGAGAGGCCCGCCTCAGACCACCCGCACCTCGAGCGACGCGACGCCCTCGATCGTCGCGCGCACCGCATCCCCGCGCTCGAGCGGGCCGACGCCCGCGGGCGTGCCCGTGAAGATCAGGTCGCCGGGGCGCAGGGCGATCTCGCGCGAGAGCTCGGCGACGATCTCGGGCACGCTCCAGATCTGCTGGTCGAGATCGCCGTCCTGGCGGGTCGCGCCGTTGACCTCGAGGTGGATGCGCGCCGCCGCCGGGTGCCCGAGGCGCTCCGCCGGCACGAGCGCGCCGACCGGGCCCGAGGCGTCGAAGCCCTTCGCGAGATCCCACGGTCGCCCGCTCGACTTCGCCACGGCCTGCCGGTCGCGGCGGGTCAGGTCGATGCCGACCGTGTAGCCCCACACCGCATCCAGCGCCGCGGCCGGGTCGAGGTCGACGAGCTCGCGGTCGCCGCCGATCGCGACGACCAGCTCGACCTCGTGGTGCAGCTCCTCGGTGCGCGGCGGGTAGGGCGTGGTGCCGGGCGCGACGCCCGTGGCGCCCGCGGCGCCGCTGCTCGCCGCGTCGCCGCCGCCGGCCGGGATGCCCTCCGACGCCGCATACACTGCATCCGCCGGCTTGCTGAAGAAGAACGGCGGCTCGCGGTCGGGGTCCGATCCCATCTCGCGCGCGTGGTCGGCGTAGTTGCGGCCGACGCAGTAGACGCGGCGGATCGGCCAGCGCTCGGCGCTCCCCTCGATCGGCAGGGTGGATGCGGCGACCGTGGGCAGGGCGAGCGACGTCATGTCTCGAGTGTGCCAGCCGGGCCGCCGAACGGTCCGCGCCCCGGGCCGGCGCCCGGCCCGCGCTCGGGCCCCGGCAGCGCCGTGCGCTCCCCCGCCGGGCCGGCCGCCACGCGCGGGATCACCGCCGCGAGCACGAGGCAGGCGAGCGACGCGACGAGTCCGATCACGAGCGTCGTGATGAACCCCTCGGCGCTCGGGCCGGTGCCCTCGCCGACCGCCGAGCGCGCCAGAACCGCGCCGATCACGGCGGCGGCCGAGCTCGTGCCGAGCGAGCGCATGAGGGCGTTGAGTCCGTTGGCGGCACCGGTCTCGTGCGGCGGCACCGCCTGCATGATGAGCGCCGGCATCGCCGCGTAGCCGAGGCCGATGCCCACGCCGATGATCGCGTTGACGAGCACGAGCTGCCACACCTCGTGATGCAGCACGAGGGCGACCGCATACGACACCGCGATGACCGCGGCCCCCGCGACCAGCAGCGGCTTCGGCCCCGACCGGCGTTCGAGCCGCCCGGCGAGCGGCGACATCGCCATCATCACGAGTCCGGCCGGCGCGAGCGCGAGCGACGAGGTGAGCAGCGACTGCCCCAGTCCGATGCCGGTGGATGCCGGCAGCTCGAGCAGCTGCGGGAAGACGACGTTCGACGCGAACAGCGCGAAGCCCATCGCGAGCGAGGCGAGGTTGGTCAGCAGCACCGCCGGGCGCGCGCTGACCCGCAGGTCGACGAGCGGGTCGCGCACGCGCAGCTCGAGCACGCCCCACGCGACGAGCACGGCCAGACCGCCGAGCCCGATGATCAGGATGCGCGGGTCGGTCCATCCCCATTCGCCCCCGCGCGACACCGCGATGAGCACGGCCAGGAGCCCGATCGCGAGGCCGGCGATGCCCGGCACGTCGAGCCGTGCGGCGACCCGCAGCGTGCTCGGCGGGACGATCATCCCGAACAGCCCGAGGGCGACGAGGGCGAGCGCGGCCGCGACCCAGAACACCGCACGCCAGTCGGCGTTCTCGGCGATGACGGCGCTGAGCGGCAGGCCGAGCGCGGCGCCGACGCCGAGGGTCGCGCTGACGAGCGCGATGCCCGTGCCGAGCCGGCGGGGCGGCAGCACGTCGCGCAGGATCGAGATGCCGAGCGGGATGACGCCCATCGCCATGCCCTGCAGTGCCCGCCCGACGATGAGCGGCACGAGGGAGTCCGAGAGCGCGGCGACGACCGCGCCCACGACCTGGATCATGAGCAGCGCCATCGCGATGCGGCGCTTGCCGTACATGTCGCCGAGGCGTCCGGCGATCGGCGTGGTCACCGCGCCGGCGACGAGCGTCGCCGTGATGACCCAGGCCGCGTCGTCACGGGTGACGCCGATCAGCTCGGGCAGCTGCGACTGGATGGGCAGCACGATCGTCTGCATGAACGAGGCCCCGAGGCCCGCGAAGGCGAGCACGGTGACGATCGCACCCGGGCTCGCCGGGCCACGCGGTCGGCGAGCGGCGCGGCCGGAGCCCGAGGCGCCGCCGGGACCACGGGGACGGGCGGGGCCGTCGCCGGCCCCGCCCTGTCTCCCGTCGCCCGGCACGCCCGAGCTCAGCGGGAGTACGGGCCGGCGGCGGTGGCCCCGGTCGCACCACCGGTGCGGAACGCCGTCGCGCCGGCGGCGGTGACGGCGCCGATGGTGCCGAGGTCACCGCCCTGCAGCACGAAGTCGAAGCCGAGGTCGATCATCTCTCGAGAGTAGCCGGGGTCCGCGGTGAAGATGCCCGCGCGCAGTCCATGGCGACCCGCCGCATCCAGCACCGTGCGGTAGTTCGCCAGCACGGCCTCGTCGCGGCTGTCGAACTGGAAGCCGAGGCCGTGCGTGCCCGCGAGATCGCTCGGACCGATCACGACGCCGGCGAGGTGCGGCACCGAGAAGATGTCGTCGAGGTTCGACATGCCCTCGACCGTCTCGATCATGACGAAGGGCAGGATCGTGTCGTTCGCGGTGCCGTGGAAGTCGTCGGTGGGGCCGTAGGCCCAGGGACGCGTCGGGCCGTTGCTGCGGCCGCCGAGCGGCGGGTAGAAGCAGGCGTCGACGAGCGCCTCGGCCTCGGCGCGCACGTTGACGAGCGGGCAGATGATGCCGAAGGCGCCCGCATCCAGGGCCTTCATCACGATCCACGGATCGGCCGAGGGCACGCGCACGAACGGAGTTCCGCCGAGGTTGCCGACCGTCTGGCACAGCCCGACGAGCGACTGCACGTCGATGTGCCCGTGCTGCATGTCGAACAGCACGCCGTCGACGCCGCTGCGCTGCAGCGTCTCGGCCACGAGCGTGCTCGGGATCATGGCCGTCGACAGCACGGCCGGCTCGCCGGCCTGCCAGCGGGTGGTCATCGGGTGGGATGCGGCGGTCATCGGGTTCCTGCCTTCCGGGCGCGCGGGCGCGCCGACGTGGTGATCGTGCTGGTGGTGCTGGTCGCGCTCGGCTCCGCGAGCGGAGCGGGGGTGGATGCGGACTCGGACGCGGTCGACGCCAGCCGCGTGTACCGCGACACGAGGGTCACGTGCTCGGGCCGCAGCTCGTCGATCGACGTGACCCCGAGCAGCGCCATGGTGGTGCGGATCTCGGCCCGCAGGATCTGCACGGCCCGGTCGACCCCGGCCTCGCCGCCCGCCATGAGCGCGTAGAGGTAGGCGCGGCCGAGCAGCACGAACTTCGCGCCGAGGGCGATCGCGGCCACGACGTCGGCGCCGGTGCGCACGCCGGTGTCGAGCATGACCTCGGTGGATGCGCCGACTCGCGCGGCGACGCTCGGCAGCAGGTGCAGCGGGGGGATCGCGCGGTCGAGCTGGCGCCCGCCGTGGTTCGAGAGCACGATGCCGTCGACACCGGAGTCGGCCGCGCGCACGGCGTCGTCGAGGGTCTGGATGCCCTTCAGCACGATCGGCCCCGACCAGGCCTCGCGCATCCACGCCAGGTCGTCGAAGGTGACCGAGCTGTCGGTGAAGCCCTTGACCGCGGTGAGCTGCGAGCGCGGCACGCCGGGCTCCTCGTAGGTGAAGCGGTAGGGCTCGGTGGTGAGCAGGTTCGTCCACCACTCGACCCGGTACGAGGCGTCGAGGAAGGTCTTCACGGTCAGCTGCGGCGGATACGACATGCCGTAGCGCGCATCCCTCAGCCGGTTGCCGACGACGGCCGAGTCGACCGTGACGACGAGGGTGTCGAAGCCGTTCGCCTGCGCCTCGGCGAGCATGCGCAGCGAGCGCTCGCGGTCGCTCAGCAGGTACATCTGGAACCAGTGCCGCGCGCCCGGCGCCGCCGCGGCGAAGTCGGCGATCGAGGTCGTGCCGACGGTCGACAGGCCGTACGGGATGCCCGCCCGCTCCGCCGCCCGCGCGACGGCGCTCTCGCCGGCCGCGTGCATCATCCGGGTGCCGCCCGTCGGGCCGAAGCCGAAGGGCAGCGCGCTCTGCTTGCCGAGCACGGTCGTGGTCGTGTCGACCTCGTGTACGTCGCGCAGGATCTCGGGGTTGAACTCGAGGTCGTCGAAGGCCTCGCGCGCCCGGCGCATGCTGATCTCGCTCTCGGCGCCGCCGTCGACGTAGTGGAACGGCCCGGCCGGGGTGCGGCGCTTCGCGAGCCGCCGCAGATCCTCGATCGTGTGCGCGTCGGCGACGCGGCGCTCGGCCCGGCTCAGGCCCGACCGCGACTTCAGGCGCAGGAACGGCGTGATGTCGCTCGGCTGCGGGATGCGCCGCGCGAGCGGCGGGTACTTCGCCATGTCGTTCCTCCTCAGGCCGCGGTCTCGCGCTCGATCTGGTTGACCGGGTTGCGCGGGTGCTCGCCGCGCAGGATGCGCGCCGCCTCCTCGAGCACCTTGCGACGGGTCTCGTTCCACGACTCCTCGCTCCAGTGCGCGGCGTGGGGGCTCAGGATGATGTTGTCGAGGTCGCGCAGGGGGCTCTCGGCCTCGAGCGGCTCGTTGCCGAAGGCGTCGATGCCCGCGCCGAACAGGTGCCCGCTGCGCAGCGCGTCGGCGAGCGCCGCCTCGTCGATCAGGCCGCCACGCGAGACGTTGATCAGCACGCTGCCCTTCTTCATGCGGGCGAGCGCGGCGGCGTCGATGATGTTCCGCGTCGACTCCATGAGCGGCACGTGGATCGAGACGATGTCCGCCCGCTCGAGCACCGCATCCTTCGACACCAGCTCGACGCCGAGGTCGGCGGCGTCGGCGGCCGAGACGACCGGGTCGAAGGCGATCACGGTGTAGCCGATCGCCTGCGCCATGGTCGCGACGCGGCGGCCGATGCGGCCGAGGCCGAGGAGTCCGAACACCTGGTCGTCGGGGCGGCGCACGCCGGGGAAGAACGACGACGCCCATCCCTCGGTGCGGATGCCCGCATCCAGCGCCGGCAGCCGCCGGGTCACCGACAGGGCGAGCGCGATCGCGTGCACGGCGACCTCGCGGTAGTTCGCGTCGGGCACGTTCGTGACCCAGATGCCGCGCTCGGTCGCGGCCGGCACGTCGATCGTGTCGTAGCCGATGCCGAAGCGCGTCAGCGAGCGGCAGTGCTCGAGGTTGTCGATCACGGTCTTCGTGAACTGCTCGGCCAGGATGATGACCGCGTCGGCGTCGCGGGTGCCGTCGAGCAGGGCCTGCTCGCTCGTGCCCTCGATGATCTGGAAGTCGACGTCGAGGCCGTCGAAGGCCTTCAGATCCTCGTCGGTGATCGGCACCATCGTGTTGGTCATGACGACCTTCATGGGGTCCTCCTCGTGGTTCGGGGTGTGTCGTATGCGGCTGCGTCGATCGGCAGCCGTCTCGGTTCGTTCCGTGGATGCGCGGCTCACGCGAGCGCGGCATCGCGGTGTCGTCGGGGTGACCGCGGGCCGGGCGACCGGTCGCCCGACCCGCAGAACGAGGTGCCGTTCAGTCCTCGCGCGGGGTGATGCCGGCGAGCGCGGGCGTCTCGGCCTTCTCGGCGGCGCTGACCCACGGCTTGGCGATGAGGACGCCGACGAGTGTCAGCAGCTGCGCGACGACGATCAGTCCGGCCGCGCCCCAGGGTGCGCCGCCGGTGGCGACGACGATCGCGGTCGCGATGAGCGGCGCCGGGCCGGCGACGAGCGCGCCCTGCAGCTCACGAGAGGAGAACAGGCCCGCCGAGCGGAACTCGGCCTTGAAGAACGCGGGCATGAGCACCGTGTGGGCGGCCGATCCCGCAGCCCAGCCGAGGGCGAGCATGACGCCGCTGGCGAGGATGATGAAGGCCAGGTTGCCCGTGTTGAGGATCAGGTAATAGGGAACGGCCCACACGATCGCGCCGATCACGCTGATGTAGATCACGCGCTTCGAGCCGATGCGGTCGCTGACCGCACCGAACACGGCGACGAAGATCAGCATCACGAGCGAGCACGACAGGCTCACGAACAGCGCCTGGTTCTGCGGCAGCCCGACGGTGCCGACGAGGTAGCTGATGCCGAAGGCGGTGACGATGTAGCCGGTCACGTTGAGTCCCGAGGGGATCAGGAAGCCGGCGATCCAGTTGCGGGGGCTGGCCTTGAACGCGCGGGCGAAGGCGATGAAGGGGTTTCGGCGGGCCTCGCGCACGAGCCCGGCCTTGCGCTCCTTCTCGACGGCCTCGAACTCGGGCGACTCGTGCAGCTTGCGCCGCAGCACGACGCCGATGATCGTCAGCACGGCGCTGAACAGGAACGGGATGCGCCATCCCCAGCTGCTGAACTCGTCGGGCCCGAGCATGGTGCTCGACGTCGTGAAGATGATGAGCGCGAGCAAGCCGCCCGCGCCGGCGCCGGCCATCGCGAGCGAGGAGAAGAAGCCCTTGCGCTTGAGCTGCGCGCTCTCGTTCACGAGCGTGATCGCTCCGGCGAGCTCGGCGCCGGCACCGAAGCCCTGGATGAGACGCAGGATCACGAGCAGGATCGGCGCGGTGACGCCGATGGCCGCGTAGGGCGGCAGGCAGCCGATGAGCGTGGTGGCGATGCCGATCATCAGGATCGAGAGCATCAGCACCGGACGGCGACCCCAGCGGTCAGCGAGGGCGCCGAGCACGAGTCCGCCGATCGGCCGGGCGACGAAGCCGACCGCGAAGGTGCCGAAGGAGGCGAGCAGACCGACGGCGCCGGTCGTGCCCGAGAAAAACAGGGGCGCGATGATCAGGCCGGCCACGAAGGCGTAGAGACCGTAGTCGTACCACTCGATCGCCGAGCCGAAGCCGACGGCGAGCGCGGCGCGGATCGACCCGCGGCGGGTGGGCTTGACGACCTCGGAGCCGGAATCGCTGCCGGCGCCGCTGGGGTTCGCGGTGCCGGGGGGCATCGTTTCAGTCACGGGAGCTCCTTTGCTCTCGGAAGATATTCCGCCGGGTGACGGACCGTCGACATCGGCGGCTGGCGAGACAGTAGCAGTGTCGATCGCATTCTGTCGACAGTCTTCAGAATGCGAGTCGTCGGCGTATGCTGACCGCATGGACGACGCGCTCACCGACGACGCCACGGCGCTTTTCGAGTCGATCACCACGACCTCGCTCGTCGACCGGGCCCACAGCCAGATCCGCGCGCTGATCATCGCCGGCCGCCTGGCGCCCGGCGAGCCGCTCAAGGACTCCGTGCTCGCCGAGCAGATGGGCATCAGCCGCTCCCCTGTGCGCGAGGCTCTGCGCCGGCTCGAGCAGTCGGGGCTCGTCGAGAAGTCGGCCAACCGCTCCTACCGCATCTCGCTGCTCGCGGCTGACGACATCCCCGAGCTCGCCGCCCTGCGTCTCGCCGACGAGACCCTCGCCGTGCGCACGATCGTGCATGGGCGCACTCCGCTCGAGCCGCTCGAGCCGTACATCGCGGCGCTCGTCGCGGCGATGGGCGACGCGCAGGCCGCCGCGGCGGCCGATGCCGCCTTCCACCGCGCCGTCGTCGGGCTGGCCGGACTCCCCCGGCTCACGGCCCGTTACGACGACCTCACCGACCAGATCCGCCTCGCCCTGCTCGCGAGCGACATCGAGACCTGGGGCCGCGGCGAGATGCTCGTCGAGAACCACACGATGCTGGTGGATGCGCTGCGCGAGGCCCTCGAGACCGGCGACGCCCGCCGCGTCGTGCGCATGTGGGAGGTGCACGTGCTGGCCGGCATGACGGCCGACGGCATCCTCGAGCCGCTCAGCTGAGTCGGGCCCATTCGAGGGGACTCCGGCCGCCCGACCCAGGAATCTTGTTCCGTCGCGTCAGCGCGCCGCGCGCATCTCCTCGCGCGCCCGCGTGACGATCTGCCCGCGCGCCGAGTCGGGGAAGCGCTCGAGCATCGCCCGCACCTCGGCGGCATCGACGTCGGCACCGAACAGCTCGGTGTGCGGCTCCATCCGCACGCCCTCCGCGAGCGGCCCGGCGACCACGGGATCGAAGCCGAGGTCGTCGACGACGCGGACCACCGCATCCACCTCGGGTTCGGGTCCGGCGATCGCGATCGCCTTGCGACCCGGTGCGCCGTGCGGCCGCGCCTCGTCCTCCAGGTCGTGGTAGCCCATGTGGTTGAAGGCCTTCACGACCGTCGAGTCGGGCAGGAAGGCCTGCACCAGCTCGCTCGTCGAGGTGCGCGGGTCGTCGAAGTCGTCGCGCACCCCGTCGACCTCCCACCAGTAGTTCATGGCGTCGATCACGGTCTTGCCGCCCAGGGCCGCGACCGGGATGCTCGGATGCTTGCCGAGCGGCAGCGCCAGGATCACGACCTCGGCGCGCTCGGCCGCGTCGGCCGCGGTCGTCGCCTCGGCACCCGGCGCCAGCACCTCGACGATGAGCTCGATGCGTGACGTCGCCCCCGAACCGGCGATCAGCACCGGGTAGCCGGCCGCACGCGCGAGCCGCGCGAGCACCGTGCCGACCTTCCCCGCTCCGAGGATGCCGAGCACCGGCTTGCCGTCGTCCATCGATTCCGCCTTGTCGTCCGGGTCGCCTCGGGCGCCGGTCTCGGTGCCCGAGTGCCTCAACCGTCGAGGGGGCGCATCCATGCCCGCGCCGTGTGATCGCGTCGCCCGACCCGCGCGGTCGCGTCGCGCGACCCGCGCGGTCGCGTCGCGCGACTGCGCTGACCGCGCTCAGCTCTCGGGGTCGAACATGAATTCGCGCAGCTCCTGATCGCAGCGACACGCGGCGGCGAAGCGTCGCGCCCACTCGAGGGCGGCGGCGCGATCGGGCAGCTCGAGCACGAGCAGCCCGCCGTCGAGCTCGCGGGTCTGCTCATAGGGCTCGGCACTCTGAGCGCCGTCGCCGGCGACGCGCACCGGCGCGACGGTCGCGTCGAGGCCGCCGCCGAAGACGTAGACGCCCGCCTCCTTCGCCGCACGGATCTCCGCGTGCGAATCGCGGCCCGCGGCCTCGAACTCCTCGGGCGTCAGCCGCATCGCCGCCGCCGGGAAGGTGAACAGGTACTTGGTCATCGCATCCTCGCTCTCTCGGCCGTCAGGGCCGTGTCTCGGCGGTGCGCCCGGCGCCGCATCACGCCCAGGTCACGAACCGGAATCGACTCCGGTTCCGGCCAGCGCCGCGCCACCCGACGGGTGTACTACAGACAGAGTGACCGACAAGCTGACGAAAGACGAGGTCTCCGGCGCCACCGCCGCCCCCGCCGCATCCACCACCCTCTCCGCCGACACCGTCTCCGACGACCTCATGCACCCCGAGGTCAACGTGCAGCGCATCATGTGGACGGGCACGATCTGGTTCGGCGTCATCGTCGGCGCGATCGCGCTCACCCTCGGGCCGCTGCTCTCGTCGGGCTGGCGGCCCGACCAGCTGCCGCCGGTGCTCGAGGCGATCTGGTGGATCGGCGCCGCCGTCATGACGCTCAGCGTCGGACTCGTCGGATGGTCGGGCTGCCCGATCCTCGAAGACAGCGTGCGCGTCGCCGATCACAACAAGTCGCGCACGATGCAGTTCGGCACGGCCCTCTTCATCGGCAGCGGTGCGATCACCCTCGCGGCGGTGCTGCTGGGCTGAGGCCGGCTCGCCGCCGCTTCGACCGGGTCGTCACCACGTCTCCGGTCGCAGGGGTGTGCCGTCTTCGTCGAGGACGAAGCCCCAGGGCCACTGCACCCAGCGACCGATCCCGACCTCCGGGCAGTTCTCGAGCATGGCGTCCCGGGTGACCGCGTAGTCGGCCGGTGCGCGTCGATACATCAGCGCTCCGAGATCGACATCGTGCTCGACGTGTCCGTCTGCCCACCTCGCATCGAAGCGCACGCGCCGCCGCGGCCTGCGCAGCCAGCGCGACGGTTCGATCGACGCCGTCGCGCGGAAGACCTCCGGATCGAAGCGGGTCACGAGCGCATCACCCTGCCGACGGTAGTCGGCGACGCAGCGGCACCTCGCGCTAGAGCAGGTTCGCGGCGGCCACGGCGGCGAGGAACAGGACAGCGACGATCGCGATGACGACCACATCGCTGCCGGGCCGCAGGCGCAGTCGGCGCCCCTCGAAGGGTGTCGGCCGTTCGGCGCCGTCGGGGGCCTCTGCTTCAGGCCCGGCAGCACCGGCCGTGGTCGGCATCCGGTCGTCACGCCACCGCGACCACCGCACGATGCGGTCGTCGAGCGCGTCGACGACATCGGCGATGGCGCGCCAGCGATCGACCGCGGTCGTGACGAGCACGCGCGGCGAGGCCAGGATCATCCACCTGTCGACGATCTCGACGTCGAGCCCACGTGCATGGTCCAGAAGACGGCTCATGACGTCGGGAGTGAAGAGGTAGAGCGCGTCGCGCTCGTACCCGGCCGGGCAGTGCAGGTGGAAATACGTGTCGAAGGCGCCCTCGAGCTCGAGCCGCTGCGTGCCGAGCGGAACCGCCGCAGAGCTGACCACGCGCCGCGGGCCGTCCTGCGCGCGCAGGATGAGGTGCGGCAGCGCGAGGGGAAGGCGGATCGCGATGTAGCCGCCGAACTGCGGCGCGGTGTTGCGGCGATTGCCCCTGATCTCGTAGTCGGCGATCTCGATGCGGTGATCGGGCAGCTGCTTCGCGCGCGTCCACGGATCGTCATCGTCGACGCGGCGGGAGCGCAGCACGCGATTCAGGTTGAGGGCGCCGCGACCGAGCCATGGGCCGTCCGGCTGCGGCCCGACCGGTCCGGCGAAGTAGTCGAGGCCGTTCGCGTCGGCGAAGGTCGCGAGTCGGTGGTGGGCCATCGGACTCGTGCGCCGCATCCAGAGCTTGACGGCCGTGCGCAGCAGCACCGCCGTCGCGACGGTCATGATCAGCGCGAACGACCCGATCCCGAAGAACTGCCCCAGCGACTCGCTCGTGCCCTCGCGCAGGAAGCCGATCGCCGTTGCGGCCATCGTCGGGAAGACCAGGAGCCCACCAGCGCCGGCGACCGTCATCACGACGCGGCGCACGGTGTCGATGAAGTCGCCGCCACGCTGCTCGGCCATCAGCGCCCGCCAGGTGCGCCGTGCCTCGCCGCGCCGCACCCGGGCTGTCAGCGGGGCGACGTCGAGCGGCGACGGGAGAAGCGGCGGATCAGGCGCCCAGGGCAGAGACACCCGCGTCATGCTACCCAGCGCTGGCGGCCCGTCGGCCTCACCCGTCTCGTCAGCGCGGGAGCCTGGCGATCGTGCGAGCCGTCCAGGTTGCGCCTTCGCTGAGTTCCGTCGGCAGCGGTGGACAGACGGGATGACGATGGTGCGAGCAGCCGGAGTGGAGGGCGTCGATGGCAGATCAGATCACTGTGGGCACGCGGGTGTCGTGGGCGACCTCGCAGGGCCGCACGCGCGGCCGGGTCGTGGAGCGCAAGACCGCCGACTTCCAGTTCGACGGGCAGAAGTTCACCGCGTCGCGCGACGAGCCGGCATTCATCGTCGAGTCGGAGAAGACCAACGCGCGGGCGGCCCACAAGGGGTCAGCCCTGCGGGCGCTGACGAGCTGACGGGCGACGCGACGCAGCAGGGCGCGGCCGCAGACGCTTCACCCCGATCCCGCGCCCGAGCCCGCGCTCAGCGCGCCGCGAGCAGCTTGTCGGCCGTGCGCAGCGCGAGCGCCATGATCGTGAGCGCGGGGTTCGCGATCAGCGAGCTCGGGAACACCGAGTTGTCGCAGATCCAGAGGTTCGGCACGTCCCACGAGCGCCCGTCCGGGTCGACGACCGAGTCGCTCGGATCCGAGCCCATGCGCGCCGTGCCGATCGTGTGGGCCGTGCGGGACAGCACGAGGGTCTCGCGCGCTCCCGCGGCTTCGACGATCGCCCGCATCGTGCGCACCGCGTGCGCCTCCATCCGCTTCTCGTTCTCGCCGGCGCTGAAGTCCACGCGCACGCGCGGCAGGCCGTCGGCGGCGATCTCGTCGGTCAGTGTGAGGCGGTTGGCGTCGGCGGGCAGGCATTCGCCGTTCATGCCGACGCCGGCGAGGTGACGGTAGTCGCGCATCCACCCGACTAGCTCGGCGCCGCGTAGCCCGCCGCCGCGCACGAGCGTGGTCGCGAGGGTCTGCGGCATCACGCCGAGGCTCTGGATGAGGTAGCCGCCCGCGAAGTCGGCATCGGCCGGGCGCACGGTGTCTTCGGTGATGATCGACGACGGGTAGCCGCGGTAGGCGCGCATGTCGTCGTCGAAGCGGCCCCAGACCTGGGTCGCGCCGTGGGCGAGGAAGTCGCGGCCGACGCGGCCGCTGCTGTTCGCGAGTCCCGTGTGCAGCAGCAGTCGCGGCGTCTCGACGCCGCCGGCGGCGAGCACGAGCGCGGACGTGCGCTGCCGGTGCGTCGCGCCGTCGCGACGGTAGACGACCGCCTCGACGTGGCCGCGCACATCCGTCTCGATGTCGACGACCATCGAGCCCGGCCGGATCTCGGCACCGCGGGCGACCGCGAGCGGCAGGTAGGTGGTGTCCATCGTGACCTTGGCGCCGGTACGGCAGCCCTGGTGACACGCTCCGCAGCTGACGCAGGCGTGGCGCAGGCCCCAATGCTCCTGCTCCCGATCGCGCGTGGCGACGGCGACGGGTCCGTCGGTCGCGCGGATGCCGAGCTCGGCGCAGCCGCGCAGCATCGCCTCCGACGAGGCGTTGCGAGCGACGGGCGGCATCGCGTACCGGCGGGAGGGATCCCACGGGTAGTGCTCGGGCCCGGCGACGCCGACGAAGGCCTCGACCTGCTGGATGCGCTGCACGAGCTCCGCGTGCGGGATCGGCCAGTCGCGGCCGAGGCCGGTCTCGGTGCGCAGCTGCAGATCGCGGGGGTCGGGTCGCGGCGCGAAGGCGCCCCAGTGCAGCATCGATCCCCCGACGCCGCGCCCGGAGTTGTTCGGGCCGAAGGCGGTCGGGTCGTCGCCGCCGCTGAGCCGGTCGTCCATCCAGTTGATCTGCTGCGCGGCGAGCATCTCGTCGGGCGTGTGATCGCGCGGCTCGGTGTTGTCGCCCGCCTCGAGCGCGACGACGCGCAGGCCGTGCCCCGCGAGCGAGGCGAGCAGGGGCGCTCCGCCGGCGCCGGTGCCGACCACCACGACGTCGACGACCTCGTCGTCGGAGTAGCGGCGCTGGTGGTCGAGCTTCACGAGCGAGCCTCCGCGTCGGTGTCGGCCGCCGGTCCCGCCCCGGCACCCGACTCGGGGCGCGCGGCCGTGCTCGGCGTCAGCGGCTCCCAGCTCTCGAGGCGGCCGGCCCGCAGCTCGACGAATCCCTGCTGCCGCTCGCCGTCGCCGCCGTTGGCGATGCCGTCGAAGCCGACCTCGGCCATGGTCGCCGGATGCGCGAGCCACTGCCGCGCCAGGTCGACGGCGACGTCCTCGAGCCAGGAGGCGAGCTCGCCCGAGCCGAGCCGGTCGAGCGCCTCGCCGCGCGCATCGGCGTCGGGGATGCGCGCCCACTCGGCGAGCGCGTCGAGCGCGCGCCGGTACGCCTCGGCGTCGGGCGGCGCGTCGGCCGGACGCCAGCCGTCGCCGACGCCGGTCGCGAGCTGCGCATCCACCCGGGCGGCCAGGTCGATCGCCGGACCGGTCTGCGGCACGAGGTGGTCGGCGAGCAGCCGCAGTCGATCGAGCTGGTCCCGGTCGAGCACGACCGGAGCGTAGTCGGGGTCGTCGGCGAGCGCGCGCTCGGCGAGCACCGCGCGCGTGCGGGCGCTCGTGCGGTCGGAGGCGAGTACGCGCGCGAAGTCGCGCGGCACCGCACGCCCGAGACCGGCGCGCTCGCGCCAGAAGCGCCGCACCGCGCCGGCGAGGGCCTCGGGACGCTCGGCGGGGATGAGGTGCGCGACGCGGTCGATCTCGGCCAGCTCCGGGTTCGCGAACGCGGGCGCGGTGAGGCGGCGCTGTGCATCGAGGTCGAGGTCGCCGTCCTCGGCTCCGGCGAGGATCAGCGCCGGAACCGGGAGCCCGGAGATCCGCTCCGACCAGTCCTCCTGACTGCCGCGCTCGAGCCACGCCCGCCATGCCTCGGGGTTCGTGCGGCGCACGTCGGCGACGGTCGCCTCGAGACGGCCGGGGTCGAGCGAGTCGGTGTCGGCGAGATCGCCGAGGATGAAGGTGCGCGCGTGCAGATCGCCGATGCCGCCCTGCTCGGCCCAGCCGATCATCGTCGTGCGGCGCGCCTCATCCATCGGCTCGGGGCTCAGCGGCGACGCGGCGACGAGCACGACGCCGGCGAGCCCGAACAGCGGCGCCGAGCCGTCGAGCACGCGAGAGGCGACCACGGTCGCGACCTTGCCGCCCATGCTGTGCCCGAGCAGCATCCATCGCGCCGGGGCGATCTCGGCGATGCGCGCGACGACCGACCGGGCCATCGCGTCGACGTCGGTTCCGGATGCGGTGCCGGTGCGGTCGGCGAGGTCGCCAAACCCGGGCAGGTCGAGAGCGACGACATCGACCTCGTCGGCGAGCAGCTCGCGCACGCGGTCGAACTCCCGCGCGCTCGAGCCGAGCGAGTGGAGGGCGAAGAGCACGGGGCGCCCGTCGCCGCCGTCCGTGTCCTGCACGGCGGCGTCGGCGGGCGCGGTGGCGCTCAGCGACGCTCCTCGCTGCGCAGGGCCAGGCCGAGGGCGAAGAACGTCGGCGCCCAGTGGCCGACGAACAGGCCCCAGCGGTCGGACTGCGCCCGGTCGTCGCCCGGCTTCGCCCGGGAGCCGAGCCAGGCCAGGAAGGTCAGGGCGATCGAGCCGAAGCCGGCGACGAACGCCCACTCGCTGCGGAAGCCGCCGCGGTGCAGGGCGCCGATCGGGTCGAGCGGCCCGGCCTCGGCGGCCTTCTTGAGACGCTTCTTCGCTTCGCGCTGTACAGAGCTCATGGGGTGTCCTTTCGAGGATGTCGGATCGGGGGAGGGAAGGGCAGGGGTCGGGATGCGCGCCTCAGGCCGCCGAGAAGGCGCCCACGAGCTCGCGGGTGAAGTCGTCGAGGTCGTCGGGGTCGCGCGAGGTCACGAGCGTCCAGCCGCCCTCGTCGTCGACGCGCACCGACTCGTCGACCCAGCTCGCTCCGGCGTTGAGCAGGTCGGTGCGCAACGAGGGGTAGCTCGTGAGCGTCTTGCCGCCGACCTTGCCGGCCTCCACGAGAGCCCACGGGCCGTGGCAGATCGCCGCGACCGGCTTCTTCGCCTCGACGATGCGGGCGACGAACTCGATCGCGGCGGTCTCGAGCCGCAGCGAGTCGGCATTGATGGTGCCGCCGGGCAGGATGAGCGCGTCGAACGAGTCGGGGTCGGCGTCGCCGATGACCTGGTCGACCGCGAACGTCTGCCCGGGATTCTTGTCGCCGACCAGGGTAGTCACCTCGCCGTCCTCGATCGCGACGATCACGGCGGTGCCGCCGGCCTCGATCACCGCATCGCGGGGTCGCGCCAGCTCGTCCTGCTCGATGCCGTAGTTCGTGACGACGATCGCGACCGTCGTGCCGTCGAGTTCTGCCATGGCGTTCCTTCCGGTGAGGTCGTGGATGCGCATCCCGCGATGTGTCGGACCGACGGAGCGAGGGGATCGTCGCGCCGCGAACCGTTGAAGGGTGCGGGGTCGGATGCGACGCTACGAGCGCCGCGCGCGCGCGGCGGCGGTTCCCAGCGTGCGCGGATCGAGCGATCACCTCACGTCCGGGCGCGGGACATGGATGACGGGGTGACGCAGCTCCCGCCGCAGCTCACCCGACTGCGCGCCGACCGACGGCTGAGCGCCACCCGTGACGATCGGTCGCGGCCGGCATGACGGGCGTCTCATGGAGGAGACCACGAGCGGAAGGAGTGGACATGACCGACCCGCAGAGCACCGACCCGGGCATCGATCCCGAGAGCGAGGGTCCCGCCGAGGAGCTGGAGGACAGCGAGGTGGTGCCGCACGGCACGCCGAGCTCGGTTCCGAATGACGACGGCGACCACACGAGCGGCACCGACCCGGACATCCTGCCCGACGGCTCCGCTCCCGACACCGAGGGCGACGACGACCCGACCTCGGGCGGCGCGCCGCAGCCCTGAGCCCCGGTCGCGTGCGATCCGCACGACCCGAGAGCCCGCCCGATCACGTCCCCGATCGGGCGGGCTCTCGTCTGCCGTCGGCGCGGGGAGCTGGGGACTCGCGGCACGAGGCCCACGATCGAGGGCGCATGTGGGTGATTGCTCCGCGGGCGATAACGAGACGCTTCGGATGCAGCCGAGCGCGAACAGCAGTAGCGCCGTCTCAGGCTCCGCCGATGTCAGTCATTACAACGCCGTCACTATGGCAATGACCACTGCGCCCGTCCCCATCGCGAGGAACATGGCTCCGACGAACGCCATCGTGGCTGACGAATTGCGCAGTTTCAGCCCGAAGGCTCTCCGGTTTGCTTCCGCGATGAACCGGGCTGCCCATGCCCGGCCGATGATGATGGCGAGTCCGATGGCGACCATCACGAGGCCGCCGATCAGGAACGGCAGCCAGCGCGCGGCGTTCATGTCAGGTGCTCCATGCGTAAGAGGTTCCCACTCCGTGAATCCATCCACCTCAGCGGGGAGCGGGATGGTCTGCGCTGAATCAGGGCGTGATCATCCCGCCGTTCACGTTGAGGGTCGCGCCGACCGTGAAGCTCGACTCGCCCGAGGCGAGGTAGACGTAGGCGGGCGCGAGCTCGGCAGGCTGGCCCGCACGCCCGATCGGGGCCTCGCTCGCGCCGAAGTCGGGCAGCGTCTCGGGGTCCACGCCCTGCGTGACCTGCAGCACCGTCCAGGTCGGTCCGGGTGCCACGACGTTGACCCGGATGCCGCGGCCGATCAGCTGCTGGGCGAGCCCCTTCGACAGGTTGTTGATCGCGCCCTTCGTGGCGGCGTAGTCGAGCCTGTCCGGAGCCGGCGAGTAGGCCTCGGCCGACGCGGTGTTGATGATCGTCGAGCCGGGAGCGAGATGCGGCACAGCCGCCTTGACGATCGCGAAAGCCGCGAACACGTTCGTGCGGAACGTCGCCTCGAACTGCTCTTCGCTGAGGTCGTCGATGTCGGGAACCCAGAGCTGGCGTCCGGCGACGTTGACCACCGCATCCAGGCCGCCGAGCTCGGCGACCGCCCGCTCGACCAGCTCGGCCGGGAAGCCGGGGCGACTCAGATCCCCCGGGATGCCCACGCCGACGCGTCCGGCCGCCCGCACCTGCTCGAGCACGTGGTCGGCGTCGCTCTGCTCCTCGGGCAGGTAGCTGATCGCGACATCGGCGCCCTCGCGGGCGTAGGCGATCGCGACCGCGCCGCCGATGCCGGAGTCGCCGCCCGTGATGAGCGCGCGGCGCCCCGCGAGGCGACCCGTGCCGCGATACGTGCTCTCGCCGAGATCGGGCACGGGGTCGGCCTGCGACTGCAGGCCCGGCTCGGGCTGCTGCTGCACCGGCGGCCGGATGCGCGGGTACGCGCTGCGCGGGTCGGTGAAGCGGTACTGGTCCGTCATAGCTCCTCCTCGGAGTTCGTGGTGCGAGTGGGCGGTCGCGGTCGCGCCGCCGACATGATGTGACTCAGCCCAGGTCGCGGATCTTGATGGCGGCGTCGATGAGCGCCAGATGGCTCAGCGCCTGCGGGAAGTTGCCGCGGAATGCTCCGTCGACCGTCACCATCTCGGCGAGCAGCCCGACGTCGTTCACGTCCGATACGAGCGAGTCCATGCGCTCCCGCGCCTCGGGCACGCGCCCGACGCAGGCGAGCGCCGCCGTCGCCCAGAACCCGCAGGCGACGAAGGGATGCTCCTCCTCGCGCATGCCGGAGTAGCGCCAGAGCCGACCGCGACCGGCGCCGAGCTCGGCATCCAGCGCGTCGATCGTGCGCGACATGCGCTCCCCGCGGTCGAAGCCGCTCGGCGCATGCAGCAGCACCGACACGTCGAGCTCGGTCGACCCCGGCCACATCGTGTAGGCGCCGCGCCGCTCATCCCAGCAGTTCTCGCCGATCCAGTCGCGGATGCGCTCGCGCTCGGGCACCCAGCGGGCACGACGGTCGACGATCTGCCCGCGCTCGGCGAGATCGATCGCGGCGTCGAGGGCCTGCCAGCAGCCCATCTTCGATGAGGTGTGGTGCTGCGTCTCCGGCAGCTCCCACATGCCGCTGTCGCGACTGCGCCAGCTGTCGCAGACGCGATCGGCGAGGTCGGCGAGCAGCTCGCCGGTGCCGACGTCGAGCACGTTGCCGTCGGCTTCGGCCACGTAGGCGCGCACGATGCCGAACAGGTCGCCGTAGACGCCGAGCTGCAGCTGGTCCTTCGCCGGGTTGCCGGTCACGACGGGCCCGAGGCCGTTCCATCCGGCGGTGTCGGGATGCTCGGTCACCTCGCCGTCGACCGAGCCGTCGAGGCGGTAGAAGATCTGCAGGTCGGGCGCGGAGGCCTTGATCGCGCGCAGCAGCCAGGAGAGCGCGGCGTGGGTCTCTTCGCGCAGGCCGAACTGCACCAGCGCGCCGACCGTGTAGGCGAGGTCGCGCACCCAGGCGAAGCGGTAGTCCCAGTTCTTGCCGCCGGAGTCGGTCTCGGGCAGCGAGGTCGTCGCCGCCGCCGCGATCGAGCCGTAGGGGGCGTGGATGAGCAGCTTCAACGCGAGCGCGCTGCGCTGCACGGTCTCGCGCCACGGGCCGTCGTAGGCGAACTCCTTCGACCACGTGCGCCAGCCGTCGATCGTGCGGTCGATCGCCTCGCCCGCGCGCAGCGGATCGGGCAGGTGGAGCGGCTCGCGCTCGGTCGCCGAGAGACCCAGCACGTGCACGGATCCGGGCGAAGTGCGGAATCGCGCGCCCAGCGCATCCGACGACGAGTGGTCGACCGGGTCGGGCGTGCCGACGTTGCCGGTGACCACGCCCAGCGTGAGATCGCCGGCCCGGATGACGCCCTGCTCGGCATCGGCGATCCACGGCGAGCGGGTGCCGAACGCTGTGCCCGGGGCCACGCGCCACGCCATCACGACGCGCCCGTCGACGCCCTCGACGCGGCGCACCAGCTCGGCCCACGGCAGACGACCGGCGACCCCGGTCACGAGCGCGTCGCGCACGACGGCGACACCGTGCTCGGTCTCGTACCGGGTCTCGAGCACGTTCGTTCCCGCGACATAGCAACGCGTCATGCGGTGGGCTGCGACGGGGGCGAGCTCGATGCAGCCGCCGTCGGTCTCGTCGAGCAGGCGCGCGAACATCGGCGAGGCGTCGAGACCGGGCAGCGGGAGCCAGTCGATCGTGCCGCTCCGATCGACGAGCGCGACCGTACGTCCGTCGCCGAGCGCCGCGTGATCCTCGATCGGAGTGGAGCGCCCGTCGCCGGGTCTCGCGGGGGCGGACCCGGGATGCGCGGGGTCCCGGCTCGCGCTCACGGGCGGATCGCGCCGATCAGCTCATCGCGCGTCGCCGGCGGATCGGCCAGCACCGCCCGCGCCGCATCCGTGCGGTCGGCGACCGCCCACAGCAGCACCCCGACGGGCGTCGCGCCGTCGAGGTAGTAGACGACGGCGCTCGCGCCGGGCTCGATCCAGTCCTCGAGGGTCTCGAGGCCCGCATCCAGCTCGCCGACCGCCTCCCACCGCACGCCGAAGACCTGCGAGTAGAGGAACGGCGTGTGCTGGTAGGCCTCCTGCGCGCCCGCCATGGCGCGACCGGCCGTGCGTCCCGAGGCCGTCGCGTGATCGACGTGCTCGACGCGCGTCGGCCCGAGGATCGCGTCGGGGTAGAGCGCGATGTCGCCCGCGGCCCAGACGCGCTCATCGGCCGTGCGCAGGTGCGCATCGACGACGACGCCGTCCTCGACGTCGAGCCCGGCCTCCTCGGCCAGATCGGTCGCGGGCGAGACGCCGAGTCCGGCGACCACGAGGTCGGCGCCGACCGCCGTGCCGTCATCGAGCTGCAGCACGATCCCGTCGCCCTCGACCATGGCACGTTCGGCTCGTCGCCCGGCGATCAGGTTCACGCCCGCATCGACGAACAGCTTCTCGTAGACCTCGGCGACCGAGGCCGGGAACGTCGCCCCGCCGAGCACGTCGTCGGGATGCACGAGCGTGACCCGCGCGCCGTTCTGCACGAGCGCCGCGGCGAGCTCGGCCCCGATGTAGCCGCCGCCCACCACGGCGACGTGCGTGCCCTTGCCCGCCTCGCGGCGCAGCCGCAGGTAGTCGTCCTCCGAGCGGAAGTGGATGATGCGGTCGTCATCCGGCGCGTCGAGCCGGTGCGGCACGCTGCCGGTCGCGAGCAGGAGCTTGCCGTAGCCGACGACGTCGCCATCACTCGTCGACACCTGCCGCTCGTCGCGGTCGAGCGCCGACACGAGCGTCTCCAGCGTCAGATCCGCGCCGGTCTCCTCGGCCGTGTTCAACGGCACCTGATCCCACTCGAAGTCGGGATCGGTCCACAGTTTCTTCGACAGCGCCGGGCGCGTGTACGGCGGGTCGACGTCGGCGCTGAGGATGCCGATCGAGCCCGAGTGGTCGAGCTCGCGGATGCCGCGGGCGGCGGCATCCGCCACCATCCCGCCGCCCACGATCAGGTAGTCGTAGTGCTTGTGCGTCATCGCGCCCCGCTCAGGCCGAGGGGGTGCGGTTCTCGGCGCTGACCATCCAGGCCAGCTGCTCGAGGCGCTCGATGATGCCGTGCAGGATGTCCGCGCTCGTCGGGTCCTCGTCGTCGACCGCGTCGTGCACCTCGCGCATCGTGGCGACCGTGGCCTCGAGGCGCTGGGTGATCAGGTCGACGGTCTCGGCGGTGTCGATCTCGCCGTGCGGGTAGTTCGGCAGCGAGGTCGTCGCGGCGATCGTGTCGCTGCGACCGTCGGGCACCGCGTGCAGGGCGCGCAGGCGCTCGGCGACGGTGTCGCTGAACTCGCGCGCGTCCTCGACGATCTCGTCGAGCTGCAGATGCAGGTCGCGGAAGTTCTTGCCCACGACATTCCAGTGCGCCTGCTTGCCCTGCAGGTGCAGCTCGATCAGGTCGACGTGCACGCGCTGCAGCGACGCGATCAGCTGCTCCGAGGCGGTGAAGCCGTGCTCGGCGTTCTCGCGGCGGCTGCTGCGGGCGCCGGCGTCGCCGGGGGCGCTCGCGCTGTGGGCGTTGTCCTGGGTGGTCTGGGTGCGGTCGAGGGTGTCGGTCATGACACGCTCCTTCCGATCTCGGGGTGCCCGCGTCGGATCGTCCGGTCGTGGCGGGACCGGGCCGGTGCGGGCCGTCGACAGCCACGTTAAGAACGCGACGGGGATGCCCAGCCGAGTGACCAGCCGACACCCAGACGGCGCTCACCCGGTGTTGTGATTCGCGCGACGCTCCGCACGGCAGGTGGATGCGCGACGTGCATCCCCTGAGAACGCGGGCGTCGCGCATCCCGACGCCGCCTAGCGTCGCCGCATGACCGACACCTCCTCCGACACCGCCACTCGCGACCAGTTCACGTTCTCCGATCCGACGAAGCTCTATGCCCGCATCGACACCGAGGAGCAGTATCAGAGCGGACCCGGTCTGGACCGCGACATGCAGGAGCGCGCCGACCTCGGCGAGCAGACCTATCGCGGCAGCGGCCGCCTCGTCGGCCGCAAGGCGCTCATCACGGGCGGCGACTCGGGCATCGGCGGCGCGACCGCGATCGCCTTCGCGCGCGAGGGTGCCGATGTCGCGATCTCGTACCTGCCCGAGGAGGAGCCGGATGCGCAGCGCATCGCCGCGCTCATCCACGACGCCGGCCGCACCGCCGTCTGCCTGCCGGGCGACATCACCGACCCCGCGTTCTGCCGTGACCTCGTGCAGCAGGCCGCGACCCAGCTCGACGGCCTCGACATCCTCGTCAACAACGCCGGCAAGCAGCAGAACCGGCCGTCGCTCGAGGAGATCAGCGACGAGCAGCTCGACGAGACCCTGCGAACGAACATCTCCGCCATGTTCTGGATCACGAAGGCGGCGCTGAAGCACCTGCCCGCCGGAGCGACCATCGTGAACACGACGTCGATCCAGGCCTACTCCCCCTCGCCGACGCTGCTCGACTACGCGGCGACGAAGGGCGCCATCAACAACTTCACGAAGGGCCTGGCCGCCTCGCTCGCCCCGAAGGGCATCCGGGTCAACGCGGTCGCGCCCGGTCCGATCTGGACGCCGCTGCAGACCGCCGGCGGCCAGCCGCCCGAGGAGCTGCCGTCGGTCGGCGAGGGCACCGGCCTCGGCCGCTGGGGGCAGCCCGCCGAGCTCGCGCCGGCCTTCGTCTTCCTCGCGTCGCCCGAGTCGAGCTACGTCGTGGGCGAGACGCTCAACGTCAACGGCGGCATGACGTCGCCGTGAGCCGCCGTCCGCATCGGCCCGCTCGCTGAGTCCCGCGAGGTCCCGCGAGCGGGCTGGTGCGGCGCCCGTCAGTCGAGCAGTTCGGCGCGCAGGTCGGCGACGCCGTCGACCACGCGGCGCGCGCCGGCCTCCGCGAGCTCGTCGCGGCCGATGCCGCCCGAGCGCACCGCGAGCGCGGGAACGCCCGCGCGTCCGGCGGCCACGACATCCCAGACCGCGTCGCCGATCATGACCGACTCGGCCGCGGTCGCCCCGCCGCGCTCCAGCGCGACGGCGATGATTCCAGGATGCGGCTTGGCCGTGTCGACGTCGTCGGCGTTCGTCGTCGCGACGTCGCCCTCGTCGAGGCCGAGCACGTCCATGAGGATGCGCAGCTCGTCTTCGGGCGCCGAGGTCGCCAGCACGACGGTCGTGCCCGCCGCGCGCAGCTCGTCGATCAGCTCGCGGGCTCCGGGCAGCGGCCGCAGGCGGTCCGTGCTGTCGAGGTAGGCCGACTTGTGGCCGCCCGATGCGCGGTCGCGCACCTCCTGACCGGCGCCCTCGGGCAGCAGGTCGTCGAGCAGGGCCTCGGAGTCCATGCCGATCGAGCGGTGCACGCGCCACGCGGGCGCGGGATGTCCGGCCTGCTCGAGGCCGCGCATCCACGCGTCGACGTGCAGGTAATTCGAATCGACGAGGGTGCCGTCGATGTCGAACAGCACGGCCTTCGGGCGGCGGCCGAGGGCGGTGCGCCGCGGTGCGGCGAGGCCGGTGCGGCGCGCTGCAGCCGCGCCCTCAGCCACGGCGCCACTCCCCCGAGGTCAGGTGCGAGCCGGCCTGCGGGCCCATGTTGTTCATGCCGCCGTCGACCGTCCACGAGGCCCCGGTGACGTAGCTCGCGGCGGGCGAGGCGAGGAAGGCGATGACGGCGGCGATCTCGTCGACGTGGCCGGGGCGGCCGAGCGGGATGCCGGGCCGGTCGACCTCGTAGGGGTCCTGGCCGCCCGACTCGGCCATGTCGGTCGCGATCTCGCCGGGAGCCACGCAGTTGGCGGTGATGCCGTGCTCGCCGAGCTCGAGCGCGAGCGTCTTCATCAGCCCGCCGAGGCCGTGCTTGGCGGCGTCGTAGGCCGAGGAGCCGACCCGCGGCTGGGTCTCGTGCACGCTCGTCACGGCGATGAGACGGCCCGGCACATGGCGGTCGACCATGTCGAGGGCCGCGCGCTGCAGCACCGTGAAGGCGCCGTCGAGGTCGGTCGACACGGTCAGTCGCCACTCGTCCCAGTCCATCTCGAGGAAGGGCGTGCCGCCGCCGGCACCCGCGTTGTTGACGAACACGTCGACGCCGCCGAGACCGTCGATCAGCCGGTCGATCGTGGCGACCGCACTGTCGCGGTCGGTCACGTCGAGTCGCTCGACGAGGGCGGTCGAGCCGGCCTCCTCGATCTGGCGCGCGGTCTCGCGGGCGCCGTCCTCGTCGCTGTGCCAGGTCACGCCGACCTTCATCCCCGCGCGGGCGAGGGCGACGGCGGTCGCGCGGCCGATGCCGGAATCGGAGGCGGTGACGATCGCGGTCGTCGGCTGGAAGCTGCGGGAGTCGGTCATGCGCGGCACGCTACGGGCGGGCGGTGGATGCGCGGCCGCGCGTCCAGCGGACACGGAGCGGACGCGGAGCCGGCGCGACGCCGACGCCGATGCGCTCGCCGTCGCCGCGGTCGCGCGGGCGGGTGAGCGGGACGCTCCGGCGCTCAGCTCAGCTCGACGCCCTCGCGCACGTCGTCGTCGGGCAGCGTGTCGGCGACCGCGGTGACCTCCATCCTCTCGAGCGTGACGGCGGCGCCGCGGCTCGTCAGGAAGGCGGTGTCGGCCGCGTCGCGCCCGGTCGCGATGCGCACGAGGCTGCTGCGCGGGGCGAGCGTCGTGGCGTCGACGACCAGCCAGCGCTCGTCGATGAGCGCCTCGGCGACGGCGTGGAAGTCCATGGGGTCGAGCCCCGGCGCGTAGACCGAGACGAGTCGGGCCGGCACGCCGCGCGCCCGCAGCAGCGCGACGACGAGGTGCGCGTAGTCGCGGCAGACGCCGGTGCGCTGCAGCAGCGTCTGCACCGCGCCGTCGGTCGGGCCGCTCGAGCCGGGCACGTACTCGAGCCGGGTGCCGACCCAGGAGCTGACGGCATCCAGCAGGTCGACGCCTGCCAGCCCGTCGAACTCGGCCTGCGCGGTTGCGGCCAGTCGGTCGGATTCGCAGTAACGGCTGGGCCGCGTGAAGGTCCAGGCGTCGAGGGCCCCGACGCTCGCGGTCGGCGCGACGTCGACGGTCGCCGCGTAGCTCACCCGCGTGACGCCCGCGCCGAGATCGAGTTCGTGCAGTCGGGCGCCGTGAGGTCCGACGAGCTCGTCGACGGGCTGTTCGACGCCGTCGCGCGTCACCGCCAGCGACTCGGCGATCAGCGGATGCGCGGAGCTCACCGCGATCGACAGCAGCGCCGTCGCGTCACCCTCGGTGCGCAGCTCGAGCTCGGCGCCGACCTCCCGCCGCATCAGGCGAGCGCTCGCAGCTTCTCGAGCAGCGGCTCGGCCGCCTCCGCCAGGAAGCGCTCCTGGCCCTCGTCGCCCACCTGCACGAATGCGATGTCGGTGAATCCCGCATCCAGGAACGGCCGCGCGCTCTCGGCGAGCTCGTCGAGGTCGGGGCCGCAGGCGATCGCCTCGGCCACATCGTCGGGCCGCACGAACTTCGACGCGGCGGCGAAACCGGCCGGGGTCGGCAGGTCGGCGTTCACGCCCCACCCTCCGCCGAACCAGCGGAACTGCGCGTGCGCCTGCTCGATCGCGGCGTCCTTGTCGGGGCCCCAGCAGATCGGCAGCTGGCCGATCACGCGCGACGGGCCGTCGTGGGCGCCGGTCCACCGCTGCACGACATCCGCATCCGGCTGCACCTGGATGAGGTGGTCGGCGAGCGGCGCGAAGGCATCGACCGACTTCTCGCCCGACACCGCGACCGCGATCGGCACGCCCTCGTCGGGCAGGTCCCAGATGCGGGCCGAGTCGACGCGGAAGTACTGCCCGTCGTAGGTCACGAGATCGCCGGTGTGCAGCGCGTGGATGATCTCCAGCGCCTCTTCGAGCATGTCGTGCCGCGCATCCACCGCCGGCCAGCCCTCGCCGACGACGTGCTCGTTGAGGTTCTCGCCCGAGCCGACGCCGAGCGTGAACCTACCTTCGGCCAGCAGCTGCAGCGTCGCGGCCTTCTGCGCCACGACCGCCGGGTGGTAGCGCACGGTCGGGCAGGTCACGTAGGTCATCAGCTCGACCCGCTCGGTCGCCTGCGCCACCGCGCCGAGCACTGTCCAGGCGTAGGGCGCGTGCCCCTGCTCGGTCAGCCACGGCGAGTAGTGGTCGCTCGACACCTCGAAATCGAAGCCGGCCCGCTCGGCCGCCTGCGCATAGCCGACGAGCTCGCGCGGCCCGCTCTGCTCGGTCATCAGCGTGTAACCCCAGTTCGTCATGCGGCGAACGTAGGCGGCTCGGCGCGCGGGGCCCGCTCCCGCTCGGCGCGCTCTCAGCGGGTGGTCGGGCGGCGTGGATGCGCGGCGCCCGTCGGCCGCCCCGACTCACTTCTTCGGGTCGTGCCCCCAGTTCATGAGCGAGTAGCGCCAGGGCGTGTCGGTGACGTCGCCCGAGGGCCGCTGCTTGCTGTGCCGGGCGACGTAGCCGACCACCTTGCGCATCCAGGCGATGTCGTCGCGGGTCAGATCGCCCTTGTGCTTGCGCAGCAGAGTGACGATGCGACGTCCGGAACGATGACCCGTCGACTCGCCGTCGTCCTTGTCGCCGACGCTCTTCGACTCGTCGGTGTCGAGCCACTCCTTCAGCTCGGCCGGCGCCATGTTGACGGCATCGCGCCAGTCGTCCCAGACCTCGGCGAGCTCATCATCGCGCTCGGTCATGCCGAGGCGCCGGGCTCGGCGTCGTCAATCTCGGCGACGGGTTGCTTGTCGCCCTCGCCGGCGTCACGGTCTTCGCTCTCGTCGACCGCGACATCCAGGCCGGCCTGGTGCTCGCGCACCGCGCGGTCGATGTCGGCGCCCGCCGTGTCGCCGCGGTGGTCGACGGCGATCTGCTCCTCCAGGCCCTCGCGCTTCTGGGCCGCGGTCGCCTCGGTCGCGCCGTCCATGATGGGTTGATTCTGTTCGTCGGTCATGCCGGTCTCCTCGTGCTCTCGTCGTGCGGTGCTGCTCGTCGTGCGGTGCGCCGCTCAGCGCAGCCGCTCGGGTATCTCGCCGTGGTCGGGGGCCAGATGCTCGAGCACCCGGTGCCAGTGGTCGATGATCGGCCGGTCGGAGTTCGTCAGCACCGCACGAGCGTGCCTGAGGTGCCGCCGGAACCAGCGCGAATCCGCCTCGCCCGAGCTCAGCGGATCGCGGCGGTGCACGAGCAGCGTCTCGGCGTCGATGCCGCGCATCCCCGCCGCCCAGTCGCGCGGCAGCAGAGCCCGGGCATCGGCGATGCGACCGGCCGCGCCCTGCTCATCGGCGGCGTCGATCGCGTGCTGGCGACGTCGCAGCGTCGCCGGGTCGTCGCCGATCTCGATCGCCGGGTCGTCGCGCTCGGCCACCGCGAGGGACGCGAGGCGGCGCGGGCTCGGCGTCTCCACGATCACGAGGCGGTCGACCCGTGCTCCGAGCCGCGCGGCGAGCGCGATCGCGAAGGCACCGCCGCCGCCCCAGCCGAGCACGCCGATCGTGTCACGGTAGGCCGCGGGGGCCTTCTCCGCCGCCTCTCTCAGGTCGCTCTCGACGGCGGTGCCGACGTCGTCCGCCCACCGCGCGACCGAGGGCGCTTCGCCCTCGGGCCACGGATCGGACGCGGCGTAACCGGGCCGGTCGTAGCCGAGGATGTGCACACCCCAGTGCTGCGTCAGCAGCGGGTCGGGGTCGAATCCACCGGCCATTCCGAGCGGATGACAGGTCACGACCAGCCGCCGCGAGATCGGGTCGCCGAGACCGCTCACCCCGGCTGCTCGACCGCTGGGCAGCTCGACCCGGCGCGCTGAGGTCACGCCGACGGCCCGGTGGCGCTCTGCTCGGGATCGGTCTGCGGCTCGGGTGGCTCGTCCGGCGAGTCCGGCAGCTCGCCCGGCCCGAGCGGATCGATCGGCTCATCCGGAGCACCGGCGGAGCTGACGTCCGGCGGGTTCGCGTCCGGCGGCACGATGGATGCGGCCGTCGCCGTTCCGCTCGGTCCGATCGTTCCGCCGGCCGCGACGCCCTGCGCTGCATCCGCCAGACGTTCGAGGTCGCTCTCGTCGGTCATGGTCGTCCTCCGTTCCCCGGAGTCGACGCCGACGGATCCGTTGCGGCGCGCATCCGGTCTTCTCAGTGCACCCCGCGGTCAGCGTGAGCGCCCGCGCGCTTCGGCAGACGCACAGGCGACGCGGATCCGGCTCGCGGTCTCAGCGCTCGCGGCCGCTGCGCTCGCAGCCGATCGTCACTCCATGTCCTTCGCCGTCGCGACCCGGTTGCCCTCGACGAGCTTGTCGGGATGGGGCTCCGAGCGCTCGACCTCGGGACGCTTGTTCTCGGGCACCTCGACATCTGCGCCCGTGCCGGCGCCGTCGGCTTCGCTCGTGGGCGCCAGGGTGTCATCGTCGAGCGCTGCCGACTCCGGCAGCGCATCCGAGGGGCGCGAACTGGCCGTCATGCCGGAGTCGTCGCGATCGGGAGCGGGGGTTCCGTCGGTCGAGGTCATGCGGCGACGCTAGGCCCGCTCGCGACGCGGGTTGTCGATGCCCGGTCGCCGTCCAGCTTCGACGCCACGTCTCCCGCGGGGGGGTCACTCGCTCGGCTGGTCGCTCGGTCGACTGCTCGCTCGATGAACAAGCGACCAGCGAGGCTAGCGGCGAAGAGGAGAGACCACGGGCGTGGCGAGGCCGACACGACGAAGCGGACCCCGTCGGCGACGGGATCCGCTTCGATGGTCACACGCTCGCGGCGGTGTCCGCGGCGAGCAGCTCGCTGATGTCGATCGGCTCGGTCGGCGGGAGCGCCGACGCCGATCCGGCCTGCTCAGGCACGCGCACCGCGACGGCCGACGATGAGGCCGTAGACGAGGAGCACGATGATCGCTCCGACGATGGCCGCGATCCACGCGCTCAGCGAGAAGAAGCTGGTGTAGACGTTCTGATCGAAGAACCCGGCGATCCACCCGCCGACCATGGCGCCGATCACGCCGAGGATCAGCGTCACGATGATGCCGCCCGGCTGCTTGCCCGGCAGGATCAGCTTGGCGATGGCGCCGGCGATGAGGCCGAGGACGAGGAATGCGATGAAGCTCATGGGAGCGTTCCTTTCAGAGGGGTCGGGTCGGGGAGGAGAGGTTCGTCAGCTCGCCGCGGCGAGCGGCACGACCGACTCGGAACGAGCGGCGGGGGCCGAAGCGCCGCCGACGCGGGCGTGGATCGTGTCGGCATATCCACGCAGCACGCCGATCTGGCGCAGCTTGCGCATCCGCGCTGAGATCCGGTCGAGGTAGGCGGCGTCCGCCGGAACGGTCGCGCCGTTGCCGAGCTGCAGAGGCAGGGTGTTGGTGATCTGATCGGCGTGCATGAGGGTGAGCTGGATGCGCTCGAAATGCTCAAGCGCCTGGCCGACGCTCTGCGCCCATCCCGAGAATTCGTCGTCGGCGCCGGCGACGAGCTCGCCGCGGTCGCGCAGTGCTTCGAGCTGCAGAGCGGCCACCGCCAGGTTGCCGTAGGCGCACATCATGGTGCGGTCGGCTCGGGGGCTCATGTGGATGCTCATGCGATCACTCCGTCGGCGTAGGTGTCGAGCACCGCGCGGGCGGCGCTGCGATGGTCGGGGAAGACGTCGATCCGTCGGTCGAGGCGGTCGCGGGCGTCGTAGCCGTCGGGCGTGCGCTGCACGAGCCCGATGTGCTCCGCGCCGCCACGCACGGTGGCGACCCAGAGAGCCGAGTCGACGTGCTTCCAGCGTCCCGCGATGACCGCGTTCGGCTGGGCGATGGCGGCGCTCATACGCCCAGCACCAGCAGGAGGCCGGTGGCGGACGCGGCGAACGCCGCGACGCCGGCGACGGCGGCGCTCGCGATGAGCGCGCGATCACGGCCACGGGGGCTGGGAACGAGCGGAGGCAGCTGGTCGGCTCGACCGCGGTGCGCGACGAGTGCGACCGGGACCGCGGGGCCTTCGACGGTGAGTGTCATGGCGTCCTTTCGACGTCACGACGTTACAACTAGTTAGGCGAACTAGTCAAATCGCTAGTTTCTCTAACTACGTTGCTGTCGAAGCAGTTGCGCACGAGCCGGTTCGGCCCGTGAGTCCATCGCGTCCAGCTCATCGGCGAGCGCGCGGAGGAAGATGCCGATCGCCTCCTCGTGGCCCGGAGCGATGCGGGCCACCGCGCTGGCGACGGCGGATTCGAGCGGGCTGTCAGCGGCATCCTGCGACGGCACGATGAGCTTCTTGCGAGCATCGTCGGGATGCGGCACCCGCGTCACCAGGCCGGCGGCGGCGAGTCGGTCGACGATGGCGACCCCAGATGGCGAGGACACGCCGAGATAGGTGGTCACATCCGTGCTCGTCGACGGGATGCCCTGTCGTCGTCGTTCGTAGAGGAACGAGAGCGCGGCCTGATCGGTGACGCCGATGCCCGGCGCAGCCTGGTTGCGACGCAGATACTGACCATACGAGCGCAGCAGCGCGCCCGCCTCGAGCGAGAGCGTGCCCGCGACGCCGCGATCGGCTTCATCGCCCTGATCGGCGCCGGTGTCTCGAAGTACGTCGCTCATGACCTCTCCGCTCGCTTCGACTGCCGTCGATTATCGAGGAGTCGGGGATGTGTCGACAACTTCTTCAGCGCGCGTCCGAGATTCGACCACGAGGCATCCAGGCGGCGATCAGCGCGCGGTGGGATCTCCGGCATCCTCGCCGTCGTTCATCTGACGCACGACGTCGCGCAGCTCCTGATCCAGATCCTCGGTGTCGGACACCGCGTGGATCATCCCGCTGAGGAACCGCGCGACCACCGCCAGCTCGTCCTCGACGAGCTCATCGGTGATCTGCACCATGCGCTGATGCATCCGCCCGAGCGTCTGCCGCACCTCGGCGTCGGTCTCGACGGTCGGCACGATGACCTGCATCCGACGATCCGTGGGATGCGGGGCCCGGGCGATGTGGTGACCGCGCTCGAGTCGGTCGACGAGCGCCGTGGTCGAGGCCGAGCTGATGCGCAGCAGCGCGCTCAGATCGCGGGCCGTCATGACGCGGCCTTCCTTCTCTGCCTTGAGCAGGTAGCGCAGGGCCAGCAGGTCGGTCTCGCCCATGCCCATCGAGTCGCGGGTGCGGCGGCGCATGTCGGCCTCGGCCTGCCGGTACTGACGCATCAGATTCAGCACGTCGACGCTGGTCGCGCGACGATGCTCGTCGTACCAGTAGCCGGAGCTGGAGTGATCGTCGGTCATCAGTGCGATTCTAGAGACGCGTAGAGCGATCCCCTCGCCCGGCTAGCTAACCCCCGCCCGGTCCCGCGCACCGTCTAGGCTCAGGGCATGACGACGGCCGAATCCTACGACGCAGCCGCCGCCCGACTCTCGGCGCAATACCCCCAGCTCACCGCGGGCCGCATCCTCGGGATCATGTCGGAGGAGCACGATCTCCTCCTCGGCTTCGACCCCGCCGACGTCATCGCGCCGATCGTGATCGAGGCCACCCTCGAGCGCATCCAGATGGAGCTCGATCGGATCGTCGGTCCCGACGAGCTCGCAGGCTGACTCAGCGACAGTCCTCGTCCACGGCGACGACGACGCGGCGCAGGAACGACGCGACGATCCGCGCCTCATCACCCGAGAGACTCTGCGCGATCCCGCGGATCTCCGTCGTCAGGGGATCGACCAGGTCGGGATCGTCATTGCGGTCCACCGGCACGACGAGTTTGCTGCGTCGATCGTCGGGATTCGCGCGCACCTGGAGCAGCGACGCCGCCTCCATGCGCTGCAGCAGCTTCGTCGTGGATGCGGTCGTGATGCCGAGGTGATCGGCGAGCTGCTTCGGTGTCGTGGTCTCTCCGGCATCGGAGCGCTCGAGCACGAAGCGCCAGGCCTGGCGGTCGGTGTCCGACGGGCCGCATCGCGACTGCCGGCGGCGCGCGAGGTGAGCCTCGGCGCGCCGGAGCTCCTCGGCTGCCCAGGCTGCGTCGTCGATCGCGTCGCTCTCGCGGCGGGGCGTGGTCGCGGATGAATCGATCGACATGAGCCGAGTCTTCTCTGCGAGGGAATGCGCGGACGTGGACTCCGAGGCGACGGCCAGGCGCCGCCTCGCGCGCTCACCGCATCGGCGCTGGACTGAAGTCGGATCGGGATGGCACCGCCGCCGGGTCATAACATCGGAGTCGTGCCCGCCGAGCAGCCGACGACGAGCGCCGCGACACGGCGCCTTCTCGAGCTGCTCGACGCCCACGCGGAGTCCCGCGCCGCGGCGCTCATCGCCGCCCGCGAGAAGCTGGCGATCACGCAGATGGACGCCCGCGCCCTGGAGTTCATCGCCCGCCATCCGGGGATCCGGCCGTCAGGCCTGCGCGAGCACCTCCACATCACGTCCGCGAGCGTCTCGACTCTCACCGATCGCCTTGTGCGGCGCGGACTCGTGCGACGCGACCCCGATGAGGAGGATCGTCGAGCGACGCGGCTCACCGCCCTGATCGACTGGAGCGCCGATCCGTGGAGCACGCTCTCGGCGCTCGACAGCCGACTGGAGCGAGCGATCGCGCAGGCGGATCCCGCCGACGTCGACCGGGCCGCAGCCCTGCTCGAGACTCTGCTCGATGCCGTCGACGACGGCCGCTGACGCTCAGGAAGGATGCGCCCCGAGATAGGTCGATGACTTGGCCTGGAGGAAATCGCCCAGGTTGGCGACGAGGCGGAGTCCCGACGACATCCTCGCCACACCCTCGGGCGTCAGCGAGAACGCCTCTTCTCGACCTTCGAACGTCACGGTCCACGCGGGGTCGCGCGGAGCAGACGGCTGCAGGTAGATCACCGTCGACGCGTCGTCGAGCATCACCGTGATCAGCCCGGTGTCCGACCCGTCCGAGCCGTCCTGGTCGATGACCCTGATGACCCCTCCGACACCGCGCCCGCTTGCGGCGAACTCGGCCACCCACCCCTCGAGCAGAGGCTTCGTGCGAAACGGCATGACCAGCCTCCTCACGCGCCGCACCGCGACGCCGGCGTCAGTATGTCGCACCCGAGGCGGGCTCCGCGCAGGGGTGACAGGAGTCGACTGAACTGGTATGAGGGCTAGAGCTCTGTCCCGCCGGGGGCTGTCTCGGATGTCAGAGCGTCCTGCTCGGATCGGTGCGGCGCGAGAGAGGCAGAAGCCCGCTCCCCCGCACCGTCGCGCATCCCGTCCAGCAGCTCACGCAGCGCATCGCGCGCGTCGACGCGCGGCGTCCAGCCGAGCTCCGTCCGGGCCCGCGCCGTCGACATCCGGGGCACCTGGGCTGCCAGATCGATCCATCCCGGCGCCGTCGGCTGCAGACGGAGCCGCCAGGTGAGCGCGGCGAGCGCGCGCAGCACCGACAGCGGAAGCGGCACGCGGCGACCGCCGAGCAGTCGCGCCAGACCGGCGGGGCGGATGCCGGGCTCGCCGGCGAGATTGAATGCGCCGGTCGCGCGCTGCTCGACGATGCGGGCGACCCCGTCGGCGAGGTCGTCGGCGTGGATGACCTGCAGGTTCAGCTGCGCGGGCAGCGGGACGAGCGGGGAGCGGACGCGGCCGATGAGGGTCGGCGGCACGGCGCCGACGAACAGGCGCGTGATCTCCGACGCGGCGGCGCGCTGGAAAACGAGTGCGGGCCGCACGCGAGCGACCCGGATGTGCGGATGCTCGGCCTCGAAGCGATCGAGGAGGCGCTCGACCTCGACCTTGTGGCGGGAGTACGACGAGGTCGGGATGCCCGACGTGGGCCACTCCTCGTCGACAGCCGGTTCGACCGGCCCCGCGGAATAGGCGCCGACCGACGAGATGACGACCACCTGCGGCACCCGGGCTGCTCCCGCCGCTCTCAGCACGACCTCGGCTCCGTCGACGTTGGTGCGGTGCAGCTCCGCCTCGTCGCGCTGGGGCTGCAGCTTCCAGGCCAGATGGATCACGGCATCCGCGCCGGTCAGCAGCGGCACGAGCAGACCGTCGGCGGCATCCGCGGCGAGATCGATCTCGTGCCACTCCGCGCCCGCGTAGGGGTGCTCGTCGCGCGGCGCCCGCCGCGAGACGCCGATCAGCTCGTGCCCCTCGTCGACCAGCCGTCTGAGGATGGCCGTGCCGAGGTTGCCCGTCGCGCCGGTGATCACGATCCGCATGTCGCTCCCTTCGATCCGCATCCCAGTCGAGCGCATCGGGTGCGACGCGCACCGCTCCATTCGGGCGGCGTTCAGCAGACACCGAGTCGGCGTGATGCGGCGGACGCCTCGCGGGCGCGTTGCGCGTCCCGATGTCGATGGCAACCCCCTCGGCGGCAGCGCTCGACCGGATTAGCCTCGGTCGCGACCCAGCCGCCCCGCGGAAAGGAGACCGCATGCGAGCCCTCACCTGGCAGGCCGACCGCGAGGTCAGCGTCGAGACCGTCGAGGATGCGCGCATCCTCGAACCCACCGATGCCGTCGTGCGCATCACGTCGACGGCGATCTGCGGCAGCGACCTGCACCTCTACGACGTGCTCGGGCCGTTCCTCGACAAGGGCGACGTGCTCGGCCACGAGCCCATGGGCGTGGTCGAGGACGTCGGCTCGGCGGTGACGCGCATCAAGCGCGGCGACCGCGTCGTCGTGCCGTTCGTGATCGCATGCGGCGAATGCTGGATGTGCCGGCACGGCCGCAGCTCGCAGTGCGAGACGACGCAGCAGCGCGAGACCGACTCGGGCGCGGCGCTCTACGGCTACACCCGCCTCTACGGCTCGATCCCGGGCGGACAGGCCGAGGCCCTGCGGGTGCATCGCGCCGACGCGAATCTGATCGTCGTCGGCACCGATCTCCCCGATGACCGCTACCTGTTTCTCAGCGACATCCTGCCGACCGCCTGGCAAGGCGTGCAGTACGCGGATGTGCCCGAGGGCGGCACGCTCGCGATCGTCGGGCTCGGTCCGGTCGGCCAGCTCGCCGTGCGCATCGGCCACCACCTCGGCTACCGGGTGCTGGGCGTCGACCCGGTACCGGAGCGACGAGCGATGGCCGAGAAGCATGGCGCCGAGGTCTACGACGGCGACGGCGAGATCGCGGCCGAGCTCCGCAAGGTCACGAACGGACGCGGCCCGGATGCGGTGCTCGACGCCGTCGGCATGGAGGCGCACGGGAGCGGCATCGCCTCGTTCCTGCAGAACGCCTCCACCGTGCTGCCCGCCCCGCTCGGCCGCGCGGTCGCGCAGACCGCCGGGGTCGATCGCCTGGCGGCGCTCGAGCTCGCCATCGACGCCGTGCAGCGCGGCGGCACGGTCTCGCTCAGCGGCGTCTACGCCGGGGCGAAGGACGCGCTGCCGATGCTCTCGATGTTCGACAAGGGGCTGACGCTGCGCATGGGTCAGTGCAACGTGCATCGTTGGCGCGACGAGCTGCTGCCGCTCGTCGAGGACGAGCGCGACCCGCTGGGCATCGACGACCTCGTCACGCACGAGGCCTCGCTCGAGGAGGCTCCTGAGATGTACGAGGTGTTCAAGCAGAAGGTCGACGGCTGCGTGAAGGTCGTGCTGCACCCCTGACCCTCGCGAGTCGTCACCCTAAACTCACCCCATGGGTCGACTCAGGTACGGTGCCCGCGGTACGACGGTCACCATGGACGACAGGATGCTCGCGCACGTGCAGGCGGTGACGGTCGCTCGCCTCCGGCGCAACGAGCCGTTCCAGCTCGCCTGGGATGAGCAGGTCAGACACGGCAGCGGCCGCCGGGCGATCTGGATGGCGCCGTCGGTCGAGCTGCTGTGGGAGTTCGACGGAGGCTCCGAGCCGGAGCTCGATCGCGAGCTGCTCGAGACGATGATGCAGAAAGCGGGTTCGACGGCCGGCCTCCACGTCGACCACCACGCGCACGTCTCGTCGCTCTGAGCGAGTCGCCCTCGCGACGCATCCGATCCGAGCACCTCGCACACCAGCCGGACGCGGGCTTAGGCCGGGCTGGACGTCTCGTCAACCCGGTGCCGCATCCCGGCGATCGGGTGAATCGTGGGTGAGATGAAGCGGATCACCTACGCCGGAGCCACCTTCGTGACCACCGACCGCGTCGCCGACGAGCTCGCCGCCTTCGCGGTCGAACTGGCCAATGCCGGTCACGCGGACTCGATCGCAGTCCCCGGCATCACCGCCGACGGCGAGCGCTCCGACTTCACGCTCGTGATCGGGCCGGCGAGTCAACTGGTCGTCGACGACCTCACGGGACCGTTCGCGTTGACGGCACCGGAAGCAGAGGAACTGCTGCACGAGCGCCGGATCCGGTCGTTGCGTGGGCCCGGCAGCTCCGGCGGGTCCGGTGCGACGGGCGGAGCGTCCGCGTGACCGCGAGCGGACCGGTGACCCTCGATGCCGTCGACGCGTGGTGGCGCGCGGCGAACTACCTGTCGGCCGCGCAGCTGTACCTGGTCGACGACGTCCTGCTGACGCGACCGCTGGAGCAGCGCGACGTGAAGCGCCGCCTGCTCGGGCACTGGGGAACCGTGCCGGCGCTCAATCTGGTCTACGCCCACGCCAGCCGGGCCGTCATCGACCACGACCTGGAGGCACTGTTCGTCTGCGGTCCCGGGCACGGCGGCCAGGCGATGCTCGCGAACGCCTGGCTCGACGGATCCCTCTCGCAGCTCGAACCGGAGACGTCGCGTGACGCCGAGGGCATCGCCCGGATGTGCCGCCGCTTCTCCTTCCCGGGTGGGGTCGCCTCGCACGCCGCACCGACCACGCCCGGCTCGATCAACGAGGGCGGCGAGCTCGGCTACTCGCTCGCCCACGCCGTCGGCGCCGCACTCGACGACCCCGAGCTCGTGGTGTTCTGCGTCATCGGCGACGGGGAAGCCGAGACCGCCACTCTCGCCGCCAGTTGGCAGCTGCCGCGGCTGCTCGACCCGGAGCACGACGGCCGCGTGGTGCCCGTTCTCAACCTGAACGGCTGGAAGATCGCGAACCCGACCCTGCTCTCGCGCATCCCCGAGGAGGAGCTGCGGGCTCTGCTGCACGGCGGCGGGTGGGAGCCCCTCTTCGTCGACGCGACAGCCGACGAGCCGGCGTCGGCCGTGCATCCGCGGCTCGCAGCGGCCATGGATGCCGCCGTGACGCGACACCCGGCCCGCGGCGAGCGCCGCCCGATGATCGTGCTGCGCACACCCAAGGGCTGGACGGGCCCGGCCGAGGTCGACGGCGAGCCGGTCGAAGGCACGTGGCGGTCGCACCAGATCCCTCTCGACGGCGTGCACGACGATCCGACGCGGCGCGCGAAGCTCGAGGCGTGGATGCGGTCCTACCGGCCCGAGGAGCTCTTCGAATCAGACGGACGGCCGATCGATCTCATCGAGAGGCTGCGCCCGGCCCCCGAGCGGAGCATGAGCGCCTCACCGCGCGCGAACGGCGGCGTGCGGACTCCGCTGGACCTGCCCGACACCTGCACCGCCGCCGCGGGCGTGGACTCGCGCCGGGACACGCGCGCCAGCGCGACTGGGACCGCCGGACCGTGGCTGGCCGACGTGATCCGCCGCAATCCCGATTCGTTCCGGCTCTTCGGTGCCGACGAGGTCGAATCGAACCGGCTCGAGGCGGTGCTCGACGCGTCACCGCGACAGTGGGCGGCGCGCATCGAGCCGATCGATGAAGGCCTCGCGCCGCACGGGCGCATCATCGAGCTGCTGAGCGAGAACCTGCTGCAGGGTCTGGCCGAGGGATACGCGCTGACCGGACGGCATCCCCTCTTCACCTCGTATGAGGCGTTCATCCACATCGTCGACTCGATGTTCAACCAGTACGCGAAGTGGATCGAGAGCGCACGCGACGTCGCCTGGCGCGAGCCGCTGCCCGCTTTCACGTACCTTCTGAGCTCGCACGTCTGGCGGCAGGACCACAACGGCTTCTCGCACCAGGACCCCGGCTTCCTCGACGTCGTCGCCGACAAGCGGGCGGAGCTCACCCGCATCTACCTCCCCGCCGACGCGAACACCCTGCTCGCCGTGCTCGAGCACGCCCTGCCGTCGCGCGATGTCGTCAACCTGGTTGTCGCCGGCAAGCACGAGCAGCCGGCCTGGCTCGACCTCGTGGAGGCGCGCGACCACCTCGAGCGGGGAGCTTCGGTCTGGCCCTGGGCCGGCAGCGACGGCGAGCCGGATGTCGTGCTCGCCTGCGCCGGCGACGTGCCGACGATCGAGGCGGTCGCGGCCGCGCAGCTGATCCGCGACGAGGTGCCGTGGCTCGATGTGCGCGTGGTCAACATCGTCGACCTGATGCGGCTCGTCTCCGACGACCGCCACCCGCACGGCATGTCGGAGGCGGACTGGCAGCGGCTGTTCCCGATCGACGTACCCGTCGTGTTCGCGTTCCACGGCTATCCCGCTCTGGTGCACCGCCTGCTGCACGGCCGCGAGCAGACCGAGCGGTTCCACGTGCACGGCTTCCAGGAGAAGGGCGCCACCACGACGCCGTTCGACATGCTCATGCTCAACGATCTGGACCGCTTCACCCTGGCCGCCGACGCCGTGCAGCGCGCGGTCGGCACCGGGTCGCCGGATGAGCCGGCCGCGGGCGCGGATGTCGTCGCCGGGTGGATGCGCCGCCGCGACCAGAACCGCGAGCACGCCTACCGCGAGGGCGTCGACCTGCCCGAGATCGAGGAGTGGCGCTTCAGCGTTCGCGAGCCGTGAGCGGCCGTTCGGCTCGCTCGCTCCCGAGCTCTCCCGATCGCACCTCGCTCCGACCCGACCGCATCACCCCGACCTCACCCGACCCGAGAGGACGACCATGACCGACATCCTGCTCACCGGCGCTTCCGGCTCGACCGGAGGCGCGATCGCGCAGGCGCTCACCGAACGCGGCGAGACCTATCGCGCCCTCAGCCGCCGCGATCGGCTCGCGCTGCCCGCTGGCGGAACGCACGTGCGCGCCGACCTCGACGACAAGGCCGCGCTCGCGGCGGCGCTCGACGGCGTGAGGGCGGCGTTCCTCGTGACGCCGTCGACCGAGCAGGCCGAATCGCAGCAGCGGAGCTTCATCGACACGGCGGTCGCCGCCGGGGCCGAGCACATCGTGCTGCTGTCGCAGTTCGCCGCCGCCGCCGAGTCGCCGGTGCGATTCCTGCGGTACCACGCGGCCGTCGAGGAGCATCTGTCGGCGAGCGGCATCGGGGCGACCATCCTGCGGCCCAACCTGTTCATGCAGGGTCTGCTGATGTTCGCCGACCAGTTGCGCGAGGGCATCCTCGCGGCGCCGATCGGCGACGCGTCGGTCAGCGCCGTCGACGTGCGCGACATCGGCGCCGTCGGCGCAGCAGCTCTCACCGGACCACCGCGCGGCGTGCTCGAGCTGACCGGACCCGCGGCGCTCACACACGCCGAGATGGCGCACGAGCTCGCCGCGGCGAGCGACATCCCGATCCGGTTCGCGGATGCGCCGCCGGCGGAGTTCGCCGCCGCGCTGCGCGGGCTCATCCCCGACTGGCAGGTCGAGGGTCTCGTGGAGGATTACGCGCACTACGCCGCGGGCGAGGCGTCACGCGTCGGCTCGGGGGTGCGCGACGTGCTCGGCCGCGATCCGCTCGACTTCTCGCGTTTCGCCGTCGAGGTGGCAGCACCCGTCCTGTCGGAGTCGCCGGACTCGCATGGCGAGTGAGCGGCGTCGCACGGTGCGGACCCGGTGAACGGCGCGATGGACGGCGCACGACGACACGGCGGGATCCGACGGCTGGTCGGCCGGTCGCGCGCCGCCGCGGTCCGCGCGGTGGGCGGCGAGCGGCTGCTGCTGGCCGCGAAGACCGCCGGGGCCGCGACGGCAGCCTGGGCGCTCGGCCATCAGCTGCCCGGACAGCTCGACGACTACGCCTACTACGCGCCGTTCGGCGCCGTCATCGCCATGACGCCGACGCTCATCAGCTCGGCGCGCTCGACGCTGCACACGGTGGCGGGCACGGCGGTCGGCATCCTGCTCGCGTGGGCGCTCTTCCTGCTGCACGCGCCGGGATGGGTCGCAGTACCGGTCGCGGCCGCGGTGGGCGTGGTCGTCGCCGGGCTCTTCTCCCCCGGGCCCGCGCGTGACTACGTGCCCGTCGCCGCGCTCTTCGTGCTGACCGTCGGAGGCGCCGACGCCGGCGACTACTCGATGGGCTACCTGCTGCAGCTGGCGCTCGGGATGCTCACCGCGCTCGTCGTGAACCTGCTCATCCCCCCGCCGTCGGGCGTGCGCGAGGCTGCCACGTCGGCGGAGCGCCTGCGCGGTGAGGTCGCCGCCGTGCTGCGGACTGCGGCCGACGCGACCGAGAGCGCCGACGACGAGAATCCCGAGATCGGCGCGACGGCGAGAGTGCGCGTCGCGCTGGATGCCGCGCAGGACGCGCTCTCGTGGGCGCAGGAGAGCGCGCGGGGCAACGCGCGCGGCTTCCTGAGCCGACGCCGGCTGGCGTCTGAGCGCCGGCAGCTGATCGCGCTGCAGCGCATCGCACGGCGCACCGAGGAGCTCGTCGACTTGCTGACCCCCGGTCCGGCGGCGGATCGCGGTCTGCGCGACCTCAGCGACCCGGTGCGCGCGGAAGCCGCGGTCGCGATCCGATTCGCGGCCGACGCCGTCGAGCGCTGGCCGGATGATGAGGAGAATGCCGCCGAGGTGCGCGCCCGGGTCGACGATCAGCTGGCGCGACTCGCTGAGGCCGCACGTCGCAGCGACGACGGCGATTCCGATCGACTGGTGGGCATGACGCTCACGACCCTCCTCGGTCGCATGTCCGCCGGTGCCACCACGCCCCGCGGAGTGACACCTCCACGCTCGATCAGAGCCGAGCGCGTCGCAGCCCCGAGGTGCTTATCGTCGGATCGGACAGAGAGGCGAGACCCATGAGCGACCCCACCCCCGACCGCACCGACACCGACGCCGACGCCGTCGACGACGCATCCACCTCGGATGAGGTCACCGAGCCGAACCCACCGCTGCCCCAGCTCTACGGTCGCGACATGCAGGGGCACGACACGGCGGCCGCCGAGCGCGGCGAGGACGTCGCGCGAGCCGATCTCGAGCCCGGTGATGACGAGGCCGAGTGATCCCGTGAGCGATGAGATGAGCGACGACGAGAAGCGCCACGACCAGCTGACGCGCGCGCCGAAGTCCGACGAGTCCGATGCGGCGCCGCGCATCGAGGTCAGCGACGGAGACGACGGGCGCACCCGCATCGACGTGGCGGAGACGGCGGCGGTGCGGCCGGGCAACCCGGACAAGCAGTAGCGGGGCTGTGGGACGCCAGCGCGATGTCGCCGAGCGCACCGAATGTGTGTGCGCTCGATGCGGGCGGCGGATGCCGGCGGGCGCCGGTCCGCATCGGCGATGGTGCTCAGAGCGGTGCCGGCGCCAGAAGCTCACGGACCTCGACCGGCGGATCGAGGCCGAGCTGCGTGCACGGTTGGACCGTCTCGCGTCGGGCGCGACGCTCTGTCCGAGCGAGGTCGCGCGCGCCGTGGCCGGCACGGATTCCGAGGAATGGCGCGAGCTGATGGAGCCGACCCGCCAGGCCGGTCGTCGCCTGGTCGCGGCCGGCGTCGCCGAGATCACGCAGCGCGGCCAAGTCGTCGACCCCTCGACGGCGCGGGGGCCGATCCGCATCCGTCGCGCCCGATAGACGAGCGACATCTCCGGCAGTCGCGGGCTCCCGTCCCGCCGACATCCGATTCGCTGAGAGCCGCATCCGCGGGGCCGCCGTCGCGCCGATACTGAACCGCCAGCCCTGCGATCGAAGGAGTCATCGATGGTCGCATCCGACACCGGAGACGGTGCCCTCATCTGGTCTCGCGTCGAACCCGGCTTCTACGTCGGCAGCCGCGGGGGCGAGTTCCTCGGCTACATCGATCGCCGGCCCGATCGCGGGTACGTCGCGTTCGACCTCCACTCCAGCGAGCTCGGCGCCTTCGACTCGCGCGACGACGCCATCGCCGCGGTGGAGTCGCAGACCTCGCGCCATTCGAGCGGGGCCGAGGCGTGAGCGAGCGCGACATCTTCACGTCGCTCTACTCGAGCAACGCCACCGCGCCGATGACCTCGTCCGACCTCACCGCACTGCTCGAGCAGAGTCGCGCCGCCAATCGAGACCGCGCGATCACCGGCATGCTGCTCTACGACCGAGGTCGGTTCATCCAGATCCTCGAGGGGCCGATGGATGCGGTCCGCGACCTCCTGGATCGCATCCGCGAGGATCCGCGCCACAGCGGCATGCGCGTGCTCATGGACGAGGTGATCGACCGTCGGCAGTTCGCCGAGTGGTCGATGGGCTTCCTCCCCGCCCCCGACGCCGACGGCCCGCCTCCCGAGGGATTCCGTGACACCTTCGCGGACCTGGATGCCGCGGACGGCTACGCCACTCACCGCGCGGCCCGCGAGCTGAGCATGTGGTTCCGCGTGCGTTCGGGCGAGACGGCGACGCCCGCCCGCGCGCGGGTCGCCGCCGAGCCGCAGGGCTGAGCCGCAGCGCGACGCGACCGCTTCCGCCGCGCTCGCCGATCATCGGTCGACCATGCGCTCCGGGCGCTTCTTGCGGGCGAACTCGACCGGTCGATCCTCGCCGTTCCAGACGCCGACGACCTTCCAGGCGACCGCGGTGAGCGGAACCGAGAGGATGGCGCCCACGATGCCGCCGAGCACGGTTCCGATGGTCAGGGCGATGAGGATCACCATCGGATGCAGGCTCAGCGTGCGCCCCATCACGACCGGCTGCAGGAAGTTGCCCTCGAGCTGGTTGACGATCACGACGATGATGACGACGATGAGCGCGGCGAGCGGCCCGGACGTGACCAGCGCGACCAGGGCGGCGACGATGCCGGCCGCGGTCGCGCCGACGATCGGGATGAACGCGGCGATGAACACGACCACCGCGATCGGCAGCACGAGCGGGACCTCGAGGCCGAACAGGTTCATGATCAGCAGTCCGCCGCCGATGCCGATCGCATCCACCAGGGCGACGGTCGCCGTGCCGCGCACGTAGCCGCCGAAGGTCCCTACCGCGACCTCGCCGATACGGCGCACGCGGCGGTAGCCCGCGCCCGTGAACGGCCGGCAGAGGAAGTCCCAGATCATGGGCCCGTCGCGCAGGAAGAAGAACAGCGCGACCACGAAGACCGCGAGCCCGGTGAGGAAGTTCCCGGCCGCCGAGACGCCGGCCAGCGCGCCCGTGCCGAACTGCGACGAGGTGACGAAGTCGAGGGCCGCCTGCTTCGCATCCTCGATCTGGGCGTCGCTGATGTCGAACGGCAGGTTCGTCACCAGCGAGGTCAGCTGCTTCGCGCCGTCCGCCGCCGAGTCGGCGAGGTCATCCCACTGGTTCTCGACGGCGAGCACGATGGCCCAGATGAGGCCGCCGACGACGATGACGGCGGCCGCGAGCACCGCGAGCGTCGCGACGATCGAGGGCCAGCCGTGCCGACGCAGGAACGAGACCAGCGGCGCCAGCGCCGACGCGATGATGAGCGCCAGTAGCACCGGGATCACGACGACGGTCAGCTGACGCAGCGCGATGACGATGAGCGACACCACGGCGAGCACGAGCAGCAGCTGCAGGCAGCGGATGCCGAGGCGGCCGAGGCTGTCGGACCAGATGGTGCGCTGCTCGCGGGGCTCCCCCGACGGATCGCTCGGCGGGACCACGCCTCGGCCAGCAGGGGATGCGGGGCGGAGGAACAGGGGCATGGCTCCTCCTCGTCACCGCGCCGACGCGCGGTTCGGGTTCCACCCTGGCAGAACGACGAAACCCCCTGCTCGGCAGGGGGTTTACGCGGCCGCTTCGGGCATCGAGCTCTCGGACGAGGTGCTCGCGGCCGTGGATGCGGCGCTCGGCGACGCGCCGGGCGCGCAGCCGGGACGGCTAGGCGGTCTCGACGTCGAGGAAGAGGCCGGTGATCTTGCCGTCGGTCGCGACGACGACCGCGCCGAAGAAGGCGCCGCCCTCCGCAGTCGCCGTCGCTGCGGAGGCCTCCTCGTAGCCGTCGAAGCTCAGCGCCAATGTGCGGTAGGCCGGAGTGGCCGTGCCGTCGTCCTTCGGCCAGACGCGACTCGACTCGAGTCCGCGCAGTCCGGGCAGGGCTCGCGCCGCTTCGAGGATGCCGGGCAGGGCGGCCTCGAAGGCGGCCGGGTCGTCGAGGTTGTCGATGATGATCTCGACCTTGGTGGTCATGATGGTTCCTTTCGTGGGCGGGTGGGTGTCAGTCGGCGGCGGTGACGCGCTGCGGGCGGCCGTAGGCCTCCAGCAGCCGCAGCCAGATCTCGCTGATGGTCGGGTAGGAGGGCACGGCGTGCCAGAGACGATCGATCGGCACTTCGCCGACGATCGCGACCGTCGCGGAATGCAGCAGTTCGGCGACGTCCTGGCCGACGAAGGTGGCGCCGATGACGACGCCACGGCTCTCGTCGACCACGAGCTTCGCGCGCCCCGTGTACCCGTCGGCGTGCAGTTTCGCGCCCGCGACCCAGCCGAGGTCGTACTCGACGGCGCGCACGTCCAGCCCGCGCTCGCGGGCCTGCGCCTCGGTGAGCCCCACGCTGGCGACCTCGGGATCGGTGAACACGACGTGGGGCACAGCGGCGTGGTCGGCGGTGGCGACGTGGGCACCCCAGGGAGCGTCGTCGACCGGCTCGCCGGCCAGCCGGGCGGCGATCGCCTCGCCGGCGGCTCTGGCCTGGTACTTGCCCTGATGGGTCAGCAGGGCGCGACCGTTCACATCGCCGACCGCGTAGAGCCAGTCGGTGCCCGCGACGAGCATCGTCTCGTCGACCGCGATCGCGGTGCGCGCATCCAGTCCGACCACGTCGAGACCGAGATCGCCGGTGTTGGGGCGACGCCCCGTCGAGACCAGGATCTCGTCAGCCGACACCTCGGCACCGGTCGAGAGCTGGATGCGCACGGTGCCATCGGCATCGCGATCCACTCGCTCGAAACCCACGCCGATGCGCACATCGATCCCTTCGTCGGCTGCCGCGGCCGCCAGCAGTTCGCTCACGAACGGCTCCTCGCGGTCGAGGAGACCGTCACGGGAGAGCAGAGTCACTCTGGAGCCGAGCGAGGCGAAGGCGAAGGCGAGCTCGGTGCCGGCGACGCCGCCGCCGACGACGACGAGTCGCGTGGGGACGAGCTGCGACTCCGTCGCCTCGCGGGTGCCCCACGGCGCCGCTTCGGCGAGACCGGGGATCGGCGGCAGAACCGGCACGGAGCCGGTCGCGATCGCGACGGCCGCGGCGGTGTAGACGCGGTCGCCCACGCTCACCGCGCGCGGTCCGGCGAGTCGCCCGCGCCCGCGGATCAGCTCGATTCCGACCGAGTCGAGCCAGGCGACCTGGCCGTCGTCCTTCCATCCGCTCGTGAACTCGGTTCGTCGCGCCAGCACGGCCGCGACATCGAGGCCGCCGGTGATGGGTTCCTTCGATCCGGCGAGGCGGCGGGCCGCGCGCAGCGCATGCCCGCTGCGCAGCAGAGCCTTCGACGGCATGCAGGCCCAGTACGAGCATTCGCCGCCGACCAGTTCCGATTCGACGATCGCGACGCGCAGGTCGTTCCCGGCGCGCACAGCGTAGTCGGCGATGTTCTCGCCCACCGGACCGGCGCCGATCACGATGAGGTCGTAGTCGTACTCCGTGGCGCTCATGCGTGCTTCCGCAGCAGAAGGCTGAGCCGGATGGCGGCGATCAGGAAGAAGATGCCGCCGAGGATCGCGTAGCCGCCGACGCCCATCGCGCCGGTGCCGCCGCCGATCCCCTGGAAGAAGAAGCCGAGACCGGCCGGGATGGAGATGACGCCGCTGATCACGAGCGGGATCTGGCCACCTGCGCGGCGTCGCAGCAGGGCTGTGAGCAGCTGCGCGATGCCGGAGACGACCGCCCAGGCACCCCAGACGGCGAGCACCGCGGAGACCGAGACGGCCGAGGCCCAGCCGAGGCCGATCGCGGCGACGATGCTCATGACCACGTTGAGCCACTCGGCCGCTTTCGAGGACGAACCGGCGGGCGCCGAGCGCAGCTGCCAGATGACGGCGGCGGCGTCGACGAGCGGGTACACGATCAGCAGTGTGGTGAAAACGGGTCCGGGGGCCGCACCCGTGGCGAAGATCCCGATCGCCCAGATCAGCGCGAAGGCGAAGCGGATGAAGTAGAGCCTCCGAAGGGCGGGGGCGAGAGGCGGCAGCGTCGAGCTGCCGGCGGTGGAGTCAGTCATGAGTTCCTTCTCTGGGATGAGGTCCGATCAGATGATCGCGTTGTAGAGTTACTAGTACGTCTACACGAGGACCATAGACTGCATTCCGGCACAATCGCAAGGGCGACGCAGAATCGAGGCACCAGATGAACGCCGACACGACCGCCGCCGCGCCCTCGCCGACGCGGGGCACCGCGACACGAGAGCGGCTGCTCGACGCCGCCGCCGAGCGCTTCTACGCCCAGGGCATCCGGGCCACGAGCGCCGACCGCATCATCGACGATGTCGGCGTGACGAAGGTCACGTTCTATCGGCACTTCCGCACCAAGAGCGACCTGGTGGTCGCCTACCTCGAGCGCCAGTCCGCCGCCGAGCGCGCGTGGATGCTGTCGACGCGTCAGCAAAGCGACCCCCGTGGCTCACTGCGCGAACTGGCGACGGGGATCGGCGAGGCCAGCTGCCAGGCCGGGTTCCGCGGCTGCGCCTTCATCAACGCGGCCGCCGAGTTCCCCGACGCCGACGACCCGGTGCGCGCTGTCGTCGCCGCGCACCGATCGTGGATGCGGGATCAGTTCGCCGAGATCGCCGCCGAGGCGGGCGCATCCGACGCCCGAGCGGTGGCGGACCAGCTGATGCTGCTGCGCGACGGCGCCATGGTGAACGGCTATCTCGCGCACCCCGAGTCGGTCGCGAGCACGCTCGGGCGGGCCTTCGAGGCGGTCATCGACGAACGCTACTGAAGGCGCTCGCCGGGGATCAGCACCAGGCGAGCCGAGCGTGCACGTCGGCAACCAGCCGACGTGCGGTAACCACGTGCATCATCAGGTGGCCGCGGCCTTCTTCGAAGGCGCTGCGTGGGGACTTCTGGCCGGCGCGATCGGAACCTTCATCGGAGGAATGAAGGGCAAGGTCGCCTCCATCATCATCGGTCTTGTCTAGGGGCTCGGGGTCGTGAACGTCCAGCCAAGGAGATCAAGGTCGTGACCGTCACTGGACCCCTCGTATTCGGCAGCGTCGGTCTCGTCATCGGCGTCGCGTTCGCGATCGCCGCGGCGACACTCTCTATCCGCCACCACGGGCTCGGGAACCAGCAGTGGGCACCACGAGCCAAGGGGCTGACCATTGTTGCGTGCGTCGTGCTCGGAGCGACACTGGCCATCACTGGATTCTGGCTGTATGCGCTCTAGACGGAGCAGCTCGGCCCCACACAGAGAAGCGCAGAATCTCCGATCCTTGCGGCGACCGCGAAAGACTGAGCGACCGCGAAAGACTGGTCGACTCCTGAGATGAAAACGTTGCGACCAGCCCTCGCGATCGCAATCGGATGTGTCCTCTTTGTGGTCGGATGCGTGCTCGTTTTCAGCGGACACGCCAGCGGTCCGATCATCACGCTGGCCATCGCGAGCGTGATGCTGGGCACCGCGCTTGTCATCCTCGGCGCACGCGCGAGCAGGCGGAACTCGCTAGCGGCTCAACCGGCGACTCTGGGCGCTTGAGGTAAAGTCCCGCGCTGATGCGCTGGTCACCGTTGTTCACGGTTCCGCGGACGTCCGGCGTGCCAGGCGGCTAGCGCTCGCGCCCGTCACCGTGACGCCCGATCTCAAGTTCGCGCTGCTCCTGAGCGGAGCGCTGCTGCTGATCACGGACCTGCTGTTCCCGCTGGCGGCGGTCAGCCTCGCGTCGCTTCAGCGACTGGTCGTTGGAACGCGCTGCATCTCGTTCCTCCTCAGCCGAAGCGAACGGACGGTCCGAGGTCGAACCATCGGGGCGGCGGACGTACTTGAGGGGCGCGCGAGTCTCCTCGTCGCGCTGCAGTCGCGATGGCGGCCGCGACGGGCCGGCGTCGGCGCGCAGTGCGGGGTCACGCTCCGCGAGACGGGCGCGCACCGCCGTGAGGTCGGCCACGGTCTGATCCGCATAACGCTGACGCGCGGACTCCTCGAGCGGGGTCGCCGTGGTGAGTTCGGCGGCCTTGTGCAGGGCGGTGACGCGCTCCTGCAGCCGGTCGGCGACGTCGTTGCCGCGCAGCTTGACCGGGATCGCCTCGGTCTCGTTCGGGTCGATGCGGTACTTCGCACGGAGGAGGTCGATTTCCGCCGCGGTGTGGTGCCATTCGAACATCCGCCGCGGATGCGCCGGCACGTCGCCGAGGTCCTGTGTCCATGCGGGCCGTTCGAGGGCGAGGGCGGCGCCGCGCTCGCGCATCCGCGCGCCGATGTACTGGTGGCGTTCGGCGAGCTGTTCCCGCCATTCGGCGGGCAGCTGCTCGTCGTGGTGGCGGCGCCCGTCGGCGACCCATGCGGGGACGGTGTCGATCGCGGGGCGGTCCATGATCGACACGGCCGGCTCGCCGCGCTTCGCGAGCGCGACTTCGATGCGGTGCTGCAGCACGGCGGGCACATCTTCGACGGTGTCGAGCTCGCGCAGGTCGCGCGCCTGACGGAGCGTCTCGATCGGGTCGTGGCCGTGGTCCTCCGCATGCCGGAGCGCGGCCGCGAGGGCACCCCACGATTCCTGCTGCTCGAGCGCGGTCGCCCAGTCGGCGCCGAGAGCGGTGGTGGTGGTGCGGCCGGCGCGGATCTTGTCGGCTTCGGCGACGATGTCGGCGTGCTCGTCGACGAGGGTGACCAGGTCGTCGACGCGGGTCTGCTCGGCGCGGATGGTCTCGTGTGCGGAGAGCAGCCGGTCGGAGTTGTTGGCTCCAAGTCCTGGTGGCTGAGCGCACTGAAGGAAGCTGAGCTCGGTCACAAGTCCGCCGCAATGACACTCGACATCTACGCGGACCTCTTCGAAGACGATCTGGACGGCGTCGCAGAGGCGCTGGAACTGGCAGCCATGGAAGTGCGTCGATAGCCCCGCAGGCTCATTAGGCCCGCACTCGCTCACCACAACGGTGGGCAAGATGTGGGCAACAGCCCGGCGAAGGTCGCCGCACAACAACGAAACCCCCTGAAAATCAGGGGGTTTCGGGACGTGGTCTGTGCGGAGACGGCGGGATTTGAACCCGCGGTCCCCTTGCGGGGACTCCACCTTAGCAGGGTGGTGCACTCGACCGGACTATGCGACGTCTCCTGGCGAATCGCCTCGGCCATCATAACCGCACGCGGGCACGGCCCGAGAACAGCGGATGACCGCGCGACTCAGTTGTTGGCGTGACTGCAGGTCTGCTGCGCCGCCGTCTGCCCCTTCAGGCCGGAGATGACCTCCGGTCCGTCGGTCGCCGCCGGGTCGGACGCCGTGTCGCTGGGCGTGCCCGATGCAGGAATCGAGGGGTCTGACGACGGAGTGCCGGTGGCCGGCGCATCCGGATCGGCGACCGAGCCGCCGAACCCGGTGTCGAGCGCCTCCGAGTCGAGAGCGATCGCCCGGTCCTCCTGCAGCGCCGCGAAGAGCTTCGTCGCGGCGTACTTGTTCGGCTGCACCTTGCCGGCGTAGATGCCGGTGCCCCCGGTGGTGCCGGGATACTGCACGAAGGTGATGCGGTCGAGCGAGATGTTGCGCATGGCCTTGGCGATCGACACCATCGTGTCGAGCTGGGCGAGTGAGGTCGAGAGCTTCATGTGCTCCGAGGCGCCCTCGGCGATCTGGTAGAGCTTGCCGACGTCGCCGAGGGTGCCCTCGCTCGTGAGCTTGCGCGCGAGCGCCGACATGAACACCTGCTGCGAGCTGATGCGCCCCAGGTCGCTGCCGTCGCCGACGCCGTGGCGGGTGCGGACGAACTGCTGGGCCTGAACCCCCTGGATCGTGTACTTTCCGGCGGCCGGGAAGGTGAGCCCGGTGTACTTGTCGTGCACGGGACCGTCGACGCAGACCTCGACGCCGCCGACGATGTCGGACATGTCGATCACGCCCTGGAAGGTGATGACCGCGGCGAAGGGGATCTCGAGGCCGGTCAGGTCGGAGACGGTGTCGGTGACGCACTTGAGTCCGCCGTAGTAGTAGGCCTCGTTGATCGGGCGACCCGACATGGCGCTGCTCTTGGTCTTGCCGTCTTCCGACGTGCACGACGGGATCGGCACGATCAGGTCGCGCGGAAGGCTGACCGCCGTCGCCGAGGTGTGATCGGCTGAGACGTGCAGCAGGATGTTGACGTCGTTCAGGGTGCCGTCGCGCTTGCCATAGATGTCACCTTGCGACGGGTCGTTGTCGACGCCGACGAGCATGATGTTGAAGCCGCCGTCGAAGTCGCCGATCTGGGGCAGCTTCTCGCCCTTCTCGCCGATGTCGACCGCGTTGGCCTGCACCTGGCTCTGGATGCGCCAGAACGCGATGCCGGCCAGCGAGACGCCGGCGACCATCACCACGGCGAGCGAGATCGCGACGAAGGCGGCGATGCTGCGGCCGAGCCGGGCCCGGCGGAGTCGGCCGTGGTTCATGGCCGGGGCGGTCGTGTCGGCGCCGGAGGTGCTCCGGTTTCGGCGCGGCTCGCTCATGGCGATGGTCCTCTCAGTCGGTCGGCTGCGGGGCGGGTGGATGCGCATCCCGAACAGGATGCGGAACCCGGTTGACACGGCGGGCGGTAGCGCACGACGCCGAGGTCGAATGCTCGATGATACTTCGACACCCTCGTATCTCCTGGGAGCGCGGTGGCCATCGCGTCGGCGGCAGGGCGTAGCTTCGCGGCATGACGGTGCAGCTGACCCGCGATCAGGCGCGGCGGATCGCCGTGCGGGCGGCGCGGCTCGACGCCGAGCCGGTCGCCGACCTCGACGCGCTCGCGCACGACCTGGACTGCGTGCGGGTCGAGCTCACGTCGATCGTCGCGCCGGCCGCCGAGCACGTGGCGCTCTCGCGGCGCATTCCGGGATTCCGGCCCGCCGACCTCGATCGGGCGCTCGCGAACGGGCGGCTGTTCGAGCGGGGCTGGATGCTGCGGCCGATCGACCGGCTCCCCCTCTTCCTGGCCGGGATGCGCACCTGGCTCGACCGCTCGGGATCGCGCGGGTGGGTGGAGGCGAACGCGACGTTCCGGCAGCGCATCCTGGATCGGCTCGGCGACCTGGGTCCGCTGACCTCGCGCGATGTGCCCGACGAGGCGACCGTGCCGTGGCCGTCGTCGGGGTGGACGAACGACCGCAACGTGACGAAGATGCTCGACTGCCTGCACATGGCCGGCGACCTGGCGGTGGTCGGCCGCGTCGGGCGGCTGCGCGTGTGGGACCTGGCGGCGAACGTGCTGCCGCCGGTCGCCGAGGTGCCCGCCGGCGAGGCGCGACGACGCCGCAGCGAAAACCTGCTGCGCGCCTTCGGCGTCGCGCGCGACAGCATCGCCATCGTGCCGAGCGAGCTGCACGGCTTCGACCGCACGGTCGGAGTCGCGGCCGAGATCGAGGGCGTCGCGGGGCGCTGGCGCGTCGATCCGGCCTATCTCGACGGCGACGAGCGGGACGGCTTCTCGGGCCGCACGGTCGTGCTCTCGCCCTTCGACCGCCTGCTGAGCGACCGTGTGCGGGTCGAGCGGCTGTTCGACTTCGACTACGCGCTCGAGATCTACAAGCCGCAGCGCACCCGGCGCTGGGGCGACTTCGGGCTGCCGGTGCTGCACGACGAGCGGCTGGTCGGCAAGGTGGATGCGCGGGCCGACCGCGACGCGGGAACGCTCACGGTGCACGCCGTGCACGAGGACGATCGCTTCTCACCGGAGATGCGCGACGGGCTGGATGCGGAGCTCGAGCGCTTCGCCCGAGGACTCGGGCTGGCGCTGCGGCGCGCGTAGGCGGACGAGCGGGAGCGGCGGGAGCGGCCTGGGCGACCCTCGACGCCGGTGTCGGTGGCGCGGAGGAGACTCGCCGCATCCCCTCCCCCGACTCGCAGGAGCATCCCATGTCGTTCGCGTCCATCCGCATCGTCACCGACGACCTCGACCGGCTCGTCGCCTTCTACGAGCTCGTGACCGGCGAGACGGCCGCGCGGCCGGCTCCGGTCTTTGCCCAGTTCGGCGCCAGCGCGCCCGCGCTCGCCCTGACGACCCCGGCGACCGTCGCGATGCTGGGCGCCGCGACGCCCGTCGCGGGCGCGAACAGCTCGGTCATCGTCGAGTTCGAGGTCGACGACGTGGATGCGCAGTTCGCGCGCCTGAGCGACCAGCTCGACGACATCGTGCTCGAGCCGACGACCATGCCGTGGGGCAACCGCTCGACCCTGTTCCGCGACCCCGACGGCAACCTCGTGAACCTGTTCAGCCGGCCGGCCGGCTGAGCACGGTCAGAGCGCGACCGCGCCGCCGCCCCAGCCGGCGCGGATCGCGTCGAGCAGGCGCAGCGTCTGCTCGGTGGCGAGCTGATCCGGCTCGGCGGCCGCGGCATCCCCGCCCCCGACGAGGGCGACGAAGCGCTCGACTTCGCCGGTGAGCGCGTGCTGCGGGCCGTCGATCGGCAGCTCGTGCACGACCTCGTCGCCGCCGGCGGGCTGCAGCGTGAGCACGCGCGGGCTGGCGATGTGGTCGATGACGAGCGTTCCGCGCTCGCCGCGGATCTCGCTGAACTGCGACGACGTCGTGATCTTCGAGTAGCTGAGGTCGGCGTCGAAGTCGTCGTAGCTCGCGATGGCGACGCCGGCGCCGTCGACGCCGGGGCTGTCATCGCGCACGGCGACCTGCACATGCGAGGAGCGCACCTCGCGCGGCAGCCCGAACAGCGCGATGAGCGGATGCGCCGTGTAGCAGCCGAGGTCGAACAGCACGCCGCCGGCCAGCTCGGGGTCGAACATGTTCACGCGCTCGCCGGCGAGCACCTTGTCGTAGCGGCTCGACAGCGACTCGTAGCGGAACGAGACGCGCCGCACGGTGCCGAGCTGCGGCAGCAGCTCGCGCACGGCCTGGAGTCCGGGGTCGTAGGCGGTGCGGATGCCCTCGATCATGACCACGCCGGCCGCGCGGGCGGCGGCCGCGAGCTCGCGCCACTCGGCGGCGGTCGTGACGGCGGGCTTCTCGACCAGGATGTGCACGCCCGCGCGGATCGCCGCGCGCACCTGCTCGGCGTGCACGCTGTTGGGGCTGGCGATGTAGACGGCGTCGATGTCGCCCGAGTGCAGCAGCGCATCCAGGTCGCCGGCGGCCTGCGGGGCCGCGGCATCGGGCGCGAGCTCGGCGATCTCGGCGGCGAACGCGGCCGCGCGCTCGAGGTCGCGCGAGAACACGTGCGTGACCTGGATGCCGGCGACCCCCGCGACGTCGCGGGAGAGCGTGCGGGTGATCGAGCTGGTGCCGATCGTGGCGAGACGGATCATGCGAGACCTCCTGGATGCGCGGAGGGCGCCTGCGGAGTCGCGGCACCGCAGCGAGACTACGCCCGGGCCGGAGGCGACCCGCACGGCGCGGGAGCGGGACGTCCCACCAGAAGACATCATCACCGGCACGCGTCGCTCGGCCGGTCGAGCGCCGACACGACCGCCTGCGACCGGAGCCGGGTGATAATGTCCTCACAAATCCACACCCCGCGGAAGGTGGCCGCTGCATGGACGCAGAGCCGACCCTCCCCGCGTCGCTCTTCCTCGACGTGGACCGCTCCGGTCCCGTGCCCCTCTACTTCCAGGTCGCCAGCCGCATCGAGCAGGCGATCTCCGATGGAACCGTGGCCGCGGGCTCCCGCATCGACAACGAGATCGCGCTCGCGACGCGCCTCGGCCTGTCCCGTCCCACGATCCGCCGCGCGATCCAGGAGCTGGTCGACAAGGGCCTGCTCGTGCGCCGCCGCGGCATCGGCACGCAGGTCGTGCACGGCGGCGTGACGCGCACGGTCGAGGTCAGCAGTCTGTTCGAAGACCTCGCGGCCTCGTCGCGGCATCCGCGCACCGATCTGCTGCTGCACGAGATCGTGCCCGCCGACGCCGCCACCGCCGAGCGCCTGGCGATCGCCGAGGGATCCGACGTGCTGCACGTGCGCCGCGTGCGCTTCGCCGACGACGTGCCGCTCGCGCTGCTCGAGAACTACCTGCCGGCCGACTTCGCCGACATCACGGCCGAGCAGCTGCGCGAGCACGGGATGTACCAGCTGCTGCGCGGCCGCGGCGTCGCGATGCGAGTGGCCCGGCAGCGCATCGGCGCCCGCTCGGCGACCGGCGAGGAGTCGAAGCTGCTCGAGCTCGAGAAGAACTCGGCCGTGCTGACGATGGACCGCACCGCCTACGACGACAACGCCCGCGTGGTCGAGTTCGGCCACCACTCGTACCGGCCCGACCTCTACTCCTTCGAGGTGACACTGGTCGACCGGTAGGTCGACGGCGACGGCACTGTGACCGGTAGGTCGACGGCGACGGCGCTGTGACCGCCAGGTCGACGGCGACAGCACTGTGACCGTCAGGTCGACTCCCGCTCGCCCAGCGACTCCTGGAACCGCACGAGGTAACCGTCGGGGTCGGTGACGAGGAACTGCCGCACGCCGGCCTCGCGCCGCGCGCCGACGCGGTACCAGCGCGTCTCGGGTTCGAGGAACAGTGGATGCCCGACCTCCGCCATCCGCCGCAGGATCGGGTCGAGCGTCGGCACCGAGATCTGCAGGTTGATGCCGCGGCCGAAGGGATGCACGGCCTCGGCCGTGATCCAGTCGCGCCCGATGCCGCGCTGGTCGAGCATGACGTGCGCGGAGCCGAGCGCGAGGTAGGCGAAGCCCTCCTCGGGCCGGTCGTAGACGACGGCGAAGCCGCACAGCTCGCGCCAGAACGCGAGGCTCGCGGCGAGATCGGTGACGGTGAGCTCGGGCACGAGCGTCGGCTCGGGCGGCGCGCTCCGGTCGGAAGCCGGCTCGGAGGTCGGGTCGGTCATCCGGTCACTCGGGCGTCGCGGTGCTCTCGGGCGCGGCGCCGCCCTCGAGCAGCGGCCCCAGGTCGCGCGCGAGGAACTCGGCCAGGCGCTCGGCCCTGCGCTCCTCGTCGTCGTCGCGCTGCTCGATCGTCGTGAGCGCCTCGGCGCGACGCTCGAACGACGTCGCGATCTCGGCCCAGGCATCCGCTCGGGCGCGTTCGACGAGCTCGTCGAGGTGCTCGGGGTCGTCGGCGAGCTCGCGCAGGCGCGCGACGAGCACGGGTCGCACGCGCTCCGATGCCGCGTCGATCGCCTCACCGCGACCCGCGCCGTCGCCGACGTAGCGCGGCTTCGGCTTGCCCGCGGCCTGGGCCACGGCATCGCGCACCCGCTCCATCGCGGCCACCTCGCGGTCGGCCGCCGCGCGCAGCTCGTCGGCCGCGTGCGCGGCGAGCGAGGCGCGGTCGAGGTCGAGCCGATCGCGCAGCGCGCTGAGGATCACCGCGTTCTTGACCGACATGCGCACGGCCGTCTCGGTGATGAGCACGCCTTCGTCGACGACGCGCTCGAGGGGCGCGATCTCGGTCGGCGTCGGCTCGTAGCGGCCGACGTCGACGCGACGGCGACGGCGGAACAGACCCACAGCCTCATTCTCGCGCAGGGCGCGCGGTCCGGCGCGCCGCCGCGCACGCGCACCGCCGGGGCGATCTCCGCCGACGGCGGTACGTCCGTCGGCCCCGAGCAGACCTCATCCTCATCGGGCGCGAACCGTCTCACGGAGTTGCTGTCGCTGCTGAGGCTGGTGTTGCTCATTCGCCCTGTGAGTTGCAGCGACTCCTTGAGATGGTCCGGTCAGTTCGGGGATCTTCCGTCAGTTCGGGGATCTTCGGTCAGTTCTGGGGGAAGCCGAGGTTGATGCCGCCGTGGCTCGGATCGAGCCAGCGGGAGGTGATGGCCTTCTCCTGGGTGAAGAAGTCGAACCCGGCGGGGCCGTAGGCCTTGTTCGCGCCGAACAGCGAGTCCTTCCAACCGCCGAAGCTGTAGTACGCGACGGGGACGGGGATGGGCACGTTGATGCCGATCATGCCGACCTGGATCTCGGTCTGGAAGCGGCGGGCGGCGCCTCCGTCGTTGGTGAAGATCGCGGTGCCGTTACCGAACTGGCCCGAGTTGATCAGCTCGACGCCCTGCTCGTACGACTCGACGCGCACGACGCTGAGGACGGGTCCGAAGATCTCCTCCGTGTATGCACGGGAGGTCGTGGGCACGTTGTCGAGCAGGGTCGGTCCGAGCCAGAACCCGTCGGCCTCGCCGTCGACCTCGATGCCGCGGCCGTCGACGACGACCGTCGCGCCATCCGCGGCGGCGATGTCGATGTAGCTGGCGACCTTGTCGCGGTGCGCCTCGGTCACCAGCGGGCCCATGTCGGGCTCGCGGCGGCCGTCGCCGATGCGCAGCGTCGCGATGCGCTCCTCGATCTTGCCGATCAGCTCATCCGCGACCGGCTCGACCGCGAGCAGCACCGACACGGCCATGCAGCGCTCACCGGCCGAGCCGAAGCCCGCGTTGATCGCGCTGTCGGCGACCAGGTCGAGGTCCGCATCCGGCAGCACCAGCATGTGGTTCTTCGCCCCACCCAGGGCCTGAACGCGCTTGCCGTTCTTCGCGGCGGTTTCATAGATGTACTGCGCGATCGGCGTCGAGCCGACGAACGAGATCGAGCGCACCTCCGGAGCGTTCAGCAGGCCGTCGACGGCGAGCTTGTCACCCTGGAGGACGTTGAACACGCCATCAGGCAGGCCGGCCTCCTTCCACAGCTCGGCCATCCAGATCGCCGCGGACGGGTCCTTCTCGCTCGGCTTCAGCACGACCGTGTTGCCCGCCGCGATCGCGATCGGGAAGAACCACAGCGGCACCATCGCCGGGAAGTTGAACGGGCTGATGATCCCGACCACGCCGAGCGGCTGCTTGATCGAGTACACGTCGACACCGGTCGACACGTTCGAGCTGTAGCCGCCCTTGATCAGGTGCGGGAACCCCGTCGCCAGATCCACGACCTCGAGACCGCGCGCGACCTCGCCCGCCGCATCCGACACGACCTTGCCGTGCTCCGACGTGATGATCTCGGCCAGCTCGCGGCTGCGCGCGTTCAGCAGCTCGCGGAACCTGAACACGATCGCCTGGCGCTTCGCCAGCGACAGGTCGCGCCAGGCCGGGAACGCGGCCGAGGCGGCGACGATCGCCGCATCGATCTCCGACCGGTCGGCCAGCGCGACCGACTTGGTCTGCTTGCCGAGCGCGGGGTCGTAGACCGGGGCCGTGCGGCCCGAGTTCGAGTCGACGGTCGCGCCGCCGATCCAGTGCTGGACGATGGGGAGGTTCTCAGGCATGGCTTCCTCGATGTCGGTGTCCGTGATCCTAGATCGGCCCGAAGCTCACCGGAGCCTGAGCAGCGCCTCGCGCACGATCTCCTCCACCGGCACCGACACGTCGATCACGATCGCCCGCTCGTCGGGCTGCGGCGGCTCGAACACCGCCAGCTGCGAGTCGAGCAGCGCCGCGGGCATGAAGTGCCCCTGCCGCCCGCCGATGCGCTGCGCCAGAAGATCGCGCGTGCCCTGCAGCGACAGGAACAGCGTCGACGGCGCGAGCTGCCGCAGCCGGTCGCGATAGACGCGGCGCAGCGCCGAGCACGCCACGACGATCCCATCGGGCACGGCGCCGTGCGCGAGCGTCGCGCCCACCGCATCCAGCCACGGCGCGCGGTCGGCGTCGTCGAGCGGGATGCCGGCCGCCATCTTGGCGATGTTCGCGGGCGGATGCAGCGCATCTCCGTCGACGAAGGCCACCCCGAGCGCGGCGGCGAGCCCCGCGCCCACCGTGCTCTTGCCCGAGCCGCTCACGCCCATGACGACGATCGGATCGGTCATGCGCCCAGTCTCCACCGGTAGCGCGCGACCGCCTGCAGCGACTGCACGAGATCGTCGGTCGCCGCGCTCGCGTCGACCGCGGTGACGGCGCCGATCACGCGACGAGCCGCCGGATGCGCGATCGGCACCTCGACCGCGTCGTCGTCGCCGGGCGAGCCCGCGGGCAGGATCGTCACGCCCGCGCCGGCCGCCGCCAGACCGCGCGCGATGCGGTAGTCGTCGACCTCGAACGCTCCCGTCGCGGCGCGCTCGCCCGCGATGCGCCGGATCGAGTCGTGCAGTCCGAAGCCGCGGCCGAGGGCGATCAGCTCCTCCCCCGCGAAATCCTCGGGGCGCGCCGGGCGGCCGAGAGCGGCGAGCGGATGCGCGCGCGCGACCACGAGGAACAGCGGCTCGCTGTAGAGCGCCTCGGTGCGCAGACCCGGCTCGTGCAGCGGATCGGCCACGACGGCGACGTCGACCGAACCCGAGCGCACCGCATCCAGGCAGCCCGTGCGCGCGCCGTGCACGAGCCGGAACCGAACGCCCGGGCGACGCTGACGGTGCCGGGCGAGCGCCCGCGGCAGGAAGCTCTCGCCGAGAGCGGTCTGGTAGGCGACGGCGACGAGCGCATCGGCCGGCTCGGCGGCGGTGCGGGCCGCGGCGAGGCCGTCGTGCAGCGTCTCGAGCGCATCCGCCCCGGCATCGGCGAGCGCCCGACCCGCCTCGGTGAGCTCGACGCCGCGGCCGGCGCGGGCGGTGAGCGGCGTTCCGACGCGCTCGGCCAGGCGGGCGATCGCCCGGCTCGCCGAGGGCTGCGGGATGCCGAGCTCGTCGGCGGCGCCGGTCACGGTTCCGGTGCGGGCCAGCTCGACGAGCACCTGCACGTCGCCGAGCAGGGTGCGCACCTCGCGAGCATCCATGCGCTCATCGTATGGTTCGCGCACCGATTCGCATTAGTCATGCGCCGAGCGCGTGGCTACCGTGGCGACGTGACTCTCGGATCGGCGACCGGCTCCCTGCCCTTGGGCGGCGCCGGCGACTCCGCAGCGGGGTCGCCCTCCGCCGGCCAGTCCCCCGCCGAGCGTCGCCGCTACCGGCGCATGATGCTCGCCCTGCTCGCCGCCGGCATCGCGACCTTCGCCGAGCTGTACGCCGTGCAGGGCGTGCTGCCCGAGCTGGCACGATCGCTGAGCGTCACCCCAGCGGATGCCGCGCTCACCGTCTCGGCCGCGACGACGGGTCTCGCAGTCGGCGTGCTCGGCTGGGCCTCCATCGCCGACCGCATCGGCCGCCTGCGCTCGATGCGCATCGCCGTGCTCGCCGCCGTGATCCTCGGCGGCGTCGCGTGCCTCGTGCCCGACCTCGGCACGCTCGTCGCGCTCCGCTTCCTCAGCGGCGCCGTGCTCGGCGCCGTTCCCGTGCTCGCGGTCGCCTACGTGCACGAGAACCTCACGGCCCGGCGCGCGGCCGCGGCGGCGGCCGTCTACATCTCGGGCACGACGATCGGCGGCGCCGCAGGCCGTCTGCTCGCCGGCCCGCTGGGCGAGCCGCTCGGCTGGCGCGGGGCCCTGCTGGTCGTGGGCGCCGTGAGCCTCGCGGCCGCGCTGGTCTTCATCCTGCTCGCGCCGACCTCGCCGGCCGTGCCGCCGGTCACCCGACCGCTGACGGCCGAGCCCGTCGCGGCCGAAGCGGCCGCCGCATCCACCCCCTCGACCGTGACCGGGCGGCTCACCCAGCGGCAGCGCATCCACCGGGCCCTGCGCGCGCCGCTGCTGCGGCTCGACCTGCAGGCGCTGCTGCTCACCGGATGCTTCGTCGCCGTCTACAACTTCCTCGCCTTCCGGCTCGAGGCGGCCCCGTTCCACCTCGACCCGGGCTGGGTGTCGCTGCTGTTCCTGGCCTACGGCGCCGGCACGATCACCTCGCGCCTCGCCGGGCGCTGGCTGCCGCGCGTCGGCGCCGAGCGCGTCATCCTCGTCGGTCTCGCCGCGCTGCTGGCGGGGCTCGGGATCATGGCGATCGACAGCGTCCCGGTCATCGTGGCCGGACTCATCCTGTTCACCGGCGGGCAGTTCCTGGCGCACGCGGCGGCCGTCGCCGCCACCGGGCACCGCGCCACCCACGATCACCGCGCCCAGGCGAGCGCGCTCTACAACATCGCCTTCTACCTGGGATCGGGCGTCGGCGGATGGGCGCTCGGCCTCGTCTTCCAGCAGCTCGGCTGGGCCGCCATGTCGATCACGATCGGCATCGTGCTGGTCGCGCTGGCGATCTTCACCGCGACCGCCCTCCGCCGCCGCGCCTCCGCGTGACCGCCGCCTCCCCCGCCTGAAACCGCCCGCGAGCCGCCCGCGAGCGAGTCCGCGCCGCGAAGCAGAGCCGTCTCAAGGAGTTGCTGTGACTCCAGTGGCGCGTGAGCAACATCCGCCACTCCCGTGACAGCGACTCCTTGAGACGGTTCGGATCGAGTCGGCGACGAGTTGCGGATCTCGCGCGTCGGGAATAATCTTGCACCGTCTAAAAATTTGCAGTTCATGCAATTCGATGCCAGCGTCGGCGTCACGTCCACCATCCGGCCCGACGCCCACCCGTCGCGGCATCCGCACTCACGAAGGATCCCCATGTCATCGGCCACCTCCTCGGTCGCCTCCGCACCCGCCGGCACCGGCGCGACCACCGGCGACGGCGGATCGCCCCTGATGAGCCACCGCGAGATCATGTTCGTGATCTACGGCCTGCTCGCGGGCATGTTCCTCTCCTCGCTCGGCCAAACCGTGTTCGGCACCGCCATCCGCACGATCGGCGACGACCTGCACGGCCTCGACCAGCAGGCCTGGGTCACGACCGCCTACCTGATCACCAGCACGATCGCGACGCCGATCTACGGCAAGCTCAGCGACATCTTCGGCCGCCGCCCGCTGTTCATCTTCGGCATCAGCGTCTTCATCCTCGGCGCCCTGCTCTCGGCGTTCTCGACCTCGATGCTCATGCTCGCCGGCTTCCGCGCGATCCAGGGCATCGGCGCCGGCGCCCTCATGTCGCTGCCGCTCGCGATCCTCGGCGACATCCTCGCCCCGCGCGAGCGCGCCAAGTACCAGGGCTACTTCCTCGCCGTGTTCGGCGTCGCCTCGGTCATCGGGCCGCTGCTCGGCGGGCTCCTCGCCGGCAGCGACGAGATCCTCTTCATCACCGGCTGGCGCTGGGTGCTGCTGATCAACATCCCGATCGGCCTCATCGCCCTCGGCATGGTCATCCGCTTCCTGCACCTGCCGAAGGTGCACGACCGCGCCCACGGCCCGCGCATCGACTGGTGGGGCGCCGCCGCGATCATCGTCGGCCTGGTGCCGCTGCTGCTCGTCGCCGAGCAGGGCCGCACCTGGGGCTGGGGCTCCGTCGGCTCGATCGCCTGCTACGTGATCGGCGCGCTCGGTCTGGTGGCCTTCGTGATCATCGAGACCCGGATGGGCGACGACGCGATCCTGCCGATCAAGCTGTTCCGCTCGGGCACGTTCTCGATGGCCGCGCTGCTCGGCTTCCTCGTCGGCTTCGCCATGTTCGGCGCGATGCTGACCCTGCCGCTCTACCTGCAGATCGTCATCGGCCTCGACCCGACGGCCGCCGGCTTCGCGACGCTCCCGCTGGTGCTCGGACTCATGGTCGCCTCGATCGCGTCGGGCCAGATCATCTCCCGCGTCGGCAAGTACCGCGCCTTCCCGATCATCGGCACCGCGTTCACGGCGGTGGGCTACATCCTGCTGACGTCCATGACGATCGACCGCCCGCTGTGGTTCCTGCTGATCGCGATGTTCGTCATCGGCCTGGGCCTCGGCCAGCTGATGCAGACGCTGACCTTCGCCGCGCAGGGCTCGGTCGAGCCGCGCGACATGGGCGTGGCGACGAGCTCGGCGACGTTCTTCCGCCAGATCGGCGGCACGCTCGGCGTGGCCGTGCTGCTGTCGGTGCTGTTCTCGGCGCTGCCGACGAACATCGCCAGCTCGATGGGCGACGAGAAGCAGCTGACCACGTCGCTCGGCGCGGCTCTCGACCCCGCCGTCGCGGGCGCGAAGCAGAACGCCGGCGTCATGAAGCAGATCTGGACGCCGATCGTCTCCCCGGTGAAGCAGCAGGTGCAGGAGGGCCTCGACCAGGCCACCCAGCAGGTGCTCGCAAGCGTGCCCGCCGCGGCCGCGCAGCCCGCCCTCGAGGCGGCCGCGACGAAGGCGCACGCCTCGGTCATCGACGGCGAGCTCGCCGTCGACTGGGCCGATGACGACCAGCGCGCCTACTGGGTCGACCAGCTCGCGCCGAAGCTCGCCGACAAGATCGCGGATGCCGACTCGTCGAGCGACTCCTCGTCGAGCTCGAGCGACACCTCGTTCCTCAACGGCGCCGACCCGCGCCTGACCCGCCCGTTCCTCAGCGGCTTCAACGACTCCGCCGTGATCGTGTTCTGGGTCGGCTTCGGCGTGATCGTGCTGGCCTTCCTGCTCACCTGGTTCTTCAAGGTGCCGCCGCTGCGTCAGCGCTCGGCGCTGCAGGAGCGCGCCGACCGTCACCGCGAGGCGACCGAGGAGCTGGAGCAGGAGGCCGTGCTGGCCGCCAACGAGTCGGGGTCGCTGGTCGCCCCGATGACCGGTTCGATCGACGTCGTGCGGCGGTGATCCGGATGCGCGGCGAGGCCTCTACAGCCACCGGCCCTCTCACGGGGTCGCTCGACCTGACGGGCGAGGAGGTCTCGCTGCGCGAACGCAAGAAGCAGCGCACCTGGCTCGCGATCCACGAGTCGGCGCGCTCGCTCATCCTCGAGCGCGGTGTCGACGGCGTCACGATCGAGGAGATCTGCGAGCAGGCCGAGGTCTCGCCGCGCACCTTCTTCAACTACTTCGCCTCGAAGGCCGAGGCCGCGCTCGGCGTGCGCGAGCCGTCGATGCCGGCCGCCGCGCTCGAGCGCTTCGCCGCCCGACACGGCGAGCCGGGCGCGGTCGGCGACGTCTGCGATCTGCTGGCGTCGATGATCGACCTGCCGCCCGATCCGCTGCGCACGAAGGAGCTCGCGCGCCGACGCCCCGAGATCGCTCCGGCCATCCACCACTGGATGTCGCTGCTGCGCACCGCGATCAGCGACGCGGCCATCGAGCGGCTGGGCGAGCGCGACGGCCGCCTCGCGGTCGCGCTCGTGTTCGCGGGGCTCTTCGAGTCGATGCACGACGCCGCGGCGACCTCGACCGATGATCTCGCCGTGCGGCTGCGCGAGCGCGTCGCGGCGATGGTCGCGATCGCGCAGGCGTAGCGCGGCGGCACCGGTCAGTTCTTGCCGGTGAGCTTGTCCTTCACGTCGGAGACGACCTTCTTGGCGCCGGCCGACGCCTGATCGACCTGGCCCTCCGCCTTCAGCCGGTCGTTGCCGGTCGCCGCGCCCACGGCCTCCTTGGCCTGCCCGCCGATCTTCTGGGCGGTGTTCTTGATGTCGTCGCTCAGGGCCATGATGTGTCCTCTCATCGGCACGCCCCGGTCGGGCGCTCTCGCCGATGAGACGGCCCCCGCGGCCGATTCGTCACGCGCCGGCGCCTGGCAGATCCCTGATAGCGCAGAGTCAGCCCTCCGCGTCGTCGTGGAACGACGGCAGGTACGAGAGCCCGACCAGGATCCCCTCCGGGCTCAGCAGTCGCGCCGTCGACTGACCCCACGGCTCGACCTTCGACCCGACCAGGATGCGCTGCCCCTTGTCCGCGAGCTCGGCGGCGCCGGAGGCGACCTCCTCCGGCGATCCCAGCTCGAACTCGATCCACGACTGCGGCACCGGGAGGTCGTCGGGCCACTCGGTCGAGCCGAAGGTCGCCTCCGCTGCCTGAGACAAGGGCCACAGCCCGAAGACCTTGGCGCCGTCGAGCGCACGCGCGTGGAGGTAGTCGGGCGCGATCTCGTCGAACTCGAGCCCGAGGGTGTCGCCCCAGAACCGTCGAGTCGCCACGGGGTCGGGGCCGATCGGGCCGTACCCGGCGATGAACTGGATCTCCATGCCGGCGACGCTAGCGCGAGGGTCCGACCTCGACCAGGGGCGGGGTCGGCGGGCTCAGACCTCGGGCGGCTCAGACCTGGGCCGACTCAGACCTCGGCGACGTCGATCAGCACCTTGCCGACGATCCCGCCCTCGACCGCGTCGTGCGCGGCGGCGGTGTCGTCGAGGGCGAAGCGGGTCAGGGGCAGGCCGGTCGCGTCGCCGACCTCGAGGGCTCCGGCGGCGGCCGCGGCAGTGACATCCTCGACCCCGGCGCGCAGCGCCTCGTCGCCGACCGTGTAGAGCAGCACGAACTGCAGGCGCGCGTTGAGGCCCATCCAGTCGCGGATCGGCATCACGATGTCGGCGCCGCTGTTCGCGTAGATCGCGACCGAGCCGCGCGTCGACACGACCTTCGCGATCAGCCCGACGTTGCGGATGAAGTCGACGTCGACCACGATGTCGACCCCGTCGGGCGCGAGCTCGCGGATCGCCGCCGCCGGATCGCCCTGCGTGTAGTCGACCGCGTGGTGCGCGCCCGCCGCCGTGGCCAGAGCGCCTTTCGCGTCGCTCGAGATCGTCGTGATGACGGTCGCGCCGGCCCAGCGGGCGAGCTGGATGGCGGCGTGGCCGACTGCGCCGGCACCACCGGTGACGAGCACGGTGCGCCCGTCGAGCGCGCCCGGCGCGAGCCGCAGCGGTCCGTCTTCGTGCACGGTCAGCGCCCGGTGAGCCGTCATCGCCGGCACTCCGAGGCTCGCGCCCACGTCGAAGCTCACCCCGTCGGGCAGCTTCGCGGCCTTCCACGCCTCGACGACGGCGAACTCCTGCGCGGTGCCGTCGGGCGACTCGTGCTGGGCCAGGAACAGCCACACGCGATCGCCCGCCGCGAGCCCCGTCACGCCGTCGCCGACCTCATCGACCACGCCCGCGCCATCCTGGTTCGGGATGATCGGCTCCGCCAGCTCGGCCGGCCCCGTCTGCGCGGCCCGGCGCTTCCAGTCGGTCGGGTTGACCCCGCTGACCGCGATGCGCACGCGCACCTGACCGGGCCCGGCGTGCGGCTCGTCGCGCTCGACGAGCTGGAGGACGGACGAGTCGCCGGTGCGGGAGTACTGGATCGAGCGCATGCTCCGACGGTAGTCAGGGCAGTGGATGCGGCGCTGGGTCGAGCGGGTCAGCCGCGCACGCCCGCCTGGATCGCGCGGATCGTCGCGGCCAGGTCGCCGCGGGCGAGCAGGCCCGGGCCGAGCGGACCGCTGTCCGGCTCGCCGACGAGCGGGAGGGCCGCGAGTGCGGCGCGAGCCTCGGGCGTGAGCCGGTCGAGCTGCCACGCGACCTCGGCGGCGGCCACCGCATCCGGGTCGGGGAGCGCTCCCGCGCCCGCGCTGGCGCCCGCCGGCGCACTCGACGTCGCCGCGAGTCGTGCCGCCCGCACCGCGTACGCGGCGGCGCCGAGCGCGTGCGCCGCGAGGTGCGGCACCCCCGCGAGCTGCCCCGCGGCCCGCGCCGCCGCCACGGCAGCCGGCGCGCTCACCGCCGACGCCGCGCGCCCCGCGTGGAACCGCCGTCGGATCTCCTCGGCCGTGTCGAGGCCGCCGCCCGAGTACGCCCGAGCGCGATCGACCGCGTCCCGGGGCCGGGCATCGTCCGGCGACTCCGACTCGAACAGCGGCAGCACGCGCTCGACGCAGTCCGCCGCCCAGCCCGCGAGCACACGCCGCTCGGCCTCCGAGAGCGTCTGCGGCGAGGTCATGCCGCCGAGCGGTACGTGTTCAGCACGACCCCGCCCGGCAACGGCTCGCTGCTCACCAGGCTCAGATCCCGCGCGAGGGATGCGGCGGCCAGGTCCGCGGCCGGGTTGGCGCTCGGGCCGCTCGCGGCGGCACCCCGACGCCCGAACAGCGGGATGCCGTCGCCGAGCACGAGCGGGTTCACCTTGACCTGCACCTCGTCGATCAGCGGCATCAGCTGGGCGGCCAGATCGCCGCCGCCGGCGAGCCAGATGTCGCGGCCGGGCTCGGCCTTCAACTCCGCGACGCGCGCGAGGATGGACGCGCTGTCGCCGGCGACCGTCTCGACGCCATCGGCCGGGTCGAGCGCGCGATGCGTGGCGACCACCTGCCGCAGGTGCGGATACGCACCGCCGATGAGTCCCGCATCCAGGCCGGGCGCGAAGGTGCCGCTGCCCATGATCACGGTGTCGAAGCGGCGCGGCTCGGCGGTGATTCCCAGGGCGGCGCGCACGTGCGTCGGGCACGTCTCCGGGTACCGCTCGAACAGCACGGCGAGCGTCGCCGGGTCGACCGGGAAGCGCGAGAAGTCGCCCGTCGGGTCGGCGATGAGCCCGTCGATGGATGCGGCGATGAAGTAGACGAGGTCGCGCACGGGGGTCCTCCGGTCGTCGGCGATCGGTATCAGGGTTCGGCTCTACGGTAGCCATCCGCCCTGATTCGACCGCAGATGGCCCGACCGCGCCCCCGATCGGGGAATGGCCGGCCGAACGGTCGTGACAGAGACTCAGACTCGTGAGCCATCATCTCCTCGACCATGAGGCCATCCGCTCGATCCTGCAGACGGCGCAGCTGCTCGACGAGCACGGCCCCGCGCTCACCTGGGCGATCGACGACCTCGGCACGATCAAGAGGTTCCGGTTCTCGCCTGAGACGGCGCCGGTGATCGGGCAGGCGCTGGTCGACGAGAACGAGAAGTTCTTCGAGGCGTACTACGGCGAGCGCCCCGAAGCGCGCTACGAGCATCGACTCCCGCAGGACACCGGGCGCACCGTCGCAGCCATCAGCGAAGACCTCGACGACTGGGTGCGCGAATCGCTGAGCCCGGACGACATCGAAGAGCATCACGGCATGATCGTCGAGCTGCAGTTCATGGCAGCGGTGCGGCGTCGCCTGCCGTCGCTGCAGCAGGACCTCCCGATCGCGGAGGCCATCGCGGCGTCGCCAGTGGCCCCGGTTCCACCGAACCGGAAGACCGAGAACAAGCGCGCGAAGAAGCCGGCCGCGGCCGCCGAGTCGGCCGCGCCGCGCGATCCCGCCTATCTGGCCGAAGGGATCGCGCGATTCCCCCTTCGTGTCACTCGCGAGGTCGACACGTCGGGATGGCTGCGGCGCCGACTCGGCGACCTCGACTTCGCGGTGCCGCCCGACTGGCAGGCGCGCATCTCGGGCGCCGACCGCATCCGCGACCAGCAGATCTTCGAGGTGAAGGGGCGCGTACCCGACGGCGCACCCGTCGACTGGGACACCTGGCCCGAGTTCTCACGCTACTTGCGCGGCGTCGACTTCCTGCGCGGCAAACCGCTCATCACCCGCGGCCAGATCGCCGACGGCGGCAGCTTCCACCGGCTGGAGGTGCCGGGCGTGGACTTCGCCGTGTTGCACCTCGGCCCGCACTTCACACCGAAGCCGGAGTGGCCTGCCGGATATCAGCGTGCGTGGGTGTGGCTGGCGACGCTCACCGGAGAGCTCTACGCGGTGTGGGTGCGATACCCGCTGAACCCCGGCGACGATCCGGATGACGACGACGTGCTCAACGGCATCCTCGGTTCGCTGCGGCTCGGGCCGCCGATCGAGCGGACGGCGCCCCTCGACGACCCCGCGGCTCTTCCGGCCGCGGGCGCGGCGTCGACGCCGTCGCGCGACTGGCTGCCGGACGCCCCGACTCGGGTAGCCCGGACGAAGGGAGCCCGCCCTTCGGGTCCAGTGGCATGGATGCTGCTGGAATCGAGCGTTCCGCCGGTCTGGGTCTGGCATCCCGACGACGGCTTCCTCCGCCTCGCCGACCTCGAGCGCGACCGGGAAGCGGGCCCGCCCTGGAACTTCGTGGCCTCCGAGCCGCTGTCACGCGACGGGCGACGGGTCCTGCACGAGGAACACGATGCCTACCCCGACTTCACCCACCGCGAGATCTCCGACGACCTCGTGACCGGCGAGCGCCACGCTCGCGTGCTCCCGCGCGAGGGGATCTATACCTACACGTCGCCTTCGGGCGTCATCGTGCGCGTCGACAGCACGTCTGATCCCGGCGACAACGGCCGCCGGGTGACCGTGATCGCCGACGGACGCAGCACGGAGGTCACGCTCTCCGGCTGGGTCTCCGTCGGCGGCCGCGCGGTTCAGTTCTCGCCCGATGGCCGCACCGCAGCGTTCTCGATCACATCGCGCCCCCACGAGTACCCCGAGTTGTGCGTGATCGACCTCGAGACCGCCGCCGTGCTGGAGCGCTACCCATCGGCGGGTGCCGCCAGCACTGACCCGTGGAGCCCTGACGGGACCCGATTACTGGTGCGGCCGACCCGATGGATCATCGATCAGGTGCCCGATCTGCTGGATCGTCGCAGCGGCCGCCGTGTCTCGCTGGCGCCGCTGTTCTCGACCCGCACGGAGACGCGCGAGATCCACGTCGCGGGCTGGATCGACGACGGCATGCTGCTCGCCGCCGAGCTGCGCGAGCGACGCCTCATCCTGCTCGCCACCGACCTGGCGACCGGCGAGCACCATGAGCTGCTCGACCTGCCATATCCGGCGGGCCGCAGCTACGGCTTCCGCGAGCTGGTGCTCGCCTCGGATCTCGTCCGCGCCGACCCGAGCGTGCTCGTGAAGCGCACCGGGGGTCGCCCGCGGCGGCGCTGACCTCGACCGTCGCCCGCCCCGCCCCGCCCGAATCCGGGTCTAGGGTGACCGCATGCCCGCCCGATGAGGGCGACTAACAGCCCCGCGACAAGCAGACTGCGGTTGTCCGGGCTCACGACACCACCTTCCAGAGCATTCGCATGCCAGCTCGGAGCCCACCAGGAACATCGTGGCGGAGGGCGGGGGATTCGAACTATCGCGGCACCCCCGCAGCACCGGGCCTCGATAAGAACCTACATAGTAAATTCAGCCTACGCATCGGTTGGTGATCATTTGCTAGCAGGCCCCGGGCCCTGGAGTTGTGGGCAGAATGTGGGCAGAGACGCCGCTCGCGCCGCCCTGGGACGACCGCGGGGCTTCTGACGAGGCATTGGGGTGGCCAAGTAACATCTACAGCTCGTCAAGTCGCCGCAAGGCCACGTTGATGGCCTCGTGCAGCTCCTCAAGCCCGATATACGGTGCCCTGCCTCCAGGCTCATAGAGGGCTAGCGCATCAATGAGACCCTCGACCCGTTCGAATGTGGTGTTGTCGCTCTCCCAATAGGCGGCGACGAGAGCGTCTTCGAGCGCCTTGGCGGCAGCCATGGAGTCGTCGCCATTGAGCATTGCTTTCGCAGCAGCAATTACAGCCAAGGGGACGGTCATCGGACCACCATGACACTGGCAATGTGTGGCGGCAACGTCGTGGCGTTCACGGCCACCCATTCCCGTCCCTGGTAGACGCGAATGCTCGCACGGATCTCGCCGTCCTTTGGACGATCCGCGATGTATCGGATCCGAGTCGGGGAGTCGAGGATCTCGTCTACTCGCGAGAGATTGGTCGCCGGCCGGCCGGCCGCACCACTAACGATCCGATCGGCTGCATGCGCGCTCACGGATCTGCCGCCCGGAGTGACCGCGAAACCTGAGCCCCCTTGGGATAGCAGCTGGCGAGATGCGAACTCGGGCGAATATGGCACGACATCAGTACCACCACCTCGGGATAACGTTGTCCGCGCCGCGGACGAGAGCCCGGACCGCGCGGTGATTGCCGCGTTCCGCACTCCGGAGGCCGCTGTGGTGACGGTTCGCTTGGCCGCGGCGACGACGGTCTTCGCGACAGCCTTGACCCCTACCTTTGCCGCCATCCGCAGGCCAGCGGCTGCGAGTCCGACACCCGGGATGGCGATCATCGCGACCGAGACGACCGTCGAGGCGATCTGCCCAGCAGTGAACGCTCCCTGGTGGTCCGCAACGAAGCAGTCGTATCCGGGGACGACGGCGCCGAGGATGATCGAGGAGAGCCCACCCGTGGTGTCGTCGAGGAATCCGGCGCCGAACGCGAGTGCGTTCTGGCCGAAGTCGTTCCAAAAGTCGAGCCCGGTGTGGTCGGTGTTCTGCAACGGATTGTTGCTGGCGTAGGCGTACGGCTGATGGGTGGTGTCCACCGCGGGGTCGACACGGAGAAACTGCATGGTGGCGGGGTCGTAGTCCCGTGCGCGGAGGTAGATCAGCCCGGTGACCGCGTCCGTCCAATTGCCAGTGAACCCGAAAGCGGATGCCACGCCCGATGTCCCGGTCCGGTTGCCATGGTCGTCGAAGCTTGCCGCGCCGACCGCGGCGCCGGCCTCGTCGGTGATGGTGCGCACGCTTCCGAGGGCGTCAGCGTGGAGATACTCGGTTTCCCCCGTTGCTCTATCGACTTGCGCGAGGGGTGTGACGCCTGTGCCGTAGATGTACCAATGGTCGCCATCGTCGAGCAGCAGCGGGAGACCCGCTGCGGTGTCCCACAAGAAGTGTTCAGTCGCGCCGGATTCCGTTCGAGTCTGGCGGAGTCCGTCGCCATCGCTGGCGTAGTCGACGGCACCCGAGGACGTGGTGAAGTGGTCGAGGGAGCCGGACTGGCTCCAGCCGTAGGTCGCGGTGGCTGGAGTTCCAGTGCCAGTCTGAGCTTGTGCGATGCGGGCGCCATTCGCGTCGTAGGAGAACTCGGTGACGCCCCCCGTGTTCGATTGGGTCAACTGGAGGAGTTGCTCGGCGGAGCCGTAGTTCAGGGTAGAGCCGTCGCTTGCCGCGGTGATTGATCCCGCCGCGGTGGTCTGCAACATGTTGGCGCCGCCATTGCCGGAGAGTTGGCCTCGGCCGTCGTAGGTGTACGGCGTCGCGGCGCCGGCGGTGAGAGGGTCGGATCGCGTTGCGGAGGACAGCTGACCCGCGTCGTCGTACGTGTACCCGTAGGACGCGAGGGTGGCTGTGGTGGTGGAGCTGGTGATGGTGAGCGGTTGGCCGGCGAGGTCGTAGCTGGTGGTGTCCGCGACGCCGTTGGGGCGGGCTTGTGCTGTGCTCAGCCCGTCGAGGTTGCGGGTGATCTGAGTCGTGTGGTCGTTCCAGTCGGTGACCGTGGTCATCTGACCGGCGAGGTCGTAGCCGTAGGTCACGGTCTTCGATCCCGGGTAGGTGAGAGACGTCCGGCGGCTCGCGGCGTCGTACCCGTAGCTGATCGTGTCGCCGCTACCGTCAGTGACTGCCGATGTCCGGCCGACCGTGTCGTAGGCGTACGTCGTCGTGCCCGTGCGATCGGTCATGCTCGAGCGAGCTCCGTCAGCGTCGTAGGTATACGAGACGTCGGACGCGGTGCCCGCATAGTCGAGAGCGGTCAGTTGCCCGGTGGGATCGTACGCGTACGAAACTGTCGTCGAATCAGGGCGAGTGAGCTGATGAATCCGTGCGGCACTGTCGTAGGTGACGGTCGACGTGCGCCCGCCGGGCTCGGTCTTGCCCGTCAACATGCCCGATGGGTCGTAGCTGTAGGTGGTGACCCTGCCGTCGGCATTGGTGTAGCTGGCAACTTGACCGAGCAACGTGTAGGTCCACTGCTCCGCACTCCCACCAGGGGCGGTCACCGCGGTCACTTCGTCGTCGACGGAATAGGTCGTCGTCGTGGTTCGGCCCAGCGGATCCGTTGCGCTGATCTGCCTGCCTGCTGCGTCATACGCGAAGGTGGTGACTTTGCCGAGCGGGTCGGTGCTTGTGAGTTGCTCGCCAGCAGCGTCATAGGTAGCACCAGTGGTGGCGCCCGATGGGCTCGTGGTGCCCAGGATGGCGTCGGCCGCGTCGAAGGTGCGCGTGCTCACTCTGCCGAGCGGATCCGTGCTGAAAATCCCGCGGCCAAGTACGTCGTAGCCGTAGGTCGCTGTGCGGCCGAGCGGGTCGCTGGTCGCCGCGATCTGACCGGCGGCGTTGTACGAATACGTCGTGGTCCCTGCGGCGTCTGTGCTACTGAGACGCTGCCCTGCAGCATCGTAAGTGAACGTGGTCTGGCGACCGGACGGTGTCGTCACCGTGGCGAGGTTGCCAGCGGCGTCGTAGGTATTCGTGGTCGTGTGGGCGTTCGCGTCGGTGCTAGTGACGATGCGCCCGGCGGGGTCGAAGGTCTGTGTCGATGTACTCGCATCCGGAGCCGTCCGGGTGATGGGACGGCCCGCGGCGTCGTAGACGCTACATGAGGTGCGGTCGCTGGGGTCGGTGACGCATTTCACCTGCCCTGCAGGTGTGTACGTGAATCGGGTGACGCCGCCGCCGGCGTCAATAGACTCACGGACGGTGCCATCGTCGTTGTGGGTCCATGTCAGCTCTCGCCCACCGGGCGTAGTCGACTTTATCAGCGCGGAGTTTGTGCCGTACTCGTAGCTGGTGACGTGCCCGAGCGGATCGGTGACGGTAAGCGTGTTGCCTTCGGAGTCGAAGGTGCGTGTCGTTGTACGGCCGAGGGGATCCGTGCTCGTGAGCTCGTTGCCGCCGACGTCGTAGGTCGAACTCGTCTTCCGTCCGAGGGGGTCGGTGGCCGCGAGAAGATTGCCCGAGTCGTCGTAGGTGAAGGTCGACGTGCGTTGGAGTGGGGTTCCGAATGCTTCAGTGATCGAGGCGATCACAGCGTTGCTGTATCGCTCGACAGTGAATGAGCCGTCTGGATGCCCTGTCGTCGTCGACGACGCAGCGTAGGCGAAACTGGTGCGTCGTCCGATCGGATCGATCTGGGACGTGACTCGGTCGGATCCGTCGTAGGCGTTGGTGGTCATCCCGCCGCCCGGGCGGGTCAGGGTGATCATCCGGTGCTGAGTGTCGTAGCCGTAGGCCCAGGTGCTGCCATCGACACCGGTGACGGTGGTGAGGTCGGACCCGCTGTAGACGTAGGTAACTGTTCGGCCTGCGGAGTCCTGGGCCTCGATGATCCGGCTTCCTGACCAGGTCAGATCGATGGTCCGGCCAGCGGAGCCCTCGATCGAGGTGGCCCGACCGCTGGGGTCGCGGTGGTAGGTGACGGTGTTGCCGGAGCGATCGCTATGTGAAGAGAGCGCTCCGGTTTCGTCGAAGCGGAAGATGTCGCGGTGGTTGCGGGTCAAGATCCAGGTGCCCGGGCCGGTTCGCTCGAGCTTCGCAATCGACCTCGGGCCCGCCGCGTACACGCCGCCTTCGAAGTTGAAGTAACTGGCGGATCCGTTCTCCTGGACCACCTTGACCAGCTGGGGCGGCGCGTTCGGCGTCGCTCCGGACTGGAGCACCTCGACGCGCGCATCGAGCACCGAAGCCCATCCGTGCCCGAAGGACCCCGCGCGGCCCGCCGAGCTGACCGTGTACGTGCGGGGCAGCGCGACCGCAGGTCCCGCGCCCGGGAGGTCCAGGTCGAGGGCTGGCAGGTAGAACTCGCCCGTCAGAGTGTTGACAGGATCCGCCTGGCTGCATTGGCACCCGCGCTCGGATGGATTCCCTCCACCAGCGAAAGTATCTGAGCGCACTGTCCGGACCGGAATTGAGGGGGATCCGAGGGTGCCGTAGGCGCTAGTTATTTCCGCGCGGACCGAGGTGATCGCGCTGCTGTCCACGATGGCGCGGAGGCTGACTGTCGTGGGGAACGCTGGCTCGGATCCGTTTGGAAAGAACTCGCGGGTCTCGAGATACCCGACCGTGGTTTCGCCCCCATCCGCGGTCTTGCCGATCACGCGGAGGTTGCAGCCAAAGAGGAACGCATTTCGACAGACGGCGTCGGGCAGGTTGTAGAAGCTTGCGCTGACGTCCGTTTCGACTAGGGTGCGAGTGCCGTCGGAGGTGGCGGATACGGCTGTGACTGCGACTTTCGGAATTGGATAGAGGTCTTCGATTGCGTAGCCGGGTGAGCTCAGTTCGCGCCCCGGAGAGCGGACCAGGCCAGTGATGGAAGTCACGTGGATCGACGGCACTATGCCGTGGAACGAGAACGTCTGAGGGTACTGGGGGGCACCGTTCGTCGGGATCGGGGACGAAGCGATAGCAAGTTGCGTGCCGTCGTCGCGCTGAGCAACGACGGCGACCTCACACTGGGTCGTCTGCTCGCAGACAGCGCCGGGGTCTCGATAGCCCGAGTACTCCATCGTGCCTTGAACGTCGACGTAGCCCTGATCGGTGCGAACTGCAGAGATGCCAGCCAATGACACAGCGGGGCTGACGTAAGGATCCTGAACCGAATACGTCGCGGACTCGAGCGTTGTACCTGCTCCTTGCACTCGAGCTACAAGCCCGACCACCTTGCGCGAGGCAGTCGTCCCGGTGAAGTGATGCTGACGAGGGTACGAGGGCGGCGTGGAGCGGATATCGTCGTGCCAGGCCAGGAACTTTTCTTCGCCATCGGCGAGGACCGCAGACAACGAGACACCGCAGCTCGACCCGTTCGCACACACGCTGCCCGGAAGCTGATGCCCGAAAATGGACACATCCGCTTCGAAGGTGAGATACCCCGTGATGGGATCACGGCTCAGGTGAGAGCCAGCTACCGACACGTTGCTGCCTGGCATCTCGTCTTCAACTGAGACCCAATCGCCGGCCTTGTTCGCACCCCAGGGCCCGTAGACGAGTGTCCGCACCGCGTCGATCTTTTCGACATCGACTGCGCCAGCGAAGCTGTGAGCGGTATTGCTGGCCTGCGGAGAGATCGCCCACTGATCGAGTTCGCGGACGGCGCCTCCCAGCGTTCTCCCCTCCAGGATCAGCGTGCACGTGCCGCCGTCGTAGCAGAACCCGTCGCCGTCAACCGTTCGATAGCCCGACGCGGCCGACGTCGCCTCAAATTCCAGATAGCCCGTCGTCGAGTTGCGTGCCACAACTGCCGCGCTGGTAGCTACGGTGGTCGCAGCCAGAGCAGGAGTGGCCCCCACGAGAGCCGGAATCGCAGCGACCGCGACGGCTGCCGCGATCGTTGGGAGGAATCGCATCCGCTTGGCACCTAACCGTAAGTGATTCAAAGTTAGATTCAAGTGGAAGGCCTGCCACATCCCTCTTTAGGGGGCCGAGGATGAACCTCTACCTCGCCCACGATGCCTCCCCGGGAGTGGGAGCGATGCCCCCGGTACATCAGGGCGCTGCTGTCGCCGAACGTTTGGACAGTCCACACGCCCTTTCGCTGCCCCGCGAGGCGCCCACCGGGCTGGGCGCAGTCAGCGCGAACGACGAGGAGGCCCCACCGAGCAATAGTTCGGTCGAGGCGAAGTAGCTAGGCGGTGGCGGATCGTGCGAGCACGATTGTGAGCCGTGTGCGACTAACGCGCGGCCTTTCGGCGCCGGCAGCTCCGAGATTATCAGCGAGATACCCCCATGGAGATCACAGACGAAGCACCGTGATTCGCGCGAAATGTGTCCATTTCGCGTCCAGGCGAACGGCCAGGAGCCGAACTCGTGGGGCGGTCGACTGTGTTGCACGCTGGCATCAACTCCACACGCACATCTCGGCCGCAACGGACGAGCGCTACCCCGCGCGGGTGGACGCACGGATCGACGAGCGTCCACCGGTCTCGCTCCCCGGCGAGGTCCTGAAATTGGGCGCGGATGCGCTCATGACCTGTCCTCGGGCGAGCCCCGTTTCGGTGACCGTGCTTGCTGGCGCGGAGGTCGTGCTCCTCGATGCGGCGCTATGCGCATCCTCGACGCAAGCGTGTGCGGTGCGTACACGTCTCGCGTCGGGGCGCAATCTGCAGCTGTGGGTGTGGGTGTGGGTGTGGTCCAGCTCAGTGGAGGCGCGGCGCGCCCAGTCGTCTATCGACGCGTTAGCCAGACGCTCGCGTCCCGTCCGAACGGTTCTTCCGGATGCCGGAGACGACCCATGATCGCCGGCGTGCAGCTCACTGCTCGGCGCGCAGTGTGGATCCGGTCTTCGTGGCGAGGCGAGTCAGCTCCGTCTCGATCGCATCCCATTCGGGCCCGGTCGCTTCGGCTGCCTCGATGACGAGACCGCGGAGTCTCCCCCCTGCCGAAATGGCGGTGACCGCGACGAGGTCGTCGCCGATGACGTACTCGCCGCCGTTGCGGATCTCGTCTCCGACGGGGGCGCCGGTGTCGGCGGAGAGCGTGCCGAGGAACCGCAGGATTGGAATCACGGCCCGATGGTCGAGCTGGGGGCTCATTTCATCGAGTTGCTCGTTAGCTCCGACCGGCGCGAGCTGCACTTCGACGCTCACTCCGCGACGCGGTTCGGGTTCAGGCGAGTCCTTTGATTTCAGGGTTGAGAAGAACGAAGGAACAGCTTCGTCTTCGTACGGCTTCTCATCCTCGGCAAGTAGCGGAGCCAGGATCGACTCTTCTGCGCCGACGAACTCGCGGCCAGTATCGCGAATGACCTGATAGCCGAAGAGCTCCCGCAGTCTTGGCGGTCCGATTCCGTCTCCAACGAAGAGGTCGTAGGCGCATCCCTGCACGACCTGCTCCGCGATGAAGGGGATGCTGCCGTCGTAGAGGATTGTCGGCGCGTTCTCATCCATCCACTTGGCTCTGCCCTTCGGCTTCGGCCATAGGCCCCAGCGCGCGTCCGGATATTCGAGTCGGATCACCTGCATCAGATAGTGAACGACCCGATCCGACGCGTATTGCACGCGCAGCACCTCTGTGAAGGGTTCCCCGAAGAATCGGGCATGGGCGGACATCGCGCCCGCAGGCACTCCCGGCAGGCCCTTCTGAATCTGATCCGCAAACCACTCGGTCAACGGGAGGATGCTCGCCGCGCTGCCGTCCATCGTGTCAAGGGGGCCGCCGGTCCGATCCAGCTGGTGCGCTAGCGCGACGAGGTAGTCGTGCTCGCGCTCGCGAACGCTCGCAATGTAAGACTCGGCCTGGGCGCGAGTGAGTTCCCGAAAGTTCACGTGCGCGGCCAATGAATCTCGAACGGGATACCGGCCTTATTGAGAGCGTTCAGGATCATTTCCGAGGGCCCGATGCGATTGGTCTCGTTGCTCGCGAGGAACACCCACTTGATCTGGTTCCCAGTCGTAGCCTTCATCTGTTTGTCCTTGTAGATCTGCGCGATCGCGCTCGCAAACGTTGGGGTTCCCGTCTTCACCTCAACGAACATCGTCTTGCCATTCGCCAGCGGCACGTGGAGATCGTAGTATCGATACCGCACGAAGCTAGGTGGGTTGACGAGGGTTCGGACTCGGCCCGGCAACGCCACATTGAACGCGCCAGCTGCATACTCTTCACCCGCAGCACCCCGAAGCCTGAAGTTGTCTCCGTGGATGAACTTCGGCAGCTCGGCTCCCGGGTGCAACGTGGTCGGCTCGGCTTCATCGATGAAGCGCTTGAGCAACTTGGGATCCACGCTCTGCACCAGGCGGGCCATCGACTCAGTGCTGGTCATTCCAGCGGCGCCGAGCTTGGACCGAAGCCCGTTGTCGAGTCCGTCGAGCATTCGAGCTCCGAAGGGCAGCGCTCCCGATGCGGAGACTGACGCCCTGCCGACGGCCGCTGGCGCCGCCCGGAATGCGGAACCGCTGCCGAGGATCGCTGTGCCGAGTCGATAGGCAGCGAGCTTCTGCTTGAAGGCGACTCGGGCCATGTAGCGGATGATCTTGACGACCGTTGCTTCGATGTCGCCGACGGCGGGGATCAAACCGAAGATGATCAAGCCAGCGGACAGGAAGTCGGCTTCGCCGAGGAAGCTGACCGCGTCGCGAACGTCGCCGAAGATCAGATAGCCACTGATCAGATTGCCGATGAGCCAGCCAAGCGAATCGCTGGGGCAGTACTCGCCGCAGATGAATCCGACGGAAATGTCCTGCAGCAGCGCGATATCGGAGACTCGATCGGTGAAAACGATGGGGTCGTAGCCGTTGCCGATTCCGTCGATCTCGACGTTGTCGGTGTAGCCGTCGCTGTCCGAGTCGGTACGCAGCGGGTCCGAGCCCCACGTGAGTTCGCGACCGTCGTTGGCTCCGTCGTAGTCCATGTCCGGCTGAAGCGCGTTCATGCCCAGGTCGACTTCGTCGAAGTCGGATGCGCCGTCGCTGTCGCTGTCGACCTTCTTGGGGTTGGCGGTGACGTAATAGCCGGCGGTCTTGGACGTTGTCGGAACGGCAAGGTCGGATTGGGTTGCCTTCAGCCCGACTTCCTCGCCATCGGTGAGGCCGTCGCCGTCGGTGTCGGCCTTGTTCGGGTTGCTGGTGACGCGTCCGAGCTTCGTGGCGCCGAAGCCGGACATGACGGGGACGACGCCGACGGTTTCAATCCAGTCGTTCAGGCCGTCGCCGTCGGAGTCGACGTTGGGGTCGGCGTCGCTGTTGTCGACGAACGGGGTGACTTCGTCGACCCAGTTTGCGATGTCGCCGGCGGTGGGCACGTAGGAGTAGGTGCCGCCGCTGTTGGTAGCGAGCGCCTGCATCCACAGGGCGTCATCGGGGTTGTCGGAACCGACATCGAGGACGTGGACCGGCGCGTCGGTGCGGTCGCGGAAGACGGTGTAGTCGCTGCCCCAGGCGTCTTCGTCTTCGTCGCTGAGCTCTGCCAGCGGGACGAGCTTCCCGTCGGTGACCAGCACGACGGTGTGGATGCGGCAGACCGCTGCGGCAGATGCCGGGTCACCATAGGTGTTCTGGTCCGCGTCTCCGAAGAGAGACTCCCCGAGCCAGGACGGCTCCGACCAGCCGCTCCAGTAGTACTCGTCGATGAGACCGCTTGCGGATCGGTACTCGTCGACCTTCGCCTTGGCTTGCGAGACCGGGAGAAGTTCGGTGCTCTGGGCCCATGGGATCAGGAAGTTCCAGTCCGGCGGGTGGTTGCCCATCGCCCGGCCGGTGAAGCTGGACTGGCCACCGGCACCGCGGGCGATGCCGCCGATCAGGCCGACCTCGCGGACCGAGGCGCGGTCGCCAGGCTTCAACGCGTCGAGGATCTCGTCGACCGCGTTGAGTCGCTCGTTGGTCGGGTCGGAGTCGGTGACGCTCCAGGTCTGGTCGAGGATGATCTGGACGTCCATCGCGGGATGCCCATCGAGTGCCGCCTGGCACTGGTTGGCGTTCCCACGCCACTCGGCCATGTCAACGATTGCGTAGCGCAGGCCGAGCTCGGGCGAGTGGATGGTGATGGTGTGCGCAGCAGTCGACACGGAGACGTTCTTGTTGGTGAACTCCCAAGTGGCGGTCGCGTCGTTCCACACGATCGGGGCGAGGCTCGCCAGACGTTCCTGGGCGTAGCTGGCGGGGTAGCCGAGAGTGAGCGACGTGGCTGCAGTCGGCATCGAGGTGGTAGCGACGCCTCTCCGCGCGACCGGACCCGACGGGTCCGCATCGTCGTCAGTGTTCTCGGTCTCGACGGTGGTGATCGCGGCGGTGGCGGTGATGATGCCGGCGATGTCCTCCGGCGGGGTCGATTCGACGCGGAGCGTGGACGCATCGCGTCCGCTTGCGTCGACCTCGGCCACTGCTGTCAGCTCGGTGAAGTCCCCGGAGGGGTTCGGCCCGGCGTAGGGATCGAGCGGCGCTGCAGAGAGGGTGTAGGTGCCGACCTCGTCGCCGTCGAGGGTCCCGTTGCCGTCGGTGTCGGCCAGCAGCGGGCTTGTGCCTAGAGCGATCTCGTCGCCGTCGGAGAGTCCATCACCGTCGGAGTCCGCGAGGAGGGGGTCGGTCCCGGAAGCGATCTCGCCTCCGTCGGGGAGGCCGTCGCCGTCGGTGTCTCGGTCGGCCGGTTTCGTGCCCGCCGCGAACTCGGCGCTGTTGATCGCGCCGTCGTTGTCGGAGTCCTCATCGGCGTCGCCGATTCCGTCGCCGTCGGTGTCGTCATTGCGGGGGTCGGTGAGGCCGGAGAGATTCAGCACCTCTTCGGCGTCGCTCAGTCCGTCGTTGTCGCTGTCGACGAGTGTCGGCTCGGTTCCGACTCTCTGCTCTGCGGCGTCGGAGAGCCCGTCGCCGTCGGTGTCGATGCCGCCGGCGCTGGGCGTAGCGGTCGCCGTCGTCGCGACCGCTCCCCATCCGGCGTCGTTCTTTGCTCGGACGGTGAAGGTGTATTCCGTGCCGTTGGCAAGGCCGTCGATGGTGGCGCCCTGCGTCGTCCACGTGCTGGTCGCGGGCACGGTCTTGGTGATGTTGCTCGGCGTCGCGGTGACTTCGTATTCGGTGACGGGTGAGCCGTTGTCGTACGCGGGCGTCCAGTAGATGTCGACTTCGCCGTCTCCAGGGCGAGCGGTGGCGACTTCGGGAGCGGCGGGAACGTCGTACGCGACGAAGCTGATGTAGGCGGCGTTGCCTCCGCCGGCGCTGTTGTTGGCCCAGACGACGGTGGCGTAACTGCACCCTGCGGTGAGCCCGGGGTAGTTGATCGAGGTCTCGATCTGGTTCGTGAGGGGCCCGTCCCACGTGCAGTAGTCGTCGGAGCGGACGCTGTAGTCGATGATGGGCGCCCCGCCATCGTCGGTTGGCGGGTCCCAGCTGACAGTCGCGTCGGTCCCGCTGCCGTTGAAGGTGACCGCGATGTTCTCGGGTGCTTCGGCGACGGTGGGGAGCACCTCGATCGCGAGCGAGCGGGCAGGACCGGTTCCGAGGGCGTTCGTGTAGGCGATGGTCGCGGTGTAGCTGCCGATTGGGAGGTCATCGAATGTGATGCTGCCGGACCCGTTGACGGGGCTGGTCTGCGTCAGCCCGCCGGGGTCGAGGGTGACGGTCGCGCTCTGGATCGGCGCATAGGGAGGATCCTGCGGCGAGAACCAGGAGACGGTGGCGGAGTTCTTGCCGCTACTCGCGCTGACGTAGTTCGGCTCTCCGGGGACCCGGCTCACCGTGTACGTGTGCCATTCGGTCCATTGGGAGACGTTCTCGGTGTAGGTGAGCGCCCTCCACCGGAAGGCGCCGACGCCGAGCCACGAAGGGTAGAAGCTGAGCTCTGTGTCTCCCGGTTCGAGGGTGGCCCACCAGCTTGCGGCGTACTGGCTGGTCCCGTCCTCGTAGGTGCGCTCGACTTCGAAGGCGGCGTCCAGGCCTGCGGAGGCGTCGGTGTCGCTGACGTTAATGATCAGCTCGGGGGCGGTCGTGGAGATTGCCCCGTTGGCGGGCGCGACGACGTCGGGCGGATCGATGTTCTCGTTGATGTGAATGCGGATCGCGCTCGACCACGGGCCTTCGCTCCCATCGACGATTGCGCGCGCGGTGAGGAAGTAGTTGTCGCCCGCGGTGAACGTGTTCGCGGCCGGAATCCACTCAGCCCAGGAGTCTTCGTCATAGGGCTCGTCGTTGCGGGTGGCGGCCACGGTGACGGAGTCGACGACGATCGCGCTATCGGAGTCGACGACGTGGATTTCGTAGCTGTAGTCGGGGCGAGAGTCGTCGGCGTCGGAGGTCCCGAGCTGGATGATCGCGCCATCTTCGGGAATGAAGGTCCAACCACTGGCCGTCATGAAGCCACTGACCCACGTCACCGCGGGCACGACCGACGGCGACGACGAGTCGGCGTGGGCCGCGTCGTCGGGTGTCGGAAGAATCGCCCCGGTAATCGCCACGGCCGCAGCCACGAAAAGGCCGATCGTTGCCCTGAGCTTGTTCGTGGCTTTCGCGCGCGTTTGAGACACGTCAGACCCCCATGATCCAACCGCGCCACGCATGCGCGACGCCCCCGAGACAAGCCAAATGCGAGGATTCACCGGCTCCTGTCGAGACAGTAGCCACAAGCCGGGACGACCGGTCTCCCCCACTACGAGGTACACGTGCCCGGACCGGGCGTCAGCCTCGCCGCCCCGCCGCATCCGCGCTTCCCAACTCGCGAGCTGACTGCGACTTCGGTTGCGAATAGCGCAAGCGCTCAACTCGCGGTACCCCTCTTGTTATCCGTGTGCGAAGAACTCGCCCTGAGATGGAGGGGGCGAGGTCTTGTTTTCCGGCATCCATGACCAAGTCAAAACGAGGTGATGCCGTTCAGTTGCACTCGTTTGTGGTCAAATCATGGTCACGTTCTCGGTGGGATCGTCAATCCCGCGGACCGAGGCCGAGCGACCGGTTCATGACCGCCAGCATCAACGACCGAGAACGCCGTAGGGGCTCAAGGTCAATCGCGAGCACAGTGGAGACGTTTCCGGCTGCCTGGGTCGAATGGATCCGATCAAGCACCGCTTCGTGATATCGACCTGCGCAGTTTCTAACGGCGTCCGGTCCGAGAAGCACTACGCGCGACTGGGCTCGTTGCACTTCCTCTGCGATCACTTCACCACGTGCCTCGAGTTGCTCCACGGACTCCCCAGCGGCGACATGCTCCACCCACGACGTGCAAAGCAAATCCATCCAGGTGTCCAGCGCCGCAAGGAAATCTCCATATGCCTGAAGACGTGCGGCGCGTGCCCAGCGCATCTGTTCTCGCCTCCCCTGGATCACCGAGCCCACGAGGCTGAATGCTCCGCTCAGGAGCGCGCCAGCGACCACTCCACTCAGTCCAACAAGCAGCGTCCATCCCTGTTCCGGCACTACGCCAGTGTCCTAGATCATCGTCAACACTGAGGGACCTCTTCCAACGACTTATTTTTGGGGGGGGCACCAACCGGGATTCGTATCGCTGCTCAGTCGCCGGCGGCAACAATCGCATTCCCAACGCCGCGTCGCCCTCGTGTGTGTCGATCCCTGCCAGCATCCGCCGCCATCCCTGCCTCTACACTTCCGCCATGCGCATGCAGGGAGGGGCAGACGAAGAGCTGCGATGGGTCAAGAAGCCTGAGGGAGCATACCGATCCCGCTCCAACCGCACGGCTGGGTACGAAACAGAGCTGATCCGCGATAGCGAGGGCAGGCTGCTGGGCCCCAGTGAGTCGCGCGCAGCAATCTTCGATGAGGTCTCGGAGCCCGGCAAGCGACACACCGCTCGACCCGACCCTCGTCAGCAAGTGGCCGAAGCGATGCTGGACGCTGCGATCGCTGCCGCCTCGCCCTACTTAAGAAAGGCAATAGAGGCCGGCGTCGAGATGGGGCTCGACGCCATCGTTCAGCTCGTAGGGTGGGCGCGCCGCAGGGCGGAAGAACATAAGGCCGTCTCGATGAACGAGAAGCAGCCCTCGCCTCCGCGAACGCGGTCTCTCAAGGTCATGGACGTTGAGTTCGTCGACGACGAGCCGGGCTCAGCGATCGAGGCGAACCGACCGCTCATCAGCGGTGATGAATACCGAGGGCGGTTCCTGTCAGCTCTCGCTGCGGAACGGTATGCAGCCGAGGAGAAGCGACGCCTCGCGCGCGTACGAGTCGCAGACGAGGCGCTATCCCCAGAGCTTCGAGTCGCCCTTCGCGCTGCGCTGGTCAAACCCGCAATTGAGCTGGATGAAGAGACGTTGGCCGTTGTGGTCGAGTTCCTAAATGGATCGCAAATCGAGGGCGGCCCGTACCTGTTGCTCCCAGCGACGGACGAAGACCCTTCCGGCGGCGGCGAAATCGGGAGAAGCTAGCCGTACGAGGACATGATGTTGCTGCTACGTCCCCGAGCAGGGGAGGTTGGTCGTCTCGCGCGGCACACGAGCCGGTCGTTGGCACCGATCGCCTCCTTCGGACGGTCTAGCTCGTCCTTCAGCAGCGGTTGGGGCGGCGGGCAACTTCCGAGTCTGGCGTGAGTGGATCGTGACCCCGTTAAGTGGTGGAGCGGGTCTGCGTTGGAGTTGATGCTGAGAAGGCGACCGACAACGACGTCCATATTGACCCACAGGGCCGATGAGCCGATTCGGCCCAGCGCCACCGGCGATAAGTGTTACAGCCCTGTCCCGATCGACATCACCAAGCCGAAGTAGTTGCGAGCGTGAGAAGCTTCTTCACATGCGGATCGAAGGAACCGACGGGGTCGCGGAGTTCCGAGACAACGACGTGCGATTCGAGTTCTCGGCGAAGGCGGCCAAGAAGAAGCGTGCGAGCGACATAACATTCCCACTCAACCGCATTCAGAGCGTCGAGTACCGGCCTGGACGAGGCAGCGAAGGGCAACTCGTGATATTTGCCCGTGGTTATAGCGGTCACGTTGGTGCGGCGAGCTCGGCCACGATCGTCGTCGGCCCACATCAGGCAGGACAGGTCTTCGCGGCCTCCGTCTCAGCAGCAGTCGGCGCGACAAAATCAGTGGCCGAAGTGAACGCCGAACGAGCGGCCGAGTCGGCCGAGTTGGCACGCACCTACGACCAGACCGTGAGACGCGAGCGGCAAGAGGTCCGTGAGGATCCTGCCACCGCAACGTTCCGCGGCTTCTCAGTACGTAGCGGCCGCTTGTGGAAGGGGACGACCGCCTCGTGGCCGCTAGGCGGCGCCGACGTCCATCTTGATGGCACGACGTCATCACGGATGAGCTTCGGGCGCATGGTCGGGGGCGCTGCGGTCGGCACCGTCATTGCGCCGGGCCTCGGCACTGCCGCGGGCGCGGTCATCGGGGCCTCCGCGCGCAGAGACACCTCACGGCGCTTCCTTAGCATCCACACCAGCAGCGGAACCATCACGATCGAGTACACACCAGCGGAAGAGTCAGCCGCTCGACGGTTTGCGGACAGTGTCGAGCGCTCTGCCGCGGTTTCCGAGTAGCTGCGCGAAGGACGTTACAAGCTGCCGCTGAGATCAGCTTCTCCCTGAGTACAGCACTCCACTGTGCCGCCCGGGCGGATGGCGAAACAGCCTGACAGCAGTCAGGCACGCTGCCTCGGAGACTGGCCTACAGGCGATCGAGCGTTCGGTAGAAGTCATTTCGATGAGCGCGGGCGTTTGGGCCGACGTCGAAGAAGATGACGTGACATGCGGGATCGAACTCTCGCACGAGCAGCGGTGCCGGATACTCATCCCCGAAGCCGAGCGAGACCGGGTAAATGAGGGCGACGCGATCGGTTCGGAGGTTTGAGTGACGCGCGTACGCAACCGCCTGATAGATATCAGCTCGCCTCACTCTGACTCGCTGCCCACGAGCGGGTGCGATGGCTACCGAGTCCTCAGCTCTGGCAACAGACGCGGCAGGCAGAACATCTTTGTACTTGGCGTCGAGCACCAATTGGGCACCGTCGCCGCGCCGGACGACGTAGTCGGGTTTCACGGGAGTCGAGCCGTTGACCCGACCGACGGCATCAACGAGCGTTGCCCGACTACGCGTCTTCAGCAGCGATGCGCCGGGCCATGCCTGCAATACGTTTCCGAGGGCTTCTTCGTACAGACTGTTGAGCGACCACATGATGGCGTCTTGGACGTGGCCGCCGACTTCAGTGGACACGTAGGTTCCTTCGAGCAAGGCGGTCGTGAACCTGACGATGGGGCCATAGTGGCGGAGCGGACCCGAGATGTTGAAGCGATTGACATCCCCGGGCCTCGCTGGCGCGTCGGCGACGCCGACGAAAAGAGTGAGGGCGCGTCGGGTGAGCTCGGCCAATGCACTTCGGGCGCCCTCGACGGGAAGCGTCCGCGCGAGAACAGCAACTTGCCGCAGTCCGGCCTTCAGATACCTGTTGGTGGGGGTGTCGAGCGATGACTCAGCGAAGCGAGTGGGGATCACGTGGGGCCGCGCGCGGCTAGCCGATCTATCGAGGTAGCGGGCAACGTCTATGTGCCCGCGAACCCGCCCCACAAGTTCGTCTTCCCGGATGACATATCCGCGCCGAAGCCAGCGTGTCGCGAAAGCAATCACCTCGGCGACATACCAACCGAGCAGACAGGCGGCGGGTTCGGTGCGCAGCGCTGCTAGGTTCGCTCGCGCGTCGCGGAGCTTCTTTCCTACGCTCTGTGTGCCGTAGGCCCAGTCAGCGAGGAAGAACAGGTCCAGCCCCTCGATCTTTGGAGCGACGCGAAGGTGAGCCTGCTGTCCTGCGATTTCGAGGCGCGCAATGCCGGTCAGATCGCCGGCGCGGACCGTCCAGTCATCGTCTCCGGGTGTCTTCTGGAAGGCAAGGCCAAGTTCCTTCCACCGGTCGCGTGAAAGAGCACTGACGAGGTCATCGGCGGCACGCGCGGTCGACTGCTCGGAGATCTCGAGCAGAGGTTGCCCGAGCTGCCACCTTGCGGCGAGAGCCTCGTCTGTCACGGCTGGTCGACGTCGTCCGAATGACTAGTGGCGAGCCAGGCGGACAGCGCCGACTCGACTGCATCTTGGTCGCCGTCCTCGGCATCGATGCCGAGTGCGCCGAGCACGTCCGCCAGCTTGCCGGCATCGACGAGTCCCTCCGCTGCGTATTCGTGGAGCAGCGGGACGACCTCGTATGCGAATCGTCGAGCGATTGAGGCGAGCGAGCCGGCTTCGTCGGCGGCGTCACCAGACGGCAGGAAGTAGCTGTGACCGACTGCGAGGGAGGCGTTGTTGTCGGCGGCAGTGAACAGGGCGGAGACCGCTTCGAACAGGTGCAGCGCTGCAGCTTTGTCCGCTGTTCCGAACCAATCCGCGCCGTCGATAACGGAGGCGTCGGGGATGAGGGTGATGAATGTGAAACGCCGTCTGAGCGCGTAGTCGATGAGCGCAATCGAGCGGTCCGCCGTATTCATCGTCCCGAGCAGAATGAAGTTCGAGGGGAGGACCATCGAGGCGTTGCCATCAATCGTGTACGGGGTGCGCACCGGAGCGTCACGGTACTCGAGCGCGTAAAGCAACTCGCCAAACACCCTCGCGATATCGGCTCGGTTCACCTCGTCGACGATCAGGATAATGTCGCAGTCGTTGCCAGCGTCACGAAGCTGAACGGCGACTGCGGCGAGGAAGCTGAGCACACGGTGCTCAGCCCGGAACGTAACACCGCCCGCCGTAGGCACCGGCGCGAGCGTGCGGACGAAGTCTTCGTAGCCGTAGGAAGGGTGAAACTGCGCGATGTCCCAAAGCGCGGTAAGGCCTCGCCTAATAACGGCTTGCGCCACATCGTAGGGAGTGCGTTCATTGGCCGGCAGCTCGTCGAGAACGTTCGAAAGATTCGACTCACCTCCCCGGTCCGAAGCGGCCCAATCGACGTAACTCTTTGCGACGTGCGTCTTGCCCGTACCGGGTGCTCCCTGAAGCACGATCTGCTTACGACGGCGCGCCTCCTCATGGAGCACGCGGAGGCTATCTGGCAGTGCAGCGCGAGACGAAAGCGGAGTGGCGACGCGCGGCCGCGCTGCCGAACGGAACTCGTCCTTCGTGAGCCCTAACCAGCGATTCGCCTTCCAGAGCAGAGCGAGTTCAACGGCATCACCGCGGGCGGCGACCACCGGGCTCACTTGCGCCCGAATCCTCTCCTCGAGGAACTCGATCAGAGCAGGAACGAACTGCGCGGTGCGGTGGAACCTCGCCGTTCCGATGATGGCCGCCCCGTGGCGCTCTGGATCGAACAGAGGCACTGCGGTGGCTTGGTTGAGCAGCGACGAAGCCGCCTTCCGAGCTTGCTCCCCGACACCGAGTCGAGCGAATGCCTGCTCGACTGCGTCGGTAGCGAAACCGGCCGGATCGAAGTGGCCGTCGCCTGTTGCGAGCGTCTCTTCCACTACCTGCGCGATGCGCGGCTCGGCGAAGACTCGAGCAGCCCACGCCAAAGCGTTTGCGGTGTCGTTGTCTCCGTCGCGCGCCGCACGAAGCCACGCGTCGTCGATGAGGGCATCGTCCTGGAAGGTGAACATGCTCTTGATCCAGCTCGACGCTGACTCGGCGCTGTTGGACTCGGCGACGTCCATCACCTGCGACACCGTCATGCCCGGCGCCAACTGAGCGGCCGTGGTCGTCAGACTTTGAAGAGTGGTGTTCCTCGTCAACGACATATGTTCGAGACCAACGTCCATGGGCCGATGCTACCGACCCGTCGATGCGCCTGAACGGTTCGCGACACTCGCGGGCGCAACGCTAGAAGGTGCCGCCCAAGATCTAAAGTAGGCTCGCTCCCAAGATCTAAATGGAGACCACCATGACATTGACGGTTGAACCTACCCCGGTGCGGGCGCGTGCCGCTGAGCCGCTTCGCGATGAGCAGGCACCGCCTCCGCTGCCGTCAATCGCCGGGGGGTTTCAGACGGTCTACGCCGATCCGCCGTGGCAGTTCCAGAACCGGACAGGCAAGGTCGCGCCCGAGCATCGCCGGCTCGATCGCTACTCGACGATGACTCTCGACACGATCAAAGCACTCCCGGTCGCGGATCACGTCGCCAAGAACGCACACCTGTACCTCTGGGTTCCGAATGCGCTCCTGCCGGAAGGTCTCGCGGTCATGGAGGCGTGGGGCTTCCGCTACGTGAGCAACATTATCTGGGCAAAGCGGCGTAAAGACGGTGGCCCGGATGGGCGAGGGGTCGGCTTCTACTTCCGCAACGTCACCGAGATTCTGCTTTTCGGGGTTCGGGGCTCTTTGCGGACGCTGGCGCCGGCACGTTCGCAAGTCAACATGGTGGAAACGCGCAAGCGTGAGCACAGCCGCAAGCCCGATGAATTTTATCCCCTCATCGAGGCATGCTCGCCTGGTCCATTCCTCGAGATGTTCGCGCGCCGCGCACAGCCCGGGTGGCACGCTTTCGGGGACGAAGCTGCGGACGAGGTCGAGCCTCGCGGCCGCGAGCAGAAGGGATACAGCGGCGGCGCGATCGAACGAACCTGGCAGCCGGAGCCCACGCCCCAACTCGCGCCCCACCAGCGCCTCGACGCGGCCGCGGCCGACGAACTAGCCAAGGTGGTCCGATCCTTCTACGACACGGGTCAGAGCATTCGAGACATAGCGCGGACCACCGGCTACAGCATTCAGCGGGTTCGATCGCTACTTCAACACGCGGGAGCAGACCTCCGCCCGCGCGGAGGAACACACGGCTCAGTTGACGATTAGGCAAGCTTGAACGAAGATCGAACGCATGTTCGAATCAGTCATGGTCGCGCGGCCGGGCGCTGACTCACGAATTCCCATCAACGTCTGGACTGTCGACGGTCGCCCGTCTCGCCTGGTGGCGGGCGCGGAGCGCTTCACCGTGATCAATTCGCCCACGCCCTTGGCGGAGGCGGACCTGATCCTCAGCGCTGGCGTGACGCACCCGCCGACGTCATCGGCGTGGCGGTTCACGGTCCGCGCCGCCGATGGCGAGTCGTCGGTGCTGGATGTGGCGTGCACGCCAGAGGGCTGGTTCCTACTGCGTCGGTGGGAGTGAACCGGGTTCCGGACTGGCATCCGCGGCAGAACGCGTATCCGGTGCGGTGGTTGCTCTCGAACGGACGCTATGCCGACCCGTACGCCGAGCTCCGACTGATTCACGTGATTCGGGGGCAAGCGAAGCACCACTATGAGCTGCGGCACGTCGGGAACGAGTCGCTGTCGGGCGTGTTCGAGACGGGCGATGCGGCGGCGGAGTTCGCTTGGGATTGGTATCTGCGGCAGCAGCGCGGAGAACGCTGACCGGCGGAGCCTTTCGGGGGAGCGCGAGGGGGTCGCCCCTCGCGTGCCGGCGCAGCTGGCACACCGGCTTTGGGGTGCGGGCGGGGCGACTGGATGCCGCCCCGCCCGTACTCCTACTCGGTTACCTCGTCCTCTCGGTTGATCGCGGGGAGGTCGGCCGCGATCCGCTCGACGTCGGAGAGCGTGTAGCCCCACGCTTCCAACTGCCGCAGGTAGTCGCGATCTGCCGCGTTGGGGGTGCGCCAGGATTCGCGGCTGGTGTGGTTCTCTCGTGCCGACAGGGCGGTGGCGAGGACGACGTGTCCGGCGCGGGTCGGGGTGTCGGTGGCGACCTTCGCGATCACGTCGCGGGTGTATCCGGTGCCGTCGAGGTTGAGGAACTCGCGCGTGTGGGTGTGGTGGTCGTTGCCGACCTCGTAGGTGTAGGTCGTGAAGGTCACGGCCTCGAACAGCGCCGCACCCTTGGGCAGGTTCTTCCGGCTCAGGAGTGTCGCGATCCAGGCGCGGCGCACCGGTTCGGCGGCGTCCCATGCCTTGTTGTTCGCGATCAGGGTGCGGCGCTCGGCGCGGCGCGCTTTGGCTTCCTCGTCGGGGAGGTCGGCGATCTTCACCTTCGCGACGTTGCTGCTGTAGGCGTAGCGCTCGTGGTGGAGGTCGGGGCGGGTGCAGTACGGGTCGGCGTCGTGCTCGTCGTCGCCGAAGCCCCAGACCTGCACGCGGAGGACGTGGCCTGCGCATCCGGTGTGCTCGGCGGCGGTGATCGCGGGCCGCTCGTTCGCGTCGTCGGCGGCGTCGGTCAGCGACTGCAGGCGACGGCATCCCTCAGGCCATTCGGTTGTCGCGGTGATCCCCTCCCCTGCGTATGCGGCGATGATCTCCTCGGCACGCTGCGCGAGCGCGCCGTCGTGGCGGAGCCGTCCGGCGACGTGGTCGAGTTCCTCGTCGCAGGCTTCCGCGATCGTCGCGAGGGCGTCGTCGTTACCCTCGAACTCCGCGATCAGGATCGCCCGGTCGAGACTGACCGCTGTGTCCGCGAGTGCGTTCCGCGCACCCGCCGACTTCGCGACGGTGAGGGACTTCTCCACCGTGGCCTTGTCCTCGCCAGTGGCTTTGGCGATCTTCGCCACGGTCAGCCCTTCCAGGGCCAACTGCTCGTAGGCGATGACGCGCTCGGTGCCGGTGAGGTCGGTGCGGCGGTCGTTGGTGATCAACTGCTGCGTGATCCGCTGCGTGGTGGTGAGCGCTCCCGCACCGAAGTACGCGGGGATCGTCGGCAGTCCTGCTTCGCGGGCGGCGAGGGTGCGGCGCTGGCCGTCGCGGACGTACACGGTGCCGTCGTCGCCGCGTCAGGCGAGGACGGGCAGGAGCACGCCCTCGGCCTTGATGGACGCGAGGAAGGCGGGGTCGAGGTGGATGTCGGTGCGGATATTGTCCTCGAACTCGACGGTGGTCGGGTCGATGTGCTCGACCTGCGCGACCGGCACCGTCACCGGGGCTGTCTGGGTGGTGTTATCAGTCATGGGCTTATACGTCCTTAGATCTCGTTATGGTGGTGGGGATGTGGGCCGGAGCCCGGAAACACTTGCCTTGTTTCCGGGCTCCGGCTTTCGTCATCTTCTGGCGCGGGTCGGGAAGAGGAACTCGAACATGAACCGGTACTCGGCCGGTTCGCGCTTGCGCGACCAGTCCTGAACGATCCCGGCGCGCTCCCCCGGCGTCAGCGACCGCGACTCACCGCTCGTGTGGTCGATGCCGAGGAACAGCCCGGTGCCGAACCAGGCACCCTGTCCGGCGAACCGCTCACGGCGGAGCATCACGGACAGTTCCGCATTCACGCTCGAGCGATAGAGCCCTTCGTCATCGACCCACACATCGACCGTGTCGGTGTAGCCGACGACGTCGTAGGTGTGGCACCCGATCGCCCGGTGCATGCCCTCCATCCGCGCATCCGCAGTGGTGTCGTCGATCTCGACCGAGGACAGGACCCCATCGATACCGACCTTCAAACCTCGCAACATGTGTGCTTCTCCAATCCCCTTCACGTTTTCTTGCCGTGAAGGCGACTTGTCGCCGGTAGGGCGACCGGGCGGAGTGCAACCCGCAGGGCGGCAGGGGAGAGAGTTTCCGGCCGGAATCAGGGAGCGCAGCGACCGCGGTCGGAAAGTCTCGGAGGAGCCGGCGGCGCAGCCGCTTGAACGCAGCCCGGGCGCCCGTATCCTGCCGCAGGCTTCACGGTAAGAAAACGACGCCCCGCGTCGACGGGTACCGTGCCGGCCACCGGCCGGCTCCGACCAGTGAGCGCAGCGCCGGCCCCCGCCGGCACCGCATCCCCCGGCCCCGGGATCCAAGCGCTCTCGCTCGAACCCCGGGGTGTCGGTCAGTGCTCCTTCTGCTCAAGGACGCGCATCGCGATCTCCATCGCCCGATCCGGCTTGATCGCCACCGTCCGGGCCGGATCCCACGAGTTCCGGCGCTTCTTCGAACGACGGTGCAGGTTGTAGAAGGTGCGGATCAGATGATCCGGAGTCCGCTCCCCTGTCGGGTGCATCGCCAACCACAACTCCGGACACGGACGCCGCCGCGCCCGCTCCGCGAGCACCGCCACCGGCACACACCGCAGACGACCCCGCTCGAGCGCCGCCCAATAGCGTCGACCCGCCAGCTCGTCCCGTTGACGCTCCTCCGCGCTCCGCCGGCCCGCCATCGCACGTCGCTTCTCAATCAGCGCGAACTTCGCCTTCCGCTCTTTTCTCTCACGCGCCACCTCAGGCCCCGGGGTCTCCCCCCACCGCGCATCGAGGCGGGCGATCATCGCGATCTTCTCGTCGATGTCGAGACTCGCCACCAACTCCTGACGCCGCTTCCAAGTGATGCCTTTGACAAACTCGTCCCAGGTGACCGCTCCGCTGTTCCCGACCATGTCGGTTCCTCCCGCTCGTTTTTCTTGCCCTTCCGGCGGGGTGATCAAGAGCGAGCGGAAGGAGCGAAGTCACGAACGGATGCGGTTGCTAAGCGAAGTCTGCAAAGAGCAGCCGGGCGGGACGCAGCGACGAGAGCGAGCTACGATCGACGGCCGAAAAGGGCAGAAATCCCAGAGAGACACAGCGCCGCGCGTCGGCTCCGCTCCGACGTGGCCAGCGTCGAGATCAGTTGAGAGACGGCGTGCGGTCGTATCGTCATCCCCATGACCAAGCGAGACCCAGCTACCCTGCCGACTGCAGAGTCTGCGTCGCCACTGGAAGGCACGGAGGACTGGCTCGACTTCGGGGAGACCGAGAGTCTCTCGGCCCCGGACGCGAAGCCGTCCTCTGGGCCCAACAAGCGGGCCAACTAGGTCAAGGCGCGCCCCGCCGACTGCTCGTACCGCAGTCGGGGGATTGGACGGGACGACTGCGAGCAATACTCTGCGGAATAGCGCACGCGCCCGACGAGCGCCACTCGCTAATCGAGAGGTCAATCAACGGCACGTGCTGCGCCGAGAGTAACGCCCGCAATCTGCTCGCCAAGGAACCGCATTGACCCACAGCCCGCTCTCCGCCGAAGACCTCCTCCGAGACGAACCACTTGATGTCATCGCGGCGGGTGGCTCGATCCCCGACAGTCTGGATCTACTCAACCACCGCAGCACAGCGCGGCGCGTGGCCGAACTTGCGGCAACCGCCACTACCCACATGAACATCGCCATCTTCGGCCCGTGGGGGTCGGGGAAGAGCAGTTTCTTCGGCTTGCTCGAGAAAGAGCTCGCGAAACTGCCGGAACAACCGACTGCGCTGCGGTTCGACGCATGGAAGAACGCGGGCGACAACTTCCAGGCCAACTTCCTCGCTGAGGTCGGCCGCCAACTGGACCAAAACGACGTCGACGAGCGGCTTTTCACATCGAAGAGATCCGTCAGATTGCCATTCGGGCTTCATCGTCTTGACAAGACGAAACGGCGCAGAGCCGTCGTTGCAACTTCGCTGATCGGCGCCGCGATCGTCCTTGGTCTCCCCGCACTGTGGGCCCGAATCGCGATGCTCTCGGACCCGAAGCTTGAGTTCGTCCCGACGTTCGCGGCGAACGTGCTCGGCTTCGCGGGTGTTGCCGCAAGCGGATCGCTGATCTTCGTACTACTCGGGCTTCTCATGACTCTGACCCGGGTTGACGTTGAGGAATCTCGCCCGAGCTCGGTCGCCCAGTTCCGTCAGATCTTCGACTCGATGTTGAAGAAAAAGCGGCGCTACGTCGTACTCGTCGATGAGCTGGACCGCTGTGATCCGGACGCTGTCATGGACACCTTGGAGGGCCTGAGAACCTTTCTCGGCCACGATCGCTGCGTCTTCGTGGTCGCTTTCGATCGAGCAGCAGTAGCAGCGACAATCGCCCGGCATCATCGAGGCGGAGCTCCTGTAGAGCCCAGCGCGCCGTACTACGCAACTTCGGGTGAATACCTCGACAAGATCTTCCAGTTTCAGATCTCTCTTCCGCCGCAGCCACGGCATGTTGCGCGGCGCTATGCACTTTCACTCGTCGCCGACAAGGGCGGGATATGGGCAGAACTACGCGCGTCCGGAAATCAGAGGCTTGAACGTGTTGTGAACGCGGTCTCCCCGATTCACCTACGGAGTCCGCGCCGGACGAAGGTACTGCTCAACGATTTCGCAGTGAACGCGCGACTCTACGAGTCCATGGGGTTCGATTGGCTCGGCAGGTCTGAGGAGATCGCAGTCTGGACAGCGATCCAGACCGAGTTCCCCACGCTCGCGCGCGAGATGGAGATCGAGCCACGAGCGCTCGACCGCAACCTGGAAGCCGCCCGCGCCAACGACTCCGCTGAACTGATTCAGCCGGTCGACGAAGTCGTTGCGCCCGAACCAAGCGCAGAGGGAGCAAGCAAGTTCCGAGAAGGCGTCGCCCTTGATCTCGCGGCTGAACTTGGCCAGTACCTTCGCCGGTTGAGTGAGAGCGGTTACGCCCTTCCCCGTCAAGACCTGGTGCTCATGCACGCCGGCGGCGACCTCCTTAACTTCGACGACCCAGCGATCTACAACATGGTGCTCGACGTAGAGGGCCCTGCGAGATCCGATCTAACTCAAGCTCTCATGGACGCGTCCGATCACGATCGCGAAGGCGCGCTTCGCTACTTGCTGGAACAGCGAGAAGGCGCGTTTTTTTCGGAATCCTGTCTGGTTCGGTCACTCAGCCCATCCGAGATCAGTACTCGGCTGAGCTCTCGCGCATCGTGTCTGCCGGGCTCACCTCCACCGTCGTCGACGCCAATTCGATGTCCGGGTATCTGCTCAGTGCTCTGGATCAACCGCAGATGCTCTCGACGGCACTCGCCGCGGCGATCGACCGAATCGACACCGACACGCTTCTCAGAAGTGTCGTCCCTGAAATGAGCGACGAGCAGCTGGGCGCAGCGGCAGAAGCACTCCTCGACGCGGCAGTTCCGCATGGCGCGGACGAAGGCGCGTACCTCCCCGAACTCCTTCGCAGGCTTGGCAGGTCTGTCGAGGAGGTGGATTCGAGCATGATTCTGCAGGCGTTGAATCGCGCCTTCCGGGTGCCCGAACTCATCATTCATGAGCCAGCTAGCACCGCGACTGTCGCAGTCAATGAAGCGAAGGTCCTCAATGAAGCCGAGAAGAATGACCGAGCAGCACGAATTCTCGAACTCTCCACAAGAGCCAGCGATATCGCGGACGTACGAGCCGATGTCGCCGAACATTCCGAGGTATTCGGGGCCATCCAGCAGTTCCTGCTCGAAGTGGGCGAGCTGGACGAAAAGACCCTTCTGAACCAACACGATGAAGTCTTCAACGGCGGCGTTCCGAACATCGCGCCCGAGCACCAGTTGCGATTGGCGCTCGTCGCGATCGCACGGCGTCCGTCGGGGGCCGCTTGGCGATGGATCTCGACGGTAGAACGGCTGGCGGGTGTTACTGCCGATACAGAACTCACCGAGAATGCAATCGAGACTGTTGCACGACGCTTCGTTGGGGGATTTGCGGCGGACGTGCGCGCGAACGCGCTCAGTAACTACCGGCACTTGAAGCTCGTTGCAACGCCGACTCCGGTCTCGCACAGTGGCGTGCTCAGTATCCTCGACATGCACGTAGCTGGCGCGGACTCGGAATGGGACGCATCAATGCTGAGCGACACTGCTGACTTCCTCGATGCCGGCGAGAGCGCGGAACCCGGCATCGGCTTCTCAGCGCTGCAGGCAACTCTCGTTCTCAACATCCTCGAGTCCGGCGCCGAAGACGCTCAGACGGACGGCCTTCTAGCCATATCTGAGAGGGCCGCTGCCCCCGCCGAGTTCTCTCTTGCTTTGAAGAGCAACGTAGAGATGAGCATCGAGGCGAATCCGCTTCTAGGCCGAATGATCGCAAGGGCGGATGCCGCCGCCTCTGCCATTTCGAATAAGCCCCACGCCTCGTTGACGGCAGATGAAGTGACGGTGCTCACGGAGTACGAGCCCAGCATCGCCGACACCTGGGCGAGGTCCGGTCCGACCGCGGATGAAATCATTGCGGTCGCGGACGAGAGCGACATCCTCGTATCAACCGCAGCCCTCCGAACGTGGGCGCAACGAGTGAGTGTCGAGGAGCGAAGTCAGCTCTGGTTCCACTTCGCGAACGTCGACGCCCTCCAGCGAGCGCGCGCGAGCGCGGGAGACGAGATCACTATTTCCTCGAGCCGTCCTTTCATGACTCAACTATCCAACGCGTCGAATGCCGCCTCGCGAAGCGCACTAGCCGACCGGCTGCGCACGATTCCACCTAGAACAGCGGGGCTCAAGGCTGTACTGATCGACGCGATAGACCTGCTCAGTACACGCGGTGCGAACCAGGACCTAGCGGTCGCGGCCCAGCTCGCGCTCTCCCTCCCGACGCTCTCCGGGCCGGAACGGGGCCGCATGCAACGGTTGTTCGGCGACTGGATAGAGCGCGACTCGCGCGTGCTCAGCAAGCAGCGCGTCGCGGAACTCCGAGATCAAGGTCTGCTCGCGAAGCAACGAACGACGAGCTTCCTGGACACTGTGTTCGGCCGGAAGAAGCGCTAGACGTAAGCGATGTCAACGTGCAGGTGGTTGCAGGTGTCGTCGAACTCCGCGAAGTGCTGCAATGCGAGCCGCACGTCGGCTTTCGCGCGGCACTGCTTCTGACCGATACGCGCCTTCGCCTGGACAACGGCATCGAGTGCGCCGATGAGGCGGATGGCATTGCCGTCTGCGCCGGTGGTGGGTGTGGCAGCGAGGCTGTAGAAATCGACGGCCCCGCCGCCGCCGTTGATCCAGTGGGATGACTTGGTGCCGCCGCCGAGGATCTGGCCGGTGCATTTGCGGTTGATGTCGCTCACGCCGATGCGGTGGAAGGTGTTGAGGGCGATGGTGATGATCTGCAGAATACGGACGTCGATGTCGCAGTCGGGGACGGTCTGGCCTTGGGCGATCCAGCGGATCTCTTTGATGTGGTCCGGGGTGAGGCCTTTGAGGCGTCCTTCGTCGGCGGCTGTGACGAGGTTCTGCGCGAGCTCGATCTTGTCGCCGGAGATGCCGCAGCCGGTGCCTCGTGTGGTGGCGGCGAGGGCTTGGACGACGGCGGTGGCGGGCTGGTAGTAGCGGGTGTAGTGGTCGGGGTCGGCGTTGCCCTGGACTTTGTGCGCGGCCGCTGACGGGGCGAGTTGCTCCCATCCGGTGATGGTCTTGAGCTTGGTGAAGAACAGGGTCGCGGACTGCTCGGCATCCATGCGTTGGGCGAGGGTGCCCCATTTGTCACGCTGCTGGAAGAGGCCGCGGGAGTCGGGGCCGGCAGTGTCGCCGTGGTCGAGGACGCGGAGTGAGGACTCACCCATGGCGGTCATGACGCCGAGGGTCTGTCCGGCGGTGTCGAGGCCGAGGGCGGTGGCAGCGTTGATGATGTGAGCGGCGTTGGTGAGCTGGGTGCCGGAGTACCCGGCTACTGCCGCCACCTTCCCTGCCGTGGCGGGATCGACGGTCTGAGTCGTGCAGGCGGATGCTTGGCCGGTGCCGGAGGAGAGGGTGAAGCTGCCGGCGAGGAGCGCGAGGATGGCGCCGCCGGCGAGGGCGGTTCTGGTGATGAGGTTCATCAGTTCGCGACGGCCTCGAAGGCTTCGTCGGTGTTGGTCAGGCGGGTCTCCCAGGGGGAGCGGATGTGTTCGACCCAGATCTCGGGGCGGGAGCCGATCTTGTCGTAGCGCTGCCCGTCGCGCAGTTGCGTGATGCGTTCGGCGGCGTCGGGGGCGAAGCCGAAGACGCGCTGGCACCAGGCGGCGTCCTCGTGGAGGGATTGGCGGTAGACGTGGACGGTCTGTGCTTCCTGGAGCATCGCGATGGAGGGTGAGCCGTCGGGGATGTCGGTGCCTTTGTGGAAGACGAATACGTTCGACAGCGCGAGTCCGCGGGAGAGCTTCTGGTTGGAGCGGGCGAGCGCGGCGGAGGGGCCGGCGGCGATGTGCCAGCCCTCTTCGTAGATGCAGTTCGTCGCCCAGCCGCGGTCGTTGCGCAGCCGGCCGAGGAGCCACATGTGCCCGATCGCCATCACCGCCGGGACGGCGGGACCGTCTTCGTCGAGCTGGGAGATGTCGAACGAGGTCAGCTTCCCGGTGAGGTCGACTTCCTTGGAGGTCTCGCCGTCGAGGAGCCCGGCGTAGTCCTGCAGGAGCGAGTTCAGGGTGAAGCGGACGGAGAGGCCGGCCTGGTGGAGGGCGTCGATCGCCGTCGGCGACAGATCCGCATACTCCGGCAGATCCGTCACCCGCGACAGGTTCGGCAGCACATCCGCGAGCACCGGGGTGCGGTTCCCGTCCTGGGTGGCGCGGGTGCGGGTGAGGGCGGCGCGGAGGGCTTCTTCTTCCCATTCGGTGAGGGCTTGCCCGTCGCGGGCAAGGCGGACGATCACGTTCAGCAGCCTCATCTGCCCTTGCCCGCCGGCGCCGTGGGCGATGAGCGGGTCGAGGAGATTCACCCGGGTGCCGGTGCCGTCGGTGGTGAAGCGGATCGGTTCGGCGCCGAAGCGGCGGGCGAGTTCGGAGTACTCCCCCTCCCCGCCGCGGTCCTTGCGGTCGAACACGACCGCGCGGCGCTTGTTCAGCAGCAGAGGGCGCAGCACGTAGGAGGTCTTGGTGTGGGAGCTCTTGCCGGAGCCGACGTCGCCGACGATGACGACGTTCGGCGACGACACCGCCCGCGGGGTCGCGTTGTAGGCGGTGACCGGGTCGTGGGCGATCGAGGTCTGCGACAGCACATCCCGACCGGTCACGATCCCCGCCGTGCCGGTGGGTGCGCCGATGGTGGCGGTGTTGAGGATCTCCGCCTGCCGGGTCGTCGTCGGCGCCCCCGCCAGCTTGGGCCCGTAGAACCCGCGCCGCGCCCGCCCCGGCTTGACTCGCAGCTGCGATCCGGGGCGTCCCCAGGGTGTCTGCTCGAGCAGCGCCTCCCCCGGCTCCGGAACTGCAGCTGGGGCGGGCGGGGCGATGAGGCGGAGGACGGGGAGGTTCCAGACGGTCTTCTTCTGGTTGTCGGTGGTGGTCATGAGAGGGAGTCCTTGTCGCTGCGGCCGGCCATCCGGTTCACGGTGCGGGTGGCGAAAGAGGGGGTGCCGGGGTTGAGTCCGCGGGCGATCGGCCACGTGGTTCCGGAGGCGGCGGCCTGGTAGGAGTCGAGCCAGTCGAGGCGGGTCACGCCGAGCTGTGTCGCGCAGGCGTCCTCGAGGATCCGGGATCCGCGCATGAGGTCGTCGCGGCTGCGTTCGGAGATCGTGACGAACCCGACCCACTCGACGCCCTGGTGCGGGGACCCGTGCGCGAGATCCGCCGCGCGGCGTTTCGCGGCGGACATGTTCGACCCGGTCTCGTCCGCGACCAGGCGGCCCTTCTCGCGGGCGGCGCGGACGTCGGCGGTGTCGCGGACGACATCCGCCCGCGCCGCCGACGATGCTTCCCCCTTGGGGATGAGGCGGAGGTGGAAGGACAGGGTGCGGACGGTGCGGGTCTCGTTGCCGAGCAGCAGCGGCAGCGCCCACAGCGGGGTGCGGGCACCCATGGCCATGTTCTCCGACGTGATCGCCGCAGTCCGATGCCACCAGGTCACAGTCTCGCCGGTGACCGGATCGGAGTCGTCGACGACGTGGGCGGAGAACTCGTCATGCGAGGACAGGCCGAGGCTGGTGGGGTCGATGTCGGCGACGTAGTCGATCGGGCGGGACGGGTTCTGCTGGTGCAGGATCATCGCCGCCAGCCGACGCGCGGAGAGCACCTCGACCTCGCCGAGGCGTGCGTCACGGAGGCCGGTGATGGTGGAGGAGATCTCCTGCCGCATGAGCCCGCGCCAGCCGTCGCGGCCGGTACCGTACTTCAGGGCGGCGTCGCGGAACTGCTCCGTGACCTGCCACCGGAGAACGATGTAGTGCCGCTGCACCATCGCGTTCTCCCCCGTCAGCCGCAGCACGTCCTCATAGGACTGGACCGCATCCGCCGGGGCCGCGTCGTCGAGGGCGGAGAGGACCCAGAACTCCTGCATCGCCGAATCCGGCGGCAGCACCCGCGTGATCGTCTGCACGCTCGAGGCGAGGTTCGACGCGGACGCCTTCGACTCCAGGAACGCACCCCACGCCGCCGCGGCCTGCCGCATCGCCGACGGCGACTCGAGACCAGACGCCTGCCCGGTGACGGTGAACGCGACCGACAGGTACTCCGGCTCCCCCGACGGGGCATGCCAGGCAATGCCCGGCTCACGGGGCGCGAGCTGCAGCCACCCGAGCCCGTCGGCACCGTCCGGGACGGCGCGCATCGCCGCGACCTCCCGCGCTGCGGCAGTGCGCGCCTTCCGGCCGCGGGCGTTCGCGAGTGCGGAAGTCCGCACCTCCCACTCGGCCTCATCGAACGGGTCGAACCGATCGGTCCCGGCGGCGGTGCGCCGCTTCCACCGGGAGCGGCGGATGCGGCGATCGATGATCGACCCCCGGTGTGTGCGGGCGGTGAGGAGGACCGTCGTCAGGCCGCCGGCGGCGGCGATGACGACACCCCAGACCCCGATCAGGGGCGTCGCGACCAGCATCACCAGGAAGCAGACCGCGAGGGCTGGGATGCGGCCCTTGGGTTGGGTGCGGCCGAAGAAGCTCCGGTGCGCGGACTCGCCACCGATGTGGCGGTCGCTGTCGACGGTCGAGGCGATCGGTGCGCTCATCACTCCCCCTCACCGTCGTCCATCGCCGCAGTCGCCTGCTGCCCGGCGGCTTCGGTGACCTCAGCCACCTTCGCCCCACCGGCGACCACACCGGCCGCGATCAGCGTCGGAACGCCGATCACCGCACCGGCACCGGTAGCGGACTCCGCCGCACCTGCGGCGGCGACGCTCTCTGCCGCGGTCGTCGCGCCCGCTGCCGATGAGGCTCCGGCGGCGGCACTGGATGCCCCGGCCCGCGCGGCAGCCGCTTCGCCGAGCCCACCCGCGCTGCTACGCGCGGCCACGGGGGCCGCGTCAGCCGGTCCGCCCGAAGAGGCCGGAGTCGGCGCATCCGGGGTGCGGCGGTTGCCGAACCGGGCCGCCGCGTCGGAGAGGGATGGGGCGCCCCAGGAGCCGGGTGAGATCGATGGGCCGGAGGCGCCGCCAAGGCCAGTCGGGATGAGGGGTGCGAACTTCATCAGCAGCAGCGGGGAGAACGCGGCCATGAACATCGCGATGATCGCCACCACGAGCTCGACCGTCTTCTTCAGACTCGCCGAGTTCCCCAGCACGTCGATGTTCGACGCGAGCAACGAGAACGCGACCCCGAGCAGGAAGAACAGCAGCGGGTGCGCGGCGAGTATCCCCACCCACACCGCGAGCAGCTTCGTGCCGAAGCCGCGCCGCTGCGGATCCAGGATCCACACCAGCGACAGCGGCACCAGCACCCCCACGAAGTACAGGGTCACCAGCTGCACGATCAGCACCAGCAGCACGCAGATCAGGCCGAGGAGCATGCACAGCATCAGCACCGTCGCCAACGGCAGCCCGCCGGCGATCGCGGCGCCGTCGCTCTCGTCGATCATCTTCGAGAACTGGGACGTGACCTTGTCCACCGACGACGTGATCCCCCACGACGCGAGCGAGTTCGACAGAGCGTGGAAGAACTCCACCAACACCCGACCGAACGCCGGACCGAAGATCGCCCCAACCAAGAACAGCGGGAAGTACAGCCCGAGAGACTCGAGCGTGTCCCGCCCCGACTGCGTCCCACGGGCGGTCCGGTAGAGCTGCGGGATCATCAGGACCACCGCGGCGAGGATCGCCATCGCGAACGAGATCTTGTACGCGTTCAGAAACCACTCCGCGCTCAGATCCGGCAGCGTCGCCTTCGTCACCGCCGGCAGCAACTCCGACGACAGACTCTTCGACGCATCCTTCAACGCCTTGAACGTGTTCCCCCACGGGTCCGACCAATAGCTCACGGCGCCGACGGCGCCGTTGACCGCATCTCCGACACCACCCGCGATGCATCCGAGCGGGTTGCTACCGCAGTCCGCGGCCGCCATCAGCAACCTCCGGTGAATGTCGTTCCGAGGGAGAACAGCTCCTGCGTCGGTCGCGGCGACTCGCCCTTGACCAGGCGCCAGGCGTCGCGCTCCCACGCGAGTTCGAAGGTCGTCGACGAGCGCAGCTGCGGGCTCAGCTCGCCGTCGATCACATAGCCGCCGCCGACCGACACGGTGGCGGTGTCGTCGGTGTACGACTCGAGGTGCCAGACGCCGGGGATCGTGGAGATGTAGAAGTCGCGGCCCTCTTCGACGATTCCGCCGCTGGGGTTGGGCGAAGTCTCGTACGCCGAAGCGAGGTCGCGGAACTGTGCGTTCGCCTGGTCGGAGAACAGCTCGCCCTCGACTGAGGCGATCTCATCGGGCGCGGGAACGGGTGCGCGGTACATCCAGCGCACGATCGCGGCCGTCACCTCGACGGCGCCGTTGCTGGTGTGCGGGGCGTCGGCCTGGGCGGTGAGGAGCATGTCGGCGTCGCGGTTCTGGCCACCGAGGCATCCGGTGGGCTCGGCGTCGGTGGTTGCGGACTTCGACGGTTCCGGGCTCGAGCTCGTCGACGGTGCGGTGGTGGGGTCGTCTTGGCCGGCGCGGAGTGCGCCGGCGATGACCGCCCCGGTGATCGCGAGGGCGATGACGACGACCACGGCGATGAGGATCCAGAGGATGCGGCGGCGCGGGCGGGGCGTGGTGGCGGCCATGCGTCTACCCCACCACGGCGAGGACGGCGCCGACGATGACCGCGAGGGCGGCCAGCAGCACGAGCGAGATCGCGCACCAGATGGCTTGGGTTCGGCCGGTCTGGTAGGCCATCGGGTTGGAGTTTGCGGAGGCGGTGGCCATGGAGGCGAGGGCGACGATGAGGAAGACGATCGCCATGACGATGGCGATGCCCCAGATGCCGGCGAGGAGCTTCTGCCAGAGCTCGGTGAACTCGGTGCCGAAGATGGTGAAGTTCGGCAGGACGCCGTCGAGGGGGTTGTCGATGAGTCGAACGATGTGGTGCACGGTGCTGCTTCCTCTTACTTCTCGGTGATCGGCTGGTCGGTCAGGGTGCGGATGATCGCGGCGGTCGCGGCGGTGAACGCGGCCCGGGTGGCGGGCGCGAGCTTGGCGAGGGTGATGGGTCCGCGTTCGGCGATGTGGGCGTCGTAGGGGATCTCGTAGGTGCGGTCGATGCCGTGCTGGGCGAGGATCCCGGTGATGTTCGCGCCGAGCTGCGGGTTCTCGACCCGCCCGTCCGTGAGGCGGAGCACGATCGCCTGATCGGCGAGGGCCGCGATGCGGCCGCCATGATTCCGGAGGTGGTCGAGCAGGGCGATGGCCTCGCCGACCGCTTCGGCGGAGTTGAGCACGGGGATGACGAGGGCGTCGGTGACGGCGAGGGCGCCGTCGAAGGCGTCGGACGAGGGCTGGTTGCCGGAGTCCATGACGCGGATGCCGTAGTACTTATCGACCACGGCCGCGGTCGTCTCGACCGCGTCCCGGTCCAAGCGTGAGCGGGGGCCGGTGGTGCCGATGATCGAGGCGAACGAGGTCTGCGGAGCGGTGTACGAGGCGAGCTGTCCGGCGGAGCGGATCTGGTTCGCGTCGGTGACGAGTTCGCCGATGCCACGCTGCGGGGTGCCTTCGGCGCGGAAGGTGAGGGTGCCGGGGTCGTCGGAGACTTCCATGATCGCGACGGAGCCGCCGCGGATGGCGGCGAGGGTACCGCCGAGGATGACTGACGTGGGGGTCTTCCCGACGCCGCCCTTGCGGTTGGCGACGAGGATCCCGACCGCCCGCGGGAACGTCGTCTGCCGGATCGTCGCCTCGTCCTGCTCGAGCAGCGCGGCCTGCTCCCGGTGGGCGAGTTCGGCTGGGCTCGGGGCGACCTTCACGCCGAGCTTCCCGAGCAGCCCGCGGACGCCCTCACGGGCGGGGTCCGGCTGTCCGGTTCCGGTGAGCGTGGTGAGGTCGATCGGCGCGGCCGGCTCGACAACCTCGACCTCTGCCGCCTCGAGCTCGACGGGCTCGGGCGCTTCCGCGGCCGCGGGCGCCTCGGGGGTGGGCGGTGCGGTGGTGGGGGTGTCGGTTTCGGTGTAGCCGGCGGCGCGGGCGGAGCCGGGGAATGGGGCGGTGGTGCTCATGCTGTTCCTTCTTCTTCCTGATCGACAGTCGTGATCTCATCCGCAGCGTCCTCGTCAAGATGGCCGACCGGTGCAGGCTCGACGGGCGTGGGGGCGGGTTGGGCTTGCGGGAGGGCGCGGAATGCGGCGATGGCTCCGGCTTGGACCAGCCAGAAGGCGCCGTCGGCGGCTTCGCGGACGTCTTGCGGTGGGATGACCCAGGTGTGCTGTGCGCGGGCGGAGCGGAGCTCGTCGCCTTGGGCGGTGCCGGAGGCTTCCATCTGCATGACCGTTCCCGCGTACTGCACGACATCCTCGGGGTCCTTGGAGCGGCCGAAGATCAGCGCGGCACCGGAGGTGAGGGCGCGGCGGCGGCGGGTCTCGTCGTTCGACAGCCCCGCGGGCGACTGCGTCGCCAGCACCAGCCCGACCCCCGCGCTGCGGGCGGTCTCAAAGAGAGAGCCGGCGGTGTCGCCGGGGTCGGAGGTGTCGGTGACCAGCTGCGGGAACTCGTCCACGACGACCAGCACCGGGGTCTTGTCGCCCCGGCGAAGTCGGGTGGCGAGGAAGTTCCGCAGATCCAACAGGAGCAGGTCGCCGAGGCGGGCTTGGGCGTCATCGACCGGAGACAGCGGCACGATCGTGATGTCTCCGGCGGGGCGGTCGTAGGTCCACCCGTCCTCGGACAGCCACGGCTCGAGCGGCCGCAGCGCGACGAGGAGGGCTTGGAGGGCGCGTTCACCGGCGGTGGTGCCTTCGCGGTCGACGACGTTGTTCACCATCCGCAGGTCGTACTGATCCCGCACATGCTCGCCCGGGTTCAGGAGCCGGTCGCGGAGGTCGGCGATGCCGGTCACCGGGGTGCGGTCTTGGACGGCTTGAAGGACGCCGCGGATCTCGTCGAGATAGTGCTGATTCGCGCCATCCGGCGAGGGCATGAGGCGCATGAGCTTCGCGGTGACCTGGTCGGTGGTGCCGGTGAACAGGTTCCACCCGTCGGCGACGCCGGCGCTCTTGCCCTGGGAGCGGGCGAGGGCGGCGAGGTGGGTGGCGTCGGCAGGGTCGCCCTTCGCGTCGAGGAAGAACACCGGCCACCCATAGGCGAGGGCGCAGAGGATCATCCCGTTCAGCAGCACCGTCTTCCCCGACCCGGACTCAGCGATCACCAAAGCCCGCACCGACGACGACGTCCCCGGCAGCACGAGCATCCGGTTCGGTGCGTCGATCCAGTCCCGGACCGCGCGCCGGTCGCGGAAGCGTTCCGCGGCGGTGGTGACGGTCTGCTCGACCGTCACCGCGAACGCCGACCCGCCACCCGGGATCGGGTGGGGTGCGGTGTGGCCGCCGGGGGTGATGCCAGTGATCTTGCCGGTGACGGTGTCGAGGTGGACGCCGATCCGGCGGGCGGCGGTGGCGTCGGCGGCGACCTTGCGGGCGGTCTCGATGCGGGTCTGGTTCACCACGTCGGAGATCTGCCTGGCCCGGACGAGCCCGGCGATCTTCCGGCGGCGCAGCAGCCACGCCGCCGGCACCAACAGCACCCCTGCAAAGAGGCTCACGACCAGCCACGGGATGACCGTCTGGACGGTGTCCCACGACGTGGTCAGCTCCCCCGTCTGGATCCCGTGGGCGAGCAGCAGCACCTCGATCGTGACGAGGGCGGTGACGGCGGCGATGCCGCCGAGCGCGGCGGGGAGGTGCCAGCGGGCGGAGATCCAGAACCACGCCCTGGTCGCGACACCCTCCCCCGCGATCCGGACGGTCATGACGGGGATCAGCAGTGGGAGCAGGGCCAGGATCAGGGCTGCGGCGATCGCGGTCGCGATCAGGCGCTCGATGCCGCCGCCGACCGGGTCGGCGGCCGGCGCCCCCGACTGCGTCGGGGCGGTGGTGCCGGTCATGCCGTCACCGCCGGAACGGTCGTCCGGCCGGTGGCCGGGCGGCGCCTGACGGAGCAGGCGCAGTCCTGGGTACCGGCCACAAGGGCCGGGGTTTGACCTTTCCGGCGGCCGATCGTAGCTCGGTCCTCGGCTGCGCACCCGTGGTGGCTGACGCGCCCTGCGGGCTTATTTCGCCCTCCCCTGCCGGGGCTTCGCCGCGTCTCCTCGCACTCGATCTCTCTGCCGGAAGGCAAACAAAATGATTGATCCGAGAGGAGCGCGTGATGATTCGGCTTCACGCTCCCGTCCGCCTGTCCACCCCCGATACGACCGCCCGCGTCGCCCTGGCCTGCGCTGGTCTCAGCGGCAACCGCCACCTCGGCCGCACCCTGCAGAACACTCCAGCGGAGGAGGTGGTCGCCGCCTGCATGGACGGCACCAACCACGGCCTCCCGGACGCAGTCGCGTTCCGGGTGCGAACCCTGGTGAACCCAGCCCTGGTCGCCGCGGTGCTCACCTCCACCGCCCGCGATGGACTCACGCTGCTCACTCCGGCGGATCCGCGCTGGCCGCAGAGCCTTCAGCGGTTGGGCGCTGCCGCTCCCGTCGTGCTCTGGGTCGCCGGCGACCCGGACCTCCTTCGTGAGGAGCCCGTCGTGATCACCGGCGGGACGCGTCCGGATGCGCAGCTGCGGCATCAGGTGATCGAGGTCACCACCGCGACCGCGCAGTCCGGTCGCCTCGTGGCCGCCGCGGCCCGGCACGGTGTCGACGACCTGGTCGGGCGTGCGACGCTCGCGCTCGAGGGACGCCTGCTGACCGTCGCGACCACACCCCGCCTCCTCGACCCGGGCCCGGGTCAGGTGGTGGTGAGTGAGAACCCGCCCTACCTGCCCGCGGTCATGGCCTCCCAGGTCCGCACCCCGGTCCTCCTCGCAGCTCTCGCGGAGAAGGTCCTCGTCGCCGATGCCCGCCCCGGCACCGGCGCCTACCGCACCGCGGTCGCCGCGCACGCCCTCGAACGTCCCCTCGGCGTCCTCGGCGACCCCGCCCATGGGGTGCGGGGGAAGCGGGTGTCGACGCTGGTCGAGGTCGAGCGTCTGGTCTGAGGTGCTCATGCGGTGACCTCCCAGAGCGCCGGCTCCGCACCCTGAAGGGTCGGGGCCGGCGCCATCAGATGCGCCACCCAGGCGGCATCGTCGTCGCCCGTCCAGGCGCCGCGGGCGTCCATTACCGGCACCGCGACCAGCCGCGGGCGGAGGTCGCGGAACAGCCACCGGTCGGCTTCCTTCACGACCAGCCGCGCGGACGCGGGAGTTGCGAGGTAGACGACGCGGGAGAAGCCTTCGCGGGTGAGGCGCTCGGCGTGGTTGGAGTGGATCGCCTTGTAGCGGATCGGGGTCTTCGGCGTCAGCTCCACCTCGACCAGCTCTGCCATCCCGTCCCGGATCGCAACCCCGTCCGCCTGATGATCGCGACGGGTGCGCGGGCGGCGGTCGCGGCGCCACTCGTAGCCGCGGGCGAGGTAGCGGGCGGCGACCGTCGCGACCGCGAGATCATGCCGCGCCGTCTGCCGATACAGATCCGGCACCCGTCCCGACATCGTGTTCGCCGGCCAGACCACGGACCCCTGCTGGAACACCGGACGGCCCCGTCCGACCAGCCCGGCGGCGAGCATCCGGGTGATCCAGTTCTGCGCCATGCGCGCACTCAACGGACCCTCCGGGACCTCACTGTCTCCGAGCCCTGCGAGGGCCCAGCGGACGGCCTCCGTGTCGGCCATCCGCACCACCCGCAACCAGTCGAGCATCGCCTCATCGCGACCCGTCACCTGCACCATGTCGAGCTCGCTCCCCTCCGGTCCGTTCGCCTGTTCTTCTACTTCTTCACTTGCACTTGCCTGTGTTCCCGGCCTCCTGAACTCCCCAACCTCTGTCAGTCACCAGCTCTTTCGGTGAGTGGCAGAGGTTGGGGAGTTCAGGAGGCCGGGAACACAGGCAAGTGCGCACCGCACCCCTGCGGTTACCCATTCGCACCCGGCGAACGACCAACCGCACGACCACAACGAGGCACCACCCAATCGTTCTGCCCCCTGAACGGGGGTAGAACGACACGCCGAATCGCCACATCGGTCGCGAAAAGACCTCAACTCCGGGTTGAGACTCCACGCGCCGCGAGAGCGCGGCGTAGAAAGAAATCGGCCGAAACTTGTCTCGTCCCGCAGACGTGGAAAGCGGCTTTCGATGTCGAGCGCGAGCATCAGTGGACCTCGATCAGGAGCGACTTGCGCAGCTCGTCCTCGTCGTCACCGATGGCGTTGAACACCCGGTCGAGAAGGAGGTCGACGCCGATGCGGATGAGGGTGTTCTCGGTGATCCGGACGCCCCCGGTCTTCGCGCGGTTCAGGCGCCGGGCGTGGACAGTCAGAGCGGCGAGTTGGTCTTCGCGCAGCCGGGTGTCCTTGCGCACCAGTGACAGGTAGTGCGGGGTCTCCGCCGACGCCTCGACGGCCTTCGGCTCGCGCTTCGCGGTGCGCTTGGCCGGCGCGTCCGGCGCGGGCTTCTCGGCGACCTCGGCGCCCGGTTCGGCGGGTGCCGGGACGGGGTCGGTGGTCGGGAGGCGGCCGACGAGGTCGCCGAGGTTGCGGCGAGGCATCAGTGGTCTCCGTGGGCCCAGATCGACATGAGCTCGAGCGCGACGGCGCGGTAGTCGTCGATGGCTTTCGCGGTCTGCCGCGACTCCGGGTACTGGGTCACGACGACGCCGTCGATGGGGGCGTCGGCGTGGACCTTGTAGCGGCGGATCGGTCGCGTGAAGCGCGGGAGGCTGATCTGCTCGAGCAGGGCTTCGGCGTTCTCGAGCTGCCCGGCGGTGCGCATGTCGACCTTCGACAGCAGCACCCGGAACGGCACCCGTGCGGGTTCGATCAGCTCGCGGATCGTGCGCACCATCGGCGGCACGCACAGCGCTTCCGCCTCGGTCGGGACGATGACGAAGTCCGCCGCCGTGAGGACCGAGCTGAGGATCGCCGAGTCGGTCAGGTTGCCCGGGGTGTCGACGAAGATCACGTCGTAGTCCAGGGCCCGCATCTGGGCGAGCTCGGCCGGGTCCGCGGCGGTGGCGAAGTCGAACGGGAGGGTCTCGCCGGCGGTGTCGGCCCACCAGGTCGTCGACTGCTGCGGATCGACATCCACCACCATCACGCGTGAGTGCTCGGAGGCGACCGCGGCGAGGTTCATCGTCGTGGTGGTCTTGCCCGCGCCGCCCTTCTGGTTCGCGACCGCGACGATCCTCATCGCAGCACCCCCGCGATGGCGAGGAATCGAACTCCCGTTGCTCCGTCGTTCCGCACTCCGCGACTTCCGAACTCCCGACCTCCGGCGCTGCGCGAGTTCGGCAGTGCCGCACTCGGGAACTCCCGAGCACGGTCAGCACCCCCGGGGCGCACCTCGGGGGTGCGGGTGTTCGGGTCTGCGTGAGTTGCCGAGTTCCGAAGTCCCGCACTGCGGGAGACCGGAACAGCGGAACCCGCCAGCGCGGCTCGCGCGCGTCCTGCTTCGTAACTGGTCATTCCTGTTTCTCTTCCTGTTAAGGGGGTCAGTTTCCGACCCGGCCCAGGGTCACTTTCCGACCCCCTCGGGGTGTCGGTTTCCGTACCCCTTGGGGGGTCAGAAACTGACCCCCGGTGTCTTCCACTCGGTCGCGCCCTCGTGGGCGAGGAACGGCAGCGGCACCGGCCCGCCGCCCTCTCGGCGCATGTGCCGGACGTCAACCTTCAGCTCGTACTCCGCCGGCTTCCCCGTCCCGCCTCGACGGATCACCGTGATCGCGCCCTTGGACACGAGTTCGCGGGTCGCACGCTTCACCGCCTGGAACGCGGCATCGGTCGCGTTCGTCGGGGCCATGTACCCCAGCGCGATCGCGGAGAGCTCGCGGCGGCCGAAGTAGCGCAGCGGCGTCGCGCCGGCCGGGTTGTCGTCGAAGTCCCAGCACTCCAGCGCCATGTGCAGGAACAGCCGGGTCGCGGCATTGCCCAGATCCAGCTGCGCGGACGCGAGCACGGCCTTCTTCGCAGCGAACAAGCCCACGAGGTCCTCGCTTCGCTCCATCAGGAGCGAACTCACGCGATCGCAGCTTCGCCGGTGCGCGACTGCGCGGACGCCTCGATCCACGCCAGCACCTCGGACCGCTTGTACAGCACCGTCCGCGGCGTCGGCTTGTAGAACCGCGGACCATCCCCCCGGTAGCGCAGCTGCGCCAGCGCCGGCGTCCGAATCCCGGTCAGCTCCTCGACCACGTCCGGCTTGATGAAGTCGTCATCCATAATCGTTTCCCGTCGTTTCGACAACCACAACGCCATCGCGTTGTCATATCGACGGTAAACCCATCTCCGTCATTTTGACAAGAGCAAGTTGTCGTAGCCTGTCGAAATGGCGGGATACGCGGCGCAACGCAGCATCGGAGCACGGATTGCCGCCGCCCGCCGCTCGCGCGGGTATCGCAGCGCGGACGCCCTCGCCGCCGCCCTCTACGGCACGGGGATCACGGCGTCGATCATTGAGAACATCGAGGCCGGCCGACGCGCGAACCTCGACGTCAGCATCGTGCTCAACATCGCCCGCGTCCTCGGCGTCCCCGTCAGCGCTCTTCTCGCGCCGATCGCCCGACCCGACGACCCCCTCGATCTCGCCAACCTCGGACCCGCGTTCGACGGGATGTCCGCCAGCGAATTCGACACCTGGATGTCGACGGCGCCCAACAGCGACCATCTCGCCGCCAGCGCCGCAGAACGGAACGATCGTGCCGAACTACGTGCGCTCCGAGAACTGCAACTACAACGCCGCGAGCTCGACCGACTCCGCCAGGCAGACGCGATCGAAGAAGCATCAGGGCGCCCCGAAGCACTCGCCGCGGCGAGCCACAACCGCATTGCCGCGATCGAGAACGACATCACCGAACTTCGGAAGTACCTAGCTTCCGCAGGTTGGGAGCTGTAGCAGTGGCCACGATCGAGCCTTATGAGACAAAGCAGGGGCGTCGATACCGGGTCCGATACCGCACCCCGGACCGACGCCAGACGGACAAACGAGGATTCAAGACCAAGCGAGAGGCGGAGCTCCATCTAGCTTCGGTCGAGGTCTCGAAGGCCCGCGGCGAATACGTCGACGTCAGTGCGTCTCGCGCTCGAGTCGAAACGCTCGGCGCTAATTGGCTCGCGACCCAGACTCACCTCAAGCCGTCCGCGTCCCGCTCGATAGAGATCGCCTGGCGCGTTCATGTCGAACCCCGCTGGGGCCGGGTGTCCGTTGCGGATGTCCAGCACAGCGAAGTCCAGCGATGGGTTTCTGAACTGTCGAAGTCGCGGAGCGCCACGACGGTCATCCGCGCGTACGGGGTACTAGCAGCCATTCTGGATGTGGCTATCCGCGATCGGCGACTCGCGGCGAATCCCGCCCGCGGAGTGAAGCTGCCGCGCAAGCAGAAACGTGCGCATATCTACCTTTCGGCCGAAGAGGTCGCCAAGCTGGCCGAGCAAGTCGGCGACCAGAAGCTATTCATCCTGACACTGAGCTACTGCGGGCTGCGGTGGGGCGAAGCCACCGCGCTGCGACGTTGCGATATCGACCTCGCGCGGAGGCGTCTCGAGGTGCGTCTTAACGCAGTCGAGGTGGGGAGCGAAATCGTGATCGGGACGCCCAAGTCGCATGAGCAGCGTTCGGTCCCATTCCCGCCGTCTCTGGCTGAACTGTTCGCCACAGCTTGCGACGGCAAGGCGGCGAACGACTTGGTCTTTACGGGGAGCAAGGGACAACGCCTACTCCGACCGAAGACGGACGCCGGGTGGTTCGGCACCTCAGTCAAACGGGCGGGTCTTGCTCGAATGACACCCCACGACCTGAGGCACACCGCCGCGAGCCTCGCGGTCAGCGCCGGCGCCAACGTCAAAGCAGTACAGCGGATGCTCGGGCACGCGTCGGCGACGATGACGCTCGACGTCTATGCGGATCTCTTCGAAGACGACCTCGACGAGGTCGCGCTCCGCCTCGACGAGAGGTTGCTCGCAAGCGGGGCGGCGGCCCTCGCTTGATGCCTGCGGCGCCACCCACCTGGCCGCGATCGCCTGCGAATGTGGGCGCAGTGTGGGCACAGATCCTTCTTGACGGTTGAGGCAATCGCCAAGAAGCCCGCGAAATCGAGCCAAACGACTCGATCGAGTTGGCGGAGGGCGGGGGATTCGAACCCCCGAGGCATTTCTGCCTGCCGGTTTTCAAGACCGGATCCTTCGGCCGCTCGGACAGCCCTCCAGGTGCGTCCGAGGCTACCGGACGGCTCTCCGCGCGGGCGTCGTCAGCTCACCCCTCCTGGTCGCGCATCCGCTGGCCCAGCGCGTCGGCCGCGACCAGCACCCTCAGCTGCGCCGGAGTGAACAGCTCGATCATCACGGTCGCGACCGTCTCCTCGAAAACCACCGGATCGAGCTCCGACCCCGCGCTCGGAATCTCGAGCCAGGGGTAGCGCCGCTGGCTGTCGAGGATCTCGGGCACCATGCGCTCGGCCAGCTCGGCGATCTGCTGGTCGTCGGCGTCATCGGGCAGCGCATCGAAATCGTCGTCGATCGCGGTGCGTCCGCGAAAGGTCGCGTGCAGGTCGCCGAGCGCCGACTCGTCGAACAGCCGCGAGAGCACGAGGACGAGCACCCGCTCCGACGCCGACAGCTGGTCGGCGACATCGGCGAAGCGCGGCGGCAGCTCGAGAGGCGCCGACGTGGCCGACAGCGCCGCGAGCTCGGCGCGCACACGGGTGAGCCGCACGATCTCGGCAGCGAGCGACGCATCCAGCTCGGCGACGGCCTCGTCGCGGTTCTCGGCCGTGAAGGCGCCGAGCTGCGCGAGCGGGATGCCGAGCTCGCTCATCCGGCGGATCTGCAGCAGTCGCACCAGATGGTCGGTGCGGTACTGCTTGTAGCCGTTCGCGGTGCGCTCGGGTTCGTCGAGCAGGCCGGCGCGGTGGTAGTACCGAATCGCCTTCACCGTGGTGCCGGCGATCTCTGCCAGTCGGCGGGTGCTCCAGGTCACGGTTCCTCCTCGCCGTCCGCCCGACCCCCGTCCATCGTCGCGCGTGCGGCACCGAACCGCGACAAGATCGGGCGCACGCGCACTCCCTCTGCGTGTGCTCGGCTTGACCGTGCCCCCGGGGCCGACCCGACCCTGAGCGCATGATTCCGACCATCGCATCCCGCCCGACCGTGCCCTTGCCGCACCGACGACCCGGCTGGCTCGAGCTCGGCGTCGCGACCCTCGTCGCCGTCGTGCTCTACCTCGCGTCCGGGCTCGTGACGGCCCTGCCCGCAGGATTCCCCCTCGCGCCCGGACTCGTCGCGTTCGCCGTCTCGGCTCTCGTGCCGGGTGTCGCCTTCGCCGTGGCGCTGCTGCTGCGCATCCGCCGCGGGTCGTCGTTCGGCCTGCGCTCGGTCGACGTCCGCTGGATCCTGGCGGGCGCCGGGCTCGGCCTGATCGCCGTCCTGCTGACCTGGCCGGTGAGCTGGCTCGTCGACCCGCTGCTGCCCGGCGGCGACGTGCAGCAGAGCTACCGCGATGCCGCCCAGGGCGGGTCGCTGATGCTCGCGGCGACGCTCGTGCTCGGCGGCGTGCTCACGCCGATCGGCGAGGAGCTGCTGTTCCGCGGCGTGATCGCGAACGTGTTGCTGCGCTGGGGCACGGTCGTCGGGGTGCTCGGCAGCGCACTGGTGTTCGCCCTCGCCCACGGCATCAACGACGTGACGCCGATGGCGTTCGTGATCGGCCTCATCACCGGCGCACTGATGCGCCTCACCGGATCGATCGTGCCGGGCATCCTGGTGCACGTCACCTACAACACGACGGGGATGATCGTGCATGCGCTCGGACTCTGATGGTCGCGACCGCACGAGACAACGCCGAGCATGAGCATCCTCGACGCCCTGCAGAGCGCGGCCGACACGGTCCCGCTGCTGCTGCAGCCCGTGATCGTCGCGGCGGCGGGAGCGATCCCGTTCGTCGACGCCGAGCTGGCCACCGTGATCGGCGTGCTCGCAGGACTGCCGCCCCTGGTCGCCGGGTCCACCGCCGCCGCCGGCAACCTGCTGTCCGTCGCCGCGGTCGTCGTGTTCGGCGAGCGGGTGCGCGCCGTCTGGCGTGCTCGACGAGCGGCCCGGCGCGAGCTCGCGGATGCCGACGCACGATCGGAGACGAGCGCGGCGTCCCCAGGCGCGGGCTCCGACTCCGCACGCGACGACGACCGCGTGGAATCGAGCAGCCGCCGCCGCTTCCGCGGCTACCTGGAGCGCTTCGGCGTCCCGGTCGCGTGCCTGCTCGGGCCGCTCGCCCTCCCGGCCCAGTTCACCTCGATGATCCTGGTCGGCGCGGGTGTGCCGCGCCGACGCATCCTGATCTGGCAGGCGGTCTCGATCGTGCTGTGGACGACCGCCATCTGCCTCGCGGCGACCGGCGCGCTCGCCGTGCTCGGCGGCGGCTGAGCGCGGCGGCTGGCCGGCGCGCGGGCGAGTCCGGGCGACGACGCGGCCCGCCGCGCTCACCCCTCCGGCAGGTGCCGCCGCGACGAGACCCGCACGGCCGCGATCGCCACGACCGCGAGCAGCAACACCGTCACGAGGATGTCGATCGCCGGCACGACGAGCGCGAGCGCCGAGATCAGCGTCGGCAGCAGGAAGCCGGCGTAGGCGAGCGCGTAGAACACGCCGGTCAGGCCGGCCAGGTCGCGGCCGCCGGCGATGCGCTGCACCTCGAGAAGCCCCGAGACGAGCGAGATGCCGAAGCCGCATCCCAGCACCGCGTTCGCGACGAGTCCGAGCACGGGCGAGCCGACGACGATCGCGAGCACGACGAGCACGAGCCCGGCCGCGATGCCGGTCGTGCCGACGCCGAGTCCGCGCGCCGATTCGAGCGAGTGGATGCGGCGCGCCAGCGGCTGGATCGCACTCGACGCCCCGAGCGCGATGACCGTCGCGGCCGTCGCGTAGGCGATGCCCCACGGCGCGGTCTGGTCGGCGAGCCGCGTCGGCAGGTAGCCGTAGCCCATCGCGGCGGCGGCGAAGATCCACGGCGCCGCGACCGCGACGACGCGCACGAAGCGGCGATGCGCGGCGCTCGGGATGCGCAGCTGAGCCCACCACGGACCGCCGACGCCCGGCACTCCCCCGGACCCGGCACGCACGGCGCCGACCGCCGTCTCGGGCAGGCGCGCCACGAGCACGAGGAACGGCAGCGCGACGGCGAGGTGGATGAGGAACGGCAGCATCCGCGGGATCGGCCCCCACTGCGCCAGCACCCCGGCGACGAGCGCGCCGAACGCCGAGCCGAGCGTGAACGCGAGCGAGCCGCGCCGCGCGCCCGACGCCGCCTCCGCCCTCGGATCGTGGGGCGACTGCGAGAGCTCCTTCATCCAGCTCATGCCCGCCGACATCGCGACGCCGACGGTCACGCCGGAGAGCAGGCGGCCGGCCATGAGCCAGCTGAATCCGAGCGGGCCGAGGGCGAGCATCCCGCTGCCGATCAGTGCCGCGACGACGCCGACGACCATGACGGGGCGCCGGCCGTGGCGGTCGCTCAGCGACCCCGCCAGCAGCAGGGCCGGGATGAGCCCGAGCACGTAGACGCCGAGCAGCGTCGTGACGGCGACCTCGCTGAAGTGCTGCTCGTGCACGTACATGAGCAGCAGCGGGCTGAACTGGTTGCCGCCCCACGAGCAGGCGAACATCGCGCCCCAGAGCAGGCGCCAGGGGCGGGCGCGCGACGGCGACTCCGCCGGCGCGGTGAGGTCGGCGCCGGCGATGGGCGTCGAGAGTCTGGCGCTCACAGCACGCCCCGGTTGCGGTCGACGTGGCGGCGCAGCACGGCCGCGTACTCGCCGGCGTCGCGGGCTTCGATCGCCGCGACGAGGGCCGCGTGCTCGTCGAATGCGGCCGCCATCTGCCCGGCTTTCACGCGGATCAGCAGGTTGCGCATCCGCTGCTGCCGATCGTGCAGCAGGGTCGCGAACTGGGATGCGACCGGGTTGCGCGCCCCCGCGACGACCGCGGCGTGCAGGCCGTCATCGGCCGCGATGAAGCGGTCGAGGTCGTCGGCGGCGACCGCGGCGCGCTGCTCCTCGAGCAGGGAGCGCAGCGTCGGCAGCACCTCGTCGACGCGATCGCTCGCGATGATGCGGGCCGCGCACGCGGCCTCGACGGCCTCGCGCATCTCGAGCACGTCATCCGCCTCGCTCGGCGACAGCGGACGCACGACGGCCCCGCGACGCGACTCGAGCGTCAGCAGCCCCTCGGCCGCGAGCCGCAGGAACGCCTCGTGCACGGGGGTGCGCGAGATGCCCAGCTCTCCCGCGATCACGGCCTCGCTGAGCAGCGCACCCGACGCGAGATCGCCGCGGATGATCGACTCCTTCGTCGCCGCATAGGCCCGGTCGGCCGCCGTCAGCGCGCCCGCCGAGCGGTCGTCGGGCGCGATGGCGTCCGTCGCGCCGAGAGCGGTGGATGCGGTGGTCGCGTCGGCGACGATCGGCTCGGTCACGCGGCGACTCTACCCCTTGCATGCAAGCTTGCGCGCAAGCGCTGCATTCTCGGCCGAGCCTTCCGCGACACGCCGACGAAGCCGCGGAATGCTTGCCTTCCCCCGCGAGACGGGCCTACGGTGGGCACCGATCGCCGAACAGGAAAGGAGCCAGCCATGATGATCACCACCGCATTCGCCGGAATGCCCGCAGCATTCCGCCCTCGTGCTGGCTTCGTCGGCGTCCTCACCGCAGGCACCTGCTAGGCGCTTCCCGCCCCGCGTTCCCGCGGTGGCGACGCCTTCGAAGCCGACGCGCACGTCGCCCCGCCACGATCCGGAGCACCCGCTCGCAAGACCTCGAGCACTCGAGATCCCGCCCGCGCACCTGTGATCGATGCCCCGCCGGCCGCCGACCGCGGCGCCCCGGCATCCCCTGCGGCTTCTTCGCCGCGCCTGCGACCCGGTCACCGCATCTCCAATGGATGCGCGACCCGGTCCGAACCGTGAGGACACCCCGTGACGACGTCACTGTCGACCAGCTCGACCACCACCGAGCGCGAGCACCGCGCTCAGACCACCGCCCATCCGCCGCAACAGACCGCGCACGACAGCGCGCAGCACACCACCCCGGCCGCCGTGCCGGCCGACCGGCACCACGCCCAGCGCCCGACGCTGAGCGCGCCGGAGCTGCGCCGCCACCGCGGTCTGGCCGACCGGCTCGCCCTGCGTCTCGGTCTGGCGCTGATCACCTGGAGCCGCCGGCCCCTCGTGCTCAGCGACCGCACCCCGTGGCGCAACAACCCCCTGGAGCTGCGCCGCGCGCAGCTCCAGCGCCAGGAGGCCGACCGCCTCCGCTACGCGCTCCACACCCGCTGATCGGTCGCCTCCGATGACCGCCCAGCCGATTCCCGGGCACGAGCTGCCCGCAACCGCGGCGGCGCGAGCGCTCCTCGCGCCGCCGCCCCGGCGGTAAGAAGCCGCGAGCGCGACGAGCGAGCGCGCTAGCGAACGTGCGCGCGCGATGCCCGAGACTCAGGCCGGGAAGTGCCCCGCCAGCGCGCGCGCCAGCCCCTGCTGCTCGACCGGGTACGTGACCTCGGTCGCCACGGCCTTGACCTCATCCGGCGCCTGGCCCATCGCGACCGCGATGCCGCCGCGCGCATCCGCCCACTCGAGCATCTCGATGTCGTTGCGCCCGTCGCCGGCGACCAGCAGATTCGCCTCGATCGCGAACGGGGATGCGGCGATCACGTGCTCGAGGCCGGTCGCCTTGTTCACACCCTCGGGCGCGATGTCGAGCCACGCCGTCCAGCCGATGTTGTAGCTGACCTGATGCAGCCCCATCTGGTCGACGATGCGCAGGAACTCCTCGGTGTCGTGCTGCGGCGACAGCACGACGACGCGGGTCGCCTCCAGCTCGAGCAGCCCCTCGAACGGCGTCTCGACGCTCGACGGGAGCAGCACGCCCTCGGGGAACGCGCCCGTGTAGTGGTAGACGCCGTCGGCATCCTCGACCGCGTAGCTGGCGCCCTCGAGCGCCGCGCCGATCGTGGTGAGCACGTCACGCGGGGCGAAGGTCTCGACGTGCATGCGGCTGTAGCCGACCGGGGCCTCCGGGTCGCGCCGCAGCACGAGCGCGCCGTTCGCGCAGACCAGGAACTCGGGCGCGATGCCGAGCCGGTCGACGATCGGCAGGGTCATGGATGCGCTGCGTCCGGTCGCGAGCATGACCTCGTGCCCGGCGGCGCTCACGCGGGCGACCTCGGCGATGACCTGCTCGTCGAGGCTGCCGTCTTCGCCCAGCACGGTGCCGTCGACGTCGAGGGCGATGAGCCAGCGCTGCGCCGGCGCCTCAGCGGACGAGTCGCCGTCGGCCGCCACGGCGGCATCGGCATCGCCCGCGGCCGGCGCGCCGCTCTCGCCCGCGCCGCTCATCGGACGGGCTCGAGGATCTCGAGTCCGCCGAGGTAGGGCCGCAGCGGCTCGGGCACCCAGACCGAACCGTCTTCGCGCTGGTGCGTCTCGAGGATCGCCACCAGCCAGCGGGTCGTGGCGAGCGTGCCGTTGAGGGTCGCGACCGGCGCCGTCTTGCCGTCCTCCCCGCGCTGGCGGATGTCGAGGCGGCGCGCCTGGAACGTCGTGCAGTTCGAGGTCGACGTGAGCTCGCGGTACTTGTCCTGCGTGGGCACCCAGGCCTCGACGTCGAACTTGCGGGCGGCGCTCGAGCCGAGGTCGCCGGCGGCGGTGTCGATCACGCGGTAGCTGAGGCCGAGCGACTGCAGCATGCGCTCCTGGGCGGCGAGCAGGCGCTCGTGCTCGGCCTCCGCATCCTCGGGTCGCGTGTAGACGAACATCTCGAGCTTCTGGAACTGGTGCACGCGGATGATGCCGCGGTTGTCCTTGCCGTGCGATCCGGCCTCGCGGCGGTAGCAGGTCGACCAGCCGGCGTAGCGCAGCGGACCGCCGGCCAGGTCGAGGATCTCGTCCTTGTGGTACCCGGCGAGGGCGACCTCGCTGGTGCCGGTCAGATAGAGGTCGTCGTCATCCAGGTGGTAGATCTCGTCGGCGTGCGCGCCGAGGAAGCCGGTGCCCTGCATGATGTCGGGTCGCACGAGCGTCGGCGGGATCATCGGGATGAAGCCCTCGTCGAGCGCGGTCTGCAGGCCGTAGCTGAGCAGCGCGTACTCGAGGCGCGCGCCGATGCCCTTGAGGAAGTAGAAGCGGGCGCCCGACACCTTCGTGCCGCGGTCCATGTCGATCGCGTCGAGCTTCTCGCCGATCTCGAGGTGGTCGCGCGCCGCGAAGTCGAAGGTCGGGATGGCGCCGACCTCGCGCAGCACGACGTAGTCGTCCTCGCCGCCGGCGGGCACGCCCTCGATCGGCACGTTGCCGAGCGAGCCGACGATGCGCGTGAACTCGGCCTCGGCCTCGGTCACCTGCGCCTGCGCGGCCTTCACCTGAGCGGCGAGCTCCTGCGCCTGCGCGACCAGGGCGGCCTTCTCGTCTCTGGGCGCCTTCGCGACGGTCTTGCCGAAGGCGTTCTGCTCGGCGCGCAGCGCCTCGAACGCGGTGATCGCGGTGCGGCGGGCGGTATCGGCGGCGACGGCCTCGTCGACGAGCTCGACGCTGGCCCCGCGGGAGCGCTGCGACTCCTTCACCAGCTCGGGGTTCTCGCGCAGCAGCTGGGGGTCGATCACGGGGTCAGTCTATTCATCGCCGGTGACAGGCGAATGCTGAGCCTCCGCCCCGCGCCCATGCCGCCGCGCGCATGCATGCCCTAATTTGGTGCCATGACGGCCCCCTCCGCCCCCGCATCCCGCCGCGCCGCCATCGTCTTCAACCCGATCAAGGTGGATGAGGCGCACCTGCGCCAGGCCATCGCCGACGCCGAGAGGCAGCATGGCTGGGACGAGACGCTGTGGCTCGAGACGAGCGTCGAGGACCCCGGGCAGGGGCCGACGAAGAAAGCCGTCGCCGAGGGCGTCGAGGTCGTGATCGCCGCCGGCGGCGACGGGACCGTGCGCGCGGTCGCCGAGGCGCTGCGTGACACCGAGGTTCCGCTCGCCCTGCTGCCGAGCGGAACCGGTAACCTGCTCGCCCGCAACCTCGACCTCAACCTCGCTCATGTGGCCGGCTCGATCGAGACCGCGTTCACGGGCGACGACCGCAAGATCGACCTCGGCATCGCCCGTCTCGAGCGCGAGGACGGCTCGCGTGAGGAGCACGCCTTCCTGGTGATGGCCGGCATCGGCATCGACGCGCAGATGGTCGTCAACACGAACACCGAGCTGAAGAAGAAGGTCGGCTGGATCGCCTACGTGGATGCGATCGTGCGGTCGCTGCGTGACCGCGACCGGCTGCGCATCCGCTACGAACTCGACGATGGTCCGGCCGGGGCGATGAGCGTGCACACCCTGCTCGTGGGCAACTGCGGATCGCTGCCCGGCAACATCCTGCTGCTGCCCGAGGCGGCCGTCGACGACGGCGAGTTCGACATCGTCGCGCTGCGCCCCGAGGGCTTCTTCGGCTGGCTGCAGATCTGGACCAAGATCGTGTGGGAGAACGGCGTGCTGCGCCGCAGCCAGGCCGGCCGCAAGCTCATGTCGCTGACCAAGGAGGTGCGCACGCTGCGCTACCTCAAGGGCAGGCAGTTCACGGTGCGCATCGAGAAGCCCGACGAGTTCGAGCTCGACGGGGATGTGTTCGGCGAGGTGGTCGCGTTCCGCACCACGGTCGATCCGCTCGCCCTCGCGGTGCGCCTGCCCCAGGGGCACAAGCTCAGCACCGACCAGCCCGCGGCGGCCGTTCAGGCCTGAGGCCGGCGCGGCGTCCACTGCGCCGAGACCGGATGGGTCACGGCGCGGACACATCCGGATCCGAGGGATGGGCGGCCTGCGCGGTGCGCCGCGCTCCGTTCCAGACGACCGCGTGCCCGGCGAGCAGGGCGACCAGCACCACGGGCACCAGCACGGTGAGCGCCTCGCGCGCCGGGCGCGCCGCCTCGGCGGTCGCCCAGAAGCGCTGCGCCTCGCTGAACGAGTTCGGGTCCTGCGCCGACTGCGCCGCCCAGTAGGCGCTCTGGTAGTCGAACCAGAGGGCGCCGATCACCAGCGCGGCGAGGATCGCGAAGGTGATCCACCCGACCACGAAAGGCGCTCGGGATGCGCGGATCACGGGTCGCGTCGACACGGGCGTCGGCTCCGGCGCCGACATCAGCGCCTCCGCAGCGCGACCAGCAGCGCGACCGTGGATGCGGCGCCGAGCACGCCGACGCCGTAGAGCGGAGCCGCGAGGTTCGGCGCAGCCTGCGACAGGAAGAACGCCCAGACCATCGCGCCGCCGTCGGCGTCGCGATCGCTGTCGTACCCGTACCCGGTGTCGGCGATCAGCGCGTAGGAGTGCATCGACAGGGCGATCGCGGTCACCAGCGCGACGACGCTGACGATCGCGAGCGCGATCACGAAGGGATTGCGCCAGGGCGCGGGCCCGGATGCGCCGAGGCGGTCGAGCTCGTCGGCCTCGTCGAGCACGTCGTCGGGCCCGACCGCGACGCGGACCGGGATCGGGGATCCGGAGCGCGGCGCCACCGGGTCGGCGGCCGGTGCCGCGGGGTAGGCCGGAGCCGCCGCGGAGGACGGGCGCGTCAGGTCGGCCCGGGGTGCGGATGCCGGTGCGGACGCGGATGTGGAGGAGGCGGCCGACGGTCGAGCGAAGGGCGATGCGGCGGGCGGGTCGCCCACCGGCAGCGGCGCCCGCGTCGCTGGCGCACCCGCGGCATCCGAAGCCGGTGTCGCGTCATCCGCCGGCGGCGCCGTCGCCGGCGCGACCGCACCCGTCGCATCCACCGCCCCCTGCTCGCGCGGGTCGTAGCCGCGCTGGAACTGCGCGGCGTAGCGGGGGTCGACGTTCATCGGGTCACTCCGTCCCGTGCTCCGTGGCGGGCTCGCCCGAGAGGATGCCGCGCAGCCAGTCGCGGGCCTCGATGAAGACCTCGTCGCGGTAGCGCTCCTCGTGCTCGACGGGGCGTCCGTCGGCACGTGGGTACGAGCCCAGGAACGTGACGCGGGGGCTGAAGCGCTTGAGGCCCAGCAGCGCATCCGCGACCCGCTCGTCGCGCACATGCCCGTCGAGGTCGATGTTGAAGCGGTAGCGGCCCAGCTCGTCGCCGATCGGACGCGACTCGAGCAGGCTCATGTTCACCCCGCGGGTGGCGAACTGCTCGAGCATGTCGAGCAGCGATCCGGCGCGGTCGCTCGGCAGCTCGACGATGATGCTCGTCTTGTCGGCGCCGGTGCGCTCGGGGATGCGGCCTGAGCGTGTGACCATGATGAACCGCGTCACGGCGGTCGCGTTGTCGCCCACGTGCTCGGCGAGCGTCGCGAGCTCGAGGTGCTGCGTGATGCCGTGCGGCGCGATCGCGGCGTCGGCCGGCGAGTCAGCCAGCAGCGCGCGGGGCGCGGCGACGTTCGACGTGGCCGGCAGGTGCGCGTGCTTCGGCAGGGCCTGGTCGAGCCAGCGGTGGGTCTGCGCATAGGCGACGGGATGCGCGGCCACCGTCGTCACGTCGGCGAGCGCCGTTCCCGGCCGCGCCACCAGGTCGAAGTCGACGCGCACCAGGTACTCGCCGGTGATGCGCACTCCGGGGATCGCGGCGAGCGCATCCTGAGTCGCACTGACCCCGCCCTCGACGCTGTTCTCGATCGCGATCATCGCGCCGACGCTGCGGCCGCTCGTGACGTCGTCGAGCGCCTCGCCCACGTTGTTCACGCTGCGCCACTCGGCTCCGGCGGCCTCGGGCGCCTGGTTCAGTGCGCTCCAGGTGAAGGTGCCGACCGGGCCCAGGTAGCTGTAGACCGGGGATGCGGAGGGCTGGGCGGGCATGCGGCGAGCCTAGCGAGCGCGGCCGGGGCGCGGTTCGCGTGCACGGAAACCGGTGGAGAGCGACGTCGAGCCGCATGACAGCTCGACGGGGTTCGTGACCTGCTTCCGTGCACGGAGTCGACGGCCGGCACGGACCGTGGACCGTGCCGGCGGCTCGGGCTCAGCGACCGGACTCGAGCAGCTGCGCGATCTCCTGGTCGAAGGTGAGGGCTCCGTCGACGGCGGCCGCGTCGGGCGCGAGGGTCGCGGAGAACATGTCGTCGAGACTCGGGGCGGCGAACGCGGCGGGAGCCGCGACGAACGACGGCTCGGGCGCGGCCGGGGGCTCGGGCGAGAAGTCGGCGGCGAGCTGCGCCTCGAAGTCGGCGAGCGCGGCCATGTCGAGCGTTCCGTCGAGTCCTCCGCCGATGCGGTCGGCGGCCGAGGGCGCGGGCAGGTCGAGGTTCGCGGGCAGGGGCACGGGCTCGGCGACGGGCGGGACCGCGACGGGCGGGAACGCGGAGGCCGGGGCGACGGTCGCCGCCGGCGCGACCGGCTCGTCGATGAAGGCGCTCTCGAAGTCGGCGAAGGTGGGGGCCGCAAAGGTCGGCGCGGCCGGAGCGGCGGCGACCGGCTCAGCGGCGGCGGGCTCGGCGACCGCAGCGACGACGGCGATCGGCTCGACCGGCACCGGCTCGGGCGCGGCCGGCGTGAGCAGCGCAGTCGCGACCTCGGTCTGGGCGTCGTCCTCCACGTCGGAGATCAGGTCGGTGAACTGCTTGCCGTTCCACCAGCGCAGCTGTCGTGCTCCGCTCGGGTCCGGGTACCAGCCGGCCTGCTGACGCTCGTCGCTCATCGGGTCTCCTCCGCGGGTCGCTCGACCCGTGTCGAGGCTAGGCGGGCCCCGGGATGCGGCGCGCCTCCGCGTTCGGGGGACGGATCGCCCTGATCAGGGGCGGATTCTGCCCTCGCTCGGGGTACATCCGCGGCTCGGTCGCGGCGGTCGGGCGCCGGCCGGGCGGCGGCCGGGCGACGGCGGCCCCGCCTCTCCTTCCCAGCTCCGCGTCTGCTGGCATCCGCTCACAGCCCCGCCCGATCCCTACCGGCCATCGGGGCCTCCTGCCAGACTGACCCCATGACGGACCGCGCCGGCTCCCCCGCCCAGGAATCCGACCTCATCGACGTGCGCGAGCTGGTGGATGCGTACTACCAGCGGGTGCCCGACGTCGCCGATCCGGCGCAGAAGGTCGCCTTCGGCACGAGCGGCCACCGCGGCTCGAGCCTCGACACGGCGTTCAACGAGACGCACATCGCGGCGATCACGCAGGCGATCGTCGACTACCGCACCGAGCAGGGCATCACCGGTCCGCTGTTCATCGGCAGCGACACCCACGGCCTCTCGCGCCCCGCCGAGACGACGGCGCTCGAGGTGCTCGAGGCGAACGGCGTGCACGCGCTCACCGACTCCTACTCCGACTGGGTGCCGACGCCCGCGCTGAGCCGCGCGATCATCCGCTACAACCGCGCTCTCGGCTCGAACGGCACGACGATCACGCCCGGCCTCGCCGACGGCATCGTCATCACGCCGAGTCACAACCCGCCGCGCGACGGCGGCTTCAAGTACAACCCGCCGCACGGCGGCCCCGCCGACAGCGACGCCACGAGCTGGATCGCCGGCCGCGCGAACGAGCTCATCGCGGGCGGGCTGCGCGACGTGAAGCGCGCCGAGCCGAGCGCGGTCGACGGCTACGACTTCCGCGGGGAGTACGTCGACGACCTGGCGAACATCATCGACGTCGCGGCGATCCGCACCGCGAAGCTGCACGTCGGCGCCGACCCGCTGGGCGGGGCGAGCGTGAACTACTGGGCGCTCATCGCCGAGAAGCACGGCATCGACCTGACCGTCGTGAACCCCGAGGTCGATCCGCGCTGGGGCTTCATGACGCTCGACTGGGACGGCAAGATCCGCATGGATCCGTCCTCGCCGTCGGCCATGGCCTCGGTGCTGAAGAATCGCGCCGACTACGCGCTGCTCACGGGCAACGACGCCGACGCCGACCGGCACGGCATCGTGACCCCGGATGCGGGGCTCATGAACCCGAACCACTATCTGGCCGTCGCGATCCAGTACCTCTACACGCACCGCCCCGACTGGCGCGCGGATGCCGCGATCGGCAAGACGCTCGTCTCGAGCTCGATGATCGACCGCGTCGCCGCGTCGCTCGGCCGCCGCCTCTGGGAGGTGCCGGTCGGCTTCAAGTGGTTCGTGCCCGGACTCGTCGACGGCAGCGTCGGCTTCGGCGGCGAGGAGAGCGCGGGAGCGAGCTTCCTCGAGTTCGACGGCTCGGCCTGGACGACCGACAAAGACGGCATCCTGCTGGCCCTGCTGGCGAGCGAGATCACGGCCGTCACGGGCAAGACCCCGTCGCAGCTCTACTCCGAGCTCACCGCCGAGTTCGGGGCGCCCGCCTACGCCCGCGTGGATGCGGCCGCATCCAAGGAGCAGAAGGCGCGCCTGGGCAAGCTCAGCGGCGCCGACATCACGGCCGACACCCTCGCCGGCGAGCCGATCACGGCCCGCCTCTCGGAGGCGCCCGGCAACGGCGCCGCGATCGGCGGCGTGAAGGTGCAGAGCGAGAGCGCCTGGTTCGCCGCGCGCCCCTCGGGCACCGAAGACGTCTACAAGATCTACGCCGAGTCGTTCCGCGGCCCCGACCACCTGGCCGAGGTGCAGGCCGAGGCCAAGAAGATCGTGGATCAGGCGCTGGGCGGATGAGCGAGGGCCACGTGACGCACGACGGAGTGATTCACGAGCGACTGCCGCAGGCGGAAGGCGCCTCGGCTGCCGGCGCGCCGGTGGCAGGCACCCCGCGCCTGCGCTGGGTGCGGCGCTGGGAGACGCAGCTCGACGACGGCGAGCTCGATCGCATCCGCGAGTTCCTGACGCGGGTGTTCCCGAACCACCCGGGCGGCATCCAGAAGGCGTGGGCCGGGTCGCGGCCCGAGGTGCGTCTGCTGGGCTTCGACCCCGCCGACCCGGCATCGGGCGGCGACCCCGACAGCACCGCGGGCGAGCTGCTGGCGCACATCGGCATCACGCGCCGCTTCCTGCGCTCGCGCCAGACCGGCGAGTCGGTGCTGATCGGCGACGTCGGACTCGTCGGGGTCTCGCCCGACCGCCAGGGCCAGGGCCTCGGCAAGGAGCTCATGCGCCAGACGGATGCGTCGCTCGCCGAACTCGGCGTCGCCTTCGGCACGCTCACCACCGGCGAGAACCAGATCCCGTTCTACTCCCGCGCCGGCTGGCAGATCGCACCCGAGAAGCTGCACGCGATCGACCTCGACGACCACCGCGAGGTGTTCGACGGACCGTTCTTCTTCCGCCCCGTGCTCGCCCCGGCTGCCGCCTGGCTGCCCGGCGAGCTCGAGCGCAACGGCCGCGAGATCTAGGCTGCTCTGCGCCCGGGGACCGGGTCACCGATATCGCTGTAGGCCTCGTCCTGCTCCTTGAGGATTGAAACCATGAGGTTGCGCGTCGAGATCGCGACGGTGACCGCGTCCCGGTTCCTCGGGTCCCCCGCGCAAACCTGCCCGACCAGCTTCATGTTGGTTATGACGGTCTCGTAGGTTCCGCGATACGAATCGAGCGGAGTCGCATCCTCCAACTGGTCCGCCATGTATGACACGTAGCTGCAGTCTTCGCTCGAATAAGTTTCCACCCATCCGTAGAGCGCCCCTCCCCCGATCTGCAGTGCGCTCAGCGCGGCCGAATCATCAACGTTCGAGTTGTCACTGCTAGCCCCGTCCTCGCTTGACGATGGCGAAGGGGCTGTCGCGTTCGGAGCAGGGACGTTGATAGTGACGCAACCCGCAAGAACGACAGCACTTGTCGCGGCAAGTGCTGTCACGAGGACAAATCGGGCAAGCACGTCGCAAGCCTACGAATCATGCACGGAACCGAGAAGGCCCCACGTTTGGGGCCGACCGGCGAAGTGAAGAGCTACGCGTAGTCGGGGGCGGCCGGCAGGCCGAAGAACTGCTCGAGGGTCTGCACGCCGGTGTCGTGCATCTCGGTCGCGAGCTCGACGCCGACGTAACGGTAATGCCAGGGCTCGAACTCGAAGCCCGTGACCGGGGTGAGGCCCTGCGGGTAGCGCAGGATGAAGCCCCACTTGTAGGCGTTCGAGGCGAGCCAGAGGCCCTGCGGGGTGTCGGCGAAGCAGGCGTTGAGTCCGCACTTCGCAGGCACGCCGACCAGGTCGACGGCCAGGCCGGTCTGGTGCTCGCTGAAGCCCGGGCGTGCGCTCGTCAGGTCGGCGGCGGCCTGCCCCTTCGACGCGACCCAGCCGTTGTAGACCTTCACCTGCGAGGCGTAGCTGCGGTAGTCGCTCTGGATCTGGATCGAGAGCCCGGTCTCGGCCGTGTACTGCTGGGTCATCGCCGTCAGCGCATCCGCCGCCGGCTGCCGCAGGTAGGGCACCGCCCCCCAGGTCGTGGGGATCGGCATCGCCTTCAGGTCGGCGGGCGCGTAGTCGACCGGGTTGAGCGGGCGCAGCTTGTCGCTGACAACCCAGATGCTCGCGGGGTCGTCGATCGAGAACTGCGTCTTGTCGAAGCCGGGCGGGGTCAGCGACTCGGACGGGCTCGGGGTCGCGCTCGGGCTGGCGCTGCGGCTCGGCTTCGCGCTCAAGCTGCTGCTCGCACTCGGCGTGCCGCTCGCGGTGTCGTCGCCCTTCGGCGCGAGCGCGGCGATCAGACCCGCGACGAGCGCGATCACGACGACCGCGGCTCCGGCGATCACGAGGATGCGGCGACGACGGATCACCTTCGGATCCGGCCGACGGCGCCCGTCACGCGGACGGCGCGGCGGCTCCTCAGGCTCGATCAGCACGTTGCTCACCGGGTCATCGTAATGACGGCATCCGGGCGCTTCCTCCTGGTTCGCCCTTCACCCCACCCCCGGTGCGGGGCGAGGCGTACGGTCGCCTCATGAGCGATGACCCGGACCCGAACGGCGACGACACGAGCGGAACCCAGGTCGTGAACCGACCCGACGACCAGCGCTTCGCCCTCACCCGCGACGGCGACGACCTCGGGTTCATCGCCTATCGGCAGAGCGGCGACGTGATCACGCTGACGCACACCGAGATCGATCCCGAGATCCAGGAGCGCGGCCTCGGCTCGCTGCTCGTGAAGGGCACGCTGGATGCGCTGCGCACCGGGTCGAGCGATCGCGTCGTCGCGCAGTGCCCGTTCGTCGCGGCGTGGATCGAGAAGCACCCGGACTACCGCGACCTGCTCGAGCGCTGACGCCGCCCGCAGTTTCGTGAGGGGTCGCAAAGGCCCCAGGATCGACTCGAATCGGCCGGTTCGCGGGGCCTTTGCGACCCCTCAGCAGAAAGCCGAGACGAGGCCCCGGACGTGGGCGAGCGCAGTCAGATGGCGGCGAGCTCGTCGAGCTTCGCCTGCAGGTCCTTATCGCTCGGCTCGACCTGGTGCGAGCCGTCGGGGAAGAGCAGCACCGGGATGTTCATGCGCCCGCTGATCTCCTGCGCCCGCTCGGGGCCGCCATCCACTTTCTCGATGTCGATGTACTCGTAGTCCGCGCCGACGCGGTCGAGCAGCGCCTTCGAACGGCGGCAGTCGCTGCACCAGTCGGCGCCGAACATCTGGATCTTCGTGGTCTCGGCCATGTCAGAAGGGTAGATCGGCACCCCGACCCACCGCTGGGTGCCGCTCAGGCGGCGTGCCGCCCGCGGTGCGCGTCGACCGGCGGCAGGTCGAGGCGGATGCGGATCGCGCCCGTGAGCAGAGGCTCCGGTCGGCTCGGCACGTGGGGGGTGCGAGCGGAGCCGACCGGAGGCGTGGGGGTCGCGGACGTCGCGGCGAGCGCCGGCGCGGCCGGAGCCCCGAGCACGGGAGCCGCGAGCACCGGAGTGCCGAGAGCGAAGCCGCCCGGCAGGCGGGCGGGGTCGCCGGGCAGCGGGGCCGGCGCGCTGAGGCGGGTCTGCGCATCCAGCTCGATCGCGGCCTCGTGGCGGGTCGGGCTGAACACCTCGTCGGCGGCGCCGAGGGCGCCCATCGAGCCGCCGGGGCGCTCGACGCCGCGCAGCTCGATCCAGCCGCGACGCTGCGCGAGCACGAGGACGGGGATCGCCACGATGACGATACCGAGGAAGATCACCCAGTCCATGCCCTGAACGGTAGGCGGGCACGTCTACCACGGGCATCCTCCTTCCGGAGGATCCCGGTCAGTGCTCGCCCTGAACCTGCGCCCGACTCGATCTCTGAGGGGTCGCAAAGGCCCCGAGATGCGCCCGGATCGGCCCGATCCGGGGGCCTTTGCGACCCCTCAGCGAAGTACGACGGGATGCGGCGGCGCGGCGAGCGCGGGCCGGCAGAGGGGGCGGGAAGCCCGGCTCAGGGAACCCGGTTCAGCCAGTCGTCGGTCGCGAACTTCGTCGAGACGAGCTCGGCGGCGGCCGCGTACTCCTCGGGAGTGATCTCGCCCTCGGTCATCCCGTGCTGCTGGCGGAAGGTGTCGATCATGCGCTGGATGACGTCCTCCCGCGGCAGGCCGGTCTGGCTGCGCAGCGGGTCGACGCGCTTCGCCGCGCTCGCGATGCCCTTGTCGCTGAGCTTCTCGCGGCCGATGCGCAGCACGCGCGCCATCTTCTCGCCGTCCATGTCGTAGCTCATGGTCACGTGGTGCAGCACGCCGCCGGCGCCGAGGCGCTTCTGCGCGGCGCCGCCGATCTTGCCCGAGGGCGAGGTGATGTCGTTGAGCGGCTGGTAGCTCGCATCCACCCCCAGGCTCTGCAGGGCCTGGATGACCCACTCGTCGAGGAAGGCATAGCTGTCGGCGAAGGTCATGCCCTGCACGAGATCGGTGGGCGCGTAGATCGAGTAGGTGATCGCGTTGCCCGGCTCGACGAACATCGCGCCGCCGCCCGAGATGCGGCGTACGACGTGGAAGCCCTCGGCCGCGGCCTGTTCGGGATCGACCTCGTTGCGCACCGACTGGAAGCTGCCGATGATGACCGCGTTCTCGGCCCACTCCCAGAAGCGCAGCGTCGGCTTGCGGCGCCCGGCGGCGACCTCCTCGGTCAGCACCTGGTCGAGCGCGAGGTGGGTGTTCGCATCCAGGGGGCCGGGGTAGACGAGCTCCCACTCGTAGTCGTCCCAACCGGTCGCGGTCTGCAGCGCTCGGCGGATGGCCGTGGCCACCGACTCGGGCTGGAATCCGAGCAGCACGGCACCCTCGGGCAGCGCCCCGCGCACGGCGGCGGCGAGCGTCTTCTGGTCGCTCGTCGCGGGAAGGCCGTTGATCGCGGCGTCGATCGCGTGGATGGCGTCGTCGGGTTCGAGGAAGAAGTCGCCCGCGAGGCGGAAGTCGGCGATCCTGTCGTCGACCACCTCGAGGTCGACCACCACGAGCTTGCCGCCAGGGACCTTGAACTCACCGTGCACGGGGTCAGCCTATTTCGCGGGGGCGGGATGCGCCGGGGTGCGTCGAGTGGGATGCGTCGAGCAGCGCGTCGGGACGAGCGTCAGCGCCGGCGCACCGGCGGCCGGTAGCGCAGGCGGTCGTTCATCCACTTCGCCAGGTCGGCGACGACCTCGTCGCGGTTCGTCTCGTTGAAGACCTCGTGGCGGGCGCCGTCGTAGATCTTCACCGTCACATCCGAGAGCCCGCCGCGCTCGCGGTAGGCGGTGGCGAGCTTCTCGACGCTGGCGGGGCCGCCGAGCGTGTCGTCGGAGCCGATGAGGATGAGCAGCGGCACGTCTTTCGGCAGCTTCGTCGTCGGCGTTCCGAGCAGGCGGAGTGTGTCGCGCAGGCCGAAGAGCTTGAGCACCTTCGCGGAGGTCGTGAGCGGGTCGGCGTCGAAGGCGGCGTGCACGGCGGGGTCGCGGCTGAGCCAGCCGTTCGGGCCCTCGGCGGCGAAGCGCTTCGCGAGGTCGCCGCCGTTCATGTCGCGCAGCGTGCGGAACGCGGTGCCGCTCAGCACGACGGCGTCGTAGTCGCCGGCTGTGTCGGCGATGATCATCTGCGCCATCAGCGAGCCCCAGCTGTGACCGAGCAGCACGAGCGGAACGCCCGGATTCGACTCGCGGATGATGCCGGTGAACTGGCGCAGCGCATCCACCGTCGCCCTGAGCCCGCCGACGCCGAGGCGCCCGATGCGGCGGTGGTCGCCGCCGTGCTGGCCGAGGCCGGTGCGGCCGTGGCCGCGGTGGTCGTCGGCGTAGACGGTGAAGCCGGCGTTCACGAGGTCCTGTGCGGTCTGCTCGTAGCGCAGGCCGTGCTCGCCGACGCCGTGCGCGAGCTGCACGATGGCGGTCGGCGCGGGCGCCTTCCAGATCGAGAAGTGGATGGTCACCCCGCGCTCGTCGACATAGCTGTCGTCGATCCGCTCGACCGTGAATCGCGGCATAGGCGCCTCCTGTTGCGCTCATCCTAGGAGCGGGGCGCCCGGATCGGGCGGGCAGATCGGCCGGATCGTTCCGCCGGATCCGCGCTCCAGCCGATATTTAGCCAGGCTAATGAGCTAGGCTAACGATCGATGACCGAGACCGACCCCGACGAGCTGCGGATGCTCATCCAGCGCTTGGCGCGCCGCATCCGCGTGCACCGGGCCGCCGAGGGCGTGAGCGACGCCCAGCTGGGCGTGCTGTTCCACCTCGAGAAGCACGGCGACCGCACCCCCGGTCAGCTCGCCGAGCACGAGGGCGTGACGCCGCCGTCGATCAACCGCACGGTCAACAGCCTCGAAGAGGCCGGATGGATCACCCGCAACCCCGATCCCGACGACGCGCGCAAGGTGCGCATCCGCCTCACCGAGGCCGGCGTCGCCATCATCACCGAGACCCGCCGACTGCGCTCCGCCTGGTTCACGCAGCGGCTGGCCCTGCTCGATCCTCAGGAACGACGGCTCCTGGAGGAGGTGACCCCCCTCCTGCGCCGCCTCAGCGATTCATGAGCGCGATGTTCCGCTCGCTCGGCGTCGCGAACTACCGACTGTGGTTCGCGGGCGCCATGGTGTCGAACGTCGGAACCTGGATGCAGCGCACGGCCCAGGACTGGATCGTGCTCACCGAGCTCACGAAGCACGACGCGGCCGCGGTCGGGGTCACGATGGCGCTGCAGTTCGGCCCGCAGCTGCTGCTCGTGCCGGTCTCGGGGCTGATCGCCGACCGCGTCGACCGGCGCCGCCTGCTGTTCGTGACGCAGGCGCTCATGGGGCTCCTCGCTCTGGGGCTCGGGCTCATCACCGTGCTCGGGGTCGCCCAGCTGTGGATGGTCTACGCCTTCGCGCTCGGCCTCGGCGTCGTCGCGGCGATCGACGCGCCCGCCCGCCAGACCTTCGTCAGCGAGCTGGTCGGCGAGGAGCACCTGCCCAACGCGGTCGCCCTCAACTCGGCCTCCTTCAACGGCGCCCGCCTGATCGGCCCGGCCGTCGCCGGCGTGCTCATCGCGCTGGTCGGCTCGGGATGGGTGTTCCTGATCAACGCGGGCACCTTCGCGGCGACGCTGCTCGCGATCGCGCTGCTGCGGCGCGACCAGCTGCGTCCGGCCAAGCGGGCGGCCGCGCGACGCGGGCAGATCCGCGACGGCTTCCGCTATGTGAAGGGGCGACCCGACATCCTGGTGGTGTTCGCGATGATCTTCCTCGTCGGCACCTTCGGCCTGAACTTCCCGATCTTCACCTCGACCATGGCGAGCGTCGAGTTCCACGCCGGCGCCGACGCCTTCGGGCTGCTGTCGTCGATCCTCGCGGTCGGCTCGGTCACCGGCGCCCTGCTGTCGGCCCGCCGCGATCGGCCCCGCCTGCGCTACGCCGTGATCGCCTCGGCCGGCTTCGGCGTCACCTGCGCGGTCGCCGCGCTCATGCCGACCTACTGGAGCTTCGCCGCCGTGCTCGTCACGGTCGGACTCAGCTCGATCACCCTCATGACGAGCGCCAACGCCTATGTGCAGACGACGACCTCGCCGATCATGCGCGGCCGCGTCATGGCGCTCTACATGGCGATCTTCGCGGGAGGCACCCCGATCGGCGCCCCGATCGTCGGCGCCGTCGCCAACGCGTGGGGGCCGCGCTGGGCGCTCGGCATCGCGGCGGCCTCGGGCATCGCCGCGGTCGTCGTCGCCCTGGTGTGGATGCGCCGGGCCAAGGATCTGCGGGTCGCCTGGGATCGCGGCGCGCGCTTCCACGTCGCCGTGCGCTGGCGCGGCGACGGGCGCGGGCGCGACGTCGAGGAGGCCACGACCGAGATCGCCGTGGTCGAGGCGGAGTCGCAGCGCACGTCGTGAGCGGCGCGGGAGCGCGGCGCAGGCTGCCGCTCAGCACCCCGGCACTCGATGCTCGCTGTGCGGTCGCTGTCATGTGACGCAATGCGCGCGGCCGGGCCAGCGCGACGCGACCCGGCTTCGCCAGAGTGGATGCGCGGCCCCGCGCCGCCTCTCGCTGGGAAAGGAACCGCATCCATGACCCGTCTCGGCAGCAGCGACCTCGACATCGCTCCCCTCTCGCTCGGCGGCAACGTCTTCGGCTGGACCGCCGACGAGGCCACCTCGCACGCCGTGCTCGACGCCTTCGTCGCCGGAGGCGGCGACTTCATCGACACGGCCGACAGCTACTCAGCGTGGGTGCCGGGAAACAGCGGCGGCGACTCGGAGCGCATCATCGGCTCGTGGCTGGCGAAGACCGGAAAGCGCGACGAGGTGGTGCTGGCGACCAAGGTGTCGCAGCATCCCGAGTTCCGCGGTCTGGCCGCCGACAACGTCGCGGCCGCGGCCCGCGCCTCGCTCGAGCGTCTCGGCACCGACCGCATCGACCTCTACTGGGCGCACTACGACGACGCGGCGACGCCGCTCGAGGAGACCGTGCGCGCCTTCGACCAGCTCGTGCGCGAGGGCCTCGTGCGCTACACGGCCGTGTCGAACTACAGCGCCGAGCGCGTGCAGGAGTGGGTGCGCATCGCCCGCGAGAACGGCCTCGCCGAGCCGGTGGCGCTGCAGCCGCACTACAACCTCGTGACCCGCGAGCCCTACGAGTCGCAGCTGGCGCCGGTCGCGCGCGAGCTCGGACTCGGCGTCGTGCCCTACTTCTCGCTCGCCGCCGGGTTCCTGACGGGCAAGTACCGCACGCAGGCCGACCTCGCGGGCAAGGACCGCGGGCAGATGGTCGGCGGGTACTTCTCGGAGGCCGGCCTCGCGGTCGTCGACGAGGTCGTCGCGATCGCCGAGGCGCACGAGGTCGCCCCCGCGACGGTCGCACTGTCGTGGCTGCGCGCGAAGCCCGAGGTCGCGGCGCCGATCGCCTCCGCGCGCACGGTCGCGCAGCTGCCCGCCCTGCTCGCGTCGATCACGCTCGACCTGAGCGCCGACGAGGTCGCGCGGCTCGACGCCGTGTCGGCGCAGGTGCCCGCCGCGGCCTGAGCCGCGCATCCCGCACCGGATCGGTGATCGGTCGCTGACTGTCGCCTCGAGCCTTCGATAGCGACAGTTGGCGACCGATCGATCTCGTGCGGGAGCCGATGCCTCGCCGAGAGCGAGGGATCCCCGACCTCATCGCAGCGCGAGCAGTCCCGCCGCGGTCGGGCCGAAGCCGACCAGCAGTCCGCCCTGGCGTGCGGTGACCCATCGTCGGCGGCGAGACCGCCGCCTCATGCGCGAACCCCGGCCGCGAGCGTCCTCACGCCCCGCTCACGCCTCGCGGGTGATCTCGACCGTGACGAACATGGCGCTCGACGACGGCCCGGCGAAGACGCCGCGCAGCGGCGGCACGTCGTTGTAGTCGCGGCCGAAGCCGACGATCACATGCCGGTCGCCGATGTCGATCAGGTTGGTCGGGTCGAAGCCGCGCCAGCCGCCGCAGTACCACTCGACCCACGCGTGCGACTCGCCCGTGACGGTCTCGCCCACCTGCGCATCCACGACCGGGTGCAGGTAGCCGCTGACGTAGCGGGCCGGGATGCCGACCGAGCGCAGCGCGCCGAGCACGAGGTGCGTGATGTCCTGGCAGACGCCCTTCTGGTGCTCCCAGGCCTCCTCGGCTGTGGTCGTCACCCCGGTCACGCCGGGCACGTACTCGATGCGCTCACCGATCGTGCGGGCGATCGACATGGCCGCCTCGCAGGGTGACGACGCCGCATCCGCGAGCGAGCGCGCGAGCTCGACGACCTCGGCCGGCGGGCGGGTGCGGCCGGTCTGGCCGAGCTGCTCGACGTACTCCGAGCGGGTCTCGACCGCGGCGGCCAGGCCTTCCCAGTCGAGGTCGTGATGCGGATGCTCGCGCGGACGCACCTCGACCAGGCTCGTCGCCGTGAGGGTCAGCTCACGATGCGCGGTCAGCACCTCGAAGGAGGTGACGCGCGAACCCCAGTAGTCGGTGTAGGCGTGGGTCGACGAGACCGGGGCGATGTCGAGGTGCGAATAGAGCACCAGCTGGTCGCCCGCACCCGAGGGCAGCATCCGCGCCTCGTTGTAGGAGGCGGTCGCCTCGCCCTCGTAGCGGAAGCCGGTCTGGTGCCGGATGCGCAGGCGCTTCACGTGTTCTCTCCCACCCACACCGGTGCGGCGTTCGTCGGGAAGTAGCGCTGCCGCACCGCCTCGCTCGCCGCGCTCGTCGCCGACTGCACGTCATCCATGCGGGCCGGCAGGTCGTCGATGATGTCGCTGATCGGCCGGTACTCGAGCTCGCTGCGGATCTGACCGAGCAGGCGCTGCGCCGAGTCGGGCACGCCGACACGGGCGGTGCCGGGCTCGAGCTCGCGCAGGCACTGCTCGGCACGGCTGACCGAGAACAGGATGCTGCGCGGGAACAGCCGGTCGAGCAGCAGGAACTCGGCCGCGTTGCGCGCGCTGGGCACGCCGCGGTAGGTGCGCAGGTAGGCCTCGTAGGCGCCGACCGAGCGCAGGATGGTCGTCCACGACGGTCCGGACGCCTCGGTGAGGCTGCGGGTCGCGAGCAGTCGCGCGGTCATGTCGGCACGCTCGATCGAGCGGCCGAGGGTGAAGAAGCTCCAGGCCTCGTCGCGGCTCGTGCCGGTCTCGACGATGCCGACCGCCAGGGCGCTGCGCTCGCGCACCCAGCCGAAGAACTCGTGCACCTTGTCGCCGGGGATGCGGCGCGGCATCCGCGCGCGGGTGGTGTTGAGCACCTCCCACAGCTCGGTCGAGACGACCTCGCGGGCGCGGCGGGCGTTCTCGCGGGCCGACTGCAGCGAGTAGGCGATCGCCGCCGGCTGGTTGCGGTCGACCGCGAGGATCGACAGCACGTCGCCGCGCGTCACCGGCACGGTCGGGTCGACCGCCACGCCCATCACGCTGAGCAGCGAGCGGCAGGCGGTGTCCTCCTCGATCCAGGGGTCTTCGAGCAGCAGCTGCAGGTGCACATCCAGGATGCGCGCCGTGCCGTCGGCGCGTTCGATGTAGCGCCCGATCCAGAACAGGCTCTCGGCGATGCGGGAGAGCATCATGAGCGGCTCCCCTCGTCGGCCTGCTGCTGTTGCTGCTGCTGGTCGCGGCGGGGCGAGTCCTCGGGATTGTGGTCGTGCGGATGCTCGGCCAGGTGCGCGGGCAGCGGCGCCGCCCCGTGCTGCGCGGCCAGCTCGGGCGTGATGATCGGGATCGCCTGCGTGATCGACGCCTGCTCGGCGACGAGACCCTGCACGCTGCGCTCGGCGCCCGCGCCGCCGCCGAAGCCGCCGTTCGCCCAGGCGGAGTCGGGGCCGACGACCCAGGTGTCCTTCGAGCCGCCGCCCTGCGAGCTGTTGACCACGAGCTGCCCCTCGGGCAGTGCGACGCGGGTGAGGCCGCCGGGCAGAACCCACACATCCGAGCCGTCGTTGACCGCGAAGGGGCGCAGATCGGCGTGACGCGGACGCATCCCGTCGTCGACGAGGGTCGGGATGGTCGACAGCTGCACGACCGGCTGCGCGATCCAGCCGCGCGGGTCGGCGCGCAGACGAGTGGCGAGCTGGTCGAGCTGCTCGCGACTCGCATCCGGACCGACGACGAGCCCCTTCCCGCCGGAGCCGTCGACCGGCTTCACGACGAGCTCGTCGAGGCGGTCGAGCACCTCCTCGAGCGCACCCGGCTCCTCGAGACGCCAGGTCTGCACGTTCTGCAGCTTCGGCTCCTCGCCCAGGTAGTAGCGGATGAGGTCGGGCAGGTAGGTGTAGACGAGCTTGTCGTCGGCGACGCCGTTGCCGACCGCGTTCGCGATCGTCACGTTGCCGAGGCGCGCGGCGAGCATGAGCCCCGGCGAACCGAGCATCGAGTCGGCGCGGAACTGCAGCGGGTCGAGGAACTCGTCATCCACGCGGCGGTAGATCACGTCGACGCGGGTCGGTCCGGCAGTCGTGCGCATGAACACGCGCCCGCCCGAGCAGAACAGGTCGCGGCCCTCGACGAGCTCGACGCCCATCAGACGGGCCAGCAGCGTGTGCTCGAAGTAGGCGGAGTTGTAGACGCCCGGCGTCAGCACCACGATCGTCGGGTCGTCGACGCCCTCGGGCGCGGCCGCGCGCAGCGCGTGCAGCAGCTTCTGCGGGTAGTCGCCGACGGGGCGCACGCGCATCGACACGAACAGCTCGGGCAGCGTCTGCGCCATCACCCGGCGGTTCGAGATCACGTAGCTGACGCCCGACGGCACCCGCACGTTGTCTTCGAGCACGCGCCAGCCGCCCTGCTCATCCCGGATCAGGTCGATGCCCGACACCTGGATGCGCACCCCGTTCGCCGCGACGACACCCGCGGCCTCGCGGTGGAAGTGACTGGACGAGCTGATCAGGCGGGCCGGGATGACCCCGTCGCGCACCGCATCCTGAGCCCCGTAGACATCGGCCAGGAACGCCTCGAGCGCGGTCACCCGCTGCTTCACGCCGGCCTCGACGTCGACCCAGTCGGACTGGTCGATGACGCGCGGCACCGCATCCAGCGGGAAGGGCCGCTCCTCGCCGGCGAAGTCGAACGTGACGCCCTGCGCGAGGTACGAGCTGGCGAGGGCCTCGGTGCGTCCGCGCAGCTCGTCCTGCGTCATGCGGGCGAGCGCATCGTGGATGTCGCGGTACGGCATCCGCACCGCCGACTCGGGGTCGAACATCTCGTCGAACGCCGGTGCTCCGCGCCGCCGCGAGGCGGACTGCGTGCTGGTGGCGCTGTAGCCGTCGAACAGGTCACCCATGTGCCGACCCTACTCAGGGGCGTGTTGCGAGGGTGTTTCGGTTGAGGGTCCGTCCAGGTTCGCGGACGGGCCGCTGCGGGAGGGGTCGAGCTGCTGCGCCGGGCTCGGGCTGCCGAGCGCGGATTCAGAAGAGCGGGTGGCCCTCGCCGACCTGGATGGTGGGGCCGAGAGCCGCGGCGCCGCGCAGCAGCGTCTTCGGCCGGTAGCGGCGGGCGGTGACGGTGGACGCTTCGGCGCCGGCCTCGGAGTACTCGGCGACCACCGCATCCACGCGCTTTCCGAGCACGTGCACGTAGCCGTCCCAGACGAGCACCGCGCGGTCGAAGCCGCCGGCCGTCGCCCGCAGGAAGTAGCGGGCGGCCGAGGCGCTCTGGCCCGTCGTGGGGCTGTCGAAGCGGTGCACGGTGCGCTCGCCGGCGCGTTCGGTGATGACGAACGGGGCGATGCCCGACTTCGCGGCGACCGCCGACCCGGAGGCGGCGAGCGCCTCGCGCAGGCCCTCCTCGAGCGCGAACTCGCTGAGCTCGAGCGCGGAGACGGGGGCGGTCATGGTCACGCTCTCACGTTAGAGAGGACAGACCGCCGCGCCCAGTCCCCAGGTCGGGGCTCACCCTGAGGAGGGTCGCCGGATCGGTCCAGGTAGACGGGGTGCCTTCGAGGGCGGCGCGGGATGCGGTGGTCCGGTTCCCGAGCGCGCTCGGGCGCCCCCGAGACGCACACGAGTTGCCCACTTCGGTCGGGTTCCGGGCCCCGAACCCAGCAGAAGCGGGCAACTCGCGGAACTCCGGGGCCGCACCCGCGCGACGCCGCGGACGACGCCCCGTGGATGCGCGGCTCAGGCCGTGCGACGCTCCGCCTCGTCGGCGAGCGCGTCGACGCCCGGGGCGATCGGCGCCACCTCGGCGACGGGCGCCCCCGTCAGCACGATGCGCGGCTCGCGCGCGGCGGGCAGGTCGACCGCCACGAGGGTCGGCACCGCATCCACCGTCGCCGGGGCCACGGCCACCGCGCCCGACGCCGCCGACACCGTGCCGACAGCACCGACGACTCCGCCGCCGCGCAGCATCCGCCGCCCCGCCTTCAGCACGCGCTTCGCCCGCCGCTTGCCCCAGCCGAGGCAGCGCAACGCGAACGCGAAGGGCGAGCCGACGACGAGCGCGACGTAGCCCGACAGCGTGCGGTCGTAGGAGCCGAGCGCGCGCTTGCGGTCCCAGGCCTCGCGCAGCGAGCCGCCGGTCGTGCCGGCGTGCTGGTGGTGCACCTTGAGCTTCTCGTTGTCGCGCTTGCGGATCAGCTTGAGCAGGCGCTTCTCCCAGTCGTCGGCCGCGGCCTCGTGGAAGTAGTTGTCGTCGAGCCATTCGGGATGCGGCCGGCGGAAGCGCCCGGCGATCATCTCGCTGGCCGGGGCGAGCACGCCCGAGCCGACGAAGACCTTGTTGATGAGCTTCTTGCTCACCCCGAAGTCGTCGAGCAGCAGCACGGGCACGCCGAGTCCGATCGCCTCGATCGCGGCGGTCGAGCTGACCGTGACGAGACCGGAGGCGCCGGCCAGGTGCGCCGACATCGCGCCGCCCTCGACCACGAGGTTGTCGGGCGCGCCGCCCGGCAGCTCGGTCATCAACGCGGCGTAGTCCCACTGCTCGGCGTGCGTCTGGGCCTCACCGGCTGCGGCGCGCACCTTGATGACGACCTTCTGCCCGGGGCTGCGGCGCGCGGTCTCGGCGAGCCAGCCGAGCAGCTGGATGCGGTCCTCGCGATCGGCGGGCACCTTGGCCTGCGACGCGAACACGATCGGTCCGCCCGGCACGCCCGCCTCGGCGATGTCGTCGGCGCGGGGGAAGAACGGCAGCCCCGCGAGGCCGAAGCGCTGCGGAACCCCCATCTTGTCGGCGAGCCGCCCGAAGTCGCGGATCTCACGCGCGCTGTGCAGCACCATCAGGTCGCTCTGCGAGCGGTAGGCGATGGCCTTGCGCGTGGCCGGGATCGAGATGCCGGGCAGGCCGGTCACGAAGATCGGGCGCCGACGGGCGACGGCGAGCGCCGCGCGCAGCATGACCTTGACCACGGGTCCGCGGGTGGCCAGCAGCACCGCATCCGGGTCGACGTCGGCGACCCGCTGGGCGAAGTCGGCGAAGTCGATCACCTCGGGCGGCGTCGCCGCCCAGCGGGTGCCGGCGACGGCCGCCGCGAGCTGCGTCGCGCTGGGCTGCAGCGGCGAGCGCAGCACGAGGAACTCGACGTCCCACGTGCCGCGGTCGAGGCGGTCGACGAGCGACGCGCCCCACTTCACGTAGGAGTCGGAGTCGGCGATCGCCAGCAGGCGGCGGGGTCCCGGGCGGGGCCCCACCTCATCCACGCTCATGCGGCCCCCGGTCAGGCGCCGACCCGGCGCAGCTTCGCCAGCGGGGCGTGCTCGCCGGGCATGACGCGCTTGACGCCGTCGCCCATCGCCTCCTCGATCACGCGGATGTCGCGCACGAGACGCTCGAGGCCCTGCGGCTCGAGCGAGGCGGCGTGGTCGCTGCCCCACATGGCGCGGTCGAGCGTGATGTGGCGCTCGACCATGACAGCGCCCAGGGCGACCGCGGCGAGCGAGATCTGCAGGCCGGTCTCGTGACCCGAGTAGCCGACCGGAACGCCGGGGTAGCGCTGCTTCAGCGTCGTGATCATGCGCAGGTTCGCCTCGTCGGCGGGCAGCGGGTAGGTCGAGGTCGCGTGCAGGATCACCAGGTTGTCGATGCCGACAGTGGCGACCGCGCGGTCGATCTGCTCGAGCGTCGACATGCCCGTCGACAGGATGATCGGCTTGCCGGTCTCGCGCAGGCGCTGCAGCATCCCGAGGTCGGTCACCGACGCCGACGCGACCTTGTGGGCGACGACGTTGAGGTCTTCGAGGAAGTCGACGCTCGGCTCGTCCCACGGCGACGCGAACCAGTGCAGGCCGCGCATCGTGGCGTAGTCGCCGATCTCGACGTACTGCTCGCGGTCGAACTCGACGCGGTAGCGGTACTCGAGGTAGGTCATGGTGCCCCACGGCGTCTCGCGCGGGGTCGACTTCATGTGCTCGGGGGTGCTGATCTCGGGCGTGCGCTTCTGGAACTTCACGGCCTGCGCGCCGGCGTCCGCCGCCACGTCGATCAGCTTCTTGGCGTTCTCGACCGATCCGTTGTGGTTGAGACCGATCTCGGCGATGACGTAGACGGGCGCGCCGTCACCGATGGGCTGCGATCCGATTTCGACGTTCATGTGATTCCTGCCTCTCGTGCGGGATGCGGGGGTCGTGGATGTCGGAGCGACGCGCGTCCCGCAGGGCGTCGCCTCGGTGGGTTTCGGGGGTGGCGGGGCCGTGGGCGCCGCCGTGCGCGCCGTGGGTCGCACCGTTCACGCCGTTCGCGCCGCTCATGCCCTCGACGCGGCGGGCCTCGAGCACGCGGTCGGCGAGCTCGCGCACCGCGCCCGCGCCCTGCGGCGCCTCGAGCACGACGCGGGCGACCGCGACGACCTCGGGCTCGGCGTCAGAGGTCGCGACCGGCCAGCCGACCAGTCGCAGGCACTCGAGATCGGCGGCGGTGCTGCCGAGGTACGCGACCCGGTCGAGGTCGACCCGGTTCTGCTCGGCCCACCACAGGAGCGCGGCGGCCGGGTCGTCGCTGCCGTGGATGAGGTCGACGCGGGTGCGCTCGGCGCGCGCCTCGGCCACTCGGCGCACCTGCTCCGACAGCAGCAGCATCGGCACGCCCGCGTCGCGCAGCAGCTGCACGCCGCGTCCGTCGGAGCGGTCGGCGGGCACGTAGTCGTCGACGTCGTCGCAGAGCACCACGCGCGCATCGACGGCGACCTCGCCGAAGTCGGCGACCACCGCATCCACGTGGATCGGCGTGACCGGCGGGGCGAAGCGGCTGACGCGGGGTGTGGCGATCGATGCGCCGGCGGTGTTCGCGTTCGCGGCACCTGCGGCGCCCGCGGCGCCCGCGGCGGCGGCGGCCGTCGCACCGGCCAGGGTCACGTCGGTGGCGTCGGCCCCCGCGGCGACGGCGGGGTGCGCGGGGTCGCGCGCGGCGACGGCGGCCCGGTCGCGGGCGCGCGCGGCCACGGCCCGCAGCGCGGCGCCGGCCTCGCCGGGCGCCGCGGCGTCGAGCACGCTCGACAGCGCCTCGGCCATCTCGAGCTCGTCTTCGGTGTCGATCTCGATCGCGGTGCGCGGGTCGACGAGCGCGAGCCCGACGCGGCCGAAGAAGCGGTGGCGCGCGGCGCGGAAGCCCGGCGCGCGCATGACGTAGAAGGCGCCGGTCTCGGCGAAGGCGGGCTCGCGGTCCTGGCGGCGCGGGCGCACCGCCGCGTCGTGCCCGATTCCCTCGGCGCCGTCGGGGGTGACCCGCCAGAGGAAGGTCCAGTCGTCGACGGCCGAGAACACCGCATCCTCGTCGCCGTCGGAGACGCGCTGCACGGCATCGGCCAGCGCGACCGTGTCGATGAACGGCGAGGTGGCCTGGATGAACACCAGGATGTGCGCGCGGCCGCGCGGGTCGACCTCGTCGAGCGCGTGCAGCAGGGCCGACTCGCTGCCGGCGGTGTCTCCGGAGATCTCGGCAGGACGGTCGACGATCTCGGCGCCGGCCTCGCGGGCGACCGCCGCGATGTCGGCCGAGTCGGTGGAGACGACGACCTGGTCGATCGACTCGACGCCGAGCGCCGCGATCACGCTGCGCGCCACGAGCGGCACGCCGCCGACCGGGCGCAGGTTCTTGCCGGGCACGCCCTTCGAGCCGCCGCGGGCGGGGATGACGGCGATCACGGTCATCGTGCATCCCCCTTCCGGTCGCCGGCTCGTCGCCTGCTGGTCGTCGCTGGTCTCGCCGCTCGTGGGAGAGCGCAGCGCTCCCCCGGGCTCGTTCGGGCCACCGTAGGAAGGGCACGAGACGCGGCGGCGGGCGTCGGGTGAACGGGCGGTGGCGGGCGGATGACGGGGTGGTGCGGGGCCGGTGCGGGGCCGGTGCGGGGCCGGTGCGGGTGTCGGTGGTGCGGCGTAGCGTGCGGTGCAGGAGAGGGAGGTCGTCATGGTGGACTACCGCATCGAGCTCATCCAGGTTCCGGTCGCCGATCTGAACCGGTCGCGCGAGTTCTACGGAACGACGCTCGGCTGGCCCGTCGACTTCGACGTCGAGGTGGATGAGACCACGCACTTCATCCAGGTCACCCCGCCCGGCTCGGCGGCCTCGATCGCCTTCGGCCGCGGCATCAGCGACATGAACCCGGGCACGCTGCACGCCCTGCAGGTCGTGGTCGACTCCGCCGACGAGGTGCTCGCCGATCTCACCGCCCGCGGTGTCGCGGCGCGCGGGGTCGAGGAGCTCGCCTGGGGCCGCTTCGTCTACTTCGAAGACCCCGACGGCAACACCTGGGTCGCGCAGGAGCTGCCGAAGCGCGACTGAGCCGCGCGGGTCGCGAGCCCGTCGGACCGCGTGCTCGCCGCGGCCGGCTCGGCGCCGTGTCACCCGACTCGACCAGACTGGCCGCATGGACCTCCGCATCTTCGTCGAGCCCCAGAACGGCAGCACCTACGACGAGCAGCTCGCCTGCGCGCAGACCGCCGAGCGTCTCGGCTTCGACGCGTTCTTCCGCAGCGACCACCTGCTCTCGATGGCCGACACGCACGGCGCCGGCCCGACCGAGTCGTGGCTGACGCTCGGGGCTATCGCGCGCGAGACCCGTCGCATCCGTCTCGGCACGATGGTCAGCTCGGCGACGTTCCGTCACCCCTCGATGCTCGCGATCACGGTCGCCCAGGCGGATGCGATGTCGGGCGGCCGGGTCGAGCTCGGCCTCGGCACGGGCTGGTTCGAGGCGGAGCACGCGGCCTATGGCATCCCGTTCCCGCCGAAGCGCTTCGGCCTCTTCGAGGAGCAGCTCGAGGTCATCACCGGGCTCTGGTCGACGCCGATCGGCGAGCGATTCAGCTACTCCGGCGAGCACTACGAGCTGACCGACTCCCCCGCGCTGCCGAAGCCGGTGCAGTCGCCCGTGCCGGTGATCGTCGGGGGCGGCGGCGCGAGGCGCACGCCCGAGCTCGCCGCCCGCTTCGCGAGCGAGTACAACATCGGCTTCGTCGACGAGGGCCGCATCACCGAGCAGTTCGGCCGGGTGCGCGCCGCGGCCGAGGCGATCGGGCGCGACCCCGAGTCGATCGTGCTGTCGGTCGCGCTGCCCACCGCGGTCGGCGACGGATGGGAGGCGCGCGCCCGCCGGCTCGGCGCCGACCCCGAGACCTTCCGCGAGCAGAACATCGGCGGCACGGCGCAGGAGGCGATCGACAAGATCGGGCGCCTCGGCGAGCTGGGCGCATCCCGCATCTATCTGCAGACCGTCATCCCGTCGGACCTCGAGGCGGTCGAGATCCTCGGGGCCGAGGTGCTGCCGCACGTGTGAGTGCGTGATCGAACTGAGCCTTCTAAGATCACATCAGAACGTATAAGTTTTCTGCTTATACGAAGAGAGAGCGCCTGATATGGACATCGTGACGACGACGAATCCCTTCAAGCCGGGTGCCGGGAGGGTGCCTCCCGAACTCGCCGGGCGCGACGCGATCCTCACCGCTGTCGCTCGGACGATGGCGCAGATCGTCGCCGACTCAGAAGGCGATCGTCCGATCGTCGTGTCGGGACTTCGCGGTGTCGGCAAAACCGTTCTGCTCAACGAGATCGCTCGGCAAGCGAAGTCGTCGGGTCGCTGGTCGGTCGTCAAGATCGAGGCCACCCCGGGACGTGGCCTGCAACAGACGCTCGTCCGAGACCTGCACCAGGTTCTGAGGTCCTCACTCTCGCTCGGGGACCGTGCGCGCGAGCAGCTGGGTCGAGCACTCAGAGTGTTCCGCTCGTTTCAGCTCACGGTGGATCCGCGGGGCACCTACGGGTTCGGGTTTGAAGTGGACCCTGAACCCGGATTCGCCGACAGCGGCGCGATGGAGCAGGACCTCGAAGACCTGCTCCGCGAAATCGGGCTCGCGTACCGGAACCTCGATCACGCCCTGCTTATCGCGGTCGACGAGCTGCAGGACGCCCCGAAGTCTGACCTCAACGCGCTCAACGTCGCGCTGCACAATCTCGGACAAGAGAGCCAGCCTCTGCCGATCCTGTTCGTCGGAACCGGGCTCCCGTCTCTGCCGGCGATTCTCGCCGACGCCACCAGCTATGCCGAGCGGCTCTTCGACTATCGACGTCTCGACCTCCTCGATGACGAGGAGACACGTGCGGCGCTGACCGTTCCTGCTCAGCGCGCCGGCGTCACGTGGCGCAGAGATGCTCTCGATCGCGCCGTCGAGAGCATCCAGGGGTACCCGTACTTCGCCCAGGCGTGCGGCAAGCACGTGTGGGATTCCCGTACCGATCCCGACACGATCTCGCTCGATGACGCCGAGAACGGTGTGCTTCGGGCCAGAGACGAGGTCGACCAGGGGCTCTATCGATCGCGATGGGACCGAGCTACCCCGAAGCAACGAGAGCTGCTGCGAGCAATGGCCGACGATGACGGCAACCCGTCTGCGATTCAGGATCTCGTCGTGCGAACCGGCAAGACACGCACCAGCGACCTCTCGGTGTCGAGGAACGAGCTCATCAAGAACGGGCACATCTATGCTCCGGACCGAGGCTTCCTGGCGTTCACCGTGCCCGGGATGGCCGACTTCATCCACCGCGCCGTCAGTGAGTAGCGGCGGCCCGTCTCTGCCGCGCTGACAGCCTCCTCGACAGCCGCTGACAGTGCGTGACAGCGGGGTGACAGCGCCCCGCGCGCACGCTGTCGCCATGACCAAGGCAATCGAGGCACACGGCCTCACCAAGCGCTTCGGAAAGACCCAGGCCCTCGCCGGCGTCGACCTCGAGGTCGACGAAGGGCGCGTGCTCGGCGTGCTCGGACCCAACGGCGCCGGCAAGACGACGGCGGTGCGCATCCTCGCGACCCTGCTGCGCCCCGACAAGGGCACGGCGCGCGTCGCCGGCCACGACGTCGTGCGCGAGCCGAAGGAGGTGCGGCGCTCGATCGGCCTCACCGGCCAGTACGCGAGCGTGGACGAGGACCTCACGGGCGTGCAGAACCTCGTGATGATCGGGCGCCTGCTCGGCCTCGACCGTCGCGCCGCCCGCGTCCGCGCCGACGAGCTGCTGACCGAGTTCGACCTGCTCGAGGCCGCGAGTCGCCCGTCGAAGACCTACTCCGGCGGCATGCGGCGGCGGCTCGACCTGGCCGCGTCGCTCATCGGGAGGCCGGCGGTCGTCTACCTCGACGAGCCCACCACGGGCCTCGACCCGGCCAAGCGCGACGACGTGTGGGACATGGTGCGCGTGCTCGTCAGGCAGGGCACGACCGTGCTGCTCACGACGCAGTACCTCGAAGAGGCCGACGCCCTCGCCGAGGAGATCACCGTGATCGACCACGGCCGGGTCATCGCCCACGACACCCCGCGGGGACTGAAGCGCCAGGTCGGCGGGCAGACGCTCGAGGTGCGGGTCGCGCATCCCGCCGACCTCGCCGCCGCCCAGCAGGTTCTCGCCCGCGTCGGAACCCGCGAGCCCGAGACGCTCAGCGCCGACCTCGTGTCGGTTCCGGTCGCCGGCGACACCGTGCTGCCGCAGACCGTGCAGGCGCTCGCGAGCGCGAACGTGCCCGTCGTCGAGTTCTCGCTGCGCCTGCCGAGCCTCGACGAGGTCTTCTACTCGCTGACCGGGCAGCGGCAGGGGACGGATGCGGGAGGCACCGCATCCGGAACCGGCGCGACCGGCGCACCCACCGCATCCGGCGCACCTGACGCACCCGGCGCACCCACCGCATCCACTCAGAACGAAGGGGAGGCCGCCTGATGCGCGACTCGCTCATCCTGGCGCAGCGCTCGGTCACGAAGATGTTCCGCAAGCCGGAGCAGTTCCTCGACGTGACGCTGCAGCCGATCATCATGACCGTGCTGTTCGTGTTCGTGTTCGGCGGCGCGATCGCCGGCAGCACCGACGAGTACCTGCCGTTCGTGCTGCCCGGCATCATCGTGCAGACCGTCATGTTCACGTCGCTGACGATCGGCGTGAACCTCAACAGCGACATCGAGAAGGGTGTCTTCGACCGCTTCCGCTCGCTGCCGATCGTGCGCTCGGCGCCCCTCTTCGGAGCCGTCCTCGGCGACATCGTGCGCCACGCGATCGCCGTCGGGGTCACGCTGATCTTCGGCGTGATCATCGGCTTCCGCTTCCACACCGACTTCCTGTCGGCGGCGGGCGGCATCCTGCTGATGGTGCTCTTCGCGGTGTGCCTGTGCTGGGTGTCGGTCTTCATCGGGATGCTCGCCCGCTCCTCGGGCGCCGTGCAGGGTCTGTCGTTCCTGATCACGTTCCCGCTGACGTTCGGGTCGTCGACCTTCGTGCCCGCGTCGACCCTGCCCAGCTGGCTGCAGGGATGGGTCGCCGTCAACCCGGTCACGCACGTGATCGAGGCGCTGCGCGGCCTGCTCTCCGGAACCCAGTACATGGCCGCCGGTACCACCCTCGGCGGCGAGCTGCTCTGGGTCGCCGGCTGGTGCGTGGTGCTCGTGGCGGTGTTCTTCCCGCTCGCGACGTGGGCGTACCGCCGGAAGGTGTGAGGGGGCGGCCCGGGTGGCCGGCTCGGGTCGGCTCGGGTCGGCTCGGGTCGGGTCCGGGGCGCCGGGTCGATGGTGGATGCGCGTCGCGAGCTGCTCGCGGCGCGCATCCCTGTTCGCCCCGCTGCCGAGATGCCCGAGACGCACGCTCGGCGCGGCGTGTCGCGGGCATCCGGGGCATCTCGACCCGCGGAAAGCAGCGTCCTCGTGCGCACGACCGAGGGTGGCCACGAATGCCCGCGCGGCCCGGCGGGTCGCGCGCATCTCTGGCCACCCTCGCGAGGAACGGGATCGTGGGTGGCCACGAATGAACGGCGGATGCGGCGAGTCGCGGGCATTCGCGGCCACCCGTGACGCGGGAGCGGGGCGAGCGTCAACGATGGGTCAGCGCAGGAGGTCGCCGAGGCGCTCGAGCTCGCGGCGGGCGGCACCCGTGGCACCAGCCCCCGCGTCAGCACCAGCACCACGAGCGCCCGCACCCGCACCCGCCACGTCCGCGTCGGTGCCGCTCGCATCGCCCGCCCCGGCGACGGCGGGCGCGCTCGGGATGCCGCGCTCGCGCAAGCTCTCGCGCACCGCGCGCACCCAGGGGTCGAGCTCGTCGCTCACGCCGCGGGCCGCGTCGGCGGCGAGCAGCACGCGGGCGGCGAGCTCGGCGTCGCCGCGGGCGAGGCAGACACGGGCGACGGCGACCGCGACGGTCGCCACCACGGGCAGGTCGCGGCTGTCGAGGGCGGCGCCCAGCGCATCCCGGGCCAGGGTGTCGGCGCGGTCGACGTCGCCGCGCAGCAGCGCGAGGTGCGCCAGGGCGGCGTCGCGCACGGCGGCGAGCTGGGCGAAGGGCGCGAGCGTCTCGGCGGAGTCGACGGCGGCGAGCCCGGCGGCGAGGGCGTCGGCCGCATCCACGTCGCCCTGCTGCACCGCGACGACGAGCCCGGTCATCGTCGCCATCGTGATCGCGCGCTGCACACCCCCGGCGCGGGTCTCGGCGAGCATGTCGTCGGCGCGCGTGCGGGCGGCGGTCAGATCTCCGCGGCGGATCAGGATGCGCACGGCCAGGTCCTGCTGCTGAGCCAGGTCGACCTGCGAGGTGATGCGGCGCAGGTTGTCGGTGGACGCATCCGTCAGCTCGAGGGCCTCGTCGAGACGCCCGACGAGCGCAAGCCACTCGGCGCGCAGCTGCTGCGCGATCGCGAGGCACCACAGGTCGCCGATCTCGGCGAGCAGGGCGAGGGCGCGCTCGGTCGAGCGCCCGAGGTCGGCGACGTCGCCGCGATTGTGGGCGATGGATGCGGCCACCAGGTGCAGCACGGCCGTCGGCCACGGGTCGAGTCCAAGCCGCTCGCCGTCGGGCGCGCGCAGGTCGACGCGCCAGTCGTCGGTCTCGAGGTCGAGCTCGCCGAGCATCAGAACCGCCGAGGCGAGCACCTGCACGAGCGCCGGCTGCCCGGCGTGCGGACGCAGCGCGGCTGCCGGACCGAGCGCCTCGCGCAGAGCGGCGACGACGTGCGCCTCGTCGCTCGGACCCAGCTTCTGGAACACCCGCATGACCGGCCCCGCCGCCGCGAACAGCGCCTCGAGGTCGCCCGGCATCCCGGCCGCGAGCGGCGACACGGCGCCGATCCACTCGGCCGCCTCGACGTTGCGATCGCGCATCATCCAGTACCAGACGCATCCCGTCGCGAGTCTCACCGCCGGCGCCGCCTGCCCGGTCGCGACGAGGTGCCGCAGGCCGGCGAGCAGGTTGTCGTGCTCGGCGTCGAACCAGGCGATCGCCTCCAGGATGCGCGGCCCGCGCAGCAGCGGATCGTGCTCGCCCGCGGCGTGGGCGGCGAACAGCGCCTGCGCGTCGCGCGCAGCGCGAAGGGCGTCCGCGTGCGGGGCCCGGACCGCATCCGGATCCCCTTCCGCATCCGCATCCGTGTGCACGGACACCGGTGGGGAAGCGTGTCGAGGCGGAATGCGGCTCGACGACTCTGCTGACCGGTTTCCGTGCACAGCGACGGCGGCCTCCTCAGCGACGGCCCCCTCATCGAGGTCGGCGGCGGAGAGCCGAGCGATGCCGTACTCGCGGATCGTCTCGAGCGTGCGGAACCGACCCCGCGCCCGCTGCACGAGCGACCTGTCGACGAGCGCGTCGAACACGGCCGGCGCCGAGCCCGACGGCAGCCCCATCGCCGCGGCGGCCGCACGAGCATCCGCGACCGCCACGCCCGCGGGGAACACGGCGAGCGCCGTGAGCGCCTGCCGTTCGACCGGGTCGAGCAGGCTCCAGCTCCAGTCGATCATCGCGCGCAGCGTCTGGTGCCGCGGCAGCGCGCCGCGTCCGGGACCGGCGAGCAGCGCGAAGCGGTCCTCGAGGCCGGCCAGCACCTCGTCGGGCGTCATCGTGCGCAGCTTCGCGGCGGCGAGCTCGAGCGCGAGCGGGAGTCCGTCGAGCCGCAGGCAGATGCGGGCCGCGACGACGAGCTCGCCGGCGTCGAGCTCGACCCCGCGGGCAGCCCGCGCGCGCTGCCGGAACAGCTCGACGGCCGCGAAGGAGCGGAGCGCATCCACGTCGCCGGCGAGCTCGCCGTCGAGGCCGGCGGCATCGGGATGCGCGAGCGGCCCGAGCGTGACGAAGGCCTCACCCGGCGCGCCCAGCGGCTCGCGACTCGTGGCCAGGATGCGCAGCTCGGGCAGCGCCGAGAGCGCGGCCACCGCGGCCTCGGCCGCCGCGTCGATCAGGTGCTCGCAGTTGTCGAGCACGAGCAGGAGCGGGCGCCCGGCGAGCGCCTGCAGCGCGCGCTCGCGGGTCGGCGTGGGGTCGGGCGTGTTCTCGGACGTGCGCAGCTCGCGCCCCGTCGCCGCCAGGATCGCGCCCCACAGCTCACTCGCCGCGACCGGCGCGAGCTCGACCACGACGGCGGGAAGGGCGGGATGCGGGGAGCGCGCGGCCGGCGCGGCCGGGGCGCGCTGCGGTGTCTCGGCGGGGTGGGCCTCCTGCGCGACGTGCGCCGTCTGCGCGGCCTGTGCCACCTGCGCCGACTGAGCGACCTGCGCCGCCTCGAGCGCGAGCCGGGTCTTGCCGGCGCCGCCCGGTCCGAAGATCGTCACGAGCCGGTTCGCGGCGAGCTGGTCGGCGACGGTCGCGAGCTCGGCGTCGCGTCCGATCAGCGGCGTCAGCGGGGTCGGGATCGCGGGCAGCGGGGTCGGCGCGGGGTCGGAGCGGCGCGCATCCAGCCCGCTCTCGCCGTCCGAAGCTCCGGAACCGGCGCCGTTCGCCGCGCCCGACTCACCGGGTGCGCCCGAGCCGCTCGGCACCCGCCCCGGAACCCGTCCGCCGAGCTCGAGCGCGGTCGTGCGGTCGGCGAGCAGGTCGCGCGAGAACCAGTCGAAGTCGGGCGAGGGCAGCCACGGCTCGCCCGCCCAGAGCGCGAGCGCCTGCGTCGCGAGCCGCGCCGTCTCGGCCGGGTCGGGGGCGGCGGATGCGGCGGCCACCAGATCCTGGAACACGAGCGCGTCGACATCGGCCCGCGCCACTACCAGCCGGTAGCCGCCGGCGGTCGACTCGATCGTTCCGGTCGGCAGCTGCGTGCGCAATCGCGACACGATCGACTGCAGGGCGCCGCGCGGGTTCTCGGGGGTGTCGATCGGCCAGAGGTCTTCGGCGAGCGCACGGTAGCTCACGGCCGTGCCGGCATCCGCCGCCAGCCGGAACAGCAGCGCGAGCTGCATCGCGCCCGCCACGGCGATCGACGCGCCGCCGTGCTCGACGCGCAGCCCGCCGAGCACCGCGATCTTCACGGGTGAAGCCTATTTCGCGCGGGATGCGGAACCGCGTGAAAGGCCGCGCCGGGTCACGCGGTCACGCGTTGCGCGTTTCGGACGGAACGGGCCCCCGAGCGCGATGGCGGCTCGAGGGTCGCGCCCATCCGAAACGCGGGACACAGGACACGGGCCGCGGCGTGACCCGGGAGCGGCGGGGCGCGACACGGCGCTGGAGCGGGGCCGCGCATCCGGGTGCCGCGTCACGCGTTGCGGATGGAGGGGACCGCCGAGCGCGATGGCGGCTCGAGGGTCGCGCCCATCCGAAACGCGGGACGCGGGACGCGGGACGCGGGAGCGGCGCCGCGCAGAGCCCCTCGCCGCTCAGTCCCCCGACCGCGGTCCCACGCCCACCGCCGCGAGCCACGCCTCGGCGATCAGCTCGGCGCCGAGCCGCGTCGGGTGCACACCGTCGTCGGCCACCGCCACCGCGCCGTGCAGCCGGGATGCCACGCTCAGCACCGCCTGCAGCGGCACGAAGACGGCGTCGAACTCGCGGGCGAGGCGGTCCACCGCATCCCGTTTCGGATCGAGGTCGGCGAACCACTCCTCCTGCTCGGCGTTCACCGGTGTCAGGAACGGCTCAACCAGCACGAGCGACACGTGCGACGCCGCGAGCGACTGCCGCAGCAGCGAGCGGTAGACCGACTCGAACTCGTCGGCCGAGGTGGGCAGCCCGCTGTCGTAGCGACGCCAGGTGTCGTTGATGCCGACGTAGACGGTCAGCAGCTCAGGGTCGGGCTCGACGGCGTCCTGCTGCCAGCGGTGCGCGAGGTCGATCGCGCGGTCGCCGCTGATGCCGCGGTTCAGGATGGGCCGCGCATCCCCGCGCTCGCGCAGCGCGTCGTGCACCAGCTGCACCCAGCCCGCACCGAGGCCCTCCGGGTCGTCGCGGCGGCCCGCATCCGTGATGCTGTCGCCGATGAAGAGCACGGGGCGGGTCATGCGCTCACCCTGACACGGGCGCGGCGCGCGGGGAAGACTGGGGGCGTGACTCACTCCACGCCCCCGACCCACGTGATCGTGCTGCCGGGCGGCGGCTATTCGCACCACGCCGAGCACGAGGGCGAGCCGGTCGTCGCCTGGCTGCGGGGGCTCGGGATGCGCGCATCCACGTTCCTCTACCCGGTCGCGACGCGGCATCCGGCGGTGCTGGATGCGGTGCGCGCTGAGGTGCGCCGGGTGCGCGAGCAGTGGGCCGCCGAGCACGAGAGCGAGCCGGGCGACGGCGCCAGCGCCAGCGCCACCAGCCGCGCCCCCGCGCTCCGCGTCGGCGTGCTCGGCTTCTCGGCCGGCGGTCACGCCGCGGGGCACGCCGCCTATGCCCCACTCGACGCCGCCGAGGCCCTCGCCCGCGGCCTCGGCCCCGAGCTCGCTCCCGGCTCCGACCCGTCCCCGCTCGGCCGACCCGACTTCGCCGTGCTCGCCTATCCGGTCGTGTCGATGCTCACGAAGACCCACGCGGGCTCGCGCCGCAATCTGCTCGGCGACGGTCCGAGCGACGAGGCGACCGACGCGCTCGACGCCGACGCCGACGCCGACGCGGCCGATCGCTACGACCTGCTGCGCGCATCCACCTCGCTCGAACGGCTCGTGACACCCGGGGCGCCGCCCGCCTTCGTCTGGCACACGGCCGAGGATGCGGTGGTTCCGGTCGGGCACGCCTACCGGCTCGGCCGGGCGCTCGCGAGCGCGAAGGTGCCGCACGAGCTGCACGTCTGGCCGCACGGACCCCACGGCCTCGGACTCGCGACCGGCGAGCGCTTCGCCGGCGAGGCCGTGCGCTGGACCGAAGCCTGCGAACGCTGGCTGCGCGCGGAAGGATGGCTCGCATGAGCTTCAACGACACGATCATCGACGAGTTCCGCGCGAACGGCGGGCACGTCAGCACGGCCGGCTTCGGCGACGGGCTCGTGCTGCTGCACACGCGCGGCGCGAAGTCGGGCGAGGAGCGGGTGCATCCCGTGGCGGCGTTCCCCGCGGAGTCCTTCGAGGGCGCGGCCGCCTCGGCCGACGCCGGCTGGCTCGTCGTCGCGTCGGCGGCGGGCGCCCCGACGCATCCGGCCTGGTTCCACAATCTCGTCGCGCATCCCGAGGTCGAGGTCGAGTTCGGCGCCGCCGGAGCGGTGCAGACGACGCGCGCCCGCGCCGAGGTGCTCGATCGCACGGCGCGGGATGCGGCCTGGGCCGAGATCGTGCGCCGCTCGCCCGGCTTCGGCGGCTACGAGAAGAAGACCGACCGCGTCATCCCGGTCGTGCGGGTGACGCCGATCGCCTGAGACGCCCGCGCGCCCGCGGATGCGTCCGCGCTCTCGGTCGATACGGCGGGACGACGCGTGCGCGGATCCCGAGCGCCGGGACGGCGCTCGGCGCTGGCGTCGCGGCGAAGGCCAGAAATGGCCTTCGCTCTATTGCTCCAGCGCGCCCAGCAGGTTCGCCGCGACCGTCTGGTGCACCGACTCCGGGTCGGAGGGGTGGTAGATGCCGGCCAGCACATCCCGCTGCAGCCGCGCGAGCTCGCCGCCGGCCGCATAGCCCGAGCCGCCCGCGACGCGCAGCGCGTGGTCGACCACGACCCGCGCCGTCTCGGTCGCGCGATGCTTCGCGCCCGTCAGTCGCCGGAACCACATCGCCCCGTTGTCGACGAGCCCGTCGACGTCGGACGCGAGGGTCTCGAGGTCGGGGGCGAGCGCATCCAGGGCGAGGGCCGCATCCGCCAGTCGCCACCGGATGTCGGGGTCGGCCGCATACGAGAGTCCGGTGCGCCGGCTCGTGCGCCGGTGCACCGCGGCGACGCCGAGCTCGAGCGCGCGATCCGCGATGCCGGCGTAGACCGAGCCGATCGACAGCAGGAAGCTCGCGAAGACGGCGAACACGAAGGAGTCGGGGTTCGGCCCGACCGGCAGGATGCGCGACACCCGCTCCGGCGAGACCGCCGCCCCCTCGAGCACGGTCGTGCGGCTCTGCGTGGCGCGCATGCCGAGCGTGTCCCAGTCGTCGAGGTGCCGCCAGCCGGCGCTGTCGCGGGTGAGGAATCCGTGCACGAGGCGCGGCTCCGCATCCACCCCGCCGTGCGAGGCCGGAACGCTCTCGGCGCGCCCGAACACGCCGAGCCGCGTCCACGCCGGCGCGAGCGAGGTGAACACCTTCGTGCCCGTGAACGCCCAGCCGCCGCCCTCGACCGGCTCGGCCGTCGTCGCCGAGTCCCCGAGCACGAGGTCGTTGCCCGGCTCGCTGATCGCGAAGGCGAACAGCTCGCCCGCCTCGGCCTCGGCGAGCACCCAGTCGAGTGAGTGGTCGCCGCGTTCGCCCAGGATGCGCGCCACGCTCGTCCAGACCAGGTGCATGTTGATCGCGAGCGCCGTCGCTGGCGCGTGCGCGGCGAGGCGGCGCTGGTCGCGGATGGTCGCGAGCAGCGGCCGCGGACGCAGGTACCCGGCCGCGCGCAGCTCGTCGAGATCCTCGGAGAAGAAGGCGTTGTCGCCGTCGTAGCCGGCAGCGCGGCCGCGGATGCGCTCCAGCAGGTCGTCGGTCAGAACCGTGGGCACCGAGGGCTGCGTCATGCCCTCACGCTAGGCGCACCGGCCGACACGCGTCAGCACCCACGCGTCAGCACCCGCCGACCGCGAAGCCGCGCGTCAGTACCCCAGGAACCGCAGCACCGCCACGATCGCCGCGAGCACGAGCATCGCCACGTTGACCGGCAGGTTCGAGAACTCGTGGCGCTGGATGTGGAAGATCATCGCCGCGATCTGCACCGCCACGAGGCCGAGCGCCGCGATCGGCGCGAGGATCGGCGCGACGCCGAGCAGGATCGGCAGGATCAGCCCGAGCGCGCCGAGGATCTCGAGCGCGCCGATGATGCGGGTGCTCGCGATGCCCACCTGCTTCGCCCAGGGGAAGGCGGCGTAGAGCCGCGCATCCGGCCCGAAGGCCTTGAACCCGCCGGCGGCGAGATACGCCAGGCACAGGAGTCCGGAAACGATCCAGACGAAGATCGACATGCGTGGCGCATCCCCTCGGTAGACAGACCGAGACACCCTACCGAAACCGGGCGCTCACCCCGTTACCGGGTGGATGCGCGTGCACATCCGTGCACCGAACGCCCGCGCGCCACCGGGCTCAGGCCGGCAGCGCCCCCGCCTTCGCGACCTCGCCGAGCCACGCGAGCGACGGCTTCGGGTGGCGGGCGAAGGTCTCGCGATCCCAGCCCACCAGGCCGAAGGTCGCGTCGTACGAGCCCCACTCGTAGTTGTCGAGCAGGCTCCAGTGCAGGTATCCGCGTACGTCGCTGCCCGCATCCATCTGCTCGCGCACCGCGGTCAGGGCGCCGCGCGTGTAGTCGATGCGGCGGCTGTCGTCGGCGGTGGCGATGCCGTTCTCGGTGACGTAGACGGGCACGCCGGGCGCCCAGCGGCGGCTGTTGGCGATGCCGTCGCCGATCGCGGGCGGGTAGTACTCCCAGCCGGTGAGCGTCTTCTCGACCTCGGCCGGCCACGGCACCGGACCCTCGGGGCTGATGCGGGTGCGGGTGTAGGCCTGGATGCCGACCCAGTCGTCGTTCTTGGCGGCGTCGAGGAAGACGTCCTCGCGCGACCAGGCGTACTCGTCGCGCACGGCCTCGGCGCCGGGGTCGGGCTGGTAGGCCTGGGTCGCGACCGACCAGCCGGCCTGCGCGCCGATCCCCCGCACCAGCTCGACGGCGCGCACGTGGCCGGCGATGAGCTTCTCGGTCACGCCCGGCACGCCCGGCGGCAGTCCGGCGCCGGGGAATCCGACCTCGGGATCGGCCAGCACCGACACCATGTTCGGCTCGTTGATCGTGCAGACGAGCGACACGTCGTCGAGCACGGGCAGCGCGGCCTCGACGTACTTCGCGAAGCGGTCGACCGCGTCGTCGGCCGCCCAGCCGCCGTTGCGGGCGTGCCAGATCGGATTGGTGAAGTGGTGCAGCGTGACCATCGGCTCGAGGCCGAGCTCGCGGGCCGTGCCGACCATGCGCCGGTAGTGGTCGATGGATGCGCGACTCACGACGTCGCGCTCGGGCTCGATGCGCGCCCACTCGATGCTGAAGCGGTAGGAGGTGAGGCCGGCATCCGCGAGGAGGCGCATGTCCTCCTTATAGCGGTGGTAGCTGTCGGCGGCGTCGCCGCTGGGCTCCTTCACCGGGGCGCCGAAGTGGCCGTGCTCGCGCTGCCACCAGTCGGAGTTGACGTTGCCGCCCTCGACCTGGTGCGCGGCGGTGGAGGCTCCCCAGAGGAAGCCGGCGGGGAAGGTGACAGCGCCGTCGGTGCTCATGCGGTCGACACTATCGCCAATATCTGACAGGCGTCAGGTATTCAGGATGACCACAGGGTGAGGGATGCGCCATCATAGGGCCATGAGCGAGGGCGAGCAGGGCGGCGCGGGCACCGGGCCCGACGCCGCGGCGACCCCGGCATCCGACGCCCACGCCCCGCGCGGACCCCGCGGCCCGTACCGCAAGACCGAGGAGCGCCGTCGGCAGATCCTCGATCAGGCCGTCGTCGTGTTCGCCCGCCGCGGCTATCACTCCGGCTCGCTGCGCGAGATCGCGCGCGGGGTCGGGATGACGGTGCCCGGCATCCTGCACCACTTCGGCGACAAGGAGTCGCTGTTCCAGGCGGTGCTCGCCGAGCGCGACCAGCGCGTGCGCCAGGCCGCCGGCGACGTGAGCGAGCAGAACCTGATCGAGCAGTTCCGCGCCGTCATGCGCGCGGTCGCCGACGAGCCCGGGCTCTCGTCGCTCTACACGATCGTCTCGGCCGAGGCGACCGACCACGAGCATCCCGCCCACGGCGACTTCCGCGAGCGCTACGCCGAGAACGCGCGCGGCGTCATCCCCGCGCTGATCGCCGGGCAGCAGGACGGCACCGTGCGCGCCGACCTCGACGTCATGCAGGCGGCCCGCGTCATCCCCGCGGTCATGGACGGGCTGCAGCAGCAGTGGCTGCTGGATGCGACCTTCGACCTCGAGACGGCGTTCGACGACTTCCTGCGCGGGTACCTGCTGCCGCGCTGATCCTGCGCGTCCTTCCCTGCGCTCGCCGACCGGATCAGCGCAGCCGCGCGAGCTCCTCGGCGATCGCCCGCACGCCGACCTCGACCTCGGCGAACGACGTCGTCAGCGGCGAGAGCCCGAGCCGGATGCCGTCGGGTCGCCGGAAGTCGGGGATCACCCCGCGCTCCCACAGGCGCGGCATGATCGCCTCGAACGCCGGGTGGTCGAGCGTGACGTGGGCGCCGCGGCGGGCGGGATCGCGGGGGCTCGCGAGCCGCGCATCCGGGATCAGCTCGTCGGCGAGCGCGATCGCATGCTCGGTCAGCGCGACGCCCTTGGCCCGGATCGCGGGGATGCCGGCCTCGGCGATGAGCTCGAGCGAGGCCTCGAGCGCGACGGTCGCGAGGATGGGCGGGGTTCCGCTGAGCACGCGCCGCACCCCGTCGGCGGGCGCGTAGCCCTGCCCCATCTCGAAGGGACGCGCCGAGCCGAGCCAGCCCTGGATCGGCTGCGCGAAGGCGGGCAGGAGCCGCGCGGCGACGTAGGCGAAGGCGGGCGCGCCCGGGCCGCCGCCGAGGTACTTGTAGCCGCAGCCGACCGCGAGGTCGACCTCGTTCGCGTCGAGCTCGATCGGCACGGCGCCCGCGCTGTGGCAGAGGTCCCAGAGCACGAGCGCGCCCGCATCGTGCACGAGCCGGGTGATCGCCGGCAGGTCGGCGAGCGCGCCGCTGCGGTAGGCGATGTGCGAGAGCACGACGAGGGCCGTGCGCTCGGAGAGCACGGCGGCGACCGACTCGGGCGTCACGTCGGGGGCGTCGGGGCCCGCATCCGCGTCGACCGCGCCGCCAGCGCGCTCCGCGTCGGTCGCGTCGCCGATCCAGCGGATGCGCATCCCCCGCTCGGCCGCGATCCCCTCGACCACGTAGCGATCGGTCGGGAAGTCGCCGCGCCAGACGACGACCTCGTCGCGCGGGGTCGCGCCGTCGGCTCCCCCGACCGCGCCGCCGACCGCGCCGCCAGCTCGCGCCAGCTCGATCCCGCCGCGGATCAGCTTGTAGAGCAGCACGGTCGTCGAGTCGCCGACCACGACCTGCCCGGGTGCGGCGCCGAGCACGACCTCGCCGAGCCGGTCGCCGAGCGCGAGCGGGCGGTCGAGCCAGCCCTCGTCCCACGAGCGGATGAGGCGCTCGCCCCACTGCCGCTCGATCGCGTCGCGCATCCGCGCGGGCACGTCGGCGGCCGGGCGCCCGAGCGAGTTGCCGTCGAGGTAGGCGACCACGCCCGGGGCGGGCAGGAAGCGCGCGCGGAAGCCGGCGAGCGGATCGGCGGCGTCGAGCGCGGCCGAATCGATCCGGTTCGAGCTCGCGCGGCCGGGATGCGACGGGGATGCTGCGCTCATGCCCCGACGCTAGCCGCCGCCTCGGCTCCTGGCGTGCGCGCACGAGACGTGACCTCTCGTCACACATTCGCGCCTGGAGTTAGGTTTGGCTAACCTCATACCCCGTGACCTCCCCCGACACGTCCGCCGCCGCATCCACGGTGCCGACCGCGTTCGCGGACCCCGACGCGCCCCGCCGCGCCGGCGCCGGCCTGGGCGTCGACGCCCGCGGCCTGCACATCGGCTACGGCCGCACCGAGATCGTGCACGACGTCGCACTGCGGCTCGAGGCCGGCCAGGTGACCGCCCTGATCGGCCCGAACGGCAGCGGCAAGTCGACCGTGCTGCGCTCACTCGCGCGTCTGCATCCGCCGACCAGCGGCGACATGTCGCTCGACGACGGCCGCGCCCTGCCGGCGCTCGACCGTCGCGAGTTCGCCCGCACCCTGACCCTGCTGTCGCAGTCGCGCCCGGCGCCGTCGGGGCTGAGCGTGCGCGAGGTCGTCGAGTTCGGCCGCCACCCGCACCGCGGTCGCTGGCGCGCCGCCGACCCCGAGGGCGCCGCCGCCGTGCAGGAGGCGCTCGAGCTGACCGGACTCGTTCCGCTCGCCGAGGCCGGCGTCGACGAGCTCTCGGGCGGGCAGCTGCAGCGCGTCTGGCTGGCCACGAGCCTCGCCCAGCGCACCGGCGTGCTGCTGCTCGACGAGCCCACCAACCACCTCGACCTGCGCTACCAGGTCGAGACCCTCGACCTCGTGCGCGACCTCGCCGACGACCACGGCATCACGGTCGGCATCGTGCTGCACGACCTCGACCAGGCCGCGGTCGTGGCCGACCGGCTCGTGCTGCTCAGCGACGGACGCGTCGCGGCCGAGGGTCCGGCCGCCGCCGTGCTGCGCGGCGACCTGCTCAGCGAGGTCTACGGCATCCGCATCGACGTGGATGCCGACCCCGAGTCGGGCGCGCTGCGCACCCGCGCCTTCGGTCACCGTCGCGCGGCCCGCGCATCCCGCGCCGCGACGGCCCGCGCCGAGGCGGTCGTCGCCGGGCGCTGATCGCCGCTGCCGCCAGCTCGCCGCGGCCCGCCGCCGCAGCTCCCCGCCGCATCGACCGCGTCGCACCCGCGACTCCCTCAGCTCCGCACCATCCCCACCCCGATCCCCCTTCGAGAGGACCTGCACCATGCCCCGATTCCGCCGACTCCTCCCCGCGATCGGAGCGGCCGCGGCCGTTGCCGTCGCGCTCGCCGGCTGCGGCACGACCGAGAGCACCGGCTCGGCGAGCGGCTCCGGCTCGCTCACCGTCACCGACTCGCGCGGCGAGAAGGTGAAGCTCGACGGCCCCGCCACGCGCGTGATCGGCACCGAGTGGAACGTCGTCGAGATGATGGTCTCGCTCGGCGTGCAGCCGGTCGGCGTGGCCGACATCGACGGCTACGACACCTGGGTGAAGAGCGCCGAGCTCACCGGCGACCCGACCGACATCGGCACCCGCGGCGAGCCGAGCATGGACTCGATCGCCGCCGCCGATCCCGACGTCGTGATCGCGACCGACGACCTGTCGGCCTCGGCGATCAAGCAGATCGAGAAGCTCGTGCCCGTCGTCGTCGTGAAGTCTGCCGACGCGTCGAGCCCCGAGACGCAGATCCGGAACATGAAGGATGCGGTGAACCTGATCGCCGAGACCACCGGCACCGAAGACGCGGCGACCACGCTGCTGTCGGCCTTCGACGACAAGGTCGCCGAGGGCAAGGCCGCGGTCGAGGCCGCGGGCCTCGCCGGCACGCCGCTCGCCTTCGCCGACGGCTGGACGACCGACGGCCAGACCAGCGTGCGTCCCTTCCTCGGCGGCTCGCTGCTCGGCTCGCTCAACGAGGCGGTCGGCTTCACGACCCCGTGGACCGTCGAGGGCGACGAGGCCTACGGCCTCGGCTCGACCGACGTCGAGGGCCTGACCTCGCTGCCGGCCGACACGAAGTTCGTCTACATCACGGGCGAGGGCCAGGATGCTTTCGGCGCCGACCTGAAGGGCAACGCCGTCTGGGAGTCGCTCGGCTTCGTGCAGGCCGGCGAGGTGCACCGTCTGGCCGACGGCATCTGGATGTTCGGCGGCCCGGCTTCGGCCGAGGCCTACATCGACGCCCTCGTGAAGGCCGTCGGCGCGTGACCCTCGCGAGCACGACGAGCGCCGCGGCCCCGGGGGCGACCCCGGGAGCCGGGCCGTCGCCCGATCTCGCGCCGACAGGCGGGAGCCGCCGGCTCCCCCTGTTCTTCGCGCTGGGTCTCGTGCTGCTCGTCGTGCTCGCCCTCGCCGACCTGACGCAGGGCACCGCCTCGGTCGGCCCGGCCGAGCTGTGGGCCGTCATCACCGGCGAGACCCGCGGCGCCGGCTCGGGCGGCGTGGATGCGGCGGCCGTGCTGCTCGCGTCCCGCCTGCCCCGGCTGGTCGCCGCCCTGATCGTCGGCGTCGCGCTCGGCCTGGCCGGCTGCGCGCTGCAGTCGATCTCACGCAACCCGCTCGCTGCGCCCGACACCCTGGCCGTGAACGCGGGCGCGCAGCTCGCGGTGACGGTCACCGCCGTCTCGGGCATCGCGCTGCCGGTGCTGCCCTCGGGCGCGCTCGCCTTCGCCGGCGGGCTCATCGCCGCCGTGGTGGTGCTGGGACTCGCGGGCGGCGGCTCGCCGCTGCGGCTCGTGCTGGCCGGCTCGGCCGTGGGCCTCGGCCTGAGCGCCGCATCCACGGCCCTCATGCTGCTGTTCTCGGTCGAGTCGCGCGGGCTGTTCGCGTGGACGCACGGGCACCTCACCCAGACCCGCATCGACGGCCTGGCCCAGATGGCGCCGGTGCTGATCGTGGTGGCGATCGCGCTGCTGGCGATGTCGCGCAAGCTCGACCTGCTCGGCCTCGGCGACGACGGCGCGGCGACGGTCGGGGCCGATCCGCGTCGCATCCGGGTCACGGGCGTCGTGCTGGCCGTCGCGCTGAGCGCGATCGCCGTCGCGGTCGCGGGCCCGGTCGGCTTCGTCGGACTCGCGGCACCCGCCATCGCGCGCATGTCGGCCCGGCGCATCCCAGGCCTCGCCCGGCACCGCGCGCTGCTGCCCGCTTCGGCGCTGCTCGGCATGATCGTCGTCGTCGGCGCCGACGTCGTGGTGCGGCTCGTGCTCGGCGCGCAAGCCGGCATCGAGGTTCCGACCGGCGTCGTCACGACGATCTTCGGCGCGATCTTCGTGGTCGCCCTCGCGCTGCGGCTGCGCGGCACCGGACTCGTCGCGGCCGGGGATGCGCTGGCCCGCCGCCGATCGGTCGGCGTGCGCGTCGCCGTGGTCGTCACCCTGCTCGCGTTGCTCGTCGCCGCCGTGATCGCGGGCAGCCTGCTCGGCGACGCGAAGCTGCTGCTCGGCGACGTGACCAACTGGATCCTCGGGCAGGCCGGGCCGCGCGTGCAGTTCGTGCTCGACACCCGCATGCCGCGCGTCGGGGCCGCCCTGCTGGCGGGTGCCGCGCTCGCGCTGGCCGGCGCCATCATCCAGGCGGTCACCCGCAACGCCCTCGCCGAGCCCTCGCTGCTCGGCGTCTCCGGCGGCGGCGGCCTGGCTGCGGTGCTCGTCATCACCGCCGTGCCGCTGGCCGACCCGTGGCTCATCACGCTCGCCGCCGCGGCCGGGTCGATCGCGGTCGCCACGCTCGTGTTCCTGCTCGCCCTGCGCGGCGGGCTGCGGCAGGACCGCCTGGTGATGATCGGCATCGGCGTCTCGTCAGCGGTGCTGGCGCTCATCCAGGTCGTGCTCGTGCTGACCGACCCCTACAATCAGGTCAAGGCGCTCACCTGGCTGTCGGGCTCCACCTACGCCCGCGAGGCGGTGTCGCTGCTGCCGCTCGCTCTGCTGCTGCTCGTCGCGATCCCCGTGCTCGCCGCGCAGCGTCGCGAGCTCGACCTCGTCGCGCTCGACGACGACGCGCCGCGCACGCTCGGCCTGCGCCTGGGCGGAACCCGCCTGCTGCTGCTCGGCGTCGCCGTGCTGCTGACCGCGGGCGCCGTCGCCTCGATCGGCGTGATCGGCTTCGTGGGACTCATCGCGCCGCACGCCGCCCGCGCGCTCGTCGGCTCGCGGCACTCGCGCATGCTGCCCGTCGCCGCGCTGCTCGGCGCGCTCATCGTGCTCGTCGCCGACACGATCGGCCGCACCGTCATCGCCCCCGAGCAGCTGCCCGCCGGCATCATGACCGCCGTCGTGGGCACGCCGTACTTCCTCTACCTGCTCGTCGCGACGCGGAAGGCGCGCTGAGCGGCACCGAGTCGGGCGGCGTCGTCGGGTGCGGGCGGATGCGGGCGGGAGCGCCCGGGTGCGGCATCGGCTCGGCGACCCCGGCACTGCGTAGGGTGTGCGCGTGGACAACCTCGACTACGGGATCATCGACCTCCTGCGTCAGAACGCCCGCGCCGGCTACGGCGACATCGGGCAGAAGGTCGGGCTGTCCGCCTCGGCCGTGAAGCGCCGCGTCGATCGGCTGGTCACCGACGGGGTCATCCAGTCGTTCACGATCCAGGTCGACCCCGCCGTCGACGGGCTCGGCACCGAGGCCTACGTCGAGCTGTTCTGCAGGGGCACCGTCGCGCCGGCGGAGCTGCGCCGCATCCTCTCGGCTGTGCCCGAGATCGTGGATGCCGCCACCGTCAGCGGCGACGCGGACGCGATCGTGCGCATCCGCTCGCGCGACATCGCCTCGCTCGAAGACGCGCTCGAGAAGGTGCGCATCGCCCCGACCGTCGACCACACGCGCTCGGCCATCGTCATGTCGCGCCTGGTCCACCGCGAGGTGGACTAGAAGGCACATCACCGCGAGGTGGACTCGGGATCTCGTCCCCCGGGGGCATTGGCGCCACTCGCAGAGCAGTGAGGGGTCGCAAAAGCCCCTTCGGGAGCCGATTTTCGACGCACGAAGGGGCCTTTGCGACCCCTCACCCATCCCACCGACCGCACGGTCAGGACGGGCGAGAGGGGCGGGAGCCGGGATGCGCGGCTCAGGCGGCGGCGCGCTGCCCGGTGCGTGACGCGAGGAAGCGGCCATGCTCGGCGGCCTTCACCTCAGCGCGGTCGGCCAGGTCCTTGGCCAGGTCGGTGAACTGGTCGAGCGCCGGGTTGACGCCGACGAGGGTGAACTCGCGCTGCACGACCTGCAGGTCGAGGCCCCAGACGTCGCCGAGCACGCGCTCGATCCAGCCGGTCGAGTGATCCCAGCCCTCGCGCGGCGTGCCGGGGCTGTAGTTGCCGCCGAGCACGGTCGCGACGACCGCGGGCTTGCCCTTCAGGTGCTCGGTGCCGGGTCCCATGCGCGGGTCGGCGATGACCAGGTCGACCCAGGTCTTGAAGTGCTGCGAGGGGCCGAAGTTGTAGAGCGGCACGGCGAACAGCAGGGCGTCGGCGGCCTCGAGCTCGTCGACCAGCGTGGCGGCGAGGGCCTGCGCATCCACCTGCTGCGGGGTGCGCTGCTCGGGCGCGACCCAGCCGGCGGTGACGGCGTCGCCCCAGGCGGTGGCGGGGATCGGGTCGATGCCGATGTGGCGGGTGGTGACCGCCGCGTCCGGGTGCTCGCGGCGCCACTCCGCCTCGACGATGTCGCCGAGCGCGCGGCTCGCCGAGCCCTCGGTGCGGATGCTGGCGTCCAGCCGGAACAGGGACATGGGATCTCCTCGATCTCTGGGTGGGACGGATCGAACGGCGCCCAGCGCGGCTCGCTTCGTTTCGCGTTGTCGCTTCGGAAAAACTAGCGACTCGCGGAACCATAGCGCGGGTACACTTCAGGTGTGGAAGCCCCAGCTCAGCCGCAGGCCGGTGAGGAGGAGGACGTGCGTCGCTGCGACGCCGCCCTCGTCACCGCCTTCGGCGTGCTCGGCAAGCGCTGGAACGGCATGATCCTGGCCGTGATCGGCCAGCGCTCCCTCGGCTTCGCCGAGCTGCGCCGCGGCATCGGCGCGATCAGCGACTCGATGCTCAGCGAGCGCCTCGGCGACCTGACCGCGCTCGGCCTCGTCGCCCGGGATGTCGACCCCGGCCCGCCGGTCGCCGTCACCTACCGCCTGACCCCGGCCGGCTGCAGCGTCATCCCGGTGCTCGATCAGCTCGGCGACTGGGCCCGCGACCACCTCGACGTGCAGCACTGACGACGGCGCCGGCCACCTGAGGCCGAGCCGCGCGGGCCGACCGGACGCATCCGGAACCACCCGCCTGCCCGCTTGCGCCCGCCTGCGCCCGATCGCGAGGGGCACAGATCGCGGACAGACCGCTGAGTCCTCCCCAGGGCTGGGGATTCAGATCGTCGGACGATCCGGGTGAGGGTTATCCCGGAGGGGCCGAACGAGGGGACTCGACCGATGGACGCTTCCAGCCCGAGCGCACGTCGTGACCAGCACGACACCCGCACCGCGGCGATCCGGGGGGATCACGCGGAGCACCGCACCACCAGCACCATGAACGACAGCACCAGCACCAGCACCGCCGGCGGCGAGCCCGCCGACGCGCGCACCGACACCAGCGTGTTCGACGGCGCGCTCACCGAGGCCGATCTCGCGTTCCTCGCGGGCGCCGAGATCGGCGCTGCCGTCGCAGGCACGCGCCGCGCATCCACGACCGCGACGCTCGACGACGCCCTGCGCGACGAGACGCTGCACGACGCCGGCACCTCCGCCGTCGACGTCGTCGCGCTCGACTTCGTGCCGCCCGCGCCGCCGCTGCGCTACGGCCACCTGGTCTGGTCGATCCTGGTGGCGTCGCTGCTGTGGTGCCTCAACTACATCCACGCGTTCTCGGTGGGATGCACGCCCGACGTGCTGGGCTGCGCCTCGGCCCCGTCGAACGGCCTGCTCGACAACCCGACGATCGCCACGGTCGTCGCCTGCGCGATCGGCGCCGGCGTGATCGGGCTCGCCCCGTGGACGCCGCGCCGCGGTCTGCGGGCCGGCGTCGCGGTGTTCCTCGGCATCCTCATGCTCGTCGGGGCGTTCGGCGCCCTCTCGATCGTCTCGTAGGCGTCGCGCCCGCCCCGCCGACCGCTCCGGCCGACCCGGTCAGGCCGCGACCGTCGCGTGCTCGCGCAGGGCGTCGGCGGCGCGGTCGAAGACCTCGTCGGGCGCGCCGAGCGCATCCAGCTCGACGACCAAGCCGCGATAGTGCTCGATCAGAGCGTCCTCATGGGCAGCCCAGGTCGCGAGCCGCGCCCGCACGGTCTCGGACGTATCGTCGACGCGGCCGCGGGCGAGCAGTCGCTCGGTCACGACCTCGCTCGGGATGCGGAACCGCAGCACCGCGTCGAGCGGAGCCGCCCGGCGCCCCAGGAAGGCGTCGAGCGCATCCGCCTGCACCCGGGTGCGCGGATAGCCGTCGAGCACGAACCCCGACAGGGATGCGCGCAGCGCGCCCGTCACGAGCGGCGTCGTCAGCTCGTCGCTCACGAGCTCGCCCCGCGCCATGACCTCGCCGAGCCGGGCGCCGAGCGCCGAGCCCGACGCGGCCTCGGTGCGCAGCAGGTCGCCGACGGCGACGTGCGGAACCCCGAGCAGCCGCGCCAGGCGCGGGCCCTGCGTGCCCTTGCCCGAGCCGGGGGCGCCGAGCAGCAGCACGCGCATCACGCCGCCGCCTCGCTGCCCACGAGCTGACGTCCGGCGTCGGACTCGGAGCCCGCGGCGGCGGCACTCGCCCCGCCTCGCGCTCCGCGCACCTGCCGCGCCTCGGGCTCGACCAGGAACTGCGTGTAGGCCGGGATCGTCAGGAACGTCGGGAACTCCTCCTCGAGCGTCACCTCGCGCACGACCTGCGCCGCCTCGTCCCAGCGCGAGCCCTCCGCGGCACCGCTCTGGTGCGACGCCAGCGCCGCATCCAGCAGTCCGCTGACGTGCTCCCGCGTGATGCGGGTGCCCTCGGCCGTGACGATGCCCTGCCGCACCCACTGCCACAGCTGCGAGCGGCTGATCTCGGCCGTCGCCGCGTCCTCCATGAGCCCGTCGATCGCCGCGGCGCCGACGCCGCGCAGCCACGACTCGAGATAGCGCAGCGCGATCGACACGTTCGCGGCCACGCCCGCGTCGGTCACGGGCTCGCTGAGCGAGCGCACGTCGGTGAGCTCGGCGGCGGTGACGGTGACGTCCGAGCGCTGCCGGTCGAGCTGGTTCGGGCGGTCCCCGAGCACGGCGTCGAACTCCGCCTGTGCCGTGGCCACGAGGTCGGGATGCGCGACCCACGTGCCGTCGAAGCCGTCGCCGGCCTCGCGGCTCTTGTCGGCCGCGACCGCCGCGAGCGCGCGCGCCGTCGCCTCGGCATCCCGTCGGTTCGGGATGAACGCGCTCATGCCGCCGATCGCGTGCGCCCCGCGCCGGTGGCAGGTGGCGACGAGCAGCTCGGTGTAGGCGCGCATGAACGGCACCGTCATCGTGACCTTCGAGCGGTCGGGCAGCGTGAACGTCGCCCCGCGGCCGCGGAAGTTCTTGATGATCGAGAAGATGTAGTCCCAGCGGCCGGCGTTGAGCCCGGCGCAGTGGTCGCGCAGCTCGTAGAGGATCTCCTCCATCTCGAACGCGGCCGTGATCGTCTCGATCAGCACCGTCGCGCGGATCGTGCCGTGCTCGATGCCGAGCTCGCCCTCGGCCAGGGTGAACACGTCATCCCACAGCCGCGCCTCGAGGTGGTTCTCGGTCTTCGCCAGGTAGAAGTACGGCCCGCGACCCCGCGCGATCAACTCGGCGGCGTTGTGGAAGAAGTAGAGCCCGAAGTCGACGAGCGAGCCGGATGCGGGCGACGCCTGCCCGGTGCGGTCGATGTAGCGCAGGTGCTTCTCGGCCAGGTGCCAGCCGCGCGGACGCATCACGATCGTGGGCGTCTCGTCGTCGGGGCGCAGCGCATAGCTCTTGCCCTCCGGCGAGGTGAAGTCGATCTGGCGGCGGATCGCGTCGCGCAGGCTGAGCTGGCCGTTGATCACGTTGAACCAGGTGGGGCTCGTGGCGTCCTCCTGGTCGGCGAGCCAGACCTTCGCGCCCGAGTTGAGCGCGTTGATCGTCATCTTGCGGTCGGTGGGTCCGGTGATCTCGACGCGGCGGTCGTGCAGCCGCGGGCCGGCTCCGGCGACGCGCCAGGTCGGATCCTCGCGGATCGCGCGCGTCGACTCGAGGAACCGCAGATCGCGGCCGTTGTCGATGTCGCTGCGGGTGCGCATCCGCTCGGCCAGGCGCTCGTGGCGTCGACCGGCGAAGGCGTCGTGCAGCAGGGTCAGGAAGGCCAGGGCCTCCGGGGTCAGGATCTCGTCGAAGCGCTCGTGCTGCGGCCCGAGCACCTCCATGCGCGAGGTGGTCATGATCGTCTCCTTCGGATAAATGGATGCGCGGCCGTTGGGCTCACCGGCGTGCTGGCGTCAGCGGCGTGCTGCGGTCAGCGGCTCAGTGGAACTGCGCGGTCTCGGTGGAGCCGACGAGGGCGAGGGTGGCCGAGTCGGGGTTGAGGGCGGTGGAGACGCGGTCGAAGTAGCCGGTGCCCACCTCCCGCTGGTGCTTGGTCGCGGTGTAGCCGCGAGCCTCGGCGGCGAACTCGGCCTCCTGCAGCTCCACGTAGGCGCTCATCTGGCGGTCGCGGTAGCCGGAGGCGAGCTCGAACATCCCGTGGTTGAGGGAGTGGAAGCCGGCCAGGGTGATGAACTGGAAGGCGTAGCCCATCGCCGACAGCTCGCGCTGGAACTTCGCGATGGTGTCGTCGTCGAGGTGGCGCTTCCAGTTGAAGCTGGGCGAGCAGTTGTAGGCGAGCTTCTTGCCGGGGAATTCGGCGTGGATGCTCTCGGCGAAGGTGCGCGCGAGCTCGAGGTCGGGCTCGGCCGACTCGACCCAGAGCAGGTCGGCGTAGGGCGCGTAGGCGTGGCCGCGGGCGAGCACCGGGCCGATGCCGTTCTCGACCTCGTAGAAGCCCTCGGCGGTGCGGGTTCCGGTGAGGAACGGGCGGTCGCGTTCGTCGTGGTCGCTCGTCAGCAGCGTGGCGGCGAGCGAGTCGGTGCGGGCGATCACGATCGTCGGGGTGCCGGCGACGTCGGCCGCCAGGCGGGCCGCGTTGAGGGTGCGGATGTGCTGGCTGGTCGGCACGAGCACCTTGCCGCCCATGTGCCCGCACTTCTTCTCGCTGGCGAGCTGGTCCTCCCAGTGCACGCCCGCCGCGCCGGCCTCGATCATCTGGTGCATGAGCTCGTAGGCGTTGAGCGGGCCGCCGAAGCCGGCCTCGGCGTCGGCGACGATGGGCGCCATCCAGTCACGGGTCGCATCCGGGCCGGTTCCGCCCTGCTCGACCTGGGCCGCGCGCAGCAGCGCGTTGTTGATGCGGCGCACGACGGCCGGAACCGAGTTCGCCGGATAGAGGCTCTGGTCGGGGTAGGTCTGGCCGCTCAGGTTGGCGTCGGCGGCGACCTGCCAGCCCGAGAGGTAGATGGCCTTGAGCCCGGCGCGCACCTGCTGCACGGCCTGGTTGCCGGTGAGGGCGCCGAGGGCGGAGGTCCACTCCGAGCCGGTTCGTCCAGAAGAATCAGTGGTGCCGTTGGCCTGGATCTGCTCCCACAGCTTCTCGGCGCCGCGCTGGGCGAGCGTGCGCTGCTCGCGCACCGGGCCGCGCAGCTCGATGACGTCCTCGGCGGAGTAGTCGCGCTGGATTCCGCTCCAGCGCGCATCCGTCTTCCAGTGCGTCTCGAGCTCGGCCGCGGTCTGGGTCTGGTCGCCCGGGCGGATGCTGTTCTCGGTCATCGTCGTCTCCTTGCTGCCCGGCGTCGGCGCCGGGTGGGCTGTGCTGCGGCACCGGTGTGGTGCTGAGACGACTCTGCGACCCGCGCAACCGGTCTTCGCCGCATCCACCGCCAGAAAAAGGATGCGATTTCTGATTGCGAGAAGAACCGCGCGGTGGCAGGGTCGCGGCATGACCTCGACGACGAGTTCAGGCCTCGACGATGAAGAGGTGCTCGACTCACTGACGATCGGACGCCGCATCCGCGACACGCGCCTCGCGCGCGGCATGACGCTGGAGCAGCTGGCGGCGGCCATCGACCGCGCGCCCTCGCAGCTCTCGGTCATCGAGAACGGCAAGCGCGAGCTGCGCCTGGCCGAGCTGCAGCGGCTGGCCCGCGCGCTCGGCTCGTCACTGGATGCGCTGCTCAGCCCCGAGCCGCCGACCCGCCGTGCCGCCCTCGAGATCGCGCTCGAGCGGGCGCAGCGCGGACCGCTCTTCGGGTCGCTCGGCCTCGCGCCGCTGCCGATCCGCAAGTCGCTGAGCGACGGAGCGATCGAGACGATCCTCGGCCTGCACGACGAGCTGCAGCGCGTGCACGAGCAGCGCGCCGCAACGCCCGAGGAGGCGCGGCGGGCGAACGCCGAGCTGCGCGCCGAGCAGCGCAAGCTCGGCAATCACTTCCCCGAGCTCGAGGCGCGCGCGGCCGAGCTGCTGTCGGCGGTCGGTCACGCCGGCGGGCCGCTGTCGCAGCGCACGGCCGGCGAGCTGGCATCCCACCTCGGCTTCACCCTGCACCACGTCGCCGACCTGCCGGCCTCGACCCGCAGCGTCACCGACCTCGAGAACCACCGCATCTACCTCGGCACCCGGCCGAGCGCCGACCCGCGCACGACGCTGCTGCAGGCGCTCGCCGCGCACGTGCTCGGCAAGCCCGAGCCGCGCGACTACGCCGAGCTGCTGCGGCAGCGGGTCGAGACGAACTACCTCGCCGGCGCGCTGCTCATCCCCGAGGCGAGCGCGGTGCCGTTGCTGACCGCGGCGAAGGAGGCCCGCTCGCTCTCGGTGGAGGACCTGCGCGACGCCTTCGCCACCAGCTACGAGACGGCCGCGCACCGCTTCACGAACCTGGCGACGCGGCACCTCGGCATCCCCGTGCACTTCCTCAAGGTGCATTCCTCGGGCGCGATCTCGAAGGCCTACGAGAACGACGGCGCCGCGTTCCCGACGGATGCGCTCGGCGCGATCGAGGGCCAGTACGTGTGCCGGTTCTGGAGCGCGCGGCAGGTGTTCGACGTCGAGGACCGCTTCAGCCCGTACCACCAGTACACCGACAAGCCGAACGGCACCTACTGGTGCACGTCGAGCATCCAGTCGGGGTCGGGCGGGGCGTTCTCGGTGAGCGTCGGCACGCCCTTCGCGCACGTGAAGTGGTTCCGCGGGCGCGACACCACGGTGCGCAAGAGCAGTGGATGCCCCGACCCCTCGTGCTGCCGTCAGCCGCCCGCCGCGCTCGCCGCGCGCTGGGCGTCGAAGGCGTGGCCGAGCGCGCGGCTCAACAGCTCGCTGCTCGCGGCGATGCCGACCGGCACGTTCACGGGCGTCGACACGACCGAGGTCTACGGATTCCTGGAGGCGCACTCGCCGGAGTGAGGAGCTCGTGAGCCTGTGCTCGCCCGGCGAACTCGTGAGTTGCCCACTTCCGCGGCTTGTCGCGCTCGGGGTGCCGCAGAAGTGGGCAACTCACTGATCTGGCCTGGAGACACGGATGCCCGCGGAGCACTGGGACGTGCGCTCCGCGGGCCGTTCGACGTGTGTCGGAAGGTGTTCCGGAGCGCTCGGGCCGCCTCGGCTTCCATGCACAAGTATGCGTTGTCCGCATTATGGAGGACACGACCCCCTTCGGGGGACGGAACGCGGGGGTGCGGGATGCGGATCCGGTGGTGTGGATGCGTTACCGCGACGGATCCGGTTGTGTTGCCACAATCGCTTGTCAAGTCAGTTTTGTCTCATTACATTGATACAGACAACGGACAATGCGCGCGTCCACCCCGGAGTCGCCTCGACTCACCCCGACTCACCCCGATTCGAACAGGAGCAACGACCATGATCTGGTTCCTCGCCGCCCTGGCCGCCGCCGCCGGGCTCGCGCTCATCTTCTTCCCCGCATCCGCCCGCGGACGAGCCCGCGGAGCCGACCGCTTCGCCCGCATCGTGGGCCTCGCGATCCCGCCGCAGCTCACCGGCGCGGTCGAGGCGAGCCTCGCCCGCCGCAGCCGGGTGATCGGCGTCGGCCTCGTCGTCGGCGCGGTCGTCGCGCTGCCCGTCGCCCTGCTCACGCCGTCGGGCGACGACGGCGAGGGCCTGCTCACCGGGCGGCTCTGGCCGGCGATCGGCGTCTTCGTGCTCGTCGTGGGCGTCGTGAGCGGCCTCGGCAGCCTGCTGCGCCGGCGTCCCCCGATCGACGGCGTGCGCTACGCCCGCACCACCGAGGTGCGCCTCGACGACTACGTCGCCCCGTTCGAGCTCGGCTTCGTGCGCGTCGTCGCCGCCCTGGGCGCGGTCGGCGCCCTCGCGGCCGGCATCCGCGTCGCGCTGCAGCCCGAACTGCTCGGCCCGAGCATCCCGTTCCTCGCCGCCGGCGTCGTCGCCGCGATCGCCCTCGTCGCCTTCGAGGTCGTCGGCCGGCGGATCGTCGCCGCGCCCCAGCCCTCGGGATCGCCCGCCGAGCTCGCCTGGAACGACGCGCTGCGCATGGCCGACCTGCGCGACCTCACGATCGCGCCGTCGATGATGGGCGCCTTCGCCCTGCTCGGCGCCGCGGTGCCGTTCGTGACCGGCGGCCGCGCCGACGGCCCGAACCCGATCGGCGCGGCCATCATGGCCGGGCTCTTCCTGGCCGTGATCGTCGCGCTCGTCATCTGCATGGCGGTCATGTACTCGAAGGGCAGCCCGCAGACGCACTTCCTGCGCCGCCTGTGGCCGGCCGTCGCGGTCGAGGCCGGGCGGGCCGCACCGCAGCGGGTGGATGCGCGCACCACCGCATCCGGAACCCCCTCGACCGACGGGAGCGTGCGCTGATGCTCGGCATCGACCCGAAGTCGCCCGTGCCGCCGTTCGAGCAGCTGCGTCAGCGGCTGATGCAGCAGATCACCTCGGGCGAGCTCACCGCCGGGTCACGACTGCCGACCGTGCGACGTCTCGCCGAAGACCTCGGCATCGCGCCCAACACGGTCGCGCGCTGCTACCGCGAGCTCGAGGCGAGCGGCGCGATCGAGACCCGCGGACGCAACGGCACCGTCGTCGCCTGGTCGGCCGACAGCGCCGACCGCGAGATCGAGCAGGCCGCCCGCGGCTTCGCCGACCGGGTGCGCGCGCTCGGCGGCGACCCGACCCGTGCGCTCGAGCTGGCGCGCGCGGCCCTCGCCGGCGCCTGACGCCGCGCTCTCCTGCGAAAACCGGGGGTCAAAGCGGCAGGGCGACCATCGCGGGGTCGGGCGTGCCGAAGCGGTGCGCCGTGATCGAGACGGCCTGCTCGAGCAGGAAGGGCAACAGCTCGAGACGGCCCGCGGTCGTCACGGGGCCCGACCAGATCGCCACGTCGGGCGATCCGCCGGCCGCGGCCGCGAGGGCGGCACCCGCCGAGGCTCCGGTGCCGGTGGGGGCGATCAGGCGGATGCGCATCCCCCGCGCCGTCGGGGCCTCGGCGTTCAGGCGCGCGGCGAAGGCGGCGTCCGTCTCGGTCACGACCTGGTCGACCCGCAGCATCGGGAACTCGCCCGCGATCAGCGGGCGGAGTCCGCTCGGCAGCGGTGCCGCCGAGCTCAGCACGAGCCGCGACCGGGCCCGGGCGCCGGCCGCGATCACGCGCACGGCCTCGGCGAGCGAGCCGCCCTCGGCGAGGCGGATGACGACGGGCGTCGGGCGGTAGCGCAGCACGTTGCGCTCGACGCCGAGACGGGCCGAGTCGCGGGCTCCGCCGAACTCGGCATCCCAGGCGGCCTGGTCGCTCAGCGCGGACCGGCGCACGAACGCGAAGCTGTCGTAGTCGAGCGCCGGCTGCGCGCCCTCGATCACGGCGCGCACGCGCTCGTCGAGGCCCGCGAGCGAGAGCGAGTCGTCGACGCCGGCGCCGCGCGCCGCCGTCGGCGCGGGCACGGGCTCGCCGATCGGGGTCGCCAGCTGCTCTCCGCGCGCGGGCGTGGGCACAGCGGTCTCGTCGGCGGCCTCGTCGCCCACCCGCTGCGCGGGCGCGCCCGCCGCGGCGATCCGGCCCTCGACGATCATCGTCATCGCGCCCTTCTCGCGGCGACCCGCCGTCGCCTCCGCCGAGTCGGCGGCACCGGCGCCAGCGGCCGCATCCGCTCCCGCACCGGCGCCCGCCGCATCCACGCCCGCGGCACCGCCATCGGCGACCCACGAACCGAGCCCGAGCAGCATGTTCGGCCCGCCCGCCTTCGCGCCCGTGCCGACGCGCGAGCGCTTCCAGCCGCCGAAGGGCTGGCGCCGCACGACCGCGCCGGTGATGCCGCGGTTGACGTAGAGGTTGCCGGCCTGCACCTCGTCGAGCCACTGCTCGACCTCGCGCGCATCGAGCGAGTGGATGCCGGCGGTCAGTCCGTAGTCGGTCGCGTTCTGCCAGGCGATCGCCTCGTCGAGCGACGGCGCGGCCATGAGGCCGAGCACGGGCCCGAAGTACTCGGTGGTGTGGAACTCGCTCCCGGGCTGCACGCCCTTCCGCACGCCGGGCGACCAGAGTCGGCCGTCCTCGTCGAGGCGGCGAGGCTCGACCAGCCAGGTCTCCCCCGGCGCGAGCGTCGTGAGGGCGCGCTCGAGCTTGCCCGAGACGGGCTCGATCACGGGGCCGACCGCGGTCGACGCGTCGGTGCCGGGGCCGACGACGAGGCTGCGCACCGCATCCTCGAGCTGGCGCAGGAAGCGCGGCGACGTCGCGACCGAGCCGACCAGGATGCCGAGCGACGCGGCCGAGCACTTCTGCCCGGCGTGCCCGAAGGCGCTCTTGACGAGGTCGTTGACGGCGAGGTCGAGGTCGGCCGACGGCGTGACGACGATCGCGTTCTTGCCGCTCGTCTCGGCGACGATCGGCAGCGCGGGTCGCCACGAGCGGAACAGCTCGGCCGTCTCGATCGAGCCGGTCAGGATGACGCGGTCGATCTCGGGCGCGGCCACGAGCGAGCGGCCGAAGCGCTCCTCGTCGAGGTCGACGAGCGCGACCAGATCGCGCGGAACGCCGGCCTCCCACAGCGCCTCGGCGAGCACGGCGCCGCAGCGGCGGGCCTGCGGGGCGGGCTTGAAGACCACGGCGCTGCCCGCGGCGAGCGGCGCCAGCACCGAGCCGCACGGGATCGCGACCGGGAAGTTCCACGGCGGCGCGGCCAGCGTGACCGTGTCGGGCACGTGCCGGGCACCGTCGATCGAGTCGAGCTCGCGGGCGCGGGCCGCGTACCAGCGGGCGAAGTCGATCGCCTCGCTCACCTCGACGTCAGCCTCGGCGATCGTCTTGCCGGTCTCGCTGACCATGACCTCGACCAGGCGCCCGCGCATCGCGACGAGCACCTCGCCGATGCGGTCGAGCTGCGCGGCGCGGTCGGCGACGGGCACGCGGCCCCAGGCGCGGCCGGCGGCTCGGGATGCGGCGAGCAGCTCCTCGAGCTGCTGCGAGCCGGTCACGGCGGCCGCCGCGATGGTGTCGACCCCCAGCCGCGACTCGCGTGCGCGGCTCAGCACGGCCCGGCCCCAGGCGCGGTTCGCGGCGAGCGCCGGGTCGGTATCGGGCTCGTTCACGAAGGCGGAGGGCGTGGTCGGGATGATCGGATGCTGGCGGTCCTGTGTCCTCGCCGGCTCGGGCACCGCATCCACGGTGCGATGCAGTGCGGCGAGCGCCGAGCGGAACCGCTCCTCCTCGACCGCGAACGCGTCCTCCGAGTCGGCCAGGTCGAACACCGACGACATGAAGTTCTCGGGCGAGGCGTTCTCCTCGAGCCGGCGCACCAGGTAGCTGATGGCCGAGTCGAACTGGGCGGGGTCGACGACCGGCGTGTAGAGCAGCAGATCGCCGACGTCGGCGCGCACGGCCTGCGCCTGGGCCGTGGCCATGCCGAGCAGCATCTCGAAGTCCACGCGGTCAGCCACACCCCGACGCGACGCCAGCAGGTGCGCGAACGCGACGTCGAAGAGGTTGTGCCCCGCGATGCCGAGCTTCACGGCGGCCGTGCGCTCGGGCGTCATCGCCCAGGTGAGCATGCGCTTGTAGTGCGTGTCGGTGTGCTGCTTCGAGCCCCAGGTCGCGAGCGGCCAGCCGTGCAGGCGCGCATCCACGTGCTCCATGGCCAGGTTCGCGCCCTTGACGACGCGCACCTTGATCGGGGCGCCGCCATCGGCGACACGGGCCCGCGCCCAGGCGCTCAGCTGCTGCAGCGCCGCGAGCGAGTCTGGCAGGTAGGCCTGCAGCACGATGCCGGCCTCGTAGTGCTTCATGCCGGGCTGCTCGAGCAGCCGGGTGAACACCGCGATCGTCAGGTCGAGGTCGCGGTACTCCTCCATGTCGAGGTTGATGAACTTCGGGGATGCGCTGCGCACCGCCGCGCCGTAGAGCGGCGTGAGCCGGTGCACCACCCGGTCGACGGTCTCGTCGAAGCCCCACATCGACAGCTGGCTGGCGACCGCCGACACCTTGACCGACACGTAGTCGACGTCGTCGCGGCCGAGGAGGTCGATCGTGCCGGTGAGCCGCGCATCCGCCTCGGTCTCGCCGAGCACGGCCTCGCCGAGCAGGTTGATGTTGAGGCGGGTGCCGTCGGTGCGCAGCTGCCCGATGACCTTGTCGAGCGACTTCGGCGTCGCGTCGATCACGAGGTGGCTGACCATGCCGCGCAGCACGCGGCGGGCGATCGGGATGATCGGCCACGGCAGCACGGGGGCGAACGCCCCGCCGATCGAGATCGCGGCGCGCAGATGCCAGGGCAGGAACGCCGGGATGCCGTGCGACAGCGTCTCGAGCTCGCGCCCCGCGACGCGCAGGTCTTCGGGCCGCACGACGCGGTCGACGAAGCCGAGCGTGAAGTCGAGCCCCTGCGGATCCTTCAGCAGACCGGCGAGGCGGGCGGCGTGGGCGTCGGACCGGCGATCGGTCGCGACCTCGCGGCTCGCGTCGAGCCAGCGGTGCACCAGGTCGACGACCTCGTCGGCGGACGGCAGAGTCGGGTTCGCCGGATCAGGGGCGACTCCCTGGGGGGCGGGACTCGACATGGGTTTCAGCGTATCTCCGCCGCCTGCGTGGGGCCCGGAACCGGGCACCGCCGCCTCGCCGGCGTACGCGCCGCCCGCATCCGCGTCGCTTGCGACCGCCTCGCTCACCGCCCGAGGTCGAGCTTCTTATGCGCCGTCTCGGGCAGGAAGACGTAGACCACGAGCGAGATCACAGCCAGACCCGCGACGTACCAGCCGAAGGCGCTGTCGAGACCCGCCTGCTGGAACGCCGTGCCGATCGCCGGCGCCGTGCCGCCGAACAGCGCCACCGCGACCGAGTAGGGGAAGCCGACGCCCGCGGCGCGCACCCGCGCCGGGAACAGCTCGGCGTTGACGGCCGCGCTGATCGCGGTGAAGCCCGAGAGCACGACCATGCCGATCAGCACGACCACGAGCATCCCGCCGAAGCTCGGCCCGCTGCGCAGGAACGCCAGCGCGGGCACGATGCCGATCGCCAGGATCGCGGCGAAGCCGATCAGCAGCGGCTTGCGGCCGACTTTGTCGCTCAGGATGCCGGCCACCGGCTGCAGCGCGGCGAACACGAACAGCCCGATCGTCGATACGGCGAGCGCCTGGCCCGCATCCACGCCGCCGTTCTGCTCGGCGTAGGTCGGCAGGTAGGTGGTCCAGGTGTAGTAGCCGATGGTTCCGGCGATCGTGATGCCGACGATGAGCAGCGACTGCTTCGGGAAGCGCACGAGCGCCTCGAACAGGCGCGGGCGGCGGCTCGCAGCACCCTGCTCGTCGGCCGACGCGACCGCCGCCGTCTCGAAGGCGCCGCGACGGATCAGCAGGCCGACGAGGCTCAGCACCGCGCCGAAGATGAACGGGATGCGCCATCCGCCGTCGTTCATGCCGCCCTCGCCGAGCGTGGCGACGAGCACCGCAGCCAGGCCCGAGGCGATCAGCTGGCCGATCGTGGTCGACACGTACTGGAACGACGAGAACAGCCCGCGGCGCCCGATCGGCGCCGACTCGACCAGGAAGGTCGTGTTGGCCGCGAACTCGCCGCCGATCGACAGGCCCGAGATCACGCGGCCGATGATCAGCACGATCGGCGCCAGGATGCCGGCCTGCTCGAACGAGGGCGTCAGCCCGACGATCAGACTGCCGAGTCCGATCAGCAGGATCGTCACGGTGAGCGTGTTGCGGCGGCCCACGCGGTCGGCGATCGCGCCGATCACGAGCCCGCCGATCGGGCGCAGCAGGAACGACGCCGCGAACACGATGAAGCTGCCCAGCAGCTTCGCGACCGGGTCGTCGCCCGGGAAGATCTGGTCGGAGAAGAACACCGCCAGGAACGAGTAGGTGTACCAGTCGTACCACTCGACCGCGTTGCCGACGCTGGCCGCGATCACCTGCCGAGGGCCGTGCCGCTGGGCGTCGGTGGGCGCCGCTGCCGCGGCGGAGTCGGGGGCGGAGTGGTCCGTGTTCTGCTCGGTCACTCGCTCGACGCTATTCCCGCGCATCCACCGCCCGCCGGCTCACTCGGCTGGCCCTCAGGTCGGCGAGACGGACCGGAAACGCGGCTGGGGCGGGATGCGGCGCTCAGTCGAGCGGACGCAGCAGGCGGTCGAGGAACGCCCGCGTGCGCGGCTGCCTCGGGGCGCGCAGCAGCTCGCCCGGCGCCCCGCGCTCGACGATCACCCCGCCGTCGAGGAACAGCACCTCGTCGGCCACCTCGCGCGCGAAGCCGAGCTCGTGGGTGACGACGACCATGGTCCAGCCCTCGTCGGCGAGCTCCTTCATGATCGCCAGCACGTCGCCCACGATCTCCGGATCGAGCGCACTCGTCGGCTCGTCGAACAGCAGCAGCCGCGGCCGCAGCGCGAGCGCGCGCACGATGCCCACGCGCTGCTGCTGGCCGCCCGAGAGCTCGAAGGGATACGCATCCCGCTTCTCGGCCAGGCCCACCCGGGCGAGCAGCGCCTCCGCCTCGGCGACGACCTCGTCGCGCGGGCGGCCCTGCACGACGGTCGGACCCTCGATCACGTTCTGCAGCACCGTCTTGTGCGGGAACAGGTTGTAGTGCTGGAAGACCATGCCCGAGGCATCCCGCAGCGTCTCGCGTTGCACCTGCCGCTCGCGCTTCGAGACAGGGGCGCCGAAGTCGATGCGCGCCGGGGCGGCCCCGGCGACGCCGGCCAGCTCGACGACGCCCGCATCCGCGACCTCGAGCGCGTTCAGCGAGCGCAGCACCGTCGTCTTGCCCGAGCCCGACGGCCCGATGAGCACGAGCACGCGGCCGCGCGGCAGGGTCAGGTCGATGCCCTTCAGCACCTCGAGGTCGCCGAAGCTCTTGCGCAGGCCGGTGACGGTCAGCAGGGGCCCGGATGCGTCAGGCGTGAGCGACATAGCGGTCCAGCCTCTTCTCGATGCGGCCCTGCGCGGTCGACAGCACGAGGCAGATGATCCAGTAGATCGCGGCCGCCTCGATGTAGATCAGCAGGAACTCGTTGCTGAAGGCGGCGATGCGCTGCGCCTCGCGGAACAGCTCGGTCACCAGGATCGTCGCCGCCAGCGAGGTGTCCTTGATCAGGCTGATGAAGGTGTTCGACAGCGGCGGCACCGACACCCGCGCGGCCTGCGGCAGGATGATGCGGCGCAGGGTCGTGACCCGCGACATCCCGACCGTGTAGCCGGCCTCCCACTGCCCCGCCGGCACCGACAGGATCGCCGCGCGGATCACCTCGGCCGCATAGCCGCCGACGTTGATCGACAGGGCGATGATCGCGCTCGGCCACGGCGGCAGCACCACGCCGATCGACGGCAGCCCGAAGAACACGACGAACAGCTGCACCAGCATCGGCGTGCCGCGCACGACCGAGATCACGAAGCGCGCCGCGAGCGACAGCGGCACGATGCTCGACATGCGCGCCAGCGCGAGCAGCAGCGCCAGCACCAGGCCGACCGCGAACGACGCCAGCGACAGCGGGATCGTGCCGAGCAGCGCACCGCCCCAGAGCGGGCCGAGGGAGCTGATGACCAGATCCCAGTCCATGGATGCTCCCTTCGGGTCGGCGGGCGGTGCGGATGCGGAGGTGGTGCGGGCGGGTCAGCCGATCCAGCCGGGTCAGCCGGAGATGTCCTCGCCGAAGTACTTCTCGCCCAGCTTGGCCAGCGTGCCGTCGGCCTTCAACTCCGCGAGAGCCGTGTCGATCGCCTCGGTGAGGGTGTCGCTGCCCTGGCGCAGCGCGACCGCGCTCTTCGACACGTCGTCGGTGTCGGCGGCGATCTTCAGTCCGTCGGTCTCGCCGTTCTTCTTCGCATCGAGGAAGGTCAGCTTGTCGTTGACCGTCGCATCCACGCGCTGCTGCTTCAGCAGCTCGATGGCCTGGGCCCAGCCCTCGACCTGCTCGACGTTCGCGCCGGCCTTCTGCGCGACCTCGTACCAGTTGCTCGTGAGCGACTGCGCCGTGGTCTTGCCCTTCAGGTCAGCAAGGCTCGTGATGTCGCTGTCGTCGCGCACGATCACGGCGCCGGGCGACACCGAGTAGGGGGTGCTGAACTCGTACTTCTTCTCGCGCTCGGCGTTGATCGACACCTGGTTCGCGATCACGTCGAAGCGGCCCGCGTCGAGGCCCGCGAAGATCGCATCCCACTGCGTCTCCTGGAACTTCACCTTCACGCCCAGCTTCTGCGCCACGGCCGTGATGACCTCGACGTCGTAGCCGGTCAGGTCGCCCGAGCCGTCGGCGTGGTAGCTGAAGGGACGATAGGTGCCCTCGGTCGCGACGACCAGCTCACCCGCATCCTGAACCTGGGCGAGGCTGCGGCCCGCCTTCGGCTCGGCGCTCGGGTCGCCGGCCGAGCTCGAGCCGGTGCCCGAGGTCGAGCACCCCGCGAGCAGCAGGGCGGCGGCCGCCGTGGCGGCGACGAGGACGTGACGGACGCGGATGCGGGTGCGCATGGGACTGCTTTCCGGTGATGACGGGGTGGAGCGGTGAGGTGCGCCGCGGTGTGCGGTGCGCGCGACGCGCCTGATGGCGCGTGCTGCGGCCGGGATGCTGTGGCCGACCTCGGGAGGGTAACCGGCGCGCCTGCCCGGGCATTCCCCGCATGACGCCGCGTGAAGGGGTCGGATGACGGCGGGCGGATGACGGCGGGCGGGTGACGGCGGGCGGGTGACGGCGGGCGGGTGACGCAATTCAGCACGGATCGTCCGCCGCGACCCACGCGGGTCACGCTCGGTGTTCCGTGCTGAATTGCGTCAGCGCAGCGGGCCGATCAGGCCCAGGTGCTCGGCGCCGGGCGGCGGTTCGACGGCAGGGCCGTGTCGTCGGCCCAGCGGATCGCCCACTCCGGTGCGGGGCGACCCGACACATCCACGTTCAGAACCGCGCCGAGTTCGTCCATGCTCACCGTGCCGCCGACGCGCTTGATGAAGCGGGCCCGCACGACCGCCTGCGCGCAGATCTCGCCGCCGACCACGAAGCGCTGCTCGCAGTAGACGCTGCGGTCGTCGAAGCCGATGAGCTTCGTCTCGAGGTCGAAGCGCTGCCAGGGCTGCAGCGAGCGGCGGTAGGTGATCGTCTGCGCGCCGACGACCGGGAAGATGCCCGCCTTCATCAGCGCCGGCCAGACGCCCGAGCGCAGGTTCAGGTCGTAGCGGCCGAGGTCCATGATCGTCAGGTACACGCCGTTGTTCATGTGCCCGAGCTGATCGAGGTCGCGGGGCCAGACGCGCATCCGGATGCGCCCCACATCGAACGGGGTCAGCCGCGAGCGGCGCTTCATCGTGAGCCGCAGACGCAGCAGTCGGAACCACAGATTCACGTCGGCGACGGTATCCCCGCCACCACGGATCGGCCAGATCGCTGTGGGATGCCTCCAAGGCTTGCGTCGCTCAGGGCGCGCCGCGCTTGGCGGTCATCGCACGTCATGTGGCGCTGGCGCGGCGGCACCCAGCGGGCTCGCGCCGCTAGCGTCGGCGGGGTGAGCTTCCCGTCGCGCATCGTCATCGTCCACGGCTACCAGGCGCATCCCGCGGCGCACTGGTTCCCCTGGCTCGCGGCGCAGGCAGCCGAGCGCGGCGGGCGGGTCGAGGTCGTCGCCCTGCCCGACGCCGACCACCCGACGCGCGCGGGCTGGGATGCCGCGGTCGCCGACGCGATCGGCGAACCGGATGCGGGTACCTGGGTCATCGGGCACAGCCTCGGCTCGATCACGGCGCTGCGCTGGGCAGCCGCGCTGCCCGCCGGGTCGCACGTCGGCGGCGTGCTGCTCGTCGCCGGCTTCGGCGAGCGCCTGCACACGATCCCCGAGCTCGACGAGTACCTCGCCGAGTCGTTCACGGCCGGGGACGCGGCGCGCGTGCAGCAGGTCGCCGGCACGGTGCGCGCGATCCACTCCGACGACGACGCGATCGTGCCGCCGCCCTACAGCGAGCGCATCGCCGCGCTGCTCGGCGTCGAGCCCCTCGTGGTGCCGGGCGGCGGGCACTTCCTCGACCGCGAGGGCTGGCTCGAGCACCCCGAGGTGCTGGCGGCGCTGCACGGGTGAGCCGCGCATCCATTCGCCGCACCGCGTTGACCGCAGGTTCGATGACGCAACTCAGCAAGGATGCGGCGCGGCGGCCCGCGACGGTCCCCTCGCGGAATCGCTGCTGAATTGCGACACGGGCAGTTGACGCAATTCAGCACGGATCCCACGGGACGACCCACGACGGTCATCCTCGGGTGTCCGTGCTGAGTTGCGGAACCCGGCGCACGAACGGCGACCCAGCAGCAGCATCGATGTGCGGCGCGGCCGACCGACCGACCGGCGTCAGCGCGCGCGGTGGTCGGGGATCGTGAGGCGCGGGCCGCGGCGCTCGTAGCCGATGCCCGAGCCCTCGATGAGGCGCACGACGCGCTGGCGGTGTCCGCGCCAGGGCTCGAGCAGCTCGCGCATCCCGTCATCGTCGACGCGCGCTCCGGTCAGCGCCCAGCCGACGTTCTTGCAGGTGTGGAAGTCGCCGAAGCTCACCGCGTCGGGGGCGCCGTGGCTGCGCTGCACGGTCTCGGCGGTGGTCCACACGCCCACGCCGGGCACCGTGCGCAGCCGACGCTGGGCCTCCGCGACCGGCAGCGCTCCCCCGCGCTCGAGCCCCTCGGCCACCGCCAGCACGCGCTGCACGGTGTCGCGCCGCTGCGGGGTGACGCCCGCGCGGTGCCACTCCCAGCTCGGGATGCGCCGCCACGCGGCGACCGTCGGCAGCACGTGCATCCCCCGCGGCGCGGGACCCGGTGCGGCCTCGCCGTGCCGCGCGACGAGCGTGCGCCACGATCGCGACGCCTCCTGGCCCGTCACCTTCTGGAAGAAGATCGCCGGCAGCAGCGCCGCCAGCACCTGGCCGGTGCGCGCGAGCCGCAGGCCCGAGCTGCGCCGGTGCAGCTCCGCGATCAGCGGATGCCGGTGGGCCTCGAAGTCGTCGAGGTCGTCGTCGGCGCCAAGCAGCTGCGGAACCAGCTCGAGCGCGGCGCCCGCTCCCGCACCCCAGGCGTCGGCGTGCACGGTCGCCGCCGCGGCGTCGGCCCGCAGCCGCAGCGTCGCCGTGCCGGCCGGCGTGCGGAACACGAGCCAGTGCGCCTCCCCCTCGCGCCGCGAGGTCGGATCGCTGCCGAACTGGGCGATCGTCCCGAGCGTGCGGCGCAGGTCGACGCGGTGCCCTGGCGTGTACCGGGTCGAGAGCGGGGCGGGGTCCGGGGCCGGGCGAGGGGCCGTGGATGCGCGGCCTCCGGCATCGCGCACGGGCGACGCCTCGACGGCGCTCACGCGGCCCACCGCATCCACTCGCTCACGCGGCGACCCTAACCCCGCCCGCCGACGCCGCCCAGCACCTCCCGAGGGTGGCCACGAATGCCCGCCTCGCCCGGCGTGTCCCGTGCAGTTCTGGCCACCCCGATCGCGCACCTCCTGAGGGTGGCCACGAACGCTCGCCGCACCCGGCGTGTCCCGGGCAGTTCTGGCCACCCTGGCTGGGGGCGCCGCCGCACGGTCCCGACCGCACGTGCACCTCGTCCCGCATGAATCGCACGAATCGCACGAATGTGCACGACACGGCAGGATGTACGCGTGAGCATCGGCATCCTGACCAGCGGCGGCGACTGCCCCGGCCTCAACGCGGTCATCCGCGGCGCAGTCCTCAAGGGCATCACCCAGAACGACCTCGAGTTCGTCGGCTTCCGCAACGGCTGGAAGGGCGTCGTCGACGGAGACACCGTCCCCCTCGGCCGCCCCCAGGTGATGGGCATCTCGAAGCAGGGCGGCACCATCATCGGCACCTCGCGCACGAACCCCTTCGAGGGCGACGGCGGGCCCGAGAACATCGCCGCGATGATGGAGGAGCAGGGCATCGACTCGCTCATCGCCATCGGCGGCGAGGGCACCCTGGCCGCGGCGAAGCGGCTGACGGATGCGGGCATCAAGATCGTGGGCGTTCCCAAGACGGTCGACAACGACCTCAGCGCCACCGACTACACCTTCGGCTTCGACACGGCGGTGCAGATCGCGACCGAGGCGATGGACCGCCTGCGCACCACCGGCGACTCCCACGGACGCTGCATGGTCGCCGAGGTCATGGGGCGCCACGTCGGCTGGATCGCCCTGCACTCGGGCATGGCCGCGGGCGCGCACGCGATCCTCATCCCCGAGCGCAAGACCAGCATGGAGGAGATCACCGACTGGGTGCGCGCCGCCGCCGACCGCGGCCGTGCTCCGCTGATCGTCGTCGCCGAGGGCTTCAAGCTCGACACCATGGACGACGCGCACTCCGAGCGCGGACTCGACGCCTTCGGCCGCCCCCGCCTCGGCGGTATCGGCGACATGCTCGCGCCCGAGATCGAGGCGCGCACCGGCATCGAGACCCGCGCGACGACACTGGGTCACATCCAGCGCGGCGGCACGCCCTCGGCCTACGACCGCGTGCTCGCCACCCGCTACGGCATGGCGGCGGTGGATGCGGTGCTCGAGCAGCGCTGGGGACGCATGGTCGCGCTCCGCGGCACCCAGATCGTGCACGTGCCGTTCGAAGACGCCCTGGGCCGCCTGAAGACGGTGCCGCAGTCGCGGTACGACGAGGCCGCGGTGCTCTTCGGCTGAGCCTGCCCGCAGCCGGCGCACGCCCGTCACCCGCCCGCCGCGCGCTCGGCGCACGCTCGGCGCGCGTAGGGTCGGGCGCATGGTGCGCGCGATCCAGGTGACCAAGGGCGGCGGCGACGGACCCCGCTTCGTCGAGCTGAACGATGACGAGCTGGGCGAGGGCGACACCCTCGTCGATGTGCTCTGGTCGAGCCTCAACTTCAAGGACGGGCTGGCGCTCGCCGGCAATCCGGGCGTCGTGCGTGTCTCGCCGCTCGTGCCCGGTATCGACGTCGTCGGCCGAGTCGTCGAGTCGGTGGATGCGCGGCTCGCGCCCGGCACCGAGATCGTGCTGACCGGCGCGGGCCTCGGCGAGACCCGCAACGGCGGCTACGCGGAGCGCGCTCGCTTCGACGGCGCGCTCGCCGTGCCGGTACCCGAGGAGCTCGGCGCCCGCCGCGCCGCCGCGATCGGCACCGCCGGCTTCACCGCCGCGCAGGCCGTGCTCGCGCTCGAGGACCACGGCATCCCCGACGGCCCCATCGCCGTGACCGGCGCGAGCGGCGGCGCCGGCTCGATCGCGGTCGCCCTGCTCGCGGCGGCCGGACGCGAGGTCGTCGCCGTCACCGGCAGCCCCGACGCGCAGGACTGGCTGCGCGAGCTCGGCGCCGCGGACTTCGTCGACCGGGCCGAGTTCGCCGAGGCCGGCAAGCCCCTGCAGGCAGAACGCTGGGCCGGGGCGATCGACGGCGCCGGCGGTGCGACGCTGCACAACCTGCTCGCGCAGACGCGGCACGGCGGCGCGGTCGCCGCCTACGGCCTCGTGCAGAGCGCCGAGCTGCACACGAGCGTGCATCCGTTCATCCTGCGCGGGGTCGCTCTGCTCGGCATCAACTCGGTCGAGGCGGGAGCGGTCGAGCGCGCCCGCGTGTGGGAGCGGCTGGCTCGCGACCTCGACCCCGACCTGCTCGATCGGGCGACGACCGAGATCGCGCTCGACGACGTCGTGGATGCGGGCGCGGCCATCCTCGCCGGGCGCACCCGCGGGCGTACCGTGGTGGCCGTGAACCCCGACGCCGGCTCCGACGCCGCAGCCACCGCCGAGACCCCCGTGACGACCGCCGCCGCCGCTGCGAACGACACGGACGCGTGACCGGGATGCTCATCGCCGGGTCGATCTTCGCCGTGCTCGCGGCGCTCATCCACGTCTACATCTTCTTCCTCGAGAGCGTCGCCTGGTCGGGCGAGAAGACGTGGCGGCTGTTCGGCCTGCGCTCGCAGCAGGAGGCCGACACGGTCAAGCCGATGGCCTTCAACCAGGGCTTCTATAACCTCTTCCTCGCGATCGGTGTGGGCGTCGGGCTCGTGCTGCTCGCCTCGACCTCGGTCGCGCAGGCCGGATTCGGCGTGCTGATCGCGTCGCTCTCGAGCATGGTGCTCGCGGCCGTCGTGCTGATCACCTCGAACCCGAAGCTGGCCCGGTCCGCGGCCATCCAGGGCATCGCCCCGCTGATCGCGGTCGTGCTGCTGCTCGTCGCGATCCTCGGCTGAACGCCGCAGAGCGACAGTTCGACGCCGAGCCGCGCCAGCCGCACCCGACGCGGTCCCCGAACCCCACGCGTCCGGGCCCGAACGGGCGCTTATAGACCCGAAGCGGTCGCGAACGCAGGTCGACACGCCCGAAACCTCCGAATACCCCGAACGGGGGGACGACCAGGGATAACCCGGATCGATACTGTCGGACACGACGTGCGGCGGATCGGGGGATCCGACAGGTCGGGACGCCTGTTGCGCTCGTCAACCGGGGGGAACACGCGTGAACGTGATCGTTGAACGCTCATCGTCGCAGGACATCGCAACAGGCCGAGCGCCGAGGCGCCTCACCGTCGTCGCCGTCACCGCCATTGCGGTCGCGATGTCGGTCGCCGCGAGTCTGCTCGCAGCACCACCGGCGCACGCCGCGCTTCCCGCGTCGAAGACGCAGATCATCCAGACGATCCTGCGCGACACCAACGAGATCCGCCGCAGCGTCGGCCTCTCGCCCCTCATCCTCAACACGGCCATCAACACGGTCGCCGAGAACTGGTCGAAGCAGCAGGCGGCCAACGGCGCGATGAGCCATAACCCGAACTACTCGAAGCAGATCCCCTCGGGCTGGCGAGGCGCCGCCGAGAACGTCGCCTACGGCTACCGCTACACCGAGGTGACGACGGCGTGGAAGAACTCGCCAGGCCACTACAAGAACATCGTCGGCGACTACACCGACATCGGGATCGGGATCGCCGAGTCGGCGAACGGCACCCTCTACTACACGCAGAACTTCGGCCGCTATCCCGGCAACACGATCAGCGGGGCACCGACCCCAGTCGTGGTCGGCAATAAGCTCCAGGATGCGCGCACCGGTGCAGCATGGTCCGCGAAGGCGGTCAACTGGCCGAGCTTCGAGTACGCCTGCCAGCAGGGGTGGGGCTACTCGGCGGCGGGCGCGACCAGCGCGGCGGCCTCTGCCATGACGAGCTGGGGCATCACCGCAGTCCGACTGCCCCTGAATCAGGACTGCTGGCTGGGCGTCGACGGGCAGCCTGCCTTCGGCTCGGCCTCGGGGTATCGATCGGCGGTCGCGGCCTTCGTGGGCGCGCTGAACGCGGCGGGACTCGTCGTCATCCTCGATCTGCACTGGAGCGGGCCGGCAGGAGCCGCGTCCGATGGTCAGCGCGCGATGCCCGACGGCCAGTCGACGACGTTCTGGTCGCAGGTCGCCGCCGCCTACAAAGGCAACAGCTCGGTCATGTTCGATCTCTTCAATGAGCCGTACTCCCGCGACGGCTTCGCTCTGACCTGGGACTGCTGGAAGAACGGCGGATGCCAGGCGCCCGTCGAGGCCGACGGTGCCGCGACATCGGGAGGCACCTATGCGGTGACGGGAATGGCGACCCTGGTGTCGGCGGTGCGCGCGGCCGGAGCGTCGCAGCCCATCCTGCTCGGCGGACTCGACTATGCGAACGACCTGCGCGGCTGGCTGACCAACCGCCCGAGCGACGACCAGCTGGTCGCTTCGTGGCACAACTACCCCCAGCAGCGCTGCAGCTCGACGACCTGCTGGAACAGCGAGGTCAAGCCGGTGGCGGCGAGTGTTCCGGTGATCGCGACCGAGTTCGGCCAGAGCGACGGCGGCAGCGCCTTCCTCGACAGCTTCCTCGACTGGGCCGACGCGGCCGGCGTTGGCTATGCACCCTGGGCCTGGTGGTCGGTGAGCTCGTCGGAGTCGCCCGAGAACGCGAACTACGCTCTGATCACCGATACCAACACCTTCACCGCCAAGGCCCCGTCGGGTACGGCATTCAGAGATCATCTGAGTTCCTCCGTGCCGGCCGCACGCTCAGACTTCTCCGGCGACGGCACACCTGATGTGCTCGTGCGCAACCCGGGCGGAGCTCTCGTGCTCTACGCCGGCGACGGCCGAGCCGGATGGCGTGCGCCTCGCCAAGTCGGATCCGGGTGGGGCGGGATGTCGGCTCTGACCATGACGTCCGACTTCGATGGCGACGGCTTCACCGATGTTCTGGCGCGCGACGGTCGGGGATCGCTCTGGCTGTACCCCGGAGACGGCAAGTCGGGGTGGAAGACGCCGAGGGTGGTCGGGTCCGGGTGGAACGGCATGACGTCGATCATCGCCGCCGGGGATTGGAACGGTGACGACCTCGCTGACGTCCTGGCTCGTCGCAGTGACGGCAAACTCGTGCTGTACCCCGGAGACGGCAGAGGCGGATGGGGATCTGCACGCACGATCGGGTCCGGCTGGCAGATCTTCACCTCGGTCTTCGCCGCGGGAGACTTCGATGGCGACGGTTTCCCCGACCTCCTTGCACGCACCTCGGGGGGAGACCTCGTTCTCTATTCCGGTGACGGCCGAGGAGGATGGATCACTGGCACTCCGGTTCGCGTCGGTGTCGGGTGGCAGGGTTTCACCGCGCTCACGGCGCCGGGCGATCTCGACCACGATGGCGCCATCGATCTACTTGCGCGATCTGCCTCCGGCGAACTGATCATGTACCAGTCGAACGGCAAGGGCGGCTGGAACGGCCGTCGGACGGTCGGATACGGGTGGACCGGCCTCGATTTCGTCCACAGCTGATATCCGCACGGCGCGGAAGCCTCGGGACTGGACACAGTGAGCGTCGAGTCCCTCGAGCAGCCCGCTCAGCGTAGTGCGACTCCCCCTCCCGGTTCGCTCGACGACGGTCCACGGCGACGGCACTGATCGCGCCCCGCTCCGCTCAGCCCTGCGGCGCCTCCGCCGCGGCCGCCGCGCGCGCGGCGGCCGGCAGGGCCGACAGGATGCGGTCGAGCGCCGCGGAGTCGTGCGCGGCCGACAGGAACCAGGCCTCGAACACGCTCGGCGGCAGGTTGACGCCCTGCTCGAGCATCGACGAGAAGAACGGGCCGTAGCGCCAGCCCTCCTGGGCGCGGGCGTCGTCGTAGTCGCGCACGGGCGCGTCGCGGAAGGCGACCGAGAACAGGCTGCCCGCGCGCGAGAGCACGTGCGACACCCCGGCGGCCGACAATTCGGCGGTGAGCGCCGAGGCGACCGTGTCGGCGGCCGCATCCACGCGCTCGTAGACCGCCGCATCCGCCGCGCGCAGCGTCGCGATGCCCGCGGCGACCGCGACCGGGTTCCCGCTCAGCGTGCCGGCCTGGTAGACGGGGCCGAGGGGCGCGAGCAGATCCATCACCTCGGCGCGGCCGGCGACCGCGGCGAGCGGCATGCCGCCGCCGATGACCTTGCCGAAGGTCACGAGGTCGGGCGTCCAGCCGGCGCCGTCGGGCACGACGCGCGAGGCCTCGAGGCCCCACCAGCCGGCCGGTCCGACGCGGAATCCGGTGAGCACCTCATCCACGATGATGAGGGCGCCGTTCTCGCCAGCGAGAGCGGCGAGGGCGCGGTTGAAGCCGCGCTCGGGCGCGAGCACACCCGCGTTCGCTCCGGCGGCCTCGGTGATCACACCGGCGATGCGACCCGGATGCGCGAGGAATGCCGCGCGCACCGCATCCAGGTCGTTGTAGGGCAGCACGAGCGTGAGCCCGGCGACCTCGGCGGGCACGCCGGCCGAGCCGGGCAGTCCGAGCGTCGCGACACCGGAGCCGGCATCGGCCAGCAGCCCGTCGGAATGCCCGTGGTAGTGCCCGGCGAACTTGACGATGACGTCGCGGCCGGTCGCCCCGCGGGCGAGGCGGATCGCGGTCATGGTCGCCTCGGTGCCGGTCGAGACCATGCGGATGCGGTCGAACAGCCGCGTGCCGTCGATCGTGGTGCGCTCGCGCACCAGCTCGGCCAGCTCGGTCTCGGCCGGGGTCGAGGCGCCGAACGAGAGACCGCGGGTGGCCGCATCCTGAACCGCCTTGACGACGCTCGGATGGGCGTGACCGAGCAGCGCCGGGCCCCAGGAGCACACCAGGTCGACGTACTCGCGCCCCTCGACGTCGGTCACGTACGGGCCCCGCGCTCCGACGAGGAAGCGCGGCGTTCCGCCGACCGAGCGGAACGCGCGCACGGGCGAGTTCACCCCGCCCGGGATGACGCCCTTCGCGCGGGAGAACTGCTGGCTGTTGTCGCCCATGACGGGTTCCTTCCGATCCGTGCCGCGGCATCGCCGGGCATCGCGCGAGGCATCGCCCGCGGCGAGGAGTTCAGTACGCGCCGACCGGGAGCACCCCGGATGCGCTGGGGCGCCCGCGCAGCCACCCGGCCACCTCGATCGCCCAGTAGGTGAGCAGGCCCTCGGCGCCCGCGCGGCGCAGGCCGACGAGGCTCTCGAGGATCGCGCGCTCGCGGTCGATCCAGCCGTTGCCGGCGGCGGCCTCGATCATCGCGTACTCGCCGCTGACCTGGTACGCCCAGACGGGCACCGGGGATGCGGCGGCCGTCTCGGCGAGAACGTCGAGGTACGACATGGCCGGCTTGACCATGACGATGTCGGCGCCCTCCTCGACGTCGAGCAGCGTCTCGCGCAGACCCTCGCGACGGTTCGCGGGGTCGAGCTGGTAGGTGCGGCGGTCGCCCTGCAGCGACGACTGCACGGCCTCGCGGAACGGCCCGTAGAACGCCGAGGCGTACTTGGCCGTGTAGGCGAGCAGGGCGGTGTCGGTGTGGCCGGCCGCGTCGAGCGCCTGGCGCACCACGCCGACCTGGCCGTCCATCATCGCGCTGAGGCCGAGCAGCGGCGAGCCCGCCTCGGCCTGCGCGAGGGCCATGTCGCGGTAGCGCTCGAGGCTGGCGTCGTTGTCGACGCGACCCTGCGCATCCAGCACGCCGCAGTGGCCGTGATCGGTGAACTCGTCGAGGCAGAGGTCGGTCTGCACGACGAGCGCGTCGCCGGCCTCGGCGACCGCGAGGCGGGTCGCCACGTTGAGGATGCCGTCGGGGTCGGTCGCGCCCGAGCCCACCGCATCCTTGTGCTCGGGGATGCCGAAGATCATGACGCCGCCGAGGCCCGCCTCGGCGGCACGGGCGATCTCCGCCCGCAGCGAGTCGAGGCTGTGCTGCACGACGCCGGGCATCGAGGTGATCGGCTTCGGCTCGGCGAGGCCCTCGCCGACGAACAGCGGCAGGGTCAGCTCGGCCGGGTGCAGGCGCGTCTCGGCGACCGCGCGACGCAGGGCGGGCGTGGCCCGCAGGCGACGCGGGCGGATGCGCGGGAAGGCGGGCAGGTGGGCGGGCTCGGTCATCCGTTCTCCGCGTAGTCGATGAGGGCGTCGATGAGTCCGACCGCGCTGCGCTCCTCGGCGATCACATGCACCGGCAGCCCGGCGGCGCGGGCGTCGAAGGCAGTGCGCGGGCCGATGCAGGCGACCACGACGCTGTCGGGCAGGGGCGCCAGCTGCTCGGCGACCTGACGGGCGATCGATCCCGAGGTCACGAGCACGGCCTGGATGGCGCCGCCCGAGACGTCGCGCTTGACCCAGTCGTCGACCGGCACGCCGACCGTGCGGTAGGCGCTGACGAACTCGACCGCGAAGCCGAGCTTCTGCAGGCCGGCGACGAGGGTGGGCTCGGCGATGTCGGACTGCGGGATCAGCACCCGGCCCCGGATGTCGCTGTGCGGCCACTCCTTGACGAGTCCGCGGGCGGAGTTGTCGCCCTCGGGGATGAAGTCGACCGTGTAGCCGGCAAGACTCAGGGCGGCGGCGGTCGTCTCGCCGACGGCGGCGACGCGCGTGATCTCGGGCACCCGGATGCGCTGGCTGACCAGCACATCGACGGTCGTCGCGCTCGTCACCACGAGCCAGTCGAAGCGCCCCAGCTCGAGCTCGCCGAGCGCGGCCGACAGCTTGTCGGGGTCGTCGGTGCTGGCGAAGTTGATCATCGGCGCGACCACCGGGAACGCGCCGTGCGTGCGCAGCTCGGCCGCGACGCCGTCGCCCCACTTGCCGCCGCGCGGCACGAGCACGCGCCAGCCGCCGAGCGACTTGTCGCCGGTCACGAGGCGGCTCCGCCGGAGCCCGCGCCGGAGCCCCCGCCGAGCGGGGCGAGGTCGGCGGCGCCGTGCGCCAGCAGCTCCTCGGCGACGCGCTGGCCGAGCTCGGCCGACGGGTCGCGCGCATCCTCGGGGTACATGGCGTGCGAGGCGGTCAGCTCGGCGGTGCCGTCGGGCGCGTAGACGCGGGCCGAGAGGAACAGCAGCCCGTCTTCGAGGATCGCGTGGGCGCCGATCGGCGCCGCGCATCCGGCCTCGAGGCGGGCGAGCACGGCACGCTCGGCCTCGACGGCCAGGCGGGTCGGGCGGTGGTCGAGCTTCGCGACCTTGCTCCCCTCGCCCGCGCGCACCTCGACCGCGAGGGCGCCCTGGCCCGGCGCGGTCGGCCAGTCGCTCAGGCTCAGCAGCTGGGTCACCGGCTGCAGGCGGTCGAGCCGCTCGAGCCCGGCGACGGCGAGCACGATCGCGTCGAGGCGGCGCTCGGCGTCGACCTCCTCGTCGGCTCCCGTCACGCGCGCCAGGCGGGTGTCGATGTTGCCGCGGATGTCGACCAGCTCCAGGTCGCCGCGCTGCATCGCGAGCTGCGCGCGGCGGCGGGGCGAGCCCGTGCCGACGCGGGCCCCGGCCGGCAGACCGGCGAGGTCGAGGCCGTCGCGGGCGATGAGCGCGTCGCGCGCATCCGCCCGCTTCGGGATCGCCGCGATCTCGAGGCCCTCGGCCGGCGCGGTCGGCAGGTCCTTGAGGGAGTGCACGACCGCATCCACCTCGCCGGCCAGCAGCGCCTCGCGCAGGGCCGTCGCGAAGACGCCGGTTCCGCCGAGGGAGGCGAGGGAGGCGGTGCTGCGGTCGCCGTGCGACTCGATCGGCACCAGCTGGGCGTCGCCCAGACGCGTGGCCACCTGGCCGGACTGGGCGAGGGCGAGGGCGCTTCCGCGCGTTCCGATGCGCAGGGTCACGGGGCGATCCCCGCCGCGGCCGGCTTGAAGCCCGCCCGCACGTTCTCGCAGCACCCGGGTCGGCAGACGTCGAACCAGGGGCCCAGCTCGGTGACCGAGGGGCGCTCGGCGACCGGGGTGCCGTTCACGCGCTCGAGCACGAGGTCGACCAGACCGGTGACGTAGGCGGGGTCGACGCCCGGCGTCGGCGTGCGCAGGGCGACCATCCCGTGCTCCTCCGCGGTCTCCATCGCCTCGGTGTCGAGGTCCCAGAGCACCTCCATGTGGTCGCTGACGAAGCCGAGCGGCACGATCACGACGGCCTTGGCGCCCTCGCCGGCGGCCTCCTCGATCGCGTCGTTGATGTCGGGTTCGAGCCACGGCTGCGTCGGCGGCCCCGAGCGCGACTGGTAGACGAGCGACCACGGCACATCGGGCTCGCCGACCTGCTCCATCACGAAGCCGGCCACCGCGAGGTGCTGCGCGGCGTACGCGCCGCCCTCGCCGAAGTCGCGGTCGCGCGGGCCCGAGCGCACGGCGTCGTCGGTCGGGATGCTGTGGGTCGAGAACATGACCCGGATCTGCTCGCGCGCGATGCCGCGACCCAGCAGATCGGTCAGCGCATCCCGCACGCCCTCCTCGAAGGGGGCGACGAAGCCGGGGTGGTCGAAGAACTGACGCACCTTGTCGATCTGGATGCGATCGCCCAGCCCGGTCTCGTCGAGCGTGCGGGCGAAGTCCTCGCGGTACTGGCGGCAGCTCGAGAACGAGCTGTAGGCGCTCGTCGCGACCGCGATGAGCTTGCTGAAGCCGCGGTCGGCGGCCTCGGTCACGGCATCCGCCATGTACGGGTCCCAGTTGCGGTTGCCCCAGATCACCGGCAGCGCGATGTCGCGGCGGGCCAGCTCGTCTTCGAGGGCCGCCTTGAGTGCGCGGTTCTGGTCGTTGATCGGGCTCACGCCGCCGAAGTGGCGGTAGTGGTGTGCGACCTCCTCGAGACGCTCGTCGGGGATGCCGCGGCCGCGCGTGACGTTGCGCAGGAACGGGATGACGTCGTCCTGTCCCTCCGGCCCGCCGAAGCCGGCCAGCAGGATCGCGTCGTAGGCCACCGGCTCGACCACGTGCTCGGGGCCGCATGCGGCGGCCTCGGTGGCGTACGGGACGCGCACCTCGCCGAGTCCGCCGGCGACCGCATCCACGCCGTTGTTGGTGATGCTCACGCGAACACCCCCAGGATGTCCGCCGGTGCGATGAGGCGGCCGGTGTAGAACGGCACCTCCTCGCGCACGTGGCGGCGGGCCTCGGTGTTGCGCAGGTGGCGCATCAGGTCGACCAGCGAGACGAGCTCCTCGGCCTCGAGGCCGAGGATCCACTCGTAGTCGCCGAGCGCGAAGCTCGCGACGGTGTTCGGCTGCACCTCGGGGTATTCGGAGCCCTTGCGACCGTGGTCGCTGAGCATCGTGCGGCGCTCGTCCTCGGGCAGCAGGTACCACTCGTAGCTGCGCACGAAGGGGTAGACCGTCAGCCACTGCTTGGGCGGCAGCCCCTTCATGAAAGCGGGTGAGTGGTTGCGGGTGAACTCGGCCTCGCGGTGCACGCCGAGGGCGTTCCACACGGGCACGAGGGCCGAGATCGGGTCGGTGCGGCGCAGGGCGCGCAGCGCCTCCTGCACGTTCTCGGGCTTGTCGCCGGTCAGCCAGACGATCAGGTCGGAGTCGGCGCGGATGCCGGACGCGTCGTAGAGCCCGCGCAGCTCGACGCCGAGGCGGTCGAGGTGGGGCAGCGCATCCTCGAGGGTGGAGCGGGTGGGGAGAGGGGCATCTCCCCGGCGGAACACGGCCCAGAGGGCATAGCCGAGCCGGTCGGGAGCGTCAGTCGACATGATCCCCATCATCCCACGCTGATCAGGGCGATACCTGCGCGCGGGAGGGTGTGCAGACGGGCGCTCGGCGGGGTGCTCCGCCGCCACCGCCGCGGGGTCAGCGGCGCTTGCCGCCGAAGACGCCCCAGGCGATCAGACCGACCGTGGTGATCGCCGCGACGGCGCCGCCGACGACGAACGGCAGCGGGTTGTCGCGGTAGGCGACCTCGGCCTTCTTGGTGAGCTCGCCGACGCGCTTGGGCACGTTGAGCTTGTCCTCGATCGCGTCGAGCGTCTGCTCGAGGTCGGCGCGGGCCTTCGCGGCGGCGGCGCGGGCGTCGTCGGTGCTGCTCATCTGAGCCTCCTGGGTCGATGGCTGGAGTCGAATGGATGCGGTGCTCGGGTCGGGCGTCGCGTCGACGCCGCCCGCAGACGGTGGGTGCGGGCGGATCAGGCCCGCTGGTCGGGGCGGCCGATGCCCTTCACGACGCGCAGGTCGCGCTGCAGGCTGTCGATCGCCTCGGTCGGCACGGGCGGGATGCCGCCCTTGAGCTTGCGCCAGCCGATCAGGGCGACGATCGCGGCGGCGATCAGCAGCACGCCGGCGACGATCAGCGCCGAGGCCCAGCCGGGCAGGCCGGTCTCGCTGAGGCCGAGCACGGCGGCGGTGAGCAGCACGCCGAGCATGAACAGCAGGATGCCCACGGCGCCGAGGATGAGCCCGCCGCCGATGCCGAGCGCCTTGAGCTTGCCGATCATCTCGGCCTTCACGAGCTCGATCTCGTGGTGCACGAGCTCGCTGACCTGGTTCGGCAGGCCGCTGACCAGCTCGATCAGCGAGGGCTTGCGCGGCGGCTTCGGCAGCTTGCCGGCGCGCACGTCGGCGTCGCCGCGGGGGATGCCGGCTCCGGCGCCGGTGCTGACGCCCGGGTCAGTCATCGCTCTGGCTGCGCGCGGCGTTGGCCCGGCGGGTCGCCGCGGCCTTCTTCGCGGCGGCCGAGCGCGCGGCGGCGGTGGAGCCGCGTCCGGTGGCGGCGCCGACGACCTTCTTCACGGTCTCTCCCGCGAACTCGGCCACATCCGGCGCCTTGTCGCGCACGAACTCCTCGACGTGCTCGACCTGCTTCTGCACGGCCGGGCTGCCCCAGAGGCGACCCGCGACCGCGGCGATCTGCTCGTAGCGCTCACGGCCCGCTCGGGTGCCGAGCACGTATCCCACGCCGAGTCCGGCGATGAACAGGATCCTGCCCTTCATGCGGTGCTCTCCGTTCCTTCCGGGTGTCCCGGTGTCGCTGTCTCTGGTGCCGCTGGGTGTCGCTGGGGTCGCGAGGTGTCGTCGATCAGCGGAATCACCAGCCTAGAGACGGGTGCTCTCGCCCTCGTCCGATCCCAGGAGGCGTCCAGCCTGCTCTCGGGCTCCGGCCACGACCGCGGCCAGACCGGTGCCCGATCCAGCCTCCCCCACCAGATGCATTCCGTCAACGGCATGAACCGCCGTGGATGCGCGATGCCAGGTCGCCACGGAGCTGCCGGCCAGCGCATCCACCGCCAGCTCGACGCCCGTCAGCACGGTCGCGTCGGCGAGCGCCTGCGCGACCGGATCGGCGGGAGCGTCGTCGTAGCTGAGGCGCAGCACGTGGCGGTGGCGGCCCGGCGCAGAGGCCTCGGCGGCGTCCGCCAACCACGCCCATTTCGCCGTGGCGTGGGTCAGTGCCCGCGCCGCGACGCCGGGCGCGTCGGCGGCGACGAGCACGCCCGTGCCACGGGGAGCCGCATCCAGCCCTGCCGCGTCGACGACCAGCGTGACGAGCGTGATCGCGCGCGACGCGGGCCGCTCGGCCTCGGGCAGCAGCGCGGGCGTCGCGAGCACGACGACCCCCTCGAGTCGTTCGCCGCCCTCGGTCGTGATCAGCGAGTTGCCCACTTCGGTCGGGTTATCGCGCGCGAACCCAACAGAAGTGGGCAACTCACCGTCCTGCGCACCGGTCGAAGCCGAGGCGGGCGGCTCCGTCGGCTCGATCGACACGACCCGCACGCCCGTGCGCACGGTGCCCCCGACCAGTTCGATGCGCGCGACCAGCGCATCCACGATGCGGTGCACGCCGCCGTCGAGCCCGGCCACTTGCGAGCCGGCGGGCGCCCGCGACCGCAGGCTCTGCACGCCGCGGGCGAGCGAGCCCTGCTGACGCATCGCCGCGATCAGACCGGGGTTGGCGCGCTCGATCGGCAGCTCGTCGGGGTGCACCGAGTGCACGCCGCGCACGACCGGCGCGACGAGTCCCTCGAGAACGCCCGCGCCCATCCGCGTGCGCACGAGCTCCCCGAGCGTGCGCGACTTCGCGCCGACCAGTCCCGGGATGAGCGAGTCCAGCTGCGCGCGGAACGCCGCCCCACCGCCGACGGCGGCGATCACGTCGGTCGCCATCGCCACGCCCGGGATGCCCAGGATGCTCGTCGCGGGCAGCGGCACCGCCGAGCCGTCGGCGCGGTGCAGCCAGGCCGGCGTGCCCGCGGGCGTGACGACGAGGTCCTTGAGGCCCAGATCGACGAGCAGGTCGTTGACCGCGCCGCTGCGGGTCGCGAACGACTCGGCCGCCGCATCCAGCTCGAGGCCGGCGACGGTCTGCCGCGCGAGCTGGCCGCCCGGGCGGTCGGATGCCTCGAGCACCACCACGGGGCGCCCGCGGCGCGCGAGCTCCCAGGCGAGCACGAGCCCGCCGACGCCGGCGCCGACCACGTAGGTGGTGGCGTAGTCCTCGGGGCGGGGGGCGGGCATCCCGTCGTCGCCGACCGGCCCTGCGCTCATGACCCCGACCTCACAGCTCGCCGTGCACGACGCGCACGATGCGGGTCAGCACGTCGGGATCGGTCTCGGGCGGCACGCCGTGGCCCAGGTTGACGACGTGCGCGGGGGCCGCGAGGCCGCGGTCGAGCACCTCGTCGACGTGCGAGCGCAGGGTCGACCACGGGGCCGCCAGCAGCGCCGAGTCGATGTTGCCCTGCAGCGGCGTCGTGCCGCCCAGGCGACGCGAGGCCTCGTCGAGCGGGATGCGCCAGTCGACGCCGACCGCATCCGCGCCCACGTCGCGCATGACGTCGAGGAACTCGCCGCCGCCCAGTCCGAAGTGGATCTTGGGCACGTGCCGGTCGTCCGCGTCGGCGATGCCGCGCAGATGGCTGAGCGCGCGGGCCGAGTGCGGCGCGACCCGGCGCTGGTAGTCGCGGCGCGAGAGCGAGCCGACCCACGAGTCGAAGAGCTGCACGGCGCTCGCACCGGCTTCGACCTGGGCCTTCAGGAACTCGCCCGACACATCCGCGCACCAGTTGAGCAGCGCCGCCCAGGCGTGCGGATCGGCGTACATCATCGCCCGCGCGCGGCCCTGGTCCTTCGACGGGCCGCCCTCGACCAGGTAGCTGGCGAGCGTGTAGGGCGCGCCCGCGAATCCGATCAGCGGGGTCTCCCCCAGCTCGGCGACGGTCAGCGCCACGGCCTCGCGGATCGGGTCGAGCGCGGCGGGGTCGATCGGGCGCAGGGCCAGCACGTCCGACGCCGAGCGGATCGGACTCTCGAGCACGGGCCCGCGGCCGGCGACGATCTCGACGCCGACGCCCGCCAGCTTGACCGGCACGACGATGTCGCTGAAGAACACCGCCGCATCCACGCCGTGCCGACGCACCGGCTGCAGCGTGATCTCGCTCGCCATGGCGGGGTTCAGGCAGGCGTCGAGCATGGCGGTGCCGACGCGCAGCTCGCGGTACTCGGGCAGACTGCGGCCGGCCTGGCGCATGAACCAGACGGGCGTGCGCTCGGGGCGGTCGCCGCGCAGGGCCCGCACCAGCGGCGAGCGCGTCGTGCGGCCGTCGACCAGGGGATGCGCGGAGCTCAGAGTCACGGGCCCCATCCTCCCACCGCGCGCCTGCGCGCTCGCCCGCGGCGTCGGCCTCTCAGCCGGACGAGAGGGATGCTCGACGTCGCTAGGGTCGGAGCACGGCGCCGAGCATCCGACTCGCTCGGCACCGGCGCCGAGGCGCGCACCAGGAGAGAAGCGAGGAGTGGCCGTGACCCGACTGCCGGAGAGCTTCGTCGCCGCGCTGCAGACCGCCGATCGTCGGGCGCTGCTGCGGCTCGTACCGCACGGCGAGCCGGTGGATCGGCTGCCCGCCGATCCGGGAGCGTTCATGGCGGCGCCGGCGACCGCCGGCAAGGCCATCGCGCGCACCGTGCTGCTTCTCGCGGTCAGCGCCGGCGCCGTCGCGCTCGTGACGGTCACCGCCTGGGATCACGACGGCTTCTTCCCCTGGTTCTGGAACCCGCTCTGGCTGATCTTCCCGTGGGTGTTCCTCGCGCCGCTGTGGTTCGCCCACGTGCGGGCGATCCGGCGGGCGCCGCGCGCCGACGGCTTCCGCGCGCTCTACGCCCGCGAGCAGGCCACGGCTCGGCCCCGACTCGGCGCGATCGACGACGTGCGCGTGAGCCGCACCGAGAACGGGGGCATCGCCGGGATCGTCGCCGCGGTGAGCGATCCGCTCGGTGCGGTGGTCGTGGGGCGCGCGGCCCCCGGCACCGATGGCGTCGCCGCGCACGAGGCGCCCGAGCCCGGCGATCAGGCGCACGTCTGGCGCCTCAGCGACGGCACGGCGCTCGTGCAGGTGCCGCGCGCGCTGCGCGATCGGCGACGGGCGGATGCGACGGCCGGCTCCCGCTCGGCGGCCGATGCCGCATCCACAGACCCCGCATCCGCCGACCTCGTCGAGCAGCTGGCCCGCCTCGGCGAGCTGCACGACCGCGGCGATCTCGACGACCACGAGTTCCGCGCGGCGAAGCGTCGTCTGCTCGGCGAGGGCTGACCGGCCCGCGGAGTCGGACCGCGCGGCGAGAGCTGAGCATCCCTGCCGGTAAGGGTGACCTTTCTATACGGGTGCGACGCGCGGTTTTACCATGAGTTACGTGCTCGTCTGCCTCACGGCGAACCACCGCAACGCGGGGTTCGACCTCCTCGACCGACTGTCTGTCGGTGCGCCCGGAGCCGTGACCGAGCTGATCTCCGCCGAGGCCGGCATCACCGGGGCCGTCGTGGTCGCCACGTGCAACCGCTTCGAGGCCTACCTCGACGTCGAGGGCGTGGATGCGCAGGCCGCCGTCGACCGCACGGTCGCCGTCATGAGTCGCGCCGGTGAGGTGAGCGGCGCCGAGCTGCTCGAGGCCGCCGACGTCAAGACGGGCGACGACGTGACCCGCCACCTGTTCGCGGTCGCCTCGGGTCTCGAGTCGGTCGTCGTCGGCGAAGACGAGATCGCCGGCCAGGTGCGCCGCAGCTACGACCAGGCCCGCACCGAGCACACCTCGTCGAGCGCGCTCGACCGTCTCTTCCAGCGCGCCGCCGCGACGTCGCGGGCCGTGCGCGGCGCCACCGACCTCGGCGGCGCCGGTCGCTCGATCGCCCGCCTCGCGCTCGAGCTCGCCACCAGCCGCGTGACCGACTGGTCGCGGGCGCGCATCCTCGTCGTCGGAACCGGCAGCTATGCCGCCACCACGATCGCGGCCCTGCACGACCGCGGCGCCGTCGACATCTCGGTCTACTCGGCCACCGGCCGCGCCCAGATGTTCGCGACCAAGTACGGCGTGCGCGCCGTCGCCGAGCTGCGCGAGGGCATCGCCGCGGCGGATGTGGTCATCACCTGCACCGCGCGCTACGCCGTCTCGCCCGCCGAAATCACCGACGCGAACCGCCGCCTCGTGATCGACCTGGGCCTTCCGCGCAACGTCGACCCGGCCGTGGGGCGCCTGCCCGGCGTCGAGCTGCTCGACCTCGAGATCATCGCGCTGCACGCGCCGCTGCCCGAGATGGGCCTCAGCGAGACGGCCCGCGATCTGGTCGGATCGGCCGCCTCCGCCTTCGCCGCCGAGCAGACCGCGGCCCCTGCGATCGTCGCCCTGCGCAAGCACGTGTTCGACGCCCTCGACGAGGAGATCGCCCGCGCCGAGTCGCGCGGACAGGGCGACCCGGCCGGAACCGCCAAGACCGTCGAGGCCCTGCGCCACCTGGCCGGCGTGCTGCTGCACACCCCGTCGGTGCGCGCCCGCGAGCTGACGGCCGAGGGTCGCGGCGCCGAGTTCGCCGCCGGACTCGAGGCCCTCTTCGGCGTGACCGTGGATGCGTCGGCCGACGCCCCGGTGAGCCCCCTGCGCCACGCGGCCGAGGTGACGGCCGCCGCCGATGCACCCGTCGGGGGCATGCCCGACGACGAGTTCCACCGCAGCCTGCGTCGCAACGCCTGAGGCGGGCGGTCCCTCGTCGCTCTGGCGCACTACGTCACCGCGGCCGTCGGCGGGGCGGGCTAGCGTCGAGGCGTGAGCCTGAGCATCCACGTCACCGAGATCGTCACGGCGCGCACGCGGCTCCGGCCCCTGCGAGCCGGTGACGCGGATGCGCTGCTCGCCTGGCAGGGCGACCCCGAGACCTGCCGCTACCTGCCCTATGCGCCGCGCAGCCGCGCCCAGGTCGCGGACTTCGTACGGAAGTTCGATGGCGTCGACACCGGCGCCGCGGACCACGACCGGATCGTGTTCGGCATCGAGCTGACGAGCGATCTGCACGGCGGCCGCGGTCGCGGCGGCGACGGCGCCGGCGGCGCTGGTGACAGCTCCGGCGATGACGCTGCCGTGATCGCCCGCGCCGGCGAGGTCGTCGGCGAGCAGCACCTCGTGCTCACCTCGGCCGAGAACGCGGAGGTCGAGCTCGGCTGGGTGCTGCATCCCGTCGTCGCCGGCCGCGGGCTCGCGGGCGAGACGGCCCGCGCCGTGCGCGACCTCGTGCTCGACGCGGGCGCGCACCGGCTCATCGCCGAGCTCGACCCGCGCAACACCGCATCCGCTCGCCTCTGCGAACGCCTCGGGATGCGCGAGGAGGCGCACTTCCGGCAGAACTTCCGCGAGTCCGGCGGCGGCTGGGCCGACACCGGCATCTGGGCGATGCTGGCGAGCGACCCGCGCCCCTGACGCTGCACCGACGCCGCCCCACCGATCCCGCCGCACCGATGCCGCCGCGCGTCCCGACCCCGCGATCGACCTCATCGCGCGCCGCCCTTTGGTGATCCAACGCAATTCAGCATCAACTCGACGCAGCGACCCGCGACGGTCGCCGCGCCGCATCCATGCTGAGTTGTGCGATTCGCGCCCTCGAGACGCACTGGGCACCGCTACCGGAACTCAGCATCGTCGCCCCGGGACGGCCCGCGCGGGCCCAGCACAGTGATCTGTGCTGAATTGCGTCGGACCGAGAAAACGAGAGGCCATAGGCCGGTCGCGCCGCGCCGCGCCGCCGTCAGTGCACGTACTCCAGCAGGTCGAAGCCGACCGTGCGCATCGTGTCGAGCACGCGCAGTCGCGACCAGATGTTCGCGTCTTTGAACTGGATGCTCACCGAGTAGCAGACGGCGGTGCGCGGCCCGCGCAGCACCCCGACCTCGGCGCGCACGCCGTCGTCGGTTCCGGTCTTGTTGACCAGCAGCAGGCCGTGGTCGGTGGCGCGGTGCGCGAGCGGATCGAGGCCGAAGGCGCTCGCGACCATCGAGAAGTCGGTGCCGAGCGACAGCCAGCCGAGCACGCGCGACGAGGTGAGCGAGTCGACGACCTCGCCGCGGGCGAGGCGGCCGAACAGCGCGGCGAGCTCGGCGGTCGAGCCGACCGAGAGCTGGGGTGCGTCGTCGGGGCCGCGCTGCGACCGCACGATGTCGAGCAGGGCCGTGCGGGTGAGGCCGAGCGACTCGGCCCGCTGCCGCACCGCCGGCAGGCCGATCTCGCGCAGCAGCACGTTCGTGGCGACGTTGTCGCTGTTCGAGCCGACCAGCGCGGCCAGGTCGGCGACCGGCAGCGACGGCGCCTGCAGGTGCTGCCAGATGCCGCTGTCGCCGACGGCATCCTTGTGGGTCTTGTCGAGGATGCCGTAGCCCGAGAAGTCGCGCTGCGTCAGCCGCGCCGACACCTCGATGAGCAGCAGCACCTTGCCGATGCTGGCGGTGGGCAGCACGATGCGGTCGTCGATCGAGACGAGCGGACGGCCGGTGTCGAGGTCGACGACCGACGCCGACACCCGGGCTCCCTCATAGGCGAGGTCGCCGAGCGCGGTGAAGGTGCCGATGAAGTTCTCGGCCGCCACGGGGGCACGGTGGCGCGGCGAACGACGGGCGCGTGAGCGCTCCCGCCGCCCGCGAGCGGCCACCGTGTCTACCAAATCGTGACTCTGTCTTCCGGGTTCAGCCAGAGGTCGTCATCCGACGAGACGTCGAAAGCCGAGTAGAACACATCGATGTTACGGACGATCTGGTTGCAGCGGAACTCCGCGGGCGAATGCGGGTCGATCGAGAGCAGACGCAGGGCCTCCTCGTCGCGCAGCTTCGTGCGCCAGGCCTGCGACCAGCTCAGGAAGAAGCGCTGCGCGCCCGAGAGACCGTCGATGACCGGCGGCTCCTGGCCGTCGAGCGAGAGCAGGTAGGCCTTCCACGCGATGCCGAGCCCGCCGAGGTCGCCGATGTTCTCGCCGATCGTCAGCGCGCCGTTGACGTGGTGGTCGCCCTTGTCGCCGGCGAGCTGCTCGGGCACGAGCGCGTCGTACTGCGCGATCAGCGACCCGGTGAGCTTCTCGAAGGCCTCGCGGTCGTCGGCCGTCCACCAGTCGGTGAGGCGCCCGTCGCCATCGAAGCGCGAGCCCTGGTCGTCGAAGCCGTGCCCGATCTCGTGCCCGATGACGGCGCCGATCGCGCCGTAGTTGGCCGCCGCATCCCGGGTCTCGTCGAAGAACGGGTACTGCAGGATCGCCGCCGGGAACACGATCTCGTTGAAACCGGGGTTGTAGTAGGCGTTGATCGTCTGCGGGGTCATGAACCACTCGTCGCGGTCGAGCGGCTTGCCGATCTTGCCCAGCTCGCGCTGGAACTCGAACTCGTTCGCCGCGCGCACGTTGCCGATCAGGTCGTCGGCCGAGACCTCAAGGCTCGAGTAGTCGCGCCAGCGGTCGGGGAAGCCGATCTTGGGTGTGAACTTCTCCAGCTTCTCGAGCGCGCGCTGCTGCGTGGCCGGGGTCATCCAGGCGAGACCCTGGATGCTGTCGCGGTAGGCCTCGACGAGCTTCGCGACCAGCGCATCCATGCCCTGCTTCGCGGTCTTCGGGAAGTGGCGGTCGACGTAGACCTTGCCGACGGCCTCGCCCATGGAGCCCTCGACGAAGCTCACGCCGCGCTTCCAGCGGGCGCGGATCTCGGGCGCGCCGGTGAGAGCGGTGCCGTAGAAGTCGAAGTTGGCCTGCACGAGCTCGCTCGACAGGTAGGGCGCGAAGGCGCGCACGATCTGCCAGCTCAGCCAGTCCTTCCAGGCCGGCAGGCGGTCGTCGCTCAGCAGCGCGGGCAGCGCCTCGAGGTAGCTCGGCTGGTGCAGCACGACCTCGGCGAAGGCGCCCGCGGGGGCGTCGAGTCCGCGCAGCCAGCCGGCCAGGTCGGCGCCCGCCGCGGCCGACTCGAGCTCGGCCCAGGTGCGCAGGTTGTAGGTCTTCTCGGCGTCGCGGCTGGCGACCTTGTCCCAGTGCGCGGCCGCGAGCGCGGTCTCGAGCTCGAGGATGCGCTGGGCGCGGGCCGCAACGCTCTGGTCGCCGTCGCCCTCGAGCCCCGCCAGACCCAGGATGCGCTCGAGGAACGCGACGTACTTGCCGCGCAACTCGGCGAACTTCTCCTCGCGGTAGTACGACTCGTCGGGCAGGCCGAGACCGGACTGCACGAGATTCACGACGTAGCGCGAGGGATCGCCCGGGTCGTTGTCGACGTAAGCGCCCAGCACCCCGCCCACGCCGCCGCGCTCGAAGCGGCCCAGCGCCGGCAGGAAGGCCGCCGCATCCGGGATCTCGGCGACCTCGGCCAGCAGCACCCGGATCGGCTCGACCCCGAGCTCCTCGATGCGATCGGTGTCGAGGAAGCTCGTGTAGAGGTCGCCGAACTTGCGCTCCTCGGTGCCCGGCTCGGCCTTCACGGCCTCTTCGATGATGTCGCGCACGGCCTCCTCGGCCTGCTCGGCGAGCACGTAGAAGGTGCCGTAGCGCGCCTTGTCGCTCGGGATGTCGGTGCGGTCGATCCAGCGGCCGTTGACGTGACGGAAGAGGTCGTCTTGCGGGCGGGTGGCGGGATCGAGCTCGTCGAGCTCGACACCCGAGGGCAGCGCGGCGTCGGTCATGCGCCCACGCTAGTCGGGGCGGCCGTCACGGCGCCCGGGAGGTCGCCGTGCGACGGGTGTGCGCGGGCGGTGCGCGCGCCGTGTCGGGCGCTGAGTGTCGGCGGTGCGCGCGCCGTGTCGGGCGCGAGCCCTAGCGTGGATGCCGTGCCCGCCCTGCGCTCCCGCTACGACCGCGAGATCGGCCGGCTCGCGATCCCGGCGCTCGGCGCGCTCGTGGCCGAGCCGCTGTTCCTCGCGACCGACACGGCGCTCGTCGGGCACCTCGGCGCGACGCCGCTCGCCGCGCTCGGCCTCGCCGGAACCGTGCTGCAGACCGCGGTCGGGCTCCTGATCTTCCTCGCCTACGCGACGACCCCGGCGGTCGCGCGCCGCCTCGGCGCGGGCGACGAGAAGGGTGCCCTGCAGGCCGGCATCGACGGCATCTGGCTCGCGCTCGGGGTCGGACTCGCGCTCGCCGTCGTCGGGTCGCTGGCGGCGGATGCGGTGGTCGGCTGGTTCGGGGCCGATGCGGCCGTGGCGACCGCGGCATCCGGATATCTGCGCGTCGCGGTGTGGGGGCTGCCGCCGATGCTCGTGGTGATCGCGGCGACCGGGCTGTTCCGCGGGCTGCAGGACACCCGCACGCCGCTCGTGATCGCCGTCGCGGGCTTCGGCGCGAACGCGCTGCTCAACGCGGCGCTCATCTACGGCGCCGGCTGGGGGCTGATCGGCTCGGCCGTCGGCACGGCGCTCGCGCAGCTCGGCATGGCGATCGCCTGCGTCGTGATCGCGGCGCAGCACGCCCGTCGCGTCGGACTCGGCCTGCGGCCCGGACGGGGCGGCGTGCTGGCGTCGGCGAGCGCGGGCGGCTGGCTGTTCCTGCGCACGCTGTCGCTGCGCGTGGCCCTCGTCGGCACGGTCGTCGCGGCGACCGCCCACGGCACGACGGCGCTCGCGGCGACGCAGGTGCTGTTCACGCTGTTCAGCACGGTCGCACTGGCCCTGGATGCGCTGGCGATCGCCGGGCAGGCCATGATCGGCCACGCGCTCGGCTCGTCCGACGAAGCTCGCGCCCGGGCGATCCTGCGGCGACTGATCGAGCTGTCGGTCGCGGGCGGGCTCGCGCTGGGCATCCTGCTCGCCGCCGTGAGTCCCGTCATCGGACGCGTGTTCACGAACGACCCGGGCGTGCTGGCCGCGATCCCCGGCGGCGTGCTCGCCCTCGCGCTCGGCCTGCCGATCGGCGGGGCTGTGTTCGCGCTCGACGGCATCCTGATCGGCGCGGGCGACGGGCGCTACCTCGCGCTCGCCGGCGTGCTCAACCTGATCGTGGTCGTGCCGCTGCTCGTCGCGGTGACGGTGCTGCCCCTGGATGCGGTGGGCGCCGTCGTGGGCGTGCAGCTGGCATTCCAGGTCGGGTACATGCTCGCGCGGCTCGCGACGCTCGGGTGGCGCATCCGCCGCGGGGCGTGGGTGCGGCTCGGGCACGCCTGACGCGGCGGGGCGCGCGTGCGGTCAGCGCCGCCGCACGCTTCTCAGCAGAATGGGCCGAGACTGCCTCCTCGATGGCGGGAGCGGCGGATTCTGCTGAGAATCGGATGCGTCAGCGGCGGGCGCGCGCTGCGCATGCGTGCCGGAGCGCCTCGCGCCGCGCGCCTATCCGCGCGGCCGCGTCGTCGTCGCGCCCAGGTGCAGCTCCGTGCGGAACAGCACCGGCTCGGGCGTCGGCGCCTCGGGATCGGCGAGCGCCGCCAGCACCGCGCGGCCGGCCGCCTCGCCCTTCGCGTGGGCCGGCTGCACCATCGTCGTCAGGTCGTGGTCGGTGAGTCCGTCGAGGCGGATGCCGTCGAAGCCGGTCACGCTCAGATCGTCCGGCACGCGCAGGCCGCGGTCCTCGGCCGCACGGATCACCCCGACGGCGATGAGGTCGCTCTGCGCGAGGATCGCGGTCGGCGGGCGCGGAGCATCCAGCAGCGCGGCGCCGGCGGCGATGCCCGCCGAGATCGAGCTGGATGCGGCGATCCAGCCGGGCGCGTCGGGATAGACCGCGCGCACCCCCTGCAGCCGCTCGCCGGTCGACGGCGCGCTGGCGAGCGCCTCGAGCTCGGGCGTGAGCGGCCCGGATGCGTGGCGTGATCCGAGCGGCAGGGTCACGATGCCGACGCGGCGATGCCCGAGCTCGCGCAGGTGCTCGGCCAGGGCGCGGGCGCCGTCGACGTTGTCGAGGTCGATCGCGATAACGCCCTCGGCGCGCGGGGCCTCGAGTCCGACCACGGGAAGCCGACGGCGACGCAGCAGCTCGAGGGTGTCGTGGATGCCGACGCCGCAGCCGATCATCACGGCCGCGTCGAACGGCGACGAGCTGACCCGCGCCGGGTCGTCGATCGCGTTCGGGATGATGAGCAGCGACGGTCCGCCTTCGCCGAGCCCGTCGGCGATGCCGTCGAGCTGGGCCAGGTTCATCGGGTCGCGGAAGGCGTCGGCCAGCGCGTCCTCGGTGACGACGGCGACGATGCCCGAGCGCCCGCGGCGCAGCGATCGCGCCCGCGGGTCGGGGCCGGCGTAGCCGAGCTCGGCGGCCGCGTCGAGCACACGGCGGCGCGTCGACTCGCTGGCCGGCCCGCTGCCGTTGAGCACGAGCGAGACCGTCGAGTTCGAGACGCCCGCGCGGGCGGCGACATCGGCGAGGCGGATGCGCGCCCCGCCGTTCTCCGTCGCCGATTCGCTCATGGGCTGTTACTCTACTCGAAACGATTCGATCGAAACGATTCGAGTCGGTCGGCCAGCAGTCGGCAGCGGTCAGCGCGATCCACCATCACGCCGACGCGGCCCGGATCGACACCACCCCCGACCGAGAACGACCTCCGCCGGAGCACCGCATGTCCCACTCCACCCCGAACGCCGACACCCCCGCCACGGCCGGCGCGGCCGGCGCGGCCGCGAACACGGCGCCCGCATCCAGCGCCGCCGCGAACGCCGCGCCCGCATCCGGCACCGCCCCCGGCGCCGCGTCGCCCGCCGGAACGACCCCCACCGCATCCACGCGCAAGCCCCGCGTGCCCGCCTGGCGCAACGCGGTCTTCGCGATCTTCGCCGTCAACGGCTTCGCGATGGCGACCTGGGTCGCGCGCATCCCGGCCGTGCGCGACGACCTCGGCATCGACCCGGCGCGGGTCGGCATCCTGATCGCGGGGCTCTCGGCCGGCGCGATCGTCGGCCTCATCCTGTCGAGTCACGTGCTCGCCCTGCTCGGCGGACGCCGCTCGCTGCACATCGCCCTGGTCGTGCAGGCGATCGGGCTCGTGATCATCGGGCTCGGGGCCGAGGCGCTCGCGTCGTTCCCGGTCGCGTTCGCCGGGCTCATCGTGTTCGGCTTCAGCTCGTCGATCTGCGACGTGGGCATGAACGTCGAGGGCTCGCTCGTCGAGCACCGCGAGAAGCGCACGCTGCTGCCGCTCATGCACGCCGCCTGGAGCCTCGGCACCGTCACCGGCGGCGCGGTCGCGGCGCTCGTCGCGCAGTTCGACGTCGTGCTGTCGGTGCACCTCAGCGTCGCCGCCGTGCTCGTCGCGATCGGCGGACTCGTGCTGCCGCGCTTCGTGCCGAAGCACCACGAGAACCCGACGGGCGAGGAGACGAAGCCCACGACGATGCGCGACCGCCTGTCGATCTGGCTCGAGCCGCGCACCCTGCTGATCGGACTCATCCTGCTCGGCATGGCCTTCGCTGAGGGCAGCGCCAACGACTGGCTGGCGCTCGCGATGGTCGACGACCGCGGCCTCGACCACGCCGAGGGCGCCGCGATGTTCACGATCTTCACGGTCGCGATGACGATCGGCCGCGTCGGCGGCACCGTCGCCGTCAACCGCATCGGGCGCGTGCCCGCCCTGATCGGCTCGGCGGTGTTCGCGATCGTCGGTCTCGTGACCGTCATCCTGATCGACAACCCGGTCACGACGATCGTCGGCATCGTGCTCTGGGGCATCGGCGCCTCGCTCGGCTTCCCGCTCGGGATGTCCGCGGCCGCCGACGACCCGGCGAAGGCCGCCGCGCGCGTGAGCGCCGTCGCGACCGTCGGCTACGCGGCGTTCCTGGTCGGCCCGCCCGTCATCGGCATCATCGGCGACTCGATCGGACTGCTCAACGCGCTGCTCGTCGTCGTCGGACTCATCGCGATCGCCGGCTTCGCCTCGCCGGCCGCGCGCGAGTCGGGCGTGCGGGCGCGCGCGGCGAAGGAGTCGACGCCGAAGGGGTGATGCGCGGTCGGGCCCGACGCGGGCGGCGACACGCGTTCGCGGGGGATGAGTTCCGCTCGGCGACGTGATCCACTGACCGGGCGAGTGGATGCGCCACCCGCGTCGCGAGAGAGCCGTCGCCATGAGCATGCCGCCGTCGGAGCAGTCCGGTCCGCCGTATCTTCCGCCCGAGGGCATGCCGCCCGCACCTCAGCCGGGATACGGCCCGCCTGCCGCGCAGCCGGGGTACGGCCCGCCAGCCGCGCAGCCGGAGTCCGCGCCGCCGACACCGCAGCATCCCGGCCCCGCCATCAGCTTCCCTCAGCACCAGCCCGACCCGGCCGCCCCGCCGCTGCGCATCTCCTTCGGCGGATCGGCCACGCTCATCCTGATCACCGGCATCGTGTGCGCGGCCCTCGCGCTGCTGTGCCTGCCGCAGGTCGTGCTCGCCTTCGTGCAGGGTGAGATCGGCGCGGGCATCGCGTTCACCGTCGTCGCGCTGCTCGTCGCCGGCTTCGGCGCGATGTGCCTGCTGAGCGTGCGCAACGTCCGCAACGCCGGACTCGAGATCGGCGCCGCCGGCATCAGCGCGACCCTGCGCGGACGCACCGCCCAGATCGGCTGGAACGAGATCAGCCAGGTCGGCATCTCGATCGTGTCGTCGGGATGGGACGGCCCCGGCGCGCCGCCGATCCCGACCGGCACGCGCGGCCGCTCGGTCGTGCGCCTGCGCCTCGCCGGCGTCGTGCCCGGCTTCGCGAACCGGCCCGAGCTCGCCTTCCTCGCCACGGGCGACGAGCCCGCGCCCTACACGCACAAGCTGCCGCTGCTGACGGGTGCGGTGATGACGGATGCGCGCTTCGCCAACGTCGACCCGGCCGCGCAGGCGCTCGCCTACTTCGGCGGCGCGCGCTTCACCGGCGTCGAGCACCGCCGCGGGATCGTCGGCCGCTACACCTGAGCGGCACGCACGCCGGCACGGCACGACGCACCCGCATGACGGCACGCCCGAGCCGCGCATCCACTCGCCCGACCGATGCCTAGACTCGTCGGGTGCGTCTCGTCGTTGCCCGCTGCTCGGTCGACTACGCCGGCCGTCTCAGCGCCCACCTCCCGCTCGCGACCCGCCTGCTGCTGCTCAAGAGCGACGGCAGCGTGCTCGTGCACAGCGACTCGCTGAGCTACAAGCCGCTGAACTGGATGAGCCCACCCTGCGCGCTCACCACCGAGGAGGTCGACGAGGAGCGCTCCGCCGCCGGAGTCACCGAGATCTGGCGCGTCACCCACGCGAAGACGGCCGACCTGCTGGTGATCTCGATCCACGAGATCCTGCACGACTCGCAGCACGACCTCGGTGTCGACCCCGGACTGCAGAAGGACGGCGTCGAAGCCGACCTGCAGCGCCTGCTCGCCGACCAGATCGAGCTGCTCGGCGACGGGCACACGCTCGTGCGCCGCGAGTACATGACCGCGATCGGGCCGGTCGACATCCTGGCCCGGGATGCGGCGGGCGCCTCGGTCGCCGTCGAGATCAAGCGCCGCGGCGACATCGACGGGGTCGAGCAGCTCACCCGCTACCTCGAGCTGATGAACCGCGACCCGCTGCTCGCGCCGGTCGCCGGCGTCTTCGCCGCGCAGGAGATCAAGCCGCAGGCGCGCGTGCTGGCCGAGGATCGCGGTATCCGCTGCCTGCTGCTCGACTACGACGCCATGCGCGGACTCGACGACCACCTCGCGCGCCTGTTCTGACGCGGACGCGGCGGGGTGCGTCGCGCCGGGCCCGCGATACGCCATGTCGGCCGACTCTGGTTCGAGGGGCACTGCGCACCGATCCGCTCGTCGCACCCCGCGTAGCCTGACGTCATGCGCCCCACCCCCGAGAAGCCCGGGCCCGGCCAGGAGTCGGTCTGGGACTACCCGCGTCCGCCGCGTGTCGAGGCCGTCGACCGTCGCGTGACGATCGACCTCGGCGGCGAGCGCATCGTCGACACGCGCGATGTCGTGCGCGTGCTCGAGACGAGCCACCCGCCGGTCTACTACGTGCGCATCTCCGATCTGGCCGACAGCGTCGTGCAGCCTGCCGAGGGCGCGTCGATGTGCGAGTTCAAGGGACGAGCGCGCTACTTCACCCTCACGGCCGGCGGCGTCACGGCTGAGCGCGTCGCGTGGAACTACCCGACCCCGTTCCCCGGCTACGAGGCGCTGGCCGACCGCGTCGCGATCTACCCCGCGCCCATGGATGCGTGCACGGTCGACGGCGAGACGGTCATCCCCCAGCCGGGCGGCTTCTACGGCGGGTGGATCACGTCCGACGTGGCCGGCCCCTTCAAGGGCGCCCCCGGCTCGATGGGGTGGTGAGCGCGGCGGCGACGGTCCTCGTTGCGGATGAGGGGCACGTCCGAGCCGCAATCGGGCTCGGCGTCTCACCTCATCCGAAACGCGGAACGCGGAACGCGGAACGCTGCGAGCCCGAGCCGCGTCGGCGCCGCGCATCCACGACCCCGGCTCGGGGGCAGGAGCCGTTCACCCGCGCGGCCTAGCCTGGAGGGGCTATGAGCTCCTCGTCCTACACCGCCGTGCTGTTCGACCTCGACGGCACGATCGCCGACTCGGCGCCCGGCATCATCGCCTCGCTCGCGTACACCTACGAGCAGCTCGGGCGTCCGGTGCCGACGCCGGCCGAGCTCATGAAGTGGGTGGGGCCGCCGATCCTCGACTCGTTCCGCGAGTTCATGGGGCTGGATGAGGCCGGCGCCCAGGCCGCGCTCGCGATCTACCGCCCGCACTACATCGCGCACGGCGTGAACGACGCGTCGATGTTCCCCGGCGTCGACCGGGTGCTGCGCGCGATCAAGGCCGCCGGACTGCCGCTGTCGCTCGCGACGTCGAAGCCCGAGGGGCCGGCGACCACGATCCTCGAGAGCTTCGGCATCGCCGACCTGTTCGACGAGATCACCGGAGCCAGCGCCGACGAGACCCGCAGCGCGAAGGCGGATGTGGTCGAGGAGGCCCTGCGTCGCCTGCGCGCCGACGGCGCCGACCTCAGCGCGCCGGTGCTGATCGGCGACCGCGAGCACGACATCGAGGGCGCCGCCGAGCACGGCGTGCCGACCATCCTGGTCACGTGGGGATACGGCGCCCCGGCCGAGCAGGCGGGCGCGGTCGCGGTCGTCGACGACGCGGATGCACTGCTCACCGCCCTCGGACTCGCCGCCGACCGCGCGGCCTGAGCGGGTGACGCCAAGGCGCGGCCCGAGCGAGGCGGCGCGGCCCGAGCGAGGCGGGGCGGGATGAGCGGCGGGGGCCTGACCGGGTGGCGCTGCCCGCAGGACCGCCGATCCCATCGACCACCAGTCGCCGATCCTGCCGATTCTCCCGCCACTCCCCCGACGCAACTCAGGAGATCTGCGCTCAGGTGGGGCGCGCGCCGCATCGCGCGACGATCCTCCTGAGTTGCGTCGCGCTCCCGCGGTGCGTCAGGCGGCGGGGGACGCGCCGGGCACCGGGCAGTGCAGGCGCGTCGGCGTGTGCCCGTCGGTGGAGCGCTCGATCTCGTGACCGCTCATCGCCTGCCCGCAGAGGGGGCAGATCGCGGGCGGCGGCGCGTCCGTGCGCTCGCCGCCGCGCCCGGGCCCGAGCTGCGCCGGCCCGAGGTACGGGTACAGGGCCTTGTTCAGGCGGTCCCACCAGCGCGTTCTCTCGGCCATATCGTTAGTGTACTAACTATTCGGGCACTATGCTGGCGACATGGATGCGCGACCCGACGACGACCGAGATGGCGACGCATCCACGGCTCGTCCCGTCGGCGCAAGCGGTCCCGCATCCACCGCTCCGACCGCATCCACGCCCTCGCTCGTCGACGACCCGCTCGCGCTCGACCGCCAGCTCTGCTTCGCGCTCGTCGCGACCGCCCGCAGCGTGGTGTCGGTCTACACGCCGGTGCTCGAGCCGATGGGACTGACGCACCCGCAGTACCTCGTGATGCTCGCGCTCTGGGAGCGCAGCCCGCGCACCCTGCGTGACCTCGCCGCGACGCTGCGTCTCGAGTCGGCGACGCTGAGTCCGCTCGTGAAGCGCCTCGAGGCGGCCGGACTGGTCGAGCGCCGCCGCGACCCCGCCGACGAGCGCGCGCTCGCGGTGTCGCTCACCGACGCCGGCGTCGCGCTGCGCCGCGAGGCCGAGAAGGTTCCGGGGCAGGTCGTCGAGCGGCTCGGCATGAGCGTCGAGCAGCTGACCGACGTGCGGGATGCGCTGACCGGGCTGCTCGCGGGCATCGAGCGCTGACGCGGGTCGGCGCGGGCGTCGCGACGGCTCGGCGCCGGCATCGCAGCAGACTCGTCGTTCGCAACTCAGGACCGGATGCCGGATCTGCCACGGAATCGGCGGATTCGGCCCATCGATGCTGAGTTGCCGAGGGCCGGACCCTGAATCGGGGTCAGCGGGCGAGGCGGTCGACGATCGCGCCGAACCAGCGCGGGCGGGCCGCAGCGAGCGGCACGATCCGCGCCCGCAGCGGCGACGTCGCGGCGACCGCGAGCGCTCCCGTGATGCGGCGGAAGCTGCGCGTGAGGTGGAACCAGTCCGCCTCGTAATGCAGGGCATCATCCGCCCGGATGCGCTTCACCGCGGCGCGCGCCTGATCGAAGCCGAGGCGCAGTCCCTCGCCGGTGATGGCATCCACGTAGCCGGCGGCGTCGCCGATGAGCAGCACGCGTCCGGAGACGCGGCGACGGGTGCGACGGTGGAACGGCCCGGCGCCCAGCACCGGTCCGGCCCACTCGATCGCGGCGAGGTCGGCGGGGTTCGCCCGCGCAGCATCAGGCGCGTCGGTGCGCAGGTCCGCACCCGCACCCGCACCCGCGCCCGCGCCCGCGCCCGCGCCCGCGAGCTTCGCGACGAGCTCCGGCACCTCGGCGAGCGCCTCCTCGAAGCCGAGTCCCTGCGGCCCGAGCACGGCGACGCCGACCAGCCGGTCGTCGACGGGGGTGATGTAGATCTCGGCGCGCGAGGTCCAGTGCACCTCGATCAGCTCGGTCCACGGGGCGATGCGCGCGTGGCGCCGCAGTCCGAAGCGACGGGATGCGCGCCGCCGCGGTGCGGGACGCTCGAGCCCGAGCTGCCGCGCCACCCCCGAGTGCAGGCCGTCGGCGGCGAGGAGCCAGCGGGCGCGCATCCCGGCCGCGGAGACGGACGTGGAGTCCTGGGATATCCGGTCGACCTTCGCCCGGATGAAGTGCGCCCCGAGCGCCTCGGCGCGTTCGGCGAGCGCCCGATGCAGCTCGGTGCGGCGCACGCCGAGGCCGACCGCGGCACCCTCGGGGAAGCGGTGCTCGACCGCGACCCGCCCGTCGCTGTAGCGCACGCCGCGCAGCGCGAGCCCGTGCGGGGCGACACCGAGGCGTCCGAGCAGCGGGAGCGCGCCCGGCATGAGCCCCTCGCCGCAGGCCTTGTCGAGCGGGTCGTCGCGGTGCTCGACGACGGCCGCCGAGAGCCCGGCGAGGCACGCCTCGATCGCGGCGACGAGCCCGACCGGGCCTCCGCCGACGATCAGCACGTCGACGTCGACGCCGACGTCGGAGACGACGTCGGAGACGGAGACGCGATCGACATCGGCGTCGACGGCAGCCGCCGGCCCGGGTTCCTCCGCGCCCGGCTCGGGCCGCGCATCCACGTCGCTCATCGCCCCGAGCCTGCCGCATCGGACGGCGCGGCGAGCGCCCGCAGCGCCCGATCCTCGACCGGGATGCGGAAGCCGAGCAGCAGAACCGCGTTCAGCACCGTGAACGCGAGCGCCGTGATCCAGGCGGTGTGCACGAGCGGCAGCGCCACGCCCTCGACCACGACGACGAGGTAGTTGGGATGCGGCAGCCACGCCCAGCGATACGGCCCGCGCCGCACGCGCTCGGCTCCGGGCACCACGATCACGCGGGTGTTCCACTGGGCGCCGAGGCTCGCGATGATCCAGAGCCGGGCCGCCTGACACGCGACGGCGATCGCGAGCATCGGCCATCCCAGCCCCGGGATGAACGGACGATCCAGCGCCCACACCTCGACCACCGCGCCGAGGAGCAGGGCCGTGTGCAGCGCGACCATCCACGGGAAGTGCCGTCGCCCGTGCTCGACCCCGCTGCGCGCGAAGGCGGCCGTCGCGTTGCGGCGCGAGATGCGCAGCTCGTTGATCCGCTCGACGCCGGTCGCGACGACGAAGACGGTGAACAGGATGGCGCTGGTCACGCGGCGCCCCCGGCATCGACCCCGACAGCGCCGACCTCACCCACAGCGCCGGCCGTGACGCCCCCGCCCCACCGCAGCAGCACGATCTCGCTCGTGACGCCGGGCCCGAGCGCGAACAGCAGCCCCCAGGTTCCGGGCGGCTGCGACGGCGTGCGGGCGAGCACGTGCAGCACGGATGCCGACGACAGGTTGCCGCTCTCGGCGAGCGACTGCCACGCGGTGTCGAGCGCTCCGTCGGGCAGCTCGAGCGCCGCCGCGAACGCCTCGAGCACCCGCGGACCGCCCGCGTGCGCGACCCACGACCCCACGTCGGCGCGGGTGAGGGCATTGCGGGTGAGCAGCGCATCCACGTCGGCGGCGAAGTTCGCGTCGATCGCCCCCGCGACCTCGGCGGTGAGCACGATGCGGAAGCCCGTGCCGCCCAGATCGAAGCCGAGCACGCCCTCGCTGTCGGGGTAGAGGCTGCTGAGGGTGTCGACGATCTCCATGCCGCCGCCCGCAAATGCTCCCGCGCCGGCATCAGCGCCGCCGCCCGCGCCTGCTCCCGCGTCGGCGACGCCACCGCTCGCACGCGCCCCCGCAACGGCCAGTGGATGCGCATCCCCCACCACCACGACCGCCGCCGCCCCGTCGCCGAACAGCCCCGTCGCGACCGCGTTCGCGACGCTGCGGTCGTCGCGCTGCAGCGTGAGCGAGCACAGCTCGACCGCGAGCACGACGGCGACCCCGTCGGGATGCCCGGCCAGGTAGTCGTGCACGCGAGCGAGCCCGGCGGCGCCGGCGACGCATCCCAGCCCGAACGACGGGATGCGCTTCAGCTCGCGTCGGAACCCGAGCCGCCCGGCCAGCAGCGCGTCGATCGACGGCGCCGCCGCGCCCGTCACCGAGGTGAAGAAGAAGTGGTCGACGTCGCCCGGCGCGAGTCCGGCCTGCGCGAGCGCGGCGCGCACGGCCCCCTCCCCCAGGTCGGCTCCGGCATCCCGCCACACGCGGTTGGCCTCGTCGAAGTCGAGGTCGGCGTAGCGCGCGAGCGGCAGCACGGTGCTGCGGCGATGGATGCGCGTGCCCGCGTGCATCCGCTCGAACACCGCCCGCTCGCGCCGCAGCTCGGGCGCGTCGAGCCCGAGCGCGCGCACCAGCTCGGCCGTGATCTCGCCCTGCGCCGCCGAGTGCGGCGGCAGGACCGGGGCGACGGCCACGATGCGCGACATGGCGCCATCGTGTCAGCGGCGCGCGACCGGATGCGCGCGCGGGCCGCGCTGCACGGGCGAAGCACAGGATCGCGGGGCGGCGCGATCGGTGCCGCGGCGGTGCCGAGCGCCCGCCCAGAACTGGGGCCGCGCCGGGCAGCCCTGCCCATCGCCCGCCGGAGCGGATCGGCGCTAGCGTGACCGCGTGATCCTCAACTTCTATGTCGGCGTCAACGAGGTGCACCTCGTCAGCTTCAGCTTCGACAAGATGTGGGGCGGCACGATGATCACGGTCGACGGCGTGCCGATCATCCAGCAGACGCGCCTGTTCGGCGGGCTCGTCGCCCAGTGGGACCTCGTGGTCGGCGTGAACGAACCCCACGCGGTGCACATCGAGAAGCACCGCCCGGTCTTCATGGCCGGATTCCGCGCGCAGCCGGTCTACGCCTGGGTCGACGGCGTGCTGGTCGCGCAGGGCGAGGTCTGACCCAGGCCTACCAGCGCTCGTCGGCGCGCGGGACGACGCCGGCCACCGCATCCAGGTCGGGGAAGCAGAGGGCGAGCAGCTCGTCGGCCTCGCCGGTGCCGTCGGTGTCGACCATGCGCAACCCGATGAGGGTGTTGAGCAGCATGCCGTAGGAGAGGAAGCTCTTGCCGAACTCGGCGTCGAAGCCGGCGTCTTCGCGGATGAAGCGCCAGATGCGCCCGAACGACGCGCGCGCGACGGGTCCGATCGCGGGGTCGCCGCCGCGCAGGAAGGCGTGCTGCATCGTGAGGTGCAGTCCGCGCTCCTGCAGCAGGCGCAGGTAGGCGACGCTCATCGCCTCCTTGCGGGCGTGGGTGCGCTGCTCATCGGTCGCGCCGACGGGCAGCGCGGCGTCGGCCTCGTCGAGGGCGGCGCGGAAGTCGACCTCGAGACGATCGGCGACCGACTCCATCGCGGCCATGAACAGGCCCTGCTTCGAGCCGAACATGCGCACCACGTAGGCCTGGCTGACGCCGGCCGCCTGGGCGAGGTCGTCGGTGGTCGCGCCGTCGTAGCCCTTCGCGCCGAACACGGCGATCGAGGCGGCGAGGATCTGCGCGCGGCGCTCCTCCGAGCTCATGCGGGCGGGGCGGGCGCCGTCGGCGACGACGCCGGCACCGGCGCCGCCGGCTCGACCCGCGCCGTCGAGATCGGTGGATGCGCGGCCGGCGCCGGCCGTTCGAGACGAGTTCCGCGGGCTCATGTTGACAAGGTTATCAAACGTTTACTACGTTGCGGTAATCAGTTGATTACAACCGACCGGATGCGCAGCCGGCCGGTCCAGGGAAGCCGCACCGCACCCGCCACGGCGGGGCAGCCGCATCCACTCGACACCACATCCACGACACTCCCTCTCGACACAGGAGAACCGATGTCCACCGACACCTCCCCCGCGGCGACCGCCGCCGGTCCGCGCACCCGCCGCGCGCGCCCCTTCGGGCTCGTGCTGCTCGCCGCATCCCTGCCGATGTTCATGGCGACCCTCGACAACCTCGTCATGACCAACGCCCTGCCCGTGCTGCACGAGAAGCTCGGCGCCAGCGTCGAGCAGCTGCAGTGGTTCGTCAACGCCTACACGCTCGCCTTCGCCGGCACGATCCTGCTGGCCTCGGCGCTCGGCGACCGGCTCGGCCGCCGCCGCATCTTCCTCATCGGCATCGCGGTCTTCGGCATCGGCTCGACCCTCGCCGCCCTCAGCTCCGAGCCGTGGCAGCTGATCGCGGCCCGCGCCATCCAGGGCTTCGGCGGCGCGGCCGTCATGCCGCTGTCGCTCGCCCTCGTCGCCGGGGCCGTGCGTCCCGAGCGGCGCCCGCTCGCGATCGGCATCTGGGGCGGCGTCAGCGGCCTCGGCGTCGCCCTCGGGCCGCTCGTCGGCGGCGCCGTCATGGAGGGCTGGAACTGGCAGGCGATCTTCTGGATCAACGTGCCCGTCGCGATCATCAGCATCCCGCTCGCCCTGATCGTGCTGACCGAGGTGCGCGGGCGACGCGAGCGACTGGATGTTCCCGGCGTGCTGCTCGCCGGCGTCGGCGTGCTGGCGCTCGTGCACGCGATCGTGCGCGGCAACGACGACGGCTGGGACTCGCTCGGCGTCATCGCCGAGCTCGTGCTGGCCGCCGCACTGCTCGTCGCGTTCGTGGTGCGCCAGCACCTGACGACGGGCCCGATGATGCCGCTGCGGCTGTTCCGCGACCGCTCGTTCTCGGTGGTCAACGTGGTCGGCTTCGCGTTCAGCTTCGGCTCGATGGGCGCGGTGTTCATCCTCATCCAGTTCCTGCAGGTCGTGCAGGGGTCGTCGCCGTTCGAGGCCGCGCTGCAGACCACCCCGTGGACGCTCGCGCCCGTCATCGTCGCCCCGCTCGCCGGCATCTTCGGGCCGCGCATCGGCACCCGCGCGCTGATCGTCGCCGGCATGCTGCTGCAGGGCGTCGCCCTGCTCTGGATCGCGTCCGTCATGAGCGCCGACGTCGCCTACCTCGACCTGGTCGCGCCGTTCATCGTCGCCGGCGTCGGCATGGCGCTCGTCTTCGCCCCGTCGTCGACGGCGCTGCTCGCGACGCTCGTCGACGCCGACCACGCCAAGGCGTCGGGCGTCAACTCGACCGTGCGCGAGATCGGGGTCGCCCTCGGCATCGCCGTGCTCACCGCGATCTTCACCGGCGCGGGCGGCGAGCTCACGCCGACCGGTTACGTCGCCGCGGCCCAGCCCGCCGTGATCACGGGGGCGGCCGTGCTGCTCGCCGCGGCGCTCATCGGACTCGTGCTGCCGTCGGGGCGGGCGCGGCGCGGGGGTGCCGGTGCTGCTGGCGCTGACGCTGGTGCTGCTGGTGACGCTGGTGAGGCCGGTGCCGTTGGCGCCGAGGCGAGCGCGGGTGCGGTGGATGCGCGGGGCGAGTCGTCGGGAGACGGCGCGCCGCGCATCCCGGCCCTGACCGACTGACGCCCGTCGGCGGAGGCCGCGCGCGCATGCGTGCGTGCGTTCGTTCGTTCGTTTGTCGTTGACTCACGTGCACGGAAACCGGTGAGCGTGGCCACCGAGCCGGATAGCGGCTCGAGCGTCCCGCTCACCGGTTTCCGTGCACGGGCGCTGCACATCGTTTCGGATGAGCGCACCCGTCGAGCCGTATGTCGCTTCGGATGGCTCACCCATCCGAAACCGCGCACGCCTGCGGCACCCCCAGCACCCCGCCCGGCAGAAGCGCGCGGCGGGGGTGGGCAGAAGGAACCGCCGCCGCGCATCCGGCGAGTCGTCCCTGCACGGCGACCCGGGAGCACGGCGGCGGTGGTCTGTGAGCGGCGCGCCCGACATCGGACGCGGTGGTGCGGTGCGGTGGTTCAGTGGATCCGGCGCGACCTGCTCAGGCGTTCAGCAGTCGCACGTGATCACACCGTTCCCTACCGGACGGGGTGCGGTCAAGACATCGAGCGGGATGTTCAGCTCCCCGTCGTCATCGACGACCCCGAGACCCTCGCGGGCCCAGTACTCGAAGCCGCCGATCATCTCGCGCACCGCGTAGCCGAGGCGGCTGAATCGCAGGGCGGCCTTGGTGCTGCCGTTGCATCCCGGACCCCAGCAGTAGACGACCACAGGCGTGCCGAGCGGGATCTCGCGCGGAGCCCGCTCGTCGATCTCGGCGGTCGGCAGGTGCACGGCGCCGGGGATGCGGCCCTGGTGCCAGGAGCTGTGTCCCCGCGTGTCGACGAGCACGAACGTCTCGTCCGCGGCGAGCGCGGCCGCGACGTCGCTCGGGTCGGTCTCGTAGCGCAGCCTCGCCGCGAAGTGCTCGACCGCGGCGGCGCGGGCGGCCGCGTCGGGTCCGCCGCCGATCGCCGCGGTGGCGCCGGTCGCGGTGCCGGTGCCAGTCGCCTCGGTCGCTGGCGCGGTCGCGTCGAGAGTGGATGCGCTGCTCATGCCGCCAGCGTACGAGCGGCCGTTTCACGTCGTCGCGCGCGTTCCCGCCAGCCGCGCGCGAGAATCCGCCACCGCGTGCACGGTCGGGAACGCAATTCAGCACCGATCGCCGCCGGCGACCCGCGCGGGCCACCCCCACGCATCCCTGCTGAGTTGCGTCACCGGGATCGGCCTGGACACGGCTCCCGGTCGGCGCAACTCAGCACCGATCGCCGCCCTCGACCCGCGCGGGGCGGCCCGACGCATCCGTGCTGAGTTGCGTCAGCGCACGAGGGCGCACACGCGCTGACGGGCGACGGCCCGCACGTGCGGAAGACTGGAGCCGTGGCGCGCACCCTCCCCTCCTGGACCAGCGCGCCGCCGACCGCGGCCGTGCTGGTCGTGATCGGGCTCGCCTGCCAGGACGTGGGCGCCTCGATCGCGGTGCTGATCTTCCCGTCGGTCGGCGCGCTGGGCATGGTCGCGCTGCGTCTCGTGTTCTCGGCGCTGGTGCTGCTGGCGATCGCGCGGCCGCGCATCCGGGGCCGCAGCCGCCGCGACTGGGCGGTCGTCGTGGGCTTCGGCGTCGCGATCGCGGTGATGAACGGCGCCTTCTATCTGGCGCTCGACCGCATCCCGCTCGGCATCACGGTCACGATCGAGGTGCTGGGTCCGCTGGCGCTGTCGGTCATCATCGGACGCAAGCCGCTCGCCTTCGTCTGGGCAGGACTCGCCGTCGTGGGAGTCGTGCTGCTCGGCGGCGTCGACCTGAGCCGGCTCGAGGTCGTCGGCGTGCTGTGCGCGCTCGTCGCCGCCGCCTGCTGGATCGGCTACATCCTCGCGTCGGCCGAGACCGGCCGCCGCTTCGCCCGCCTCGACGGACTCGCCCTGGCGATGTCGATCGGCGCGCTGCTCAGCCTGCCGTTCGGCATCGCCACCGCCGGCGCCGCGCTCATCCAGCCCGTGCACCTGGGGCTCGGACTCGCGGTCGCGCTGCTGTCGTCGGCGATCCCGTACGGCCTCGAGCTGTTCGCCCTGCGCCGCATCACCGAGGCGACCTTCGGCGTGCTGATGAGCCTCTCGCCGGCGCTGGCCGCGACGGCCGGGCTGATCGTGCTGCACCAGGCCGTGCATCCACTCGACCTGGTCGCGATCGCGCTCGTGATCGCGGCGAGCATCGGCGCGGTCGTCACGGCGCAGCGGCGCGGGTCGAGCGGGCCCGGCGACACCGGACGGGATGCGCGGCTCCCCACCGAGGAGCCGCTCGCCTGAGCACGGGTCAGCGCACCGCGGTCCGCCCGGGCGGCCCGCCGCCGACGAGGGTCAGAGGATGAGCTGCTTCTCGATCTCGCGGGTCTTGAGGCGCGCCATCGCGAGGTTCGCGCGGTCGCGGTCGAGCACGAGGTAGATGAACACGTCGGGCGCGCGGCGCATCGGAATGAGGATGTGGAACTGGCTCGTCATCGTGATCAGCACGTCGTCGATCGCGTCGGGCAGGCCGAGCGCGCGGGCGGTGCGGGCCTTGGCGCGCAGCAGCTCGGTGTTGCCGGCGGCGGCGGCCTCGAGGTCGAACTGGCCGCCCAGCCCTCCCAGGCCGCCGAGCAGCATCCCGGTGCCGCTGTCGACGAGGGCGACGGCGCGGGCGCCTTCGATGTGCATCAGCGCATCGAGCGAGGCGGGCACGGTGGACATGGCGATCGTGTCGCGTTCGGGTTACACCTGTCGTCGAGAGCAGTGGATGCGCGGCCGCTCGGTCGGCGTCGGCTCGGTCGGCATCGGGTCAGTCCGCGTCGGCGACGAGCCGCTCGATCGCGCGACGCGCATCCGCGGCGAAGATCGGACTGCTGCCGGCGTAGTAGCCGACCGCGGCGGCAGCCTTGCGCCAGGCCCGCAGGCGGGCGAGGTGCCAGTCGGCCTCCGACGGATCGAGCACCTCGCGCAGCGCGCGGCGCCCGAGCGGGCCGACCGTCCACCACGCGGCGACGAGATCGTGCGTCGTGTCGCCGGCGCCGGCGCTGCTCCAGTCGATGATCGCGGTCAGCGCGCCCGCCCCGTCGACGACGAGGTTGCCGGGCAGGGGGTCGCCGTGGGTCCAGGCGCGGGCGCGGCCGGGGGTCCCGCTGACTCCGGTGACCCCGGCGACCCCGGCGACGCCGACGACGGGGGTCAGTGGATGCGCGAGGTCGCGTTCGAGCCGGTCGACCGCAGCGGGCACGTCGATGAGCGCAGCGCCCGCGCGCAGCCCGTCGATCAGGGTCGCGCGCTCGGCGACCGGGTCTCCGCCGCCGGTCTCGAGCGGGGTGTCGCCGTCGACCTCGATCGCGGCGAGCGTCGCGAGGGTCTCGCCGAGCAGGCGGCCGAGGCCGGCGTCGGCGGCGTCGGCGCCGACCGCATCCCGCGTCGCCCCGCTCTCCTCCGCCGCCCGCATCGCCGCGCTGAGCGAGCGACCGGGCAGCCAGTCGAGCACGGTCCAGCTCCACGGGATGCCGGGCGCGGGCGCACCCAGCGCGACCAGCTCGGGCGTCGCGACCGGCAGCATCCCGTGCAGTCGGGGCAGGATGCGCGCCTCGCGCTCGGCGTCGCGCGCGCCCCACTCGATCAGCGGCACGCGCACGACGAGCTCGTCGCCGAGACGGAACACCCGGTTGATGGTGCCGCCGCCCGCGAGCGGTGTCAGCGGCAGGTCGCGGAAGCGCGGGTGCTGCGCGTCGAGGGCGCGGCGCACCGCATCCGGGTCGATGTCCACCTCGTCGGCGTGCAGCCGCGGCCGAGCGGTGCCGGTCGTCGTGCCTGACGCCGTCGCGGCCGACACGCCCGCGCCCGACACGGTCTGCGCCGGCCCCGACGAGCTCAGTTGAAGAGGGTTCCGCCGCTGGCGATGCTGGCGATGCTCACGCCGGCGAGCACGAGCGCCGACACGGTCACGGCCGCGCCGATCACCATGAGGATGCCGGTGCCGACCACCGCACAGAACTTCAGGAACCCGTTCACTTCGCCTCCGCACCGACCGATGCCGTCAGCGGCACCACGTCGAGTTCCAGGGTAGCCAAGTCGACGACCGCGACCGACTCGTCGGGCAGCGGCGTCCACTCGGCGACGTCGAGGCCCGACGAGGCGAAGACGGTCGTGCCGTCGTCGTCGCGGCGGTAGCGCATCAGGTAGTAGGCGCTGAGGCTCTCGAACGGCATCTGCTCTTCGGGCACACCGGTCGCCGCGAGCTCGGCGCGCGGGATGCCGCTGCGCTCGCTCGCGTGCACCGCGACGAGGTGCGTCGGGGTGAGCAGGATCGCGTTGAGGCTCGCCCGCGGGAAGCGGGAGCGCAGCTCGGCGACCGTGCCGACGACGGCCTCGCGCAGCCCGTCGCCGGCGAGCATCCGGGTGCGGATCGCGGCGAAGTAGCGCTCGCTGTCGGTCTCGCCCTCGATGTCGCCGCGCAGCTCGGGCGCGACCAGATCCTCGAAGCGCTCGACCGGCGTGAGCGAGCCGTTGTGGGCGAACGAGAGCCCGTCGATGACGAAGGGATGCGTGTTCTGCGGCGAGCAGATCATGCCGTCGGTCGCGAGGCGCAGGTGCACGAGGCGAGCCGTGGCCGGGTCGTCGGCGAGCGCGGTCGTGAGGTCGGCGTCGTCGAGTCCGCTGCGGTCGGAGGCGCGGCGGCGCAGGCGCGCGGCGCGGGCGCCGTCGGTGCGGGCGGTGTCGGCACGGCCCGAGGAGCCGGTGGATGCACGGCCGGCGAGGTCAGAGCGCCCGGCCGAGGCGTCGCCCGCGTCGTGCGGATGCGCATCCCGATGCTCGTGCACGCCGCCGGCGTCGAGCCAGCTCGTGCCCCAGCCGTCGCGGTGCAGGCGCGCCATGTCCTGGAACACGGCGCTCTGATCGCGGCCGAGCACCTGCTGCACGGTGACGGGACGCGGCGCGGCGTAAGCGAGCAGACGGCACATGGGCGGGATCGACCTCCAGGGGCTCAACGGTACGCGCGTCACGGAGGCCCCGCCGACCGCGAGCCGGCGGGATGCGCGCGGAACCTGCAGAGACTGCACGTCGCGGCACTACGCTCGGGCCAGTGAGCGAACCCGACGAGACCAGCACCGCATCCCCGTCGGAGCAGCCGCAGGACGGCCAGACCGGCACCCCGCAGACCGACCCCGAGCAGCGCGAGACCGCCGACCCCGCGCAACCCGCCCACCCCACCAAGCGGCGCCGCTTCGTCGACCTGGCCCCGCTGCGCGCCTCGCCCGCGTTCGCTCGCATCTGGATCGGCGGCGCGATCTCGGGCATCGGCGCCCAGCTCACGATCGTGGCCGTCGGCCTGCTGATCTACGACATCACGCCGGGCAGCGCCGCCGCGAAGACGCTCGCCGTCTCGCTCGTGGGCGTCATCTCGCTGGTGCCGATGATCGTCGCCGGACTCTGGGGCGGGATGCTCGCCGACGCCTTCGACCGCCGGCTCGTGCTCATCATCAGCGCGCTGGCCGGCTGGCTGTCGACGCTCGCGCTCATCGTGATCGCCGTGGTCGACGCCGTCGCGCACGACCACGACCGCACCGTCGCCGTCTGGCCGCTCTATGTGATCACGACGATCAACGCGGTCGCCGCCACGATCTCGAACACGACGCGCATGGCGGTGACCCCGCGCATCCTGCCGGCCGACATGGTCGCCCGGGCGGCGGCGCTCAACGGCATCTCGATCGGCGTCATGGTCATGGTCGGCCCCGCCGTCGCGGGCGTGCTCGTCGCCGCGGCCGGGTTCCCGATCACCTTCGCCGTGGATGCGGTGCTGTTCCTGGCCGGGTTCGCCGGCATCCTGACCCTGCCGAAGCTGCCGCCGCTCGAGAAGGTGGGGCGGCCCGGTATCGCGTCGCTCGTCGAGGGCGTGCAGTTCCTGAAGCGCGCGCCGAACATCCGCCTCTCGTTCCTGGTCGACATCGTGGCGATGACCTTCGGGCGCCCGCACACGGTGTTCCCGGCCGTCGGCGCGGTGCTGATCGGCGGCGGCTCGATCACGGTCGGCGTGCTGACCGCGGGCATGGCGGTCGGGGCGTTCCTGGCGAGCGTGTTCAGCGGACCGGTGGCGCACATCCACCATCACGGCCTCGCCGTCGGCCGCGCGATCACCGCCTACGGCGCCTTCGTCGCCGGCTTCGGACTCGTGCTCGCCGCGATGGCGACCGGCTGGTTCGGCGAGGTCGGGCCCGAGCTGGATGCGGTGAACTGGGTCGCGCTCGCCCTCGCGACGCTCGCGCTGGTCGGCATGGGCGTGAGCGACGAGTTCAGCGCGATCTTCCGCTCGACCATGATGCTCATGGCCTCGCCCGACTCGATGCGCGGACGCCTGCAGGGCGTGTTCACGGTCGTCGTGACCGGCGGGCCGCGCGTCGGCGACCTCTATGTCGGCGTGTTCGCGACGGCAGTGGCGCTGTGGTTCCCGCCGCTGCTCGGCGGGCTGCTGATCATCGGGCTGATCGCGGTGCTGCTGCGGCTGCAGCCGTCGTTCCGGGCCTACGACGCGCGGACCCCCACCCCGTAGACAGGCGAGTTGCCCGGTTCTGCCGGGTTCCGGGTCGGGAACGCGGCAGAACCGGGCAACTCGGCGAGCTCGGCGCAGGTCGCCGGGTCAGTCGACCTTGGCCTCGCCCTCGGCGCGCTCGGCCTCGACCTGCTCGTCGCTCTTCACGATGTCCTCGGCGGGCACCGGCGACAGCCGATCCCACACGAAGAAGAGGATGCCGACGACCAGCATCGCGCCGCCCGTCCACAGGTTGATCGCGATGCCGCCGGTGCGCTCGAGCTCGTCGGTCGAGCCCACGGTCACGAAGCCGGTGATGCCCACGATGAGTCCGTAGACCACGAACAGGGCTCCGAGGATGCGACGCAGATCGAAGCGCCGCGTGGACTTGACCAGGGCCTCCTGCTCGGAGGTCAGGTTCTTCTCACTCATTCGAGAACTCCTTCAGCATCCCGGATCACAGGAACGGCAGGTAGAGGGCGACGCAGCCGGCGAGGGCCACGGTTCCGAGCAGGGCGGGCGAGCGGTACCACTTGGTGTCGCCCGCGACGTGGTCTTGCGTGACGTCGATCTTGCCGACGCCGTAGACCAGGCCCTTCAGCTCGCCGACCGGCTTGGCCTTCGTCAGCAGGCTGATGACGACGCCGACGACGAGCACCGTGCCGAACGAGATCATCGCGCCGTAGAGCGTCTCCGACGTCGCCGTGGCGAAGATCGGGTCGCCGTTCGCGACGCTCACCTGGTAGGCGATGAACACGACCGTCGGAGCGATGATGCCCGCGATGTAGGCCCAGAGCGCGCCGGCCGACGACATCCGCTTCCACAGCAGACCCAGGATGAAGACGCCGAACAGCGGGGCGTTGAAGAACGAGAACAGCGTCTGCATGTAGGTCATGATGTTCTGCGCCCCGGCCGCGATGAACGCGGTGCCGACGCCGATCAGCACGCCCACGACCGTGACCCAGCGGCCCACCTTGAGGTAGTGCTCGTCGGGCATGTCCTTCTTGATGTAGCGCTGCCAGATGTCCCAGGTGAACACCGTGTTGAAGCTCGACACATTGGCCGCCATGCCCGCCATGAACGACGCCATCAGACCGGTCACGGCGATGCCGAGCACGCCGGTCGGCAGGTACATCTGCATGAGCTTCGGGATGACCTCGTTGTAGGTCACGCCCGAGTCGGGGTCGGCGAGCAGGTTGCCGATCGTCGCCGCGCCGATCAGACCCGGGATGACGACGATGAACGGGATCAGCAGCTTCGGGAACGCGCCGATCAGCGGGGTGCGCCGCGCGGCCGACATGTTCTTCGCGCTGAAGGCGCGCTGCACCTCGGTGAAGTTGGTGGTCCAGTAGCCGAAGCTCAGCACGAAGCCGAGGCCGAGCACGATCGCCAGCCAGTTCGCGCCGATCGGGTTCGACTCGTCGCCGAAGCCGGTGCCGACCCAGGTATGCAGCAGCTCGGCGCTCTCGGTCTTGTTCAGCGCATCCACCAGGCCGCTCCAGCCGTGCACGCGGTTGAGTCCGACGATCGTCAGCGGCACGAGGCCGGCGATGATCACGAAGAACTGCATGACCTCGTTGTAGATCGCGCTCGAGAGCCCGCCGAGGGTGATGTAGACCAGCACGAACGCGGCCGAGACCAGGATGGCCAGCCACTGCGACCAGCCGAGCATCGCCTCGATGACGATCGCCATCGCGAACAGGTTGATGCCCGCGATCAGCACGTTCGACACCGCGAAGGCGAGCGAGTTGACCAGGTGCGGGGCCTTGCCGAAGCGGCGGAGCATGAACTCCGGAACGCTGCGCACCTTCGACGCGTAGTAGAAGGGCATCATCACGAGGCCCAGGAACACCATCGCCGGCACGGCGCCGATGAGGTAGTAGTGCAGCGTCGCCATGCCGATCTGCGCGCCGTTCGCCGCCATGCCGAGGATCTCGGTGGCGCCGAGGTTGGCGCTGACGAAGGCGAGGCCGGTGATCCACGCGGGCATCGAGCGTCCGCTGAGGAAGAAGTCCATGCTCGACTTCACGCGCTTGCGGGCGATGAAGCCGATGCCGATGACGACGCCGAAGTAGATCAGCAGCATCAGGTAGTCGACCCAGGTCAGGTCGAGGCGGATGCCCTGGGTGGCGGCGCGGATCGCACCGGCCGGGCTCAGGGCGAGTGCTGCAGGCGCGAATGCCATGCGGGTCCTCTCCGGATTCGTCATCGATCGGGAACGAGAACCTCCGCCGGTGGGCGGCGCTGCGCGAACCGGGGGCAGCCGTGCTGGCCTGGCCGTGGGTCGCTCATCGCGGGGGTGGTCGTAGCGCGCGTCCAGGACGGTGTCCGGAATCGCGCCGGGAGTGGACTCTGCCACACGCTGACAGCGCTGACACAACTCGCGCAGGTCGCACTCAGGTGCTATCGCGCGGGCGCGGGCGGGCGGGGTTCAGGTGTCGCGTGTGCCGCGTCGCGTGTGCTCGCTCGGATCGCGAGTTGCCCAGTTCTGCTGGGTTCTGGCGCGCGAACCCGACCGAAGTGGGCAACTCGGCGATCGAGCGCCGCGCTCGGTGCCGGTTAGCGGGCGGCGTCGGCGTCCGGGTCGGCGTCGAGCAGCGCATCCGGGTCGTGGATGCTCGGCTCACGATACGAGGCGACGGTCAGCACCGCGGTCTGGATGATCTCCTCGGCCTCGAGCGCATCCTCGATGGCCCGCAGCTTGTCGGCGACCGTGTGCTCGGGCTGGTCGCCGAGCAGGTCGACCGCGCCGACGACGAACAGCCGGTTCGGGCCGACGACCTCGACGTGCAGGTAGGTGACGTGGTCGATCTCGGGGCGGCTCTCGAGCAGGCCGACGATCCAGTCGCGCAGCTTGCCGCCCTGCGCGCCGCCGATGAGGAAGCGGCGGTTGCGGTCGATGAGGAACAGCGCGACGACGGCGAGCAGCAGGCCGATCAGGATGCTCGCGATCGCGTCGAACGCGGCGATGCCGGTGACCTGGTGCAGGGCGATGCCGGCCGCGGCGAGCACGATGCCGATCAGCGCGGCGCCGTCTTCGGCGAACACCGCCCGCAGCGTCGACTCGGAGCTGCCGAGCACGTAGGGCAGGAACTCGCGCCCGGTCTCGCGAGCGCGCTTGCGGCCCTGACGGATCGACTGCAGGAACGACGTGCCCTCGAGCACGAACGCGACCGCCAGCACGATGTAGTTGATGACGTAGTCGCCGGCCGGCTCCGGGTCGGCGAGCTCGGTGATGCCGTGGAAGATCGACACGGTCGCGCCGACCGCGAAGACGCCGATCGCGGCGAACAGCGACCAGAGCCACGCATCCCGGCCGAAGCCGAGTGGATGCTGCCGGTCACGCGGGCGCGCCGCGGCCCGATCCGCGAACACCAGGAACACCTCGTTGCCGGCGTCGGCCCACGAGTGCGCCGCCTCGGCGAACATCGCGGCCGAACCGGTGAGGACGGCGGCGACCGTCTTCGCGGATGCGACCAGCACGTTGGCGATGAGGGCGATGACGACGGTCACGCGGGCGACGCTACTCCCGCGCATCCACGGCCCGCCGCAGGAGCGATCGAACGTCCCGCCGCCCCGATCGTGAGTTGCCCGCTTCCGCGGCTTGTCGCGCACGGGGTCCGGCAGAAGTGGGCAACTCACGAGGCGCGATGGGCGAGTTGCCCAGTTCGGTCGCGTTCCGGGGACGGAACGCGGCAGAACTGGGCAACTCGACGACTCCGAGGGGCGCGATCAGCGCGCGAGCGCGCCGCGTCGGCTCAGAGGTAGGCGCCGCCGGAGGCCTCGACGCGCTGGGCGTTGATCCAGCGCGCGCTGGGCGAGAGCAGCGTGACGACCGCGAGGGCGATGTCGTCGGCCTGACCGCCGCGTCCGAGCGCGGTGACGCTCGACACCTGCTTCTGGAACTCGTCGCTCATCAGGTAGCCGCCGCCGAAGTCGGTCGCCGTGGCGCCCGGGGCGAGAGCGTTGACCGCGATGCCGCGGGCGCCGAGCCCGGCGGCGAGGTAGCGGGTCCACACCTCGATCGCGCCCTTCGTGGCGGCGTAGGCGCCGTAGGGCGCGCCGGCCGTGTAGCGGACGAGTCCGCTCGAGACGTTGAGGATGCGGCCGCCGTCGGCGATCACGGGCAGCAGCGCCTCGGTCAGCAGCATGACGCCCTTGACGTTCGTGTCGAAGAGCTGGTCGATCTGCTCGGCCGTGGTCTGGCCGACCGGCGTCGTGATGCCGATGCCGGCGTTGTTGAAGAGGTGGTCGAAGCTGTCGCGACCCCAGGTCGCGGTCAGGGTCTCGCGCAGCGCGGCGACGAACGCCGGGAAGGCGTCGAACTCGGTCGTGTCGAGCGGCAGGGCGACGGCCTTGCGGCCCTTCGCCTGGATCTCGGCGACGACCTCGGCCGCGGCATCCGCCGAGGCACGGTAGGTGATGACGACGTCCTGTCCGGCGTCGGCGAGGGCGAGCGCGGCGGAGCGACCCAGGCCACGTCCGCCGCCGGTGATGAGGGTGATCTTCTCGGTCATGGCTCCAGCGTGCGCCGCGCATCCACTGCTCACCAGGACGCGCTCATCCAGGGAGCGGCGATCCCTGGTCAGGGCCACGCGACGAGGAGCAGGATGGATGCCGTGGACCGCAGCCAGCTCGCCGACTTCCTGCGCAGCCGCCGCGAGGCGCTGCAGCCGGAGGACGTCGGCCTGCCCCGCGGACCCCGCCGCCGCACGGGCGGGCTGCGGCGCGAGGAGATCGCGCAGCTGAGCGGCATGTCGACCGACTACTGGAGCCGGCTCGAGCAGCAGCGCGGACCTCAGCCCTCCGACCAGATGCTCGCCGCGATCGCCCGCGGGCTGCGCCTCAACGCCGACGAGCGCGCCCACCTGTTCCGGCTGGCCGGGCATCCGGCGCCCGAGACGGCGCACGCGGCATCACATGTCGCTCCCGGCATGCAGCGCATCGTCGACCGCCTCGGCGACACCCCCGCGATGGTTCTGACCGACCTCGGCGAGACGCTCGTGCAGACGCCGCTCGCCCGCGCGCTGCTCGGCGACCATACACAGCGCACCGGCCTCGCGCGCTCGAACGTCTACCGCTGGTACATGGAGCCGGCGACCCGCGACGTCTATCCGCGCGACGACCAGCCCGAACACGGGCGCGTCTTCACGGCTGAGCTGCGGTCGGCGTACTCGAACCCGGCGACCCGCGAGCGCGCGACCCGCATCGTGGATGCGCTGCTTGCGTCGAGCGCGGAGTTCGCCGAGGTCTGGGCGCGGCACGATGTGCGGCTCAAGCATCCGCGGCGCAAGCGGTTCGCGCATCCTGAGGTCGGCGAGCTCGAGCTCGACTGTCAGACCCTGACCGACGCGGACAGCGGACAGGTGCTGCTCGTCTTCACGGCGACGCCGGGCACCCCGAGCGTCGAGAAGCTGGAGCTGCTGGCGGTGATCGGCGCGCAGAGCTTCGCGTGAGCACGTGCGGCGCCGCGCGCGCCCGCTCTGGTGTCCGACTTCGCAGATATGGTCGGCCTGTGACCGAGCGTGAGAATGGACCTTGGAGCCAGAGCAATCTCGGCTCTAACGTCGTCGGCGGTCTTATTCTTTTAGGGCCGAGCGTGTTGGTAAACGCGGTGACGGACCACCTCGAATTGTGGCAACGCGTTCTCGTAGTCGCTCTCGCAGCCGCACTAGCCGGGTTCGTCCTCTCAGTGACGAACCGTTACTGGCGACGCCGAATCTGGATTCACTTCGCGAGCTGGATGCGGGACACCCGACCGGTCGTGTCTCGAGCGAAGACGGTGCGTGAACACTCAGACGCCCGATACGCAGCGGGCTACACGGCCCGGAGCAAAGAAGTTGCCGACGAGAGAGCTGCCGTCGTCATCAATGAGCCAGCGTGGGCAATCGACGCAAAAGACTCGTTCTTCGGCGACGAAGCAATGTTCTGGATGACGAACCGTGGCGCTGAGGCATGGGACGTGGTCGTGACGGCACCGGACGAGTTGTTCCGCATGTCCGGCGATGTCTTCTTCCAGGGGCGCTGGAATCCATCGACTGGTGGATCATCAACAGCTCGTTGGTTCCGCGGCACGGCTACCGAGCGAGGAAGGAATGAGGGCGTCGTTTTCCGCGTGTCATGGCGTGACCCAAACGGCGACGAGCACTCGAGGGATGTCTTCATGTTGCCGGAGGCACTGACTGCGCCAATCGAGTCTCGCGAGGTTGCGTTTGCCCGTGGCCATGCAGCGGGTTTGGCAGAGGCGCGTTCGAGTTCGACCCCAGAGACACCCGTCCCTCCGGATCTCCCGCCACTTCCGCTTCCCGCTCCGCGTTGGTCCATCCACGAGGACAACACCGGCGACGAAATGGACTTTGTTCTGCGGAACTCCGTAGCGCGCAGCGTCGCACTCGAGGTTCGAATCGAGCCCGACGAGGATCTCCGCCTCGCTTCTGCCGGTCATTGGGAGAACGTCTCCGGGGAGAACACCGCATCCTTTGCTGGCTCGCTGAGCGACCGAGGCTACGAACATGGCGTGCGATTCTTCGTTAGTTGGTACGACGAAATGCATTCGGCGCGAACTGAATGGGTCGAGCTTCCGGGTCACGGCAGGCCACCGAGAACCTTCTAACCGACAGCGCTCGCCCGCGCCGATCATCCTGGATCACTCGGGTGCTGCTCCCTACCAACGCGCCTGAACCGCGGATGGGGCCACTCGCCCGGAGAAGCGTGCGTGGGAGAATCGGCGCATGGAGCTCGATGCCATCGACGTGATCGATCGCAAGATCATCGATCAGCTCCGCCTCGACGGCCGCCGCAGCTTCGGCGAGATCGGCCGCTACGTCGGGCTCACCGAGGGCAGCGTGCGCGCCCGCTACAAGCGACTGCTGTCGCTCGGCGTCGTGCAGGTCGTCGGCATGCCGAACTCCACGCGGATGGGCTGGGTCGAGGCGCACCTGTCGATCCGGGTGCGCGGCGCGACCGCCGAGAGCGTCGCCCGCACCCTCTCCGGCTTCGCCGAGGTCAAGTACGTCGGCACCTGCATCGGGTCGTTCGACCTCATCGCGGATGTGCGCTGCGAGACCAGCGACGACCTCGGCCGCTTCCTGACCGAGACCGTGCGCCGCGTGCAGGGCATCGAGGCGATCGAGACGGCGACGGTCATGGAGGTGCTCAAGGACGAGTACGTCTGGGCCGGCTTCCGCGAGCCGATCAACCGGCTGACCCGACCGCATCCCGCCGCGGGGGCATAGCCCGCACCCTGCGCGACGCAGGCGCGAGCGCTCAGGCCTCAGGCTGGCCCGAGCCGCCGACCGCGCGCTCGCCCGACTGGTCGCGCAGGCCGCCCCAGGAGTAGTCCTTGTAGAGCCGGGTCATGACGTACTGGTCGATGCGCGCGACGCCGGGCGTGCGGCGGATGTCGTCGAGCAGGTCGGCGAGCTGGCCGAGATCGCGCGGGGTCGCCTCGAGGTAGATGTCGTGGGCGCCGGCGACGAGGGCGACGTGGCCGATCATCGGCACGCTCGTGAGCGAGCGGGCGACGCTGCGCGGCGTGAGGCTGCGCACCGTGATGAGCAGGCGCACCGACTGGTGTCCGAGCGTGAGCGGGTTGCACAGGGCGACGATGCGCAGGGTTCCGTCGGACGTGAGGCGCTGCACCCGCGCGCGCACGGTCGCCTCCGAGACGCCGAGCAGCTGCGCGATCTCGGTGAACGCGCGCCGGCCGTCTTCGCCGAGCAGCTCGACGAGCCTCCGGTCGATCGGATCCGCGCTCACACCGACATTCTCCCCCGCGGGATGCGCCGGGTCACCCGCCCAGAACGGGTGCGACCCGGGCGCGAGCGCGACGGCGAACCCGAGCGCGACAGCACGGGATGCGACGGCCGACTCCGCGACGAGAGGGATGGGGCGCCGGCCACCACCACGCAGCCGGCGCCCGCGGTCACCCCGCACCCTGCACGGGCCAGGCGACGGTCGGGAGACCCCGCGGCGCGACTCAGACGCGCGCCTCGGCGTCGGGAGCGGCGGCTGGCGAGGTCGAGGACACAGCGGAACCGGCGGAGGACGCGAGCCCCGCATCCACGAGCCCTGCTCCGGCGGCCTCGAGCGCGCGTGCAAGCCGCACCATCTCGGCCGTGTCGGCGGCGGGGGCGTCGCCGTCGAGGCCGAGCATGTCCTCGAAGCCGACGCGGGTCTCGTGCCCGTCGTCGATCGCGGCGCGCACGAGCGGCCAGGCCGTCGCGTCGTAGCCGTGGTAGAGCAGCGGGGCCGTCACGCCGCCGGCGCGGAGGGCGTCGGCGATGCGGCGGGCGTGGTCGATCGCGACCTGCACGTCCTCGTCTTCGGGCTCGATCAGCACGCGCACGTTCTGGTGCAGGGTGGATGCGGCGAGCAGCGCGGGTACGTCATCCATCGACCAGACGGCGCTCTCGAGCACCATGCCGCGCTCGAGCACGAGCTCGGCGGCCTCGGCGGCGCCCTCTTCGCAGAAGGCGACGCTGGCGAAGTCGGGCAGCGCATCCTCGGGCCAGGCGGCGAGCAGCTGCATGCGCTCGGCGTGGCCGGAGCAGGTCCACAGGCCCGTCGTGGTGCCGACGATCACGCCGGGGGCGCCGCGGCGCACGGCCTCGACCATGCGGCGGATCTCGTCGGGGTGGATGGTCTGCGACCCGTCGGCGGTGCGCGCGTGGGCGTGCACGACGTCGGCGCCCGCGGCGACCGCGTCGGCGGCGGCGACGGCGATCTCGTCGGGGGTCAGCGGGATGGCGGGGTGCTCGTCACGCGAGCGCCCGCCGTTGATGGCGGCCTTGATGAGCATGGTGCGGGTCCGATCGAAGGGTGGGTCAGGCTCGCGCGGCGAGCAGGTCGAGCACGGTCTGGCTGGCGCCCGACACCTGGCCGAGCGGCTTGCCGGTCAGCACCTCGGCGACGAAGGCGGGCTCCTCGGCGTCGTCCTCGAGGGCGGTGTCGATGATCCCGGCCATCACGGCGGGGCTGCCGAACAGCACGCCGTTGCGGTCGGCCAGCACGACGTCGCCGGGCTGCACGCTGACGCCGCCGACGCTGACGGGGATGTTGATGCCGCCGGCATCCAGGCCCAGCAGCTTGGTGGTCAGCACGCTGAGTCCGCGCGCGTAGACCGGCAGGCCGGTGTGCTCGATCTCGTCGATGTCGGTCGCGACGCCGTCGATGATGACGCCCGCGGCGCCGGCGGCGTGCAGCGTGACCGCGAGCACCTCGCCGACGGGCGCGTGACGCAGGTCGCCGCCGGTGTCGATCACGAACACGTCGCCCGGCTGGGCGTGGCCGGCGGCGTGGTGCAGCAGCGTCGAGTCCTGGCCGGTGAGGCGCAGGGTCACGGCGCGGCCGACGACGCGGCCGACGCCGCTCTGGCGGCGGATGCCGGGGTCGGCGAAGCCCTCTTCGAGGTAGTGGCCGATGGTGGGGAACGAGACGCGCTGCAGCTTCTCGACCAGCTCGGGGTCGAGGGCGGGTCCGTTGGGTTCGACGATGAGGCTCACGGCTGGAACTCCTGGACGGCGACCCGGGTGTCGAGTCGGCGGTTGGCGAGGGCGGGAAGGATCTCGCGCACCTCGGCGATGCGGTCGAGGGTGACGTCGACGACGGCGATCTCGTCGCCGGCGGGCGGCAGCTGAGCGCGCACGACGCCGAGCGGGTCGACGATCATGCTCGTGCCGACGCAGTCGGCGGCGCTGGTCGAGGCGGCGACGACCCAGCAGGTGTTCTCGATCGCGCGGGCCCGCACGAGCGTGGTCCAATGGTCCTCCTTGCGGGGACCGGCGACCCACGCGGCCGACACGGCCAGCACGTCGGCGCCGCGCGAGACCAGATCGCGCGCCAGCTCGGGGAAGCGGATGTCGTAGCAGTTGACGAGTCCGACGACGACGCCCTCGATCATCACGACCGGCGGCAGCTCGGTGCCGCCCTTGACGTAGTCGCTCTCGCGGTAGCTGAAGGCGTCGTAGAGGTGCAGCTTGCGGTACACGTCGACGAGCTCGCCGCGCGGGTTCACGACGGCGATGCTGTTGTGCGGGCGGGCCTCGCCGCTCGGCTCGTAGCCGCCCGCGATGATCCAGGTCTCGTGCTCGGTCGCGAGGCGCGACAGCAGCGCGAGGAACAGCGGCCACTCGCGGGCGACGATCTCGGCGCGCTCGGCGTCGTCGAGCTCGCCGGCGAGAAGCATGGCCTCCTCGGGCAGCACGACCAGGCGCGCAGGGCGGCCGAGGCCGGCCCCGGTGGATGCGGCGGCGTCGGCCACGAGGGCGGCGATCGCATCGCGGTTGGCAGCCGCGTCGGTGGTCGGCGCGAGCTGCGCGACGGCGACGGTCAGCGACGGGTTGGCGGTCATGCCGCGGCCTCCTCGGCGGGCAGGATGCGGCCGGCCGCGGGGGTCCACGAGACGGCCACCTCGGCGCCGTCGGCGAGCGCGGCCAGAGCGGCCCCGTTCTCGCCCGAGGGCACCTGGACGGTGAGCACGGCGCCCTGCGTCGACACGTGCACGGTCCACTCGTCGCCGAGGAACACGCGCTCGGCCAGCACGCCGCGAGCGGCTCCGGCGGGAGCCAGGGCGGGGTCGGCGTGCAGGGTGATGCGCTCGGGGCGCACGGCCACGACGACCTCGTCGCCGTCGCGCACGCCGCGGGCCTGCGCATCCACGGTGTCGGCGGGCACCGCCCCGAAGCCGGAGCAGATGGCCTTGCCGGCCTCCATGCGGGCCGGGATGAGGTTGCAGCTGCCGATGAAGCCGGCGACGAAGCGCGACGCGGGCGCGTCGTAGATGTCGATCGGCGAGGCGACCTGGAGCACGCGGCCGGCCGACATGACCGCGATGCGGTCGCTCATCGTCAGCGCCTCCTCCTGGTCGTGGGTGACGTAGATGAAGGTGATTCCGACCTCGCGCTGCATGCGCTTGAGCTCGAACTGCATCTCCTTGCGCAGCTTCTGATCGAGCGCGCCGAGCGGCTCGTCGAGCAGCACGACCGCGGGGCGGCCGACGACGGCCCGCGCCAGCGCCACGCGCTGACGCTGGCCGCCGCTGAGCTCGCTGGGCTTGCGCTCGGCGAAGTCGGCGAGGCGCACGAGCTGCAGCGCCTCCCGCACCCGTCCGTCGAGCTCGGCCTTCGGCGTGCGACGCACGCGCAGCTCGAAGGCGACGTTCTCGTAGACGGACAGGTGCGGGAAGAGCGCGTAGCTCTGGAACAGCATGTTCAGATCCCGGTCGCGGGTCGCGACCTTGTCGACGTTGCGTCCGTCGAGCTCGATCGAGCCGTCGGTCGGCGTCTCGAACCCGGTGATCATGCGCATCAGGGTCGTCTTGCCGCATCCCGAGGGTCCGAGGATGCTGAAGAACTCGCCGTCGCGGATGTCGAGGTCGAGCGGCTGCACCACCGTGTTCGACCCGAAGGTCTTGGTGATGCCGCGCAGTCGCACGGCGACGGGGGCCGGGGTCTCGGTCATCTGCTGCTCCGGTGGGGTAATGGGCGGAGTGTGGTGGGCGGGTCAGGAGGCGCGGACGCGCGTCCAGCCGTCCTGGTAGTAGGCCAGCGCCTTGCCCGGGTCGACGATGAACTCGGCGTTGTCGAGCGAGTCGGCCGGGGCGTAGATCGCCGGGTTGGTGACCTGCGTCTGGTCCTTGACCAGCTCGAGCGCGGCCTGGTTCGTGCTGGCGAGCGACGCGTCGTCGGTCAGCAGCGCGGCGACCTCGGGCTGCAGCGTGTAGTTCAGCCACTTGTAGGCGGCCGACTCGTTCGCGGTGCCCTTGACGATCGAGAAGCTGTCGGTCCAGAGCGTGCCGCCCTCCTCGGGGAGGATGTAGTGCACGTCGGGGTTGGCGGCGACGGCCTTGGCCGAGCTGGTGCCGCTGTAGGCCTCGGCGATGCAGGCATCCCCGGTGGCGACCAGGTCGGCGTAGTTGTCGCTGTTGTAGCCGGCCAGCAGGGGCTTCTGGTCGAGCAGGGCCTGCGTGCCCTTCTCGATGTCGGCCTTCTTGGTCGAGGTCGCGCTGAGGCCCTCGACCTGCATGCCGCCGATGTAGGCCGACAGCATGTTGTCGAGCATGTAGATCTTGCCCTTGTACTTCTCGTTCCAGAGGTCCTTCCAGCCCGTCACGGGCGCGCCGGTGCAGGCCTCGTTGTAGAGGATGCCGGTGGTGCCCCAGGCCCACGGGATGCTGTAGCCGTTGTCGGGGTCGAACGACGGGTCGACGAACTTCTCGGCCAGGTTGTCGAAGCCGTCGAGCTTCGACTTGTCGACCTTGGCGAGCAGGTCGCGCTCGACCATGAGCGGAACCGCGTACTGGCTGGGCTCGACGATGTCGTAGCCCGAGTTGCCGGCGGCGAGCTTCGAGATCATCGTCTCGTTGCTGTCGAAGTTGTCGACGGTGACCGTGATGCCGGTCTCCTTCTCGAATCCCTTGATGACCGAGTCGGGGATCTCGCCCGACCAGGCGTAGATGTGCAGCTTCGTGCTGTCGCCCGACGACGATCCGCCGGCGGCGGAGCAGCCGGTCAGCGCGAGGGCGGCGGCGACGGTGACGCCGACCGCGGCGAGGGCCTTGCTCTTCATTGCTGTGTCCCTTCAGGAACGGTGACAGGTGGGGCGGTGCGGGTGCGGTGCTGGGTGGGGCTATGTGGTGCGGCGGTGCGGGTGGTGCGGTGCTGTGGTGCGGTGATTGCGTGAGTGGAGCTGGTCTGGGGTGGGATGCGCGACGCTCCGGTCGGCGGAGGGCGCGCATCCACGGGGCTATTGCGAGGCGGGCCCGCCGGCGAGGATGCGGCGCAGCTGGCCGACCCCGACGACGAGGATGATCGCGAGCGTGAGCAGCACGAGCAGCGTTCCGAGCGCGTTGAGCTCGGGGGTCAGGCCGCTCTTGAGCTGGCTGTAGATGCGCAGCGGCAGCGTGGTCGTGCCGACGCCGGAGGTGAAGGTCGAGATGACGATGTTGCCGAACGAGGTGGCGAAGCTGAGCAGGAACGCGGCGAGCACGGCCGGGCGCAGCAGCGGGAAGGTCACGCGGCGGAACGTCGTCCAGGCGCCGGCGCCGAGGTCGGCGGCCGCCTCGGGCAGGCTCGGGTCGAGCGAGCTCATCGCGCCCATCTGCACGAGAGTCGCCAGCGGCAGCGTGATGACCGTGTGGCCGAGGATCAGCGTCACGAACCCGGTCGGGATGCCGGCCGTGCTGAACACGGTCAGCAGCGAGACGCCGAGCACGATCTCGGGCACGATCAGCGGGATCAGGATCGCGCCGAGGAACACGCCGCGCCCCTTCACCCGGAAGCGCACGAGCGCGGTCGAGCTGAGGAAGCCGAGCGCCGTGGCGAGCAGCGCCGACACGAGGCCGACGATGAGGCTCGTGCGCAGCGTCTCGAGCAGCAGCCGGTCGGCGAACAGCTCGACGTACCAGCGCAGGCTCACGCCCTCCCAGCGGTAGCTGACCTCGGAGGCGTTGAGCGAGTAGACGACCAGCGCGACGATCGGCAGGTAGAGGAAGACGAAGATCAGGCGCGAGAACCAGGCGACGACGCGATCCATCAGGCGCTCCTCTCCGATCGTGCGGAGCGTCGGGCGCCCCGGCTGACGAGGCGGGTGACCAGGCCGGCGAGCGCGACCGAGGCGAGCATCAGCACGAGCACGACCATCGACAGCGCGGCGCCGAGCGGCTCGTTGCGGAACTCGGTGAACAGGGTCACGATCAGGTTGCCGACCAGCGGGTCCTTGCCGCCGCCCAGCAGCACCGGGATGACGAACACGCCCAGCGTCGGAACGAAGGTGAGCATGACCGACGAGGCGAGGCCCGACGCGCTCAGCGGCACGAAGACGCGGGCGTGGGTCTGCCACCAGCCGGCGCCGAGGTCGGCGGCCGCCTCGCGCAGCGACGGGTCGATCGCCCGCATCGACGCGTAGATCGGGAACACCGCGACGGGCAGGAAGGCGTAGAGCAGCGACAGCACGACGGCCGTCTGCGAGGGCACGAGCGACGTCGCCGGGATGCCGAGCGCCTTCGCGATGCCGATGATCGGGCCGCCCGAGCCGAGCAGCGTGATCCACGAGAAGGTGCGCACCAGGAAGTCGGTGAGGAACGGGATGATCACGAGCAGCAGCAGCACCGGCTGGCGGCGGGCCGGCCGGGTCGCGATGTAGTAGGCGACGACGTAGCCGACGATCGTGCAGACGATCGCGTTGAGCACGGCCATGCCGAGGCTGTAGCCGATCGTCTTGCCGTAGACCGGGTCGAGCAGCTTGGCGTAGTTGTCGAGCGTGAAGCCGCCCAGGTTGCCGCCGAGCGGGTCGCTGATGGCGAAGCTGTCGCGGGCGATGATCACCATCGGCACGACGACGAGCAGCAGGATCACGATCGAGGCCGGGACCATCATCAGCGCGCCGGTCACGCTGTCGCGGCGGGTGTTCGCCATCGTGGCCTCCTGATCTCGGTGTCGCGGTTCGGGCGGGGTGGAGCGGTGCAGGTGGTGCTGTGGTGCGGGATGCGCGGCCCCGGTTCGGTACCGGGTGTTCGTTCCGGCGCCGCAACCGGGGTCGGTGCGGTGTGGGGTCAATGGTGCTCCGCGTCGCAGCACGTCGATTCGACGGATTCCCTCGAATCGCGTGGCCGTGCGGTTACGTGCTTGCGCATTTCGCAGACGCCGACATCCCCTCGGATCGAGTGTGCGGCACGGACACGGGAGGACCGATCCGTCCACTCGGGGACGCGGGGCAGGGCCGCGGCGAGCCGCGCGGGCAGGCGCGGGCGGGCGCGGCGGTGCGGGATGCGGGGGTTCTGCGGCAGGGTGGAGCCGTGCCCGACGCCCCCCTCTCGATTCCGCAGCGTGTGCTGTCGCTGGCCCCCGGCATCCTCGTCTGCCTCGTGATCGCGGGCGTCGCGACGGCGATCGGCTCCGTGGTGCCGCTCGTGGGCAGCGCGGTTCCGGGGATCGTGATCGGCGTGGTGATCGCGCTGATCCGCAAGCCGGGAGCGCGGCTGAAGCCGGGCATCCAGTTCACCTCGAAGCGGCTGCTGCAGGTCGCGGTCGTGCTGCTCGGCGCCCAGCTCTCGCTCGCGCAGATCGCGGCGGTCGGACTCGAATCGCTGCCGGTCATGCTCGGAACGCTCGCGATCTGCCTGCTCGGCGCCTGGCTGATCGGCCGCGCGCTCGGCGTCGTCGGCGATCTGCGCACCCTGATCGGCGTCGGCACCGGCATCTGCGGCGCCTCGGCCATCGCGGCCGTCTCGCCCGTGATCGGGGCCGTCAGCGCCGAGGTCGCCTATGCGGTCTCGACGATCTTCCTGTTCAACATCAGCGCCGTGATCGTCTTCCCGGTCATCGGGCACGCGCTCGGGATGTCGGAGCACGCCTTCGGACTCTTCGCCGGCACCGCCGTCAACGACACCTCGTCGGTCGTCGCGACCGCCGCCGTCTACGGCGCCGGCGCGATGAACTTCGCCGTGGTCGTGAAGCTCGTGCGCACGCTCATGATCATCCCCATCACGATCGGCCTGGCGGTGCTGGTCGGGCGGCGGAAGACGGTGCTCGCCGACGGGGCTGCGGGTGGCGTGGGCGACGCGGCCGGCGATCCCGACTTCGAGGGGTCGAGGGTGGCCACGAATGCTCGCGACACGCCGTCGACGGCGAGCATTCCTGGCCACCCGCGGGATCTCTCGCGGCCGGATGCGGTGCCCGCACGCCCGCGACTGACGCCGCTCGGCGTGCTCAAGCTCATCCCGTGGTTCCTGATCGGCTTCGTGCTGGTGGCGATCGTCTCGTCGCTCGGCGTCATCCCGGCCGAGGCGAAGCCGGCGCTGAGCACCGCATCCGTGTTCCTCATCGCGATGGCGCTCAGCGCGATCGGGCTCTCGACCGACGTCGCCGCGATCCGCCGCTCGGGCTGGCGCCCTCTCGCGCTCGGCGGACTGCTCTGGCTGCTCGTCACCCTCACGAGCCTCGGCATCATGTGGGTCACGGGCGCACTCTGACTCAGCGCTATGCGGGCGCGAGGAGGAGGATCGGCGCATGACCACGTGGACCTCTGATCAGCTCGCCGCGATCGACGCCGATGACGAGCTCGACATCTCGTCGCAGCGCCCCGACGGCTCGCTGCGTCCCTTCATCACGATCTGGGCGGTGCGCGCGGGCGACGAGCTGTTCGTGCGGTCGGCCTACGGCAGCGGCAACGGCTGGTACCGTCGCGCGCTCGCCTCGGGCACCGGACGCATTCGCGTCGGGTCGACCGAGTACGACGTCGCCTTCGCCCACGTCGACGAGTCGGATGCGGTCAACTCGGCGATCGACGACGCCTACCGGTCGAAGTACGCCCGCTATTCGAGCATCGTCGGCGGGATGGTCGGGCCCGCGGTGCACGGCGTCGGCCTGCGGCTCGACCCGCGGTAGGCGCATCCCGGGCGGTGCGGAACCGCCGAGTCGTGCGGGCCGCCCGCAACCGCCAGCTTTCAGCGCTCGGTGCTGCCGCCGCGTCGCCGAGAGATCGCTGCCGCGATGCCCGCGACGGCCAGCTGCCCGACGCCCACCACGATCACGGCAGCGCCGCCGACGACGAGCAGTGGCGGCGAGCCCCCGATGCGGCCGGTGCTGTCGGGCCCGACGACCGCGAGGATCAGGATCGCGACCCCGATCATCACCACTCCGGCGACGACGAGTCCGCCGCCGAGTCGTGCGCGCTGCCGAGGAGTCCGCGCCATGACCGCCTCCTCGTCTCGCCCGCATCACCGGGCGGACTGAGCCGATGATCGCATCCCGGCGCCCGCCGTTCACCCGAACGCGAGAGGATGTCAGCGACATCCGAGGGGGATCATGACGGAGCTCGAGAGCGCGACGGCGCGCACCGCACGACGGCTGATGATCGCCGGGATCGCGACGATCGGGGTCGGCTACCTGCTGAACTTCGCCGTCAACTACCTCGTCGGCGCACTCCTCGACGTGGCCTCGCCGGCGACGAGCCCGCTCGTCGCGTTCGGATCCGTGCAGTCGCTCTCGCCCGTCGCCTACGCCGTCGGCGGCGCGCTGCTCGGCGCCGGGATCGTGATCCGGGTGCTGCGCCCGCGCGTGACGCGCTTCCACGGATCGCGCTCCGACTAGACACCGACGGGCCCCGGCGCCGGGCGCGCGTCGACGTGTCGGAAGTGTCACGCTCGCGCGGCGTGTCCCGTGCATCTGCGACATCTCGGCCGGACCGGGATGCGGCGCGACTCAGCGAGCGCACCGGCGGACGCGCGAGGATGTAAGGGCATCCTTACCGCGCGACCCATCGCATCCACCCGGAGTCGAACCGGGCCGAGCACGAGCGAGCCGCGCGAGCGAGGCCGAACCGAACCGGAAGACACGCATCCGATGAGCTCCACTCCCCCGAACCCCGCCGCCCCCGTGAGCACCCCCGCGGCCGCGCCCGCCCCGCGCCGCCCCGGCACGCAGTACGCCCTCGTGGTGCAGCGCACCGAGCAGCTGACGCCGCACCTGCTGCGCGTGCACTTCGCCGGCGAGGGGGTCGCCGCCTGGATCGCGGCCGCCGACCCCGATCGCCTGGCCGCCACCGACACCTACGCGAAGGTGCTGTTCGCGCGGCGCGAGGTGGGACTGACGGCGCCCTACGACCTCGAGGTGCTGCGCGAGACCGTTCCGCTGGAGGATCTGCCCTCGCGCCGCACCTACACGATCCGCGACGTGGATGCGGCGGCCTCGACCCTCGCGATCGACTTCGTCGTGCACGGGGACGAAGGCGTGGCCGGGCCGTGGGCGCAGGCGGCGCAAGCGGGCGACGCGATCTCGGCCTCGGTTCCGGGCGGAGCGTTCGCGCCGAGCGACGACGTGACGCTGCCGCGCCTGCTGCTCGGAGACGACTCCGCGATCCCGGCGATCGCCGCGGCGCTGGAGGCGATGCCGGCGGGCGCTCAGGGCGTCGCGATCATCGAGGTCGAGTCGGCCGCCGAGGAGCTCGAGCTCGCCCATCCCGAGGGCATCGACCTGCGCTGGCTGCACCGCGCCGGTGCGGGCGACGACGGCGCGACGGCGACCGCCGGCCTGCCGCTCGTCGCCGCGGCTCGCGCCCTGCCCGCGCCGACCGGACCGGTCGAGGTCTTCGCCCACGGCGAGCGCGGCGCGATGAAGGAGCTGCGCCGCCTGATCAACGGCGAGTGGGGCGTCGACCGGTCGCTGCTGTCGCTGTCGGCGTACTGGGCGCTCGGCCGCGCCGAAGACGCGTTCCAGGCGGAGAAGCGCGAGCCGATCGGCCAGATCTTCGAGGGCTGATGCCGGCGCGGCGCCCGTGCGGAGCCGTCGCCCGCGTACGCGGTTGCGGATGGAGGACCTGATCGAGCCTGCATGCAGCTCGAGGTCGGTCCGCATCCGAAACCGCGCACGCCGGAGGCGAGCGGCCCCGCGCCCGCCGTCAGGCGATCACGAGAACTGGATGCCGCCATCCACCAGGTAGGTCTGGCCGGTGACGTAGTCCGAGTCGGGTGAGGCGAGGAACGAGACGAGCTTCGCCACGTCGTCGGGGACGCTGACGCGCCCGAGCAGGATCGAGCGGGCATCTCACGTCGTGAGAACGCGGTGTGAGGCCCGAGGCCGGGTCAGGCGCGCGCGGCGGCCTCCCGGCGGCGGCGCACCGTCACGATGCCGAGCAGCGGCCCGAGGGTCGCGGCGACGAGGGCCACGAGCCCCATGCCGATCATGAACGCGAGATCCGACGGGCGCTCGTCGGGCGCGGGCGGCACCACGAGCGTCGGCGTCTCGCCCGACGCGGTCGCGACGCCCTTCGGGTCGAGACGCGAGACGGCGGCGACGGGGTCGACGACGCCGTGTCCGATCGACGGATCGGCCTCCATCCCCTTCGACAGCGGCGCGGTCGACGGGTCGGCGGTGTCCATGAGCCGCTGGCCGACCTCGCTCGCCGTGAGGGAGGGGAACTCGGCGCGCACGAGCGCCGCGGCGCCTGCCGCGTAGGCGACGGCGAGGTCGGCCTCGTCGCCCGTCACGTGCCCGGCGCCGTCGGGCACCGCGCCCACGAGTCCGCCGGAGGGCGCCGCGAGATCGGGCACGGCGCCGAGCTCCGACGAGGCGGCGCCGCCCTTCTCGTCGAGCGGGGCGACCGACAGCACGCCGTCGATCGAGGCGGGGAAGGCGAGGGCGTCGGTCGTCGGCGCGCTCGCCGCCGCGACGACCAGCACGTCGGCGGCGGTCGCCGCCTGCACGGCCTGCTCGAGCTCGGGCGAGCTCGTCGCCGAGGTGAGCGGGATCGCGATCACCCGGGCGCCGCCGGCGACGGCCGACTGGATGCCCTGGGCGAGCAGGCCGGGAAGCCGGCTGGCGAGCGCGTAGTCGGCCGGGTCGTTCGTCACGCGCACCGGCAGGATCGTCGCGCCGGGCGCGAGGCCGACGAACTCGGTCCCCTCGACGGCGCGGCCGGCGATGAGCGAGCCGATGAAGGTCCCGCGGCCGTAGCAGTCGGCGTCACCGGAGCCGCCCGCGAGGTCGGTCCCCGGCAGCACGGCGCCCTGCAGCGACGCGGCGTTCGCGCTGACGCCCGTGTCGATCACGGCCACGACGACGTCACCGGTCGTGCGCGGCCAGGCCCGCTCGGCGCCCATGCGCTGCTGCCCCCACGACTCCTCGGCGATCACCGGCGAGCCGGCCGAGGCGGCGCAGGATGCGGCGGCCGCGGGCGTCGCCGTGAAGGTCGCCGCCGCGGCCGAGAAGAGCAGGCTCGCGGCCACGATCAGGGCCGACGCCGCCGACAGGCGACGTCGTGCGTGCGAGACACCCTGGACAGCCGGCACGCGCGACGCCCGACGCCGGCCGCGACGGGCCCGCGTCGGGCGCGCGTTCCGCGCGGGCCGGGCCAGCCGAGCCGGCCGGGCCAGCAGCGCGGGTCGCTCGCCGGGATCGCTCCCCTCGACCCCGGCGAGACGCTGGTGAAGTTCAATGGGTTGCGTGCCAGTGCCCGGCGCGACGCCGACCGCCGCGACGGATGCCGACTCGATCGGCGACGACACGGCCGCCGCCGGACGCACCAGCCCCCGCGCGCGCGCTCCGAGCTCCGCGCTCATTCGGGCGGCTCCGTCCAGCCGATCTGCAGCCCGGCGCCGCCGCGGCGCGTGAGCAGCGACGCGCGGCCGGGAGGCAGCGGCTTGCCGCGCCCCGGGGTGAACGTGAGCGGCTCCGACGCGGGCAGCGACAGGGTGAGCTCGGGCGTGTTCGACTCGTGCAGGCGGCGGATCACCGCATCCATCGCCGTTCTGCTCGACCCCGCGCCCGCGCGGGCCAGGATCAGGTGCAGGCCGATGTCGCCGGCCTGCGGGATGAGCTCGACGAGCGGCGTGAGCGGGCCGCCCATCGTGCCCAGCAGCAGGTCGTAGTCGTCGACGAACACGAAGTGCTCGGGACCGCTCCACCAGTCGCGGCGCCGCAGCTGCGCCGGCGTGATGTCGGCGCTCGGCACCCGCTCGCGCAGCTCGGCCACGAGCTTGGCGACGACCTGCTCGGTCGCCGACGTCGAGAACGCCGTGGCGAACTGGTACTCGTCGGGCACCGACTCGACGACGCCGCGGCGCGGGTCGATCACGGTGATGCGCGCCGCGTCGGGGCCGTGCGCGGCGACGACGCCGCTGGCGAGCAGCCGCAGTGCTCCCGTCTTTCCGCTCGCGGAGTCGCCGACGATGCTGAGATGCGGGCGGGCGGCGAAGTCGTGCCACACGGGCTCGAGGTCCTGCTCGCCGTGGCCCAGCGCGATGCGCGGACCGGGTGCGGTCGGTGCGGGCAGCAGCGCGGCGTCGAGCACGGCGGGAAGCATCCGCACCGCCGGGGCCACGGGACCGCTCCAGGCCTCGAGCACCGCCTCGCCCAGGTCGCGGGATGCGGTAGCGAGGCCCTCGATCGTGGTCGCGCCGTCGATGCGGGGCACGCCGGCGAGGAAGTGCATGCCCTCGGCCGTGATGCCGCGACCGGGCAGCTGCGGAACCGTCGCGGCCTTGCGCATGCCGTGCACCGAGTCGATCGGGTCGCCGAGCTTGAGCTCGACGCGCGTGCCGAGCTGGTCGCGCAGCGAGCTGTGCACGTCGGTCCAGCGGCTCGTCGAGATCATCACGTGCACGCCGTAGGCGAGGCCCTGGCGGGCGAGCTCGCGCAGGGCGAGGTCGTGCTCCTCGAACTCCGCGCGCAGCGCCGACCAGCCGTCGACCACGAGGAAGACGTCGCCGAACTGCTGCTCGGCGAGCTCGCCGGCCGCACGGCGGGCCCGGTACTCGGCCATGCCCTCGAGCGACTCGTCGGTGAACAGCTGCTCGCGCTCGCGCAGCAGCGTGCGCACCTCGGCGATCGTGCGCGCCACCTGCTCGCCCTGACGCCGCGTGGCGACGCCGCCGACGTGCGGCAGCCCCTCGAGCGTCGAGAGCCCGCCGCCGCCGAAGTCGATGCAGTAGAACTGAACCTCGGCCGGCGTGTGGGTGAGCGCGAGCGCGCTCACCATCGTGCGCAGCAGCGCCGTCTTGCCCGACTGCGGTCCGCCGGCCACGCCGACGTTGCCGCCGGCGCCCGCGAGGTCGATCTCGTAGAGCTCGCGCGTCTGCTCGTAGGGCTTGTCGACGACGCCGATCGGCACGCTGAGGTGGCCCGAGCCGGTCCAGCCGATGGCGTGCAGACCGCGGTCGGGGTCGGGCAGCAGCGGCGGCAGCAGCTGGTCGAGCGTGGGCGGCGCGCCGAGCGGCGGCAGCCACACCTGGTGCGCGGGCGGGCCGAAGCCGACGAGCTTGTCGACGATCATGCCCATCACGGTGGAGTCGGCGCCGGAGCCGGCGCCGCCCGTGCCCGCACCAGCACCTGCGCCCGCACTCGAGCTCTCGGCGATCGGCGCGGGCGCGACGGCGGAGCCGTCGAGGGCGGCGACCGCGTCGTCGACCGCGGGCGCCGCGACCGGCGACGCGCCGAACAGCACGACCTGCTGGCGCACCTCCTCCTGCCGCTGCTCGCGCGTGCGGCGGCGGTATGCGCCCGACACGTAGGCGGCCTTGAATCGGGTGAGGGTGGCGACGTCGCTGCGCAGGTAGCCGTTGCCGGGAGCGTTCGGCAGGGAGTGCGCATCCGGCACGCCGATGACGCTGCGGCTCTCCATGGCCGAGAAGGTGCGCAGGCCGATGCGGTACGACAGGTGGCTCTCGAGCTTCGTCATGCGGCCGTCTTCGAGGCGCTGGGATGCGAGCAGCAGGTGCACGCCCAGCGAGCGGCCGAGGCGGCCGATCATGACGAACAGCTCGGCGAAGTCGGGGTTGGAGGCGAGCAGCTCGCTGAACTCGTCGACGATCACGAACAGGGTGGGCATCGCCTCGAGCGGAGCCCCCGCGAGCCGCGCCTTCTCGTGCTCGAGCAGCGAGGAGTAGTTGCCGGCCGCGCGCAGGTACTCCTGGCGGCGGTTGAGCTCGCCGGCGAGCGCATCCTGCATGCGCGTGACGAGCGTCGCCTCGTCGGCGAGGTTCGTGATGAGCGCCGACACGTGCGGCAGCTCGTCGAGGCCCAGGAACGTCGCGCCGCCCTTGAAGTCGACGAGCACGAAGTTCAGCGTCTCCGAGGAGTGCGTCATGGCCATGCCGAGCACGAGCGTGCGCAGCAGCTCGCTCTTGCCCGATCCGGTGGCGCCGATGAGCAGGCCGTGCGGCCCCATGCCGCCCTGCGCCGCCTCCTTGATGTCGAGGGCGACGGGATGCCCGCGCTCGTCGACGCCGAGGGGGATGCGCAGGCGCGACCGGTCGAGCTCCTCGCGCAGGAATCCCTCGGGCGACCACTGGTCGACGTCGTCGATGCCGAGCAGCGTCGGCAGCTCGAAGTCGGAGACCATCGGCTCGCTCGCATCCGCCGAGCGGCTGCCGACGCGATAGGGCGCGATGACCCGCACGAGCGCGGTCGCCGCGGCCACGCTGAGGCGGTCGGGCGCGCACATCGCGGTGCGCTGCACGCCCTCGGTGCGGTCGGTGCGCACGATGTGCACGACCTCGGGATGCACGTCGAGCAGCAGCCCGGAGGTGTCGGACTCGTCGACCTCGATGCCGAGGCTCAGCGTCGTCGCGCAGCGGTATCCCGCCGACGCGATGCGCGACCCCGTGGGCGGCGCGACGCCGTCGAACACGACCAGGTGGTACGGCTCGTCGGCGGTCGGCGCGGCGCCCGGCTCGAAGCGCGACCGGCTGTTCAGCTCGCCGTCGAGCATCTCGATGAAGCCCGGCACGTCGACGCCGAACAGCCGCGTCGAGCCCGCGCCGTCCTGCAGGCTCGGGTGCTGCGCGTGCGGCAGCCACTTCACCCAGTCCCAGTCGGCGGCGCGCTCCGGCGTCGTGCAGACGGCGATGCGCAGCTCGTCGGGGGCGTGCGCGGTGACCGCCTGCGCGACCATCGCGCGCACCATCGCCCGCGCCGCATCCTCGTCGCCCATCAGGCGGATGTCGGCGAGCCGGCGCAGGAACAGCGACACGGGCAGGTCGGGCACCGAGCCGTGCACGGCGATGAAGCGGCGCAGCGCGCGGGCCGAGAGCGGCTCGAGGTCGGCGATCGGCTTGGTCGACAGCGGCGTGATGCGCTGGCTGAGGCTGTGCGATCCGGTGCCGATGCGCACCTCGCCGAAGTCGCCGTGGCTGCCGCGCCGCTCCCAGAGCCGTCCGGTCATCGCGACGTTCGCGAGCGAGGCGGGGTCGGGGTGACGCCAGGTGAGGGATGCGCGCTGCCGGGCGGCCGCGCCGCGCACCCGGCTGCGCACCTGCCCGAGGTAGCGCATGAAGTCGCGGCGGTCGCCGCGCACGGTGTTGCGGCGCTCGGCCGCGGCGCGCGAGAGCTGCACGAGCACCATGAGGATCGCGAGACCGAGCATGCCGAGGAACAGGCCGACGGCGAGCGCCGGGTTCCGCTGGCCGAGGAAGACGAGCATCATGACGCCGCTGATGAGCATCATCGGCACCATCATGAGCATCATCAGCGGATCCTTCGGCTGCAGCTCGGGCAGCGACGGCGGCTCCTGAAGCTCGATGTCTCCGGCAGGCATCTCCGGCGGCTTCTCGCGCTGCTGCCTGCGGAACGGGATCGTGCTCATCTCGGCTCTCCTCGATGGGACGGCGCCGCTCGGTGCGACGGTGTCATCTGGTCCACGCGCGGCACCCCCTCCCGCGGTTCACTTCCTCGCGGGATCGGCCGTGCGGGTGCCGGGCGGATGCGGCGGGAGCGGCCGCGAGATCGTCGACCGATCGGCGTCGGTGAACCCCGTGGATGCGGTCGCGCGTGTGCTGGGCATGACGACGCTCGAACAGCGCAGCCAGCCCGGCCGCCCCGTCGGCCCGAGCCAGGGACAGTCCGGCCCGAGCCAGGCTCCGGGGCAGAGCCGGGCCGTGGAGCCCTCCGTCGCGGCCGCGGCCGGCGCGGGAGACATGTGCCGGCTGAGCGTGGTGGGCCCGACGTCGCGCGTCGAGCTCGCCGTACCCTCGCACATCCCGATCGTCGAGCTGCTGCCGACGATCGTCGGCCACCTCGACCCGGTGCTCGCCACGCGCGGACTCGACCACGGCGGCTGGGTGCTGCAGCGGCTCGGGCATCCGCCGCTCGACGAGGACCGCGGCACGGCGGCGGCGGGCCTGCTCGACGGCGACGTGCTCTACCTGCGCCCGCGCAACGGCGCGCTCGCCCAGGCGCAGTACGACGATCTGGTCGACGGCGTGCAGTCGGTGCTCGACGCCCGCGACGACTCGTGGAGCGCCGTGTGGACGCGCCGGGCGGCGCTCACCGCCGGCACGCTCGCCTGCCTGGTCGCGGTCGCCGTCGCCGGCACGGCCGGACCGGCCGCGCCCATCGTCGCCGGGTCGCTGGCGCTGCTGCTGCTCGCCGCGGGCGCCCTCGTGAGCCGGCTCTGGGATGCGGCGATCGGCTCGCTGCTCATCGGCACCGGCGTGGTCGGCGCCGCGGTCGCCGGGGCGACCACGCCCGCGGCGCTGTTCTCGGGCGCGGGCTCGACCCCGCTCGCCGCCGCGGCCGTGGGGGCCGCCGCGACCGGCGTCGCGGCCGGCGCCGCCGCCTACGCGCGCGGCGGCATCCGCCCGAACCTGCTCGCGACCGCCGGCGCGGCCATCGTGGTCGTGCTCGGGCTCGTCGTGCCGCTCCTGCTGCGGCTCCCGCTCGTCGCGGGCGCGGCGATCGTCGTGCTGCTCGCGCTCGCCGTGGCGCGCGCCATCCCCGTGCTCGCCGCCTGGATCGGCGGGCTGAGCGTCGATCCCGTGCCGCTGTCGCCGAAGGAGTTCCAGGCCGGACTCGACGCCGTGCCCGCCGACGAGGTCGAGCGCAAGGCGACCGTCGCGCACCAGACCGCGACGGCGCTCTGGGCGGCCTGGGCCGTCGTGCTGTGCGCGGCGATCAGCGTGCTCGCGCTCGACTCGGGCTGGGCGTCGATGGCGCTCGTCGGCGCCGCGAGCGTCGGCGCGCTGCTGCAGGCGCGCGAGCTGCACGCCACGCTGCAGCGCGGCGCCGTGCTGGTGGCCGCGACGCTGCCGATCGTGGTGCTGGCGCTCGCGCTCGCATCCCGGCTCGACACGCTGTGGCAGATCCTCATCGCCGCCGTGCTCGTCGTCGCCGCCGCCAACGCGTGCGTCGCCGCGCTGCTGCTGCCGCGGGGGCGTCTCGCGCCCACCTGGGGCCGCGCCGGCGACGTCCTGCACTGGTGCTGCGCCATCGCGATCCCCGCCCTCGTGCTCGCGGTCGTCGGCCTCTACGAGTGGATCGCCGATCTCGTGTGAACCATCCACGGCGGTGCCGTCGTGGTCGAGATGAAAGGGGAGGAGGAACGACATGTACGGACGCCGTGATCTCGTGGATGCGCACCTCTTCCTGCGCGGACGCCTCTCGGCTGCGGTGCTCCGCTCCGACCCCGACGCGCCCGACCGCCCGCTGCGGCGCACCGCGACCGGCATGGCCATCGGCATCGCCGTCGCCGCCGGCGCGATGGTCGTCGTGGTCGTGCTCAACATCTTCCTCTTCACGACGAACGACGCCTGGCGCGACCAGGCGGGCGCGCTGCTCGTCGACAAGGCCACCGGCAGCCGCTACCTGCTCATCGACGACACGCTGCACCCGGTGATGAACCTCACCTCCGCGGCGCTGCTCGTCGGTGCTCCGCCCGCCGTCATCCAGGTGTCGAGCGACGACCTCGCCTCGGTGCCCCGCGGCGCCCCCGTCGGCGTGGAGGGCCTGCCCGACGAGCTGCCCGCGCCGCAGTCCGGGGCTCCCGTGTGGTCGGCCTGCGCGGCCGACGGCGGCACGACCCTCGCGATCGGCGGCGCGACCGACGCGACCCCGATCGGCGACGGCGAGGCCGTGCTCGTGCGCGCGCCCGCCGACGACGACGCCGACGCCGACGCCGCCGCCGCCGCCGACGAGCTCACGCTCGTCCACGACGGCACGCGGTCCCGCCTCGCCGGGCCGTGGGCGGCTCGCGCGCTCGGATTCGAGCCGAGCGCGGCGGTGGACGTCGACGACGCGTGGCTCGACACGATCCCCAGCGGGCGCGACATCGACCTCTCCGAGCTCACGCTCGGCGGCGCCGGCCCGACGATCGGCGGCAAGCCGACGACGCTGGGGCAGCTCATCGAGGCCAAGGGCGAGGGCGGCCGCTACGTCGTCACCGAGTCGGGGCTCATGCCCGTCACCGAGCTCGTCGCCGCGCTGCTCGCGGCCGAGCAGGACCACGACCTGCCGAAGCCCCGCAGCCTCGCGACCCGCGACCTCGTCGCCACGCAGATCACCGAGGCCGCCGCCTGGCAGGACGAGCTGCCGGCGACGCCGCCGACCTCGATCGGCGCCGACCTCGCGCCCTGCTCCGTGTGGGCCGACGGCGCGACGACGATCGCCACGGTCGACGCCGCCTCCGTCGCCGACGCGGCCGACACCGCCACGGTGTCGCCGGGCGCCGGGCTGCTCGCCTCCACCGCCGCCGCCCCCGGCGTGCGCGGCGCCGGCCTCTACCTCGTGTCCGACGACGGCACCAAGTACCCCGTCGCCGACACCGACACCGCATCCGCCCTCGGGCTCGATGCCTCCAGCTCCCCCGCCGTGCCGGCCGCGCTGCTCGCGCTGCTGCCGACGGGGCCCACGATCGCGAAATAGGAGAGGAGCGCCCTGACCCCGCATTCCACATCCCCCCGACCCTGACCTCTCTCGACCCTGAGAACGCCACACCTAAGGAGAAATCTCATGGCACAGCTCACCGGTTTCGAGGCGGACACGCTTCGACAGATCATCAGCCGCACGATGGAGCAGGTCTCCGCGATGGAGGCCGCCCGCGGCCGCGTCGAGGACGCCACCCAGACCATCGCCTCGGCCGCCCAGGCCCAGGCGGGCACCGTGCTCCGCCAGCGCCTCACCGAGTGGCAGAGCGAGTACAGCGACATCAAGAACAAGCTCGACATCCTCAACACCCAGGTCCAGACGCTGCTCTCGCAGCGCACCAACACCGACGACTCGACCGCGTCGAGCGCCGCGGCCTGATCCCCCACTCCACGAAAGGAAACGACATGTCGTTCAACGTCGACCTCGTCCAGTTCGAGGTGGCCAACAGCTCGCTCAACAGCTCCTGCCAGGAGGTGGAGCAGATCCTGCAGAACATCTACGACACCATCCGGCCGATGGGCGAGGCCCAGTGGGGTCGTTCGCTGCCGGTGTGGGGCGAGCTGCAGCAGCGCTGGAACAGCGAGTACCAGGAGGTGCAGCAGGCCGGCCTCAACATCAAGAACGCCGCCGTGCGCGTGCGCGAGGAGTTCTACGACGGCGACGTGCGAGGCGCGGCCGTCTTCAGCTGAGCCCGACGGGATGCCCGCCCCGCCCTCCGTGCGGCGGGCATCCCGCGGTCTCGCTCGAGACTCCAGAGAGGAGAGCCCCCATGGCAGATGAGGGAACGCGCGTCGCATTCGACCGCGAGCAGTACAAGAAGGTGCAGGCGCTGGTCTCGAACGTCGCCACGACGAACGACGACGCGCTCTACGGAAAAGACGGCTACTCCATCGGCTCCGACCTCCGGGCGCAGCCCACCGAGGCGCGCTGGGAGGTCGCCGTGCAGGTCGGCAACGACGTCTCGGCGCTCGCCGGCCAGGTGCGCACCTTCACCGACACCTTCACCGAGAAGACGCTTCCCGAGTACCAGGACCAGCTGGAGAAGGCCGAGAAGCTCTTCGAGGAGACCGACGACCTGAGCACGTCCGACGCCCAGGCCTGACGACCCCTCCCATCCGAACGAACCCCCTGCGACCAGGAAGGCATCATGGCCGACGACGAGACGAACGAGGGCTCGCACGGCGCCGACGGCGCAGGGGGTTCGTCGGGTGGATCGACCGCCACCGGCGACATGGGACTCGAGGCGCTGCTCGCCCTCGTGACGGGCGTCGAGGACAGCGGCGTGGCCGGAGTGCTCGACACCCTGCAGGACGGCACGACCGGATGGGTCACCGGGACCCCGGGAGGCCCGGGCCGTGACGACTGGTCGCCGAACCTGTACTACGGCTACTTCCACTACGAAGAAGACGAGCGGATCTTCGAGCTCATCAACAACCCGGAGCCCGCCCAGCAGTTCAACGACGCGTTCAAGCTGCTCGTCGGCAACATCGGCAAGGTCACCTCCGACAACATGCCGGGGCTCAGCGCGCGGCGCTCGGAGACCGCATCCGCTCTCTTCGCGAACTTCAACCAGGTGACCGGCAACAACGTGCAGGACATCACGGCGCTCGCGACGTCGCTCGGCGCCGAGGACTCGTCGATCCGCGGCTCGGCGGCCGCCGCGCTGCTCGCGCAGCTCACCTCCCAGCAGAAGTCGCTCGAGGCGATGCACCGCCAGCTCACCGACGACGGCGGCGTCGCGACCCGGCTGCAGGAGGTCGCGACCGCGGTGCGCACCTTCATGTCGTCGGTCGAGAGCACCTGGAACGCGCACAGCACGGCGATCGCCGACACGGCGGGCCAGGCGAAGGCCGCCGTGATGATGGACATCTACAAGTACATCGAGGCCGAGGACGCGAAGTGGCGTGCCGCCAAATCGGGCCGCAACGGCATGTCGATCGAGCACGCGAAGCAGGTGATGGGCGCCTACACCTGGGGCGATCGCGGCGGCATGGCGCCCGAGGGCTTCACGAGCGCGAGCGGCGACCTGCGCAGCACCTCGACGTTCGGCATGATCAACCGGGCCATCTCGCAGTCGGTGCGCGACGTCATGGCGAAGGCCGCCGGCGAGGTGTTCACGGCGCAGCAGACGCTCGAGACGGCGATGCGCACCTCGCTGCGCACCTTCAAGAACATGCAGGACCCGACGGTCGCCCCCGAAGACACCTCGGCCGACTACACCGGCGGCGACGACATCGGCGGGGATGACATCGGCGGCGGAGGCGACGGCCCCGACTGGGACGACATCTTCGGCGACGACGGCCCCGGCGGGGATGACATCGGCGGCGACGGAGTCGGCGGAGACGGCCCTGGCGGCGACGGCGTGAGCGGCGACGGCGATGACGTGTTCGGCGACGGACCCGGGGGCGACGGCGCGGGCGGAGGGGACTTCGGCGGCAGCGGTGCCGGCGGGGGCGACTTCGGCGGCTCCGGCGCCGGCGG
>NZ_VHQH01000001.1:348196-348758 GCF_006517535.1 Schumannella sp. 10F1B-5-1
GCCGGCGCCGGCGGAGGAGACTTCGGCGGCGCCGGTGCCGGCGGAGGAGACTTCGGCGGCTCGGGCGCGGGCGCGGGCGGTGGCGACTTCGGCGGGTCCGGTGCCGGTGGCGGAGACTTCGGCGATGTCGGCGGCTCCGACGGTCTCGGCGGCGACGGCAGCGGATCGTGGTCGGCCGAGGACTCGGGCGGCAGCGGCGCCGGCGGCGGAGCGGGCTTCGTCGCCGGGGGCGGCGGTGGAGGCGGCGGCAGCTTCGGCGGCACGCGCGGCCAGAACGGCGGATCCGGCGGGCAGAACGGCGGATCGGGATCGAACGACCAGGACGGCGGCGGCGCCGGTGCTGGCGGCGGCGACATCCCGATGCCCGACCTCGACGACCCGAACGACACCTTCGGCGACCTGACGACCCCCGACGAGGACGGCGGCGGCGCCGGGGCCGGGGGCGGCGGGCTCGGCGACGATGGAGGAGACGCCACCGTCGGGGCGGGCGGCACGGGCACGCCCGACGGCTCGGGCGCCGGCTTCGGCGGCAGCGGGACCGGCAACGACGGGCTCGGGTCCG
>NZ_VHQH01000006.1:0-146 GCF_006517535.1 Schumannella sp. 10F1B-5-1
GTGGCGAGGCCCCAGCCGGCATCCGACTTGATGGCCACGGGGATGAGGTCGGGCTGGATCTTGCCGGCGGCGTAGGCGGCGGCCACCTTCTGCTGACTGCGCATGCCGAAGAGGTCGGAGCGCTCCTTCGTCAGCTGCGGGAAGCG
>NZ_VHQH01000006.1:241-350 GCF_006517535.1 Schumannella sp. 10F1B-5-1
TTCGGGTCGGCGCCGAAGCCCATGGGGTGGCGGCCCATGTGCTCGACGCCGCCGGCGATGCCGATGTCGTAGGCGCCGAACGCGATGGCTCCGGCGATCGTCGTGACGC
>NZ_VHQH01000007.1:0-147 GCF_006517535.1 Schumannella sp. 10F1B-5-1
GGGCTTCGGCGTGCTCGTGGCCGGGCGGGTCGTGCAGGCGAGCGGCACCGGCATCATGATGCCGCTGCTCATGACCACCGTGCTCACGCTCGTCCCGCTCTCGGATCGCGGGCGCATCATGGGTCGCATCTCGATCGTGATGTCGGT
>NZ_VHQH01000007.1:251-360 GCF_006517535.1 Schumannella sp. 10F1B-5-1
GGAGCCCCGCAAGGTGCCGCTCGACGTGCTGTCGGTGATCCTGTCCGCGTTCGGCTTCAGCGGCGTGGTCTTCGGTCTGAGCAACCTCGGTCTCGCGGCCGAGGGCAAG
>NZ_VHQH01000008.1 GCF_006517535.1 Schumannella sp. 10F1B-5-1
GAAGCCCTTGCGCGTGATGTCGAAGACGTAGTCGGCGTCGAGGTAGCCGAACAGCGACTTGCGGGCGAAGACGCCGAGCGGGATGGTGCGCCCGTCGGAGCTCGTGAGCTCGGAGCGCACGACCTCGTAGGGTCCCGCGACGAGCGCCGTGATGTAGCTCGAGATGCGCGGGGTGGGCGCGAAGCGCCAGACCGCGGTGCCCTCGCCCGCCGGCTGCGGCTCGGGCGTCGGCGAGTTCGACACGACCTGCCAGGCGGCGGGCGCGGTGACCGTGAAGCGGAAGACCGCCTTCAGGTCGGGCTGCTCGAAGACGGTGTACACGCGGCGGCTGTCGGGCACC
>NZ_VHQH01000009.1 GCF_006517535.1 Schumannella sp. 10F1B-5-1
GGGCACCTTCGCGGCGATCGGCTCCCCCGGGGTCAAGTTCACGCAGGCGCGCGCCGCCCTCGCGGGGGTCCTCGCGGTCGACATGACGCGGGCGGGGCTGGGCGGCCAACTCGATCCTCTCGAACATCCGGACGGCGGCCTGCTGATCGCCTACGGCGGCGCGGATGCCGACGCCGTGCTGCGCGGAATCGGCGACGACTGGCGCCTGCACGGCATCGCGCTGCGCCGCTGGCCGGCGGCGAGCTCGCTGCAGTCGGTCATCGAGGCGGTGCTCGCGCTCCGCCGCTCCGGCTCACCCGAACGGATCGTCGTCGAGCT
>NZ_VHQH01000010.1:0-150 GCF_006517535.1 Schumannella sp. 10F1B-5-1
GAGCCTCCGAGGGTCAGGCACTCCTCGGGTGCGCTGAAGACGAGGTCCCACTCGGTCTGCGCCCCGTCGGCGAAGCGGACGGGTCCGCCGGCCTGGTCGGGGACCGCCTCGACGTGGACGGTGCCGGGCTCGTGGACCGTGTAGGTGTCG
>NZ_VHQH01000010.1:228-337 GCF_006517535.1 Schumannella sp. 10F1B-5-1
CGCAGACCAGATCGCTCCAGTCGAGGTCGGGCGTCACGACGCGCGGACCGGGGGCGCACGCGGGGTCACCCGGCGGGTAGCTCACGGTGGTGGTGAGCTGCGGGTTCAC
>NZ_VHQH01000011.1:0-150 GCF_006517535.1 Schumannella sp. 10F1B-5-1
CTGCACGGCGCCGAAGGCGTGGCTCGCCATGCCCCACAGCAGGAACGCCACGAGCACGAGCCAGGTCGCGGCCGTCCAGGGGGCGCCGACGAGCACCAGGCCGTACACCGCGGGCCCCGTGAAGTGGATGCTCGAGCTCAGCGAGTCGAG
>NZ_VHQH01000011.1:254-363 GCF_006517535.1 Schumannella sp. 10F1B-5-1
CTTCCAGCGGAACGGCCGCGCCGAGTACGCGACCACGTCGAACAGCACCACGGCGAGCACGAGCCACGACCAGGGGTTCCCGAGCACGACGAGCGCGACGACGAACGGC
>NZ_VHQH01000012.1 GCF_006517535.1 Schumannella sp. 10F1B-5-1
GTGCCGTGGAGCGCCTCGCGCACCGCGGTGACCTTCTCGAAGTACGCCGGGCTCTCGCGCAGCGCCTCGTCGCGCACCTCGCCGAGGCCCGTCTCGATGACGTCGGTGATGCGTCCGGGCCGCGGGCTCATCACGACGACGCGGTCGGAGAGGAACACCGCCTCCGGGATCGAGTGGGTCACGAACACCACGGCCGCACCCGTCTCGGCGGCGATGCGGGTGAGCTCGCCCTGCAGGTACTCGCGGGTCATCTCGTCGAGCGCGCCGAACGGCTCGTCCATGAGCAGCAGCTTCGGGCGCGCCGCGAGCGACCGCGCGATGGCGACGCGCTGCTGCATGCCGCCCGAGAGCTGGTCGGGATACCG
>NZ_VHQH01000013.1:0-150 GCF_006517535.1 Schumannella sp. 10F1B-5-1
CGATGTACCTGCCGACGATGTCGCCGATGGCACCGCGCCGCGCGAGCTCCTCGACGTCGTCGGCGCGCAGGTAGCCGCTCTCGACGTGGGCGGAGTTCTCGTCGACGACGCCCGCGCTGTAGAGGTAGGCGTTCGCCTCCTCCGCCCGTT
>NZ_VHQH01000013.1:160-358 GCF_006517535.1 Schumannella sp. 10F1B-5-1
GGGGCTCGGCAGCAGCACGGCGTGACCGCGCCCGCGCTGCGCGATCGTCGAGGCGAGGGTCGCCGCGGTGCCGGGGCGCCGGTTGAGGCTCACGCCCCCGTTGATCTGGACGACCGTGACGCCGGTCGCCCAGCCGTCCGGCATCCGCTCGGCCACGTCGGTGAGGGTGCGCCCCCAGCTGACCCCGAGCACCCGGGG
>NZ_VHQH01000014.1 GCF_006517535.1 Schumannella sp. 10F1B-5-1
GTCGAGGTGCGGGCCGCCGCCCCCGACGAGAACTGGCTCTCCACCGCCCACGGGCGCGAGTCGGGCTACATCGCGGTGCACCGCTACGTGAAGGACGACCCGGCGGAGTACTTCCGCGCGGCCGAGCGGATCTTCCTCGCCCACGGCGGACGGCCGCACTGGGGCAAGATGCACCATCTCGACGCGGGCGTGTTCGCCGAGCGCTACCCGCGCTTCGGCGACTTCCTCGCCGTGCGCGACCGGCTCGATCCGGATCGCGTCTTCCAGAACCCGTACCTCGAGCGCGCGCTCGGTCGCTGAC
>NZ_VHQH01000015.1:0-150 GCF_006517535.1 Schumannella sp. 10F1B-5-1
CGTGGTGGCGCCTCGGGCATCCCGAGCTCATCTTCGGGATGGACTGAACGGCGCTACTCGCCGTGCGACAGGTGCTCGGGAACCGGGCGCTTCGGGGTGATGCCGTCGCCCGAGGAGGTGCCCCGCAGCCGCCGCAGGATCCACGGCGCG
>NZ_VHQH01000015.1:211-320 GCF_006517535.1 Schumannella sp. 10F1B-5-1
GCCGGCAGCGGCTCCGGCTGGTACGGCTCGAGCTCGTTCTCGACGCCGAGCGCATCGAGCACCATGCGCGCGATGGTGTGATGACCGGTGGGGGAGAAGTGCAGCCGAT
>NZ_VHQH01000002.1:0-296157 GCF_006517535.1 Schumannella sp. 10F1B-5-1
GGAACCGGCAACGACGGCCTCGGGAACGACTTCGGGGGCTCCGGAACCGGCAACGACGGGCTCGGGAACGACTTCGGGGGCTCTGGCACCGGCAACGACGGGCTCGGCAGCGACTTCGGCGGCTCCGGAACCGGCAACGACGGGCTCGGGTCCGACTTCGGCGGCAGCGGCACCGGCGGCGACGGACTCGGCAACGACTGGTTCGGCGACAGCGGGAACGGGGCGGACTCCGGCTGGGGCGGCTCGGGCGCCGGAGGCGGCGACGACTTCGCGGCCGGCGGTGGCGCGGGTGCGGGCGGCGGAAGCGGCGCGGGCGGCGGGTCGTTCGGCGGCTCGAGCGTGGGCGGCGGGGGCGGCGGCTTCGCGCCCGGCAGCGTCGGAGGAGGCTCGGACCTCGGCGGCGGCGCCTCGTTCGGAACCCCCGGCGGCGGCGCGGGCGGCGGAAGCGATGCCTTCGGCGCGAGCGGCGCGGGCAGCGACGGCGGCTTCGGCGCGGGCGGGGGCTCGGGCAACGGGTCCGGCTCCGGCGACGGATCCGGCTCGAACAACGGCGCCTCGGGCGGCGGCATGGGCGGCGGCGGGATGCCGATGATGCCGATGTCTCCGAACAACCAGGCCGCGCGCGACCGCGATCGCGAGCGCAACACCTGGCTCGCCGAGGACGAGGAGATCTGGGGCACGACGAACGCCGACGGCAACGGCGTCATCGGCCTCGGCGAGGAGCGCGAGCCGGTGCAGCCGGCCCACGTTCCGGCCGGCGTCGCGGGAGGCCGCGCACCGGAGGCGAAGCGGCGCGCCGAATCCAGCGCGGCGGATCAGGCTGCGACAGCGCAGCAGGAGGGAGCAGCGTGATGCAGCTCACCGGAGACGAGATCGAGCAGATGATGGCCGAGGTGCGCCAGACGCACGCCGACCTCGCCGAGCGCGCGGCCGAGGTCGACGCGCTCACCGCGACCGCGACATCCAAGGACCGCGTGCTGAGCGCGACCGTGGACGCCCGCGGCGTGCTGACCGACCTGAAGATCACGGGCCAGTCGTGGCGCGAGCTGGCGCCGAAGGAGCTGAGCTCGAAGATCGTCGCCATCGTGGCGCAGGCGCAGCAGGAGGTGCAGGAGCGCGGTCGGGCACTGCTCGCCGACGGCGCCCCCGACGGCCTCGACCCGATGGCCGGGATGCCGTCAGCCGATGAGATGACGTCGATGATGCAGGGCCTCGTCGCGCAGTTCGGGGAGGTGCGCCATGACCGATGACCGCTTCGCCGCCGATCCCGACCGCCTGCGCCAGAGCGCTCAGCGCCTGCGCGCTCTGCAGAGCCGCGTGCACGGGCTGTCATCGACCGTCGACCAGCTCGCGTCCCGGTACCCGGACGCGGCCGGCGACGGCGACTTCAAGCAGTCGTACGACACGAACTACGTGCCCGCCGCGGCCGCCGCGAAGGAGTTCATGACGGCGCTGTCGTCGTCGGTCGAGGAGATCGCCGAGGACACGACGACGGTCGCGCGCGAGTTCGCCGAGACCGAGGACTCCGCGACCCGCGAGAGCCGGCACCAGATGTAGCACGATCCGCCGTCGGCAGCGGACCCCGCGCCCGCGGCGCGGTCGCGAGGACGGTGAACCATCCGGCCTCCGCGACCCGTGTGCAGGGGAGAGGAGGTCGCCATGGCGCTCATGGTCAGCAACGAGGCCAGCAACCTCTTCCTCGTGCTCGCGGGCGAGCGCTTCCCGATGGCGAACGAGGACCAGCTGCGGGCACTCGCCCAGGGCTGGGAGCTCGCGGCCCGCGAGCTGGCCGATCTCGACTCCGACATGCGCCGCGACCTCGCCGCGACGCAGCAGGGCTTCTCGGGCGCGAGCCGCGACGCCTACGACCAGTACATCGCCTCCCTCACCGACGGCGACGCCCTGCGCGAGGTCGCCGAGTCGATGCTGTCGAGCTCGCAGTTCCTCGAGAAGCTCGCGCTCGACGTCGAGTACACGAAGTACACGCTCATCGGCGCGCTCATCGCGCTGATCGCCGAGATCGCGTGGGCCGTCGCGATGGCGGTGCCGTCGTTCGGCGCGTCGATGGCCTGGCTCGCGGCGCGCAAGGCGATGTACACCATCCTGTTCCGCACCCTGCTGCGCAAGCTGCTCGCCGAGATCGCGAAGGGCGCCGCGTTCAACGTGCTCAGCGAGGTCGCGATCGACGCCGTCGCGCAGCTCGTGCAGATGGCCGAGGGCAACCGCACCGACTGGGATGGCGACAAGACCTCGGGCGCGGCGGCCGGCGGTGCGCTGGCGGGCATGTTCGGCGGCGCGGTCATCCTCGGCGGAGCCGGACTCGGCAAGGCCTTCGGCAAGGGCGCCGGAGACGGGATCGGCGACGGCATCGGGTCGGGCAAGGGCGTGGGCGACGACATCGGCGACGGGGTCGGCTCGGGCGCCGGCAAGGGCATCGGCGACGACGTGCCCACCGGCGGGGGACCGGGAGCGGGAAAGGGCCTCGGCGACGACGTCGGCGATGATGTGCCGACCGGCGGAGGCAAGGGCTCGGGCGACGGGGTCGACGTGCCTCCCCCGGGCAAAGGCTCGGGCGACGGGGTCGACGTACCCCCGCCGGGCAAGGGCTCCGGCGACAGCGACCTGCCCTCGACGACCGGGTCGAGCGACGCGCCGAAGCCGCACGGCTGGAAGGACACCGCACAGGACATCGCGACCGACTTCGCCGGCGAGGCCTTCGTCGAGGTCATGACCGAGGGCACCTACAGCGCCATCCAGGGCGAGGGGTTCCAGGTCGGTGTCGGCGGCATCCTCTCGGCGGCCTCGTCGAGCATCGGCACGGGGCTCGGCACGGCGGCCGGTTCGCACCTCGGCGGCGGGATCGATCGGCCCGGATCGTCGGGCGGCGGCAAGGGAAGCGGCACCAGCGACGGCGACGGCGGCACGCGCTCGAACCCGGAGTCCGGCCCGCAGACCAGCGGCACCGGAGCCGGCGGCCTCGGCACCGGATCGGGTAATGGCACCGGCGGGACCCAGGACGCCGGCGGCGGTCAGGGCTCGACGGCCAGCGGCAACGGACCGCTCGGCGGGTCGACGACCGGGCCCGACCCGCTCGGCCAGCGCCCGTCCGGCGGCACGCCGCAGGGCCAGGAGAGCGCCAGCGGCACCGCCTCCGCGGGCGGGTCGACCGGCTCGTCGACGGGCGACGGCGTGTCGTCGGACAACGGCTCCTCGTCGAGCAGCGGCCCCGCGTCGAACGACGCCGGATCGTCGAGCAACGCCGGTTCGTCGAACAACGGCTCGACGTCGAACTCCGGCTCGACGTCTGACAACGGTTCCACGTCGAACAACGGCACCTCGTCGAACAACGGTTCCACGTCGAACAACGGGTCCGCCTCGAACGACGGCCCCTCGTCGAACAACGGCTCGGCCTCCACGTCGAACCCGTCGACCCCCGCCGGCGCGACGCCGAACCCGGGCGATTCGACGAGCACCGATGCCTCGACGAACCCGGGCAACTCGACAAACACCGACGCGACGCCGAGCACCGACCACGACGTCCCGTCGAACAGCGACGCCTCGAACAGCGACGCCTCGAACAGCGAGAGCTCGAACAGCGACGCTTCGAACAGCGAGACGTCGAATCACGACGTGCCGTCGAACCAGGACTCGACGAACCCGGACTCGACGACGACTCCGAGCGCGCCGACGAACGCCGATACGTCGAACGAGGGCCCGTCGACCGACGCCGATACGTCGACGAATGCCGACACCGCGAACACCGACTCGCCGACGAACAGCAGCACCGACACCACGGCCGACTCCGGCACATCGACGAACCCGAATCCGACGCCCCAGCCGAACCCTTCGACGAACACCGACGCGACGCCGAGCACGGACACGGACACGGACACGACGTCGGATCAGGACTCGTCGACGAACACCGATCCCAACTCGAACACCGACTCGACGCCCGACACCGACGTCGCGCCGAACCCCGACTCGACGAACACCGGCACGAGCACCTCGCCTGACATCGACACGACCGGCACGGACACGGCCAGCACCGACACGACCAGCACCGACACGACGAGCACCCAGGACTCGACGTCGGAACCCGACCACGACGGGCCGCAGCCCGACGAGCAGCACTCGTCGTCGGCGACGCCGTCGTCGAACCACGCTCCCGCGTCGGGCTCGTCGACGACCGGGTCGACGCCGACGTCGAGCCCGACGCCGACTCCCTCGACCGCGCAGCACGGCGACCCGCCGTCGACCGACGTCGATGTCGACGGCGACACCGCCACCTCCGACCCGGCAACTTCCGACGTCACGACGACCGACGACACCACGACACCGGATGCGCCGGCGACGACCGACGACACCACGAGCGACGCGGCCGACACCGACACCGACACCGACACCGACACCGACACCGATTCGACGGACCGCGACGCGACGGACAGCGACGCGTCCAGCATCCTGAGCAGCGACTCGGACGGCGACGCCCGCAGCGACGCCGACTCCGACGCCGACACGGATGCGACGAGCATCACGAGCGTCGACCCGTCCGACGACGTGTCGCCGCGCGACACCGCCCCCGCCTCGCCGACTGCCTCCTCGCCGACGCCCGCCTGGCAGACGGCCTACGACTCGGCCACGCCGAAGCAGCTGCGCACCGAGTCGTTCACCCCCTCGCGCGACGACGGCGCGACGCCGACCACCGACGGGCAGGGGCGCATCCGACCGGAGATCCGCGGCGAGATCGCCACGGTCGACTACGTGTCGCGCGACCTCACGGTCGACGGCGAGCAGATCCGGCTCTTCGAGGTGCCGGTCGAGATCACGACCGACGTCGACTCGATCACCCCCGAGCGGATGCGTGAGGTCGCCGACGACGTGCAGGCGCACCTCGACGCCTTCGTGAACGGTCAGCACCAGCTCGGCGGCACCCACACGATGCACGTGAAGCTCGACCCGGTGTTCGTCACGAGCGACGCACCGCCCGGCGACCGGGTGCGCATCACCCTGCGTGACGACGGCGACGTCGACCAGCGCACCTGGTCGACCGACCCCGCGCAGGCACCGAAGCTCGTGCACGAGGTCATGCACTTCGTCGGCGCCCGGGAGGGATACAACGCCGACCACCACCTGCTGCGCACCCCGAAGCGTCCCGGCGTCATGGGCGACGGCGTGGACAAGCTGCCGCGGCTCGGCGACGACGGGAAGAGCGCGGCGGATGCCCCGCCGTACCTGACCGACGTCGACCTCGACCAGATCCACACGACCTGGCAGGATGCGACGCCGCAGCAGGCCGGCTTCACCCCGACCCCGCACGGCGAGCTGCCGCCGTCGACGACCCCGGCGCGGGCACCGGCGCCGAAGCAGAAGCGCAAGCAGCCGCCGACCACCGCGAGCTCCTCGGCCGGAACCGCCCCGAAGCGGTCGCGCACCGGCCTGTCATCGTCGACGCCGTCGCCGAGCCTCTCGCCCTCGACGTCGACGACGCCGAGCGCATCCACCAACCCGAACTCGAACCCGAACCCGTCCGCGAGCACGAACTCGACGACGACCCCTCCGGCCCCCCAGGCCACCGGCTCGAAGCGCCCGATCGAGGCCGACTCGTCGAAGATCGACCCCGCTCCGCGCCCGAACCCCGACGGAACGGTGCCGTCGAGCATCTACCGCAACGACCGCACGGTGCGGCCGACGCAACCCGACCTCGACGGCACGGGTCAGCCGAAGGTGTTCGACGACAGCGATGCGATGCACCAGCTCGGCTACGGTCCGACCGAGGGCTTCACCGCCACCGAGCTCGACGCGATCGGCGACCACCTCGGCGTCGACCCGTCGGCCCCGGGCCGCAAGGACCATCTCGACCGGTACACCAACCTGCCCGACCAGAAGACGATCGCCGAGACGGCCGTGGCCGCCGGCGACGGCCGCACCCGCCAGGAGCGCGACCGCCCGGCGCAGGGCAACGCCCCCGGCACGACGCGCAACCACATCATCGCCGCCGGCGCCGGCCAGAACGTGCTCAACCGGGCGGTCCTGTCGGGCGTCGAGGGCAATCGCCAGATCAGCCGCGGTGAGGATGCGCTGCGTCAGGCCGAGACGACGACCGACGACGCCGCGCGCGACCGGCTCGAGCGGCAGGGCCGCCGCGACCTCGAGCAGGGCCACGCGAAGGTCGCCGCCGGTATCGGCCGCTTCCAGCAGTACGCCCGCGCGATCGCGCAGGAGCCGCGCGCGTCGGTCCACCAGCGCAGCGACGAGCAGGTGCGCGTCGACCGCGACGACGCGCTCGTGCAGCTCTCGCGCCTCGTCGATTCGCCCGAGACCCGGGATGGGCGCTCCGACGCGCTGGCGGCGTTCCGTCCCCCGACGACCCCGACCGCATCCACGCCCTCGCGCGCCGACGCCCTGCGCACCCTCGCCGACGTCATGGACCGACGACTCACGAGCACCGAGCGCAAGGCCGGCGGAACCCGCCTGAAGACCCTGCTCAACTCGCTCCCCGACGCCGACCGCAAGGACATCGCCGAGGGCTTCGCCGAGATGGACCGCCGCGACGCCGAGAACCGCGACAGCACGACCCCGCCCCGCCGCGACCCCCGCGAGCTGCGCGGACTGCGGCGGCTGCGCGACCTCGTCGGCGACGCGCCCTTCTCGAAGCGCCGCCCGTCGGCGGCGAAGGTGCAGAAGGACCTCGACTTCCTCACGAAGCAGCTCACGCCGAACCGCATCGACGACTACCGCAGCGTGCTGCGTCGCTCGACCGACTCGTCGGGCAACCTGCGCGTCGGCGACGAGACGCTCAACAACTGGGTGAGCACCGGATTCGACACCGAGCTCGACATCGACGGCCAGCCGACCCCGCGCAGCCGCCGCCTCTTCGACGCGCACATGGTCGCGAAGCCCGATCACGACGACCAGGTCTTCACCTCGGTGGCGGCGAGCGGCGACCGGCTCAGCAGCAGCATCCAGGTCGAGCGCCCGACGCGCTCGGAGCCCACCGGCACGCCCGACGACCCGATCCAGCCCTCGCCCGAGGTGCGGCAGCGCTACGCCGAGCAGCAGGCGGCCGAGCGCGACGCGCAGGCGGGGCCGGGGACGCGCGGCGCGAGCGTCGACCTGCCGATGCGTCCGGCGCCCCACCAGCCCGATGCCCACCAGCCCGCGCCTCCGCCGCCCGCGCCGCCGCGTCCGGCTCCCCCGCGGCAGGCGCCCGCGACGAGCTCCACCGCGTCGGGGTCGCGGCGTCCCGTGCCCCCACTGCCCGGTCCCGACCCGCGGATCGAGCCCGCCCGCGACGAGGGATGGCGTCACGCCTCCCAGCGCACGGCGCCCTGGTCGGAGCCCACCGCGACCCCGGTGACCGAGTCGGACTGGCGCCCGCGTCTCGCCTCGGCGACGCCGCATCCCGTCGATCTGCGCGTCGCCGACGTGCGCGCCGACACCCGCAACGGCCGCGTCGAGCGCTTCGAGGGCATCATCGCCTACGACCGCGCCCGCGTCGTCGTGCCCGGCGGCCGTGCGGTGCAGGTGTACACGGTGCGCCTGCACCTGCAGCCCGGCGACGGCGTCACCCCCGCCGACGTCGCCGCGGCACAGGACCGCGCGCGCTCGAGCGTCGACGCGATCGTCAACCGCGGCTACCGGCTGCCGAGCGGCGACCAGCTGCACCTCGACGTGCAGTTCGTCGACACTGCCGCGGATGCGCACAGCACGGTCGAGGTCGTCGCCCCCGTCGACGAGGTCGGCCAGACCGGGCTCGGGCCCGACGGCGAGCCGGTCACCGCCACCGACCAGCGGCACTGGCGCACCGACGAGGGCGGCCAGGTTCTGACCCACGAGCTGCTGCACTCGCTGGGACTCGCCGACGAGTCGGTCGACCCGCGCCGCATCTTCCAGCGGGATGCGACGAGCACGGCCGTGCACCACGACGACGGCATCATGAGCGACGGCGTGAACCGCGACGGCGCCGCCCTCTACCCGCGCAACCTGTGGGCCATCGAGCGCCTCGCCGACGGTCAGCACCAGCTCGGAGAGAGCAGCTACCCGGCGAACGAGCTGCTGCAGGGCCAGCCGCTGCCGCTGTCGGCGATCGACCGCTCGGGCGAGCTGCACACTCAGGTCGCCGACCACCTCGGCGTCACGCCCGAGGCGGTTCGGGATGCGCTGGGCCTCAGCGACAGCTCGACAGCGGCCGAGACCGCGGCGGCCTGGCGCGGCGTGCTCGACGCCGGGTCGATCACGGTTGACGGGCGCACCGCCGACGTGCGCACGACCGACGTGCGCATGCCGGCCGTGACGCCGACCGCGCCGGCGACGACCTCGACGGCCGAAACCGATCCCTCGACGGCCGACACCGCATCCACGGCCGACCCGGCCACGACCGCCGATCCGGCCGCGACCGACACCGACACCGACACCGACACGACCGAGACCCCGGCCGAGGCCGAGGACGTCTTCAGCCGCACGCAGGACGTCGAGAGCTCGACGAAGACGTCGGTGAGCAACACCGCCAAGGTCGAGGGCCAGCTCACCGTGAGCGTCGGGCCCTCACCGGGGTTCCCGGCGGCGACCTTCGGCATGGGCGTGTCGTCGAGTTCGGATCTCGGGCTCAAGACGACGCTGCGCGACGTCGCCGCGCCCAAGGCGGCCTCGACGCCGGCGCATGCGAACGTGTCGCTCAGCCTCACGACCGACGGCCGCACCACGCGCGTCGACGTCGACACGCGACTGTCGATGCCCGACGTCGAGCACACGAGCGGCACTGCCCCCGAGCAGCGCGGCCGCCCACCGGCCGGGCGCCCGACCCTCACGAGCGTCGACCTGCGCGGCATCCGTCCGAAGCGCGTCACGAACCTCACCGACGGCTCGGTGCGTCCCCGATCGCAGCGCGATGTGGATGCCCTCACGAGCCTTCTGACCGAGTCGGGCGCCGCGAAGCGGAAGGGCGACACGACCACGTTCGAGGTCGACGGGTCCGATCGCCCGAAGGCGAAGTACCTCGGCATCGCCGAGAGCGCGGGCAAGACCTCGCGCGGCACGGCCTTCTCGTCGGGATGGTCGAAGGGCGTCGACCTGAGCGCCACCGTCGGAGCGCGGGGTCGGCTGCGCAGCTTCCTGCGCGTCGGCGGCGGCCTGACCGCGACGACCAGCGGCCAGATCGGCGGATCGAGCGAGCTCAAGCACACGGCGGCGCGCAGCGAAGATGACAAGGTCGCGATCTACTCGCTGACCCGCACGGTGCAGGTGCAGACCGGCTTCGGCCAGTCCCGCCCGGTCGAGGTGCGCACGACCTTCTCGGTGCCGGTCGCCGACGCCGCCGCGCGCGGGCTCTGGCTGCCCGGCGCCGTGCGCCCCGACACGACGACGATGATGCCCGGCCCGCTGCGCGAGGACTCGGCGTTCGACCCGTCGCGCGACTCCTTCGTGTCGGTGCCGACCGACCTCTCCGACCAGATCGTCGACGGTCTGGGCCTCTCGGATGCGGGCAAGGCGGCCGTCGCGAATCGGTTCGACGGCGAGACGGGCAAGGCCTCGCTCTACGACGCCGCGACCGGCGGCACCACCGCCGTCTGGCACGAGGACGGCCGCACGCACCGCGTGACCGTGACGGCCGTGGTCGACCTCGGAGACCCGGCGAGCCAGAGCGACGGCCGCACGTCGAAGCACGAGGAGTCGCTCGCGAGCAAGCGCGAGGCCAGCATGGACTCGAAGGCCGGGCAGAGCGTGACGGTGGGCACGCAGGCGATCGCCTCGCTCGCGCCGACGAGCGCCGGCGCTTCCACCGCCTCGACGAGCTCGAACTTCGGCGCCGGCATCGCCCAGATCTCGGCCGGACACCAGCGCTCGGCGAAGAACGCCGCGCAGCACACCCTGAAGGACACCCGCTCGGCGTCGAGCAAGGGCCCCGCGGGCTACCACCCCTCGCGCACGCGCCTCACCGTCGTGCACGAGTCGACGAAGGACGCCAACTTCCTGCAGCGCGGACTCGCCGGCAGCCGCCTGCTCGGCAGCGGCGACGCGTCCGGCCGGCACCGTGTCGAGACGCCCGCCGGCGGACGCCCGATCGACATCGACGGCGTGACCGTGCGGCGTCCGCACCTCGACCGCACGCGCTCCGACGGCCAGGGCGCCCACACGCGCGTGGGCACGGCCGACAACCCCGCCTTCGCCGCCATCGACACGGCCGATCTCGGCACCTTCGCGAAGGTGGAGCGCATCCACGGCCACCAGGCGCACGCCGACCTGCTCGAGTCGTCGCTGTCGAAGCGCGCCGACCTCGCCCACGGCGACGGGCGCGCGCACCGCTCGCCGATCGGCAGCGGCAACTTCTCGAGCTGGGGATCGCGGGCGTTCGACAGCGCCGACGGCAGCCCGCAGCTCACGCGCTCGCCGTTCACGAAGCCGGGCGAGGTCACCGCGGCGACGGTGAAAGCGCTCGGCTCGGATGCGGGACTGCGCACGATCGCGAACGCCGGCCTCGGCGATCGGTCGGTCAGCACCGGCGACATGAAGCTGCCCGGCAAGCTGGGCGACCTGCACGGCTCGGTCGAGGTGCGCCAGCGGCTCGGCAACCCCGCCTTCGTCACGACCCGGAAGGACCGCACTCTGCTGCGCGGCTCCGCCGAGGAGCGCGCGGTCGGCACGTCGAAGGAGTGGAGCGTCAACGTCGGCGCCGACGGCCTCGTGCGCGGCACCGTGCCCGGCGGCAAGGACAACCTGATGCTGCAGATCGGGGCGAAGCTCGGCTACACGCACGGCCGCTCGCGCGACGCCGAGCAGTCGATGGGCACCACGACCGAGCGCAGCAGGAAGGGCGAGACGGCGGTGCTGCGCTTCGACGCCGAGCGCAGCTACACCCCGTCGCTCGAGCTGCGGCGCTGGCGCTGGAAGAACGGCTTCGACAACCCCTCGTTCACCCGCTTCGAGCCCGCCTCGGTGGATGTCGAGCTGCCGGTGCGCGAGGCGGCCGCGCTGCTGCAGCGGCACGGCATCGACCTGCCGCCCGAGCTGGCGCCGCACGCCCCGGCGACCCCGATCACGACCACCGACCCGACGACCGACCCGACGACCGACCCGACGACGGATCCGGCGACGACCGCGACCGACACCGCATCCGACCCGCTCGCGCCGTTCCGCGACGACTCCGACGCCGTGGTGGGCGAGAGCACCGTCTCGAAGACCGACCTCGACCGCATGGAGCGGGAGTGGCGGCCCGACGGCGTCGACGAGCGCACCCGCACGCGCATCCTCGCCGAGGTGCGCCGCGTGCTCACCGAGACCTCGGGGTCCGGGTTCGTGCGCGACGCGATCGTGAAGCCGAACCGCATCACCGTGGCGCTGCCGGCCGGACCCTTCACGCAGCGCACCGCGACGATCGAGGTCGCCGTCGCCCACCGCCCCGACGCGGCGGACCCGGCGACGACGAAGCAGGTGACCGACGAGAAGCTCTCGACCGAGCGCGCCGGCGGCGCGACGGGCAAGCGCAGCCGCTTCCACCTGTTCAGCGGCGGCGCCGACGGCCGGGCCGGGTTCTTCACCCGGGCCGACGAGGTCAAGGATCAGCCCGGCGGCGAGGGAGCCGCGCAGCACGACTGGACGCTCTTCAACCGCCGCCGCGACAAGTCCAGCTCGGCCCCGGTGTCGCCCAAGATCGCCGTGACCGCCGAGCACGAGTCGCTCGAGCAGCACCACGTGCCGGTCGCCTTCACGGTCGGCGTGAAGCTGCACGAGCACATCGGCGGCGCGCTCGACTCGCTGCTGCCCCGCCGCGTCACCCGCGGCAGCCACACCGACCTGCCGTCGATCCCGCTCGACGGCGCCGTCGACATCCTCGAGCCGCAGCACTCGCCCGACGCGCTGGGCGACGATGCCGACGCGCCCGACGCCGACGCCGACCAGCGCCAGCTGCCGGCGGTCGGGGCCTGGCGCCCGATGCGCTGGGATGCCGCCAAGGTCGCCGAGCTGCAGACGATGGTGCACGATCAGCTCGGCTCCGACGGCGCCGCGCGCCCCGGTGACGTCTACGACGAGGCGCTCAGCACGTCGATCTCGCGCGGGATGCTGTTCAACGCGATCCCGCGCATCGTGTCGGGCGAGACCTTCGGCATCGACGAGCTCATCGCGCGCCGCGGCGCGTTCCGCGACCTGCGCGCCGACCTGTCGATCTCAGGCGGCCTGGTCGAGCCGTCCATCCGCCCCGACACGACCGCCCCGACGACGACGTTGCAGCACACGGTCGACCTGGGCACCGGCGCCGCCGACGGCCGCAAGCGCGCGGACGACGCGGGGATGGCGCTGCCGTTCGGCCTCTCGGGCATGACCGACGCCGGTCTCGTCTTCGGCGCGCTCACGCCGTCGTACAAGATCTCGTCGAGCCGCACCGACGAGCAGGGATCCGACGTCAAGACCTCGGAGAAGATCACCCACACCGGTCGGTCGTTCATCGTCGACGCGCACCTGCGCCTGCGCGTCTCGGCCGGCACCTCGACGATCGTGAGCAGCGGCGGACCCCGCCAGCCGGGCGAGGTCGACGTGCCGGTCGTGCTGCAGGTGTGGGAGCAGCAGCTGGGTGCCCTGGGGCTCGAGGCTCCGGCGGACCCGAAGGTCGAGGCCGCGCGGGATGCCGAGGCCGCCCGCGCGCGCCGCGAGCGCGGCGAGGCGGCGGCGCGCGAGGCGCAGGCCCGCGGCGCCCGCGAGGCCGCCGAGGAGCGAGCCGCCGAGGCCGAGCGCCAGGCGGAGCGCGACCGGATCGCCCGCAACGAGGCCGCGGCCCGCGAGGCGGCGGAGCGCGGAGCGCAGATGGCCGCCGAGGAGCGCGAGGCCGCCGAGGAGCGCGCCGCGGAGCGCCAGGCCGAACGGGATCGTCGGGCCCGCAACGAGGTCGCCGAGCGGGAGGCCGCGGAGCGCGGAGCCCGCGCGGCCGAGGAGGAGCGGGAGGCCGAAGCCGAGCGCGCCGAGGAGCGCCGCCGCCGGGATGCGTCGGCGACGAGCGACGACGACGGCTACGAGCCCGACACCGAGGCCGATGACAGCGAGCTCGGCGACAGCGATCTCGACAGCGAGTTCGGCGACAGCGACATCGGCGACGGCGACTTCGGCGACGACCTCGACGCGATGTTCGACTCCGCGTTCGTGACGACGGACGGGTCCGACTCGGACTACGAGACCGCGTCGGAGGGCGAGACGGACTCCGAGTACGTGACCGCCGAGGAGTACCTGACCGCCTCGGAGGGCGAGGACGACCCGGAGCCGCCGGCACGTCCGGCGCCGCCGCGGCCGCGGGCCGTGCCGTCGCAGACCGAGGTGCCGTCGTCGCAGCCCGCACCCGCGCCGGCCACGTCGATCCCGGCCCCGAGCGTGCCGTCGCCGCCGGTCGCGACGCGGCCGGCCGCATCCACCTCGACGCCGAGCTCGACGCGCGGGTCGACGCCTCGCTCGACGCCGGCGAGCACGCTCGAGTCGTCGCCCTCCGAGCCGCGGGAGACGCCCGGGTCCGCCGAGCCGCGGGCCGACGACACCTGGATCCCCGACGCGCCCATGTCGGGCTACGTGCCCGAGGAGGAGGACGAACTCGAAGACCTCGGCATCCTGCTGCCCGACGGCTCACGCACCGGCGACGGCACGACCTTCGACGCGCAGGCGTTCTTCGACGACGCGCTCACCCACCAGGGCTGAGCCGCCCGAGCCGGCGTTCTCCGCCGGATCCGCTTCGTCCGGAATCCACCTCGCGCACGGGTGAACCCCCCGCGCCCCGCCGCGCGTGGTCGTGCTGAGGGAAGGAGGCGCCGTGACCTCGATCACCGTGCAGCAGACCGGATTCGGCATCGTGGTCGCCGAGGACGGCGACGCGGATGCGGCGGCGCTGCTCGACGGACTCCCTCCGCTGCGCGCCGCGCGCTACCTGACGGCGACCCCCGCCCTGCGGCAGGCGCTGCGCGGTGCGGAGCCCGAGCTCGTCGACGCCGTGCGCCCGCACCTCGACGGCACGGTCGTCGTGCCCGAAGACGGTCTCGCCGGCGAGGGCGACGGCGACACCGCATCCGGCAGCACCCGGCTCGCGCAGGCCCTCGGCGTCTCGGTGATCGCACCCGCCGGCCGCTTCATCCGCGGCGACGGCACCCTGTTCTCGGTCGGCGGCGGCGACGGCTGGGTCACGCAGAGCCCCCGCGGCGCTCGCGTGCCGGCCGGTCGCCGCTACCCGGCGCCCGCTTGGCAGGCGCAGCTGCCGCACGATCTGAAGGGCGCCGCGCACATCCCCGCCGGCCTCTGGATCACCTCGGGCACCGCCGCCCGGCACGCCGTGAGGCTGGCCGGCATCGCCGTGCGCGAGCGGCAGCTGCTCGTGGTGGTCGGCAGCCCCTCCGAGACCCCGCCGACCGTCGAGCGACTGCTCGCCGTGCTGCGGTCGCTGCCCGACGCAGCACGGTCGTCGGTGGTGCTCGCCGGATTCGGCGCGGAGAGCCTGCCGCTCGAGACCGTGCGCCGGCTGGCCGAGGAGCTCGGTCGGCCCCTGCGGGTCGCTCACGGCGTCGAGATCGACGGCCGGCCCGTGCGCATCGACGGCGAGGCCGAGGAGCTGCCCGCGACCTTCGCGCTCGAGAGCGTCTGCGCGCCCGACGGCGCCGTGACGCTCGAGCGCTGGGCTCCCCCGCCGGGACTTGTGAGCGACGGCGGCGGCGCGAGCTTCGGTCTCGGCACGACCCGCAAGTCCCGCGGGCGACTCGGTGACACCTGGGTCGTGGATGTCGTGGCCGCCGGGCTCGTCGTGCGCCCGGCGAGCGAGCCCCGCGCCGACACCGCCGAGCTGCGGGCCCCCGCGGGCGCGCTCGGCATCTTCGTGCAGGGCGACGGCGCCGGGCGCGCCGAGGCGCTGCCCGCTCTGCTCGCGCCGCTGCGGGAGCGTCTCGAGCAGGGCGGCTCGGTGAGCATCCACCCGCTGGATGCCGCGGGTCGCCGCCTCGTGCGCGACGCCTACCCCGGGCAGTGGGCGCCGACCGAGGCGCTCGCGATCACCGCCGACGGCCGGCTGGTCGCGGCGACCGCCGACGCGAGCGGCGACACCGACCTTCCGCTCGAGGAGCGGCCGCAGGAGATCGCGGAGCTCGAGGCCGCCGAGCTGGATGCCGCCGCGGACGAGGCGGAGGGAACGGAGGCGCAGGGCGCGATCGCCGAGGCCGTGGATGCGACCCTCGAGTCCGGCGCCGCGGACGATCTGTTCGATCAGATCGATCCTCTCGACGACCGCGACAGCCTCGACGACACCATCGAGATCGACGTCGACGCGGCCGACACGATCGAGGTGCGACCGCGGGCGACGACCGAGCCGCGGTCTCCGCGCGACGCGCACCGCGCGGTGGCGCCGCGGACGGCGACCGTCACGGCGGTGGCGACCGTCCCGGCCCCTGCACCGGACGCGACGGCGACCGTGGACCCCGTGGTCGGCGGCGAGACCCTCGCGCCGACCGGGCGACGAGGCATCGGAGCGGCGGGTCGACGCGCCCGCGAGGCCATCGTCGCCGCGGTGACGAGCGCACCCGATTCCGGCTCCGCCGATCGAGCCGCCGGGTCGGCCCCGGTGCCGCCCGTTCCTCCCGTTCCGCCGCGAGCTCCCGCCCCCTCGCCGTGGGCGGCGACGCCGGCGGCGTCCGCGACGAGCTCCGAGCCGGACCTGCCGGCGCCCCGTCCCGCCGCCGCGCACGTCGGCACGACCACCGCGACCACTGCGACGACCGCGACGGCCGCAGCAGCTGCCGAGGCGCCGTCGACGCCGGGTCGCTCCGCGAGCGATGCGCTCACGCGGGCGCTGCAGGGATCGGCCGCGACCCGCCTGATCGGCACCGCACCGCGCGATGCCGGCACCGGCACCCCGGATCGCGCGGCAGCCGCGTCGACTCCGGCCGCATCCACACCAGCCGAGGTCGCACCTCCCGCCCCGGCCACGGCGACCGCCGGCGCCGTCGACACCCGCTCCCCCGAGCCGGTCTCGGCAGCCACGAGGACGACGCCGAGCGCGTCGGGCACGTCGACGGCCGCGTCCGCCGCGAGCACTCCCGCCGCTCCCGAGCGCCCCGCCCCCACGACGGCCGAGCAGCTCCCCGCCGACGAGTCCCCCGAGGCCGCGACGGCGCGCGAGCAGGCACCCGAGCCCGCCCGCCCGAGCCGCCGCGCATCCACCGTCGACGTGCCGATCGGCGCGAGCTCGACCTCCGACCAGCGCCACCGCGTGCGCACGACGCTCGGCTCGCGCTATGACGTCGCGAGCCGCACCGTCTCGCAGCTGCTCGCGCAGCAGCCGGGCATGCGCGTCGCCGCGGGCGACCGCTCGGCGATGCTCACCGGGCTGTCGCTCGTGCGGGTCTTCGCGACCGAGCCGCATGGCGACTACGACCTCGACTTCCACACCTGCCTCGCCGAGGGGCTCGCGATGCTGCCCACGGCCCGCTCGGTCGTGGTCCGCGGCGTTCCCGCCGGGATCGACGCGACCCCCGGATCCACGCTGCGGCTGCGCACGCCGCTCGTCGCCGCGGCCGCGAACGGTCCCGCGACCGGCCCGGCCGAGGCCCTGATCTGGACGACGAGCGGGCGCCGACTCGACCGCGTGCTGCACGGATCGGCCGGAGCGGCCGACGTCGTGCTCCCCGCCGGCACCCGCCTGCGCGTGCTCGGCACGGCCGACGGATCGGCGTCGCGGCTGCTGCTCGCCGAGGAGGGCGCCGACGCCGAGCTCGCCCTCGCCCGACTCCAGGCCGCGGCCGAGGCGCGCGGCGACCTCGGCGCGCATGCCGACGACCGCTGGTTCGGCGACCTCCCGTCGGCCGCATGAGGAGCGACGCCATGACCTCCGAGCGCCCCGCCCACCCGAGCGACCGCGTCACGACGGCGCGATCGCGGTTCGCGCCGCCCGTGCCCGACGCGGACGCGGCGGCGGATGCGGTCGACGCCTCCGAGCCGATCGGCTTCGCCGACGTCGACCCGTCGGAGGTATCCACCCCCGACGCGCACACCGTCGAGCCCGGGCACGACATGGCCCACGAGCCCGTCGAGACCCCGACGGCCGGCGAGACGCCGATGGCCGGCGGCCCCGACGCCCTCGGCGCGCCCCACGTCCCCCGCGACGACAGCCCCGACGACAGCAGCGACCCGGAGCCGGCCTCACCCGATCAGGCCGGCTCCGAGGTCGCGTCGCCGTCCGCCGCCGAGCCCCTCGGCGACCGCGTGCGCACGCTGGTGCGCGACCTCGGCCGACGCCTCTCGCTGCGCCGCACCCCGCCGCCGCCTCGGGTCGCCCGCGTCTTCGACGGGCATCGCGACGGCATCCCGAGCTTCGCCCCCGAGCGGCCGGTGATCGTCGACCAGGCCGAGCGGGATGCGCTGCTCACGCTGCTGCGCTCGGGCTCGGTGCTCGTGCACGCGTCGCGTCCGCTGCGCGACGACCTCGGCGACCTCGACGCCGCCGTGCCGGCCGACCTGCGCTCCGACGGCACCTGGATCTGGAGCGACGCCGTCGCCTACTACCTCGAGCACCACTGGATCGCACCGGACACCGAGCTCGTCGCGCACCTGCGCGCAGCCGGCCCGGCGGCGCCGCTCGACGCGGCGACGTGGCGGCGCCTCTCGGCCGCCATCCGCCCCGACGCCTGGGAGGGCACGACATGGCCACTCGACTGATCGCCCAGGACCGCGCGGTGCTCACGGTCGCCGCCGACAACCCCGACTGCCACCAGACCATCGCCTCGGCGCTCGCCTCGGCGAACGACGGCGACGTCATCTCGATCCGACCCGGGGTGTACCGGGAGTCGGTCACGATCGACCGCGCCGTGTCGCTGTCGGGCGTCGGCGACGCCGGCGAGGTGCGCATCGAGGGCCCCTCCGGCCCCGCTGTGCGCAGCGCCGCCGTCGACGTGCGGGTGTCGGGCGTCACGCTCGCCCGTGCCGAGGGCGACGTGGCGGTCGACGTCGAGTCGGGTGCCGTCTCGCTCGACGACTGCACGATCGAGGCGTCGACCGAGGTGGCCGTCGTCGTGCGGGCCGAGGCGCTGCTGACGATGCACGACTCGGCGGTGGCGAACGCGGGCGGCGCGGGCGTGCTCGTCTACGAGGGCGGCAAGACCGAGATCTCGGGCGGTCGGCTGCACGACATCGCCACCACGGCGCTCGTCGTGCGCGGGCCGAGCTCCGCGCGGGTCGCCGACCTCGACGTGCAGACGGCCCAGGGCGGCCTGCTCGCCGCCGACGGCGCGCAGCTGTCGCTCGTGCGCGGCACGATCGGCACCATCGCGAACGCGGCCATCACGATCGAGGGCGGTGCGAGCCTGGATGCCGCCGGCACCGTGGTCGCCGACGGCGAGGGCATCGGCCTGCTGGTCACGACCGGCGGATCGGCATCGCTCGCCGACGTGACCCTGCGCCGCCTCGGCGGGCAGGGCGTGGTCGGCATGGCGGATGCGCGCATCGAGCTCGCGGGCGTCACGATCGAGCACGGCGCCACGCACGCGCTGCACCTCATCGACGGCGCCCGGCTCACGGCGGAGCGCTGCGAGCTGCGCTCGGCCGGCCACGACGCCGTGGTCGTCGCGGGCACGGCGTCGCTCGCGCTGGCCGACTCCACGATCGAGCGACCGGCCGGCACGGGCGCGACGGCGTCCGACGAGGCGACCGTCACCTTCACGAACGTGCGCATCGTCGACGCCGAGGGCGAGGCGGCCGTCGCGCGCGACACGGCCCGGTTCGTCGTCGAAGGCGGCGCGGTGCGGGGCGGTCGGCTCGGCTTCGCCTGGGAGGACTCGGCGACCGGCGCGCTGCGGGGGACCCGCATCCGGGATGTCGACGGCGAGGCGGTGCGCGTCGATCCCGACGCCGACGTCGAGGTCGACCGGCGCGAGGGCGACCAGGACGACGAGCAGGACGGGGCCCCCGCGACGCCGCAGACGAGCGCCGAACCGGCGCGCGCCGACGCGGCGGAGCCCGGCCCGTCGGGCGAGAGCGAGCTCGACCGGATGCTGGCCGAGCTCGACCAGCTCGTCGGCCTCGACAGCGTCAAGCGCCAGGTCGAGACCCTCGTGCGCATGCACCAGATGGCCGAGCGCCGCGCCGAGGCCGGGCTGCCCTCGCCGCCCGTGTCGCGGCACCTCGTCTTCGCCGGCTCGCCCGGAACCGGCAAGACGACCGTCGCGCGACTGTACGGCCGCATCCTCGCCGCCCTCGGTGTGGTGCGCACCGGACAGCTCGTCGAGGTCGCCCGCCCCGACCTCGTGGCCGCCGTGATCGGCGGCACGGCGATCAAGACGGCCGAGATGTTCCAGAAGGCGCTCGGCGGCGTGCTGTTCATCGACGAGGCCTACGCCCTGTCGAAGGACTCGGGATCGAGCAACGACTTCGGCGGCGAGGCGATCGACACGCTCGTGAAGCTCATGGAGGACCACCGCGACGACGTCGTCGTGATCGTCGCCGGCTACACGAACGACATGCGCACCTTCATGGCCGCGAACCCGGGCCTGTCGTCGCGCTTCTCGCGCACGATCGAGTTCACCGACTACTCCTCGGCCGAGATGGTCACGATCGTCGAGGGGCTCTGCAGCGCGAACCACTACAGCCTCGAGTTCGAGACGCGCGCGGCGCTGCACGACTACTTCACGAAGCTGCCGCGCGACGAGACCTTCGGCAACGGCCGCACGGCCCGCAAGGTGTTCGAGGAGATGCTCGGGCGGCAGGCCTACCGCCTCGGCAACGCCGACGCCGTGGATGCGCTCACCCTGACGAGACTGGTGCCCGACGATCTCGGGCCCCTGCCCGGCTCGTCGATCGGGGCCGGCGTCGGCCGCGTCGACGAGGAGCGCGTGGATCAGCTGCTCGGCACGCTGCGCGAGCTCGTCGGCCTCGACGACGTGAAGGCCGAGGTCGAGGGGATGGTCGATCTGCTGACCTCCGCGCGACGCCGTCAAGCCGCCGGGCTGCCCGCCCCGTCCCTCAGCCGGCACCTGATCTTCGCCGGCCCTCCCGGCACCGGGAAGACGACCGTCGCGCGTCTCTACGGCTCGCTGCTGACCGCGCTCGGTGTGCTCGCCCAGGGGCAGGTGACCGAGGTGTCGCGCGCCGACCTGGTCGGCGAGTACGTCGGCCACACGGCCCGCCGCACGACGGAGGCCTTCGACCGCGCCCGCGGCGGCGTGCTGTTCATCGACGAGGCCTACACGCTGGCCTCGGGCGGCGGCAGCGGCGCCGACTTCGGCAAGGAGTCGGTCGACACCCTCGTGAAGCTCATGGAGGACCACCGCGACGAGGTCGTCGTGATCGCGGCCGGCTACGAGCGCGAGATGGACCAGTTCCTCGCGACCAACCCCGGCCTCGACTCCCGCTTCTCGCACCGCGTGCGGTTCGCCAACTACACGCCCGACGAGCTCGTGACGATCGTGAACCAGCACGCCACCGGGTCCGGCTACGAGTGCACCGGCCCGACCGTGGCCGCGCTGCGCGGTCACTTCACGGCCGTCGACCGCACCGCATCCTTCGGCAACGGCCGCTACGCACGGCAGGTCATGGATGCCGCGATCGCGAACCACGCGCGCCGCACCCGCGGGATCGAGGACCCGACCATGGACGACCTCGTGCTGCTGCTGCCCGAGGACGTGCCGTCGCCGGAGGCGATCGGGGCCTGATCGCTGCGCCGGGCGCGGGACACGCATCCACCCCGGACACGGCGATGGAGACCGCCATGGACGCGGCGATGCCCGCCGGGCCGGAGCCGGGCGGGCATCGCCGAGGTACGCGGAAGAGCGGTGCGGATCAGGCGGCGAGATCCATCGACTGCGAGCGGATCGTGCGCAGCGCGTGGAAGACGCGGCTCTTGACGGTGCCGACCGGCACGCCGAGGCGCTCGGCGGCGGCCGCGGCCGTCTGGTCGGAGAGGTACACCTCGGTGAGCGTGCGGCGGTGCAGCTGCGAGACGTGCGCGAGCAGCTCGTCGACGAGCACGCGGTCCTCGACCTCGCGCGCGGTGTCGTCGATCGACGCGGCGCTCTCGGCGTCGAACTCCGACCAGGCGATCTCGGTGGGGCGGGAGCGGCGCGCGCGGTGCTGATCCATGGCGACGTTGTGGGCGACCCGCGTGAGCCAGCCGCGCACCGAGCCCTGGTCCTCGGTCAGGCGGTCGAGGTGACGCCAGGCGCGCAGCAGGGTCTCCTGCGCGACGTCTTCCGCCGCCGATCGGTCGCCGTTCATGAGCTGCGTCGCGTAGCGCACGAGGCCCTGGCGGTGCTCGGCGACGAGGGCGTCGAACGCCCTCGTGTCGCGGTTCGCGGTCGTGGTCGCGGTGGGTGCTGCGGTGATCGCCATGATCGAGTCCTTCCGTCGGTCGACGTCTGTCTCGATCGTCTGACCGCGCGAAGGCGCTGTCTCTGGGTTCATCCCCCCGCTCGGGCGGTCACCCCTGCCCCCCGAATGGGGGTATCCCTACCGGCCCTCGAACGGGGGTGATCCGGCCGCCGCGTCAGGTGCCGCAGCGCACCGCTCTCACGTCGGCGCCCGTGAGGTTCTCCCACCGGATGTCGGTGAACGTCAGGTCGAGATCGCCCGTGCTCAGGGCGAGGAAGGGCGTGTCGACCGAGCCGGGCTTGAGCCCCGACGCGGTGAAGCACTCGGCGGGGATGATGACGTGCTGGGTGGTGCCGGGCGGGAAGCCGTTGACGATGCTCGTCATGTCGACGGCCGCGCCGCAGGGGTATCCGCAGTGGACCGCGATCTCGAACTGCTCGGCGGCGCCGCTGTTGCGGGTCACGTCGAAGACGAGCGCGCCGTCGTCGGCCGCGATGTCGCTGAGGTCGATCGGCGTGCCGTCGGTCTGCGCGTAGGTCTGTGCGGGCCCGCCCTTCGCCCACACGGCCCGGAGTCCCGCATCCGACTGGGTCAGCGTGAGGTCCGGCCGCGACGCGGAGCCCTCGGCGAGCGAGGTGACGCCCCAGGTGCCGTTCGCGTCGTTCGACTGCACGAACCAGGCGAGCCCCGCGGTGGAGCTGCCGCTCGTGAAGATCGGCGAGGCGACGGTCGGCTTCGTGCCCGACTTGCCGTCGGCCCCGTCGGGCGCCGGCGATGCCGTCACGGTCGGCTCGGCGCTGACCGAGGCGCTGGGGCCGCTGGCCGGATTCGTCTGGGAGTTCGCGGCCTCGACGCCGCCGGCGCGACCCAGCACCGCAGCGACGACGATCGCGGCGACGATGACCGCGGCGAGGGCCGCGCCCAGCACGATCGCGGTGCCGCGGTGCAGCGTGAGGCGCCAGGGGGTGCGAGCGCTGTCGGAGGCGCGCGGCGCGGCCGCCGTGCCCGTCGATGACGCCGTCGACGCGGCTCGCACCGCACCGGCAGGCGCTCCGGTGGCGGCAGACGGCGCGACGCCCGCACCCGCACCCGCACCGACCACGGCGAGCTCCGCCTCCGGCGACGCGATGCCGCGCGCCCGCTCCGCCGCGCCCAGCGCGACGGTGAACTTGGGGTGGTGCGTGGCGGCGACGGGCCGCCCCAGCGCGGCCACCTCCTCGGCGACGAGCGGGATGCGCGACGACCCGCCCGCGAGGATCACCGTCGACACGGCCTCGGCGTCGATGCCGGCCGAGTCGATCGTGCGCAGCAGCGCGGCGACGGCGAGCCCGATCGAGGGACGGATGGCGCGCTCGAGATCGGCGCGCGTGAGGGTGATGGACTGATCGGCGTCGGCGAACGGCAGGAGCACCACCGTGTCCTCGCGCACCGACAGCGCCTCCTTGGCGCTCGTGCAGGCCTCGTCGATCGCGGCGAGCGTCGCCGCGTCGTCGGGCCGGGCGGCGTCGAGGGCCGAGATGCGGCCGCCGACGCGCTGGTCGAGCAGTCCGCGCACGGCGTCGTCGAAGTCGTCGCCGCCGAGGTGCTCCACGCCCTCGGGGCTGCCGAGCACCTCGAGCCCGTCGGCGCCGCGGCGCAGCACGGTGGCGTCGAAGGTGCGGCCGCCGAGGTCGAAGACGGCGACGATCGCCCCCTCGTCGAGCCCGCGGTCGCGGGAGACGTGGGTGGCCGTCGCGACGGGATCGGTGACGATCTCATCGACGGCGACGCCCGAGAGCGCGGCGATGTGGGAGAACTGCTCGCGGCGGTAGGGCCCCCAGGCGGCCGGGCAGGTGAGCACCACGCGGTCGGGCGCCTGCCCCTGCAGCTCGGTGAGCCGGGCGACGACATCGCGCAGCTGCGCGGCCATGAGCGCCTCGGGAGCGAAGCCCACCCCGCCGACGATGATCGGCGTCGGATCGCCGACGCGGCGCTTGAATCCGCGCACGAGCCGGGTCGGGTCGTCCTGGGCGGCGCGCAGGGCCGCCTGACCGGTGAGGATCGTGCCGTCGGCGGAGCAGAACGCCACCGAGGGCTCGACGAGCAGCGGCGAGAGCTGAGCGGCCCGGGTGCCGAGTTCGTCGCCGATCGCGACGGCGATCGAGGTCGTCCCGAGGTCAACGCCGATGGAATATCGCACGGAGCAGACGATAGACGACCGATGTTACGCGGGCGTACTCCCGTGGTAGCCGTGCACCGCCGCCGTAGGATGAGCTCGGCGTCCCGCTGCCGCGGGAGCGCGCGGCGGCCGAGAGATGCGGGGCTTCGATGCGGGTGGCGATCGCCGACGACGGCACGCTGTTCCGCGAGGGCCTCGTCATGCTGCTCGGCGCGGCCGGCCACGAGGTCGTCGCCGCGCACGACGACGGCGACCAGCTGCTGGCGACGCTGGGTGCGGAGCAGGTCGACATCGCCGTGCTCGACATCCGGATGCCGCCGGGCGAAGAGGGCGGCCTCACGACGGCGACGCGCATCCGGGCGCTGCACCCGCAGGTCGGGCTCCTGCTGCTGTCGCACTACGCCGAGTCGCACTACCTGCGCACGATGCTCGCGATCGGCACCGAGGGCATCGGATACCGGCTCAAGGAGCGCATCGCCGGGGTGCAGATGCTCAACGACACCCTGGAGCGCATCCTGGCTCGCGAGATCGTCATCGAGCCCGTGCTGGCGAGCCGGCTCGTCGAGATCGGCGAGCACCGGGATGACGCGATCGGCGGACTCGGCGAGCGCGAGCTCGACGTGCTGCGACTCATGGCCGAGGGCCGCGCGAACCGGTCGATCGCCGAGGAGCTGTTCGTGTCGGTGAAGGCCGTCGAGAAGCACGTGGCGTCGCTGTTCGTGAAGCTCGGCATCCCGGCCGACGCGACCATGCACCACCGCCGGGTGCTCGCGGTGCTCACCTACCTGCAGGCGCAGAAGGTCGACGGCAGCGGCCGATGACGACGCCGGCGGCGCCGCGCGAGGCGGCGGAGGTGCTCGCGTCGACGCCGCGCGAGGCGCTGCTGCCGGCACTGCTCGAGAACCTGGCGCGAGGTGTCGCCGCTCCCGACGGCACGGCGCCCCAGGTGCGCCTGCTGCGCACCTTCCCCGACGGCCACCACCAGCAGATCGCGGCCTGGCCGGACGACGGCGGCGCGGTCACGGTGCCTTGGGATGCGGTGGAGCGGCATCCGGTGCCCGGCATCGGCGTGCTCGAGATCCGGCCCGGCGCCGACCTCGGCACCGCGCGGCGCCGCCGCCTGCTCGACGAGACCTGCGTGTGGCTCGCCGCGACGGTGCGCGCGGCGCGGGCCATGCGCACGCTCGACCGCGCGCGACGCGAGGCCCTGCAGCGCGAGACCGAGGCGGAGCGGGCCGAGGTGCGCGCCGCGCGCGTGCGCGAGGGCGAGCGCATCCGGCTGGTCGAGACGATCACGACGGCGACCGTGCGCGACCTGGCGACGCTGCGGGCCCTGCTCGCGCGGCCGGCGGACGAGGTCGAGTGGCCGGCGATCCACGCGACGGCCGAGCAGCTCATCGACGACCTGCGCGACGCCGTGCGCGGCGTGTTCCCGGCGATGCTGCCCGACCGCGGCGCCGAGGAGACCCTGCGCGAGCTCGCCGCGGCGCTGCCGGTGCCGGTCGAGGTGACCGGCCACCTGGGCCGCCGGGCGGGATGGGACATCGAGTCGGGCTTCTACCACGCGGTCGCGGGCGCGCTCACGACGGTCGCGCGGGCGGGCGGGCGCGCGAGCCTGCGACTGCGGCGGGCGGATGCGCTGGTCGCGATCATCGGCGGCGCCCGGGAGCTCGACGCCGCCGACCTCGGGGATGCGCTCGTGGTCGACGCCGAGCGGATCGCCTCGCTCGGCGGCGAGCTCGTGGTGCGCCCGACCGGCGACTCCGTCGAGGTGGAGGTGACGATGCCCGACCGCAGCGAGGTGACCTCGCTGCCGGTCGGCAACCGGCAGATCGCGGCGCGCCCCGTGCACGGCCGGGTCGCGACCCTGGTCGAGGTCGCCGGTCTGCCCGCCGACGAGCTGGAGGCCTGCCGCGACGCGCTCGTCGCGCCGGTGACGCTGCTCGTCGTGCAGGGTCCGGTGCCCGCGCCGATGCCCGGCGTGCAGACGCTGCTGTGCGACGCGGCGCCCGATGTCGCGCTCGCGGCCGAGATCCGCGACCCCGACGGCCGCTGGGGCGATGTCGACGCCGTCGTCTGCGCGCTGACGCCGCGGCCGGGATTCGCCGAGGGGCTGCGCCCCGGGCAGCTGCTGTTCCGCGACGGCGTCGCTCCCGCGGAGGCCGTCGTGGCGCTCGCGGCGCGGGCGCCGGTGCTGGCCGCCCGCCGGGTGCTCGAGCGGCTCGCGGCGCGGGCGATCGACAAGGGCGCCGACGCGCTGCGCTGGCAGGTCGACGAGCTGCGGGCCGGAGCCCACGAGCTGGCCGAGGACGTGCTGCTCGACGAGGTGGCCCGCGGCGAGGCCCCGACGATCGTCGACGCCGCGGCGGCGCGGCTCGCGGGCGGCGAGGGCGGCGAGGCGCACGTGCGACTCGGGCTGCCCGTCGACGCCGACCCCGAGCGGATGCGGGACGCCGCGCTCGCGGCGCTCGCCCGGTGGCAGCAGGTCGCGACGGGGCCGGGCGGGGCCGCGCGCCGCCGGGTCGCCGAGGTGCTGGAGCGCAGCGCCGAGGGGCTGCTCGCGCGCTGAGCGCGCGGCGCGATCAGCCGATCAGTACGGCACGGCGGCGACGACGCGGGTGCCCTCCCCCGGCGCCGACCGCACCTCGAGGGTGCCGTCGATCGCCTCGATGCGGTGGGCGAGGTAGGCGAGCCCGCCGACGCCGTCGCCGACGACGAACCCGGGACCGTCATCCCGCACCTCGACGAGCGCCCGGCCCGAGTCGAGCCGGGCCTCGACGACGACGCGGGCGCCGGGCGCGTGCTTGTGCACGTTGCTCATGGCCTCGAGCGCGAGGTAGTACAGCGCCGACTCCACGGCGGGCATGAGCCTCGGGATGTCCGCCCGCACCTCCACGTCGGCTCCCGCGAGCGCGCTCAGCGCGCCCTGCAGCCCCGACGTCGCGAGCAGCTTCGGCAGCACGCCGCGCGCCGTCGCGATGAGCAGCTCCTCGGCGGCGTCGAGCTGCTCGCCGAGCGCCGCGAGCCGCGCCTCCGCGTCGGGTTCGTGCTGCAGGTGGTCGCCGAGGGCGATCGCCATGCGCAGGGCCACGAGATGGTGCTGCGCGCCGTCGTGCAGGTCGCGCTCGAGGCGCCGACGTTCGTGCTCCATGTCGGCGGACGCGCGCCACCGGGCGTCGTTTATGCGGCGGGTCGCCACCTGCTGCCGGCGCCGCGCATCCCAGGTGGAGTCCTCGGCGGCGTAGGGCGTGAGCAGCAGGAGCAGCGGCTGCCACGCCTCGGGCGAGGGCATCGCGTGCGCGGGCACGACGGTCGCGACGATGTCGGGATCGGTGCCGAGCACGAGCGTCGCCGCCACATCGTGCTGCTGCGGGTCGTGCACGCCCCAGGCGAGCGATTTGGTGCCCAGACTCAGCTCGCAGCGCGCCGCGCCGATCGCCTCGGCCGCGATCGCCAGCAGCGTCGACGGGGGCGGCGGGGTGTCGGAGACGGCGAGGGCTGCCGTGAGGGCGGCGCCGATCCGGTCCGCTTCGGGCATGCGCCGACGCTAGCAGTGGCGCCGCGGGCGACGCCGTGCGCGCCGACGACGCCGCCCGCGTTCCCCGATTCGGATGAGCGCGCTCACCGAGCCGCCATCGGGCTCGGCCCGTCTCCCCATCCGCAACGCGTGACCGCAGCCCCGAACAGCGATGCCGCGACCCGGCGCGCCGGTGGGCGATCCGCGGCCGGGTGGCACGTGGCGCCGCGTTCCGCGATTCGGATGAGGGCGCTCACCGAGCCCCGATCGGGCTCGACCCGTCTCCCCATCCGCAACGCGTGACCGCAGCCCCGAGCGGAAGCCTCCGCGTCAGCCCAGGCGACCGACCAGGATGCCGAGCACGCCCGCCGCGACGGCGACCACGAGCATCCCGAGCCCGTTGAGCGTCGCCGCGACCCAGCGCCGCGCCTGCAGCAGGCGCACCGTCTCGAAGCTCGCCGTGCTGAACGTCGTGTAGCCGCCCATCAAGCCGGTGCCGAGCGCGCTCACGAGCAGCGCCGGTGCGGCGTTCGCCGCGGCGAGGCCCGCGAGCAGTCCGAGGACGAACGAGCCCGTGACATTGATCACGAGCGTTCCGACGGGGAACGTCGACAGACCCGGGCTGCGCGCGCTGCGGCCGCGGATGAGGCCGTCGAGCGCGAGGCGGGCGGCGGCGCCGAGTCCGCCGCAGAGGGCGACGACGAGCAAGGTCACGACGGTCATGCGCCGGCCCCCCGCACAAGACGTCGAGCGAGCACGATGCCCACCGCCGACGCGGCCGCGCCGAGCACGAGCGTCGCGAGCGGATAGAGCAGCCCGAGCAGCGCATCCCCTACCAGCAGCAGCTTGGCGCTGTCGGCCGCGAGCGCGGAATAGGTCGTGTAGCCGCCGAGCACGCCCGTGCCGACCAGCAGTCGCACGCGGCGCCGGGCGCCCTCGTCGGGTCCGCGGCGCGCGAGCCCCTCGAGCAGCGCGCCGAGGAGGAGCGCCCCAGTGACGTTGATCAGCAGGATGCTCACCGGCAGTCCATCCGGACGCGGCAGCGCCAGATCGATCAGCTCGCGCACGAGCGTGCCGACCGTGCCGCCGGCCGCGACCAGCAGCAGCGACGCCGGGCGCAGGTGCACCGGCAGCGGGCGTCCGGTCGTCAGGTCGACGGCGTCCGTGTCGGGGTCGAGCGGCAGCTCGGGGGCGCTGTCGCGAGCGGCTGCCGAGTGCGCGAGCCGCGCATCCCGAGGCAGGTGGATGCGCCGCTCAGGTGCGCTGTCGTCGGGTCGGTTCTCGCTCACGGGTCTCCCATCTGCAGGCACGCTGATGTGCCGAGACAGGGACTGTTGTCGCATCGTGCGCGAGCACTCACGCGAGGTTCGGTTCCGGTGAGCCCCACCGCCGCAGCGCCGCACGGGATGCGCGGGCGCCGTCGGCAGTCTGCCACAGCGCGCGGTCGGGATGCGCGGGCGCGTGCCGCCGCCCGCTACCGCCGCGTCGACCAGAGCGCCCAGGCGATGAGCAGCGGCTGACCGAGCAGCCGCGCCGCGCGCTTGCCGTCGGTGTCGAGCCCGAAGGCCGAGCGCCGGTTCACCCACTGCGCGAGGTTGCCGGGGAACACCGCCGCGAAGAACAGCGCCGCGATCACGCCGAGGCGGCGGCGGTCGCGCCGCCCGCGTCCGAGCACGGCGAGCGCCGCCCCGAGTCCGATCTCGGCGACGCCCGACATGAGCACGACCTGGTCGCGGCTGAACCCGGTCGCCTCGGTGACGGTGTCAGGTACCTGGGCCTGGAAGTCCTTGCGCAGGAATGTGAGGTGCCCCACGCCCGCGAGCACGAGCGCCCCGCCGAGCGCGAGTCGGGCGAGGTGCCGCACGCGGCTCGGGCGCTCATCCTGCTCCGACGCGACGCCGTCGAGGCCGGCCGCCTCGACCTCGGCCGCCTCGACCTCGGCGATGTCGTCGCCGTCGGTGTGGTCGCGGTGGGTCCGGTTCGGGATGCGCGGCTCGCTCATCCCCTCACCCTCACCCGTCGCCGTGCTCGCCGCTCCGTTTCCCAGCCCACCGCCAGCGCCCTCGCTACGCTCGCCCCGTGGTCGACGACGCCGAGCAGCAGTCCGGCACGCCCCTGCCCGACGGTCTCCACCTGCCTGCCGAGCTCCCCCTCACCGGCGGCAACGCGAGCGCCGGCGTCGTGCGGCTCGGCGACACGGTGCGCAAGCCCTGGCTGCCGGGCACGCCGGCCGTGCACGAGCTGCTGCGCGTGCTCGCCACCGCAGACCCGGCGCTGCGACTCCCCGTGCCCGGCGAGCCGCCCCGGGATGCCACGGGGCGCCAGGTGCTCGCCTTCCTGCCCGGCGAGCTGGCGATGCTGCGCCCGCCGATGACGACGCCCGAACTGCACGGTGTCGGCGCGCTGATCCGCCGCATCCACGACGCGAGCCCGACCCCGGATCAGTGGATGTCGGCCGGGCGTCCCGACTTCGACCCGCCTCTGCTGCCGGCGCACGACCGCCACGGCGCCCCCGCAGCGCCCGACCTGATCGGGCACCACGACCTGGCCCCGTGGAATCTCGTCGTCGACGAGGGCGCCGACCCCGCACATCCGCGGTTCGCGTTCATCGACTGGAACGGCGCCGGCCCGACGACCCGCGCCTGGGAGCTCGCCTACGCGCTCCCCGCGTTCGCTGTCGCGGCGCCCGACTCGGAGCCGGCCGTGCTGGCTCCGCGCATGCGCGCCCTGCTCGACGGCTACGACGCCGCACCCGAGCTGCGCGGGATCGCCGTCGACCTGCTCGCCCCGCGCGCCGCCGCGATGCACGCCCTGCTCCGCGACGCCCACCGCGACGGCGTCGAGCCCTGGGGCTCGATGTTCGCCTCAGGCCACGGCGCCCACTGGCGCGGCGTCGCCGACCTGCTCGCCGCCCACCCCGACGAGTGGATGCGCGCCCTCGTCTAGAGAGGCAGAGCCCGGATCGAGTCGGCGGCCGTCGCGCTGAGCTCGAGCTCACCTCCCGCGTTCGCGGAACCGGCGCCGGCCGGACCCGTCGCAGCCCCGCCCGAGCCCGCAGCCCCGCCCGCGTGCCGCACCCGCATCGCCCCGCTCGCATCCATCGCCGTGACGACCACGAGCTCGGTGCCGACGGCGACGCCCTTCTCGCTCAGGTAGCGCAGCACCTCGGGGTGGCGGTCGGCGACGCGTACGACGCGCACGCGCACCCCCGATCCCACCGCCGCGAGCGTCGGCGCGTCGGCGAAGGGGATGCTGCCGTCGCGGCCCGGGATCGGGTCGCCGTGCGGGTCGGCGGCCGGGTGCCCGAGCTCGGCGTCCATCGCGTCGAGCACGAGGTCGCTCACGGCGTGCTCGAGGCGGTCGGCCTCGTCGTGCACCTCGTCCCACCCGAGTCCGAGGCGCTGCACGAGATAGGTCTCGATGATGCGATGCCGGCGCACGACCCGGGTCGCGATCGCGCGGCCCGCATCCGTCAGCTGGATCGAGCCGTAGGGCTCGTACTCGATGAGCGCGTCGCGGGCGAGCTTCTTGAGGTTCGCCGAGACCGTCGACGGGGTCACGCCGAGCCGCGCCGCGAGGTCGGTCGTGGTGGGCCGGTCACCCGGCCACTCGTAGGCCTTCCAGACGTTGGTGAGGTAGTCCTCCTCCATCCGGCTGGGCTCGCGGTCGAAGGCCGGCGCGTCGCTCGTCATCGATCGGATGCTACTGCCGACGTCGCCGGCGTCGACGCGCCGCCCGCCGCATCCACGCCGCTGTCGGCATCCGCGCCGCTGCCACCCGCTCCCGCCGCCCCACCGCCGCTCGCGGCCTGCCCCCGCCGGAACGGCGCCGCCAGCGTCGGCAGGATGTCACGGCGATGCACGATCAGCGCTCCGACGGCGATCACCAGGTGGATGACGCTCAGCACATAGCGCCCGCCCTCGTCGGCCACGAAGAACTGCACTGCGAACAGGCCGGCGAGCGCCGCCGCCGACCACCAGTGGAAGCGCAGGGCCAGGATGATCGCCACGCCCATCACCGTCTGGCTCGCGGTGAGCACGAACTCCTCGATCTGGCGCGCATCCAGCTCGAGAGCCCATCCGCCGCCGCCGAGCCCGTGAGCGACCGGCAGCGAGCCGACGAGCAGGCTCCACTGGTTGACCTTCGACGCGATCAGGGTGCCGATCGCGGCGCCGCCCATGCCGCGCAGCGCGAACATCGTCGCGACGATGAACTCGGGCGCCTCGGAGGCGAGCGGCGCGAGCCACTGCACGAGGAAGTAGCTGTCGATGCCGAGCGACGAGCCCGACGAGACGAGCGCCTCGGCGAAGGGCTCCGCCGAGCTCAGGATGATCGCGGCCGACACGACGAACAGGGCGATCACGGTCGCGCGGCGCGCGCGGGTCGGCATCTCGGCGATGAGCGCAGCCCCGCCGACGAACTCCTCGGTGCCAGCTCCCCCCTCACCGTCGTCGTCGCCGTGCGTCTGGCTCGCCCGCCAGAGGTAGAGGCCGAAGACGACCACGAGCAGCACGCCGAGCCAGATCGGGATGGTGCCGAGCAGCGGGATCGCGAACGCGGCGATCGCGAGCAGCGCCAGGAATCCGATGTCGAGGCGGTTCTCCTTCGGAAGTTCGAGGGCGTGGGATGCGCGGGGGTGCGCCATCGCGGATCCGCCCGTCGCTCCGGCCCCGAGCGCCGCCTTCGTCGTCATCCGCCGCGCGACCAGCAGCGCGACAATCACGACGAGCGGCCAGCCGAAGCCGAGCAGCAGCCGGTTCGACCCGGTCATGTTCGCGGCGGCGTACTGCGCGTACTCGGGCTCGGATCCGGAGCGGAAGGCGTAGAACAGGTCGACCGCGTACTCGGGCAGCACGGCGATGAAGGCGAGGATCGCGATCGCGAGCGCGCCCGAGATGTCCTTCTGGGCGGCCTCGGCGGCCCAGGCCAGGATGAACGCGGCCGCGACGACCGCGGCGCCGAAGACGAGCAGGTCGACGACCGGGTCGGGTCGGAAGCCGGTGATGCGGAACACGATCGCGGGGGCGGCGATCAGCAGGCAGAGCGCGATGCGGCGGATGAGCGCGGCAGGCATGAGGGATCCCTTTCCGGATGCGCACCATCCCGGCGTTCATCCTCAGCGACCCTGTCGCGACGGGATCGGGTGTGTCGACGCGTATCTCGGTGTTGGACGTCTCCAACACCCGTCGCCTTGATTTGCACTTGACGCAATCTTGCAGGCGCGTAATATTGCACCGCTTGCAAAAAGCCTCAGGGCTCGAACGCGAGCACCCCACTCCGCCAACGTCGGCGCCCCGGAACGCCGACCAGCGGATGCTGACGACGCGCCGGAGCGCCCCACTCGCGCTCCTCATCCACCGCGGCACCCGCCGCACCGCGTCGAAGGACCGAAACCGTGTCATCCACCACCGCGACCGCCTCGGCGTCGCCCGCATCGAGCCCCGCGTCCGGCGGATCGCCGATCATGACCCACCGGCAGATCCTGCTGGTCATCTACGGCCTCATGGCCGGCATGTTCCTGTCGTCGCTCGACCAGACCATCGTCGGCACGGCCATCCGCACCATCGGCGACGACCTGCACGGCCTCGACCAGCAGGCCTGGGTCACCACGGCCTACCTGATCACGTCGACCATCGCGACGCCGATCTACGGCAAGCTCAGCGACCTCTTCGGCCGTCGCCCGCTCTACATCTTCGGCATCGGCGTGTTCCTGGTCGGCTCGCTGCTGGCGACCTTCTCGACCTCGATGCTCGAGCTCGCCGGCTTCCGCGCGATCCAGGGCATCGGCGCGGGTGCGCTCATGTCGCTGCCGCTCGCGATCATGGGCGACATCCTCGCCCCGCGCGAGCGCGCCAAGTACCAGGGCTACTTCCTGGCGACCTTCGCGATCTCGAGCGTCATCGGCCCGCTCGTCGGCGGCCTGTTCGCCGGCGCGAGCCAGATCCTGTTCATCGACGGATGGCGCTGGGTCTTCCTGATCAACCTGCCGATCGGCATCATCGCGCTGGTCATGGTGCTCGCGTTCCTGCACCTGCCGAAGTTCGCCAAGCACGGCAAGCCGCGCATCGACTGGTGGGGCGCCACCGCGGTCATCGTCACCCTGGTGCCGCTGCTGCTGGTCGCCGAGCAGGGCCGCACCTGGGGCTGGACCTCGCCCGGCGCGATCGCCTGCTACGCCATCGGCGCCGTCGGCCTGGTCGCGTTCATCGTGATCGAGTCGCTCATGAAGGACGACGCGATCATCCCGCTGCGCCTCTTCCGCTCGGGCACCTTCTCGATGGCCACGATCATGGGCGTGCTGGTCGGCTTCGGGATGTTCGGCGTCATGCTCAGCGTGCCGCTCTACCTGCAGATCGTGATCGGCCTGTCGCCGACCGAGTCGGGCTTCGCGATGATCCCGATGGTCGCCGGGCTCATGACCGCGGCGATGGTGTCCGGCCAGATCATGTCGCGCACCGGCCACTACCGCATCTTCCCCACGACCGGCACGGCGTTCGCGTCGATCGGCTTCCTCATCCTGACCTTCATGACGGTCGACCGTCCGCTGTGGTTCCTGCTGATCGCGCTGTTCGTGATCGGACTCGGCCTCGGCCAGCTCATGCAGACGCTGACCCTGGCCAGCCAGAACTCCGTGGCGCCGCACCAGATGGGCGTCGCCACCAGCGCCTCCACGTTCTTCCGTCAGATCGGCGGAACGCTCGGCACGGCGATCATGCTCTCGGTGCTGTTCTCGGTGCTGCCGGGCAACATCGTCACGACCATGGAGAACAAGGCCACGCTCAGCAGCGCGCTGGATGCGGCCCTCGACCCCGCGGTCGCCGACAAGCCCGCGAACGCCGCCATCATGAAGCAGCTGTGGACGCCGATCGTCGACCCGATCCAGGCGAACATCCAGAAGCAGCTGGATGCCGCATCCGCTCAGGCCGCCGGCGCACCCGAGTCGGTGCTCGAGGGCATCGCCGACAAGGCGCACGCCAGCGTGATCGACGGCAGGATCGCGGTGGACTGGGCCGACGACGCGGAGCGCGCGTACTGGGTCGACCAGCTCACGCCCGAGATCTCGAAGCAGCTCGCGAAGAACGACTCGAACGCCTCGTCGGCGTCGAGCGACTCGACCAGCGACACCTCGTTCCTCACCGGAGCGGACGCGCGTCTCACGGCGCCGTTCCTGAAGGGCTTCAACGCCTCGACCGTGGTGATCTACTGGGTGGCCTTCGCCGACATGGTGCTGGCGTTCATCCTGTCGCTGTTCTTCAAGGCGCCGCCGCTGCGCAACCAGTCGGCGCTGCAGGAGCGCGCCGACAGCGCCGGCGTCACGCCGACCGGCACGATCCAGGTCGCCCAGCCGGCCTGAGCCGGTGCTGCCCGGTCGGCCTCGTGTCGACGGGGCAGCACGACCGGTCCGACCCGGCGGGGCGGCATCACGACACGGATGCCGCCCCGCCGGGGCCGGATCACCTAGCCTGACCCCCAGCCCGACCTCCCGAGAAGCCATGAGCAGCACCGACACCTCCCCCGCCGCCGCACCGGCCGCCGCGTCGCCCGGCGACGCCGCCGACTCCCTGCGCGAGCGCAAGAAGGCGCAGACGCGGCAGGCGATCCACGAGGCGGCGCTGCGGCTGATCGAGCAGCACGGCCTCGAGGCGACCACGATCGAGCAGATCTGCGCCGAGGCCGAGGTGTCGCCGCGCACCTTCTTCAACTACTTCCCGTCGAAGCCGGCCGCCGCGCTCGACCTGCCCGAGCGCATCATCGACCCCGGAACCCTCGACCGCTTCCGCGCCGCGACCGGCGACCTGGTGCCGGCGCTCTGCTCGCTCATCATCGACATGGGCGCCGCCGGGCCGAAGCGCGCCCGCATGAAGGAGCTCGTCATCCGCCGCCCCGAGCTGGTGCCGCCGCTGTCGCAGTGGATGACCGGCCTGCGCGGCGACCTCGTCGACCTCGCGGCCGAGCGCGCGGCGTCGCGCGAGCAGGCCGAGCTCGCGGTCACGCTCGTCATGGCCGCACTCGGCTTCGTGCTGCACCACGAGGAGCAGGACGACGACGCGCCCCTCGCCGTGCGGCTGCGCGCGGCGATCGACCGCCTCGTCGCGGTCAACACGGCGTCGCTGGCCTGAGCGGGCGCCGCGCATCCACGCCCCACGCCCTCGCCCGACGCCCCCGCTCGGCAGAGCCGGCCGCGCGCGCTGCCGAGATGTCGGAGATGTCTCGCCCGGGCGGCGTGTCCCGTGCATCTCCGACATCTCGCGGGAGCGCGGGCTAGCGTGACGGCGTGACCGACGCCCCCGCTCCCGAGCCCGCCGACCCGGGCGAGTGGGTGGATGCGGATACCCGCCGCTGGACGATGCCCCGCGACTTCCCCGAGCGCTCGCGCCGCGATCTCGTCTGGCTGAGTCGGCGTCGGCCCGAGGTCGTGCGTCCCTCGGCGGCGCTGCTGCTCGCGGTCGTCGTGCTGGCCGCGGCCGCGGGAGCACTCGGCGCCGTCACGATCGCGTGGTCGCTGCTCGGCATCGGCGTGCTGGTGGCGCTCGGCCTCGCCGCGAGCGTGTCGTCGACGCCGCGCGACTTCGATCCCTTCGCCGGATCGACCTATCTGCTGCGCTTCACGCCGACGAGCATCGTGATCACCGCGCCCGGGTCGACGCTCGAGCTCGACGTCGCCGGTCTGACGCGGGCGCGCACCCACGGCGAGGTCGCCGAGCTCGTGACGACCGTGCCCCGCGTCGCTCCGGTCGTGCCGGCGCCGCTGCTCGCGGGCGGAGCGCTCGCCCGGCTGCGCGCGGCGATCGAGCACGGCGGCGACGCGACGGCGGCACCCGCCGAGCCGTATCCGGTGACGCATCCGCTCGACGGCCTGCCGAGCGCGTTCCCGGTCGCCTCGACCCCGCCCGGCGGCCGGGGCGGCGCGTATGCCGCCGGTCGCGCCGCGCTGCGGTTCGCGACGAGTCCCGCGCCGCTCGTGATCGCCGGTGTCGCCGCGCTGCTGCTCGTGCTGCAGATCGCGACCGGCAGTCGCCTGCTCGGCGACTGGGCGCTGCCCTACGTGATCTTCTTCGCGGTCGCGCTGGCGGGAGCCGCCGGCGCCGCTGCGGTCGTCGGGCACCGGATGCGACGCACCGGCCTGGTCACCTCGGTGCAGCTGCAGAGCGATCGCCTCGCCATCCGCACGGGCCCGATCGCGCGCACGATCCCGCTGGCGTTCATCACCGCGGTGCAGCGCGGCGACGGGGTCGTGCTCGTCCGCTCGCGTCCGCACGGCGAGTGGCGCAGCCTTCCCGCCGAGCTGTTCCCGCCCGAGGTGCTCGCCGCGCTCGTGCTGCGTGTCGAGGGCCAGCAGGGCCGCGCGGCCGGCCCCGGCGCCGGTCGGGTCGAGTAGCCGGCGGGCCGCGCGCAGACGGGTGCGCGCACGGCCGGGCGGCGGGGTCGTACGGGGTTTCGGATGGAGCGGAGCGCCGACGCTCAGGACAGCTCTGGACTCGGGGTGATCCGCAACGCGCAACACCCCTCGCCGACCGCACGGAATCGCGTTCATCTCGGCGTGCCATGATGCGCGCATGACCACCGATTTCAATCGCGACGAGGCCATCAAGCAGGTGGCCGAGGGGCTGGCGAAGCGCTTCCCCGACCGTGACGCCGGAGAGCTGCAGCGGGTCGCGACCGAGGAGGTCGACAAGCTCGCGTCGCAGCCCGTCACCGACTACGTGATCGTGCTCGGCGAGCGCGCCGCGCGCAAGCGCCTCAAGGGCGACTGACCCGCTCCTCGAAGCCCCGATGCGTCGTGAACCGATCTCTCGCGACCGCGTCGTGACCCGCCGATGACCACCGCATCCGCCCCGCTCGCCCGCCGGCTGCGCCTCGGCGATGCCGTGCTCGTCGGGCTCGGCTCGATGATCGGCGCCGGCATCTTCGGCGTGTGGAGCCCGGTCGCGCGCACGGGCGTGGATGCGCCGCTCCTGCTCGTCGCCCTGATGCTGGCCGGCGCGGTCGCTCTGGCGAACGGGCTTTCGTCGGCGCAGCTCGCCGCGCAGTACCCGACCTCGGGCGGCGCCTATGTGCCGGCGCGCGAGCGGCTCGGCGCCTGGCCGGCGTTCCTCGCCGGGTGGTCGTTCGTGGTCGGCAAGACGGCAAGCTGTGCGGCGATGGCCGGCATCGCGGCGGCCTACGCGGTGCCGGAGGGGCCCTGGCGGCGTCCGCTCGCGGCGCTGATCGTGATCGCGGTGGTCGCGGTGAACCTGGGCGGAGTGACGCGCACGGCGCTGGCGGCGCGCATCCTGGTCGTCCCGGTGCTGCTCGTGCTGGTCGCCGTCGTCGTGGTGGCGGTCGCGAACGGGCCCGGCGCGGCGAGCGGCGGGCTGGTGACGACCGACGGCGCGGGGCAGGCCGTGGTCTACGTGGGCGGGATCCTCGACCCGGCGACCGCGGGCGAGCCCGGGCCCTTCCCGCTGCTGTCGGCGGCGGGACTGCTGTTCTTCGCCTTCGCGGGCTACGCCCGCATCACGACGCTGGGCGAGGAGGTCGTCGACCCGCGGCGCACGATCCCCCGCGCCGTCGTGATCGCGCTGGCGGTCGTGATCGCGCTGTACGCGGCCGTCGCGGTAGCCCTGCCGCTCGCGCTGACGCCATTCGGGATGCTCACGCGCGACCAGCCGCTGGCTGCCGCAGTGGCCCCGCTCGGCGCGGCGGCGCCGGTCGTGGTGTCGATCGCGGCGCTGCTCGCGTGTCTCGGCGCGCTGCTCTCGCTGCTCGCCGGCGTGAGCCGCACGGCACTCGCGATGGCCCGCACCGGCGACCTGCCGCATCCGCTCGCCCGGGTGGATGCGCGCCGCTCGGTTCCCTGGGCGTCCGAGCTGGCCGTGGGCGCCGTCGTCGTGGTGCTGGTGCTGACGGTCGATCTGGGCGCGGTGATCGGGGTGTCGTCGTTCGCGGTGCTGCTCTACTACCTCGTCGCGAACCTCGCGGCGCTGACGCAGAGCGCGGGCGATCGTCTGGTGCCGCGCGCGGTGTCGGCGCTCGGCGCGATCGGCTGCCTGATGCTCGCTCTCACGCTGCCGTCCGTGTCGGTGATCGGCGGACTCGTGGTGCTCGCGGTCGGCGCGGGCGGCCGTCTGCTGGCCGGGGCCGTGGCTCGGGCGCGGCGCCCCCGTGCATGAAAGTGCCGTAATGCAGGGGCGGGATGCGGGGCGCGCGACGGCAACGCAGAACGTGCTCTGACCAGGGATTACGTCGCGAGAACGCCGCTGCACGCCACTCCTGACCAGCGCTGAGAGAACCCCGGACGCGACACCAGCCGCGCCCCGTCCGTCCCTACCTTCATCCCCATCGCAGAAGCGACGCACGAGCGACCGACGCAGCAACTACCGCAGCGACCAGCGCAGCGACCCGCAGCCGACACCGGGGGGATGATCGGATGGACCTCCAGCACATCTGGAACGGCATCGCCGGGGGTCTCGGCCTGTTCATCGACGGGCTCGGAACCGTCTTCAGCGACATCCGCCCGTTCATCCCGATGGCGATCGCCGGCACGATCGTGTGGAGCATCTGGTTCGTGCGCTTCGTCATGTCGCACAGCGCGAAGCCGATCGTGACCGACTTCCGCACCACGACCTCGATCGTGGTGCCGAGCTATCACGAGGATCCGGCGATCCTGCTCGACTGCCTCGAGACCTGGCGGGCGCAGGACCCGACCGAGATCATCGTGGTGCTCGACGTGGCCGACCTCGAGGCCTACGACCGCATCACCGAGCTGGGGGATGCGCGCATCCAGCCCCTGCTCTATGAGCACGTGGGCAAGCGCTCGGCGCTGGGCGTCGGCATCCGCCGCGCCACGGGCGAGGTGCTCGTGCTGGTCGACAGCGACACCCGCTGGACGCCGGGACTGCTCGAGGCCGTGCAGATGCCCTTCGACGACCCCGAGGTCGGCGGGGTGAGCACGCAGCAGAACGTGTTCCAGCGCGAGACCAGCGTGTGGCGCCGCATCGCCGACTGGATGGTGAACCTGCGCTACGCCGACTACGTGCCCGCGCAGGGCAAGGCCGGCGCGGTCGCCTGCCTCTCGGGTCGCACCGCCGCCTACCGCCGCGCGGCCGTGCTGCCGGTGCTCGACCGGCTCGAGAACGAGTTCTTCCTCGGCACCCGCTGCATCGCGGGCGACGACGGCCGCCTCACCTGGCTGGTGCTGGCATCCGGCTACAAGACCGTGCACCAGTCGTCGGCGAAGGCGCTGTCGATGTTCCCGGCGACGTTCCGCGCCTTCGTGAAGCAGCGCGTGCGCTGGAGCCGCAACTCCTTCCGCTGCTACCTGACGGCGATCTTCAAGGGCTGGCTGTTCCGCCAGCCGATCATCACCCAGCTCACCGTGCTGCAGATCCTGCTCACCCCGGTGACGATGGGGATGAGCCTGACCTACCTCTTCTTCTCGCGCCTCGATCTGACCCCGATCGGCATCGCGATCACGCTCGGCTGGGTGCTGCTGGGTCGCGGCATCCGCGGCATCTCGCACCTGCGCCGGCACCCGCGCGATCTGCTGCTGCTGCCGCTGATGACGCTGACCGTCATCCTCGTGGCGCTGCCGATCAAGGCGTGGGCCTTCGTGACCATGAACAAGCAGGGCTGGCTGACCCGCAAGGCGGGCCAGATCGGCGGCGACGGGCAGGACTCGGCGAGCCTCGAGACCGGCGTGGATGCGGCGAGCGCCGCCGCGACGCCGGGCACCGGGCATGCCGGGGCCGGCGCCGGGCCCGACGCCGACGCCCCCGCCCGCGAGCCCGAGGCGGTGCACGCATGAGAAGCCGATCCCGCTCCCTCGCCCGCACGCTGGCGATCGTCGTGGCCGTCGGGGCCGTGGTGGTCACCGTGGCCGGCATCGCCGGACCTCCGATCGTGGGGCTGATCGCGCATCCCGCGACGCAGCGCGACATGCCATCGGCGGCGCCCGTTCCGGGCCGCGCCTACACGGGCGACCCGGCCAACGAGGCCGCGCTCGTGCGGCACGAGAGCGAGCGCACGATCGACGCGCAGTCGGCGGCCTCGGCCGCGGCCGGGCGCAAGGTCGACGTGACCCGCTCGTTCCGCGTGCTGACCGACGGCCGGCCGACGCTCGTGCTGCCGGGCCGCGCGACCCCGTACTCGATGGGCGAGCTCGCCGCGGGCGCTCCCGACTCGGTGCGGGATGCGGGCGGCGGCGCCTTGGACGTGGTCGAGCACGTGCTCGTCAGCCGCGGCGCGACGCTGCAGCTGCAGCCCGGCCAGACCGTTCGCCTCGCGAGCGACGCGAGCGGCTTCACCAGCATCACGGTCGCCGGCGGCACGCTCACCGGAACGGGAACCGCCGACGCCCGCATCGTGATCGAGAGCTGGGATGCGGCGGCCGGCGCCGTCGACTCGGCCACCGCCGACGGGCGCGCCTACGTGCGCGGCAACGGCGGGGCGATCCAGCTCGCGAACGCCGACGTGACCGCGCTCGGCTTCTGGAGCGGACCGACGGGCGGCCTCGCCGCCACGGCGGGAACCGGATCGAGCAGCGCGCTCAACCAGATCGGCTCCTCGTCGGCGGGCACCCCCTCCGTGTCGATCGCGCCGACCGGCGGCGCCACCGCGGCGCTGAGCCTCGACGGCGTGACCGTCGACGGCAACGCCTACGGCGTCTATGTCGACAGCCTGGCCGGCGCATCCATCACCGGCAGCACCGTGAAGAACAGCCTCGTCGACGGCATCTACCTCAAGACCGCCACGGACGCGAAGATCACCTCGACGACCGTGAGCGGCAACGCGATCGACGGCCTCGTCGCGGCCGACGCCTCGTCGCGCCTCGCCGTCAGCAAGCTCACCGCCCAGAAGAACGCCCGCAACGGCGTGACGATCGACGGCCGCGCCGCCGAAGACGGCCCCAACCCGAGCGGCGACTCGGTCAAGGGCGCCGTGCAGGCCGCGACCATCAGCGCCTCGAAGATCATCGACAACGCCCGCTACGGCGTCGACATCCTCGGCGGATCGCGCACGACCGTCGCCGAGTCCACGATCTCGGGCGGGCTCATGGGCGTCACGATCCGCGACGGCGCCGCCAGCACGTCCGTCGAGAAGTCCGCGATCAGCGGGCAGCGTCAGCACGCGATCGCCGTGCTCGACGACACCCGCGGCGGCGAGCTCACCGGCAACCGCATCGACGACGCCTCGATCGGCATCTACGTGCGCAACGCCGGGGCCGTCGTGCGCGAGAACCGCATCACGGATGCGCCGGTCGACGCCATCGCGCTCGTCGGCACCCTCGCGGGCACCCGCGTGACCGACAACACCATCTCGGGCACCGGCGCCGGCGCGATCGACACCGACCGGGCGATCGACCCCCGCGTCGAGAACAACCTCATCGACGGCTGGGTCGCCAGCCAGTCGCTCAACCGCGTGATCGCGGGCATCTTCAGTCCGCTCACCGTGATCTGGTCGGCGGTGCTCGCGCTCGTCGCCTTCGCGGTGATCTACCGCCTCGGCGCCCCGGAGCGCCGCCGGCAGCACGCCCCACTCCAGCAGTTCAGCCGCGGGGTCTTCACCCGCGAAGCCGCAGGGAGCCTGAAGTCATGAGCACGAAGAAGACCAGCAGCGCGAAGACCAGCACCACGAAGAGGACCGTCGTCACCGCCTCGGTCGTGGCCGTCGCCGTCGCCGCGCTCATCAGCGGCGCCGCGGTCGCCGTCGGGCAGAGCTCGGCCGGCGCCGAGGAGCGAGCCGGCGCGGGCGGCACGAGCGCCGGCAGCGGCACGAGCGGCAGCGCCTCTCCGAAGGCCAGCGCCAGCGCATCCACCGCCCCCGGCGCCGCCGCGGGATCGGCCGCCGCCACGGTCTCCGCCGCCTGCGCGAAGCCGACCACGACCGTCTCCTCGGCATCGGCCCTGACCAAGGCGCTGAAGTCGGCGAAGGCCGGCACGGTCATCCGCCTGAAGGACGGCACCTACAAGGGCGAGTTCGACGTGAAGGCCGACGGCACCACCGCCAAGCCGATCGCGATCTGCGGCACGAGCAAGGCCAAGGTCGGCACGGGCAGCACGAGCGACGGCTACGGCATCCACATCGACGGCGCCGACGACGTCGTGCTCGACGGCTTCACCGTCACCACCTCGCAGAAGGGCGTCATGATCGACGACGCCCAGCGCGCCACCGTGCGCGGGCTGACCGTGAGCGGCATCGGCGACGAGGCCATCCACGTGCGCGAGAACAGCTCCGACGCGCGCATCCTCGGCAACACGATCTCGAGCACCGGCAAGCGCAAGGCCGACTACGGCGAGGGCATCTACGTCGGCAGCGCCGAGTCGAACTGGGGCGACGTGACCGACGGCGAGCCCGACCGCAGCGATCGCGCGCTGATCGAGGGCAACCGCATCAGCCGCACCACCGCCGAGGCGATCGACGTCAAGGAGGGCACGACGGGCGGCACGATCCGCGGCAACACCTTCGACGGCACCGGGATGACCGCGGCCGACTCCTGGGTCGACATCAAGGGCAACGACTGGACCATCACGGGCAACGTCGGCACCGGCTCGCCCGAAGACGGCTTCCAGACCCACGAGATCGTCGACGGCTGGGGCACCGGCAACGTGTTCTCGGCCAACCGCTCCGACGTCGACGGCTCGGGATACGCCATCAACCTGACGAAGAAGCTCGGCAACGTCGTCACCTGCGACAACAGCGCGACGGATGCCGGCAAGGGGCTGTCGAACACCGACTGCACGCCGCGCTGAGCCGCCCCCACCACCCCACCCATCCGCACCCCTCAACCCGGCTGAAAGGAACGAACCGTGAAGATCACGAATGACGACACGCAGGTCGCCGCCCTCACGAACGCGGCGGCATCGACGGCACCGAAGATCACGGTCGTCGGAACCGGCTACCTCGGAGCGACCCATGCGATCTGCATGGCGATCCTCGGCTACGACGTGCTCGGCGTGGATGTGGACGAGGGCAAGGTGCGCCAGCTCAACGACGGCGCCGTGCCGTTCTTCGAGCCCGGGCTGCCCGAGAAGCTGGCCGAGGCGCAGGCCTCGGGCCGCATCCGCTTCACGACCGACTTCGACGCCGCCGCCGAGCACGGCGACGTGCACTTCATCTGCGTCGGCACCCCGCAGAAGCGCGACAGCTACGCCGCCGACCTGCGCTTCGTCGACTCCGCTGTGCGCGAGATCGCGTCGCGCATCCACGGCGAGGCCCTCATCGTCGGCAAGTCGACCGTGCCCGTCGGCACGGCCGCCGACCTCGCCGAGCTCGCCGACGAGGTGAGCCCCGCGGATGCGCGCATCGAGGTCGCCTGGAACCCCGAGTTCCTGCGCGAGGGCTACGCCGTCGACGACACCCTGCACCCCGACCGCCTCGTGTTCGGGGTCGCGTCGGAGCGGGCCGAGAAGCTGCTGCGCCAGGTGTTCAGCCCGATCGTCGACGAGGGCGTACCGGTGCTCGTGACCGACATCCCGACCGCCGAGCTGGTGAAGGTGGCGGCGAACTCGTTCCTCGCCACCAAGATCAGCTACATCAACGCGATGGCCGAGGTGTGCGAGGCCACCGGCGCCGACGTCGACTCGCTGTCGGCGGCGCTCGGACTCGACGACCGCATCGGATCGCGCTTCCTCAAGCCGGGCCTCGGCTTCGGCGGCGGATGCCTGCCGAAGGACATCCGCGCCTTCCGCGCCCGCGCCGAGGAGCTCGGCGTCGGCGACGCGGTCGCGTTCCTCGCCGAGGTGGATGCGATCAACATCCGCCGCCGCACCCGCACGGTCGACCTCATCCGCGAGCTCGCCGGCGGCGACCTGAGCGGCGTGCACGTCGCCGCGCTCGGCGCCGCGTTCAAGCCCAACAGCGACGACGTGCGGGATGCACCCGCCCTCGACGTGGCGCGCCTGCTCTACCTCGAGGGCGCCCGCGTGACGGTCTACGACCCTGAGGCGAACGAGAACGCGCACCGCCTCTACCCCGACCTCGACTACGCCGAGTCGCTCGACGCGGCCGTCGCCGAGGCCGACGTGGTCGCGCTGCTCACCGAATGGGACGAGTTCCGCGAGGCCTCGCCCGCGTCGCTGGAGGAGGCCGGCGCGCATCCGCGCATGGTCGACGCGCGCGACGTGCTCGACCAGCAGGCCTACGTGGCAGCCGGCTGGGAGTTCCGCGCCCTCGGTCGACCTGCGCCGCAGTCTGTGGATGACGCGGCACGGGTGCCCGCCCTCTGATCGAACCTCCGTGACTCACCATCACCGACCCAGCGGGCTCCCGAGGGGGGTCCGCGCGAAAGGATCAGGATTCCGATGAAGACCATCCCGGCAGCCATCGCCGTCGGAGCTCTCGCCATCGTGGGAGCCGGAACCGCGATGCAGCTCAGCTCCGGCACTCATGACGACGCGACCCGCACGCTCAAGGGCTCGGCGATCGAGGTGACCGAGTCGGCGCCGACGGCCACCCCGTCGCCCGCCGCCCCGCTCCCGGTCGTCGCGCCGTCGACCCCGCCGGCCGAGGCGCCCGCCGCATCCGGCGGAACGACCGTCAACCCAGCTCCGGCCAAGAAGGTCGTGACGCCGGCTCCGGCGCCGGCTCCGGCTGCCCCGGCACCCGCGCCGGCCGCGCCCGCCCCGGCTCCTGCGCCTCCGCAGAACGGCGGAAGCGGCGGATGGGGCGGCGGCCACGACGACGACCACGATGACCACGGCGGCTGGAACGGCGGCGGTCACGACAACGGCCACGGTGGAGGCGGCGGCAACTGGGGCGGCGGAGGCGGCCACGGTGGAGGCGGCGGCGACCACGGCGGTGGCGGCGGATGGGGCGGCGGCGGTCGCGGCCGCTGATCGTCGACGCAACTCAGGAGAATCCGGTCGATCCGGCCCGTTCGAGGGCAGATCGGCCGGATTCTCCTGAGTTGCGGTGCGCTCAGCGGTTCACGCCGGGCCGGCCGGGTCAGTCGGGGTCGGTCGACGCCTGGCCGTCGGGCGCGTCTGGTGCGTCCGGCGCAGCCGGGGCAGCCCCGAGCGCGACGAGACGCCGCGCCTCGGCGAGGGCGTCGTCGAAGTCGGCGTCGGGATGCGCGATCAGGTGCGTCGTCGCCAGCGCGTGCGTACGCGCATCCAGACCTGAGGTCGCCGCGACTCGCGCGAGCACCGGCTCGGCCGCCTCGTCGAGCATCGCGAGGGCGCGGCTCAGGCTGCGGCGTCGGCTCCGCTCGCCGCGGCCGAGTTCGGTCGCGAGCTCCTCGGCGAGCGCCGCGCGCTCGTGCTCGTCGGGCGGCACGAGTCCCGCGGCCGTGCGCCAGGCCGCCCGCGCGACCTCGTCGTCGGCGTCGTGCAGCAGCGCCGGAGTGATCGCCGGCCAGGCGCGCGCATCCCCGATCTTCGACAGCGTGTGCAGCGCCTGGCTGCGCGCCTGCGCGACCGGCGACGACAGCTCGTGCACGACGCGCTCGACCGTCAGGTCGGGGTCGTGCCGCGTGAGCGCCCAGGTCAGCATGTCGCGCACGAAGAAGTCGGGCTCGACGGCGCAGTGCTCGACCAGCGCGTCGACATAGCTCGCGTCGGGCCGCGACCCGGCGGTCATCGCCGACTGCAGGCGCGTGGATGCGTCGCCCCGCGCCAGGGCTGCGGCGAGCCGCTCGGCCGGGGTCGACGCCGGCGTCGGGTCGCGCCTCGCGTCGGGCGTCGGCTCGTCTGCTGTCGACTCGGACATCGGCGGCGTGGTCATGTCGGAACCTCCGCATCCATTCGACACCGTCGGCGCGCCCGGCGCACGACTGTGACGCGACAGCGCGCAGTCAGTCGAGGCGCGTGAAGATCAGACGGGGCGCGCTGCCGTATCCGAACGCGACGTAGAGGGTGTCGGTGCCGTCATGGTCGTCGGCGACGAAGACAATCGTCGCGGGCTGGCTCTCCGAGGTGGCCGGATAATCGGCGTAGCGCGTGATCGCGTCGTCGACGCCGCTAGTGCCCGCACCAGCACCCACCCCGGTGATCGTCACGTCGGCGCTCGAGATCCGACGCTCGTCGTTGAGCTGGCGATCATGCACGACCCAGGTACCGGTCGCATCCACCGGCGGGTAGTCGCGATCGGCCCAGGTGACGTCCATGTCCTGATCGGCCACAGTGACGCGCGGGAATCCGGTCAAGACCGCCGTGCCGTCAGCCCGGAACTCGATGGTCGCGGCGTGGTCGCCCCGGCGATACTCCCAGCTGCCGACGAGGTAGTCGGGCGTGGCTTGTGTCGGCTCCCACTCCAGAGCGGCGAGATCGACACCCCAGTGGACGCGGGGAGCCGCAACGAATCCCGCCACCGCCGCGCCGACGATGAGCGCGCTCACCACGGCAACCGTGGCGACGCGAGCGCGAGGCCCGACTGCACGTATGCGACTCATGTTCACATCATCCACCCGTTCGACCCGCAGCAACCGCGCCGAACCAACGGCGCGGTCGAGTCCTGCCTCAGACGCCCATCCGGTAGCCCTCGCCGCGCACGGTCTCGATCACGCCGGGGCCGAGCTTGCGGCGCAGGTGGCGCACGTAGACGTCGATCACGTTCGAGCTGCGCGACGTCTCGACGCCCCAGATGTCGTGCAGCAGCTGCTCGCGGGTGACCGTGCGTCCCGGCCGGCGCATGAGGTAGTCGAGCAGCTCGAGCTCGCGGATCGGCAGCGTCTCCGACACGTCGGGCGTCGACACGGTGCGCGCCATCAGGTCGAGCGTCACGTCGCCGACGACGAGCACGGTCTGCACGGCGCGGGCCTTGCGCAGGTTCGCCTCGACGCGGGCGATCAGCTCGTCGAAGCGGAACGGCTTCGGGATGTAGTCGTCGGCGCCCAGCGACAGCCCGCGCACGATCTGCTGCGGCGCGTTGTCGGCGGTGACGAGCAGCACCGGCAGCGAGCGGTCGTGCCGACGGATGCGCTCCAGCACCGTGATGCCGTCGAGCTCGGGCAGGCCGACATCGAGCAGCACGAGCTGGTGCTTGCCGCCGAGCGCCCCGTCGAGCGCGGCCCGGCCCGTCTTGACCCGCTCGACGAGGAACCCGCCGCGGGTGAGGGCGCGCACGATCAGCGACGCGAGCCGGTCCTCGTCTTCGGCGACGAGGATCGAGGTCATGCGACCTTCCCGGAGTGGTCGTCAGCGGTCGCGTCGGTGGCATCCGGATGCGCGGCCTCGGCTTCCGGCACCGGATCCGCCGCAGCAGTCGCGGCCCGCTCGTCCTCCGCGGCGCGCTCCGCGCCGGTCACGCCGGTCTCGCCGGCCCCGCCGGTCTCACGGTCCGCGCCGGCCTCGCGCTCCGCCGCCTGCTCGGCCTCGCGTTCCGCATCCCGCTCGCGCGCCATCCGCTCCGCCACCCGGCGCTCCTCGTCGGCGCGCCGTGCCGCCTCGGGCAGGCGCGGCAGCACGATGCTGAAGGTGTTGCCCTCGGGCGACGACGTGACGTCGGCGCGTCCGCCGTGCCCGGCCGCGATCGCGCTGACGATCGCGAGGCCGAGCCCCGTGCCGTCGGCTCGGTCGGCGTCCTCGCCGCGCACGAAGCGGTCGAAGAGGCGTGCGCGCAGCTCCGCCGGGATCGGCCCGCCGTGGTCGCGCACGAACAGGCGCACCGCATCCCCCTCGCCGACGCTGCCGAGCTCGATCGGCGCGCCCGCCGCGGAGTACTTGTCGGCGTTCTCGGCCAGCTGCAGCCAGGCCTGGATGATGCGCGCGCGGTCGAGGCGCGCATCCCCGGTCGCCCGCTGCACGACGCTCCACTCGCGCTCGCCGAGCACGGATGCGCGGGCGAGCACGTCGTCGGTGAGCGCCGTGACGTCGGTCGGCGCGAAGTCGGGAACGCCCGTGCGCACCTCGGTCAGGTCGGCGAGGTCGTCGAGCAGCAGAACCATGCGGTCGATCTCCTCGATGCCGATGCGCCGCGCTTCGGCGACGGCGTCGGGGTCGGCCGGCTCGAGCAGCTCCAGCTCGCCGCGCACGATCGCGAGGGGCGTCTTCAGCTCGTGCCGAACGTCGTCGAGCAGCTGCCGCTGCTGCACCACCCCGGTCTGGATGCGGTCGAGCATCGTGTTGACGGTGACGGTCATCGCCGACAGCTCGTCGCGTCCGGTGACGGGGATGCGCTCATCCAGCGCGTCGGTCGAGATGCGGGCGGCGGTGGTGTTCAGCCGACGCAGCGGGCTGAGCAGACGACCCGAGATCAGCCAGCCGATCAGGCCGATCACGACCCACGACAGCGCGGCGATCGCGGCGTAGACCCGGAACGTCGCATCCAGCGGAGCGAGCCGGTCGCCGACGTCGATGCCGACGACCCAGACGCCCGCGTCGCCGCCGGCGCCGATCGAGATCGGGGCGGCGAGGTAGCGGTACGACTTGCCATCGGCGCTGAAGGAGGCGAGCTGCGGGTCGCCGGGCTCGGCGGCGCGGGCCGCGGCCGTCGCGAAGCCGCGGATCTTCTCGAGCTGCACCTCGTCGGACATGCCCGAGGTGTAGGCGACCTCGCCGTCGAGCAGCCCGAGCGTGCCGCCGTCCTCCGGCGGCACCGACACCGACATCAGGTGCTCGAGCGCGTCGCCGACCGTCGGGGAGCTGTCTTCGGCATCCACGACCTTGCGCGCCTCAGCGAGCTGGCCCTCGAGCCGCGAATCGATCTCCTGCATCACCGCCGTGCGCTGCAGCTCATACGAGACGATGCCCGCGACGCCCAGCCCGAAGGCCGCCGTCACGAGGATGCTCACGACGATGCGCGTGCGGACCGATCGGGTCGCACGCCGGATCCGTTCCCCCAGGTTCGGCATCACGTCAGTATCGAATCAGCCGCGGGCGGGATCGGCCCGGATTAAACATCTGTCATCCAGGCTCAGCGGGGGTCCAGGTTGGATGCGCGGTGCGCGTCAGCGGGCTGCGGCGCGAGTCGCGCATCCCTCGGGTCGCGGCGCGGGTCGCGCTTCCCGGCGTCGTGAGCGAGACTCGACACATGAGCGATACCCATGACCTGCCCCGCCTCACCTCGCTGCTCGTCCTGGGGTGGGTGATCGTCGCGGTGGGTCTGGTCGCGGGCGCCGGATTCCTGCTGGTGACGGGCAACGCCTCGGCGATGACGTGGATGCTCGCCCCGATCGCCTGCGGAATCATCGTGCTCGCCGTGCGCACTGCGGCGCGCGCCGTCGTGCGCTCTCTGCGCACGGCCTAGCGGTCCACCGCCGCGACGCGGGATCGAGATGCCCCGAACGTCACGCCGCCGCGGCGTGTCGAGTGCATCTGGGGAATCTCGGCGACCGCGGGCGCTCAGCCCTCGCGCACGAGCGCGGCGAGCGCGACGACCTCGTCGCGGCGCTCGGGCACGGCGAGTGCGCCGAGGGCGAGGCCGAGGGTCTCCTCGGTGCGCTCGAGCAGGTCGTCCCAGCCGGTCGACGCCTGCGACGCGACCTGGGTGCCCGTGAAGGCCGACCGCAGGAACCGCCCGGCCGCCGCCGCATCCAGATCGGGCCGCAGGTCGCCCGCGTCGATGCCCTGCCGCACCAGGAGCGCGCAGAGCTCGGCCCAGTCGCCGAAGGGGCGACCGGCGTGATCCGGAAAGAGGTCGGCCGACTCGGTCGTGAGCCGCAGCCCGGCTTGCACCACCGGGTCGGCGCGGATCTGCCGCGCCAGCGCGCCGGCCAGCAGCACCATCGCCCGCACTCCCCCGGCATCGGCGGGCAGCGAGATCGAGCGCTCGTGCTGCGCGCCGATCACGGCGACCGCCAGCGCGTGCTTCGACTCGAAGTGGAAGTAGAGCGATCCCTGGGTGACGCCGGCTTCGGCGATCACGTCGGCCAGGGTCGCCGACGGATAGCCGGCTCGCGCGAACACCGAGGCGGCGGCGAGCAGGATCGCCTCGCGGGTCGCGACGGCGCGCGCCTGCCTGGGCATGCCACCTCCGGATGCGATCGGCCCCGCGACGATGCGGAACCGGGATGGACGAACGGACCCGGTCAGTATCCCGCGCCGGCGCCGTGCACGACGCCGATCACCTCGGAGTGCGACGTCCCGGTCGGGGTGGTCTGCTTCGCCGGATCGTCATCGCGATCGACGATCGAGAGCAGCGCGGCGACCCCGCCGAGCACGAGGGCTGCGGCGACGTAGATCGCGCAGAGCAGCAGCGCGCGTCGTCGGGAATGGGGCACGGTCGATGCTAAACCGACTGCGTAATCGGTTTCGGCGAGATCGCCCCGAACTCACCCCCGCGCCTCACCCCTCACGTTCCGGCACGTCGGCGAACACCGCGGGATGGTCGTCGAGCCAGGCCCAGCGCCCGACCGGCCAGGTGATCACGACGGCCCGGCCCACGACATCCTCGAGCGGCACGAAGCCGCGCTCGGCGGTGTCGAGATGGAACCGCGAGTCCTGCGAGTCGTACCGGTTGTCGCCCTCGACCCACAGGGCGCCGTCGGGCACGGTCACGTCGAAGTCATCGCGCGACGCGCGCTGGTTGCCGGCGTAGTCGGCGTAGTCGGCCTCGTCGACCGGGACCCCGTTGATCGTCATCTGCCCGATGCCGTTGCAGCAGACGACGTGATCGCCAGGCAGGCCGATCACGCGCTTCACGAGATGCTCGCGGCTGTCGGGTGCGGTCAGGCCGATGACCCCGAGCGCCTGCTCGATCCAGCTGGGGTCGGTCGCCGGCGCGTCCCCTGAGGTCAGCCACCCGCCGGGATCGCGGAACACCACGATGTCGCCGTGGGCGAGCGGGGCGAGCCGCGGCTGCAGCTGGTTCACGAGGATGCGGTCGTCGACCTGCAGGGTCGGTGCCATCGACGGCGACGGGATGAAGAAGGAGCGCACGAGGAACGTCTTGACGAGCGCCGAGACGAGCACGGCCGCGAGCACGATCACGACGAGGTCGCGCAGGAAGCCCTTCCAGCCGGTCGGGCGCGCGGCGAGGCGACGCCGGCGCGACAGCCCGGATGCGCGCCCGGGATCGCTTGCCTCGCTCACCATGACCCCCCCCGAATGAAATCGAGGAAGCCTAACATTCACGATCGACGGGACGGCGCGCAGCAGGCGGCGGGCGGCGGGCAGCGGGCGCGACCAGCGTGACGGCGGTCGCGTCGGCGCCGCCGCGCTCAGGACGGCTGCGTCGCCTGGTAGCGCACGTCGCCGCTCTGCGAGATCTGGATCGTGACCGTGCTCGAGGTGCCGTCCGATCCCGACGCCGTGCAGGTGACGGTCGCCCCGTAGTCGAAGGCGTCTGACCCGCCGGGGCAGCTCAGCATCCAGTCGACGCCGCTCTGCTGCTTCATGTCGGCCTCGATGCTGTGCGTCACGTCGGCCGCCTGCTGGTCGACGACGGCGCCGGCCCACTGGCCCAGCAGCACGATCGCGAGCGTCACGGCGATGCCGGCGACCAGGCTGACGCCCGTCACCAGGGTGATCGGCCACGAGACGGCGCCCATGGCCTTCACGGCCTTGCCGCGCGCGTGCATGTAGAAGATCGGGCCGACCGGGATCGCCGCGAGCGGATTCGGGGCGTCGAACCCGCGGCTCTTCAGGATCTGGGCGTCGATCGCGGCCAGGATCACGAGCGGGATCGCATTGACGACGATCAGCACGACGCGCGGGATCTTCTCGACGTCGATGCCCGGGTCGATGCCCGCGACGCCGAGCGCGAAGAACAGCGCGAACACGATGAGCGGCGTCGTCAGCGGAGCGACGGCGAGCATCCACCCGGGCACGGTGTGCATCGAACCCGTCGAGTAGCGCGCGGTCGGGTCGAAGGCCGCCATCGCCGGGAGCGCCGTGGGCGCGGCGGGCGCGGGGCGGGCCGCCGGGTCGCGCGACCAGGGCGTCGCGGCGACGGTCGGCTCGGCCGGCGCCGCGGCGGCCGCAGCGACCGCAGCGGCGTACGGCGACGACGCGTACGACTGCGGCACGAACGCGCGATCCTCCAAGGGCTCGTTCGACGCGTAGGGCGAGGCGGGATGCGTCACCGCGAGCAGCGAGGAGAGCGGAGGCTGCGCAACGGCTGCGGCCGGCGGGGATGCGAACGCCGACGCCGGCGCGGGTGCGGTCGCCGAGGCCGCGGCGCGTGCGGGCGCCCCCGCCGCGGGACCGGTCGCCGCATCCACCGCACGCGTGCCCGCGCGATCGCGCGTCTGCTGGCTCCAGCCCACGCCGTTCCACCAGCGCAGACGCGCGGCGTCAGCCGGATCGGCGTACCACCCGGGCGACGGAGTGGTCGTGGTGTCGGTCATGTTCCCCCTGAGACCGGCCCAGCCTAGGAATCCTCGACAGGTGTCGCACGCCCCCGTTCGGGTCGGGATCCGTCATCCGTCGTCTCGGCGCTCGTCGCGCCGGCCGCACTCGTCGCGTCGCCCGCGCTCGCCCTCGCTGCGCTCTCCCGCGCAGCACTCTCGGTCGCCCACCAGCTGTCGAGCAGCTGCAGACGCTCGCGAGTCGGCTCGTCGACCGGGCTGTAGACGAAGATGTTGAGCCCGGGTGAGGCGGGCGCGGTGAGCGCCTCGTAGCTCAGCGTCAGGTCGCCGACGGCGCGGTGGTGCAGGCGCTTCGTGCCGGTGCGGTGCAGCTTCACGTCGTGCCGCGCCCAGCGCTTCGAGAACTCGGGGCTGCGCGTCGCGAGCTCGCCGATCAGCTGGGTCAGGCGGGCGTCGCCCGGGTTCGCGCCGGCATAGCCGCGCAGCACCGCGACGATGTCGTCGGCGCCCTTCTCCCAGTCGCGGTAGAACTCGCGCGCGGCCGGGTCGAGGAAGGTGAACAGCGCGTTGTTGCCCCGCGCGATCTCGCTCTGCATGAGGTCGCTGTAGAGGGCGCGGGCGAGGGGGTTCGCGCCGAGGATCTCGAAGCGGTGGTTGCGCACCCACGCGGCGACGCCCTGCATCGAGTCGAGCACCGCCTGCAGTCCGGGGGTGAGCGCCAGGGGCGCGCCGGCTCCGGATGCGGTGGGGCCGCGCATCCCGGAGCCCGCGATCCCGCCCCCGATGCCGGCCGTCCCGGCGCCGGCGCCCGCCCCGCGCCCGCCGCGCGCACCGCCGCCGCGCGCCGCGTCGTGCGCCGCCCGGGCGAGGTCGTAGAGGTGGGCCGTCTCGGCGTCGTCGAGCTGCAGGGCGCGGGCCAGCGCATCCACGACCTCGTCGGAGACCCCGGCGAGATTGCCGCGCTCGATGCGCACGTACCAGTGGACCGAGATGGAGGCGAGCACCGCGACTTCCTCGCGGCGCAGCCCGGGCACGCGGCGAGCGCCGCCCGCGCCGAGCCCCGCCTGCTCGGGCGTGATGCGGGCGCGGCGCGTGCGCAGGAAGTCGGAGATGTCGCCGCGCAGGTCCATGCCGCCACGGTACGCGCGGCCGCCGTCGCGAGGGAGGTACAGCCGGTACCCCGAGAGATCCGCCCTCCCGCGTGCGCTCGCGAGGGGGTCGAATGGGGGCATGCAGAACCTCACGCTCAACAACGGGGTCACGATGCCCGCCCTCGGACTCGGCGTCTTCCAGAGCCCGCCCGACGAGACCGCCGCCGCCGTCGAGACGGCGCTCGGCCTCGGCTACCGCCACATCGACACCGCCGCCGCTTACGCGAACGAGCGCCAGGTCGGCGAGGGGATGCGCGCCTCCGGTCTCGACCGCGACGACGTGTTCCTCGAGACGAAGGTGTGGGTCAGTGACTACGGAACCGACGAGACGCGCCACGCCTTCGAGAAGGCGACCCGCAAGCTCGGCGTCGACACCCTCGACCTGCTGATCCTGCACCAGCCCGCCCCCGCGCGCTGGGAGCGCACGCTCGCCGCCTACCGGGCCCTCGAGGGTCTGCTCGCCGACGGGCTCGTGCGCGCGATCGGCGTCAGCAACTTCATGCCGCAGCACCTCGCGCGCCTGCTGCCCGAGGTCGACGTCGTGCCCGCGGTCAACCAGATCGAGCTGCACCCCTACTTCCAGCAGACCGACGTGCAGAAGGCGGATACCGAGGCCGGCATCCTGACCCAGGCCTGGTCGCCGATCGGCGGCATCACCTTCTACCCGGGTCCGTGGGGCGAGCGCCGCAGCGTGCTGACCGACGAGACCCTCGCCGCCCTGGCGGCCTCGCACGGCAAGTCGCCCGCGCAGATCATGCTGCGCTGGGGCGTGCAGCAGGGCCGCTCCGTCATCCCCAAGTCGACCAACCCGACGCGCATCGCCGAGAACCTCGACGTGTTCGACTTCGAGCTGAGCGCCGACGAGCTGGCTCGCATCGACGCCCTCGACACGGGCGTGCGCAGCGGCCCCGACCCGGATGCGCCCCGCGACGACTTCTTCGACCGCGTGATCCCGGAGGAGTGAGGGGTCGCAGCGGCGTTCCGTCCCACCCCGCACTTGGGTGCGAGTGGCCACGAATGCACACGACACGCCGGCGCTCGCGTGCACTTGTGGCCACCCTCGCGTCGTTCCCGTCCCAGGGTGGCCACGAATGCCCACGAAACGCCGCGGCGAACGTGCACTTGTGGCCACCCTCGCCGAGGCACCGGGTCAGCCGCGAGGGGCGCGGGCGATCGCGAGCAGCGCGACGAGCCCGACGCCAGCGGCGATCCCCGCGGCGATCCACCACCACGGCGACACGATGATCGCGAGAACGACCGCACCGACTACCAGAAGCGCAGCGCCCGCCCCGAGCCGCATCCCGGAGTCGACACCGGCGATGAGGCGGTTGCCGCGGCGGCGGGCCTCTTCTGCTTCGGCGCGTTCACGGCGGTCAGGCATGCCCGGATTCCAGCACTTCCGCCCGTCGCAGCCACGGGATGCTCGGCCCCCACACATGGAGCGCACGGCGGGCGTCCGATGGCGCGCCGCGCATCCATGTGAACATCGTCCACATCGCGCTAGCCTGAGCCCATGCCGAAGCTGCGCGCCCACAACATCGCCATCTCGCTCGACGGGTTCGCCACCGGCGAGGATCGCACCTTCGAGGCCCCGTTCGGCCACGCTGGCGGGCGGCTGATGCAGTGGTTCTTCCCCACCCGCACCTTCGTGCGCGTCAGCGGACACGAGAGCGAGGCCGTCGGGTCGGGCGAGACCGGCGTCGACGACGACTTCGCCGCGCGGGCCTGGCAGGGCATCGGCGCCGAGATCATGGGACGCGGCAAGTTCGGCCCGCAGACCGGCCCGTGGGAGGACGAGGAGTGGCGCGGCTGGTGGGGCGACGAGCCGCCGTTCCACTCCCCCGTCGTCGTGCTGACGCACCACCCGCGGCCCGACATCGAGGTCGGCGAGACGACGTTCCTGTTCCGGGATGCGCAGCCACAGGCCGCGCTCGACCTCGCGTTCGAGCTGGCCCAGGGCCATGACGTGCGGCTCGGCGGCGGTCCCACGATGATCCGCGAGTTCCTCGAGGCCGACCTGGTCGACGAGCTGCACGTGGTGGTCGTGCCGATCATCCTGGGGCGCGGCGTGCGGCTCTGGGACGGGCAGGAGGGCCTCGAGCAGCGCTTCGACGTCGCCACCACCGCGTCGCCGTCGGGCGTGGTGCACCTCGTCTTCACGCGCAAGACGGACCGCTCCGCCTAGGCGGAGCGGCCCGCATCCACTCGTCGCTGGTCAGTTGCCCGGGCCTCCCGACGAGCCGCCGGGGCCGCCCATCCCGGATGCCGCCTGCTGGGTGACGCTGCCCGCGTAGTCGTTCGTCGGGTCGCGGTAGATGGTGTGCACGTGGCCCCAGCCCGAGGTCGAGACGCCGTCGACATCGGCCCCGGCGGAGCCCTGCTGCGCCTGGAAGGCGACGTAGACGTTCGGACCGGAGATCGAGAAGCTGATCCCGTTCCCGGTGCTCATGTCGTAGACGGTGGCGCCCGACCAGGCGATCACGGTGTCGTCGAGCGTGGCCTCGATCTTCGCCAGCGCGGCCGCATTGGTCTGCTCGTCGGCCATCCCGGCCCAGTTGGCGATCAGATCGAGCAGCAGCTGCTTCTGCTCGTCGGTGAGGTCGGCACCGGTCAGCCCGTCGCCGGAGGTGAAGTCGCAGGTGTCGCCGGGGGCGCACATCGTGACATCACCGGAGGTGAGGGTCGCCTGCTGCGCATCCGTCAAGCTGTCGAAGAACGCGAAGGCGTCGGTGTAGATGCCGTCGAACGGCTGCACCTCGTCGCCGTCAGCGTCGGTGTAGACGGCCGGCTGCACGCCGAGGTGCGTGGGCGCGAAGGTGATGGTGTCGGCGCTGGGATCGAGGGTCGCGTTGATGCCGAGGTGGTGGCCGCCGAACTGCACCTCGAAGGCGCTGTCGCCAGTCGGGTCGCCAAAGAAGGCGATGTAGTACTGCCCGAGCGAATCCTCGGTGCTGCTGCTGTTCTCGAGCAGGTACTCGTCGCCGCCCATGATCCCGGAGACGGTGGCGTAGGCCTCGTCGCTGAGCAGCGACTCGAGCACGGCCAGCGCGGCGGTCTTCTGCTCGTCGGTGAGATCGGCGAGATTCAGGCCGGCGCGCTGCACGAAGGTGACCGGGAAGTTCGACCACGAGGTCGTCTTGGTCTCGTCGTCGTAGTCGTAGAGCACCGCCTCCTTCTGCTCATCGCTGAGGGTGGCGAGGAAGGCCTGGGCTGCCGCGGAGGTCGCGGTGATGGTTCCGTCGGTCGTCGTCGCGTCGGATGCGGTGCTCGCCGTCGTCTCGGTGGTCGACGAGCTCGCCGAGCCGGTGGATGCCGTGCCGGCGGTGGTCGCGGCGCATCCACTCAGCGCGAGCGAGCCGGCGAGCAGAAGGGCGGTGATCCACGGGGCGCGCCGGCCGATCGACGCTCGCAGCGTGCGGGTCTGGGTGGTCTCGTGAGGTCTCATGCGCAGGAAGTTAGGGGGCTGCGCTATGTCGCGGTCATGCCTTGCCTATGCAGTTCCCCTGCGGGATCGGCTGAACGCTCATCCCGGCGGCGGATCGCCCGTCTGCATGACGGGCACCCGTCCGGCTCGCGCTTCGACCGCGCTCGCGTCGTCGATGCGGATCCACGCGGTCGCGGCCCCGCCGGAGTCGACGAAAGCCCACTGCACGATGACCGCGTCGCCGTCACTGCGCACGCGATAGGCGCCATCGTGGAACGGGGCGTAGAGATCGTCGGCACCGAGGTAGCCGACGAGCTCGAGGGTGTCGCCGTGACGTTCATACAGCCGTCGGTCCGGGGCGTTCTCGTAGGCGACGAGGTCTCGGCCGCCGGTGTCGCCCTCCAGCGTCGTGTATCCGCCGTCCCCCGAGAACGCGATGGCGAAGAATCCCAGCGGCGCGGCGCAGCATAGATAGAACGCCAGCAGCACGACCATGCCGATCGTCGGGATGTCCCAGCCCCGCCGCCCGAACGCGACCGCCGCCGACAGCAGCAGTGCGGCGACGCACCCGAGCACGACGACGAACGCGATCGCGACGACGCGCGGTGCGGTCACCCCGTCTCCCGTGCGGAACTGCGTCGGCGCGGTGACGGTGAGGAACGGCGTGACCCCGTACCGCTCCGCGACGGCACCCCACACGATCGCCGCCGCGACCCCGACAGCGACCGAGATGACCGGCAGCACGATCCAGCCGCGGAATCGGCGACGACGAGACCCGCGCTCGGCAGTCTCTTCCTCGACGCTCTCGTTCATGGCGGCATCCTGGCCCGCGCGACCTGAGAATCCATCGACCCCGGATGAGAGCCGGCCGCATGACCGCACGGGGCCCGAACTCACCGAGGCGAGCTCGGGCGCGCGAGCTGATCTAGCGCGGGTCGTGCCCGCTTGCGCGCGACACCATGCGCACGGCGCCGAACACGACGACGCCGGCGAGGCTCGCGACGGTGAGCGAGCATCCCAGCATCAGCAGCTCGAGCGTGTGCCAGTCGCCGTAGCCGGGGTGGAACGACGACGCGATCGCCGCCACCACGAAGCACCAGACGCCGAGCACGAGCGTCGACACGAGTGCGGCGGTGACGATCCGCGTCGAGAGGGCCATCGGGGTGCGGGCGCTGCTGCGCGCATCGACACGGGTGCTGCGGATGTTGGCGGTGCTGCTGCGGTCGGACATGAGTCTCCTCGCGACGATCGGCGACTTCTTCTCGACTCTGCGTCATACGCGGCGAGAAGGCAACGGTCCGTGACGACGAGCGTGCGCCGGGGTGCGCGCGGCTGCCACCGCCGGGCAGCGGATCTTCGAGCGCGACCGCGTCACCGCGGAGGTCGTCGCCGGCTGAGGCCGTGCGGCTCAGCGCAGCCGATGACGCCGTTCAGCGCAACGGCGCGACTTCGGATGCGGCATCGGGCTGGGCGAGCATGCGCCCGATCGCGCACTTCCAGTCATCCCACCGGGCGGGATCCGACTGCATGATGTCGAGGAAGCAACCCAGATCCCAGTCGTCGTCCCACCCCTCCGAATCGCCATAGATCTCGATGAGGCAGAGGGCGGCCGCGAACGCACCCACGACGGTCAGAGCATCGGGCAGCTCAGATGCGCTCACCAGTTCTGGCCCATGCACGAGCGGTCCTCCACGCCCATTCACAAACGGATCATTCTCGGTGATCGCACCGGGTTCGGCCAGGGCGCGTGTCAGCGCCTCCTGCCATCGCGTCCACCGCTCCTCGCTCGACCTCATCCACTCGCGCATTCGGCGGATCACCGGCGAGTGCCAGTCCTCTACATCTCCGTAGATCTCGACCATGAACAGGGCTGCGGTGAACCCCTGCTCGCTCGTCAGCGTCGCCGGCAGGTCGGCGTCGGGCATCGCGTCTTCGATCTGCGCCACGTCGACTCCCTCATGACTTCAACTCGACTCTCGAGCGAAGCCTGGCGCATCGACAACGCCTTTCAAAGTCGTGACGCGCTGCAGCAGTGCTTCAGACCGACGCGCGCAGGGTCTCGCGCAGCCGCGCCCGCGCTCGGGAGTACCGCGCTCGTGCGGCCTCGGGCTTGAGACCCAGTACGGCGCCGGCTTCGGCGACTCCGAATCCCTCCCACGCGACGAGCAGCACGAGCTCGCGATCATCGGCGCGCAGCGCGTCGAGAGCTCGCCGCAGGTCGAGGTCGGGGTGCGCGTCGACGACTTCCTCGGCCAGGCGCTCGCGCAGGTGCTCGGCCGCCGCATCCCGCCGCAGCCGCCCGCGGCGCGCATTGGCGAGGACCTTGCGAGCGACGCCGTAGGCCCACGCCCGTGCCGGATCCTCGCCCGAGGGAAGGTGCCGTCGGCGCCGCCAGATCACGACCAGCGTCTCGGAGACCGCGTCCGCGGCGTCCTCGGAGTCATCGAGGCGACGCACGAAGTAGCGCAGCAGCTCGGGGATGAGCTGCTCGGCGAGCGCGTCGACGGCGACGGGCCCGATGCCCGCCTCGGTCTCGACGCCGCTCATCCCTCGTACCCCTGCTCGCCGAGCCAGTCGCCGTAGGAGGTCGTGAATCCGCGGGAGGCCGGGCACGCCCACAGCTGCGCTGCGAACCGGATGCCCTCGGCGTCGCCCGACTGGGCCGCTCCGGCGACGAGCGCGTTGATCTTTCCCGCGTCGCCGGCGTTCAGGTTCGGCCAGGCTGTCGACGCGACAATCACCTGGGTCGCCGCATCCCGCCGCTGCGTGTCGTGCTTCTTCTCAGCAGCGAGCCAGTCACCGACCCAGCCGCAGTATCCGGCGATCTCGTACTGCATCACGAAGCCGCTCTCGGTGGTGAGACCCGGGGCGCGGTTGAGGTCGGCCTCCGACGAGACCTGCTGGATGATCGCGTCGCGCGTCGTGCCCGGTGGGACCGGCACGTAGTCCGGATAGAGCGAGGCCGCGTACTCGTCGACGTCGGGCGCGTTCAGGTCGATGACCTCGCTGCCCTCGCCGCACTCACCTCCGGAGCAGGTCTGCCCGGTCTGGGCGAGGAACTGACGGATCGCATCCGCCGCCGCCGGTGCCGTGACCCCGCCGAGCAGCAGCGCGAGCGCCGCGATCCCGCCGCCCCAGGCGAGTCGGCGACGCCGCGCCCGGCCACGCCTCCGCACGGAAGCCGCCGCGACCCCCGTCACGAGGCCATCGGACGGGTCGATCTCCCGGCGCGTTCTGGTGAGCCGCGCGTCGAGCTCGTCATCGTCGATCATGGCGTCCCCCTCTCACCATGTTCCTGTCCGGATGCGCGCGAAACGTGACACGACCGATCGCGCGACTTCGCGTCGAGCGACGATCAGCGGTCCACGTCGACCGACAGCCGCGCGCGCAGCGCCGCTTTCGCCGCGGCATAGCGGGAGCGGCCCGTCGACGGCGAGACGCCGAGCACCGATGACGCTTCCGCGATCGTGAAGCCCTCCCAGTGCACGAGACGGATCAGCTCCGCCGTGTCGGGCGTCAAGCTCGCGATCGCCGCCCGCACGTCGAGTGCCTCCGCGGTTGCCGGCTCCTCGACCGCGCGTGCGACGGTTGCCCTCAGCTTCTCGGCGAGCCGTGCCGAACGTCGAGTCGCGCGTCGGTGATTCGACAGCACGTTCGCGGCCACACCGAACAGCCAGAGGATGCGCTCCTCCCGCACTGTCGGGAGTGATCGCACTCGCCGCCACGCCACCACGAGGGTCTCGGCGACCAGATCGGCCGCGTCCTCGCGCGACTCGACACGGCGCAGGAAGTACGCCAGCAAGCGCGGAGCGGACTCCTCGGTCAGGCGCGTCAATTCAGACGAGAGCTCGCGCGAATCGCCCCTCACGATGCCTCGCAGTCGCCGTAGACCGTGTTCATGCTGACGCCGGGCAATCCCGAGCCCTGCACATGCCGGTCGAGTTTGGCGAACACCGCTCGAACCCACGCGTCCATCTCCGGCGGCGGCGCGGTCGACGGCCGAGCGCCCTGCCGCGCCAAGTCGAGCTCATCGGCGCTCGGCGTCACCGCGTCCAGGTCGAGATCTCGCAGGTACCGAGCACCCTCCTCCTGCGCGGCCTCCGCTTCAGCATTCGTGTGACCTGCGCCGTAATCGGCGGCCACCTTGAACGCGACCGAGCATCGCTCTCGACTTCCGTCGGCGGTCACCACCTCGTGAACTTCCTCGCGATCGGGACCCTCGACCCACTGATAGCTGTCGAACAGCCCGCCGACCGCCGCCCACGCGGTCGCCCCACCACCGAGCACCAGCGCAGCGCTCAGCCCGCCGGCGATCAGCGAGCGCCGATGCCGGAAACGGAACCGGCGCTGCCGCGCTGCGACCGCTCGCGCCAGGTCCACCGCCGCCGCGTCCGCCTCGTCCGCCCCGACCCGAGGGGCCGAGCGAGACAGAAGCTCATCCAGTCGATCGCCCATCGCCCACCTGCTTTCCTTCTCACCCGGTACTTGTCCGGATGCGAGGCCAGTGTCCGACTCCGACCTAGATTCCGCGGCTGGCCATCCACCGGTAGAGGAAGAACGACCCCAGACGAGCCGCGAAGACGCCTGACATGACCGCGCCGACCACGACCAGCAGCGGCGGCAGGGCTCGCCGAAGCGGTCCGTACCTGCCTTGGTAGGGCCCGTCGGGCCTGCGTCCATCCCCGTTCGTGGGTTTCATCACCGTCTGATCTGACTCGATGAGGTCGCTGCTGCCGCTGGACTGGTGTCGACTTCACAGGCTCACTGGTCGTCGCGCACGGCCGTCTCGATGCGGCCGGTGAGGTCGTCGAGTTCGGCGGTCACCTCGGTTGCAGCCCAGACACGGTTCCGTTTGCGTCCCGTGAGCTCGGTGAGCACGTCGGATTCGACCAGCAGATCAAGTGCGGGAAAGACCCGGGATTCGTGCGCCGATGTCATGGTCGACGCCGTATCGCCAGTCAGGACCGGGCGCTCCAGGAGTCCGTCGATGATGTCGTGCGCGACGGAGCCACTGCGCTGTCGGACCCTGTCGCGCCACGCATCCGGGAGCTCGGCGAACCTGGCGGCCGTCGCACGCGCTTCGATCGCGGCCAGTTCTGCACCGCGCGCAAGGGCCGCGACGAAGGGAGCGACGTCGCCGGCTCTGTAGGCGTTGACGTGCGCGAAGTAGCGATCCCGATCAGCGACCATCGCAGTCGCAACAGGAACGACTGTCTGCCGAGTCACGCCTCGGCGCCGAAGGATCGCGTGGATGATCGCACGCCCGATGCGCCCGTTGCCGTCGGTGAACGGGTGGATGGATTCGAACTGAGCGTGAGCGATAGCGGCCTGCACGAAGACCGGGATGTCGTCGCGGTTGACGTAGGCGATCAGGTCGTCGAGGTATCCCTTCACGAGTTCGTGCGGGGGTGGTACGTGGATCGCGTTCCGCGGAGAGAAGTCGCTCCCGCCGATCCAGTTCTGCTCTTCTCTGATCCGCCCGGCCCAGTCGCCGTCGAGAGGATCGCTCATCATGAGCGTGTGATGGGCAGAGAGAACTGCGGCGAGCTCGATGCGCCCTGTTCTGCCAGCCTCGTCGACGAGTTCGGTGAGCGCGTCGGTGGCCGCCACCATGGACACGGCACTCGGGTTGGACTTGATACCACCCAGAGCCTTCGCGAAGTCGGCCACTCCTGCGACGACGCGCTCGATCTTCGATGACGAGACCGATTCCGTCGCGATGAGGAACCTGCCGAGGGCCCCGAGGTGCTCACCGCCGGCACCTTCGGTATAGGCGATCTCCTGGATGGCGCGCTCACTAGCGCCGACGAGGTCCAGAGGAGGGCGATAGTCGAGGTCGGCGATCATCGGCGGAATCGATGTGATGACTTCCGTTAGCATCCGGTCTTCGCGCGAGCCGCCGCGTTGCTTCTGGCTCCACGGCCTGGATTCGGAACGGTGAGGTGGCCATTCCGGGCTGCTCACCATGCCACCTCCAGAAACGCGACTACTGAAACAATTATTACTGTTTGATGCCACAAATGCGAGTAAAGACGACGATGGTCGCGTGGGGGCCCGGGCATTCAGCCATGCTCGGCGAGCTGAAACACACCCTGCAAATGAAAAGAGGCCCGGAAAACCGGGCCTCTCGAGAAGAATCAGAACATCGGGCCGTAAAACCCGACTTCCATTCGCGTGCGCGAGGGGGGACTTGAACCCCCACGCCCCGGAGGGCACTGGCACCTGAAGCCAGCGCGTCTGCCAATTCCGCCACTCGCGCGCGATGGCCGCGTCACCGCGACCAACCGTGCGAGATTATCACAGCGCGACGGGCCCTCCGAACCCGGCGGAGGACCGCATCCACTCGCCGAGCGCAGCGCCAAGCACCACCCGAGGACCCGCCGAGCACTCCCCCGCTCAGCGTCCGCGCGGCGCGTTCCCGGGTCTCACAAGCCTCACGACTAACATCGTGCTGTCCGAGTCGGCCGAACAGGAGCTCCGTTGGGGATTCTCGACAACTTCGAGAAGGGTCTCGAGCGCGTCGTCAACGGCGCGTTCGCGAAGACCTTCAAGAGCGGTCTCCAGCCTCTCGAGGTCACCGCGGCGCTGCGCCGCGAGCTCGACACGAAGGCCGCCGTGGTCTCGCGCGACCGCATCCTGGTGCCGAACCGCTTCACGGTGCGCCTCGCGCCCGGCGACCACCAGCGCATGACGAGCCTCGGGGATGCGCTGGTCGACGAGTTCACGCAGCTGGTGCAGCAGCACGCCACCGCGCAGCATTACAGCTTCGCCGGCGGCATCTCGATCGAGCTGCTGCGCGACGACAAGCTCAGCGAGGGCGTCGTGCGCATCGACTCGGGCAGTGTGCAGGGCACGGTGCGCTGGGTTCCGGTGCTCGACGTGAACGGCAAGCGCTATCCCCTGAAGAAGTCGCGCACGATCCTGGGCCGCGGCAGCGAGGCCGACGTGCCGGTGGATGACGCGGGCGCCTCGCGCAAGCACGTCGAGATCCTCTGGGACGGCACGCGCGGACAGATCAACGACCTCGGCTCGACCAACGGCACGAAGCTGAACGGCTCGCCGCTGAAGCAGGCGGTGCTGGCGCCCGACTCGGTCATCGACATCGGTCGCACCCGCATCGTGTTCCGCGTTCTCGCGCAGGCCGACGAGCGGTCGGGGGGCCGACGATGAGCGACCTCGTCCTTCTGATCCTGCGTCTCGGGTTCCTGCTGCTGCTGTGGGTGTTCGTGTTCGCGATCGTCTACGCGCTGCGCTCCGACCTGTTCGGGCAGCGCCCGCGCAAGAAGGATGCGGCGAGCGCGGCCGGCGGAACGTTCCCCTCCGGTGCGTCGTCGCCGATGAGCGCCGCGCCCAGCGCGAGCGCCGCAAGCGCCGGCTCGAGTGCCGGAGTCGCCGGCATGGCCGCCGCCGCGGCCGCCGTGCCCACCGCATCCCCCAGCCTGCCGACCGAGGCCGTGACGCCCGGCGGGCGCCCCGGCGCTGACACGGCCCGCCGCCTGGTCATCACCTCGGGCCCGCGCGAGGGAACCGAGCTCGACCTGCCCGGCGAGCAGCTGGCGATCGGCCGCTCGAGCGAGTCGGGCCTCGTGATCCGCGACGACTACACCTCGACCCACCACGCGCGGCTGATGCTGTGGAACGACCAGTGGGTGGTGCAAGACCTAGACTCGACGAATGGCACGTTCCTCGACGGGCAGCGCGTGACGCTCCCGACGCCCGTGCCGCTCGGCACCCCGGTCACGATCGGGCAGACGACCTTCGAGCTCCGGCGGTAGGCCTGTGGCGAACCCCTCCAGCGCGGCCGTCTCGCACGTCGGCAAGATCCGAGCTTCGAACCAGGATTCCGGCTACGTCGGCCCGCACCTGTTCGTCGTCGCCGACGGCGTCGGCGGGCACGCCGGAGGCGACGTCGCCAGCGCGATCGCCGCGAAGCGCATCGCCGAGGCCGACCAGGCGTACCCGACCGCGCAGGATGCCGAGTTCGCGCTGCAGTCGGCCCTGATCGCCGCGAACCAGCTGCTGGCCGAGACCGTGTTCGAGCACTCCGAGCTCACCGGCATGGGCACCACCGTCTCGGCGCTCGCCCGCGTCGGCGACGAGATGGTCATGGCGCACATCGGCGACTCGCGCGTCTACCTGTTCCGCGACGGCGAGCTGTCGCAGATCAGCGCCGACCACACCTTCGTGCAGCGCCTCGTCGACTCGGGCCGCATCACGCCCGAGGAGGCGGCCGTGCATCCGCGCCGCTCGGTGCTGATGCGCGTGCTCGGCGACGTGGATGCGGCCCCCGAGATCGACACGATGACGCTGCGCACCCAGCCCGGCGACCGGTGGCTGATCTGCTCCGACGGACTCTCGAGCTACGTGCCCGAAGACCGCATCGCGGGCGTGCTGATGCACGTCGGCGACGTGGATGCGGCGGCCTACCGCCTCGTGAAGGAGGCCCTCGACCACGGCGGCCCCGACAACGTGACCGTCGTGCTGCTCGATATCGAGGAGGGCCCGGGCGAGCCGCATCCGCCGCGCTTCGTCGGCTCGGCCGCGGTGCCGCTGAGCTTCGAGAACGACAACGCGAAGCGCCCGCTGCGTCTGCCGACGCTGCTGCTGCACCCGCTCAAGGCGACTCAGCCCGATCCGAGCCACTTCGAGCCCGACAGCGAGGACTACCTCGACGAGCTCATCGAAGAGGACCGCAAGCGCGCCCGACGGCGCCGGGTGACCTGGCTGGTCATGGTCGGCCTGGCGATCGCGGCGATCGCCGGCGCCTGCCTGGTCGCCTACCAGTGGACCCAGTCGCACTACTACGTCGGCGACTACGAGGGCCGCGTCGCGATCTACCGCGGCGTGCAGCAGAACATCGGGCCGATCGCCCTGTCGGAGCCGACCCAGACGACCACGATCGAGGTCGCCGACCTCAGCCCTGCGCAACGCGACAGCGTGAAGCGCACCATCAGCGCCGACGACTATCAGGATGCGCGCGACATCGTCGAGCGCCTCGCTGCGGCGGCGGGGGGCTGAGATGACCGCATCCACCCCCTCGGCAGCCGGCCCGTCGCTCGCGACCGGGCCCGGGCGGATCGGCGACTTCACCACCAGCATCCGCATCAAGCTGCGCGAGCCCGCGCGGCTGCGCAACATCGAGCTGCCGCTGCTGCTGTTCGCGATCGGACTGTCTGTCGCGACGATGGCGCTCGTGCAGCTCGGCGCCCAGGGCCAGATCGACGACGGGATGCTCGTGCTGCCGACGGCGCTCGGCGTGCTCGCGCTCGTCGGCCACGTCGTGCTGCGCATCACCGCCCCCGGCGCCGACCCGTTCCTGCTGCCGATCGCGGTGCTGCTGAACGGCATCGGCATCGCCGAGATCTCGCGCCTCGACATCGCCAAGGGCCGGCTCGGCTGGGATGCGCTCGCGGTCAAGCAGGTCGCCTACAGCGCCGTCGCGATGATCCTCGCGTTCGTGGTGCTGGCGGGCTTCCGCAACATCCGGGTGCTGCAGCGCTACCGCTACATCGCCATGTTCGTCGGCATCGTGCTGCTGCTGCTGCCGATGGCGTTCGACCCGATCAACGGCGCCCGCGTGTGGGTCACGATCGCGGGCTTCAACTTCCAGCCCGGCGAGCTCGCGAAGATCGCGCTGGCCGTGTTCTTCGCCGGCTACCTGGTGACGGCGCGCGACTCGCTGTCGATCATCGGGCGGCGGCTCGGGCCGCTGCAGTTCCCGCGCGCCCGCGACCTCGGCCCGATCCTCGTGGTCTGGGCGGTCGCGATGGGCGTGCTGATCGTGCAGCGCGACCTCGGCACCTCGCTGCTCTACTTCGGCCTCTTCCTGGTGATGATCTACGTCGCGACGGCACGACTCAGCTGGGTCGTGCTCGGGCTGACCCTGTTCGTGGGCGGCGCGCTCATCGCCAGCCAGACGCTCGGCTACGTCAACGGCCGCTTCGTGACCTGGCTGGATGCGTTCTCGAACGCCCAGTACACGGCCGACCGCGGCAGCTACCAGGTCGTTCAGGGGCTGTTCGGTCTCGCCGACGGCGGACTGGTCGGCACCGGTCTCGGTCAGGGCCGCCCGCAGATCGTGCCCGTCGCCGAGAGCGACTTCATCATCCCGAGCCTCGGTGAGGAGCTCGGGCTGATCGGCCTGTTCGCGATCTTCGGCCTCTACCTGCTGATGGTGTCGCGCGGCCTGCGCATCGGGCACCTCGGCGACGACGACTTCGGCCGCCTGCTCGGCGTGGGCCTGTCGTTCACGATCGCCCTGCAGACCTTCATCGTCGTCGGCGGCGTGACCCGCGTCATCCCGCTCACCGGTCTGACGACGCCGTTCCTGGCCGCCGGCGGATCGTCGCTGGTCGCGAACTGGATCATCGTGGCCCTGCTGCTGCGCCTCAGCGACGGCATCCGCCCCGCGAGATTCCCGGGAGGCCGCGCATGAGCCGCGAACTGCGCCGCGTGAGCATCGTCGTGCTGGCGATGTTCTGCGCCCTGTTCCTGTCGACGAGCATCATCCAGGTCGGGCAGGCCGACAACCTGCGCAGCGACGGGCGCAACACCCGCACGATCCTGGCGAGCTTCTCGGCCGAGCGCGGCGACATCATCGTCGACGGCCAGCCGGTCGCGTCGTCGACGCCGGTCGACGACGACTACCAGTTCCTGCGGCAGTACTCCAACGGCCCGCTCTACGCCTCGGCGACGGGCTACACGATCGTCAACGGCGAGCCGCGCGGGGTCGAGGGGGCGCTCAACCGCGAGCTCGCCGGCACCGCCGACTCGACCTTCCTCGCCCGCCTCAATGCGATCATCACCGGGCAGGACCCGAAGGGCGCCTCGGTCACCCTCACCCTGGATGCGAACCTGCAGCAGATCGCCTGGGATGCGCTCGGCGACAAGACCGGCGCGGTCGTCGCCGTCGAGCCGAAGACGGGCCGCATCCTCGCGATGGTGTCGAAGCCCTCGTACGACCCGAACTCGCTCGCCAGCCACACGCGCTCCGAGGCGCTGGCCGCCTACGACGCGCTCGTGAGCGACCCCTCGAAGCCGCTGCTCAACCGCGCGATCGGCGGCGACCTCTACGCGCCCGGCTCGACCTTCAAGCTGATCACCACGGCGACCGCGCTCGAGAGCGGCGACTACACCCCCGACAGCGAGTTCCCCAACCCGGGCCAGTACACGCTGACCGGCACGAGCACGACCATCACGAACTCCGAGGGCGGCTCCTGCGGCGGCGGGGCCACCGCATCCATCGCCACTGCGCTGCGGCTCAGCTGCAACATCCCCTTCGCTCAGCTCGGCGGCGAGCTCGGCGCGAAGGCCATCCAGACCCAGGCGGAGAGGTTCGGCTTCGGGGATGACGACCTGAACATCCCGCAGCACGTCACCCCCAGCCAGTACCCGCTCTACCGCGACGCGGCGCAGGTCGAGATGTCGGCGTTCGGCCAGGCCGACGACCGCGTCACCCCGCTGCAGATGGCCATGGTCTCGGCCGGCATCGCCAACGGCGGCGTCGTCATGAAGCCGAACCTGGTGCAGTCGATCACCGCCCCCGACCTCAGCCCGCTGCAGGAGTTCCAGGCCACGCAGTACGGGCGCGCGATCAGCCAGGAGACGGCCACCACGATGACCCAGATGATGGTGAACGGCGTCAACAGCGGCGCCGCCAGCAATGCGAGAATCAACGGGGTCCAGGTCGCCGGCAAGACCGGCACAGCGCAGAACGGCGTCGGCGACCCCTACACGCTCTGGTTCACCGGCTTCGCACCCGCCGACGACCCGCAGATCGCGGTCGCCGTCGTGGTCGCCGACGGCGGCGGACAGGGACAGAACGGTTTCGGCAACACACTCGCGGCTCCGATCGCGAAGAAGGTCATGGAGGCGGTGGTGAAGCGATGAGACCGACCAGCGGGCTCACCTTCGGCGGTCGATACCAGCTCTCGTCGCGGATCGCGATCGGCGGCATGGGCGAGGTCTGGCAGGCGACCGACCTCGTGATCGGGCGCACCGTCGCACTCAAGATCCTCAAAGACGAGTACATGGGCGACCCCGGGTTCCTCGAGCGCTTCCGCGCCGAGGCCCGTCACGCGGCGCTCGTCAACCACGAGGGCATCGCCAACGTCTACGACTACGGCGAGGAGGAGGGCAGTGCCTACCTCGTCATGGAGCTCGTGCCCGGCGAGGCGCTCTCGGCCGTGCTCGACCGCGAGCGCGTGCTCTCGACCGACCGCGTGCTCGACATCGCCGCGCAGACGGCATCCGCCCTGCACGCCGCCCACATGGCCGGACTCGTGCACCGCGACATCAAGCCCGGCAACCTGCTGATCACGCCCGAGGGCCGGGTCAAGATCACCGACTTCGGCATCGCGCGCATCGCCGACCAGGTGCCGCTGACCGCGACCGGTCAGGTCATGGGCACGGTGCAGTACCTCTCGCCCGAGCAGGCGAGCGGCCACCCCGCCTCGCCCGCCACCGACGTCTACTCGCTCGGCATCGTCGCCTACGAGGCCCTCGCCGGCCGCCGCCCGTTCACGGGCGAGTCGCAGGTCGCGATCGCGATGGCGCAGATCAACGAGGCGCCGCCCGAGCTGCCGGTCACGATCTCCGAGCCGGTGCGCAATCTGGTCTACGCCTGCATCGCCAAGAAGCCCGCCGACCGTCCGGCGAGCGCCGCGCACCTGTCGCGGGCGGCGCAGGCGCTGCGCCGCGGGGATGTCGCGGGCGCGATCGCCGCGGTGCCGGGCGTCGCGGGCGGCGACCCGGTCGAGATGCTCGGCCAGGCGAACGCCGGCCAGACGCAGGCGACCCGTGTGCTCACGAGCGCGCAGCCCACGCCGACCTCGACCATCCCGGTCGCCGACGACGAGAAGAAGAAGCGGCATCCGCTCATGTGGCCGCTCATCGCGGTCGTCGGCGTGCTGCTGGTCGCGGTGATCGCGATCATCATCGCCCTCGTCATCCGGCCCACGGGCGACGACAGCGCCAACTCGCCGTCGACCAGCACCTCGAAGTCGGCATCGAAGTCGGCATCGCCGAGCCCGTCGAAGTCGGCGGACGACGGCGTCAGCGTGAATCCCGACGACTACGTCGGCAAGAACGTCGACGAGGTCTCGCAGGCGCTGACCGACCTCGGCCTCGAGCCCTCGGTCACGGTCTCGGGCGACGCCCCCGACCCCTCGAGCGCCAACACGGTCACCCGCGTGAACCCCTACGGCAGCCTCAAGAAGGGCGACGCCGTCACGATCACCGCCTACGGCGACTACCCCGGTCCGAGCGCGCCGCCGGCGCCGACGAGCAGTTCGACGACGGTGGCCGCCGACGCGCAGTTCACCGTGAACTGGACCGCCTACTCCGGATGCCCGGCCGCCAACCCGCTGGAGCGCTACGTGTTCAGCGTGTCGGGAGCCACCAGCACGGGTGGCACCGACCTGAGCAACGTCTCCGGCACGTCGACGAGTCTGCAGCTGAAGGCGGCGTCGAGCGGATCGATCACGATCACCTACACGGCGGTCTGCTCGGGCATCGCTCCGACGGCCTCGTCGAGCCCGCTGAACATGACCATCACCGCCGGATCCGGGGGCGGTACGAGCCCCGGCGGCGGAGTGGGTGGCGGCGGCGTGGGCGGCGGCACCGCCGGCTGACCCTCGCCGGAGCACCGGCCGACCGATATCCGCGGGGTGCGGGGCGCGAGTGCGCTCCGCACCCCGCGCCCGGTTAGCCCGCGGATCGCCCCCGCGACGCGCGCACGCATCCAGCCCATCCGGAGCTTGGCGTGGTCGCGTGAGATGACGGCTCGACGGCGCGCCGCATCCGTACACGTCGTCGAGGGGGAGCCGATGCGCGCGTTCCGTCATATCGTCCTGCTGCCGGCCCTGCTGCTCGCGGCGGCCGCCACCGCCGCCGGGCTCTGGCTCGGCTGGCCCGTCGCGCTGGCGCTGCTCGCGCTGACCGCGCTCGAGATCGCCGCCGGCGCCGACTCCTCGGTGCCGATGGCGGGCGTCGCCTCGCGCATCGACCAGCGTGCGCGACGCCTGTTCCTGTCGCTCGGCCTCGTCGTCGGCGTGATCGTCATGCGTCTGCTGCTGCCGCCGCTGTCGGTCGCGACCGCCGACGGCGCCGCCGCCGGCGACGTGCTGGTCGAGGCCGTCGCGCAGCCGGCCGAGTTCAACGCGCACCTGGTCGAGGTGCGTCCCTTCATCGCCGCCTTCGGCGCCGCGTTCGTCTGGCTCGTGTTCGCCGAGTACCTCTTCAACACCGACCGCGCCCCGCGTCGCGCCTGGATGGGGCGCGCCGAGGCGCTGCTCGCGCGCACGCCGCAGCCGCGCATCCTGGCCGTCGCGACCGCGCTGATCGGCACCGTCGCGACCGGCCTCGCCGCCGGACCCGAGCTGGCCTGGACCGTGCTCGCCGGCGGGACGCTCGGCATGGGCGGCTACGCGCTGTCGCAGGCGATCGCGCACCAGGCTCGTCGACGCAGCAGCGCGCTGAGCGTGCACGTGCACGCCGCGACCGTGATCTTCGAGCGCGCGCTCGTGATCTTCCTCGTCTTCGAGATCCTCGACGGCGTGCCCGCCTTGTCGTCGACACCCCTGCTGTCGGCGCCCGTGCTGCAGGCGATCGTCGCCGGCACGGCCGTCGTGCTCGGCGCGGTGTTCCTCAGCCGCCTCACCTCGGGCGTCGTCTCGGCCGACGGGCTCTCGCGGCTGCGCTTCCTCAAATCCGGCGCCGCCTATGTGCTCGGGGTGCTGAGCGTGCTGCTCTGGGTCAGCCTGGTCGTGCCCGTTCCGGCCGCCGTCGCCACCTGGTTCGGCTCGGCCATCATCGCGGCGGCGCTGATCAGCTCGCTGCGGCCCCGCATCCGGATGCGCGCCCTGCGCGTCGCGCACGTCACATCCCGATCACGGTCCTGACGAGCGCTCGCCTCGGCAGGGGACCCACAGAGGCGCGTGGGTAGACTTCCGCTGTCCCCTGCCCGCGTGTCGGGCATCCCCGCATCCCCCAGTTCAGGAGCCAGTGTGAGCGACAGCGTGACCGAGGGCGTCCGCGTTCTCGCGGGTCGCTATCAGCTCGGCGAGCTGCTCGGCCGCGGCGGCATGGCCGACGTGTACCTGGGGCTGGATGCGCGGCTCGGCCGCCGGGTGGCCGTCAAGCTGCTGAAGCCCTCGCTCGCGAACGACCCCACGTTCCGCACCCGCTTCCGGCAGGAGGCCCAGTCGGCGGCGCGCATGGCCCACCCGACGATCGTGCGGGTCTACGACGCCGGCGAGGAGACCGCGACCGACGCCGACGGCGTCGAGGTGCAGATCCCGTTCATCGTCATGGAGCACGTGCAGGGCACCCTGCTGACCGAGCTCATCGCGAAGGGCCCGACGGCGCCGGCCGAGGCCGTGCGCATCGTCGACGGCGTGCTGACCGCGCTCGAGTACTCGCACCGCGCCGGGGTCGTGCACCGCGACATCAAGCCGGGCAACATCATGGTCACCTCCAACGGCCAGGTGAAGGTCATGGACTTCGGCATCGCCCGCGCGATCTCCGAGTCGCAGGCGACCATCGCGCAGACCAGCGCGATCCTCGGCACCGCGCAGTACTTCTCGCCCGAGCAGGCTCGCGGCGAGTCGGTGGATGCGCGCACCGACCTCTACTCGACCGGCGTCGTGCTCTACGAGCTCCTCACCGGCAAGGCGCCGTTCCGCGCCGACTCCGCCGTGGCGGTCGCCTACCAGCACGTGAGCGAGGCACCTGTCGCCCCGAACGCCCTCGTGCCCGCGATCTCGCCTGCGCTGAACGCCGTCGTGATGCGCTCGCTCGCGAAGAACCGCGACGACCGCTACCAGTCGGCCTCCGACTTCCGCGGCGAGGTCGACATCGCCGCCGAAGGCAAGGTTCCGAGCCGCACCGCCGCGCGTTCCGACGACTTCGACGCAACGCTGTTCGGCGTCGGCTCGGGCGGCGCCCCCGAGGAGACGCTGCGTCGCCTCGCCAACGACGACGAGGACCGCGCGCCGCGCACGACCCAGTCGCGGCCCCCGGTCGCTTGGATCTGGGCGGGCGTGCTGGCGACCGTGATCGTCGTGATCGCGGCCATGGTGTGGGTGTTCAGCATCCAGGGCTCGCCTCTGCAGGTCGCCTCGTCGGTCAAGGTGCCGGATGTCGCGGGCCAGGACTACGACAGCGGCAGCCGGGTTCTCACCAGCAAGAACCTGACGGTGCAGCGCACGGAGCGCTCGAGCACCGACGTGCCCGAGGGGTCGATCATCCGCACCGAGCCGCGCGCCGGACGCACGGTCGGCGCGGGCGAGCAGATCCTGATCTACGTCTCATCGGGCCCGCAGCCCGTGACGGTGCCCAGCGTGCTGCTGCGCACCGTGGATGAGGCGACGCAGGTGCTGGCCGACAACGGCCTGAAACTCGGCGAGACGACGCAGGCCCAGTCGCCGAACGTGCCCGCCGGGCAGGTCATCTCGACGAACCCGACGCCCGGAACGCCCAACGTGGATGCCGGGTCGAAGATCGACATCGTCGTGTCGACCGGCACGGTCGATGTGCCGGATGTGCGCGGCAAGTCGATCACCGAAGCGCAGCAGCTGCTCAGCGGAGCCGACCTGCAGCTGATGGTGAGCCCGAAGGCCGACAACGGCTGCACCGGGCAGACGGTCAAGTCGCAGTCGATCGTCGGCGAGCAGCCGCAGGGCTCCACGGTCGAGCTCGTCTACTGCGCCGCGAGCTGACCACGTTCTTCGTGCAGGATCGCGCTGCACGATCTCGGGCCCCGCGAGTCAGAGCTGCGTGCGCACCAGCGGCGTGAGTCCGACGGCGCGCTCGGCCGCCTCCGGCATCCCGGCGGCGGCGAGCCAGTTGCCCAGCATCGTGTAGCCGCCCTCGGTCAGCACCGACTCGGGGTGGAACTGCACCCCGAACACCGGCGCCGTCACGTGCTCGACGCCCATGATCACGCCGCCCTGCGTGCGCGCCGTCACCGTCAGGGTGTCGGGCACGGTGCCGTCGACGATGGCGAGCGAGTGGTAGCGCGTGGCCCGGAACGGCTGCGGCACCCCGTCGAAGATCGTCGAGTCGTCGTGGATGACCTGCGAGGTCTTGCCGTGCATGAGCTCCTCGGCGTGCGTCACGGTCGCGCCGAGCGCCTCCGCGATCGCCTGGTGGCCGAGGCACACCCCGAGCAGCGGGATGCCGGCGTCGATCGCGGCGTGCACCACGGGGACCGAGATTCCCGCCGAGGCGGGGTCGCCGGGGCCGGGCGAGAGCAGCACGGCGTCGTACTCCGCGAGCAGGGCGGGCACCGCATCCGCCTCGACGCTGTCGTTGCGGATCACCTCGGTCTCGGCGCCCAGCTGCTGCAGGTACCCGTCGAGGGTGTAGACGAAGCTGTCGTAGTTGTCGACGACCAGGATGCGCGTCATTCGCTCACCGTCACATCCTGTGGCGCGACGAACTGGTCGAACCACGGGAACACCCACATGATCAGGGCGGCCGTGAGGGCCGCGAACAGCACGACGAGGATCAGCACCCGAACCCACCAGGGGCCGGGGAGCACCCTCCACAGAGCGGCGTACATGCTCAGCTCCCTCCGTTCACGGTGGCGGCGATCTCCTTCGGCGGACCATCGGCCCGCGGCGTGAACTCGTCGAACAGCGCGTAGCCGATGATGCGCTCGGCGGTCGAGTAGAAGGGGTTGCAGGTCGTCAGCGTCAGCAGCTGCTGGGTGGCGGCGACGCCGTCCTGCTGCGGAACCGGGTCGAGCACGCCGACGCCGGTCGGCTTCACGTACTCGAGGTTGCGGAAGCTGTACTGGTACCAGCCCTGCTCGGTCTCGATGAAGATGTGGTCGCCGACCTGCAGTTCGTGGATGCGGTGCAGGGCCCCGCCGTAGGCGCTGCGGTGCGAGGCGATGACGAAGTTGCCCACCTCGCCGGGCATCTGCGTCGACGGGTAGTGACCCACCTCGTACTTGTTCAGCACGTCCTTGACGCCGACGCCCTCGGCGATCGGGCGGTAGAAGTCGGTGCCGAAGCGCGGGATGGCGAGCAGGGCGAATCGCTGCGCGTTGCCGACGCGGGCGGTGGCCGGCGGGTTCTGCGAGACGTCGCTGGCGGGATCGCTGGGGTCGGCGCTGGGCTTCTTGACGTCGTCGTCCCACTGCTTCGACAGCTGGTTCGCCTCGGCCTTGAGGCGCGGGGCCGAGAGCTGGTCGTCGAGCCAGAGCTGCCAGCCGAGGAACATCAGCACGAGCACGCCGGCGGTGATGAGCAGCTCGCCGGCGACGCCGACGACGCTGAGGCGGCGGCGCTTCTTCGCGGGCTTCGCCGGCGGCTCCGGTTCGCGCGTCACCTCGTCGGTCATGCGGTCGATTCTAGGTGGGGCGCCACCGGGCCGGCTTCCCGCCTACGGGGAGGAACCGCATATCGGAGCCACGGTCGGCTCAGGCTAGAATCCTCGACATGGCCAGGACCCGCCCGACCACCAAGCCGGAACCGCAGCGACAGAGCGGCGACTCCGTTCCGAACCCGATCTGGTTCAAGCCGGTGATGTTCGGCTTCATCCTCATCGGCCTGCTGTGGATCCTCGTGTTCTACGTGAGCGGCTCGACGCTCCCGATCGCGACGGTCGGCGCCTGGAACCTGGCGATCGGCTTCGGCATCATGCTCGTCGGCTTCCTGATGATGACGCGGTGGCGCTGACTCCGCCGCACCCCCCGAACCGCACGAAGGGCGGGCCGCGTGAGCGGCCCGCCCTTCGTCATCCCCGCCCCGTCATCCCGGGCGAGAGGACTCGATCGAGATGACGACGGCGTGCATGAATTACACGGCTGTGATTCTCTCCCCAGCTGTGGATGAACCTGTGGACAACTCGGTGGACAGCCCCGCGCCCGCGGCTCAGCCGAGCGCCGGCACCACGGCGATCCGCACGGTTGCGACGATGATCGCCACCGCCCAGATCGCCACGATCAGCGCGACCGGGGTCGCCGGCTTCGACCGGGCGCGGTACTCGAACCGACCCAGAATGAAGGCCGCGAGCGCGCCGCCGATGAGCCCGCCGAACAGCATCGCCAGGTTGCCGCCGAACAGCACGCTGATCATCACGTTCAGCGCGATGATGATCAGCAGCTGGGTCCCGACGCCGCCCATCGAGCGCTGCACGATGAAGAACCCGGCGAGCAGTCCGAACAGTGCGCCGCTGAAGCCGAATCCGACGCTGCCCAGGGCGACGGATGCCGCCGACCCGACGACCGCGCCCGACACGAACACCAGCAGGAACCTCGAGCGCCCGAAGGTGCGTTCCGCGCTGGGTGCGATGAGGAAGAAGAAGACTCCGCTCAGCAGGAACGACAGGATGCTCGGGTCGAGCCGCGAGGGGAACGTCAGCACCGAGGTGAAGTAGCGCCAGATCTGCCACTCGAGTCCGTCGACCGGAGCCGCGGCCAGCCAGTTGAACGGCAGGCTGTCGGTGAAGAACCCGATCAGCCACAGCAGCACCGAGATGCCGAGGATGCCGTAGGTCAGCACCGGTGCATCCGAGTCGGGGTGCATCAGCCGCAGCAGGCTCTGCACCCACCGCGGACGCGAGCGGCGCTTCGCCGCCGAGCTCAGCGGCGAGCCGGTCGACTGCCAGCGCACCGAGCCGCCCGCTTCGCGCACGCACTCGGGGCACTGCACGCCGACGGGCGCGAGGATCTGGCACTCGGGGCAGATCGTGCGCCCGCAGCGCTGGCAGAGCACCCAGCTCTGCCGGTCGGGATGCCGGTAGCAGACCGAGGGGTCGGCGGCGGCCGCGGAATCGGTCACGAGACGGGGACGACCTCGATCGACTGGATCACGACATCCTCGAGGGGCTTGTCGCGTCCGTCGGTGGCGACGCCCTCGATCGCGTCGACGACGCGCTTCGACTCGTCGTCGGCGACGATGCCGAAGATCGTGTGCTTGGCCTGCAGCCAGGGGGTCGGCACGGTCGAGATGAAGAACTGCGAGCCGTTGGTGCCGCGGCCCATCTGCTTGCCGGCGTTCGCCATGGCGAGCACGTAGGGCTCGTTGAAGTTGAGCTCGGGGTGGATCTCGTCGTCGAACTGGTAGCCGGGGCCGCCGACGCCGAGCCCGAGCGGGTCGCCGCCCTGGATCATGAAGTCCTTGATGATGCGGTGGAAGATCGTGCCGTCGTAGAGCGGCGTGGTCGAGGTCTCGCCCGACTGCGGGTGCGTCCACTCCTTCTCGCCGGTGGCGAGGCCGACGAAGTTGGCGACGGTGATGGGCGCGTGGTTGCCGAGCAGGTTGACGCGGATGTCACCCAGCGTGGTGTGGAAGGTGGCGACAGCGGTGTGGTTGGACATGGGGGGATTCTTCCATGCGCCCCCTGTGTTCACCGGGTGCGCGCGGTCGGTGTGGAATGCGCATCCACTGTGCTTTCAGTGGACGTCCAGGCGATCGGGGTTGTCAGCGCGGGGTCGCGTGGAAGGATGAGGGAAACCCCAACGCGAAGACGGAGGTCGACGTGGCATCGACACGCAAGCGGAAGCGCGAGCTGAAGCGACTGAAGAACACCGCGGCCACTGTGGTCGACGAGCAGCGCGAGGTGCTCGACCACGCCGGCAAGGTGCTGCGCGAGGCGCGGCGCCAGCTCGGCGATTACGCGAAGCAGGACGTGGCCCCCCGGTTCGCCGGAGCTTACGAGTCGAACATCCGGCCCCGCGTCGCCTCGGGCGTCGCCGCCGGTCGCGCGGCGGCCTACGTGAGCCGCGCCCGCATCGCCGACGACGTGATCCCCGCGGTCGCCGGCACGATCAGCTCGACGCTGGCCGTGCTCGAGGCCGCGAAGGACCCGCGCGTGCGCGAGGTCGTCAAGAAGGCCGGCAAGAAGACGAAGAGCTACAGCAAGGCGGCGTCGAAGCAGATCCGCCCGGCGAAGAGCTCGGGTGGCCCCGGCAAGTACATCCTGGCCGCCTTCGGCATCGCCGCGGTCGCGGCCGTCGCCTACGCCGCGTGGCAGACGCTGCGCGCCGACGACGACCTGTGGATCGAAGACGTCGCCGACGTCGACCCCGCGGTCTGACATCAGGTTCGACCGAGCCGATCATCTGAGCCGCCTATCATCGCGCCCGTGATGATCAGAAGGCCCGCGCGAGCGATCACCGCCGGCGCGGGCCTTCTTCTTGCCGTGATCGTGGTCTCGACGGCGGTGCAGACCGACCAGCGGCGCAGCGAGCACGCGGCGCGGGATGCGGCGAGCTCGAGCTCGCAGTCCCCCGACGGCCCGGCGGGACCGTCGACTCCGAGCCCGCCCACCTCGCCGGAACTCGACGGCTTCTTCACCGAGCCCGACAGTGCGGGCGCCGACGACCCGGTCGATGACGCCTCTTCGCCGCCCGACGATCGTGGCGAGCCCTTCACCGAGCCCGACACCAACGGCGCCTCCGGCGGCGCCGCATCGTCGGGCGCCGAGCAGGCGAACGACACGAGCGGCGAACCCGCCGACGAGGCGGATGCCGTGACCGGCCCCGCGAGCGACGGCCGCATCCTGCGCTTCAAGCTCAGCTACCTGAAGGGCTCGCCTGAGAACCCGAACGCGAAGAACTACGCGCAGCACGTCGAGGGCGATCGGCCGCTGCTGCTGTTCCTGCCGGCGACCGGAGCGACGCCGGGCGACTACCAGGAGTTCCTGTCGACGGCGGTCGCCTCGGGTTACAACGTGCTCGGCCTGCAGTACTGGAACATCGGCAAGTCGGTCACGCGCACCTGCGGCGCCGACGCGAACTGCTACACCGACGTGCAGCGCAACCGCTTCGACGGAACGCGGCCCGGCAAGTTCAGCCGAGTGGATGCGGCGAACTCGATCCTGCACCGCTTCCGCGCCTCGATCGCCTACCTGCAGGAGCACGACCCGAAGGGCGATTGGGACCGCTTCCTCGACGACCGCGACCCGGTGTGGTCGCGCATCGTGCTCGCCGGGCACTCGCAGGGCGGCGGCGAGTCGGCGTTCATCGCGCACTATCACCGCGTGCGCGGCGTGCTGATGTTCTCCTCGCCCGTCGAGACCTTCGGCGACACGGTCGCGTCGTGGATCGGCAAGCCCGGCGCGACCCCGCTCGGCCGCATGTACGCCTTCGACGTGCAGAGCGACATGTACTACGACCGCATCGTGCCGACCTGGGCGCACCTCGGGCTCGGCACCCCGGATCCGACGCAGATCAGGAAGGTGCCGACCGGCAGTCACGTGCTGATCAGCGACCTCGACGTCGGCACTCCGCGCGAGGCGCACGGGCGCAGCGTGAGCGACGGCGGGCCGCGCGGCTCCGACGGCCGGATGCGGTTCCTCGCCACCTGGAACTGGATGCTCGCGCAGGTGCGCGACCCCGACCCCTCGGCCCGCTGAGCCGGCGGCGAGCCCTGGCCGAGCCGGCCGCCGAGTCGTGGCCGAGCCGGTGCCGAGTCGGCCACCGGCCGTCGGTGATCGGCCCGCTCGGGGGTGACCCCCATCCGGGGCACAAAATCTTGGTGAATATCGGTCGGAGCTCTTCCCTCAAGTCCTGACGCCTGACTAGTTTTGAGCAGTGCTCTCTGCTGACGAGGTGATCGACCAGATCCACGACGACGTGCAGGCGAACGACGAACGCGCCGCACGCATGCCGGCCTTCACGGCCGCCGTCGAGGCCGCCCGCGGCGTCGCCACGTCGACGAACCGCGACATCCGCGTCGAGGCCGACTCGACCGGGCACGTCACCGCGATCGACATCAGCGAGTCCGCGCTGAGCGGCGGAGCACGTCGCCTCTCGCGCGAGATCCTGCAGACCATCGGCGCCGCCGAGATCGCCGCCAAGCGCCAGGCCGTGCAGGGCGTGGCCGCGCTGCTCGGCGACGACGACCCGATCACCCTGCAGCTCGCCGCCGAGCTCGACGCCCGCGAGGCCGCCCTCCGCGGTGTCGCGCCGGGCGCCGCCGGCAGCGCCGTCGACCCTCTCGCGCCGGAGCCGGGGGCTCCCAGCGAGACCAGCATCAGCAGTGGGGAGCGCAGATGACCGAAGAGATCGCACTCGACTTCGACAAGCTGCGGCAGCACGCCGCGCTCGTCAGCTCGGTGGCCGACGACGTCAACAAGGCGATCGCCTCGGTCAAGGGCGGCAACCTCGCCGAGAACGCCTTCGGCATCATGTGCGCGTTCCTGGTTCCGCAGACGCTCGCGATGACCGTCGCCGGCAGCGGGATGCTGAACGGCAAGATGGCGCTCCTGCTGCGCACCGCCGGCGAGCTGAAGCAGACGGCATCCCAGTGGGAGCAGATCGAGGCCGACGTCAAGGGCACCTGGGACACGATTCAGAAGGCGATGGACTGATGACCGCAGCGGCAGCCACCTCGACCTCGCCGTTCAACGGCAGCAACATCCTGGCCGACGGCCGCGCCCTCTCGGCGGCGGTCAAGAACGGCAACTGGCTGGATGGCGGCATCGCCTTCCTGCAGGGTCTCGGCGACGCCGCGGCCGCGCTCAGCGATCCGATCGGCTCGATCGTCAACTGCGGTCTCGGCTGGGTCATGAACTACATCAGCCCGCTCAAGGAGTGGCTGAACAAGCTGGCGGGCAGCCAGTCGGCGGTGCAGTCCTTCGCGAAGCAGTGGACGCAGGCGGGCACCGTGATGCGCCAGGCCGGCGGCACGCTCGCCGCGCGGCTCAAGGACCTCGAGGGGATGTCGGGCAAGACCGTCGACTCGTACCTCGCCTACGCGGCCGACGCCGCCGAGCACGTCGCCGCATCCGGTGACTGGGCCGACGCGATCTCGAACGGGCTCAACACCGGCAGCGAGCTGGTCGCCAAGATGCAGAGCGTGGTGAAGCAGGGCATCTCGAGCGTGCTGGCCACCGCGATCGAGGCCATGGCCGTCGTCGCCGCCTCGTTCGGACTCGGCATCGGCTATGCCATCGCCCGCGTCGTGACCAAGGTGAACCAGGTCGTGAACAAGGTCGTGAAGCCGCTGCTTCAGGTGCTGCAGTCGGTCAAGTCGCTCGTCGGCGTCGTGCAGTCGTTCAAGCAGCTGTTCAACGGCAGCGAGAAGCTGACCGACAGCATGGTCAACCTCGACGTGCAGGCCACCAAGGTCGACCTGGGCGCCATCACCGACGCCTCCTCGGCCACCAAGGTCGGTGCGACCGGCGCCGACAACCTGACGATCGCCGGCTCGAAGGCCGACAGCGAGAACGCGGCGCTCGTCAGCGCCGATGGCGCGATCGGCGGAGGCCAGGTGCACCTGGCCGACACCTTCGGCGCGGGCGGCGGAGGCGGCGGCACGGTCACCGGCAGCGGCGTGAGCGGCGGAGCGGTCACCGGACTCGGAGCCGGCGCCGTCGGCGTGGGCGCGGTCGGCGCCGGCGCGGCGGGGGCTGCGGCCCTGGCCGGGCGCACGGGCGCGACCGGCGGCGGCCTCCTCGGGCGCACGAACCTCGCCGGCACCGGCGGCGCGGGAGCCGGCGGTGCCGGAGCCCGCGGCATGGGCGGCATGATGGGCGGCGGTCGCGCCGGCGACTCGGGCTCGCGCCTCGGCCGCCGCGGACGCAACCTGACCGTCGAGATCATCCCCGACGACGACGAGAGCTGAGGCGGCGCGCGTTTCGCTGACGCACGGCGCGGGAGCCGGCGGTGCCGGAGCCCGCGGCATGGGCGGCCTGATGGGCGGCGGTCGCGCCGGCGACTCGGGCTCGCGCCTCGGCCGCCGCGGACGCAACCTGACCGTCGAGATCATCCCCGACGACGACGAGAGCTGAGGCGGCGCGCGTTTCGCTGACGCACGGCGCGGGCTGAGCGTGCCGCGCGCGCTGCGCATCCATTGCTCTGACGTCGAGCGCCCGGCCTGCGGCTGGGCGCTTCGTCGTTCCCGGGCGGCTTTGCCTGCGCACAACTCAGGAGATGCGTCGTCAGGTGAGGCGTTGGCCCCATCCCGGAACGGATCTCCTGAGTTGCGTCACCGCATCAGCTCGGGTGCTCATGCGGGGGCGCGACGGGGTGCGCGGCTCGACGGTGCGACGCCGCAGCTGCCGCCCGCCCGCACGTCGCCGCACGTCGCCGCACGATCTTGGCGTCGCCGTGCCATATCGTGCGGCGAAACCAGGATCGCCGCGCGATCCTGCGGAAGAACACGCGCGCTCGGGGCCGACGACGGAACGCCCTCGGGTCAGGGGTGCGACGGGGGCGCGAAGAGCAGCTGGGCCGTCATGAGGCCGCGCTCGCGGCTCACGACCTGGGCGCGGCCGGGCTCGGACGGGATCGGCTTCACGCGGCCGATCAGCGCGCCCTCGTCGGGGTTGCCGCCGAGCAGGATTCCCGTCACGCCGAGGTCGGTGAAGCGCTGGATGATCGGGTCGTAGGCGGCCCGGCTCGCGCCGCCCGCGCGGCGGGTCAGGATCACGTGCAGGCCCAGGTCGCCGGCCTGCGCGAGCAGCGGCTGCAGCACGGCGAGCGGGTTGCCCTGGCTGGTCGCGACGAGGTCGTAGTCGTCGACCAGGATGAATCCCTCGGCGCCCTTCCACCAGCTGCGCTGCCGCAGCTGCTCGGGTGTGACATCCGGGCCCGGGATGCGCGAGGAGAAGAACTGCGCGAGCTCGGTGAGTCCTCCGGTCGCCATCTCGTGCGAGGTCAGGTAGGCGCCGACGTACTCCTGCGGCAGCTCGCCGAGCAGCGAGCGGCGGTAGTCGACGACGAACAGCTTCGCCTCGGTCGGCCCGTAGAGGCGGGTGATCTCCTGCGCGATGCCGCGCAGGAACGACGACTTGCCGCTGCCCGCATCCCCGTAGAGATAGAGGTGCGACTCGGCGCGCGGGTCGATCCCGAAGGGCGCCAGCGCCTGCTCGTCGACGCCGAGCAGCAGACGCGGGAACTCCGGGCCGGCCTGGCGTCGCGCCTCGTCGAGCTGCAGCAGCTTCGGCAGCAGGCGCAGCTTGGGTGGCTGCGGGCCGGTCCAGGCGGCCGTGACGCGGGCGATCAGGTCGTCGACGCCGTCGACGAGCCGCGCCGCATCCCCGACGCCGTCGATGCGCGGAACCGCGCCGAGCATCTGCAGCCCCGATGGCGCGAGGCCACGACCCGGCTGGCCGGCCGGCACGTTGGCGGCCGCCTTGCGCGCGATCTCCGAGTCGGTCGGGTCGCCGAGGCGCAGCTCGAGCCGGGTCTGGATGAGGTCCTTCAGGTTCGAGCGGATGTCGAGCCAGCGGTTGGCGGTGACGATCACGTGCACGCCGAAGCTGAGGCCGCGCGCGGCGATCGTGAGGATCGTCGGCTCGAGCGCCTCGTATTCGGTGCGCAGGGTCGACCAGCCGTCGACGACCAGGAACACGTCGCCGTAGCCGTCGTCGACGACGCCCTGCGCGCGCCGCATCCGGTAGGTGTCGATCGAGTCGATGCCGTGCTCGCGGAAGAACAGCTCGCGGCCGTCGATGATGCCCTGCACCTCGGCGACCGTGCGCCGCACCGACTCCTGCTCGGTGCGGGTCGCGACGCCGGCGACGTGCGGCAGCTTCTGCAGCCCCGTGAAGCTGCCGCCGCCGAAGTCGAGCACGTAGAACTGCAGCTCGAGCGGCGAGCCGGTGAGGGCGAGGGAGGCGACCAGCGACCGGGCGAGCGTCGACTTGCCGCTGAGCGGTCCGCCGACGATCGCGACATGGCCCGCGGCGCCGCCGAGCGAGGCGGTCAGGTGCTCGCGCCGCTGCTCGAGCGGCACATCCACGATGCCGAGCGGCACGGTCAGGCCGCCGGCCGCGCGCCAGGACGGCGAGATGAGGCCGAGCTGCGGGTCGACGACGAGGTCGCCGAGCAGCTGGTCGAGGGATGCCGGCTCCTTCAGCGGGGGCAGCCACACCTGGTGGGCGGCCGGCCCGCGCCCCGCCATGCGGTCGACGGCGAGCTGGAAGGTGCTGCGCTCCTCCTCGGGCTCGCGCGGCGCGAGGTCGTCGTCGGAGAGCACCGGCTCGATCGCGACGGCGCCCGAGGCGGCGGCGGTGAACAGCTCGATCTCGGCGGCGACGGCGGCGTCCGCATCCACCCCGCCTGTCGTGATGCGGCGACGCGGCGGCGATCCGGAGACGTAGGCCGCCTTGAACTGCACGAGCGGGTCGGTGCCGACCTTGAGCAGGCCGACGCCCGGCTCCTGCGGCAGCGTGTAGGCGTCGGGCACCCCGATCACGGTGCGCGACTCGGCGGCCGAGAAGGTGCGGAGTCCGATGCGGTAGGAGAGGTAGGTGTCGAGGCCGCGCAGCTTGCCCTCTTCGAGGCGCTGGGATGCGAGCAGCAGGTGCACCTGCAGCGAGCGACCCACGCGGCCGATGTTGATGAAGCTCTCGACGAACTCGGGCTTCGCGGCGAGCAGCTCGCTGAACTCGTCGGCGACGATCAGCAGCGCGGGCAGCGGCTCGAGGTCGGTGCGTCCGCCGCGGCGGGCCTTATCGTAGTCGCTGACGTTGGCGAAGTTGCCGGCCGCGCGCAGCAGCTCCTGTCGGCGCACGACCTCGCCCTGCAGCGCATCCTGGAACCGGTCGACGAGCGCGAGCTCGCTGCCGAGGTTGGTGATGATCGCCGACACGTGCGGCATGCCGGCCATGCCGGCGAAGGTCGCGCCGCCCTTGAAGTCGACGAGCACGAAGTTCAGCTGCTCGCTCGAGTGGGTGAGCGCGAGCGACAGCACGAGCGTGCGCAGCACCTCGGACTTGCCCGAGCCGGTCGCGCCGATCAGCACGCCGTGCGGGCCCATGCCCTGCTGCGCGGCCTCCTTGATGTCGAGCACGAGCGGCACGCCGTTCGTGTCCTGCCCGATCGGCACGCGGAGCCGGTCGCGCTCGAGCCGCGGCGACCACACCCGGTCGTAGTCGATCTCGCGCACATCCGGCAGGCCCAGCAGCTCGACCAGCTCGCGCTGCCCCGACAGGGCCTCGGTGCCGGTGGATGCGGTGCCCGCCGCCAGCGGCATGAGCCGTCGTGCCGTGGCCTCCGCCTCGGCGATCGACACGGTGTCGGGGGTGAAGCGCTCGGCGAGGCGTCCCAGCGCGACGACCTCGGCGGGCGGCGTCGCGGACGCGCCCGCCGCGCGACCGGCGCCGGCGCTCGCGGCGACCCGCGTGACCGTGCCGCCGGGCACCGGGGCGACCACGGTCGACTCGGAGGGGAGCGCGAGGCGCAGGGTCTGCGCATCCTCGAGCTCGGCCCACCGCGCGGGCAGGTCGATCACGGTGACGCCCTGCATGCCCTCGGCGCCGACGACCGGGGAGTCGTTCGGCAGACGCCCGCCGTCGACCACGAGCACGATGTGCGGGGCGGTGCGCGCGGCGCCCGCCATCGACGCCGAGAAGCGCGGCCGCTCGCGCAGGTCGGCGGGCAGCAGCTCCTCGAGCTCGGCGAGGTCGGCGGCGATCATGCGCGCCGGGCCGAGACGGTCGGCGACGCGGGCGGAGTGCGTGTGTGGCAGCCACTTGGTCCACTCCCACAGCGCGAGCTGCTGCGGCCCGGCGAGCACCGCGATCTGCAGGCTCTCGGGTTCGTGCGAGGTGGCGAGACCGAGCACCATCGACCGCGCGAGCGAGCGCACCGACTCCTCGTCGGCGCCCGTCACCTCGACCCGGGCGTAGTCGCCCAGCCCGACGGCGAGCGGCAGGCGCGGCTGCATCTCGTGGGTGAGCATGAAGCGGTGCGCGGCCGACGCGGCGACCGGGTCGAGCTGCGCGAGCGGCGGCAGCTCGGGCGCCTCGAGCGTGATGCACAGCGGCTGGTCGCTGACGCCGATGCGCGTCTGCAGGAAGTCGGGGTCGCCGATCGAGCGCTCCCACACGCGGCTGCGCTCGTCGGCCATGAACGGCAGCGCCGACGGCGCCGGGTTGACCCAGTTGCCGTGGCGGCGCTGCTGGCGCGCGGCCGTGCGTACGGTGTCGCGCAGCTCCTTCAGATAGGCGAGGTACTCGCGGCGGTTCTCGAGCACCTGCGCCGCGCGCTGGGCCCGCTGCCGCCAGCCGTTCACCGCGACGAAGCCGAGCGACGAGAGCAGGAACATCCCGCCCATGATCAGGCCGGTCACGTTCTGCTGCGAGAAGCCGATCATCACGATGCCGCCCACGCTGCCGAGCATCGGCAGGGCGGTCATGAGCATGCCGCCGGCGCCCTCGCTGGGCACCAGCTCGGGCGGCGGCTGCACCTGCACGGTGCCGCTGGGCACGCGCGGCGGGGCGAGTCGGGGCGCTCTGCTCACTCGGAGTCCTCCAGCAGCGTGCTCAGGGTGACGACGCGGCTGCCGAGGCGGAATCGCATCCCGTCGTCGACGGCCGTGCGGGCACCGGGCGCCAGGCGCTCGGCCTCGCCGGTCTCGTCGAGCAGGAAGGTGCCGTTCGTCGAGCCGAGGTCGGTCAGCCAGGTGCCCGAGCGGCTGAGCTCGAGGCGGGCGTGCGCCTTCGAGACCGTCGACTCGGGGTCGCGCACCGTCACGGGGATCTCGGTGTCGTCGTCGGCACTCGGGCTGCGACCCAGGACGAGGGCGGCCGGGATGCGCGACCGCTCGTTCTGGCCGGTGTCGAAAGCCAGCACGACCTGCGCGCGGCCGGGCAGCTCGGTGAAGGTGAGCTCGGCGTGGCCGTCGAGTCCGCGCGGGCGGTCGACCTGCTCGGTCGGGGGGTCGAGGGGGGCGGCCGGGGCCGGTTCGACCGGAGACAGATCAGGGGATGCGGCCGGGGCGAGGATCCCGGGGAGCGGGAGGACCTCGAGCGGGGCGGGGATCGGGTCGGGGTCCGGGACCGGCGCGGCCGTCGGGACCGGCGCGGGCGCCGACGCGGGGATCGCGACCGGGTCGAGAGCCACGGGGGCTCCGAGCGCGCCGGATGCCGCGGTCGGCGGGAGACCCGCATCCACGGCCACGACGTCGCGGGCCCCGGGAGTCGTCGGGCGCGGCACCGCGCGGCCGCGCTCGCGTTCGCGTCGTCGCGGGATCGCGACGACGACCGTGCCGGCCGCGAGGTCGCCCCAGGAGCGACGCCGGCCGGAGCCGTCGAAGGCGCTGGTCACCTCGACGAACCACGCGCCGATGCCGCCGACGAGCCAGCCGGCGCCCGAGACGATCGAGCGCAGCGCGGAGCGCCCGAGTCCCGGCGACCACGGTCGGTCGAGCCGGGCGACGCGCAGGCGCAGCAGCAGGTTGCCGAGGCCGAGGCCCGTGCGCGCCTGCAGCACGATGAGCCCGAGCACGAGCTCGGCCACGGCGAGCGCCGTCAGCACGACCGAGTCGAGCAGCAGGTGCACGCCGGCGCCGACCGCGGCGACGACGATCACGTCGATCGTGAGCGCGGCCAGGCGACGGCCGACGCCCGCGGTGCGCACGCCGTGCACGATGCCGCGCGCCGCGTCGGCGGCGGGTCCGGCGGCAGGTCCGGCGGGCGCCGCAACGCCCGCACCGGTTCCCGCCGCTGCGATTCCGGGCGCGGCGCCCCGAGCGCTCGGCGCGCCGACGCCGCCGGCGCCACCCGCGCCACCGGCCCCCGACTCCCCCAGCCCCGGCACGAGCGGCGCGCTCGGCGGCGGTGCCGCGGCCACGACACCGCCCGGAGCGACGACGAGGGCCGCGCTCGACGCCTGCTGCGGCACCCCGCAGAACGGGCAGCGCGCGCTGTCGGCGGGCAGCGCCTGCCGGCAGTTCCAGCAGGTGGCGGCGCCGGCGGGGGACGTCGACGCGCTCATGCGGCCATCATCCCGCGCAGCACGTCGATCACGCCCGCGGCGAGCAGCGCGGCGGGCAGCGCGAGCGCCACCGACATCCCCTCGATCACGTCGGCGAACCGCGACCAGGCCAGCGAGCGGGCGCCGCGCGAGATCGGCACGGCCGCCGCGCCCGACGCGAGTCCGGCCACGAGCGCGAGGGCGGCGACGAGCACGACCCACCCGGCGTCGCCGAGCCGCGCGATCGCGACGACGGCGGTGCCGATCACGACGAGCGCCGCCGCGCGCGGAAGCCACTGCAGAGCGCGCGCCGAATAGCGCCGCGCGCCGAGGATGAGCGCCAGGGCGGTGCAGGCGAGCAGGCCGATCTGCCCGCCCAGCACGATCCCGTCGCGGGCGAAGGCGGCCACCGCGGTCGGCGCGGCCAGCGCGGCTCCCCCGCAGAGCACGGCGGTGCCGACGAGAAGGCGCGCGGATTCCGCATCCACGAGCCCGCGCACCGCGGCGATGCCGACCGAGACGCCCGCCTCGGGCAGCTGCTGTCGCACCGACCACCGGGTGGTCTGGTAGCGCTCGTAGTCGATGAACATGCCCGGCGGCACGTCGAGCAGGGTCGTGGGCAGGATGCGCAGCGCGACCGGCGCGAGACCGAGCGTCAGCGCGGCCGCGGCGGTCGCGGGCAGCCCCGCGAGCAGCGTCCCGCCCCACACGGCGGCGAGCACGAGCAGCAGGATGGTGCCGCTCGCCGAGCCGGCGCGGAGTGCGCCGGAGTGCGCGAACAGCGCGAGCAAGCCCGCCGTCACGGCCGCCGCGAGCAGCCCCGCCAGCACGCCCGCCTGCGCGGTCGCCGCCGGCAGCAGCGGCACGGCCGTCACGCCGGCGCCGAAGGCGAGCGCGAGCGGAGCCACCGCCGAGGCGATGCCCGAGCGGCGTGCCGTCACGACCGCCCCGACGATCGCCGCGATCGCGAACACCGACGTCGCCACGATGCGCGGAACCGTGTCGAGCGCGGCCGGCAGCAGCAGCGCCAGCACGGCCGCGAGGATGCCGGCGGTCGCCGCGATCCAGGTCACCGACGACGTGCTCGTCACGGCCTCGACCCCGCGCCCGCGGCGCGGCGCCGCAACCCGCTCGGCCAGGTCGATCACGGCGAGCACCTCGCCGTCGCCGAAGCTGGCGATGTCGCGCCCGAGGTCGATCTCGGCGCCCGATGGGCTCACCAGCATCCGGCCGTCGGCGCGGGCGTCGACGCCCAGCCGGTCGAGCACGGTGTCGAGGCGGGCGGTCAGCGGCAGGGACAGATCCCAGCGCTCGGCGCCGTCGACGATCGCGATGCGGCGCCGCTCCTCGATGGCAGACGGCACCTGAACGATTATTCGGGTTCGGGGGCCGCGGGGCGAGCCTGGGTGATCATCGGGCGGACACTCCGGCTCACTGCGGGTGCGTGAAGCGCTTCGCCGACGCCTTGTCGTCGGCGACGTAGCCCTCGGCGATCTGCTCGGTGCGCTGGCCGATCTGGCCCAGGATGCTCGTCATGTCGGTGATCGCGGCCGACCAGCCGCGCTGCGCCTCGGAGTACGCCTGGCGGGCCGCGCCATCCCAGCCGCCCTCGAGGGCCTTCACCCGCTGCTCGAGGTCGCCGAGCACGCCGGCCAGGTGCCGGCTCTCGGCGCCGAGCGACGCCGCGACCTCGCGCAGCACCTCGGGCGTGACGGAGAAGTCGCCGTTGCCGATCTCGGCCATGGTCACTGCCCTCCCATGAGGCCGCCGAGCCCGGCGATCGTCTGCTGGTGCGACTGCTCGGTCGCGACCTGGTCGCGGTCGGTGGCGCGCAGCGCCTCCTCGAAGTGCGCGAGCGTGGTCTGCAGCTTCTGCACGTCGGCCTGCCAGCGCTGGGTCAGCTGGTCGTGGGCGGTCGCCGCCGAGCCGATCCACGCGCCCTGCAGGGTGTCGAGGTGCGACTGGATGCGACGCACGGTCGCGTTCACGTCGTCGTGCGCGCGGCGGGCGGCCTCCGCGCCGTCGCGCAGCGCGCCCTCGGCCGCCGAGATCGTGTCGGTCATCACAGCTCCCCTTCGTCTCCGAATGTGCGTCCGCCCGCGCTCGCGGCGGCCGATCGCGCCGTGCCGTCGCCCTCGTCGTCGAGCTTCGGCGCGAGCGGTCCGCCCATGCCGCGACCGCCCTTGCGGCTGCTGCTTCCGCCGCCGGCGCCGGCTCCGGCCCCGGCCCCGCCCATCATGTTGTTCGCGGCGCCGCGTCCGGCCGACCCCTCGGCCGCGGCGGCGCCAGCGGCTCCGCCGACCGCGCCGGCCGTGCCAGCACGCGCGCCCGCGCCCGCGGTGCTGCCACCCAGGAGTCCGCCGCGACCCGCATCGGCCGTGGCTCCGGCGCCGCCGCCCGCACCGAGACCGCCGCGGCCTCCGGCTCCACCGAGCGCGCTGATTCCCGGCCGTCCGCCGGCGAGGCCCGCACCGGCACCTGCGCCGCCGCCGAGACCGCCGAGCGCCGCGATGCGCCCCGCGCCGAGCGCCGCCGCCGCACCGAGACCAGCGCCGAGCACCGAGCTGCCGAGTGAGCCGCCGCCGAGACCGCCGAGGCTCGTGCTGCCGCCGACCGCGCCCGATCCGCCGAGACCGAGGCCGCCGCCGAGGGTCGTCGAGCCGCCGCCGACCGCGCCGTCGGCGGTCACGCCGGGCAGGGTCGAGCCGCTGCCCCAGCTGCCGTCGCCGGTCTCGGCCGTGTGGTCGATGATCGAGCCGGGAGCCGTCGGCGCCGTGGTCGAGCCGGTCGAGCTCGTGGCCGCGCCGGCCGTCGCTCCCGGCGTCGCCGTGCCCAGCGGGGTCTTCGCTCCGGCGCCGGCCGCCGTGACGCCGCCGGTCGTCGCGCCGCCGGACGTCGCGCTGCCCGGCTCCCGCGGCACGGTCGCGCTGACACCCGACTCGCCCGAGCCGGCCGTGGACTCCGGGTCGGGGATGGTCGGCAGCTCGGGGAAACTGCCCGTCATGCGGCTCACCGCATCCTGGGCCGCACGCTCGCGACGATCCGAGAGCCAGCCGTTCACCGCATCCACGGCGCCCTCGCCGGCGACGACCGAGATCGGTCCGAGCAGGATCGTGACGCCCGTGGCCACCCCGCGCACGGCCGCCTCGGCGGTCGGCCCGAGCTGCCCGTCGGGCAGGTTCTCGAGCTCGACGCCCGCGTCGCGGCGCACCGCGTTCGCCTGCGCGACCGTCGTGCTGACGACGTCGATGCTCTGCGTCAGGGCGACGGCCTTCTCGTAGGTCTCGAACAGGCTCAGGGTCGCCGCATCGCCGGAGGCGCCGGTCAGCCCGTGCTGCTCCTGCGCCGCCTTGAGCAGCAGCCCGAGGGTCTCGAGCTGGGCGCGCAGCGGCTCGGCGCTCGGCACATCCCAGTCGCCGCTCGCCGCGGCGAGCGAGGTGAGCTTCTGCTCATAGGGGCCGGTCATGCGGTACCTCCCGGGCGATCGAGGGGGCGGCGGGTCACCCGGCGACGGGCGACGACGACGAGGATGACGATGAGCGCGGCCAGCAGCACGACGGCCGCGCCGACCGCCATGAGCACAGCGATCGGCACGGCGCTGCGCGTGCGCTCGGCCGACTCGGCGGCCGCGGTCGACGGCGACGGGCTGGATGCGGTGAGCGCCTCGCGCGCCGCGTCGATCTGCGCGCGTGTCGGGCTGCCCGACCGGCCGGGCTCGTCGAGCAGGGGGTTCTCGTCGGGATACTGAGTCGGGTCGACGCGCAGCAGGTGCGTCAGCGACGCGGGTCCGTAGCCGTAGCCGCCCTCGTAGCGGGTCAGCTCGTGGTCGTCGGCGCCCGTGTTGCGGATGAGCGACTGCAGCAGCTGGTCGCCGGTCGCCTCGGGGAACTTCTGCGCCGTGAGCGCGAGCATCCCCGCCACCAGCGGCGTCGCCGACGAGCTGCCCCGGATGCGCCGGCCATCGTCGCCCCAGGCATCCTCGTTCTGCGTGCCCTGCGACGAGAAGTAGTAGCCGGCGGCGACCACGGTCGTGGTCGGCCAGGAGACCGTGCGCCCGTCGCCCTGCGTCTGCAGCGTGCCGTCGATCCGGAAGGCGTTGACCGCCACGACCCCGGTCGCGTCGCCCGGGAAGGCGCGGGTGTCGTCGAGATCGTTCGACTGCCCGGCCACGATGATCACGCCGCGGGCGAGGGCGTCGGCGATCGCGAGCGCGTCGCCGTCGTCGCGGGCGTCGGAGATCTGCGAGATCGAGATGATGCGGTTGCCGTCGGCGACGGCCTGACGGATGCCGAGACCGGTCGCCGAGTAGGTCGCGCCGTCGACCTCGGTCGTGCATCCGCCCGCGTCGACGCCATAGCCGTAGAACGTCACGTCGGCGCCCGGCGCGATGCCGCGCACCGAGCCCGGACCCGTTCCGTTGCCGACGAGCAGGGCGGTCACGTCGCTGCCGTGGATCGAGCCCGGGGTCGCCTCGGAGGTCGCGGCCGAGCCCTCGCAGAGCCCCGCCCGGTGCACCCGCAGCGAGGTGCCGGCGAAGACGGAGAGGTCGGGGTCGATGCGCGCGTCGATCACGGCGAGCTTCACCCCCGCGCCCGTCGTGCCGGCATCGTGCGCCGCGGCCACGCTGTAGCGCTCGAACCACCAGTTCGTATCGGTCTCGGCTGCGGCCGGAGCGGCCGGTGCGACCGCGACGACGGGGACGACGAGCAGCGCGCCCGCGGCGGCCACGGCGACGAGCGCCGAATGGATGCCGGAGCGCCGCGCACGTCGCCGGGTCACAGTCCGCCGGCGGCCGAGCTCGCCGCGTCGGCCGCGCTGCCGGTCGTCGGCACGCCGCCCGGCGCTGCGGGGGCGGTCGGTGCCGTGGACGCGGCCGGTGCGCCCGGCGTCGGCGTGGCCGGAGAGGCCGGGTCCTCGGCCGATCCGCTGCCGCCCGGGGCCTGCCCGGCCTGGTCGATCAGCGCGCGGATCTGCGCCAGCTGCTGCGCCGAGAGATCCTGGCGCGCCGCGAGCTTCTCGGCGGCCGCGGTCAGCGCATCGGAGTTCTGGGCGATCTGCTTCTGCAGCTCGACGGTCGTCTTCTCGAGGGCGGAGGCCGAGTCGCGCATCCACGAGTAGAAGGTGTTCTCGGCGGCCAGCGGAGCCGCACCGTCGGAGCCGTGGCCGAGCAGGCCCGCGTTCACGCGCTCGTGACGCAGCAGCTCGCCGTGCGCACCGCGGAGCTTGCCGACGTGGTGCGCGAGCGTCTGGAGGTCGAGCGAGATGGTGGTCGACGACATGGAGCGGGCCTTCGAGCTGGAGGTCGGACGGGGTCGGCGCCGCGCGAACGGGCCGCCGCCGAACGGCGACGGCCCGGATCGTCAGATCACGCGCGGCTCGATCAGATCGAGAAGCGACCCGCCGAGGAGTTGTCGCTCTGCGTGTAGTGCTGCGCGATCTCCTCGGTCTTCGAGGCGATCTGCTGCAGCAGGCTGTTGAGCTCGTTGACCGACTGCGTCCACTTGCGCTGGGCGTCGTCGTAGGCCAGCTGGGCCGAGCCGCTCCACGAGGCGCGCAGCTTGCCGACCTCGTTGTCGAGGTCGTCGAGCTTCGACTGGATGCCGGAGGCGCCACCGCGGATCTGACCCGAGAGGGCGATCACCTGACCCGGCTTGACGGACATGCTCTGCATGGGAATCCCTTACCTTTCCTGGCTGCCGGTGTCTCAGGCGCCCATCAGCGAGCCGAGGCCCGAGATGGTCTGCTTGTGCGACTCCTCGGTCGCGTTCTGGTCCTTGTCGGTGCCGCCGAGGGCATCCTCGAGGGTGATCAGCACGTTGTTGAGCTTGCTGGTCTCGTTGTCCCAGCGGGTGAGGAGCTGGTTGAACGCGAGAGCGGCGTCGCCGGTCCAGTAGGCGGAGACCTGCTCGATCTCGCCGCGGAGCTTCTTCACCTCCTGGTCGATGCCGGCCTTGGCGGTGCCGACCGCCTGGGCTCCGCGCTTGAGTGCGCCTTCTTCAGCGGCGATGACATCTGCCACAGCAATCCCCTTTGGTGTCTGAATCTCTGTCGTGGTCGAGCCGACGCGCCCCGCCCCCCGAACGGGGGTGGAGAGGGCGCAGAACGAAAGGCTATTCGGTGATCGGCATTCGCGACAAGACCTCGGAACCGGGGATTCATCTGCCCGCCACCCGCGCGTCGCACGCCGGAGGCCCTCGGGCGCGACCCCGCGTATCCCGGCCGACGCCCGCCCCTCGGTCGCATCGTGCGGCCCGGCGTGCTGCCGTGACGATCCCGATCGCAATTCAGCATGGGTGACGCCCAGCGGCCCGGGCGGGCCGCCCTGGGGCGTCCATGCTGAATTGCGTCACTCGTCGCCGGACGTGACCCGCCGCCGTCACAACTCAGCACGGCTCGCGCTCGGTGACCCGGTAGGGCTGCACCGATGCATCCGTGCTGAATCGCGCCGCCCGGGCCGCGGTGGAGAACGCCGCGACCGCGACACTGAGGATGATTAGGCTGACCGGGAATGCGTCGAACTGCGCGGATGCCCGCGCACGAGGGCAGGAGCAGGCGTGAGTTCGACCGTGAGCACCTCACGGGCACTGCTGAGGGTCTCGATCCAGAGCGAGGGTCGCCGACTCGATGTCGGCGTGCCCGCCCAGCTGCCCCTCATCGAGCTCATGCCCGGCTTCGCCCGAGGGCTCGGCGTGCTGGATGCGACCATGACGCACACCGGCTACGCGCTGCAGCGCGCCGACGGCAGCCGCCTCGACCCGAGCCGCGGCGCCGCCGAGCAGGGGGTGCTCGACGGCGAGCTGCTGACCCTGGCCCGCGGCGTGCAGCTCGCCGAGCCGCGCGTCTACGACGACATCGTCGAGGCCGTGATCGACGCGACCGGCGAGCAGAGCCGGCCGTGGACGCCGAAGGACAACGCCCGCACCGCCCTGGCCGCGAGCCTCACGCTGCTCGGCATCTGCGCCGTGCTGCTGCTGGCCGGCGCCGGCGGCGACGGGCCCTCGGCGCTGCTGCGCGCGATCATCGCCGGCGCGGGCGCCGTGCTGCTGCTCGCCGCCGCGGCCGTGATCGAGCGGCTCGGCCAGGTCGAGACCGGGCGCGGGCTCGCGCTCGCGGCCGCGGCGTTCGGCGCGCTGACCGGCTACCTGCTCGCGGGCGCGGCGGGCGCCGGTGGCGCGGGCGCGGGGGCCGACTCCCCCGACATCGTGCTCGGCTCCGGCCTGGCGGCCGCCGCCCTCTGGGGCTGGCCGCTCGCCGCCGCCGGGGCCGGGGCGTTCGCGACCGGCGGCCTGGCGATGCTGCTGAATCCCGCATCCCGGGCCCTGCTGCTCGTGCCGCTCGTGCTGGGCGGCGCGATCGGCGTGACCGCGACGATCGCCGCGCTCATGCCTGACAGCCGGCAGAGCGCCTACGCGCTCATGGTCGCGATCGTCATCACGCTCGCGAACGCGCTGCCGTGGCTCGCACTGACGTCGACGCGCATCCGGGTCATCTCGCCGCAGAGCGACCAGGAGATCTTCGACGACCCCGAGCCGATCGACGCCGAGGCCGTGCGCGCCCGCGCCGCCGCCGGCCATCGCGTGCTGGTCGCGCTGCGGCTCGCGCTCGGGCTCGCCGCGCTCATCGGCGCGCCGCTCGTCGCCGCGTCGGGGCCGGCCGGGGCGGCGCTCTGCGCGCTCGGCTTCGTCGGCATCATGATGCCCGCGCGGCAGGCCTTCGCCCGTGCCGAGGTCGTCGTGCTCATGTCGATGGGCACGATCGGCATCGCGGTGACCGGTGTGGCCGCGACGCTCGCGCAGCCCGACCTGCGCGTCGTGCTGCTCGTCGTGCTGCTCAGCGTGACGGTGATCGTGATCGCGCTGACCCTGCTGGCGCCGGGCGCGCGGATGCGGCTGATCCGCCTCGCCGACACGGTCGAGATCATCACGATCGCGCTGCTGCTGCCCCTCGGCGTGATCGCCGCCGGACTCGCCTGGGCGTGACGTGGCCACCAAGAGCGACCTGATCGAGGCGCAGAACTTCTCGCGCCGACGCCTGCTGACCGCGTTCATCTCCGGAGCCCCCGGCGGGCGCGAGATCGAGCCGTCGAAGCCGCTGCGGGCGGTGATCATCGCCATCGCGCTGACGATCGCGGTCATCCTGGCCGGCGTCTTCTACGGCGTGATGCAGCCCGGCCTGCCGAGCGACTGGCGCGACAACCGGCTGATCATCGCCAAGGACACCGGCGCGCGCTACGTCAGCTCGAAGAGCGTGCTGCACCCGGTCGTGAACTCGGTGTCGGCGCGACTGCTGATCCCGAGCAAGGACTTCGAGGTCATCACCACGACCTCGGCGCGGCTGGCGGGCATCGAGCTCGGCGACCCGGTCGGCATCGTCGGCGCGCCCGACACCCTGCCCGCCGCCGAGCGGCTCATCAACGACGGCTGGACCGCCTGCGTCGCCGACGACGGCGGCACCCGCGCGCGCATCGGCGGCGCCACCGCGAGCGCCACGCGCGAGTCGGTCGTGGTGTCGAGCGGCGGGGCACTCTACGTCGTCGCCGGCGACACCCGGTTCGCGGTCGAGTCGACGCAGGCGGATGCGGTGCTGCGCGCCGCCGGCATCGACACCCTCGACCCCGTGACCGTCGAGCCCGCGTGGCTCGACCTCTTCCGCGAGGGCGACGACCTCGAGCCGATCGTGATCACCGACGCCGGCACGCCGCTCGCCGGCGCCGCGGCGGGAGCGACGCCGCTCGCGGTCGGCGACGTGCTGCACATCACCGGGCAGGCGGTCGGTCAGCGCTACCTCGTGCTGCAGGACGGCACGCTCGGCTCGCTCAGCCCGCTGGCGTGGCAGCTCTACCAGCTCGGCACCGGCCGGGGCGCCGACCGCGTGCTCGAGGTCGCAGCCGCCGACGTCGCCGATCTGGCCACGGCGAAGGCCCCGGTCGGCGGGGCGGACTGGCCGAGCGACGGCTTCACGACCCTGTCGAGCGACCAGCGCCCCTGCGCCCTGCTGCAGCACGACGCCCGCGGCCTCGCCCGCACGGTGCTCGCGACCACGCCGACCACGAACGACGCGACGGCCGGCGTCACCGTGACGCCGGGGCGCGGCGCGATCGTGCTCGTCGGCGGGCGCGGCGCCCAGGCCACGCAGCTGCTCACGATCGTGGATGCGACGGGCACGTCGTTCGCGCTGCCCGGCGCCGACGCCGAGACGGTCGCGCGGCTCGGCTACACGAGCGAGCAGGTCGGGCGGGTCGACCAGAGCTGGATGCGACTGCTCGCCACCGGCCCGGAGCTGAGCACCGCCCTCGCCGGCGAGACACCTGACCCCGCCCGTGCGGCCGGGTCAGGCTCGGGAGGCTGACGTGGGGTCGGGGCTGCGCGGAGGCCGCGGTCGCGGCCGCGGCCGTCGCCGGAGCGGGGTCGGCGTCGGCAGTGCGGTGCTGGTGCTGGCGCTGGCGTCGGGGTCTGGCGTCGCGTCGGGCTCCGGCGTCGCGACGGGGTCGGCCGCCACGACGGCGGCCGCGCATCCCGGCACCGCCGCCGCGTCGACCACGACTGGCGTCACGCCCGATGCCGATGCTGTCGCGACCGACTGCACGACCGACGGCGGAACCCGCATCGCGCAGGCTCCCCCGGCCCTCGGCCGACTGCAGTCGGAGCTCGCCTGGGGCGTCACGCGCGGCGCCGGCGTCGTCGTCGCCGTGGTCGACTCGGGTGTCGACGCGAACAACCCGCACCTCGCGGGGGTGCTCGCCGGCGGCGTCGACCTCGTCGGCGACGGCGAGGGCCGCAACGGCTACGCCGACCTCGACGGGCACGGCACCGCCATCGCCGGCCAGATCGCCGCCCGCGCGATCGACGGATCAGGGGTGCTCGGCCTCGCACCCGAGGCGCGCATCCTGTCGGTGCGGGTCTTCGCGACGACCGAGAAGCAGGCCCGCGACGACGGCTTCGGACCGACGATCCCGCGCATCGCCGAGGGCATCCGCGTCGCGGCCGACGCCGGGGCGCAGATCATCAACGTCTCGCTGAGCACCAGCGTGGACGCGCCCGAGCTGAACGACGCCGTCGCCTACGCCGCGGGGCGCGGCAGCCTCGTCGTCGCGAGCTCGGGCAACGCCGACAACGCGCAGTCGGTCGAGGAGCAGGGCAGCACCGGGGTGCGCTACCCGGCCGGATCGCCTGGAGCGCTCGGCGCGGGGGCCGTGGATGCGAACGGGGCCTACGACGCGAACAGCGTCGCCGGGGCGCATGTCGCCATCACGGCGCCGGGGCAGAGCATCCTGACCACGGCGACGGGCGGGATCGACTGCGTCTACTCCGACGACATGGCGCACACCAGCTTCTCGACGGCCTACGTGGCGGCCGCCGCCGCGCTCGTCGCGGCCGCGCATCCGGGCGAGACCCCGGCGCAGTGGGCCTACCGCCTCGAGGCGACCGCGGTGCGGCCCGACGCCGACCGCCGCGACGATCGACTCGGGTGGGGCGTCGTGCAGCCCTACGACGCGCTCACGCTGGCGCCGGGCGGCGCGCTGCGCGGACCGGCGAGCCCCTTCGGCGGCGGTGACGGCACGGGTGGTGCTGGCGGGGCTGGCAGTGCTGGCGGCAGCGCGGGCGGTGAGGATGCGGCCCTCGCTCTGCGGCACACCGACCCGGCCGCGACGCTCGCGACCACGATCGCCGTGGTCGGCGGCGTGATCGGGCTGGCCGTGCTGGGCGTGCTCGGCGTGCTCGCGCACCTGCGCCGGCGCCGCCGTGCCGAGGCTGACCCCGAGTCGTTCGGGGTCTAGCGCAGGGTCGCCCGGGGTCCAGCGCCGGGGCGCTGATCGACGGCGAGTTGCCCAGTTCGGTCGGGTTTCCGCCCTCGGGGTCGAGATGCGGCCCGAGTCAGATGCGCATCCGTCTCATCCGCACCGCCGTGGTGCGCCCCTGATCGACGGCGAGTTGCCCAGTTCGGTCGGGTTCTCGCCCTCGAACTCGACCGAAGTGGGCAACTCGCGTCACATCCGACCACGCTCCCGCCATGACGTTCCCGCGGTGTGTCACCGCAACTCAGGAAAAATGACGCGATTCGGCCCCCGAACGCGCAGATCGGATGGATTCTCCTGAGTTGCGAACGCCGTCGCCGCGTCGAGGGCGGGTCGGCGACGACGGCGCAGGCACGCTCCGGACCGTCGCCGCACGATCGGGGGATCGCCGCGCCATATCGTGCGGCGAAGCCAGTATCGCCGCGAGATCCTGCCCGGAACACGAGCCGTGGGCGGGCGCGACGGCTGCGACGGGGCGCGAATCCCCGCCAGGCCGAGGAGGGCTACGGGTCAGAGGGCGAGGAGGGCGCGGACGACGAGCACCAGACCCACGAGCGTCACGACGAGGGCGACCACGGAGAGCGCGAGCGCGACGCGGCCGATGCGCCGCGCGGACCGCGCGACCGACGGCATCGCCGGCGCGACGGCGCGCGTCGCCTCCGGGCCGGACGGCACCGACGGCACGACCGGCGGCGTCGGCACGGGCCGCGGCAGGTAGCCCTCGCGGGCGCCGACCCCGGCGCCGTCGGACGCGGACTCCGCGGGGGCGGTTCCGTCGGGGAGCTCGATCCGGATGCGCTGGGCGGCCGAGCGGGATCGCCGCGGCTGCGCAGGAGCGGGCGCCGGCGCGGGGACCGCCGTCGGAGCGGATGGCGCCGACGTCGCGGCGGACCCTGGCATCACCGCGGACCCCGACGCCACCGCGGATCCCGGCACCGACGGCGACGGCGACGGCAGCTCAGCGTCGACCTCGCCGCGCTCGACCACGACCGTCGCATCCACCACGACCGTCTCGGCGACCGCGTCATCGACCACGACGGTGCGGTCGGCGTCATCGACCGCGACGGTGAAGTCCATGTCGTCGACCACGACCGAGCGGTCCGCGCCATCGGTCGCGACCGAGCGATCCGCGTCATCGACCACGATCGTGAAGTCCGCGTCGTCGACCGCGATCGTGAACTCGGTGTCGTCGATCACGATGGTCGACTCGTCGAGACCCACGTCGACGCCTCCGTCGCGGCCGCCCCCGACATCCTCACCGATCCCGGTCAGATCACGCCCGGAATCCGTGCCCGAATCCGACGCCGGATCCGACACCGGATCCTTCCCCGCCATCAGCGCCCCGCCATCAGATCGGGATCGTCGCGCTCGCCGAGAGCTCGACCGAGTCGGTGCGGTCCGACGTGCTGGCCGCGCCGCCGGCGCGCACGTCGACGACCAGCACGGTGATGTTGTCGCGTCCGCCGGCGCGCTTCGCCGCATCCACGAGCGCCGCCGCCGCCGACTCGGGCCGCCCGGCCATCGTCAGCATCGCGCGCAGCTGCTCGTCGTCGAGCTCGCCGTGCAGGCCGTCGGAGCAGACCAGCAGGCGCTCGCCGGTCGTCACGGGCATGAGCCAGGTGTCGGCGCGCGCATCCGGGGCGCCGATCGCCCGCGTGATCACGTTGCGGTGCGCGAACTCCCGGCGCTCCTCGCCCGACAGCGACCCCTGGTCGACGAGCGCCTGGGCGAGCGAGTGGTCGACGGTCAGCTGCTCGAGCTCGGCGCCGAACAGCCGGTAGACGCGCGAGTCGCCGACGTTGACGATCAGCCAGTGCGGCTCGCCCTCGTGCTCGAGCAGCACCACGCCGGTGACCGTGCTGCCGGCTCCGCGGCTCGTGGTGGCGGCGATCTCGGCGACGTCGTGCTCAGCGCGACGCAGCGCGCGGCCGACCCACGACGCGTCGATCGCCCCGCGGCCGACCAGCTCGGCGCGGAACGCCGCGACGACCGCCGCGCTCGCCCGGTCGCCGGCCTCGTAGCCGCCCATGCCGTCGGCCACCAGGAACACGGGGCGCTCGGCGAGCGCCGCATCCTCGTTCGCGGTTCGTCGCAGTCCGACGTCGGTCAGGCCCGCGACGACGAGGTCGACCTGGTCGAGCCGGGCGCTCACGCGCGCTCTCCGGTCGGCCACTCGGACTCGTCGCGCGGCTCCTCCGGCACGGCCGGCCCGCCGAGGCGCTCGATGCGCATCGTGACCCGTCCGAGCACGAAGTCGCGTCCGGCGAGCTCCACGCCGTCGTCGGGCACGACCGGATGCTCGCTGCCGTCGGCGTCGATCACGCGCACGCCGTTGGTCGAGCCCAGATCGCGCACGCGCCACGACTCGCCGTCGCGCTCGAGGCGGGCGTGCACCTTCGAGAGCGTGCGCGTCGCATCCCGCACCGCCAGGTAGTGGATGCTCGGGTCGCTGCCCTCGGGCTTGCGTCCCAGCACGATCGTGGTTCCGATGAGCTGGTAGGTCGGTCCGTGGTCGAGCGCGAGCTCCCAGCGGGCCGCGGCCGACGCGTCGACGACGACGGTCTCGCCGACGTCCTCGCCCGGCACGCCGGACGCCGCCGAGGTCGGGGCGCCGATGAGCGACGGGGTGGCTCCGGGTGCCAAGGGCGTCGCGGATGCGGCGGGTGCCGCGGGGGTCGAGACGACCGGCGGCTGCGACCACGGGTTCGGCGCGGCGGGCGGCGGCACGGCAGGCGCTGCAGGCGCGGCGGTCGCGGGCGGAGTCGCCGGCGCCGGCGGCTGCTGGTAGGCCGAGTGATCGGCGGGTGCCGCGGGAGCCGCGGCCGGTGCGGCAGACGCGTTCGCGCCTGCCGCAGCCCCCGGGGGCGCCGGGACGAACCCGGGCGGCGGTGTGATCGCGTATCCGCCGGTCGACCCGGCAGGCTGCGCCGGCCCGGGCTGACCGCTGATCGGCTGACCCGGGATCGGCTGGCCGGGGATCGACTGTCCGGTAGCCGAGGCGCCAGCCGGAGCACCGCCCGAAGCAGCGGCCGAACCAGCGCCTGGCTGCCCGTAGATCCCGCCCCCGCCCTGCCCGGGCACCGGGATCGGCACGGCGACGCTGCCGGGGGCGGCGGGCCGCGCATCCCCCGACCCGAGCAGGGTCGCCCACAGCGGCGGCAGCACGACGGCGAGCACCACGAGCCAGTCCGGCTTGCCGAGGCGGCGGCCCATCTTGATCGCCGACAGCACCCGGAAGATCACGACGACGACGCTGCCGCCGGGCACGAGGACGAGCAGCGCGAGCAGCCGCGAGTACCCGCCGATGTGCAGGATCTCGGCCTCGTTCAGCACGGGCACCCAGCCGCGCCAGCCCTCCGAGCCGAAGCGCGGGAACAGCTTCGAGAGCGCGAGGGCGAGCCACACGTAGAGGCCGAGGCCGATGAGCAGTCCGAGCAGCGAGACGACGAGGCTCGCGACGGCCGCGCCCGTTCCATCCGACGAGGTCATGCGTTCATCCTGCCGTTCAGCGCGCGCAGGAACGACACCGGGGTCACGGCGGCGCGCAGCCGGTGACGCCAGCGGAGGGTGCGGGTGCGCCGGTCGAGCTCGGCGTCGACGAGCCGCCACGCCTCGGCGACCGACTGCCCGGTGGGCGGATGCTCGGCGAACACGGCATGGTCGGCGAGCACGGCGAGACGGGATGCGGCGGGCGAGTCGATCCGCTCGGCCTGGTCGCGGCGGGTGCCCGGCCCGGCGTCCACTCCCCCGTCGGCCCAGGCATCCACCAGCTCGGCCCAGGCGCCGACGACGGCGACCTCGGGCACGGCGGCGCGGCGACGCCCCCGACGGCGCACGCGCTTCGCGACGAGCAGCACGAGCGGGGCGAGCAGCACGAGCAGCACGGCCGCGAGCCCGAGGCCGACGACGCGCAGCACCGGCAGCAGCGCGCCGAGCACGCCGCCCGCGTCGTCGCGGCGCGGCGGCGAGCTGCGGCTCTCGTCGTGCTGATCGGTCGGCGGACGCACCGAGTCGACCTGCGGCTGCTCGGGCACGGTCGCGTTCTGCGGCAGCTGACGCCCGGTCGTCACGACGGTGGGCAGCTGACTGAACTGCGGCTCGGCGTCGACGACGGTCCAGTCGGCGGCGCCGGGCGAGCGCACCTCGACCCAGGCGGCGAGGTCGGCGCCCTGGCAGGCGTCGTCGCAGGCGCCGACGCCGCTGCCCTCGATCGGCTGCAGGCGCGCGCCGACGACGACTCGCGACTCGTAGCCGAGGGCGCGGGCCAGCAGCGCGGCGGCCGTCGCGAACTGCTCGTCGTCGCCGAGCGCCGCCACGAGCAGTCGCGAGTCGGCGGTCTCGCCCACGCTGTCCTGCTGGTCGACGAGCTGCTTGAACAGGGCCTCGACGCGGGATGCGGAGTGCCCGGCGTAGGCGGGCTGGAAGCTGTAGGACCCCTGCTCGCTCAGCGCCGCGATCCACTTCTCGGCGGCCGCGTCGTCGTCGAGGGCGTGCGTCAGGTAGCCGCGCACGCGCAGCCGGTTGACGAGCTCGAGGTAGCCGGCGGCGCTGCGCGGCTGCTTCTGCGCCTTCAGCCAGGTGGTGAGCTGCGGGTAGCTCGCGGTGTCGATGAGGCTCGATCGGCCCGGGTCGCCCAGCTCGGCGGCGGGCGCGGGCGCCACCTCGACCGTGTAGGCGTCGCCGGCGCGCAGGCCGCGACCCGCCGCCGCCGAGCCCGAGCCGCCCGCGTCGCTCCCCGCGATCTCGATGCCGGCCCCGCTGTCGCGGTCGAGGTAGAACCCGTCGGCGAGGGCGGTCGCGCGCGGGCCCGAGAACGACGGCGCCGACTGCACGCCGTCGGGCAGCGGCATCCACACCCCCGACAGGCCCCGCTCGATCGTGATCGTGACCGGCACGGCGCCCGCGGCGGGGGTTCCGCCGGGCAGGCGGGTGAAGCGCCGCTCGTCGCCGACCCGGAACTCGTCGCCGTTCCAGTCGTCGAGCACGGCGAGGCGGATGCGGTCGGTCGCGCCGCCGGCGGCACCCGCGCCCGACACGGTGAACAGCGGTTCGTCGAAGGCGTCGGCCGTGAAGGATCCGCGGTACTGCGCGAGCGGCGTGCTCTGGTCGCGCAGCACGAGCTGCGGCTCGGCGCCCGTGCGCAGCGTGGAGCGCGGCGTCACCCCCGACAGCGCCGGCGTCGCGGCGACGCCGCCGACCAGGGCGACCACGAGCAGGGCGACGACGAGCAGCCGACGGCGCACGAGCGCCCCGATCGGCGACCGGGTGCGGCCGACGACGCCCGCATCCACCCGGGCCCGACTCAGTGCCGCGCGGCGGGTCAGACGCGCCCGCACGACGAGCCACGCGAGGGCGAGCGCCAGCGCGACGAGGCCCAGCAGCATCTCGCGCACCGCGCCGACGCGGGTGCCGAGCAGCTCGATGCCGGCGCCGCCCGCGGTGTCGCCGAAGGCGATGCCGAACAGCGCCATGAGCAGCACGACCGGCACGGCCGCGACGGCACGGGCGCCGGGCGAGATCGCGAGCGCGGTCGCCGTCGCCGTGCCGACCAGGGCCACGAGCAGGAACGGGACGAGCACCGCCTGGTATTCGCCGAGCGGCGTCTCGAGCGTCAGCAGCTGCTTCCAGCCGAGCACGACGCCCGCGACGCCGTCGCGCAGCGCGCTCAGCGCCGCCGACGGCGACGCGAGCCCCGAGGGCACGGCGAGCGGCACGACCAGCACCGCAAAGGCGAGCGCGACCAGGCCGACGCCGGCGAACCACGACCAGCGTCGGGCCGTCACGAGCAGCGGGATGCCCGCCCCCACGACCCCCGCGACGCCGGCGATCCACAGCAGGCGGGGCGTGGCGAAGATCGGCCAGGCCAGCGCCGTCGCCACGGCGAGCCCGGCGAGCACGAACACGATCGCGACCGCGCGCTGCAGCAGGTCGGCCCGCGACTCGGCGCGGCGACGGCGACGGCGCGGGCCGTGCTCCGCGACCCCGCTCACGCGAGCGCTCCCCGCGCGATGAGCTGCCCGAGGTCGCCGAGCGCTCCCACCGTGATGACGCGCATCCGGCCCGCCCGCCGCAGCGCCGGCTCGGCGTGCTCCTCGCAGCGCACGATCACCGGCTGGGCGTCGTCGCCGAAGGGATGCGCGGCCGCGCGCAGCTGCTCGAGCGGCAGTCGCGAGCCGGTCACGAGGAACACGACCGACAGCAGCTGGTGGCGCTGCGCGGTGAGGCGGGCGACATCCTCGAGAGGGCTCGCGTGCTCGCCCCCGTCGACCTCGGCGAAGCCGTCGAGCATCGTCTGCGGGCTGCGGGTCGACAGCTCGCGCAGCGCGACCGACGCGCCCCGCAGGTCGGCGCGGGAGTCGTTCTCGCCGGCGCTCGTGGTGACGACCAGGTCGCGACCGTCGCGCAGCGCCTGCACGCCGAGCGACGCGGCGACGCTGATCGCGAGCTCGAACTCGTCCTCCGAGGCGTATTCGCGCTGCTCGTCGACGCCGGTCACGATCGCGATGCGCGCGTTGCGGGTCTCCTCGAACTGCTTGACCATGAGCCGGCCGGTCTTGGCGGTCGACTTCCAGTGCACGTTGCGCTGCGAGTCGCCCGGCAGGTACTCGCGGATCGCGTGGAACGCGAGGTCCGACGACACGATGTCGGTCGTCGGCATGCCCTCGAGGTCGCGGATGATGCCCGCGCTCGTCGCCGGGATCGCGGCGGTGACGGGATGCACGTGCAGCGTCTGCACCTCGGGCCACTGCACGGTGCGGCGCAGGATGCCGATCGGGTCGCCGCGCGTGACCGAGAGCGGGCCGACGTCGATCACGCCGCGGCGACGCGCCGCGATCGTGAGCCGGTCGTCGTGGTGCGCGCCGGGAAGCAGCAGCGGCACCTGCGCCTCGACGAGGCCGTCGCCGATCGGCACGTCGACGACGCCGGGCAGCGCGAGCCGGCGGCCGACGTTCGCGACCCGCAGGTCGGCCTCGACGGCCGTGCCGGCGACGACGCGGTCGCGGCCGAGCTCGAGCCGGGCGCGGTACTCGTGCCCGGCGAGCAGGAACGGGATGCACAGCACGAGCAGCACGAGGGCGGCGGCGGCCGCGATCCAGCCGAGCGTCCAGCCGAACGCGAGCCCGGCCGCGGCGCCGAGCACGATCGTGCCGACGACGAGCCAGCCCGCCGCCGAGACGGTCTCGCCGAGCCAGCGCGCCGTCGCGCGCGTGCGCGACCCGACGGCCAGGGCGACCCGTCGCATCCGCCGCCGCCCGCGCTGCACCGCGGTCGAGCGCGTGCTGGTGACGCGGGTGACGGTGGATGCGCGGGTCGCCGTGCTGGTGACGGTGAAGGTGCGCTCGACGCCGGGCCCGTCGGCGTCGGGGCTCTCGCGCTCGGGTCGTGCCATCGGCTCAGGCGGCGCCGTTCTCGACCGGCGCCGGCACGTCGAGCAGGATCTGGCTGATGACGGCGTCGGCGGTCACGCCGTCGAACTCGGCGTCGGGCTGCAGCACGAGGCGGTGCGAGAGCACGGGCAGCGCGAGATCGCGCACGTCGTCGGGCGTCACGTACGACCGGCCGTGGGCGACGGCCCAGGTGGCGGCCATGCGGGCCAGCGCGAGGGCGCCGCGCACACTCGCGCCCAGGCGCACCTCCTTGGCCCGCCGGGTCGCGCCGACCAGCCGCATCACGTAGTCGTGCACGAGCGGGCTCGAGTAGGCGCTGCCGACCAGCTCGATCATGGTCGCGAGGGTGGTCGTGTCGATGATGCCGGTGACATCCCGGCGCGGCTGCTGCGCGTTCTGCAGGATGCGCAACGTCGACGCGTCGTCGGGGTATCCGATCGACGTCTTGATCATGAAGCGGTCGAGCTGGGCCTCGGGCAGGCGGTAGGTGCCGGCCTGCTCGACCGGGTTCTGGGTGGCGAGCACGACGAACGGCACGCCGACCGCGCGGGTGACGCCGTCGACCGTGACCTGCCCCTCCTCCATGACCTCGAGCAGCGCCGACTGCGTCTTGGGCGAGGCGCGGTTGATCTCGTCGGCCAGCACCACGTTCGCGAACACGGGCCCGGCGTGGAACTCGAACTCGGCGCGCTTCTGGTCGTAGACCGTGATGCCGGTCACGTCGCCGGGCAGCAGATCGGGGGTGAACTGGATGCGCGTCGACGTGCCGCGGATCGTCTGCGCCAGCGCCCGCGCGAGCGCCGTCTTGCCCGTGCCGGGGACGTCCTCGAGCAGCACGTGCCCCTCGCTCAGCAGCGTGGCGACGACGAGCTCGACGACGTGCCGCTTGCCGAGCACGGCCTGCTCGACGTTGTCGGCCAGCTGCCCGAACGACTCCGAGAACCAGGCGGTCTGCTCGGGGGTGATGGTCATGCGGTTCCTGTCGGTCATCCGCCGTTCCCCGGGTCGGGGTCGGTCGGCGGGTCGGTGGGCGGGTCGGTCGGCGGCGTCGTGACGGGCGGCGTGTAGCACCGGGTCAGCGCCGCGGGCTTGAGCGAGGAGTAGGCGCCGGTGAAGGTCACCGTGTAGGTGATGAGTCCGTCGGCGGGCCGGATGAGGATCGCGACGCTGTAGTTGCCGCGCACCGCGGCGGTCGCAACCACGTCGCCCGCGGCGGGGTCGCTGATGCAGCCGGCATCCACCGAGACCCGCGCGACGGTCGGCGCGGTGTTCGCCGTGATGGGCGTCGCGGTCGAGCATCCGACGTCCTGCAGCACGCAGTACTTCACGGCCGGGGCGTTGGGCGCCTTGTCGTAGTCGAGCTGGAAGTCGGTGCGGTTGAAGGCGCCGTCGTAGCGGTAGAACGCGGTGTAGGTGCCGTTGCTCGGCGCGGTCGGCAGGGCGCCGACGCCGTAGTCGGCCTGCGTGCGGTAGGTGCCCGAGTTCGTGTAGGCGGGGTTGACCTGCACCGTGTAGCTGGTCGCATCGGGGGCGTTCGTCGAGGTCCAGACGAAGGCCGCCGCCATGGTCTCGGCGACGCCGAAGCCGTTCGCGCCGCAGGCCTTGGCGCGGTAGTTCTTGCTCTCCTCGAGTCCGGTGAAGGCGTTGCTCGCCTGGCCGCCCGGCATGACCGGCTTGCCGTCGGGTCCCATGGTGCAGCTCGGCTCGGTGCCCCCGTCGCGTCGCCAGATCGCATAGAGCGTGGTGACCTCGTTCGGGCTCGAGTTGCGGTCGATCACGACGCCGTCGTAGGTGGCGGCGGTGTTGCTGTTCGGCCGCAGCACACCGTCGTTGCGCGCGACCGGGGCGCCGGCGACGGTGACCTGGATGCTCGTGGTCTGGCCCGATCCGTCGCCGCCCATCGGCGGCTCGTAGCGGCTCACGGGGGTGATCGACACGTAATGGCTGCCGGGGCTGGTCTCGAGACGGTCGGAGGCGCGGCCGCCGTTCGCCCGGAGGGTGCGCTCGCTGCCGTTGTCGACGCGCACGCGGAACGACTCCGCGTCGCCGCCGGCCTCGATCGTGAGGTCGGCGAAGCCGGTGCCGCGGTTCGTGCGCCCCTGCACATAGACCGTCTCGGCGGTCGCCGTGGTGATCGCGGGCGACTGGTAGGCCCAGCTCTCGACCGAGCTCGTGTCGACCGACTCCCCGACGCCGTTCACGGCGCGCGCCGTGTACCAGTGCCGCTGGCCGTTCTGCAATCCGCTGACCACGCACACCCAGGTGCCGGCCGATCCGGGCCGGCAGCTCGCCGGGACGCGCTGGCCGTTCTCGTAGATCGCGATGCCGCTGACGCCGGGATGCGCGGTGGCCGCCAGGCCGAGGTCGATCAGCAGGGTGGTCGAGTCGCCCGAGTAGGAGGCGGTGGTCAGCGAGGCGGGTGCCGCCGGGTACCCCTGCACGTCGATCGTGAGGTTCGCGCCGCCCATCCGGCCCTGCGCATCCGCCACCGTGTAGGGCACGATGCAGCTGCCGCCGGCGGGCTTCGCGGTGCGCGGCCAGGTCGCGGTGATGCCGGTCGTGCCGTCGGTGCTGATCGAGGCCGAGGCGCAGTTCGTCTGGCCGATGCCGACGAGCTTGAGGCCGGCGCCCGACTTGCCGGCGAAGGGGTCGTACTCGCCGCCGATGCCGACGACCGGGATCGTGCAGCTGGGGCCCGAGGCGACCGAGCAGCTCTTGGCGAAGGTGACCGGGCGCGGCGCATCCACCGGGGCGATGCCGACGACGAGCGTGATCGCCGAGGTCAGCCCGCCGAATCCGGTCACCGAGACCTGCACGCTGTCGCGGGATCCGGGATGCGCCCCCGCCTTCGCCGTGACGGTCAGCACCCGCCCGGCAAGCGAGGTCTCGAAGCCCGAGCCCGAGTACGAGATGCGGTAGTCGAGCTTCGACTGGTCGCCGACGCGACCGCCCTCCCAGCGCGTGATCTGCTCGTAGAGGTCGATCGTCTGGGTCGAGCCGGGCACGATCGTGCGGCTCAACGGATCGAGGATGGCGCGCGGAGCCTTCGACGTGATCTCCACCGGGATCGGCACGGCCGTCCAGCTCTGCTGCCCGGCGACGCGCACGAGGGCGGTGCAGCTGTCGGTCCACGGCGCCTCGCGGCCGGCGGCGTAGACGATGTCGCCCGAGCCGGACGCGCGGCACTCGGCGGCGGAGCGCTGGGCCGCATAGTCGCCGCCCTTCTGCTCGAGCCGGTCGCCGGCACCCAGGTCGAGCAGGCCGGCGAGCGCGGCCGTGACCGACTCCTCCTCGCCCACCCCGACGGGCTTCGCGTCGGCCTTCAGCTGCACGCGCATGTCGTCGAGCGCCGGGATGCGCAGCACGCCGTAGCCCTCGACGTCGGCGCCGTTCGCGTCGGTGCCGGCGAGGCGGAAGGGCACGAGCGCTCCGGCGGCGACGTCGGGGCCGGAGATGCGCCAGCCGTCGACCGTGTAGCGCGCGGCCTGGTCGCCCCACACCGTGAGCTCGAGCGCGTCGAGCTCGCCGCTCGACCACTCGGTCTTGCCGGTGACCACGTCGATCCCGGTCGCGAGCTCGCCGCGGTTCGCCAGGGTGACGACCGTGTCGGCGACCACCGGCGGCACGGCGGTGGCGCTGGGCGCGACCGTGACGACGATGAGGCCCTCGGTCGTGCTCGAGGTCAGCTTCGACCGCGCCGTGTAGATGTAGGCGTGCACGCCCTCGACGTCGCCGGCGCGCAGCTTGACGAGGCCCTTGGCCAGGTCGGTGTCGTCGTCGATCAGGCCCGACAGCCGGTCGTACTCGCCGTCCGCGGATCCGGCCGGCGCATCGGGCACGAGCGACACGAGCTCGAGCGCGCCGCCGGCGGGATCGCTGTCGTTGCCGAGCGGCAGCACGCTGAGCGCGGCGGAGGATCCGCGCACGGCCCTCACCGCATCCGCGTAGGTCACGGGCGCGACGTCGGCGACGCGCCCCTCGGGCACCGCGACGCGCACGAGCGCCGAGCCGGTTCCGCCCTGACCGTCGCTGAGGGTGTAGCCGAACGACACCTGCCCGCCGTCGACGCCGTCGCCGGGCGCGGTGTAGCGGATCGACAGCCCGTCGGCCGAGACGGAGGCGGTGCCCTGCCCCGCCTTCGGCTGCTCGACCTGGGTCAGCACGGTCGCGTCGCCGTCGGGATCGGCGCCCGACCGGTCGACCGGGATCGTGACGCTCTGGCCGGCGAGGGTGCGCGCGCTCAGCCCGGCGGGCTCCGGGTTGTGATTCGTTCCCGCGGCGATGACCGTGACGACGACCGCGGCGGTCGCGGTGCGCTTCGGGTCGCCCGCGAGCGACACCGAATAGCGCACCGTGGAGGTGCCCGCCTTCGCCGGCGCCAGGTAGCGCAGCTGCTGTCCCGAGGCGAACACGAGCTCGCCCTTCGTGCCCGAGCCGTCGACCTGCGGGCTCAGCTCCAGCTGCTCGCCGCGCGGCGCGATGTCGTTGTCGGTGACCGGGATGTCGACGAGTCCGCCCGCGCGCACCGTCACCGCATCCGGGATCGCGATGGGGGCGGCGCCGGTCGTTGCGCCGGTCAGGAAGACGGCCACCTGACCGGTCGCGGTCGTGCCGGCGCCGTCGGTCACGGTCACCTGCGCCGTGCCGACGCGCCCCGGCTGCTGGTTGTCGGTCGTGCCGCTGACACGCAGCTGCGCTCCGCCGATGACGCTCACCGTCAGGTTCGGATCGGTGGTGGTCGCCGACGAGATCGACAGCACGCGGCCGGTCGTGTTCTGCACGGAGGCGAGCAGGTCGAGCGTCGTGTCCTGCTGGGGCCGCACGAACGCGGTCAGCGGGGGCACGCCGATCGTGCCGGCGCCGTCGAGCACGCTCACGCGCAGCTGCGCCGTCTGCTCGGCGTCGGTGCTCGCATCCTTGACGGTGTAGCTCAGGGCGAACTGCCCGGCCCGCGTCGCCGTGACCACGACCTCGCCGGATGCGGCGTTCGGCACGACCGCGACGCCGTCCTGCTGCGCGTCGGCGGCCACCGCATCCACCAGCCGGTACGAGCCCGAGCCGCCGCGCACGTGCGAGTCCACGTCGATCGCGATCGGCTCGCCGACCCGCCCGATCGCGGCGAACGACTCGGCCACGAGGGCGCTGCCGCCGGCCACGCTCACGGTGAGCTGGCGGGTGCTGCTGGCGCCCTGCGCATCCGTCACCGTGACGGTCACGGTCTCGGTGCCGGGCGATGCGTTCGGGTCGACGTGCCGGATCGCGACGCGCCCGTCGGCGGTCGGCACGACCACGAGCTTGCTGTCGGGGTCGTCGGCGCGGGCCGCGCTGAGCACCATCGGGTCACCGTCGGGATCGACCCAGCCGTCGAGCACCGACACGGCCGTCGTGGCCCCGGGGTCGATCGCGACGCTCGGCCACTCCTGCAGGCAGCCGCTCACGCCGCACCACTGGGGCGCCGTGTTCTCGTCGTCGGGCACGATGCGCAGCGTCACGGTCGCCGGCGGCGACGACTGCTGGCCGTCGGAGGCCGCGTAGCTGAACGTCGCCGAGCCCGAGCGCGCGCGCACGTCGACCACGAGCTGCTGGTCGTCGGCCGTGAGCGACAGGCTGCCGAAGCCGGGATCGCTGAGCGCTCCGACCGACGCGGCATCCACGGTGAGCACATCGCGGCGGTTCGGGTCGTGGTCGTTGAGCAGCACCGGTAGCAGCACGTGCTGGCCGGCGCGCACGCCGAACGCGTCGGCCTCGGCGACCGGCGGCTCCTCCTCGGCCACGTCGGGCACCTCGACCGTGCCGGCCTGCTGGGTCGTGCGGTCGCGGTCGACGGTCCACTGCGACAGCGGGATGACGGTTCCACCGGGCAGGCTCCAGAGCAGACCCGTGCTCGTCTCGGCGAGCACCGCGCGGCGGCCGTTGCTGGCGATGAGCGGGGCGATGGAGCGCGTCTGGGCGAGGGCGCCATCGGGAACCGGGATGCGCTGGTCGAGTCCGTCGGTCGACCAGATGCGTCCGCCCGACTGCGCGATCCAGGCCGCGTACACGACGCCGTCGACCACGGTCGGGGCGGCGGGAGTGCCGCCGCCCTGTCCGACGCGGCGCGCGGTGCCGTCGCCGAGATCCACCTCCACGAGCCCGTCGCCGTCGGCGAACCAGGCGCTGTCTCCGCCGCTCCCCGGCGCGCTCGACGACCCCTGCCCCGCGACGAGGTCGCTGCCGAGCTGCACCGACACGGGCGCGCGGGCGCCGTCGATCCAGACCCGGTCGCGCTCCGCCTCCGCCAGCGCCCAGTGCCCGCCCGCGACCGTCAGCTCGACCTCGGCGTCGGCGCCCGGTGCGCTCGGCACCTTCTGCGCGCCCGACCAGGATGCGCTGCTCGCGTCGTAGCGGCGGATCGCGCCCTCGCTCGCCGAGTAGGAGGTCAGCGTCCCGTCGTCGGCGAGGGCGATCGCCGAGGCGACGTAGGCGTCGGCCGTGGTCGGACCGGCGCCCGTGCCGGCGTCGCCGTCGTCATCGCCGCTGCCGCCGTTACCGCCGTTCCCGCCGGCGCTCGCGACCAGCGGGTCGATCTGCGCCGGATCGGCGGCCGCGCCGCTCGCGTCGATGCGCGAGAGAAAGATCTTGCCCGACTCGGTCAGATACGCGCTCCACGCGCCCGCGCCCACGACCTCGCGGGTTCCGGCGGGCGTGCTCTGCCCGCTGACGGTCGCGTCGGTCGACCCCGAGCCGCCGCCCGTCGAGGCGGTGTCGGATGCGCCGTCCCCGGACCCGGACCCGTCGCCGTCGGCCCCGGAGCCCGCATCCGCGCCGTCCGCCGCCGTGTCGGCATCCGCGTCCGCCGCGACCAGCGTCGGCGGGTCGCTCGGGTCGATGGCCCAGCGCTTGCGCAGCGCATCCGTCAGCACGACCGTCGACGCACCGCTCTGCAGCACACCGCGCGGATCCTCCGCATCCCGCACCGTGTCGATCTGGTCGAGGTCGGTGTCGACGCGGGCGTACTGGCCGGCGTCGCGATAGACCCACACGCCCGTCTCGAGCGCGTCGACCCGCTGCGCGTCATAGCCCTGCGCGACGACGATCGAGGTGCCGACGACCGCCGCCGTCGCGACGCTCGCGACGACCGCCGCCACGACGGTGCGGGCGCGGCGGCGGCGAGGGGATGCGGCGGGTCGGCTCACAGCACCCCGATCGCTCTCAGGACGACGGCCATCCCGACGAGCACGACCACCGCGACGCCGGCGCCGATGAGCGCGGGCGCCACGTTGCGGCCGCGGCGCCGGTCGCGGATCACGAGGCCGTCGCGATCGACCTCGGCCGCCTCGAGCCGGGCCCGCTCGCGCGCCGCGCTGCGGGAGTCGGGTTTCACGACCGTGACCACCTCGCCGCGGTGACGCTCGTCGGCCAGGTCGATCGTGCCGCCCGCGCGAGCCCACTCCGGCGCCGCGACCTCGAGCGTCGTCGGCGGCAGGCCGAGCTCGTACTGCACCCAGCGCAGCTCCTCGGCGAGCGCGTGGGCCGTCGCGTAACGGCGCTCGGGGCTCTTCGACATCGCCGTGGCGAGGGCCTGCTCGAGTCGCGGCGGAACATCCGCGCGCCCGGTGGGCACGTACTTCGCGGCGATCACGCGCCGGGTGATCTGGTCGCGGGTGTTGAGCTCGCGCCGCTCGACCTCGAAGGGGCTGCGCCCGGCGAGCAGCGTGTAGATCGTGGCGGCGAGGCTCCACACCTCGCTCGGCACGGTGCCGGTGGTCTGCTCCTGCAGCACCTCGGGCGCCGACCACGGCACCGACATCGCCAGGCTCGTGTCGCCCGAGATCGTCAGGGCGGCGGCGATGCCGAAGTCCGCGAGCACGGGAGCGCCGAGGCTCGACACCAGCAGGTTCGAGGGCTTGATGTCGCGGTGCAGCAGACCCGCCCGGTGCGCGCTCTCGAGCGCTCCGCCGATGCGCACCCCGGCATCCAGCGCCTCGGCGATCGGCAGCGGGCCGCGCCGGGCGCGGGCTCCGAGCGTGTCGGGGCAGTACTCCATGACGAAGTAGGGGCGGCCGTCGGCGGCGATGCTCGCGAGGTGGATCGTGACGATCGAGGGATGCGTGCTCAGCCGCGCCAGGATGTCGGCCTCGGCGTTGAAGGCGCGCAGCACGGCCGGCGAGACGGTATCGGAGCTGAGCACCTTGACCGCCACCACGCGGCGCGGCAGATCCTGCTCATAGAGGAAGACGTCGGCGAAGCCGCCCGAGCCGAGCGGACGCACCACGCTGAAGCCGGGCAGCATCGGCGGCGCCGCGATCGCGCGTCGGGCCACGGGTCCTCCTGCTCCGGTCTCCGGTCGGCTCGGATCGGATCCGGACGCACGCCCTCCCGGCATCCGGCACCACCGGCGATGTTAGAGGATCGATCGGAAATCCGCCCCGCGCGGGTGAACGGCAGGCGACCGCTCTTTACAGGGCGCGAGCCGCGTGGATAGCGTCGACACATGCTCGAAGAGCCGGACGACGTCATCGCCCGGATCGCCGACGACATCGAACGGGTGCAGCGTCGCGCCGAAGCCCTGCCCCGGCTGCAGGCCGCCGTCGACGCCGTGCGCGCGACCGCCCGCGGCGAGCGCCGCGACCTCCTGGTCGAAGTGGATGCGGCGGGTCGCCTGACCCGGCTCGAGATCGACGATGCGGCATTCGAGCGCGGCGGGCGTCAGGTCTCGGCCGAGGTTCTGGCCCTGGTCGACAAGGCCACCGCATCCGCCCGCGCCGCGACGCAGCAGGAGACCGAGCGGCTTCTCGGCGCCGACGACCCGATCGCGGCGAAGATGCAGGCGGATGCCGAGGCCGAGGATGCGGCCCGCGCCGCCCGCGCCCGCGGCTGGACCGAGGGCGGACCCCGATGAGCGAGCCGGCGTCATGAGCGAGCAGATCGCGATCGACCCGGATGTGCTGCGCGCGCAGGCCGGGAAGGTGGAAGCCCTCGCGGGCGACGTCGCCGAGGCGGCGAGCGCCGCGGGCTCGGTGAACATCGGCGGCGGCGCCTTCGGCGTCATGTGCGCCTTCCTCGTCCCGGTCATCCAGCCCGTCACCACCGCGACCGCCGCCGCCATCCGCGAGAGCGAGTCGCTGCTGACCCGCACGGGCGAGGAGCTGCGCGGCGCCGTCTCCGATTGGGAGACCGTCGAGTCCGACATCGCCGAGGCGCTGCGCACGCTGCAGCGGCCGCTGGACTGAGGCGCGCGCCATGTCGAACACGCTCGTCGCCCCCGTCGTCGACACGACCTCGCCGTTCTCGGGCGCCTACCTGCTGCAAGACGGCGAGGACCTGGCGAGTGCGATCAGCTCGGGCTCCTGGGTCTCGGGCGGTCTCGCCGCGTTCTCCACCGCGCTCGACACGGCCGCCGCCCTCGCCGACCCGATCGGCACGCTCGTCGCCAACGGCCTCGGCTGGCTGCTCGACCACTTCGAGCCGCTCAAGACGTGGCTGAACCAGCTCACCGGCAACGCCGACGAGGTCGCCGCCTTCGGCCAGACCTGGACCAACGTCGCGACCCGGATGCGCACCACCGGCCAGACCCTGCAGAACGGCCTCGGCGACCTGCAGTCGCTGTCGGGCGCGACGATCGACGCGTACCGCAGGTACGCCGACGACCTCGCGCAGCAGGTGCACAGCATGGGCAACTGGGCGGGCGCCGTCGCCACCGGGCTCGACATCGCATCCCAGCTGGTGCGCATCGTGCACGACCTGGTGCGCGACGCGATCTCGCAGGTCGTCGGCATGGCCGTGTCGGCCGCGACCGAGCTCGTCGTCACCGTCGGCACCGCCGCCCCGGCCGTGATCGGTCAGATCACCGCCCGCGTCTCGGCGCTCGCCACGCGCGTCGGCCGCACGATCACGCGCCTGCTCGAGTCGATGAAGAGCCTGCGCCCGCTGCTGCAGTCGATGCAGAAGCTCGGATCGCGCGCGAGCGACCTGCTGAGCGGGATGCTGCACAGCTCCGCGACGGCCGCCCCGGTCAAGCGGCTGGTCGCCGACACCGGATCCGAGACCGTGCGCCGCGCCCCGCACTTCGACGTGCAGTTCAAGCTCGGCAAGGGCCACGACCAGATCGAGTTCGAGCGCCAGCTGGCCGGTCAGCAGGCCGGGATGAACGAGCTGAGCATCCACGACTTCCTCACCAACCGCGACGGCTACCTCGCCCGCGGCGGTCGCGATCCCGCCGGCGACATCGCGCAGGAGGCCGCCCGCAAGGAAGCCCTCATCGCGAAGACCGAGGAGCTGCGAGTCGGCGGACTCAGCCGTGCCGAGGCGAAGGCGCAGGCCGAGGAGTGGATGACGACCCAGGCGGCGCTGCACAACCCCGACCAGATCGCGGGCGGCTTCGCCGACCGCATCACCGACATGGGCGATCGCAACATCAACTCCTCGATCGGCTCGCAGTGGCGCACCCGCATCGGCGTGCTCGACGACCACATCCGCACCTTCGCCGAGGGGCTCAGCGAGGCGGAGCGCAAGGCGATCCGGATGAACGTGAGCCTGCTGCCGTGAGGTCTGCCGGCGTCGCCGACGCGTATCCCCCCACCCGCACCCGATAGAACTGAACGCGATGGCTCAGATCCCCGACTTCGTCCCCGCCGGCCCGGTGCCCGCCGCCACGATCGAGCGCTACCGCGGTCGCATCCCCGACCCGGTGCTCGCCGTCTGGCAGTCGCAGGGCTACGGCGACGGCGTGGGCGGCTGGCTCAAGGTCATCGACCCCGACCTCACGATCGAGCGGCTCGGGGATGCGCTGCCGGCCCCCGGCCTGATCCCGCTGTTCGCGACGGCCCTCGCCGACATCGTGGTCTGGGATGAGGCGCAGCAGAAGAGCCGCGTGCTGCTCTACCGCTACGGCCGCGTCGACCCCTTCGGCACGAACTACGACTTCGTCATCGGCGACCTCACCGACCCCGAGGCCCTCGCCGAGGACTGGCTCTGGTCGCCGTTCCCCGCCGCGGTCGCCGCCCTCGGACGCCCGGCCTACTCCGAGTGCTTCATGTTCGTGCCGCTGCTCGCCCTCGGTGGTCCCGAGTCGCCCGACCACCTCGAGAAGGGCGATCTGCTCACCCACGTGCAGCTCATCACCCAGCTCGCGGGCCCGCTGCGCTACGTCTGATCCGGGCCAGTTGTGTCACGTTCACCGCTGCTCGACAGCCCGCTGCCGATCGTCGCGGCGCCGATGGCCGGCGGCCCGACCACGGTCGCGCTGGCCCGCGCCGTCGCCGAGGCGGGAGCGTTCCCCTTTCTCGCCGGCGGGTACAAGAGCGTGGATGCGCTGCAGGCGGAGATCGAAGAGCTGCGCGCGAGCGGTCATCCCTTCGGCGTGAATCTGTTCGTGCCCGGCTCGGCGCACGTCGACGAGGCCGCGTTCGCCGCTTATGCCGCGACGCTCGCCGATGACGCCGAGGCGCTCGGGGTCGAGCTCGATCCGCATCCGGTGGCCGATGACGACGGCTGGGATGCGAAGCTCGCGCTCCTGCTCGCGCATCCGGTGCCCGTGGTCTCGCTCACCTTCGCTCTCCCGCTTCCCGCCGACATCGCCGCCCTGCGCGAGGCGGGAACGCGCGTGCTCGCGACCGTGACGACCCCCGCCGAAGCACTCGCGGCCCGCGATGCCGGAGTCGATGGACTCATCGTTCAGGGTCCCGACGCCGGCGGCCACAGCGCGACCTTCGACGCCCATCGCATCCCCGACCCGGCATCCACGGTCGAAGTCGTGCGCGCGGTCGCCGCGGTCGTCGACCTGCCGCTGATCGCCGCCGGCGGCGTCGACGGACCCGCCGCCGTGCGCGAGCTGAGGGATGCGGGCGCCGAAGCCGTCGCGGTCGGCACCCTGCTGCTGCGCGCCGCCGAGGCCGGCACCTCATCCACGCACCGGAACGCCCTCGCCGACCCGCGCTTCACCGACACCGCGATCACCCGCGCGTTCACCGGACGCCCCGCCCGCGCCCTGCGCAACGACTTCGTCGACCGCCACGAGCCGGATGCCCTCGTCGCCTATCCCGCCGTGCATCACCTGACCCGCGCCCTGCGTCGGGCCGCGGGCCGAGCCGGCGACGCCGAGCGCCTGCACCTCTGGGCCGGCACCGGCTGGCGGGCCGCCCGCGAGGCCTCCGCGGCCGACATCATCCGCGCCCTGGCCGCGGAGCTCTGAGCGTCAGACGGCGGTGCTCGGCGAGTAGATCAATCGATCCCGTCAAGTTGAGTCCGACCCTCGCGAGGCGGCTTGGGCCGCTTGGCGCCAGACCTCGCGTTTCGCGGGAATGCTCCGCCTCGCCCGTATGTCACTCCGGGACCACGGGTAGCTTCCGAGGTCTTGACGAGGATTCCGCGCTCAACAAGATCTGCCAGGAGTCTGGATGCGCCAATGGTGTCGAGATCGAGGAGAATTCGAACCATGCGGCCGTTGATTGAATCGGTCTCGCGAACGAGATCAATCACCTTCCGGTCCAATTGATCCGTAGTTCGTCGCCGGTATGTGACCGCCGCTCCCAGCGCGGTTAGCGCTTCCTCACGGAGTCGATATTTCGGTTGTGACCGTCTCAACGTCTCGCGAGTTGGTTCGAGCAGCTTCAGATTGTCTTGGCTCAGTCTTGTCAGTACCGACTGTGCCTCTTCGCTAGTTGCCTTCTGCAGAATGGGCGTCAGTGCTTCTGCATCCACCAACCTCGTCGTGAGCAGGTGGAGCAGGATGACCATCGTGTCCGCATCCGCCGCCTCCGCAGGTGGCAGGGTCGCGACATACTTCGCCAAGGCAGTATTCGGCGCCCCGCCCAGGAGGGTCACCTGCACACCGGCCGCATCGGCTGCGTATGTGGGCGGCTGATGGCCGACTCGCGCCATCTCGGCGTACATCTTGTCCACGCCGGAGCCAGCCGTTTCCGCCAAGCCAAGCATCCTCATCGCACTCGCGAGGTTGGTATTTCTTGTTCTCGACGATGTGGTGAGCACGTTGTCGATACTCACGCCGGGCACGAAACCGCCCGGTGAACTCACCCTCAACTGCGTCATCGTGTGCTCGATAGTCGTGCGTTGGGCACTGAAGTATTCGCGATGCATGAGTCCGTTGATGACTGCCTCGCGGATGGCCGGCTCCGGAAGATCGGCCACATGGAGTTGCTGTCCCCGTCCAATAGAAACGGGGGTGGTGTCAAGTCGCGCATCAATGAGATCGAATGTTCGCTCGACGGCAACGACAAGAGGTCCCGTCAGTAGTTCGTTAGCGGTGAGCTGCCCCGTCGGAGTTCGTCGGTGTGTATATGACAGGAGGACCCGGTTCGGATCAGAGTTGGTGAAGAGCAGCGCTCCACCGTTTGTCAGTCTTTGATCGTCGACGACCACTCCGAGTGCGCGAAGCACATCAATGTCCGCGACTTCGGCGAGACGTCGCCTGCCTTCGTTCGTTGATCTGCGGAGCATGCCGCGCGCAACGTCCATGGCTAGAGAATCGACGCTAGCCGCGGGGACGCCGCTTGAATTGGCGCTCCAATCCTGCCCAGTCTTCTGGGCGACGACGGCCGCGATGCGATCCGCCGTCATCGGCATGCAGTGCTTGTCGACGCGCTCCGTTGGGACTTTCTTATGGACCCGGTGGACTTGAGTGCTGTTTGGCACCTGAAGCACAAGGAGGCGTCGCTCCGCGCGTTCGATGACCTCTGCATCGACGAGTAGGGGAGGATCCGTGATCTCGTAGATGCGAAGCCTCGTCTTCTCTGCATCCAAGTCCGTGCCGGTGAAGGCTGTCGCGCCTGTGGTCTTGTCATCGACGCCAACGACCACGACGCCGCCGAGAGCATTGGCGAAACACGAGACAGCGTCCGCGACGTTGTTGAGGGTGTCGACCATTGATCGACTGTCGGTCTTGAACTCGATGGTCGAGGACTCGACATCGTCTCCTCCGGCGAGGCCACGCTCGATGGAGTCGAGCGCGGCGATCAGTTCGTCCATGGTTTCGGTCTCACCCACACGATCAACGGAAGTATTGCGCCTAGTTTTGCACACCCTGTCACGTGAAGGGTTCTGCAAAACTTCTGAAAAACACTTCTATGGTTGGGTCTCCCAACCACGCTTGACATCGCCGGTCGAAGGCCGCGGTCGAATCGCTCCCTTAGCCGGGCATCTCCCCGACCGGCGGGCGATCGAAACGCTGGCCCCCGGGCCGCGCCGCGGTCAGCAGGAACACGAGTGACACGATCGCGCCGACGATCGGCACGAAGCCGATGAAGTACCAGGCGCCCGAGCGGTCGATGTCGTGCAGGCACCGCCAGGTCACGGCGAGACCCGGGATGAGCGTGCCGATCCCGAACACGAAGCGCAGCACCGCGAAGCCCCAGGCGATCCATCCCGCGCCGTCGAGTGTCGTGACGTCGGGCACGGTGAGCGGCTCGGTTCCGCTGCCGACCGCGGGGATGACGAAGCCACCGGGATCGACCCCGGCGACGTTCCACTCCCCGGCGAGCAGACCGCTGCCGACCTGCAGGGCGACGCCGATCACGATCGACACGAGCGTCCACCACCAGAACTCCGCACGGCCGGCGCGTCCCGAGAAGTCGGCGTACTTCAGGAAGATGCGGCGGACCGCGGGCACCAGCGGAGCCCGGTAGTACGGCAGCCACAGCGGCGGTTCGATGCGCTCCCCCGATGAACTCATGAGCCGACCCTACGCGTGTCGACGAACGCTCACTGCTGCGGCAGGTCGTCGGGCCGCAGCACGACAGAGCCAGCCGACGACCCGTGGCGTGCGGCGGTGCCGGCGGAGACGCTGCGGCGAAGCGGTGAGACCAGCGCGGAGGCAGAGAGCGAGAGAGAAGTGGAGCCTGCGGGAATCGAACCCGCGACCTCCTGCTTGCAAAGCAGGCGCTCTACCAATTGAGCTAAGGCCCCGCGCGGTAGCGACACTACCGCCGGAAACGCGAAAAGCCCCCCGAGAGGGACTTCATGCGAGTGGGGCTACGAGGACTTGAACCTCGGACCTCTTCGTTATCAGCGAAGCGCTCTAACCGCCTGAGCTATAGCCCCGAGTGGCACGTGATCGCGGGAATCCCGCGCGGGCCGAATAGAACAGTACCCCACGCATCCCGGTTCCGACGAATCGGGATGCGCGCGACGACAGCCCGCGCGACGCGGCCGTCGCCGGCACCGATCAGTTGTTGGTGAAGCCGACGAGCAGGCCGCCGGTGAAGCGCACGCTGAGGTTGTAGAGCAGCGCGCCGATGGCGCCGAGTGCGGTACCGACGACCGTGTTGAGGATCGCGACCACGAGGGCGAACAGCACGACCTGGCCGGCGCCGAAGGTGTCGGTCACACTGAAGCTGTTGTCGCTCAGCACGTCGCGCATGAGGTCGTCGACCTTGCCGAAGACGCCGGTCGAGTTCAGCACGATCCAGATCAGGAACGACGCGACGACGAGCACGATGCCGAGGCACAGCATGACGAGGAACGACAGCTTCACTACCGACCAGAAGTCGATGTAGACCAGCTTCAGGCGCACCTGCTTGCTCGAGCCCGAGCGGGGGGACTTGCGCTGAAGCTTCTCGGCGACGCTCGTCATTCGGCGGATCCGTCCTTCTCGTCGTCGGCCGGGTCGGGGGTGGTCTCCGGCTCGTCCGGCTCCTGGGAGTCCAGGTTCCGTTCGCTGTTCTTGGCCACGGCGATGATCTTGTCGCTGGCCGCGAACTTGGCGAAAGTGACGCCCATCGAGTCGCGACCGGTCGCCCTGACCTCGGCCACGGCAGACCTTATCACCTTGCCGCTGGACAGAACGGCGAGCACTTCGTCGTCCTCGGAGACGATCAGAGCGCCCGCGAGCGAGCCCCGATCATCGTTCAGCTTGGCCACCTTGATGCCCAGTCCGCCGCGTCCCTGAACGCGGTACTGGTCGACCGCGGTGCGCTTCGCGAAGCCGCCCTCGGTGACCACGAAGACATAGCCGTCGTGGGGCGCGACCGACGCGGCGAGCAGCTCGTCGTCGTCGCGGAAGTCCATGCCCTTCACGCCGGAGGTGCTGCGGCCCATGGGGCGCAGCGCCGCATCCGTCGCGACGAAGCGCAGCGACTGACCCTCGCGCGACACCAGCAGGATGTCGTCGTCCTCATCGACCAGCATCGCGGAGACGAGCTCGTCGCCTTCGCGCAGGTTGATCGCGATGATGCCGCCGGTGCGGTTGGTGTCGTACTCCGAGAGCGCCGTCTTCTTCACGAGTCCGCGTCGGGTCGCGAGGGTCAGGTACTGCGCTGCCTCGTAGTCGGGGATGTCGAGGATCTGCGCGATCTGCTCGTCGGGCTGCAGCGCGAGCAGGTTCGCGATGTGCTGGCCCTTCGCGTCGCGGCCGGCCTCCATCAGCTCGTAGCCCTTGGCGCGGTAGACGCGACCCGTGGTCGTGAAGAACAGCAGCCAGTGGTGCGTCGTGGTGACGAAGAAGTGCTCGACTACATCGTCGGCGCGCAGCTGGGCGCCCTTGACGCCGCGGCCGCCACGGTGCTGCGAGCGGTAGCTGTCGCTGCGGGTGCGCTTGACGTACCCGCCGCGGGTGACGGTGACCACCATCTCCTCTTCGGGGATGAGGTCTTCGACGCTCATGTCGCCGTCGAAGCCGAGCAGGATGTTCGTGCGCCGGTCGTCGCCGTACTTGCGCACGATCTCGGTCAGCTCCTCGGAGATGACCTCGCGCTGACGCTCGGGAGAGGCGATGATCGCCTTGTACTCGAGGATGAGCGCCTCGAGCTTGTCGTGCTCGTCGTTGATCTTCTGACGCTCGAGCGCGGCGAGGCGGCGCAGCTGCAGCTCGAGGATCGCGTTCGCCTGCAGCTCGTCGACGTCGAGCAGCTTCATGAGTCCCTGGCGGGCCTCGTCGACCGTGGGCGAACGGCGGATGAGGGCGATGACCTCGTCGAGCGCATCCAGGGCCTTGAGGTAGCCGCGCAGGATGTGCGCCCGCGCCTCGGCCTCGTTGAGGCGGTACCGGGTGCGGCGCACGATCACGTCGACCTGATGGCCGATCCAGTGGGTGATGAACTGGTCGATCGACAGGGTGCGCGGCACGCCGTCGACGATGGCCAGCATGTTCGCGCCGAAGTTCTCCTGCAGCTGCGTGTGCTTGTACAGGTTGTTGAGCACGACGCGGGCGACCGCATCCCGCTTCAGGATCAGCACGAGGCGCTGGCCGGTGCGGCCCGAGGTCTCGTCGCGGATGTCGGCGATCCCTGCGAGCTTGCCCTCCTTGACGAGGTCGGCGATCTTGACCGCGAGGTTGTCGGGGTTGACCTGGTACGGCAGCTCGGTGACGACGAGGGCGGTGCGGCCCTGCAGCTCCTCGACGTCGACGACGGCGCGCATCGTGATCGAGCCGCGGCCGGTGCGGTACGCATCCTGGATGCCCTTGACGCCGAGGATCTGCGCGCCGGTCGGGAAGTCGGGGCCCTTGATGCGCTGCAGCAGCGCCTCCTGCAGCTCCTCGCGCGACGCGTCGGGGTGCTCGAGCGCCCAGAGCGCGCCCTCGGAGACCTCGCGCAGGTTGTGCGGCGGGATGTTCGTGGCCATGCCGACCGCGATGCCGACCGATCCGTTGACGAGCAGGTTTGGGAAGCGCGCCGGCAGCACGACGGGCTCCTGGGTGCGCCCGTCGTAGTTGTCCTGGAAGTCGACGGTGTCTTCCTCGATGTCGCGCACCATCTCCATCGCGATGAGCGCCATCTTGGTCTCGGTGTAGCGGTGGGCCGCCGCGCCGTCGTTGCCCGGCGAGCCGAAGTTGCCCTGTCCGAGCGCGAGCGGGTAGCGCAGCGACCACGGCTGCACGAGTCGTACGAGCGCGTCGTAGACCGACGAGTCGCCGTGGGGGTGGAACTGCCCCATGACGTCGCCGATGATGCGGGTGCACTTGGAGAACGCGCGGTCGGGGCGGTAGCCGCCGTCGAACATCGTGTAGATCACGCGGCGGTGCACCGGCTTGAGGCCGTCTTCGACGCGCGGCAGCGCGCGGCCGATGATGACGCTCATCGCGTAGTCGAGGTACGACCGCTGCATCTCGAGCTGCAGGTCGACCTGCTGGATCCGGTCGCCGCCGCCCTCGGTGGTGGTGGTCTCGTCAGTCATATGCGGTTATCCCTGGCGCTCTCGATCAGATGTCGAGGAAGCGCACGTCCTTGGCGTTCTGCTGGATGAAGGTGCGGCGGGCATCCACGTCGTCGCCCATGAGGGTGGCGAAGACGCCGTCGGCGATGGCCGCGTCGTCGAGGGTGACCTGCTGCAGGGTGCGGGTGTCGGGGTTCATCGTCGTGTCCCACAGCTCCTGGTGGTTCATCTCGCCGAGACCCTTGTAGCGCTGAACGCCGTTCTCCTTGGGCAGGCGCTGACCGGCGGCCAGGCCGTCCTTGATCACGGCATCGCGCTCGCGGTCGGAGTAGACGTAGTCGTCGTCGTGGTTGGTCCACTTGATGCGGTAGAGCGGGGGCATCGCCAGGTAGACGTAGCCCATCTCGATCAGCGGCCGCATGTAGCGGAACAGCAGCGTGAGCAGCAGCGTCGTGATGTGCTGACCGTCGACGTCGGCATCGGCCATGAGCACGATCTTGTGGTACCGCGCCTTCTCGCCGTCGAAGTCCTCGCCGATGCCGGTGCCGAAGGCGGTGATCATCGCCTGGATCTCGGCGTTCGACAGGGCGCGGTCGAGGCGCGCCTTCTCGACGTTGAGGATCTTGCCGCGCAGCGGCAGGATCGCCTGGGTCTCGGGGTTGCGGCCGGTCTTCGCCGAGCCGCCGGCCGAGTCGCCCTCGACGAGGAAGATCTCGCTGCGCGACGGATCCTTGCTCGAGCAGTCGCTGAGCTTGCCGGGCATGCCGCCGCCCTCGAGCAGTCCCTTGCGGCGGGTCTGCTCGCGCGCCTTGCGCGCGGCGATGCGCGCGGTAGCGGCCTGGATCGACTTGCGGATGACGTCGCGCGCCTGGTTCGGGTTGCGCTCGAACCAGTCAGCGAGCTGGTCGCCGACCACGCGCTGCACGAACGACTTGGCTTCGGTGTTGCCGAGCTTCGTCTTGGTCTGGCCCTCGAACTGCGGCTCGCTGAGCTTGATCGAGATGACGGCCGTGAGACCCTCGCGCACGTCGTCGCCCGAGAGGTTGTCGTCCTTCTCGCGCAGCAGGTTCTTCTCGCGGGCGTAGCGGTTGACCAGCGTGGTCAGCGCGGCGCGGAAGCCCTCTTCGTGCGTGCCGCCCTCGTGCGTGTTGATCACGTTGGCGTAGGTGTGCACGCTCTCGCTGTAGGCGGTCGTCCACTGCATCGCGATCTCGAGCGCCATCTTGCGCTCGGTGTCCTCCTGCTGGAAGGCGATGATCTCGGGGTGGATGACCTCCGACTTCTTGGCGGAGTTGAGGTACTCGACGTAGTCGACGAGGCCCTGCTCGTAGAGGAAGTCGTCGTGCCGGGCGATCAGCGGAGCATCCGCCTCATCTTCTTCCTTCGCCGAGGGGTCGGGGATGCGCGACTCCTCGCGCTCGTCGGTCAGCGTGATGCGCAGCCCCTTGTTGAGGAACGCCATCTGCTGGAACCGCGTGCGCAGCGTCTCGTAGTCGAAGACGACGGTCTCGAAGATCTCGTCGTTCGGCCAGAAGGTGATCGTGGTGCCGGTGTCGCTCTCGGGGATGCTCTCGCCCTGCGCGAGCGGCGCATCCGGGACGCCGTTCTGGTAGCTCTGGGTCCAGATGCTGCCCTGGCGGTGCACCTCGACCTCGAGGCGCGTCGACAGCGCGTTGACGACCGAGCTGCCGACGCCGTGCAGACCGCCCGAGACGGCGTAGCCGCCGCCGCCGAACTTGCCGCCGGCGTGCAGGATCGTGAGCACGACCTCGACGGTCGACTTCTTCTCGACCGGGTGGATGTCGACGGGGATGCCGCGGCCGTCGTCGACGACCCGCACGCCGCCGTCGGCGAGGATCGTGACGTCGATGACGTCGCAGTAGCCGGCGAGGGCCTCGTCGACGCTGTTGTCGACGATCTCCTGCACGAGGTGGTGGAGTCCGCGGGGGCCGGTCGAGCCGATGTACATGCCGGGGCGCTTGCGCACGGCCTCGAGGCCCTCGAGCACCTGGATCGCGCTGGCGCCGTAGCTGTCGTCGTTCGACGCGGGCGCGCCCTGGTCAGCGGGGGTCATAGACGGGGATTCTCCCAGTGCTCTGGAGGAGGATCGGGTCGGTTCACGACGGGATCCGAAGACCCCGCCAGTCTATCGCAGCGACCCCTCTCCGACCGGCGGAAACGGCGTTCTGAGCGCCTTTTCCGCATCCAGAGACCGGATTTGCCTTCTCAGCCGTAGGTATCGCGCGGGCCGCGGCCTGGAACGGCTCTGGGGCCGTGTTTCCACGAGGGGGTGTCGGGCCCCAGAATCCGCACTGCGCTCACGCCCGACAGCGGATGCCGGTCCTCGATGGCCGCCACGATCGACGATCGCATGAGCCCGAGCTGCTTCGCCCAGGCCGTGGAATCGCAGCGCACGGTGAGCGTGCCCTCCTCCACGCCGACCGGCTCGGAGTGCTGCGCCGTGTCGGCGCCGACGATGCCGGGCCAGTCGATCATGAGCTCGCTGCGGGCCAGCGGCGACTCCCAGCCGAGCTGCGTCGTGAGCCGATCAAGCACCTCGTCGATGCCCTTCGGGTCGCGCCCGGGACCGAACGGCACGGTCGTCGTGTCCTCGGAGCGGCGGGCGCGGCGTCGGGCGTCGCGCCCGGGCTTGCGCTCGCCCATGGCAGCCCGGATGCGCAGGTAGACCTGCACGTGGGCGGGCTGGTCGGCGGCGGAGTCGGCGGTCGCGTCACTCGCGGGCGGAGCCGCGGGCGCGGCGTCCGGCCCTGGGCCGCGAGGCTCGTCGCTCACTCGTCGACCACCTGCCCGGCGCGGATGCGCAGCACGTTCTGCGCGAGCTCGACCGGCACGTCGCCCTCGACCGCGGCCGTGATCAGCACCTGCTCGAAGTCGCCGATCGCGGCGGCGAGGCGCGCGCGCCGCGTCTCGTCGAGCTCGGCGAAGACGTCGTCGAGGATCACGACCGGGTCGCCGGTGGGCGATTCGACGCGCAGGATGCCCGCGGCCGCGAGCTTGAGCGCGAGCGCGAACGACCAGCTCTCGCCGTGACTCGCGTAGCCGCGCGCCGGAAGGCCGTTGAGCTCGAGCACGAGATCGTCGCGATGCGGCCCGGCCAGCGTGACCCCGCGGTCGATCTCCTGCCGCCGGAGGCGGCCGAGACTCTCGCGGAACGCGGCCGCGACCGCCTCGATGCTCTCGGCGCGGTGCTCGCCGTCGGCCGCCGAGGTCGGGTCGTCGTCATCGGGGGACGCACCGTAGACGCTCATCCGCATCCCGAGATCGGCCTGGTGCTCGTCGCCGGCGATCGCCTTGTACGCGTCGGCGACGAAGGGACGCAGGCGCTCGACCAGCTCGAGGCGGGCGACGATGAGCTCGGCGCCGAGGGCGACGAGCCGCTCGTCCCACACATCGAGGGTCGAGAGGTCGCCGCCGCGGGCGGCGGCGCGCGCCGTCTTCAGCAGGGTGTTGCGCTGACGCAGCACGCGCTCGTAGTCGGCGACGACGCCCGCGAGCCGCGGGGTCAGCTGGGTCAGCAGCTGATCGAGCATCCGGCGGCGGCCCGAGGGCTCGCCGCGCACGAGCGCGAGGTCCTCGGGAGCGAACAGCACGGTCGCGACGTGCCGCGGCAGGTCGCGCGTCTTCGCCGGCGCCCGGTTCACCTGGGCGCGGTTCGCCCCCGCCTTGTTGATCTGCAGCTCGACCAGCAGGCTGCGGTCGCCGTGCTGCAGCCGGGTGCGCACGATCGCGGCCTCGCGTCCGCTGCGCACGAGCGCCGCATCCGACGACACCCGATGCGAGCCGAGCGTGGCCAGGTATCCGATCGCCTCGACCAGGTTCGTCTTGCCCTGGCCGTTGCGGCCGACGAGCAGATTCGGACCCGGGTGCAGCTGCACCTCCGCCTCCGCGTAGTTGCGGAAGTCGGTGAGCTGCAGATGCGAGACGATCACGCCGACCCCGCCGGCATCGGGATCACGCCGAGCGCACCGCGTGGCCGCCGAACTGCTTGCGCAGCGCCGCGACCGCCTTCATCGACGGCGAGTCCTCCTGGCGCGACACGAAGCGCGCGAAGATCGACGCCGAGATCGCCGGCATCGGCACCGCGTGATCGAGCGCCTCCTGCACGGTCCAGCGGCCCTCGCCCGAATCCTCGACGAAGCCCTCGATGTCATCCAGACCCGGGTCCTCGCGCAGCGCCTTCACCAGCAGGTCGAGCAGCCAGCTGCGCACGACCGTGCCGCGCTGCCAGGCCGAGAAGACGCCGGTGACGTCGTGGATGAGGTCGTCGCGCGCGGCGAGCAGCTCGTAGCCCTCGGCGAGCGCCTGCATCTGCGCGTACTCGATGCCGTTGTGCACCATCTTCGCGTAGTGCCCGGCGCCGATCGGGCCCGCGTGCACGAAGCCCTCCTCGCGCGGACCCTCGGGCCGCAGCGCGTCGAAGACGGGCATCGCGAACTCGATGTCGGCCTTCTCGCCGCCGGCCATGAGTCCGTAGCCGTTGTCGAGACCCCAGATGCCGCCCGAGACGCCGCAGTCGGCGTAGCGGATGCCGCGGGTCGCCGCCTCGGCCGCGTGCCGGGAGTCGTCGACGAAGCGCGAGTTGCCGCCGTCGATCAGCAGGTCGCCCTCATCCATCACGGCGACGAGGTCGGAGACGACCTTGTCGGTGACCGCGCCCGAGGGCACCATGACCCAGATCAGGCGCGGCGTCGGAACCGCCGCCATGAGCGCGGGCAGGTCGGGCACGTCGGTGACCTCGGGGTTCGGATCGTAGCCCGTGACCTCGACTCCGCCGCGGCGCAGCCGCTCGCGCATGTTGCCGCCCATCTTGCCGAGGCCGACGAGTCCGATGTGCATCATGCGCTCCTAGCTGGCGGGGGTCTCCCGCCGAGGTCGATGAGTGGCTCCGCCGGCCCGACCGGGTCAGCGCGGGTCGCTCCGGATGGGGTGGATGCCGGGCGAGACCCGGCTCAGCGCAGCAGCAGGTTCGGCTGCAGCAGGTACTTGTAGTCGTCGCTGCCCGGCTGGTCCTTCGACGACTGGCTCGTGATGAGCACCGGACCCGGCTTGTTCGGGTTCTCGGTCTTCGTGAACGACACGCGCACGAACTCCGAGTGCACGGCGCTCAGCGCATCCAGCAGGAACGACGGCTTGAGCGACACGACCGTGTCCTCGCCGTGCAGGTGGGCGTCGATCGACTCGGAGGCCTGAGCCTGCTCGGCGCCGGCGGCCTCGAGGGTGAGACCGTCGATCGAGAAACTGAAGCGCAGGGCCGCCTCGCGCTCGAGCACGAGTGCGACGCGGCGCACCGCATCCACCAGCTCGGCGGTGTTGAGCACGGCGTAGTTGTCGACCGTCTCGGGGAACAGGCGGCGCACGGGCGGGAAGTTGCCCTTGATCAGCAGCGAGGTGACGGTGCGCTTCTCGCTGCTGAAGGCGATGAGCTCGCGGTCCTCGCCGCGCACGATCGACACCGAGACGGTGCCGGCGTGGCCGAAGGTCTTGCCGATCTCGGAGAGGGTGCGCGCCGGGACCAGGGCGGTGACGCCCTCGGCCGACGACTGACCCGAATCCCAGTCGATCGCGCGGATCGCCACACGGTAGCGGTCGGTGGCCACGAGCGAGAGCGAGTTGTCGCCGACCTCGAGCTGCACGCCGGTGATGACCGGGGTGACATCGTCGCGGGACGCGGCCACGGCCACCTGCGCGACGGCGGCGGCGAAGTCGTCGGCCGGCAGCACGCCGGTCTGCTCGCTGACCTGCGGCAGGGTCGGGTACTCCTCGACCGGCATGCTCAGCAGGGTGAAGCGCGCGGAGCCGCAGGTGACCGCGATCTTGTTGTCGACCTTCTCGAACACGACGGGCGCATTGGGCAGGCGGCTCGCGATGTCGGCGAGCAGACGACCGGAGACGAGCGCGGTGCCGGCCTCGTCGACCTCGGCGGGGATCTCGGTCTGCGACGACACCTCGTAGTCGAACGACGAGAGCGTGAGGGCGCCGTCCTCGGCGCTGAGCAGCACACCGCTCAGGATCGGCTGGGTCGTGCGCTGCGGGAGCAGCTTGACCGCGAACGAGACCGCCTCGGCGAACACGTCGCGGTTGACCTGGAACTTCACGAGCGGCTCTCCCTGTCCCGGATGACGGTGTTCGGTGGATCTTGCAGAGCGATCCTGTCACAAAGAGCGACGCTCACGACCTGTGGGAGTCACGGAAGAGGGCGTTCGAGCTCTGCCGGGCCGCGCGGCGGCGACGCCGGAACGGAGAGGTTGTGGATTCGCGAATCCCAGATCTGTCTCTGTCGTCTTATTAACAGCTGTGGAGAATGTGGATAACTCGGTGGAGAGCCGTGTTCTTCGGGGAACTACACGCGTGGAAGTTGTGAGTCGACTGTCGAGAGCACTGATCCCGGGTGTGGACGAGTTCGGGGTGGTCGGTGCTTCGTCCACAGGATGACCCATTCGGCTCACATCCTCGGGGTCAGTTGTCCACAGTTATCCACAGGCGTTCCACACTGTGAGCGTTAACCCCGTCTTCGGGGGGCGGACACTGCAGCGCGCATCCACTCAGATCTTGTAGCGCTGCTCCTGCTTGATGCGGTTCGTCAGCTCGGTGACCTGGTTGTAGATCGAGCGGCGCTCCTTCATGAGCTCGCTGATCTTCTTGTTCGCGTACATGACGGTCGTGTGATCGCGGTTGCCGAACAGCTGCCCGATCTTCGGCAGCGACAGGCTCGTCAGCTCGCGGCACAGGTACATCGCGATCTGGCGTGCGGTCGCGATGGCCTGAGACCTGCTCGAGCCGTAGAGGTCGTCGACCGAGAGCTTGAAGTAGTCGGCGGTGTTGTTGATGATGTCGACCGGCGAGATCACGTTGTCCTCGTCGAGGGTGATCAGGTCCTTGAGCACCGTCTGCACCAGCTGCAGGTCGATCGGCGTCTTATTGAGCGACGCGAACGCGGTCACGCGGATGAGCGTGCCCTCGAGCTCGCGGATGTTCGACGACACCTTCGTCGCCATGTACTCCAGGATCTCGTCAGGCACCTGCAGCCGCTCGCTCTGCGCCTTCTTGCGCAGGATCGCGATGCGGGTCTCGCGGTCGGGCACCTGCACATCCGTGATCAGACCCCACTCGAAGCGCGAGCGCATGCGGTCCTCGAAGCCGGTCAGGTGCTTCGGCGCCACATCGCTCGTGATCACCACCTGCTTCGAGTGGTCGTGCAGCGTGTTGAAGGTGTGGAAGAACGCCTCCTGCGTCTCCACCGCGCGCTGCAGGAACTGGATGTCGTCGATCAGCAGGATGTCGATCTCGCGGTAGCGCGACTGGAACTGCGACGACCGGTTGTTCGCGATCGAGTTGATGAAGTCGTTCGTGAACTCCTCCGAGCTCACATAGCGCACCCGGATGCCCTGGTAGAGGTTCTCGGCGTAGTGGCCGATGGCGTGCAGCAGGTGCGTCTTGCCCAGACCCGAGTCGCCGTAGATGAAGAGCGGGTTGTACGCCTTCGCCGGCGCCTCGGCCACGGCGACCGCGGCCGCGTGCGCGAAGCGGTTCGAGCCGCCGATCACGAAGTTGTCGAAGTTGTACTTCGGGTTGAGGCGGCTGTCGGAGCGACGCCCCGTCTCGGTGACCGTGATCTCCGACGAATGCCGCGGCTCGCGCTCGGCGCGCTCCACCGGGCTGACCGGCTTGAGCACCTCGGTCGTGATCTCGGGGTTCACGACGATCGCGAAGTTCGAGACCTCGTCGGCGCCATCCACCTCGACGCTCGAGAGCGCCTCGAGCAGGGGCACCCGGATGCGCTGCTCGAGCATGCTGCGGGTCAGGTCGTTGGGCACCTCGAGATAGACGGTGCCGGCGAGCACGCCCTTCGGCTCGACCAGGTTGAGGAAGCCGTGCAGCTGCGGCGTGATCCGGTGATCCTCCTCCAGGTGCTCCCGCACGGCGCGCCAGAGCTGGAGGGTGGGATCGATGTCGGACATGGTGCCTTTCACGCTGCGGATGCCGGCTGCGGGCTCGCGGATCGTGGGCGAGAGCCGTCGCAGGGCATGGTTATCCACAGGATTATCCACGGTTGGCCCGTACTGTGGAAACGCGGGGACGGTCGCGACCTCGGGCCGGGCGACTCGGATCACCCTAGAACCCGAGGGTGTGTCGCTGCCAGTGTCAGTTCGCGCTCAGGCCCATGATGAAGGGTTGTCCCGGAGCCCGTTTGACCGAAGGTGGGCGACGACCTATCTTTAATCAGTTGACTTCAGCCCGAATCGGGGCTGTTCCCTTTCTTCCCGGCCCGCCTCGCCGGGCAACGGAGATACGACTATGAGCAAGCGAACCTTCCAGCCGAACAACCGCCGCCGCGCCAAGGTGCACGGCTTCCGTCTGCGCATGCGCACCCGCGCCGGCCGCGCGATCCTCGCGAACCGCCGTCGCAAGGGTCGCAGCGAGCTCAGCGCGTAAGACCTCCCCGGTCGACTCCGTGCTCGCCCGGCCCAACCGCGTCATCACCGCCGACGAATTCCGTCGGGCTGTGCGACGGGGCCGCCGGACGACGACGCCGATCGCGGTGTACCACCGCATCGAGCTCGGAGCCGATCATCCTGCTCGGTTCGGGTTCATCATCTCCCGGGCCATCGGAACCGCCGTGCACCGCAATAGGCTGCGACGGCGGTTCCGTGCGATCGGGCGGGAACTCGTCGACGAGGGCGCCCGTGGCGGCGACATCGTCGTGCGGGCTCTCCCCGGAGCGGCCGAGCAGGACTGGGCGACGCTGCGCGACGACATGCGCGGCGTGCTGGTCGAGCGGCTGATCCCGTCATGAACCGGATGCTGACCTCGGCGCTCCTGCTGCCGCGCAACGTCTGCGTGGTGATCCTGCGCGTCTACCGGGCCGTGATCTCGCCGCTCTACGGTCAGGTCTGCCGGTATTACCCCAGCTGCTCGGCTTACGCTCTCGAGGCGATCCAGCGTCACGGCGTCATCCGCGGCGTCTGGCTCGGATCGAAGCGCATCGCCCGCTGCCACCCGTGGGCTGCCGGAGGCGTCGACGACGTGCCCGGTCACTTCACCGCACCCCGCTACCGCATCACCCGCTTCGGTTTCGTCGTCGCGGACACAGGAAAGGCCTGACCTCCCCCATGGACATCGGCTCCTTCTTCCAGACGCTGCTGACACCCATCAAATGGGTGATCGAGGCGATCCTGGTCGGGTTCCACTGGCTGCTGTCGGAGGTCTTCGGCCTCGACCCGGCCGCGGGACTGACCTGGGTGCTCTCGATCGTCGGCCTCGTGCTGCTCGTGCGCGCCCTGCTCATCCCGATCTTCGTCCGTCAGATCAAGAGCCAGCGCAAGATGCTCGAGGTCGCGCCGCAGCTCAAGAAGATCCAGGACAAGTACAAGGGCAAGAAGGACCAGTTCTCTCGCGAGGCCATGCAGCGCGAGACGATGGAGCTCTACCGCAAGGCCGGCACCTCGCCGTTCTCGTCGTGTCTGCCCCTGCTGATCCAGATGCCGATCTTCTTCAGCCTGTTCTCGGTGCTGAACGAGGCGAAGCCGCAGCCCGACGGGTCGTTCAAGGCCGGCGTGGGCCTCCTGACCCAGCAGCTCTCGGAGCAGTTCGGCAGCGCGTCGCTGTTCGGCATCGCTCCCCTGCGCTTCAGCATCCAGTCGTCGCTCGAGGCGAACCCGGTCAACTGGGTCGTCGTGATCATCGCCGCGGTGATGGTCGTCATCATGACCGCCTCGCAGTTCGTCACCCAGCTTCAGATCATGGCGAAGAACCAGTCGCCGGAGATGAAGGAGAGCCCGATGTACCGGCAGCAGCGCATCCTGCTGTACATCCTGCCGCTGGTCTTTGCGTTCTCGGGCTTCGCCTTCCCCATCGGCGTCATGTTCTACTGGCTCACCTCGAACATCTGGACGATGGTGCAGCAGTTCCTCGTCATCCGGAACATGCCCACTCCCGGCAGCGAGGCGGCCCTGGCCCGTGAGGCGCGCCTGGCGAAGAAGGCCCGTCGCAAGATGGGCGACGACGCCGCGGCCCTCGAGGAGGCGGCCGCCGAAGAGACCAAGAAGACCACCACCCAGCGGCAGCAGCCGGTGGGCAAGGCCCGAGCGAAGAAGAGCGGCGGAGCGAAGCGATGACCGACGAGAAGACCACCGTGCAGGAGCCGACCTCGACGGGTGAGGTCGTCGCCACCGGCGCCGAGCTGGAGCAGCAGCTGGTCGAAGAGGGCGACATCGCCGCCGACTACATCGAGGAGCTGCTCGACATCGCCGACCTCGACGGCGACCTCGACATCGATGTGCGCGCCGGCCGCGCCTACCTCTCCGTCAGCTCGGAGGAGGCCGACGCGCTGAACACGCTGTCGAAGCCCGACACCGTGACCGCGCTGCAGGAGCTCACGCGTCTCGCGGTGCAGAACCGCACCGGACGCTTCTCGCGCCTCATCCTCGACATCGGCGGATCGCGCGATGCGCGCGCCGACGAGCTGAGCGCCCTCGTGGATGCAGCGGTCGCCCGCATCGAAGGCGGTGCGGCTTCGGCGTCGCTGCCTCCGATGTCGAGTTACGAGCGCAAGCTCGTGCACGACCTCGTGGGCGAGCGCGGCTTCACCTCCGAGTCGGAGGGCGAGGGCCGCGATCGTCACACGGTGATCCGCAAGGCCTGATCCGGTCGATCCACTCCCCCGCGCTCGAGCGGGGTCGACGCCTCCGGGGCGATGTTTCACGTGAAACATCGCCCCGTTCGTCGTTGTCGGGGGTCTGGATGCCGTCGGCGGCGCGCGCTCAGGATCGATCCTGACGGGCCGGGTGTTCTGCGGGCCCTCGATCGGCGCTCGTGAGGGCCGTCCAGCTCGTCAGGAACGATCCTCCCGGTCGATTCGGCGCACCTGACCGGGTCTGAGCGACGTATTTTCTGGCCTGGTCTCGAGGAATCGGGCGGCTCGTGGCGCTGGTGATGACTCTGGCGGCGCCGTCGGGTGGTCGCTGGCCGTGGCTGCGCGCGTGTTCGCAATTCAGCATGAGCCGCGCCAGGTGACCGGCCCCGGTCGCGGCGAGCGATCCGTGCTGAGTTGCGACGTGGATAGAACGGCTCGCCCGTTGTGGTGTGCTCTCCCCGCGGTCGACCGAGTGGGTTCTCTGCGTGACAAGCGGAGTGATTTCGCCCGGCGCACGGATCGGTCACGCCCGGGGGTACGAGCGTGCGGCCTCGGCATCGATCACGCGCGGGATCCAGTCGGGTCGAATGACCCTGGCAGTGGTGGGTCGGCGCTCGATCTCCGCTGCGTAGGTCGAGTCGCTCGGAATGTGGGCTGCGTGCGCACATCATCCGAATCGTGGATGGCCGGCGATGTGATCCCCGCTCCCATTCCGGTCGGCACCATCGCGACCACGCGTCTGGTCGTGCGACTTCCGACTCCGGACTTCGCGGTAGCCGCACCGGCGCGAGGCAGCCAGCGACGCCGCATTCCACTCGACCGCGCCGTTTCCGGCGGAGGTCGCATTCGATCGGCGGCGAACATCAGGATCACCCGGCGCATCTCGGTTCCGAATCCACTCCCCGGCTGCGGCCGCGTCGGCCAAGAGCCGGACACGACCGCGCGCTGCGGAGCCAAGTCGCGTGCGGTGATCTCCCGGACGCCGATCGGCATGCCCTCGAGCAGCGCGATGAATCCGACTCCCCAACCTTCTGGTGTCGACTTCGCCCGGCGCAGTCAGGGATGGCGCGCGATCACCGCACCGAGCATGTGGTCGGGTGAGGCTGCCACGCGCTTCCGAAGCCGATGCGATCAGCGGGGTGGATGCCCGCCCGCGCCCGATCCGCGCGACCCGGCAGATCCTCGTCGCGAACGCGCGCACATCGAGCGGTCGAGATCAGCCCAAGCCCTAAAGGCCAGACGTTCGTGTGAGTGATCGGTGCCGACACCCGGCCACGGCATCGACGCGATTGGCGACCTGCGACACGGCACGGCAACCGGAATCGTCGGCCCGTTGCACAGCGCCGCGATTCACCTGACTGCGTCCCAACTGACCAGGCGCCGCCGCAAGTGACCAGGAAGCGTCCGCGCTGCAACCGACCAGGCGGCGTGCGCACCGCAACTCAGCATGGGTCACCCACACCACCCGGCTCCGGTCGACCACGGCGGATCTTGCTGAGTTGCGTACATCGCTGACGGTGGGTCGTCGGTGACGGGGGCGATGGGCGGACCGGCGCCGACGCGATGTTTCACGTGACACATCGGATCTCGTTGAAAGTGCTGACCGATGAGGCCCGAGACCGCGCGGCGTGACGGACGGTGGCGGCACCGATGGATCGATCGGTGGACGCCGTGCGCTGGTGCGAGCCGCTGAAGCTCTGCGGCTCCGAGCGATGTTTCACGTGAAACGGAAGGCATCTGCGCGGCGCCCTGGCTGACGCGCACGGGAGGAGCCTTCGCGGATCGGGCAGAGCCGGTTCACCTCCAGATCCTCCCCAGGCCGCGCACCGCGACTCGGCGAGCGTGACCTCGCACCGCAGATGTTTCACGTGAAACGGCAGGACCCGCTCTCCGCGATCGCCGCCAGCGGGGGCGTCTCTCTCCCGCCACGCCGAGCTCCCCGGACAGGCGGGTAGCCTCGAGTCGGCGCGGACCCGCGCATCCACCGAAATGCGAGAACCGATGACCGACTCCCCCGCTTCGCCGACCGACGTCACTCCCGAGGTCGAGCCGGAGTCGGCCGCCCGGCTGTTCGGCGATCGCATCCACCTGGCGCGGTCGTTCACGGCGGAGCTGATCGCGCGTGGCGAGGAGCTGGGACTGATCGGCCCGATCGAGCTCCCCCGCATCTGGACCCGCCACATCCTGAACTCGGTCGTGGTGGCTCCCCTGCTGCGGCCCGGCCGGGTCGGCGACATCGGCAGCGGCGCCGGCCTCCCGGGACTGGTGCTCGCGATCGCGCGACCCGATGTCACGATGGTGCTCATCGAGCCGATGGAGCGACGCACCGACTGGCTGCGCGCGGAGAGCGAGCGGCTCGGTCTCGACAACGTCGAGGTCGTGCGCGCCCGGTCGGAGGAGGTCGGCCGCGAGCTCGAGCTGGGCCAGGTCACCGCCCGCGCGGTGAGCGCGCTCTCGAAGCTCATCCCGATCACCCGTCCTCTGCTGGCCTCGGGTGGTCAGCTGGTCTTCCTCAAGGGAGCGCGCGTGCACGATGAGATCGACGCCGCGCAGAAGCAGATCCGCAAAGCCGGGCTCTCCGACGTCGAGGTTCTCGAGCTCGGGGCTGGGGATGTGGCCGAGGTCACGCGGGTCTTTCGGGCTACAGTGGTCTGAGCCCGGCGCGAGGCGCATCCCGTCTCCGCCGGTTCTGTGTTTCACCCCGCATCTCCCCCGAGAAGACAGGCTCGATGGACGATGTTTCACGTGAAACACCGTCCGTCTGAACTGTTCCGAGGAGGCCGAGAGCGCCGGTGAGTCCTTCCGACACCAGCTCCCCCGACTACGGAGCATCGACTCCGCTCGCCCGCGAGATCGCTGACCTGACCCGTCGCCGCATCGCGCTCAGCGAGCAGGTGCTGCCGAAGCCCGACCGTCCGCGCATCTTCACCGTTGCAAACCAGAAGGGCGGCGTCGGCAAGACGACCACGACCGTGAACCTCGCGGCCGCGCTGGCCCGCGCCGGGATGCGCGTGCTGGTCATCGACCTCGACCCCCAGGGCAATGCATCGACCGCGCTCGGCGTCGATCACCGCGCGGACACCCCGAGCGTCTACGACGTGCTGATCAACGAGGCGCCGATCGACGACGTCGTGCAGCCGAGCCCGGAGTCGCCGAACCTGCTCTGCGTGCCCGCCACGATCCACCTCGCCGGCGCCGAGATCGAGCTCGTGAGCCTCGTCGCGCGCGAGCAGCGGCTCCGTGGCGCGATCACCGACTACTTCGAGGAGGTCGACCAGCCGATCGACTTCGTCTTCATCGACTGTCCGCCCTCGCTCGGCCTCCTCACGATCAACGCCTTCGTCGCGGCGCGCGAGGTGCTCATCCCGATCCAGTGCGAGTACTACGCGCTCGAGGGCCTCAGCCAGCTGCTCGACAACATCAAGCTCGTCGGCCGTCACCTGAATCCCGAGCTCGTCGTCTCCACGATCCTGCTCACCATGTACGACTCCCGCACCAACCTGGCCAACCAGGTGGTCGAGGAGGTGCGCGAGCACTTCCCGGACCAGGTGCTCGAGTCGCTCATCCCGCGGTCGGTGCGCATCTCGGAGGCGCCGAGCTACGGGCAGACGGTGGTCGGCTACGACCTGAACTCCGCCGGATCGCTGTCGTACCGCGAGGCCGCCGGCGAGATCGCGTTGCGCGGCGAACCGCGCCGAGGGGAGAACTGATGGCGACCAAGCGCACGGGACTGGGGCGCGGCATCGGCGCGCTCATCCCCACCGGCTCGGGCGAGGACCGCCCGGTCGACGTCTTCTTTCCGCAAGCCGCACCGGCGAAGGAGGCCGACGAGGAGCTGCTCGCCGTTCCGGGAGCGCGTCTGCTCTCCCTCTCCCCCGACGACATCGTGCCCAACGCGGTGCAGCCCCGCACCGAGTTCCGCGAAGAGGAGCTCAACGAGCTCATCACCTCGGTGCGCGAGTTCGGCGTGCTGCAGCCGATCGTCGTGCGTCCGCGCGCGAAGGCGGCGCCGGGCGAACCGCAGTACGAGCTCATCATGGGCGAGCGTCGACTGCGGGCGACCAAGGCCTCGGGTCGCGACAGCATCCCGGCGATCGTGCGCGACACCGCCGACGAGGACATGCTGCGGGATGCGCTGCTCGAGAACCTGCACCGCGCCCAGCTGAATCCGCTCGAAGAGGCCTCGGCCTACCAGCAGCTGCTCTCCGACTTCGGAATCACCCAGGAGCAGCTCGCCGAGCGCATCGGACGCTCTCGTCCGCAGATCTCGAACACGCTGCGCCTGCTGCGCCTGCCCGAGTCCGTGCAGAGCCGCGTCGCTGCCGGCGTGCTGAGCGCGGGCCACGCCCGCGCCATCCTGTCGGCCGGTGAGCCGGAGGCGATGCTCAAGCTCGCCGACAAGATCGTCGACCAGGAGCTCTCGGTGCGCGCCGCCGAGCAGCTCGCCGGCGACACGAGCCCGAAGAAGACCCGCGCCGCGCGACCCAACGCCGGTCGCCACCAGGGCGGGCTCGACGAGATCGCCGAGTCGCTCGGTGATCGGCTGAACACCCGCGTGAAGGTGAGCCTCGGCCGCAGCAAGGGCCAGATCGTCATCGACTTCGCCACGGTCGGCGACCTCAACCGCATCCTCGCCGAGCTCGGGCAGAACGGATTCCGCTAGCGGAATAACCCCAGTTCAGAGTTGCTTTTCGCGGCGGAGTGACCCGGCAGCCGCGAGTGCGGCACCGGCCGACGCGATCAGCGCGCGGCGTCGGCGACCGCGGCCTCGGCCAGCGCGGTGTAGACCCAGCCCAGGTCGTGACCGGCCGCCTCGAGCGCCTGCGGCAGCAGCGACGTCTCGGTGAGCCCCGGCAGCACGTTGGCCTCGAGGAACCACGGCGTGCCCGCACCGTCGACGATGAGGTCGACGCGGGAGAGGTGGCGCAGACCGAGCTCGCGATGAGCGGTCACCGCCGCCTCCGCGGCACGTGCCGCCACGTCGTCGTCGATGCGCGCGGGCGTGAAGAAGCGCGTCTCTCCCGCGTTGTAGCGCGCCTCGAAGCTGTAGACCCCGCTGAGCGGCTGGATCTCGACCGCGGGCAGCGCCACGGGTCCGTCGCCGGTGTCGATCACGCCGACGGCGATCTCGGTGCCGGTGATGCGCTGCTCGACGAGCGCGACATCGCCGTAGGTGTAGGCGTCGACCATCGCGCGGGGCAGGCCCGCCGCATCCTCGACGATCGTGACGCCCTGGGCCGAGCCGCCCTGCGCGGGCTTCACGACGACCGGCGGGGTGAGCTCGTCGGCGATCGCGGCGAACACCGCATCGGCGCCGAGCTCGCGGAACGCATCCCGGGGCAGGGTGATCGACCGCGGCGTCGCGACGCCGGCACGCGCGACGAGGGTCTTCGCGGTCGGCTTGTTCCAGGCGAGGCGAGCGGCCTCGGCCTGCGCGCCGACGAAGGGCACGCCGAGGAACTCCAGGAGCCCGCGCAGCGCGCCGTCTTCTCCGCTCGCCCCGTGCAGGGCCGGCCACACGACGTCGGGCCGGTCGGAGCGCAGTCGGCCGAGGAGTCCCGCATCCGGGTCGACCAGCTCGACCTCGACGCCGTGACCCTTGAGGGCGTCGGCGACCTGACGGCCGGAGCGCAGCGAGACGTCGCGTTCGTGCGAGATGCCGCCGGCGAGCACGACGACGCGAGGCAGTGCGGAAGCCATGAGAGAGATCCCTAACCGATGTTCGGGGGCAGCACGCGGTCGGAGTCCACACCGGGACGAACCGTGAGCGGTCCGGTCTTCGAGAACTCGCTGACCAGCGAGAGCTCGCCGTTGATCACGTTCGCGAGACGGCGGATGCCCTCGCGGATGAAGTCGGGCGTCGGGTAGCAGAACGACAGCCGCATGGCGTTGCGTCCTCCCCCGTCGGCATAGAACGCCGTGCCCGGCGTGTAGGCCACGAGCTCCTTGACGGCGCGCGGCAGCATCGCCTTCGAGTCGAGCTGCTCGGGCAGCGTGAGCCAGACGTAGAAGCCGCCGCTCGGGGTCGTCCAGCTCAGCGAGGGCAGGTGCTCCTGCAGAGCCGAGAGCATCGCATCCCGGCGCTCGCGATAGACGCCGCGGAAGGTGTCGATCTGACCGCGCCAGTCGGCCGAGGCCAGGTACTCCGACACGACCGTCTGCCCGAAGGTGCCGGGCGAGAGCACGGCCGCCTCGTTGGCGAGCACGAGCTTCTCGCGGATGGCGTGGGGCGCGACCGCCCAGCCGACGCGCATGCCCGGGGCGAGGGTCTTCGAGAAGGTACCGAGGTAGATGACCCCGTCCTCCTCGACCGAGCGCATGGCCTGCGGGGCGGGCTGGTCGAAGTAGAGCAGACCGTAGGGGTTGTCCTCGACGACGAGGATGCCCTCGGAGCGGCAGATCTCGAGCACCTCCATGCGGCGCTCCCAGCTCAGGGTGACGCCCATGGGGTTGTGGAACGAGGGGACCGTGTAGAGGAACTTGATCGTGCGGCCCTCGGCGCGCACCCGCGCGATCGTCTCGCGCAGGGCCTGCGGGTTCAGCCCGCCGTCATCCATGGTCGCGTGCACGACCTCGCCCTGGAACGACTTGAAGACCGTGATCGCGGTCACGTAGCTCGGGCCCTCGGCGATCACGACGTCGCCCAGGTCGAGGAACAGCTTCGCCAGCAGCTCGAGCGCGTGCTGCGACCCCGTCGTGACGACGACGTCGTCGACACCGGCCCGGATGCCCTCCAGCGCCATGACGTCGAGGATCTGCTCGCGCAGCTGCGGCATCCCCTGCCCCGAGCCGTACTGCAGGGCGACACCGGCGCGCTCACGCACGGTGCGCTCGACGGCCGCGGTGAGCAGCTCGGTCGGCAGAGCGGAGACGAAGGGCATGCCGCCCGCCAGCGAGACCACCTCGGGGCGGCTGGCGACGGCGAACAGAGCTCGCACCTCGCTCGCGGCGAGGCCGGCCGTGCGTGCGGCGTAGGAGCCGTACCACGGGTCGAGATTGGTGCCCTGGTTCGCGTTGCCGGTCATGGAGGTCCGTTCTGTCGTCCGTCCAGGGTAGTCGGGGGAACGACGAAGCCCCGTCCCCCGAGGAGGGGAACGGGGCCACGACGTGGGAATCGGCTACGGCCTCAAGCCGCGGCGCCAGTCCCGCCGAGCCGGCGGCTCAGGCCAGGAACTCGGCCAGGTCGGCCTCGAGCGCCGGCTTCGGCTTGGCGCCGATGACGGTCTTGACGACCTCGCCGTTCTTGAAGACCTTCATCGCCGGGATCGAGGTGATGCCGTACTTCATGGCGGTCTCGGGGTTGTTGTCGACGTCGATCTTGACGATCGAGAGCTTGTCGGCGTTCTCCTCGGCGATCTTGTCGAGGATCGGCGAGACGGCGCGACACGGGCCGCACCACTCGGCCCAGAAGTCGACCATGATCGGCTTCTCGCTGGCGAGCACCTCGTCGGCGAACGTGGCGTCGGTCACATCCTTGGCGGCGGACATCTTGTCTCCTTCGGTCTGTTTCTCGTGAAGTTGTTCGGTGCGAGTGGATGCGCGAGCCGCGCATCCACGGATCATCAGGCGCTGGCGCCGATCTGGTCGGCCATCTCGGCCGGAGCCTCGGCGCCCGTGGCCTCAGCGATCACGCCTTTCGGCAGCGAGGCGAGGAAGTGCTCGGCGTCGAGCGCGGCGACCGTGCCGGAGCCGGCCGCGGTGATGGCCTGCTTGTAGGTGGGGTCGACGACGTCGCCGGCGGCGAACACGCCCTTCTGGCTGGTCTTCGAGCTGCGGCCCTCGACCCAGATGTTGCCCTCGGCGGTCAGGTCGAGCTGGCCGTGCACGAGGTGCGTGCGCGGGTCGGCGCCGATCGCGACGAAGAGGCCGCTCAGGTCGAGCGCCGACTCGGTGCCGTCGACCGTGTCGGTGAGCCCCACGCCCGCGACCTTGTCGTCGCCGAGCACCGCGGTGACCTCCTTGTTCCAGAGGAACTCGATCTTGGGGTCGTTCTTGGCGCGCTCCTGCATGGCGGCCGAGGCGCGCAGCGAGTCGCGGCGGTGGATGAGCGAGACCTTGTCGGCGAAGCGCGTGAGGAAGGTGGCCTCCTCGAGCGCGGAGTCGCCGCCGCCGACCACGGCGACGTGCTTCTGCTTGAAGAAGGCGCCGTCGCAGGTGGCGCACCACGAGACGCCGTAGCCCGAGAGGCGCGTCTCGTCGTCGAGGCCGAGCTTTCGGTACGCCGAGCCGGTCGCGTAGATCAGGGCTAGCGACTCGTGCACGCTGCCGTCACCGAGGGTGACGCGCTTGACATCGCCGTCGAGCTCGAGCTTGGTGACGTCGTCGTAGACGATCTCGGCGCCGAACTTCTCGGCCTGCGCCTGCATTTTCATCATGAGGTCGGGGCCCATGATGCCGTCGGGGAAGCCGGGAAAGTTCTCGACCTCGGTGGTCTTCATCAGCTCGCCGCCGAACTCGACCGAGCTCGCCACGACGAGGGGCTTGAGGTTGGCGCGGGCGGCGTAGATCGCGGCGGTGTAGCCGGCCGGCCCCGAGCCGATGATGATGAGCTGGCGCATCGCGCAGTCCCTTTCGTTTCCGGCACCGGATTCGCGGTGTCGAGTCGTGCAACACATCGTACGTGCGGGATGTTCCCGGCCCTGGACGTGTGACGGGAGGCTCAGCCGCGGCGCAGCAGGCGGCCCAGCGGGGCGCGCAGCTCGTGCACTTCGGGCACGCGCGCGATGATCACCGCGGCCACGTAGACGATGCCGGCGGCCGCGGCGATGGCGGCGGCGGCGAGGATCGACTCGACCCGCCCCGCGACGGCGAACCCCCAGTCGGAGCCGTCGACGACGCCCCAGCCGCCGAGCACCCACAGCATCAGGAGCCCCACCGCGCCAGCCGGGATCGTGCAGAGCAGGAAGACGCCGTAGCGCCGTGCGAGTCGCCGACCGTCGAAGCCGCCGAGGCGACGGCGCAGCACCACGATCGACACGATCAGCTGCACGACGATCGAGATCGACGTCCACAGCGCGATGCCGACGGCCAGCCTGTCGCTCGGGCCGCCGATGAGGAACAGCGCCCCGACCGTGAACACGGCCGCCTGCAGCAGCTGGATGAAGAACGGCGTGCGGGTGTCGCTCAGCGCGAAGAACGCGCGCTGCACCAGGAACAGCGCGCTGAACGGCACGAGCCCGGCGAGGTAGGCGAGCAGCACGAGCGAGGTCTGCGGCAGCGCGTGCGGCGCGGTGTGGCTGAAGACGTTGATGAGCGGGACGGCGGCGGTCGCGAACACGACGGCCGCGCCGGCGATCAGCAGCCCCACCGAGCGCAGCGCCCCGCTGAGATCGCTGCGCAGCGAGACCAGGTCGCCGTCGCGGGAGTGGGCGCTCATCCGCGTGAAGTAGGGCGTGGCGATCGACAGGGCGATGAGCGAGTGCGGCAGCACGAAGATCGTCCAGGCGACGCGGATGGCGGCCACCGAGGCGTCGTCGGAGTCGGCGAGGGTCGCGATCTGGTTCTGCACGATGCCGGAGCCCTGGCTGATCAGCAGCATGCCGAAGGTCCAGCCCACGATCTTGCCCGTGGCGCCGAGGCCCATCCCGCGCCAGCGGAAGTCGGGGCGGAACCGCAACCCGGTGCGGCGCCAGAACAGGCACAGCGTGAGCGCCTGCAGGGCGACCCCGAGTGTGGTCGTGCCGCCGAGCACGAGGATCTTCTGCGCGTCCCACGTCGCCGGATCGCGGTGCGCGGGATCGATGCCGTAGAGCACCGCGAAGACGATCAGACCGGCGATCGCGATGACGTTGTTGACGATCGGCGCCCAGGCGAAGGGGCCGAAGACGCCGCGCGCGTTGAGCACCTCGCCGAGCAGGCTGTACATCGCGTAGAAGAAGATCTGCGGCAGGCAGAGGTAGGCGAACACGGTCGCCAGCTCGAGCCCCGCGCCGGCGAGCTGGCCGTTCGCGTTCGCGAACACGCGCACCAGCACGGGCGCCCCGACGGTGGCGAGGATGGTGACGCCGAGGAAGCCGGTCAGGCCGAGGGTCACGAGCCGGTTCACATAGCCCTGGCCGCCGTCGTCGTGCAGCGCCGACTTGACGATCTGCGGCACGAGCACCGCGCTGAGGAGGCCGCCGGCGATCAGCAGGTAGATCTGGTTCGGCAGTCCGTTGGCGACGGTGAACGCATTGGCGCCGATGCCGACGGTGCCGATCACGGCGCTGAGCAGGCCGAGGTTGATGAAACCGAGCGCCCGCGAGACGAGGGTGCCGCCGGCCAGCATCATGCTGGCCCGGCCGATGCTGGCGCGGGGCGCGCCCGCCGACGCCGCCGCGCGCGCCTCCGGTGCGGTCGCCGTCGCATCCGCCGCCGTGGGCTGGGCGATCGGCGTCTCGCCGGGGGTCGGGTCGGTCATCCGGTCAGTCCTGGGCCTTCGGGTCGCGGGCGTCGGCGCCGCCGGCGAGACCCTCGTCGTCGTGGTGGCGGGCGTCGACGGGCGAGCCGGACGCCGAGCCCTCGGCGGCGGCACGCGCATCCACGTCGGCGGGCCCGTCCTCCTGGCCGGGGAGCGGCGCGTTGGCGGCGTCCTCCTCGTCGACCTCGCCCGCGAGCCGGCGACGGCGCTTCAGGATGTTGCGCACGATCCCGAATCCGAAGACGCCGATCGCGCCGATCGCCACGACGGCCGTGCCGACGGTCTCCCAGCCGGCCTGCACCTCGACGTGGATGCGCCGCTGCTGCCCCACGCTCGAGCCGTCGGTCGCCGTGAGACTCAGCACGACCTGCACGCTGCCGTTCGTGATCGCCTGCGCCGGGATTCGCACGGTCTCGGTCGCGCCGGCCGGCACCTCGACCTTGATCGGCTGGTCGCCGGAGTCGATCGAGAGCACCGGGCTGAGCGGGCGGGCGCGGGCGTAGACCACGATCGGCACATCGAGCGAGTTCTGCACGGTCATCGGCAGCGGGGCGCTCGCGCCGAGCGCGACGAGGTCGCTGCCCTGGGTCAGCTGCACGCCGTCGAGGAGCTTGGCGGATGCGGTCTGGAAGTCGCTCACGGCGCCGGCCCACGAGCGCGAGGCCACCCATCCGGTCGAGAGCGTGCTCAGCAGATCGAGCCGCCGCGGAGCGGTGATCGCGAGTGGACCGTCGGCGGCGACGACCGCGAAGCGGGTCTCCTGCTGCTCGGCGGTCAGGAGTGCCGAGATCGCGGCGAGCCGCGTCGCGTCCTCGGGGTGATCCACGACGCCGCTCGGCTCGGCCGTCTCGCCGAGCGCGGTCGACAGCGGAACGGCGTTCGCGACCGCGAAGAGGTGGGTGAGCGCCGCATCCAGCGCGTCGACGGTCTGGTCGGCGGTGCCGCTCGGGCGGCCGAGCGCGACCACCCGCACGGCCGAGCCGCCCGCGGCGGCCGCCGACTGCACCTCCTGATCGACGACGGAGTAGTCGCTCTGGTCGGTCGTGGCGGCGGCGCGCACCGCCGCGCTGAGCCCGGTGTCGATTGTGAGGCCGGCGATCTGGAGCCCGTCGAAGCTCAGGTGCGTGGCATCGGGGGTGCTGACGTTCTCGTCGCCGAGCAGCACGGCCTCGTCGCCGGCGGCCTGCAGGCGCGGCAGGTCGGCGGCGACGACCGTGTTCTCGGCCGGCCAGGCGATCGTCGGCAGGCTGTACTCCCAGGCCAGCACCTCGTCGACCGTGGTCGGCAGCGGCGGCAGGGCGCCCGAGGGCGTCGACGGCGGGTCGGACGGGCTCGTGGATGCGCCGCCCGATGCGTCATCGGAGGGCGGGCCGCTGGCACCGGATCCGGAGCCGTTGCCGGTGCCGCCGCTCGAGCCCGGAGTCGACGAGGTGCCGCTCGACGGGGTGCCGGAGGCGGTGCCCGACGGGGTGGCGGAGGGCGACGCCGCGGGCAGCGGGTCGCCGAAGCGGCTGTCGTCGATCGCGAAGTCGAAGCCGAGCGGCGCGAGCGATGCGGCCGCGCCGGCCTGACCCGGGCCGACCGGGTCGGCGTCGGCGTAGCGCAGGGCGAAGGTCTCGTTGCTCACGCCCTGCAGCCGGGTCAGCCATGCGCGAGCCGAGGCCGGCGCGGCGCCGCCGAGCACGCGGATCGACGCGATCAGCCGCGGATCGATGCCGAGCGCGACCGGCCGGCCGGCCACCGCATCCAGCTCGCGGGTCAGCAGTCCGTCGTCGGCGGTGAGGTCGGCGAGGTCGTCGGAGGGGATGAGGCCGTCGTAGCCGGTCGGCACCGTGAGCGGCAGGATCGTCGCGACGGCGACCCGGCCGTCGACGCCGACCGCGGTGTCGGGGCCCCTGATCGACTGGGCCGTCGCGTCGGACTCGCCGCCCGGGGTCGCGTCGGCGGCCGAGGCGGGCGCCGACTGCAGGGCGAAGCCCGAGCCGATGAGGAGAGCGGCGGCGCCGAGCACGGCCGCGGAGTGCGACGCGGCGCGGGCGGCGCGGCGGATGGTGAGGCGTGCGGTGCGGCCGACGACCGAGCGCGGGCCGCGGAGTCGGGCCGGATCCGTCGTCGTGATCTCGGCGCGCCGCGGGCGGGTCAGGGGCACGCGGGCGCGCTCCAGTACCGGGCGGCCACCATGCGCGTCAGTCTAGGGCGTGGCGTGGGCGCCACCTGGGAGCGCGGGGCCGCTGTCGGGCGCGGGAGTCCGGGCGCCGGTCGGCGGGGCAGGGCGCGTGCGTCCGGGCGACGCCGGCCGCGCATGCCGCCCCCGCCGCCCGCCTACCCTGGATGCCATGCAGAACGTCGCGGCCGCCGTCGCCCGACTCGACGCCCTCGCCGAGTCCCCCGCCGTCGCCCGCCTGGCGCAGGCCTTCGCCGACGCCGGCCGCGAGCTCGCCCTCGTCGGCGGCCCGGTGCGCGACGCCTTCCTCGACCGCCCGCTCACCGACCTCGACTTCACGACGGATGCACGACCCGACCGCATCCTCGAGATCGTCACCCCGATCAGCGACGCCCAGTGGGACATCGGGCGCGCCTTCGGCACGATCGGCGCCCGCATCGGCGACCAGACCGTCGAGGTCACCACCTACCGCAGCGACGTCTACGACCACGAGACCCGCAAGCCCGAGGTCGCGTTCGGCGACAGCCTCGAGGCCGACCTCGAGCGCCGCGACTTCGCCGTCAACGCCATGGCCCTGCGCCTGCCGCAGCGGCAGCTCGTCGACCCGTGGGGCGGCGTCGACGACCTCATGGCCGCGCGACTGCGCACCCCCGGCTCGCCCGAGGTCTCGTTCGGCGACGACCCGCTGCGCATGCTGCGCGGCGCCCGCTTCTCGGCCCAGATCGGGTTCGACGTCGACGCCGAGGCCGTCGCCGCGATGGAGCGCATGGCCGACCGCCTCGCGATCGTCTCGGCCGAGCGCATCGGCGACGAGATCACCAAGCTGCTGCTCGCCCCGGCGCCGGTGCGCGGCATCCGGCTGCTCGTCGACACCGGCCTGGCCGAGATCGTGCTGCCCGAGATCCCGGCGCTGCGCCTCGAGCAGGATGAGCACGCCCACCACAAGGACGTCTACGAGCACAGCCTCACCGTGCTCGAGCAGGCCATCGACCTCGAGCGCTCGCGCGGCCACGCGCCCACGCTGATCGTGCGCCTCGCCGCGCTGCTGCACGACATCGGCAAGCCCGCGACCCGCCAGTTCGAGCCGGGCGGCGCCGTCAGCTTCCACCACCACGACGTCGTCGGCGCGAAGCTGGCGACGAAGCGGATGCGCGAGCTGCGCCTCCCCTCCGATGTGGTGAAGCCCGTGGCCGAGCTGATCCGGCTGCACCTGCGCTTCTTCGGCTACACCGACGGCGCCTGGACCGACTCGGCCGTGCGCCGCTACGTGCGCGACGCCGGGCCGGTGCTCGAGTGGCTGCACATCCTGGTGCGCGCCGACGTCACCACCCGCAACGTGCGCAAGGCCGACCGCCTCTCGTTCGCCTACGACGACCTCGAGCAGCGCATCGCCGACCTGCAGCAGCAGGAGGAGCTGGATGCGGTGCGCCCCGACCTCGACGGCGAGCAGATCATGGGCATCCTCGGCATCGCCCCGGGGCGCGAGGTCGGCGAGGCCTACCGCTATCTGCTCGAGCTGCGTCTCGACAACGGCCCTCTGGGAGCGGATGCGGCGGAAGCCCGTCTGCGGGAGTGGTGGTCATCCCGCCCCTGAGCGGCTATGCTTGCGAGGTTGCCCGGCCGGCCCATGCCGATTCCCGGGTGCGATGCATGAACCCTCCTGCCGCAGATCGTCTGCGGCCGTTCCAGACCAGAGGAGGTGGGTGAATGACGCATCAGTACGAGTTGATGGTGATCCTCGATCCTGCGATCGACGAGCGCACCGTGGCTCCCAGCCTCGACAAGTTCCTCAATGTCATCCGCAACGACGGTGGCACGATCGACAACGTCGACATCTGGGGTCGTCGCCGCCTGGCGTACGAGATCCAGAAGAAGAGCGAGGGCATCTACGCCGTCGTCAACTTCACCGCGACGAGCGCCTCGACGCTCGAGCTCGACCGCCAGCTGAAGCTCAGCGAGGCCGTCCTGCGCACCAAGGTGCTGCGTGCCGAGGAGGCCGTGGCCCGTGCCGCCGCCGTCAAGGCCGAGGACGACAAGCGCGCCGCGCGCAAGGCCGCGTCGGGCAAGTCGGAGGCCCCGAAGGCGGACGACAAGGCCGAGGCGAAGCCCGCCTCGAAGCCGGCCGCCAAGCCCGCGGCGAAGGCCGCCAAGAAGGACGCCGAGTAAGCCGTGGCTGGGGACACGATCATCACGGTGGTCGGCAACCTGACGGCCGACCCCGAGCTGCGCTACACGCAGAGCGGGCTCGCCGTGGCGAACTTCACGATCGCCAGCACCCCCCGCACGTTCGACCGCGCGTCGAACGAGTGGAAGGACGGCGAGGCCCTGTTCCTCCGGGCCTCCTGCTGGCGTGAGTTCGCCGAGCACGTCGCCGGATCGCTGACCAAGGGCAGCCGCGTCATCGCGCAGGGCCGCCTCAAGCAGCGCTCCTACGACGACCGCGACGGCAACAAGCGCACCGCCATCGAGCTCGAGGTCGACGAGATCGGCCCGAGCCTCCGCTACGCGACCGCGCAGGTCACCCGTGCACCGGGTGGCGGCGGCGGCCGTGGCGGTTCGCAGGGCGCCGTGGCCGACGAGCCGTGGGGCCAGCAGAGCTCCGGCGGCAACGGCGGCGGAAACGGCGGCGGCCAGGACGTGTGGAACACGCCCGGCTCCTACAACGACGAGACCCCGTTCTGAGCCCTCGGGCTCGATCGGGACACTGACCGAAAGAAGACAGCAATGGCTGGAAAGAGCAGCGGCGACCGCCGCAAGCCCCGCAAGGGCGGCAAGAACGCCGCTCCGGCGAAGTCCGTCCGCGTCGGCGTCATCGACTACAAGGATGTCGCGACGCTCCGCAAGTTCATCTCCGAGCGTGGAAAGATCCGCGCCCGCCGCATCACCGGTGTCTCCGTGCAGGAGCAGACCCTCATCGCCCGCGCCGTCAAGAACGCGCGTGAGATGGCCCTGCTTCCGTACGCCGGCTCGGGCCGTTAAGGGGGATTCGATATGTCGAAGCTCATCCTCACCTCCGAGGTCTCCGGCCTCGGTTCCGCCGGTGACGTCGTCGACGTCAAGAACGGCTACGCCCGCAACTACCTGATCCCCCAGGGCTTCGCCGTGGCGTGGACCCGTGGTGGCGAGAAGCAGGTCGACTCGATCAAGGCCGCCCGCGCTGCGCGCGAGCACGCCACGCTCGAGGAGGCCCAGCACGTCAAGGCGAAGCTCGAGGCCGCCCCGGTCACGCTGACCGCCAAGGCCGCGGGCCGCGAGGGCCGTCTGTTCGGCTCGGTGACCACGCAGGACATCGCGGACGCCGTCGAGAAGGCCGGCATCGGCTCGATCGACAAGCGCACCGTCGAGATCCCGTCGGCGATCAAGTCGACCGGTCAGCACGAGGCCACGGTGCGCCTGCGCGCCGAGGTCGTCGCGTCGATCACGCTCGACGTGGTGGCCGCCAAGTAACACCCTTCGTCAGTAGCGACGGACCCGATGAGGGTTCGTCGCTACTGGTGTTTAAGCCGGCTTGTCAAGAGCGCTGTCCACACCGGATGGGGAGAATCCGACAACCCTCAACCCGGACTCTAAACATGTTCTTCCACACAGGGTGTGAAGAAAGAAAGCCCAGTTCAGGGTCTGTTTGCCGCGAGAAGTCGTGCGACCCTCCCCAGATGTATCCACAGGCTTTCAACAAGAACCCCGGCGTGTCCGCCGTTTTCCCCACAGCGTTATCCACAGGCCGCGTTGAAGGCGGGATGCGCCGCTCATATCGTGATGCGGCGTCGCCTTCCGGATGCGATCCGAGCATTCCGTGCGGGGCGCGTGGCGGTCCGCATCCATGTCGGACGTCGCGCCTAGCTTGCCCTCAGGAGGTACCCCCATGTCGATCGCCCATCTCGGTCTCGCCGCTCCCGATGAGGAGCGCCGTGAGTCGTGGAAGGGCGACCGCACGCCGCCGCACGACCTGCTCGCCGAGCAGTCGACGATCGGCGGCATGCTGCTGAGCAAGGATGCGGTGGCCGACGTCGTCGAGACCGTGCGGGCCGTCGACTTCTACCTGCCGAAGCACGAGATCATCTTCGACGCCGTGCTCACGCTCTACTCGCATGGTGAGCCCACCGATGTGATCGCGGTCACCGACGTGCTGACCAAGAGCGGCGACCTGAGCCGCGCCGGCGGCGTCGACTACCTGCACACCCTCACGGGCATCGTGCCGACCGCGGCCAACGCCGGCTACTACGCCGAGATCGTGGCCGAGAAGGCCGTGCTGCGCCGCCTCGTCGAGGCCGGCACCCGCATCGTGCAGATGGGCTACCAGAGCGAGGGCGAGGTCATCGACCTCGTCAACAGCGCGCAGGCCGAGATCTACAACGTCTCCGGTGGCGTCGAGGCCGAGGATTACGTCTCGCTCGATGTCGCGATCGACGCCGCCACCGAGGAGATCGAGCAGGCGAGCGGTCGCGGCGACGAGATGCTCGGCGTGCCCACCGGCTTCCGCGACCTCGACGAGCTCACCAACGGCCTGCACGGCGGTCAGCTCATCCTGATCGCCGCCCGCCCCGCGCTCGGAAAGTCGACGCTCGCGCTCGACTTCGCCCGTGCGGCCGCGATCAAGCACCGCCAGACCACGGTCTTCTTCTCGCTCGAGATGGGGCGCAGCGAGATCGCCATGCGCCTCATGTCGGCCGAGTCGGACATCTTCCTGCAGAAGCTGCGCAAGGGCACCGTCGGGCAGGACGACTGGACGAAGCTCGCGCACGTGCGCGGGAAGATCGCCGACGCGCCCTTGTTCATCGACGACAGCCCGAACATGACGCTGGTCGAGATCCGCTCGAAGTGCCGCCGCCTCAAGCAGCGCAACGACCTCAAGCTCGTCGTCATCGACTACCTGCAGCTCATGACCTCGGGCAAGAAGGTCGAGTCGCGTCAGCAGGAGGTCAGCGAGTTCTCGCGAGCGCTCAAGCTGCTCGCCAAGGAGCTGCACGTGCCCGTCATCGCGCTGTCGCAGCTGAACCGTGGTCCCGAGCAGCGCACCGACAAGAAGCCCGCCATCTCCGACCTGCGCGAGTCGGGCTCGCTCGAGCAGGACGCCGACATGGTGATCCTGCTGCACCGCGAGAGCGCCTACGACAAGGAGAGCTCGCGCCCCGGCGAGGCCGACCTGATCGTGGCGAAGCACCGCAACGGCCCCACCGCCACCGTCACGGTCGCGTTCCAGGGTGCGATGTCGCGCTTCGCCGACATGCAGCCGGAGTAGGTCCCAAAAGCGCGGTTCGCGACGCGCGAGACGTGATGTCTGCGGCCATCGTTAGTTTGCGATCGTGGAATTCAGCGACCCGATGTTCTGGCTGGGCCAGTTGCTCACTGCTGCAGCGACCGGTGTGGGAGTAGTCCTCGCCTTCACACTTGAGCGGGTCGCGGAACGTCGTCGGCAAGACGACGCGGCATTCTGGGCGGCGCGGCACTGGGCCCGAGCCACTGTTCGCATGTACGAGAGCGGATTGCTGATCACTGCGCTTCGAGGCGTCATCTATGGCCGGACAACGCTCAAACGTCCGGAGGTGCAGATGCTCCTCACCGAGGTCAATCCTGGTGTAGCGGCGTGGTGGTCTCGCGCCACGGAGTGCCTGGTCGAGGCCGAGGACTCCTGGTTGCCTGGATCGGATGTGAGTCGGCGCGCTAACGCGTGGGCGGCCGCGATCGACGCCGAGTTCGCGCGCGCGGGGCGCCGCTGGCCCGTCCGCAGGACCCGGCTGCGTCGACTATGCGCTGCTCTGCCTGAACCCCCGAGGCTTTCACATCGCGTTGTCCGGTCCGAGGCCTCTGCCTAGTGCCTAGGTCGCACTCGCGCTCGCGGTCGTACGGGACAGGAGGTCCGCGGCGGTAGCGTCGGCGCATGGGCGAGGCGCGCATCCACCGGGTCGCCGTGCTGGTGCTCGACGGGGCCAAGCCGCTGGATGTCGGCATCCCGACGCAGGTGTTCGCGAACCGGACGAGCATGCCCTACGAGGTGCGGGTCTGCGGTCGCGCCGCCGGCACGGTGTCGGGCGGCGACGGGCTCGACTACGCCGTCGCGCACGGGCTCGAGGTCTTCGACTGGGCAGACACGATCTTCGTGCCTGGGTACCGGCGCCCGGCCGACGCGGATCCTCCGGCGGACATCGTCGCGGCGCTCGGGCGCGCTCACGAGCGGGGGCGGCGCATCGCCGCGATCTCGACCGGCGCCTTCGCGCTCGCGGCGGCCGGGCTGCTCGACGGGCGCCGGGCGACGACCCACTGGCACTACACGACCGTGCTGCGCGAGCGGTATCCCGGCATCGACGTGGATGAGGACGTGCTGTTCGTCGACGAGGGCTCGGTGCTGACCAGCGCCGGCGCGGCCAGCGGCATCGACCTGTGCCTGCACCTGGTGCGGCGTGACCACGGAGTCGCGCTCGCGAACCGGGTCGCGCGGCGGCTGGTCAGCGCGCCGCATCGCAGCGGCGGGCAGGCGCAGTACATCGAGCGCAGCGTGCCCGAGCGCGACGCCGACGGCTTCGCGGCGACGCGCGAGTGGGCGCTGCGCCACCTCGATGAGCCGCTCACCCTCGACGACCTCGCCCGGCACGCGGCCGTCAGCGCGCGCACGTTCTCGCGGCGGTTCGTCGACGGCACCGGCTACACCCCGATGCAGTGGGTGCTGCGGGCGCGGGTGGATGCGGCGCGCGAGCTGCTCGAGAGCTCCGACCTGCCGATCGGGCAGGTCGCGGCGCGCGTCGGGCTGGGCACGGATTCCGGACTGCGCTGGCACTTCCAGCGCATTCTGGGTGTCTCGCCGCTGGCGTACCGTCGCATGTTCCAGAGCTGACGGCGAGGGGCGCCTCCCACGGCAGGCGGCGCGCTGGGGCACCTACACGCGAGTCGGCGGACACCGGATCCGAGGGTGGCCACGAAGGCACGCTCGACCCGGCGTGTCCCGTGCATTCCTGGCCACCCGCGCGGGACAGGATCGCGGGTGGCCAGAAACGTCCGCCGCGCGCGGCGTGTCGCGTGCATTCGTGGCCACCCTTGGGTGAAACGGGCGGCACGGGGTGGCGCGTGGCGGGATCCTTGCGGATGTTGTCGTGCGCGACAGGGGTGGGCGGGCATCCACGTCGCGAAGGTGGGGAGCGGAAACGAAAGGACTCCCCCATGACCCGCATCGGCATCAACGGCTTCGGACGCATCGGACGCAACACGCTCCGCGCCCTCCTCGCGCAGGGCGGCGCGACCGGCACCACGACCGGCACCGGCGGCGCGACCGAGCTCGAGGTCGTCGCCGTCAACGACCTGACGGCCCCGGCCACGCTCGCGCACCTGTTCCGCTACGACTCCTCGTCGGGCACCTTCCCCGGCACCGTCGAGGTGGATGGCGACGTGCTCGTGATCGACGGCCACCGCATCCGGGTGCTCGCCGAGCGCGAGCCCGCGCAGCTGCCCTGGGCCGAGCTCGGCGTCGAGATCGTGCTGGAGTCGACCGGCCGCTTCACCGAGCGCGAGGCCGCCGCCCAGCACCTCGCGGCCGGAGCGCGTCGCGTGCTTGTCAGCGCGCCGGCGACCGGGGCGGATGCGACCATCGCCTATGGCGTCAACAGCGACGTCTTCGACGCGGCGGCTCACACGATCGTCTCGAACGCGAGCTGCACGACGAACGCGCTCGCCCCGCTGGCCAAGGTGCTCGACGACCTCGCCGGCATCGAGCACGGCTTCATGACGACCGTGCACGCCTACACGCAGGAGCAGAACCTGCAAGACGGCCCGCACCGCGACCTGCGCCGTGCGCGCGCGGCCGGCGTCAACATCGTGCCGACCTCGACCGGCGCCGCGAAGGCGATCGGGCTCGTGCTGCCGCAGCTCGACGGCAAGCTGTCGGGCGACTCGATCCGCGTGCCGGTTCCGGTCGGCTCGATCGTCGAGCTCAACACGGTCGTCGCCCGCGACGTCACCGTCGACGAGGTGAACGCCGCCTACTCCGCGGCCGCCGACGGAGCCCTCGCCGGCATCCTTGCCTTCACCGCCGAGCCGATCGTGTCGAGCGATATCACCGGGCGCACCGAGTCGAGCATCTTCGATTCGCAGCTCACCCGCGTCGACGGCGGACGCCACGTGAAGGTCGTCGCCTGGTACGACAACGAGTGGGGCTTCTCGAACCGCGTCGTCGACACGCTGCGGATGCTCGCGGCGGCGTAGTCGCGCATCCCGTCACGACCGCAGCCCAGCACGAACGCAACTCAGCACGGATGCGACCGGCTGGCCCGATCGGGCCGGGGAGGAGCGTCCGTGCTGAGTTGCGTCGGGGGCTGAGGCGCGGGGGGCTGTCGCGTGCGGGCTCAGCGGAGAGGCGTCAGCGCACGGGCGCGATGCGGCGCCCGCCGATCACGGCCGAGACGGCGGCGATCGGGTGCATCAGCATCAGCGCGACGACGGCGGTGGGCGACGAGCCGGGGATGAATCCGAGGATGAGGAGCGCCACATCCGGTACGAGGCTCAGCACCACGAGCACCGGCACCAGCACGCGCAGCAGGCGTCCCGGGTGCGCGGCGCGGCGGGCGATCAGCACCCAGCCGAGGAGGCCGGCGATCGTGCCGGCGGCCGAGAAGGCGAGGAACACGGGCGGCAGCAGCGGTCCGAACGACGGGTCGGCACCGAGGGCGACGGCGATGCCGGCGACGATGGCCGAGGCGGCCATCGCGGCGAGCACCGAGAGAGCGCCGATCAGCACGGCGGTGCCGGTCGAGACGCGCGGGCGAGCGGAACGGGGCTGGGACGAGGTCACTGCGGTCACGACGATCTCCTTCGATGAGTGGATGCGGAGACCGGGCGTCCGGCGCCGCGGCGCTGGTTCCGGTGGTGCTGTCGCAGGGGATGCGCGGCTCCGGTGACCTCGATGCTCCTCGCGTCGGGCCGCCCGCGCGTCGGCCCCGCGGAGGCCGCTGGATGCCGGCGACTACTCCCCCGGGAGCAGCCGAGGGCCGGACGGGAGATCCCGTCCGGCCCTCGACGCCATGCCGTGCCGCGCCCGGTGCGCGGTCAGCTGATGTCGCGATCGCGCCTCAGCAGTCGTCCGAGGTGACGGTGAACGACACCGGCTCGCCGCCCTCGACCTCGTAGGAGTACTTCATGCGCACGTCGGCATCCAGCAGCTTCTTGGTGGCGTTCTGGCGGCAGAGCTGCGGCCCGACCGACTGCTCGAGCGCATCCTGGGTCACCGCCGAGGGGTCGACGCCCGCGACCGTGTACTGATAGTGGATCGTGTCGCCCTCGGCGGTGACGTCGTTCAGCGTCGTCGCCGAGTCGACGGTCTGCGGGAAGTCGGTCTGCTTCTTCAGCTCGGCGACGGTCTCGGAGACGATCTTCTCGGGCGAGGGCGCGAACAGGTTGCTGAGCCCGAAGCGCACGCCCGCGGCGACGATGGCCCCCACCACCACGACCAGCACCGTGACGAGGATCTTGCGGCCGACGCCGCCCTTCGGCTTCGGGGCCGGGGTGTAGACGGGCTGGCCGCCGACCGGAGCGGTGGGCTGAGCGTACGGCTGGCCTGGGGCACCGGAGTTCGGGGCGGGGTTCGGGCCGGCGGGGTTCGTGTCGGTCACGGGGATCCTCTCGTGCGCATCCGCCGCGGAGGAGCGGATCAGGCGCCTGGCGAGCCTAGCGGTGACGAAAGGTCACGACCGCTGTCGTCATCGGGGCGCGCCGAATCCGCCTCACTGCGGTGCGCGTGACGCCGGCTCGGCCACCAGAAGCGCTCGCCGAGCAGGAACGCGAGCGCCGGCACGAGCAGGGTGCGCACCACGAGGGTGTCGAGCAGCACGCCGATGCAGACGATCGTGCCGATCTGCGCGAGCGCGACGACCGGCAGCACGCCGAGCACGACGAACACCGCGGCGAGCAGGATGCCGGCGCTCGTGATCACGCCGCCCGTGCGGGTGAGCGCCTCGCGCATCCCCTCGCGGGCGCCCAGGTGGGCGCGCTCTTCGCGCGCTCGCGTCGACAGGAAGATGTTGTAGTCGACGCCCAGCGCGACCAGGAACAGGAACGAGTAGAGCACCACGCTCGTGTCGAAGGCGGCGAAGCCGAGCACGTGCTGGAACAGCCAGTTGCCGGCGCCGAGGCTCGCCAGGAAGGTCGCGACGACGCTGAGGATCAGCAGGATCGGCGCGACGAGCGAGCGCAGCAGGAGCAGCAGGATGACGAACACGACCCCGAGGATGAGCGGGATCAGGAGGGCGCGATCGGCGGCCGCGGCCGCGTCCTGATCGAGGGCGTTCGCATCCACCCCGCCGACGAGCGTGTCGTGCAGCGCGCCGTCGGCATCGGCGTAGGCCGCGCGCAGGTCCCGGATGCCGGTGAAGACCTCGTCGCTCTGCGGTTCGCCGGCCAGGGTGACGTCGATGCGGGTCCAGCCCCCAGCGCTCTCGCCCGGGCGCGCGGAGGCCACGCCGTCGACGCTCGAGGCGAGCTCGGCCGCGTCGTCGGCCACCGCATCCTTCGCCAGGATCGTCGCCTGGCCGCCGCCCTGGTCGAAGGCGAGGCTCAGCAGCCGCTCGCCGCGCACCGACTCCGGGTCGCCGATGAGCTTGTCGGTCTGGCTCAGGCCGATGCGCGAGCCGAGCAGCCCCAGGGCGAGGAACGCGACCAGCAGCACCGCCACGGCGCCGACCCGGGCGGGGCGTCGCGCCACGAGTCCGCCGATGCGGGCCCAGACGGTGTGGCCGGCATCGGCGCGACGGGCGGGCGCGCCAGAGCCGCCTGTCTCCCCCGAGCCGCCGAGCGTCGGCGTGACCACCCGCGGGATGAACGGCCAGAACAGTCCGCGCCGGCACACGACCAGCGCGGCCGGCAGCACGAGCAGCGTCATGGCGAGCGCGATCGCGATGCCGATCGCGCAGGCGATGCCGAGCGCGCGGTTGCCGGCGAGGCTCGCGAACAGCAGCATCAGCAGGCTCAGCGCGACCGTGCTGCCCGAGGCGAGGATCGCCGGTCCGGCGCCGCTGACGGTCGTGCGCATCGCCGCCCGCGGGTCGGGCTCGATCAGCAGCTCCTCGCGATAGCGGGCGATGAGCAGCAGGGCGTAGTTGGTGCCCGCGCCGAAGACGAGCACCGACAGGATGCCCAGGATCGACGCATCCACGGGGATGTCCGCCGCCTCGGCGACCGCCGACACGACGAAGCGCGCGAGCCCGTCGCCGAGCGCGACGACGGTCAGCGGCACGAGCCAGAGCACCGGGCTGCGGTAGGTGACGATCAGCAGCAGCGCGACGACCCCGGCCGTGATGAGCAGCAGCCGCAGGTCGGCTCCGGCGAAGGAGTTCGCCGTGTCGGCCTGGAAGCCGACGGGGCCCGTGAGCCACACCTTCAGCCCGTCGGGCAGGTCGGTGCGGGCCAGCTCGCGCAGCGCATCCGCCTGCTCGACGACGCCGTCGGTCGTCGCCTCGCCGTCGACGGGCACGACGAGCAGGGCGACCGTGTCGTCGTCGCTGAACTGCGGACGCACGGCCTGCGGCGCGCTCGACTCCTCGGCGAGGGCGGTGGCTCGGCCCGCGATCGCCGCGATGTCGGCGTCGGTGAGCTTCGGGCGCAGGGCCAGGCTCGAGCTGCTGCCGCTGGTGTCGGAGTCGGTCGCCGGAGCGTCACCGCGCGAGAACAGCACGAGTGCCGTCGACTGGTCGGCGTCGGGAAACTGCTCGAGCAGCGCGGCGACCTGCGACGACTCCGCCGAGTCCGGCGCCGACATCGACGGCGCGGTCTCGCCCGACGACTTCGGCAGCAGCGCGAACAGGGTCCCCAGCACGACGAGAGCCGCGACGAGCACGACGATCGAGCTGACGCGGCCGGTCTGCAGACGGGCGAGGGTGCGCATCCAGGGGTCCTTCGGTGGTGCGGTGCGTGGCGGTGCGTGGTGCGGTGCCGTGGTGCGAGCGGGGTCGGTGCCGCGCGCCTCTCATCCTGGCGGCATCGCCCGACACGGGGTGCAGGATGCGGCGGTCGCTCAGGTGCGTCGGTCACGAGAGCGCCGAGGGCGGTCGGCTCCCGCGCGGGCGAGCGCACAGCCGCGCGGACGTAGACTGGGCGACCGGTGTGCGTCGTCCGGCGCTCCCGGGAAGGACAGCCAGGTGAGTGAGACGCCGATCGCGCGATCGCCGCTCTGGCTGGTCCCCGCGGTGCGCGCTCTGCCGGCCCTCGTGCTCGGCCTCGTGATCACCTTCACCGGCGGCCACTCGACCGCGTTCGGCTCGGTCGCCTTCGGCATCTGGGCCCTGGTCGCGACGATCGTCGCCGTGCTCGTGCTGATCCGCCCGGACGTCGCTGCGGCCCAGCCCGTCGCCGCGCGTCGCGCGCTCCTCGGCGTGCAGCTCGTCACCGGCATCGCCGGGATCGTGGCCCTCGTGCTCGCCCTGACCGCCGCCGGAGCCGGCTTCGGCATCCTCGTCGGACTCTGGGCGGTCGTCGCCGGCGCGCTCGAGATCATCGGCGCCGTGGTCAGCCGCCGCTCCGACCCCGCCCGCACCGCCGCGGTCGGCGGGGTGCGCGACGCGATCATCGTCGGCGCTCTCACCTTCGTGCTCGGCGTGATTGCGCTCGCGATCCCGGCCGGGTTCCGCCAGCCCTTCCCGGGGGCGGGCGATCAGCCCGGCGTGCTGACCGCATCCATCATCGTCGTGGGCGTGCTCGGCGCCTGGGGTGTCATCGTGGCCGTGCTGCACGGCATCGCCGCGGTCTCCCTGCGCGAGCCCCGCCCCGCCGCCGCGACCATCGGGCGAGGAGCCGACGCATCGTGACCGACCCTTCCCGCCGCGATCGTCGGCGCCCTCTCGAGCTGCTCGGACTCAGCGCGATCATCGCGATCGTCATCGGCATCATCGTCTGGGGCGGCGCGCGCAACATCGAGACCGCGCTCATCTGGGCCGGCATCAGCTTCATCGTCGTGATCGTCGTGGTCGCGATGCTCGTGCTCGCGACGTTCCGCGACACCGACGCCGAGGGCAACTCGCGCCGCGACGACGAGGGCGACGGCAGCCCGCACTGAGCTCGCTTCAGCTCAGTGGAACCTCTCGCCCCGCTCGAGCTTCGCCACGAAGTCGGCGATGCGCTTCGCCCGGGTCTCGGCGCTGCGCGCCGTCGACAGCCGGAAGATGAAGGCGAAGCGGTTCTGCTTCGTCAGCGTCGCGAAGAACTCGGCGGCCGCCGGGCTGGCGGCGATCGCCGCCGCGAGGTCGTCGGGCAGTTCGGCGCCCTTCTGCCGGTAGGCGGCATCCCAGCGGCCGTCGGCCTTGGCGCGCTCGATCTCGGCGTGACCGGCGTCGCGCATCCGCCCTTCGGCGATGAGCCGCGCGACCCGCTCGACGTTGACCTGTGACCACGGGCTCGCCTTGCGGCGCGGGGTGAACGCCTGCAGCCGGAACTGCTCGTCGTGCGGACCGCTCTGGCCGTCGATCCAGCCGAAGCAGAGGCCGACGAGCACCGCCTCCTCGTAGGTGAGGCCCGGGTCGACGGCGGCCTTGGTGCGGATGCGCACCCGCACGCCGTCCTGATCGTCGACGTTCTGCTCGAGCCAGGCCTCCCACTCGGCGACCGTGGTCACATCCAGGATCGGCTTGTCGGCGAACGAGACCATGTCCGCACGCTAGCGCGAGCCGCCGACGCGGGCGAGGGCGGCCGCCGCGCGAGCTCGCGAGATGGTCCAGGCGGTCGCGCACCCGAGTATTCGCGCGACCGCCCGGGTCTGAGGGCGGAGGGCCACCCGGCCGTGTCGGACCGGGCGACCCTCCGCGAGGCGGTGGATGCGGCGGCGGCGGCATCGGCATGAACCGCGCCGCGACCTCCGCGACCGCCTAGAGCGGCTCGATCGTGAGCTCGACCGAGGTCGCGGCGCCGTCTTCGATGTACGACGCGAACGCCGACACGTCGTCGAAGGCGAAGCCGTAGGCGCGCCCGTCGGAGTGCGCATCGTGCGTCGCCGCCGCGTAGTGGTTGGTGACGCTGTTCTGGTAGAACTGCGCCGCATCCGTGGTCGGCTGGTTCGTGTAGTCGCGCATCGTGCTGCGGTTCAGCGCGGCACCCAGGATGGCGGCGATCGGACCGCGGAGCCCGTCGTTCGGCGCCGCCAGGTTGCCGTTGCAGAACAGCACGTCGGCGGTCGACGGACGATCGAAGCGCACCCGCTCGGCGCCGCTCTGGTAGGCGACCAGCGCATCCCCGTCGCGGCGCAGCTGGTACTGCGCCGTGCCCGTGTTCACGCTCATCTCAGCCGAGCTGTAGCGATCCCAGCTCTCGCCGATGTAGCCGTCGAAGTAGGTCGCGCTGAAGCGGCCGGCCCCGATGCCGTGGCTGGGCGCGATGACCCGGCGGTCGTCGACGACGAGGTTCGAGAACCCCTCCGTGTTGCGGAGCTTGTCGAAGAACGCACCCCGCGCCCCCGACTTGATGAAGCCGACGCGCTGGTCGTTGACGCCCTGCAGGTGGATGCCGATCGGCACGCTGAACATGTCGACCTGCGTCGAGTTGCAGTACATCGCGCCGTTCTGGTGCGTGAACTCGAACGAGTCGTACAGGATGCCGAACGACGGATCGCTGTCGACCCACCCGGCCGGATGCGCGATGCCGGGCCCGGCATCCGTGCCCACGACCTTGAACGGCAGACGCGCACCCAGCGAGATGTAGATGCGGCCGGAGATCGGCTCGGGCAGCGAGACCGTGCCCCAGTCGCTCAGCGGGAAGCCGTACACGGCGCTGCCGTCGGGCTGGTTGTTGTCGCCCAGGCTGGCCGGGATGAACGTGCCGCTCTGGTCGACGTGACCCTGCTGGCCGGTCGTGATGAGCGTTCCGACGACGTGGATGTAGACATTCGCGTTGTCGTAGGCGCCCGAGTTGTTCACGATCGTGATCGGCAGGTTGCCGGCCGCGCGCGCCCGGGTCGGGGTCAGCAGCGTGCTGCCGCCCGCGAGGCCGAGCCCGCCGACGACGCCGAGGGCGCCGACCGCGGTGGCTCCGAAGAAGCCGCGACGCGAGAGGGTCTGACCGCTCAGGGCCGAGAGCGGACCGCGAGGGCTGAGGCGACGGGGGTTCATGCGCGCACCCCGTTCCCGATGGCCTTGATGAGCTCGCCGTCGGCGGTGTCGCCGCTCAGCTCCCACACGAAGGCGCCGCCGAGGCCCTGCTGGTTCAGGTAGGCCGTCTTGCCCGCGATCGTCTCGGGGGTGTCGTAGCTCCACCACTCGCCGTTGCAGAACGCGTAGGCGGTGCCGCCGACGGTTCCGGTGGCCGGGCACTTGTCCTTGAGCACCTTGTAGTCCTCGATGCCGGGCTCGTAGGTTCCGGGCGCGGCGCCGGTGGCGGTGCCGCCGGGCTCGGCCTGCGTCACGCCGCTCCAGCCGCGGCCGTACATGCCGAGGCCGAGCAGGATCTTCTCGCTCGGGATGCCGAGGCTCTTGAGCTTCTGGATCGCCGTGTCGGAGTCGAATCCGGGCGTGGGCGCGCTGTCGAAGCCGGTGAGCGGCGAGTGCGGCGCGGTCGGACCCTGCGCGGCGAAGGCGCCGTAGTAGTCGTAGGTCATCGGCGCGATCCAGTCGAGATCCTGGATGGCTCCCGCGTAGTCGGCGGCCTCGATCTTGCCGCCGGCGGTGCCGTCAGCCGTGATCGCGCTCGTGACGAGGTCGCTGCCGAACTCGCTGCGCAGCGCGCCGATGAGGTTCTTGTACGCATCCGGGCCACTGGTGTCACAGCTCAGACCGCAGGCGTTGGGGTACTCCCAGTCGATGTCGATGCCGTCGAACACGTCGGCCCAGCGCGGGTCCTCGACGAGGTCGTGGCACGAGGACGCGAAGGCGGCGGGGTTCTGCGCGGCCTGGCCGAAGCCACCCGACCACGACCATCCGCCGAACGACCACAGCACCTTGAGGTCGGGGTGGGCGGCCTTGAGCTTGCGCAGCTGGTTGAAGTTGCCCTTCAGCTCCTGGTCCCAGGTGTCGGCGACGCCGTCGACGCTCTCGTCGGCGGTGAAGGCCTTCTCGTAGTCGGCGAACGAGTCGCCGATCGTGCACTGGCCGTTCGTGACGTTGCCGAAGGCGTAGAGGATGTGGTTCAGCTGGTCGGCCGATCCGCTCGTCTCGATCTTCTTGACGTCGTAGTCGCGGCCGTAGATGCCCCACTCGGTGAAGTAGGCGACGACCTTGTCGCCCGAGGCGGCGGCCGCGGCACTGGTGCTCGCGGCGCTCGCCGAGGTGGTGGATGCGGTGGTGGCGCTCTTCGCGACGCTGCCGCTCGCGCTGCCGCTCGGTGCGGCCTGCGCGACCGCGGGGGCGACGCTGAGCGTGAGCACGGCGGTGGCCGCCAGCGCGGCGACTCCCCCCGCTCTCCATCTCGTCGCGGACCCGTGGTTCTTCCGTGTCGTTCGTGCCGTCAGCATGGACTCCCCTTCCATCGTGGACACACGGTCTGTTCTCGCGTCGAGAGGTCTCGATTCGAGATGACCCGGGAACCTAGCAATGACCGGATGCCCCCCGAAAGGGGGTCAGAGGGGGGTGAGATCGGCGGAGGCCGCTTCTGCCCTTGCAGAATAAGGGAAGACTCCGAACAAATTATTTCGGCCCGGAACCGCGGCCATCGGCGTGTCGGAGTCGAGAGATCGTCGACAGATGTCGGAGTCGGCGGCGGGCGGCTGACACGCAGAAGGTCCCCGGCGCCGCAGCGCCGAGGACCTTCAAAACGGTTTGCTCAGAACCGGTCCGCGGGCTCAGCCCAGGTGGTCCACGAGCTGCGACGCGAGCCCCACATAGGTGCCCGGCGTGAGCTCGCGCAGGCGGGCCTTCGCGGCGTCGCCGATCTCGAGCGCATCCACGAAGGCGACCAGGTCGGCCTGCCCGACGCGGTGCCCGCGAGTGAGCTCCTTGAGCAGCGCATAGGGGTCGGCGATCGTCGAGCGGCCGGCGGCGACCTCGGCGCGGATGACGGTCTGGATCGCCTCGGCCAGCACCTCCCAGTTGCCGTCGAGGTCGGCCGCGAGGGCGGTCTCCGACACCGCGATCTCGCCGAGTCCGCGGAACAGGTTGTCGAGCGCGAGCAGCGAGTGCCCGAGTGCGACGCCCACGTTGCGCTGCGTGGTCGAGTCGGTCAGGTCACGCTGCAGACGGCTCGTCACCAGGGTCGCGGCGAGCGAGTCGAGCAGGGCGCAGCTGAGCTCGAGGTTCGCCTCGGCGTTCTCGAAGCGGATCGGGTTGATCTTGTGCGGCATCGTCGACGAGCCGGTCGCGCCCGGCTGCGGCACCTGGGTGAAGTAGCCCATCGAGATGTAGGTCCACACATCCGTCGCCAGGTTGTGCAGGATGCGGTTGGCGTGACCGATCGCCTGGAACAGCTCGGCCTGCCAGTCGTGCGACTCGATCTGGGTCGTCAGCGGGTTCCAGCTGAGGCCGAGCGACTCGACGAACTCGCGCGAGATGACCGGCCAGTCGGCGTCGGCGTCGGCCGCGAGGTGCGCCGAGAAGGTGCCGGTGGCGCCGCTGAACTTGCCCAGGAACTCGGCCGCCTCGATGCGGCGCAGCTGCCGCTCGAGCCGGTGCACGACGACGGCGAACTCCTTGCCGACCGTGGTCGGGGTCGCCGGCTGGCCGTGGGTGTGCGACAGCATCGGGCGATCGCGCTCGGCCAGGGCCCACTCGCGCAGCCGGCCGATCACGTCGCGGAAGCGCGGCAGCCAGGTCTCGTGCACGGCGGCGCGGATCGTGAGCGCGTAGCTGAGGTTGTTGATGTCCTCGCTCGTCGCGGCGAAGTGCGTCAGCTCGGCGATCGCATCCAGGCCCTGGCGGCTCAGCTCGCCGCGCACCAGGTACTCGACGGCCTTCACGTCGTGACGGGTCGTGGCCTCGAGGGTCGCGAGCTCGTCGATCTGGGCCTGACCGAAGTCGGCGGCGAAGGCGCGCAGCGCGTCCTTCTTGTCGGCCGGCAGCGCGCTCGTGCCGAACAGTCCGCGGTCGGTGAGGGCGATCAGCCACTCCACCTCGACGTGCACGCGGGCGCGGTTCAGTCCGGCCTCGCTGAGGTGCTCGCCGAGCACGCCGGCGACGGGGCGGTAGCGGCCGTCGAGGGGGCTCACCGGTTGCGGGGGCAGGGGGCTCATGATCCTCCGTGGGGAAGCGCGGGCTCGATCTGCCGGAAGAGCGCCGTGCTCGCCCGTTCGATCAGAGTCAGCACCCGGGTGAAGGTCGCCGCGTCGGAGTAGTAGGGGTCCGGCACGTCGAGATCGGGCCCGGATGCGGGGTCGAATGACAGCAGCAATGCTACCTTCGCGCGCGTCTCCTCCGACGGCGCCCACTGGCGCAGCACGCGCTCCTGGCCGCGGTCGAACGCGACCACGAGATCGAGGTCGGCGAACCAGGCCGGGTCGAACTGCCGGGCGCGGTGGCCCTCGCCGTCGTAGCCCGCATCCCGCAGCGCGTCGCGGGTGCGCTGGTCGGCGCGCTCGCCGACGTGCCAGTCGCCCGTGGCGGCTGATTCCACGCTGACGGCGCCCTCGTATCCGCCCTCGGCGATGAGTCGGGTGAAAACCGCCTCGGCCATCGGCGACCGGCAGATGTTGCCGGTGCACACGAAGCAGATCCGGAACGGGGAGCGCGCATGCGAACCCGTCATGCGGAACATCATGCCCGCTCGCGGTCACGGCGGGAGGGGTGAATTCGAGCGGATGTCGGAAGGCGACCGGACGGCCGGGCTGGGGAGGAGGGCCGGGTGTCGGCCTCCTCCCCAGCGCGTGCACACGCGCGGTTGTGCACCGATCGGCGCGAGGCCGACGCCGGTGCTCACGCCGGCGCGCATCCTCGTCGCAGGGCTCGGCCGGGCACGCGTCGCGATCACCGCGGTGGTCGCGAGAGGAGGGATCGACATGGCGGCGACGATCGCGCAGCTCGAGGAGCGGCTGCGCCTGGCGACGCGGGTGCACGAGCAGCTGAGCGGATGGCATCGCGATCCGCCGCGGCTCGACCCGGGCGACTGGAGCGGGCCGGCCTCGGCGATGCAGGAGCGCACGGCCGAGCGGATGCGCGACCAGCTGCGCTCGGCGACCGAGGCCGCGCACGAGCTCGTCGAGCACGCGACGATCGAGCTGGTCGCGGCTCGTGGCTGACCCCGACCAGTGGGCCGGGCGCGGGCTGGGTGCGGCCGGGCGGGGTCCGCTGCAGCTGAGCGGTCGCGGCATCGTCGGCGTGCAGACCGACGGGATGCTCGCCTACCGATCGCGGCTGACCGCGCTCGACGGCGACATCGCGGCGGTGGCGCGGCGCATCCGGCGGCTTCAGCAGCTGCCGTCGGGAGCCGGAGGTCCGGTCGGCGGTGATCCCCTCGAGCTGCTGCGCGCCCGCGTGCATCGCCTCGACACGACGGTCGGCGTCATCGCGCCGCTGGTGGGCGCGGCGGCCGACGGCTACGCGGCTGCCGAGGATGCGGCGGGTCGCGGACTGCGCGGCGTCGCGGTCGTCGGCGTGCAGGTCTTCGGCGGGGCGGCGGCGCGGATCGCCGGGCTCGCCGCGCTCGCCAACGCGCCCCTGCTGCTCGCCGGAGCCGCGGTCGCCTACGCCGCACTGCCCGGTCGCACGCCGAGCGAGAAGAGCGCGGCGATCGGCAGGTCCGTGAAGGACAACCCCGCCTGGGTCACGAGCCCCGAGCTCGACGAGTTCGTGCGCTTCATCGGCGACAACGCCGACGACGTGACGCTCGGCGCGCTGGGCGTGCCGCCGGCGGCCTTGGCGCTCGCGCGAGCCGCCGGGCGGGGCGGCGTCGAGGACAACGCGCGGGCGCTCGTGGCGGTGGCCCGGCCGCTCGGGTTCTTCCGCGAGACCGGCGTCGGCGTGATCCCGGTGAAGCACGGGATCGCCGAGGGGGTCGCCGCGGACCGCGCGGTGGGTCCGAAGGAGCGGCTGCTGCGCATCCCCGACGAGGGCGTGGTGCGCATCGAGAAGCACACGACGCCGGGCCAGCCGCCGCGCTACGTCGTCTACGTGCCGCCGACGGAGACCTTCTCGCCCGAGGCGACGACGATGCCCTTCGACCTGACGAGCAATGTCGGCGGGGTCGCGGGCGACTCGGCGGGATCGGTGCGTGCGGTCGAGCTCGCGATGCAGCACGCCGGCATCGGCGCGGACGACGAGGTGCAGTTGACCGGGTTCTCGCAGGGCGGCCTCGTCGCTGGGCGGCTCGCGGCATCCGGAGACTGGAACGTGGTCGGGCTCGAGACCTGGGGCGGCCCGACGCGCAACATCGATCTGCCGTCGGGCATCGCGGGCTACGACGTTCACCACAGCGACGACTTCGTGCACGCGCTGAGCGGGCAGCAGGTGCCGACCGACCGCCTGCTCGTCGACCAGCAGGCGCGGGCGGGCGGCTTCGCGGCCGACGAGAAGGTCGTGCCGGCGCACCAGCGCGACTCCTACGTCGACACGGCGACCGACCTGCAGCGGGCGAGCTCGCCGCAGCTGACCCGCGAGCTGCGACGGCTCGACGACTTCACGGGCGACTACGCCCGGCAGAGCGGCTACCGCATCGAGACGAGCGAGTACGACACGTACCGCGCCGACGGCGGGGATGTCGCGCCCCGCCCCGGCTGGGGTTCGGGAGTCAGCGCGTCTCGCGCGGGCGGCCCATCAAGGGCCGAAGGATGATGCCGATGATCCAGCTGAAGACGCCGAGCAGGATCGCGCCCAGCACGCCCCACCAGAAGTCCTCGATCGACAGACCGAAGCCGAGCAGGCCCGTGAGCCACGCGACGAGGATCAGCAGCAGCGCGTTCACGACGAGCGACAGCAGCCCGAGCGTGATCACGTACAGAGGGAACGCGATGATGCGCACCAGGTTGCCCACGATGCCGTTCACGATGCCGAAGACGAGCGCGACGATCAGGTACGTCAGCAGGTCGGCGGGCTGCGTGCCGGGCTCCCACGAGGTGACCGCGACATGCGGGCTCAGGATGAGCACGGTCAGCCACAGCGCGAGGGCGTTGATCAGCAGCCGGACGATGAAGCGCCTCATGGAGAGTCATTCTCGCAGGCGAGGGCGAGCGACGGCGGGCGGCGTGCCCGGCGTTCCCGGAGATCACGCGCGTTCACCCCGCGACCCTAGGCTGAGCGCCATGGCCGTCACGCTCCGCCCCGAGATCGCCGCGCTGCAGCCCTACCGCCAGGGCCGCCCCGCCGCACCGGACGCGTTCAAGCTCTCGTCGAACGAGAACCCGTACCCGCCGCATCCCGCCGTCGTCGAGGCGATCGCCGCCGCCAGCGTCGAGCGCTACCCCGACGCCGCGGCCACAGCGCTGCGCGCGCGCCTGGCGACGATCTTCGGCGTGGAGGCCGACCGCATCCACGTCGGCTCGGGCTCGGTGGCCCTGCTGCAGCAGCTGATCCTCGCCGCGGCCGGCCCCGGCGACGAGGTGGCCTACTCCTGGCGCTCGTTCGAGGCCTACCCCGGCCTCGTCACGGTGGCCGGCGCGACCAGCGTCACGGTTCCGAACCGCGCCGACGGCGGCCACGACCTGCCGGCGCTCGCCGCCGCGATCACCGACCGCACGCGCGCCGTGATCGTCTGCACGCCCAACAACCCGACCGGTCCGATCGTCACGGCCGACGAGTTCGCCGCCTTCATGGATGCGGTGCCGCCGACCCTGCTCGTGCTGCTCGACGAGGCCTACCGCGAGTTCGTGACCGACCCGGCCGCGGTCGACGGCGTCCCGCTGCTCGAGCGCCACCCGAACCTGGTCGTGCTGCGCACCTTCAGCAAGGCCTACGGTCTGGCCGGTCTGCGCGTCGGCTACGCGCTGGGTCCGGTCGAGATCCTGAACGCGGCGCGGTCGACGGCCATCCCGCTCTCGGTCACCGAGCCCGCCCAGCGCGCCGCGATCGCCGCGCTCGACCACGACGCCGAGCTGCGCGAGCGCGTCGCCGAGCTGATCGAGCGCCGCGACCGTCTGCGTGATGCGCTGCGCGCCCAGGGATGGTCGATTCCCGAGCCGCAGGGCAACTTCCTCTGGCTCGCGACCGGCGAGCACAGCCCCGCCGCGGCCGAGATCCTGGAGAAGCACGGCATCGTCGCGCGCGTCTTCCCCGAGGGCATCCGCGTCTCGGTGGGCGAAGAGGAATCTGTCGAACCTCTCCTGCGATCTGCGGAAGAGGTTGTGAGAACCCTCCCACTGGGGGCCGGAAACGCGGGTCTAGGCTGAACTCCATGCTTGCCGACGCCGCGCCCATCCAGCTGCTCGCGCCGGACGGGAGCCTCGTGCGGAACGCCGCCAACGAGGAGTTCCTGCCCCGCATCGAGGCGCTCGACGACGCCGCGCTGCAGCGGTTCCACCGCGAGATGGTGGTCATCCGCCGCTTCGACATCGAGGCCGGCAACCTGCAGCGCCAGGGCCAGCTCGCCCTTTGGATCCCGAGCCTCGGCCAGGAGGGCGCCCAGGTCGGCGCCGGCCTCGCGGCCCGCCCGCAGGACCACATCTTCCCCGCCTACCGCGAGCACGTGGTCGCCAAGATCCGCGGCGTCGACCCGATGCGTCTCATCGAGATGCTGCGCGGCCTCAGCCACGGCGGCTGGGACCCGAAGGAGCACAACAACCTCCACCTCTACACGCTGGTGATCGGCTCGCAGTCGCTGCACGCGACCGGCTACGCCATGGGCGTCGCCCTCGACGGCGCCAGCGGCACCGGCGACCCGGAGAAGGACGAGGCGGTTCTCGTCTTCTTCGGCGACGGCGCCACGAGCCAGGGGGATGTCAGCGAGGCCTTCGTCTTCGCCTCCAGCTACCAGACCCCCCAGGTCCTGTTCCTGCAGAACAACCACTGGGCCATCTCGGTGCCGGTCGAGCGCCAGTCGCGCACTCCCCTCTACCTGCGCTCGCAGGGCTTCGGCATCCCGAGCTGGCAGATCGACGGCAACGACGTGCTCGCGAGCTACGCCGTCACGAGCACCGCACTGGATGCGGCCCGCTCCGGTCAGGGACCGCGCTTCATCGAGGCGCTCACCTACCGCATGGGCGCCCACACCACGAGCGACGACCCCACCAAGTATCGGCAGAACGACGAGCTCGCCTACTGGGGTGAGCGCGACCCGATCAGCCGCTACGAGGCGTTCCTGCGCGCGCGCGGAGCGAGCGAGGAGTTCTTCGCCGACGTCGCCCGCGAGGCCGAGGATCTCGCCGCCGATGTGCGCCGCAAGACCCTGGAGCTCGTCGACCCGCCGACCAGCAAGATCTTCGAGCACGTCTACAGCGAGCCGCACCCCGTGATCGAGCAGCAGCGCGCCTGGCTCGACGCCTACGAGCGCTCCTTCGAAGGGACCGAGGGATGACCGACATCCACACCGACGCCGCGACGTCCACGCCCGACGCCGGCACGACCCCGCCCGCCGTCACGGCGGCCGAGCCGACCGTGCAGAAGCTGACCCTCTCGAAGGCCATCAACTCTGGCCTGCGCCAGGCGATGCTCGACGACCCCAAGGTGCTCATGATGGGCGAGGACATCGGCCCGCTGGGCGGTGTCTTCCGCGTCACCGAGCACCTGCACGCCGAGTTCGGCGACAAGCGCGTGCTTGACACCCCGCTCGCCGAGTCGGGCATCATCGGGTCGGCCATCGGCCTCGCGATGCGCGGCTTCCGCCCCGTGGTCGAGATCCAGTTCGACGGCTTCATCTTCCCGGGCTTCGACCAGATCACGACCCAGCTGGCCAAGCAGACCTACCGGCACGAAGGCAGCCAGTCGTTCCCGGTCGTCATCCGCGTGCCCTACGGTGGCCACATCGGCGCCGTCGAGCATCACCAGGAGAGCCCCGAGGCGTACTTCGCGCACACCGCGGGTCTGCGTCTGGTCAGCCCGGCGACGCCGCACGACGCCTACTGGATGATCCAGGAGGCGATCCGCTCGAACGACCCCGTGCTGTTCCTCGAGCCGAAGAGCCGCTACTGGCAGCGCGGCGAAGTGCAGCTGGATGCGGGCACCGCGGTGCCGATGCACCGCAGCCGCGTCGTGCGCACCGGCACCGAGGTCACGCTGATCGGCCACGGCGCCATGGTCGCGACCCTGCTGCAGGCCGCCGAGATCGCCGCCGAGGAGGGCACGAGCGTCGAGGTCATCGACCTGCGCTCGATCTCGCCGATCGACTACGTCCCGATCATCGAGAGCGTGCAGAAGACCGGTCGCGTCGTGGTCGCGCAGGAGGCGCCGCAGAACGTCAGCGTCGGCTCCGAGATCGCCGCGACGATCGCCGAGCGCGCGTTCTACTCGCTCGAGGCCCCGGTGCTGCGCGTCAGTGGATTCGACACCCCGTTCCCGCCCGCGAAGCTCGAAGGCAGCTACCTGCCCGACGCCGACCGTGTGCTCGAGGCCGTCGACCGCGCGCTCGCCTACTGACCGACTGCACCGACCGACCGCATCGACCGACCGCCGAACCCCGCCCGCAGAATCCCCGCGCGACAGCCGGACCGTTCTTCCGCATCCATACCGAAGGAGCACCCTGTGGTGGCATCCGAGTTCCCCCTTCCCGACGTCGGCGAGGGTCTGACCGAGGCCGAGATCGTCAGCTGGCGCGTCGCGCCCGGCGACACCGTCACGGTCAACCAGGTGCTGGTCGAGATCGAGACCGCGAAGTCGCTCGTCGAGCTGCCGTCGCCCTTCGCCGGCACCGTGCAGGAGCTGCTGGTCGATGAGGGTGCGACCGTCGAGGTCGGCACGCCGATCATCCGCGTGAACTCCGCCGCCGGGTCGATCGACCTGCAGGCGCCGGTGAGCGACGAGTCGGCGTGGGTCGGCCCGACCGACACGAACGATCACGCCCCGCGCGCCGCCGCCGCGGCACCGGGCGCGCCCGGTTCGGTGGATGCCGCTGCCGCGGCCCCCGCTCCCACCCCGACTCCCGCGCAGGCCGCCGAGCAGGAGGACAAGCCCGGCGCCGTGCTGGTCGGCTACGGCTCGGCCGGCGGCCACGCGACCTCGCGTCGCCGTCGCCCGGCTCCGCTGCCGACGCCCGACGGCTCCGCGCCCGCCGCGACCGACCCGCAGCCCGCCCGCCCGGCTGCCGCGGCCCTCGTGTCGGTGCCCGCCGCATCCGCGTCGCCCGTCATCGCGAAGCCCCCGATCCGCAAGCTCGCCAAGGATCTCGGCGTGCAGCTCGAGACCGTGCCCGGCACGGGTCTCGCCGGCGAGATCACGCGCGACGACGTGATCCGTCACGCGCAGCAGGCGAGCGTGTTCCGCAACATCGAGACGCCCGAGTGGCCGACCGACCGCGAGGAGCGCATCCCGGTGAAGGGCGTGCGCAAGGCGATCGCCAAGGCGATGGTCGAGAGCGCCTTCACGGCCCCGCACGTCAGCGTGTTCAGCGACGTGAACGCGACCCGCACGATGGAGTTCGTCAAGCGCCTCAAGGCCTCGCCGACCTTCGCGGGCGTGCGCGTGAGCCCGCTGCTGGTCATGGCCAAGGCCGTGATCTGGGCGGTGCGCCGCAACCCCACGGTGAACTCCAGCTGGACCGACAAGGAGATCATCGTGCGGCACTACGTGAACCTCGGCATCGCCGCGGCCACGCCGCGCGGCCTGATCGTGCCGAACATCAAGGACGCCGAGAAGCTCAGCCTGCTCGAGCTCGCGCAGGCGCTCGAGCAGATGACGCTCACCGCCCGCGACGGCAAGACGCAGCCGGCCGAGATGGCGGGCGGCACGATCACGATCACGAACCTCGGATCGTTCGGCATGGACACGGGCACCCCGATCCTGAACCCGGGCGAGGTCGGCATCGTCGCGCTCGGCGCGATCAAGCAGAAGCCGTGGGTGATCGACGGCGAGGTGCGTCCGGCCTTCGTGACGACCGTGGGCGCGAGCTTCGACCACCGCGTCGTCGACGGGGATGTGGCGAGCCGCTTCACCGCCGACATCGCGGCCGTGCTCGAGGAGCCGGCGCTGTTGCTCGACTGAGAGCGACCGCCGGCCGCGCCAGCCGCGGCTATTGATAAGCGTTTTGACTTCGATTATCAATAAGGCGTACGCTCGCGTCTCGTGAAGACCCGAGCCCTCGCTGCCCCCGCTCTGCTCGCCGTCGCCGCCCTCGGGCTGGCCGGCTGCGCATCCACCTCGTCCGATTCCGCCGCGGGCGCCGACAGCGGCACCGTCACGGTCGTCGCCTCGACCGACGTCTACGGCTCGATCGCCGAGGCGATCGGCGGCGACGCCGTCACGGTCACGAGCGTCATCGACGACCCCGACAAGGACCCGCACGAGTACGAGGCCGACGCCCGCACGCAGCTCTCGCTGTCGAAGGCCGACATCGTGATCGAGAACGGCGGCGGCTACGACGACTTCATGGACACCATGCTGAAGTCGGCCGACAACTCCGACGCCGTCGTGCTCAACGCGGCCGACATCTCGGGCTACGACCAGGAGCCCGCCGAGGGCGAGTTCAACGAGCACATGTGGTACGACTACCCGACGGTCGGCAAGGTGGCCGAGCAGTTCGCCGCCGCCGTCGAGAAGGCCGACCCGGATGCGGCCGACACGGTCAAGGAGAACCTCGCGACCTTCCAGAAGGGCCTCGACGAGCTGACCGCCGACGTCGACACGCTGAAGGGCACCGCCGAGGGGCAGTCGGTCGCGATCACCGAGCCCGTTCCGCTCTACCTGCTCGACGCCGCCGGCTTCAGCAATGCGACCCCCGACGAGTTCAGCGAGTCGATCGAGGAGGGCACCGACGCGCCCGTGCGTGTGATGCAGGAGACGCTCGCCCTGTTCAGCGAGAAGAAGGTCGCGCTGCTGGTCTACAACGAGCAGACCGACGGCCCGCAGACCGAGCAGGTGCTGGCCGCCGCGAAGGACGCCGGCATCCCGGCCGTCGGCGTGACCGAGACCCTGCCGAAGGGTGAGGACTACCTGAGCTGGCAGACGAGCGTGATCGAGCAGATCAGCTCGGCGCTCGGCGCCTGAGCCGACCGACCGCGACCGACCGACCGCGACCGACCGACCGCGACAGGGAGCCCGCCACGAGCGCGACGCCGACGTACCCCGCGACGACCCCCGCATCCCCCGCTCCGGCGGCGGACGCGGGGGTCGCCCGCGCGTGGGAGCATGAGGGGATGACGGTGCTGCGGCTGAGCGGGGCGAGTCTCGCCTACGGCAGCCGCCGCCTCTGGAGCGGCCTGGATCTCGAGGTCGCCACGGGCGAGTTCGTCGCCGTGCTCGGCGCGAACGGCTCGGGCAAGACCAGCCTGCTCAAGGTGATCCTGGGGCAGCAGCAGCTGACGGCCGGGTCGGCCGAGCTGCTCGGCGAGCGCATCCACGGCGGAGATCGCCGCATCGGCTACATCCCCCAGCAGAAGCTGGCCGAGCCGGGCACGCCGCTGCGCGGTCGCGACCTGGTGGGCCTCGGCGTCGACGGCCACCGCCTCGGGCCGGGCTGGCCGAGCCGTGCGCGACGTGAGCGAGTGGATGCCCTGCTCGACTCGGTCGGAGCATCCGGTTTCGGCGACCGCCCCCTCGGGCAGCTCTCGGGCGGCGAGCAGCAGCGCCTGCGCGTGGGCCAGTCGCTCGCGGGTGACCCGCGCCTGCTGCTGTGCGACGAGCCGCTCATCTCGCTCGACCTGCGGCACCAGCGCGAGGTGAGCGAGCTGATCGATCGGCAGCGTCGCGAGCGCGAGCTCGGCGTGCTGTTCGTGACGCACGACGTGAACCCGATCCTCGGCATGGTCGATCGGGTGCTCTACCTGGCGAACGGCGCATTCCGCATCGGCACGCCCGACGAGGTGCTGCGCAGCGAGGTGCTGAGCGAGCTCTACGACTCGCCGATCGACGTGATCCGCACGGGCGGGCGCGTGGTCGTGGTCGGGGTCCCCGACTCGTCGCACCACCACGATGACGAGGATCACGCCGAGCACGCGGGCCACCCGCACACCTCGGGGTTCACCGCCGGGCAGGGAGGCCTCGCGTGAACGACCTCTGGAGCGCGATCTTCGACTTCAGCGACTACGGCGAGCTGATCGTGCTGCTGCGCAACTCGATCTTCGCCGGCGCGGTGCTCGGCATCGCGGGCGGGCTGATCGGCGTCTTCGTGATGCAGCGCGACATGGCGTTCGCCGTGCACGGCATCAGCGAGCTGAGCTTCGCGGGGGCCTCGGCGGGTCTGCTGCTCGGCCTCGGCGTGGTGCAGGGCGCGGTCGTCGGCTCGCTGATCGCGGCGGCGCTGATCGGCATCCTCGGCACGCGAGCGCGTGATCGCAACTCGATCATCGCCGTGCTGATGCCCTTCGGTCTCGGCATCGGCATCCTCTGTCTGGCGCTGTTCCCGGGCCGATCGGCGAACAAGTTCGGCCTGCTCACCGGACAGATCGTCGCGGTCGACGACCCGCGTCTCGGCGCGCTGCTCGTGATCTGCGCGGTCGTCGTCGTGGGTCTGGCGGTCGTGTGGCGTCCGCTGGTGTTCGCGAGCCTGGATGCGGATGTCGCCGTCGCCCGCGGCGTGCCCGCCCGCGCTCTCTCGCTCGTCTTCATGCTGCTGCTCGGTCTGACGATCGCCGTGAGCGTGCAGATCGTGGGGGCGCTGCTGGTGCTGTCGATCCTGGTGACGCCGGCCGCGGCGGCGCTGCGGCTCACCGCATCCCCGGTGTGGGTGCCGGTGCTCAGCGTCGTGTTCGCGACCGTGTCGCTGGTGGGCGGAATCCTGCTGGCGCTGGGCGCGTCGGTGCCGATCAGCCCCTATGTGACCACGATCTCGTTCCTGATCTACGTGATCGCGCGGGTGATCGCCTGGCAGCGCTCGCGGGTGCGACGCGAGAGAATCATCGCGACGGAGGTTCTGGCATGACCGCACGACGCAACACCTGGCAGCGCGAGGCCGTGCGCGGGGCGCTCGGCGACCGCGACGGCTTCGTCAGCGCGCAGGCCCTGCACTCGGGGCTGCGCGAGCAGGGCTCGACGATCGGGCTCGCCACCGTGTACCGCGCGCTCGCCGACCTCGAGTCGACGGGCGAGGCCGACTCGCTGCAGCAGGAGGGCGAGTCGCTCTACCGCGCCTGCACCCCCGGCAAGCACCACCACCACCTGATCTGCCGCAGCTGCGGTGCGACCGTCGAGATCGAGGCGGATGCGGTGGAGACGTGGGCGCACCAGGTCGCCGCGAAGCACGGCTACACCCTGCCCGAGCACGTGGTCGACGTCTTCGGCCTGTGCCCGGCGTGCACGGCGAAGGGTCTCGGCGCGAAGGGCTGAGGCGGTCTCAGGCTCCGAGCAGACTCCGGGGTGACCCGGGGGTGACCTGAGCGCGTCTCAGGCGTACCCTGTCGGCACGGGATCGTCGGCGCGGGGAAGGGCACCGAGTTCCTCCACAACCACCGCGTCGACGCAGTGACGGCAGATCAGGGAGCCGGTCATGACGACGACAGTTCAGGAGACGACCCGACCGAGGCGCTGGCGTTCGCGCCGGGTGGCCGCGATCCTCGCCGGAGGCCTCGTGCTCGGCGTGGGTGCCGCGGCGACGCTCGCGGCGTGGAACGACTCCGAGTTCGCCCAGGGCACGTTCACCGCAGGAAGCTTCGACATGGTCGGCTCGACCGACGGCACGACGTTCGCGAACCACAACGCGGTGGGCACTCCGGCCACGCTCGCGTTCACGGTCCCCGCGGCGGCGCTGACCCCGGGTGACGTGACGGCGGCGCCGTTCGCGGTGCAGCTCACCGCGGCGACCACCAATGCGGCGACCGTGACGGTGACGAGCGCGGCGACCAGCGGCACGGTCTCGAACCTCACCTACACGCTGCTGCAGACCACGAGCTTCGGATGCACGGCCGCCACGACCGGCACCGCGCTGGTCGCGGCGGGCACCGCCATGGACAGCACGGGCGGCACGGCGGTGACGTTCGACCTCGCGAAGGGCACGGGCGGAGCGGCGGGAGCGCCGGTCAACCTGTGCTTCAAGGTGACGGCCGGCTCGGGTCTGGTGCAGGGCCAGACCGGCACCGCCACCTGGCAGTTCGCGGCCCAGTCGGTCTAGCGATCGGGCGGGCGATGGATGCGGGCGACAGCGCGTCGCCCCGGTCGCCCGCCCCCGCATCCACTGCGTCGACGCACGCCGTGGCCGAGGCTCCCTTGATGGAGCCTCGCGTCACGGAGACTCCTCGGCGGCGCGTGTCGGTGCGGGTGCGGGCGGCGATCGCCGGCGGGCTCGCTCTCGGACTGGGGGCCGGCTTCACGCTGGCGGCGTGGAACGACGCGGAGATGGCGCGGGGCACGTTCACCGCGTCGTACTTCGGCACGCAGTCGAGCGTGAACGGCGGCGCCTTCGCCGACAGCGCGACGGCTCCCGGGGTGACCGTGGCGCTGTCGGCGACCGGCTTCGTGCCGGGGGTGCCGAGCTACACGAACGTGCGCATCCGCACGATCGCGCAGTCGGTGACCGGAACCGCCAGCCTCGGCGGGGCGACCATGTCGGGCACCGGCGGGGCGACCCTCGGCGCCTGGACGCAGTACCGCGTGGTGCGCCTCGACACGGCCGCGACCTGCGACGCGACCGCGTTCGCCGGCACGCCGAACTGGGTCGTCGGCTCGGCGAGCACCGCACCGACGCTGACCACCGGGCAGAACAGCGGTGTCGTGAATCCGCTGGCCGCGGCGGCCGGCGCGACGCCGGGCACGGCGACGGCGTTCTGCTTCCAGGTCTACCTCGCCGAGAACGCCCCGACCACGACCCAGACGCTCAGCGGCTCCGCGACCTGGACCTTCACCACGCAGTCCAGTTGAGCCGCCGCATCCACTCGCCTCTGACCCCCCGACCAGGAGAGATCCCGTGACCCGCACCAGCACCTCGCCGATGGCGCACCGCCGCCCGGCGCCGCGGGTGCGGGCGCGCTCGGTGCTGGTGGATGTGGTGCTCTGGCTGGCGGCGGCCGGCGGTGCGGTCTGCCTCGCCGCGGTGGTCGCGGCGACCGTGTTCCACGTCACGATCATCCTGTTCTCGACGGGGTCGATGACGCCGACGATCCCGGCCGGGTCGGCCGCGATCGTGCAGCAGATCCCGGCGACGGAGGTGAAGGTCGGCGACGTCGTCACGGTCGACCGGCCGGGCGGACAGCTGCCGATCACCCACCGCGTGCGGGTGATCGAGACGGTCGGCGGCCCCGACAGCGCCGAACGCGACCTGACCCTGCGCGGCGACGGGAACGCGAGCGACGACCCCGAGCCCTACCGCGTCAACCAGGTGCGCATCGTGCGGTTCTCGGTGCCGGGCGTGGCGCCCGTGGTCGCCGGGTTCGGCAACCCCTTCGTGCTCGGCGCGCTGACGATCGGCGCCGCCATGCTGGTGACGTGGGCGTTCTGGCCGCGGCGCCGACCGGGCGAACCGGACCCTCGCGACGAGCTCGAGCCGCGCGCGGCGACGGCGCCCGGGGGCGCGACCCTCGCCGTCGTGCTGGTGACCGCCGGTGCGGCGACGCTGATCCCGTTCGTCGCACCGGCCCCGGCGTCCGCCGAGGAGCTCGAGACCATCGTGCGCAGCGAGCACATCGAGCTGATCAGCATCGGCGACGTGGAGGCGATGGAGTCGATGGCGCCCGGCACCAGCGCCGACTGGCAGGTGGGCGTGCGCAGTCACGACTCCGACGTCGGCACCCTGCACGTCGGGCTCGGCCTCGATTCGCCGCCGGCGTCGGCCGCCGGTCTGAGGGTGGATGTGCTCGGCTGCGACGTGCGCTGGAGCGGCGGCGTGTGCGCGGCGGGAGAGGAGCCCTACGTCGTCGGCAGCAGCGTCGTCGCCGCGACCGCGCCCGCCACGGCGATGGACGCGCGCTGGTTCGCCGACGTCGAGATCCCGGCGCAGCAGTGGATGCTCGTGCGGGTCTCGGTGGCCGAGGGCATCCCGAACGAGGCCGAGGCGCTGCTGCGCGTGCAGGTGTGGGGCGCCGGGGATGCGGGTGTCGGCAGCGGCGGGGTCGGCAACGGCGACGGATCGGGCGGCGGTGCCGGTGGCGCCGGTGGCGCGGGCGGTCTCGGCGGCTCCGGCCGCGGCAGCCTCGCCGGAACGGGCGTCGCCGGCAGCTGGCCGGCCGCGCTCCTGGCTCTCGGTGCGGTCGGCAGCGGGCTCGGGCTCGCCGCGCTCGCGCGGCGCCGACGCTCGTGGATCCCCGGGGGTGCGGCGTGAGGCGCGCATCCACGGAGCAGATCGCGACCGGCCGACGCCGCTGGGTCGCGCCGGCCGCCGCGCTCGCCGCGGCCGCACTGGGGTTCGCGGTCGCCTTCGGTGCCGGCAACACGATCCACCGCACGGATGCGGCCTGGACCGACGCCGAGGTCGTGACCGGCACGCTGACGACGCTCAAGGTGAACCCGGTGACGGTGTTCGCCTGCAACCCCAATGAGGCTCAGGTGAGCCTGCTCGGGGGCGGCGCGGTCCCGCTGGTGTGGACGGCACCCGTCGCGACCGCCGACGGCCTGGCTCCGACCTCGTATCTGCTGTCCTGGTCCGGCACGGCCGGGAGCGGCAGCGCCGAGGTCGCAGGCAACGTCACGAGCTACAGCATCTCGATGGGCGTGCTCGCACTCGGGCAGTCGTCGACGGTGACGATCACCGCCAAGTGGAGCAACGGGAGCACCACCTGGCTCGCCGCCACCTCGCCAGCGAAGACCTACACGATCACCACCGTGCTCGGTCTGCTCAACGGCTATCGCTGCAGCTGACGCCCGCATCCCGGATTGCCGGGGAGCGGATCGTCGGGTACCCTCGGAGGGTTGCGCATCTCGGTGCGCTTCTTCTTGTGTGCCACCGCATCCTGGATGCGGCCTCGGCACGCCGACAAGTGACCTTGGGTGGGTCGGCACGGGATTCGTCTCGCCGGCCCACGGTAGCCGACGGAGAGATCCGTCTCGATTTGGAGGAACCATGGCAGCCGTGTGCCAGGTGACCGGAGCCGTTCCCGGCTTCGGACACAACATCTCGCACTCGCACCGCCGGACGAAGCGCCGCTTCGACCCGAACGTGCAGAAGAAGAAGTACTACGTCCCGTCGCTCAAGCGCACCGTGACCCTGACGCTGTCCGCCAAGGGCATCAAGGTCATTGACGCTCGCGGCATCGAGTCGGTCGTCAAGGACCTGCTGGCCCGTGGGGAGAAGATCTGATGGCCAAGAAGGCACAGGACGTCCGTCCCATCATCAAGCTCCGCTCGACGGCCGGCACCGGGTACACCTACGTGACCCGCAAGAACCGCCGCAACAACCCCGACCGCATCGTGCTCAAGAAGTACGACCCGGTGGTCCGCAAGCACGTCGAATTCCGAGAGGAGCGCTAAGGCCATGGCCAAGAAGAGCAAGATCGCCAAGAACAACCAGCGCGCCGAGATCGTCGCGCGGTACGCCGCGAAGCGCCTCGAGCTGAAGAAGGCGCTCATCGACCCGAACGGGACCGACGAGTCGCGTGAGGCCGCGCGCCAGGGCCTGCAGAAGCTGCCCCGCGACGCCTCGCCCATCCGTCTGCGCAACCGCGACGCGATCGACGGACGCCCCCGCGGTGTCCTCAGCCAGTACGGCATCTCGCGTGTGCGTTTCCGTGACATGGCGCATCGCGGAGAATTGCCCGGAATCACGAAGTCTTCCTGGTAGGTTCAGTGGCGGTTCGGGGGCATCCCCGGGCCGCCACCGGCTTTTCAGAGGCTCCCCCGGAGTCCGCGCGGGAGCCGGTGAACGTCCCGTTCATCTCTGATCGCGGTATCGAAAAACTGCAGAAGGTCCAGGAGGACATCCATGGCTGACAACACCCTGAACAAGACCGAGCTCGTCGCGAAGATCGCTGCCGACTCGGGTCAGAGCCAGGCCGCCGTCGGACAGGTCATCGACTCGCTCTTCGCCACGCTGGCCGAGTCGGTCAAGTCGGGCACCAAGGTCTCCATCCCCGGCTGGCTGTCGGTGGAGCGCACCGAGAGCGCCGCGCGCGAGGGCCGCAACCCCGCCACGGGCGAGACCATCAAGATCCCCGCGGGCTACCGCGTCAAGGTCTCGGCGGGCTCGAAGCTCAAGGCTGCCGCCAAGTAAGTCTCGCGACTTCACCGAAGGGCGTCGACCATCGCTGGTCGGCGCCCTTCGTCGTATCCGGATGAGCTTCGGCTCGGGGCACGTCGTCATCGGAGGTGACGGTCGGATGCGGTGCTCCGGATGCGGTGGGAAGCCGCACAGCCGCGAGAGCCTAGAATTCCGGGGTGCCGCGCCCTCTCAAGGTGGCGGGTCCCGCCGCCCTCGTCGCGGCCGCCCTCGTCGCCGTCATCCTCGCCCTCGCGTTCGGCGGCGGTGCGCAGGCTCCCGCGATCGTCGACCCCGGCCCGATCGTGCGCTGGGGACTGCCGATCTCGAAGACCCTCGTCAACCTCTCGGTCGGACTGACCCTCGGCTCGCTGCTGCTGGCGCTGATCGCGCTGAGCCCCCGCGAGCGCGAGTACGCGCGCGCTCTGGATGTGGCCGCCGCGGCCGGCGCCGCCTGGACGGTCACGAGCGCGGCGACCGCGTTCTTCACCTTCCAGAGCGTCTACGTGCAGCCGGTCGCGTTCGACGACAGCTACGGCCAGGCCTTCGGGCAGTTCCTCACGCAGGTATCGGCCGGTCAGGCGTGGCTCGTGATGATGCTCGCCGGCGCGGTCATCACGGTGCTCTGCTTCGCCGTGCGCCACCAGGTGCTGCTGCTGGGCGTGTTCGTGGTCGGCGCCGCGGCCCTGGCGCGTCTGTCGAACGAGGGGCACTCGGGCGACAGCTCGACGCACGACATCGCCGCGACCGCGATCTGGCTGCACATGGGTCTCGCCGCGATCTGGCTCGGCGGCCTGCTGACGCTCGTCCTGCTCAAGGGCACCCTCGACCGCGGGCGCCTCGTGACGGTGCTGAGCCGCTACTCGACCCTCGCGCTGATCGCGTTCATCGTCGTGGCCGCATCCGGCTACGTCAGCGCGGCGATCCGCGTCGGCAACCTGCCGAACCTGCTGACGCCGTACGGCATCCTCGTGCTCGTCAAAGTCGCGGCGCTGCTCGCGCTCGGACTGTTCGGGGCCGTGCAGCGGCGGGTGCTCATCCGGGGCCTGGGTCGCAGCGAGGGCAGCAGCCGCTTCTGGATCCTCGTCGTCGCCGAGATCGCGTTCATGGGCATCGCCTCGGGTGTCGCCGTCGCGCTCGGGCGCACGCAGACGCCGATCGCCGACACCGGCACGGCCGACCTGAAGGCCCCGACGCCGGCCGAGCTGCTGACCGACAAGCCGCTGCCGCCCGAGCTGACGCCGGTCGGCTGGATCACGTCGTGGAACCTCGACCTGATGTGGGCGCTCATCGTCGCGTTCGGCATCTTCTTCTACCTCGCCGGGGTGTGGCGGCTGCGTCGCCGCGGCGATCACTGGCCCTGGTATCGCGCGGTGCTGTGGGTGGTCGGGATGCTCGTCCTCCTGTGGTCGACGAACGGCATGCCGAACGTCTACGAGGAGTACCTGTTCAGCGCGCACATGATGGTGCACATGGTGCTCACCATGGCCATCCCGCTGTTCCTGGTGCTCTCGGCTCCGGTGACGCTCGCGATGCGGGCGATCGACAAGCGGCAGGACGGCAGTCGCGGCCCGCGCGAGTGGATCCTGCTGGCGGTGCACTCGAAGATCGCCGGGTTCCTGTCGCACCCGATCGTGGCCAGCATCCTGTTCGCCGGGTCGCTCTGGGTCTTCTACTACTCGCCGCTGTTCCGCTGGGCGACGAGCGATCACCTCGGGCACGTGTGGATGACCGTGCACTTCCTCATCACGGGCTACCTCTTCGTGCAGATGCTGGTCGGCATCGACCCGGTGCCGCACCGGCCGCCGTATCCGCTGCGCCTGCTGCTGCTGCTCGCCACGATGGCGATGCACGCCTTCTTCGGTCTGTCGATCATCGAGAGCTCGGGGCTGTTCCTCTCCGACTGGTATGGCGCGATGGGGCGCACCTGGGGCGATCCCCCGCTCGTCGACCAGCAGGCCGCGGGCGGCATCGCGTGGAGCGTCGGCGAGATCCCGACCGTGTCGCTCGCGATCCTGGTCGCGGTCATGTGGTCGCGCAGCGACGCGCGCGAGGCGAAGCGCCGCGACCGCAAGGCCGATCGTGACGGCGAGGCCGATCTCGAGGAGTACAACCGGATGCTCGCCGAGCGGGCGGGCACGCGCGGGGAGTGAGCGCTCACCCCTCGGGGTCGACCGGGGTGATCGTGACGCTGTCGCCGTCGATCGTGATGTCGTAGGCGACCTGGAAGTCGACGTCCTCGTCGTACTTCGTGATCGTGCCGTCGGCGAGCGACTGCACATCCATCGACAGGTTCGCCGTGCCGGACGTCGGGCTCACGCGCCATTCGCCGGTCGCGTCGCCGGCCGTGATCTGCACGTCGGGGTAGGAGTCGATCGACCAGGTCGGCGGCGACGACACCCGGTCTTCGATCTCCTGGCCGAACGGGCATCCGGTCGGCTGCAGCACCTTCTGCGTCGCGCAGGAGTCGAGGAAGGCGTCGACCTCCTTCTGGATGCGGTCGGTGAGTCCCTGGGTCGGCTGCACCTCGAGCTCGACCGCGTCGGCATCGCCGGTGGAGTCGAGCACGACGGTCTGCGCGGTCGCGGCCAGCAGGCGGGTGCGCGCATCCACCTCGTAGGCGCCGGGCACGAAGAGGGCGTACTCGGTGCCCTCGCTCGCGTCGCCGTCGACCGACGCCGGCACCTCGTTGACGCGGAAGCTCGTGTCGCCTGCGACCGAGACCGGCAGCGTCGCGACGGGTGAGGTCGCGAAGCGCCAGGCCGGGAAGAACGCGAAGCGCGAGCCGGAGCGCTCGACCTCGAAGCTGGTCTCGCCCTGCTGTCCGCCGGCGCGCCAGCGGAAGGTGACGGTGTGGATGCCCGCCGACTCGGTGTCGGAGACCTGCGCCACGTCGGTGAGTTTCGCGCCCGTGCGCAGCACCGCCGTGCTGAGCAGGTGCGCGTTCGCGCCGTCGGCGTCGACGCCCGGGATGCGCAGGGCGCTCTCGGCGTCGCCGCGGGTGAGGGTGTCGAGGTAGTCGCGCACGAACGAGCCGGCGCTGAACGCGGTGCCGTTGAGGGCGACCACGCCGCCGATGCTCGCCACCAGCACGAGACCGACGGCCACGAGCCAGGAGACGACAGAACGACGCACGCTCACATCCTACGGAGGGGCGGATGACGCGGTCACGGCCTGTGCGATGCGGCCGCGCGCACCCGCCAGAATGGAGGCGCACCTGCCGGGCGTCGCACGGCGGTTCGCACGACGGTCGTCCCCCGTCGCGCCGAACGGAGTTCCACCCATGCCCGCCCTCTCCGACGTGCGCCTCGGCGCCGACGCGCTCACCTTCCTCAGCGAGTACCACCTCGCGACGCTCTCGACCTTCGCCCGCGACGGCGGCATCCACTCGGTCGCCGTCGGCTTCACCTGGGATGACGGCACCCTGCGCGTCATCACCTCCGGCGGCACGCAGAAGGTGCTGAACGTGCTGCGCACCGGCCGGGCGTCGATCTGCCAGCTCGACGGCGCGCGCTGGATCAGCTTCGCCGGCGCCGCCGAGATCGACGAGGATGCGGCGGCCGTCGCCGACGCCGAGCGCCGCTACGCCGCTCGCTACCGCGAGCCGCGGCCGAACCCCGAGCGCGTCGTGCTGCGGATGACGGCGGCGACGGTCATGGGCTCGCCGGGGATGCTCGAGCGCTGAGCCCGGACTCGCCGAGGCCGCCGGTGCGGCCGACGCCGCGGTGGAGAACCGGGGCGTGCGGATGCGCATCCCGGCTACCATCGTCGGGTCGCGCCCACCGGTGCGATGCCGACCCGCGCGCACGCTCTGCGTGACCTGCGCCGTCCGGAGGTGTCATGGCGCTGCCCGAGCTCTCGCCCGAGCAGCAGGCCGTCTTCGACGCGATCGAGACGACCAACGGCCACATCTTCGTGACCGGGCGGGCCGGAACCGGCAAGTCGACCCTGCTCGAGCACCTCTCGTGGAACAGCTCGAAGGCGCTCGCGATCTGCGCGCCGACCGGCGTCGCCGCGCTGAACGTCGGCGGCCAGACCATCCACTCGCTGTTCCGGCTGCCGATCGGCGTGATCGCCGACCAGGCGATCGAGCAGAGCGCCGAGCTGCGCAAGCTGCTGGGCGCGATCGAGACGCTCGTCGTCGACGAGGTCTCGATGGTGAACGCCGACCTGCTGGATGCGATGGACCGGTCGCTGCGTCAGGCGCGCGGCCGCCCGCACGAGGCCTTCGGCGGGGCGCAGATCGTGCTGTTCGGCGACCCGTGGCAGCTCGCGCCGGTTCCCGGCGACGAGGATGAGCGCGCCTACTTCGCCGACCGCTACCGCTCGATGTGGTTCTTCGACGCGAAGGTGTGGGACGAGGCCGACCTCACCGTCTACGAGCTCGGCACCATCCACCGCCAGCACGAGCTCGAGTTCAAGCAGCTGCTGACCGCCGTGCGGCACGGCAGCGTGACCGCCGAGATGGCGCACCGCCTCAACACGGTCGGCGCGCGGCCCGCCCCCGACGACGGCACGATCACGCTCGCGACGACGAACGCGACCGTGAACCGCATCAACGGCCAGCAGCTCGCCCGGCTGCCCGGTCGCATCCTGACCGCCCGCGCGGAGGTGACCGGCGACTTCGGCAACCGCGCCTTCCCCGCCGACGACAAGCTCGAGCTGAAGAAGGGCGCGCAGGTGATGTTCCTGCGCAACGACGCCGGCGGCGACGGGCGCTGGGTCAACGGCACGGTCGGCACGGTCGAGCGCATCGACGACACCGTGTGGGTCGACGTCGATGGCGAGCTGCACGAGGTGCTGCCGGCCACGTGGGAGCGCTACCGCTACCGCTACTCGGCCGCGACGAAGCAGCTGCAGCGGGATGTGGTGGCCGAGTTCACGCAGTTCCCCCTGCGGCTGGCGTGGGCGGTCACGATCCACAAGTCGCAGGGCAAGAGCTATGACCAGGCGATCATCGATCTGGGTCCGCGCAGCTTCGCGCCGGGGCAGACCTATGTGGCGCTGTCGCGCATCACGCGGCTCGAAGGGCTCTACATGACCCGGCCGCTGCGGCCGAGCGACATCATCGTCGACGATGCGGTGCGGCGATTCATGTCGCGCGTGACGGCGATCCCGGGCATCTCGGCGTAGGGCGCAGGGCACCCGCCTCAGTGCAGGTGCAGCCCCGGCAAGTTCAGCTCGTGCACCGAGGGGAAGCTGCCGGCCTCGGTCGCGCTGAGGCCGGTCGTCGTGAGGGCGGCGATCACGAGCGCTCCGGCGCCGACGCCGAGGAGGAACCGGGCGGTGCTCGCGAGGGAGGCGGGGGCGGCGGGATGCTCGTCGGCGGCAGGTTCGACCTCGGGTTCGGACGCACCCGATTCCTCGGCCCGGCGCCGGCCGCGCATCCGCAGCGCCAGTCCGACCGCGACGACGGTGTCGAGCAGGGTCGCGATCACGAGCGGCAGCGGGCGCAGCGCCGCCGTCACGTCGGTCGAGTGCAGGGCGGATGCCGCGAGCAGCACCACGATCCAGCCGACGAGCGGCAGCAGCACGAACAGCAGGGCCAGGCGCTGCAGCGGCGGCTCGTCCCGGGCGAAGCAGAACGTCCCCCAGGCGAACTCGGCCGCGCCGAGCAGGGCGAACGCGACGGCGAGACCGGGCGGGGCGCCGATCACGAGCGCCAGGTGGATGAGACCGGCGCCGAGCGCGGCGAAGCCGAGCCAGATGCGCAGGATGGGTGACACGGCAGCGGTGAGCGGGCGGCGAGCCGGCGACGTCAGCGGGTGGGCGCGGGCGTCAGCGGGTGACGGGCTTCTTCGCCTTCGGGCGCTCGGCGCCGAGGCCGACCGCGAGCAGCACGACCGAGCTGGCGAAGTGCAGCACGTTGTCGGGGGCGTTGATCGCGAGGAAGTTCACCGGGGTTCCGAGCAGGAACAGTCCCGCGACGCCGAGCACGAGGTAGGCCGCGCCGACGATCGTGTTGACCGTGCGGGCCGAGGCGACGCCGCCGAAGATCGCGGCGACCGCGAGGATCAGCCCGATCAGCAGGTGCGCGCAGTTGTGCAGCAGGTTGACGCCGAAGATGCCGAGGATCGCGCCGCCGTCGGGCAGGACGAAGCCCCAGATGCCGATCGCCACGAAGAACGCGCCGAAGATCGTGCCGAGCACGCGGTTGGGTGACGATCCCATCGTCGGCTCCGATCCCCCGTGGCGCCTCGGGAGGGCGCCGATCGGCACAGATTATCGGGGTCGAGGGCCGCAGGCCAGCCTGCGAGACCCCTGCGACTCAGCTCGAGAGCTGCGACTCCAGGAACGAGGCGGAGCGGGCGAAGGCCAGCGCCGCCGCATCCCGGTCGAAGTCGGCGCTCGCCGTCGCGTTCGCGAAGCCGTGGGCGGTGCCGGAGTAGCCGTGCTGCTCGATCGGGGTGCCGTCGTCTTTGAGGCGGGCGACGAAGGCGTCGGGTTCGGCGCCCTCGGGCCACTCGTCGGTCTCGGCGAGGTGCAGCAGCACGGGGGCGGGCAGAACGCCGTGCACGCTCTCGCCGAGCGTCGCGTAGTAGGCGACCACCGCATCCACGGCCCCGGTCTGGGCGAAGCGCAGCGCATGCCAGCCGCCCATCGAGAAGCCGATCACGCCGACGCGCTCGCTGCCCTCGCCGCGCAGCTGCTCGAAGGCGAGGTCGAGTTCGGCGTCGACGCCGTCGTTCGTGAGGGTCGTGAGAAGGCGCTCGGCCTGCTCGGCGTCGACCGTCGCGACGCCCTCGTAGAGGTCGGGCACGAGCACGCGGAAGCCGACGCGGGCGAGTGCCTCGGCATAGCCCTCGAGCCAGGGCAGGCGGCCGAACCAGTCGTGCACGACCACGAGCCCGGGGGCGCCCGGCGTGCCGTATTCGAGCGGGACGCCGGGATGGGGGATCGGCACGAGCGCTTCCACGGGGACATTCTCACAGTGGATGAAGCGCCCGTGAAGGAGGGCGCGGCGCGGTAGCTTCGCCGCAGGAGGTCGGGATGAGCGAGGGCATCGGCGAGGTCGACGGCGGAACGCGAGGGACGGGTGGCACGCGCAACGGCGAGGTCTCCTGGTGGTGGCGCGACCTGGGGCACACGGCGTCGACACCGCGGCGCGCGCCCCTGCCCGGTGATGTGGATGCCGACGTCGCGATCGTCGGCGCCGGCTACACCGGGCTGTGGGCCGCCTACTACCTGAAGCGCGCCCAGCCCGACCTGCGCGTCGTCGTGCTCGAAGCCGAGTTCGCGGGCTTCGGCGCCTCGGGGCGCAACGGCGGCTGGCTCACGAACTCGGTCACCGGCGGGCGCGAGCGCTACGTCGCGACGCACGGGCGGGATGCTGCCGTCGCCCAGCAGCGCGCGCTGAACGAGACGGTCGACGAGGTCATCCGGGTCGCGGCGGCCGAGGGCATCGACGCCGACATCGTGAAGGGCGGCGAGCTGAACGTGGCGCGCTCCGCATCCCAGGCCGCCCGGCTGCGCAGCACGGCGCTCGCCGAGGCGGCGTGGCCGCACACCGACACGGTCGAGTGGGATGCGGCGCAGACCGGTGAGCGGGTGCGGGTCGCGGGCGCGGTGGCGGGGCTGTGGCATCCGCACTGCGCGCGCATCCACCCGGCGAAGCTCGTGCGCGGGCTGGCGGAGGCGGTCGAGCGGCTCGGGGTGCACATCCACGAGGGCACGCGGGTGAGCGAGATCCGCGCCGGTGCGGCGATCACCGACCACGGCACGGTACGGGCGGCGCACGTGATCCGGGCGACCGAGGGCTTCACGGCCGACCTGCGCGGCGAGCACCGCACCTGGCTGCCGATGAACTCGTCGCTGATCGTGACCGAGCCGCTGCCGGCGGCGGCCTGGGATGAGATCGGCTGGAAGCACGGCGACACCCTCGGCGACTTCGCGCACGTCTACATGTACGCGCAGCGCACGGCCGACGACCGCATCGCCTTCGGCGGGCGCGGGGTTCCGTATCGCTACGGCTCGCGGGTGGATCGCGACGGGCGCACGCAGGAGGCGACGATCACGGGGCTGACGGCGCTGCTGCGCTCGTTCTTCCCGGTGCTGGCCGGGCCGGCCGCCGCATCCACCGGCATCGCGCACGCCTGGTCGGGCGTGCTCGGGGTGCCGCGCGACTGGGCGGCGACGGTGGGCGTGAACCGGGCATCGGGCGGCGCGGCCGGCAGCACCTACTGGGCCGGCGGCTACGTCGGCACGGGTGTGACCGCGACGAACCTGGCGGGACGCACGCTGGCCGACCTCGTGCTCGAGCGCGACACCGAGCGCACGCGGCTGCCCTGGGTCGGGCACCGCGCCCGCAGCTGGGAGCCCGAGCCGTTGCGCTGGCTGGCGGTGCACGGCATCTACGCCGCCTATCGCGCGGCGGATCGCGCCGAGTCGCGGCCCGGCGCGGGCACAGGAACGGCGTGGCCGGCGCGGATCGCCGACGTCATCGCGGGGCGCTGAGGCCCGGGTCATGGACGCTCGGTCGGCGAACGACGGTGGTGCGGATGGCGCGCACGCGCACGCCCTGATCGCCGCGCGGCGCGGCGTGGTGGCCGGGCAGCTCGCCGACGTCGAGCGGCAGCTGGTGGGCATCCGCGTCGCTCGGGGCGAGTGGACCGACGAGGAGCACGACCCGGAGGGCTTCACCCTCACGCACGAGTGGTCGCGGCTCGAGGGTGCGCGGGCCGAGGCGGCGGCTGAGCTGGTCGAGCTGGATGCCGCCGCCGCGCGTGTCGACGCCGGCGCGTTCGGCGTGTGCGAGCGCTGCGCTCAGTCGATCCCGGATGCGCAGCTCGAGCGCCGCCCTGCGCGCACGCTCTGCGTGGACTGCGCCGACGCGGTCGCGCGCCGCGCCCGCCGCTAGCCGCGCCGTCGCGCCCACCACCCGCGGCTCCGCCCCGATGCCGCGCACTACCCTTCGAATCATGGACCCCGTGCGCGCGCCGAACATCCGCGACGTCGCGCGCGTCGCCGGGGTGTCGTACCAGACCGTGAGCCGCGTGCTCAACGACAGCCCGAGCATCCGGGTCGAGACCCGCAAGCGCGTCGAAGACGCGATCGCCGAGCTCGGCTACCGCCCGAACCCCGCCGCCCGCGCCCTCGTCGCCGGGCGGTCGCGCACGATCGGGCTGCTGTCGGCATCCACCGCCTACTACGGCCCGGCGACGGCGATCACCTCGATCGAGGCGGCCGCGCGCGAGGCCGGCTATCGCATCAGCATCACGAGTCCGGCGTCGAGCGACTACGCCTCGGTCGCCGCCAGCGTCGAGTACCTGCTCGGCCAGGGCGTCGAGGCGCTCGTGATCGTCGCGCCGCAGGTGCGCGTGTTCGAGGCGGTGCGCGCCCTCGGGCTGTCGGTGCCCGTCGTCACACTCGAGTCAGCGGCGATCGCGGATGCGCCCAGCAGCCTCAGCGTCGACCAGGTCGAGGGCGCGCGGGTCGCGACCCGGCACCTGATCGAGCTCGGGCACGAGGAGATCCTGCACATCGCCGGTCCGCAGGACTGGATCGAGGCCGAGGCGCGCATGCAGGGCTACCTGCGCGAGCTCGACGCGCACGACCTGCGCACGCGGGCGCCGATCCTGGGCGACTGGTCGTCGTCGTTCGGCTACTACGCCGGGCTCGAGCTGCTGCGGGTGCGCGACTTCACGGCCGTGTTCGCCGGCAACGACCAGATGGCGCTCGGGCTGCAGCACGCCTGCCGCGAGATGGGGCTGGATGTTCCGGGCGACATCTCGATCGTCGGCTTCGACGACATCCCCGAGGCCGCGCACTTCGCTCCGCCGCTGACGACGGTGCGGCAGAACTTCCCCGAGCTGGGGCGGCGCGCGCTCGCGCTGCTGCTCGCTCAGCTGCGCGGCGAGGCCCGGAGCGATGCGTCGATGGTGCCTCCGGAGCTCGTGGTGCGCGCATCCACGGCGCCGCCGCGCCGCTGACGGCGGCCCGCGACAGCGCGTCGACGGCGCTTCGGCAGTAACCGCGAAAACTGCCCCTTGACGGATGTGACCGTTTCAGCGGTAAAGTCTCCCCACCTCGTGTGAACGGTCACATGAGCGGATGACATCGGAGTCGCCGTGCTGGGAACCATGCAGGAGCGCCGCGCATGACCGCGCGTGCCGCCGAGCTCGAGGTCGCCGTGGCCCGCACGCGCGAGGCGATCGCCGAGGCCGACGCGCAGCTGCGCGACGAGGGTCTGCTGGATGCGGGCGACCGCGTGAGCGCGCGCGTCGCCGACGAGCCGCTGTTCCTCATCACCCCCGACGGCCTCGCGCCGCACGGGCCCGAGGGCTTCGCCCTGGTGCAGGACGACGCCAGCGTCGTGCCGCACACCCCCGGCGGCGACGTCGATCCGCACGCGGTCGCCGAGCACGCGCGGCGCTACCGCATCGATCCCGGACTCGGCGCGCTCGTGCAGGCCGGCGGGCACCGCATCGGCGGCGCCGACCTGCCCGGCGCGGTCGCCGCGACGCGCGAGCTGCGCGCGCATCCACCCATCTGAATCCCCTGATCCGACGCCCGGCACGGCATCCCGCGCCGACGCCCACCGACCTGATCCACCACCTGGCACCACACCCCTCACCACCACCCCGATGACACAGCCGTCATCTCAGGAAGGAACACCGTGAACAGCAGAACCATCAAGAAGGCCCTGCTCGGCGTCGCCGCGCTGGGCGTCGCGGTCAGCCTGGCCGCCTGCTCGGGCGGCCGCGGCGGCGCCGGCGGCGACACCGGCAGCGGCGACAACAAGGGCGCCCTGGTCGGCGTCGCCATGCCCACGAAGACCTCCGAGCGCTGGATCAAGGACGGCGACGCGGTCAAGTCGGGCCTCGAGAAGCTCGGCTACAAGGTCGACCTCGAGTACGCCGACGACAAGATCCCCCAGCAGGTGCAGCAGATCAGCAACATGCTCACGAAGGGCGCGAAGATCCTCATCGTCGCGTCGATCGACGGCACCGCGCTGAGCGACCAGCTCGACCAGGCCGCCGAGCAGGGCGTCAAGGTCATCGCCTACGACCGCCTCATCAACGGCAACAAGAACGTCGACTACTACACGACGTTCGACAACTACAAGGTCGGCGTCGACCAGGCGACGAGCCTGCTGACCGGTCTCGGTGTGCTCGACGCCGACGGCAAGGAGACGGGCTCGACGGGGCCGTTCAACGTCGAGCTCTTCGCCGGCAGCCCCGACGACAACAACGCGACCTTCTTCTACAACGGCGCGATGGACACCCTGAAGAAGTACATCGACGACGGCACGCTCGTCGTCGGCAGCGGCCAGACCGGCTTCACGCAGGTCGCGACGCTGCGCTGGGACCCGGCCACGGCGCAGAAGCGCATGCAGGACCTCATCGCGTCGACCTACTCGGGCGGCAAGAAGGTCGATGGGGTGCTCTCGCCCTATGACGGCCTGTCGATCGGCATCATCTCGGCGCTGACCAGCGCCGGCTACGCCACCGACGCCCTGCCGATCATCACCGGTCAGGATGCCGAGGCCGCCTCGGTCAAGTCGATCATCGCGGGCCAGCAGTACTCGACCATCTACAAGGACACCCGTCAGCTGGCCGACGAGGCCGTGAAGATGGCAGATGACCTGCTCACGGGCACGAAGCCCGAGGTCAACGACACGAAGAGCTACGACAACAAGGTCAAGGTCGTTCCGACCTTCCTGTTCCAGCCGACCGTCGTGACCAAGGACAACTACAAGAAGGTGCTCGTCGACTCGGGCTACTACACCGAGGCCGACCTGAAGTAAGCGGCTCGACCCGCGCGGCGGGGCGTCCTCGGGCGCCCCGCCGCATCCCGGCTTCACCCCCCCGCACCACCCACCTCGATGGAGAGGACCGATGTTGGCCGACAACATCCTCGAGATGCGCAGCATCACCAAGAGCTTCCCCGGCGTGCTCGCCCTGCGCGACGTGTCGATCGACGTCGAGCGCGGCAGCATCCACGCCATCTGCGGCGAGAACGGCGCCGGCAAGTCGACGCTCATGAAGGTGCTGTCGGGCGTCTACCCGCACGGCAGCTACGACGGCGAGATCGTCTTCGACGGCGAGAGCGTCGCGTTCAAGAACATCAACGACTCCGAGGATGCGGGGGTCGTCATCATCCACCAGGAGCTCGCCCTGAGCCCCTACCTCTCGATCGCCGAGAACATCTTCCTCGGCAACGAGCGCTCGCGCTTCGGCTTCATCGACTGGAACCGCACGAACCGCGAGGCAGCCGAGCTGCTCACCCGCGTCGGGCTCAACGACAACCCGATCACCCGCATCAGCGAGCTCGGCGTCGGAAAACAGCAGCTGGTCGAGATCGCGAAGGCGCTCTCGAAGAAGGTGAAGCTGCTGATCCTCGACGAGCCGACCGCGGCGCTCAACGACAGCGACTCGGAGCACCTGCTCGACCTGCTGCGTCAGCTGCAGAAGCAGGGCATCACGTCGATCATCATCAGCCACAAGCTCAACGAGATCAAAGCGATCGCGGATGCGGTGACGATCATCCGCGACGGCCGCAACATCGAGACGCTCGAGATGGATGAGCTGCTCGGCGAGGACCGCATCATCCGCGGCATGGTCGGCCGTGACCTCGAGAGCCGCTTCCCCGACCACGAGCCGCACGTCGGGCCCGAGCTGCTGCGCATCGAGGACTGGACGGTGCACCATCCCATCGACCACGACCGGGTGGTGGTGCGCGAGGCGAACCTCAGTGTGCGCGAGGGCGAGATCGTCGGCATCGCGGGTCTCATGGGCGCCGGCCGCACCGAGCTCGCCATGAGCGTCTTCGGCCACAGCTACGGCGTCGGCATCAGCGGGCGCGTGCTCAAGCGCGGCGTCGAGGTGAAGACGAACACCGTGTCGGCCGCGATCAAGGCCGGCATCGCCTATGCCACCGAAGACCGCAAGCGCTACGGGCTCAACCTGATCGACGACATCCGCCACAACATCTCCGCCTCGGCGCTGCCGTCGCTGGCCCGGATGGGCTGGGTCAATGAGAGCCGCGAGGTGGTCGTCGCCGAGAGCTACCGCAAGAGCATGAACATCAAGGCGCCGACCGTCGAGGCGGTGACCGGCAAGCTCAGCGGCGGCAACCAGCAGAAGGTCGTGCTGTCGAAGTGGATGTACGCGAACCCCGACGTGCTCATCCTCGATGAGCCCACCCGCGGCATCGACGTGGGGGCCAAGTACGAGATCTACGGAATCATCAACCGGCTCGCCGACGAGGGCAAGGGCGTCATCGTCATCTCCTCGGAGCTGCCCGAGCTCATGGGCATCTGCGACCGCATCTACACGCTGTCCGAGGGCCGCATCACCGCCGAGCTGAGTCGCGAGGACGCGACCGCCGAGCGCCTGATGCAGCACATGACGCAGGAACGAGAGAAGGACCACCTGTGACCGCCACCACCCCCGCGCCGCAGACCGGCGTGCTGCAGCGCGCGAGCCGCTTCCTCGCGGGTCAGCTGCGTCAGATCGGCCTGTTCATCGCGCTCATCGTCATCGTCGTGTTCTTCGAGGTGGCGACGCAGGGCATCACGCTCAAGCCGATCAACGTGTCGAACCTGGTCGTGCAGAACAGCTACATCCTGATCCTCGCGATCGGCATGGTGATGGTCATCATCGCCGGGCACATCGACCTCTCGGTCGGCTCGGTCGTCGCCTTCACGGGTGCGATGGCGGGCGTGATGATCACGAAGTGGGGCATCCCGTGGCCGGTGGCCGCCGTGCTCTGCCTCGTGCTCGGAGCGCTGATCGGATGCTGGCAGGGCTTCTGGATCGCCTACTTCAAGATCCCGGCGTTCATCGTGACCCTGGCGGGCATGCTGACCTTCCGCGGACTGACCCAGATCACGCTGCAGAACCAGCAGATCTCGCCCTTCCCCGACGGCTTCCGCGCGATCGGCTCGGGCTTCCTGCCCGACCTCGGCGGCGGCGTCAGCTTCGTCGAGCCGCTGACGATCGTGCTCGGCGTGCTGTCGGCGGTCGCCCTGATCGCGGCCGGCATCCGGGGTCGTCTGGTGCGCCGCCGCTACAACGTCGAAGACGAGCCGATGCCGTGGTTCGTGGCGAAGACCGCGTTCACGACCGTGCTGATCCTGCTCGTCGCCTACCTGCTCGCGAGCTATCGCGGCACCCCGATCGTGCTGGTCATCCTGGCCGTGCTCGTGGTCGTCTACTCGGCCGTGATGGCGCGCAGCGTCTTCGGCCGTCACGTCTACGCGATCGGCGGCAACCTCAACGCGGCGGCGCTGTCGGGCGTGAAGACGCAGCGGGTCACCTTCCTGCTGTTCGTCAACATGGGCGTGCTCTCGGCGCTCGCCGGGCTCGTGTTCACGGCGCAGCTGAACCTCGCCAACCCGAAGGCCGGCGATGGCTTCGAACTGGATGCGATCGCCGCCGTCTTCATCGGCGGCGCGGCGGTCACGGGCGGAATCGGCCGCGTGACCGGGGCCATCATCGGCGGTCTGATCATCGGCATCCTCAACAACGGCATGTCGATCCTCGGCGTCGGCACCGAGTTCCAGTCGCTCATCAAGGGCCTGGTGCTGCTGGCGGCCGTCGCGTTCGACGTCTACAACAAGCGCCGCAGCGGGAAGTGATCGTGGGGGTGGGAAGCGACGTCGACCGGGCGATCGCGCAGACCCGCGCCGAGGTCGCCGCGCTGCACGCCGAGCTCGTGCGCTACGGGCTCGTCGTGTGGACGGGCGGCAACGTCTCGGGCCGCGTGCCGGGCGCCGACCTGTTCGTGATCAAGCCCTCGGGCGTCGCCTACGACGACCTGACGGCCGACGATCTGGTGCTGTGCGACCTCGACGGCGCCGTCGTGCCGGGCAGCGCGGGCAGCGAGCGCAGTCCGTCGAGCGACACCGCGGCGCACGCCTACGTCTACCGCGAGATGCCCGAGGTCGGCGGGGTCGTGCACACCCACTCCCCCTACGCCGTCGCCTGGGCGGCGCGCGGCGAGCCGATCCCCTGCGTCATCACCGGGATGGCCGACGAGTTCGGCGGGCCGATCCCGATCGGGCCGTTCGCGGTGATCGGCGACGACTCGATCGGGCGGGGCATCGTCGAGACGCTGCGCGGGCACCGCTCGCGGGCCGTGCTGATGCAGAACCACGGACCCTTCACGATCGGCGCGAGCGCTCGCGACGCCGTGAAGGCCGCGGTCATGTGCGAGGACGCGGCGCGCTCGGTGCACCTGGCCCGGGCGGCCGGTCCGCTCATCCCGATCCCGCAGGACCGCATCGACCAGCTCTACGCCCGCTACCAGAACGTCTACGGGCAGAGCGACGACGACCGACGGGCGGCGACGGCATGAGCCGGGAATCGGACTGGATCGCCGACGGCCGGGCCGTGCTCGGCATCGAGCTCGGCTCGACCCGCATCAAGGCCAGCCTGATCGGCGCGACCCCGACCGAGGTGCTCGCCGCCGGCGCGCATGACTGGGAGAACCAGCTCGTCGACGGCGTCTGGACCTACGCGCTGGATGCCGTCTGGACCGGCCTGCAGGATGCCTTCGCCGCGCTGGCGATCGACGTGCGGCGCCGCTACGGAGCCGAGGTCGAGCTGACCCGGCTGCGCGCGATCGGCGTCTCGGCGATGATGCACGGCTACCTTCCCTTCGACGCCGACGGTGAGCTGCTCGTGCCGTTCCGCACCTGGCGCAACACGAGCACGGGCGCCGCGGCGCGCGAGCTCAGCGCCGAGCTCGGGGTGAACATCCCGCTGCGCTGGTCGATCGCGCACCTGCACCAGGCCGTGCTCGACGGCGAGGCTCATGTGCCGCGCGTCGCGCACCTCACGACGCTCGCGGGCCACGTGCACGAGCGGCTGACCGGGCGGCGGGTGCTCGGCGTCGGGGACGCGTCGGGCATGTTCCCGATCGACCCGGCGACGGGCGACTACGACGCGCGGATGCTCGCGCGCTACGACGAGCTCGCTGCGCGGGCCGCCGACGCGACCGGCATCGGGCTGACCGCGCGCGTGCGCGAGCTGCTGCCGACGGCGCTCGCCGCGGGCGAGTACGCGGGCACGTTGGCCGCAGCCGGCGCGAGCCTGCTCGACCCCAGCGGACGGCTGCAGCCCGGCGCGCTGCTGTGCCCGCCCGAGGGGGATGCCGGAACCGGCATGGTCGCGACCGACGCGGTCGCGCCGCGCACCGGCAACGTCAGCGCCGGTACGAGCGTGTTCGCGATGGTCGTGCTCGAGCATCCACTCGACCGGCCACTGGAGCAGATCGACGTCGTCACCACGCCCGCCGGCGACCCGGTCGCGATGGTGCACTGCAACAACGGCGCGAGCGAGCTCGGGGTGTGGGCGGGGGTGTTCCGGCGGTTCGCGGAGGCACTCGGCGTGGGTGCTGTGGGCTCCGCCGGCGGTGCCGGTTCGCCAGTCAGCGCCGATGCGGTCTTCGCGACCCTGCTCGGCGAGGCCGCGCGGTCCGATGTGGACGCCGGCGGGCTGCTGGCCTACAACCACCTGGCCGGCGAGCCGATCGCCGGGCTGGATGCGGGCCGTCCGCTGATCGTGCGCGCCCCCGACAGCGAGCTCACGCTCGGCAACCTCGTGCGCGCGCAGCTCTACGGCGTGTTCGGCACGCTCGCGCTGGGCATGCGCGTGCTCGCCGACGAGGACGTCGCGCTCGAGCGGATGCAGGCGCACGGTGGCATCTTCCGCACGGCCGGAGTCGCGCAGCGCGTGCTCGCGGCGGCCCTCGACGCGCCGGTCGCGGTCGCCGAGACGGCGGCCGAGGGCGGGGCGTGGGGTGCGGCGCTGCTCGCCCTGTACGCGGCCGAGGCAGGTGGCGGGATCCACGGTGAAGGCAGTGCCGGCTCGGCGCGGCCTGCGCTCGCCGACTGGCTGCACGAGCAGGTGTTCGCCGCGGCCTCGGCGCAGGTCGTGCATCCCGAACCCGACGAGGTCGCGGGGTACGCGGCCTGGCTCGAGCGCTACCGCGCCGGGCTCGCGATCGAGCGGGCTGCCGCGGCGTCGATCTGAGGCCGCCCCTCCCCACCGACACGCCCGTCTCCCTCAGCTCCAGCAGAACAGGACCCTCATGACCAGCACCTCCCCGAGCTCTCGCAGCATCACCCCCGACCTGCGCCGCAACGTCGTCTGGTTCGTCACCGGGTCGCAGGGTCTCTACGGCGAGGAGACGCTGCGGCAGGTCGCCGAGCAGTCGCGGGTCGTCGCCGACACGCTCGCGGCCGCCGACGCGGTGCCGGTGACGATCGAGTGGAAGCCGGTGCTGACCGACGCGGACGCGATCCGCCGCCTCGCGCTCGACGCGAACAGCGACGACCGCGTGGTCGGCGTGATCGCGTGGGCGCACACCTTCAGCCCGGCGAAGATGTGGATCACCGGGTTGTCGCAGCTGGCGAAGCCGCTGCTGCACCTGCACACGCAGGCGGATGTTGCGCTGCCGTGGGGCGAGATCGACTTCGACTTCATGAACCTCAATCAGGCGGCGCACGGCGATCGCGAGTTCGCCTACATCCAGACCCGGCTCGACCTGCCGCGGGTCACGGTCGTCGGGCACGTCAGCGACCCGGCGGTCGCGGGGCGGGTCGGCACCTGGGCGCGGGCGGCGTCGGGCGTCGCCGCGCTGTCGACCATGAAGGTCGCGCGCTTCGGCGACAACATGCGCGACGTCGCGGTGACCGAGGGCGACAAGACCGAGGCGCAGATCCGTTTCGGCGTGAGCGTGAACACCTGGCCGGTGAACGAGCTGGTCGCGGCGGTGGACGCGGTCTCCGATTCCGAGGCGACCGCGCTCGCCGCGGAGTACGACGAGCTCTACGACGTCGTGCCCGAGCTGCGGGTCGGCGGCGCGCGACGGGCGTCGGTCGTGGATGCGGCGCGGCAGGAGCTGGGGCTGCGGTCCTTCCTCGAGGCGGGTGGCTTCACCGCCTTCACCGACTCGTTCGAGGATCTGGGGGCTCTGACGCAGCTGCCCGGGGTCGCGGTGCAGCGGCTCATGGCCGACGGCTACGGCTTCGGGGCCGAGGGCGACTGGAAGACGGCCGTGCTCGTGCGGCTCGCCTCCGTCATGGGGGCGGGGCTTCCCGGCGGGGCGTCGCTCATGGAGGACTACACCTACGACCTCACGCCCGGGGCCGAGCTGATCCTCGGTGCGCACATGCTCGAGGTGTCGCCGAGCCTCTCGACCGCGAAGCCCTCGCTCGAGATCCACCCGCTCGGCATCGGCGGCAAAGACGACCCGGTGCGGCTCGTGTTCACGGCCGACCCGGGGCCGGCGGTCGTCGTCGCGATGTCGGATCTGCGCGATCGATTCCGTCTCGTGGCGAACGCGGTCGAGAACGTCGAGCTGCCGCATCCGCTGCCGAAGCTGCCGGTCGGGCGGGCCGTCTGGAGGCCGGCGCCCGACTTCCACACGAGTGCGGCCGCCTGGCTCACCGCGGGCGCCGCGCACCACACGGTCATGACGACGCAGGTCGGCGTCGACGTGTTCCGCGACTTCGCGAAGCTGACCGCGACCGAGCTGCTCGTGATCGACGAGGGCACGACGCTGCGCGATTTCGAGCGCGAGGTGCAGTGGAACCAGGCGTACCACCGGCTCGCCGGAAGGATCTGAGGGCGTTGCTCAGCGGCGCGCGGCCCACTCCGCGATCAGGTCGATGCCGCGCGCGAAACCGGGATCGCGGGGACGGTTGAGGAAGGCGTGCACGGTGCCGGCGACGACGTGGCGCTCGAGCGCCACGTCGTGGGCGGCGAGCTCGGCGGCGAAGGCCTCGCTCGAGCCGCGCAGGATGTCGCCGTCGGCGTCGATCATGAGCGTGGTCGGCAATCCAGACAGAGGGTGTCCGCCGGGAAAGGCGCGCGGGTCGGACAGCGCGGCGCGCGAGCCGGCGTAGTTGCGGGTCATCACGCCGAACGCGCGACGCGTGTGCAGCAGCTTGCGGTAGCCGCGGATGCGCGAGCGCACCTCGGCAGAGGCGGGCGGCAGTGCGGCGTGCAGCACGCCGTAGGCGAGGAGGAGGCCGCGGATCGGCGGGAGGGCGAGGTCCTCGCTGTGCTCTTCGGCCTCGCGTTGCGCGTCGTCCACCTCGCTCAGCGCGACCGCCGCCGAGAGGCAGGCGCCGGCGCTGGCTCCGCCGACCAGCACGCCGCCGGGTGACCGGAGTCGCGCATCCCGAACCACGGCGGCGACGTCGTCGAAGGGCACCGGGAAGCGCACGGCGCGCGATGACGGCGACGGCCACAGGAAGCTGGTCTGCGAGGTGAGGCGGTAGTCGACCGTCGTGACCGGGATGCCGCGCGCCGCCAAGGCGAGGGCGACGGCGTGCGACTCGGGCTGGTCGAGGGAGCCCTTCACGAAGGCGCCGCCGTGCACCCAGATCAGCAGCGGCGCGGTGGATGCGCGCGGCAGGTAGCGACGCACGGGCACGGGCCCGTGCGGGCCGCCGACGCCGCCGTTCTCGATATCGACATCGCTCGCTGTCGTAGCCGAGGCATCCACGGGTCTCACACCGGGGAAGCTAGCGATGTCGCCTCGACGTCAGCGGGGTGCATGCCGTGAGCTCGCGTCGGAGCCGACCAGCGCCCCGCTCGCGTCGAAGTGCAGCCAGTGCCCATCGGAGACGATCTCGGGTTCGGCGTCGGGGTCGCGCACGATCAGCGCCGAGGCGTCGTCGAGGAACCACATCGGCGCTCCGAGCCGCGGGGCGAGGCCGGCCGCCCAGGCGTCGGTCTGGTGCGGGAAGTAGTCGGCGCCGAGGTGCGGCGCCAGGTACCAGTCGAGCAGCGGCAGGGCGGGGGCGATCTCGTCGAGGCCGAGCATCCGCGGCTCGTCGAGGTCGCCGAACTCCCGGGCGGCGCGTTCGTGGTGGCGCGAGAAGATCATCGATCCGGCGCTGAGCCCCAGGTAGACCTTCTCGTCGAGCAGCTCGCGCAGCAGCGCGGCGAGGCCGGTGCTGCGCCACGCGTGGGCGAGCCAGTGGTTGGTGCCTCCATAGCCGAAGATCACGTCGGCGTGCCGCAGTCGCTGCTCGATCAGCGCCGGCGGTCCCGACTGCAGGGTCAGGATGTCGCACTCGGCCCAGCCGAGATCGCGGAAGTCGCGCAGGTGCTCGAGCATCGTCGTCTTGTCGCCGGAGAGCGGGAGCATCGCATCCAGCACGACGACCGAGCGGGTCTCGCCGAGTGGGCGACCGATCAGGTCGAGCAGGGCGGCGTGCACGGCGCTCTCGTCGCGGACAGGTCCCGAGGCGAGCAGCATCCGCATCATGTCGTCGACGCTAGCGGTGGATGTGGACGCCGTCTACATAGCCCACGCGGCTCACTCGGCGTCGCGCGCCTCGAGCGCCGGCGGTGCGGCGCGGCAGAAGTCGGCGGCTCTCAGCAGGGCGGCGGCGAGCAGATCCGCCTGATCGGGGTCGAGGTCGATCTCGCCGCCGACCGACGCCGCGATGGCCCACGCGGCGTCGTCGTCTTCGCGGGCGACGGTGACGCTCCACCGCGGTGTCAGGTCGATCGAATGGAGATGCATCGTGCTCTCATCGAGCGCGACGACGTCGTGGCTCTCGCCGAACAGGTCGCAACGGGGTTCGGTGCACAGCACGGGGATGCGCTCGGCGGTCATGGGCGCGTGCCCGAGTCGAGCACGTCGTCGGCGGTCGCCTGGGGGTCGCGGCACAGGCGAGCCGCGGCGATCAGGGTCGTCGCGTACTGCTCGGCGACCACCGGCGACAGCTGCACACCGTGCGCGACGTAGGAGTCGATGGTCCACTCGGGCTCGCTCAGCGGTCGCGTGATCGCGACGCCCCAGACCTGGCCGCGATCCACCAGACGGAAATGACGGGCGTCGTCCTCTCCCGGGATGAGCGCGTGCGGCCCGCCGAAGCGTCCGCACAGCAGGTCGTCGCAGACGTCGTCGTGCGTGGCGCCGAGGTCGGGATCGTGCGGCAGGTCGGGTTCGCTCACACCGGGATGCTCCCCCGAGCCGCCGACACGGGCGATCACCTCGACAGCACGGCATCGACCGAGCCGAGCACCTCGCGCACGATCTCGGCGACGCCGATCGCACGGCCGGTGCGGCCGAGCAGCGCCGGTGCGCGTTTCGGTCCGGGGACGGTGTGTCCGCCGCCATCGACGGTGAACAGGGTGACGGGTGCGCGGCCGTCGGCGCGGAAGTCGGCACGACGCATCGGGGCGCGGTCGCGACGGCGGCGTCGCGGCGCGGGGGCGTTGACGGTGCGCTCGACTGGCGACGCCGTGATCCCGTTGCGCCGGGCGAAGTAGGCCGCCGTCTCCGGTGCCGAGAGGGCTGTGCCGTCGACGCGGAACACGGTGCGCGCCCAGCGGGCCATGCGGCCGCCGCCGAAGGGCACGATGCGGTCGGCCGTTCCGGCGACGACGGCGACGGGGATGCGGTGGCCCGGTGCGTCTGAGAAGTCGCCGAGGAACCCATCGGCGTCGGGCATGGTCGCGGCGATCACGATGGCGCCGGCGATGGTCGGGGTGGTGAGGGCGGGGGTGGAGCGGGCCGGGCCGCCGGTCTCGTGCAGCAGCCGCATCACCATCTGGCCGCCGTTGGAGTACCCGACGGCGATCACGCGGTGCGGGTCGATGCCGTGAGTCGAGACGAGCCGCTCGATGACCGCGCGAGCGAAGGCGACGTCGTCGATGTTCTCAAGACGGGCTGGGAGCGAGCTCGCCCGGCGGGCGTCGTTCCAGTTGCCGCGGTGGCCGTCGAGGTAGGCGACGACCGCGGTTCCGTCGGCGGCGAGGGTGTCGAGAGCGCGGCCGGTGAAGGCGCGGTGGGCGGCGGCGGTCTGCTTCGACCCGTGGAAGACGAGGACGAGCGCGCGGCCGGGGAGATGTGACGAGCTGGCGCCGGGGGCGACGACGGTGAACGTGCGGCGGCGGCCGGCTGCATCCACGTGGTCGTCGGAGGCGGTGCGCGGAGTGCTGGATTCGGGCATGGCGCGAGGCTAGAGTCTGACATCGTGCCAAGGTCAAGCGCGGATGCGGGCGCGGAAGCTGATGCGGGTCACGGCGGCGAGCGGATGCGCATCGGCGAGTTGAGCGCGCGCAGCGGGGTGAGTGCGCGGTCGCTGCGCTATTACGAGCAGTACGGACTGATCGCCGCCGAGCGGGCGGCGAACGGCTACCGCGAGTACGCGGAGTCGATGGCGGAGCGGGCGACGGTCATCCACCAGCTGTTCGGGATGGGCTTCTCGCGCGAGGTGGTCGAGTCGGTGTTGAGTTGCGTCGGAGACGCGCCGGCGTCGGCGCACGATGCCGCGGCTGACACGCTCGCCCTCGTGCGCGACGACCTCACGCGGCAGATCGAGCGGCTGGCATCGACACGGAGCCGCATCGACGAGTTCCTGGATGCGCGCGGGCGCTAGAACGGAGCGGGCACGAGCGAATCGCCCATGCGATCGCGCGTATCGGCCCCGATCCCTCCGCGGGACGCGGCATTAGGGCGCGCGTCGCGGCCCGGCGCGGGTGGCGACTCCGGCGACAGATGGAATCCGACCGGTGGGGTCGGTGCGTCTTCGCGGTACATCCGGCCGGTCGGCGAGGTCCATTCGAGGATCCCGCCCGGGCGTTGTCTCACGCGCCAGGGGGTGAACTGCTTCGTCGAGTGATGTCGCTGGCAGAGGTGGGCGAGGTTGCCGAGTGCGGTGGGTCCGCCCTTCGCGGCGTCGATCGTGTGGTCGATCTCGCAGCGGATCGCGGGGCGGTGGCATCCGGGCCAGCGGCAGTGCTGGTCGCGGGCGCGGAGGTGGCGGCGCTGGTCCCCGGTGGGGCGGTAGCGGTCGACGGCGATCACGGTTCCGCGCACCGGATCGGTGAGGAGCCGGGTCAGCGACGGGGCATCGGCGGCGAGGGTGCGAGCCGTGTCGGCATCGATGGGGCTGCGTCCGATGAGGTCGGCGGGCTGGTGGTCGTGGCCGGTGAGGGTGAGCGCGGAGACGACGACCTGCACCTGGGCGCGGATCGCGCCGAGCGCGCCCGGTCCGTCACCGTGCGCGGTCGGGTCGAGAGCGGGCGAGCCGGCCAGGAGCAAATCGGAGAAGACGTCGGCGCGCACCTGATCGAGCGAGCGCCGGTCGGGGTCGTCGGCAGGAGCGGCGGCACGGGGCTCGGTGGCATCGTCGTGCGCGCGCGCATCCACGATGACCTGCGCCTGCTGGGTGAGGCGGTCGAGGATGCCGTCGCCGATCACGGTGGGAACGGTCGCGACGATCTCGCACATGCCGTCGCGGCCGGGGATCAGGCGCACGCCGCGACCCGCGGCGGCATCGGCGTGGCGTTCGGTGAAGGGGCGTTGGGCGATCTGCTCGGCGAGGATCTCCAGAGCGGACCGCACACGCCCCGGGGTGTCGAGCCGGCAGCGTTCGATCGCCTCGGACTCGAACGCGGGGCGGCGATCGACGGGGAGGACGCGGCCCGCATCCACGATCACCCGCAGGTGCCCGCGCGTGATCCGGCCGGCTTCCCAGGCCTCGAGTGCGGACGGGTAGCCCTCGACGATCTCGCGGGCCTCGCCGATGCGCGCCTGCACGGTGCGGTCGGCGACCCCCAGCAGCGCGGCGAGCTCGGCCGCGATCGACCGCAGCGCCATGTCGTGCGCCCGCACGTTCGCGCTCGCACCCCGCGCCTGCTTCTCGGCCAGCCGACCCGCCCGCGCGAGCATGCGCAGCTCGGCGACCTGACCCACCGTGAGCAGCGTCGCGACGTCATCCGCCTCCACCACGACCGACTCCAGCGCGGCGAGATCGCCGTCACTCAGAGACGTCGTCGGGAGGTCCTTCACGACTTCATGGTGTCGTGGACCACCGACATCGGAAGGGGCCGCCGGCAGCGCGCCGACGCCCGGGATCTCGGGCCAGAGCCGACGTCCGGCAACAGGTCTAGGCTCGTTTCGTGAGCCTTCGTCGGGGGATGGCGGCCGCGCTTCTCGCCGCGGCGTCGCTCTCGCTCGTCGCCTGCGTGCCGAGTCCGACGACCGGTCCGAACCGACCGGTCGGCGCGCCCAGCTCGAGCCCCAGTGCCAGTGCCAGTCCCAGCGCCAGTGTCGCCCCGGTCGGCTACCTCTACCTCGACGCCTCCGAGCTTCAGCTGCCGATCTGCGACGGCGACCGCCGCGTCGGCGTGGCGATGCTGAACGACGAGCCGACCTGCCGACTCGAGGGCCGGGTGACCCTGGTGTTCCCCGACGGAGTCGAGCTCGATGCCGACTTCGGCGGCGCGGGGAGCAGGGTCGGCTCCGACAGCGACGTGCGCTGGGCGTGGGCGAGCGTCGGCGACTACGGATCGGTTGCCGCGATGTTCACCTCGGGATGCCGCCACTACATCGAGTGGGGACGCCCGGATGCCTTCGCGAAGCTCGAGCGCGCGTTCGGCCCCGACCACGCATGGGCGTGCGTCGGCAACGGCTAGTCGGCGGAGAACTCGTCGACCCTGCCGACTGGAGACGTGGAGCGGATGACGGGAATCGAACCCGCGCTATCAGCTTGGGAAGCTGAAGTTCTGCCATTGAACTACATCCGCGTGACGGCCCTCGGGCCAGTCCCGTAGAGCCTACAACGGCATCCGGGGATGCCTCATCAGAGTGGATGCCTCATCAGAGCGGATGCCCGACACCGCCAGAGCTACGAAGCCGGCTTCGTCGCCACCCCGTCGAGCCAGAGCGTGTCGCTCGCATCCGAGTGCGTCGTGCCGGTGCCGACGTGCTTCGCCGAGATCTGCGGCCCCTTGGTGATCACGTGCACGAGCGCCATGCCGTGCCCGCGGCCGAGGTCGTAGTCGTCCTTCAGCCAGCTGAGGATCTCGCCGGCCTTCGTGCCGGGTCCGTATCCGCGCGAAGCCGCCTCGGCGATGAACTCGCGCGGGGTCTTGCCGGTCTTCTGCTCGATGTTGTCGAGGTACGCCTGGAACGACATGGTCGAAGAATACGGCCGCACTAGGCTCAGGCCCATGCTTCTCAGCGACCGGGACATCAAGGCCGAGATCTCGGCCGGCCGCATCGGACTCGAGCCGCTCGACCTCGACATGGTCCAGCCCTCCAGCGTGGATGTGCGCATCGACCGCTTCTTCCGGCTGTTCGACAACCACAAGTACCCGTTCATCGACCCGGCCGAGGAGCAGCCCGACCTGACGCGGCTGATCGAGACGAAGCCCGACGAGCCGTTCATCCTGCACCCGGGCGAGTTCGTGCTCGGCTCGACCTTCGAGCTCGTCACCCTGCCCGACGACGTCGCCGCGCGCCTCGAGGGCAAGTCCAGCCTCGGCCGCCTCGGCCTGCTCACCCACTCGACCGCCGGCTTCGTCGACCCCGGCTTCTCGGGGCACGTCACGCTCGAGCTGAGCAACATGGCGACGCTGCCGATCAAGCTCTGGCCGGGCATGAAGATCGGGCAGCTCTGCTTCTTCCGCACCAGCTCGGCCGTCGAGAACCCCTACGGCTCGGGCGCCTACGGCAACCGCTACCAGGGCCAGCGCGGCCCGACGGCGTCGCGGTCGTGGCAGAGCTTCCACCGCATCGACGTGCGCGTCACGGATGCGGGTGCCCCCGGCGAGTAGGCCGGGTCGCCTCGTTTCTCGCCCGCCGTCCCTGCTAGCGAGCCGAGAGCGCCGCGTCCACCCCTCGCCGTGCATCCACCCCTGACCTAGACTGCGCGCAACGGCGTTATCGCTATGCCAACCGCGCGGGGGACTTGCGCGGCAGGTACCGCTGGCAGCATCCGACCTTCCGCACGCTGCGGCGAAGCACAGCGAACAGCAGGGGAGCACGCCCATGACCACGACCGACTACGCCACGCCGCCGCCGAGCGCGAACGCCGTCGCCGGCCGCTACCAGTTGCTCGAGGCGATCGGATCCGGTGGCGCCGCGAGCGTCTACCGCGCCCGCGACACCGTGCTGGGGCGCGACGTCGCACTCAAGGTCTTCCGCGCCGAGTCGGTCGTCGCCGACGAGCTGGTGCGGCAGGAGCGCGAGATCCGCATGCTCAGCGGGCTCCAGCATCCCGGCCTCATCTCGGTCTTCGACGCCGGACGCCAGAACTTCGACGGCTCCATCCGCCGCTTCGTCGTGATGGAGCTCGTCTCGCACGCCTCGCTCGAGAAGGTCATCGAGGCCGGTGCACTGGCCCCGCACGACGTCGCCGGCATCGGCGCGCAGATCGCGGATGCGCTGGCCTACGTGCACGAGCAGGGCGTCGTGCACCGCGACGTGAAGCCGGCGAACATCCTCATCGGCGACGGCGGAGCGGGCGGATTCCGCCGTCGCGCCAAGCTCGGCGACTTCGGCATCGCTCACTACCTCGGCGGCCACCGCATGACGAGCGACGGCACGATCCTCGGCACCGCCGCCTACCTCAGCCCCGAGCAGGTCACCGGCGGCGAGGTCACGGTGTCGAGCGACGTCTACTCGCTCGGACTCGTGCTGCTCGAGGCGCTCACCGGGGTGCAGGAGTTCCCCGGCACCGTGATCGAGTCGGCGATCGCCCGCACGAACCGCGACGCGACCATCCCCGATGAACTCGCCGAGGAGTGGCAGCTGCTGCTCGGCGCCATGACCTCGCGGGTGCCGTCGGAGCGCCCGAGCGCCGCCGAGGTCGCGGCGATCCTGCACGGGCAGCCCGAGCCGGCGCTGACCGGTACCGGACGTCGCTCGAAGGGCTCTCGCCTGCACCGCCGCAACGCCTTCCGCGGTCTGCGCAGCCGTCGCAACCGCAACGTCGGTCTGATCGTCGGCGTCACGGCGCTGGTCGCGGGCGCGTTCCTGCTCGGCCTGTGGCTGGGTGCGGTGCTGCTGGGCTGACCCGCCCAGCCTCCCTCTCTTCCTCGCGGTTCGCGCTGGCGAGGCTGGCCACGAATGCGCGCGCCCCGCCGCGGAGGCCGTGCGTCTGTGGCCACGCAGCGTGGTGTCGCTGGGGAGGGTGGCCGGGAATGTCCGCGACACGCCGCGGGTGGCGTGCGTTTGTGGCCACCTTTGAAAGTGCGGTGCCGCGCTCAGCCGCAGATCAGTGGATGCGCGGCCTCACGCCGCGTGCGGATACCGCGTCGGGCTCATCACGCGCCCGGCGCCGCCGGGTAGTCCCCCCACTCCGCGAGCTGCATCGCGATCCACGGGCTGAACGCGAAGGGCGTCGCCTCGACGGCCGTGCGCAGCGCATCCGGCTCGACCCAGATCCATTCCTCGACCTCGTCGGCCGCCGGCCTCGGCGCGACGTCGGCGTCGACGCGAGCGACGTAGACGGGGCAGATCTCGTTCTCGACCACTCCCCCGGCATCCCGGGCGCGGTAGCGGAAGTCGGGCAGCACGAGCTCGGGCTCGCCGATCTCGAGGCCGAGCTCGCGCTCGGCGCGACGGCGCACGGCCTCGGGGATCGACTCGCCGGGCGCCGGGTGTCCGCAGAAGGAGTTGGTCCAGACGCCGGCGAAGGTGCGCTTCGACAGGGCGCGGCGGGTGATCAGCACGCGGCCCCGCGCATCCACGATGTGGCAGGAGAACGCCAGGTGCAGCGGTGTCGCGGCGTCGTGCACGAGCGCCTTCTCGGCCGTGCCGATGGGGGTTCCGTCGTCGGCGAGCAGCACCACGAGCTCGGGGCCGACCGGCTCGGCGGGCTTGAGAGGAGCGGCCGGCGTGAGCGAGGCGCCCGACTCGGCCGATGCGAGCGTCGTCTGCGCTTCCGCTGAGTGCGCCGGATTCGGTGACATGCCGCGGGATACCCTGCCTCGATGATGGACGGACCCGACCGCCTGCGTGTCGCCACGCGGCGACGCGAGCTGGTCGACGCCGTTCTCGGGCGCTTCTTCAGCCTAGCCCGCAAGCGCGCCGAGGCCCTGGGACCCGACTACGTCGAGCTGTGGACGGCGCTCGAGGCCAACACGACCGGTGGCAAGCGCTTCCGCCCGCGCATGGTCTTCGCGGCCTACACGGCGCTCGGCGGCGACGACGACGAGGCCGCCGCCAACGTCGGCGCCGCCTTCGAGCTGCTGCACACCGCGCTGATCGTGCACGACGACGTCATCGACCGCGACTTCATGCGCCGCGGCTCCCCCAACATCTCGGGCACCTACCGCGACCGCGCGCTGCGCCGCGGGGCCGTGGATGCGGCGGCCGAGCACCAGGGCATCAGCGCCGCCGTCATCGCCGGCGATCTGGCCCTGTTCAACGCCTACCGTCTGATCGATCGCAGCGGCGTCGCCGACGACATCCGCTCGGCGCTGCTCGACCTCCTCGACGAGGCGATGTTCGCCAGCGCGGCCGGCGAGCTGATCGACATCGACCTGGCCGGAGCCCCCGAGGCGCCGCTGGTCGACGACATCCTCACGATGGAGCGCCTGAAGACGGCCGTCTACTCCTTCGAGGGGCCGCTGCAGGCGGGCGCCGTGCTCGCCGGCGCCGCCCCCGAGGTCATCGCGACGCTCGGCGAGTTCGGTCGCGAGATGGGCATCGCCTACCAGATCGTCGACGACGTGCTCGGGGTCTTCGGCGCCGAGGAGGAGACGGGCAAGACGACCCTCGGCGACCTGCGCGAGGGCAAGCGCACCGTGCTCACCACCTACGCCGACTCGACCCCGCAGTGGGCGGCCGTGAAGCACCACTTCGGCGATCCGCTGCTGTGCGACGAGGATGCGCGGCTGCTGCGCGCGGCCTTGATCGACGGCGGCGCCCGCGCGTTCGCCGACGGTCTCGCCCGCTACTACGCGAACCGCGCGCTCGCCCGCCTGGCCGAGGCGCACATCCCGAGCGCCCTGCGCACCGAGCTGCACCCCGTCGCCGACGCGGTGCTGAGCCGCGTGCGGTGAGGCGGCGCCGACCGCCGCTGTCGCGCCGAGACCCCGCGCACGGGAGGATGGACCCGATGAGCCGGCTCAGCCTCTACGACCGCGTCGCCGACGAGACGGCGAGCGTCGTGATCCGCCGCTACTCGACCTCGTTCGGGCTCGCGGCCCGTCTGCTCGCGCCCGGCGTGCGGCAGCACGTCGAGAACATCTACGCGCTCGTGCGCGTCGCCGACGAGATCGTGGATGGCGGGGCGGCCGAAGCGGGACTCGCCCCCGGAGCCGCCGGCCGGGTGCTCGACGAGCTCGAGGCCGAGACCGACCGGGCCGTCGCCGAGGGCTACAGCGCCAACCCGGTCGTGCACGCGTTCGCCCGCACGGCTCGGCACAGCGGTTTCGGCGCCGAGCTGACCGCCCCGTTCTTCGCGTCGATGCGCACCGACCTCGATCGCACGAGCTACGACGAGTCGGGCTTCGACGTCTACGTCTACGGCTCGGCCGAGGTCGTCGGGCTCATGTGCCTGCGGGCGTTCCTGCGCGACGAGCCGCTCGCCGAGGCGACCCGCGATGCGCGCTACGCCGACCTGACGCCGGGCGCCCGAGCGCTCGGCTCGGCGTTCCAGAAGGTCAACTTCCTGCGCGACCTGGCGGCCGACTTCCGCGACCTGGGGCGCTCGTACTTCCCCGGTGTGAGCGTGGATTCGTTCACCGAGGCCGACAAGCTGCGGCTCGTCGACGACATCGACGCCGAACTGTCCGTCGCGGCGGCGGCGATCCCCGGCATCCCGAGCGGCTCGCGGCGTGCCGTCACGCTCGCGCACGGACTCTTCGCCGAGCTGTCGACGCGCATCCGGGCGACCCCCGCGTCGGTGCTGATCGACACGCGCGTGCGGGTGCCGAATCCGGTGAAGGCGAAGCTGGCGGCGCTGGCCGTGGCGGGGCGGCTGCCGGGCCCGGATGCGGGCGGAGCGCGCCCGGATACCGCACCCACTCCCCCGCTCCCGGGCGGCCCCGATATCGACGACCCGAAGGCCTCCGCATGAGCCGCATCGTCGTGATCGGCGGCGGCATCGCCGGGCTCGCCGGCGCCGCGCTGCTCGCGCGCGACGGCCACGAGGTCGAGCTGGTCGAGGCGCGCTCCGAGGTCGGCGGCCGCGTCGGCACGTGGTCGCACGACGGCTTCCGCTTCGACACCGGACCTTCGTGGTACCTGATGCCCGAGGTGTTCGACCACTTCTTCCGCCTGCTCGGCACCTCGGCGGCCGAGCAGCTGCGGCTCGTGCAGCTCGACCCCGGCTACCGCGTCTACGCCGAGGGCAACCCGGTGCCGCTCGACATCGCCGCCGACACCGAGGAGACGCTCGCGCGCGCCGAGCGCATCGAGCCGGGTTCGGCGAAGAAACTGCGTCGCTACCTCGCGCGGGCCGGTGAGACCTACGACATGGCGCTGCGCCGCTTCCTCTACACGACCTTCCAGAGCCTGCCGCGCGTGTTCTCGGGCGAGGTGCTGCGCCGCACGCCGCGCCTGATGCGCCTGCTGCTCGAGCCGCTCGGCTCGCTCGCCCGGCGCACGGTGAAAGACCTGCGCCTGCGCCAGGTGCTCGGCTACCCCGCCGTGTTCCTCGGCTCGGCGCCCGACCTCGCGCCGAGCATGTACTCGCTCATGAGCCACCTCGACCTCGTCGACGGCGTGCGCTATCCGATGGGCGGATTCCGCGGCATCATCGACCGGATCGAGGCACTGGCTCGGGATGAGGGGGTCGCGATCCGCGTGGATGCACCGGTCGCGCGCATCCTGACCGCTGACGGCGCCGCGGTCGGCGTCGAGCTCGCCGACGGCACGCGCCTCGACGCCGACGTCGTCGTGAGCGCCGCCGACCTGCACCACACCGAGACGCGTCTGCTGGCGGAGACCGAGCGCTCGTACCCGGAGTCGTGGTGGGAGCAGAAGGTCGCCGGGCCCTCGGCGCTGCTGATGCTGCTCGGCGTGACGGGCGAGCTGCCGCAGCTCGAGCACCACACCCTGCTGTTCGCGCAGGCGTGGGAGGAGAACTTCGCCGCGATCTTCGGTCCGTCGTCGAAGGTGCCCGACGTGCCGTCGCTCTACGTCTGCAAGCCGAGCGGCATCGACCCGACCGTCGCGCCGGCCGGCCACGAGAACCTGTTCGTGCTGGTGCCGCTGCCGGCCGACCCCGCGCTCGGCGCCGGCGGCGTCGATGGGCAGGGGGATGCGCGCATCGAGGCGCTCGCCGATCGGGTGCTCGAGCAGATCGCGTCGTGGGCGGGCATTCCCGACCTCGCCTCGCGCGTCGTCGTGCGCCGCACGATCGGACCGGCCGACTTCGTCGCCGACCTCAACTCCTGGCGCGGCACGGCGCTCGGGCCGGCGCACACGCTCAAGCAGAGCGCCTTCTTCCGGGCGGGCAACGCGAGCCGCACGGTGAAGAACCTGCTCTATGCGGGCGGGTCGACCATCCCGGGGATCGGGCTGCCGATGTGCCTGATCAGCGCCGAGCTGCTCGTGAAGCGCCTGCGCGGCGACACGTCGACCACCCCCCTGCCCGAGCCCCTCGCGCCCGCGGTCGCTCCGGTGGCGGATGATCAGGCCGAGGCCGCCTCGTGAGCGTGCTCTACCTCGTCGCGCTCGCGGTCTCGCTGACCGGCATGGTCGTGCTCGATCGGCGGTTCCGGCTGTTCTTCTGGCGAGATGCGCGCCGGGCCGCGATCGTGCTGGTCGCCGGCGTCGTGCTCTTCCTGGTCTGGGACCTGTTCGGCATCGGCCTCGGCATCTTCTTCCGCGGCGAGACCTCGTTCATGACGGGGCTGCAGCTCGCGCCCGAGCTGCCGGTCGAGGAGGTCTTCTTCCTCACGCTGCTCTGCTACCTGACGATGAACGTCTACGGGGCCGCATCCCGCCTCGGAAGCTTCCGGCGGCGCCCGCGCGACACGGCGCCGTCGACGCTCGGCGGTTCCCATTCCGACACCGGCATGGATGCGCGAACCGGTATCGAGGGAGGCGCCGAGCGATGACGTATTGGGCCCTCAACGCGGTGTTCCTCGGCGCGATCGCCGTGGTCGCGGTCGCCGGCCTGCTCACGCGCCGCGCCCCGCGCTGGCGCGCCGTCGCGCTGACCCTCATCGTGCTGCTCGTGATGACCGCGATCTTCGACAACGTGATGATCGGCGTCGGGCTGGTCGGCTACGACCCGTCGCGCATCAGCGGCGCGTTCATCGGCATCGCTCCGCTCGAGGACTTCGCCTACGCGATCGCCGCGGTCGTCCTCCTGCCGGTGCTCTGGCACCTGCTGCCGACGAGCCGCACCCGCCGCGCATCCCGCCCGGCATCGCCGACCGAACATCCCACGAGGGGTCGCAAAGGCCCCGAAACGCCCGGGAAATCGGGCATCGACGGGGCCTTTGCGACCCCTCAGCAGGACTCCCCCCGCGACTACGCGCGGCAGCGCGACGCGCGTGAGGAGGGCGACGCGTGATCCGCGCCCTGCTCCTGTCGTCGCGCCCGCTGAGCTGGGTCAACACGGCGTTCCCGTTCGCGGCCGCGTACATCCTGTCGATCACCGGCGGAGCCGACCGCGGCGCCGACACGGCGAGCGGCTGGGATGCGCGCACGATCGCCCTCGCGGTGATCGGCACCCTGTTCTTCCTCGTGCCCTACAACCTCACGATGTACGGCATCAACGACGTCTTCGACTACGAATCCGACCTGCGCAACCCGCGCAAGGGCGGCGTCGAGGGCGCGCTGCTCGACAAGCGGATGCATCGCGCGACCATCGCCGCGAGCACCGCGCTGCCGGGACCGTTCGTCGTCGCGCTGCTCGTGATCGGCGGCCTCGACGCCTGGCCGAGCTGGATCGTGCTGGTCATCAGCCTGTTCGCGGTCGTGGCGTATTCCGCACCAGGCATGCGCTTCAAGGAGCGCCCGCTGCTGGACTCGATCACGTCGAGCACGCACTTCGTGAGCCCCGCGGTCTACGGGTTCGCGCTCGCCGGCGCGCAGTTCGACGGACGCCTGGTCGCGCTCCTCGCCGCCTTCTTCCTGTGGGGGATGGCGTCGCACGCCTTCGGGGCCGTGCAGGACATCGAGGCGGATCGCGAGGGCGGCATCGGCTCGGTCGCGACGGTGATCGGCGCCAAGGCGACGGTGCGCGCATCCCTCGTCGCCTATCTGTTCGGCGGCGCGCTGCTGCTGGCGACCGACTGGCCGGGTCCGTTGGCCGCGCTGCTCGTGCTCCCCTACGCGGCCAACGTCGCGCCCTGGTGGAACGTGGCCGACGCCGACGCGGCGGGAGCGAACCGGGGCTGGCGGCGCTTCCTCTGGCTCAACTTCGTGACGGGATTCCTCGTGACGATGCTGCTGATCTGGTACGCCGTGATCCGCACGCCGATCGCCCCCTGCTCCTGCTGAGCGCGCGAGCCGCGCCCCTGTGAAACGCAATTCAGCACGGATGCCCCGAGCCGACCGCCGTGGGCCATCTGCGAGGTCTCGTGCTGAGTTGCGAACGGCAGACTCGGCGACCGGACGGCGTACAGTCCCGTCACGACGATGCCGTGCCGTCACGATGAGCTGCGGCATGACCAGCGCACCGCGACGACGAAGGGAGCAGCGATGCCGAACGGCGAGCTGAACCCGACCGTCTACGACGTCGCCGCGCGCTCGGGCGTCTCGATCGCGACCGTCTCGCGCGTGCTGCGGCGGCCCGATGAGGTGCGCCCCGAGACCGCCGCCAAGGTGATGGATGCGGTGCGCGACCTCGGCTACGTGCCCAGCGCATCCGCCCGCGGCCTGGCCGGCAAGCGCACCCAGGTCATCGGCCTGCTGCTGCCCGGCCACCAGGAGGGCGCGCCGGTCGCCGACCCGGGGCCGGCCACTCCCCCGCGCATCCGCGACGACCGGGCCAGTGCCGAGCAGGCGGCCGAGGAGGCCGGCACCGGCGGGCCCGTGAATCTCTACTACGACGAGGTCATCCGCGGCGCCGAGGGCGAGGCGTCGGAGCAGGGCTTCGCGCTGCTGATCGCCGCCGGCACGGCCTCGCAGCGCGAGCGGCTGGTCGGCGAGATCGCCGGCCGCGTCGACGGACTCGTCGTGCTCGCCGCGACGCTCGGTGACGAGCTGCTCGCGCGCACCGCGAGCCGCGTTCCGGTCGTGCTGGTCGCCGACTCGAGCGACGAGCACGATCTCGACCACGTGGTCGTCGACAACGAGGAGGGCATGCGCGCCCTCGTGGCCGAGGTGCTGCGGGATGGGGCCGTGCGGCAGCTCGCCTACCTGGCCGGCCCCGAGGACTCCCCCGATGAGCGCGACCGCCACCGCGGCTTCGCCCGCGCGGTCGAGGATGCGCGCGCCGACGCCGAGACCGGCGCCAGGGCCCGCGCCGACACCGGGGCGACGACCCACGCGACGCGCACCGGCACCGCATCGCTCCCCACCCTCGAGACCCGCATCCTGCGCGGCGACTTCTCGGTCGCGGGCGGCCGGCGCGTCGCCGAGCAGCTGCTCGCGGGCGCCGACGCGGGCGAGCGAATCCCCGACGCGATCGTGTGCTCGAATGACCAGAGCGCCCTCGGCGTGCTGCAGTCGCTGACGGCGGCGGGCGTGGATGTTCCGGGTCGCGTGCGGGTGAGCGGCTTCGACGGCGTCGAGGCGGGCCGGTTCTCGACCCCGCGGCTCACGACCGTGCGCCAGCCGATGGCCGACCTCGGCCGCATCGCGGTGCGCACGCTGCTGCGGCGACTGGCCGATCCCGACGCCCCGCGGCAGCGCGTCATGCTGCCGGTCGAGGTGCTGCTGCGCGAGAGCGCGCCGCCGCGCTGAACCTGGATGCGACCTGGCAGTCCGGCTTGACACCGCGATGTAAGCGCATACATTGGGGGAGTCGCGTGGCGGGAGCCAGGCGCGAACCCGATGGCGGGATCAGCTCCACGAGCCCGCCCCAGCGAAGAGGCGGAGAGCGATGAGGCGATCAGCGAGAGGTCGGCAGGATCCTGCTGCGACGCACGAGCGGGGGAGCACCGCATCCACGGCCCGCCGCCGCACCCGCCGCCTGCGCACCGCGCTCGTCGCCGGCATCGCGACCGTCGGCCTCGTGCTCGCCGGCTGCTCGGTGCAGGTGCGCTCGCAGCCCGACCCCACGATCGGCGCCGACACGATGCTGATCAACGCCGACCACGGCAACCCGCAGTTCGATCGCAACTTCAACCCCTACCTGGCCAGCACGCGCACGGCATCGAAGTGGATGTACGAGCCGCTGATCCTCACGAACCCCCTCGACGGCGAGCAGACCCCCTGGCTCGCGAGTGCCGTCGACCAGCCCGACCCGAAGACGACCGACTTCACGATCCGGCAGGACGTGACGTGGAGCGACGGCGAGCCGTTCACGGTCGACGACGTGAAGTTCACCTTCGACCTGGCGAAGAAGTTCCCGCCACTCGACATCAAGGGCATCTGGCAGCACATCGACTCGCTCGAGGTCGAGAAGGGCACGGGCAGCGGCGCGGACGCCGCAGACCACCTGATCGTGCACCTCAAGACCGACGACGTGCCGGCCGTGGGCATCCTCGGCGGCGTCTACATCGTCAGCGAGCACCAGTGGTCGAAGGTCAAGGACCCGACCACCTGGCGCAACCCGAACCCGATCGGCACCGGCCCGTTCACGCTCGGCAACTACTCGCCGCTGCAGTACTCGATGGACAAGTACGACGGCTACTGGCAGGCCGACAAGATCGACATCGAGCACCTGATCCTGCCCGCGACGAACAGCCAGCTCGACACCGTCGCGCGCGGCTACGACTGGGCCTACAGCTACATCTCGGATGTCAGCGGCACCTGGGGTGCGGCCAGCAAGGACAACCAGTGGTGGTTCCCCGCCGCGGGTGTCATCGGCCTCACGCCGAACCTGACGAAGGCGCCGTTCGATGACGTGGACTTCCGTCGCGGCATCTCGCTCGCGCTCGACCGCGACAAGATCGCCGACAGCGCGACCGAGGGCAACCTGACGGCCGCCGGGCAGACCGGGCTGATCCTGCCGAACCAGGAGAAGTGGCTGAACCCCGACATCCCGAACAAGGGCCTCGTCGATCAGGACGTGGATGCGGCCCTCGCCAGCTTCGCCAAGGCCGGCTACACCCAGAAAGACGGCAAGCTCATCGACCAGTCGGGCAAGCAGGTGAGCTTCTCGATCCTCACCGCGAACGGCTACAGCGACTGGCTGCGCGCCGTGCAGGAGGTGCAGCGCAACCTCACCGCGATCGGCATCGACGTCAAGATCACGGCGCCGCAGCCCGCCGGCTACCAGGCCGCGATCGACAACGGCAAGTTCGACATGGCGATGGGCGGCATGGGCAACGGCGACGTCTACCAGGCCTACAACTCGCTGCTCTCGAGCGACTTCTACCAGCCGGTCGGCAAGAGCGCGCAGAACAACCGCGAGCGCTTCAAGGACCCGGCCGTCGACGAGCTGCTCACCCAGCTCAAGTCGACGATCGACGAAGAGGACCAGAAGCCGATCGTCGACGAGCTGCAGCAGGTCGTCTACGACCAGCTGCCCGTGATCGGCATGTACTACGGCGGCAGCTGGGGTCTGTTCAGCGACGCGAAGTTCGTCGGCTGGCCCACCGCGAAGGACCCGTACATGATCCCGCAGAACTACGACTCGGCTCCGCTCGGCATCTTCGTGCGGCTCAAGCAGGTCGGCCACGCGAAGGGAGACGACCAGTGAGCACCGCGACGGATTCCCCGCGCACCGGCGCCGCGCACCTCGGCGGCGGCACCGGCGGCACGGGCGGCACGGGCGGCACCACCGCATCCGGAAGCAGGGCCCGGCGCGCCGGAGCTCCCGGCGGCGCCCTGAAGTACGTGCTGCAGAAGCTCGGCCTGTTCGTGCTCACCCTGTGGGCCGCGGTCACGCTGAACTTCATCCTGCCGCGCCTCATGCCCGGCACCCCGGCCGACGCCGCGATCGCGAAGCTCGCGCAGAACGGACCCGTCACCGAGGCGACCCGCAAGGCGATCGAGGCGCAGCTCGGCATCCCGAAGGGCAACATCTTCGAGCAGTACGTGAGCTACCTGCACCAGGTGATCACGCTCGATTTCGGCACGAGCTACACGTTCTACCCGCAGACCGTCTCGCAGCTGGTCAGCACCGCCCTGCCGTACACGGTCATCCTGGTCGGGGTCGTCACGATCCTCGCCTTCGTGATCGGCACCCTGATCGGCGTCGCGGCCGCCTGGAAGCGCGGCACCTGGCTGGATGCGCTGCCCACCCTCGGCGGCAGCTTCATGTCGACCTTCCCCTACTTCTGGACCGCGCTGCTGCTGCTGTTCTTCACCGGCTACGTGCTGCACTGGTTCCCGACGACCGGCGCCTACTCGGCGACGACGACGCCCTCGGTGTCGGGGGAGTTCGTGGTGGATGCGCTGTACCACTCGATCCTGCCGGCCATCACGATCCTCATCACCTCGCTCGGCGGCTGGGTCCTCGGCATGCGCAACGCGATGATCAACACGCTCGGCGACGACTACGTGACCTTCGCCGAGGCGAACGGACTGAAGAGCCGCACCGTCGCGATCCGCTACGCCGCGCGCAACGCGATCCTGCCCAACCTGACCGGCTTCGGTCTCGCCCTGGGTGGCGTGGTCGGCGGATCGGTGCTGGTCGAGCAGGTGTTCGGCTATCCCGGCATCGGCTACCTGCTGTTCAACGCGGTCATCGGACAGGACTACCCGCTCATGCAGGCGCTGTTCCTCATGATCACCGTCAGCGTGCTGGTCGCGAACTTCCTCGTCGACATCCTCTACGGCGTGCTCGATCCCCGGACCCGGAAGTGAGGGCGCGACGATGACGACGACCCAGATCCTCAAGCTCGACGACCCGGCGCAGCAGAAGCAGCCGGGCGCCCTGCGCACGATCGGCCGCATGATCCGCGTGATCTGGTCGAACAACAAGGCCAAGCTCGGGATGATCATCCTCGCGCTGTTCATCCTGGTGGCGATCTTCGCGCCCCTGCTCGCCCCCTACGGCGCGCAGACCAACACCTTCGAGCGCAACGCGGATGCGAGCCCGGCCCACTGGCTCGGCACGACCGCCGCGGGCGAGGACGTGCTGAGCCAGCTGATCTACGGCGCGCAGGTGAGCGTGCTCGTCGGCTTCGTGGCCGGCATCCTGGCGACGCTCGTCGCGGTCGCGGTGGGTCTCAGCTGGGGATACATCCGCGGCTTCGGGGCCGACGTGATCGGGTTCATCGTGAACCTGTTCCTGGTCATCCCGGCGCTGCCGCTCATGATCGTGATCGCGGCCTACCTGCAGAACGGCGGCTTCGGCGTGATCATCGCCGTGATCGTGGTCACCGGCTGGGCCTGGGGCGCGCGCGTGCTGCGCAGCCAGACGCAGTCGCTGCGCGGGCGCGACTTCGTCACGGCGGCCCGCTTCTCGGGCGACCGGGCGGGGCGCATCGTGTTCCGCGAGATCCTGCCGAACATGACCTCGCTCATCGTCGGGTCGTTCTTCGGCGCGGCGACGAGCGCGATCCTCGCCGAGGCGGGCCTGGAGTTCCTGGGCCTCGGCGACTCGAGCATCGTCAGCTGGGGAACGATCCTCTACTGGGCGCAGAACTCGAACTCGCTGCTCACCGGCCAGTGGGTGCTGCTGTTCGCCCCCGGTCTCTGCATCGCCCTGCTGGCCATGAGCCTCACCCTCATCAACTTCGGCGTGGATGCGGTCAGCAACCCCCGCCTGCGCGAAGGGACCAAGAAATGAGCGACACCACCCTGACGGCCGGCGCCGCTTCGGCCGGCGCGACCAGCCCCGCCGCATCCGGATCGGCTGCGGACGCTCCCGGCGCCGCCGCGACGCCGATCCTCGACGTGCGCGAGCTCTCGGTGATCTACGAATCGGCCGGGCAGACGCCCGTGCAGGCCGTCGACCACGTGTCGTTCCAGCTGAAGCGCGGCGAGTTCGTCGGGCTCGTGGGGGAGTCGGGATCGGGCAAGTCGACGCTCGGCTTCGCCCTCACCCGGCTGCAGAAGCCGCCGGCCCGCACGAACTCGGGCCAGATCCTGTTCGACGGGCACGACATCCGCGAGCTCGACGACGAGGAACTGCGGCGTCAGCGCCAGGGCGGCTTCGCGATGGTGCTGCAGTCGGGCATGAACGCGCTCAACCCGGTGCGACGCATCCGGGACCACTTCATCGACATCTACAAGGCGCACGGCCACGTGCCGCGCGACCGCTGGCAGGCGCGGTCCGAGGAGCTGATCGGCAAGGTCGAGCTGCCCGTGGCGATGCTCGACCGCTACCCGGGCGAGCTCTCGGGCGGCATGCGCCAGCGCGTGTCGATCGCGCTCGCGCTCTCGCTCGAGCCGCAGCTCATGGTGTTCGACGAGCCGACGACGGCCCTGGATGTGCTGGTGCAGCACGCGGTCATGGACACCATCCGCTCGCTGCAGCAATCGGAGGGCTTCACGGCCATCCTGATCAGCCACGACCTCGGCATCGTGCTCGAGTCGACCGAGCGGGTGCTCGTGATGCACGAGGGCCGCATCGTCGAAGACGGCACGTCGCGGCAGATCCTCGACGACCCGCAGGACGAGTACACGCGGATGCTGCTGTCGCACTACGCCGACCCGCGCGCCGAGGTCGTGTCGCTGCCCGGCTTCGAAGACCGCTCGGTGCGCCGCGCCGATGGTCGCTCGCGGGCCGACTCGGCCACCTCGGCCCCGTCGGTCGCGACCCGCGGAAAGCGCTCGGCGCAGGCCGCGATCGTCGTCGACGGCGTCTCGAAGACCTACGCCCCGCCGCGCCGCGGCGAGGACCCGGTGCGCGCGGTGCGCGACGTGTCGTTCACCCTCGAGCCGGGCCAGTCGCTCGCGCTCGTCGGCCAGTCGGGCTCGGGCAAGTCGACGCTGGCGAAGATGATCACCGGCGTCGAGGCGCCCAGCGAGGGCCGCATCACCTTCGGCGACCTCGACGTGGCGAAGCTGCGCGGCAAGCGCGTGCGCGAGCTGCACCGCGACGTGCAGATGGTCTTCCAGGACCCGTATGCGGCGCTCAATCCGCTGCACACGGTGGAGTACATCCTGACCCGGCCGATCGTGAACTTCACCGGCGCGACGAAGCAGCAGGCCCGGATGCGCGTGCGCGAGCTGCTCGAGACGGTGGGCCTCACGCCCGTGGAGCAGTTCGCGCAGAAGCTGCCGCACCAGCTCTCGGGCGGTCAGCGTCAGCGCGTCGTCATCGCCCGCGCCCTGGCGAGCGACCCGCAGGTGATCATCGCCGACGAGCCGGTCTCGATGCTCGACGTGTCGCTGCGCGCCGGCGTGCTCGCGCTGCTCGAGGACCTGCGCGAGCAGTGGGGCGTCTCGCTGCTCTACATCACGCACGACCTGCTGAGCGCGCGCCTGATCACCGACGACATCCTCGTGCTGCACGACGGCCAGGTCGTCGAGCGCGGCGACACGGCGCAGGTGCTGCAGCACCCGCAGGACGACTACACGGTCGCGCTGCTGGATGCGGTGCCCGACCCGCGTCGCGCCCGCGTGAGCGCCTGACACGCGGGCGGGCCGTGCGCCACGGTGGCCGACATCTGTAGCATCGGCCCGTGTCTCGCCGTCGACTTCCGCTCACGTTGACCGTTCTCGCCGCCGTCGCGATCTCGCTCGCCGGCTGCTCGCTGGGCTCCCCGACATCGGCAGGGGCCGGGGCGAGTGACTCTGCGAAGCCCGCGTCCGATGGTGCTGACGTTCAGGGCGGAGGCGCGGCCCGCGCGCTGCCGAAGGTCTCGAGCTGCGACGAGGTCGGCGCGGTCGTCGCGTCGTACATCGACGGCATCCCGCTCGACGAGGAGGAGTCGTACATCCAGTCGGATGAGATCTCGTGCACGTGGTCGCCGCCGGAGGGCTCGGTCACCGACCTGTCGCAGATCCAGACCTTCGGGGTCACCATCGCCGAAGGCGACGACGAGATCCCCGACCCCGCCGCGCTCGGCACCTACGGCGAGAAGGTCTACTTCACCGACCCGCGACTGGATGCCGTCGGCGGCATCGGCCTGTGGCTCACGACCGACACCTCGGCCGTCGGCGGAGGGACCGGCGAGGTGCTGGTGCCGGGGGTCGACATCACCCTGGTCGACGCGCGCTGGGATCAGAACGCCTACCTCGACAAGGATGCGCTCGTCACCCTCGCCCTGCAGCTGCTCGACCTCTGACCGGCGGGAGCGCACCGCCGACCCGCGGAGCGTCAGCGGGTGGCGCTCGCCGCGGCCGGCACCTTCACCAGGAACATGAGCACGAGGCCCGCGAGCAGCACGAGCACGATGCCCAGGATGCCCCAGGCCGTCGCGCCGAACAGGCCGATGAACAGCGCCCACAGCGCGGGGGAGAGGAAGCTCGCCGCGCGCCCGGTCGTGGCGTAGAGGCCGAAGATCTCGCCCTCGCGTCCAGCCGGCGTGACCCGCGCCAGGAACGAGCGGGATGCCGCCTGCGCCGGGCCGACGAACATGCAGAGGATCAGGCCGAAGATCCAGAACACGGTGGTGCCCGCATCCCGGGCCAGGAAGACGATCAGCCCGACCGCGACGAGGCCGATGAGCGCGCCCAGGATGACGGCCCGCGCGCCGAAGCGGTCGTCGAGGCGGCCGACGGCGATGGTCGAGACGCCCGCGATGAGGTTCGCGGCGATGCCGAACACGATCACCTGGGTGTCGCTGAAGCCGAAGACGCGCGCCGCGATGATCGCGCCGAAGGTGAAGACGCCCGCGAGGCCGTCGCGGTAGACGGCGCTCGCCAGCAGGAACCAGAACGTGGGCCGCGTCTCGCGCCAGATGCGCTGGATGTCGCGCACCAGCACGACGTAACTCGCGAAGAACGACACCCGATCGCGGCCCGGCGCGGGCGGCGCCTCGGGCACGTTGAGGAACAGCGGGATCGAGAACAGGATCGCCCAGACGCCGCAGCCGACCGCGATGAGGCGGATGTTGAGGCCCTCGCCGGTCGGGATGCCGAACCATCCGCTCTGCTGCATCACCACGACGATGCCGAGGGCGATGATGCCGCCGAGGTAGCCGAGACCCCAGCCGAGGCCGCTGATGCGTCCGATCGTCTTCGGCGTGGAGACCTGCACGAGCATCGCGTTGTAGTTGACGCCGGCGATCTCGCTGAACACGGACCCGATCGCGACGAGCGCGGCGCCGTACCAGAACCAGCTCGCCGAGGCGGTGGTGAAGAACATCGCGAACATGCACAGCACGAGCAGGCCGGTCGAGATGCCGAGCCACAGCTTGCGGCGGCCGGCCGCGTCGGAGCGCTGGCCGAGCACGGGCGCGAGCAGGGCGATCAGCAGGCCCGCGAGCGCGACGGCCCAGCCGAGGTTGGAGGTGAGGTCGGCCGTGGCCGCCTCGCGCACCGGGTCGTTCTCGTCGAGCGCGGCGACGTCGGCCGGCAGGAACAGGCTGCTCGTCAGGTACACCGTGAACACGAAGGTCGTGATGACCGAGTTGAACGGCTGCGTCGCCCAGTCCCACAGCGCCCAGGATGCGACCTGCTTGCGCGGGATCGTGCGCCCCTCCTGCAGCTCGACGCCGGTCACGCCGACCGCGCCGAGCGCGCTGGTGTTCGCGGCGATCGGGGGAGTGGCGGCGTGGGCGCTGCCCGTGGTCGCGCTCGCGGGCGCGCCCGCGTCGGACTGCGGCGAGGCGGGCGTCGGCGCCTGGGGATCGCTCATGGCCGCACCCTAGTCGGCGCCGGTGTCGCGCCGGGATCCCCGCTCCGGATTCCTGCGTCGCGCATCCACGCCTGGGGCGGCGGAATGCTGAGCCGCGACTGAGAGTTGAGCCAGTCGTACTCAAGTTTTGCGCCGCGAGGTTGACAGCAGTTATCCACAGGTTCCACACTTGAGTCATCGCGGCTCAACCCCGGATGCACGCCCGCTCGACAGCGACACCGCATCCGACCGGGCCGCCCTCAGAACTCAGACCCACACCATCCGCACCACAGAAGCAGGAGCAGAACCGCACATGGCTCGAGCAGTAGGAATCGACCTCGGCACCACGAACTCGGTGGTCGCCGTCCTCGAAGGTGGAGAGCCCACCGTCATCGCGAACGCCGAGGGCTTCCGCACCACGCCCTCCGTCGTCGCCTTCACGAAGGACGGCGAGGTGCTCGTCGGCGAGACCGCCAAGCGCCAGGCCGTCACCAACGTCGACCGCACCATCTCGTCGGTCAAGCGCCACATCGGCACCCCCTGGACGACCGAGATCGACGGCAAGAAGTACACGCCGCAGGAGATCAGCGCCCGCATCCTGGGCAAGCTGAAGCGGGATGCCGAGCAGTACCTCGGCGAGACCGTGACCGACGCCGTCATCACCGTCCCCGCGTACTTCAACGACGCCGAGCGCCAGGCCACCAAGGAGGCCGGCGAGATCAGCGGCCTCAACGTGCTGCGCATCATCAACGAGCCCACCGCCGCCGCGCTGGCCTACGGCCTCGACCGCGGCAAGGAGGACGAGCTCATCCTGGTCTTCGACCTCGGTGGCGGAACCTTCGACGTCTCGCTGCTCGAGGTGGGCAAGGACGACGACTTCTCGACCATCCAGGTGCGCGCCACCTCGGGCGACAACCGTCTCGGCGGCGACGACTGGGACCAGCGCATCGTCGATCACCTGGTCAAGAAGTTCAAGGAGACCACCGGCGTCGACGTGTCGGGCGACAAGATCGCCCTGCAGCGCCTGAAGGAGGCCGCGGAGCAGGCGAAGAAGGAGCTCTCGAGCTCCATGAGCGCCAGCATCCAGCTGCCCTACCTCTCGCTCACGCAGAGCGGCCCGGCGAACCTGGATGAGACCATCACCCGTGCGCAGTTCGAGCAGCTGACCAGCGACCTCATCGACCGCACCCGCAAGCCCTTCGAAGACGTCATCCGCGAGGCCGGCGTCAAGGTCGACGACATCGCCCACGTGGTGCTCGTCGGCGGCTCGACCCGCATGCCCGCGGTCGCCGAGCTCGTCAAGAAGCTCACCGGCGGCAAGGAGCCGAACAAGGGCGTCAACCCCGATGAGGTCGTCGCCGTCGGCGCCGCGCTGCAGGCCGGCGTGCTGAAGGGCGAGCGCAAGGACGTGCTGCTCATCGACGTCACCCCCCTGAGCCTCGGCATCGAGACCAAGGGCGGCATCATGACCAAGCTCATCGAGCGCAACACGGCCATCCCGACCAAGCGCAGCGAGACCTTCACGACCGCCGACGACAACCAGCCGTCGGTCGCGATCCAGGTCTTCCAGGGCGAGCGCGAGTTCACCCGCGACAACAAGAACCTCGGCACCTTCGAGCTGACCGGCATCGCGCCGGCCCCGCGCGGAGTGCCGCAGGTCGAGGTCACCTTCGACATCGACGCGAACGGCATCGTGCACGTCTCGGCGAAGGACAAGGGCACCGGCACCGAGCAGTCGATGACCATCACGGGCGGCTCGTCGCTGCCCAAGGAGGACATCGAGCGCATGGTGCGCGAGGCCGAGGAGCACGCCGCCGAGGACAAGGCGCGTCGCGAGAGCGCCGAGCTGCGCAACAACGCCGAGCAGCTCGCCTACTCGGTCGAGAAGCTGCTCACCGACAACGCCGACAAGATCGGCGACGACGTGAAGACCAGCGTGCAGGCCGACGTGGATGCGCTCAAGACCGCTCTGGCCGGCGACGACGAGGAGGCCGTGAAGACGGCCTTCGAGAACCTGTCGACCAGCCAGACCAAGATCGGCGAGGCCATCTACGCCTCGGGCCAGGCCGACCAGGCCGCGTCCGACGCGTCGACCGACGGCCCGCGCCCCGCTGACGAGAAGGCCGACGAGGACATCGTCGACGCCGAGATCGTCGACGACGAGGAGCCCAAGAAGTAACCATGACCGACGAGCAGAACCCCGAGAACGACGGGCGCGACGAGCAGGAGTCGAACGCGAGCCGCGTCGACGACAAGCGCAAGGTCGACCCCGAGACGGGCGAGCCTCGCGGTCAGGCCGGTGCGGCATCCGGTGAGAACCCGGATGCCGCCCCGGCGGGCGCCGGCGCTTCGGCCCCGGTCGACGCCACCGACGACGAGCTGGCCGCCCTGCTCGCCGAGGGCGAGCGCGACCTCGTGGCCGAGTACCGCGACACCGCGGCCCGAGCCCAGGCCGAGCTGGTCAATTTCCGCACCCGTGTGGAGCGCGACCGCGCGGCCAACCGCGAGGCCGTGATCGCCGAGGTGATCCGCTCGCTGCTGCCGGCGATCGACGACCTCGACCGCGCCGAGTCGCACGGCGACCTGACCGAGGGCAGCCCCCTCGCGATCGTCGCCCAGAAGCTGCGCGGCGGGTTCGACCGCTACGGCCTCAAGAAGGTCGGCGAGATCGGCGAGCCGTTCGACCCGAAGCTGCACGAGGCCCTCGTGCGCATCCCCTCGGCCGACGTGACGATCAACACCGTCGCCGACGTCATCGAGACCGGCTATCTGCTGGGGGAGCGGCTCATCCGCCCCGCCAAGGTCGCCGTTCACGCACCGGAGTGAGGTGATCGGTGGCCAGTCAGGACTGGTTCGACAAGGACTTCTACGCCGTCCTCGGCGTGAAGAAGGACGTCTCAGCCGCTGAGCTGAAGAAGACGTACCGCAAGCTGGCGCGGCAGTACCACCCCGACTCGAACCCCGGGGATGCGAAGGCCGAGGCGCGCTTCAAGGAGATCAGCGAGGCCTACTCGGTGCTCTCTGACACCCAGCAGCGCCAGGAGTACGACCAGGTGCGGGCCATGGGCTCGGGCGCCCGCTTCACGGCGGGCGGCCAGGGCGCGGGCGGCGGCTTCGACGACGTGTTCGGCGGGATGTTCGGGCAGGGCGGCGGGCGCGCGCAGTACAGCGCCGGCAACTACCAGGACCTCTTCGGCGGACTGTTCGGCGGCGGCGGCAACGCCGGGTTCCAGCCCAGTGGCGGGTTCCGCGGCTACGGCGGACCCACGCCGGGCCGTGACCTGGCGGCGTCGACGACGCTCGATTTCGGCACGGCCATCCACGGCGACACGGTCGAGCTGCAGGTCGGCGGCGGTCGGGGGCGCAGCGTCAAGGTGCGCATCCCCGAGGGCGTCGCCGACGGGCAGAAGATCCGCCTGCGCGGCAAGGGCGAGGCCTCGCCCGACGGCGGCGAGGCCGGCGACCTGGTGCTGACGGTGCACGTGCGACCGCATCCGGTGTTCAAGCGCGACGCGCTCGACCTGCGCGTCGACCTGCCGGTGACCTTCGCCGAGGCGGCGCTCGGCGCGACCGTCGAGGTGCCGACCCTGGGCGGCGCCCCGGTGAAGCTCAAGGTCGCGCCCGGGACCCCGAGCGGACGCGTGCTGCGCGTCAAGGGCCGCGGCGTCACGACCAAGAAGGGCACGGGCGACCTGCTCGCGACCGTCATGGTCGCGGTGCCGAGCCACCTGCCCGGCGAGGCGCGCGAGAAGCTCGAGGCCTTCGCCGCGGCGATGCCCGACGAGAACCCCCGCGAGGACCTGCTGGCGCGAGCCGGCGAGTAAGGCTTCGCGAGAGGGATGCCGGGCGACCTGTTCCGGGTCGCCCGGCATCATCCACACTGAGAACCACCGACCGACGAAGGAGGAGCGCATGGACGAGCTGAGTCCCGTCTTCCCGATCGCGGTCGCCGCCGAGCTGGCCGGGATGCATCCCCAGACCCTGAGGCAGTACGACCGCCTCAGCCTCGTCGTGCCGCGGCGCACGGCCGGCCAGTCGCGTCGCTACTCCATGCGCGACGTCGTGCAGCTGCGCGAGATCGCGCGGATGAGCGCCGAGGGGCTCAACCTCGAGGGCATCCGCCGCATCCTCGAGCTCGAGAACCAGGTGACCTCGCTCAGCGCCCGCGTGCGCGAGCTCGAGGCGGCGCTCGCCGACGAGATGCTGGCGCGCCCCGGCCGCCGCGTGTTCGCGGCGGGGGAGTCGGGCGACGTCGTCTCGCTGCGCGCGGGCACCCGCGCCAAGAAGTCGAACGCGGTCGTCGTGTGGCGGCCGTTCGGACCGCGCGACTGATTCGCGCGTCTCGCGCGCCGGCGGCGTCTCGCGCGTCGGTTCGGTGAGTCACCCTCGGATCGGGGTGCGCGCATCCCCCCGCTCTGCGGCAGACTGACCCGCGAGGGCAGGGAGAGCGCATGAGCTGGCAGGGGCAGAACGGGCCGCCGTCGTGGCCGCCGCAGCCCGCGCCCGCGCAGCCGCAGCCGCAATACGGCCAGCCCTCGTACGGCGTTCCGGGATCGTCGCAGTTCTGGCAGCCGCAATACGGCCAGCCGCCGTATCCGCAGCCCGTGTACTTCGCGCCGCCGCCCCCGGTCTTCGTCGCCCCGCCGAAGCCCCCGCTGCCGAAGCCGCAGAAGCGCGCCGCCGCGGCAGCCGGCATGCTCGGCTTCACGATCATCTCGCTGGGCTGGACCCTGTTCGCGATCGCGGCGAGCATCCTGCTGATCGTGGGCCTGTTCGCCTGGCTCGCGACCGCCGTCGCCTCGAGCGACCCTGACAGCGCGGGCGACTTCGTGCTGATCGGCCACTGGTTCGACCGGCAGACCGGCGGACTGCTCGTGCCGATCTCGATCGGCGTCGCCGTGCTGGGCGCCGCGATCTGGGTCGGCGGGTTCCTGCTGAGCCGCGCACTGCTGAAGCGCGCCGGGCACCCGCGGCCGGTCGCCGTCACCTGGTCGGGCCTCGGCCTCGCCGTCGCCGGCGTCACGATCGCGAACTGGATCCTGTCGTTCGCGTTCCAGGTGCTCGCGACCCTGCCGCTGGCCCAGCTCGGCGAGGCCGCCGACTCCTCCGACAGCCTCGACGCGTTCTGGACGGCGATGGGCGGCTACGGCATCCTGCTCGCCGTCTATGCGCTCGTGTCGGTGGGCGTGACGGTGCTGATGGGCTGGCTGTGCTGGTGGTGGATGGCGCACGTCTTCCGCGCGCCGGCGTCGATCCCGCAGCAGCTCGGCCCGATCCTTCCGGGGCTCGCGCCCGAGCGCGGCCCGTGGGATCCGCCGCACACGTCCTCGACGGGGTACTGACGCGCCGGGGCACCAGCACGGGGGCATGGTGCGCGGGATGCGGCGCCCCTAGGTTGTGGCCATGACCTGGCAGCTGGGCGCGCATCCCGACGATGCGGCGATCCCGGCGCCCGGGCCGGCATCCGCGACCGCCGGCAGCGTGCCGCCCGCGGGCACCGACGCCACGGCGACGCTCGAGCCCGAGGCGCCCGAGGCGTGGACCCGCCCGATCGCCCGCACCGGCCAGGTCGCGATCCGGCCGCGCGCCGACACCCCGCAGGCGAACGCGCTCGCCCTGCTGCCGCTGCTGCCCGTGCTGCTGAGCATGGGCGCGCCGGCATTCGGCGGCGGCTGGGATGCGACGGTCGTCGCCGCGTTCGCCGCACCGATCGCGCTCATCCAGGTCGCCCTCGCCGGTCATGATCGCCGCGTGCTGCGCGACCGCGGCTTCGTCGACCTCGTCTCGCCGCTCGTCGCGCTGCTGCCGACGCCGCTCTATCTCGGGCTGCGGGCGCGCCGCTGCGCGCAGCACGATCCGGATGCGCGCATCGCGTTCCGCTGGGCGGTGGCCGCCGCGATCGTGGCGGTCTCCATGGTGCTGATCGGCCTCGGCTTCCAGGCCGCGATCGGCGGGCTCTTCGAGGTCGCCTCCCAGGAATGAACTCTGGCTCGGCCGGGTTGAGCCGAGTAGACTCAAGTTTCAGCACGAAAGGAAGAGCTCACCACATGGCGAACATGCAGGGGGCGCCCTCCAGCCAGGAGGAGCAGAAGACCGCCCTCGAGCAGTACGGCGTCAACCTCACCGAGATCGCCCGCTCGGGCAAGCTCGATCCGGTGATCGGCCGCGACGCCGAGATCCGGCGCATCAGCCAGGTGCTGACCCGCCGCACCAAGAACAATCCCGTGCTCATCGGCGAACCCGGCGTCGGCAAGACCGCCGTGGTCGAGGGCCTCGCCCAGCGGATCGTCGCCGGCGACGTCGCCGACTCGCTGAAGGACAAGCAGCTCGTCTCGCTCGACCTGGCCGCGCTCGTGGCCGGCGCGAAATACCGCGGCGAGTTCGAGGAGCGCCTCAAGGCCGTGCTCAAGGAGATCAACGAGTCCGACGGGCGCGTGATCACCTTCATCGACGAGTTGCACACGCTCATGGGCGCCGGCGGCGGCGAGGGCTCCGTCGCGGCCGCCAACATGCTCAAGCCCATGCTCGCCCGCGGCGAGCTGCGCCTCATCGGCGCCACCACGCTCAACGAGTACCGCGAGTACATCGAGAAGGATGCCGCGCTCGAGCGCCGCTTCCAGCAGGTCTATGTCGGCGAGCCGAGCGTCGAGGACACCGTCGCGATCCTGCGCGGACTCAAGGAGCGCTACGAGGCGCACCACAAGGTGTCGATCGCCGACAGCGCGCTCGTGGCCGCCGCATCCCTGTCGAACCGCTACATCACCGCCCGCCAGCTGCCCGACAAGGCGATCGACCTGATCGACGAGGCTGCGAGCCGGCTCAAGATGGAGATCGACAGCTCGCCCGTCGAGATCGACGAGCTCAAGCGCTCGGTCGACCGCATGCGCATCGAGGAGCTCGCGCTCAAGCGCGAGAAGGACGACGCCTCGAAGGCCCGCCTGGCGAAGCTGCGCGACGAGCTCGATGCGCGGCAGAAGCAGCTCGACGCGCTGCAGAAGCGCTGGCAGGCCGAGAAGACCTCGCTGCACAGCGTCGGCGACCTCAAGGCGAAGCTCAACGACGCCCGCATCGACCTCGACCGCGCCATGCGCGAGCAGAACTGGCAGAACGCGTCGAAGCTCAACTACGAGATCATCCCGGCGATCGAGAAGGCGCTCAGCGAGGCCGAGCAGCAGGAGCAGACCGGCCCGCGCATGGTCAGCGACCAGGTGACCGACGAGGACATCGCGGCCGTCGTCGCGGCCTGGACCGGCATCCCCGTCGCCAAGCTCAAGCAGGGCGAGACCGAGAAGCTGCTGCACCTCGAGCAGGAGCTCGGCAAGCGGCTCATCGGCCAGAAGGATGCCGTGCGCGCCGTCAGCGAGGCCGTGCGCCGCACCCGTGCCGGCATCGCCGACCCCGACCGGCCGACCGGGTCGTTCCTGTTCCTCGGACCGACCGGCGTCGGCAAGACCGAGCTGGCGAAGGCGCTCGCCGAGTACCTGTTCGACGACGAGAAGGCCCTCGTGCGCATCGACATGTCGGAGTACGGCGAGAAGTTCGCCGTCTCGCGGCTCGTCGGCGCCCCTCCCGGCTACATCGGCTACGAGCAGGGCGGTCAGCTGACCGAGCTCGTGCGTCGCCGGCCGTATTCGGTCGTGCTGCTCGACGAGGTCGAGAAGGCGCATCCCGAGGTCTTCGACCTGCTGCTGCAGGTGCTGGATGACGGGCGCCTGACCGACGGGCAGGGCCGCACGGTCGACTTCCGCAACACGATCCTGATCCTCACCTCGAACCTGGGCTCGAACTTCCTCGTCGACCAGACGCTCGACTGGGAGGCGAAGCAGGGAGCCGTGCGCGACCTGGTGCAGCGCTCGTTCAAGCCGGAGTTCGTGAACCGCCTCGACGACATCGTGGTGTTCGCGCCGCTGACGACCGGCGACCTCGGGCAGATCGTGTCGCTCTACGTCGACCGTCTCGAGCGGCGGCTGTCGGAGCGGCGGCTGCAGCTCGCGGTCACGCCGAGCGCGCGGGGCTGGCTGGCCGAGCAGGGCTTCGATCCGATCTACGGCGCGCGTCCGCTGCGCCGGCTCATGCAGCACGAGATCGACGACAAGCTCGCCCGCGCGCTGCTGTCGGGCCAGATCGGCGACGGCGACACGGTGCGCGTCGACGTGGATGCGACGGGCGACGCCCTCGCGGTCACCCGCATGGAGTCGGCGCCCGCCGCCGACCCGGAGTTCGGCGGCGCGGAGGCCTGACGCCGGGGCCGGCTCTCGCGCATCCTCTGTCGGGGCGCGCTGGCCGCAGCTCGCGGTTCGGGCGCGCTCACCGCAGCTCGCGGTTCGGGCGCGCTCACCGCATCCGCGTTCCCCCGACGTGACGGCTTCGCAACTCAGCACGGCTACCCCGAAGCCGCCCGCGCGGGCTCGCAGAGCGCATCCGTGCTGAATTGCGTCATCACCCGGCAGCGTCGACGTTTCGCAATTCAGCAGGGAACGCCGCCGGAGCACGTCGTGGGTCGCGAGGGCGCATCCGTGCTGAGTTGCGAGAGGGCGCGGCCGTCCGGCCCCGCGGGGGCCGGACACCGGCGCGACCTCGTCCGCATCCTGGCCCGACCCGGGTCGAGTTCCCGTGAGGGGTCGCAAGGGCCCCGGCGCGAGCCGGAATCGGCGCGTTCGCGGGACCTTTGCGACCCCTCAGGCAAGGAGAAGTCGGCGGGGCGTTTGCGACCCCTCAGTCACGGAGAACGGGGGGCGAGGGGCGGCGCGGGGAACTCAGGGCGGTCAGCTCGCGAGCTCGTAGCCGAAGGCGGCGGCGACGCCCGCGTTCGTGACGCGGCCGGCGTGCGTGTTGAGGCCGAGGGCGAGCGCCGGGTCGGCGGCCAGCGCATCCACGGGGCCCTTGTCGGCGAGCGCGACCAGGTAGGGCAGCGTCGCGTTCGTCAGCGCGCGGGTCGAGGTCTCGGGCACGGCGCCGGGCATGTTCGCGACGCAGTAGTAGAGCGCGTCGTGCACCGCGAAGGTCGGGTCGTCGTGCGTCGTCGGGTGCGAGCCCTCGAAGCAGCCGCCCTGGTCGATCGCGATGTCGACGAGCACCGCGCCGGGCTTCATGGTGGCGACCATGGCATCCGTCACGAGCTTCGGCGCCGCCGCGCCGGGGATCAGCACCGAGCCGATCACGAGATCGGCGGCGGCGACCTGCTCGGCGATCTCGAGGCGGCTGGATGCGCGGGTCTGCAGCTTCGGGTACTGCTTCTCGAGCTGGCGCAGGCGCGGCAGCGAGAGGTCGATCACGGTGACGTCGGCGCCGAGCCCGAGCGCGTTCGCGGCGGCGTGCTCGCCGGCGACGCCGCCGCCGATCACGACGACCTTGGCCTTCGGGGTTCCGGGCACGCCGCCGAGCAGGGTGCCGCGTCCGCCGGCGGCCTTCAGCAGCGTGGCCGCGCCGACGACGATCGAGAGGCGGCCGGCGACCTCGCTCATGGGCGAGAGCAGCGGCAGGCTGCGGTCGGGCAGCTGCACGGTCTCGTAGGCGATCGCGGTCGTGCCGGCGGCGAGCAGCGCATCCGTCAGCGGCTTGTCGGCGGCGAGGTGCAGGTAGGTGAAGAGGGTGAGGTCTCTGCGCAGGTGGCCGTACTCGGCGGCGATCGGCTCCTTGACCTTGACGACCAGCTCCGATCCCGACCACAGCTCGTCGGCGGTGGCGACCAGCTCGGCGCCGGCCGCGGCGAAGGCCTCGTCGGTGATGCCCGAGCCGAGTCCGGCGCCCGCCTGCACGCGCACCGTGTGCCCACGGTGCACGAGGGCGTCGACGCCCGCCGGGGTGATGGCGACGCGGTTCTCGTTGTTCTTGATCTCGGTGGGGATGCCGATCCGCATGGCTGCTCCTGACGACGACGTGGGCGGAGGACGAGGTGCGGCCAGCGTGACAGCGGTTCGTTACAACGGCGTGACGAGCGCAGAAGATTCGGCACGGCCGCGCCCGGGGGTAGATTCGGGCGCATGACGTCGACGAATCGGGATGCGCCGCCGAAGGATCTTCGCCAGGACTCTCGTCCCGTCCCCCGCCCCGATCTCCGCCCCGCCGAGCTGGATGACACCGATCGCGAGATGGTGCGCATCCTGACCGCTCAGGGACGCATCACGAACGCCGAGCTCGCGGCCGCCCTTGGCATCGCGCCGTCGACGACCCACGCCCGGCTGCGCTCTCTCGTCGAGCGGGGTGTCGTGACCGGTTTCCACGCCAGCGTCGACCAGCGCCGACTCGGTCGCGGCCTGCAGGCGATGATCGGCGTGACGCTGCGTCCGGGGTCGCGGCAGGAGAGCATCACCGCCTTCGCCGAGGAGGTACGGCGGCTGCCGCAGGTGCTGCAGCTGTTCTTCCTCGGCGGCAGCGACGACTTCATGGTGCACATCGCGGTCGCCGACAGCTCGGATGTGCGCGCCTTCGTGGTCGAGCACCTCTCGGCCCAGCAGAGCGTCGCATCCACCCGCACGAGCCTTGTGTTCGACTACCACCGCAACGGGGTCGCGGCGTCGTTCGCGTGAGCCCGGCCCGATCTGCCCGGGAGCCCGGCCGGGTCAGGGGCGCTGGGGGAACACGCCCTGCAGCGCGATGATGAAGTTCAGCGTCAGGTAGGGCGCCAGGTTGCTGTGCGGCTGGCTGCCCCCGGCGATCCCGATCGCCGTCGGCGACATCGTGACGGTCGCGCCCGCGCTCGGCGCCGCGTAGCCGCGCTCGATCGCACGACCCGACCGGGCCTCGGCCCAGCCTGCGCCCGCCGCGCTCGACTGGTCACCCGCCGCCGCGACGCCGCGGGCGGTGTGGCTGTGCGCCGGCATCTCGCTGGCGATCAGGGTCACGCTCTCGCTGCCGCTCTGCTCGCCCTGCCCGCGATAGGTCAGCCCGGGCCCCTGCCCCACGCCGATCGGCGACACGCCCTGCAGGTTCGGCAGGGCGAAGGTGGTCCTGCCGTCGCCGCCGTAGGTCGTTCCGAGCAGCGAGAAGAGAGCGGTGTTCTGCGCGATCGGCATGAGCTGGCCGTTGCAGAGCGCCCAGCCGCGCGGGGCGAAGTTGAAGCCGACAGCGATGATCTCGCCGACGAAGGGCTCGTCCATGTCGGGCTCCTAGCTCCGGCTCGGGAAGATGCCGGTCAGGCTGATGATGGCGTTCAGCGTGAGCGTCGGCGGGCGGTTCTCGTGCGGCTGGTTGCCGCCGGTGTTGTCGATCGACGCCCCGTGCATCACGGCGGCGGTGCCGTCGCTCGCGTAGGCGATCTTGGGCGGCGCGGCCCAGAGCGCGTTCTGCGGCGAGGTCGCGGTTCCGTTCGCGGTGCTGGCGAGCGCCGCGTGGGTGTGGGCCGGCAGCTGCGACGCGAGCAGCGTGACCGATTCGGTGCCGGCGGTCTGGCCGACGCCGTAGTGGCTGCCCGTGAGGCTGGTCCCCTGGTGGTTCGGGATGCGCCCGCGCAGGTCGGGCAGGGCGAAGTTCTGGATGCCGTTGCCGCCATACTGGGTGCCGAGCAGCGAGAACAGGGCCTGGTTCTGCGCGATCGACAGCAGCTGGCCGTTGCAGAAAGCCCAGTTCTTGGGGGCGAAGGCGTAGGCGCCGAAGCGGATCTCGCCGAGGAAGGGGTTCATCGCTGTCTCCTAGCCCTGTGCGGGGAAGAGGCCCTGCGTGGCGATGCAGAAGCGGATGCCGAGGTAGGGGGTCATGTTGTCGTGGGGCTGGCTGCCGCCGGCGGGCTGCACGGCCTGCGGCGCCATCGGCACGGTCGGCGCGGTGCTCGAGAACGGGGTCTCGGCGCGGCTGACCCAGCGGCGCCCCGCCGGGGTCGCCGAGCTCGGGGCGCCCTCGGTGGCCGTGACGGGGTGGTTGTGCGACGGCATCTGGGATGCCAGCAGCGTGACCGACTCGACGCCGGTGGTCTGACCGATCGCGTAGGTCGAGAGCCCGGGTCCGGTGCCCTGATGCACGGGGATGCGTCCGCGCAGGTCGGGCACGGCGAAGGTGTTCACGCCGTCCCCGCCGTAGGTGGTGCCGATCAGCGTGAAGAGCGTCTGGTTCTCGATGATGGAGACCAGCTGGCCGTTGCACTCGAGGTAGCCGAGGGGGGCGAAGCTGCCGGCGAACATCATCACGTCGCCGATGTAGGGCTCTGCGCTCATCCGCTCCTCCTCAGATCCGGTTCACGACGGCCTGCGCGCGGCGGTCGCCGGCGGGGCCGATCGGGGTGAGCAGGAAGCCGCTGAGCGGGGCGCCGTCGTGGCCGAGCTCCCAGATGCCCTCGACGAAGTCGTCGCCGGCGCGGAAGTGCAGGGCGAACCGGTTCTCGTCTCCGGCGGGCGCGCCGGCGACATCCACGACCTCGTCGAGCACGAGCGAGCTGACCGCCTCGTCGGGGCCGAAGGCGCTGATGGGCCGGCCCACGAGCGGCGTGAAGTCGCTGCGCACGGCGGCGCGCAGCTCGGCGAAGTCGGTGGTGGATGCGGCGGTCGCGGCGGGGCGGACGGCGGCCGAGGCCGCGGCGGTGCTCGCGCTCGCGGCGTGCGGTCCGGCGGCGGCGCTGGCCGCGGTCGTCCCGGCGACCGCGCCGATCGCGGCGACGGCGGCGGCACCCGCGCCGGCGACGGCGGTGCGACGGGTCAGCTGCATGGATGCTCCGGGTGAGATGGGGTCGGCGGCAGGGCCGCGTGCGCGATCCGCGCGCTCAGCATAGGGGCGCGGTGCCGCCCGACGGACCCCCTCGGCGACCCCCCGAACTGGGCACCGCCAGACCGTCGCCGTCAGCGCATCCGCCGCGATATCTTCCGGTGCGCGCGTGTCACGTGCCGTGACGGCTCTGCCGTCGCGGCCCGCCCCGAAGCTCCGACCGCGCCCGTGACGAGAGGGCCGCGCGGCCGATGACGAGCACCATCCCGACCCCGGTCGCCGACACCGCCCCGGTGCGCACGGCCGCCCGTCGCATCCGCCTCGTGGCCGCGAGTCTCGCGGTGCTGCTCGCCGGGGCCGGCCTCGCCGCCGTGCCGGCCGGCGCCGCGTTCGCGGCCGGCACGATCACGGTGACCACGAACGTCGACGCCGACACGAACGGCGCCTGCACGAACCCCAACGTCACGACCGTCGCGACCCCGGTGACCCTGCGCAACGCCCTCTGCGTCGCCGGCAACCAGGCCGGATCGACGACCGTGAGCGTGCCGCGCGACACCTACACGCTGAGCGCCTCGTTCGGTGAGCTCGCCTTCGGCGCCGTCTCCGGCGCCAAGATCACCGTCGTCGGCGCGGGGGCCGCGCTTCCCGGCGGCCCGGGCACCGCAATCGTCGGCGACGGTCAGCACCGCGTCATGAACATCGACCCGCAGACGATCGGCGGCGTCGACGTCACGCTGCGCGGCCTGACCGTGCGCGGCGGCGTGGACGACCGGGCACAGCCCGGCATGGGGGGCTCGGGCGGGTTCGGCGGCGCCGGCATCATCGCGGGGTCCGGCTACTCCTCGACGGCCGACTCGCTGACGCTCGACTCCGTCTTCGTCATGAACAACGCGGTGCGCGCCAGCACTTCCGGTGGCTGGAACTCGGGCGGCGGCGGCATCCAGTTCGTCGGAGGGTCGCTCACTTTGACCGACTCGAAGATCCTCAACAACTCCTCGGCGGCCGGATCCGGCGGCGGCGTCTACTACGAGGCCGCGCCCGGTCTCGCGGGGCAGAAGCTCACGATCACCAACGGCGACATCGCCAACAACCAGGTGACCGACGCCACCACCTTCCCCGCCGACGGCGGCGGCCTCTCGGTGTCGGGCTCCGCCCCGAGCAGCACGATCGCCGGCACGAACTTCGTCGGGAACGCGATCAGCGCGACCGGCACCGGTGCGGTGCGCGGCAGCGCGCTCGCCTACGCGGGCGGCACTCACACGCTGACGGGCATCCTCTCCCTGAGCAACGCGGTCTCGGCCGGCGGTCAGATCTCGGCGGATGCGGGTGCCCGGGTGACCGCGCGCTGGAACGACATCGAGACCGTCGACACGAGCGGCTTCCTCGTGTCGGCCACGAACGGCGCCAGCGTCGACGCGGCCTACAACTGGTGGGGATGCGCGACCGCCCCCGGTTCGACCGGCTGCGGGTCGGCCGTGACCGCCGGCGTGACGGTGCTGCCCTCGCTGCGGCTGAACCTCGACGCCGCCCCCGCGACCGTGGGCGCGCCCGGCGACACCTCGCGACTCACGGCGACCTTCCGCCGCGACTCGACCGGTGCCGCTGTCGACTCGGCGAGCCTGACCCGCTTCTCGTCGACCGTGTCGTTCTCGCGCACCGCCGGCGGTCAGCTGTCGGCGTCGAGCGTGCCCATGAGCCTCGGCGAGGCGTCCACCACCTTCACGACGCCCAGCACCGCGGGCCGATCGACCATCACGGCGGCCTACAACGCGGTGCAGGTGACCGTCGACGTGATCGCCGCGCAGGCGCCTGCCTTCACGAGCGCGAGCACGGTCGGCTTCACGTTCGGCACCGCGGGCTCGTTCACGATCACGACGTCGGGCTACCCCGCCGCCGAGATCACGCGCACCGCCGGCACGCTGCCCGCCGGGCTGACGTTCATCGACAACGGCGACGGCACGGCGACCCTGGCCGGAACGCCGACCGCCGCATCCACCTCGACCCTGTCGCTGAAGGCCGACAACGGCGCGAGCAGCTCGGCCACGCAGCAGCTCGTCGTGACCGTGAGGCAGGCGCCCGCGATCACGAGCGGCGCGACGGCCACCTTCACGGCCGGCACGGCGGAATCGTTCACCGTCACCACGAGCGGGAGCCCGGCCCCGAGCCTCGCGCGCTCGGGCGCGCTGCCCAGCGGGGTGACGTTCACCGACAACGGCGACGGCACCGCCACGATCGCGGGCACCCCGGCCGCCTCGGCGGGCGGCAGCTACCCGCTCACGATCACCGCGTCGAACGACGTCAACCCGAGCGCCACGCAGCCGTTCACGCTCACCGTGAACGCGGCGCCGCGCTTCACCAGCTCCGACAGCGCCGCCGCGCGCGTCGGCACGGCGGCCTCGATCGCCGTCACCACGACGGGCGGCTACCCGACGCCGACGACGCTGACCGAGAGCGGCGCGCTGCCCGCGGGCGTCACCTTCGTCGACCAGGGGTCGGGCAGCGCGACGATCAGCGGCACGCCCGCCGCGGTCGCCGGCGGCGTCTACACCCTCGTCATCACGGCGAAGGCCGGATCGCTCACGACCACGCAGACCCTGACTCTGACGGTCGGCGAGGCGCCGGTCGTGACGACGAACCCGGTCTCGCGCTCGACCACGGGCGGCTCGTCGGTCGCGTTCACGGCGGCGGGCAGCGGATACCCCGAGCCGAGCATCCAGTGGCAGAAGCGCGACGGGGGCAGCTGGAGCGACCTCGACGGCGAGACCGACGCGACGCTGAGCTTCACCGCGACGGCGGAGGACGACGGCACGGCCTACCGTGCCGTGTTCACGAACACCCACGGCTCGGCAACGACCACCGCCGCCGAGCTCGCGGTCGGCGCCGGACCGGCGATCACGAGCGACGCCACCGCGACGATCTCGGGCGACGGCGGCAGCCAGACCGTCGAGATCCGCGCGAGCGGCGAGCCCGTGCCCGCGATCAGCGTGGTGAGCGGCGGGGTCCCCGGCATGAACTTCGCCGACGCCGGCGACGGCACCGCGACCCTGACCGGAGCACCGACCTCGTCGGGCGTCTTCACGGTCGACCTCGCCGCGACGAACGAGCACGGCACCGGCGAGCAGACGCTCACCGTCACCGTGAACCAGTCGACCGAGATCGGCTCGCCGAGCACGGCCGACTTCACGGCCGGCATCGCGGGCAGCTTCACGATCACGACCGCGGGCGGCTACCCGACTCCGCCGACGATCGAGCTCGACGGCGATCTGCCCGACGGGCTGGGCTTCGTCGACGACGGCGACGGAACCGCGCGCATCTTCGGCACGGCCTCGGCCGGCACCGGCGGCGCGAGCACCGTGGATGTCGTCGCCACCACCGCGGCCGGACACGTCACGCGCCAGACGATCACCGTCGTCGTGGGCGAGGCGCCGGTGATCACCGGACCCGCGCGCGTGACCGCGACCACGGGCGTGCCGTTCAGCGCGACCGTCACCACGGCGCACGCCTATCCGCTGCCCGTGACGCTCGCCGTCGTCGGCGCGCTGCCCGCCGGTGTGACGTTCGTCGACGAGGGTGACGGCACGGGAACGCTCTCCGGCGCCGCGACCGCCGCGCAGGATGCCACGATCACGATCGAGGCGAGCAACACCGCCGGATCGATCACGGCCGACGTGATGCTGACGGTCGACGACGCGGCGGTCATCCCGCTGCCGCTGATCCTGCCGACGACCTTCGACGGTCCGCTCGACGGCGTGCCCGCCGAGCTGCGCCGCAGCCAGAGCTTCACGGTCGCCGGCTCGGGCTTCGCACCCGGCGCTCCGGTCACGCTCGGCATCTACTCGACGCCGACCACCCTCGCGACGGTCTACGCCGACGGCGCGGGAGCGTTCTCGCAGGCGCTGACCGTGCCGGCCGACTTCGCCGCGGGCGGGCACACGGTCGTCGCGACCGGCGTGGGCGCCGACGGCACCACCCGCACGCTCGGCTCGGCGACCACGGTCGTCGTGCCGGCGGATGCGGGCGGCGGCTCGGGCGGGTCGGGTGGCTCGGGTTCCGGCGGCTCGGGATCGGTGGCGTCCGGGTCGGGCGCGGAGTCGTCGCTCGCGGCGACCGGCGTGGGCGAGGGCTGGATGCTCGCCGCCGCGCTGGCCCTGCTGGCCCTGCTCGCCGGCATCCGCCTGGTGCTGCGCCGCCGCGCGGCCTGATCCCTCGGCCGGATCGCGCGGCGATCCTGGCGTCGCCGCACGATCTGGCGCGGCGATACCGAGATCGTGCGGCGCTCGCGCCGACCGGATGCGCGGCTCCCCTGACTCGCGCGGGCGGGTGTGGCTCCACACTCCCGCCCGCGCGACCCTGCGCCAGCCCCGCCCCGCCTCAGCTCAGCGCGGGGATCACCTCGCGCTCGAAGAGCTCCACGCCCGAGCGGTCGTAGGCCGACTCGGGGAAGTTGTGGATCGCGTAGCCGAGCCCCAGCTCCGACGCCGCGCGCAGCCTCTCGACGATCTGCTCGGGCGTGCCGGCGAGCTGTGCGCCGCTGCGCAGGTCGGCGACGTAGCCGGCCGCGCCGTCATCCCCGAGGTAGGGCTTCACGCGCGCCTCGATGCGGTCGATGCGCTCGCTCACCTCGGCCTCGGTCGCGCCGATCACGGTCGTGAAGTTCGAGCTGCGCACGATCGCGTCGAAGTCCGTCCCGACCGCGGCGCAGTGCTCGCGCAGCAGCTCGCTCTTGTGCTGGAACGTCTCCGGGTCGCCGGCGAAGTTCGTGTACTGCGCGTACTTCGCCGCGATCCTCAGCGTCACCTTCTCGCCGCCGCCGGCGATCCACAGCGGGATTCCCGGCTGCCCGTCGACGACGGTCTGCAGCGGCTGCGGACGCACCATCGCGCCATCCACCTGGTAGTGCTTGCCGTTCAGGGTCGCCGACCCGGTCTCCCAGGCCTGCTTGAAGATCTGCACGCCCTCATCCAGTCGGGCCAGGCGCTCGCCGGCGCTCGGGAAGCCGTAGCCGTAGGCCTTCCACTCGTGCTCGTACCAGCCGGCGCCGATGCCCATCTCCGTGCGCCCGCCCGAGACGATGTCGACCGTCGCGGCGACCTTCGCCAGGTAGGCCGGGTTGCGGTAGCTCATGCACGTGCACATCTGGCCGAGCCGGATGCGGCTGGTCGTCGCCGCGAACGCCGCCATCAGCGTCCACGCCTCGTGCACGGCCTCGGTCGTCGGCTTCGGAACGGGGTGGAAGTGATCGAAGACCCAGAGCGACTCCCACGGGCCGGCGTCGGCCAGGGTGGCGAGCGAGCTCATGGTGTCCCAGTGCTGCGCGGGCTCGATGTCGACCAGGTCGTGACGCCAGCCCTGCGGGATGAAGATGCCGAATCTCATGGGGCGCACGCTACTCCGCGCATCCCACGGAGGCACGAGAGGCCGGGCGGGAGCGGCACCGCTCCGGCCCCCCCGCGTGCGCGATCGAGCGCCTGCTCCGGCGAGTGCGGCGGGCGCTCAGGTGTACCAGGTCGGCTCGGGGATCTCGCCGAGCAGCGCGAACCGCCCGACCTCGCGCCGCTTGTACGGCACCGGGTCGTGCAGGCTGTGCGTGCGCAGGTTGCGCCAGTGGATGTCGAGCCCGACCGTGTTCGCCGAGGCGCGGGCCCCGGTCAGCTCGAACACCTTGGTCGCGGCCTCGAGTCCGTCGTCGACGATGCGCGCCTTCGCGGCCGCGATGCGCACCGCGATCTCGCCGCGCCGGCGCTCGGTGAGCTCGCCGCGCGGCGCGTGCAGCACGGCGCTGATCTCGGCGCCCACCGCATCCAGCAACGCCTCGTCGGCCCACAGCTTCGACTGCAGCTCGCCGTAGCCCTCGAGGATGTACCACTCCTCGGTCGCGCGGGTCTTGTCGTCGCCGCCGTAGGGCCAGGCGCGCGAGTTCTCGCGCGTGTAGGCCGTCGCCCGCTCGAGCGTGCCCTGGGCGATGCCGAGGTAGAAGTTGGCGAACACGAGCTGGATCGTCGGCACGTTGAGGGTGTTGTAGATCAGCGGCTGGAACGTCTTGTCGACGAAGCCCGCGGCCGCCGCCCACGGCACCCGCACATCCCGGATCTCGACCGACCCCGACTCGGTCAGGCGCTGACCCAGGTTGTCCCAGTCGTGGGCGAAGCGGATGCCCTCCTGCGCCGTCGGCACGATCGCGAAGACGTGGATGCCCGGCCCGCCGTCGGCGTCGGAGCCCTCGATCACGCCCTCGAGCACGGTCAGGTCGCTGATCACGCCGCCGGTGGAGAAGCTCTTGCGTCCGCTGAAGACGAGGGTGTCGCCCTCATCGCGCACGGTCAGGTCGGCGTCGCGCGGGTTGACGGCGCCGCCGTAGAACGCGGTCGAGCTCGTGGCGAGCTCTTCGACCGCGGCGATCTGCTCCTCGGTGGCGACCAGCCGCGCGGCCCACGCCCAGAGGTAGTGGTAGCCGAGCAGCTGGCCGATCGAGCCGTCGCCGCGGGCGACCTCGCGGATCACGCGGTACGCCGTCTCCCAGCTCTGCCCGGCGCCGCCGTGGGCGGTCGGGCCGAGCAGGGTGACGAGGCCCGAGGCCTTGAGCAGCGCGACCTCGCTGCGCGGGGGCGCGCCGGCGCGGTCGCGGTCGACGGCGTCGGCGGCGAGGATGTCGGCGACCTCGCGGGCGCGGGCGATCCAGCCGGCCGCGTCGCTCGGGCGCGCGGATCGCGGCCAGCGGTCGGTGAGCGCGTCGGCGGCGAGGCCGTTCGCGGTCGAGTCCGGCCCGGTGGATGCGGCGGTGCCGCTGCCGACGGACGCGCCGGCGGAGGCGGTGGGTGCGGTGTTGGTCACGGTGTTCCCTTCCCTGGAGGTGTCACGGTGACGAGACCGTAGACACGACCGGGGGAGGCGCCCAAGCGACGGTTACGCGCGGTGGCGACCCGTGACATCCGGGGTCGGTGGATGACGCCGCGTGACCCCGGGTGACGTCACACGATGACGCGCCGCGACGCCCCGCGACCCCGTGTGACGCGAGTCGGGCCGCGCCGTGCCGACCCGGATCGAGCTCAGGCGCTCCCGCCCGCGCGCCCCTCGACGAGGGCGTCGCGCACCTTCTTGCGCAGCACCTTGCCGATGAGCGACTTGGGCAGCTCCTCCCAGAGGAACACCTGACGCGGCACCTTGTAGGGCGTCAGCTGCTCGCGCGCCTTCGCGCGCAGGGTGTCGCCGTCGACGGTCTCGCCCGGCTTCGGCACGACGACGGCGACGACGTGCTCGCCGTCGCGGTCGTCGGGGATGCCCACCACGGCCACGTCGGCGACGCCCGGGAAGCCGCGCAGCGCATCCTCGACCTCGCTGGGCGAGACGTTGAAGCCGCCGGTGATGATGAGCTCCTTGGCGCGGTCGACGACCTTGATGAACCCCTCGTCGTCGATGCGCACGATGTCGCCGGTGCGGAACCAGCCGTCGAGGAACACCTCGGCGGTCTGCTCGGGCTTGCGGTAGTAGCCCTGGAAGATCTGGGGTCCGCGCACGAGCAGCTCGCCGTCCTCGCCCGGCGCGACCTCCTTCGTCGGATCCTCGCGGTCGACGACGCGCACCTCGGTGCTCGGCAGCGGCAGTCCGATCGTGCCGGCCTTGCGGTTGTCGGCGACCGGGTTGGCCGAGATGACGGGCGAGGCCTCGCTGAGGCCGTAGCCCTCGACGAGGTAGCCGCCGGTGGCCTCCTCCCACGGCGCGACGACCTTCTCCGACAGCGGCATGGCGCCCGAGATCGCGATCTGGATGCCGCCCAGGCCGACCTTCTTCTTGGCGGCCGCGGCGGTGAGGCGCTCGTAGATCGGCGGCACGGCCGGCAGGAACGTCGGCGGGTGCTTCTTGATGACCGGCAGCACCAGGTCGGGGTCGAACTTGGGGAACAGCACGAGGCGCGCGCCCATGCTCATCGCGAAGGTGAGGCAGAGCGTGAGGCCGTAGGCGTGGAAGAGCGGCAGCACGGCGTAGACGACGCAGTTTCCGCGCTCGATCTGCGGAACCCAGGCGCGCGACTGGGCCGCGTTGGCGTTGAGGTTGAGGTGGGTCAGCACGGCGCCCTTGGGAGTGCCCGTGGTGCCGGAGGTGTACTGGATGACGGCCACGTCATCCGCGGTCGGGGCCGGTGCCGACTTCTTGATGCGCTTGTGGTCGACCAGCTGCTCCCAGGTGACCGTGCCGCGCACCTTCGTGGTCAGGTCGGCGCGCGAGCGGCGGGCCTTCGGGATCGGCAGGCGCAGCAGGGCGCGCATCCCGGCGGGCATGGCGCGGGTGATGTCGACCGAGACGATCGTCTCGGCGGCGACGTCGGCCGGGAACTCCTGCAGCGTCGCGACCGTCTTGTCCCAGGCGATGACGACCTTCGCCTCGTGGTCTTCGAACTGGTGGCGCAGCTCGCGCGGCGTGTAGAGCGGGTTGTGCTCGACGACGATCGCGCCGAGCCGCAGGATCGCGTAGAACGCGATCACGTGCTGCGGGCAGTTCGGCAGCACGATCGCGACCGGGTCGCCCTTGCGCACGCCCAGCTTGCGCAGGCCCTCGGCGGCGCGGTCGATGCGGTCGCCGAGCTCGCCGTAGCTGGTCTCGGCGCCGAAGAACTCGAGCGCCGTGCGGGTGCGGAACTCCTTCGCCGACCCGGCGATGAGGTCGACCAGCGAGTCGTCGCTCGCCGTGATCTCGTGGGGGACTCCCTCGGCGTAGGAGTCGAGCCAGGGCCGCGGCGTGTCGTTGCTCACCGGGCCAGCCTAAAAGACGAGGGCGCGCATCCCGTGCTGGGTCACCGGATGCGCGCCCTGATCGGCCGTGCCGAGCCCGCGCCTACTGCGCGCTCACCCGCTCGCGGCCCTGCTCGCGCTCGCGCGCGCGGTCCTGCATCCCGGCCTCGTCGTCGAGCCAGTTGCGGCCGTCGTTGCGCAGGAACACCGCGTAGACCACGAGCGAGATCGCGATCGCGACGGTGACGTAGATCGTGAACGCCGGCACCTGACCCGACGCCGTCGCGGCCGTGTTGAGCAGCGGCGCGGTGCCGCCGAACACCGAGTTGGCGAGGGCGTAGCCGAAGCCCACGCCGAGTGCGCGCACGTGCGTCGGGAACAGCTCGGCCTTCACGACGGCGTTGATCGAGGTGTAGCCGGTGAGGATCACGAAGCCGCCGACCAGGATCGCGAACGCCGTGACCGGCGAGGTCTGGCCGGGCAGCACCATCGTGATGAGCCAGGTGTAGACGACGCCGCCCGCGCCGAAGAAGATCAGCAGCGTCTTGCGGCCCACCCGGTCGCTGATCCAGCCGCCGAGCGGCTGCAGCAGCATCAGGATGATCAGCGCGACCAGGTTGATGACCGTGCTCACGACGGGGTCGCCGCCGCTGAACGCCGCCTTGATGCTGTTGGGACCGTTGACCGAGTACGTGTAGAAGGCGACCGTGCCGCCCATGGTGACGAGGAAGCACAGCAGCAGAGCACGCCAGTGGATGCGCAGCAGGGCGCGCATCGAGCCGGACTCGCGCGACTGCCCCGAGCGCACCGCGTCGATCGTGCTGGTCGCGAGCGACTCGTCCATCGTGCGCCGCAGCCAGAACACGACCACGGCCGCGACGCCGCCGATGCCGAAGGCGACGCGCCATCCCCAGGCGGAGATCTGCTCAGGCGAGAGCAGCAGCACCATGACGAGCAGTGTCAGCTGGGCGAGCACGTGGCCGCCGACGAGCGTGACGTACTGGAACGACGACAGGAAGCCGCGGCGCCCCTGGATGGCCGACTCCGACATGTAGGTCGCGCTCGTGCCGTACTCGCCGCCGGTCGCGAAGCCCTGGGCGAGACGGGCGAACACGAGCACGATCGCGGCGCCGACGTCGATGGTCTCGGCCGTCGGGGTCAGGGCGATGAGCAGCGAGCATCCGGCCATGACGGTCACCGACACCGAGAGCGCGAACCGGCGGCCGCGCCGATCCGCGACGCGGCCGAAGAACCACGAGCCGACCGGCCGCATGAGGAAGGTGACGGCGAAGATCGCCCAGATGTAGATGCCGGAGTTCTGCTCGTCGCCGTCGAAGAACTGCGACTCGAAGTAGGTCGCGAACACCGAGTAGACGTAGACGTCGTACCACTCGACGAGGTTGCCCGCCGAGCCCTTCAGGGTGTTCGAGATCGAGCGGCGCAGAGAGCCGGGGGTTCGGGTTGTCGCGGTCACGTCCGTCCAATCGTCGAGAGGGAGCCGTCGCATCATCGCGACCGCGTCGGACGCGGGTGCCGCGACGATGACAGCACCTGCACAGGGTCGCCTCCCGCGGCCGGCCGCGGCGGAATCCTTGCACCGCCTTAACATCCGGCCGAGGGGCGCTGGATACCATGACGGATGCGTGTTCTCATCGGCGAGGACGACCCGTCGATGTCGGCGGCGCTCGTTCGCGCCCTGTCGTCGGCGGGGCACAGCTGCACGCGGGTGACCCGAGGCGACCAGGTGCTGCTGCGCCATCGCGACGCGGATGTGGTGCTGCTCGACCTGGGTCTGGAAGACGGCGACGGCCTCGATGTGCTGACCCGCCTGCGCGAGGTCGGCGAGACGCCGGTGCTGGTCGTGACGGCGCGCGGCGACGAGCGCTCGACCGTCGAGGCGCTGAGCCGCGGAGCGGACGACTACCTGGTCAAGCCGGTGCGCATGCGCGAGCTGCTGGCCCGCATCGCCGTCGTGACGCGGCGACGCGGGCGCGACGACGAGCCGGAGGTCGTGGTCGCGCTGGGCCTGCGGATCGACCTGGCCGCGCATCGGGTGCTCTGCGACGACGTCGAGGTCGCGCTGACGCCGACCGAGTTCGCCGTGCTGCGCGCGCTGGCGACGCAGACGGGGCGCGCCGTCGCCCGCCAGCGCATCATCGACGAGGTCTGGGGCGGCGCCTACGCGAGCGTCTCGCGCACCTTCGACGTGCACCTCGCGCAGCTGCGCCGCAAGCTCCCCGCCGCACGCATCACCACGGTGCGCGGCTACGGGTACCGTCTCGAGCCGGCGCCGTGAGGCCGCGCATCCTGATTCCCCTGCTGCTCTGCGGCGTGATCGCGGTCATCGCGATCCTGGTGCCGATCGCCGAGTCGATCGCGGTGAACCGCACCCAGCAGCTCATCTCGCAGCGCGCCCGGACCGTCGACCAGATCAGCCAGCGCGCCGAGCAGAGCGCCGACGGCGCCCGGGAGGGTCTGCGGCGCTACGTCGAGCGGTTCCACGAGGTCTACGGCGAGCCGGTCGTCGTCGTCGACGATCGCGGGCGCACGATCGCCCGCGCGGGGCGTCTCGCCGAGGGAACCGACGTCGATGCGCTCGTGCTCGCCGCGGTGCGGACGGTGCCGCGGTGGACGATCCCGACGATCTATCCCTGGGGCGCCCGCACCGTGCCCATCGCCGAGCCGCTGAGCTCGGGCGGGGCCGTGATCGTCGAGGTCGACCTGGCCGCGGCGCAGGCGGACGTGGTGCGCGGCTGGGCTCTGGCGGGGGCGATCGGCCTCGCGCTGCTGCTGGCGCTGGGGGCGTCGAGCCTGCTGCTGACCCGGTGGATCCTGCGCCCGGTCGCGGCGCTCGACGACGCCGTCAACGAGATGACCCGACGCCACGCGAGCACCCTCGCCCCGGCGACGGGGCCGCCCGAACTGCGGCGGCTCGCCGACTCGTTCCGCCGCATGGAGACGAGCATGCGCGCCGCGCTCGAGCAGCAGCGCGCCTTCGTCGCGGATGCCTCGCACCAGCTGCGCAATCCGCTCGCGGCCGCGCGACTGCGTCTCGACGCGCTCGCGGAGCAGAGCGGTGGCGGGATGCGTGCCGACACCGCGGCGCCGCATGACGCGGGCTCGCCGCACGACACCGCCCTGGCCGCGACCGTGCTCGATGAGCTCGACGCCGACCTCGACCGCCTCGACCGCACGGTGCACCGGATGCTGAACCTCGCCGAGGCGGAGCATCGCGCCGAGTCGGCCGTCACCCTGGGCGAGGCCGCGCTCGACGATCGGCCCGGCACCGTGATCTCGGCGGCCGAGCTGACCGAGCCGTCGCGCGCGCTGCTCGCCGAGCACGGGATCGCGCTGCAGCTCCCGCATCCCGACACCGAGGTCGCCGTCGCCTGCCGGCGCGACGACCTGGAGGAGATGCTCGAGATCGTGCTCGACAACGCGGCGAAGTACGCGGGCTCCGGGTCGACGGTGCGGGTCGAGGTCGTCGACGCGCCCGACGGGGCGCCCCACGTCGAGGTCTCGGACGACGGACCCGGGCTGAGCGACGAGGAGCTCGCGTCGGTCGGCACGCGCTTCTGGCGCGCGCGCCACCACACCGCCGAGCCCGGCAGCGGCCTGGGCATCGCGATCGTGCGCGAGCTGGCGCGCGCGAACGACGCCGAGGTGCGCTTCGACCGGTCGCCGCAGGGCGGCCTGCGCGTGACTCTCGTGTTCGGGGCACCGTGAGCGGCCGCGCAGCCGTCACGCGGCGCACGGTGCTCGTCGGCGCCGCGGGCCTGGCCGGGGCGGCCGTGGCCGCGCTCGCGGGATGCACGGCCACGCCCACGCAGCGCATCGCCCTGGCCTGCGGCGAGCGCGGCGGAACCTACCTGCTGTTCGGCGAGCTGCTGCGCGACGCCATGACGCGACGCGGCCTCGCCACGCTGACCGCGCGGGAGACCGACGGCAGCGTCGACAACCTCCGGCTGCTCGCGGACCGCGACGTCGATCTGGCGCTGACCCTCGCGGATGCCGTGGCCGGGGCGGGCGCCGACATCGTCGCGATCGGCCGGGTCTATCAGAACTCGCTGCAGTGCGTCGTGCGCGCCGACAGTCCGATCTTCGGGCTGGCGGACCTCGCCGGGCGCCGCGTCTCGACCGGGGCCGCCGGATCGGGCGCGACGATCTCGGCGACCCGCGTGCTCGAGGCCGCCGGACTCCTCCCGTTCGACGGCGCGGTGCCGGCTCATCCGGTCGAGACCGTGACGCGTCACCTTCCCGACGCGCTGAGCGATCTGAGCTCGGGTGCGGTGGATGCGCTGTTCTGGTCGGGCGGCGTGCCGAACCCGAAGATCGCCGAGGCGAGCCGCGACGGCGCGGTGCGCCTGATCCCGCTGTCGGACGCGCTGCCCGCGGTGTCGCGGCGGTTCCCCGACACCTACTTCCCGGTCGCGATCCCGTCGGGCATCTACGATGCGGCGCGCCCGGTCGACACCCTCGGCGTCGCGAACCTGCTCGTCGCCCGCCGCGAGCTCGATGACGCGCTGGTCGCGGGACTCGTCGACCTGCTGATCGAGGATGCGGCCAACCTGGTGCCGGTCGGCTCGGCGAGCGTGCAGTTCCTGACCGCGTCGAGCCTGATCGACACCGCGCCGCTGCCGCTGCATCCGGCCGCCACGCGGCGGTACCGGGAGCGCTACGGCTGACGCCCCAGCGGTCAGGCGACGCAACTCAGGAGATCTGAGCGTGGATGGGGCGGGGGCCTCATCCGGGCGCGGATCTCCTGAGTTGCGTCACTCGTCGGCGGGTTCCGAGGCAGGGAGCTCGGCGGCGTGGGCGCGGCGCGAGCGCAGGAAGCCCCACGCGACGAGCGCGCCGGCGATGACCGCGAGCGCTCCGCCGCCGAGCTGCACGGCCTCGCGGAACTCCGCGGTCTGCGCGGCCGTCCAGTGCGCGGTCGCGACGTCGCCCGTGAACAGCGCGGCGAGGATCGTGCCGACGGCCGCGATGCCGAGGCCGTTCGTCACCTCGCCGGCCGTGTCGACCAGCGCGGCGCCGATGGTCGAGCGGCTCTCGGGCAGGCCGCGCAGCACGTTGGTGCCCGCGACGACGCCGACCACGCGCATCCCGGCCGCGACCAGCACCAGCGCGAGGGCGATGAACGGGTAGCCGAGGGGGCCGAGCGCGGCGTAGACGGCGAGTCCGGCGACGATGCACGCGGCGCTCATCCACGCCATGCGGTTCAGGCCGAGGCGCTGCATCAGCGGGCGGATCGCGGCGCCGCCGGCGACCAGCACGATCACCTGGGGCAGCATGCCGAGCGCGGCGAGGGCGGGCGGCCAGCCCCAGTCGAGCTGCAGCTGCAGGGTCACGAGGTAGCCGAGGCCGGCGGTGGCGAGGGTCGCCGCGGCCTTGACGGCGAGTCCGCTCGAGACCAGCGGGTGGGCGAGCAGGCGCAGGTCGAGAAGGGGATGCGCGGCGCTCCGCTGCCGCACCACGAAGCCGACCGCGGCGGCGACGGCCCCCGCGGCGGCGACCCACGGCATCCACGACCCGGCGCCGTCGTCGACGAAGAGGGTCGGCGTGACGAGCGCGAGCACGATGGTCGCCGTGCCGAGCAGGGCGCCGGCGATGTCGATCGGGTCGCGGTGCAGCTCGGCGCGCACGTCGGCGCCGATGCCGAGCCGGATGCCGACGATCGCCAGCACCGCGACCGGCACGTTCACGAGCAGCAGCGCCTGCCACGGCGCGACCGCGAGGGCGAGACCGCCGAGCGTGGGGCCGACGGCGAGGCCGACGAGTCCGACCGTCGAGATGATGTTGATCGCGCGCACCCGCAGGGTGTCGTCGCCGAAGAGGCGGAACGCGAGCGCCATCGATCCGGGCGTCGTCATCGCGGCCGCGACGCCCATCGCGACGCGCACGGCGATGAGCTGCTCGGGGGTCGTGACGAGCGCGGTGGCGGCGCTCGCGAGGGCGAGCAGCACGAGTCCGATCAGCATGAGGCGGCGGCGGCCGAAGCGGTCGGCGAGGGCGCCGAAGGCGAGCATGAGGCCGCCGAACACGACGGCGTAGGAGCCGGTGACCCACTGGAGGGCGGTGGTGGAGGCGTGCAGCTCGCGGCCGATCGTCGGCAGCGCGACGCTGAGGATCGAGTTGTCGAGCATCTCGAACAGGAACACGGCCGAGAGGCCGGCGAGGGCGATCGCGGCGTCGCGCAGGCGGCGGGGCTGGCGCGGGGTGGATGCGGCGTCCACGGCGCCGGTTACGGTGGGATCAGTGGAGGTCATGCCACTAAGTTAAGTCAGTAAGCGTAGTGAGTCAAGAAATTCGCGGTGCCGACCTGTCGCACGCGGATCTCGGCCGCGCGCGCATCCACCGGAAGGAAGCCCCGGATGCCCCGCACCGCACCCCGTGGCGGACCCCAGACCCGCGTCAGGATCGCCGAGGCCGCATCGCCGCTGTTCGCCGAGCGCGGCTTCGACGACGTGACCGTCGCCGAGATCGCGCGGGCGGCGGGGGTGTCGAGCGTCACGGTGTTCAAGCACTTCCCGCGTAAAGAGGATCTGTTCTTCGACCGCACCGTCGACGCCGAGGAGCTGCTGCGGGAAGCCGTGCGCGACCGGGCCGACGGCGTCTCGGCCCTCGATGCGCTGCGGGATGCGCTGCTCGCGCTGGCCGACGAGCGCGCACCGCTCTCGGGGCTCGCCCACGGATCGCCCGGCTTCTATCGCACGGTCGCCGACTCGCCCGCCCTGCAGGCGCGCGCGCTCGAGATCGGCGCGGCGCTGCAGGCCCTGCTCGCGGCGGAGCTCGCCGCCGACGAACGCTTCGAGGGCGACGCCGTGCTGCTCGCGGCCTTCGTGCTGCAGGGGTACGCCACGGTGCTGATCGGCACGGCGCAGCGGGTGCTCGCGGGCGCGGGCGCGGGCACGGGCTCGGGTGCGGGCGCGGGTGCCGTCGACTTCGACGCGATCGCGGCGGACCACCGCACGCGCGTCGAGGCGCTGTTCGCGGCGATCCGCGCGGGCGTGCGGGTCGACTGAGCGCGCGGTGCATGCCGTCCGCCGCTGCCGTGGCACAGTGAGCGCATGAGCGACGGCGCCACCGCATCCACCGACCCGACGGACGCACTGGGCGCTGCGGGTGCCGCCGGCGCCGAGCCGGTCGACGTGCTGGTCGTCGGCTCGGTGAACCTCGACCTCGGGTTCGAGCTCGATCGACTGCCTCGCTCGGGCGAGACGATCGAGAGCCGGTCCGCGCGCCGCACCGGCGGCGGCAAGGGCGCCAATCAAGCGCTCGCCGCCGTGCAGCTCGGTGCGCGCACGGTGCTGCTCGCGGCCGTCGGTCCCGATGCCGAGCCTGCGCTCGCCGATCTCGTCGCGGGCGGCGTGCGGCTCGACGCGCTCGTGCGGATGGCCGACGTGCCGACCGGCAGCGCGGTGCTGCTCGTGACGCCCGACGACAACGCGATCGTCATCGCGCCGGGCGCCAACGCGCGGCTGAGTGCCGAGCACGTGCGCGCGCTCGCCGAGGCCCTCGGCGCCGGAACGGGCTCCGGTCCCGCCGTCGTAGCACTGCAGCACGAGGTGCCCGCCGAGGTCGTCGCCGCGGCGGTCGCGGCGTTCGGCGGCCGCTCGCGCATCCTGCTCAACCCCTCGCCGTGGCGCCCGGTCGCCCCCGAGGTGCTGGCGGGCGTCGACGTGCTGGTCGTCAACGCGGGCGAGCTCGGCGAGCTGCTGGGGGTCGCGCATCCCGAGGCGCCCGCCCCCGGCGCGGCGGGCTCCGGCGCCGGCGAGCGCGCCGCCGCCGAGCGCCTGCTCGCCACCGCCTCCCCCGAACTCGGAACCCTCGTCGTGACGCTCGGCTCCGACGGCGTGCTGCTGCGCGAGGGCGCCGGCGGCCCGGTCGTGCACCTGCCCGCCATCGCCGTGGATGCGCGCGACACCGTCGGCGCCGGCGACGCCTTCCTCGGGGCCCTGGCCGCCGGACTCGCGTCGGGCGCATCGCTCGAGGCCGCCGCCCGCCGAGCCACGGCCGCGGCGGCGCTCGCCGTGACGGTGCCGGGCGCCCGCAACCCGGGCCTCACGCCCTCGGCGGTCGACGAGCTGCTCGCGCGCTGAGCCGACCCGGCGACGGCATCCCGCTACCCGTCGCGCCCGTTGCCGACAGGCTTCGCGCAGCTTCACGCGGCCTGGTCGAGTCGCGCGCCGTGCATCCACGGGTCTAGCGTGTGTCCACGGCTCACCCGAAGCTCCGAACGGCCCGCCCCCGCGGGCCCATCCCTGCAGAGAGGACCCCGCGTGACCGATCAGAACACCGGCGGCAGCGTGCCCGGAAACGGACCCAGCGCGACAGGACCCGGCGGCGCCCCCGGCGCCGGAAGCCCGCCGCCGCCGCCCGCGTCCGCGGCGCCCGCCGCGATGCCCGCCACGGCATCCGACCTGGACATCGCCGACCGCCTCGAGAACTACCGCGAGACCGTCGGCGACCGCGGCAACGCCGAGCACGAGTTCGACAACGAAGACGCCGGCTATCACAAGTCGCTCAAGCCCCGGCAGATCCAGATGATCGCCATCGGCGGCGCGATCGGCACCGGCCTGTTCCTCGGCGCGGGCGGACGCCTCCACGACGCCGGGCCGGCCCTCGCGGTCGTCTACCTGGTCTGCGGCTTCTTCGCCTTCCTCATCCTGCGCGCCCTCGGCGAGCTCGTGCTGCACCGCCCCTCGTCGGGGTCGTTCGTCAGCTACGCCCGCGAGTTCTACGGCGAGAAGATGGCCTACGGCGCCGGCTGGCTCTACTTCCTGAACTGGGCGATGACCTCGATCGTCGACGTGACGGCCGTGTCGCTCTACGTCAAGTTCTGGGGACGCTACGTGCCGTTCCTCGAGAGCTTCCCGACCTGGGCGACCGCGCTCATCGCGCTCGCGCTCGTGCTCGGCCTGAACCTGGTCTCGGTCAAGGTGTTCGGCGAGATGGAGTTCTGGTTCGCGCTGATCAAGGTCGCCGCGCTCGTGATCTTCCTCGTCGTCGGCATCGTCTTCCTGCTCTTCGTCGGGCACACGGATGTCGGCCCGACCGGCATCGGCGTCATCGCCGACAACGGCGGCTTCTTCCCGCTCGGAGCGATCCCGGCCGTGCTCGCGATCACCGGCGTCGTCTTCGCCTACGCCGCGATCGAGCTCGTCGGCACCGCCGCGGGCGAGACCAAGGAGCCCGCGAAGGTCATGCCGAAGGCCGTCAACACGGTCATCATCCGCATCGCCGTGTTCTATGTCGGCTCGGTCCTGTTGCTCTCGCTGCTGCTGCCCTACACGCAGTACGACTCCGAGACCTCGCCCTTCGTGACGTTCTTCTCTCACGTCGGCGGCGAGGACCTCAGCAACACGATCGCGTCGATCATGAACTTCGTCGTGCTGACCGCGGCGCTGTCATCGCTGAACGCGGGGCTCTACTCGACCGGACGCATCCTGCGCTCGATGTCGGCCAACGGCTCGGCGCCGAAGTTCACGGGCGTGATGAACAGGCAAGGCGTGCCCTTCGGCGGCATCCTGCTGACCGCGTCGCTGACCCTGCTCGGCATCGGCCTCAACGCGCTCGTCGGCGCCAGTGAGGCGTTCAACATCGTGCTCGAGGTGTCGGCGATCGGCATCATCGGCGGATGGGCGACGATCGTGCTCTGTCAGATCCAGCTGCATCGCTGGTCGAAGCAGGGCAAGGCCGAGCGGCCGCACTTCCGGCTGTTCGGGGCGCCGTTCACGGCCTATCTGACGCTCGCCTTCCTGGCGTTCGTGCTGGTCAGCGAGGCGTTCAGCGAGACCGGGCGCTGGGTGCTCGCCTCGCTCGTGGTGCTCATCCCGCTGCTGATCCTGGGCTGGTTCCTGCAGCGCAAGCGCATCATGGAGGCCGCCGCGATCCGCGAGGGTCACACCGGCAAGTTCTCGGTGCGGGCCGACCGCCCCGGCATCGACGCGACGCGCGACCGCCGCTGACGGTGGATGCGCGAGGGGCCCGGTTCGCTGGAACCGGGCCCCTCGCGCTGTCGGCGGTGCGCTGTGCCGCGGCGCCGCCGGGCGAGGTGCCGGGCTCGCTACCGGGCGAGCTCCGCCCGGATCACGTCGACGAAGTGCGCGACGTCGGCCTCGGTCGTGTCCCACGCGGTCATCCAGCGCACCTGGTTCAGCTCGCGGTTCCAGTCGTAGAAGCGCACCTGCTCGCGCACGCGGTCGGCGACCGCCGGGCCGAGTTCGGCGAAGACGGCGTTCGCCTGCGTGGGCTGGCTGAAGCCCAGGCCGCGGATCGAGCCGTCGGCGACCCCCTCATCCAGCTGCGACCGCAGCAGGGTCGCCATGGTGTTGGCGTGCTGCGCCGAGCGGATGCCGAGCGACTCGCCCGCGACGTCGGCCTCGAACAGCGCCAGCAGCTGCGCGCTCGCGAAGCGCATCTTGCTGCTGAGCTGCATCGACAGCTTGCGCAGGTACTTGAGGCCCTGGCCCGCCTCGGGGTCGATCAGCACGATCGCCTCGGCGCCGAGGATGCCGTTCTTGGTGCCGCCGAGGCTCAGGATGTCGACGCCGGCGTCGCTCGTGAACTCGCGGAACGGCACGCCCAGGGCGGCGGCCGCGTTCCAGAGGCGGGCGCCGTCCATGTGCACCGCCATGCCGTTCTCGTGCGCGTAGTCGGCGACGGCGCGCACCTCGTCGGGCGTGTAGACGGTGCCGAGCTCGGTCGACTGGGTGATGCTGACGGCGAGCGGCTGGGCGCGGTGCTCGTCGCCCCAGCCCCAGGCCTCGGTCGCAATCAGCTCGGGCGTGAGCTTGCCGTGCGGAACCGGCACCGGGTAGATCTTCACCCCGGCCATCCGCTCGGGCGCGCCGCCCTCGTCGGTGTGGATGTGCGCATTGGCCGTGCCGATCACGGCACCCCACGGCGGCAGGATCGCCTTGAGCGACACGACGTTCGCGCCCGTGCCGTTGAACACGGGGAAGACCTCGGCCTCGGGCCCGAACTCGGCGCGGATCACCTCGCCGAGACGCTCGGTGTAGACGTCTTCGCCGTAGGCGACCTGATGCCCCTCGTTGGCCGCGGCGATCGCCGCCAGCACCTCGGGGTGGATGCCGGCGTAGTTGTCGCTGGCGAATCCGCGGTAGTCCGGGTCATGCAGGCGTTCCGTCACGTGTCCATCCTGTCATCGGCCGGCGCGGCGGCATCGTGTGCGGCGGATGCAGGATCGCGCGGCGATCCTGGCGTCGCGCCGAAATGTTCTGCGGCGGGGGCGAGATCGTGCGGCGGGGCGCTGTGCCTCCGGGCTCAGCCCTCGATGCGGATGACCGCCCGCGGCTTGTTCGCGCCGACCCCGCGCCGCACCAGCCGCTCGATGAACATCACGATGTAGAACTCGGCGCCGTACTTGCGGCGCACCGCGTCGGTCGCCCGCGTGACGTCGTCGGCCTCGGCGCTGACCGTCGCGCGCGCCTCGACGAGCGGGGCGTCGTCGGCGACCGAGCCCCGGCGTCCGCACGGCTGCACGGTCACCCGCGGGTCGTTCTTCAGCCGCTTCAGCTTGCCTGTGCCGAGCGGGGTGATCACGACCAGCGCGTCCCCGTCGCGCGCGACCCACACCGGAGTGCTCACGCCCTCGCCCGTGCGGCGGAACGTCGTGAGCGCCACGAACGACGCGTCGGCGAGCGAGAGCAGCGGCGTGAATGCGGTGGTCACCTCGCGAGCCTAAGCGCGCAGCGCGTCGAGCGTCGCCCGCGCCGCGGCGGCCACGAGCGCGTCGTCGTACTCCGCGTCGGGGTCGCCCGTCGCATCCCGGCTGCTGAGCACGGCGATCACGATCGGCGCTCCACTCGGCGGATGCACGACCGCCACGTCGTTGCGCGTGCCGTAGCCCGCCGCCCCCGACTTGTCGCCCGCCGTCCAGCCGTCGGGGAGCCCGGCGCGGATCAGCGTCGCCCCGGTCTGCGACCCGTCGAGCCAGCCGTTGAGGGCGGCGCGCTCGACCGAATCGAGCGGGGCCTTCCGTCCTTCGTCGACGGCGAGCGCCCGCAGCGACGACGCGAGAGCGCGCGGCGTGCTCGTGTCGCGCTCGTCGCCCGGGGCCGCCTCGTTGAGGTCGGGTTCGATGCGGTCGACCTGCGTCGTGCGGTCGCCGAGCCCGCGCAGCTGCTTCTGCAGCGCATCCACGCCGCCGAGTCGCGCGAAGAGCAGGTTGCCGGCCGTGTTGTCGCTGAGCTCGACGGCCGCCGCGGCGACCTCGCCGAGCGTCATCGTGCCGCCGGCGTGCTGCTCGGTGACGGGGGAGTAGTCGATCAGCGGGGCCGCCGGGATCGCGACCGGATCGTCGAGCGCGGCGACGCCCTCGCGCTGAAGCACGAGTCCAGCGGCGAGCGCCTTGAGGGTCGAGGCGTAGGCGAAGCGGTCGTCGCCGTGCCAGCTCGCCGTGCGTCCGGTGCCGGTGTCGATCGCGACCACGCCGACGCGCGCGTCGTACTGCTGCTCGAGCGCGGAGAGATCGACCGCGATGTCGGCGTGCGGCGCGCCGGTCGTCGACTGCGACGTGGATGCGCGGCTCGCGCTGCCCTCGGTGCCGGGTGACGCGTCGGCCGGTGCCGCGGCCGCGCATCCGGCGAGCAGGGCGAGGGCGGCAGGTGCCGCGATCGCGGCGGCGAGGCGGGTGCGCCGGATGGGGTCGGGGGTGCGGGTGCGGGTGCGCTGCGGCGAGGAATCGCGGACGGAGGGGTCGTGCGTGAGGTGGTGACGCATCCCCCATCCTCCGCACGCGCACCTGCGCGTCGCCCGACCGTCCCGTGCACGCGGGCCGCAGGTCCTCGCGGCCCCGAGCCCCGCGCTCTCAGCCCCGCAGGGCCCCGTCGCCGAAGCGCTCGCCCGCGGCGACCTGCTCGGCGAGGCGCCGCAGCGCCAGCACGAGGGGCTCGACCAGCACGGTGCCGAGCACGACGTAGCGCACGGCGGCGTCGGGCGAGTCGGTCGGGATGCCGTCGATCTCCGCCTGCGCCATGTCGCGCGCCGCCCGCACATAGGCGTCGAGCGCGCCGGGCGCGAGCTCGAAGCCGGCGTCGCGCAGTCCCTGCAGCGCCCGCGCGACATCCCCCAGCACCGCCGGGTCGCAGGAGTCGACAGGCCAGCCCCACTCCTCGGCGAGCGAGTGCACCTCGCTCACGTCGAGCGCGGGATCGAGCGGCGTCATGAGCGCGCTGTGCGCCCGTCCGAGCAGATCGATCGCGGGCGGCGGGTCGTCGAGCGCGCCGAGCACGGTGCGGGCCTGGGCGATGCTGACGCCGCCCGGTCCGAGCAGCGCCCGGATGAGGCGCAGCCGCGCCAGGTGCGTCTCGTCGTAGATGGCCTGCGTCGCCGAGGTGCGGTGTCCGTCGTGCAGCAGGCCTTCGCGCAGGTAGTACTTCACGGTCGCGACCGGGATGCCGGCGTCGGCCGAGAGCTGCGAGATGCGCATCCGGGTCCTTCCTCCATGACGGCCGCGGCGGTCGCGACGGTGACCGCTGCGACCACGACCGCGTCCCCGACGGCTGCGGGCCGCATCCACGACCGGGGCTTGCAATTGGAGAGTATCACTCTCCATAATTGGAGAGCATCACTATCCAGTGATCGCCGACCGACATCCGCTCGACCGGAGGTGCACCATGGCGAAGATCTTCCCGGGCCGCATGACCCACCATCACGAGGGCGAGCTCGTCGTCTTCCACATCGGGATGCGCATCAACAAGGTCTGGCGCTCCGACCTGTGGATCCCCGTGCTCAACGCGATGACCCCGATGCTGACCGAGCTCTCGAAAGATCCCGACTCGGGGATGCTCGGCTTCGACCTGCTCATCGGACGCAACGGCCCCTACGTGGTGCAGTACTGGTCGAGCATCGAGAAGCTCTACGACTACGCCTCGAACCGCGACGCCGCGCACCGTCCGGCCTGGTCGGCGTTCAACGCGCGGGCGCGCAAGGCTCCTGGTGCGGTCGGCATCTGGCACGAGACGTTCCACGTGCAGCGCGCCGAGTCGATGTACGTCGGGATGCCGCGCTTCGGCCTCGCCGGCGCGACCGAGCACCTGCCGGTCACGAGCCGCGGCGACCGCGCCCGCGCGCGCTACGCCGAGGGCCGCACGGGCACCACGGGCGCACCCGGCGCCGGCGCCGGCGCTACGCCGCCGCGCCCGTGATGCCGCGCGTCGACTCGATCACGTCGCCCATCTTCTTGGCGAGCGCCTCGTAGAACATCGACAGCGGGAACTCGTCGTCGAGCACCGCATCCGTGTAGACCTTCGGCGCGCCGGCGAGGATCTCGTCGGGCAGGCCGCGGGCCCAGGCGGATGCGGGGTTCGGCGTCAGCGTGCCGCGCACCAGGTCGTAGGCCGCGAGCCAGTGCACCGTCTTGGGGCGGTCGATGCTGCGCCAGTAGAGCTCGTTGATCGCGTCGGAGAGCTCGATCACGGCCGCGGGCAGCACGGTCCAGTCGAGGGCGAGCTGCGTGTCGGTCCAGTGCAGGGCGCCGCGCTGGTGCAGCCAGGCGAACAGCAGCTGCCCGCCGAGCCCGTCGTAGTTGCGCACCCGCGAGCCGGTGAGCGGGAAGCGGAAGATGCGGTCGAACAGGATCGCGTGCTGCACGCGCACGGCCTGGTCGCGGATCTCCGCCGCATCCTCGCCGAGTTCGGCGTCGTCGGCCTCGCCGAGGCGCACGCTCTCGCGGAACGCGGTCAGGTCGCAGCGCAGCTCCTCGAGCGAGTAGAGGAAGAACGGCATGCGCTGCTTGATCATGAACGGATCGAACGGCAGGTCGCCGCGCATGTGCGAGCGGTCGTGGATGAGGTCCCACATGACGAAGGTCTTCTCGGTCGCGGCCTGGTCGTCGAGCATCGCGAGGTCGAGCCCGGTGAGCTCGAGCTTGGTGATCTCGGCGGCGGCGCGGGTGACGCGACGGTAGCGGGCGGCCTCGCGGTCCTGGAAGATCGCACCCCACGTGAAGGTCGGGATCTCGCGCATCGCGACAGTCTCGGGGAACAGCACGGCCGAGTTCGTGTCGTAGCCGGCCGTGAAATCGATCAGGCGCAGCGACAGGAAGAGCCGGTTCGTGTAGGTCTGCTCGAGCCGGGCGATGAACTCGGGCCAGATCGTCTCGACGATGAGCGCCTCGACGAGACGGTCGGTCGAGCCGTTCTGCGTGTACATCGGGAACACGACGAGGTGACGCAGGCCGTCGACGCGGTGCTCGGCCGGCTGGAACGCGACGAGCGCGTCGAGGAAGTCGGGAACGCCGAAGCCGCCGTCGACCCAGCGATCGAAGTCGACGACGAGCGCGTCGAGGTAGGCGGCGTCGTGCGGGAAGGCGGGGGCGAGGGCGCGGATGCCGGCCGTCAGGCGGGCGACGGCGTCGCGCGCGGCGGCGTGCACGTCGGCTTCGGGGATCGAGCCGTCTTTGACCTGCCACTGCTGCAGCTCGGTCGCGGCGGCCTTCAGCTGGTGCCAGGCGGCGCTGCTCTCGGCGAGGCGGGCATCCTCGACGACCTCCGGCTCTCCGACGACGGATGCGGTGGCAGCGGCGGTGGCTGCGGCGGCAGTGGATGCGGTGGGCTGGGCGATGGTCATGATGGCGCCTCCTCTCGCATCCAGGCTAGGAAGCGGAGGCGCCGCGGCGTCGGGCGTCGTGCGCAATACTCCTGCGTCTGGGGTGCGGGCGGCGCGCGAAACGTGCACTGTCGCGCTCGCGGCGCGCGAATGCGACCACGGCGTGTCCGCTGCGCCGCGACCCGCCTCAGTCGCGCGACGCCCGCGGGATGACGAGCGGCGTGCCCGTCTCGGGGTCGGGGATGACGACGCAGGCGAGCCCGAAGACCTCTTCGACCAGCTCGGCCGTGACGATCTCCGACGGCGGGCCCTCGGCCACGACCTCGCCGGCCTTCATCGCGATCAGGTGCGTCGCATAGCGAGCCGCCTGGTTGAGCTCGTGCAGCACGGCCACGACCGTCGTGCCGTCGCGGTGCAGGCGCGCGAACAGGTCGAGCAGCTCGATCTGGTGCGCGATGTCGAGGAACGTCGTGGGCTCGTCGAGCAGCAGGATCGGCGTCTCCTGCGCGAGCGCCATCGCGGCCCACACGCGCTGCCGCTGCCCGCCGGAGAGCTCGGCGACGTGACGGTCGGCGAGCGCATCCACCTCGGTCGCGACCATGGCCCGCTCGACGGCCTGCTCGTCGGTCGAGGTCCACTGCCGGAACAGGCCCTGGTGCGGGTAGCGCCCGCGCGCGACGAGGTCGGCGACCGTGATGCCGTCGGGCGCGGTGGAGCTCTGCGGCAGCAGGCCGACGACGCGGGCGGCCTCCTTGGGGGCGTAGCCGCCGAGCGGCTTCTCGTCGAGCGTCACGGTGCCGGCCGTCGGCGTGAGCAGGCGCGACAGCGAGCGCAGCAGCGTCGACTTGCCGCAGGCGTTGGGCCCGACGATCACCGTGAACGAGCGGTCGGGGATGTCGACGCTGAGGTTCTCGGCGATGACCCGGCGGTCGTAGGCGAGCCTCGCGCCCTGGGTGCGCAGGCGCGGGGCGCCGGGCGCGTCGACGGCGCCGCCCTCGGGGCCGGTGGATGCGGTGGCCGATGCCTCGGCGAGCGTCACGTCGTTCTCCTCGGGGTTCGGGTCGGTGCCGGTCGGGTCGGTGCCGATCGGGTCGGCGGCGGATGCGCCGGCCCGTCGGGCGCCGGTCGTGCCGGCGGGCTCGGCGCTCATCGCCGCCGCGCCTCGCGCACGAGCAGCCAGATCAGGTAGCCGCCGCCGACGCATACCGTGACCACGCCGACCGGAACACCGGGCAGCGCGTTCTGGGCGAGCTGGTCCGCGGCGAGCAGCAGAACGGCGCCGAGCAGTGCGGCCGGGATGAGCGGGATGCCGGGGCCGCGCGTCAGGCGGGCCGCGATCTGCGGGGCGGCGAGGGCGATGAACGCGATGGGTCCGGTCACGGCGGTGGCGATCGCGGCGAGTGCGACGCCGACCGCGACGAGCGCGAGCCGCGAGGGTTCGACGCGCACCCCGTGCGCCTTGGCGGCGTCGTCGCCGAGCTCGAGCTGGCGCAGGCGCGGCGCGAGCACGATGAGCGCGACGCCGAGGATCGCGATCACGATCATCGCCGGCACGAGTCGCGCCCAGTCGACGAGCGAGAGCGAGCCGGCGCCCCAGGCGCCCGCGGCCATCGCGACCTCGGCCTTCGCCCGCAGCCGGATCCAGACATTCACCGCCGAGAGGATGCCGCTGACGGCGACGCCGACGATGATCAGCCGGAAGCCGTCGATTCCGCGCCGGTAGGCGAGCAGGTAGACGACCGCGGCCGTGACGAAGCCGCCGACGAGGGCGCCGAGCTCGACCGGCACCGCGTTGCCGAGCACGATGCCCGCGATGAGCGCGCCCGTGTAGGCGCCGGTCGAGAAGCCGATCACGTCGGGCGAGCCGAGCGGGTTGCGGCTGAGGGTCTGGAAGATCGCCCCGGATGCGGCCAGCGCGCCCCCGAACGCGATCGCCGCGAGCGTGCGCGGCAGGCGCCACTCGACCACGACCTGGTGGTCGAAGCTCTCGAGCTTGACGAACGCCTCCACGACCTCGGCCGGGGTGAGCACGTAGCGGCCGAGGCAGATCGCCAGCACGAAGCCGACGACGAGGAGCACGCTCAGAACCAGAACGACCGTGCGGCGTCGGCGGCGCATCCGCTCGCGTGCGCTGACCGGGGCGGGGGATGCGGTGGTCGTCTCGGGCGCCCCGGCGCTCGTCGCCGCGCTCACAGCGCGCTCATCCGCTTGCTGCGCGAGATCGCGATGAGCACGGGCGCGCCGATGATGGCCGTCACGATGCCGACCGGCAGCTCGCCCGGGTAAAGCACGACGCGGCCGAGGATGTCGGCGGCCAGCAGCAGCACCGGCGAGAAGACGAGCGTGTAGGCGAGGATCCAGCGCTGGTCGGGACCGGTGACGAAGCGCGCGGCGTGCGGCACCATGAGGCCGACGAAGGCGATCGGGCCGGCGATCGCGGTCGCGCCGCCGGCGAGCAGCGTGACCGAGAGCACCGAGAGCCCGCGCACCAGGCCGACGTTCGAGCCGAGCGAGCGGGCCAGGTCGTCGCCGAGCGCGACCGCGTTGAGCGGGCCGCCGAGCGCGAGGGCGATGATCACGCCGACGCCGAGGAACGGCAGCACGGGCAGCAGGTCGGGCCAGCCCTTGTCCTGCAGCGAGCCGGCGTTCCAGGCGCGCAGCACGTCGAAGGTCTTCGGGTCGAGCAGCGAGAGGGCCGTGATGACGCCGACGAGCACGGCGCTCAGCGCGACGCCGGCGAGCGTCAGCCGGGCCGGGTCGATCGCGCCGGGGCCGCCCGAGCCGATCAGGTAGACCGCGACGGTCGTGATGGCGGCGCCGAGCAGGGCGAACCAGATGTAGGAGCCCGAGCCCTGCACGCCCAGCACGGCGATCGCGAGCGCGATCGCGAAACCCGAGCCGTAGGTCACGCCGAGCACGCCCGGATCGGCGAGCGGGTTGCGGGTGACGGCCTGCACGAGCGCGCCCGAGAGGCCGAGCGCGAGGCCGGCGACGATGCCGATCACGGTGCGCGGGATGCGCGAGTCGACGACGACCGAGGCCTCCGTGCCGCTCGGGGCCTTGCCGGCGACGAGGTCGCCGAGCGCCGTGAGCACGTGGTCGAGCGGGATGGCGCGCGAGCCGATCGCGAGGCTGAGCGCGACCGCGACGACCAGCGCGACGATCGCCACGATCAGGCCGAGCAGCCGCACGGTCGCGGGGCGCATGCGCGAGCGGCGGGCCGCGAGCTGCTGCTCGGCGGTCTCGTGCACCGTGGTGGACGTCACGAGATGAGCTTAGGCTAGCCTTACCGCTGTTCCGTGCGCCCCCTGCACCCACCTGAATCCCGAGAGACCTCATCCCATGAAGAGATCCCCCCTCCTGCTCGCCGCCGCGGCCGTCGTCGCGGTCGCGCTGAGCGCCTGCTCCACCGGCGCGACCGGCAGCGGCTCCGACGACAGCGGCGCCAGCGCCGGCTCGTTCCCCGCCAAGGTCGACACCAAGTTCGGCACCGTCGAGATCACCGAGGCGCCGAAGCGCGTCGTCGCGCTCGGCTGGGGCGACGCCGAGACCGCGCTGTCGTTCGGCGTCAAGCCGGTCGGCGCGAGCGACTGGCTCGGCTTCGGCGGCAAGGGCGTCGGCCCCTGGGCCGAAGACCTCTACGGCGACAGCAAGCCCGAGATCATCGAGACGCTCGAGCCCGATTACGAGGCCATCGCGAACCTCAAGCCCGACCTGATCCTCGACGTGCACGGCTCGGGTGACGAGAAGCGCTACAAGCGCCTGTCGTCGATCGCGACCACCGTCGGCATCCCCGAGGGCGGCGAGAACTACCTGACCTCGATGGAGGAGCAGACCACCATGATCGGCGAGGCCCTCGGCCAGCCGGACAAGGCGAAGGAGCTGCTCGCCCAGGTCGAGAGCGACGCCAAGGCCGTCGCCGACGCGCACCCCGAGTGGGCCGGCAAGACCACGACGGTCGCCGCCTACACGAGCGAAGGCTGGGGCGCCTACGTCGAGGGCGACGGACGCCTCGCGTTCCTGCAGAGCCTCGGCTTCGTGCTGAGCCCGACGATCGCCGACATGAAGCCGGAGGGCTTCTCGGTGTCGATCTCGTCGGAGCAGCTCGACCTGCTCGACGCCGACCTGCTCGTCGCCTTCCCGATCTTCGTCGAGGCGACCGAGATCACGAAGCAGCCGCTGTGGGGCCAGGTTCCCGCCGTCGCCGCCGGTCGCGGCATCGTGATCGACGACAGCGAGCTGCAGTCGGCGTTCTCGATCGCGACCCCGCTCTCGCAGAGCTACCTGATCGAGAACCTCGTCCCGCTGATCGAGAAGGCCATCCCGGCCAGCTGATCGGCTGACACCAGACCTGACGAAGCCCCGGTGGATGCGCCCACCGGGGCTTCGTCGTATCCGGCGTCGTGACCGGATGCGTGACCGGATGCGTGACCGGATGCGTGACCGGATGCGGGGCCGGATGCGGGGCCGAGCAGACTGACCGGCGGGCCCGGCCCCGCGAGCCTGGAAGACTGGACCCGTGCTCGGAGCGCTGACGGGATTCGCGATCATCGCCGTCATCATCGGCGTCGGCTATCTCGTCGCGCGCCTCGAGGTGCTGCCCGACGGCGCCGGCCTCGTGCTCAACCGCACCGCGTTCTTCGTCGGCAGCCCGGCCCTGCTGTTCACGGTGCTGGCTCGCGCCGACCTGGCCGTCGTGTTCTCGCCGTTCCTCATCGCGTCGCTCGTGAGCGCGGCGATCGCAGCGCTGCTGTTCGTGCTCGCGTCACGGCTGCTGTTCCGGATGCGCTTCGGCGACACGGTCATCGGCGCCACCGCATCCGGCTATGTGAACGCGAACAACATCGGCCTGCCCGTGGCGACCTACGTGATCGGCAGCACCGAGTACATCGCCCCCGTGCTGCTGTTCCAGCTGCTGATCTTCGCCCCGGTCGTGCTGACCATGCTCGACGTGACGACCCGCGGGCGCGTCTCGGTCAAGAACGTGCTGCTCGGGCCCGTGCGCAACCCGATCGTCGTCGGCTCGGCGCTGGGCGTGATCGTCGCGGCGACCGGCATCGAGCTGCCCGACGCCGTGTTCGCCCCGCTCGACCTCATCGGCGGTGCCGCGGTGCCGCTCATGCTGCTGGCGTTCGGCATGTCGCTGCGCGGGCAGCGCCCGTTCGCCTCGGGATCGCCGCGCCGCGCGGTGCTGGTCGCGACGGTGCTCAAGGCGGTCGTCATGCCGGCCGTCGCCTTCGTCGTCGCGCGCTTCCTGCTGCACCTCCCCGACGCCGAGGTCGCCGCGGCGACCGTCGTGGCCGCGCTGCCGGCCGCGCAGAACGTCAACACCTACGCGGTGCGCTACAACCAGGGCGTGATCCTGGCCCGGGATGCGGTGCTCTTCTCGACCGTCGCGGCCGTGCCGATCATCCTGCTGGTGTCGCTGCTGCTGCATCCGGCCGGCTGATGCCGCGGTCGAGCACCGCTGAGAGCCGGTCGTAGGCGAGGCCGTCGAGCACGACGAGCTCGGAGTGCCGGATGCCCGCGCTGATGGCGACGAAGCCGAGGCGGTCGGCGTCGGCGGTCCAGATCTGCACGCGCAGGGTGCCGTTCCTGCCGATCCCGGCGGGCATCGGGGCGTAGTTCGCGGGGTCGCCGCTGGCGAAGCGGGCCAGGATGTCGTCGACGACCTCCTGCCCGGCGGCGGCGTAGGCGACGGCGTGGCGGCGCCGCATCCGGGTGCCGGTCGCGTCGCGGGCGAGGCCGCGCCCGCGGTAGACGGCCAGCAGCACGAACACGATCACCCACAGCGGGCAGGGAACATGAAAGCGAGCCTAGGTCAGCTCGCGCGCAACCCGGCCGCGGCCGGAATCAGAAGATCATCGGGCGGTCGTCGTCGTCCTCGTCGGCGCTGAGGTCGAGGTCGACGACCACCGGCACGTGGTCGCTGGGGGCGTCGCCCTTGCGCTCCTCGCGGTGGATGCCGGCCCCGGCCACGAGGTCGGCGAACGGCTTCGAGCCGAGGATGAAGTCGATGCGCAGTCCCTCGTTGCGCGGGAACCGCAGCTGCTTGTAGTCCCAGTAGGTGAAGCCCTCGGGGATGCGCGGCCGCACGACGTCGGTCAGCCCGCTGTCGAGCAGCGCCTGGAACGCGGCGCGCTCGGCCGGCGACACGTGGGTCGACACGCCCTCGATGATCGTCGGGTCGCCGTTGTCGGCATCGGTGGGGGCGATGTTGAAGTCGCCGGTCAGGGCGATCGGCGCATCCGGGTTCGCCGCCATCCACGCCGCCGTCGAGCCGCGCAGCGCCTCGAGCCAGTCGAGCTTGTAGGCGTAGTGCGGGTCGTCGAGCCCGCGGCCGTTCGGAACGTAGAGGCTCCACACGCGCACGCCGTTCGCGGTCGCGCCGATCGCGCGCGGCTCGAGCGGCAGGTCGGGGCCCTCGTGCCCCTTCAGGAAGCCGGGCATGCCGTCGAAGGTGCGCGCGACATCCTCGATGCCGACGCGGCTCGCGATGGCGACGCCGTTCCACTGGTTGAGCCCGTGCGTCACGACCTCATAGCCGGCCGCCTCGAACTCGGCGTGCGGGAACTGCTCGTCTTTGCACTTGATCTCCTGCATCGCGAGCACGTCGACCTCTTCGCGGCCGAGCCAGTCGACGATGCGGCCGACCCGCGCGCGGACCGAGTTGACGTTCCAGGTGGCGATGCGCATGGCTCCACGCTAGCGGCGGCGTGCGACCCGGGCTCGCCCCGAGGCGGGGGCGCGGCGGCGAGAAAGTAGAGTGTCGGGCGTGACCGACGCCCGACAGCAGCTCATCGAGTACATCCGCTCCGACGCCGTGTTCCACGGCGACTTCACGCTCACCAGCGGCAAGAAAGCGAGCTACTACGTCGACCTGCGTCGCGTCAGCCTCGACCACCGAGTCGCCCCGCTCATCGGCCAGGTCATGGTCGACCTGATCGCCGACATCCCCGAGGTGGATGCGGTGGGCGGCCTCACGATGGGCGCCGACCCGATCGCGGCCGCCGTGCTGCACCAGGGTGCCGCGCGCGGGCTCGGCTACGACGCCTTCGTCGTGCGCAAGGAGCCCAAGGACCACGGCCGCGGCAAGCAGGTCGAGGGCCCCGACCTCGCCGGCAAGCGCGTGATCGTGCTCGAAGACACCTCGACCACGGGCGGCTCGCCGCTCAAGGCCATCGAGGCGCTCGAGAAGGTCGGCGCCGAGATCGCCGCCGTCGCCGTGGTCGTCGACCGCGCGACCGAGGCGAAGGCGCGCATCGAGTCGGCCGGCTACCCCTACTACGCGGCCATCGGCCTGGAAGACCTCGGCCTGAAGCCGTGACCCCCGGCGGCGGGCTGAGCGACGAGGAGAGGGCGCGGCTCGCCGCGGCTCCTCCTCCGCTGGTCGAGCCGCCCGAGAAGCCGCAGGCGGCGACCCCGCCTCCGGCCGCCCCCGAACCGGCGTCGCGCGTCGCGCATCCCGCACCGTCCGGGGCTCGATCCGCGCCGCCTCCCGCTCCGGCGGCCCCGGCGTCGCCCCCGGCCGCGGCGTCGTCCCCGGCTCCCGACCCGCACGCCGAGCTGCCCGAGACGGAGCCGCTGCGCGCCCCCGGCGTCGATACCGGCGCGCTGCCGAGCACGGCGCCGATCACGGCCGCCGACCTCGCGCACACCGACCCCACGACCCTGCCGCCGGAGCTGCACCTCGAGTCGGCGCTCGCGATCGACGGCGCTCCGGGCGCGATGCCGGCGGCCGGCGGCTCGGCCCTCATGGACGAGCTGTTCGCGCCCGACCGCTTCGTCGAGTGGGATGAGGCCGCGCGCGCGAGCACGCCGCTGTCGAACCGCGCCGGCCCGCCGACGACCGAGCACATCCCCTCGGGCCTGACCGGACCGCAGCCCTCGCACGACCCCTGGGCGCGCACCCGCGCGGCGCTCGCCGCCGCACAGGAGGCCGACGCCCGTGAGCTGGCCGCGGCCGCCCGCTACGACGCGCAGGGCACGCCGATCGTCAGCCGCACGCAGAAGTCGCTCGTCGTCGTCGCGGTCGCTGTGGTCAGCCTGCTCGCGCTCGTGTCGCTGTTCCTGCTCGGCACCCGGCTCCCCGTCGCGGGCGCCGAGCCGACCGCCGGCGCGAGCGGCGCATCCTCAGGTCAGGGCGACGGCGAGGGCGGCGTGGATGCGGTGCCCACCGGCCCGGTCAAGTCCGGCGATCACGCGTGGACGGCCCTCAACGGCGGCGAGTGCCTCGACCCCTTCACCGACCCGTGGGCCGAGGAGTTCACGGTGGTGCGCTGCGTCGACGAGCACGATGCGCAGCTCGTGCTGCGCGCGCCGATCCCCGACGCGGATGCGCAGCGCTGGCCCGGCGTCGACGCCCTGCAGATCCGGCTCACCGAGCTGTGCGCCGCCGCGGGCGTCATCGACCTGACCTCCGCCGGCGCCTACAGCGATCTGCAGCTCTCGGCGGCGTTCCCCGCGAGCGCGGCGCAGTGGCGCGGTGGCGAGCGCGACTACTTCTGCTTCGTCAGCCGCTCGAGCGGCAAGAAGATCGAGGGCAGCGTGCAGGGCACGGCCCAGGCCGGGGTGTGGGCCGCGGCGAAGGCCGCCGCCGGCCCGGCCAAGGGCGGCAAGGACGGCGACACCAGCGGCGACGCCGGCGACGGCGGCTCGACGAAGGGCTGAGGCGCCCCGCCGCTCAGAGCTCGGTCTCGGCCGGCCCGGTCAGCAGCTCGTGCACGCCATCGATGACCTCGTCAGGGCGGAAGGGGTACTTCTCGATCTCGCGCTGGTCGCTGATGCCGGTCATCACGAGCACCGTGTGCAGGCCCGCCTCGATGCCGGCGACGATGTCGGTGTCCATGCGGTCGCCGATCATGCCGGTGTTCTCGCTGTGCGCGCCGATCTTGTTCATCGCCGAGCGGAACATCATCGGGTTCGGCTTGCCGACCACGTAGGGCTCGCGGCCGGTGGCCTTGGTGATGAGTGCCGAGATCGCGCCCGTCGCGGGCAGCACGCCCTCCTGGCTCGGGCCCGTCGCATCCGGGTTCGTCGAGATGAAGCGGGCGCCGTTGTTGATCAGGCGGATGGCCTTGGTGATCGCCTCGAAGGAGTAGTTGCGGGTCTCGCCGACGACCACGTAGTCGGGGTCCGTCTCGGTCATCACGAAGCCGGCCTCGTGCAGCGCGGTCGTGATGCCGGCCTCGCCGATCACGAACGCCGAGCCGCCGGGCATCTGCGAGGCGCAGAAGTCGGCGGTGGCGAGGGCGCTGGTCCAGATTCGCTCCTCGGGAACGTGCAGGCCGCTCGAGCGCAGACGGGCGGCGAGATCGCGGGGTGTGAAGATCGAGTTGTTCGTCAGCACGAGGAACGGGGTGCCCGAATCGAGCCACTGCTGAATGAGCTCGGGCGCCCCGGGCAGCGCGTGGTTCTCGTGCACGAGCACGCCATCCATGTCGGTGAGCCAGGCTTCGACCTCAGAGCGCGCATTCGCCATGTGGCGATCGTATCGGGCGGTTCTCACCCTCCTCGTTGCCTGTGAGAACGTCTGGCAAAGCCGTGTGAATCGGCGTGAAGGGCGGGCGTACAGTTCTTGGCTTGTCCGGGATCCGGATGCGCGCACCGAGCGTCCGGACCACTGAATCAGGCGGATCCTGCACACCCGAGAACCGCCGGAGAGAGTCAGAACGTGAGTTCCTCCAGCCCCATCCATCCCGAGCCGTCCTCGGCCGAGCGCACCGGCGGCAAGCCGAAGCGCGCCGCCCGCGGACGGCGTCTCCGTGTCGGCGACGTCAACGTCGTCGACCGCCCCATGATGCGCCGCGCCGTCGGCGGCACGATCGTCGGCAACACGATGGAGTGGTACGACGTCGGCATCTACGGCTACCTCGCCGTCGTCATGGGAAGGGTCTTCCTGCCGACCGCCGAGCCGGCGGTGCAGATCCTGTTCAGCTTCGGCGTCTTCGCCGCCACCTACGTCGCCCGCCCGCTCGGCGGCATCGTCTTCGGCCGCATCGGCGACCGGGTCGGTCGGCAGAAGGTGCTGGCGACCACGCTCATCCTGATGGCGTCGTCGACGTTCCTCATCGGCGTGCTGCCCGACTACGCGCTCGTCGGCGCGACCGCGCCCGTGCTGCTGGTGGTGCTGAAGCTCGCGCAGGGCTTCTCGACCGGCGGCGAGTACGCCGGCGCGACGACGTTCATCAGCGAGTACGCGCCCGACAAGAAGCGCGCGTTCTTCGCGAGCTTCCTCGACACCGGCAGCTACATCGGCTTCGCGCTCGGCGCGGCTGTCGTGTCGGTGCTGCAGCTCACGGTCGGCCAGGAGGGCCTCGAGGCCTGGGCCTGGCGCATCCCGTTCCTCGCCGCCGGCCCGATCGGCGCGGTGGCGATCTACTTCCGCCTGAAGATCGAGGAGTCGCCGGCATTCCAGGCGACCCAGGATGCGCAGGCCAGCGCGAGCGGCGAGATCGCCGACGCGCAGGGCCGCCCCCGCAACATCTGGGTGCTCATCGCGCGCAACTGGCGTTCGCTGCTCATCCTGATCGCGCTGGTCGCCGCATCCAACTCGGTCGGCTACGCGCTCACCAGCTACATGCCGACCTACCTGACGGATGCGCTGGGCTACGACCCGATCCACGGCACGCTGCTGACGATCCCGGTGCTGTTCCTGCTGGCGGCGCTGCTGCCGGTGACGGGCAAGCTCTCCGACCGCTTCGGGCGTCGGAAGGTCATGAGCGTCGCCGCCGCGTCGGTCATCGTGCTCAGCATCCCGGCGTTCCTGCTGATCGGCGCCGACTCGATCGGCACGACTCTGCTCGGACTGTCGATCGTGGCGATCCTGACCGCGATGTGGGTGTCGAACCAGGCGGCGTCGCTGCCGGCGCTGTTCATGACCTCGTCGCGCTACGGCGGCATGGGGCTCGGCTACAACATCGCGATCGCCGTGTTCGGCGGTACGACGCCGCTCATGATCCAGGGGCTGCTCTACCTCACCGGCAGCAACCTCGCCCCGGCCTGGTTCCTGATGGGAACGAGCGTGCTCGGCGCGATCGGCGTGTTCTTCATGAAGGAGTCGTCGGGTCGCCCGATGCCCGGATCGCTGCCGTCGGTCGAGACCGAGGAGGAGGCGCGCGACCTGGTCGAGCACCAGGACGAGAATCCGCTGCTCGACCTCAGCACGATGCCGCTCGAGGTGCTCGACGCGGCGCACGAGCAGCGCGTCGAGGCCGACCGCGCGCGTCGCGAGGCTGCCGGGACCGCCGCCGCGAAGTAGGCGCGATCACGTGATGCCCAGAGGGGCGCGGCCGGTCATCCGGTCGCGCCCCTCGCGCATCCACCGGCCGCGCATCCGCGTGGTCGGCGCGACCACCGGCGGCCTTGCGAGGCGTGGATGCCCGACCTAACGTCGAGGGATGCTCCACCTCGCGCACGACGCCGTGTCCACCCTGCTCGTGACCGCCGACTCGGGCGATGGCGGGGGCGGGCTGATCAGTCCGCTGGCGCAGCTCGGCACGAGCTTCGTCGCCTACGTGCTCATGGCGGTCGCGATGTGGCCGGTCTATCGCAAGGCCGGATTCGCGGGATGGGTCGGATTCATCCCGATCGTGAACCTCTACCTGCTGCTCAAGATCGTGAAGTTCCACGGCGCGCTCGTGCTGCTCTACCTGATCCCGCTCGTGAACCTGATCTTCGCGCTGATCGTGGCGCTGCGCCTCGGCCGCACCTTCGGGCAGGGCGGCGTCTTCTCGGTGCTGCTGCTCTGGCTGCTGGCGCCGATCGGGCAGTTCATCATCGGCTACGGTTCGGCGCAGCACCGCGACGTCGACTTCTGAGGCGGCGCCGATGAGCTGGCCGTTCCCGGCCGACGGCCGACGCTGCTGCTGCTCTTCGTGCCGGTGATCAGCTGGCTGTTCGCGATCTTCGTCGCCGTGCGCATCGGCGACGCCTTCGGGCAGAACGGCGTCTTCAGCTTCTTCCTGCTGTTCCTGCTCTCGCCGATCGGCTTCTTCATCGTCGGATGGGGGCCGGCTCGGCACCGCGCGATCGAGTACGACTGAGCTGGTCAGAAGCTCGCCAATCTGGCGCTTCTCGCGAACCAGGCGCATACTCGTGGCATGACCGACGCCGCCGAGCTCTCTATCACGGATGCTCGTGACCACTTCTCCGATGCGGTGAACCGTGCGGCGTTCGGACGCCAGGTGACCTACGTGACACGCGGTCGTGGCCGGCAGCGAGCCGCCGCGATCGTGCCGATCGACCTCCTCCTCGAGTACGAGGAACTGCTCGATCGCGAGGATGCTCGGCTTGCCGCTGAGAGGCTGGCGGAGGTCCGGGACGGACGCGCGGAGGTCGTGTCGGCCGACGAGGTGTTCCGGCAGATCGAGCAGTGACCGACCCTCGTCGGAACTACGCGATCGCCTTCGACCGCCGAGCGGCGAAGGAGTTCGCCGGGCTCGAGAAGCGCGAGGCGCGGCGCGTCCGCGACGCGATCCGCGCGCTGAGCGAAGACCCGCACCCTCCTGGGTCGATCAAGCTCAGCGGGGTCGACGACCTCTTCCGGATCCGCATCGGCGACTATCGGGTGATCTACTCGGTCGACGACGGGATTCTCACCGTGCTGGTCGTCCGCGTCGCTCACCGGCGCGAGGTCTACCGGCGACGCTGAGCCGGAGCAGCGGGAGCGAGCGGATCAGCCGGGGAATCAGCCCGCCGCGGCCTCGACCGGGCTCGCGGCATCCTTCGGCGTCGACGCGGCGGCGCTCGCCGGGTCGATCGCCAGCTCGGAACCGGCGGCGTCGACCACGCGCGCCGAGGGGATGCGGCGGCGCATGATGTGCACCGCATCCGGGCTCTCGTCGATCAGCAGGGCCCGGCGGCCGAGCGCGGTCGCGACGGCACCGGTCGTGCCCGAGCCGGCGAAGAAGTCGAGCACCCAGTCGCCCGGCGCCGACGAGGCCTGCACGATGCGGCGCAGGATGCCCTCGGGCTTCTGCGTGGCGTAGCCGGTGCGCTCGCGGCCCGAGGTGGGCACGATCGTGTGCCACCAGACGTCGGTGGGGCGCTTGCCGAGCTCCGCCTTCTCGGGCGTCACGAGACCCGGCGCCATGTAGGGCTCGCGGTCGACCGCATCCGCGTCGAAGTAGTAGGTCTCGGGGTTCTTGACGTAGACGAGGATCGTGTCGTGCTTCGCCGGCCAGCGGCGCCGCGTCTTCGCGCCGTAGTCGTAGGCCCAGATCAGCTCGTTGAGGAAGCAGTCGCGGCCGAACAGCGCGTCGAGCGCGAGCTTGGCGTAGTGCGCCTCGCGGTAGTCGAGGTGCAGATAGAGGGTGCCGGCGTCGTCGAGCAGGCGCCAGGCCTCGATCAGCCGCGGCTCGAGAAAGGCCCAGTAGTCGTCGAAGCGGTCGTCGTAGCGGCTCAGCGTGCGCTTGACGGCGGCGTAGTCGCGGCCGCCGAAGCCGCGGCGCAGAATGGTCGACGCGTCGTCGGCGACGGGAGCGGATGCGGCGTCGGCGCTCGCCGCCTCGATCGCCGTGGTCGCCGAGGTCACCGCTTCGCCGGCGGAGTCGTCAGCGCCGTCGGCCTCGCCCGCCGACACGGCCTGCCGAATCGTCGTGATGCTCTGGTATCGCTGCACGCGCCCGGTGTTGAACGGCGGATCGAGGTACACGAGCCGGAACGCCCCGTCGGGCAGCTGGGCCGTCACGCCGAGGTTGTCGCCGAGCACGATCGTGTCGGGGCCGTCGGCGCTCCAGACGGGCGCAGAAGTCGTGCGTCGCCGGGCCATGCCGCGACCTTAACAGCGCCCGTGCGCCCCCCTCGCTCGCCCCGCCGCCGAACGCCGACCCCTGAGCGACGGATCTCAGACCCCTCAGCGAGAATGACGGGGTGGATGCGCATCCCGAGCCCGCCGGGCCCGCCCCGGTCGACGGTGCCGACGATCAGGCCGAGCTCGCCGACGCGCCCGAGCCCGCGGAGCCCCTGCTCGAGGTCGGCGTGGGTCCGTGGCCCGGAGGCCGCGCCGCCTGGCCCGACGACGACCGCCTCGACCCCGAGCTGCTCGAGCTCGGCGACCGCCGCAACGTCGTCGACGAGTTCCGCTACTGGCGGCTCGAGGCGATCGTGGCCGAGCTCGACCGCCGCCGGCATTTCTTCGAGGTCGCCGTCGAGAACTGGCAGCACGACCTCAACATCGGCTCGATCGTGCGCAGCGCGAACGCCTTCCTCGCGGCCCGCGTGCACATCGTCGGGCGGCGCCGCTGGAACCGCCGCGGCGCGATGGTGACCGACCGCTACCAGCACGTCGAGCACCATCCCGATGTCGCCGATCTGGTGCGGGATGCGCGAGCGCGCGGTCTGACGATCGTCGCCGTCGACAACGTGCCCGGCTCGACCGGCGTCGACGACTACGACTTCCCGGCGGCGAGCCTGCTGCTGTTCGGACAGGAGGGGCCGGGGCTGAGCCCGGAGGCGCTCGCCGCGGCGGATGCGGTGGTCGCGATCCCGCAGTTCGGATCGACCCGCTCGATCAACGCGGCTGCGGCGGCGGCGATCGTCATGCACGCCTGGATCCGGCGACACGCGCGACACGCCAGGTCCGCCGACTGACCGAACCGATCCGGCGACGCCTCCGAACGACCGGATGCGGAGATCCCGCGTGGATGCCCGCTCGAGTCCGTTCTGCGGGTGACCCGGTCGTCCACCCTCCGATCACCCCAGTGCTCACCCCCCTTGACAACCGGAGTGGGGGCTGTTTTGTGGGGCTGATGTGACTTAGGTTGTATTCACGAAATCGTTCCACGCGGCGTCCTGACCAGACGCCGCTGCACCAGCAGGAGCGGTTCGAAGCAGCATCGGGGAGAGGCACCATCGTGTCGTGGGGGGATTCCGCGCACGCGGATCGACGGACGTCGCCGCGTCGTATCTTCGGCAACCCGGAGAACTGGGGCGAGCCCGGTGCCTCTTACTTCTCGCGGTTCGCGCGCATCATCGCCCTCACGCTGGCCATCGTCGTCGGAGCCCTCAGCGGCGCGGTCCTCCCCACCGCGATCGCGAACGCGGTCGTCGTCGAGTGGGGCACCAACGGCGGTCAGGACCCGAACTACCAGGCCACCGTCAACGGCGACTTCATCAACGCCGGCAACGGCGTGCTGCAGTGCCAGTCGATCGTCGGCAGCAACGGCACCTGCAACAACCTCCACGCGGCCACCTACACGGGCTCGGGCACGAGCGTCAACGACAACGCCATCATGGGCAACGTCAACGCGGCCTCGGGCTTCACCACGAACTCCTCGAGCGCGACCGTCACGATCCCCTCCGGCGCGAAGGTCGTGAAGGCCTTTCTGAACTGGTCGGCGAACACCGGCACCTGGCAGAACGACTCGCGCATCCTGTGCACCACCTACTCTGATGCGCGCGGCGTCGCGACGCTCCCGTCGGGCAGCGCCACCGGCTACCAGACCCGCGCGGTGCAGTTCAAGGTCGGCACGGGCGCCATCGCGGCGTTCGCCCCCGACGAGCTGCGCGAAGACGCGGCCACGCAGGCGACCACCCGCTACTACAGCGCCACGGCCGACGTCACCTCAGCCTTCGCCAACGCGGCCACCGGTTCGGCCCTGACCCTGTCGGCCGGCAACATCTGGACCCCGACCGGCGCCGGCTGCTACGCCGGATGGTCGATCACCCTGGTCTACGACTTCGGCACCTACATCATCGGCAACGCCAACTCGGTTCCGCACCGCGTCATCTACTACGAGGGCCACGTGCGCGAGGGCCAGAACGACGCCGCGCTGACGGTCGACTTCAACGGCTTCACCGCCGTCGACAAGGGCACCCGCGCCGGCTTCACCCTCTACGAGGGCGACCGCGGCATCACGGGCGACGTCGCGTCGTACTCGCGCGCCGGGTCGACGAGCTTCACCGAGATCCCCAACAGCGCGACGCTCGACAGCTCCGGCGGCAACGCCGGCGTGACCGGCAACATCGGCATCGGCCGGGCGAGCGGCTCGGTGCGCTACTTCAACACGAGCGACACGAGCGCGTTCACGAACCAGAGCGTGGATGTGGCCAGCGCCAGCCTCGCCAACGTGGTCGCCGGCGACTCGAAGGTGACCCTGCAGCTCGGCACGAGCGGCGACTCCTACCTGCTGACCAACGCGGTGCTCTCGGTGCCGACCGCCGGCATCCAGGTCAGCAAGAGCTACAACGGCACCGACGACATCCAGTACCGCACCGGCACCGAGAAGGCCACGTTCACGATCCGCGTGACCAACACGGGCGCGGGCATCCTGCAGAACATCAAGATCGTCGACGATCAGGCCGACTGCTCGCGCACGCTCACCGGCACGCTCGCGCCGCTCGCCTTCCAGGAGTTCACCTGCACGGCGACGAACAACACCAGTGCCGGCTATACGAGCACGGCCACCGCGACCGCGACGACGGTCGTGGGCGGCTACCTCGCCCAGGGCGCCGACTCGACAACGGTCGCCAAGAGCAGCATCGCGCTGACCAAGACGAGCGCCTTCGCCGCCGGCGCGACCGGCAAGGCCGGCGACACCGTCAACTACACGCTGACCGCGACCAACAACGGCGCCGGCCCGCTCACCGGCGTCACGATCACCGACCCGCTGCTGCCGACGATCACCTACGGCACCTGGGCGTCGGGCACGACCGGCACCCTGAACCAGGGCGGCTCGGTCACCGCGACCGGCAGCTACGTGCTGAAGCAGACGGATGTCGACGCCGGCTCGGTCGCCAACACCGCGTCGACGACGGGCACGGATGCCGACGGCGGCGTCAAGCCGACCGCGACCGCGCCGAACACGCAGACCGTCACGGCGACGCCCGCCATCACGCTGAGCAAGACGGGCGCGCTCGCGAGCGGCGCGACCGGCAAGGTCGGCGACACGATCAACTACACCTTCGTGCTGACGAACACCGGCAACGTCACGCTCAAGAGCGTCGGCGTCAGCGACCCGCTCTCGGGCCTGAGCTCCATCACCTACGGCACCTGGACCTCGGGCACCGCCAACCAGCTCAACCCGGGCGGCTCGGTCACCGCGACCGCCACCTACACGATCAAGCAGGCCGACGTCGATCGCGGCAACGTGCCCAACACGGCGACCGCCACCGGAACGCCGCCGACCGGCTCGGCCGTCGCGGCGCAGTCGTCGCAGACCGTGACCGTCGCGACCGCGGCCCCCGCGATCACGACCACGAAGTCGGCCGCCTACACGACCGGCTCGGGCGGCGTGAACAGCGTCGTCACCTACACGTTCACGGCGCGCAACTCGGGCAACGTCACCCTGACCGGCGTCGCCATCACCGACCCGCACACCAACCTGTCGGCGATCAGCTACGGCACCTGGCCGAGCGGCACGAGCGGCACGCTCGCGCCGGGCCAGACGATCACCGCCACCGCGACCTACACGGTGACGCAGGCCGATGTCGACGCCGGCACGATCACGAACACCTCGACCGCGCGCGGCACCTCGCCGACCGGCACGGCCGTCAGCGCCACGGCCAACGCCGTCATCGCGCCCGTCACGGCCGCGCCGAACCTCACCTTCGCGAAGACCGGCTCGTCGTCGGGCCAGGTCACCGGCTCGACCGTCACCTACACCTTCACGCTCACCAACTCGGGCAACGTCACGCTCACCGGCGTCGGCGCCTCCGACCCGCTGTCGGGCCTGAGCGCGATCACCTACGGCACCTGGCCGAGCGGCACCGCGGGCCGCCTCGCCCCGGGCCAGACGGTGACCGGAACCGCGACCTACACGCTCAAGCAGACCGACGTGGATGCGGGCGCCGTGTCGAACACGTCGACCGCCACCGCCACCCCGCCCACCGGCGCGGCGATCAGCCGCACGTCGAGCGCGACGGTGCCGATCACGGCGACCGGCACGATCGCGGTCACCAAGTCGGGCGCCTACCTGAGCGGCACCGGAGCCGTCGGCAGCGTCATCCGCTGGACCATCACCTTCCGCAACAGCGGCAACGTCACGCTGAGTAACGTCACCCTGACCGACTCGCTCAGCGGCCTCGGCACCCCGACCATCACCTGGCCGGGCACGACGGGCACGCTCGCGCCGGGCGCCACCGCGACCGCCGTCGCCGACTACACGGTCAAGCAGAGCGATGTGGATGCGGGCAGCGTCAAGAACACGGCGAGCGTCACCGCGCGCACGCCCGCCGGCGCGACCGCGACCGGCGCGTCGCCCGAGGCGACCGTGACCACCGCGACGGCCGCGCCGGCCGTGACCGTCGCGAAGACCGGCGCGATCGCCGGCGGCGCCGCCGGCAACGCCGGTGACGTCATCACCTACACCTTCACGGTGCGCAACACCGGAAACGTGACGCTCACGAACGTCGCCGTCGCCGACCCGCTCTCGGGTCTCGGCACGCTGACCTACACCTGGCCGACCTCGACCGCGGGCACGCTCGCTCCGGGTGCCACCGCCACGGCGACCGCCAGCTACACGATCAAGCAGAGCGACGTCGACACCGGCAACGTCAAGAACACCGCCACCGTCACCGGCCGCACCCCGGCCGGCGGAACCGCCACGAACACCAGCGGCCAGGTCACCACGAACACGGCCGCAGCATCCCCGTCGATCGCGACGACCAAGGCCGGTCAGCTGGCCTCGGGCTCGACCGGCGTGCAGGGCGACACGATCAACTGGACCATCACGCTGCGCAACAGCGGCAACGTCACGCTCACCGGCGTCGCCGCGACCGACTCGCTCACCTCGATCGGCACCCTGACCTACACCTGGCCGACCGGCCAGACCGCGGGCACTCTCGCCCCCGGTCAGACCGCGACCGCGACCGGCACCTCGACGCTGAGCCAGTCGGATGTCGACTCGGGCGCCGTCAGCAACATCGCCACCGGCTCGGGCACCTCGCCGACGAGCGTCAAGGTCAGCTCCACCGGCTCGGCCACGGTCGCCGTCACCGCCAACCCCGACCTGTCGATCACGAAGACCCCGAGTGTGACGAGCGGCGCCGCAGCCGGCAGCACGATCACCTACACCTTCGTGGTGCGCAACATCGGCAACGTCACCCTCAACAACGTGACCGTGACCGACCCGCTCTCGGGCCTGAGCTCCGTCAGCTACGGCACCTGGACCTCGGGCACGGCGAACCGCCTGCTGCCCGGCGGCAGCGTGACCGCCACGGCCACCTACGTCGTCAAGCAGAGCGACGTCGACACCGGCTCGATCAAGAACACCGCCAGCGCGAGCGGCACCGCCCCCGGCGGCGCCACGGCGCGCGCGAGCTCGACCCAGGTCACCGTCACCACGGTCGCCTCGGCGCCCGCGGTCAGCGTCACCAAGACGGCTGCGTACACGACCGGCTCCGGTGCCGTCGGCAGCGTCATCACCTACACGTTCACCGCCCGCAACACCGGCAACGTGACGCTCACGAACGTCGCCATCGCCGACCCGCACACCAACCTCTCGGCGATCACCTACGGCACCTGGCCGAGCGGCACCTCGGGCACGCTCGCGCCGAGCACGCAGGTCACCGCGACGGCGACCTACACGGTCGTGCAGAGCGACGTGGATGCCGGCAGCGTCAAGAACACCGCCACTGTGTCGGGCCGCTCGCCCAACGCGACCGTGGTCAACGGCTCGTCGGGCCAGGTCAGCATCAACACCGTGACGGCCGCCCCGGCGACCACCTTCACCAAGACCGGCGTCGCGTCGGGCACGAGCGTGGGCAGCACGGTCACCTACACGTTCAAGCTCAAGAACACGGGCAATGTCACGCTCACGGGCGCGACGATCACCGACCCGCTCACCGACCTCAGCGCCATCACGGTCGCCAGCTGGCCGAGCGGCACCGTCGGCAAGCTCAACCCGAACGACGAGGTCACGGGCACCGCGACCTACACGCTCAAGCAGAGCGATGTGGATGCCGGCAGCGTCGCCAACACCTCGACCGCGACCGCCAACCCGCCGACCGGCGCCGCGATCACGCGCACCTCGAGCGCGAGCGTGCCGATCGCCGCGACGGGCGTGCTCGCCGTCACCAAGTCGGGCGCCCTCGCGACCGGAGCCACCGGCAAGGTCGGCGACACGATCAACTGGTCGATCCGCGTCACCAACACCGGCAACGTCACGATGACCAACGTCGCGATCACCGACTCGCTCTCAGGCCTGTCGGCGCTGACGCTCACCTGGCCCGCCGGCCAGACCGCGGGCACGCTCGCCCCGAACCAGTTCGTCACGGCCACCGCGACCTCCACGATCACCCAGGCGCAGGTCGACGCCGGCACCGTGAGCAACGTCGCCACCGCGACCGGCCGCACCCCCGCGGGCGCGACGATCACCGGCACCTCGCCCTCCGCATCCGTGTCGACCCTCGCCGCCGCTCCCGCCATCTCGCTGGTCAAGACCTCGGCTCTGGCCGGCAACGGCACCGGCGTCGCGGGCGACGTCGTGAACTACACCTTCACGATCACCAACACCGGCAACGTCACGCTGAAGAACGTCAGCGTCGCCGACCCGATGAGCGGCCTCTCGAGCCCGCTCTACAGCTGGCCGTCGACCGCCGGGCAGCTCGCGCCGGGCGCCGTCGCGACCGCCACCGCGACCTACACGATCAAGCAGAGCGACGTCGACAACGGCAGCATCTCGAACACCGCGACCGCGACCGGAACGCCGCCCACCGGCGCCGCCGTGACGTCGTCGTCGACGCGCGTCACGAACACCGCGACCGCCGCGCCGAGCGTCGCCACGACCAAGACGGGTCAGCTCGCGACCGGCTCGACCGGCAAGGCCGGCGACACGATCAACTGGTCGTTCACGCTGCGCAACACCGGCAACGTCACGCTGACCGGCGTCGTGATCAACGACCCGCTCACCGACATCTCGGCCCGCACCTACACCTGGCCGACCGGTCAGACCGCCGGCACCCTCGCGCCGGGCCAGACGGTCACCGCGACCGCCACCTACGTGCTCAAGCAGAGCGATGTCAACGGCGGCTCCGTCGTCAACACCGCCTCGGGCGTCGGCACCTCCCCGAAGTCGGGCAGCGTCAGCGGGCCGGCGCAGGCGACCGTCACGATCACCGCATCCGCCTCGCTCAGCCTCACCAAGACGCCGAGCATCACCAGCGGCGCCAAGGTCGGCGACACGATCACCTACACCTTCGTCGCGCGCAACACCGGCAACGTCACGCTGACGAACGTCGCGATCACCGACACGCACACCGGCCTGTCGACGCTCAGCTACACCTGGCCGACCGGGCAGACCGCGGGCACCCTCGCGCCGGCCGAGCAGGTCACCGCGACCGCGACCTACCTGGTCACGCAGGATGACGTGAACAACGGCGTCGTCAACAACAGCGCCAGCGTCAGCGGCACCACGCCGAAGGGCGGCACCGTCTCGTCGACGGCGTCGGTCAGCGTGCCCGCGACGCCCGCATCCCCCTCGCTCACCCTGGGCAAGGAGGCCACCGTCGGCGGCACGGGCGGAGCGGGTTCGGTCATCACCTACCGCTTCACGCTCACCAACACCGGCAACGTGACGGTGACCGGCGCGCGCATCGTCGACCCGCTGCCGCAGCTCTCGGCCCTCGACTACCAGTGGCCGAACGGCCCCCCGCAGGGCACCCTGAACCCCGGAGACGTGCTGCGGGCCACGGCCACGTACACGATCACCCAGGCTGACGTCGATCGCGGCAACGTGCAGAACCGCGCGACCGGCTACGCCACCCCGAAGACCACGGGCGGCACCGAGTTCTCGACGCAGTCGCCTCAGGTCACCACGCCGACCGCCGCGTCGGCCCCCAAGCTCACGCTCACCAAGACCGGCACCGCCAACGGCACCACGACCGGCTCGACCATCAGCTACGCCTTCACGCTGAAGAACGACGGCAACGTCACCCTGACCTCGGTCGGCGTCAGCGACCCGCTGCTCGGCGCGAACGGCGTCACCCTCAGCGGCTGGACGAGCGGCACCGTCGGCACGCTCAAGCCCGGCGACACCGTGAACGGCACCGGCACGTACACGCTCAAGCAGAGCGACGTGGATGCGGGCTCCGTCGTCAACACGGCGACCGCCACCGGCACGCCGCCCACCGGCGCGGCCACCACGACGACCGCCACGCGCACCACGCCGATCGCCGGCGCCGGAGCGCTCACGCTGGCGAAGACCGCCAGCCCGACGTCGGGTCTGCAGCTCGGCAACACGGTCACCTACTCGTTCACGATCACCAACACGGGCAACGTCACCCTGTCGGGCGTGACCGCGACCGACCCGATGTCGGGCCTCAGCCGCATCGACTTCGGCACGCAGAGTCGCACCGTCGCTCCCGGCGGATCGATCACCGGAACCGCGACCTACACGGTGTCGCAGGCCGATGTGAACCGCGGATCCATCGCCAACACCGCGACCGCGACCGGCCAGACCCCCGCGGGTGCGACCGTCAGCACGACCGGCAGCGCCACCGTGACCACGGTCGCCGCCGCGCCCTCGATCAGCGCCGCCAAGTCGGCCGTCGTCTCGGGCTCGAAGACCGTCGGCGACCGCGTGACCTACACGATCGTCGCCACCAACACCGGCAACGTCACGCTCACCGGCGTCACGATCAGCGACCCGATGTTCACGGCGGCGCAGATCAACTACGGCGCGTGGCCGACCAGCACCTCGGGTCTGCTGCAGCCGGGCCAGACGATCACGGCGACGGCCGTGCGCACGATCACCCAGCCCGACGTGGATGCGGGCGGCATCACCAACACCGCCACCGCGACCGGCACGCCGCCCACCGGCGCGAACGTCAGCGGCGCATCCACGATCACGACGCCGCTGATCTCCCGCGCTCCCGCGATCACCCTCGCCCAGACCGGCGCGCTCGCGGCCGGCTCGACCGGCAAGGCCGGCGACACCGTGAACTGGTCGTTCACGATCACCAACTCGGGCAACACGACTCTCACGGGCGTGCAGCTCAGCGGTCTCAGCGTCGCCACCGGCATCGCGTACGGCACCTGGCCCGGCGGCGTCGCGGGGCAGCTGGCCCCCGGTCAGAGCGTCACGGCCACCGGCACCTCGACCCTGACCCAGACCCAGGTGGATGCGCGCTCGGTCACCGACGACGCCACCGTCACGGGCACCGCGCCCAGCGGCGTCACGCCCGCCACGGTCAGCGCCCAGAAGCCGGCGACCGTCACGATCGCGCCGGCCTCGACGATCTCGATCGTCAAGACCGGCTCGGCCCCCGCGAACGCGGTCGTCGGCGACAAGATCACCTACGGCTTCACGATCACGAACACGGGAGCCACGTCGCTCAGCGGCGTCGCCATCTCCGACCCGCGCCTCGGCTCGACGCCGATCACCTACACCGGGCTCGGCACGGGCGCCTCGCTCGCACCGGGAGCCACGGCGACGGCTTCGGCGAGCTACACCATCACCCAGGCCGACATCGATGCCGGAACCGTCACCAACACCGCGACGGTCGCGGCGCGTGACACCCAGAACACCGCGGTGTCGGGCACCTCGAACACCGTCACCGTCGCGACCGGCGTCGAGGCGGGCGCGATCTCGATCGCCAAGTCGGCCTCGCCCGCGTCGGGTGTCGCTCGCGGAGGCACCATCACCTACACGTTCACGGTCACCAACACCGGCAACGTGACCCTGACCGGCGTCGGCATCAGCGACCCGAAGTTCCCGGCAGCCGGCGACATCACCTATGGCGCCTGGCCCGGTGGAACCGCGAACACCCTCGCGCCCGGCGCGAGCGTGACCGCGACCGCCACGCACGTCGTCAGCCAGGCCGACTTCGACCTCGGTCGCGTCGACAACCAGGCGACCGCGACCGGCACGACGCCGGCGAACGCGACCGTCACCGGACAGTCGGCCGTCGTCAGCACCTCGACCGCCTCGGCCACGCCGAAGATCGGCCTCACCAAGTCGCTGCAGGGCACCCCTCCCACGGGCGGGTACAAGCTGAACGACACCGTGACCTGGGCGTTCACGATCACCAACTCCGGTGACGTCTCGCTCTCGGGTGTCGCGATCGCCGACCAGCTCGCGGTGCAGAACCTCACCTACAGCTGGCCGACCGGCACCGCCGGCGCGCTCGCCCCGAACGCGACCGCCACGGCGACGGCGACCTACACGGTCACCCAGGCGGATGTCGACGCGGGCTCGGTCGTCAACAACGCGACCGCGAGCGGCACGCCCTCGCGCGGCGCCGCCGTGACCTCGCCGACCGCGACCGCCACCGCATCCACGGCCGCGCAGCCCGGGATCGCGCTGACCAAGTCGGCCGCCTTCCCCGGCGGCAAGAACGTGGGCGACACGATCACCTACACCTTCGTCGCGCGCAACACCGGCAACCAGACCATCACCGGCGTCGTCATCGACGACCCGCTGGCCCGCCTCGGCACGATCAGCTACGGCGCCTGGCCGACCTCGACCGCCGGCACCCTGCCGCCGAACACGAGCGTCACCGGCACCGCGTCGTACACGATCGCGCAGAGCGACATCGACAGCGGAGCCGTCACGAACACGGCGAACGTCACCGGTCGATCCGGCGGCACCACGCTCAGCCAGCCCTCGAACACGCTCGTGACCCCGGTCGCGACCGCGGGCCCCGCGCTCACGGCGACCAAGGCCGCCAACGTCACCTCGGGCGTCAAGGCCGGCGATGTCATCCGCTACCGCGTCGCGCTCGCCAACACCGGCAACCAGACGCTGCACGGCGTCACCGCGACCGACCCGCTGAACGGGCTGTCGGCGTTCACCTACACCTGGCCCGGCGCCGCCGGAGTGCTCGCACCCGGACAGTCGGCCACCGCCCGCGCCAACTACACGGTCACGCAGGCCGACGTCGACGCCGGCTCGATCGCCAACACCGCGCACGGCGACGCGCTCACGCCGGGCAACGCCCCGCTGCGCTCGAACGACTCGCCGCTGACGATCTCGACCGAGACCCAGCGCGCGACCATCGCGATCACCGACTCGGGCGCCCTGCCGGCCGGCTCGGCGGGCAAGGCCGATGACATCGTCACCTGGACCTACGTCGTGACCAACACCGGCAACGTCACGCTGCGCAGCGTCGGCGTGACCGAGACCCAGACCGGCGCCACCGCGCCCGTCGCCGGCACCTGGCCCGGCGCATCCGGCGTGCTCGCCCCGGGCGAGAGCGTGCAGTTCACGAGCACCTACAAGCTCACGCAGGCCGACGTCGACGCCGGCAAGGTCACCAGCAACGTCTCCACCGTCGGAACTCCGCTGCAGGGCACGACCAAGCCCACGGCCAACGCCACGGCCGATGTGACCGTCGCCAGCAACCCGGGCTTCACGGTGATCAAGCGCGCCGAGTTCCGCAACGGCGGAACCGGCAACGTCGGCGACACCATCCGCTACTACCTGGATGTCGCCAACACCGGCAACGTCACGCTCAGCAAGGCGCGCCTCAGCGACCACCTGCCCGGCCTCGGCGAGCAGTTCCCGTCGTGGCCCGACCCGTCGAAGCCCGGCGTCATCCCGCCCGGCGCGACCGCGACCGGCTACGCCGACTACGTGGTCACCCAGGATGACGTCGACCGCGGCTCGATCACGAACACGGCCGGGGTCGGGCTCACGCCGCCCACCGGCGCCGAGATCGTCAAGCCCTCGAACACCGTCGTCACGCCGCTGGCCCAGGCCGCGCCCGTGCTGACGATCACCGAGACCGGTGTCGCCGACCAGCCCGCGACCGCCGGCAAGAACGTCACCTGGACCGTGACGGTCACCAACAACGGCAACGTCACCGTCAAGAACGTCGTCATCACCGACCCGGCGCTGCAGAACCCGGTCTACGACTGGGGCACCGGCACCGCCGGCCAGCTCGCGCCCGGCAAGAGCGTCACGCTCACCGGCACGACCGTGATCACCCAGGGTGACGTCGACGCCGGCCAGGTCACGAACTCCTCGAGCGCCCAGGGCGTCTCGGCGCGCGACAACACGACCGTCGTCGGACCGGTGAACGCCTCGGCGACCGTTCCCACGACCGTGGCCGGACCCTCGATCGACATCGTCAAGACGGCGACCAAGGGCGCGAACTGGGCCGACAAGGCCGGCGACACCGTCGTGTTCACCTACACGGTCACGAACAACGGCAACCAGACCCTGACCGGCGTCACCGCGACCGACCCGCTCGTGCCCGGCGGCATCACGCTGACCGGCTGGACCGGTGCGACCGGCCGCCTCGCCCCGGGGCAGAGCGTCACCGCGACGGTCAACCACACCGTCACGCTCGACGAGGTCAACGCCGGCACGTCGAGCTCGGCCGCCGACACGAGCGGCACGAGCACGCGCGGCGCCACGGTGGCCGACTCCGACACCGCGGGTGTGCCGATCGCGTCGAAGCCCGGCATGACCCTGGCGAAGACCGGCACCGTCTCCGGCACCGGCAACGCGGGCAGCACGATCGACTACAGGTTCCGCATCTCGAACACCGGCAACGTCACGCTGTCGCTCATCGCGCTCGTCGACTCGCTGCCCGGCATCAAGAACCTGAAGTTCCTCGACTGGCCCGACGAGAGCTACATCCTCGACCCCGGTCAGTTCGTCGACGCCACCGCGAACTACACGATCACGCAGAGCGACGTCGACACCGGCAACGTCACGAACAAGGCCACCGCGAGCGGCAAGCCGCCCGTCGGCGACACGATCTACGTCGACTCGCCGCTCGTCACGACCACGGTCGCGCCCTCCGCGCCGAAGATCTCGGTCACCCAGACGGTGAGCCCGGCGACCGGTGTCAAGGCCGGCGACCAGGTCACCTTCACGGTGACCGCGACGAACACCGGCAACGTCTCGCTCTCGAACGTGACGCTCGCCGACTCGCTGCCCGGCCTCGGCACGCCCGTGCCGACCTGGCCCGGCCAGCAGGGCACGCTCGCCGTCGGCGGCCAGCCCGTCACCTGGACGATCCCCTACACGGTGACCCAGGCCGACGTGGATGCCGGATCGTTCACCAACATCGCCACCGTCACCGGCACCTCGCCGACCGGCGCGAACGTCAGCGGCAGCGCGCCCGCCACCGTCACCCCGACCGTCAGCGGACCCCAGATCGGCATCACCGACAGCGGGGCGCTCGCGGCCGGCTCGACCGGCAAGGCCGGCGACACCGTGATCTGGAGCTACGTCATCACCAACACCGGTGACGTGACCCTGCGCAACGTGACCGCGGCCGAGTCGCAGACGAACGCGACCGCGCCCGTCTTCGGCGCCTGGCCCGACGCATCCCAGCCGAACGTGCTCGCGCCCGGGCAGAGCGTGACCGCCACCTCGAGCTACACGCTGACGCAGGCCGACGTCGACCGCGGCACCGTCACGAGCGGCTCGTCGACCACGGCCAACGGCCCGGCGCCGACCTCGACCCAGGTGACCGCCAGCGCGCCCGCGCAGGTGACGATCACCCAGACCCCGGATTACACGGTGCAGAAGGCGTCGGCGTTCCTCAACGGCGGCGTCGGGAACGTCGGCGACACCATCCGGTACACCCTCACGGTCAAGAACACCGGCAACGTGAGTCTCTACAACGCCTGCCTCAAGGACCCGCTGCAGGGCCTCGGACCGCAGAACCCGACGTGGCCGACTCCGTCGGACCCGCGAACGGTGCGCCCCGGCGAGACCGCCACCGGCTACGCCGACTACGTCGTCACCCAGGCCGACGTCGATGCGGGTTCGAAGACCAACACGGCCACGGCCAGCTTCTGGACCGACCCGAGTCGCGGTGCGACCTGCGCCGATCCCGGCAGCATCGACCGCTCCTCGAACACCGTCGTCACCCCGCTGGCCCAGGCCCGCCCGGTGCTCGGCATCACCGAGACCGGCGTCGCCGAGCAGCCCGCCACCGTCGGCAAGACGGTCACCTGGACCGTGACGGTCACCAACAACGGCAACGTCACCGTCACGAACGTCGCGCTCAGCGACCCGCAGCTGCAGAACCCGGTCTACGACTGGGGCACCAGCGCCGAGGGCGTGCTCGCACCGGGCAAGAGCGTCACGCTCACGGGCACGACGACCATCACGCAGAACGACGTGGATGCCGGAGCCGTCAGCAACGTCTCCAGCGCCACCGGCATCTCGGCTCGCGACAACACCACCGTCGTCGGTCCGGTGAACGCGGGGGCGACCGTGCCCACCGTCGGCAGCGGACCCGGCATCGACGTCACGAAGTCGGCGCAGCTCGCGCCGGGCGCCACCGGCAAGGCCGACGACCTCGTGAACTTCAGCTACACGCTGACCAACAACGGCAACGTGACGCTGACCGACGTGAGCCTCGCCGACGCGCTCGGCCTCACCGGCGCGATCGTCTACGACTGGAAGGGCAGCCCCGCGGGCACCGTCCCGGTCGGCACGACCATCACCGCGAACGGCACCTACCGCCTCACGCAGGCCGACGTCGACCGCGGCTCGGTCTCGAGCGCCGTGACCGGCACCGGAACCGCCCCCAACGGCGTCACGGTGACCGACAGCGACACCGCCGGCGTCACGATCACCGCGGCCCCGAAGCTGGCCGTCACCAAGGCCGGCACGGTGCGCGGCGGCGGAGCCGGCGCGGCGAACGGCGTCATCGACTACGCCTTCACGATCAAGAACGACGGCAACGTGACCCTCACGCTGGTCGACCTGGTCGACTCGCTGGGCGGCGTCAGCAACCCCGTCATCAGCTGGCCGAGCTCGGCGCCCGCCGGCACCCTCGTGCCCGGCGCCACGGCCACGGCCACGGCGAACTACACGATCACGCAGGGCGACATCGACCGCGGCACCGTCGCGAACGTCGCCACGTCGACCGCGAAGCCTCCGGTCGGCGACAAGATCAGCCAGTCGTCGAACACGTCGAACGTGACCGTCGGCGGCGCCACCACCGCGCCGACGATCCGCGTCACCGAGACGCCCACCCCGGCCACCGGTCTCCAGGTCGGCGACATCGTGCGCTTCGACATCACGATCGAGAACAGCGGCACCATCACGGTGAACGGCACGACCCTGTCGACCACGCTGAGCGGACTCAGCACTCCGGTCATCTCGTGGCCGGGTGCCGTCGGCACCCTCGCACCGGGCCAGATCGCCCGGGCGACCGCCGACTACCGGGTGACCCAGGCGGATGTCGACCGCGGCTCGGTCAGCGACACCGCATCCAGCACCGCCACCGGCGTGCGCGGCGGGACCGCGAGCGACAGCGCGACGGCGAAGGCGACCACGGTCACCGCGGCGCCGAAGATCGCCGTGACCGACGAGGGCCGCCTCGAGCCCGGCTCCACCGGAAAGGCCGGCGACGACGTGCAGTGGCTCTACCGCGCCACCAACACCGGCAACACCACCCTCACGGGCGTGACATTCACCGAGTCGCTCGACGGCTCCAGCGTGCCGACGGTCACCGAGTGGCCCGACGCCTCGCGTCCCGGTGTGCTGCTGCCCGGCGAGTTCGCCTACGCGGTCGGCGACTACACGCTGACGCAGAGCGACGTGGATGCGGGCAGCGTGCGCAGCCGCATCAGCACCGCGGGCGTCAGCGCCTCGAGCGACGCCACCCGCGTGACCGCCGACGCCGACGCGACCGTGACGATCACCGCCCGCCCGGCTCTCTCGGTCGTCAAGAGCGGCGCCCTCACCGGCGGCGGCCTCGGCGCCGCCGGCGACACGATCCGCTACGCGCTCGACATCACCAACACCGGCAACGTCACGGTCTACCAGGGCAACCTCGTCGACCCGCTGCCCGGACTCGGAACCCAGCAGATCGAGTGGCCCGACCCCGCGAAGCCGGGCGTCGTGCCGCCGGGCGAGACGGTGCACGGCGAGGCCGACTACAAGCTGACCCAGGCCGACGTCGACCGCGGCTACATCGACAACACCGCGAGCGTCGAGGCGTGGACCACGCCCGACACCAAGCCGGCCGACAAGCGCGTCACCGCCACGTCGAACACGGTGCGGATCACGACCGAGCAGGCCGCCCCGCAGCTCACCGTCATCAAGTCGGCGACCGTCTCGGGCACCGGCAAGGTCGGCGACACGATCACGTACACGATCGAGACCAAGAACACGGGCAACGTGACGGTCAAGGGCCTCACGGTCGGCGACCCGCTGCCGCGCCTCAGCGCCCTGGTCACGACGGGACTCGCGAACGACGGCTCGCTCGCGCCCGGCGCCACGGCGACCAGCACGGGCACCTACGTGCTCGAGCAGGCCGACATCGACACCGGCTCGGTGACCAACCAGGCCACCGCATCCGGAACCTCGGCCCGCGACGGCGCCGCCGTCAGCACCCCGAGCAACCAGCTCGTGACGCCCACCCTGGTCGGGACCCCGAAGATCAGCGTCACCGACGCCGGCGCGCTCGACTCCGCCGACCAGGCGAAGGCCGGCGGCAAGGCCACCTGGACCTACGTCGTCACCAACGACGGCGACGTGACCCTGAGCAACGTGCACGTGGATGAGTCGCTCACCCTGAGCGGTCCGCTCAGCTACGCCTGGACCGGCACGCCCGGCGTGCTCGCGCCGAAGCAGTCGGTGACCGTCACGGCGCCGTACGCGCTCAGCCAGGGCGACGTCGACGCGGGCAGCGTCATCAGCACGGTGCGCGCGACCGGCACGCCGAAGGTGGGCGCCGACGCGACCGCCGACGCGACCGCCACCATCCCGGTGGTCACGAACCCGGTCATCACGGTCGACCAGACCGCGAAGCTCGCCAAGCCCGGCGCGAACGCGGTCGGCGACCAGATCGACTACACGATCGTGATCACCAACACCGGTCCGACCACGCTGAGCGGCGTGACGCTGAGCGACACCCTCGCCGGCCTCAGCACGCCGACGATCGTCTGGCCCGACCCCGCCCAGCCGGGCGTCATCCCGCCGGGCCAGCAGGCCACCGCCACCGCGAGCTACCAGATCGCGCAGAAGGACGTCGACCTCGGTCACGTCGACAACCGGTCGACCTCGACCGGCCAGTCGCCGACCGGCCAGACCGCCTCGGCGCAGTCGGAGGTCACCAGCATCCCGACCGGCGCCCCGCGCCCGGCCATGACGCTGACCAAGGGCGGCGCGCTGCGCAGCGGAACGGGCGACGCCGGCAGCGTCGTGCGGTTCACGTTCACGCTCAAGAACACGGGCAACGTCACGATCAGCGCACTCGGCGTCGCCGAGAAGCTGCAGGGCGCCGGCGTGCCGACCATGACGTTCCCGACCGGAACGCCGCAGCTCGCGCCGGGCGCCACGGCCACCGGGTACAGCGACTACACGCTGACCCAGGCCGACGTCGACCTCGGATACGTCGACAACACGGCGACGGCCACCGGAGCCTCGGCCCCGGACAGCGCACCGATCTCGACCGACTCGAACACCTACCGGTTCACCACCTCGCCCTCGCGGCCCCGCATCAGCACCACGCAGGACGGCGTCTTCGCGAACGGCGGTACCGGCCAGCTGAACGACGTCGTCGACTACACCTTCACGGTCACCAACACCGGCAACACGACCCTCACCGGCGTGACGCTCGCGAACACCGTCGCCGGCCTGACCGGCGCCGTGTACACCTGGCCGGCCGGCCAGACCGCGGGCACCCTCGCCCCGGGGCAGGTGCTCAGCGTCACCGCGCAGCACACCGTCACCCAGGCGGATGTGGATGCCGGCGTCATCCGCAACGTCGCCACCGGCTCGGGCACCGACCCGAAGGCGACCACGGTCACCAGCTCGACGCCCGAGCTCGTGCTGCCGCTCGCGACCGCCTCGCCCGACCTCGAGCTGACCAAGGTCGGCACGCCGCGCGACGGCGCCCAGGTCGGCGACACGATCGACTACGTCTTCGAGCTCAGCAACACGGGCACCCAGACGGTGCACGGCGCGACGATCAGCGACGGCCTGCCGGGCGTCAGCACGATCGCGTACGGCGCCTGGCCGACCGCCGAGACCGGCGTGCTGCCGCCGAACACGAGCGTGACCGCCACGGCGACCTACGTCGTGACCCAGGCCGACGTCGACCGCGGCGACGTGACCAACACGGCCACCGCATCCGCCCTCGACCCGTCGAACGGACGCCTGACCACGAGCTCGCAGCCCTCGGTCGTCACGACCCCGCCGGCGGACCCGGGCATCACGATCGCCAAGACCGCGGCGCTTGCTCCGGGTGCCACCGGGCGTGCCGGTGACCTCGTGAACTACACCTTCGTCGTCACCAACTCGGGCAACGTCACGCTCGAGAACGTGACCGTGGCCGACGGTCAGGCCGACCTGCGCAACTGGACCTACACCTGGCCGGGAACGCCGGGCGTGCTCAAGCCCGGTGAGAAGGCGACCGTCACAGCGCAGCACCAGCTGACGCAGCCCGACATCGACGCGGGAGTGCTCGACTCGACCGCGACGACCGACGGCACCGGCATGAACGGCGCCGACGTGAACGCGCAGGCGACCGACCCCGTCGTCATCGCCGCCGCGCCCGCGCTGACGCTGAGCAAGACGGCCGCGGCGCGCGACGCCCGCCCGACCGTCGGCACCGTGATCGACTACACCTTCGTCGCCCGGAACACCGGCAACGTCACGCTCGACGGCGTGGTCGTGAACGACCCGCTCATCCCGGCCGACCAGATCAGCTACGGCTGGCCCGGCGCCAACGGCCGCCTCGCCCCCGGCGAGAGCGTCACCGCGCGCGGCAGCTACACCGTCACCCAGGCGGATGTCGACGCCGGCGCCGTGGCCAACACCGCGACCGCCGACGGCCTCACGCCCGACGACACCGACGCCCCCGAGGCCAGCTCCTCGGCGGTCGTGCAGGTGCCCAACGGCGCCGCCATCACGCTCGCCCAGAGCGTGCGCATCGCCGACGGACGCCCGGGCTTCGCCGGAGACGTGCTCGTGTACACCTACGTGATCACGAACACCGGCACCGTCGACCTGCACGGCGTCACGCTGACCGACCCGAAGAAGGGCCTCGGCCCGATCGTCTTCGGCGACTGGCCGGGCGCCGTCGTCGGCGACCTCGCGCCGGGGCAGTCGGTGACCGCGACGGCCGAGTACGTCATCCAGCCCAGCGACGAAGGCGCCCTCGTGCGCGGCACCTCCACGGTGACCGCCGAGGGCGCGAGCGCCGCCCAGCAGGTCGACGCGGCCTCGAACGCCGACATCCAGCTGCCCGCCCGCCCGGGCGTGCCCGGCATCCCGGGTCTGCCCGGCGCCGGCGGCGGCCTCGCCCACACCGGTGTCGACCCGAGCCTCCCGGGACTCCTCGCGCTGATGCTCCTACTCTGGGGTGGAGCGTTCGTGGGCCTGGCCGCGCGGCGCCGACGTAAGGAGAACGCATGAAGTCCACCGCCATCCGCACCCTGACCGCACTCGCCGGCGTCATCCTCGTCGCCGGAGCGATCGCCGGATGCACGGACAGCGGTGACTCGTCGCCCAAGAAGTCGGCCTCGGCCAAGCCCTCGGCCACGCCGTCGCAGGTCACCGACGTGACCGACGCGCCCGGCACCGGCGAAGGACTCGTCGGCGCGCGCAACGACGTCGAGGTGACCAAGTGCGAGCCGGCCGACGGCGGATGGGCCGTCGCCGGCACCGTCACGAACTCGAGCGACGCGGCGGCGAACTACCGCATCTACGTCTCGCTGCTCGACAAGGACGGCGCGACGCTCGGACTCAAGCAGGTGAACTCCGACGGACTCGACGCCGGCGCGAAGGCCGACTGGAGCGCCGACATCGCCGTCGAGGGCAAGAACCTGCAGTGCGTGCTGCGCGTGGAGCGCTACGCGGCCTGACCCGGCCTGCGGTCAGCCGCCGATCGGCGAGGGGCGCAGCTCGCGCAGCGTGCGGAAGCGCGACTGCTTCGCCGCGCCCGCGATCGACGCGAGCAGCGACACCGCGAGCCAGATCAGCAGCGTGATGAGCGCCGACGAGAGCCCCGCCGATCCGCCGCCGTAGACGAGCGCCCGGATGCCGTCGACCGCGTGCGCCATCGGCAGCGCCTGGTGCAGCGCGGCGAGCGGCGCGGGCAGCGTCTGCCACGGGAACGTGCCGCCGGCCGTCACGAGCTGCACGACCATGAGCACGAGCCCGAGGAACTGCCCGACGCTGCCGAGCCACACGTTGAGCGCCAGCACGATCGCCGCATAGGTCACCGAGACCAGCGCCATGAAGCCGAGCAGCTGCACGGGATGCGCGATCGACAGCCCCAGCGGACCGGCGAGCACCAGGAAGAGCCCGATCATCTGCACGACGCCGAGCAGCGCCGGGGTCGCCCATCCGGCCAGCGCGGTCGCGACCGGACGCCGCACGGCGGTCAGCGCGCGCCGCGACAGCGGCCGCACGAGCAGGAACAGCGCGTAGATGCCGATCCACGCGGCGAGGCTGATGAAGAAGGGCGCGAGTCCGGCGCCGTAGTTCTGCGCCTCGCTCTGCGCGGTCTGCTTCACGGCGACCGGGTCGGCGACGGCGTCCGCGGTCGCGGAGCGCTGCGCATCCGTCTTCGAGGGCGTCTTCGCGACCCCGTCGACGAGCTCGCCGTGCAGGGTGTCGGCGCCGTCGGCGAGCTGGGTCGTGCCGTCGGCCAGGGTGGATGCGCCGCTCGCGAGCTCGGCGGTGCCGCTCTTCAGCGCGGTCGCCCCGCTCGAGAGCTTCGCGGTGCCGTCCTTCAGGGTCGCGGCTCCGGTCGCGGCGCTCTGGGCGCCGCTCGCGACGGCGGCGGCGCCGTCGGCGGCCTGGCCGATCGCGGCCTGCAGTGCGGGCGCGCTCGCGGCGAGCTTCGCGGCGCCGGCGTCGAGCGCCTGCGTTCCGGTGGCGAGCTGCGAGCCGTCGCCGGTGGCGACCGCGAGGGCGCCGACCTTGGCGAGCAGCACCGCCTGCTGGTCGGCCGGGATGTCGGAGGTCGCGAGCGCGGCAGCCAGCGACGACTCCGCGTCGGTCGCCGCCCCGTGCAGCGTCGTGACGCCGCCCGCGATCCGGTGAGCGCCGGCGGCGAGCGTCTGGGCCTGCATCGGCAGATCGGTCGTCGAGCTCTTGAGCGTCTGCAGTCCACTGCTCAGCGAGCTCGCGCCGGTCGAGAGCTGCGCGGTGCCGCTCGCGAGCGAGCCGGCGCCCGCGTCGGCGGCGGCCGCGCCGGTCGCGAGCTGCGCGGCGCCGTCGGCCGCCGAGCTCGCACCGTCGCTGAGCTCCGTCGCGCCGTCGGAGGCCGAGTGAGCCCCGTCGCTGAGCTGCTGGGCGCCGTCGGCCGCATCCGAGAGCCCGTCGCGCAGGGACTGCACGCCGTCGAGCAGCTGCAGCGTCGCCGCGCGGCCGACCTTCTCCACGATCGCGGCGCGCACCGTCGTCGTCGCCTGGGTGGCGATCGTGGTCGAGAGGTAGCTGTTGGTGTCGTTCGTGAGCAGCCCGAGGCGGGCCGGAACCGGCGCATCCCCCGAGGCCGACGCGATGTCCGACGAGAACGACGCGGGGAACTCGACCGCGAAGTCGTAGGTGCCGTTCTGCACGCCACGGCTCGCGGCGACCGCGCTCACCTCGTGCCAGGCGAACTTCTTGCCGTCGAGCAGGGTGTCGGCCGCATCCCGCCCGTAGTTCTGCTTCGCGCCGTCGACCGTCGCCCCCTCGTCGGCGACGACGATCGCCGCGGGCACCTTGTCGAGGCTGCCGTAGGGGTCCTTGTTGCCCCAGAGGTAGAGGCCGCCGTAGACGACCGGGATCGTCATGAGCGCCACGAGGGCGAGCACGGCCATGCGGCTCGACACGAGGCGCGCGAACTCGGCGCGCACGCTCGTGGAGATCGTGCGGATCGCGGTGAGGGGTGCGGACATCGTCAGTGCTCCTGCGGTGCGGTGCGGGCGGTCGCGCCCGCGGGGGTGGAGTCGACGACGGTGTCGGCAGGGGTGGGGTCGGGGGTCGTGGTGTCGGTGTCGGTGTCGGTGTCGGTGTCGGTGTCGGTGT
>NZ_VHQH01000002.1:296165-435843 GCF_006517535.1 Schumannella sp. 10F1B-5-1
CGCCGGGGTCCCGTCGGAGGCCCCCGCGGCGCGCAGCAGTCCGGCGGTCGCCTGATCGGTCACGACGATCACGAGCACGCCGCGCGCCGCGACCTGCCGCACCTCGCCGAACCAATCGCGCGGATCGCCGCCGTGCCGCTCGGGCGAGGTCAGCACGAGCGCCTCGACGCCGTCGCGCAGCAGCGCCAGCTCGCTGAGCAGCCGGATGCGCGCGGCAGCCGGCAGCGCCCGCATCGGCGTGCGCGCGTGGTCGGCGAGGCCGTGCTGGGTGAGCACCGCATCCACGGATCGTCGGCCCGAGCGCAGACCTGCGAAGGCGAGCTCCTCGGCCACGACCGTGCGCACGGCGACGCCGGGGCTCGGCTCGCTCGTGCCGGGGGTGTCGACCAGGGCGACGCGGCGGCGCAGCGCCGCGGTGTCGTCGTCGCCGTCGATCAGCACGGCGCCGTCGGTGGGCTTGAGGCGTCCGCCGAGCAGCAGCGAGAGCAGCTGCGGACGCTCGGCCGTCTCGACCGCCACGGCGACGGGGGCGGCCGGATGCGCGGACGACGTCGCGGCGACCAGATCGAGTGCGGGCACCTCGGCGCCGAGTCCGGTGCCGAGGGCGAGGTGGCGGGCGGCGATCCTCATCGGGCGGCTCCTTCGGGGGCGGTGCCGGAGGCGTCGGCGGCCGCGGCGTCGGCCACCACGTCGATCGCGACGGTCGGCGGCCACAGCGGGTCGACGCGGGCGGGCGCTGCCACGAGGTCGGGGTCGGCCGCGATGAGCTCGGCGGCGTCGCGCCAGCCGAGGCCCGCGGTCGTGAGTGAGAGCGAGACGACCAGGCGGCGGCTCTCGGCGTCGGACAGCCCGTCGCGCACGCTCGCCGCGAAGACCGCGAGCGCGGCGTCCTCGACCAGCCGCGCGAGCAGGGGAGCGGGGATGTCGTCGCGCAGACGCCCGGCGGCGGCGCCCTCGTCGAGGGCCTCGGCGATGCGGCGGCGCAGCGGGGTGAGGGCCGCATCCACGATCTCGGCGCGGGGGCCGCGCACCGTGGTGACGGCCATGACGCGCACGCCGGCGATCTCATCCCAGGCGCGCACGGCGATGAGTGCGAGGCGGCGCACCGGGTCGGCCTCGTCGACGCTCGCGATCGCGGCGACGACGCGCTCGCTGCCGCGCTGGGCGAGGGCGTCGAGCAGGGCGTCGCGGTTGGGGAAGTGGCCGTAGACCGTGCGGCGGGTCAGGCCGGCCTCGGCGGCGATGGCCTCGAGCGAGGCGCCCGGCTCGCGGTTGAGCAGCACGCGGGCGGCGTCGAGCAGCGCCTCGCGGTTGGCGGCCGCGTCGCGGCGCGGGGCTCGGTTCTCTCTCACGACGCCCATCGTACGATCTTGCACACCATTGTGCAAGATAAGCGGATGCGTCGCGCGAAGTCGAGCGCCGCGCATCCACCCGCCGAACCTGGACGCGCGGTCACCGGCCCGAAACACGAGCGTTGATAGGGTGGGGTGTAATCCCTCCGAACGAATGGGAGATCGGCATGCCCGGAATCGTGCTCATCGGCGCTCAGTGGGGAGACGAGGGGAAGGGCAAGGCCACCGACCTCCTCGGCAGCCGCACCGACTACGTCGTCAAGTTCAACGGCGGCAACAACGCGGGCCACACGGTCGTGGTCGGCGACGAGAAGTACGCCCTGCACCTGCTGCCCAGCGGCATCCTCACCCCCGGTGTCACGCCCGTCATCGCGAACGGCGTCGTCGTCGACATCGCCGTGCTGTTCCAGGAGCTCGAGGCCCTCTCGAGCCGCGGCGTCGACGTGTCGAAGCTGCTCGTCAGCGCCAACGCGCACGTCATCACGCACTACCACCGCACGGTCGACAAGGTCACCGAGCGCTTCCTCGGCAAGCGCCAGATCGGCACCACGGGTCGCGGCATCGGCCCCGCCTACGCCGACAAGATCAACCGCGTCGGCATCCGCATCCAGGACCTGTTCGACGAGAACATCCTGCGCCAGAAGGTCGAGGGCGCCCTCGACCAGAAGAACCACCTGCTGGTCAAGGTCTACAACCGCCGGGCGATCGAGGCGAACGAGATCGTCGACGACCTGCTGAGCTACGTCGACCGCCTCGCGCCGATGGTCGCCGACACCGGTCTGGTGCTGAACCAGGCTCTGGATGCGGGCAAGACCGTGCTGTTCGAGGGCGGCCAGGCGACCATGCTCGACGTCGACCACGGCACCTACCCCTTCGTCACCTCGTCGAACGCGACCAGCGGCGGAGCCGCGACCGGCTCGGGCGTCGCCCCGACCCGCTTCGACCGCGTCATCGCGGTCGTCAAGGCGTACACGACGCGCGTGGGCGCCGGACCGTTCCCGACCGAGCTGTTCGATCAGTGGGGCGAGTTCCTCAGCGACCGCGGCGCCGAGTTCGGCACCACGACCGGCCGCCGCCGTCGCACCGGCTGGTACGACGTGCCGATCGCCCGCTACTCGGCGCGCATCAACGGCGTCACCGACTTCGTGCTGACCAAGCTCGACGTGCTCACCGGCCTCGAGACCATCCCGGTCGCCGTCGCCTACGACGTGGATGGCGTGCGTCACGACGAGCTTCCCGTGAACCAGAGCGACTTCCACCACGCGAAGCCGATCTACGAGGAGTTCCCCGGCTGGAGCGAGGACATCTCGGGTGCCCGCGCGTTCTCCGACCTGCCGAAGAACGCGCAGGACTACGTGCTCGCGCTCGAGGAGCTCAGCGGCTCGCGCATGTCGGCGATCGGCGTCGGCCCCGGCCGCGACGCGATCGTCGTGCGCCACGACCTGCTCGACTGAGGCGCGTCGGGCCCGGCGCGGGTCCGCGCGTGCGCCGTCTCGCCGGGCGTCTCGCCGGGCGTGCGTGCGCGCGCGCCGTTGCGGATGCGGCGCGTGGTCGAGCCTCTGTGCGGCTTGGCGGTGCGCTCCATCCGAAACTGCTGACGCCGACCGGCGTCCTTGCGTGGATGGCGCGGCCCGGACTCGTCGATGCACGGATCGTCTCGCGTGCGCCGTTGCGGATGGGGGACGTGTTCGAGCCCGAGGGGGGCTTCGCGGTGCGCTCCATCCGAAACCGCTGACCGCGAGACGGGCCAGTGGATGCGCGGTGGCCCGCCGCGCGATTCGCGCGCCCGGCGCATCCCTCGCCAGGATGGACGGGTGACCGCGACCCGCCCCGCCCCGACCGTGCTGACCGGCCGCTTCGTGCGGCTCGAGCCCTTCGACGCCGACGCCCACACCGACGGGCTGTTCGCGGCGCTGGCGAAGCCCGAGGTGTTCGCGGGCGGCTTCGGCGGCGGCCCCGCCGGACTCCCCGCCGATCGCGCGGCCTTCGGCGACTGGGTCGCGGGCTACGGCAACGCGGACAACGCGCGCAAGTTCGTCGTGCGCCTGGTCGGCGGACCCGACGCCGACACGATCGTCGGCGCATCCACGCTCGGCGACCTCGACGAGCACCGCGAGGAGACGCAGCTCGGCTGGACGGGCTATGATCCCCGCGTCTGGGGGACGCAGGTGAACCCCGAGACGAAGCTGCTGCTGCTCGGGCACGCCTTCGCCAGTGGATACGGGCGCGTGCGCATCCAGGCCGACAGTCAGAACGAGCGCTCGCGGGCGGCGATCCTCAAGCTCGGCGCGACCTTCGAGGGCGTGCTGCGCCGTGACCGCGTGCGCGCCGACGGCACCTTCAGCGGAACCGCCGTGCACTCGATCCTCATCGACGAATGGGATGAGGTGCGCACCGGTCTCGAGCAGCGCCTCGCCCGCTTCGACGCCCCCGTCGCGCTCGGCTGAGCGGGCGGCGACCGCAATAGGCTGACCGCATGCTGCGCCACGTGCTGATCTTCACCCTCAAGACCGACGACCCGGCCGAGAAGGCGGAGCAGATCGCCGAGATCCGCACCCGCCTCGTGGGGCTGATGGACGTCATTCCCGAGATCAAGCGCATGGAGGTACCGGCCGACTCGACCGGCATCGACCGCAACGGCGACTTCGCGATCGACTCCGACTTCGACGACGAGGAGGGGCTGCGCGCCTACGTCGTGCACCCCGCGCACGTCGAGGTGGCGCAGTTCATCGGCTCACTCGTCGCGAGCCGCGCGGCGATCGACTTCACGGTCTGACCCGCGCCGACGGCGAGTGGATGCACGGCTCCCGCCGCGCACCCCGCCCGAACGCAACTCAGGAGAATCGCCCCGATCCCGCACGTTCGGCGGCGGATCCGGCCGATTCTCCTGAGTTGTGAACGTGCGCCGCGGGCGCCGCGCCTCAGCCGCGCGCGGCCGTGAGCTCGGCCACGAGCGAGCGGGCGTTCGGCTCCCACCCGAGCTCGCTGCGCGCCTTCGTGCCGCGGGCCTGCTGGTCGAGCAGCAGCGCATCCGCGAAGGCCTCGCCGAGGCGCTCGTGCGCCGACTCGACCGTGCCGGACGTCACCGAGCCGGACGAGCCGACGATCGCCTCGCCGAGCTCGCGCACCGTCGGGTTCTGGCCGTTGGCGCCGATGTAGGTCGTGTGTCCGTCGCTGCGCTCGAGCGCGATGACGTAGAGCTCGGCGAGGTCGCCGACGGCGACGGTGGTCCAGTGCTGCTCGCCCGAGCCGATCAGCTCGAGCGCGCCCGACGCGTCGCGCGGTCCATCGGCGAGCAGCGACGGGATGCCGTGGCCGCCGGGGCCGTAGACGATCCCGGGCGCGATGAGCGTCGCCTTCACGTCGGAGCCGAGGATGCGTCCCTCCGGCCCGGCGCGCCAGGCGGTGATCGCGGGCGGGTTCTGCGCGTCGTCCTCGCTGATGTCGGCGGCGGAGCCCCAGACCCAGATGCCGCCGGTGTGCACGTAGGGCTTGTCGGTCGGTCCGAACGCGGTGATCACCGCATCCACGACCGCGTCGTCGAGGGCCGGGCCGGCGTTGTCGGTGGCCAGGTGGATCGCGCCGTCGACGTGGCGCAGCTGCGCGCCGAGCCAGTCGCGGTCGGTGAGGTCGCCGATCACGGCGGTGGCGCCGGCGGCCGAGACCTTGGCGGCGGACTCGCTGCTGCGCACGACGGCGACGACCTCGTGGCCGGAGTCGAGCAGGGCGGCGAGGGTGGCGGTTCCGATGAGGCCGGTTCCCCTGGTGAGCAGGACGCGCATGGTGTTCCTTCCGTTGCGTACCCGAGGGGCAACGGGATGCGCGGCCGCGCGATTCCCGTGCGTCGCCGCGTGACGGGGTCGGGGCCGGTCAGCGACGGCGCATCTCGACCGTCGCGCCGCTCGGGCGTCATCCCCGCGGACGAGGCCCGGGGGATGACGCGCGCCGCCGAGACCCGACTCGGCGCCGACGCGGGCGGGTGTGCATCCGCGTGGGATGGGGGCATGACCTCACCGATCAGCTCCCCGGAACCCGGACTCGCGGCGACCGCACCGTCCGCGCCTGCAACGGCGGCCGCGGCCGCGCCCGCGCCGTCCGCCCCCGCCGTACCGCCCGCCGACCTCTACCCCGTGCTCACCGCGCGCGGCCTGCACAAGACCTACGGCCCTACGGCGGCGCTCGCGGGAGTCGACCTCGAGGTGCGCCGCGGCGAGTCGATCGCGATCATGGGCGCCTCGGGATCGGGCAAGACGACGCTGCTGCACTGCCTGGCCGGCATCGTCGTGCCCGACCTGGGCGGCATCCGCTTCGCCGGCCCCGGCGGATTCGTCGAGATCGCCGGGCTGCCCGAGTCCGAGCGCTCGCGGCTGCGGCGCGAGGCGTTCGGCTTCGTGTTCCAGCAGGGGCTGCTGGTGCCCGAGCTGACGGCGATCGAGAACGTCGCGCTGGCGCTCATGGTGGGCGGAGTGCGCCGCGCCGCGGCCGAGCAGCAGGCCGCGGCCTGGCTCGCCGACCTCGGGCTCGCCGGACTCGAGCAGCGCCGCATCGGCCAGCTCTCGGGCGGGCAGGCGCAGCGCGTCGCGATCGCCCGCGCGGTCGTGACCGGCGCCCCGGTGATCTTCGCCGACGAGCCGACCGGAGCCCTCGACTCGCACACCTCGCGCGAGGTGATGGATGCGCTGCTGCGGATGACCGTCGACTACGGCCGCACCCTCGTGGTCGTCACCCACGACGCCGACGTCGCCGCGCGGTGCTCGCGCACCGTGCACATGCGCGACGGGCGGATCGTGGCGGCGGACGCCGCCCCCGCCGCGACCGCCCCCGCCGCGGCCGCCCCCGCGTCCGGGGCCGGCCGATGATCGCCCGCCTGACCTGGATGCTCGCGCGCCCAGGCCGCGCCGGGCTCGGCCTGACCTTGCTGCCGATCGTGGCCTTCGCGGTCGTGACGACCCTGCTGCTGACCGTGATCGGCGGGGCCCAGACGCTCTGGACCCTCGACAACGACCTGCAGGCGATCTACCAGCTGCTCACCGTGGTGGCGCTCGCCCTGCTCGTGGTCCCGCTGCTGTCGCTCGGCGGCGCGGCCGCCCGGCTCGCGGCCCGGCGCCGCGACGACCGCCTCGCGACCCTGCGTCTGCTCGGCGCGAGCTCGGGCACGGTCGGCGCCGTCGCCGTGCTCGAGTCGGGGGCGCTGGCGCTGGCCGGCGCGCTGCTCGGCGGAGTGCTGTCGCTCGCGGTCGCCCCGCTCGTCGGGCTCATCCCCTTCGCCGGCGCTCCGCTCGGCGCCGCGAACGTGCTCGTGTCGCCGTGGGGGGTGGTGCTGGTCGTGGCCGGCATCGTGCTCGTCGCGATCCTGTCGGCCGTGCTCGGACTGCGTCGCGTGGTGCTGTCTCCGCTCGGCGTGCGGATGCGCAGCGACGCCCCGAAGCAGGGCTGGATCGCCGTCGCGGTCGGCGTGCTCGGCATCGCGGGCGCCTCGTTCGCGTCGTCGGTGCTCGGCGCGGCCGGGTCGGTGGTCGTGATGATCGTGCTCGCCGGGGCGGCGTTCGCGGGGGCGCTCGCGCTGATGAACCTGGTCGGACCCTGGCTGATCGCCGTGGTCGCCCGCCGGCGCGTGCGCAGCGCATCCACGCCGGAGCGGCTGCTGGCGGCCCGCGTGATCCTCGAGTCGCCGAAGGCCGCGTGGCGGCAGGTGAGCGCGAGCGCCACCGCAGCGTTCGTGGCCGTGTTCGCGGGCACCGGGGCGGCGCTGCTGAACCTGATGAACGCGGGGGATCTGCGTGATCAGGATGCGCTGCTCGCGCTCGACATCCGCACGGGCGTGATCGTGACGGTCGTGGGCACGTTCCTCATGGTCGCGTGCGCCGTCGGCGTGACGCAGGCCGCGACGATCCTCGACCGCGCCGAGGTGAGCCGCAGCCTCGGGCACCTCGGCGTGCCGCTCGCGGTGATCGAGCGGGCGCGGGTGGGCACGGTGCTCGTGCCGCTGCTGACGACGTCGATCACGTCGGCGGTCGTGGCCGCGGTCGTCGTGCTGCCGCTCGCCGGTCTCGCTCTCGTGCTCGCGCCGGTGTCGGTCGGGATGATCGTCGCCGCCCTGCTCGCGGGCCTCGGGCTCGTGCTGCTCGGACTCCTCGCGACCCGCCCCCTGCAGAGCCGGGCCCTCGCGACCGAGCCGCGCGTCGCATCCTGAGCCTGCTCGCTAGGCTCGGGGCATGACGGATGCGGTGCCCACTCCCGATGAGAACGCCGACGCCGAGCGCGCCGCGGCCGAGCGCGCCGACGCCGAGCGCGTCGAGGCGATCGAGCAGCTGGCCGGCATCCGCCTCTCGATCGACAACATCGACGCGGCGCTCGTGCACCTGCTCGCCGAGCGGTTCAAGTTCACGCAGAACGTGGGCCGGCTGAAGGCGAAGCACGGCCTGCCGCCGAGCGACCCCGAACGCGAGCGCACGCAGATCGCCCGCCTGCGCGAGCTGGCGCTGGCGGCGCAGCTCGACCCCGCCTTCGCCGAGAAGTGGTTCAACTTCGTGGTGGCCGAGGTCATCCACCACCACGAGCGGCTGCAGGCGGAGGCCTGAGCGGCGTCGCGGCGCGCGCGGCGACAGCGACACCTGACGACCCCGTCGGCTTCGGCCGGCGGGGTCGTCCGCGTGTCGGCGGCGGGCGCGCGCCCATGTCGGCGGCGGATGCGACGGTCATCCCGAGTTCACGGATGCGGGCTTGCGCGTTCATTATTCCGCGGCGTATATTCCACATGGAATAACCGAGAAGGGGCATCCATGTCCGAGCTGACACCGCTCGCGATCACCGCACTCGCGCTGCTGCGCGAGCACTCGATGCACCCCTACGAGATGTTCCAGCTGATGGTGCAGCGGCACGACGACCGCCTCGTGAAGGTGCGTCCCGGTTCGCTCTACCACACGGTCGATCGCCTGGCCCGGCAGGGTCTCGTGCGGGCGACCGGCACCGAGCGCGCGGGCAACCGACCCGAGCGCACCACCTACGAGATCACCGACAGCGGGCGCGCGGCGCTCGCCGACCGGCTCGCCGGCCTGCTCGGCCAGCGCGTCGAGGAGTACCCGCTGTTCCCCCTCGCCCTCGCCGAGGCGCACAACATCGAGGCCGACGAGGTCGCTCGTCTGCTCGAGAACCGCCAGCTCCAGTCGCGCGAGCGGCTCGAGCAGCTGCGCGGCGGTGTGCGCAAGCTCGGCGCCCGCGAGGTGCCCGAGGCCTACTGGATCGACGTCGCCTTCGCGATCCGGATGGCCGAGGCCGAGCTCGACTGGCTCGACGGCCTGATCGACCGGCTCCGTTCCGGCGACGTGGCGTGGGACCACCACGACGTCGACTGGAACCCCTTCGACCCTGACTTCACCCGACTCATCAAGGACACACCATGACCACCACCCCTGGCGCCCCGTCCGGAGCTCCCGGCGGCCCGGCCGCCCCCGGCGCGCACGGCGCCGCCATCGCCAAGCCCTGGCCCGCGCTCTGGTCGCTCGTCGTCGGCTTCTTCATGATCCTCATCGACACGACGATCGTCTCGGTCGCCAACCCGAAGATCATGGAGGGCCTCGACACCGACATCAACGCGGTCATCTGGGTCACGAGCGCCTACCTGCTCGCCTACGCGGTGCCGCTGCTCATCACCGGCCGCCTCGGCGACCGCTTCGGACCGAAGAACCTCTACCTGGCCGGCCTGACGGTCTTCACGCTCTCCTCGCTCTGGTGCGGCTTCGCCGGCAGCATCGAGATGCTCATCGTGGCCCGCATCGCGCAGGGCCTCGGCGCCGCGCTCATGACGCCGCAGACGATGGCCGTGATCACCCGCATCTTCCCGCCCGACAAGCGCGGTGCGGCCATGGGCATCTGGGGCTCGGTCGCCGGCGTCGCCACGCTCGTCGGCCCGATCCTCGGCGGCGTGCTCGTCGACGGCCTCGGCTGGGAGTGGATCTTCTTCATCAACATCCCCGTCGGCGTGATCGGCTTCGTGCTGGCGATGCGCTTCGTGCCGAAGCTCGACACCCACCAGCACAGCTTCGACATCCTCGGCGTCGTGCTCAGCGCGATCGGCATGTTCTTGCTGGTGTTCGGCATCCAGGAGCTGGGCAGCGACGATCTGTCGACCGGCGCCAAGTGGGGCATGATCGCGGGCGGCATCGTGGTGCTCGTGCTGTTCGTCGTCTGGCAGGCGCTGAACCGCAAGGAGCCGCTGCTGCCGCTGAAGCTCTTCCGCGACCGCAACTTCTCGCTCGCGAACGGCGCCATCACGGCCGTCGGCTTCACGGTGACCTCGCTGTCGCTGCCGCTCGTGTTCTTCTTCCAGGTCGTCTACGGCTTCAGCCCGACGCAGTCGGCGCTCATGCTCGTGCCGATGGCCGTCATCTCGACCGGCCTCGCGCCGTTCGTCGGCCGCCGCCTCGACACCATGAACCCGCGCAACTTCGCGATCATCGGAACCGGGCTGCTCTCGGTCGCGCTCTTCCTCTACTCGTGGATGCTCGGCCCCGACGTCAGCTGGGGATGGCTGCTCATCCCGAGCGCGATCATGGGCGTCGCGAACGCCTTCATGTGGGCGCCGATCTCGAACACCGCGACCCGCAACCTCGCCCCGCAGCAGGCGGGCGCCGGATCGGGCGTGTTCAACACGACCCGCCAGATCGGCGCGGTCATCGGCTCGGCGTCGATCGCCGCGCTGATCGAGTCGCGTCTCGCGGCCGAGCTGCCGGCGATGCCCGGCGGCGGGCAGTTCAGCGAGGCCAGCCTCGGCAGCGGCGCCCTGCCCGATGTGCTCAAGGAGGGCTTCACGAACGCCATGTCGCAGGCTCTGCTGCTGCCGGCGTTCGGGGCGCTCGTCGCCGCGCTGGTCGTGGTGTGGTTCGCCAAGCCGAAGCGCCGCGAGGGCTGGGGCGCCGGTGCCGGCAACCGCACCGGATCGCTGTCGCTGACGGATGCCGCGGTCGAGACCGCCGGTCAGCCGGTCGTCGGCGGGGCCGGCGCGGCCGCCGCCGGAGCCGCCCCGGTCGAGGCGGTCGAGGCCGTCACCGGGTCGCACGACCTGACGAGCAAGGGCTGACGGCACGCACCGATCGGCCGCGGCTGATCGGGCGCGACTGATCGCCGCCCATGTGAGCGGGTGACTCAGGAGGGCGCGGGGCCTGCGGGTTCCGCGCCCTTCGTCGTGCCGCGGCGACGCGGCGCAGGCGATCACCCCCTGTTCCGGGGGAACACGGATAGCCGGGTGAGGCATTCTCGGAGTACTGTTCCGCGCATGAGGCCCGCGTGCCGGTCGACCCGACGACCGCTCGCGCTGCTGATCGCGGCGTCCCTCGCGTTCGCGTCCACGGCAGCCACGAGCGTGATGCTCAGCGCCTCGGCCTACGCCGAGGCCTCCGACGGATCCCCCGATTCCGTCGCGACGCCCGAAGGCGTCTCCCCCGATTCCGTTCCCGCGACCGACGGCACCGCCGCAGCTGAGGCGCCCGCGGGCTCTGCGGGCGCGCCCGCCGAGCCCGCTCCGCCCGTCGATCCGCCCGCGCCGACGCCCGCACCCGCGGCCGACACGCCCTCGGATCAGCCGGGGGCGTCCTCGCCGGGACAGGGCCCGAGCGAGGGCACCTCGTCGACCCCGCCGGCGGGTGGTCCGAGCGGTCCGAGCGCACCGAACGGCACCGTCGACGCGCCCGCGCCGACCGCACCCCTCGCACGGTCGTCCGAGCGCGCCGCTGCCGCCGCGGACGCCGCCGAGCTGCTCTCGAGCGACTCGACGCTGCAGGTGCTCGGCATCCACGACGCCCCCGGCGCGACGCTCTCGCCCGCCTTCGACCCCGCGACGACCTCCTACACGCTCACCCTTCCGCCGGGCACGAGCGAGTTCGTGATCGAGACCGTCGCGGCCGACTCGTCCGCGTCGATCACGGTCGGCGGCGCCGGCAGCGGCAGCACGAACTGGCAGTACGTTCCCGTGCCGCTCGGCATCACCGACGTGCCCGTCGTCGTGAACGCTGCGGACGGCACGGCGACCACCTACGCGGTGCGGGTGAACCGCATCCCCTCGGCGGATGCGGCGCTCGACTCGCTGCACATCGCCCCGGCCGGGCTGAGCCCCGCCTTCGATCCGACGGTGTTCGACTACACGCTCGCGGTGCCGTGGTGGGAGAGCTTCGCCTGGGTCGACGGCGAGGTCATCGCCCCGGGCGCGAGCGTCGAGCTGGCGGTGTCGAACGAGGTCGTCGCGAGCGGACGCTTCGTTTTCGCGGCGGTCGATCTCGGCACCGGCGACACGGAGGTCACGCTGAGCGTGCTCGCGCAGGACGGCACCACGGCGCTGACCTACCGCATCACGATCACGCGCGAGAAGCAGCCGACGTCCGGCCCCTCGGGCGCCCCGAGCGGGAGCCCGAGTCCGAGCGGCCCGCCGAGCGTGCCGCCGTCGGAGGAGCCGAGCGAGCAGCCCAGCGAGGAGCCGAGCGAGGAGCCGTCCGAGGAGCCCAGCGCGACGCCGAGCCCGAGCGCTTCGCCCAGCCAGGGCGTCGACGCGAGCGAGGTGACGCCCGACGACGACGCGACGCCGTCGGTGAGCGGAACCGCCGCCGGCACCGATCCGAGCCGCGCGCGATCGACACTCGCCGCGACCGGCGTGAACAGCGACCGGATGGGCGTGATCGCCGCGGTGCTCGCGCTCGCGGGCGCCGTGCTGGTGCTGGTCCCCTGGCGGCGGCGCGCGATCGAGAGCCGACGCGCCGCGGACGGCGCCGACAGCCGCGACGCCGACTGACGCATCCACCTGATCGCGGGGGATTCCGGGCGCCCGAACGGCCTGGAATCCCCCGCGCGGAGCAGGCTCCGCAGCAGCGTCGGGGGTACGACGCCGCCGTCGCGCGCGATTGGATGCCGCCGGTCGCGCGAGGGTGACGGCGTGGGCGGCCGATGCCTCGGCCCGCCGTCGTCGACGACGTCCGCCGGACCCGATCCGTGCGTCGTCGTCATCCCGCCGCGACCGTCTGGAGGGCGGTCGGGCGGTGGTCTGTGGAGTTGTGGTGTGGTCCGGCGCCGCGGCTGGGCCCGCGACGCCGGGGTCGGTGGGGAGGCGCGGCGCCGGCCGCGCATCCCGGATCAGTGGCCGGCGGCGCGGTGCGCGGTCACCTGGGTCTGGGTCAGCGCGGTCGAGTAGACCGCGGCGCTGTCGATCGAGCCGACGAAGCCGCCGACGGCCGGGGCGCCCGGCCAGCCGCTGATGTTGTCGAGGCCGACACGCCAGAAGCCCGTCGTCGCCTCGGAGGTGAGGTACGTCGTGTTCGATGCGACGAGCGCGCCGTCGACGTAGAGCTTCATGCCGGTGCCGGTCAGGCCGAGCTGGCTGCCGTCCATCGTGGCGACCACGTGGTGCCACGCGCCGTCCTTGAGCGACGCCGTGCCGGCGATCGTCCTGTACCCGCCGTTGTAGGTGCCGAAGACGATCTGGCCGTTCGTGTTCAGGTAGATCATGCGGTCGTAGGAGCTCGAGGTGCCCGTCTGCGAGTTGCCGAAGCCGAGGATGCGGCCGCCGGTCGAGGTGGTCGGCGCCAGGATCCAGGCCTCGAGGCTGTAGACGTAGGGGGTCGCGTTCGCGGTCGCCGACGTCGGGTTCACGCTGCCGGAGCCGTTGAGCGTGACGTACGACGAGGTGCCGCTCGTGCAGCTGCCGCTCGTGCGGGTGACGTTCGTCGTCGAGCTGAGCGTGCCCGTGCGCGCGTTCGCGCCCGAGTCGGCGGCGGTCGTTCCGCTGCCCTCGTTGAAGCGCCACGAGAAGGTCGGCGAGTCGAGCACCGCCGCGCTGCCGGGGACGCCCGCGCACCAGTCGTTGCCGACGGCCTGCGCCACGAGCGTGTTGGTCGGGTTCGCGGTCGGAGTGGCGAAGGCGGCGTGCGCCTGGCCGGCGACGAGCATCCCCGTCGTGGTCAGCAGCACGGCGATGCCGACGGCCAGGCGGGCGGTGGCGCCACGGCGGCGACGGCGCGGACGGCTCATCGGCACGTCGTTCTCGTCGCGACGGCGGCGCAGGTGGCGGTCGCAGCCGGCGAGCGCCACGAGCGCGATGACGCCGAGGGCGGCGGCGGCATCGAGCATCCAGCGGTGCTCGGCGGTCCAGACGATGGGCAGCGCGACCATCGGCGCGCGCAGCACGGCGACGCCGTGGATGGCGGAGCGGGTGACCGACGACGAGTCGGCATCGGGGTTCGCGTCGCCCTTGGTGAAGTACTGGCCGTCCTCGACCCGCACGAGACGGTGCATGCGCAGGCGGCCCTCGTGGTCGGGGTCGTCGACCAGGATCACGCGGCCGGGAACGAGCTCGCTGGTGCTGACCGGCATCGAGACGACGACGTCGCCGGCGAAGAGGCGGGGCGCCATCGAGTTGCTCATGACGGTGGTGCTGGTCAGGCCGAAGAGCGAGGGCACCGCGGTCCAGAGCAGGGCGCCGACGATCGAGAAGATGATCGTGCGGGCGAGGGTCGCGAGCACGAGGCGGGTCCAGTCGGCCCAGGCGATCTGCCGGCGCTCGGAGCGCACGCGCACGGCGGCGACCGGGAGGGCCGCGGTGCTCGGTGCGCTGGTCATGGTGTCCTCGGGTGGATCGGGTGGTGCGTTCAGGTGCGGTGCAGAGGTGGCCCGCGCGGCGACAGGGGTGCCGCGCGGGCCGGCTGGGACGAGATGGGTCCGGTGCCGGATCGGGATGTCGGCAGGCCGGGTGAGGGAGAGGACCGGGACGGGTCCGCTGCGCTGATCTCCTCCGCATCCGCCGTCTCTCCCGGGCGGCGGATGCGGAAGGAGTGTCAGCGGGTCCGGCGGCGACCTCCCTCTGCGTCGCCGGACCCGGTCAGAACAGGGGTCAGCTGTTCTGGGCCTCCCAGGTGAAGCCGAGCGCGGCCGTGCCGCCCTGCGCCGAGTTCGGCGTTCCCGACTGCACCGTGTAGGTGAACTGGTAGGCGCGGGTCTCCGAGGCGGCACCCGTGGTGGTCCAGCTCGAGACGCCGTTCGAGTAGCTGCTGTAGCTGCTCGCGAAGTTGGCGAGCGTGCCCGAGTAGACCGACGAGCCGGTCGCGAGCGGGGTGAAGCCGGTGCAGCTGGCGTTGGTCGCGCCCGAGCCCTGCGTGATCGTGAGGTCGATGTAGCTCGAGAGGCCGTTGGTCGTCGCCGACGCGGTGCCGTAGAGCTTGACGAGCGAGGCGAGCGAGCCGGTCGAGGTGACCAGGATGCACTTGGTGCCGGTCGAGCCGGGCTTCAGGTTGGTCGCGGTGAAGAGCGCCGTGTTGCTGTCGTCATCGGTCAGGGCGACGGTGCCGGCGGTCCAGTTATTGGTCGGGTTCGAGGTCGTGGCCGAGAAGGCCGAGTACGACCCGCCGGCGACGGCGGCACCCGAGATGAGCACGGCGGCCGGGACGGCGATCCACGCGGCCAGCTTGGCGGCGCGGCGGGTGGGACGGGCGATGTGACGGGACATGGTTCGGTTTCTCCAGATGGTCTATGTCGGGCCGGGAATGGGTTCGATCCGTTCGGCGGCTCGATCCCCCAGTGTTCTGCTCGGCCGATAATCCCCCGGTCGAGTAGCACGACGATCAAGTTATCTGGTGAGTCGATAGTCGGATAGGTGGATAGTGTCCCCAGTGAGGGGGTGATCTCCCGTCTCGCCCGTGATCACGGGGATCTGCTGTGTCAGAGTGAGAGCACGAGGGCGCTCCGCGACCCTCGGCGAGCTTCTGGCCGACAGCCGTCGGCGAGATCATCCGAACTGCATACGTCACCGGAGGGGACCCATCGTGAGCGACGCATATGCGATCGACGAGACTGAGGGCGCGACGCCCCAGCTCCATCTCGTCGACGCCGAGAACGGCGAGCAGCACGCCATCGGCGACGTCATGAACGCCTTCGCGGTGCTGCGCTTCCAGAACGCGCGGCTCATCACGAACCTGGCGGCGAGCTGCGGCATCACGCCGACCGACTTCCGGGCGCTGTTCTTCATCGCCGGCTCCGACGAGGTCACGCCCAAGCGCGTCGCCGAGCACCTCGGCTTGACCACGGGCGCGATGACCAGCCTGGTCGACCGCATCGAGGCAGCCGGGATGCTGACCCGCTCACCGCATCCCAGCGACCGTCGCAGCTACCTGCTCGAGATCACCGAGGCCGGGCAGGCCGTCGTCGACCGCGGCGGCGCGATCTACGCCGACGCCTTCAGCTCGGCGATCGCCCCCGGCGACCTCGAGGCCGCGCACCGCTCGTTCGCCGGACTGTCGCGCACACTCGGCGCCGCGGCGGACCGCCTGGCCTGAGCCGCCGGGCGGCATGCCGCCCGGATCGCGCGGCCCGAGCTGAGCGCTCAGGGCCGCGCTGCCGTCAGATGCGGGTCAGGCGAAGGTCGCCGACACCGTCGTCCACGCGTCGCGCAGCTCGCTCACCGAGGCCGAGAAGAGACCCTGCACCTCGAGCTCGCCCTCGCCGCGACCCGCGCCCGCGTCGGTCACGCCGATGCGCAGCACCGGGAATCCGCGACCCTCGCACAGGCGCGTGAACTTCACGTCCTCCTCGCGCGGCACGGCGACCAGCACGCGGCCGGTCGACTCGCTGAACAGGGCGGTCGCCGCATCCACGCCGTCGCGGGCGATGAGCTCGTCGAGGAACACGCGGGCGCCGACGCCGAAGCGCAGCACGCTCTCGGCCAGCGCGATCGCGAGCCCGCCGTCGGCGAGGTCATGCGCGGCGTTGAACAGACCCTCGTGCGCGGCCGCGGCGAGCAGCTCGCCCAGTTCCTTCTCGCGGGTCAGATCGACCTTCGGCGGGCGACCGCCGAGGTGGTCGTGGATGCTGCCGGCCCACGCCGAGCCGTCGAGCTCGAGCGCGGTCGTGCCGAGCAGGTAGAGGTTGTCGCCCGAGTCCTGCCAGCCCGAGGGCACGCGACGCGCGACGTCGTCGATCGTGCCGAGCACCGCCACGACCGGGGTCGGGTGGATCGGCACGTCGCCGGTCTGGTTGTAGAAGCTGACGTTGCCGCCGGTGACCGGGATGCCCATCTCGAGACAGCCGTCGGCGAGACCCTCGACGGCCTTCGAGAACTGCCACATCACCTCGGGATTCTCGGGGCTGCCGAAGTTCAGGCAGTCCGAGACGCCGACCGGGGTCGCTCCGGTGACGGCGACGTTGCGGTACGCCTCGGCGAGGGCCAGCTGCGCGCCCTGGTACGGGTCGAGGTAGCAGTAGCGGCCGTTGGCATCCGTGGCCACCGCGAAGCCGAGACCCGACTCCTCGTCGACGCGCACCATGCCGCCGTCGTCGGGGTAGCTGAGGGCCGTGTTGCCGAGCACGTACTTGTCGTACTGGCTCGTGATGAAGCTCTTGTCGCCCAGGTTCGCGCTGCCGAGCAGCTGCAGCACCTGCGCCTTGATCGCCGGGCCCTCGGTCGGGCGCGCGAGCAGCGCCGCACTGTCGGCGTTCACCGCGTCGAGCCACTTCGGGTAGACGACCGGGCGCTCGTAGACCGGGCCGTCGACCGCGACCGTGCGCGGGTCGACATCGACGATGACCTCGCCGCGCCAGTCGATGATCAGGCGACCCGTGTCGGTGACCTCGCCGAGCACGCTGGTCTCGACATCCCACTTGCTCGTCACCGCGAGGAAGCCCTCGAGCTTGTCGGGCGACACGACGGCCATCATGCGCTCCTGGCTCTCGGACATGAGGATCTCCTCGGCCGTGAGCGACGGGTCGCGCAGCAGCACGTCGTCGAGCGAGATGCGCATGCCGCCGTCGCCGTTCGACGCGAGCTCGCTGGTCGCGCACGAGATGCCGGCGGCGCCGAGATCCTGGATGCCCTCCACGAGCCCCTGCTGGAACAGCTCGAGGCAGCACTCGATGAGCACCTTCTCGGCGAAGGGGTCGCCGACCTGCACGGCCGGGCGCTTCGTCGGGCCGCCCTCGGTGAAGGTGTCGGAGGCCAGGATGCTCGCCCCGCCGATGCCGTCGCCACCGGTGCGGGCGCCGAACAGCACGACCTTGTTGCCCACGCCGCGCGCGTTCGCCAGGTGCAGGTCCTCGTGCTTGAGCACGCCCACGGCGAGCGCGTTGACGAGCGGGTTCGCCTGGTAGATCGGGTCGAACCAGGTCTCGCCGCCGATGTTCGGCAGGCCGAGGCAGTTGCCGTAGAAGCTGATGCCGCTCACGACGCCGGGCAGCACGCGGTGCGTGTCGGGGTGATCGGCCGCACCGAAGCGCAGCGCATCCATGACCGCCACCGGACGCGCGCCCATCGAGATGATGTCGCGCACGATGCCGCCGACGCCGGTCGCGGCGCCCTGGAACGGCTCCACGTAGCTGGGGTGGTTGTGGCTCTCGATCTTGAACGTGACCGCCCAGCCCTCGCCGATGTCGATCACGCCGGCGTTCTCGCCCATGCCGACCATGAGGTTCTTCTTCATGTCGTCGCTGACCTTCTGGCCGAACTGGCGCAGCCAGACCTTTGACGACTTGTAGGAGCAGTGCTCGCTCCACATGACCGAGTACATCGCCAGCTCGCCGCTCGTGGGGCGGCGGCCCAGGATCTCGCGGATGCGCTGGTACTCGTCGTCCTTCAGCCCGAGCGCGCCGTAGGGTTGCTCCTTCTCGGGAGTCGCGAGCGCGTTCTCGACCGAGTCGGGGGCGGGGATGGCGGGGGCGGTCGAGGTGTCGGACACGCGACGAGGCTCCGTTTCGCAAGGGGAGGCGCCCGCCTGCGCGGACCCGCCCATCCTACCGGCGCGGCCGCCCGCCCTCCGGCCGCGCGCTCGCGCCCTGCGCGGGTCCTGTGCAGGGCGCGAGGGTGGCCACGAATGCACACGACGCGCCGCCGGCGCCGTGCATTCGCGGCCACCCGCGCCACTCGGGTTCTCGAGGGTGGCCAGGAATGCTCGCGACGCGCCGTCGGTTGCGGTCATTCGCGGCCACCCTCGTCAGCCGTGAGTTCGAGGGTGGCCAGAAAAGCTCGCGGCACGCCGGGCGAAGCGGTCATTCGTGGCCACCCATGGGTGTCGTCGATCGGAGATCGACGATCGGCGGGACGAGTGCCAGCAGTCAGGCGCGGGAAGCGCGCAGCGCCTTCTCGATCGACAGCACCGCAGGCGTGGTCGCCGGATACAGCTGCCGCGTGCGGAACCGCAGCACTCGATACCCCGCCTCGGTCGCCCGATCGAAGCGGATGATGTCGCGGTCGTACTGGACCGGATCGGTGCGGTGCTGGTCGCCGTCGTATTCCGCGACCACCCGGTGTCGTCGCCAGATCAGGTCGAACCGGCCGATCTCGTCGCCGACGGCGTCGTGCAGCATCCCGTTCAGCTCGGCCTCGGGGAGTCCCGCTCGCACGGTCGCGAGCCGAAGGCGGGTCTCGGCAGGAGAGTCGCTGCCCTCGCGCACCAGATGCATCGCCCGCCGCGCTCGCGCCGAGTCGGGCGTCCGCGCTCGCCGGACCGCCGAAGTCAGATCGGCGAGCGGCACCCAGGGGCGCGGATCGTCGGGCTGCTGGACGGGCGGGTCTCGCACGAGAGCGTCGCCGACCGCGACCAGATCGTCGAGGTCGAGAACGCTCGCCAGTTCGAGGAACAGCCGGATCGGCTCGCTCACGGGGATGCCGTGTCGCAGGATCGCGCGATCATGCGCGGAACGGTGGCCGATCACGCCCGGCCTGCGGGTGCGGTTGCTCTCGATGGGTGCGCTGACGTGGATGGGCGGGCCGGCTGATTCGAGCCAGCTCGGCAGTGGGAGCGGCCACAGACGCGCCGCGGTCGAGTGGCTGAAGCGGTCGCCGACGCGGAGTGCGGGAAGCAGATCGACCGCGGTGTCGACGTCGCGCCACATCGGGGCGCGAATGCCGTGATGAGGCCGGTCGAGGTGCCGAGCATCGCGCTCACGCCGACTCAGCCCGGATCGCCGGGCGTCGCCGACCGAGAATGCGGTCTGCTCGAGCGGATCATCTCGTCGCATCGCCCCAGCATCCGAGTTCGCGAATCGGCTCGCGCCGTTCATCCACAGCCCTCTCGAGAGTGGCCACGAATGCACGCGACACGCCGCCGGCGCCGCGCATTCGTGGCCACCCTCGCAGCGCAGGCCTCGAAGGGTGGCCGAAAACGCAGGCGACACGCCGCACCAATCGCGCATTTGTGGCCACCCTCGGAGTGCCGGCGTTCGAGGGTGGCCACGAATGCATGCGACGCGCCGGGGACGCCGTGCACGAGTGGCCACCCTCGGGGCCGGATCGAGCGCGCGGCGGGGCGCAACCCCGGGCGCGTGAACGTCACGCACGGGGCTCATGGAGGAAACATGAGCGTCACACGTCGCTCGTACCCTCAACGGGGGTAGTCCGCCCGTGCGGCCCCCAGTACGACACCCGTCAAACCCCTTCCGTTAACCCCGCGTTCGGGGGACTCTGGCTGTCTACTCAGGAATCCCCGAATCCCTCCCAAGGAGAGTCATGCCATCGCTCCGTGCCGGTGTGCTGAGAGGTGCGGTCGCATCCGCTCTCGGCGCCGCACTCGTCGCCTCCGCGGCCCTCACCGCGACCCCCGCCCTCGCCAGCACCGACGGCACGGGTGTCGTCATCAACGAGGCCTACCTCAAGGGCGGCAGCGCTAACGCGCCGTTCAACAAGAAGTTCGTCGAGCTCTACAACGGCGGGGATGCGGCGGTCGACCTCAGCACCTGGTCGATCCAGTACCGCAAGGCCGACGGCACCGGAGCGGCGACCTCCTCGATCGGGCTCACCGGCACGATCGCCGCCAAGGACTACTACCTGGTGCAGTTCAACGGCAACGCCGCGACGGGATCCGCGCTGCCGGGCTTCGACCAGGACGGCGGGGCGTTCCAGCCGAGCGGCACCAACGGCACGCTCTTCCTCGCCAAGACGGCGACCCGGGTCGACCCGGGCACGGGTGCCGTCGCGGCGAACGACCAGATCGCCGACCTGATCGGCTATGGCACGTCGGCGACCTTCGAGGGAGCGGCCGCGTCGACTGCCAACTCGAACTCGATCCAGGACGCGATGACGCGTTCGGTCGACCACAAGGACAGCGACAACAACGCCGCTGACTTCACCGCGGTCACGACCCCGACCCCGCAGAAGTCGGGCTCGACGGGCACGCCGACCGACCCGACGGATCCCACCGACCCGACGGACCCCACCGACCCGGGCACGCCGACCGACCCCGGCGCCCCGACCGTCACCGCGATCGCCGACATCCAGGGCGCCGGCGACACCTCGCCGCTGAACGGCCAGACGGTCACGACCCAAGGTGTCGTCACCGCGACCTACGCGACCGGCGGCTTCAACGGCTACACGATCCAGACCGAGGGCACGGGCGGCGCGCTCGACCTCGCGACCCACACGAAGTCCGACGCGATCTACGTCTACTCGTCGAGCACCGTCGGCAGCGTCGCGATCGGCGACTTCGTGCAGGTCACCGGCGCCGTCAGCGAGTACAAGGGCTCGACCGATGCGCGCAGCCTCACCGAGATCACGGTGGCGAGCGCATCCGGCCTCACCAAGCTGACGACCACCCCGAAGCCGGTCACCCCGGCGACGGTGGGTCTGCCCCGCACCGACGACCAGCGCGAGTCGCTCGAGAGCATGCTCGTGCTGCCGCAGGGCGACTTCACGGTCAGCAACACCTACTCGACCAACCAGTACGCCGAGATCGGCCTCGCCTCGGGCACCACCCCGCTGATCACCCCGACCGAGATCGCCCGCCCCGGCACCGCCGACTACACGGCCGCGGTGGCCGAGAACGCGGCCCGCGCGGTCACGCTCGACGACGGCGCGAGCATCAACTTCCTCGGCTCGACCGCGAACAAGAGCATCGCGCTGCCGTGGCTGACCGCCTCGAAGCACATCAGCGTCGGCGCGGCCGCCACGTTCGCCTCGCCGGTGATCTTCGACTGGCGCAACAACACCTGGAAGTTCCAGCCCACGACGCAGCTGCTCGCCGGCGCGACCGAGCCGGCCACGTTCAGCGACGTGCGCCAGGCCGCGCCGAAGACGCTCACGGGCGACGTGCGCATCTCGAGCTTCAACGTGCTCAACTACTTCCCCACCACGGGCGCCGAGCTCGACTGCGCCTCGGGCTACACCGACCGCGCCGGCAACAAGATCACCGTGAACAGCTGCGGTGATGCGGGCCCCCGCGGTGCCTGGGATGCGGCGAACCTGAAGCGCCAGCAGGACAAGATCGTCACCGCGATCAACAAGCTGACCGCCGATGTCGTCTCGCTCGAGGAGATCGAGAACTCGGTCAAGTTCGGCAAGGACCGCGACTTCGGCCTCAAGACCCTGACGGATGCGCTGAACGCGGCCGCCGGCACCGACGAGTGGGCTTACGTGCCCTCGCCGGCCGCCGACAAGCTGCCGGCCGTCGCCGACCAGGACGTCATCCGCACCGCCTTCATCTACAAGAAGGCCACCGTCGAGCCGGTCGGCGACTCGGTCGTGCTCGTCGGCGACAGCGCCTTCGTGAACGCCCGTCAGCCGCTCTCGCAGGAGTTCAAGCTCAAGGGCGGCGCCGACAGCACCGCGTTCCTGGCGATCGTCAACCACCTGAAGTCGAAGGGCTCGGGATCGGGCGCTGACGCCGACCAGGGCGACGGACAGGGCGCCTCGAACCAGTCGCGCATCAACCAGGCCACGTCGCTCGTCGCCTTCGCCAAGTCGCGCCAGGACGCCACCGGCGTCAAGCGCGTCTACCTGCTGGGCGACTTCAACGCCTACAGCAAGGAGGACCCGATCAAGGTCCTCGAGGATGCGGGCTACGTCGACCAGGGATCGAAGACGGGCAAGCACTCCTACTCGTTCAGCGGACAGAGCGGCTCGCTCGACCACATCCTCGCGAACACCGCGGGTGATCTGGCCGTGACCGGCGCCGACATCTGGAACATCAACTCGGGTGAGTCGATCGCCTACGAGTACAGCCGCTACAACTACAACGCGACGAACTTCTACACGGCCGACCAGTACCGCGCGAGCGACCACGACCCGGTCATCGTCGGACTGTCGCTGAAGGCCGCGCCGATCAAGCTGAACCTGCTGAACATCAACGACTTCCACGGTCGCATCGACAGCAACACGGTGAAGTTCGCCGGCACGATCGAGCAGCTGCGCGCCGCGGCCGGAGCGGGCAGCACGCTGTTCCTCTCCGACGGCGACAACATCGGCGCCTCGCTCTTCGCCTCGTCGTCGCAGCAGGACCAGCCGACGATCGACGTGCTCAACGCGCTCGGCCTGCAGGCTTCGTCGGTGGGCAACCACGAGTTCGACGGCGGGTTCAGCGACCTCACCGACCGCGTGATCGGCAAGGACAAGGCGAACGCCGGATGGGCGTACCTCGGTGCGAACGTCTACAAGAAGGGCACCACGACCCCGGCGCTCGACGAGTACAAGATCCTCGACGTCGCGGGCCTCAAGGTCGGCGTCATCGGCGCGGTCACCGAGGAGACCCCCTCGCTCGTCTCGCCCGACGGCATCAAGGACATCGAGTTCGGCGACCCGGTCGAGGCGGTCAACCGCGTCGCGGCGCAGCTGACCGACGGCGACGCCGCGAACGGCGAGGCCGACATCCTGATCGCCGAGTACCACGAGGGCGCCGGCTTCGGCACCCCCGAGGGTGCGACCATCGAGAAGGAGATCGCCGACGGCGGCGCCTTCGCCGACATCGTGACCAAGACCTCGGCGAAGGTCGGCGCGATCTTCACCGGCCACACGCACAAGCAGTACGCGTGGGACGGCCCGGTTCCCGGATCGACGACCGGTCAGACCCGCCCGATCATCCAGACCGGCAGCTACGGCGAGAACATCGGCCAGGTCGAGCTGACGATCGACGGCGACACCCACGCGATCACCTCGTACACGGGCAAGAACGTGGCCCGCACCACGACCGACGACGCGACGCTGGTCAGCCAGTTCCCGCGCGTCTCGGCCGTCAAGACGATCGTCGACAAGGCACTGGCCGACGCGAAGGTCATCGGCAGCCAGGTGATCGGCTCGACCACCGCCCCCATCACGACCGCCTACACCGGCGGCGCCTACACGAACGGCGTCTACACCGGAGGCACCCGTGACGACCGCGGCAGCGAGTCGACGATCGGCAACCTCGTGGCCGACTCGCTCGTCTCGAGCCTCGGCTCGGCCGACCGCGGCGCCGCCACGATCGGCGTCGTGAACCCGGGCGGTCTGCGCTCCGACTTCCTCGCCGCGGGCGACATCACCTACGAGCAGGCCAACGCGGTGCTGCCCTTCGTGAACAACCTGTGGACCACGACCCTGACCGGTGCGCAGTTCAAGACCGCGCTCGAGCAGCAGTGGCAGACCAACGCCGACGGCACGGTCCCCTCGCGGGCCTTCCTGAAGCTGGGTCTCTCGAAGAACGTGACCTACACCTTCGACCCGAGCGCCCAGCGGGGATCGCACATCACGAGCATCCTCATCGACGGCAAGCCGATCGACCCGGCCGCGAACTACCGCATCGGATCGTTCAGCTTCCTGCTCGCGGGCGGCGACAACTTCCGCGTGTTCGCCGACGGAAAGGACACCAAGGACTCCGGTCTGATCGACCGCGACGCCTGGATCTCCTACCTGCAGGCTAACAAGCCGGTGTCGCCCGACTTCGCGCGCCGCTCCGCGGCCGTGACGGGTCTGCCGACCGGCAGCCTGGAGCAGGGCGCCCAGTACCCGCTCTCGATCTCGGGTCTCGACCTGACCTCGCAGGGCAGCCCGGCGAACACCTCGCTCGAGATCAGCTTCACCGGCTCGAAGCTCGCGGCGCAGTCGGTCGCCGTGGCGAACGGGGCGGCGACGCCGACCGTGACGGTGCCGAACGACGTGACGGGCGCATCCACGCTCACGATCGTCGCGAAGACCAGCGGCACCACGATCCGCATCCCGGTCGAGATCGCGAAGCCCGCGGCGACGACGGTCGACCTGAACCTGCTGAACATCAATGACTTCCACGGTCGCATCGATGCCAACACGGTGAAGTTCGCCGGCACGATCGAGCAGCTGCGCAAGGCCGCCGGCGAGGAGAACACCCTGTTCCTCTCCGACGGCGACAACATCGGCGCCTCGCTGTTCGCCTCGGCCTCGCAGCAGGACCAGCCCACGATCGACGTGTTCAACGCGCTCGGCCTGACCGCCTCGGCCGTCGGCAACCACGAGTTCGACCAGGGCTACGCCGACCTCACCGGTCGCGTCAAGAACGCGGCGAAGTGGGACTACCTGGGCGCCAACGTCTACAAGAAGGGCACCACCACCCCGGCGCTGCCGGAGTACAAGATCGTCGAGATCGACGGCCTCAAGGTCGCCGTGATCGGCGCGGTGACCCAGGAGACGGGCACGCTCGTGTCGCCCGCCGGCATCGAGGGTCTCGAGTTCGGCGACCCGGTGGATGCGGTCAACCGCGTCGCCGGCCAGCTGACCGACGGCGACCTCAGCAACGGCGAGGCCGACGTGCTGATCGCGGAGTACCACGAGGGCGCCGGCTTCGGAGCCCCCGAGGGTGCGACGATCGAGCAGGAGATCGCCCGCGGCGGCGCCTTCGCCAAGATCGTGACGCAGACCAGCGCCAAGGTCGCGGCGGTGTTCACCGGCCACACGCACAAGCAGTACGCGTGGGACGGCCCGGTCCCCGGCGTCGAGGGCAAGACCCGCCCCGTGCTGCAGACCGGCAACTACGGTGAGAACATCGGCCAGGTCGTGCTGACGATCGATCCGAGCACCAAGTCGGTGCAGTCGTACACGGCGAAGAACGTCGCCCGCACGACCACGGCGGATGAGGCGCTCGTCGCCGAGTTCCCGCGGGTCGCCGAGGTCAAGACGATCGTCGACAAGGCCCTCGCCGACGCGAAGGTCATCGGCAGCCAGGTGATCGGCAAGACCACCGCCCCGATCACGACCGCCTTCATCAAGGGAGCCCGCGATGACCGCGCCAGCGAGTCGACCCTGGGCAACCTGGTCGCCGACTCGCTCGTGTCGAGCCTCAGCTCGGCCGATCGCGGCGGTGCGGAGATCGGCGTCGTCAACCCGGGCGGTCTGCGTGCGGACCTGCCGGCCGGCGACGTCACCTACGAACAGGCCAACGCGGTGCTGCCCTTCGTGAACAACCTCTGGACCACGTCGCTCACGGGCGCCCAGTTCAAGCAGGTGCTCGAGGAGCAGTGGCAGACCAACGCCGACGGCTCGATCCCGACGCGTCCGTTCCTGAAGCTCGGCCTGTCGAAGAACGTCTCGTACACCTACGACCCCGCCGCCGCGCAGGGCTCGCACGTGACCGCGATCTTCGTCGACGGCGAGCCGATCGACCCGGCGGCGAGCTACCGGATCGGCACGTTCAGCTTCCTCACCTCGGGCGGAGACAACTTCCGTACGCTGGCGAAGGGCACGGCTGCGCGTGACTCCGGTCTCCTCGACCGCGACGCCTGGATCTCGTACCTGCAGGCCAACAAGCCGGTCTCGCCCGACTTCGCCCGCCGCTCGGCGGTCGTGACCGGCGCACCGACCGGCCTGGTCGCCCAGGGAACCGCGTTCACGCTGAACGTCGGCAACCTCGACCTCACCTCGCAGGGCAGCCCGGTCAACACCGAGCTCACCGCCACCTGGCCGGGCTCGGCCGCCGCGCCGCAGACCTTCGCGGTCGCGAACGGGGCGAGCACCGCATCCATCACGGTTCCGGATGACGTCTTCGGCGCGACCCAGGTCGTGCTGACGGCGAAGGAGAGCGGCACGACGGTGCTGGTCCCGGTCGAGGTGCGCGAGGTCGAGATCGGCCAGCCGTCGCAGCCCCCGGTGGGCGCCGACGACAGCGCGCTGACGATCGACCTCGAGGGCAAGATCACGATCTCGGTGGGCTCGGCCGCGCCGGGCGCGACGATCACGATCTCGCTGGGCGCCCAGTGGGCCGGCAAGTGGGTCTCGGCCTGGCTGCACTCGACCCCGATGTCGCTCGGCGGCTGGCAGCAGGTCGCGTCGGACGGCACCATCCAGGTGACGATCCCCGCCGACGCTCCGGCCGGTGCGCACCGCATCGCGGTTCAGGATGCCGACGGCAACGTGATCGGATGGTCGGCCATCACGATCACGGCTGCCGACCCCGGCACCGGTGGCGGCACGGGCTCGGGCACGGGCTCGGCGGGCGGCTCGAACGCCACGGCCTCGGGCTCGCGCGGCCTCGCCGCGACGGGTGTCGACGGCTCGGCCGGCGTGCTCGGCGCCCTCGCCCTGCTGCTGGCGGGTGCGGCCCTGGTGGTCGTGCGTCGCCGCCGCGCGGAGGCGCAGCGCTAGGCGGTCGCCTCGCGCGACACGCAGCACGAGGCGGTCCGTCCCTGCGGGGGCGGGCCGCCTCGGCGTTCCGTCCGGCGGGCGACGGCGCTCGCGGTCCTGCGCCTGAGCGCCGTGTTCCGAGCGGGTGAACATCCCCTCCGCAATCCCTGAACCGCCAGCGTGAGCCGCGGGGCGTTTCCTAGCGTGGGTGTCGATGCCCGACACGATCAGCCCTCTCGCCGCGTCCGCACCCTCCGCTCTCGAATCGCTCGTGGCCTCCGCCGCCTCCGCACCCGCTGCCGCCCCGCTCGCCGCCGCGATCCCGGTGCCCGGCTGGTGGGCCTTCGCGATCGCCGTCGTCGTGGCGATCGTGCTGGCGGTGATCGTGACGCTCGTGCTGACCGTGCCGGTGCGTCTGCTGGCGCGTCGTCGCCGCTGGGAGCCGACCGCGCTGCGCGGCATCCGGCGCCCGTTCCGCATCCTGCTGCTCGTGATCACGCTGTGGATCGCCGTGCAGGTCGCGTTCCCCCTGCGCGACGTGGTCGCCACGATCGAGCACGGGATGCTCATCCTCGCGATCGCCACGACGGCCTGGCTGATCGGCGGCATCGTCGGCGCGGCGCTCGGCGGAATCCTGGCCCGCTACCCGACCGACGTCGCCGACAACCGCCTGGCCCGCCGCATCCAGACCCAGGTGCTGCTGCTGCGGCGCATCGTCGTCGTGGTGCTCGTGATCGTGGCGGCGGGCGCGATCCTGCTGACGTTCCCCGGCGTCGAGGCGGTCGGCACGAGCCTGCTCGCCTCGGCCGGACTGGTCAGCGTCGTCGCCGGCCTCGCGGCGCAGTCGACCCTCGCGAACCTGTTCGCGGGCGTGCAGCTGGCCTTCTCCGATGCGATCCGCGTCGACGACGTCGTGGTCGTCGAGACGCAGTGGGGGCGCATCGAGGACATCACCCTGAGCTACGTGGTCGTGCACCTCTGGGACGACCGCCGGCTCGTGCTGCCGAGCACGTACTTCACGACCACCCCGTTCGAGAACTGGACCCGGCACAGCTCGGAGCTGCTCGGCGGCGTCGAGTTCGACGTCGACTGGAGCATCAGCCCGACCGCGATGCGGAAGGAGCTCGACGCGATCCTCGACCGCACCGAGCTGTGGGACGAGCGCACCAAGGTGCTGCAGGTGACGGATGCGACCGGCGGCGTCGTGCGGGTGCGCGTGCTCGTCTCGGCCCGCGATGCGGGGGAGCTGTTCGACCTGCGCTGCTATGTGCGCGAGCAGCTCGTCGAGTGGGTGCGGCACAGCGATACCGCCGGGCTGCCGCGTCAGCGGGTCGAGATGATCGACCACGCCCCCGCGCGGCGGCGCGAGGTCGGCACCGACACCGGCGGGCTGTTCACCGGCTCGGAGGATTCCGAGCGCCGTGCGCTGAGCTTCACCCAGGCGATCCCGCTGCCGGACCCCGCCGACGTCGAGGCGGATGCGGCGGAGCGTCGCTGAGGCGGCGAACCGCGCCAGTCGCGCCGAGCCGCTGAGCGGTCAGCGCCGGATCAGGCGTTCGCGAGCGTCTGCTGCAGGATCGAGGTGAAGAAGCGCAGGCCGTCGACGCCCGAGCGCATCGCCGCATCCGTGTCGGGGCCGAAGCCCGCCTCGACGGCGTGCTCGGGGTGCGGCATGAGCCCGACGACGTTGCCGCGCGCGTTCGTGAGGCCGGCGATGTCGTTCAGCGAGCCGTTCGGGTTCGTCTGCAGGTAGCGGAACGCGACCTGGCCCTCGCTCTCGAGGCGCTTGAGCGTCTCGGCGTCGGCGATGAAGCCGCCCTCGCCGTTCTTCAGCGGGATCGTGATCTCCTCGCCCGCGGTGAACTGGTTCGTCCATGCGGTGTCGGCGTTCTCGACGCGCAGGCGCTGATCGCGGCAGACGAAGTCGCCGTGGTCGTTGCGGATCAGCCCGCCGGGCAGCAGGTGCGACTCGACCAGGATCTGGAAGCCGTTGCAGATGCCGAGCACGGGCATCCCCGCGTTCGCGGCGGAGACGACCTCGGTCATGATCGGCGACTGCGCGGCGATCGCGCCGCAGCGCAGGTAGTCGCCGTAGCTGAAGCCGCCGGGCAGCACGATCGCCTCGACGCCGTCGAGGTCGTGGGCCCCGTGCCAGAGCGCCACGGGCTCGCCGCCCGCGAGGCGCACGGCGCGCTGCGCATCCCGGTCATCGAGCGAGCCGGGGAAGGTGACGACGCCGATGCGCACGGCGATTACTCCGCGACCCGCACGCTGACGACGTCTTCGATGACGCCGTTGCTGAGCAGGTCGTCGGCGAGCTCGCGGGCCTCGGCGAGCACGGCATCCGTGACCTCGTCGACCGTCAGCTCGAAGCGCTTGCCGATGCGCACGCCGCTGAAGTGGCTGCGACCCTGCTTGCCGAGGGCCGTGGCGACGGCCTTGCCCGCCGGGTCGAGCAGTTCGGCCTTGGGCATGACCTCGACGACGATGGTGGGCACAGATCACTCCGTCAGTTCAGGGCAGGGGGATGCGCCCATCCTACCGGCGCGGCGGCGGTGCGCTGAGCGCGGCGGCGATGCCCCGGGCGAGACGCGCGTAGCCGGCTGCATCGGGGTGGAAGCGGTCGTCGGGGGATGCGCTGCTCCCGTCGATCCCCGGGGCGAGCACCGCGCCCCACGTGCGGCAGACGCGGGCCGCCGCCCGGCGGAGCCCGGCGGCGTGCGCGCCGAGCGCGAAGCGCAGCGGCTGCGGCAGCACGGCGAAGCGCTCGAAGTGCGGCGGCGTGACCACGCACACCCGCCGCCCGAGCCGGCGCGCCTGCAGGGTGCGCACGATGCTCGTCAGGTCGCGGGCGAAAGCGCGCGTGGAGCGCAGCTTCATCGCGTCGTTCCAGCCGACGAGCACGACCACGGTGTCGGCCGAGCTCGCGGACGCCCGGTCGAGGAAGTCGGCGCGGATGTCGGCGGCCGTCGCGCCGTTGCGGCCCAGGGCGAGCGCACGGGTGGATGCGGGCGCCGGCGCATCCCCGGCAGTGGTGGTGCCGTCGATCGGTTCGAGGCCCAGCTCCCGCGCGAGCGCCGCCGGCAGCGCTTCCGCGCCGTCGCGCACCCCCGTGCCGACGGCGGTGGAGTCGCCGAGCACGAGCAGCGCGAGCGCGGGGTCGGCGAGCGCGCGCGCATCCGGTTCGCTCAGCGGGGCGGCGAGACGCGGGGTGGATGCGCTCAGCCGACGCCCCTGCGCCACGACGACCGGCGCGAGCAGCGCCGCCCAGAGTCGCGTCACGCTAGTCCTCCGGGTCCTTCACGGGCTCGATCGGGTCGGAGACCGCGAGCGACCACACCGCCACGCCGTGCAGGTCGCGCTGCTGCGCGAGCTTGACGCGCAGGGCGAGCGAGCGCGCATCCGACCACCACATGACCGTGCCGTCGGGCAGGGTCGCCGTCCACTCGCCGATCTTCTCGTCGAAGGTCGCGACCGCTCCCGCCTCCTCGACGAAGCGCCGCGCCTGCGTGGTGCTGACGGCCTTCGCGCCGACCGGGCCGCCCCAGCGGTAGCCGTAGCCGGCCACCCCGAGCTGCACCTGCTGCGGGTCGACGTGCTTGAGCAGCGCGTTCAGCACCTTGCGCTGCCAGACCAGATCGCCGACGGGGCCGGGGTCGTCGGGCGCCCACGGCCCGTGCAGGTCGTAGGCCATCAGCGTCAGGTGGTCGAGGCTCTTCGCCAGGCGCTCGACGTCGAAACCGCGGTCGCGGTACCCGGCCTTGCTGCTCGCGGTGGCGATCGCCGCATCCAGCCGCACGTCGGGTCCGACGGCCTCCCGCAGCTCCTCGGCGAACTCGGCGTAGTCGTCGGCCAGATCGCCGTCGATCGACTCGATGTCGAGCATGATGCCGCCATCCCAGCGGTACTCGTCGACGTCGTCGGCCAGCTGCTCGGCGACCTTCTTCCGGTTGGCCGCCGACGTGAGCATCTGCTCGGCGAGGCCGCGGCTGAAGCCCTCGCCGGGCCGGGCGTTGATCACGAGCAGCTGCGCCGGGATGCCCAGCTTCTTCGCGCGGTCGCGCTGCGCCAGCACGGCCTCGTTCGGCTTGTCGACGCCGGCACCGCCCTCCTGCAGGTGCACGCCCTGGATGCCCAGCAGCTGGATGCCGTCAGCGCTCTTGTCGATCAGGTCGACGTTCGCGTAGTCCGGCTGGAAGGCCAGCATCTCGAAGCGCGGGGCCGCGATGCCGCACCCCGACAGCACCAGCAGCACCGCGGTCGCCGCGGCGGCGATCAGGGTCGGGCGGGCGGCGCGGCGGCGTCGGATCGGCACTCGTCCATCGTGACCCACGCGCCGGACATCCCGCGCAGATCGCGGGCGATCCGGAGCATCGGCCTTCGCGGGCCGTCCGATCGCGCCGCCTCCATGGCGCCTCTGTGACGCCGCGTTGCGTCATGTGACGCGACCAGGTGCGGGCCCGGGATGCGCGACCTAGAGTCGCACGCACACCGCACGACCCGCATACCGCGACCGCATCGCATCCGCCCGAGGAGGAGAGCATGACCCCCAGCAGCATGACCGGAGTCCTGCCCATCCAGCAGGCCGTCGCGAACGCGTCGCCGAGCGCCTGGCGCGACGGGCTCGTCGTCGAGGCGCGTCAGGGCGAGGTCGTCGTGGCCGCGCTCGACGGCGCGCTCACGACGCTCGCCACTGCGGTGCTGCCCGCGCTCGGCGAGCCGGTCGCGTTCCACCCGGTGGCCGAGCTGCTCGCGGTCGCGGGGGTGCGGTACCCGGCGCGCGCCGCGGGCTAGCCGTCCCGCGACGGTCCGCCCCGCTCAGCGATCGCGGCGGGTGGCGCTCAGCAGCGCGCCGAACAGCAGACGAGCCCGAGGCCTCAGGCCATCGAGCTCATCATCTTCTGGCAGCTGGCGACCATCGCCTCGCACGCCATCATGCAGATGCGGCAGTGCTCGTGCATGTCGGCGTGCATCCGGCACTCGGCGGCGCAGGCCTCGCCCATCGTCATGCAGGCGGTCATCATGGCCGACATGGCGCCCATGTCGTGACCCATCGGCCGCATCATCATGCGCATCATCGTGGTCGCGACATCCGCCATGTTCGAGCACATCGACGAGCAGCGGCCCATGTCGTCGCCCATGTCGGCGTCGGCGCACATGGTCGCGGCCATCGCGGCGGCCGAGCACGCCTCCATGCACTCCTGCATCGCCATCATGTCCATGCTCATGGCCATGTCGGTCTGGGGCATCGACTGCATCATGTCGCTCATCATGCTCATCGGGGTTCTCCTCACGGTCGTGGTGCTCCCGCCGACCGGGGGAGTCGATGCCCCGAACGCTACGCAGTGCGGGCTCGACCCGCCAGACCCCGTCGTCGAGCCCTCAGTGGATGCCCACCCCGGCATCGCGTGCGCTCAGCGCTCGCGCGCGCGACGTCGACCGGGTGCCGACCCTGAGGCGCCCGCGCCCGCTCAGACCGCGGCGTCGGCCGCCACGACCCGGATCGTGTTCGCCCACGGGTCGTCGAAGCTGACCGACCGCCCGTCGTCGCGGGCCTCGACGCCGAAGTGCCGCATCCGCTCGCTCAGCTCGCCGACCGCGTCGGCGCCGGGCACGACGATGTCGACCCGCCCCAGGCCCAGGGTCGGCTGGCGGCGGCCCGCGCCCTTGCTGTTCCACACGTTCATCGCCATGTGGTGGTGGTAGCCGCCGGCGCTCACGAACAGCGCCTGGTCGCCCAGCTCGGCGGTGGTGTCGAAGCCGAGGCGGTCGACGTAGAACTCGCGGGCGGGCGCGATCGACCCGACCGAGAGGTGCACGTGGCCGATCGTGGCGTCGCCGATTCCGGGCGTCGCGAGGCCCTGCTCGGTGAGGTGCTGCTGCAGGAAGCGGTTCGGGTCGAGGTAGAGGGTGTTCATCTCGACGCGGCCGTGGGTCCAGCTCCACTCGCTGCGGTCGCGATCCCAGTAGAGCTCGACGCCGTTGCCCTCGGGGTCGTCGAAGTAGAAGGCGTTGCTGACGAGGTGGTCGCTCGAGCCGCGGAAGGTGTCGGGATGCCGCTGCGCGACCCCGTAGACGGCGGCGGCGAGGGCGGCCTGCGAGTCGAACAGGATCGCGGTGTGGAACAGCCCGGCCTCGCGCGGCCCGGCGTGCTTGAGTGCGGGCGCGTGGTGCAGCGTCAGCAGCACGCGGTCGCCGCGGCCCAGGTCGACGCGGTCGCCGGCGGCGCCGATCAGGTCGAGGCCGACGGCGTCGCGGTAGTACGCGGTCATGGTGTCGAGGTCGGCGACATCGAGGGTGACGGCGCCCATCGCGGTGTCGGCGGCGAGGCGATCGAAGGTCATACGCGACGCAACCTCGATGCGTACGCATTGATTCCCGGATGCGTGCTGCGAGCATCCCGGTCGACCCGACCCGACCCGACCCGACCGCCCGCCGACGCGACAGGGGCGCCGCGGCCGAAGCCGCCGACGCCCCTGTGTCTCCCGCTCGGGTCGAGCGGAGCCGAGATCAGCTGAGCTTCGTCTCGTAGGTGATCGCGCCGTCGTCGCCGATCTTCAGCGTTCCCAGCATGTTGATCGAGCGCACGTCACCCGACGAGGTCCCGACGCCGGCGGCGCTCGAGGCGTCGGCCGTCACGCTGAAGTGGCCGTTGAACAGGCTGACGACCGAGAAGCCCTCGCCGTCCCAGTCGCCGATGTCGGGGTCGGGACGCTCGACGACGGTCCACTTGATGTTCGTGTAGGTCACGCCCGGCGTGCCGCGGATGCTGAAGCCGCATCCGCCGGTCGGGGTGAGCGAGCCCTGGTCGAAGCACGACTGGAAGAACGCGTCGATCGCCTTGTCGGCGGCCTCGACACCCGAGTCGCTCAGCGCGACCTCGAGGTTCGCATCCAGGCCGCTCACCCCCGCCGAGATCGTGCTGAGGCCCTTGACCTCGACCTTGCCGGTCTCCCACTGCAGCAGGTCGACGCCCTTGCCCTCGTAGTCGAAGGTGTAGGTGCCGGGCAGCGAGACGAACTCGTAGTCGCTCGTGGTCGCGTCGTCGTCCGACGGCTTCAGCTCCTTGCCGTTGACCGTGAGCTTCAGGTTCGACGGGCCCGAGGCGGTCGCCGTCACCGTGGGCAGCGAGTCGCCCGCGACGACGTAGTTGTCCCAGATGAAGTCCTTGCCCTTGGCGGTGACCTTGAACGTCTCGGTCGAGCTGTCGCCGCTCTTATAGTTGACGCGGGCGGTGACGGTGGTGCCGCTCGTGCGATTGATCGAATACGACGAGACCTGGCCCTCGGCCTTCTTGTACACGTCGTCGTCGATCAGGGTGAGGTCGCCCTCGGGCTGCGGCGACATCGTCTTGACCGCGGCCTCGGCCTGGCCGGCCTTGAGCTTGTCGAGGAACGCGCTGACCGCGCTCGCGGGCGAGTGGGTCGCGTTGCCGACGTTCACGACGACGACGGCCGCCACGATGATCAGGATGAGCGCGGCGCCACCGGCGATGAGGCCGACGAGCAGCTTCTTCGACGACTTCTTCGCCGGCTGCGGCTGGCCGAATCCGGGCTGGCCGGGCTGGCCGGGGCCGCCGTTCCATCCGCCGGCGCCGGGAGCACCGGGAGCGCCGGGCGCGGTGGCGTAGGGCTGCTGGCCGGTGGTGTTCTGGGCGTACTGACCCGCCGTGGCTCCGGCGGCGCCCGCGGCGCCGTAGGCGCCGGCCTGGCCGTACTGCGCCGTGGCGGCGTTCGGGTCGGCGTTCTGCACGGGATGCTGCGGGCCGGTCTGCTGCGGAGCGGCGGGCTGGCCATACTGCGGCTGGCCGTAGGCGGGCTGCTGACCGTGCTGCTCGGGAGCGCTCGGAGCGGGCTGGCCGGGCTGCTGGCCGTACTGCGCCGTCGGCTGTGCGCCGGTCTGGTTCGGCTGAGCGTAGGGCGAGGCCGGCTGCTCGGGCTGCTGCGGCGCCGCGGGCTGCTGCGCCGACCAGCTCTGCTGCGGCTGCTGCGGGGCGCCGTACTGCGGGGCCCCGTACTGCTGGTTGCCGTACTGCTGGCCGCCGTACTGGGGCGAGCCGTACTGCGGTGCGGCGGGCTCCTGCGGCTGCGGCGACTCGGGCTGCGCCGCCGCGGCGCCGCCGCCGTCGACGACGGGCTGGTCGCGGGTGCTCACGTCCGACGGCGAGAAGTCGTCGGCGGGACGCTGGGGCAGGCGGGCGGTCGTGGGGCGATCCTCGGGGGGCAGGTCGTCGTCAGACGGCTGCACCGGCGGGTCGCTGGGCTTGTCGGTCATGAGAGATCCCCTTCCGGCGCCATGGGGTGGGTGTGCAGAACGCGCCGAGACTCGGTTGCCCTCGCACTCTAGCCTCGTGAGGAGAACTCCGACACGGGGACGACTCCCCATTAATCGGAGCGTTACGCGGGGGCGATGTCGCGATCCCGCGCGGCTCAGCCGGCGAGGCGCTCGATCAGCTCGCGGTAGCGCGCGGCCGTGCGCTCGACGATCTCAGCGGGGAGCATCGGAGGGGTGCCCTGCTTGTCCCAGTGGGCCGAAAGCCAGTCGCGCACGATCTGCTTGTCGAAGCTCGCGAGACGGTCCGGTCCGCCGGCGGCCCAGCCCGCCGCATCCCAGTACCGGCTGGAGTCGCTCGTGAGCACCTCGTCGGCCAGCACGATCTCGCCGGTCGCGGCGTCGCGGCCGAACTCGAACTTGGTGTCGGCGACGATCACGCCGTGCTCGCCGGCGAGCTCGGACGCGGCCGAGAAGATGCGGACGCTGAGGTCGCGGATCGCCGTCGCATCCGCCTCGCCGACCAGCTCGACCGTGCGCTCGAAGCTGATGTTCTCGTCGTGCTCGCCCATGGGCGCCTTGTAGGCGGGGGTGTAGATCGGCTCGGGCAGGCGGTCGCCGTCGCCGAGGCCGTCGGGCAGCGGGATGCCGCACACGGTGCGGGACTGCTGGTACTCGACCCAGCCCGACCCGGTGAGGTAGCCGCGCACGACCGCTTCGATGGGGAACATGTCGAGCTCGCGCACGAACATCGCGCGCGCGGCGACGTCGGCCGGCAGGTCGGCGGGCAGCCCGGCCGGGTCGAGGTGGTTCGGCACGTCGAGACGCGCGAACCACCAGCGGCTCAGCTTGGTCAGCTCGGCGCCCTTGCCCGGGATGCCGGGCTCGAGCACGAAGTCGAAAGCGCTGACGCGGTCGGTCGCGACCACGAGCATCCGGTTCGGATGGGCGTCGTGGCGGTAGAGGTCGCGCACCTTGCCGGAGTAGACGTGAGCCCAGCCGAGTTCGGCGAGGCGCGGGTCGCCGCCGGTCGGGATGACAGCGCCCGCGTCGGCCGTGCCCGCGCCGTCGCTCACTGCGCGACCCGGGCCGCGATGTCGGTGCGGAAGTGCCCGCCCTCGAGGTCGAGGCGGCCGAGCGCGGCGTAGGCGCGCTCGCGCGCCGCCGCGAAGTCGGCGCCGCGGGCGACGACGCTCAGCACGCGCCCGCCGGTGGCGACGTACTCGCCGTCGACGAGCGTGGTCGCCGCGTGATCGACCGTGACGCCCTCGGGCAGCTCGGCCTCGAGCGCCGCGAGACCGCGGATCGGGCGACCCGTGATCGGGTTCTCGGGGTAGCCCTCGCTGGCCAGCACGACCGTGACGGCGACCTCGGGGCTGAACTTCGGATACGGCAGACGGCCGAGGCCGCCGGTCGCCGCCGCCGTGATGAGCTCGGCGAGCGAGCTCTCGAGGCGCGGCAGCACGACCTGCGTCTCGGGGTCGCCGAAGCGGGCGTTGAACTCGATCACGCGGATGCCCTCAGCCGTGATGATGAGGCCGCAGTAGAGCAGACCCACGAAGGGCGTGCCCTCGGCCTCGAGCTGGCGCACGGTCGGGAGGGCGACGCGATCGACGACCTCGTCGACGAAGTCGGCCTCGCTCGGCCAGCGGTCGCTGAGCCACGGCAGCGGGGAGTAGGCGCCCATGCCGCCGGTGTTGGGGCCGGCATCCCCGTCGAAGACGCGCTTGAAGTCCTGCGCGGGGCTGAGCGGCAGCACGTCGTGGCCGTCGGCCAGCAGGAACAGCGAGACCTCGGGGCCCGACAGGTGCTCCTCGATCAGCACCCCGCCCTGCTGCAGGTAGAAGGAGGCGTGGTCGATCGCCGCCTGACGGTCGTCGGTGACGAGCACGCCCTTGCCCGCGGCGAGGCCGTCGGCCTTGACGACGTGCGGGGCGCCGAAGCGGTCGAGGGCCTCGGCGACCTCGTCGATCGTGTCGGCGTGCACGGCGCCGCCGGTCGGCACCTGAGCGGCCTGCATGATCCGCTTCGCGAAGCTCTTCGAGCCCTCGAGCGCGGCGGCCGCCTTGTCGGGGCCGAAGACGGGGATGCCGTAGCGGCGCAGCGCGTCGCCGACGCCCGCCACGAGCGGGGCCTCGGGCCCGATGACGACGAGGTCGACCTCGGAGTCGCGGGCGTAGTCGGCCACGAGGCGGCCGTTCGACGCGTCGAGCTTCACGGTCTCGACGAGCGCCGCGATGCCGGCGTTGCCGGGGGCGGCGATCACCTCGTGGGCAGGGCCGTCGGAAGTCTGGTCACGCAGCAGGGCACGCACGATCGCGTGCTCGCGCGCCCCGGAGCCGAGAACGAGGATTCGCACCGGCACAGCCTAACGGCGCACGCCGATACGCTCGAACCCATGAGTGATGCGCGGGGCTCGCACGTGCGGGCGCCCGAGACCTGGCTGCTTCTCGTGCACACCGAGGGGGCGTCGTCCGACCGCAGCCGGCCCAAGACGCTGCAGCCGTGGTTCGCCGGGCATCGCGCCTTCCAGGCCGGGCTCGTGGACGACGGTCTGCTCGTGGCCGCGGGATCGCTGCCGGGCGCCGACGGCGAGGAGCTCACGCTCGTGCGCGGCATCGACGGCGCCGCGCTGCTGGCCCGCGCCCAGGCCGACCCGGCCGTCGCCGAGGGGCACCTGCGCGTCGAGGTGCGCCCCTGGGTCGTGGTGCAGTCGGCGCTGCCGCGGCTCGACTGAGCCGGCACGGGGCAGTGGATGCGCATCCACCGGGCTAGCGTGGACGCATGGCTCGAGCCCGCATCACCGCCTCCGACGGCGAGGCCGCGGTGCGCGCCGTGACCGCCGCTGCGACTGCCGCCGACGGCGCGGACGCGGCGCCCGTCGAGCGCGACACCACGGCACTCGCCGTGCGCTACCTGCTGCAGCTGCTCGCCGACACGGCCCCGGGCAACAGCGTCGAGGTGCGCGTGCCGCCCTTCGGCGCGACCCAGGCGATCGAGGGGCCGCGTCACACCCGCGGCACGCCGCCCAACGTGGTCGAGATGAGCGCATCCACCTGGATCGCCCTCGCCACCGGGGCGCAGAGCTGGGATGCGGCGCTCGCCGCCGCGGAGGTCTCGGCTTCGGGCTCGCGCGCCGACCTCACCGAGGTGCTGCCGCTCGCCTGGGGCGGCTCCGCCGTCTGATGGGCGACCGCGCGTGGTCAGAGCGCCCAGCGCGGTCGGCGACAATGGAGGCGTGACCGACCCGCGCGACGACTCCAGCCCGGCCGAGCCCGCGGCTCCCGCCGAGCAGCGGGTGCGCATCCGCCGGGCTCCGAAGCTCAGCGTGTTCATGGGTCTCGGCGCCATCGTCGGCGTGCTGGTGTCGCTGATCCTGACCAGCACGCAGAAGGCCGACCCCTCGGTCGGCTTCGCCGCCACGGCCGGCTACTTCGCGATCTACGGCGTCACGCTCGGCGTGCTCGTCGGCGCGATCGTCGGCCTGATCGCCGACCGCGTCTCGCGTCGTCGCGCGCACTACGTCGTGGTCGAGCACGAGGTCGTCGACCTGCCCGACGAGGCGGACGAGGAGCCCGCCCTCGACGCGACGGCGGCATCCGCGACTCCGACCTCCGCCGAGATCGAGCCCGGAACTCAGGCCGACCCGGCATCCGGGACCGAGCCCGCCGCCGACTCCGGCGACGAGCCCCGCTCCCGCTAGGCCGCGCTCGCCGTCCAGTCGCCGTTGTAGGCGGCGATGTGGATGATCGACGGGCCCGCCACGAGGGTCACCGTCTTCGACACCGAGTCGATCTCGTTGAGCAGCAGCTCGTGGTCGCCGGCCGTCGTGACCTGCTCGACGATGAAGTTGCTGTCGCCCGTGTACTCGAGCGCCCAGTCCTCGCCGGCGCCGTCGTAGGCGAACACGATGTCGCCGCGGCCCGATGCGGGCAGCGCCGCGGGCTTCGCGGTCGAGATCGGCGAGATCGTGACCGTCCAGGTGCCGGTGGTGCCGGAGATCTCCAGGGTGTCGGACTGGCTGCCGTAACTGCGGGTGCCGTAGACCGAGGTGCCGTGGTACTCCCCCTGGCTCGACATGACCTCGTCGACGTAGTTGCCCGCGTCGTCGTAGGTCGCGGCCTGCAGCAGCCGGTCGCCGTCGTAGTCGATCGTCACGAGACCCGAGTGCGCCTCGTCGGGGATGTCGATGGTCGCGTCGCCGATGCCGGTCTGGGTGATCGGGGTGAAGTCGCCGAAGGTGTCGGCGAGGCTGCCGCCGTTGAAGTCCGGTCCCTGGCCCGGCGTCGAGCCGGTGTAGGGGCTGCTCGACGAGGTGTAACCGGGATCCTGGTCGGGCAGCGACCCGATCCAGCTCGAGAACCCGACGGTCCACAGGATCGAGGCCGTCATGCCGAGCACGCCGAGCACGGTGCCGACGATCGCGAGCGAGCGGCGGAAGCGCAGGCGGATGATGCCGATCACGCCGAACACGATCGCGAGCAGGGCGGGCAGCCCGGCGACGAAGTGCACGAACGGGATGACGCCGGTGACGATCGCGATGATGCCGCAGATCAGCGCCGTGAGGCCGAGCCACGAGCTCTCGCCCGAGCCGCGCGAGGCGACCGCGTAGGCGGGCATGGGGTACGCCGTCGGGGCGACGCCGCCGTAGGGCGAGCCGTAGGCGCCGCGCGCTCCGTAGGGAGCGGGTCCGCCGGGCGCACCGTAGGGGTTGCCGGCCGCGGAGCCGTACGGGCTGCCGTAGGGCGCGGGCTGTCCGGGGGCTGCGGCGTAGGGCGAGGCTCCGGATGCGCCGCCGAGGTACGGCGGGCCGCCGTAGCCGCCTGGGGCAGTCGCGCCGCCGCCGTATCCGGGGACGTAGGGGCTGCCGGCCGCGGCGCCGGCGCCGGAGCCGCCCGACGTCGGCGCCGCCGACGCGTCGTTCTCGGCATAGGGATTCGGGCCGGGATCGCGTCGTCCGGGCGCGGGCGCTCCGGTCGCGGGGCCCTCGGCGGGGGCGCTCGCGCCGTAGCCGAAGCCCGGCGGGGCGAAGCCGGGCGTGCCGGCGGCGTCGGCGGGCTGGCCCGGCTGACCGGGCGAGGGCGCGGGAGCGGCGGGCGCGTCGTACGGCGAGCGTGGGCGCACGATCGTCGGCTCGGGCTCCGCAGCCGCGTCGGAGCCCGGGGGCGTCACCGGCGGACGGAACTCGGCGTCGTCGTTCGCGCTGCTGTCGGGCATCCCGCTCCTCGTCTGCCGGCGGACCCGCTGCCGCATCCGCCCGGGCCGATGCCGGGCCGGCGCGAGGCCGCCGAGTCGACCCTAGGCAATGCCGCCGACGGGCGCGATGGTGAGTGCTCCCCGAGTTCGGGGGCGCGCATCCGGAGCCGGCTCAGCTGAGCTGGTTCGCCTCGACCCACTCGAGGTACTCGGGGGTGACGGTGCCGGTGATGTACTCGCCGGTGAAGCAGCTCTTCTCGAGCGCCTCGATGTCGGAGCCCTCGAGGATGGCCGACTCCATGTCGGCGACCTCCTGGTAGATCAGGTTGTCGGCGCCGAGCTCGAGCGCGATCTCGGGGATCTTGCGGCCCGAGGCGACGAGTTCCGCGCGGCTGGGCATGTTGATGCCGTAGACGTGCGGGTAGCGCACCGGCGGGGCCGCGCTCGTGAAGGTGACCGAGTTCGCGCCGGCCGCGCGGGCCATGTCGACGATCTCCTTCGACGTCGTGCCGCGCACGATCGAGTCGTCGACGATCAGCACGTTCTTGCCCTGGAACTCGCTCGACATCGCGTTCAGCTTCTGCTTGACGCTCTTCTTGCGCTGCTCCTGCCCCGGCATGATGAAGGTGCGGCCCACGTAGCGGTTCTTGTAGAAGCCCTCGCGGTACTCGATGCCGAGCTTGCGGGCCACCTGCATGGCCGCCGGGCGCGACGAATCCGGGATGGGCATGACCACGTCGATGTCGCCGGCCGGGGCGTGCGCCGCGATCGTGTCGGCCAGACGGTCGCCGAGGCGCAGGCGCGCGTCGTAGACCGAGATGCCGTTCATGACCGAGTCGGGGCGGGCCAGGTAGACGTATTCGAACGAGCAGGGGATGAGGCGCGGGTTCTCGGCGCACTGGCGCGAGAACATCTCGCCGTTGCGGGCGATGTAGATCGCCTCGCCGGGAGCGACGTCGCGCACGAACTCGTAGCCGCCCGACTCGAGCACGAGCGACTCGCTCGCCACGATCCACTCGGTGCCGACGAGGCTCTCGCTGCGCTTGCCCAGCACGAGCGGGCGGATGCCGAAGGGGTCGCGGAACGCGAGCAGGCCCTGCCCGGCGATCAGCGCGATCGCGGCGTAGGAGCCCTCGACGCGCTGGTGCAGCGTCGAGATCGCGTCGAACACCTGGCCGGGGTCGAGCTCGGTGCCGCGCACCTGCGCCTGCAGCTCGTGCGCCAGCACGTTCACGAGCAGCTCGGTGTCGGAGCTCGTGTTGAGGTGGCGGCGGTCGATACGGAACAGCTCGTCGGTGAGCTCGCGCGTGTTCGTCAGGTTGCCGTTGTGCACCAGCACGATGCCGTAGGGCGCGTTGACGTAGAAGGGCTGCGCCTCCTGCTCCTTCGACGCGTCGCCGCGGGTCGCGTAGCGCACGTGGCCGAGGCCCATCGTGCCGAGCAGCGAGCGCATGTCACGCGTGCGGTACGCCTCGCGCACCTGGCCCTTGGCCTTCTGCACGTGGATGATCGAGCCCTCGCTCGTCGCGATGCCGGTCGAGTCCTGCCCGCGGTGCTGCAGCAGCGAGAGGCTGTCGTACACCTGCTGGTTGACGGGGCCGGAAGAGACGATGCCGACGATGCCGCACACGAGGGATGCAACTCCAGATGGACGCGGGATGACGCGTACCCGGCTGGGTACGGTCGATTGTCTCATCCATTCCGGGCGGCCGCTGTCACGCGCATCCGGGGTGCTCGGCGGGGTGCGGCGAGGACCGGTCCGCGGGCTTGGCGGCGGGTCGGACGGGTCCGTAATCCGACTCGCCCCGCTTCAGATGGGCCGGCTCAGACGGGCGGGGCGACGTCGCTCGCGCTCGGCACCAGCCGCTCGACGATCGGCGCGAGCGCGGCCCGGTAGTCGTCGGGCTTCTCGCGCAGCAGCTCGTCGACCGCGATCGCGGTGTCGCCGATCCACCAGATGCCGGCGGTGGTCAACGGCAGCACCTCGATGCGCAGGTCGAAGTCGGCGTGCGTGCCGGCCGCGGCCTCGCGCTCGGCGACCAGCTCGGTCAGCACGAGCGCATCCGCGTCGCCGGTCTCGCCGCTGAACGACCGCTCGGCCAGGCGGATGCCGTACTCCTGGTGCGCCACGTCGGCCCAGGTGCGCGCGTCGTCGAGGTGCCTGCGCACGGCCGACTCCCACGCGGGCGTCGCGTGCTCGGGCAGGGCCGGGATGCGCGAGTCGGGCTCGACCACCGACACCCACCACCGGATCCACGCCCATCCGGTCATCTCGTCGGCCGGCGTCGGCGCGGCCGGCAGCCCGGTGCCGAGCAGGCGCGGCAGGCCCGACGGGTCGACGACGCCGAGCGCGTCGCGCAGATAGAGCGCGACCAGCACGTCGCGCGAGGCGTCTTCGCGAGCGCGCCAGGTGCTGCGGCTGCCCTCGGTGTGCATGCCGCCAGCGTAGGCGGGGCGGGCGACGCGGCGGCGGGGAGTTCGCCCGCGGCAGAAGCGGGCGGGGGGCGGGCCGCATCCCGCGCCCCGGTACCCTGGATGCCGTGACGGAAGCCACCGCGAACCCCTACGCCGCCGCCGGAGTCGACACCGCCGCCGGCGACCTCGCCGTCGAGCTGATGAAGTCGGCCGTGGCCCGCACGCACGGACCCGAGGTGCTCGGCGGAGTCGGCGGCTTCGCCGGTCTGTTCGACGTGTCGTTCCTCAAGGCCTACGAGCGCCCGCTGCTGGCGACCTCGACCGACGGCGTCGGCACCAAGGTCGCGATCGCGCAGGCGATCGACAAGCACGACACGATCGGGCAGGACCTCGTCGGCATGGTCGTCGACGACATCGTCGTGGTCGGCGCGAAGCCGCTGTTCATGACCGACTACATCGCCTGCGGAAAGGTCGTGCCGCAGCGCATCGCCGACATCGTCGCCGGCATCGCGCGCGCCTGCGCCGACACCGGCACCGCCCTCGTCGGCGGCGAGACCGCCGAGCACCCGGGCCTGCTCGGGCCCGACGACTACGACGTCGCCGGCGCCGCGGTCGGCGCGGTCGAGGCGGATGCGGTGCTCGGCGCCGACCGCGTGGTCGACGGCGACGTGGTCATCGCGATCGAGTCCAGCGGGTTCCACTCGAACGGCTACTCGCTCGTGCGCCACATCCTCGCCTCGCGCTCGATCGGCTTCTCCGACACCTCCGCCGAGCTCGGCGGCGTCGTCGGCGAGGTGCTGCTCGAGCCGACGCGCCTCTACACCTCGCCGCTGCTCAAGCTGCTCGCCGACCCGGCGCTCGGGTCGAGCATCCACTCGATCTCGCACGTCACCGGCGGCGGCATCGCGGCGAACCTCGCGCGCGTGCTGCCCCGCGGATCGTGGTCGGAGCTCGACCGCGCCTCGTGGTCGCCGGCGCCTGTGTTCCGTGTGCTCGCCGACCTGGGCGGCCAGAGCCTCGAGAGCACCGAGGGCACCTGGAACCTCGGCATCGGCATGTTCGTCGTGGCCGCGCCGTCGGCCGCCGAGGGCATCATCTCGGCGCTCGCCGCCGACGGGATGCCGGCCTGGGTCGCCGGTCGGGTCAACTTCGGCGAGACCCCGGCCGTGTCGGGCGGCGCGGGATCGGGATCCGACGCGTTCGAGCAGGGCGCCAAGGGCGTCGACGGCGGCGCCGTGCGCCTCGCAGGGGCGTACGCGGGCTGAGCCCCGCCGCACGCGTGCGCGTGCGCGGATTCGGATGGGTGCGGGTCTCGAGCTCTCCGAGGCCTCGGCGTCGCCCCTCATCCGCAACGAGGGGCGCGCCATCCGAAACGACGAGCGCGCCACGAATCCGTGTGCGTGCGCCGTTTCGGATGAGCCCGGACGCCGGGCTCCGCTGAGCCTCGGCGTCGCCCCTCATCCGAAACGAGGGACGCGCCATCCGAAACGACGAGCGCGCCACGAATCCGTGTGCGTGCGCCGTTTCGGATGAGCGTGGACGCCGGGCTCCGCTGAGCCTCGGCGTCGCCCCTCATCCGCAACGAGGGGCGCGCCATCCGAAACGACGAGCGCGCCACGAATCCGTGTGCGTGCGCCGTTTCGGATGAGCGTGGACGCCGGGCTCCGCTGAGCCTCGGTGTCGCCCCTCATCCGCAACGAGGGACGCTCTTCGCGTGTCACAGCAGTCGGCGCTGTCGCAAGGTGTCGCGTCGTGTCGCGGATCGGGGACAACGGCCCCGCGACGTGGATGCGCTTCCTAACGTCGGCGGCATGACCGACACGAACGCCCCCGCTGTCGCCAACGCCCCCGCGAAGAAACGGAGCTCGAAGGGGCGCGCGAGCGCCGCCGTGCCCGAGACGGGTGCGAGCGCCGTCACCGAACCGGCCGCGCCCATCTCGAACGCTCAGCCGGCGGACGCGATCCCGAGTCCCCAGCCCGCCGCATCCACGCCGCTGCCGCTCGTCGCGACGGCGCTGCCGCCGACCACTGCGCCGGCCGCCGCATCCGCCGCGCGCTCGCGGGCGATGGGCATCGCGAGCATGGTGCTCGGCATCATCGCGTTCTGCGGGTTCGGGCTCGTCGCTCCGATCGGGCTCGTGCTCGGCGCCGCGTCGTGGCGCAAGGAGCCCACCGGGAAGGGGTTCGCGATCACGGGCCTCGCGCTGAACGTGCTGTCGATCCTGACCTGGATCGTGGTCGCGATCGTCGTCGTGATCGGCTTCGCGCTCGCCGGCTACGGCGTCACGATCCGCTGAGGCTCAGCCGGCCGACTTCTAGCCGACCGGGCAAGTCAGCCAGCCATAGGGCCCGGCCCAGCCAGCTGACGACGGCCAGCCGGGCGCCCGCCGGCGCGGCTCAGCCCTCGTGCGGCTCGAGCACGAAGACCTGGATGAGGCGGTCGGTCTTCTTCTGGTACTCGGTGAAGTCGGGCCAGGTCGCGACCGCGCGCTCCCACCACTCGGCGCGCTCGGCGTCGTGCACCTCGCGGGCCGTGTAGTCCTTCTTGACGTCGCGGTCCTGCAGCTCGACGTGCGGGTTCTTCTTGACGTTGTAGTACCAGACGGGCGGCTTCGGGGCCCCGCCGAGCGAGGCGATCACCGCATAGCGGCCCTCGTGCTCGACGCGCATGAGCGCGGTCTTGCGCAGCATCCCCGACTTGGCGCCGACGGTCGTCAGCACGATCACGGGGCGTCCGCGGTTCTCGTTGCCCTCGGCGCCTCCCGACGACTCGATCAGCTCGGCCTGCTGGCGGGCCCAGTCAGAGGTGGACGGTGCGTACTCTCCGGTCAACGGCATGACGAGGGCAACCGGGTGGATGCGGCGGGCATTCCGCGAGCAGGGATCCGGGTCATCCGGGGTGCCGGCGACGAGCCCGACGACGAGCATCGGCCGAACATCCCGGGCACGACAAAAGCGCCGGGCAGATGCCCGACGCCGCAGTCGTGGAACCGCTCAGGCGGTCCTGGACTCGTCCTCGTCGAGGTCGTCGTCACCGGCCGCGTACTCCGGCCACTTCTCGAGGTCCTCCTCGAGACGCGGGTTTCCGGAGAGCTCGCGCTCGAGAGCGCCGTAGTTCGTGTCTGGGCTGAAGTACTTCAGGTCGCGAGCGACCTTGGTGTGCTTCGCCTTCTGACGGCCCCGCCCCATGCGCGACCCCCTCGGTTTCAGATGGTGGATGAGTACTGCAAATCTGACCGGGAGTTTACCATGACGGTTTCCTCACGCCGCGCTGGGAGCGGGCCGCAGAAGGCCGCCGGGGCGGGGCCGTCGAACCGGCGGGAGGCCCCGCATCCACTGCCGTCTCTCGCCGCGCTCGCAGGCGACGACTGACTACTCTGGTGCGGTGACCGGCCAGCCCTTCGACACCTCCGTGGTGATCGTCGGGGCGGGTCAGGCCGGTCTCTCGGTCGCGTTCTATCTGCGACGTCTCGGGCTCGATGCCGGCAACGACTTCGTCATGCTCGACCGCGGGCCCGGAACGGGCGGCGCGTGGCAGTTCCGCTGGGAGGCGCTGCGCCTCGGCTACGCGCACCGCGTCAACGACCTGCCGGGCATGGACGAGCTCGGCCTCAGCTTCGACACGGCCGACCGGCAGGCGCCGGCGAAGGACGTCGTGGCCGACTACTACGCGCAGTACGAGCAGCACTACGGGCTGCAGGTCGTGCGCCCCGCGAACGTGACGCGCGTCGACGGGATGATGGACGGCTTCACCGTGAGCTTCGACGACGGCGTCGGAGCCCAGCAGGTCTCGACGCGCATCCTGGTCAACGCGACCGGCACCTGGGGCGCCCCGTTCATCCCCTGGTACCCGGGGCTCGACACCTTCCAGGGCCGCAAGGTGCACACGAGCGACTACCGGGATGCGGAGGACTTCCGCGGGCAGCGGGTCGCCGTGGTCGGCGGCGGCACCAGTGCGATCGGCTTCCTCATGGAGCTGGAGAAGGTCGCCGGCGAGGTCACCTGGTTCTCGCGGCGGCCGATCGAGTTCCTCGAGGAGCAGGAGCTGAACATCGAGGCCGGCAGCTCGTCGGTGCGCCAGCAGGACGAGGCCGCGCGCCAGGGTCGTGCGCTGCCGAGCATCGTGTCGACGACGGGCGTGCCGCGCAGCCGGCGCATCCAGGCGGCCATCGACCGCGGGCTGCTCGTGGCTCAGCCGATGTTCACCCGCGTCGAGCCGCACGGCGTGCAGCTGCCCGACGGACGCTCGCTGCCGGTGGATGCGATCATCTGGGCTACCGGGTTCCGGCCCGAGCTGCGCCACCTGGCTCCGCTGAAGCTGCGCGAGAAGGCGGGCGGCATCACGGTCGGGCAGGGCGCCTCGTGGCGCAACTCACGGGTGTTCTTCGCGGGGTACGGGCCCGCCGCATCCACCATCGGGGCGAACCGAGCCGGGCGCACGATCGCGCGTCAGGTCATCGCGACGCTCTCCTCGCTCGACTGAGCCGGTCGGCCGACCGATCTCGTGCCGGCATCCCCGGGGGAGCCGCGTCGTCGCCGCACGATCTCGGTTTCGCTGCGCGATATCGTGCGGCGAAGCCCGGATCGCCGCGCGATCCTGCACAGGCAGGGCTCGCTCAGACGCCCGCTCAGTCGCCGTTCTGCAGGCGGTCGGCGGCCGACTCGGCCGCCTCGCGCTCGGCGTCGTGCACCGAGGTCGGGTCGTCCCAGCGCATCGGACGCGTCGCGGTGATGGTGGGGTCGTTGCGGCGGGCGCTGGCCTCACGGCGCTGGGCGGCGTCCCGGCCCGTGCGCAGACCGGCGGGCGGCAGCGGGCGGCGCGGGGCGACACCGCGGCGCGGCTCGCCGCGGCGCACGTCACCGGGCAGCGCGCGCGAGCGGCGGCCGTAGATCAGGTCGGAGCTGTCGAGCAGCCACGGCACGATCGCCACCATCACGCCGTGCACGAGCATGAGCTTCTGGCGGATGCGGCGGGCCTTGTGATTGTGCAGCAGCGCCTCCCACCAGTGGCCGACGATGTACTGCGGCGTGTAGACGGTGACGACCTCGGCGCCGTGCTCGGCCCGGTGCCTCTTGATGTACTTGATCAGCGGCAGGCTGATGTCGCGGTACGGCGACGAGAGCACCGTCAGCGGCACCTCGATGCCGTGCTCGGCCCACTCTCGCTCGAGCTGCCGGCTCGACTCGTCGTCGATCGACACGTGCACGGCCTCGATCGAGCCGTGACGGGCGGCGATCGCGTAGTCGAGGGCCTTGAGCACGGGCTTCTGCATGCGCCCGACGAGCACGATCGCGTGGTCGCCGGTGGCGCCGAAGGTCGTGTCGGGATCGACCTCGACCTCGCGCTCCACGTCGCGGTAGTAGCGGTTCACGCCCATCATCAGCAGGAACAGGATGGGCATGACGATGTAGACGAGATAGGCGCCGTGCGTGAACTTCGTGATCGTCACGATCACGAGCACCGAGAAGGTCACGAGCGCACCGACCGCGTTGACCGCCAGGTAGAGCGGGATCGGCCCCTGCCCCGTGGCCCCGTCGCGGAGCAGCCCACGCCAGTGCTTGATCATGCCGATCTGGCCGAGGGTGAACGAGACGAAGACGCCGATGATGTACAGCTGGATGAGCTGGGTCACGTTCGCCTGGAACACGATCATGATCACGGATGCCGCGACCGCCATCGCGATCACGCCGTTGCTGAAGATGAGGCGGTCGCCGCGGGTGCCGAGCGACTTGGGGGCGTACTTGTCGCGGGCCAGAACCGAGCCGAGCAGCGGGAATCCGTTGAACGCGGTGTTGGCCGCGAGCAGCAGGATCGCCGCCGTCGCCGCCTGCACCACGAAGAACAGGATCGAGTTGTTGCCGAAGGTCGCGGCCGCGATCTGCGCGATCATGCTGCGCTGCGGGGTGCTCTCGCAGTCGACGAAGCCGACCAGGTCGCAGGCGCGCTCGGCGTAGTGCACGCCCGAGATCAGCGCGAGCGCGGTGAGGCCGATGAACAGGGTGATGGCGATCGAGCCCATCATCACCAGCGTGCGCTGCGCGTTCTGGATCTTCGGACGGCGGAACGCCTGCACGCCGTTCGAGATCGCCTCTACGCCCGTGAGGGCCGAGCATCCACTCGAGAAGGAGCGCAGCAGCAGCATCAGGATGGCCGCCTGCGTGAGCTCTTCGCCCTTCACCGTGTAGTCGGCGCTCTCGGCGACAGGCGCGTCGCCCAGCAGCGTGCGCACCAGACCGGTGACGATCAGCACGACGATGCTCGCGACGAAGAGGTAGGTCGGCACCGCGAAGGCCTTGCTCGACTCGCTGACGCCGCGCAGGTTGACGGCGGCGAGCACGATGATGAACCCCACGGCGATCTCGACCCGGAACGGATTCAGCTCGGGAAACGCCGAGATGATGTTGTCGACGCCCGACGAGACCGACACGGCGACGGTCATGATGTAGTCGACCAGCAGCGCCGAGGCGACGACCAGTCCCGCCTTCTCGCCCAGGTTCGTGGAGGCGACCTCGTAGTCGCCGCCGCCCGAGGGGTAGGCCTTGATGAGCAGGCGGTACGACACCACCACGATCAGCATCAGCAGCACGACGGCCGCCGCGACCCACGGCGTGAACGCCAGGAAGCTGAGCCCGCCGAGCAGCAGGATCATCATGAGCTCCTGCGGGGCGTAGGCCACTGACGAGAGCGCGTCGCTGGAGAAGATCGGCAGGGCGAACTTCTTCGGCAGCAGCTGGCCCTCGATCTTGTCGGAGGGGAGCGGCTCGCCGATGATCCAGCTCTTGGGAGACCGATGTTCCTCGGCACTCGCGTCAGTCACGAGGGGAGACAGTACTCCGCCCCGGTTTCGCGTCAAAGCCCGTGTTCCGGGCCGTGCGGCGGGTGTGCGGCTCGCGTTCAGGTTGCGGATCGGGCCGCGGGCCGGATGCGCGACACCCGTCGTCGGCGGCGGCGGGTGCCGCGCGGCTCAGCGCAGGGTGCGGCGCAGGTCGGCGGCGAGGGCCGCGAGACCCGTGCGGAGCGCATCCACGGTGTCGGCGGCGAGCTCGCCCCGGGCGGCGGCACGACGCAGATCGGTGCGCAGCTGCTGCCGGAAGTCGGTGATCGCCGCCTCGGCCTCGTGCAGGTGCGCCTGGGATGCGCTGCGCGCGTCGACGCGACCGGCGGTGCTCGTCGTGGCGGAGCCGCCGGCGGTACCCGCGCCCGAGTCTGCGTCGGCGCTCGTGCCGGTCGCGGTCGCCGCCCCGGAGCTGCCCGTCGTGCCGGCCCGGTCGCCGAAGCGCGCCTGCCACTCCGCATCCCGGTTGACGTACCCGGCCGAGCGGGCATCGGTGCGGGCCTCGCGTGCGGCGGCGGCGAGCTCGGCGCGCAGGCTCTTCATGGCGCCGTCGACGCTCGAGCGCACCTCGTCGGCCAGCCGGCGCACGGTGTCGGTCACGTCGTTCTCGACCTGGTCGAGCTCGTGCTCGCGCTCGGCGAGCTCGGCGCGGCCGGCGTCGGTGATGGCGTAGACGGTCTTGCGGCCGTCGGGCTGCTTGGTGACCATGCCGTCCTCCTCGAGCTTCGCGAGGCGCGGGTAGATGGTGCCGGCGCTCGGCACGTAGGTTCCGCCGAAGCGGTCGCTGAGCGCGTGGATGAGCTCGTAGCCGTGCATCGAGCGCTCGGCGAGCAGGCTCAGCAGGTAGAGGCGCAGGTGTCCGTGCGCGAAGACGGCGGGGCTCACGCGTCGGCCTCCGGGTGCTGGTCGGGAGCGGCGGCGGTGTCGTGCGCGGCGTCGGCGGTCGCAGTTGATGCGGTGGCGGCGGATGCGGTGGCATCGGCGGGGGCGGCGGCCGACTGGGCCGGGGCGGTCGTCGCCGCGACGCGGTGGACGACGTCGATCGCGCCGCTGACCGTGTTGACCTTCACATCGACCCAGCGGCGGTCGAGCTCGCCGTAGCGGCCGACGTAGCGGCCGCGCACGCCGGTGATCTCCGACTGGTCGAGCTGCAGGCGACCGCTCACGGTGCCGATCGTGTACTGCGCGGGGACCCCCGCATCCAGTCGGGCGGCGACAGCGCCGCTGACCGTGTTGATGCGCACCTGGTCGGGGATGCCGGCGACATCCACGTAGACGTCGGCCGAGACGCTGTCGGCGCCGAGCGAGGCGAGCTCGCCCGCGACCGTGATCTCGCCGTTGACGGTCTTGGCGTTCACGCGACCGTGGTGGTCGCGCACGCTGATCTCGCCATTGACCGAATTGAGGCTGATGTCGCCCTCGACGCCGTCGACCACGACGTCGCCGTTGACGGTCGAGAGGCTCGCGTCGTCGCGGATGCCGCTGATCAGCGCGGTCGCGTTGACCACGCCGAGCTTCAGGGCGACCTGGCGGGGGACCATGACGCTGACGTCGGCCCGGTCGCGCTCGTGGAAGCTGCGGAAGACGTCGAGGAAGTTGTCCCAGCCGAGCTGCGGGTGGTCGATCTCGAGACGGTCGCCGTCGATCGAGATCTTGAGCGGCTTGCCGTCGACCGAGTGCACCTCGATGCGGGCGCCCGGCTCGTCGTGGGCGACGATGTCGACCTGTCCGCCGATGAGTCCCACCTTGAGCGCGCGGACGCGCTCGATGTCGATCGTCTTGGGGCCGTCGACGAGCCACTTCTCCTGGGCCATGCGCCCCGTCCTTTCGAGATATATCGCGTATGCGGTGAGGTCACGATATATCGCGTCTCGGTGGTGCGCAAGCCGTTCGCCAGCATTCGCTCGTCACCGGGGTTTGACGTTGACGCAACGTCAACTCCTAGCGTGAATGCACGACAAGCAGGAAGGAGCGCGGCGATGGAGTGGAGCATCCAGCAGATCGCCCGGCTCGCCGGGACCACCAGCCGCACCCTGCGGCACTACGACCAGATCGGACTGCTGCGGCCGACGCGCGTCGGCGCGAACGGCTACCGCTACTACGGCGACGCCGCGCTCGTGCGGCTGCAGCGCATCCTGCTGCTGCGCGAGCTCGGGCTCGGCATCCCGGCGATCGCGGCGGCGCTGCAGGGCGACGACGTGGATGCGCTGCGCACCCACCGCGGATGGCTCGAGCAGGAACGCGAGCGCCTCGACCGGCGCATCGCCGCGGTCGAGCACACGATCCGCGCCCGAGAGAGAGGAGAGCCGCTGATGGCGGAGGACATGTTCGACGGATTCGATCACACGCAGCACCGCGAAGAGGTGGAGCGGCGCTGGGGTGCCCGCGCCGCGGCCGACTCGGCGGCGTGGTGGGAGTCGAAGTCGCCGCAGGAGAAGAAGGACTGGCAGGCACGTCAGGCCGCGCTCGCCGCGGACTGGACGGCGGCCGCCGCGGCCGGCATCGACCCCGCGTCGGCCGAGGCGCAGGCGCTCGCGGCACGTCACGCCGACTGGCTGGCCGGCATCCCGGGCACGCCCGGCTACCCCGACGGCCCGTCGCCGAAGTACCTGACGGGGCTCGGCGAGATGTACGTCGCCGACGAGCGCTTCGCCGCGAACTACGGCGGGGATGCGGGTGCCCGGTTCGTGCGCGACGCGCTCGCCGCGTATGCGGCGGGGGTGCGCGGGGAGGTCTGAGCCCCGAGCGCGACTGAGCCGAGCGCGCTACTGAGCGGAGAGAGGTCGGAGGGGCGGATCCCTGCACGGTCCGCCCCTCCGGGTCGGGATGCGCGGCGCGCGCCCGCCCGCGACGGACGAGAGCGCGCCGCGCCGGCTCAGGCCGGGTTCGTGCTCGGCCGCGCGGTTCCAGCGGCGGCCTGCTCGACGGCCGCCTCGGTGGCGAGTTCGGCGGCGGAAGACGCGGCCGATGCCAATCGGGGGTCCGCCGACGCGACGGCGGCGCCGCCCTCGGGCTCGGGCACGCGCATCCGGGGCAGGAAGATGCCGATCAGCGGTCCGATCAGCACCGCGAACGCGATCGTGCCGATGCCCACGTTGCCGCCGAGCAGCCAGCCGACCGCCACGACGACGACCTCGATGCCGGTGCGCACGATCCACACGGGCCATCCGGTGCGCGCGACGAGGCCGGTCATGAGCCCGTCGCGCGGTCCCGGTCCGAGACGGGCGCCCACGTAGAGGCCGGTCGCGATCGCCAGCACGACGAGTCCGGCCGCGAACAGGGGAATGCGAATCCACAGCGAGCCGAGCGACGCGGTGTCGAGCACGGGGATGAGCGCGAAGCCGACCTCGGCCGAGAGGCCGACGAAGACGATGTTGACGACGGTGCCGATGCCGGGCTTCTGCTTGATCGGGATCCAGAGGGCCAGCACGATCGCGCCGACGATGATCGTCAGCAGGCCGAAGGCGAGGCCGGTCGTGCGGGCGAGGCCCTGGGTCAGAACGTCCCACGGGGCGACGCCGACGCCGGCGCGCACCATCATCGCGATCGCGATGCCGTAGAGGAAGACGCCGACGCCCAGCTGCACGAAGCGGCGCACCCAGATGGCGCGGCGCGTGCGGGGCAGCAGCGGGCGGCGGGATGCGCGGGTCGCGTCGGCGTCGCCGGCCGCCACGGGGCGGGCGTCGTCGCGGGGGTCGGTCGAGGTCATGGTGGATATCCAATCCCGGCATTGGCCTGGTGATCCATAGCCAATTGCTCTACCGTGGCGGCATGGCGACCCTGTCCGCGCGCTCTTTGGCCACCTTCCTGACCGGCTGGCGTCTCTCCGGTGCCGGTGCGGCGTACCAATCACTGGCCGACCGCATCCGGCTGCTCGTCGTCGACGGGCGCATCCCGCTCGGCACCCGCCTGCCCGCCGAGCGCGAGCTCGCCCACGCGCTGAGCGTCTCGCGCACGACCGTGTCGAGCGCCTATGCGGCGCTGCGCGAGAGCGGCCACATCGAGAGCCTGCGCGGCTCGGGCAGCGTCGCTCGCCTGCCGCATCCCTCGGCCACGACCGCACCCGAGCCGGCCGACGACCTGCTCGACTTCTCGAAGGCGACGCTGCCGGCCATCCCGGGCGTCGCGACCTATGCGAACCGGGCGACCGCCAAGCTGCCCGGGTTCCTCGGCGAATCGGGCTACGACCCCTACGGCGTGCTCGCGCTGCGCGAGCAGATCGCCCGCCGCTACGAGCGCCGCGGACTGCCGACCAGCCCCGACGAGGTCATGGTCACGATCGGCGCGCAGCACGCCATCTCGCTCGTCGCCCGCGCCTTCGTCGCGCGCGGCGATCGCGTGCTCGTCGAGTCGCCCAGCTACCCGCACGCCTTCGAGGCGATGCGCGCCGCGGGCGGCCGCCTCGTGCAGGTCGCCGTGACGAGCGACGACGGCTGGGACGAGCCCGCGCTGCAGCAGGCGCTGCAGCGCACCAGCCCGAGCCTCGCCTACCTCATGCCCGACACGCACAACCCGACCGGACGCCGGATGCCGCTCGACCAGCGTCAGCGCCTGGTCGCCACCGCGGCGCGGCAGGGCACCCGCCTCGTGGTCGACGAGACGATGGCCGAGATGGAGCTCGACGGCACCGTCTCTCCGCCGCCGTTCGCCACGCTCGGCGACGCGATCACGATCGGCTCGGTCGGCAAGAGCGTGTGGGGCGGGCTGCGCATCGGGTGGATCCGCGCCAGCCGCGACGACCTGCAGCGCATCGCGCGCATCCGCTTCTCGGGCGACCTCGGCACGCCCGTGCTCGACCAGCTCATCGTCGCCGAGCTCATGCCCGACATGGATGGCATCCTCGCCGGTCGCCGCGCCCAGCTGCGCGCCGGCCGCGACCAGCTCGCCGCGCAGCTGCGCCGCAAGCTGCCCACCTGGCGCATGCCCGAGGTGCCCGGCGGGCTCACCGCGTGGGTCAGCCTCGGCGCGCCGATCAGCTCGCAGATCGCCCTGGCCGCCCGCGCGGAGGGGCTCATCATCGCCGCCGGACCGCGCTTCGGCATCGACGGGGTGTTCGAGCGGTTCCTGCGCATCCCGTTCTCGTATCCGCCCGAGGAGCTCGAGCGGGGCGTGGATGCGCTGGCCCGCGCCTACGCGTCGGTCTCGCGCAACCCGATCGCGCTCGGTGCGGAGGAGCTGGCCGAGATCGCGTGAGCTCGTGAGCGGGCGCGCCGATGCGTGGGTGGCCGCGAATGCACGCGACACGCCGCCCGCGGTGGGCATTCGTGGCCACCCTCGGGCGCGCGCGTCTCGTGGGTGGCCAGGGATGCACGCGGCGCGCCGGTGCGAGCGGGCATTCGTGGCCACCCTCGGGTCCAGTGGATGCGAACCCCGCGAGCGAACGGACGCGGCGAGACTCACGGGGCGCGCGCAGAGGGCGGGGCTAGCGTGCGCGCATGAGCGACGAGCCGCAGCGACCCGCCTCCGCCGGAACGACCCCGTCGACCGCCCGCCGCGCCGGCGCCGCGCTCGGCCGCGCCGCGGGCTCGGCGTTCGTCGGCGGGCGCGAGGCGATCCGCCGCAACCCGAAGGCGGACAAGGTCTACCGCACGGGCGTCGGCGTGGTCGGCGGCACGACCGTCGCGCTCGGCGTCGTGATGATGCCGCTGCCCGGACCGGGCGCGCTGATCGCGCTCGGCGGCCTCGGCATCCTCGGCAGCGAGTTCGAGGGGGCGCAGAAGGTCAACCGCCGCGCGACGAAGGTGGTCCGCAAGGCCGCCGGCGCCGCGAAGAAGGCCGTCGACCGCCGCCGCCAGGCGCGCGCCGCCCGCGAGGCTCCCGCCACCGACTGACCCGAGAGCGCCGCACGATCTCGGCGTCGCCGCACGATATCGCGCGGCGAAACCAGGATCGCCGCGCGATCCTGCCGACGAAGCCGCGCATCCACCCCAGCCGGGATCATCCTGGGGGAGTACGTGCCGTTCCACCGTGGCGCGGATACTGGAGGGGCGCGCGGCGCCGTGCGCATCACCACCGCCGGCGACCTGGGAGTCACCCCCGTGCATCTGCTGTCCGTCTTCAGCCTGCGCAATCGCGCCCTCATCGCGCTGCTCACGATCGTGATCGGCATCTTCGGCGGCATCTCGCTGACCACCCTGAAGCAGGAGCTCATCCCGAGCCTGTCGCTGCCGCAGCTGTTCGTGCTGACGCAGTACCCGGGGGCGAGCCCCGATGTGGTCGAGAAGAATGTGTCCACGCCGATCGAGCGCGCCCTGCAGGGCATCGAGGGTCTCGAGTCGACGACGGCGACCTCGAACTCGGCCGTGTCGACCGTGTCGGCGTCGATGACCTACGGCACCGACATCGTGAGCACCGAGCAGAAGGTGCAGCTGGCGATCGGCCGCATCGAAGACCAGCTGCCGAGCGGCGCCGACCCGCAGGTCATCACGGGCTCGATCGCCGACCTGCCGGTGCTGGTCGTCGCGGTGACGAGCGACAAGTCGGCCGCCGATCTCAGCGACGCGCTGCGCGGCAGCACGATCACCGAGCTGGAGAAGACCGACGGCGTGCGCGAGGCGAGCCTGCTCGGCGACAGCGGGCAGCGGGTCACGATCACGCCCGACCTGCCGAAGCTGTATGCCGCGGGGCTGACCAGCCAGAGCATCCGGGATGCGCTGAAGGACAACGGCGTGCTGCTTCCGGCCGGCACGATCACCGAGAACGACTCCACCCTGGTCGTGCAGGAGGGCACCCGTCTGACGACGACGGCCGAGATCGCGGCGCTGCCCCTGCTGGGCGGCTCGGGCTCCGCCGGTCAGGCGCCGCCGACGCTCGGCGACCTCGCCGAGGTGAAGGTCGAGTCGAACCCGGTCACCGGCTACTCGCGCGTGAACGGCGAGGACTCGCTGTCGATCTCGATCACGAAGAAGCCCGACGGCAACACGGTCGAGGTGTCGCAGCTGCTGCGCGACAAGCTGCCCGAGCTGGAGAAGTCGCTCGGCGACGGCACGAAGTTCACGGTCGTCTTCGACCAGGCGCCGTTCATCCAGCAGTCGATCGACAGCCTCGCCACCGAGGGCCTGCTCGGGCTCGCCTTCGCGGTGATCGTGATCCTGATCTTCCTGTTCTCGATCAGGTCGACGCTCGTGACGGCGATCTCGATCCCCGTGTCGGTGCTCATCACCTTCATCGGGATGCTCGCCGCCGGCTACTCGCTCAACATCATCACCCTGGGTGCGCTCACGATCGCGATCGGCCGCGTCGTCGACGACTCGATCGTCGTGATCGAGAACATCAAGCGGCACCTGGGTCTCGGCGAAGACAAGCTGACGGCGATCAAGAAGGCCGTGCGCGAGGTGGCGGTGGCGATCACCGCATCCACGGTCACGACCGTCGCGGTGTTCCTGCCGCTCGCACTGGTCGGCGACATCACGGGCGAGCTGTTCCGTCCCTTCGCGCTGACCGTGACGATCGCGCTCGCCGCGTCGCTGTTCGTCTCGCTCACGATCGTGCCCGTGCTCGCGTACTGGTTCCTCGGGCGCAAGGAGCACAAGCACGCCGAGGTCGCCACCGCCGCCGAGGAGGACGAGCTCGACAAGCCCACCCGGCTGCAGCGGATGTATCTCCCGGTCATCCGCGGAACGCTGCGCCGCCCCGCGATCACGATCGTCGCGGCCGTGCTCGTGCTGGCGATCAGCGGCGTGCTCGGGGGGATGTTCCTGCAGACGAACTTCCTCAGCGACTCGGGGCAGAACACGGTCACCGTGACCCAGACCATGAAGGCCGGCACGAGCCTCGAGGCCAAGGACGACGCCGCCAAGAAGGTCGAGGCCGCCCTGCGCGACATCGACGGCATCGACACCGTCGCGACCACGCTCGGCTCGAGCGGCAGCAGCCTGCAGTCGGCGTTCACCGGCGGCGGCGACGCGACCTTCAACATCACGACGGATCCGGATGCCGACCAGGAGGAGCTGCGGCAGCAGGTGCGGGATGCGGTGGCCGACCTCGACGACGTCGGCGACGTCTCGGTCGCGGCCTCGGGCGGCGGATTCGGCTCGAGCGACATCGAGATCGACATCCTCGCCCCCGACGCGCAGAAGCTGGACGACGCCTCCGACGCGATCCTGACGAAGGTGCGCGACCTGGATGTGACGGCCCAGGCCGAGAGCAACCTCGCCTCCACGCAGCCCTACATCGCGATCGAGGTCGACCGGGCCAAGGCGGCGGCCGCGGGGCTCAGCGAGATCGCGGTCGGCGGAATCGTGGCCGACGCGATGCTGCCCGCATCCATCGGCACCGTGGTGATCGACGAGAAGTCGCTCGACGTCTACATCGAGAACACGACCTCGCCGACGACGCTGCAGGAGCTGCGCGACTTCTCGATCCCCACGGCGACCGGACCCGTGCCGCTGACCTCGCTCGCCACGGTCGAGCAGCGCGACGGACCCACCTCGGTGACGACCGTGCGCGGCGTGCGCAGCGCGACCATCACGATCACGCCGAACGACCAGAACACGGGCGCCGCCTCGGCCGCCGTGCAGGCGGCGGTCGACGACACCAAGCTGCCGGCCGGCGCGACCGCGACGCTCGGCGGCGTGACCGCCGACCAGAACGACGCCTTCTCGCAGCTCGGGCTCGCGCTGCTCGCGGCGATCCTCATCGTCTACACGGTCATGGTCGCGACGTTCCGCAGCCTGCGGCAGCCGCTGCTGCTGCTCGTCTCGGTGCCGTTCGCGGCGACCGGCGCGATCCTGCTGCAGCTGGCGTCGAACATCCCGCTCGGCGTCGCGTCGCTGATCGGCGTGCTCATGCTGATCGGCATCGTCGTCACCAACGCGATCGTGCTCATCGACCTGGTGAACCAGTACCGCGAGCGCGGGATGCGGGTGCGCGACGCGATCGTGCACGGCACCTCGCGGCGACTGCGGCCGATCCTCATGACCGCGGCGGCGACGATCTTCGCGCTGCTGCCCATGTCGCTCGGCATCACCGGGCACGGCGGCTTCATCTCGCAGCCGCTCGCGATCGTCGTGATCGGCGGACTCGTGTCGTCGACCGTGCTGACGCTGATCGTGCTGCCGACGCTCTACTGGCTCGTCGAGGGCGCGAAGGAGCGGCGCGGCGACAAGCGTGCGGCGAAGGCGGGTGGCACGAAGGCGGGCACCGACGTGCCGGTGACGGTCGAGCGCACCGCCCTGCGTCCGATGTCGGATGCCGGCTCCGATGCGGCGACGTCGGCGGGCCCGGATGCGGGAGCGGCTCCGACTCAGCCCTGACCGGCGCCCGCGCCCGGCTCGACCACGGTGCCGTCGTCGGCCGTGTCGTCGCCCGGGGCGGGCGCGACCGGCTCGGCCGCGGGAGGGGCATCCCGCAGCTTGGTGTCGAAGAACTCGACGATGCGCGCCCGCAGCGGATCGTTGTCGGCGAGCATCGCGATCGAGTGCAGGGCGCCCTTGACCTTCACGAAGGTCGTGTCGACGCCCTTCGCCCGCAGCTTCGTGACGAAGCGGTTGGCCTGCTCGAGCGGGATGCGCTCGCGGATCGAGTGCGCCACGAAGAACGGCGGGTCGGTCGCGTCGATGTACGAGGTGGCCGACGCCTCCTTCGCGGCCGGGCAGTCCTCTTCGCTCGCGCAGCCGAGGTAGGCGAGCTGCACGGGCACGAAGTCGGGCGTGACCGCGACGCCGGTGAGGTCGATCGGTCCGCTGAGCTCGACGACCGCGCTGACGCGCGCGTTCTCGTCGGTCGGCCCGCTGCCCTTCGTGCCGAGCAGCGAGACGAGGTTGCCGCCGGCCGAGCCGCCGAAGGCGCCGATGCGCTTCGGGTCGATGCGGAAGCGCTTCTGCTGCGCGTCGAGCCGCATCCAGCGCACCGCCTGCTGCACGTCGTCGATCGCCGCGGGGAAGGTGTGCTGCGGGGCGAGGCGGTAGTCGACGTTCGCGACCACGTAGCCGGCCTTGGCGAGCCACTGGCAGAGGCTGCGCCAGGTGATCTCGGCCTTGTCGCCGCGGGCCCAGCTGCCGCCGTGCACCATCACGATCGCCGGCTGCGGCACGTCGCCGGCGGCGGTGGGGGTGGGGCCGGTGCTCGGGTCGGCGGTGGGGCTCGCACTGTCGTCGGCGTCGGCGTCGGCGTCGGCGGCGGAACCGTCGGCGCCCTCGGGGAGCGTCTGGCCGTCCTTCGTGTCGTAGCCCGTGGGCGGCAGGCAGACGTCGAGCTTCAGCTGCGTGCCGTCCTGCGCCGTGCCGTAGATCTGGTCGGCGACGACCGGCACGTCGGGGTCGGTCGCGAATCCGGGGAACGCCGGGCGCGTCGGCGGGGTGTTCACCTCGGCGTCGTCGCCCGTCGGCGTGCACCCGGCGACCAGCATCAGCGCCGTGACGACGGTCGCCACGACGCCGGACGCTCGCACCGCTCGGGAGTTCAGCCGCATCCCCTCCACCCTAGGTCGGGTCGGCCGCGCGCTTCCGGTGCGCGGGGTCGGGGCGCGACCGGGGTTCAGCCGGCGGGGCTCGATCTCGCGGGTGGTTCGCGACCATCTCAAGGAGTTGCTGTGACTCGTGAGGCGGGTGAGCAACATCCGCCACTCCCGTTGCAGTAACTCCTTGAGACGGTTCGGGGCGGGCTGCCGGGGCGGAGTTCGGCGACCGGATGAGCGGCCCGGGGTGCGGGGTCGGGATGAGGGGGTCGTGTTCTGCGCGCATCCCGCGTACACTTGCTCGGTCGGCTCTCGACATCACGGTTTCCACGCCGTGCGCATCACTTGTTCTGTCGTGCGGGCCGGATCGTCGCCATATCGGGCGACGAGGACTCATCTGCTGAGCAGCGGCCCCCGGTCAAAGAGTGCCCGGGTTCCCCAAACGCGTGTCTTCTCGCGCGTCGTTCACGAAACCCTGGAAGTAGCACCATGCCCAAGAACTCGGGCGCGTACTCGCGCGCCGGAAAGTCCAACGCTCCCCGCGGCGGCTCCGCCTCCGGCGGCCGCACGGGCGGCCCCAGCCCGAAGCACCGCGGCTACCGCCCCGACGCCGAGGGCGCCGGCCGCGGCGGCAAGAAGCCCCGCTGGTCGGGCGAGCAGCGCGTCGCGCGCGGACACTCGTCCGAGCGCCCGCGCGGCGGCGAGCGGGATGCCCGTCGCGACGCCCCGGCCGACGGCCGCCCCAACTGGGAGCCCCGCAACCGCAACGGCGAGACCGCCGAGCCCGGCTACCGCGGCGGCCGCAACGGCGGCGCGCGCGGCGGACGCGACTTCGGCGGCGACCGCGGCGGTCGCTTCGACCGCGACCGCGGCCCGCGCGAGGACCGCTTCGGCGACCGTCCGCGTCGCGACTTCGGCGACCGTGACGACCGCGGCTTCCGCGGCGACCGTGACGAGAACCGCGGTGGATTCCGCGGTGACCGCCGCGACAATGGCGGCGACCGCCCTCGTCGTCAGTGGGAGGACCGTCCCGCCCACGACGGCGGCGACCGCGCCGAGCGCGCTCCGCGTCGCGACTACGGCGACCGCGACGGCGGCTTCCGCGGCGACCGCGACCGCGGTGACCGCTTCGACCGCGGCGACCGGGGCCCGCGCGAGAACCGCTTCGACGGCGCCGGCCGCAGCGAGCGCGCGCCGCGTGCCCTGCGCCACGACCACACCCCGTTCCGCGAGGACCGCGGCGACCGCCCGGCCCGCGACGACCGTCCGCGCCGCGACTTCGACCGCGAGGACCGCGGTCCGCGTCGCGACTTCGGCGACCGCGATCGCGACCGCGCGCCCCGCCGTGACTTCGGCGACCGCGACGGCGGCTTCCGCGGTGACCGCTTCGACCGCGACCGCGGCCCGCGTCGCGAGTTCTCCGACCGTCCGCGCCGCGACTTCGGCGACCGCCCGCGTCGCGACGACGACCGCGGCTACCGCGGCGACCGCGAGACCACCTCGCACTACGGCCCGAGCCGCGACCGCGTGCCCGGCGCCGGCATCCCCGACGACGTCGTGCTCGAGCGTCTGACCGCCGAGGCGATCAACGTCGACGACATCCAGGCGACCGGCTTCGCCGACCTCGGCCTCGGCGGCAACATCGTCAGTGCCCTGGCGGAGATGGGCGCATCCAGCCCGTTCCCGATCCAGGCCGGCACGATCCCGGTCGTGCTCGAGGGCCGCGACGTGCTCGGCCGCGGACGCACCGGCTCGGGCAAGACGATCGCCTTCGGCGCGCCGCTCGTCGAGCGCCTGCTGCGCCTGAACGCCGAGAAGTCGAGCAACGAGCGCCGCAAGCCCGGCCGTGCGCCGCGCGCGATCATCCTCGCGCCGACCCGCGAGCTGGCCCTGCAGATCGACCGCACCGTGCAGCCGATCGCCCGCAGCGTCGGCCTCTTCACCACGCAGCTCTACGGCGGCGTGCCCTACGCCCGCCAGTACGGCGCGCTGCAGCGCGGCGTCGACATCGTGGTCGGAACCCCCGGCCGCATCGGCGACCTGGTCAGCCAGGGTCGTCTCGACCTCTCGCAGATCGAGACCGTCGTGCTCGACGAGGCCGACCACATGTGCGACCTCGGGTTCCTCGAGCCCGTGCAGGACCTGCTGCGCCGCACCCCCGAGACCAGCCAGAAGCTGCTGTTCTCGGCCACGCTGGATGCGGCGGTCGCCGCCCTGGTCGACGAGTTCCTGCGCGAGCCCGCCGTCTACGAGGTCGCCGGTGAAGACCAGGACGCCTCGACGATCGAGCACCGCGTCTTCCTGCTCGACCAGCGCGACAAGCAGGCCGTGCTGGCCGAGCTCGCCGCCGGCCCGGGCAAGAAGCTCGTCTTCGCCCGCACGCGCGCCTTCGCCGAGGACCTGACCGACATGCTCGAAGACCACGGCATCCGCGCGGTCAGCCTGCACGGCGACCTCAACCAGTCGCGCCGCACGCGCAACCTCGAGAAGCTGACGAGCGGTCGCGCGACCGTGCTGGTGGCGACCGACGTCGCCGCCCGCGGCATCCACGTGGATGCCGTGACCCTGGTCATCCAGGCCGACGCGCCCGACGACTACAAGACCTACCTGCACCGCGCCGGCCGCACCGGCCGCGCGGGCAAGGACGGCATCGTCGTCACCCTCGCGCCGTTCAACCGCCGCCGCCGCACCGAGTCGCTGCTGCAGCGCGCTGAGATCGACGCCGAGTGGACCGAGGTGCGTCCGCGCGACGAGCTGGTCGGCGTGATCGCCGACCGCGCCAACGGCTACGACGACGCGAGCGCGTCGGACGAGCCGGCGGAGTCGCCCGAGGACTGACCTCGCGCCGCGCGCCTCGCGCTGATCGAGAGCCGCGCATCCCTCCGGGGGTGCGCGGCTCTCGTCGTCTCGGCGCGCGAGGTTCGCGAGTTGCCCACTTCTGTCGGACTCCGGGCCGAGAACCCCGCAGAAGTGGGCAACTCGCGAACGAGAACGAACAGCGATCGGGTGCGCGGGTCACGCTGGTCGGGGTGTGCACGCGCGGGACGGTGCACCCCTCGGTCTAGGTAGCCTGGTGGGATGCGCATCCGCCCCTTCGCCCCGGCCGATACCGAGACCGTGGTCGACATCTGGACGCGCTGCGGACTCGTGCGCCCCTGGAACGACCCGCGCAAGGACATCGCCCGCAAGGCCGAGGTGCAGCCCGAGCTGTTCCTGGTCGGCGAGCTCGCCGTCGCCGGGGCTCCGCGCATCGTCGCGACCGCGATGGCGGGCTACGACGGGCACCGCGGCTGGGTCAACTACCTCGCGGTCGACCCGGCGTCGCAGCGGCAGGGACTCGCCCGCGAGCTGATGGCCGAGGTCGAGCGGCTGCTGCTCGCCCGTGGCTGCCCCAAGGTCAATCTGCAGGTGCGCGAGGGCAACGCAGCCGCGCTCGGGCTCTACATCGAGCTCGGCTACACGATGGATGCGAGCGTCTCGCTCGGCAAGCGGCTCATCGTCGACGGTCCCGGGCCGGGAGTGACGCCCGCGTCCTGAGCGCGCGGGCGCCGGCTCGACCGTCAGCGCGTCAGAGCCCCAGCGCGTCAGAGCGTCGGGCGCGCCCCCGCGGCCGGCGGCTCGGGTCGCCGTCGCACCTGATCGCGGATGCCCGCCACGACCGCGTCGTCGGCGCCGAGCGTCGCCTCGGCCGCCCGCAGCGCGCTCTCCGCGGCCTCGCGCTGCGCCCGCGCGATCGTCTCCGTCACGAGCCGCCCGAGGTCGGCGGGGCGCAGCTCGACGGCGTCGTCGCTGAAGCGCACCTCGCGCACCGCGCCCGAGGGCTCCGCCGTCACCTCGACCTCGCCGCGCAGCGAGCGCGCGGTCGCGCGCACCGCATCCACCTGCTCGGCCAGGGCGTCGATCGCGGCGGCGCGGGCCTCGGCGGCGGCGACCTGCTGCTGCACGGTCGCGCGCACCTGCGCGGGGCTGCCGTAGGGGTCGGCGGGGGCGGGGCCGGGGGCGGTCGGATCGGTCATGGCGTCCTCGATGGTGTCGTGCGGGGTGCGGGGCGGCAGGCGTGGTGGGCCGGATGCGCGGCGGCGCGACCGGGCCGGACTCGGCGTCTCACTCGTGGAACTCGTGGAACTGCTGGTCGACCACCCGGCCCGTGATCAGCGCGCGCACGTCGGCCGCCGCATCCGGGTTCGCGGCCTCCCAGGTGGCCACCGACTGCGTGTAGTTGTCGTTGTTGTGGGTCTCGAAGGGGGCCCAGCCCGAGGGCGGGTTCGGCAGCTTCACGTTGGTGCGGTTCGGGTCGGATGCGGTGGAGTCCGTGTACTGCCCGTCGGCCGCCGGCACGGGGTCGGCCGCGTGCTCGAAGCTGACGATGCGCGTCGTCGGCGGGATGTCGAAGGTGCCGATGGGGGCGCCGTTGGTGATGATCGCGTCGGTCACGTAGGTGCGGTCGTGCTCGGCGATCGACGCCGCCATGATGCCGCCCTGACTGAACCCGGTGTAGACGACGTGCGCGCCGGGCGGCACGCCCGCATCCTGCATCGCCTGCATCACGGCCCGCTCGTACTGCGTGCGCGCGGCCGGGTCGTCCATCGTGACGAGAGCGACGTTCGTGTCGAGGTCGCCGAGCGAGCCCTGGTCGACCTTGCCGGGGAAGTTCCAGTCCTGTGTCGAGGGCAGCGAGACCACGAAGCGCGTCTGGCCGTCGTCGCCGACGATCTGCTTGATCGCGACGACGCTGCGCTCGGTCGCGCCCATGCGATCGACGAAGCCGTTCTGACGCACCGCGTCGGCGAGCGTGTCGAGCCGCGTCACATCGCGGGCGTCGGCGTAGGCGCCGCGCTGCGTGTCGGTCGTCAGCAGCGACGGGTCGAGATCGGTGACCCGCAGGTCGGGCTGGATGAGGTCGGCCGCCGCGCCGCCGAACAGGCCGCCGACGAAGGCGCCGCCGGCCGCGCCGAGGGGGCCCGCCGCCGAACCGATGCCGGTGCCGATGCCGATCGCGGCGACGTGGACCATCTTGGCCAGGATCGGCCGCAGGCTCTCGACGATGTCGGCGATGACCGGGGCGAGCGCGTCGAGCAGCTGCTTCAGCTGCTCGAAGGCGGTCGTCATCCGGTCGATGAGCTGCCCGATCACGCGGATGAACTCGCCCGCGCGGTTGACGAGCCGCTTCAGCTCGTCGACCTTGTCGAAGGGGTTGAGGGTGAAGCCGAAGAGCTCGACGACCAGACCCGCGAGCTCGCTCAGCGCGCCGATGATCGCGTCGTGCACGGCCGTCACGATCGTGGAGGCCAGCTCGAGCGCCTTCGCCGCGGCATCCGACCAGTCGCCCGCTTCGACGAGCGCGCCGTCGATGTCGTCGAGGCGCTTGCGCACGGCGCGCGCGGTCTGGCCCTGCTGCTCGCTCATGCGGCCGCGGGCGGTCACGACATCCTGCTGCGCCTCGCGCAGGGTGGATGCGACACCGGTCCAGGTCTGCGCGAAGGCGCTGACCTGCGCCCTGTCGCCGGTCAGCGCATCCAGCCAGGTGTCGAGGGGATGCACGTACTCGAGCGCCCACGTCACGATGCGCACGGTCGTGCCGCCGGGGTCGGCGAACGCGACGCGGAACGCCTCGGCGCCGCCCTGCGCCCACGAGCTCGAGGCGAGCTGGGCGGCGATCTGCGCGGCCTGGCCGGCGGCGGCCGTGGCGGCGTCGCCGAGGGGGCCGGGCACGCCGAGCGGTGTGGGCACGCCGAGCGGGGTGGGGGCGATGAGCGTCATCGCAGGATCGCCCGTCCGCTGGTGGCGTCGAGGCCGTCGGGGCCGCTCAGGCCGGCGGGCGTTCCGGGCGTGCCGGAGGCGCCGGGCGTGCCGTCGAGCTGCTGGCCGAGCGAGCCGAGCCCCGACACGATCGTCTGCTCGTTGCGCTCGAAGTCGCCGGCCGAGGCCTCGGTGGCCGCGCCGACCGCGGTCGCCAGCTGCGCCGTGACCTGCACGACCTCGGCGGTGTGCGAGATGAGGGCCGAGATCGGCGGCGCCATCCACGCGTTCATGAGCCCGAAGGCACCCGGGGCGATCGGGTTCGAGCGGATGCGCGCATCCACCTCGCCGACCCGCTCGCCGACGGCCGTGAGCTCGCTCGCGACCTTGTGCAGGATCTCGGGGTCGATCGCGATGATCTCGGTGCCGTCTGCCATATCTCCCCCGGAATGCGTGGTGCTGACTACACCGTAGGGAAACCTCAGGTTGCTTGTCACCCGTTCGGGGGTGAAATCTTCGGGCTCGGGATGCGCGGCCCCGGTGAGCGGGGTCGTGCCCGGATGCGCTGTCTGGCTCAGCTCACGCTGGTGTGATCGACCGAGTCGAGCCAGGCGTCGAAGGTGAGCGCCGCGCGATCGGCGTCGTCGGTGCCGGCCAGGGCGCCCGAGGCCATGCCGCGCCCGAAGGCGCCGGGCAGGCGCACCTCGAAGAGGCGACGCGGAACGCCGTCGTGGCGCAGCATCCGGCGCATCTGCTCGACCAGCACGCCCGGCTCGGGGCCGACGAGGTCGCGAGCGCGGCCCACGGCCGGCGCGGCCGCGAGCTCGATCAGCCGGGCGCCGACCTCGCGCGCCGCGACCGTGCGCACGGTGGCCTTCGGCACCAGGTTGAGCGGACCGATGCGTCCGCTCACCAGGGTCTGCTCGGCGAACTCGTGGAACTGGGTCGCGCGCAGGATCGTCCACGGCACGGCGCCGCTCTCGCTCGTCACGATGCGCTCCTGCGCGAGCTTGCCCGCGTAGTAGCCGTCGTCGATGTCGTCGATGCCCACGATCGACAGCGCCACGTGGTGCGTCACGCCCGCGAGACGCTCGGCTTGCAGCAGCGCGCGCGACGCCGGCTCGAAGAACGCGACCGACTCGCGCGCCTTGATGGTGCCGACGCTCGTGACGTCGACCAGCGCATCCACCCCCTCGAGAGCCGCGGCCGTCGCGGTCGCATCGAGGATGTCGTGCCCGGCCGAGCGGGAGAGGGCGACGACCTCGTGCCCGGCGGCCTCGGCCGCGCTGACGGTATGCCGGCCGACGACGCCCGTGGCGCCCGCGATCGCGATCTTCACGAGTCCAGCGTGGCAGGGGCAGAGGACATGCGCGAGCGCGGGACGCGCGCGGGGCCGTGCCGGACGCGGGCGAGGTGCCCGCTCAGTCGGAGTTGCGGCCGGCCTTCCAGTAGCCGCAGAACGTGACGTTCTTCTTCGAGATGCCGAGCTCGCTCACGAGGTAGCGGCGCGTGCCGGTCGCCAGCGCGGCCTCGCCGACCGCGAAGGCGTAGGGCACTCCCTCGGGGAACGGCAGGTCGCGCACGTGCTCGAGGGCGAGCTCGCCGACCTTCCGCCCCTCGGGCCGGATCACCCAGTGCAGGTCGACGCCGTCGGGCGCATCCACGTGCTGGGCGTCGTCGAGGCTGTCGAGCTCGACGATCGCCAGACCGCGGGCGTCGCGCGGCAGATCGCGCAGGATGCCGGCCACGGCGGGCAGGCCCGACGGGTCGGCGACCAGCAGGAACCAGTCGGCGTCGTCGACCGGCGACCAGCCGCATCCCTGATCGATGAAGGCGATCTGCTTGCCGGGCGTCGCGACCTCGGCCCACGGCCCGGCCACGCCGTCGGTGCCGTGCACGACGAAGTCGATGTCGAGCTCCTGCGCCTCGGGCCGGTAGGCGCGCACCGTGTAGTTGCGGATCACCGGACGCGTCGCCTTCGGCATCGTCAGGTACTTGAGGTAGCCCTTCATGTCGATGCGGTCGGGCAGTCGGTCGAATCCGGGGTGGCTTTCGTCGACCGGGATCGCGAGGCGGAACCACTGGTCGAAGCCCTGGTAGGTCCAGCGCTCGAGGTCGGGTCCGGTGACGGTCACACGCTGGAAGTGCGGCGAGATGCGCTCGCTGCGCACGACCTCGGCGCGCACGAGCCCGGCGACGCCGTGCGTGATCTCGATGTTGCTGATGGATGCCACGGGACTCCGATCGGGATGCTCAGGTTAGGTGAGCCTAACCTGTCGCGGTTCGCGATGGGTTCGCGCGGCGTCGCGGGGCGTCGCGGTGTCGCGCGCTCAGGCGAGGGCGAGCATCCCGGCCGCCGCGAGGGCGAGCGCCAGGCCGATCCACTGCACGCGGGTGATGCGCTCGCCCAGCACGACCGCCGCGAGCAGGATCGTGCCCGCCGGGTACATCGCCGTCAGCACGCCCATCACGCTGAGGTCGCCGAGGCGCAGGCCGACCAGGATGAGCGCGTTCGCCGTCGTGTCGAGCGCTCCGCCCAGCGCGGCCAGCAGCAGGGTGCGGCGGGCGAGCAGGGGTGCCGGGGCGACGCGGGCCCGGGGGAGGGTGTCGGACTCGAGGGAGTCGAGGGACTCGACGGAGTCGGCAGTGTCGCCGGCCGTGCGCTCCCGGGCGCGCCGCCGCATCCGCGTCAGCAGCACGGCGGCGACCGGCCAGAGCAGCAGCATCATGCCGGCGCGGTTGACGGCCAGCGGCACGACGCCCGAGTCGTCGGGGGTCTGGTCGAAGATCACGATGAACACGCCCAGCAGCAGGCCGGCGGCGGTCGCCGCGAGCAGGGCCTTCAGGCTCGGGCGCACGAGCGGCAGGCGGCGTCCGGGATGCGCGGGGTCACGCGGCGGCGGCACGAACCCGACCAGCACCACGGCCACGAGTGCCGCCCCGAGCGCGACCGGACCCAGCGGACCGAGCCGCTCGCCCTGCACGAGGCCCCACGCCATCGGCACGATCGCGCCGAGCAGGGCGGCCAGCGGCGACACGATGCTCATCGGGCCGAGCGCGAGCGCTGCATAGAGCAGCGGCAGCGCGGTCGCGCCGACGAGCGCGCTGACGGCGCCCCAGAGCACGGCCTCGGGTGACCAGGTGCCGCCGAGCAGCGGGAGGGCGATCGCGCTCACCACGATGAGCCCGGCGGTCGCGCTCAGCGCGGTCACCACGGCGACCGGCAGTCGGCGGCCGGCGACGCCGCCGACGAAATCCGCCGCTCCGTAGACGAGGGCGACCGTGAGGCCGACGATCACCGTGAGCACGGTCGCCACCGTAGCCGGTCGGCGGGGTCGGCTGGCGAGCCGGTCGGCGCTCCTCCCCAGTGCCGCGTGCGGGATGCGCATCCACATCGAGGCTCCGGGCGCGGCGCAGGTCGGTGCCGCTCCGTACAGTTGACGGCATGACGATCGCCGCCGGCCTCGCCCCGCTCGAGGTGCTCGAGAAGGTCTTCGGGTACGACGAATTCCGCGGGCAGCAGGGGGCGATCATCCAGCGTCTCGTCGACGGCGGCGACGCGCTCGTGCTCATGCCCACCGGCGGCGGCAAGTCGCTCTGCTACCAGATTCCGTCGCTGGTGCGACAGGGCACGGGCGTCGTCATCTCGCCGCTCATCGCCCTCATGCAAGACCAGGTGGATGCGCTGACCGCCGTCGGCGTGCGCGCCGAGTTCCTCAACTCCACCCAGCTGCCGGATGAGCGGCGCCGGGTCGAGCAGGCGCTCCTGGCCGGCGAGGTCGACCTGCTCTACCTCGCACCCGAGCGGCTGCGCATGGAGTCGGCGCTCGCGCTGCTCGACCGGGTCGACGTGGCGCTGTTCGCGATCGACGAGGCGCACTGCGTGTCGCAGTGGGGGCACGACTTCCGCCCCGACTACCTGCAGCTGTCGGTGCTGCACGAGCGCTGGCCGAGCGTGCCGCGCATCGCCCTCACGGCGACCGCGACCGAGCAGACCCGGCACGAGATCGCGCAGCGTCTCGACCTGGGCGACGCCGAGTGGTTCGTGTCGAGCTTCGACCGGCCCAACATCCAATACCGCATCGACGCGAAGGCGCAGCCGGTGCAGCAGCTGCTGCGGCTGATCCGCTCGGAGCACCCCGGCGACGCCGGCATCGTCTACTGCCTCTCGCGCAAGTCGGTCGAGTCGACCGCGGCCGCGCTCGTCGCCGAGGGCATCCCGGCCCTGCCGTACCACGCGGGTCTCGACGCGACCGTGCGTCAGCGCAACCAGTCGCGCTTCCTGCGGGAGGACGGCATCGTCATGGTCGCGACGATCGCCTTCGGCATGGGCATCGACAAGCCCGACGTGCGCTTCGTCGCGCACCTCGACCTGCCGAAGAGCGTCGAGGGCTACTACCAGGAGACCGGGCGCGCCGGCCGTGACGGGCTGCCGTCGACCGCCTGGCTCGCCTACGGCCTGCAGGACGTGGTGCAGCAGCGCCGCATGATCGACGACAGCGAGGGCGACCGCGCCCACCGTCGCCGCATGCAGACCCATCTGGATGCGATGCTCGCCCTCTGCGAGACGATCGACTGCCGTCGCGTGCAGCTGCTGGACTACTTCGACGAGCAGACCAAGCCCTGCGGCAACTGCGACACCTGCCTCGCCCCGCCCGAGGCGTGGGATGGCACGGTCGCCGCCCAGAAGCTGCTCTCGACGATCGTGCGGCTCGACCGCGAGCGCGGGCAGAAGTTCGGCGCCGGGCACCTGATCGACATCCTGCTCGGTCGCAGCACCGAGCGGGTTCGGCAGCAGCGGCACGACGAGCTGAAGACCTTCGGCATCGGCACCGAGCTCAGCGACGGCGACTGGCGCGGGGTCGTGCGGCAGCTGCTGGCGCGCGGCATCCTCGTGGTGCAGGGGGAGTACGGCACGCTCGCGATCGGCGAGGCCGCCCGCGGCGTGCTCGACGGCTCGGCCCCGGTGCGGCTGCGGCGTGAGGCGCCGAAGCCGGCCGGCCGCGGCCGCGGCGGCTCGGGTTCCGGCGCGAAGCGCACCGTCTCGGAGCTGCCCGAGGGCTCGCGCGACCTGTTCGAGGCGCTGCGCGAGTGGCGCGCGGGCGAGGCGCGTTCGCAGGGCGTTCCCGCCTACGTCGTCTTCAACGACGCGACCCTGCGCGGCATCGCCGTCACCAAGCCGACCTCGCGCGCCGAGCTGGGCGAGATCAGCGGCATCGGCGAGAAGAAGCTCGACACCTACGCGGATGCGGTGCTCGCCGTCGTCGCCGGCGACCCGGTCGCCGAGGGTTCCGGGGTCGCGGCCGGTGCGCGTGCGGCGGAGTCGAGTGCGGCGGCACCGCATACGGCGGAATCGAGCGCCGCGGAGTCGAGCTCGGCCGGGTCCGCCGGAGCGCGGTCGACGGCGCGCCCCGCGGCGCGGACTCGCACAGCCGCTCCTCGCACAGCCGCGCCGCGCACACCGTCTCCCGCGGCACGCCCCCTCACGACCGAGCCCGAGCCGCCGCCTTTCCTCGACGAGGAGCCGCCGCCGTTCTGGGACGAGGAGCCCCCGCCGCCGGACGACTGGCGGTAGAGGTCCGCCGGTCTCGTCGCGCGCGGTGCCCAGGATGAGTCGATCGGAGCCGCCCGAGCCGCGCATCCCGAGGCTTCATATGCCGTCACCCGCATGGATGAGCGACTCGCACGGCCCGGCTGTGACAGGCTGAGGCGATGTTCGCCTCGGTCGCCCGCCGCCTCGCCGCCCCGATGGCGAAGGCGACGTTCCGGCCGAAGGTCGAGGGCAAGCGCAACGTGCCGAAGCGCGGCGCCGTCATCCTGGCCAGCAACCACCTCTCGTTCATCGACAGCGTCGTGATCACGCTCGTCGCGCCGCGCACCGTCGCGTTCCTCGCCAAGTCGGACTACTTCGCCGGCGCCGGCGTGAAGGGCGCGCTGAGCAAAGCCTTCTTCAGCGGAGTCGGCGCCGTGCCGGTCGAGCGCGGCGCGGGTGCGGCGGCGCAGGCGGCCCTGGATGCGGGGCTCGAGATCCTCGAGAACGGCGACGCCTTCGCGATCTACCCCGAGGGCACCCGCTCGCTCGACGGCCGGCTCTATCGCGGACGCACCGGCGTCGCGTGGCTGGCGATGACCGCGGGCGTGCCGGTCGTGCCGGTCGGTCTGATCGGCACCGACCAGCTGCAGCCCGTCGGCTCCAACCGCATCCGCCGCGCCAAGGTGACGGTGCGCTTCGGCAAGCCGCTCGACCTCGGCACCTTCGGCCCCGCCACCTCGGGTCGTGCGCGCCGCCAGGCGACGGATGCGCTCATGGCCGAGATCCAGAAGCTCAGCGGCCAGGAGCCCGCGGGTCGCTACAACGAGCCGCCGGCCGCGAACGTGGTCGAGCGGGTCAAGCGCGCCCTGAGCCCCGAGCGCCTCTAGCCCCGCGCGTCGGTCCCACCCGCTCCGACCCCGCATCCCGCGCGTCGCCCGTTGCGCATCGAGGGTGGCCAGAGATGACCGCGACACGCCGGGCGGGCGTGCACTTGTGGCCACCCTGCGCCGTCCGCTCGTCGAGGGTGGCCGGGGATGCACGGGACACGCCGCGCCTGGCGTGCATTCGTGGCCACCCGCGCGCGGGCGTGCACGGAAACCGGCGGAGAGTGCCGTCGAGTCGCAATGGAGCTCGGCGCTGCTGCTGGCCGGTTTCCGTGCACACGAGCCCCGTGCGCACGAGCGCCGCAGGCGAGGCTGCCGCGCCCGCGCTCTTGTGCCGAGCGCTGAGCCCCGCGCACGCGCGGCTGCCGCGCCCGCGCTCTTGTGCCCGTGCACCGACAGGTCTAGTCTCGGCGCCCTACGGGCACGCCCGGCTGCTCCCCCACGTGCCGACGCCCGAACCCGAGAAGGCAGTCATGCCGTTCCGCATCCCGCGCACCGATCCGGGCGCCGTCACCTTGACTGACGGCGGACTCGAGACCGACCTCATCTACGGCGCCGGCTTCGACCTGCCCGATTTCGCGGCGTTCCCGCTGCTCGACGACGAGCACGGCCGCGAGGCGCTCGCCGCCTACTACCGGCTCGCGATCGAGACCGCTCAGGATGCGCACGCCCCGTTCAGCCTCGACACCGTGACCTGGCGGGCGAATCCCGACTGGGCCGCCCGACGCGGGTACGCGGGCGCCGAGTTCGAGCGCATCCTGCGCGCGTCGATCGCGTTCGCTCACGAACTGCGCGCCGAGGCGGTCGCCGGCGGAGCCCGGCAGCCGATCCTGGTGAGCGGCGTGCTGGGTCCGCGCGACGACGGCTATTCTCCGGCGACGCTGATGTCGGCGGACGAGGCCGCGGACTACCACCGCCGGCAGCTCGAGATCTTCGCCGACCCGAGCTCGGGCCCGATGGCCGGCACTGCGCTGGGCGGCGGGCGACCCGCCGCATCCGGCTCCGACGCAGTCGGCCGCGACTCGGCCCGCGCCGCGGCCGGCACCCGCGCCGCCGCCGACGCGCTCCTCGGCCTCGCCGGGGGCGGAGGGACGCCCGGAGCCCCCGCCCCCGTCGACTACGCCGCCGCGCTCACCCTGACCTACCCGGCCGAGGCGATCGGCATCGCCACCGCGGCGCGCGAGATCGGCATCCCGATCGTGATCTCGTTCACGGTCGAGACCGACGGGCGGCTGCCGGGCGGCCAGTCGCTGCGGGATGCGGTGGCCGAGGTCGACGGCGCCACGGACGGCGCGCCCGCCTACTTCGGGGTCAACTGCGCGCATCCCGATCACCTGCCGGCCGACCTGGCCGAGCCGTGGGGCGGGCGCGTCGCGGCGTTCCGTGCGAACGGTTCGCGCCGCAGTCACGCCGAGCTGGATGCGCTCGACGTGCTCGATCCGGGCGACCCCGCGGACCTCGGCCGGTGCTTCGCCGAGCTGCACGAGCGGATGCCCGGCCTCACGGTGCTCGGCGGATGCTGCGGAACCGACGACCGCCACATCCGCGCGATCGCGCGCGCCGTGCTCGGTGCGCCCTGACGAGCCGCGCCCTGGCGCGCCCTGACGATCCGCGCCCCGGCGCGCCCTGGCCGGCCGACCCCGCCGCGCCGCGCCGCGCCGCCGCGCCCCGGCCCGCCCGATCCGCCCCTGGTCGCCCCGCATCCCCGGCGCTAGCCTCGGCGCATGACCTTCGATCCGAACTCGGATATCAGCAAGGGCCGCGTCAGCAAGCGCGGTCGCAATGCCGGGATCGGCGTCGGCGCGGGCGCCGGCGGTCTGGTGATCGTGGCGCTGCTCATCCAGGCGTTCACGGGCGTCGACGTGAGCCAGTTCCTCGGCGGCGGCACGGGCGGCGGCGCCACGAGCGACGAGAGCGCGCTCAGCTGCTCGGCGCAGCAGGCCAACGACGACATCGACTGCCGGGTGCAGGGGGCGGCCGCCTCGCTGCGCGCCTACTGGCCGCAGCACGTCGACGGCGCGACCGACCCGAAGATCATCATCTTCGAAGACCAGACGAACACCGGATGCGGCGGCGCGACGGCCGCGGTCGGCCCCTTCTACTGCCCCGCCGACCAGCAGATCTACCTCGACACGAGCTTCTACGACCAGCTGCGCTCCCAGTTCGGCTCGACCGCCGGACCGCTCGCCCAGCTGTACGTGATCGGGCACGAGTGGGGCCACCACATCCAGCACATCACCGGCATCACCGACGGCAAGGACCTGCGGGCGACCGGCCCCGCGAGCGACAGCGTGCGCCTCGAGCTGCAGGCCGACTGCTTCGCGGGCGCCTGGCTGGGCGCGGCCGCGCAGGGCGACGACCGCATCCTCGAGCCGCCGACGCGGCAGGAGATCGACGACGCGCTGAACGCCGCGGCGACGGTGGGCGACGACAACATCCAGGAGAAGACGCAGGGGCAGGCGACGCCCGAGAGCTGGACGCACGGCTCGAGCGCGGCGCGGCAGAAGTGGTTCCTGACCGGGTACAACGGCGACCCGCAGTCGTGCAACACCTTCGACGTGAGCGCGGCGCAGCTCGGCGACAGCTGACCCGCGCCGGCTCGGCGCACTCGGCGCACTCGGCTCCGTCCCGCAGCCCGACCTGCCGCATCCTCTAAGGGCGGTTGCTCAGGATTGTGGAACCCGCACAACGGCGTCGCCCACGTCGGAAGCGCGTTTCGTGGGCCTCCGACCACGATCTCGCCGCCGCGCGCACCCGCGCCTAGCGTGACCCGGGTAGGGCGAGCGGAGCTGCTGGGAGCCTCCGCGCCCGGACCGGAGGAACCAGCATGAGCGTGATCGACGAGCCCGCCACCGAGGCCCTTCCCGCCGGCGGAGCAGCCGACGCCAAGGACGCGAAGAGCATCGACGGCAAGCACGGCGAGAAGCACGGCGAGAAGCACGGCAAGGGCGGCGGCACGCCCGACGCGGGCCCCATCGACACCGTCTGGCTCGGCGAGTACCTGCTCGGCAAGTGGGCCGAGGATCGTCGCACCAGCCGCGAGCAGCTGAAGGATGCGCGCTACCACCGCATCGACGCGCTGCCGATGCCCGAGCACCGCGAGCGCGTGCTCGGCCAGCTGCACCAGCTCGTGGCCGACAAGGCCGTGCACCGGGCCTTCCCGAAGCGCCTCGGCGGCGAGGACAACCACGGCGGCAACATCGCCGCCTTCGAGGAGCTGCTGCTCGCCGATCCCTCGCTGCAGATCAAGTCGGGCGTGCAGTGGGGCCTGTTCGGCGCCGCGATCCTGCACCTCGGCACCGAGCGCCACCACGATGCCTACCTGCCGAGCGCGATGTCGCTCGAGATCCCCGGCGCCTTCGCGATGACCGAGACCGGGCACGGCTCGGATGTCGCGGCGATCGGCACGACGGCGACCTACGACCCCGAGGCGCAGGAGTTCGTCATCCACACCCCGTTCCGCGCGGCGTGGAAGGACTACCTCGGCAACGCGGCGAAGGACGGCCGCGCGGCGGTCGTGTTCGCGAAGCTGATCACGCAGGGCGTCGACCACGGCGTGCACGCCTTCTACGTGCCGATCCGGGATGCCGACGGCGCGTTCCTGCCGGGCGTCGGCGGCGAGGACGACGGCCTCAAGGGCGGACTCAACGGCATCGACAACGGCCGTCTGCACTTCGACCACGTGCGCATCCCGCGCCTGGATCTGCTCGACCGTTACGGCCAGGTCGCCGAGGACGGCTCCTACACCTCGCCGATCGCGAGCCCGGGCCGCCGCTTCTTCACGATGCTCGGCACGCTCGTGCAGGGCCGCGTCTCACTCGACGGCTCGTCGACGCTCGCCTCGAAGGTCGGCCTGACGATCGCCCTGCGCTACGCGAGCGAGCGCCGCCAGTTCGCCGGCGCAGATGCCGAGAACGAGGTCGTGCTGCTCGACTACCAGCGCCACCAGCGCCGGCTGCTGCCGCGTTTGGCCGAGACCTATGCCATGTCGTTCGCGCACGAGCGCCTGCTCGAGAAGTTCGACTCGGTGTTCTCGGGCGCCGGCGACACTGATGAGGACCGCCAGGATCTCGAGACCCTCGCCGCCGCGCTGAAGCCGCTCAGCACCTGGGCGGGCCTCGACATCCTGCAGGAGTGCCGCGAGGCCTGCGGCGGCTCCGGCTTCCTCGCCGAGAACCGCTTCACCCAGCTGCGCGCCGACCTCGACGTCTACGTCACCTTCGAGGGCGACAACAACGTGCTGCTGCAGCTCGTCGCCAAGCGACTGCTGGGCGACTACGCCGCCAAGCTGTCGAAGGCGGATGCGGGCGACATCGCCGGCTTCGTCGCCGGTCAGGTCGGGGATGCGGCGCTCAACCGCTCGGGGCTGCGCAAGGTCGCCCAGGCGGTCGCCGACTTCGGCTCGACCGCCCGGTCGGTCGGCATGGTGCGCGACGAGGCCTCGCAGCGTCAGCTGCTCACCGACCGGGTTCACACCATGGTCGGCGAGGTCGCGCTGCGCCTGCGCGGCGCATCCAAGCTGTCGAAGGAGCAGGCCGCCGAGCTGTTCAACGCGAACCAGGACGAGCTGATCCAGGCCGCGCGCGCCCACGCCGAGCTGCTGCAGTGGGAGTCGTTCACGGATGCGCTCGGCTGGATCGAGCACCCGGGCACCAAGCAGAAGCTCACCTGGCTGCGCGACCTGTTCGGCTTCACGCTGATCGAGAAGCACCTGGCCTGGTACCTGATGCACGGGCGCCTGTCGGCGTTCCGCGCGCACGCGATCACCGACTACATCGACGACCGCCTGCTGCCGCGCCTGCGCCCGCACGCGCTCGACCTCGTAGATGCCTTCGGTCTCGCCCCCGAGCACCTGCGCGCGCCGATCGGCACGGGCGCCGAGAGGGCGCGTCAGGACGAGGCGCGGGCGTACTACGCCGAGCTGCGCGCCTCGGGCCAGGCGCCGACGCCGGAGAAGTCGCCGAAGAAGCGCTGACGCATTCGGCCCGCTCCGCCGGGCGCGTCACCGCGCCCGGCTCGCGCATCCGCGAGTTCGATCGTGCTCGCGACCCCTCACGGATCTGTCAGACCGCGAACGGGGCCTCGCGCAGGCCGAAGTGGTCGCGCAGCGCGGTCGCGGCGGCGTACCAGCCGTTCATGCCATGCGTCGAGGGGCCGGGCGGCGTCGCCGCCGAGCCGAGGTAGAGGCCCGCGACAGGCGTGCGCCACGGCGTCGCCGACAGCACCGGACGCGCGATCAGCTGCGGGATCGTGACCGCGCCGCCCATCATCTCGCCGCCCGGATCGTTCGGGTTCTCGTGCGCGAGCTGCGCCGCCGAACGGTGTGCGCTGGCCAGGATCGTGTCGCGGAATCCCGGGGCGAACCGCTCGATCTGGGCCGTGATGGTGTCGCTGAGGTCGGCATCCGACCCGGCGGGCACGTGCGTGTAGGCCCACACGGTGTGCCGGCCCTCGGGCGCGCGGCTCGGGTCGATCACGGTCGGCTGGGTCAGGAGGACATAGGGGCGATCCGGGATGCGCCCCGCCGCCACCTCGGCCTCGGCCGCCGCGATCTCGGCCCGCGTTCCGCCCAGGTGCACCGTGGGGGCGGCGCCGACGCGCGCATCCGCCCAGGGGATCGGCGCGCTCGTCGCGAAGTCGACCTTGGCGACGCCGTCGCCGCGGCGGTAGCGGCCGAGCGCGCGGCGGTATCCCGCCGGAAGGCGATCGCCGGCGTAGGAGGCCAGGAACTCAGGGCTCGTGTCGAGGATCACGACCCGGCTCGGCTCGATGTCGCCGGGCCCCGAGACGTGCTCGCCGAGGCGGATCGTGCCGCCGCGCTCGACGACGTCGGCGGCCAGCGCGTCGGCGATCGCCTGCGATCCGCCGACCGGAACCGGGTAGCCGACCGTGTGGCCGAACGCCGCCAGCAGCAGCCCCGCGCCGGCCGTGCCGAGGCGGTCGAGGCGGGCGACGGTGTGCGCCGACGTGCCGGCGCTGAGGGCCGAGCCGGCCTCGGTCGCGAAGCCGAGGGCCCGGGGCGAGGCCGTGCCGGCGCCGAATGCGGCGAAGCGCAGGGCGCGCATCCCGTACAGCGTCGCGGCCGTCAGATCGCTCGGCCAGCGCAGCAGCGGGCCTCCGGTGAAGTCGGAGACGCCGGCGAAGTGCTCGACGAGCGGCCCGACGAAACGCCGCCAGCCCGGGCCGTCGGGGCCGAGCTCGGCGACCGTGCGCTCGAGGTCGAGGTAGGCGATCGCGGCCGGGCGGTCGTCGAGGGGATGCGCGTACGACGCATCCGGAACCGCCATCGCGACCCGGCGCTCGAGCCCCCAGGAGCGGAAGAACGGCGAGGCCAGGGCACCCGGATGCACGGCCGAGCACACGTCGTGCACGAAGCCGGGCAGCGTCAGCTCGGCCGACGACATGCCGCCGCCCACCCGCTCGGAGCGCTCGATCAGCTGCACCTCGAGGCCGGCGGCGGCGAGGGTGACGGCGGCGGCGAGGCCGTTCGGTCCGGCCCCGACGACGGTGGCGTCGATCATCGCGTGCTGCTCCCCCGGTGGTGCTGTCGTGCTCGGTGCGGCGCGCGCCGCGGGCTCATTCCAGAGTAGAGGTCAGTTTGAGCGCGGCTTCGCGCGGAGCCGCGCGGGGCCGCACTCAGACCGGCGCGATCAGCCCCGCGTCGGCCGGGTCGACGGCGCGCGAGCTGTTCACGCGGCGGTCGACCTCGTGGGCGCGCACGGTCGTCGCGACCTGCTCGCTCGACGCGAGCAGCGCATCCACCAGGGCCTCGGTCTCGCCGCCGGGCGCGAGCTTCGCCGGGCTCAGCCATTCGTCGCGCAGCTCGGGCGTGAGGAAGGCGGGCATGCGGTCGTGCACCTCGCCGCTCGCGTCGCGCGCCTCGCGGGTGATGATCGCGGCCGACAGCACCCACTCGCCGTCGACCTTGCGCACCGTGCAGAGACCGGCCGCCGCGAGCAGCGGGGCGGCGGCGTCGGTTCCCGGCTCGGCGCCGCCGTGGATGAACCACGGGGTCTTCGATCCCTTGTCGCCGGTCCACTCGTAGTAGCCGCGCATGGGCACGAGCACCCGGTGCGCCGCGAAGGCGCCCTTCCACATGCCGTTCGTCGCGACGGTCTCGATGCGGGCGTTGAACTGGGGGCGGGTGTGGCTCTTGATGAACGAGGGATGGAAGTCCCACGCGGCCTGCTCGACCGTGCGGCGCACCTCGCCGTCGCTGTGCGCGCGCTCGCGCACGACCGGGATCGCCTCCGTCGGCGCGATCGAGTACGACACCGACCAGTCGCGGTAGTCGTTGCCGTCGAGCACGAACTCCTCGATGAGGTCGTTCGTCTCCTTGTCCATCGCGAACCGCCCGCACATGCGGGCAGGCTACGCCCGGCCGCCGACATCCGGCGTTCGAGGCGGGCTGTCGGATGCGGTGCGTACGCTGGGATCACGGAGTGCGGATTCCGTCGTGTTTCAGCGATGTTTCCTGCTGATTCCGCATCATCGGCTTGGATTCGGCGACGGATTCCGGCACACTGGATGCCGTGCGGCCGTCCCGCCGCGACCCGATCCGCATCCCGGAGGACCCCCTCATGCCCAGCGCCCAGCGCCTCGACCGCGACGTCGTGATCATCGGAGCCGGCGCATCCGGTCTGACCGCCGCGAACGCCCTGCGCGCCGCCGGCCACAGCGTGGTCGTGCTCGAGGCCCGCGACCGCGTCGGCGGCCGCCTCTGGACGCGCGACATCGACGGCGCGATGCTCGAGATCGGCGGCCAGTGGGTCTCGCCCGACCAGGATGCGCTGATCGACACGATCGCCGAGCTCGGCCTCGAGACCTACTCGCGCTACCGCGAGGGCGACAGCGTCTACATCGGGCCGAGCGGAGCGCTGACCCGCTTCACCGGCGAGATCTTCCCCGTCGCGCCCGCGACCGCGGCCGAGATCGAGCGTCTCATCGCGCTGCTCGACGGCCTCGTCGCCGAGGTCGACCCGGCCGCGCCGTGGGCGCACCCGAAGGCCGCCGAGTACGACGCCGTGTCGTGGAAGCAGTGGCTGGCCGACCAGAGCGACGACGTCGAGGCGCGCGACAACATCGCGCTGTTCATCGCCGAGGCCATGCTCACCAAGCCCTCGCACGCGTTCTCGCTGCTGCAGGCGCTGCTCATGGCCGCCTCGGCCGGCAGCTTCAGCCACCTCGTCGACGCCGACTTCATCCTCGACCAGCGCGTCGTCGGCGGCCTGCAGAGCGTGCCGCTCGCGCTCGCCGAGCGCCTCGGCGACGACGTCATCCTGAACGCCCCGGTGCGCCGGCTCGAGTGGACCGGCGGCGCGGACGCGTCGGGCCCCGACGGCACGGCACCCGAGGGCGTCGTCGCCTACGCCGACGGCGGCCTCGAGGTGCACGCCCGCCGCGCGATCGTCGCGCTGCCGCCGAACCTCTACTCGCGCATCGACTTCCAGCCCGCGCTGCCGCGACTCAGCCAGCAGATGCACCAGCACCTCTCGCTCGGCCTCGTCATCAAGGTGCACGCGGTCTACGACCGTCCGTTCTGGCGCGAGCAGGGGCTGTCGGGCACCGCGTTCAGCCCCTACCGACTCGTGCACGAGTCGTACGACAACAGCAATCACGGGGATGCGCGGGGCACCCTGGTCGGCTTCGTGAGCGACCAGAAGGCCGACGACGTGTTCCGCCTGCCGGCCGAGGAGCGCAAGGCGCGCATCCTGGCCTCGCTCGCCGACTACTACGGCCCCGAGGCGCTGACGCCCGAGGTGTACTTCGAGTCGGACTGGGCCGCCGAGGAGTGGACGCGCGGCGCCTACGCCGCGAGCTTCGACCTGGGCGGACTCAGCCGCTACGGCGCGATGCAGACCACGCCGGTCGGCCCCATCCACTGGTCGTGCAGCGACTTCGCGCCCGAGGGCTACCAGCACGTCGACGGCGCCATCCGCATGGGGCGGCGCACGGCGGCCGACATCGTGGCGGCGCTCGCGAGCTGAGGCCGGGGTGCCGGGTCGGACGTCTCCCGGAGCCGGGTCGTGCGCGGCGCTGTTCGCCGAGGGCTGTGCACGGGTGGCGGCGGCGCATCCCGAATCGCGGGAGGATTGAAGCCCGAGCGCAGAAGGAGCGACGTCGATGCGGTTCATCGTCGGCTACACCAGCACCCCGACGGGGCGCGACGCCCTCGCCCTCGGCGCGCGCCTGGCGAAAGCCGCGGATGCGCAGCTCGACCTCGTCCTCGTGCTGGGGCGATCGGAGGCCGTCGGCACCGCCGACTACCAGGCCAAGCTGCACGCGACGGCGGAGGGCTGGCTCGCCGAGGCCGCCGCAACCGTGCCCGGTGATGTGCGCATCCAGACGCACCTGATCGACGCCGAGTCGTTCGCCGAGGGACTGCTCGACGCCTCACGCGAGCTCGAAGCCCGCTTCCTGGTCATCGGCGCCGCGCACGGCGGACTGCTCGGCCGGGTCTCGACGGGCAGCGTCGCCGGAGCCCTGCTGCACTCGGCCGAGGTGCCCGTCGTGCTGGCTCCGTCGGGATGGGCCTCGCGCCCCTATGCCATGACCGTGCCGATCTCGCGGGTGAGCTGCGCCATCGGCACGCGCAGCGGCGCCCAGCACCTGCTCGAGGAGGCGATCGGCGTGACCCGGCGCCTGGGAGCGCCGCTGCGCCTGCTCTCGCTCGTCGCGCTCGACCGTGCCGGCAGCGTCGCCCCTCCCGAGGCCGTCGAGGCCGGTCGCGAGCACGCCGAGTCGCTGCTCGCCGCCGCGACCGAGGTGCTGCCGGCCGACATCGAGGTGAGCACCGAGGTCGCCGCCGCGCCCGGCGTCGAGGCGGCCGTCGCCTCGATCGACTGGGACCCCGACGAGGTCGTGCTGCTCGGTTCGAGCCGCCTCGCCTCGCCCAAGCGCCTGTTCCTCGGCGCCACCGCCGCGCAGATGCTGCGCGAGCTGCCGGTGCCGGTCGTCGTCGTGCCGAGCGCGCCCGCGAAGTAGAGGAGTCGACGGGAGCGCGACGCGCTTCCAGGGGTCCGTGCCGCGCGCCCGGGCCCACGAGACGCGCATCGTTCGCCCGGGTCGGCGTCGCATCCCGCGCGTCACTCGTCGAGGGTGGCCAGAGATGCCCGCGACGCGCCGCGCTGGGAGTGCATTCGTGGCCACCCTGGGCTGTGTGCTCGTCGAGGGTGGCCAGAGATGCACACGGCACGCCGCGGCGAGCGTGCATTCGTGGCCCATCGACGGCCGCCGCGCACCGCGCGTTCACCTGCGCGACACCTGCCGTGCGCACGGACTCGACAGGGTGACCGAGGGTCCGCCACCGCGTACGCGACGTGATCGCCGCGCTCGGCCGGACCCGCGCATCCCCGCCCAGTGACTCCGCGCCCCGTCGGAGTCCGGACCGAGAGAGACCCCGTGCTGCGTATGCTCATCCGCGCCGGCGGAGCCGCCGCGATCGCCACCGCCGTCGGCGGTGCCGCCCTGATCGCCCCGGCCCCCGCCCGTGCCGCCGAACCGATCGTCGACGACGTCCCCGCCGCATCCTGCGCCGCCGGCGGCGTCACCGACCCCTACCTGTGCGCGCCCGTCGGCGACCTGCTCGAGGTGCGCATCGGCGACGTGCACCCCACGCAGCCGTCGCTCGGCTACGACGAGGTGTTCTACAAGCTCGGCCGCTACGAGCAGGGCAAGGTCAGCCAGGACGAGGTCGGCAAGGGCTTCGGCGACTGGTGCGAGGCCAACGGGCAGACGGATGTCGTGTCGGCCCAGGCGGGCGCGACGATCCTCGACCCGAGCACCTTCGAGTGCGAGGTCCCGGTCGGCGACGAGACCGCCGACTCGATCGAGCCGATGAAGACGGTCGTGATCGGCCCCGGCGGCGTGCCCTACCTGACCGACGGGCACCACACCCTGACCAGCTTCGCCGAGACCCTCGGCGGCGGACTCGACGTGCACGTGCGCCTGCGCGTGCTCGGCAACCTCAGCGGACTCAGCGAGGCCGACTTCTGGCAGACCATGCAGACCAACAAGTGGGTCTGGCTGAGCGACGTGAACGGCGACCCGATCCAGCCGGTCGACCTGCCCTCGAGCGTCGGGCTCGCGAACTTCGACGACGACCCCTACCGCAGCATCCTCTACTTCGGTCGCGACATCGGCTACGTCGCCAACGGCGAGATCCCGTTCCAGGAGTTCTACTGGGGCGAGTGGCTGCGCGGCCGCACCGACATCGACGTGAAGAACTGGAACCAGGACGACCCCGCGGCCACGCTCGCGCTCGTGAAGAAGATCACGCAGGCGCAGGTCGCGCTCGGCGACGACCAGGTCGTGGCCGGCGGCTTCACCGCGAAGCAGCTCGGCAAGCTCGCCGCCTGGAACGACGGCAAGAAGGAGACCGGCGGCGAGTTCGGCAAGCTCTCGAAACCGTACAGCGACGACAAGCCCGGCAAGGTCGCGCACATGGCGAACTACCGTGCCTCGGCTCGCCCGCTGACCGTGCCGGCGACGCCGGCGACTCCGACCGCCGCGATCGGCCCCGAGGCGGCGTCGGATGTGCTCGTCACCTGGACCGCGCCCGCGACCGGACGCCCGGTCGGCTACACCGTCGTGCTCACCCCGACGGCGTCCGGTGCGCTGCCGCGCACCGTGCAGGTCGACGGGGATGCGACGAGCCAGCTGTTCGAGGGCGTCGCCCCCGGCGATTACACCGCCACGATCACCGCGTCGAACAAGGTCGGCGAGTCGGAGCAGTCGCCCGCCTCGGCGCCCGTGACGGTCGCCGAGGAGACGGACCCGACCGACCCGACCGATCCCTCTGACCCGGAGAACCCGGCCACGGGTGACGAGAAGCTCGTGATCTCGGGCTCGCTCACCGCCGGCGGATCGATCATCGTCGACGGCACCGGCTTCCGCGCCGGCGCGGTCGTCACGCTCGAGCTGCACTCCGACCCGGTCGTGCTCGGCTCGGCTATTGCGGACGACCAGGGCGCGCTGCGGCTCGCGGCGAGCATCCCGGCCTCGACGCCGGGCGGCGCCCACACGGTCGTCGCGCTGATCGACGGCGTGCAGGTCGCCGGCCAGGCCGTGCAGATCGCGGCGGCGCCCGGCGCCGGTGCGGGTGCTGCGGCATCCGACCCGTCGCTCGCGAACACGGGTGTCGACACCCTGCCGGCGGCTGCGCTCGCGGCGCTGACGCTCGCGGCCGGCGTGGTGCTGCTGCTCCTGCGTCAGCTGCGCCGCGGCGCGCGCCGTTCGGCCGCCGCCGACACCGCCGACAGCGAGGTCTGAGCACCGAGGCCGAGGCTGCTGCCGCCATCGGCGCGAAACGCGCGGGCGGTAGCCTCGGCCCATGCTCCAGCCGGCACTCGAACCGCACCACGACGGCTCACCGCTCTACGTCTCGAACGGGCATCCGCAGCTCGGCGAGGTCGTGCGGGTTCGGGTGCGCATCCCGCGGGCGTGGGGGGATGCGCGGCGCGTGCTGACCCGCTCGAACCCCGATCACGAGCCGCGGTACACCGAGGCGGAGATCGTGGCGGGCGGCGCGGCGGCGATCGGCACAGGCCGCGCATCCACTGACGCCGTCTGGTGGGAGGCCGACCTGACGGTCGAGAACCCGATCCACGGCTACCGCTTCCTCATCGAGCGCGCGGACGGCACCGCCTGGTGGCTGAGCGCGCGCGGGCTGTCGCGCACCGAGGCGCGCGACATGAACGACTTCCGGCTCGTGACCTATCCCGAGCCGCCGGAGTGGGGTCAGAGCACCGTGCTCTACCAGGTGTTCCCCGACCGCTTCGCGCGCAGCGAGCTGGCCGACCGGCGCGACCTGCCCGACTGGGCCGAGCCGGCCGCGTGGGGTGACGAGGTCATCCACGTGGGGCCCTCGACGGCGACGCAGTTCTTCGGCGGCGACCTCGACGGCGTGCGCGAGAAGCTCGACCACCTGGTCGGCCTCGGCGTGACGATGATCTACCTGACGCCCGTCTTCCCGGCGCGGTCGAACCACCGCTACGACGCCTGGTCGTTCGAGGAGGTCGACCCGCTGCTCGGCGGTGACGAGGCCCTCATCCGCCTGGTCGAGGCGGCGCACGAGCGCGGACTCAAGGTGATCGGCGACCTCACCAGCAACCACTCGGGGGATGCGCACGAGTGGTTCCGCGCCGCGCACGGGCAGCCCGGCGCGGCCGAGAGCGACTTCTACTACTGGCTCGACGACGAGCAGCAGGGCTACGTGTCGTGGCTGGGCGTGCCGAGCCTGCCGAAGCTGAACTGGCACTCGCACGAGCTGCGGCGACGCTTCATCGAGGGGCCGCGCTCCATCGTCGGGCGCTGGCTGGCCGAGCCGTACAGCCTCGACGGCTGGCGCATCGACGTCGCCAACATGACCGGGCGCTACCTCGACGACGACCTCAACCAGGAGGTGCGTCGCATCATCCGCCAGACGATGATCGACGTGAACCCCGACACCCTGCTACTCGGCGAGTCGACCAACGACGCCGCGAGCGACTTCACCGGCGACGCCTGGCACGGCGCCATGACCTACGCCAACTTCACGCGTCCGCTGTGGAATTGGCTGCGCGAGCCCGGCTCGCCCGCGCCCGGCGGCATCAACGTCACGCTCGGACGCACCGAGGACTTCAGCGGCCTCGAGTTCTGGGACCAGCACCGCCGCTTCACCGCCGAGCTCGCCTGGCGGGTGCGGCTGCACACCATGAACGCCCTCGACACGCACGACACCCCGCGCTTCCTCACGCACGCGCGGCCCGGAGCCGTGCCGGTCGCGTTCGGCCTCGCGGTCACGCTGCCCGGCATCCCGGTCGTGTTCGCGGGCGACGAGTTCGGGCTGGTCGGCGACGACGGGGAGCACTCGCGCACGCCGCTGCCGTGGTCTGACGTGGATGCTGCTGCCGACTCGATCTCGCTCTATTCGACGCTGATCGGGCTCAAGCGCGCGCATCCCGCTCTCAACGGCGGCGGGCTGCGCTGGCTGCACGTCGCCGACGACGCCCTCGTGTTCGTGCGCGAGGCGGCGGAGGAGACCGTGCTCGTGGTCGCGGCCCGGGCGGACGCGCGCGTGGAGCTCGGAGCGGGGGCGCTGCCGGGCGGGGTGGCGGCTGCGCTGCCGGATGAAGCGACGGCTGGGGCGGACGCCGTTGCAGATGAGGGCGGAGTTCGAGCCCCCAGCGAGCTCGATGCCCCCACCCATCCGAAACGCGGCACCGGCGTCGAGCGCATGTTCGGCGCGGCCGAGCTCGAGCTCGCGGACGACGGGAGCGCGCGCATCCACTCGATCGGCATGGCGTTCACGGCCTGGCGCCTGCCCGGTGTGGCGCTGCCGGACTTCCACCGTCCGGCCGACGACGCGGCCACGCTCGCCGGCTCGGGCGACGTGACTCCCGAGCTCGCGCCCGAGGTGTTCGAAGACTGACCCGGCGGTTGCCCTCCGTGGGTGGCCACGAACGTCCGCGACGCGCCGACGCGGGCGTGCGTTTGCGGCCACCCTCGAAGCGTGAGATGTCGAAGGTGGCCACGAATGCCCACGACACGCGGGTCGGGACGTGCGTCTGTGGCCACCCGTGTCGCGAGATGTGGCGAGTGCGGCCAGCAATGCTCGCGACTCGCCGTCGCGGGCGCGCGTCTGTGGCCACCGTCGAGCGCGACGCTCACGTGTGGGCCCTGCGTCGGGGTGGGCGGCGGCGCGCGGAGTTGCAACGCCCCGCGGCCTCGCCGGGACGCGCGGTCCTCCCCACCGTGCCTAGAGCGTCAGGCACAGGAGCGCGGCCGAGTCGGGCGGCAGCGTGATGACGCCCTCGGCGGGCGAGACGACGTCGTCGCTCGTGCGGAACAGCAGCTCATCGGCCGGCAGCGAGTAGTCGCCGAGGCCGAGGTTCACCGCGACGACGAGACCCCGGATGCGCACCGCGAGCGTGCGCGCCTGCTCGTCGACCGTGGCCGACAGCTCGTCGAATGTCGTCGACCCGAACTCGGGCAGCTCGTGCCGCAGGCGGATGAGCTCGCGGTGCAGCTCCAACAGGTCGCGGTGCTGCGGCGCATCCCGCTCGCTCCAGTCGAGCTTCGAGTTCGCGAACGTCGCGGGGTCCTGCGGGTCGGGCACGACGTCGGGGTCCCACCCCATCCGCTCGAATTCGGCGATGCGCCCCTCAGCGGTCGCGCGGCCGAGTTCGGGCTCGGGGTGCGAGGTGAAGAACTGCCAGGGCGTCGTCGCGCCCCACTCCTCGCCCATGAACAGCATCGGCGTGAACGGCGAGAGCAGGTTCAGCACGGCCGCGACGGCGAGGCGGCGCGGGGTGAGGGATGCGGTGAGCCGGTCGCCGGCGGCGCGGTTGCCGATCTGGTCGTGGTCTTGCGCGAAGGTCACGAGCGCCGAGGTCGGGGCGTCGCTGGGGATCGGCTTGCCGTGCTCGCGGTCGCGGAACGACGAGAAGGTGCCGTCGTGGAAGAAGCCGCGCGACGCGGCCTTCGCGAGCGCGCCGAGCGGGGCGAAGTCGGCGTAGTAGCCGTCGGTCTCGCCGGTCAGCGCGACGTGCACGGCGTGGTGGTAGTCGTCGCTCCACTGGGCGGTGAGGCCGTAGCCGGACGGCGCGGCTGTACCGGTCTCCCCGCCTGCCGAAGCGCCGCCCGCCGAAGCGTCGCCCGACGCGGAGTCGCTAGAGCCCGCATCCCGCGCCGTGAACATGACCGGGTCGTTGAGATCCGACTCGGCGATGAGCGTGATCGGGCGGCCGAGCGAGGCCGAGAGCTCGTCGCCGATCGCCCCGATCTCGGCGAGGATGTGCGGCTCGCGCTCGTCGAGCAGCGCGTGCACCGCATCCAGTCGCAGCCCGTCGACGCCGTACTCGGCGATCCAGAGGCGCACGTTGTCGAGGATGTAGTCGCGCACGGCCTGCTCGTCGAGGTTGACCGAGTCGCCCCAGGTGTTGCGCGAGCCGGTGCGCAGATACGGGCCGAAGCGCGGCAGGTAGTTGCCGCTCGGGCCGAGATGGTTGTAGACGACGTCCTGGATGACGGCGAGCCCGCGTTCGTGCGCCGCCGCGACGAAGCGGCGGTAGCCTTCGGGCCCGCCGATCGCCTCGTGCACCGTGTACCAGGCGACGCCGTCGTAGCCCCAGTTGTGCGTGCCGTTGACGCCGTTGACCGGCAGCAGCTCGACGAAGTCGATGCCGAGCTCGACGAGGTGGTCGAGTCGCTCGATCGCCGCGTCGAGCGTGCCCTCGGGCGTGTAGGTGCCGATGTGGAGCTCGTAGATCACGCCGCCGGCGAGGGCGCGACCGTGCCAGGGGTGTCCATCGGGGCCAGCGCCGGCGGGGCTGCCGCCCGCGGCGCCGGCGAGGGGATGCGCATCCACGACCTCGCTCGTGCCGTGCACGCCGTCCGGAAGCCGCCGCCCCCGCGGATCGGGCAGCGGCGTCGTGTCGTCGTCGAGCAGGAAGCCGTAGCGGGCGCCGACCGGGAGCGGGGCGCCGGTCCAGGCCCACCAGCCGTCGCCCTCGCTGCTCGGGCCCTCGCGCTCGAGGTCGCCGGCGTCCGCGCCGTCGAGGTGCAGCCGAACGCGCTCGGGGATCGGCGCCCAGACCCGCGGGCGGAACCCGTCAATCGTGCCGCTCTCGCCATCGATCTCGGGCATCTCAGTCCTCCTCGAGTCGGGTGAGCAGCGCGACGGGATAGGTGTCGAGCAGCTCGGCGACCGCGAGCTCGCCGCCCGGGACGATGCGCCCGGTCAGCACGTCGACGAAGGTCGAGTTCTCGACGATCACCGTCGTATCGCCCCAGCCGCCCGCGGCATCCAGCCCGAGCGGAAGCCGCGTCGCGATCGTGATCGCACCGCCCCGGTCGAAGCCGACGACGTGCGCGGCGGCCGTGCCGAGCGCGGGCAGCGCGGTGTAGCGCTCGAACAGCTCGGGGCGGTCGCGCCGCAGCCGCAGCGCGCGCGAGACGACGAGCAACTTGGCGGCGCCGCTCTCGTCGACCAGCGGCAGGGCCCCGGCGTCGATCGCGGCGAGCTGCGCGCGGCGCTCGCCGAAGTCGACCGGACGCCGGTTGTCCGGATCCACGAGCGAGCGCTCCCAGCCCTCGCTGCCCTGATAGACGTCGGGCACGCCCGGCGCGGTCAGCTGGATGAGCTTGGCGGCGAGCCCGTTCGCGTAGCCGGCGACGCGCATCCGCTCGACGATCTGCTCGACATCGGCGGCGACGGCCGCGTCGTCGAAGAGGTCGTCGATCAGGGCGTGCAGTCGCGACTCGAAGGTCTCGTCGGGGTCGTTCCAGCTGGTCGAGACGCCCGACTCGCGGGCCGCCTTCTCGGCGTAGCCGTGCAGCGCCTCGCGCTCGCGGGGCCACGCGCCGACGATCGACTCCCAGAGCAGGTTCTCGAGCGCGCCGTCGCCGAGCGCCCGCCGTTCGCGGCGGCGCGCGATGAACGCGGCCCACTCATCCGGGATCTCGCTGATCACGGTGATGCGCGCGCGGGTGTCCTCGCCGCGCTTCGTGTCATGCGTCGACAGCGTCGTCATGGATGCCGGGAAGGTCGCGAGGCGCGTCTGCTGCCGCCCGTGGAATTCGTCGACCCCGATCGAGAACTCGCTCGGATCGGCGCCGACCTCGGTCAGCGACGCGAGCCGCGAGGTGCGGTAGAACGCGGTGTCTTCGACGCCCTTCGCCATGACCATGCCCGAGGTCTGCTGGAAGCGCAGGGCGACGGGATGCGCGGGGTCGCCGAGCGCCGCGTGCAGCTCGTGGATCGGCGCCGCGAGGTCGGGGCGCCGCACGAGCGCCGCCTCGGCGGCCTCGTCGAGGTGCTCGGCGCCGAAGGGCAGGTAGCTGCGGTAGACGGGGAAGCAGGCCAGCAGCTCGGCCATCGCATCCACCAGCTGCTCGGGCTCGGCGCCGGGCGCGCCGTCGGGGCCGGCTCCGGCACCGGCCCCGCGCTCGGCGAGGTGCTCGCGCACGAGCCGCCGCACCTCCGAGCCGAGGATGCCATCGGCGATGCCGCGCTTGGTGGCGTGGATGAGGTCGGCCCAGGCGACGCTGCCGCCGCGCCGCAGCGACGCATCCAGCTTGTCGAGCGCCACCCGGCCGGCCGGGTCGACGAGCACGCGGTCGATCTCGGCGAGGGCGTCGTAGCCGGTCGTGCCGGCGGCCTTCCAGAACGGCGGCAGGCTCTCGCCGTGCTTGAGGATCTTCTCGACCAGCACGTAGGTGTCGTCGGTCGCGGCGGCGAGGTCGTCGAGGTAGCCGCCGGGATCGCGCAGGCCGTCGGGATGATCGACCCGGATGCCGTCGACGAGCCCCTCGCGCACCCAGCGCACGATCTCGACGTGCGAGTCGTCGAACACCTGGCGGTTCTCGACCGTCAGGGCGGCGAGCTCGTTGACGGCGAAGAAGCGCCGGTAGTTGAGGTCGGTGTCGGCGCGGCGCCAGTCCATGAGCTCGTAGTTCTGGCGGGCGACGATCGCGAGCAGTGCATCGGCATCGAGGGCGCCCGCGTCGAGCCCGGCCGCTCCGTCGAGGCTGCTCGGCGCGAGCGGGAAGCGGTGGTCCCAGTAGCGCAGCTCGGGCGTCGACTCGTTCGATCCCTCGGCCCCGCCCTCGATCCGCAGCGCGCCCGACGCGGCCGCCTCCTCGAGGGTCTCGCCGAGCACCGGGATGCGCAGCTTGCCGTCGCCGGCCTCCCAGTCGATGTCGAAGTGGCCGGCGAACGCCGAGTCGCGGCCGTGCGTCAGCACGTCCCACCACCACACGCTCTCAACCGGCTTCGACACCCCGACGTGGTTCGGCACGATGTCGACGAGCACGCCGAGTCCGTGGTCGCGGGCGGTCGCCGCGAGGGCGTCGAGCCCCTCAGCGCCGCCGCGCGACGCATCCACGATCGAATGGTCGACGACGTCGTAGCCGTGCATCGAGCCGGACGTCGAGGCGAGCAGCGGAGACAGGTAGAACCAGTCGGCGCCGAGGTCGCGCAGATAGCCGGCGAGCTCGGCCGCATCCGCGAGCGTGAACTCCGGCGAGATCTGGAGTCGGTACGTGGATGCGGGGATCCGGCTCATTTTTTCGACGCCTCCTCGGCGGTGTCGGCATCGGTGTCGAGTGCGTCGACGTCGGGCGCGGCGCCGGTGTCGAGTGCGTCGACGTCGGGCGCGGCGCCGGTGTCGGCGTCGTCCGTCTCAGCCGTAGCCTCGCTCGCATCCGCTCCCGTCGTCTGCGCCGACTCCTCCGCCACCTCCTCCGCGCTCGCCGCGGCCGAGTCGACCGAGGTCGTGCCGACGGCGGCCGATCCGCGCGACGCGTTCTCACGCTGGGCCGAGCGGCTCGACAGGGACGCGCTGACCGAGTCGTCGGCGGCAGGCTCGTCTTCGTGCTCCTGCAGCACGACGAGGGCGTGGGCGCCGAGGTCGAAGGTGTCGCCGGCGCGCAGCACGCCCCGGTCGACCCAGCCCTCGTGCCCGGCGGTGTCGACCACGACATCCCAGGCGCCCGCCTCGTCGCCGGGGATCGTGATCGTGACGGGCTCGGTGTGGGCCGAGAAGTAGACGAGGAAGCTGTCGTCGGTGATGCGCTGCCCGCGCTGGTCGACGCCGCGGATGCCCTGGCCGTTGAGGAAGACGCCGATCGTTCGACCGAAGCCGGCCGACCAGTCCTCGGGCGCCATGACGGTGCCGTCGGGCTTCAGCCACTCGACGTCGGGCAGGCGCTCGCCTTCGCCGCGGCGCACCGGACGCCCGTCGAAGAAGCGGCTGCGCCGGAAGGTGGGATGCTCGCGCCGCAGTCGCGCGAGGGCCGCCGTGAACTCGATCAGGGGCTCGTCGGCGTCGTCCCAGTGCACCCAGCTGAGCTCGCTGTCCTGCGCGTAGACGTTGTTGTTGCCGTCTTGCGTGCGCCCGAGCTCGTCGCCGTGGGCGATCATCGGCACGCCCTGGGCGAGCAGGAGGGTGGCGAGGAAGTTGCGCTGCTGCCGCGAGCGCAGCGCCAGCACGGTCGCATCCTCGGTGGGGCCCTCGACGCCGCAGTTCCAGGAGCGGTTGTCGCTCTCGCCGTCGCGCCCGTCTTCGCCGTTGGCGTCGTTGTGCTTGCCGTTGTAGCTGACCAGGTCGCGCAGGGTGAAGCCGTCGTGCGCGGTGTGGAAGTTGATGCTGGCGACCGGGCGCCGCCCATCCTGCTGGTAGAGGTCGGCGGAGCCGGTGATGCGCGAGGCGAACTCGCCCAGCGTGGCGGGCTCGCCGCGCCAGAAGTCGCGCACCGTGTCGCGGTACTTGCCGTTCCACTCGGTCCACTGCGGGGGGAAGTTGCCCACCTGGTATCCGCCGGGGCCGACATCCCAGGGCTCGGCGATCAGCTTCACCTGCGACACGATCGGGTCCTGCTGCACGAGCTCGAAGAACGCCGACAGGCGGTCGACCTCGTAGAACTCGCGGGCGAGGGTCGCGGCCAGGTCGAAGCGGAAGCCGTCGACGTGCATCTCGGTCACCCAGTAGCGCAGCGAGTCCATGATCAGCTGCAGTGTGTGCGGGTTGCCGACGTTGAGGCTGTTGCCGGTGCCCGTGTAGTCCATGTAGTACTGCGGGTCGTCTTCGACGAGGCGGTAGTAGGCGGGGTTGTCGATGCCGCGCATCGAGATCGTGGGGCCCTGGTGATTGCCCTCGGCGGTGTGGTTGTAGACCACGTCGAGGATCACCTCGATGCCCGCCTCGTGCAGCGAGCGCACCATCCCCTTGAACTCCTGCACCTGCTGGCCGAGGTCGCCCGACGAGCTGTAGCCGGCGTGCGGCGCGAAGAAGCCGATCGTGTTGTAGCCCCAGTAGTTGCTGAGCCCCTTCTGCTGCAGGGTGTCGTCGTTGACGAACTGGTGCACGGGCATCAGCTCGATCGCGGTCGCGCCGATGCGCTTCAGGTGGTCGATGACGGCGGGATGCGCGACCCCGCTGTAGGTGCCGCGCTGCTCTTCCGGCACGGCCGGGTGCAGGGCGGTGAGGCCCTTGACGTGGGCTTCGTAGATGACGCTCTCGGCGTAGGGGCGGCGGGGTCGCCGGTCGCCGGTCCAGTCGAAGAAGGGGTTGACGACGACGCCGAGCATCATGCTGGGCCCGGAGTCCTCGTCGTTGCGCTTCTCCGGCTCGCCGAAGGTGTACGAGAACATCGGCTGGCCCCAGGCGATGTCGCCGCAGGTCGCCTTGGCGTAGGGGTCGAGCAGCAGCTTGGTCGGGTTCGCGCGCAGGCCCTTCTCGGGATCCCACTCGCCGTGGACGCGGTAGCCGTAGCGCTGCCCCGGCTGCACCGTGGGCAGGTAGGCGTGCCAGACGTAGGCATCCACCTCGGTCAGCTCGACGCGCTCCTCACCGCCGTCGGCGTCGATGAGGCAGAGCTCGATCCTGTCGGCCGCTTCGCTGTAGATCGCGAAGTTGGTGCCGCTTCCGTCGAAGGTCGCACCCAGGGGGTAAGGGGTGCCGGGCCAGACCTGCATGAGGGCCTTCCGCTGTGGTGTGGGGCTCGAAGAGGTGGTGCGATTCCGTGCGCTTCACGCTACCGGCGGGGCGGCCGGCTCGGGAGTGCGGAAGGCGTGGATGTGCAGAGTTGAGGGTTGTGGAGAAGCGCGCGGAACGAGGCAGTGGCGCGGGGCGTCCGTGACGCTCGGGATGCGCATCCCGAGCGGGTCTCGAGTGACGCAGAATGCCCGATCGCAGCGCCCGCGAATCAGCCGGCGCGGCGGATCGACGACACGTTGTCGGGGATGTCGTCGCTCGCCTCGGCGAGCTCGCGCATGGCCGGCCCGAGCGCGTGGAACTGGCCGACCTCGACCGACCACGCGTAGACCGAGCCCTGCAGCGCGACCCACAGGGCGCCGGCGCCCTCGACGAAGCCGAGGATGCGATCGCCGCGCGACACCTGGTAGATGGTCGCGCTGATCGGCGTGACGACGGTGTCGCCGGCCGCGCCGAGCGAGGGGTGGGCGGGGATGTCGACGGGCACCGTGGCCGGGTGGGCGATGACCTCGGCGGTGCGGCCTGCGTCGTTCCGAGCGTCGATCGTCTCCGTGGTCTGCGTGGTCTTCATGTTGAGCCTCCCGATTGCTCGACGCCGTATTACTAGTCTGTCTAACTAGTTGGGCGGGAGCCCGGCAACCCCTGGACGTCGACCCTGGGCGAGCGCACAGGATGCCGACATCTGCCGGTCATCCCGCCGTCATCGCGGGTGGGCTCCGCCCTCGCTCGGGGGTGCGCATCCCGGTTCGAAACGGGCCGCGCGCGATGCTAGAGTGCTCTGGTGCCCGCGGCCATCAGGCCTCGAGTGCGCGCCCCGATAGCTCAGTGGTAGAGCACTTCCATGGTAAGGAAGGGGTCGTCAGTTCAATCCTGACTCGGGGCTCCGTCTACCGGCGCTGCACTCCACTGCTCGCGTCGGCAGACCCCGGCGGGGTAGCTCAGGTGGTTAGAGCACACGGCTCATAATCGTGGTGTCGCGGGTTCGAGTCCCGCCCTCGCTACTTCTCATTAGTTCCAGGCTTCCTGCGCCTGTTCGCCCGCGTCGTCGTGATCGATTGCGGTCCGTTTGGACACCAAATGGCCACGTCTGAAACGGTGCCGACTCGACCCGGCTGGGCGACCGGGCCACGGCCCTCCGACCGGCTCTGTCGCGCGCATCCACTCGCTCTCTAGTGTCGCGAGCACGATCGAGTGACGGAGGTGCCGATGATCGCCGCGACGCTTGTGCCGGTGCTGCTGACGTATGCGATCGGCACCGCCAGCCCGGGGCCCGCGAACATGTCGATCATGACCGTCGCCGCGCGCGACGGACGCCGGCCGGCGTTGACGTTCGCGGCCGGGGTTCTGCTCGGCGGACTCACCTGGGCGATCCTCGCCGCCACCGGCATCACCGCGCTGCTCACGAGCTTCGCCGAGGCGCTCACCGTGCTCAAGGTGCTCGGCGGCGCGTACCTGCTGTACCTCGCGGCGAAGAGCGCGATCTCCGCGATCCGGAGCCGGGACCGGAGCCGGAGCCAAGGCCGCGGCGCGCGACCCGACCATCCGGCCCCCGCCGAACCCCCGGTGTCCAACTTCGTCCAGCTGCACCGCGGCTACCTCCTCCACCTCACCAACCCGAAGGGCATCCTGGTCTGGGCCGCGACGATGTCGATCGGCCTGCACCCCGGCGCCGAGCCGTGGATGCCGGTGCTGATCGTCGCCTGCTGCGAGGTCTGCGGCATCCTGATCTTCGGCGCCTACGCGCTGCTGTTCTCGCTCGCTCCGATCGCGCGTCTGTATCGACGGGCGACCCGGATCGTGGAGGCGGCGGTGGCGGTCGTGTTCGCCGCGTTCGGCGTCCGGCTGCTGCTCAGTCCGCTGCGCGTCTGACGGCGAGCCGCCCCGCGAACCCGCCGAGCGCGCCCCTACTTCACCCCGCGGATCGGCAGCACCGCGAGCCCGCCGAGCACACCGCAGACGATCGCCGCGATGAACAGCGCCGTGTAGTTCTCGCCCCCGCCGCCGATGGCGAGCAGCGGGATGGCGAGCACCGGCACGAGCACCTGCGGCACCTGGTACGACAGCGAGACGATGCCGAGATCCTTGCCCGCCTCGGTGAAGGTGGGCAGCACCTCGGTCATCATCGCGATGTCCACCGACACGAACGCGCCCTGCGCCGCGCCGACCAGCGTGAGCGCGATCAGCAGCGTCGTCAGGTCGGGCGCGAACACGGCCACCGCGAGTCCGGCGGCCGACAGCAGCGCCGACACCCAGACGATCGCCTTGCGGCGTCCGGTGCGGTCCGAGATCCAGCCGAAGACGAGGGTGGTCAGGATGCTGGCCGCCGTGAAGCAGATGATGCCGGTCGCGAAGGTGCCCGACGCGAGCTCCTTGGGCACGCCCATCCGGTCGATGATGTAGAAGAGCAGGTAGGTCGTGACCGTGAAGATCGACATCGTCACGAGCAGCCGGCACGCCCACGCCCAGAAGAAGTCGCGGTAGCGCACCGGGTTCAGCCAGTAGGTCGACAGCACGTCGCGCCAGCTCCACGGCGCCGCACGCTCGGTGCGCACGATGTCGCGCAGGCCGAAGAACAGCAGCCCGCTGAGCACCGCGCCGATCACGCCGGGCACGACGAACCAGCTCCACTGCGCGTCGTTCGGCAGCGCCGCGATCATCAGCGCGCCGGTGATGAGGGCGAGCGCGTTCGCGGCGCTCGCCGCCGCCGACACCCGGGCCCGGATGCGCATCGGGATCTGGTCGGCGAGCAGCGCGTGCACCGCGGCGTTGGTCGCGCCGAAGCCGGCCTGCACGATCGCCCAGCCCACGATCACCTGCCACAGCGTGGTCGACACGGCGAGCACGCCCACGCCGACCAGCCCGGCGAGTGCACCGCCGAGGATCCAGGGCCGGCGCATCCCGAGCCGCGACATCGTGCGGTCGCTCAGCCGCCCGAACAGCGGGGTGATCACGATCACGACGACCCCGCCGACCGCCGCGACGATCGACAGGTTCACGCCCTTCGTCGCGTCGTCGAGGAACGCGAACACCTTCGGGATCGACCCGCCGCCGATGATGCTCAGCGCCAGGCTCAGCCCGAACCAGGCGAGCACGAAGAACGGCAGGAACACCCGCGGCTGCGGCGAGCCCGGGATCTCGTCGGGGGCGACGTCACCGGGGGAGGTGTCGGCGGGGATGGCGTCGGTGGCGCCGCTGCTGGTCGGGTCGAGCGGGTCGAGCATCGTGTGGGACATCGTCGTCTCCTGGTCGGTGCGGGGTCGGTGCGGGTGAGGGTGTGGGCGCTCAGCCCACGCGGTACGCGGCGCGCAGCCGCTGCGAGTGCTCGCGCTGGAACTCGACGGCCGCCGGCGAGACCCCCGTCTGCCCCGGGCTGCCGTGCAGGTGCCCGGCGCCGAAGTAGACCTCGGTCGGCACCCCGGCGGCGGCGAGCCGGTCGGCGTACTGCGTTCCCGAGTCGCGCAGCGGGTCGTATTCGGCGACGAGGATGAGGTGCGGCGGCAGTCCGGTCAGGTCGGCCACGTCGAGCGGCGCGATGTAGTCGTCGGCGGCCCCGTCGGGTCCGGCGTAGAGGTGGATGATGTGCTCGACCCCGTCGAGCCCGAAGCCGGTCGCGAACTCGACGGCCGAGTCGCCGACGGGCGGCATCGCCGTCGGCGGCACTTCGAGCGTGACGTGCCGCAGCTCGACCCCGGCGTCGCGGGCGTGCAGGGCGGTGCTGGCCGCGATCGCGGCGCCGGCCGAGTTGCCGCCGATGCCCAGACGCGCGGTGTCGACGCCGAGCCGGTCCGCGTCGGCGATCAGCGCTGCGACGGCGCCCAGCGCATCCTGGATCTGGGCCGGATAGTGCGCCTCGGGTGCCAGGCGGTACTCGAGCGACACGATCTGCACGCCGCTGTCGAGCGCGCGGCGGGCGCTGAGCCGGTCGTTGAGCACCTCGTCGATCGTTCCCGCGAAGAACCCGCCGCCGTGCAGCCAGAGCTGGGTCGGCATCGGGCCCTCGACGCCGGCCGGGCGATAGCGGCGCGCGGGGCGTCCGCCGAGCACGAGGTCGTCGAGCTCGACGCCGTCGGGGATCGGCAGGGTGCAGTCGACGGCGAGCAGGTCGGAGAGCTCGCGGGCGGCGACGCGCTGCACGGCCGGATCGGTGCTGGCCAGGTCGGGCAGGCTCGGCGCGAGCGCCTCGATGCGGTCGATCCAGACGCGGATGCCGGGCTCGAAGTCGATGTCGGCGATGTTCACAGGGATGCTCCGATCTGCGGGTACGCGACGGGATCGTCGTGCAGGGTGCGCAAGGTGGCGACGATGTCGCGGTGCTGGTGGTCGGACATCGGCACCGCGCGGCGGTAACCGGCCGATCCGTGGTTCTGGCCGATCATGCGCACGCACGAGACGGGCACGCCGGCCTCGCTGAGGGCGCGGGCGTAGGCCTCGCCGTCGCCGCGCAGGGCGTCGAGCTCGGCCGTGTAGATGACCGCGGGCGGCAGCCCGGCGAACGACGCCGCCCGCAGCGGCGAGGCGTAGGGGTTGCGGCGCAGGGCGCGATCGCGGCCGAGATACTGGGTGACGAGCGTGCGCGCGAGCTGCCAGAACACGAGCCTCGGGATGCCGGGCTGACTCTTCAGATGCGCGCCGGTCAGGTCGAGCAGCGGCACCTCGAGCAGCTGCAGCCGCACGGGCCGGTTCGCCCGGTCGCGATTCATCAGCAGGGTCGCGGCGGCGAGGTTGCCGCCGGCCGAGCCGCCGCCGATCGCCAGGCGCTCGGGGTCGCCGCCGAGCTCACGGGCGTGCTCGGCCGCCCACTCGAAGACGGTCCAGCACTGCTCGGCCTGGGTCGGGAACTTCCGCTCCGGCGCGTGCGAGTACTCGCCCGCGACCACGATCACGCCGGCGTCGCGGGCCCGCTCGCGGAACGACGCATCCCACCACACCCAGTCGATGCCGGCGATCTCGAAGCCGCCACCGAAGAAGTAGACGAGGATCGGCAGGCCGGCCGCGCCCTCGGCGGTCGGGGCGGGGCGCTCGGTCGTCGGCCAGTAGACCCGCAGGCGCGCATCCGGATGCCCGGCGACAGCGAGGGTGTGCTCCTCGGTCGCGAGGTCGACGGGGCCGATGCCGAGCTCGGCGCACATGATCGGGTCGAAGGCCTCGGCGTTCGCGCGGCGCTGCTGCGCGGTCTTGCCGGGGGCAGGGGCTCGCGACTTCAGCCGCCCGTCGACCGCGCGGGCGAAGGCGTCGAGGCGGGGCTTGGTGAACGACATCGGTGTCGCCTCCTCTGGTCTGTCCCGAACATCCTGAGCGGATCGAAGAGCTTCGATGAAGTACTTTTTTCCGCATGTCGAAGGTGACGATCTACACGGTCGCCGAGCGCGCGGGCGTGAGCATCTCGACGGTGTCGCTCGCGATCAACGCGCCGCACCGGGTGAGCGAGCGCACGCGGGCGCGCGTCGTGGCCGCTGCGGGCGCGCTCGGGTACCGCGCATCCGGGGCCGCCTCGCACGCGAACGCCGGCACCCGCATCGCGGTCGCGGCGCCGTTCAGCACCTACTCCAGCTACTTCCGCCGGTTCTCGGGGATGCTCGTGCGCGCCCGCCAGGCCTCCATCGACCTGGCCGCGCACGACCTCGAATCGGCGGCCGAGGTCGACGCCCCGCTGCTGGATGCGCTGCCCGCGCGGAGGGGGATCGACGGGCTGATCGTGATGGGCGTGCCGCTCGGCAGCGCCGCCCTGCGCGCGAGTCGCGAGGCCGCGCTCCCCCTCGTGTTCATCGACATGCGCCGTGCGCGTCCGGTCGGCGACGACGTGCCGGTCGTGCTCATCGACGACGAGCTCGGCGGCCGGCTGATCGGCGAGCATCTGCGCGCGCGGGGGCACGAGCGGGTCGTCTTCCTCGGCGAGATCCAGCGCTCGGAGGACTACATCTCGGCCGGCATGCTGCGTCGGCAGGGGCTGCTCGAATCGCTCGAGATCGTCGACGTGCGCGGCCCGCTCGGCACCGATCCGACGCCCGCGCTGCTCGAGGTGCTGAGCGGCCGGGATGCGCCCACCGCCGTCGTCGCGAACCACGACGAGCTGGCCGCGCAGGCCTGGCGCGGTCTCGCGGCGGCCGGACGCTCGGTGCCCGACGACGTCGCGATCGTCGGCTACGACGACGGACCCCTCGGCGCCGCTCTCGGTCTGACGACCGTGCGGCAACCGCTCGAGGAGTCGGGCGCCGCCGCGCTCGACCTCATCCTCGGCGCGATCTCGGGCACCGGCGCGGCCGTGCGCAAGGTCGAGCTGACGCCGACGCTGGTGGTGCGGGCGAGCGGGTGAGGGTGTTCGGCGCGCGCCTTTCAGCGTCGGGTTGACATTGTCAACCGTCGCGACGTAGGTTGACAACGTCAACCTGGAGGTAGCGATGACGACAGTCCTGATCACCGGCGGCCACTCGGGCATCGGCCTCGTCGCCGCGCGCGACCTCGCGCGAGCCGGCGCCGATCTCGTGCTCGCCGGCCGGTCGCCCGAGCGGATGCGCACCGTCGCCGACGAGCTGGCGGCGGACCACGGCGTCATGGTGTCGCTGCTGAAGCTCGACACCTCCTCGCTCGCCTCCGTGCGCGAGGCCGCTGCCGAGGTGGGGCGCTGGCGCGAGGCCGGCGCGATCGCCGAGCTCGACGCCGTGCTCTGCAACGCGGGTGGGCGCCACGACGGCCCGATCGGCTACAGCACCGAGGGCTACGAGCTGACGTTCGCGACCAACCACCTCGGCAACGTGCTGCTCGTCGACCTGCTGAGGCCGCACCTCAGCGCGACGGCGCGGGTGATCGTGACGGCGAGCGGCACGCACGATCCCGAGTCGGTCGACGGCCGACTGGTCGGCGCCGCCGTCGAGCCCGATGCGACCGTGCTCGCGGTCGTCGGCAAGGATGGCGCCGAGCCGCTCGGTGCGGGCAAGCGCTACTCGACCTCGAAGATGTGCGCCGTGATGTACATCTACGAGCTCGATCGGCGTCTGCGCGCCGAGGGGAGCGCGGTGCAGTCGATCGCCTTCGACCCCGGGCAGGTGCCCGAGACCGGGTTCCTGCGCGACATGCCCCGCGCCGTTCAGCGGATCGCCACGACGTCGCTGTTCGGCTGGATATCGAAGCGCATCGGCGGGGTCGTCTCCGATGTCGCGTTCTCGGGCGGATCGCTCGCCCGGCTCGCGATCGATCCCGAGTTCGCCGACCGCACCGGGGAGTACTTCCAGGCGAACGACGGCGTGCTGTCGGCCGTGCGCTCGGCGACGCTGACCTACGACCGCCGCCGCGCGGCGAAGCTCTGGGACGACTCGATCGCGCTGATCGAGCAGGCGGTTCCCGGCGCGATCGCCGCGGCCCGGTGAGCGGGGGCCCGATGGGCGCCGGGCCGATGGGCGCCGGCGCGATCAGCACCGCCGACCGGCTCGTCGACGCGGCGGCGCGACTGCTCGACGACGGCGGCCAGTCCGCCGTCACCCTGCGCGCCGTCGCGACGGCCACCGGCCTGTCGCACAACGCGCCCTACAAGCACTTCGACGGGCGCGACGCCCTGCTCGCCGCGGTCGCCACCCGCGACCTCATCCACCTCGCCGAGCTGTGGCGCGGGGTGCGCGCAGGCGCGGCCGGCGGCTGGGCACGGCTTCTCGATGCCGTGGATGTGATCGTCGCGTTCGCGCGCGACCATCCGGCGCGCTATCGGCTGGTCTTCGGCTCGCCGGATCCCGCACCCCGGCACGCCGACCTCGATGCGGCGGCCGAGACGGCCCTCCAGGCGTTCGTCGACATCGTCGTCGACTGCCAGGAGGACGGATCCTTGCCGGTGTCGCCGAGCGACAACCTCGGCATCACCCTCTTCGCGACCGTGCACGGCCTGATCGACGCCGACGCGAGCGGTCGCCTGCGCGCCCGGACCGGCTGGGGCGACATCCGCACCGGGATGGAGTTCCTGCTCGGGCTGCTCGGCGATCGAGCCGCGTCCTAGGCGAGGTCGGCGCTCAGCCCCCGAGCCGCGCCGCGAGCCCATCGAGCACGATCTCGAGCTGCAGCGTGAAGCGGGCGCTCGCATCCCCCGACCGGGCGTGGCCCGCGGCGGCGGTGATCGGCGCGTCGGGGCCGAGTGCGGCATCCCGGGCCTCGATCGAATAGCGGTCGGGGCCCGACTGGGCGCGCTCCTGCTCCTCGATCACGAAGCCGACGACGAAGGCGGTGACGAGCTCGCCGGCGAGGGCGACCATCTCGATCGGCACGTCGCTCGTCTCGGTCCAGCGGCGCATCCACGGCTCCTGTGCCTTCAGCACCTCGGGGTCGGTGATGCGGGTGCCGCTGAAGGCGCGGGCGCCGTCGCGGTGCGCGAGGTACTCGGCGCGCAGCACGTTCGCGAAGGTCGTGAGTCCCTCGCGCCAGCCGAGCTCGCCGCGGCCGCGCAGGGCGGCGACGACGCGGCGCTCGATCTCGGTGCCCATCTCGTCGAGCAGGGTCTGCTTGTCACGGATGTGCCAGTAGAGCGCCGGCGCGCGCACGCCGAGCCGTTCGGCGACGGCCCGCACGGTCACGCCGTCGATGCCCGCCTCGTCGAGTCGGTCGAGCGCGGCCTGCACGATCGCCGCTTTGGTGATGCCCTTCGCCACGCTTGACACCTTAACAAAGTTAAGCGACGATCGGCTCGTCAATTGAACTTAGTTAAGGAGTCGAACATGCGCGCCGTCACGATCTCCCGAGCAGGTGCTGCGCCCTTTGCCGCCGAGTTCCTCGAGCCGCCGACCTCGGCCGGTAGCCCGGTGTTCGAGCTCGTCGCGGCGGGCGTGCATCCCGTCGTCACGTCGCGCGCCTCGGGCGCGCACTACAGCGCCGGCGACGTGTATCCGATGGTGCCGGGCGTGGATGCGGTGGCCCGCGACGCCGACGGGCGCCTCGTCTACACGGGCTGGACGCCCGAGCCCTGGGGCACGATGGCCGAGCGGATGACGGCGCCCTTCGGCGCGCCCCTCCCTGAGGCCGCCGACCCGCTCGCCGTCGCCGCAGGGATGAACCCGGCGATGTCGGGATGGCTGCCGCTCGCCGCCCGCGCCGAGGAGGTCGGCGCGCTCGGCACCGTGCTCGTGCTGGGCGCCACCGGCATGGCCGGCGGGCTCGCGGTGCAGGCCGCGCGGGCGCTCGGGGCCGAGCGCGTGGTCGCAGCAGGGCGGTCGGCATCCGGGCTCGCGGCGCTCACCGCCGAGGGCGCGGTGGTCGCGTCGCTCGCGAGCGGCGGCGCCGACGCCGGCGCCGGCGGTGACGCGAGCGCGGATGCGCTGACCGTCGCCCTCGACGGACACGCCCCCTCGATCGTGCTCGACTTCCTCTGGGGTCCGGTCGCCGAGGCCGCCTTCGCGGCGCTCGGCCGGGCACGCGGGGCCGACGAGAGCGCCGACATCGCCTACGTGCAGATCGGGTCGATGGCCGGCGCGGAGGCGTCGGTGCCGGCGGCGCTGCTGCGGTCGCGGCGCCTGCGCATCACGGGCAGCGGGCTCGGCTCGGTGCGGCGCGAGCGCCTCGTCGCGACGATGCCGCACGTGATGCAGGCGATCGCCGACGGCGTGCTGACGCCCCAGGCGGTGCCGTTCGGGTTCGAGGATGCGGCGGCCGCGTGGACCTACGCCGGCCCGGGTCGCGCGGTGGTGGTGCCCGACGCGCACACCGGCACCGGCACCGACGCCGGCGCAGCCGCCGGGACGGCCGCGTGATCCTCGAACTGCTCGAGGCGACCGGCCGCCTGCAGGAGGTCGGCGCGCTGCTCTACGTCGTCTACACGATCGTGCAGGAGCTGCGGTGGCGTCCGGTCGAGACGGCGATCGAGTGGCGCGTGCCCGGCGTCATCGGCCTGATCGGCGTCGTGAGCCTGACTAATACCGGACTCCTGCCGCCGACGGGCGTCGATCTCGGGCTGCTGGCGATCGCGGTCGTCGCGGCGCTCGGCTCCGGGGCGGCGGCGGGGACGCTGACCCGGCTGCGTCCGCTCTCGGATGCGACGCGCGCGAAGCTCGAGGCGCGACGGGCCCGCGGCGGACGCTGGGCGCGAGCGGGCATCCCGGAGCTGGAGGGCCGCACCGGCTGGATCGGCGCCGCGCTCTGGGTCGTGACGCTGGCGGCGCGCTACGGCACCGAGCTGCTGGGCGAGCACCTGGATGCCGCGATCGCCGAGACGACGGGCCTCGCCCTGGTCGTCGTCGCCCTCTACGAGATCGGGCGCACGGGCGGGGTCGCCTGGCGGGCGCGGCGCTCCGTCTCGGCTGAGACGTCGGCCTGATCGGCGGACGAGACGATCGATCGCGAACCGCCCTGCTCCACGGGCGCGACTCGCGAGACGGCCGCCGGCGGCATCCCGACGGCCGTCTGCAGGTCGACGCGACGCCGACCGCAGGCGTCGCAGCGCACGTAGACCACGCGCCCCTCGCTGGTCGCGTGGCTCGACTCGGTGCGCCAGCCGTGCTCGTGCGAGTCGGCGGTCATCCCCTCCGGACGGGAGGCTGCGAGGCGGGTTGAGACGGCGGATGAGGGAGTGCGGATGCGGTTCACTCCTCCAGCGTGATGTCATGGTCTTATGCATCTCAACCCTTACGGCGAGTACGCCGTGCTGATCGCCGCCTCGCTGGCGAACGACTGGCCAGACGACGCCGCGGGGATCGAGCAACGCACGCGCGACTTCGGCATGACGATGGAGTTCCGCGTCACGGCGGCCGAGCATCCCCGCACCCGCGCGGTGATCGACGACTGGCTGCGCGTCGTCGACGCCGCGACCGACGACGAGCGGGCCGCGGCCCTCAACGCGCAGATGGCGGCCGCCGCCGCGTACCCCCGTCTGACCGACCACGACGGCGAGGGCTGGCATCTGCACTACCGCGACCGCGACCAGTCGCTCTCGCACGTGCTCGCCGCGGTCATCTCGGTCGGCACCGCGCTGCACCTGAGCACCCGCGGGATGCACCGGCTCGGCCGCTGCGCCGCGGGACTCGACGCCGGCGACAGCTGCCGCAACGTGGTCGTCGACGTCACCCGCAACGGACGCCAGCGCTACTGCTCGGTGCGCTGCGCGAACCGGGCCGCCGTGCGGCGGCACCGCGCGCGGCTCGGCTGAGGCCGGCACGACGGGCCCCGGCCTCCCGCGGCGGCACGTGGCGAATCGGCGCTCTGCGCGCCCGCCGTGCTGATCCTCGACCAGGCCGCGCTGGCCGACGAGATCGTCGTGCTGGATGCGGGCCGCATCGTCGAGCGCGGCCCGCACGCCGCGCTGCTCGAGAACGGCGGCGCCTACCGCGGGCTCTGGGGCGCCTGGGGCGCCTGGGGCGACGATGGGGCGGTCGCCACCTCCGGCGCCGACTCGCCGGCCGGCACCGCGACCGCGCCCGCCGAATACGGCACGAGCCCCTCGGTCGCCGCCCACGACGCGAGCAGCCGCAGCCGCTCGGCCGACGGCGAACCCGGCTCGGCCGAGTAGATCATCAGGATCGACCCGGGCTCGGCCGTGATCGCGAGCTCCTCGTAGGCGAGCTCGAGGGCGCCGACCACGGGATGCGCGAAGTGCTTCATGCCGGCCCCGTGCTGCCGCACGTCGTGCCGGCCCCACAGCGTGCGGAACACCTCGCTGCGGGTCGACAGCTCGCCGACCAGCTCCTGCATGGCGCGGTCGTGCGGGTCGCGGGCGGCCTCGGCGCGCATCACGGCGACGCACATGTCCGCGAAGCGATCCCACTCGGGATAGAAGTCGCGCGCGGCCGGGTCGAGGAACTGGAAGCGCGCCAGGTTCGGCACCCGCCCGCCGTCGCCGATCACCGGCGCGTAGAAGGCGCGGCCGAGCAGGTTCGTCGCGAGCAGGTCGTGGTGCGAGTCGCGCACGAAGGCGATGCCGTCGGTCACCGCATCCAGTGCCCAGGTGAGCGCGGGGCGCGGCGCCTCGGCGCGCACCGGGCGCCGGCGCTGACGACCGGAGGTCGGGATGCCGTCCTGCGCCCGGGCGAGATCGAGCAGGTGCGCGCGTTCGGTGTCGTCGAGCTGCAGAGCCGTGCCGATCGCATCCAGCACCGCCGCGGAGGCGCCGCCGATGTCGCCGCGCTCGAGCTTGGCGTAGTACTCGGGGCTGAGGCCGGCGAGCGTCGCGACCTCACTGCGGCGCAGGCCGGCGACGCGGCGGTTGCCGCCGCCGATGAGCCCCGCCTGCTCGGGGGAGATGCGCGCGCGACGGGTCATCAGGAACTCGCGCACGTCGCCTCGGGTGTCCATGCATCGAAACTATGCCCGCCGCATCCACCCTGGGGTGCTCTCTCAGTACCCCCTTCGTCAGGCAGTCCCGGCGTCCAGGTGCGCTGTGCTCTGCTGGAGGCCAACCACCACCCCGCGATCCGGATGGAGACCCGTGCTCACCGTCAGTGCCTACGCCGCCACCGCGGCCACCGAGCCCCTCACCCCCACCACCATCGAGCGCCGCGACGTCGGCCCGAAGGATGTGCTGATCGCCATCCGCTACGCCGGCATCTGCCACTCCGACATCCACACCGTGCGCGGCGAGTGGGGCGACATCGCCTACCCGCAGGTCGTCGGCCACGAGATCGTCGGCGAGGTGACCGAGGTCGGATCCGAGGTCACGAAGCACGCCGTCGGCGACCGCGTCGGCGTCGGCTGCATGGTCAACTCGTGCCGCGAGTGCGAGAACTGCCGCGCCGGCATGGAGAACTACTGCCTCAAGGGCAACACCGGCACCTACACCTCCGTCGACCGCGACGGCACGATCACGCAGGGCGGCTACTCGACCCACATCGTGGTCGACGAGCACTTCGTGCTCACGGTGCCCGAGTCGATCCCGTATGAGGCCGCCGCGCCGCTGCTCTGCGCCGGCATCACGACCTACTCGCCGCTCGCGCACTGGAACGCCGGCCCGGGCAAGCGCGTCGCCGTGATCGGCATGGGCGGCCTCGGTCACATGGCCGTCAAGATCGCCGCCGCGATGGGCGCCGAGGTGACCGTGCTGTCGCGCACCCTCGCCAAGCAGGAGGACGGCCTCGCGTTCGGGGCGTCGCACTACTTCGCGACCGCCGACGACGCGACCTTCGACGAGCTGGCGAACCACTTCGACCTGATCGTCAACACGGTCAGCGCGCCGCTCGAGCTCGACCGCTACCTCAAGCTGCTGCGCCTCGACGGCACCATGGTCAACGTGGGCGCCCCGGCCGAGCCGCTGCCGATCACCGTGTTCACGCTGTTCGGCAACCGCCGCTCCTTCGCCGGCTCGGGAATCGGATCGATCGCCGAGACCCAGGAGATGCTGGACTTCTGCGCCGCGCAGGGCATCGCGCCCGAGATCGAGCTGATCAGCGCCGAGCAGATCAACGACGCCTACGAGCGCGTGCTGTCGAGCGACGTGCGCTACCGCTTCGTGATCGACACCGCGACGCTCTGATCGTCGGCGACTGAGCGTGGATGCGCGGCGCTCGCCGACCGCGCTCGCTCGCGCACCGCATCCGCACAGGCCGACGGCCCGCCCCGCACTCGCGTGCGCGGCGGGCCGTCGGTCGTTCGCGTCCCGCGTCAGCCCCCGATCACGGCGCCCACGGCGCCGCGAGGGTGAAGCTGCTGTCGGCCGACAGCGCCTGCGGGCGGTCGAAGCCGCTGTCGCCCGCGCCGCTCGCCCGCCACACGGCGGAGTCGTAGTGCCGCACGAACGAGCCGGCGAAGTTGTACGACTCGAGCGACACCCCCACTCCGTTCAGTCCGGGTCGCGAGCACCAGGTCGCGTCGGCCCGCATGAGCGCCGAGCCGTCGTCGCTCGCGAGCCGCAGCCGGCTGTCGGCGTGCCGCAGATACTGACCCGGGTAGTTGACCGACTCGAACGAGTAGCACGACGAGTCGGCGAGGCCGCGGCGGATCGTGAACGTCGCATCCGCCTTGAGCGTCGCGCTGCTGCCCGAGGTCACGACCTCGGTGCTGGCCAGCGAGTTCGCGTGCCGCACGTAGCGGTTCGTGAAGCCCCAGGTCGTGACCTGCAGCGAGCGCCGCGCATCCTGCGGCAGCAGCGCCGAGCTGCGCCAGAGCGCCGCTCCGCTCACGTCCCAGGTGGCGTCGGCCGCGAAGCCGGTCGCCGTGTCCCAGGCGTTCGCGCCGCCGCTGCGCGCCAGGTAGACGTTGTCGGCGTAGTGGCGCAGGTACGAGCCGGGGAAGTTCAGTGACTCGAACGAGGTGCCGCCGGCGGCGAGTCCGGTGCGGGCGCACCAGGTCGCATCCGCGGCGAACGAGCCGCCGGTGTTCGCGTCGATGCGCACCCGGCCGCTGGCGTGGCGCAGGTACTTGCCCGGGTAGTCGACCGACTCGAAGGAGTAGCAGCGCGCGTCGCCGAGGCCCGGCACGGTGCGGAACGAGGCGTCCTGTCGTGCCACATCGGAGCTCGCGGTCGTGAGCACGTCGGTGCGCGCCAGCGAGTCGGAGTGCCGCAGGTAGCGGTCGGTGAACCCGGGCGTCGTCACCTTGAACGAGCGCGTGTGCCCCACCGTCAGCTGCACGGGGGAGTTGAGGGCCCGGGATGCGGCGATCAGGTCGGCGTGCGCCGAGCGCAGCTGGTTCGTGTCGACCTTCTGCACCTGCCGGTCGTAGGTGAAGAGCCCGTTGTACTCGCCCTCCACATCCGTGATCTCGGTGTAGACGTAGGCCGAGACCCCCTTCGTGGTCATGAGCTGCTTCACGTCGCGCACCATGCCGGTGTAGCGGTCGTTGAGCTGCGCGGCGCTCGACATCTGCTCGTAGGCGAAGAACTGCCCGTCGGGGCTGTACTCGTGCCCCGGGGTGCGGAGGCCGAGCCCGCCGAACTCACCGAGCACCGACACCCGCGTCGAGGTCGGCCGTGGCGCATCCGGCCCGGTGTAGATGTGCCAGTCGAGGATGTCGCCCGTGTTCGGGTCGCCCTTGGATGCGCAGCAGTTGTATCCGCTGTGCGCATTGAGCAGGCGGCTCGGGTCGTACTGCTTGAGCGAGCTCGCGATGCGGGTGGTCTCGCTGAGGTTCCACTCGCCCCAGCCCTCGTTGAAGGGCACGTAGGTGATGACGGCGGGCGAGAAGCGGTGCTCGTCGACGATCTCGCGCGCCTCGGCCTCGAACTCGGCCGCCTGCGCCGGGGTGCGGTTGGCGTCGAAGGCCTGCGTCGACGGGATGTCCTGCCAGACCAGCAGCCCGAGCCGGTCGGCCCAGTAGTACCAGCGGGCCGGCTCGACCTTGATGTGCTTGCGCACCATGTTGAAGCCGAGGTCCTTGTGCTTCTGCAGGTCGGAGGCGAGGGCCGCATCCGTCGGCGCCGTGGAGAGCCCGTCGGGCCAGAAGCCCTGGTCGAGCGTGCCGATCTGGAACACGAACTGCCCGTTGAGCGTCGGGCGCAGCACGCCGTTGATCATCTTCGTGCCGACCTCGCGCATGCCGAAGTAGTTCACGACCTGGTCGACGCTCGCGCCGCTGCCGTTGCGCAGCGTCACGCGCAGGTTGTAGAGGAACGGGTCGTCGGGCGACCACCACCGCGCGTTCGGCACGGGCACCGTGAACTCGGTGAAGCCGCCGGTCGAGCTGCCGACGACGGTCGTGCCGTTCATCGCCTCGGCGAGCACGCTGTAGCCCGACACGCTGCCGCGGGTGAAGACCTTCACCCGAGCCGTGTTGTTCTGGATGTTCGGCGTGATGTCGACCGAGTAGATCGAGGATGCCGAGGTCGGCTCCATCCACACCGTCTGCCAGATGCCCGACGACGGCGTGTAGAAGATGCCGGTCGCGTTGTTGGTCTGCTTGCCGATGGGCTGCTTCTCGCCGCGGCCGTCGGTGGGGTCGTAGACCCGCACGATCACCTCGTTCGAGCCGGAGCGCAGCGCCGACGTGATGTCGGCCTCGAAGCGGTCGTAGCCGCCGCGGTGGAAGGCGACCTGCGTGCCGTTGACCCACACGGTCGCCTCGTAGTCGACGGCGCCGAAGTGCAGCTGCACGTTGCGTCCGCTCCAGCCCGCCGGAACCGTGAAGCTGCGGCGGTAGAACATGAGGTCGCGGTTGTCGTTGCGCATGATGCCCGACAGCGCCGACTCCACCGGGTACGGCACCAGGATGCGCTCGGGCAGCGTCTGCCCGATCGGCGGCGCGGCGTTGCGGTTCACGCTGCCGTCGGCCGCGGTGGCGGGGTTCAGGAACTCCCACTCGCCGTTGAGCGACTGCCAGTCGGGGCGCGTCATCTGCGGGCGGGGGTATTCGGGCAGGGGGTTGGTCGTCGACACCTGGTTGGTCCAGGGCGTCGTGAGCGGCGGCGTCTTCGGTGTGACGGCCGCGGCGGCGGGGGTCGCGGCGGCGACGGCGATCAGGCTCGCGACGGCGGAGACCGCGGCGAGGAGGATCGCGGTCGACCGGCGCGGTCGAGGGCGTGCGTGCATGGTGGTCTCCCGAACTTCATTGGTCGAGGGGCTGGATTGCGGATCATCAGACCGTGCCCGCGCACACCGCGTCAAGAGTTTCCTATGAAATTCCGCACAGATTTTTGAGACACCGGATGCGAGCGGGTGCAGTGAGCGCGTAATGGGCCGGTCAGCAGCCGGATGAGCGGCGCTCGACTCGCGCAGCGTCACGCGAGATCACCCGCCCTCACCCCGTCGCTCGACGCGGCCGCCCCGCTCGCGGTCAGCGCGACTCAGCGCGCTTCAGCGCGGCTCAGCGCGCTCAGCCGCGCGGCGGCAGCCGCACGAGCTCGACGTCGCGCAACTCGCCCGCATCCGCGGTCGCGGTGAGGAAGGTGCAGAACGGCTGACGGCGGCGGTCGGTGGGGGAGCCGGGGTTGAGCAGGCGCATCCCGTTCGACGCGACCGTGTCCCAGGGGATGTGGCTGTGCCCGAAGACGAGCACGTCGGCATCCGGGATCGCCTGCTGCATGCGCTGCTCGCGCCCGCCGGCCGGGCCGGTCTCGTGGATGACCGCGAACCGCAGTCCGTCGATCTCGCGCCGTGCGATCTCGGGCAGCCGGGCGCGCAGCCCGGGGCCGTCGTTGTTGCCCCACACGCCGAGCACCTCGCCGAGACCCTCGAGCTGGTCGAGCGTGGCCTCGTCGACCCAGTCGCCGGCGTGCACGATCAGGTCGGCGGCACGCGCCGCGGCGACGACCTCGGCGGGCAGGGCCTTCGCCCGCTTCGGCAGATGCGTGTCGGCGAGCAGCAGCAGACGGGTCGGCACGGTGACCTCCGGATGCGCGGCGGGAGCAGGATGCGGACCGGCGCGACCGCGACGCCGCCCCGGACATGCGAAAGGCGGAGGGAATCCCTCCGCCTGTTAAAGAGTATCCGCGCGAGGGGGACTTGCCGCAAGACCCCGGTGCGGGTGCAGGATCGTGCACCGTGCCCGCCGATCACACCTCCTCCGCCGTCCCCTCGTCCGCCGATCCCGCCCGCCCGGCGGTTGCCGCATCCGGCCCGACCCCCGCATCCGCTGCCTCCGCATCCAGCCCGGCCGCCGCATCCGGCCCCACCTTCGCGCCCTCCGTCTTCGACCTCCCGACCGCCTCGCCGCGAAGCGCGACCCGCGCCTGATCGCCGCCGACGAGTCGCACTTCGCCGCGATCGCGGCGGAGCTCGCCCGCCAGCGCGCCGACCTCGAGAGCCGTCTCGCGACGACGCTGCGCCTGCCGGGCGGCAGCGGTCAGGAGGCCCTCGACCGCGATCAGGAGGTGCACCGGCTGACCGCGCGCCTGCGCCAGCTGAGCCGCTTCGGCCTCGACCTGTGCCTCGGCCGCATCGTGCCCGCCGACGGGTCGGCGCCGGTCTACATCGGGCGCCTCGGGCTCACCGACCGCGACGGCGAGCGCCTGCTGATCGACTGGCGCTCGCCCGCCGCCGAGCCCTTCTTCGGCGCGACGCACGCCGCGCCGCTCGGCCTCGCCAGCAAGCGCCGCTACCGCTGGGCGCACGGACGCGTCAGCGACTACTGGGATGAGGTCTACCGCGGCTCCGACCTCGAGCAGACCGCCGCGCTCGACGACCAGTCGGCCTTCATCGCGAGCCTCGGCGGCGAGCGCTCGGGGCGGATGCGCGACGTGCTGGGCACGATCCAGGCCGATCAGGATGCGATCATCCGCGCCGACTCGCGCGGCGCCCTCGTCGTCGACGGCGGCCCCGGCACGGGCAAGACCGTCGTGGCGCTGCACCGCACCGCTTACCTGCTCTACGCCGACCCGCGCCTGTCGCGCAGCCACGGCGGCGTGCTGTTCGTGGGCCCGAGCGCGCGCTACCTCGACTACGTCAGCGACGTGCTGCCGAGCCTCGGCGAGGACGGCGTGCACATCGCCACGCTCGCCGACCTGGTTCTCCAGGGTGATGTGGCGGTGCGCGAGGGCGACCCGGCGGTCGCGGCGCTGAAGGCATCCGCTGCTCTCGTCGACGCGGTCGAGGCGGCCGTGCGGCACTACGAGCGCCCGCCGCGTGACGGCATGCTGGTGCGCACCGACTGGGTGGATGTGGAGCTCGAGCCCGACGACTGGGCCGACGCCTTCGCGGCCGCCGACCGCGGCACCCCGCACAACGAGCAGCGCGACCAGGTGTGGGAGGAGCTGCTGACGATCCTCATCGACAAGGTCGGCGAGGAGGTGCCGCCGCACATCGCGCAGCGTGCGATCACGACGAACGAGGAGCTGCGCGAGGCCTTCGCGCGCGCCTGGCCGCTGCTCGATCCGGCCGGTGTCGTCGCCGATCTGCTCAGCGTGCCGGCCTACCTCCGCGCCTGCGCGCCCGGCCTCCGGCCCGACGACGTCGCCCGCCTGCAGCGCGCCGACCCGCGCGCCTGGACGACGAGCGACCTGCCGCTGCTCGACGCCGCCCGCCTGCGCATCGGCGACCCCGACGAGGCGAAGCGCCGCCGCGAGCGCGAGACGCTGCTGGCGCGCGAGACCGAGCAGCGCGAGACCGTGCTCGACGATCTGCTGAGCTCGGGGATGCTCGACTCCGATACCGACAGCGAGGGCCTCCTCTCGATGCTGACCGGCGAGTACGGCGCCGATCTGCGCGAGAAGCTGATCGACACCGGCGCGCTGCCGGCCTCCGACCCGGACGCGCTCGCCGGACCCTTCGCGCACATCCTGGTCGACGAGGCGCAGGAGCTGACCGACGCCGAGTGGGCCATGCTCCTGCGCCGCTGCCCCTCGCGCAGCTTCACGATCGTCGGCGACCGCGCGCAGGCGCGCCACGGCTTCGCCGAGTCGTGGGAGCAGCGGCTCGCCCGCGTCGGGATCAGCTCGGCGACCGCTCCCGTCGAGCTCGCCTCGCTCACGATCAACTACCGCACGCCCGAGGAGGTCATGGCGGCGGCCGAGCCGGTCATCCACGCGGTGCTGCCCGACGCGAACGTGCCGTCGTCGGTGCGGGCGAGCGGCATCCCGGTCACGACGATCCCGATGAGCGAGCGGGATGCGCTGCTCGACGCCTGGCTCGACGAGCACGCGGAGGGCGTGGCCGTCGTGATCGGCGACGCGTCGTTCGCGCCGCGGGCCCGGGTCGCGTCGCTCACCTCCGAGCTGGCGAAGGGCCTCGAGTTCGACCTGGTGCTGCTGGCGGAGCCCGACGAGCAGCCCGATTCGCGGGCCGCTGCGGCGGCGGACGACGCGTCGCGCGCCGACGCGGCCCGCGTCGAGGCCGCTGTCGACCGCTACGTCGCGATGACCCGCGCGACGCAGCAGCTCGTGCTGCTCGCGCCCTGACCCGTCTCGCCCGCTACAGCGCGGCGTCGATGAGCGTCGCGGCCGCGCGGCGCGCCTGGCCGGCCGCCTCCCCCGACCCGGCGATCGCGGCGGTGGTCTGCGCGCCCTCGGCCAGGATCGCGAGCTGGGCGGCCAGGTCGGCGCTGCCGCCCGCCGCATCCACGAGCGAGGCCATGTACGACTGGAACGACGCCTTGTGCTCGCGCGCCGCCGCCGCGACGGCGGGCGATGTGGCGCCGAGCTCGCCGAAGGTGTTGATGAAGCCGCAGCCGCGGAAGTCGTCGTCGTCGAACCAGACGGCGAGGTAGTCGTAGGTGGCGAGCAGCTTCTCGCGCGGGCTCGCGACGGCGGCGACGGCCTGGGCCAGGCTCGAGGTCCACAGCTCGTGGCGGCGCCGCAGCACCTCGAGCACGATCGCCTCCTTCGAGGGGAAGAGGCCGTAGAGCCGCTTGAGCGAGACCCCGGATGCGCTGCGCAGGTCGTCCATGCCCACGGCCTGCACGCCCCGCCCGTAGAAGAGCGCGTCGGCGACCTCGACCACGTGCGCGCGCAGGGCGGGCTCGGCAGGAGTCGCGACGGTGTCCATGTCGCCAGTGTAGTTGCGCGAGAACGATCGTTCCCGTAACGTGGCCGACGAGCGAGAACGATCGTTCTCGCCTCCCCCGATCGTCAGGAGCACCACATGCCCACGCGTACCGCCCGCACCGCCTGGAACGGCTCGCTCGAGGCCGGCGGCGGCCAGGTCGAGCTGACCAGCTCGAAGGTCGGCACCTACGACGTCTCGTTCCCGAAGCGCGCCGCCGACGACGCCGACGGCACCACGAGCCCTGAGGAGCTCATCGCCGCCGCCCACTCCGCCTGCTACGCCATGCAGTTCTCGGCCCTGCTCGGCGGCGCCGGCGGCACGGTCGAGCAGCTCGACGTGAAGGCCGACGTCTCGCTCGGGCCCGACTCGTCCGACGGCGGCTTCAAGCTCACCGGCATCGTGCTCACGGTGGAGGGCGAGGTCTCCGGCATCGACGAGGCCACCTTCCTCAAGGCCGCCGAGGATGCCAAGGCCGGCTGCCCGGTCAGCAAGGCCCTCAGCGGCGTCGAGATCACGCTCAACGCGACCTTCGTGAGCTGACCCGGTCGAACGCGACACAGAAGAAGGGGTGGATGCGCGCATCCACCCCTTCTTCTCTGCCCGGCGTCGGCCGGGCGCTCGTCGCTACGAGCCCTGCTTCGTGGTCTTCTCGACGCTCATCACGAGCACGACGCGGTCGGCGGAGTCGGCCGGAGCCTGCGGGTCGGGCATGCCGTAGCGCTCGGCCAGCTCGACGTAGAACGCGCCGGTCGGGTCGGGCACGACCTCGGTCAGGCGACCGCGCACCTCGAGGTAGCGCAGCGGGTTCTCGGGGTCGACGACCGAGAAGGCCATCGACGGGTTCTGCTGCAGATTGCGGAACTTGCCGCGCTTCGTCGTGTGCGTGAAGCGCACGCGCTCGCCGTCGAACAGGAACCACATCGGGTTCACCTGCGCCGCGCCGTCGGGGCGCACCGTCGCCAGATGCGCATAGAGCGGCAGGTCGAGCAGCGGGCGGAAGGCGGCGGGGATCACATCGTTCTGGTCGGTCACCCGAACATGCTGGCACGCCCCGCCGACGCGTCGCCGGTGCGCTCGGGCGCCGGCTCACCGCTCCCGACGCTCGCCCCGCGATCCCGGTATCGTCGCCCGGCGAGAGAGAGGCACCGCATGCTGCGCACCGTGCTCGGCGGCAAGATCCACCGCGCCACCGTCACCCAGGCCGACCTGCACTACGTCGGCTCGGTCACGATCGACCGCGACCTCGTGCGCGCGGCCGGCATGGTCGAGGGCGAGAAGGTGCAGATCGTCGACATCACGAACGGCGCCCGCATCGAGACGTACGTGATCGAGGGCCCGGCCGGCGGCGGGGGCATCTGCATCAACGGCGCCGCGGCGCACCTGATCGAGCCGGGCGACCTCGTCATCCTCATGTCGTTCGTGATCGTCGACGAGGTCGAGCTCGCGAGCCACGAGCCCAAGATCGTGCACGTGGATGCGCGGAACCGCGTCGTCGCGCTCGGCTCCGACCCGGCGCAGGCCGTGCCCGGGTCGACCGACCAGATCTCGTCGCGCGACGTGGTCTGACGCGAGCGCGGCCCCGCGCGGGCGTGGTCTCACGCGAGCGGGTCTGCGAGGATCGACGACGTGACCGATCCTCGCGATGAGAACAACCCCTACCTCGCCGATCCGACGGCGCAGGGTCGTGCCGGAATCGGGGGCGGCACGGGCCCCGGCTCGGGTGTCGGATTCCACTACTCCCGCGAGATCGTGAACGACGGCTCGGGCGCTCGCGAGTACATCAGCGGGGCGATGCCGAAGCAGCCGTGGCGCATCCTGGCGATCATCGGCTTCGTCGCCGCGTTCCTCTTCTCCCTGCTCGGTCTCGGCCTGAGCATCGCCGCCCGGGTGCAGTCGAAGCGCGCCGGAGAGCCCAGCGGACTCGCGCTCGCCGGCATCATCGTGTCGATCGTGCGGCTCGTGCTCGACGTGGCGCTGGTGGTCGTCTTCGTGTCGATCTTCTCGGGGCTCTTCGCGAAGTGCGCCGAGCTCGGCCCGGGCGAGCATGTCGTCGACGGGGTCACCTACAGCTGCAGCTGACCCGCCGCCGAGGGGGATGCGGGCCCTCGCGGTCGCGGACGTCAGCTCGTCGCGCGTCCCGCCGAGGCGTCGAAGAACGGCATCGCGATGAGCCCCTCGTAGCGGCGGCGCAGCGGCGTCGGCAGGGCGCGCTCGACCTTCGCGATCGCCGCATCCAGGCCCGGCTCGCGCTCGGGCACGACGCCGGCGCGGCGGCCGAGTGCGAGGGCGAGCATGACGGCCATCGCCTCCTCGTCGCTGAGCATGAGCGGCGGCATGCCGAGCCCGTCGCCGATGCGGTAGCCGCCGTTGCGCCCGCGGATCGTCTCGACCGGAACGCCCAGCTCGCGCAGGTGCTCGGCGTAGCGCCGCACGGTGCGCTCGTCGACGCCGAGGGTCGCGGCGAGCTCGCCCACCGAGCGTTTGGGCGCCGACTGCAGCAGCTCGAGCATGGTCAGGATGTTGGCGGTGGGTCGGGACATCCCGTCCACCCTGGCACAGATACCGGGCGCGCTCTGACCGCTTGACGCGCGGCAATCGTCACTCGCGCTTCGCAATTCAGCACGAGAGACCCGGCGCGACCCGCGCGGGTCAGCGTGGCCCATCCGTGCTGAGTTGCGTCACGCGACGATCGCGGTCGCTCGGCGCGCCGTGCGCCGCGCGGATCAGCTCGCGTGCACCCAGCCGAGCCCGCGCACGATCATCGCGCGGCCGTACTGCGCCGCGGCCAGATAGTGCCCGACGATGCCGCTCAGCACGAGCACGAAACCGCCGCTCACGACCGCGCCGAAGGCCTCGCCGGCGCCCGACGACAGCAGTGCGGTGCCGAGCAGCACCAGCAGCATCCCGCCGAAGAGCAGGGCCGTGCGCACCTTGCCGGTCCAGGTGACGGGCAGGTTCGGGTCGCCGTCGAAGACCGTGACGCTGAGGATGCCGAGGGTCAGGTCGGGCACGACGAGCAGGATCACGGCCGCCCACGGGATGAGTCCGCCGGCCGCGAGCGACATGACGACCGCGAAGGTCGTGAAGCGGTCGGCGAGCGGGTCGAGCCACTTGCCGAGCTCCGACACCGTGTTCGTGCGGCGGGCCAGCCAGCCGTCGACCCAGTCGGTGCTGAACACGATCGCGATGAGCACGATCGAGGCCCAGTACTGCCCGACCAGGATCAGCACCAGGAACACCGGCAGCAGCAGCAGCCGGGCCAGCGAGATCAGGTTCGCCCAGGTGCGCCACTCGTCCTGCTTGAACAGGCGGGTGAACAGCGGCACCGTGGGCACCTCGCCCTCGACGGGGGCTCCGGCGCGGGCGGTCGCGCTCGCGGTCGCGTCGATCACGGTCGCCGCGGTCGAGCGGGTGCTGCGCACGGCGTGCACGATCAGCGCGATCACGACGATGAGCGCGAGCAGGCCGAGCACGAGGATGCCGCCGTCGCCCAGGGGGTCGTGCACCGCATCCAGCGACAGCCGCAGCAGGAAGCCGACGCCGACGTAGACGAGCGCCCACGTCGCCGCGCCCGCGAGCGAGGCGGCGAGGAACACGGGATACGGCACGCGCGCGACGCCCGCCGCCGGCGGGGTCAGCGTGCGCACGATCGGCACCAGTCGGGTGAGGAAGATCGTCAGCCCGGCGTGGCGGTCGAGGGTCGCGAGCGCGCGATCCCAGTTGCGCAGCCCGAGGCGGCGGATGAGCGGACGGTCGCGCAGGCTCGGCCCCACCCGGCGGCCCAGCAGATAGCCGAGGTGGTCGCCGGCGCAGGCGCCGATCGTCACCGCGAAGAACATGATCACGGCCGGCACGAGCGAGTCGAACGCCGCGGAGAGCACGAGCACGGCCGCCTCGCCCGGCAGGTGGAAGCCGAGGCCGATGCCGTTGTCGAGGAAGGAGAACAGCATCCCGAGCGCCCAGATCACCGGGTCGGGCAGCGTCGGCGCCGTGCCGGACCAGGGGATGCTCACGACCCAACCCTAGAGCGCACGGGCGACGCGGGGATCGGGGCGCACCCGCCGCCGCGAGGGCTCGCCGCGGCGCCGCGCCGGCGCCGATCACCGTGCCGTCGCGACTCGGCCGCGTCCGGCTCCCGCCGCCTGTGCGACCCCCCATCCTGAACGCCCGCGGCTGGTCGGCATCGGCGCCGCGCTGACCGTCGGCCTCGCACTGGTCACGGGGGCGGAGGAGTTCTCGCCGCTCAAGGCCGTGCTCCCCGCCAGGATCGTGCTCGCGGTCGTCGGGCTGAAGCTCGTGCCCTCGCGGCCGGTCCACGTCGAGGACGCGGAAGGATCGGACGCCGCGCGGCCGGTCAGCTCGCGGCGCCGGTCTCCTCGACCTCCGACGCGAGACCGAGCAGGTGCCCCGCGCGGGCGAGGCGCTGCAGCCGGTCGGCGAGATGGCTGACGTTCTCGGACGTCATCGAGACGCGCGACCCGTCGCGGGACTGCACCGTGAGCGCTTCGCCGGCGAAGCTCGCATCCACGGCCGCCTCGACCACGCGGTCGGCGTCGGCCTGGGCCTGCAGGGCGCTGATGCGCCACTTCTCGGCCGAGTCGGCGGCGACGTCATCGGCGAAGCGTCCGCGCAGAACCCGACGCACGGCCGCGCTCGCGATCGCGAGCTCGCCGAGCGAGCGGAGGATCTGGACGGGCGGGCCGTCATCGTGCAGGACCGACATGGACTCCCCAGTTGCGATGCTCGGGCGGTGCGCTGACGCGGTGCGTGGCTGCGGTGCGTGGCGCCACTCTAGCGATCCTCGCGTCCCGGGGGCCATGCCTTGACGTTCGCCTCTCCGGGCCGGTAGACGGAGCGGTCTCGCGCCGGGTATGACGCGGCGAGCGGGCCGGTACGAGGACTGGCGCGAGGTCCGGCGCGAGGTCCGGCGCCCGGCCGGCCTCAGTCGTCGTCGGCGGGGGAGGAGACACCCGAGCCGGGCAGCGGATCGCCGGTCGCGGCGTCGAGCTTCACCTCGTGCTTCGTGTCGCCGTCGAGCAGCTCGGCCTCCCAGGCCACGACCCCGTTCTCGTCGTCGAGGGCGAGCTCGACGATCTCGCCCGGAGCCTGCGCCGAGGCGGCCTTGGCGGCGTCGGAGAAGTCGAGCTCGGCGGCCTGGATGCGGCGCACGTTGTCGGCGTCGTCGTCGGCGTCGACCGGCTTCTGGCTCGGCCGCCCGAGCAGGTCGCCGTCTTTCGCGATCACGCGCACCTCGGTCTCCCGGCCGTCGGCCGCTGCGACGGTGACCTCCCAGGCACCCGAGTCGTCGCGCTCGATCGCGACGACGGTGCCCGATCCGGTCAGCTCGAGCGCGGCCTCGGCGGCCGAGCCCAGCCCGAGACCGTCGCCGGCTCCGCCTCCCGCCGCGGCGGAGCTCGAGCCGTCGCCGCCGTCGTCGGCGCCGGCGGTGGGGGTGCCCGCGGTGCACCCGGCGAGCAGCAGGGCGGAGAGCGGGAGCGCGGCGAGAGCGAGGCGGCGGTGCATCCCGTCACTCTCGCCGCTCGGCCCGCGAGCGAGCTGACGCGCCGGGGCGTGTCGGGCATGACGAAGGGCCCCGCACGGCGGAAGCGTGCGGGGCCCTTCGAAGGGGAGTCGGGATCAGGCGCCGATTCGGTCGACGACCGATCCCGGGATGATCAGCTCACGCCGATCGGATCGACTCGATCAGCGGCCGAGCGCGGCGGCGAGCGTGCTGTCGACGGTGCTGCCGACCTCGGTGCCGATGTTCGAGGTGGCGTCGGCCACGTCGTTCGCCACATTCGAGGTCACGTCGCCGACACTGGCGTTGCCGGCGTTGGTCTCGTTGCCCGAGACGTTGCCGACGGTGTTGCCGTTGCCGGTCTCGTTGCCCGAGGCGATCGGGGCGGTGGTGCTCACGTCGTTGCCCGAGGCGACCGGCGCGCTGACGTCGTTGCCCGACGCGACCGGGGTCGAGTTGCCCGAGGCGATGTCGCCCGTGGTGTTGCCCGACGCGATCGGGCCCGGGGCGATGTCGCCGACGCCGACCTGCGGCGCGAGCACGATGGGGGCGCTGGTGTCGCCGCCCTGGAACGAGCTGCCGCCGATGAGCTCACGCAGGCTGTTGCTGTCGAGCAGCGAACCGGCCAGGTGCGTGTCGGTCGACGTCGCGGTCGAGTCGTGGGAGTCGGTCGAGTGGCTCTCGGCGGCCATGGCCGGAGCCGAGAAGCCGAGGGCGAGGGCGCCGGCGGCGGCGGTTCCGAGGATTCCGAAAGCGGTCTTCTTGACGGTGGTGTTCACGATGAGTGTTTCCTTTTCCGTTCGGGTCGCGGTGCGACTCCCAGTTCGCACCGACGCCGTACCGGGTAGCTCCCGGTCGACGTGGGGTGGTTCTTCCCGGTCGCCGATCGGGTTTGGTCGGGTGTGCCTCGAACGAGGGTCGGCCGGGCGTGTCGGAGGAGGGGCATCCCCGTCGTTCCAGGGCGGGCGGCGGGTTGCTGGCAGTCCCCTGTGCGACCCCGATCCAGGTCCGATCCACCCACCCGAACGCACCGATCCGGCGCGCCGATCCACCCATCCGGCCACACCGATCCGACGGCGCCCCGAACCGGCCCGCGACCCCGACACGCCGCGTGCGCATCCCGTCTTCGGGGGCGGCTCCGGAGCGGTGGATGTCGGTGGTCGCCCGTAATCTCGGGAACGGAACCGCGGCAGGGCCGCGACACGCCGAAACCACAACATGTAGGGGAATGACATCCGTGTCATTAGCGCTATATAGTGGTGAACCTGCGGCCCCGGAAGGGCGTCGCGGCTCAGATTTCCGACAGAGAAGGGGGTCCGGACATGGACAACGACAGCATCGACGGCTACGACATCCCGGTCGACCCGATGGACCTGCTGCAGTGCGACAGCTGCCAGTGATCCGTCTGCTCGGCTAGGGCTCGCAGCCCACACCAGCGTCGGAAGCCCCCGGTGATCCTCGGATCCCGGGGCCTTCTGCATGCCCGGGCGAGGTCCGAGCGCCCGGGTAGTCTCGACCCGTGGCAGTGAACCCCGAGATCCAGGGTCGGCGGCTCCCGCCGGTCGGCCCCTACCTGGTGGGCCGCGAGAAGGTGCGCGAGTTCGCGCGCGCCGTGCTCGCGCAGAGCCCCCTCAACCTCGACGCCGAGTCGGCTCGCGCCGCCGGCTACGCCGACGTCGTCGCGCCGCCCACCTTCCCGGTGGTCGTGCAGGAGGCGACGCTCGCGCAGCTGCTCGCCGAGCCCGACACCGGCATCGACTTCACGCGCGTCGTGCACGGCGATCAGCGCTTCACCTTCGTGCGCCCGGTCGTCGCAGGCGACGAGCTCATGGCCGAGCTCACCGTCACGAGTGTCAAGAGCCTCGGCGGGCACAGCATGGTGACCGCATCCACCGAGGTGGTCGACCTCGACGGCGAGCTCGTGCTCACCGCGATCTCGACGCTCGTGGTGCGCGGCGACGAGGAGGCCTCCGCATGACCCGCCCCCGCATCTCCGACCTCACCGTCGGCGAGGTCGTCGCCGAGCGCACGGTCACGCTGCACCGCGACACGCTCGTGCGCTACGCCGGCGCCTCCGGCGACTTCAACCCCATCCACTACCGCGACGACGTCGCCGCGTCGGCCGGCCTGCCGGGCGTGCTCGCCCACGGGATGCTGACGATGGGCCTCGCCGTGCAGCCGGTCGTCGACTGGCTGGATGGCGACAGCGGCCGCGTCGTCGACTACCAGACCCGCTTCACCCGCCCGGTCGTCGTCGACCCCGCCGAGGGCGCCGAGGTGACGATCGTGGCGAAGGTCGGCGTGCTCGAGGAGCGCTTCGCCCGCATCGACCTGACCGTCTCGTTCGGCGGCCAGACGGTGCTCGGCAAGGCGCAGGTGCGGGTCGACCTCGAGTGACCGACGCACCGCGCGAGCTGCGTGACCTGACGACGCTGCGCGTCGGCGGCGCCGCGCGGCAGCTGATCGAGCCCGGCACCGAACTCGACATCGTGCGCACGGCGCTCGACGTGTGGTCGAGCGGCGACGACTGGTGGGTGCTCGGCGGCGGATCGAACGTGGTCGCGCCCGATGAGGGACTCGACGGCACGGTGCTGCGTCTCGCGACCCACGGCGTGAAGCGCCTCGAGGGCGATGACGCGGCGAAGGTGCACCTGCGCGTGCAGGCCGGCGAGCCGTGGGATGCGCTGGTCGGCCTCACCGTCTACAACGGCTGGTCGGGCATCGAGGCGCTGAGCGGCATCCCGGGGTCGACGGGCGCGGCGCCGATCCAGAACATCGGCGCCTACGGCCAGGAGCTGTCGCAGGTGCTCGTCGCCGTCGACTTCCTCGACTTCGAGACCGGGCACCGCCTGCGTCTCACGGCCGACGAGCTCGGCCTCGGCTACCGCACGAGCGCGATCAAGCGCGGCCGGCTCGGCATCGTGATCGCCGTCGAGCTCGAGCTCGAGGCGACCACCGACCGCGTTCCGCTCAGCCGGCCGGTCGCCTACGCCCAGCTGGCCGACGCGCTCGGCGTCGCGGTCGGCGAGCGCGCCCCGATCCGCGAGGTGCGGGATGCGGTGCTGCGCCTGCGGGCCGGCAAGGGCATGGTGCTCGACCCCGCCGACCCCGACTCCGTCAGCGCCGGCTCCTTCTTCACCAACCCGATCGTCGAGGAGGCGGTCGCCCGCGGGCTGCCGGCGGACCTGCCGCGCTGGCCGGTCGAGCCGGACGACGACACCCCGCTCGTGCTGCCGCTCGGCGCCGAGCCGCTGCCGAGGCCGGCCGCCGGGCCGCGCCACGTGAAGCTCAGTGCCGCCGCCCTGATCGAGCGGGCGGGCATCCACCGCGGCTTCGCCCTGCCCGGCTCGGGCGCGGCGATCTCGTCGAAGCACACGCTCGCGATCGTCAACCGCGGCGCGGCGACGGCGCTCGACGTGCTGCAGCTGGCCGAGTTCGTGCGCACCCGCGTCGCCTCGGAGTTCGGTGTGGTGCTGCATCCTGAGCCGGTCTTCCTCGCGCCGAGCGACGACCTGTACTGAGGTCGCCGACGCCGGCCGCGACGAGTCCGGCGGGCCGTGGATGCGGCGGGAATAGTTGCAGAGACTGCATGCGTTCACATGGACGCGAGGATGCACCGGGCGTCCCGCGACCCCGGCCGCGCATCCGGCACCGACTACTGCCGACCAGGGAAGAGCATGAGCACCACGTCTGAGATCCGCCCCAGCACCGTCCGCACCGCCGAGACCGACGCCGAGCTGCACCCGCTGCTCGACGAGCGCTGGAGCCCCCGCTCCTATGACGCCGAGGCCGTGATCGACGACGCCGCCCTGCACGCCCTGCTCGAGGCCGCCCGCTGGGCGCCGTCGGCCGCCAACTCGCAGCCGCGCCGCTTCATCGCCGGCCGCCGCGGCACCGCGACCTTCGACAAGATCCACGCCGGTCTCGCGAGCGGCAACCAGCCCTGGACGACCAAGGCCGCCCTGCTCGTCGTCGGCCTCACCGCCGTCGACCCCGAGCAGGGTCCGCACCGCTGGGCCGAGTACGACCTCGGCCAGTCGATCGCCCACCTCACGGTGCAGGCGCACGCGCTCGGCCTGCACGCGCACCAGATGGGCGGCATCCTGCCCGAGGAGCTGCAGAAGTCGTTCGGTCTCGAGCCGAACGTCGTGCCGGTGACCGTCACGGCGATCGGCCAGGTGGATGTGGCCGAGGAGCTCGAGGAGCGCTTCCGCGAGCGCGAGACCGCGCCGCGCAGCCGCAAGCCGCTCGACGAGCTGGTCATCGTCGCGGAGTGAGCTCGCTCTGATCGCTCCGCGGAGCGCGCCCGATCCCGGACGCCGCGCTCCGCATCCGCCCGTGCGGTCATCACGGGCTCCCGGCGCCCGGCGCGACCTCAGGTCGGCCGGGCGCCGTCGTGCGCGCGTCGTGCGCACAGCGTCTGCTGCTCGGCCCCCGCACGTCGGCATCGTGCATGCCGATGCTCGTGAGCAGACGCTGTGCCGCCGTCGCAACGGTGCTGCCGTCTGGCGCCCGACCTCGCGCGCGGCGGCGCCCGGGCCCAGCTCTGAACCATCTCAAGGAGTTGCTGCAACTGCTGTGGTTGATGTTGCTCGTGCGCCACAGCAGTGACAGCAACTCCTTGAGACGGTTCCCCACGACGGCGAGGGGTGACGGAGAGCAGCGACGGGGTGCGGCGACGGGATGGGCCGGTCGCGGCGCCCCTGCACGGTCGCGCCGCGACCGGAGTCGGGATGCGCGGCCGCGTCGATCGCGCAGGCCGCGTCGCGCGACGGCTCGGTGCACGACGGATCTGTGCGCGCCGACGTCAGTGCACGACGAGCGTGACCGCCAGGGTCGCCATCACGGCCGCGACGATCAGGTCGAGCACGCGCCAGGCGATCGGCTTCGCGAACAGCGGCGCGAGCAGGCGGGCGCCGAAGCCGAGGCCGACGAACCAGACGATGCTCGCGGTCCAGGCGCCGATGCCGAAGATCCAGCGCTGGTCGCCGTGCCCCGAGGCGATCGACCCGATCAGCACGAGCGTGTCGAGGTAGACGTGCGGGTTCAGCCAGGTCAGCGCGAGCGCGGTGAGGGCGACGGATGCGGCGGTCGCCGTGCGCGGGCGGGCGGGCGCGGCGACGACCGCGGTCGCGCCGGGCGAGCTCGCCGCGCCGGTCGCGGAGGTCGCGTCGGTCGAGCTCGTCGCGCCGGTCGAGATCGCCGCACTCGTCGCGCCGGACGTCGACGTCGCGCGGCCGGAGTCGTCGGGCGTGCCCACGGGCTCGTCCGCAGGCCCCGCGTCGCGCGCATCCACCTGCAGCCGCCCTGGCCGGATCGCCCGGCGCACCGCGAGCGCGGCGTAGACGAGCAGGAACGCCGCGCCCGCCCAGCGCGCGATCTCGGCGAGCACGGGCACGCTCGTGAACAGGGCGCCGCCGCCCGCGACGCCGACGCCCATGAGCACGGCGTCGGAGACGAGGCAGATCAGCACCACGACGACGACGTGCTCGCGCCGGATGCCCTGGCGCAGCACGAAGGCATTCTGCGCGCCGATCGCGGCGATGAGCGAGAGGCCGAGGCCGAAGCCGGCGAGCGCGGTGGGGATCACGGCAGTCACGCTAGGAGACACGCAACAGCAAGACCAGTTCAGCATTCTTGCGAACCGGAAGCCCAGCTAATGTGGCCGCATGATCGCGTCCGAGTCGCTCGCCACGCTGCAGGCCGTCGTCGACGAGGGCAGTCTGGATGCGGCGGCCCGCACCCTGCACATCACGCCGAGCGCCGTCAGCCAGCGGCTCAAGGCGCTCGAGCAGCGACTCGGACGCGTGCTGCTCGTGCGCTCGAAGCCGGCCCGCCCGACCGAGGCGGGCGTCGTGCTGCTGCGGCTCGCGCGCCAGCAGGCGCTGCTCGAGCGCGAGGCGCTGGCCGAGCTGGGGCTCGACGAGCGCCGCGGCGTCGAGGTCTCGCTCGCGATCAACGCCGACTCGCTCGCGACCTGGATCCTGCCGCCGCTCGTGCGCGCGGCCGAGCGGGCCGGTCTGCTGCTCGACATCGTGCGCGACGACCAGGACGACACGGCCGCGCGCCTCGCCGCCGGATCGGTCATGGCCGCGCTGACCTCCGAGGCGACGCCCGTGCCCGGCTGCCGCAGCGTGCTGCTCGGCCGCATGACCTACCGCGCGGCCGCGACTCCGGAGTTCGCGCGGCGCTGGTTTCCCGACGGGGTGAGCGCCGCATCCCTCGCCGGGGCCCCCGTGATCGACTTCGACCGCCGCGACGACCTGCAGACGCGCTTCGTCCGCTCGATCACGCGGGCGGCGATCAGCCCGCCGCGGCACCGCATCCCGGGCGCCGCCGATTTCGCGGACGCGGTGCGCGCCGGACTCGGCTGGGCGATGCTGCTCGACCACCAGCTGGCCGCACCCGGACCCGAGCTGGTCGAGATCGCGCCCGAGAAGCCGCTGTCGATCCCGCTCTACTGGCAGCAGTGGGATCTGCGCTCGAGCGCGCTCGACGCGATCGCCGACGAGGTGCGCGCCGCGGCGGCCGAAGCGCTCAGCTGAACAGCGTGCGCAGCCGCTCGACGCCCTCGCTGATCGCGTCGTCGCCCATCGCGTAGCTGAAGCGCAGGTAGCCCGAGGGGCCGAACGCCTCGCCGGGAACCGGCGCGACCTCCGCCTTCTCGAGGATCAGATCGGCTAGCTCGAGCGACGTCTGCGGCGTGGTGCCCGCCCACTCGCGGCCGAGCAGCCCGCGCACGTCGGGGTAGACGTAGAACGCGCCGGTCGGCGTCGGGGTCTCGAAGCCGGGGATGCTGTTCAGCCCCGCGACGATCAGCTGGCGGCGGCGGTCGAAGGCCGCGCGCATCTCGGCCACCGAGTCCTGCGGGCCGGTGAGCGCGGCGATCGCGGCGCGCTGCGACACGTTCGACACGTTCGACGACAGGTGCGACTGCAGGTTCGAGGCGGCCTTGATCGCGTCGGCGGGGCCGACCATCCAGCCCACGCGCCATCCGGTCATGGCGTAGGTCTTGGCGACGCCGTTGACGAGGATCGTGCGGTCGGCCAGCGCCGGGGTCGCCTCGACGATGGATGCGGCGCGGACGCCGTCGTAGGTCAGGTTCTGGTAGATCTCGTCGCTGATCACCCAGAGGCCGTGCTCCTCGGCCCAGGCGCCGATCGCGGCGGTCTGCTCGGGGCTGTAGACCGAGCCGGTCGGGTTCGACGGCGACACGAAGAGCAGCACCTTGGTGCGCTCGGTGCGGGCGGCCTCGAGCTGCTCGACCGTCACCAGGTACTGCTGGTCGGCGCCGGCGAAGACCTCGACGGGCACGCCGCCGGCGAGGCGGATCGCCTCGGGGTAGGTGGTCCAGTACGGCGCGGGCACGAGCACCTCGTCGCCTGGGTCGAGCAGCGCCGCGAAGGCCTGGTAGACGGCCTGCTTGCCGCCGTTCGTCACGATCACCTGCGAGGGCTCGACCGCGAGCGACGAGTCGCGCAGCGTCTTCGCGGCGATCGCCTCGCGCAGCTCGGGCAGGCCGGCGGCGGGGGTGTAGCGGTGGTTCTTCGGGTCCTGCGCGGCGGCGACCGCCGCATCCACGATGTGCTGCGGGGTCGCGAAGTCGGGCTCGCCCGCGGCGAACGAGATGACGGGGCGCCCGGCGGCCTTGAGGGCCTTGGCCTTGGCGTCGACCTTGAGGGTCGCGGACTCGGAGATCGCGCCGATGCGCTGGGAGATGCGTGCCACATCCCGAGCCTACCGAGCGCCGCCGCGGATGACGCGGGCCGATCGGCGGGCGGTGGATGCGCATCCACCCGCTCGGAACGACGGCCCCGCGAGATGCCGTATGCTTGCCCACGGCTGGCGAAGATCGCCAAGCTTCGACGTGCCCGGGATGGTTCCCGCCGGCGGGTCGAGGCGATCGGATCCCGGCCCTAGGGCGGTGGCTCAATTGGTAGAGCAGCGGTCTCCAAAACCGCAGGTTGCAGGTTCGAGTCCTGTCCGCCCTGCGATTCCCGTGACGTCAGTCGCGGGGATGTCCGGTGGAAGGGTGTGAACCAATGGCACGCAGGATCGTCGACGAGCCCAGCGAGGACGTCGTCGCGAACGCCAAGCGTGATCGCGCCGAGCGGCGCAATCCGTTCGGCCGCGTGCTGCTCTTCCTCCGTCAGGTGATCAACGAACTGAGGAAGGTGGTCACGCCGACCCGCAAGGAGCTCTTCAGCTTCACGGGCGTCGTGCTCGGCTTCGTCGTGGTCATGATGCTGCTCGTCAGCGGCCTCGACTACGGCATCGGATGGCTCGTCTCCCTCGTGTTCGGCAACGGCACGGTCGCGGGCTGAGCCGGCCTCGCCGCCTCCCTCGACACGCCAACAACACATCAGGAGTCAGAACGTGACCGAATCCGAGCGCCGCGACATCGACCTCGCGACGGCTGCCGAGCAGTCGTCGGAGGAGGACGAGGCCCAGGAGGGCTCGACCCTGGAGTGGACCGAGAAGGCCGCCGGCAACGCCGAGAGCCGCGCCATCCACGTGGTCGACGACGAGAACCAGGGCGACGAGACCCGCGACCTCGACAACCTGCTCGACGACCTCGAGGCGGCTGACGACCCCGAGGCCGACGCCGTCGTCGACGACGCGCTCGACATCGACTCCGCCGAGGAGGCCGACGCGGCCGCCGAGGCGACCGACGACGAGGCCGATGATGAGAGCGAGTCCGTCGAGGGCGACGCCGCTGAGGATGCCGCCGAGGGCGAGTCGGAGGAGGCCGAGGTCGACCCCTACGAGGAGTTCAAGCTCGACCTGCGCATCCGCCCGGGCAAGTGGTACGTCATCCACTCCTACGCCGGCTTCGAGAAGCGCGTGAAGCAGAACATCGAGTCGCGTCGCCAGTCGCTCGGCATGGAGGACTTCATCTACGAGGTCCAGGTGCCGATGGAGGACGTGGTCGAGATCAAGAACGGCCAGCGCAAGCTGGTCAACCGCGTGCGCATCCCCGGCTACGTGCTGGTGCGCATGGACCTCAACGAGGACAGCTGGTCGGGCGTGCGCCACACCCCCGGTGTGACGGGCTTCGTGGGCAACGCCCACAACCCGACGCCGCTGCGCTTCGAGGAGGCCTTCAACATGCTGAAGAGCCTCGTGCAGGTCGTCGAGACCCCCGCCAAGCCCGGCACGACCAAGTCCGCCGGCGGCGGCTCGGGCGCGGCCCGCGTCATCCCGGCCGAGGTCGACTTCGAGATCGGCGAGACCATCACGATCAAGGAGGGCTCGTTCGCGGGTCTTCCCGGCACGATCAACGAGATCAAGCCCGAGAGCGGCAAGCTCACCGTGCTCGTCTCGCTCTTCGAGCGCGAGACCCCGGTCGAGCTGTCGTTCGACCAGGTCACCAAGCTCTGACGTTCTGACGTCGCTTGAAGGCCCTGCCGGTTCGCCGGCGGGGCCTTCGTCGTCGATGCTGTGCGGCGGTCGCCTGATCGGTAGTGTCGACCGCGTGACTGCGCCGGTGACGATCTGATGCCTCCGACGACGAAGGAAGCGCAGCGCGCCGAGCTGCACAAGACGATCTGGCGCATCGCGAACGATCTGCGCGGCTCGGTCGATGGGTGGGACTTCAAGGCGTACGTGCTCGGGATGCTGTTCTACCGCTACATCAGCGAGAACCTGGCGGCCCACTTCGACCGCGACGAGCACGCTGCCGGCGACACGTCGTTCTCGTATGCGGCGCTCGACGACGCCGACGCTCGCGATCTGCGCGACGTCACCGTCGACGAGAAGGGCTTCTTCATCCTGCCGAGCGAGCTGTTCGTCAACGTGCGTGCTCGCGCCCGCCACGACGACAACCTCAACGAGACGCTCGACCGGGTGTTCCGCGACATCGAGGGATCGGCGATCGGGTCGGCGAGCGAGGGCGACTTCAAGGGCCTCTTCGCGGACGTGGATGTGAACTCGGCCAAGCTCGGCTCGTCGGTGACTCGCATCAACGAGAAGCTGGTGAAGCTGCTGGATGCGATCGGCGACCTGCCGCTCGGCAGCTTCGCCGACAACACGATCGATGCCTTCGGCGACGCCTACGAGTACCTGATGCAGATGTACGCATCGTCGGCGGGAAAGTCGGGCGGCGAGTACTACACGCCGCAGGAGGTCTCAGAGCTGCTGGCGCGCATCACGGTCGTCGGCAAGACGGCGGTGAACAAGGTCTACGACCCGGCGTGCGGGTCGGGGTCGCTGCTGCTGAAGTTCGCGAAGGTGCTCGGCGCCGAGAACGTGCGGCAGGGCTTCTTCGGTCAGGAGATCAACCTGACCACCTACAACCTGGCGCGGATCAACATGATCCTGCACAACATCGAGCCGTCGCAGTTCGACATCGCGCACGGCGACACCCTGATCGATCCGCAGCACTGGGGCGACGAGCCCTTCGAGGCGATCGTGTCGAACCCGCCCTATTCGACGAAGTGGCCGGGCGACAGCGACCCGGTGCTCGCCGGCGACCCGCGGTTCTCGCCCGCGGGAGTGCTCGCGCCGAAGTCGGCGGCCGACCTCGCGTTCACGATGCACATCCTGCACTGGCTCGCGGTCGACGGAACGGCGGCGATCGTCGAGTTCCCGGGCGTGCTCTACCGCGGTGGCGCCGAACAGAAGATCCGTAAATACCTGGTCGACAACAACTTCGTCGACACGATCATCCAGCTGCCGCCCGACCTGTTCTTCGGCACGGGCATCGCGACCTGCATCATCATCCTCAAGAAGTCGAAGACCTCGAACGACGTCGCCTTCATCGACGCGTCGAAGCTGTTCACCCGCGTCGGCAACAAGAACAAGCTGATGGATGAGCACCGCGACCGCATCGTCGACGCCTTCGCCGTCCGCGCCGACGAGGACTATCTGGTCAAGCTGATCTCGGCGTCGGACATCGCAAAGAACGACTACCGTCTCTCGGTGGATGCCTACGTCGAGAAAGAGGACACGAGCGTCGCGGTCGACATCGTCGAGCTCAACGCGCGCATCGCCGGCATCGTCGCCCGCCAGTCGGAGCTGCGCACCCAGATCGACGCCCTCGTCGCCGAGCTGGAGAACGCGTGAGCCGCCTCGACGACCTCATCCGCGAACTGTGCCCGGATGGTGTGCCTTTCGAGCCACTCGCAAGCATCGCGGAATATTCGAGAGCCCGCGTGCCGGCGGACGAGATCCAAGCAGGGTCGTTTACTGGAGTGGACAATCTCCTGCCCGATCGCGGCGGGCGCATCCTTTCGAAGTACCCGCCAAAGTCGGGGAACGCGGTCGCCTATGGCGAAGGCGATGTGCTCATTGGGAACATCCGGCCCTACCTCAAGAAGATCTGGCTGGCTGATGGGCCGGGGGGCGCTTCTGCCGATGTCCTCGTCGTGGTCACCAAGCAGGCTGCTCGAGAGTCGCTTCGACCCGATTTCTTGTATCACGTTCTCGCTTCTGACGCCTTCTTTGCGTTTAACTCGCGGCACTCTAAGGGTGCCGCGATGCCACGCGGCGATCGGAAAGCAATCCTGGAATTCAAAGTTCCGATTCCGCCTGTCGCTGTCCAGGCCGAGATCGTGCGTGTGCTTTCCTTGTTCCAGTCGCTGGAAGCGGAGCTGGAAGCGGAGCTGGAAGCCCGCATTCACCAGTATGCGCACTACCGGGATTCCTTATTCAGAGCGCTTTCTAACGCTCGAGCAGTGGCGTTCGGGGACGTTGCGACGATCGCGCGAGGTGCGTCGCCCCGACCCATCCGAAATTATCTGACGGAGTCCGCGGATGGAATCCCGTGGATCAAGATCGGCGATGTGCCAGCGACCGGTAAGTACGTGACAGCCACGGCTGAGCGGGTAACGATCAATGGCGCGTCGAAATCGCGACGTGTCAAATCTGGTGATTTCATCTTGTCGAACTCGATGAGCTTCGGTCGTCCCTACATTGTGCGGATCGACGGTTGCATCCACGACGGATGGCTGTCCATCAGCGAATTCGAGAATTCGTTTGACGCAAATTACCTTTACCACCTGTTGCGCTCCGCGCCGGTACAAGGCGAATTTCGTCGCCGAGCGGGGTCCGGCGGCGCGGTTTCAAATCTCAACTCTGCTGTCGTGCGGGGAATCGCGTTGCCGATGCCCGAGATGAGCGTGCAAATTCGCATCGCGGACACCCTCGACAAGTTCGACGCGCTCGTGAATGACCTGAGCGTCGGCCTGCCGGCCGAGCTGGCGGCTCGACGGCAGCAGTACGAGCACTACCGCGACCGGCTCCTGACCTTTGACGAGCTCCCCGCCTGAGTCTTGAGTATCGATGTAATGGAGGATAATCTCCGTTATATGAGAACCGAGGCGCCGCTCCTCGCTCCGATCTTCCGGTCGGACGGGCAGGCGCGCCTGCTCTCGACGCTGCTCCTCACCGGTGACGAGCTCAGCCTCACCGATCTCGCCGAGCGCGCCGAGCTCGCCTATGCGACCACGCACCGCGAGGTCGCCCGGCTCGTCGACGCCGGCATCCTGGTCGAACGCCAGGTCGGCCGCTCCCGACTTGTGCGCGCCGACGGCGAGAGCCCGCTCGTCCCACCGTTGCGCGACATCCTGACGATCGCGACCGGCCCCGTCGTACTGCTCCGAGCCGAGCTGGGCGCCATCGACGGCATCACGAGCGTGTTCCTCTACGGCTCGTTCGCGGCGCGCATGCGCGGGGTCGAGGGGCCGGCCCCGCAGGATGTCGACGTGATGGTCATCGGCGATCCCGACGTCGACGCGGTCGACGACGCGTGCGACCGTGTCGCCAAGGCGGTTCGCCGCCCCGTCAATCCGACAGTGCTGACCCACGCCGAGTTCGCGGCCCGATCCGGGTTCCTCGACAACGTGCGCGCGAGTCCCGTCGTCCCGATTCTCGGGGAGCTGCCGTGGCAGTGACCCCACTATCCGACGAGCAGCAGTCCGCCGTGCATGCGCTCGTCACCGCCCGCCGCATCGAGGCCGTGCCCGTCGACGACCGACGTGCCGCCGCATTCATCGGCCAGGCGCGCGATCGCCTCGAAGAACTCGGCCGGATGCGCAACCCCGCGATCAAGTTCGGCGTCGCGTATGACGCCGCCCACGATGTCGGCGAGGCGCTGCTCGCCGCGTACGGGTACCGCACGCGCAGCGGCGCCGGTCAGCACGAGGCGCTCGGTCGATTTCTGAAGGCGGTGCTCGTCACCCCGCCGGGCGACCGTGCCGCGAACCAGTTCGACCGCCTGCGCCGCGCGCGCAATCGCGACCACTACGGCGCGCAGCCCGTCGGCGTCGCCGACACCGCCCGCGCCGAACGTGCGGCCGCAGATCTGCTCGCCGCCGCCCTCGACCTCGGAGTCCCGTCGTGACCGACCTCCCCGCCCTGCGCTACGACCCGATCGCCGTCACCAGCGAGTCGACCGTCGTCGCCGAGCTCGACCTCGACACCTCCCGCTCGACCGCGTACCAGTCGGAGGCGCAGCTCGAGGAGGCGTTCATCCAGCAGCTCGTCGCCCAGGCCTACGAGCGTCTCGTCATCACGAGCGAAGCGGACCTGATCGCCAACCTGCGCGCCCGCCTCGAGAGGCTCAACGACATCCGGTTCAGCGACGAGGAGTGGGCGCGCTTCTACCGCGACGAACTGGCGCGCGAGTCGGACGGCATCCTCGAGAAGACCGCGCGCATCCAGGAGAGCGAGCGCATCGCCTTCCGCCGCGACGACCGCACCACCCGCAACGTGACGCTGATCGACAAGCGCAGCATCCACAACAACACCCTGCAGGTCATCAACCAGTACGAATCCGAGGGGGCGCACGCCACCCGCTACGACGTCACGATCCTCGTCAACGGCCTGCCGCTCGTGCATGTCGAGCTCAAGCGCCGTGGTGTGCCGATCCGCGAGGCCTTCAACCAGATCCAGCGCTACCAGCGCGACAGCTTCTGGGCCGGAACCGGGCTGTTCCAGTACGTGCAGCTGTTCGTGATCTCCAACGGCACGCAGACGAAGTACTACTCGAACACCACGCGCGAACGGCACATCGCCGAGTCGGCGCAGGGCCCCGCGCGCCGCGGGCGCCGCACCTCGAACAGCTTCGAGTTCACCTCGTGGTGGGCGACCGAGAGCAACCGCCCGATCGAAGACCTCGTCGACTTCACCAAGACCTTCTTCGCCAAGCACACGATCCTCAACGTGCTCACCCGCTACTGCGTCTTCGACACCGACCGCACCCTGCTCGTGATGCGGCCGTACCAGATCGTCGCGACCGAGAAGATCCTGCAGCGCATCGTCACCTCGACCAACGCCAGACAGCTCGGGCGAGTGGATGCGGGCGGCTACATCTGGCACACCACCGGCAGCGGCAAGACGCTCACCTCGTTCAAGACCGCGCAGCTCGCCTCGCGGATGCCCGAGGTCGACAACGTGCTGTTCGTGGTCGACCGCAAAGACCTCGACTACCAGACGATGAAGGAGTACAACCGCTTCGAGGAGGGCGCCGCCAACGGCAACACTTCCACGGCGGTGCTCGCCCGCCAGCTGAGCGATCCCTCAGCGCGCATCATCGTCACGACCATCCAGAAGCTCTCGCGGTTCGTCGAGCGCCACAAGCAGCACCCGATCTATAGCCAGCACGTCGTCGCGATCTTCGACGAATGCCACCGCTCGCAGTTCGGCGACATGCACGTCGAGATCACGAAGGCGTTCAAGCGCTACCACCTGTTCGGCTTCACCGGCACGCCGATCTTCGCCGCCAACTCGGCCAGCGGCGGCAAGGTGCACCTGCGCACCACCGAGCAGGCGTTCGGTGACAAGCTGCACACCTACACGATCCTCGACGCGATCCGCGATCGGAACGTGCTGCCGTTCCGCATCGACTACGTCGACACGGTCAAGGCCCCGGCCGGGATGCTCGATAAGCAGGTGCGGGCCATCGACACCGAGGCGGCGCTCGGGTCGCAGGAGCGCATCCGCGGGATCGCGCAGTACATCCTCGAGCACTTCGACCAGAAGACGCAGCGGCGCGACAGCTACGAGTTCCGCGACCGGCGCGTCTCCGGGTTCAACGCGCTCTTCGCGACGTCGTCGATCGAGCACGCCCGCCGCTACTACACCGCGTTCGCGCAGCTGCAGGACGAGCTCCAGGTGCCCGCAGCGCGTCGGCTCAAAGTGGCCGTCGTCTACAGCTGGGCGCCGAATGAGGCCGAACCCGACGGCCTGCTGCCCGACGAGAGCATGGATGCCGAGAAGCTCGATGCCGTCTCACGCGACTTCCTCGACGACGCGATCTACGACTACAACGACCTCTTCCACACGAATTTTTCGACCAGCGGCGACGGATTCCAGCGCTACTACGTCGATCTCACCCAACGCATCAAGAGCCGCGAGGTCGACCTCACGATCGTGGTCGACATGCTGCTCACCGGCTTCGACGCGACGACCCTCAACACCCTGTTCGTCGACAAGAACCTGCGACAGCACGGACTCATCCAGGCGTTCTCGCGCACCAACCGCATCCTGAACTCGGTCAAGACCTACGGCAACATCGTCGCGTTCCGCGATCTCGACCAGGCGACCAACGACGCCATCGCGCTGTTCGGCGACAAGGATGCGCACGGCATCGTCGTGCTGAAGCCCTACGGCGAGTACCACGCCGACTACGCGGATCTGGTGGACCGCCTGACCACGGAGTTCCCGCCCGGCACGATGCCCGTCGGCGACGACGCCGAGAACGCGTTCATCGCGCTGTTCGGCGACATCCTGCGGCTGCGCAACATCCTGCTCTCCTTCGACGAGTTCGCCGGCGATGCGCTGCTGCCCGACGGGATGCTGCAGGACTATCAGAGTCGCTATGTCGACCTGTGGGCCGAGCGTCGTGAACGCCAGAAGCCCGACCGCGAATCGATCGCCGATGACGTCGTCTTCGAGATCGAGCTCGTCAAATCGGTCGAGGTCGACATCGACTACATCCTCATGCTCGTGCAGAAGTACAGCGATCAGCTCGGCGACGACAAGGAGATCGCCGCCACGATCACCCGGGCCATCGACTCGTCGATCACCCTGCGCTCGAAGAAGGACCTCATCGAGGCGTTCGTCGATTCAGTCGGCGTGAAGGCCGACGTCGACGACGACTGGCGCACCTACATCGCCGGGCGCAAGCAGGCCGAGCTCGACGCGATCATCGACGGCGAGGGTCTCAAGCCCGACGAGACGCGCGCCCTGCTGGATGCGGCGTTCCGCGACGGCGCGCTGCAGTCGGCGGGCACGACGATCGCCCGCATCCTGCCGCCGATGCCGCGGTTCGGATCCGGCGCCGCCGCACGCTATATCGCCAAGCGGGCGAGCGTGCTCGACGCACTGGCCCGCTACTTTGATCGCTTCTCAGGGCTGTCGTAGGGCGCCCGCGGCCGCAATAACGAGTATTCGCGCCGCCGGCGACTTCATTGAGCGGGCAAATACACGTATGCTTGTGTGGTTTGCGTCCGCGCTCGCGTGACGCCGACATCCCATCAGACCACTGCCGGAGTGAATCCGGTTCGTGGGAGCGTGCCCCCGGGCACACGAGAGAAAGGGAGCCGCTATGGCACCGAAGAAGAAGGTGACCGGCCTGATCAAGCTCCAGATCAACGCCGGCGCCGCGAACCCCGCCCCGCCGATCGGCCCGGCGCTGGGTCAGCACGGCGTGAACATCATGGAGTTCTGCAAGGCCTACAACGCCGCGACCGAGTCGCAGCGCGGCAACGTCATCCCGGTGGAGATCACCGTCTACGAGGACCGTTCGTTCACGTTCATCCTCAAGACCCCGCCGGCCGCCGAGCTCATCAAGAAGGCCGCGGGCGTGGCCAAGGGCTCGTCGACCCCGCACACCGTCAAGGTCGCGAAGCTCACCAAGGAGCAGGTGCGTCAGATCGCCGAGCAGAAGCAGGCCGACCTGAACGCCAACGACATCGACGCGGCGGCGAAGATCATCGCGGGCACCGCCCGCTCCATGGGAATCACGGTGGAGGCGTAATCATGGCGAAGAGCAAGGCATACCGCGCCGCCGCCGACAAGATCGAGGCCGGCAAGTTCTACGGACCCACCGAGGCCGTCGCGATCGCTCGCGAGACCGGCTCGGCGAAGTTCAACTCGACCGTCGAGGTCGCCCTCAAGCTGGGCGTCGACTCGCGCAAGGCCGACCAGATGGTGCGCGGCACCGTCATGCTGCCGCACGGCACCGGCAAGACCGCCCGCGTCATCGTCTTCGCGACCGGCCCCGCGGCCGAGGCCGCGATCGCGGCCGGCGCTGACGAGGTCGGCGGCGCCGAGCTGATCGAGAAGGTGGCCGGCGGCTACACCTCGTTCGACGCGGCCGTCTCGACCCCCGAGCTCATGGGCCAGGTCGGTCGCCTCGGAAAGGTCCTCGGACCCCGCGGCCTCATGCCGAACCCCAAGACCGGCACCGTGACCCCCAACCCGGCCAAGGCCGTCGAGGAGATCAAGGGCGGAAAGATCGAGTTCCGCGTCGACAAGCACAACAACCTGCACTTCGTGATCGGCAAGGCCGGCTTCACGCAGGAGCAGCTCGACGAGAACTTCAAGGCCGCCCTCGACGAGGTGCAGCGTCTGAAGCCGTCCAGCTCGAAGGGCCGCTACATCCAGAAGGGCGCCCTGTCGACGACCTTCGGCCCGGGCGTTCCGCTCGACGTCTCGGCGCTGTAAGACGCACCGAGCGCTGACCGAGGTCAGCACGGTCTGACGGAAGGGGCTCGCGCCGAGAGGCGCGGGCCCCTTCTGCATGCTCGGGATGCGCATCCACCGCGGTTCCGCTCGACGGGCGCCTGCGTCAGGATGGCGGCATGACGGATGAGCTGCCGGGCCTGGCGCCTTTCACCGACGTGAACGCGAAGCTCGCGGTGCTCGAGGTGCTGATGTACGAGAAGGGCCTGCTCGGCCCGACCTTCGACGTGCACCGCTTCTGCGCCGAGCACGAGCCGCCGATCGACCCGGAGGGCTCGGGCTGGGGGGCGATCCCCGAGGTGCTCGCGCACTTCGCGGCGCTGCCGATCCCGGCCGAGCTGCTCGGCGATGTCGACGAGATCTACATGGATGGCGGCAACCGCATCTACCTGCAGGTCGCGCCCGGCTGGGACGGCGAGGACGACCTCTTCGACATCCGCGCGATCGGCGACCTCGAGCTGCTGCCGAACCTGCGCTCGGTCACGCTCATGGGCGGGAGCCGTGCCGATCTCGAGACGCTGCGCGCCCGCGGGATCGAGGCGGATCTCCTCTGATCCCGCGGGCGCGCTGGGGTGCGACGCGGTGCGGTGGGACGCCGTGCTTCGGGATGCGGCGCTTCGGGATGCGCGGCTCAGGCCGCCACGGCTCCGACGGCGTCCGCTGCCGACCGGCCGGTGCCCGCGCGGGCGCGCAGCACCGCGGCGACGCCCGCCGCCAGCGCCACGACGACGGCGTAGGCGAGCACGGTCGTGTGCAGTCCGAGCATCCCGGTGAGCAGGCCGGCCACGACCGCGGGGATGCCGAACGACAGGTAGGCCGCGATGTAGAGCGAGGCGAACAGCTCGGCGCGCTCGTGCGGGGCCGCAAGCGGCACGAGCGAGCCGATCGTGCCCATGAAGGCGGTGCCGAAGCCGGTTCCGGCGACGATCACGGCGACGAGGTAGATCGGCAGCGAGGCGGTCGTGAGGGCGACGATCATCAGCGCGGTGCCGACCGCGAGCGCTGCCGCGCCGTAGACGGCGGGAACGATCGGGCGGCGGTTGCGCAGCGCGAAGCCCGCGACGGCCCCCGAGGCGGGCAGCAGGGCGACCACGAGCGCGTCGCCGAGGATGCCGTCGACGCCGAGCTCGGTGCGCACGATCGTCGGCCCGAGCGAGAAGAAGAGGCCACCCGTCGCCCAGCCGGCCAGCACGACCGGCACGCTGACGACGAAGATCCGGCGCGCGGCCGCGGGCACCGCCGCGCGCGGCGCGAGCGAGCGCTGCCAGCCGGGCTCGCGGCGCGAGGTCTCGGGCACCAGCCAGATCGCGGCGGCGAGGGCGAGGTAGATCACGGCGATCGGTCCGAAGGTCCAGCTGGCCGCATCCGCGACGTTCTCGAGCAGGATGCCCGACGCGACCGTGCCGCCGGCGAGGCCGATGCCGGGCGCGAGGGCGTTGACCAGGGTGGCGCGGTGGCGGTTGCGGGTGGGCGCGAAATCCTGGATCGACGCCGACAGGGTCGACACGAGCACACCGCTCGCGGCGCCCTGCACCGCGCGGGCGAGGTAGAGCATGCCGCCCGACTCGGCGTGCCAGAGCAGCAGCACGGCGCCGGTCAGCACGACGAAGCCGATCGCGATCACGGGGCGACGGCCGACGTGGTCGGAGATCGAGCCGGCGGTGAGCAGTGCGGCGAGCAGCACAACGGCGTAGATCGCGAACGCGATCGTGACGCCCAGGGCGCCGATGCCGAGGCGGGCCTCGAGCTCGGGGTAGAAGGGCGAGGGCGCGCTGGCGCCGGCGAGCATGAGCGTGGTCGCGACGCCGGCCAGCGTGAAGCCGAGACCGCGGCGGCGGGGCTCGCGGTCGGCGGCGGTGGCGTCGGCGGCGCGGTCGTCGCGGTCGTCGCGGCCGGCGCGGGCGAGCGACGACACCTCGGCGGCGGGCGGTGCGGCGAGCGGCAGCGATCCGGTCTCGGGCGATGCGGGCATGGTGCTGGTCACGGGGCGACCCTTCGGTTCAAGTTTTATCGAACCATCGCACCGTACTCGCAATCCGCGATCGGTTCAACTATTCTCGAACCATGCCTGCCGCGACCGAGCTCCCACATCCTGAGCGCGCGTCGCTCGAGATCGGCGCCGTGCTCTTCGCGCTGAGCGATCCCGAGCGCCGCGAGCTCGTGCGCGAGCTGCGCGAGGGGCCCCAGGATGCCGCCAATTGCATGGCGATCGACCCCGCGCTGCCGAAGTCGACCAAGTCGCACCTCATGAAGGTGCTGCGGGAGTCGGGCGTGATCCGCAACGAGCCCAACGGCCGCAACCGCCGGCTCACGCTGCGCAGCGACGACCTCGAGTCGCGCTTCCCCGGCCTGCTCGACGCCGTGCTTGGCCCGCGCTGACGCGGCCGCGCGACGCGCCTCATCCGCCCCGCCCCGGGCGAGACGCCTCCGCTGCAGGCCTCCGAGGGTGGCCACGAATGAACGGCGGCTGCGGCGTGTCCCGTGCATTCGTGGCCACCCTCGACGCGTGACTGCTCGTGGGTGGCCAGGAATGACCGCGTGGTGCGGCGTTTCCCGTACGTTTCTGGCCACCCTCGGCTGGTGTCGGTTCGTGGGTGGCCGGAGATGCTCGCGCGCTGCCGCGTGTCGTGTGCATTCGTGGCCACCCTCGGGAGGGCTCCGCATCCGAGTGGCCCGCCGACGCCGAATCGAGGGTCGCGAGTCGGGCAGAGAGCCGCCGGGATGAGCCGCCGGCTAGGTGTACTCGGTCATGACGTTGGTGTCAGTCGGCTGAT
>NZ_VHQH01000016.1:0-150 GCF_006517535.1 Schumannella sp. 10F1B-5-1
CCATCGAGCCGTAGCCGATGGCGGACGTGCTCAACCCCTGCCGACCGAGGGTGCGCTGTTCCATGATGGTTCCCTTCTCATGTGAATGATGTCACTATACGCCAATAGTGTCAGAGACTGACAGAATTGGCGCTGTATGATCGCTGTGTG
>NZ_VHQH01000016.1:250-380 GCF_006517535.1 Schumannella sp. 10F1B-5-1
TAGCTTCCACCGGTACTTCGCGGTGAAGGAAGACGCGGTGATCGCCGAACCGATGGGCTGGGGGGTATTCGTCCGGGATCGGTTCGCAGAACGACCGGCTGACGAACCGGTGTGGGAGGGTCTGCTCGCC
>NZ_VHQH01000017.1:0-150 GCF_006517535.1 Schumannella sp. 10F1B-5-1
CGGCCTCCAGCTTGGCCTCGCGCACGCCGCGCAGGGCGCCCGCCCAGCTCTCGAGCTGGTTCACGAGGTTCTGCAGGGTGGCGAGGTGCTGCTCACCGGGCGTGAAGGTGCTGAAGTTCTCGAAGTCGTGGAAGAACGAGAAGGCGAGCT
>NZ_VHQH01000017.1:216-389 GCF_006517535.1 Schumannella sp. 10F1B-5-1
TTGTCGGCGGCGCGGATGCCGCTCGAGAGGGCGCCGTAGCTGACGATCGCGCCGGCCTTGTCGTTCCACTCGCGGTAGATGAACGAGATGGCGTTCAGCAGCGCGGGCGACGGGGCGTGGTTGTACTCGGAGGTCACGAAGACGAAGCCGTCGTACCGGTCGATCTTCTCGGC
>NZ_VHQH01000018.1:0-150 GCF_006517535.1 Schumannella sp. 10F1B-5-1
CGGAGCAGCTCGTGGGCGGCGGGTCGAGCACGCTCGGGTTGTGGGACGACGACGAGGACTGGCGCGAGGCGGAGCAGACGGTCGACGCGATCGCCGAGCGCTTCGGCGCGGGCGCCGTCCGTCCGGCGGCGCTGCTGAAGCCCGCCGTGC
>NZ_VHQH01000018.1:226-448 GCF_006517535.1 Schumannella sp. 10F1B-5-1
CGACCACCTCAGGATGTCGTGGTCGCCGACTACGCTTGGGTCGAGTGAGCGAGGTGTCGGGGGAGCGGGCGTTCCGCGCGACCTCCGCCGCCGAGCACCTCTCGCCGAGCTTCCCGGAGCGGGCCGCCTGGGGCACCGCCGGCAAGCTGCGCGCCTGGCAGGAGGAGGCGCTCACCCGCTACTTCGACCCGGCCGCGAGCGAGGCGAGCCGACGCGACTTCC
>NZ_VHQH01000019.1:0-150 GCF_006517535.1 Schumannella sp. 10F1B-5-1
CCTGGAACCAGGCGCGCTGATCCGGGTCCTGGATGTGCATGTACTCGACGCCGACGGTGCGGCAGTACGAGTCGCGCAGCACGCCCAGGATGTCGCGCAGCAGGGCCTGGCGCTTGCCGCCGAAGCCGCCCGTGACGAACTCGCGGTCGA
>NZ_VHQH01000019.1:251-360 GCF_006517535.1 Schumannella sp. 10F1B-5-1
GACGTCGGCCATCAGGTGGCCGCGCACGCGGAAGGAGTTGATGAGCTCCTGGACGCGGCTCGTCTTCGAGATGCGCTCCGAGAGGTCGACGTTGATGTCCTCGGCCCAG
>NZ_VHQH01000020.1 GCF_006517535.1 Schumannella sp. 10F1B-5-1
TCACCGCCGACGAACAGGCGGCGACGATCAGCGTGCGCGACACCGGCCTCGGCATCCCGCCCGACGAGGTCGACCGGTTGTTCACCCGCTTCTTCCGCGCGAGCACCGCCACCCGGAACGCGGTGCCGGGCGTGGGACTCGGCCTCAACATCACCAAGGCGATCGTGAGCGCGCACGACGGCGAGATGGATGTCGCGAGCGAGGAGGGCGTCGGCACGGAGTTCCGCATCGTGCTGCCCCGCGGCACGCACTGATCGCGGGGCGCCTCAGTCGGTGGGCGGTGCCGGCGGCGTGCCGAGCGCGTCGAGCGCCGCCCAGAACTCCACGTCGACACTCGCCTGCACGT
>NZ_VHQH01000021.1 GCF_006517535.1 Schumannella sp. 10F1B-5-1
CCATTCCGCGTGCACCGTGACGCTCGCGTGCCCGGAGTCGAGCGGCACCCCGGTCGGGCTGGTGATCGAGGTGAGCACCTCGACCTCGCCGTTCGCGACCGCCTCGACGGGGACGAGCGCGGTGCCCGTCGACTCGGGCTCGACCGTGAGGTCGATCGCCCGGTCCGCCCGCAGGATCGGGCTCTGGGGGTCGACCACCACCCGCACGGTCACCGCGTAGGGCAGGGAATTGCTGACGGCGACCTTGAACTCGGCGTTGCGGGCCAGGAGCGCCACGTCGCTGCCGGACTGCAGCTGCACCGAGCTCTGGATCTCGGCCGAACGGGTGTGGAAGTCGGAGACGGCCCGGTCCCACGCGCTCGTCGAGGCGGTCCAGGC
>NZ_VHQH01000022.1 GCF_006517535.1 Schumannella sp. 10F1B-5-1
GTCGAGGTGCTGGGATGCGCGGCGCTTGAACGCGGCATCGCCCTCGGACTCCTGGATCATGCGGCGCTGCTGCACGACGTCCTGCAGGCCGTAGGCCAGCCACGCGGTCGACGGCAGGCCGTCTCGGCCCGCGCGCCCCGTCTCCTGGTAGTAGCCCTCGACCGACTTCGGCAGGTCGAGGTGCGCCACGAAGCGCACGTCGGGCTTGTCGATTCCCATGCCGAAGGCGATCGTCGCGACCATGACGATCCCCTCTTCACGCAGGAACCGCGCCTGGTTGCGGGCGCGCACCGAGGCGTCGAGTCCCGCGTGGTACGGCAACGCCGGGATGCCCTCGGCGACGAGCGCCTCGGCCGTCTTCTCGACCGA
>NZ_VHQH01000023.1 GCF_006517535.1 Schumannella sp. 10F1B-5-1
CGCGCTGTTCCTCTCGCCGCTGTTGCGCGCCTGGGCGGGGTTGCCGCCCGCCGTTCGCCGCCGGCTGGCTCTCGCCGAACCCGTCGCGGTGCCGCCCGGGCGCCGGCGATTCCTGCGGGCGCGCCTCGACGAGCGCGGGGCGGTCGTGCCGATCGGCGGCACCGGGTCGCATCTAGTGACCGCGATGGCCGCGGCGGACGTGCTGATCGACCTGCCGCCGCAGTTCGGGGATCTGCCCGCGGGCGCGCTCGTGGATACCGTGGAGCTATGAGCGAGCTCAGCCACCTCGACGCCGACGGACGCGCGCGCATGGTCGACGTCGGCGCGAAGGCGATCACCCGACGGG
>NZ_VHQH01000041.1 GCF_006517535.1 Schumannella sp. 10F1B-5-1
CACGAGAACGAGCTGCCGTTCATCAACGGCGGCCACCCGATCGAGTGGGCGCCCGAGATCAGCACCTGGGCGTCGCTCGCGGTGATCGTCGTCTCGATGGCCGTCGCCGTCGTCGCGAGCCTCATCCGGATGCGCGTCACCCGGGTGAAGTCGCCCCGATAACGGCGAGCACGCTTGACGTGGCCAGGTTGCGTGGAAAT
>NZ_VHQH01000042.1 GCF_006517535.1 Schumannella sp. 10F1B-5-1
GACGACGAGCGGCGGGTCCGGGGCGACCGCCGCGAGCGCCGCGCGCAGCCGGGCGAGGCGTTCCGGCCGGTCGGGCGGCAGCGATGCCGCGAGCCAGCGCCGCCCGTCGTCGCGGGTCGCGTCCACCGGATCCAGGTCGACGCCGCGGCGCCACCGGATGTCGGGCAGCGCCCGCGGCGCCAGGGCGCCACCGTCGAGAT
>NZ_VHQH01000043.1 GCF_006517535.1 Schumannella sp. 10F1B-5-1
CGTCAGCAGCAGCACCGGCAGCCGGGAGCCGCGCATCCGCAGCTGTCGGCAGAACTCGAAGCCGTCGAGGCCGGGCAGCATCACGTCGACCGCGGCGGCCGCGAATCCGCCCTCGACCGCCTCCATGAGTCCCGTGGTGCCGTCGCGCGCCTCGGCGACCTCATAGCCCTCTTCCCGGAGCCCCCGGGTGAGCAGCTCGG
>NZ_VHQH01000044.1 GCF_006517535.1 Schumannella sp. 10F1B-5-1
TGCCCGACCGCCGCCGTCGCGTCGTACTACGTCGGTGCCACCGACCCCGCCTGGGTCGCGCGCTGCGCCGAGATCCGCGGCGACTTCGTCGCCGGCATCCTGGAGAGCTCGCCCGACCTCGTGATCCTGACGACCTCGTCGCGCACGCTCGACCGCCTCGTGAGCGGGGCCACCGGAGCTTCCGCCCGCGAGGAGTGGCG
>NZ_VHQH01000045.1 GCF_006517535.1 Schumannella sp. 10F1B-5-1
TCTCGACGAGCACCTGGTTCACGGCGACCTGGTCGCCGGGCTTCACCTTCCAGGCGACGATCTCCGCCTCGGTCAGTCCTTCGCCGACATCCGGCAGGGGGAACTCTGCGTGGGCCACGGGGCCTCCTTACGGCTGGGGGAAGGTCAGTAGGCGAGCGAGCGGTCGACGGCTTCCAGGATGCGGTCCACATCCGGAAGAT
>NZ_VHQH01000046.1 GCF_006517535.1 Schumannella sp. 10F1B-5-1
CACCACGTTCTTGGAGCCGGCGCGCGCGCGCATGTCCCACCCGACGCGTGCCGAGCCCGTGAACGACAGCAGCTTGAACCGGGGATCGGTGACGAGAGAATCGCCGACCTCGATGTCCATCGGCAGCACGCTCACCGCCCCCTCGGGCAGACCCGCCTCGTCGATGAGACGCGCGAGGTGCAGCAGCGTGAGGGCGACGCG
>NZ_VHQH01000047.1 GCF_006517535.1 Schumannella sp. 10F1B-5-1
GAGCTCCGGATCCGCCACGATGCGCTCGGTCGCCCACAGGCCGTCGCCGTCGGGCATCCGGATGTCCATGAGCAGCACGTCGGGCTTCTCGCGCCGGGCGAGCGCGACCGCCTCGCGGCCGGTAGCGGCCTCGCCGACCACGAGGAGACCCTCCTCGGCCTCGAGCAGGCTGCGGAACCCGCCGCGGATGAGCGCCTGGTC
>NZ_VHQH01000048.1 GCF_006517535.1 Schumannella sp. 10F1B-5-1
CGTGGAGGCGTGGGAGGGCGTGGGCCACCCCGAGGGCGCCTACGTCGCCCGGGTTCCGGACGACGCGACCCTCGCCTGGCGCACCTCGGCGACGCCGCACGGTCTGCTGCACGTCGGCATCCCCTTCGAACGCGCGCCCGACGCTCCCCCGCTCTGGTTCCTCGCCATCGACGAATCGCACGGGCGCGCGCCGTCGGCGAC
>NZ_VHQH01000049.1 GCF_006517535.1 Schumannella sp. 10F1B-5-1
ACTGGCTGAACTTCGTGAAGTCGGCGCGCGCGCGCAACAAGATCCGCGGCTGGTTCACCAAGGAGCGCCGCGAGGAGGCGATCGAGCAGGGCAAGGACTCGATCGCGCGCGCCATGCGCAAGCAGAACCTCCCGCTGCAGAAGCTCATGAGCCAGGACGTCGTCAACCAGGTCGCGGCGCAGATGCGTTACGACGGGGTGG
>NZ_VHQH01000050.1 GCF_006517535.1 Schumannella sp. 10F1B-5-1
GTCGGCCATCGCGGTCAGCAGCATCCGGGTCTGCCCGATGTCCTTCGAGCGCGAGGTCGCGAGATGTACGACCGTCTCGACGCCGTCGAGCGCGGCGGCGAGGCCCGCACCCGTGGCGAGGTCGGCGACCGCGTGGTCGGGTCCGGGGCGGCGGCTGAGCACGCGCACGGTGTGCCCGTGGGCGCGCAGCGCGTCGACGGT
>NZ_VHQH01000051.1 GCF_006517535.1 Schumannella sp. 10F1B-5-1
GGATGAGGGCCTGGGTCAACCGCGACATCTCCGCCCTCCCTCGGCTGCGCACCGCTCCTGTGTGCAGAGTAGGGCCCGCCCGAACCGGGCGGCAAGATCGACGCGACCCGGTATCACCGACGGCTCCCGGGCCTCCTCTCCCCTGTGGGCGCATGCCCGCCGACGGTGTCCGCCGCCGCTCCTCGAGAGGAAGAACGATGA
>NZ_VHQH01000052.1 GCF_006517535.1 Schumannella sp. 10F1B-5-1
CGAGCGCTGCAGCTCGACGAGCGCCTTGAGCACGGCGAGCGAATCGTCGCCGTAGTGGTCGGCCGGCACGATCAGCGACGCCGACACCGCATCCTGCAGCAGCATCGTGTTGGCGCCCGCCTCGCGGACCAGCTCGTCGCGGCTCAGTCGCCGCTCGCTCGGCAGCATCGACGGCGCGGCCACCTTGGCGCCGCCCGGCAG
>NZ_VHQH01000053.1 GCF_006517535.1 Schumannella sp. 10F1B-5-1
GTGGAGGGCGCGCGGGGCCCTCGACTTCGACGACGTGCGCTTCGCCTACCGCGAGGACCTCGTGGTGCTGCCCGACTTCGAGCTGCACATCCCGGCCGGCCAGACCGTCGCGCTCGTCGGATCGACGGGGGCCGGCAAGTCGACGCTCGCGAAGCTCGTAGCGCGGTTCTACGACCCCACCACGGGGTCGGTGCGGCTCGAC
>NZ_VHQH01000054.1 GCF_006517535.1 Schumannella sp. 10F1B-5-1
GTTCGAGTGGTTGAGCTCGACACGCAGCGTGCCGCCGTTGTCGCCCACCACGATCGGGAAGTCGAGCCGCTCGTGCTCGACCCGCAGGTCGTCGAGGATCCGCAGGGATTGGCGTGCGAAGTAGCCGATCTCGGGATCGTGGCGCTTGGCCTCGAGTTCGGTCACCACGACCACGGGGAGCACGACGGAGTGCTCGGCGAAC
>NZ_VHQH01000055.1 GCF_006517535.1 Schumannella sp. 10F1B-5-1
CTCCGCTCGGCGCTGCGCCTCGCACGACTGGAGCTGAGCTCGGCGGAATCGAACGGGGTGCGCGTGGTCGCCGGATCGCCCGGCGGCCCTCCGGCGCGCGTCGCATTGCGCGGCTCGTCGGGAGAGGTCGGTTGGATCGAGGCGGCGGCCCCGGGGCGGCAGCGGGTCGATCGCCGCATCGTCCACGTGCTCGACCAGGTCTC
>NZ_VHQH01000056.1 GCF_006517535.1 Schumannella sp. 10F1B-5-1
CCAGACGTCGGCGAGCGTGAACCAGGGAATCGTCGTGTTCTCCCAGTACGCGTCGACCGTCCGGCTCGGCGTGTGCCCGGTCTTCATCTCGGCGACTCGGCGGATGTTGACCACGTCCCAAGACGCCGGCACCTGGTCGATCCACTCGAGTGTCGAGTCCTTCAGCGCCTGACTGTCGGTCCCGCGCGTCGTCATTCGGAGAA
>NZ_VHQH01000057.1 GCF_006517535.1 Schumannella sp. 10F1B-5-1
GGCTCGACCTGGTGTCGTACTCCATCGACCCCGACACGGTCCCGTTCACCTTCGACCCCGACGGATGCGTCGCGCCCGGCCCCGTCGTCGCCGGATGCGCCCCCACCGTCGAGTTCACCGCCGACCTGGGCGGCGGCGTGCTCGGCCTGCCGATCGGCGCGGGCGTGCTGTCGATCACCCTGCACGTGCCCGACGACCTCAGC
>NZ_VHQH01000058.1 GCF_006517535.1 Schumannella sp. 10F1B-5-1
ACCGGGCGCTCGCCTCCGAAATCGACTACGAGCAGGTCTGACGAGCCTCGGCTCGGCGGTCACCAGCTGACCGGGAGCGCCTTGCCCTCCTCGTAGCCGGCGGCCGACTGGAAGCCGACGACGGCGCGCTCGTGGAAGTCGGCGAGGGATGCCGCCCCCGCGTAGGTGAAGGAGCTGCGCACCCCCGAGGTGATCATGTCGAG
>NZ_VHQH01000059.1 GCF_006517535.1 Schumannella sp. 10F1B-5-1
CTTTTCCGGTGAGCGGCAGAAGTCGCGCCCCGATCCGGTCGGATGGGTGCCCGATTGCTACGGTGGTGACGATGACCGACTTCAATCAGCGCATCGTCGACGAGTTCCGCGCGAACGACGGCACCGTCGAGACGGCGGGCTTCGGACGCCACCTCGTGCTCGTGCACCACGTCGGGGCCAGGTCGGGTGTCGAGCGGGTGGCA
>NZ_VHQH01000060.1 GCF_006517535.1 Schumannella sp. 10F1B-5-1
CGAGGAGGCGCGCGTGCAACCACCGCTCGTCGGCCTCACCCCGCGGAACCTCGGGCGCGAGCTGCTGGCGGGCGTGACCCTCATCGCCATCGCCATCCCGCTCAACATCGGGTACGCGCAGATCGCGGGCCTGCCCGCCACGGCCGGACTCTACGCCCTCGTCGTGCCGACGATCGTCTATGCGCTCGTCGTCTCCTCCCGGC
>NZ_VHQH01000061.1 GCF_006517535.1 Schumannella sp. 10F1B-5-1
GCCAGCGGCCGGCGCGAGGTGTCGCGGATGCCGACGGCCGACAGCACGAACCAATCGGTCGTGTCGGGCGCGAGCCGGGTCGGATCGTCCGGGTCGGCGTCCATCCGGTGGTGCCCCGACTCGTCGATGTAGAACAGCAGCATCGCGCCACGGTACCCGGTCGAGCTCGCCGTGCGACACGCGGCGGAAAGCATCACGAAATGT
>NZ_VHQH01000062.1 GCF_006517535.1 Schumannella sp. 10F1B-5-1
CGTAGAGGGGGAGGCGGAGCAGCTTCCGAGCGTTGCCGGCGCCGAAGGTGAAGGTGGCCGGCACGGCACCGATTCTGTCACGCGCCGCGGTCCGCGCCCGGAATGCGGGGCTGCGGTCGTGCGCAACCGATCGGTAACGATGCCCGCCCCCGGGGCGTCCGGGTCGTCGCCTGCTGGTGTAATGGTTCGGGCGCGCGGGCGCCG
>NZ_VHQH01000063.1 GCF_006517535.1 Schumannella sp. 10F1B-5-1
AGCTCGTCGACATCGGGCTCGGGCTCGACCCCTAGTCGGCGCGCGCGGCCTCCGCGTCGAGCGCGGCGAGCAGGCGGGCGACGGCGCGGTGGTCGGCGGCGGTCACGACGCCGCGTCGGGCGACACCCATGAGCACGGGCTCCCACCTCTCGTCGACGAGTCCGTCGGCGAGCACGATGCCGCGTGCGGCGAGCTCGAGGTGGT
>NZ_VHQH01000064.1 GCF_006517535.1 Schumannella sp. 10F1B-5-1
CGCACCGGCTCGCCCATGTCGAGCACGCAGATGTCGCCGCTGCGACCGACGACCGCCGACTGGATGATCAGCTGGCTCGCCTCGTCGATGGTCATGAAGAACCGGGTGACCTCGGGGTCCGTGACGGTGATCGGTCCGCCCTCGCGGATCTGGCGGCGGAAGGTCTCCATGACGCTCCCGTTGCTCTGGATCACGTTGCCGAAC
>NZ_VHQH01000065.1 GCF_006517535.1 Schumannella sp. 10F1B-5-1
CCGCGGACGACACGAAGGAACCGCAATGTCCGAACCCACTACCCCGACCCCGACGGAGTCGCAGGCGGTCGGCGGGAACGTCAACCCGGCAGACAACAAGTTCACCGCCTGGCTGAGCCACGTGCTCGCCGACCTCGGCAAGAACGGCATCTTCATCGCGCTCATCGCGGTGGTCGTGCTGTTCTCGTTCACGACGAACGGCAT
>NZ_VHQH01000066.1 GCF_006517535.1 Schumannella sp. 10F1B-5-1
ATGCGCGCCGTCGCGAAGCTGCAGGACAGCGAGCAGCGCTACCGCGAGCTGCTCGAGATGTTCCGCAGCGTCTGGAACGCGACGACCGCCCAGGCCGTCGTCGCGACCGACCACGACGGGCTCGTGGTGGCCTGGAACCCGGGTGCGACCGAACTGTTCGGCTTCGAAGACCTCGACGCCGAGTACGCGATGCGGGTGCAGGAGC
>NZ_VHQH01000067.1 GCF_006517535.1 Schumannella sp. 10F1B-5-1
GTGCGCAACCGCGGACGCTCGCGCTGGGCCGCGATCAGCGCACCCGCCACCGATCCGACCGCGAGTGCCGACGACAACCAGCCGAACTCCGACGGCCCCTCCCCGAACTCCACCTTCGCCATCGTCGAGGTGTAGATGGGGAAGTTGTAGCCGAGGGTGCCGGTGAGGAAGACCATCGCGAACACCAGCAGGATGTCGGGCCGCC
>NZ_VHQH01000068.1 GCF_006517535.1 Schumannella sp. 10F1B-5-1
GACCGTCGAACCTGATCCGGATCATGCCGGCGCAGGGAGGCCATCTCAGGGTCCGACCGCATCCGCGGTCGCCCACCCGTGCCACTTGCAGCGACACAGTCGCAGAAAGGGCACGCATCGTGACCACCGCACCATCCGCAGCCGCACCCACCCGCCGCTGGCGGGTGATCGACATCGTCATCGCGAGCGTCCTCGGCGTCGCGCT
>NZ_VHQH01000069.1 GCF_006517535.1 Schumannella sp. 10F1B-5-1
GCGAGCGTCAGCAGCACCGCCACGTCGACCCAGGTGCGCGCCGACGGCATGGCGGTCCCGCCGTGCGTCGCGGCCGGCGAGGTGGCGCGGCCCGCCTCCGCCGCCGTCACGATCCCACCCCCCGGAACAGGGCGGGCAGATCCTCGAGCCGTCCGAGCGTGAGCATCAGGGTGCCGCCGGCCGAGCCGAGCCGGGCGGGCGAGCC
>NZ_VHQH01000070.1 GCF_006517535.1 Schumannella sp. 10F1B-5-1
TGGCGACCGAGACGTTCGGCGACACCGCGCGCAGCGCCTCGAGCTTCGCGAACGCGCTCGCGAGGTCGCCGCGCCAGATGTTGTGGCCGTCGATCACGCCGCCCACCAGCACCTGCTCGGTCCCCGCGCCGGTCGGCACCTCGCCCTTCACCAGGTCGAGCGCGATCGCGTCGATCGGCGAGGCCTGGAGCACCGGGAGGGCGTCG
>NZ_VHQH01000071.1 GCF_006517535.1 Schumannella sp. 10F1B-5-1
GTGCGGCCGAGATGGCGCGGTTGCTGTCGGGCCTCGCCGACTCGGAGAGCGGTCTGGCGCACGCCCGCGAGCTGCTCGAGCTCGCTCAGCCCGCGCGCTGAGCGAGGTTCGGCATCCGATGTCGCCGTGTCGCAGCGGACGCTCGGTTTCGTGACATATGCTGAAACCCCGTGGTGAACAATCCGGGACAGACCGTTACCAAGCAC
>NZ_VHQH01000072.1 GCF_006517535.1 Schumannella sp. 10F1B-5-1
GAAGGTGATGGTCTGGTTCAGCAGCACCGCGTTGCCCACCACCACCGGCTGCACGATCGACTGCACGACCGCGTTGATGACGCCGTAGATGACGATCACCCAGATCACCGTCGGCCAGCCGCCGACGAGGGCGCCGAAGACGATCGGCGGGATGATCGCGATGAAGTATCCGATGTTCGGGATGAAGCTGCACAGGAACGAGAGGA
>NZ_VHQH01000073.1 GCF_006517535.1 Schumannella sp. 10F1B-5-1
TACTCGGCGGTGACCCAGCCCTTGCCCTTGCCCGTGAGCCAGCGCGGCACACCGTTCGTGAAGCTCGCCGTGCACAGCACCTTGGTGCCGCCGAACGAGATGAGCGCGCTGCCCTCGGCCTGCGCGCTCCAGCCGCGTTCGATCGTGACGGGGCGCAGCTGCGCGGGGGTGCGGCCGTCGGCGCGGACGCTCTCGTCGAGGGGGCT
>NZ_VHQH01000074.1 GCF_006517535.1 Schumannella sp. 10F1B-5-1
ACCCTCATGCGCGATCGCACGACGCTCGTCGTCGCGCATCGGCTCTCCACGATCCGCTCCGCGTCGCGCATCGTCGTGCTCGACCACGGGCGGATCGCCGAGATCGGCACGCACGACGAGCTGGTCGCCGCGGGCGGGCGCTACGCGCAGCTGAACCGCATCCAGTCGGCCTGAGCGGACCCGCCGTCGGGCAGGATGGGCGCGTGA
>NZ_VHQH01000075.1 GCF_006517535.1 Schumannella sp. 10F1B-5-1
TCGGCCGCATCCTCGGCGACCCCGCCTCCTTCGCCGCCTGACGGGAGACGCCATCCCACCCCCGCGAAGCGGCTCGCGCCGATGGGCCGGGTGCGGGAGACTGGACAGATGCCCCCCGCAACCGGTTCCACAGACTTCCGCGACAGCGGCCTCGAGTTCGCCCCCGACTTCGTGATCGGTTCGGCGACGGCGTCGTACCAGATCGAG
>NZ_VHQH01000076.1 GCF_006517535.1 Schumannella sp. 10F1B-5-1
CTGCGGCTCGTGATCACCCGGCGCCGCGCACGTGCGGAGCGCCGCGCAGGCGCCGAGGCGGCCGAGACCGCCGAGACGAGCCATGACTGACACCACGGCATCCCGCGGCGGCATCGGCCGCGCGAGCGCGGTGATCGCCTCGGGCACGCTCGTCTCGCGGGCTCTCGGATTCGTCAGCGCCACCGTGCTCGTGTGGACGATCGGCGT
>NZ_VHQH01000077.1 GCF_006517535.1 Schumannella sp. 10F1B-5-1
GCAGCTGGCCTAGTCTGGATGGCGATGTCCGCCCCCTCCCGTCCCCGCGCATCCGGCATCGGCCGCGTGCTCGTCGCCGTCTACGCCATCCTCGCCATCGCCGCGCTCGGGCGATCGATCTTCCAGATCATCGACCGGTTCGACGAGGCGCCGATCGCCTTCTCGCTCTCGGCGGTCTCCGCGGTCGTCTACGTGCTCGCCACGGTC
>NZ_VHQH01000078.1 GCF_006517535.1 Schumannella sp. 10F1B-5-1
ACTGTGCCGAGGTCGCCGCCCTCGTGCGTTAGGGCGCCGGGTACGGCGACGCCGCCAGCACCCCCGCGAGGTGCGCCGCGTTCGCGGCGGCGGTCGCCGTGGCGGCATCCGTCGACTCGCGCGGCGTCTGCAGGTCGACGTAGTCGGTGCCGTGCATCGCCTCGCCGTTCCAGTAGGTGCAGCCCTGGGCGGGGATCGTGAAGCCCA
>NZ_VHQH01000079.1 GCF_006517535.1 Schumannella sp. 10F1B-5-1
TGGTACTCGTCCATGCCGAGGCGCGAGACGAGCGCGCGGTTGATGTCGTCGCTGCCGTTCTGCACGATGCGCACGAAGTGCGGCACGCCGTTCACGGCGACCGTGACCATCGTGGTCTCCGCCCCGATGTGCACGAGCGCCACCGAGCCCTGGGCCATCGGCCCGGTGAGCAGCGAGCGGCTGAGCGCGAAGGGGATCAGGTCGACG
>NZ_VHQH01000080.1 GCF_006517535.1 Schumannella sp. 10F1B-5-1
TCGGCTTCTCGACGAGCACGTGCTTGCCCGCGTCGATCGCGAGCAGCGCGAGCCGGCGATGCTCGGAGTGCGGGGCCGCGACGAGCACGACGTCGACCTGCGGGTCGGCGACCAGCTGCTCGTACGAGCCGTACGCGGCCTCGATGCCATGGCGCGCTGCGAACTCGGACGCCCGTTCGGCGGACCGCGAGGCGACCGCGACCACCC
>NZ_VHQH01000081.1 GCF_006517535.1 Schumannella sp. 10F1B-5-1
GTCGAGTGCCCGCGCACGTTGCGCGCCTCGCTCGGGAGCGTCTCGCGCAGGAACAGCCCGTTGGCCACCAGCACGACGAAGCCGTAGACGGCGAGGAACACGAACAGCCCGCGCCAGTCGACCACCAGCAGCAGCTGCGAGCCGATGACGGGGGCGATCACCGGAGCGAGGCCGGAGACGAGGGCGAGGCGGCTGAGCATCCGCACCA
>NZ_VHQH01000082.1 GCF_006517535.1 Schumannella sp. 10F1B-5-1
TGATCCGGCCGAAGCGGCTGAGCGCGATCACCACGCACAGCACCAGGAAGAGGTCGGCGGCCAGGGTGAACAGCCAGCCGAAGTTGGCCAGCACCCAGTCCAGCGCGGTGGTGGACACCGAGGAGAAGTTCTCCGTGCCCAGGGCCGCCCAGGCGACCACGGCCAGTACCACCGCCACCCCGACGGCGATCATCCCGGTGTCCGGGGG
>NZ_VHQH01000083.1 GCF_006517535.1 Schumannella sp. 10F1B-5-1
ACGGGTGCCGACGGGGTGGTGGTGGTCTCGGTCATGGCGACTCCCTCGTGCCGATGCGTCCGGCTCCCGAATCAAGGAGTCCGGCAACCCAAGTCAAGGAGTCGGTGTGAGCAGAGTCAACCCGTGGGGCGGATGTCGCCGGAATCCGGACCGCGTTCCTTGATTCGGGTTGCCGGACTCCTTGATTCGGGAGCAGCACTCAGGCGCG
>NZ_VHQH01000084.1 GCF_006517535.1 Schumannella sp. 10F1B-5-1
GACCGCCGAGACGGCGACCCCGGAGCAGGTGATCGCGGGAGCGCATCTGGCCTTCATCGGGGGAGCGGTGCTGTCGCTGTTCGCGATCGTCGCCGCGTTCTTCGTGCGCAAGCCCGTCGCCCCCGAGCTCACGGACGAGCAGCTCGAGGCGCGCCCGGCGATGCACTGACGGGAGATGTGCCGAGGGGCGATGCGCTGAGCAGCCGTC
>NZ_VHQH01000085.1 GCF_006517535.1 Schumannella sp. 10F1B-5-1
CACCACCGGCCTCGTCTTCACCGGATCGGGATGGTTCCCGGGAGCGCAGATCTACATCGACGTATTCGTCTGCGACAGCGAGGACGACTCGCCCGCCAACTCCTACGACGGCAGCGGCGTGGCGGGACCCGACGGCACCTTCTCGGTGACGGTGATCTTCGACGAGCCGCTCCCGATCGGTACCTACTGCTACTACCTCGACGATGAC
>NZ_VHQH01000086.1 GCF_006517535.1 Schumannella sp. 10F1B-5-1
CGCGCATCTGCACCAGGCGGTGCTCGACGCCGAGCCGCACGTGGCGGCCGTCGCGAACGTGACCACGCTCGCCGGCTACGTGCACCGTCTGCTCACCGGGCGCCACGTGCTCGGCGTGGGCGACGCGTCGGGCATGTTCCCCATCGACCCCGCGACCGGCGGCTACGACCCCCGACTGATCGCCATCGCCGAGGAGCGCCTGAGCGCG
>NZ_VHQH01000087.1 GCF_006517535.1 Schumannella sp. 10F1B-5-1
CCGCCGTCACCGGCACCTCGTGCAGGATCAGCCACGCCGCCACCAGGTAGACGACCGCCGGCACGACCGACATGAACACGCCGACGATGGCGAAAAACCACTGGCCCGACATCTGCTGCCGCACCTGCAGCTCGATCTGCCGGTCGTTCTCGGCCGAGTAGCGGGCGATCTCGGCGGGCTGCCGGTTGAAGGTCTTGGCGAGCAGGAT
>NZ_VHQH01000088.1 GCF_006517535.1 Schumannella sp. 10F1B-5-1
CCCCGCGCATCCGGGAGCAGGATCTGCCTATGCACATCATCGAGGAGGCGGCGCGCTTCGGGAGCGCCGACGGCGCCGCCGACTACCGCGAACGGCTGCGTTCGCCCGGCTTGAGCCTCGGCAGCTACTCGATCCCGGCCGGCGCAGGGGACCCGCAGCAGCCGCACACCGAGGATGAGGTGTACATCTGCCTGCAGGGCCGCGCGACC
>NZ_VHQH01000089.1 GCF_006517535.1 Schumannella sp. 10F1B-5-1
AACGGACCCGCGCCCCAGCGGTCGAGGCCCTCGCCCGTGCGCACCTTGGTGATGTGCAGCCCGGCGACGTCGAAGCGGTTGGTGATGGTGACGTCCGCGGTGCCGCCGTCGGTGACCGTGGGAACCGTGCCGATCGTCGTCGCCGTCGCAGCGCCGGCCTCGGGCTCGGTGACGACGCAGGACGCGCCCGCGATGAGCCCCGTGACGGT
>NZ_VHQH01000090.1 GCF_006517535.1 Schumannella sp. 10F1B-5-1
ACCTGGCGGGCATCCGGTTCCGGGCCGAGAAGCTGGCCGACAACCCCGGACGCGACCGCGCCTGGCAGACCCAGGTGGAGGAAGCGGTCGGCCTCTACCGGGCGGCGGGAGGCGAGCTCCCCCTGACGACCACGACCCCCGCGCGGCTGGTTCCGGTGCGCTGGATGCTCGAGGAGCTGCGGCTGTCGCTCTTCGCCCAGCAGCTCGGC
>NZ_VHQH01000091.1 GCF_006517535.1 Schumannella sp. 10F1B-5-1
GCCGCGTTCTTGGTGGCGCCGACGACGCCGTGCTTGGCCGCGACGTAGGCGACCGACCCGGCGAAGCCGACCGATCCGAGGATCGAGGCCATGTTCACGATCGAGCCGCCGCCGTTGCGCACCATCGCCGGCAGCTGGGCGCGCATGCCGTAGGTGACCGCCGAGAGGTTGATGTCGATCACCTTGCGCCAGCCGTCGAGCGGGTACTC
>NZ_VHQH01000092.1 GCF_006517535.1 Schumannella sp. 10F1B-5-1
CAGGCGAGCAGGGTGAGCGCCGCGAGCAGGGCCGTCGACCCGAGCAGGAGCGCGCGCTGACGGGAGACGGTCACGATCCGTCGATCCGGCGCATGGCGTTCGCGATCGCGACCGCCCGCAGCGGCGCCGCCGCCTTGTTGACGGCCTCCTGGTGCTCGCTCGCCGGGTCGGAGTCGGCGACGAGCCCCGCCCCCGCCTGCACGTGTGCG
>NZ_VHQH01000093.1 GCF_006517535.1 Schumannella sp. 10F1B-5-1
CGACACCTACTTCTCGGTGGAGGGCGCCCCGACCGACGAGCTCTCGAAGTTCGCCTGGTCGACCCACGTGGTCTACCCGGAGAACCCGACCTCGTCGAAGACGGCCGCCATCCAGGGCATCCTCGGCGACATGCACACGGCGATCATGTCCGGTTCGACCTCGGTCGACGACGCGATCAGCCAGGCGGAGGATCGTGTGAAGAACGAGG
>NZ_VHQH01000094.1 GCF_006517535.1 Schumannella sp. 10F1B-5-1
ATCGCGGAGCGTGCGACGCGGCTCGAGGATGCCGTCGCCGTGCTCGACCAGGCGGTCGCCGACTACCTCGCCGCCGCCGCGGCGTCCGGATCCGCGCTGCTCGGAGACCGCGCCGACGCTGCCGACGACGTGAAGTCGGCGCTGCAGGCCCAGCTCGACGCGCTCACCGCATCCGATCCGGCGGAGGTCGCCGAGACCCTCACCGCCTAC
>NZ_VHQH01000095.1 GCF_006517535.1 Schumannella sp. 10F1B-5-1
ATCGCCGTCGGCGGCTGCCTCGCGCAGAAGGACAAGAACGTCATCCTCGAGAAGGCGCCCTGGGTCGACGTCGTGTTCGGCACCCACAACATGGGCTCGCTCCCGACGCTGCTCGAACGCGCCCGCCACAACGGCGAAGCGCAGCTCGAGATCCTCGAGTCGCTCGAGGTGTTCCCCTCGACGCTGCCGACGCGACGCGAGAACACCTAC
>NZ_VHQH01000096.1 GCF_006517535.1 Schumannella sp. 10F1B-5-1
GTCGAACGGCGGCGGCCACGCCGCCGAGGCCATCATGACGACCGACTCGACGCCGAAGAAGGCGGTCGTGAAGCGCGACGGCTGGACGATCGGCGGCATGGCGAAGGGCGCGGGCATGCTGGCTCCCGGCCTCGCGACGATGCTCGTGGTGATCACCACGGACGCCGTGCTGCTCCCCGCGCAGCTCGACGCGGCACTGCGCGCCGCCAC
>NZ_VHQH01000097.1 GCF_006517535.1 Schumannella sp. 10F1B-5-1
GATGCTAATACGTAGTAGCACCTCGTCCGCCAAGTCTAGGCCGCACACGGGGCGACGTGTCAAGCGAGCGGGCACCGACCTCGCGCCCCGCAACGATCAGCGGCGCGCGTCGAGTAGCGCGGCGAGCTTCTCGAGCTGCGCCGGATCCTCGAGGGCCGAGCCGACCGCCGCGACCCTCACGCCCGCGTCGAGGTAGTCCTGCACGTTCGA
>NZ_VHQH01000098.1 GCF_006517535.1 Schumannella sp. 10F1B-5-1
GTCGGCACGATCCGCATCCACTGCCCCGTTGCGAACAGCAGCACCACGTACACGACGCCGTTCACTATCCACAGCAGGTCGAGCGACAGGTGCGTCCAGACCGTCATGCTCATGCGACGCCGGCGGTTGCGGGCCGAGGTCCAGAGCGCAGTCGGGCGCTTCTCGGCGCGCGACTGCAGGCCGGTGCGCACCACGAGCACGAGCAGGAAC
>NZ_VHQH01000099.1 GCF_006517535.1 Schumannella sp. 10F1B-5-1
CGCGAAGTACACGTACGCCGCGAGGTCGTAGAACACCGCGTAGAACGCGAGCAACCCGAACGGCGCCGCCACGAGCAGCGCGTACACGACACGGGACGGCATGTCGCCGAGCCGCACCGCGAGGGTGCGCTTCCCGGCCGCGCGGTCCTGCACCCGGTCGCGGAGGTTGTTGACGTGCAGCACGGCGACGGCGAACAGGCCGGCCGCGAC
>NZ_VHQH01000100.1 GCF_006517535.1 Schumannella sp. 10F1B-5-1
GTCGACCTGCTCAACATCTCCGACATCTCGACGCCCGGCACGAGCTACCTGGCCGACCTGGGTCGCGCCGAGGCGGCCCTCGCGCGCCAGAACGCCGAGGTCAAGGAGGCCGAGACCCAGCGTGCGGCCGAGTTCGCCCGCATCGAGGCCGCCGAGCAGATCGCCGAGCGCCAGAAGGCGCTGAGCCTCAAGCAGGCGGCCATCAAGGCC
>NZ_VHQH01000101.1 GCF_006517535.1 Schumannella sp. 10F1B-5-1
GTTCGGCGGCCACGTCTGCGTGACCGACGGGCGCTACGTGTACATGCGCGCCTCGGCGACCCCTCAGAACCAACCGCTCTCCGAGCACACCCTGATGCCGACCGTGATGACCGGGTTCTTCCCGCAGCAGCAGCTCGCGCACGCGCAGCTCGTCGATCCGCTGCCGTTCAGCAAGGGTCTCAAGGTGCTGAAGACGCCCGCCCAGGCCTGG
>NZ_VHQH01000102.1 GCF_006517535.1 Schumannella sp. 10F1B-5-1
CCGAGAAGTGCAGGTCGCGGACGGCCTCGACGCCGCCCGTCGCCGTCGGGTACACCTTCTTGAGGTGCTCCACGACCAGCAGGGGTCGTGCCGCCGCGCCGGAGGGTTCGGGGGTCATGGGATCAACCTTCACGTTGAACCTCTCTCAGTCCGTGGTACCAGCGCAGGATGCGCCGCTCGATGAGGCGGAAGACGACGGAGAGCGCGAAGC
>NZ_VHQH01000103.1 GCF_006517535.1 Schumannella sp. 10F1B-5-1
GAGCTTCGGCTCGGTGCCCGAGGGGCGCACGATCACCCGCGATCCGCCCTCGAGCTGGTACCGCAGGATGTCGCTCGGCGGGAACTGCCCGAACCCGCCCGCGAAGTCGTCGATCCGCTCGACCCGGATGCCGCCGATCGCCCGCGGCGGGTCGTGGCGCAGGCGCGCCATCAGCTCGGGGATGCGGGCGAGGTCCGCCACCCGCACCGAGA
>NZ_VHQH01000104.1 GCF_006517535.1 Schumannella sp. 10F1B-5-1
TCGAAGGCGCTGCTGCGCGCGGGGTCGGCGCTGCGCGCCGCGCGGGCCGTCGGCGGTGCGGCGGAGGCGGTGACCGGCGAGCTGGACCCGCGCGCGGTGTTCCGCCGACGCGATCGCATCACGCACCACCGGGACGACGCCTCGCAGGTCGACTGGCTCGACGGCGCGGGCATCGGATTGCTGCGCGGGCACGCGCGGTTCGTCGGCCCGAA
>NZ_VHQH01000105.1 GCF_006517535.1 Schumannella sp. 10F1B-5-1
ATCGTGCCGCCCGACGCGGGCGCGACCGCCGACGTGCCGCGCATCCCGCGCCTGGGTGCGGTGCGGCGCTGAGGTGACGGAGCGGTCCGACGCGAGCGTGAGCGCCGAGCTGCGCCGACTCGAGCGCCGGGTGCGGCGCCAGGTGGACCTGCGGATGGCGGGTCGTCGGGTGTGGGAGTCGCTCCCCGCGATCCTGCAGATCCTCACCGCGG
>NZ_VHQH01000106.1 GCF_006517535.1 Schumannella sp. 10F1B-5-1
ACGAGCCCCTTCTCCTCCAGGAACCGCAGCTTCGAGGGGCTGAGGTCGGGGAACTCCGGATTGAGGCGCGCGAGCACCTGGCCGATGCTGAGAAGAGGGGACCCGCTCTGCGAGCGGGCCGCGGACGACGCCGGCATCAGCGGGTCGGAACCCGGTCGGCGCGCGAGGCGTAGAACGTCAGCCGGAACTTGCCCACCTGCACCTCGGCGCCGT
>NZ_VHQH01000107.1 GCF_006517535.1 Schumannella sp. 10F1B-5-1
ATCAGCAGCGGCTCGATGATCGAGGTGAGCGCCTCGGTGGTGGCCTTGACCTCGTCGTCGTAGAAGTCGGCCACCTTCGACAGCATGGTGTCGAGAGCACCGGCGTCCTCGCCGACCGCGATCATCTGCGCCGCCATCGGCGGGAACACCTTCTCCTCCGAGAGCGGCCCGGAGATCGACTTGCCGACGCGCACCGAGTTGGCGATGTTGATC
>NZ_VHQH01000108.1 GCF_006517535.1 Schumannella sp. 10F1B-5-1
CAGGAGTCGGTCGCCGGCGCTGTGGTCGACCAGTCGGCGACCGCGCTCACCGGCATCGTGCTGAGCTTCAGCATCGTGCCCGCCGTCATGATCGGCCTGAGCCTCTGGACGCTCGCCCGGTACCCGCTGCGACGCGCCGACTTCGTGACCGACACCGCGGATGCCGCGGCCGACCAGGAGGGAACACGATGAACCCCGCGGGCGACGTCGACG
>NZ_VHQH01000109.1 GCF_006517535.1 Schumannella sp. 10F1B-5-1
GTGGTCGACGGTCTCCGATCCGCGGGCAAGGACCCCGCGACGTCCACCGTGTACTTCGTGGGAGGCGACCCGAGCGACACGAGTTCGGCGTCGGTGCGCGCAAGTGCGGCCGCGGTGCTGATCGCCGCGGGGGTCGAGACCTCGTCGTCCTTCGACGGCTCGGGCGACCCGCAGGACACCGCGCACCGCTTCGCCCAGCAGCTGGATGCGAAG
>NZ_VHQH01000110.1 GCF_006517535.1 Schumannella sp. 10F1B-5-1
GTTCAAGGCCGTCGACGGCACCGTCTACTCGAACATCGACGCCGCCACGAAGACCCGCATCCGCGGCATCGACCCGAACACGAACCAGTTCTTCACGAAGTACACGACCAACGAGGTGCCCTGGGCGGGCTCCGGCAGCGACGGCACCGGCACGGTCAAGTTCGAGGTGCAGACCAAGGTGCAGGCCCCCGGCCTCGGCTGCGGCGACCTGATC
>NZ_VHQH01000111.1 GCF_006517535.1 Schumannella sp. 10F1B-5-1
CTCGGTCAGATAGCGCAGCGGGGTGAGCTCCGGCGGGAGCGGGATGCCGGTGAGGTACTCGGCGGGCGACGGGTTCGCCTGATCGGTGGCGGGAACCTCGTCGATCGGGGGCGCCGTGCGCGCCAGTCCCGCCGCGAGACCCGACGCGACCCCCATGAAGACGATCTCGGCGGTGACGACGAGCGCGAACCAGCGTCGCGATCCGTCGCGGGCG
>NZ_VHQH01000112.1 GCF_006517535.1 Schumannella sp. 10F1B-5-1
GAGGTGCTGGTTGGTGCCGATGCGGAGCTCGCGCACCACGGCATCCGCGAGGGCCTGCATGGCGCTCGCCATGCTGGCGAGGCGACGATGCTCGTCGGCGCCGCGCGGGATGCGGGCGATCTCGAAGCCGTCGTCGGTGAGCACGATGGCCGCCCGCAGGGGACGGCAGACCGCCGCCAGGCCGGCGAGGGCCGCCACCGCGGCCGAGACGACG
>NZ_VHQH01000113.1 GCF_006517535.1 Schumannella sp. 10F1B-5-1
GAGGCCCACGCGGGCGACATCGTCGCGGTCTCGGGCATCGAGGAGATCACGATCGGCGAGACGATCGCCGACCCCGACGACATCCGTCCGCTGCCCGCCATCGAGGTCGACGAGCCGGCCATCTCGATGACGATCGGCACCAACACCTCGCCCATCGTCGGCAAGGTCAAGGGCCACAAGCTCACCGCCCGCATGGTGAAGGACCGGCTCGACCG
>NZ_VHQH01000114.1 GCF_006517535.1 Schumannella sp. 10F1B-5-1
GCACGCCCTCCCACATCCGGCCCCGGGCGAGCCACGCCGCGGCCGCGGACTCGAGCAGCGGCCGGGCGGTGTTGGTGCGCCCCTCGGCGAGCTGGAGCACCCCCTCGGCGTGGTCGAGCGCGGGCAGGGTGCCGGGGATGCCGCGGTGCCGCACGAGCGACCCCGCGCGGTCGAGCCACTCGCGGGCCCCCTCGTGGTCGCGGGCGGCGAGACGG
>NZ_VHQH01000115.1 GCF_006517535.1 Schumannella sp. 10F1B-5-1
GTCATGGCGCTCGCGCCGGGCGTGTTCTCGGACGAGGCCGAGCAGTCGATCTCGGAGCAGGCGGGTGCGATCGGCGCCAGCGTCAACGCCACCTGCCCCGACGTCCCGCCGCTGCTCGTCGGCGACACCATGATCTGCAGCGCCGTCACGCCCACCAAGGTCGCCAACGTCGTGGTCAGCCTCCAGCGCAAGAACGGCTGGATCGACTGGCGAGT
>NZ_VHQH01000116.1 GCF_006517535.1 Schumannella sp. 10F1B-5-1
AGGCGAGGATCGTGGCGGTGGTCGCCGCCTCGGCGGCGAACCCCTGGGCGGGCTCGACGTCGGTGATGCCCCGACCCATCGTGCGGATGATGCGCCAGCCGCCGGAGTAGGTGCCCGCGGCGATGGCGATCGCGCACGCGGCGATGACCCACAGCTCGGGGCCGCTGCCGACGGTCTGGAATCCCGCCGCGATGAGCGCGAGCGTGATGACGCCCA
>NZ_VHQH01000117.1 GCF_006517535.1 Schumannella sp. 10F1B-5-1
GCTGGCCGACGACGTCGATCCGGGGGGAGAGGGGACGGCGATCGGGGTCCTCACCTTCCAGGCCGACGACCTGGCGCCGACCGGCCCGGATCCGCTGGGGTGCCTCCTCCTCGGCGGGATCCTGCTCACGGTCGGCGCCGGCCTCGCCCTGGTCTCGGGGCGCCCCCGCCCGTCGTAGGCTGGCGTGTGCTCATCCTGCTGCCCCCGTCGGAGACC
>NZ_VHQH01000118.1 GCF_006517535.1 Schumannella sp. 10F1B-5-1
CGTCGGTTCCTCGATGGTTATTCACAGCTCTGTCCACAAGACGGGACGCGGTTCTCCGCCGAGCCTGCCGGGTTCTGGGCTCGCACGAGGCTGACGACCACCTTAGTTGTGGATAGCCGACTGTGGACAAGTCCCTCTCGGCGGACGTTGAGGTCGTGCGCGTATGCTCGCTCACGGTTTGACCGTTGCCGGTCGAGGCCCTATTTTTAACAGGTTG
>NZ_VHQH01000119.1 GCF_006517535.1 Schumannella sp. 10F1B-5-1
ATTCGAGCGCCTCGGAGAGGTCGTAGCCGATCTCGGCGATGCGCCGGGGCGTGAGCTCGCCCGCGCGGATCGCCTCCTCGAGGTTGGGGCCCGTGACGAGCTCCATGATCAGGTACGGATGCGGCTCGTCGGGCAGCGAGTCGTCGATGCCCGCGTCGAGCAGCGTGACGATGCCGTGGTGGTTGAGAGAGGCGAGCATCCGCAGCTCGGAGCTGAA
>NZ_VHQH01000120.1 GCF_006517535.1 Schumannella sp. 10F1B-5-1
ATGCGGTGGCGCTCGTGCTCGAGGCGAACGCGATCGGCGGGCGCCACGGCCTCGGCGCCTCCGACCAGATCGAGAACCGCATCATCGAGGCGAAGTCGCGCGGCATCTACGAGGCCCCCGGGATGGCGCTGCTGCACATCGCCTACGAGCGGCTGCTGAACGCCATCCACAACGAGGACACGGTCGCGAACTACCACGCGGAGGGACGTCGCCTCGG
>NZ_VHQH01000121.1 GCF_006517535.1 Schumannella sp. 10F1B-5-1
GAGCTCGTCGTGCACGTCGACCCGCCGACGGAGCACAAGGCGTACCTGCACCGCTCGGGACGCACCGCCCGCGCCGGGTCGGAGGGCGACGTCGTCACCCTCGTGCTGCCCGCGCAGGAGAAGGACGTCGCGCAGCTCATGCGCAAGGCCGGCATCACCGCCTCGGCGCAGAAGGTGACCGCGGATGCCGCGGCCGTCACGGCGCTCGTCGGCGAGGT
>NZ_VHQH01000122.1 GCF_006517535.1 Schumannella sp. 10F1B-5-1
AGCAGAGCTGCACCGCCGGCCGTGCCGCCTTCATCACCGGCCAGAACCCGTACCGCACCGGACTCACCAAGGTCGGCCTGCCGGGGGCGGATGTCGGACTCCGCGCGGGCGACCCGACGATCGCCACCGCGCTCAAGCAGCAGGGCTACGCGACCGGCCAGTTCGGCAAGAACCACCTCGGCGACCGCGACGAGTTCCTGCCCACCGCGCACGGCTTC
>NZ_VHQH01000123.1 GCF_006517535.1 Schumannella sp. 10F1B-5-1
CCGACCTGCTCTCCGCCAGGACCCACGAGGCGGACCTCGGGGACGCGGATACGGTCGTTGGTTCTGGGATCGCTGATGCGGGTCTCCTTCACTCGTTTCTGCAGGCACGCACGTGAAGAGATCCGCACCCGTGCAACCGGCCGCACCTCGAAAGGCACATTCGGCGGAGTGCGCCATCCGCCCACCCCTCACGGGTGCGGACGGACTACCAACTCGAAC
>NZ_VHQH01000124.1 GCF_006517535.1 Schumannella sp. 10F1B-5-1
GTTGCGCCCGTCGAGATAGACCAGCCAGGGCTCCTCATGCCCCGCTTCCTCTTTGCTCCTGAACACATCGACGTCGGTCCAGGGGTAGCTCGAGCCCGCCTCCAGGTCGTCGAGTTGCAGCCGGTCGCGCTCGTCGCCGGTGAGGTGCCACATCCCGAAGCTGAGGGCGGTGCGCATGGGCTGGAAGTCGAACCATCCGTGTTCACCGTGGCGGAGCGG
>NZ_VHQH01000125.1 GCF_006517535.1 Schumannella sp. 10F1B-5-1
GGCGTCCGCGTCGAGCTGCGGCAGCAGGATGTGGCTCGACATCACCGTGCGAGCCCCCGCGGCGACGGCCGCGCGGAACGGCACGAGCTCGCGCTCGCGCAGCGTCTCGAGCGGCAGGTCGACGACCGGCAGCGCGTGGTGGGAGTCGGATGCCGTGTCGCCGTGCCCGGGGAAGTGCTTCGCGCTGACCGCGACACCGCCCGCCTCGTGGGCGGCCAC
>NZ_VHQH01000126.1 GCF_006517535.1 Schumannella sp. 10F1B-5-1
AGACGGGCGGCGTCATGCGCGCACCGTGTGCAGGATGCTGACGTCGCCGCCGACCGTGTTGACCCGCACATCCGTCCACTTGCCGTCGAGGTCGCCGTGGCGGGCCGTGTACCTGCCCTTGGTGATGGTGATGCTCTGGGCGTCGAAGTGCAGCTTGCCGCCGACGGTCTGCACCGTGTAGCTCGCGGGCGTCTCGGGGGCGAAGCGCGCCGTGACGCC
>NZ_VHQH01000127.1 GCF_006517535.1 Schumannella sp. 10F1B-5-1
GACACGGGGTAGAGCGTCTTCAGCTCGGTCCACAGCGCCTCGAGGTCCCAGTCGTCGCTGGATCCCTCGGCCGTGTGCTCCTCGACGACCTCGCCGACCACGTCGGTGAGGAACTTCTGCACGCGGTCGTGCAGGTCGTCGCCCTCGAGGATGTGACGGCGGTCGGAGTAGATCGCCTCGCGCTGACGGTTCAGCACGTCGTCGTACTTGAGCACGTTC
>NZ_VHQH01000128.1 GCF_006517535.1 Schumannella sp. 10F1B-5-1
GTCGAAGTCGAGCGCGTTGGCCCGTCGCAGGCTCTCGGTGTAGCGGCGGAACACCTCGAGGAAGGCCGCGTCGGCGGGGTCGTCGGCGTTGACGCTGCGCGCGTAGGAGTCGACGTCCGACAGCTCGTTCTTGAGCTTCGAGATCTTCCCGGCGACGCTCGGCACCGTGAGCCCGAGGGTGTCGACCTCGAGCTCCTTGATGATGCGCTTGAGGAGGGC
>NZ_VHQH01000024.1 GCF_006517535.1 Schumannella sp. 10F1B-5-1
GGTGCCGGCTGCGCAGCGCCGCCTCGTCGAACCCGGGCGCTCGGACGCGTTCGTGCCGGGGCTGGCCGCCCTTGTCGCCGACGACGCCCTCGACGTGGTGATCTCGACCGTCGACGTCGAGCTCGAGGCCCTCGCCACCCGCCGAACCGAACTGACCCCTGCGGTGCTGGCGGCCCCGAGCGCCGACACCCTCGCCGTCGCGCTCGACAAGCTCGCGCTCGCGGAGCGCTGCACGCCCACCGTCAACGTCCCGCGCACGGTGCTCGCGGGGCCCGACGCGCTCGCCGTCGACTGGGAGTTCCCGGTGTTCGCCAAACCCCGGCGCGGAGCCGGCAGCCGCGGTGTCCGGGTGGTGCCCGACCG
>NZ_VHQH01000129.1 GCF_006517535.1 Schumannella sp. 10F1B-5-1
GAGATCGCGGTGCAGCTCGAGGTGGTGCGGTCGAGTCTCATCCGCTCCGCTCTCGGGAGGCTCTGAGGTCGATCGCGGGGATTTCCCCGCGACACGCCGCGCACTCGTGCGGATGTGATTGATGGTGCCCCTCCGGGTGGGTACCGTGGACAGCGACAGCGAGTCTGAACTTCAACTTCAACCTGAAGGTTAAGAAGACGGGCGCGCACCGAGGAGGACG
>NZ_VHQH01000130.1 GCF_006517535.1 Schumannella sp. 10F1B-5-1
GCGCATGGGCGGACCTCCTCGCGTGCGGCTGAGCTCTCAGTATCGCGAGCCGCGCCGCGCGGGCAAAGCGCGGACGCTCAGCCGGCGGGCGGGGGAGTGGGCGCGCCGCCCGCACTCGAGCCGCTGCGGCGACGGCGCCGGCGCTTCGCGGGCGCCGCGTTGCCGTCGTGGTGCTCGGTGCCCTTGCCGTCGTGGGTGCCCGCGCCCTCGGCACGCGGGG
>NZ_VHQH01000131.1 GCF_006517535.1 Schumannella sp. 10F1B-5-1
GCCCGCCTGCGGGTCGAGCTCGACGCCGTCGAACGGTGGTGGCCGATCGGCTACGGCGCGCAGCCGCTGTCCGATGTCGTGGTGCGCCTGCGCGCCGACGGCGAGCCGCTCGACCGGGCCACCCGGCGGGTCGGGTTCCGCACGCTGCGCTGGGACACCGATCCGGACGCGGACGGCCGGCCGTTCCAGCTGATCGTCAACGAGCAGCCGGTGTGGGTGA
>NZ_VHQH01000132.1 GCF_006517535.1 Schumannella sp. 10F1B-5-1
GGTTGCGCATGAACTCCTCGGCGAGCGCGTACTCGCGCGCCGACAGGTCGAAGGTGCCTGCCTCGGAGGTGATGCGGCGCGTGCGCAGGTCGAGACTGACGCGCCCGCAGTCGAGCGTCTGCGCCGCCGCGGGCTGCGCCTGCTGCTGTCGCGCATCCTGCAGGCGCACCCGCACCCGCGCGAGCAGCTCGTCGAAGCGGAACGGCTTCGCGATGTAGTCG
>NZ_VHQH01000133.1 GCF_006517535.1 Schumannella sp. 10F1B-5-1
CCCGCCGGTGGCGCTCGCCTGGTCGGGCTTCGTCGTGGGCGCGCTGGCGCTCGGCCTCGCGGGCCTCGTCGGGATCCTCCCGATGCACGCGAGCTTCGGCGAGGTCGCCTTCTTCGGCATGCGCGCCCCCTGGTGGGCGCCGCTCGTCACGGTCGGCGTCGTCTCGACCGCGTTCGCGTACGTCGCCGGCATCACGGCCATCACGCTGCTCGGCACGCGGG
>NZ_VHQH01000134.1 GCF_006517535.1 Schumannella sp. 10F1B-5-1
ACACGTAGGCACGGGCCGCCTGGTAGAGGGCGAAGAGCAGGGCGTCCGAGGGCGCGAGCACGAACACGACCGGGATCGTGGCCCGCTCCGCCCGGCCGAGGAGGGCGCGATGCTCGGGTCCGTCCCCGGCGAGCACGACCGGCATCCCGGTCGCCTCCCCGGCCTCGATCACCCGGTCGAGGCGCTTGTAGCCGACGAACCGCGACGCCCCCAGCAGGAAA
>NZ_VHQH01000135.1 GCF_006517535.1 Schumannella sp. 10F1B-5-1
GGCGGAGGGGGTCGAGGGCGGGTTCGCTCTCGTCTACAAGGTGCTGTCGACGCTCGAGGAGACCGGGCGGGTGCGGCGCGGCTACTTCGTCGAGGGCCTCGGGGCGGCGCAGTTCGCGACGCCGGCGACCGTCGACCGCCTGCGCGCGTTCCACGGCGACCGCGACGACGAGGCGCCGCCGGTCGCGGTGACGCTCGGGGCGACCGATCCCGCGAACCCCT
>NZ_VHQH01000136.1 GCF_006517535.1 Schumannella sp. 10F1B-5-1
GCGGTCTACGGCAACGAGATCGGCGTCGGCCGGGCGATCGAGAAGTCGGGCATCCCGCGCGACGAGCTGTTCATCACGACGAAGCTGTGGAACTCGGACCAGGGGACGCAGTCGGCCTTCGACGCGATCGACCTGAGCCTCGAGAAGCTCGGCCTCGACCACGTCGACCTGTACCTCATCCACTGGCCGCGCCCCGACCTCGACCGCTATGTCGAGAGCTG
>NZ_VHQH01000137.1 GCF_006517535.1 Schumannella sp. 10F1B-5-1
GTCGTAGCGGCGCCCGCGGAACACGACGCCGTAGACGCCACCCGCCCAGTTCGGCCCCGTGGCGAGCTCCTGCAGCGCATCCGTGAGCTGGATCTCGCCGCCCTTGCCGGGGGGTGTGCGCTCCAGCACCTCGAAGATCTCGGGACGCAGCACGTAGCGGCCGATGATCGCGTAGTTGGAGGGCGACTCGCCCGGCGGGGGCTTCTCGACGAGGCCGGTGAT
>NZ_VHQH01000138.1 GCF_006517535.1 Schumannella sp. 10F1B-5-1
GAGCGTCAGCGACGAGGCGGGTGCGAGCGCGGGGTCGGTGAAGATGTCATCGGGTCATCTCCGTGGTGGGGGGATCGAGCAGTGGGTCTGCCGAAGGAGACAGTTCGGTCTACCGCAACTGGCGGATTCCCGCAAGGGTGTGACGACGATGTCTCAACTCGGAGTGATCGGCACCGGCTCGGTGTCGGGCAGCGGACTGGCGTCCCGGCCGCGCAGATCGGG
>NZ_VHQH01000139.1 GCF_006517535.1 Schumannella sp. 10F1B-5-1
AGGGGCGCGTCGAGCCCGGGGCGTGCGCCCTCGGCGAGGTCGGCGACGACGATCTCGACCGGCAGCCCCGCGAACAGCTGCTCGAGGTGGGCGAGGGCCTCGGCGCCGCTGCGGCTCGGCGCGAAGCGGTAGTTCACGTGCACCGTGCACTCGTCGGGGATGACGTTGCCCGCCACCCCGCCCGAGATGCGGACCGCCGAGAGGCTCTCACGGTAGACGAGG
>NZ_VHQH01000140.1 GCF_006517535.1 Schumannella sp. 10F1B-5-1
CGCTCGCGCGCGCGGCGCCGCTCGCCTACCTGCCCCACCGTCGGGAGCCGGTCGAGCTGCTCGACGCGGTCGCGGCGATCCCCGGCGTGACGGTGGTGCGCACCGGCGTGCCCGTCGAGCTGGTGCTCGCCGCGGCGAGCGACCCGCTCGAGGTGCACACGCTGCGCTCGAGCGCGTCGGTCACGCTCGCCGCGGTGCTCGCGGGCACCGGCAGCGTGATCC
>NZ_VHQH01000141.1 GCF_006517535.1 Schumannella sp. 10F1B-5-1
GGGGTCGCTCCTGGGGGGATCGGGTCACGCCGCGGCAGGGGGAGAGCGGTGCGGCTGAGCCGATGGTACTGCCCCCCATTCGGGGGCGCAATGGGAAATTCTCGCGAATGCGGGAAGTCCCCCCGGACGCGGAAACGGCCCCTCTCGGAGGAGGGGCCGTCCGTGCGAGGTCAGGCGACGGGAGAGATGTTCTCCGCCTGCAGACCCTTGGGGCCCTGCGCGA
>NZ_VHQH01000142.1 GCF_006517535.1 Schumannella sp. 10F1B-5-1
TGTCGGCCTCGACGGTCTCGCCGTTCTCGAGGGTCACGACGACCCCGGACTCGTTCTGGGTCACGCCCGAGAAGCGCACGCCGAGCTTGAAGTCGATGCCGCGGCGGCGGAAGGCGCGCTCGAAGTGCTTCGAGATGGCCTCGTCCTCGTTGGGCACCAGGTGGGGGAGCGCCTCGATGATGGTGACGTCGGCGCCCCAGCTCTTCCAGACGCTCGAGAACTC
>NZ_VHQH01000143.1 GCF_006517535.1 Schumannella sp. 10F1B-5-1
CGATCGGATGCTTCGCGAGCGCCACCGCGATCGGCGGGGCGATGAAGAGGTAGCTGCAGCGATGCGTCTGGATGTTCGTCAGGAACTCGACCAGATCGAACTTCGGCATCGTCACGAGGGTCGCCCGCTGGCGCAGGGCGAGATTCAGCAGCACGGTCATGCCGTAGATGTGGAAGAAGGGCAGCACGGCGAGCACGCGATCCTCGGTGCCGAGGTCGATCGC
>NZ_VHQH01000144.1 GCF_006517535.1 Schumannella sp. 10F1B-5-1
ACCACCGGCATCCGCCGCTACATCCCCCTCGAGGATCTGATCGCCAACCACCTCGGCGAGCTGTTCCCGGGCATGGAGGTGCTCGAGCACCACGAGTTCCGGGTGACCCGCAACGAGGACGTCGTCATCGAGGAGGACGAGACCGAGAACCTGCTGCAGGCGCTCGAGAAGGAGCTGCTGCGCCGACGCTTCGGCTCGCCCATCCGCCTCGAGATCTCGGACG
>NZ_VHQH01000145.1 GCF_006517535.1 Schumannella sp. 10F1B-5-1
CCGCCGAGAGCCCGCTCGTGTACTTCGTCGACGCGGGGCACGGCGGCGACTCGCAGACCCGCTCGTACTCGACACTGCAGACCGAGTCGCGTGCCTACAGCGGGGTCGAGACCCTCGCCGACGCGACGCTGCGCAACGCCGTGCCCGATCAGCGCTACCTCGCCGGCAGCACCGACTGGGGCTGGACCTCGAGCAGCACCGACAACTACAAGATCTCGGTGACCG
>NZ_VHQH01000146.1 GCF_006517535.1 Schumannella sp. 10F1B-5-1
CCGGCCACATCGACCTCTCGGTCGGATCGGTCGCCGCGTTCGTCGGCGCGTGCTCGGGCGTCTTCGCGGTGCACTGGGGCCTGCCCTGGTGGCTCTCGATCGCCCTGTCGCTGCTGATCGGCGCCCTCGTCGGCGTCTGGCAGGGCTTCTGGATCGCCTTCGTCGGCATCCCGGCGTTCATCGTGACGCTGGCGGGCCTGCTCATCTTCCGCGGACTCGCGCTCG
>NZ_VHQH01000147.1 GCF_006517535.1 Schumannella sp. 10F1B-5-1
GAGCGGCTCGAGCTGAAGGTCGGCGCGCAGGTGATGTTCCTGCGCAACGACGCGGGCGGCGAGGGCCGCTGGGTCAACGGCACGATCGGCGAGGTCGTGAAGATCGCCGACGACGTCACGGTCGAGGTCGACGGTGAGAGGCACCTGGTCGCGCCGGTCACCTGGGAGCGCTACAAGTACAGCTACTCGCCCGTCACCAAGCAGCTCACGAAGGATGTGGTGGCC
>NZ_VHQH01000148.1 GCF_006517535.1 Schumannella sp. 10F1B-5-1
GGCGAGTTGTCGGACAGCGCCACGACCGAGTCGACGCCGTCGACGGCGAGCGCGGCGTCGGCCAGTTCGGTCAGGTCGCCCTCGGCGCCCACGATGATCGCGGGGCTGCCCGAGCCGCCCGGGAAGTGCTCGCCGAGCAGCTCCTGCCCGTCGCGGGCCTGCGACGGTCCGAGGATCAGCTCGGACTGGGCGACCCCGTCCGCCTTCAGCTGCGTGAGGCCGAGCG
>NZ_VHQH01000149.1 GCF_006517535.1 Schumannella sp. 10F1B-5-1
CGCGGTGCCGAACGACCCGAGCGATCCGGTCGACCTCGACGCCGCCCGCAGGCTCGACGCGCTCTGGAACCGGGCCTACCTCGAGCCGATCCTGCTCGGGGCCTACCCGGCCGACTTCCTCGAGGACGTCTCGGCGCACCGCTTCGACGAGCTCGTGCACGACGGCGACCTGCAGACCATCCACCAGCCGATCGACTTCCTCGGCGTGAACCACTACCACGACGAC
>NZ_VHQH01000150.1 GCF_006517535.1 Schumannella sp. 10F1B-5-1
CGTCGGGGACGACGGGCCCGAGCAGCCCGCCGATCAGCACGATCGCGACGGCGGCCGCCGTGAACAGGGCCGCCCGGAACCAGATGCGCCGCGTCATCCGCACGAAGAACATCCGCCAAGCGCTCATGCGCTCGATTCAACCACCCGTCACGCCGCGAGGAGGGCCTCCCGCAGGCCGTCGAGGATGCGGTCGAAGACCACGTCGACCGCACCGACGGCGTCGAGCT
>NZ_VHQH01000151.1 GCF_006517535.1 Schumannella sp. 10F1B-5-1
GTCAGGGTGATGGCACCCTGGCTCAGCGAGACGGAGCCCAGCTTGCTGGTGTTGGACGCCGAGGCGCCGAACGGGAAGTCGACCGTCCAGGTGACCGTGATGGTCGACGGGCCGGCGCTCGAGTTCACCTTGTAGACGCCCGGCGTGGTGGCGGCCACGACGTTGCCGCCGGTCACGCTGCCGACCGAGATCGAGCTGTTGGTCGAGTTGTTGATCGCGAGCGCGAG
>NZ_VHQH01000152.1 GCF_006517535.1 Schumannella sp. 10F1B-5-1
GCCGACATCACGCTCGTCGACGTGCGCGTGCCCGAGGAGCGCCGCCTGCAGCTCGGCAACGGCTTCCGCGACACCGCCCGCGTGCTCGCCCTGACCCGCGCCGAGGTCGCCTGGCAGGCGGTCGGCAACGCCGTCGGCGCCTACGAGGCGGCGGTGCGCTACGTCGTGGAGCGCGAGCAGTTCGGGCGCAAGCTCGGCTCGTTCCAGCTCATCCAGGATCTGCTGTC
>NZ_VHQH01000153.1 GCF_006517535.1 Schumannella sp. 10F1B-5-1
GACCGGAGCGCAGGTAGGCGTCGCCCGGGGTCGGCAGCACGTCGACGAGCGAGGCGCTCGAGGCGTCGATGTTGCCGCCGTTGGTGAACTGGAGCTTCCAGAGGTCGGTGCCGCCCACGACGGTGTTCGCCGCACAGGGCTGCCGGTAGAAGCCCTGGCTGTCGGAGACGCACGGGGTCGCGGCGTTGTTGACGTTGATCGCGCCGCGGGTCGAGGTGGTGCCGGTG
>NZ_VHQH01000154.1 GCF_006517535.1 Schumannella sp. 10F1B-5-1
ACCTCGAGGGCTTCGTGGTGGCGATCAAGGAGACCACGGCCGAGCTCGCCCGCCGCGAATACGAGATGCTGCGCACGCTGCAGCGCCTCGACGTGCCATGCGTCGAACCGGTCGCCGTCGTCACGGGCCGCATCTCGGCCGACGGCGAGGAGCTCGCCCCCGCCCTCGTCACGCGCCACCTCAAGTTCTCGCTGCCCTACCGCGCCCTCTACTCGCAGGCGCTGCGT
>NZ_VHQH01000155.1 GCF_006517535.1 Schumannella sp. 10F1B-5-1
CCGGCTGGAAGTCGTCCAGGTCGCCGCCCGACTGCACGGTCGCGAGGCCCACGGCCGCGAAGGCCGCGCCGGCCTGCGTCGGGTCGCCGTTGATGGCGACGGCCGCCTTGTAGTCGGCGCCCAGCAGGTCGTCGAGGGTCGCGGGCTCGGGGTACTTCGACGAGTCGTAGCCGATCGACATGTACCCGCCGTAGTCGCCCACGAACAGGCCCGAGGGCTCCTTCAGG
>NZ_VHQH01000156.1 GCF_006517535.1 Schumannella sp. 10F1B-5-1
TGCTGCTCGTCTTCGGCACCCTCGCCGACCGCTTCGGCCGCAGGCGCATGCTGCTGATCGGCGTCGCCCTGTTCGCCCTCTCGAGCGTCGCGGCCGCGCTCGCCCCGAGCGGCGAGTTCCTCATCGCGTCGCGCGTCATCCAGGGCCTCGGCGGCGCGATGATCCTCCCGGCGACCCTCTCGCTGCTCAACGCGACCTTCGTCGGCCGCGAGCGCGGCATCGCCTTCG
>NZ_VHQH01000157.1 GCF_006517535.1 Schumannella sp. 10F1B-5-1
CAATGTCCATAAATTCAATTTGGATTACCACCCGCCAAAAAAGCGAAATTTTTCCCCGTGGTTTCACCAATTTACGGGTTCGACGCCCCCGTTTCCGTTTGTCAAAATAGCGAAACACTAGGTATGCTAGATAAAGTGCTCCAATGATTTTAATTTCCCATAGGTGAATGAGGTAAGTCCCAATTCCGATTACTAAAAATCGAAATAGGTACGCGCCCCACAAACCGT
>NZ_VHQH01000158.1 GCF_006517535.1 Schumannella sp. 10F1B-5-1
GGAGCCCAGTCTGGATCGAGTCGCGGATCTCCCAACTGACCGGGTATGCGAAGACCGAGGTATCCGTATCTTGACGCGCGACTCCCTCACGGAAGTCCGTCAGTTCCTTGTCCAAGTGCTCGCGCACTGCCGTCTGACGCGAAAGCAGATCGCCACCCGAGGTACCGGCACGGTCGGCAGCCGGCGTCGGGCTGCCCTGCGGAAGTGCGCCATCACGGAGCCAGTCAGT
>NZ_VHQH01000159.1 GCF_006517535.1 Schumannella sp. 10F1B-5-1
GCTCGTGACGCGCGTGCTGAACGGGATCGACGACATCCATTTCGCGACGCTCACGAGCGAGGACGTCGTGCGGCACTCGCTCGTCGGTCGCATCGTCGACGCCTACACGGAGTACGACGCGAAGAAGCAGGCGCGCGACCACGAGCGCCGCGAGGCGAGCGAGTTCGCGAACCGCGCTGAACGCCGCAAGAACATCAGGAAGAGCTGACGGATGTCGATCGAGATCAAC
>NZ_VHQH01000160.1 GCF_006517535.1 Schumannella sp. 10F1B-5-1
CCGCGGAGAGCCCGGTGCCCGCGCGGTCGTAGCGCACGAGACGCCGCCCGCGCGCGAGGGCCTCGAGGTAGCCCCGCTCCTCGGGCAGCTCCCAGCTGAGGTCGAGATGGCCGAGCCAGCCCGCCACGTAGACGAGGGGGCGTCCCGTGCCCGACTCGGCGTAGGCCAGCTCGACGCCGTCGCCCGTCGTCACGCGACCCGTCCGCTGCAGCACCCGACCATTCTGCGC
>NZ_VHQH01000161.1 GCF_006517535.1 Schumannella sp. 10F1B-5-1
GATCGACCGCGTCCACCGGATCGGGCAGGAGCTGCCGGTCACGGCGTGGCGCATCATCGCCGCCCAGACGATCGACGGGCGCATCGCCGAGCTGATCGACTCGAAGGCGGGCCTCGCGGCCCGTGCGCTCGACGGCGACACGACCGAAGCGACCGAGGGTTCGGTGCAGCTGGAGGCTCTCGTGGCGCTCCTGAGCGACGCCATCCGCGAGCTCTGACGCTCAACCATCC
>NZ_VHQH01000162.1 GCF_006517535.1 Schumannella sp. 10F1B-5-1
CCGACTCCGGTCGCCCGAGCACGAAGTGCGCCCACCACAGGGTGTAGACGCCGAGGTCGAGCAGGCTCCCCCCGCCGAGCGCCGGATCGAAGGCGCGGCTGTGCGGGTCGTACTCGAAGCGCCCCGCGAACGTCGCGGCGGCACCGACCGGGGTCTGCAGCACGCCGTCGTCGAGCAGGGTGCGGATGATCGTCGTCTGCGGCAGGAACCGCGACCACAACGCCTCCATC
>NZ_VHQH01000163.1 GCF_006517535.1 Schumannella sp. 10F1B-5-1
CTTCGGTGACGCGATCTACTACGTGCCGACCGCCTATCAGATCTCCGGCGTCTTCTTCTACAACAAGACGATGTTCGAAGACGCCGGGATCACCGAGCTGCCGACCACGTGGGAAGAGGTCGACGAGGCCGCCGCTGCGCTCAAGGCGGCCGGCTACGTGCCGATCGCGACGTCCGGTGGCTTCGTGCCCGGGGCGCAGCTGCGCATGCAGGCGTACCAGGAATTCATGG
>NZ_VHQH01000164.1 GCF_006517535.1 Schumannella sp. 10F1B-5-1
GTCGGACTTGCGCACCGAGATCGCGTGCATGATGTTGACGACGCCGTCGACGATCGCGTAGAACGCGAACACCCACACGAAGACGATCGCGGTGAGCACCGGCGCGACGAACGCCAGCACGCCGAGGATGATCGCGAAGATGCCGCGCAGCAGCACGAGCCACCACACGGACTTGATGAACCGGCTGACCTCGATGACGTCGTCGTTCGACATGCGGTGGCACCCCTTCG
>NZ_VHQH01000165.1 GCF_006517535.1 Schumannella sp. 10F1B-5-1
GCGCTCCATGCCCATGCCGGTGTCGATGTTCTTGCGCGGCAGCTCGCCGACGATGTCGAAGTCGACCTTCGAGCGCACGTTCGTGATCAGGTACTGCATGAACACGAGGTTCCAGATCTCGAGGTAGCGGCTGTCGTCGGCGGCGGGGCCGCCCTCCGGGCCGTACGCCGGGCCGCGGTCGAAGTAGATCTCGGAGCACGGACCCGCAGGCCCCGGCTGGCCGGTCGACC
>NZ_VHQH01000166.1 GCF_006517535.1 Schumannella sp. 10F1B-5-1
GGACGACCGAGTGGTCGTGGGTCACCTGCACGAGCTCGTTGCGCAGGAAGCCGTAGACGCGGCTGTCGCCGACGTTGAAGACCACGAATCCCGGTTCGGCGCCCGCCAGGTCGAGCACCGCGCCTGTCACCGTGGTCCCCGCGCCGAGCGGCAGGTCGGCCGCGAGCGTGTCGATGTCGCCCGCGGCGAGCCCGAGAGCCTCGCGGACCACCGCCTCGTCGACGTCGTCGC
>NZ_VHQH01000167.1 GCF_006517535.1 Schumannella sp. 10F1B-5-1
GATGTCGAGGAAGGTCGTGGGCTCGTCGAGCAGCAGGATGTCGGTCTGCTGGGCGAGCGCCATCGCGATCCACACCCGTTGGCGCTGCCCGCCCGAGAGCTCGTCGACGCTCCGCTCGGCGAGGTCGGCGATCTCGGTCGCCTCGAGCGCGGCGGCCACCGCCGCGTAGTCGTGCTCGTTCCAGCGGGCCAGCAGTCGCTGGTGCGGATGCCGGCCGCGCCCGACGAGGTC
>NZ_VHQH01000168.1 GCF_006517535.1 Schumannella sp. 10F1B-5-1
GAGCTTGCCGTTCTCGTCGAGCACCTTGAGCCCGAGGGCCTCGGCGTACTTGCGCCCGAGCTGGAACACGTGCCCGATCTCCATGCCGCGCGCGAGCTCGACAGGCCCGGAGCCGTCGGGCGCAGGGTCGCCCGCGCGCACCTCGGCGATCTCGACCGTTCCGTCGAGCGTGAAGTCGCGACCCGCGACCAGCCCGAACACGTGCTTTCCGTCGACGTTGGCCCCGGTGATC
>NZ_VHQH01000169.1 GCF_006517535.1 Schumannella sp. 10F1B-5-1
CCTACCTGAGCGGTGGCGACATCGACGCGGTCGTCAAGGCGGCGATGGTGCCGAAGTTCCGCGGCGGCGACTTCGTGGCCGGCATCGAGGCGGGCGCGGACGCCCTCGTCGACACCTACCTCGGCAACAAGGCCACCAACACCATCCGCACCGGGTCGCGTGCGTCCGGCAGCAGTTCGAGCAGCACGCGCTCGTTCCGCGGGTCGCCCTCCCGGCTGCGCCGCACCGGCTT
>NZ_VHQH01000170.1 GCF_006517535.1 Schumannella sp. 10F1B-5-1
CGGCGCCGACCCGCGCACGCACCTCGTGCACGGTCAGCTCGATCTCGCGCCCGAGGGCACCATCGCGGTCGAGGGCCGCAGCTCGAAGACGAGCCTGCCGGGCGTCTTCGCCGCGGGCGACGTGGTCGACCCCACCTACAAGCAGGCCGCGACCGCGGCCGGTTCCGGCGTCGTCGCCGCCCTCGACGCCGAGCACTACCTGGCCGACATCGCGGATGCCGAGAAGGCCGAAC
>NZ_VHQH01000171.1 GCF_006517535.1 Schumannella sp. 10F1B-5-1
GGTGCGGATGGCGGTGACCGCGGCGCCCTTCGCCTTCAGCCCGTGGTTCTCGCTGCAGCTGGCCGCCTGGCCGGCCGGCAAGTAGCGCTCACTCGCCGCGCGATCCCGCATCCGTCGCGGTGACGTCGGTGCGGTGGAAGTCCTGCCACGACCGCGAGGCGGTCGGGCCGCGCTGCCCCTGGTAGCGGTTGGCGTAGGCACCGGAGCCGTAGGCGTTGAGGACGGGCGAGCTG
>NZ_VHQH01000172.1 GCF_006517535.1 Schumannella sp. 10F1B-5-1
AGCGGAGGCAATCCCGGCTGGTGGCGGCGGCGTAGGCGTCTTCGAGGAAGCGGTCGAAGATGACCACCCACTCGCCATCGCGTCGGAACAGGGAAGGGCCTTCGACGGGAGAGAAGGGCACGGCGCTGTCGAGCAGGTGGAACGGCGCACCGGGGTGAGGGAATCGGGCGAAGCGGATCGTCTTGTTGTCGGTGGCGAGGTCGTTGCGCCCGCGCTCGTCCTTGAACGCCATG
>NZ_VHQH01000173.1 GCF_006517535.1 Schumannella sp. 10F1B-5-1
CGTGCCCGGGTGGGCGGCCGGCGGGGGCCACTCGCTGCACGTCGTGTGCGACCTCACGATCGCCAGCCGCGAGCACGCGCGCTTCAAGCAGACGGATGCCGACGTCGGCTCGTTCGACGCGGGCTACGGCTCGGCGTACTTCGCGCGGCAGGTGGGTCAGAAGTTCGCGCGCGAGGTGTTCTTCCTGGCCGAGGAGTACGGCGCCGAGCGCGCCCACGAGATGGGCGCCGTGAA
>NZ_VHQH01000174.1 GCF_006517535.1 Schumannella sp. 10F1B-5-1
GACGACATCCGACGGCAGCCAGGCGCGTCGGTATCCGACGAGCGTCGGGAACAGCACGCGATCCCGACGCGTTCCGGACTCCGCGATCACGCCCCCGTCGACCCCGGATGCACCTGGGCCCAGTCGTCCTTCACGCTGACGACCGTGATCGACCCGTCGGCGGCCGCCGCGAGAGCCTCCTCGGCCCCCTTGTCGTAGGCGGGGTCACCGCGAACGGGATCGTCATCGTCGTGG
>NZ_VHQH01000175.1 GCF_006517535.1 Schumannella sp. 10F1B-5-1
CTCGTGCGCGGCGCGCTCCTGTTCGGCGCGCTCCTGCTCGGCCCGCTGCTGTTCGAGACGCGCCCGCTCGGCGCGCTCCTGTTCGAGGCGCTCGTGGGCGGCGCGCTCCTGCTCAGCGCGGGCCTGCTGCTCCGCGCGTGCCTGCGCGTCGGCGTGCGCCTGCGCCTCCGCGCGGGCGTGGGCCTCCGCGCGAGCCTGCTGCTCCGCGCGGGCCTGCTGCTCCGCGCGAGCCTG
>NZ_VHQH01000176.1 GCF_006517535.1 Schumannella sp. 10F1B-5-1
CGTCGGCGACGGTTCCGACCTCACCCGCATCAGCTCGCAGCAGGTGTTCCTCTCGGCGCTGCTGCGCAAGCTGAAGTCGAACGAGACCCTCACCAACGTCGGCACCCTGATGTCGCTCGCGAAGGCGGCGGTCGCGAACATGCAGCTCTCGACCGAGCTGACCCAGCCCGCGACGATCGTGGCGATGGCGAAGGCGCTCAACAACATCCCGATGGATCGCATCACCTTCATCCAG
>NZ_VHQH01000177.1 GCF_006517535.1 Schumannella sp. 10F1B-5-1
CGTCAGCTCCCAACCCAGACGATCGACGAACGTCTGCGCCAATTCGACATCGAAGCCGTCATCGGCGACGGCCATCAAGACCTCCCCCAGGATCGCCTCGTACGGAGACTCCCAGCGCACCTCCTGCTTGGACGACGCCCACATTCGAAGCTCCGTCAAGCTCATGCTGCCCAGGGAGAAGCGCATCAGCACTGCGCGCGTCTCGTCGTTGGTGAGCAGTTGCTCGGAGTCATCC
>NZ_VHQH01000178.1 GCF_006517535.1 Schumannella sp. 10F1B-5-1
CAGCACTCGGGGACACCGTGGACTCGGTCCGGCGTCGAAATCTTTCGACGGTGCTCGAGCTCGTCCACCGGGGCGGAGGCCCCTCCCGCGCCGACCTGACCGCCCTCACCGGCCTCAACCGCTCGACGATCGGGGCGCTCGTCGCCGAGCTCGTCGAGCTCGGGCTCGTGCAGGAGACCGACCCCTCCGCGACCAACCGGGTCGGGCGGCCGTCCCGGCGCGTGCTGCCCGATCC
>NZ_VHQH01000179.1 GCF_006517535.1 Schumannella sp. 10F1B-5-1
AGCGTGCTCGGCATCATCGGATCGCCCGTGCCGTCCGACTTCATGCTGATGCTGCCCTACGTCGTCACGATCTTCGCGGTCGCCGGGCTGGTGGGCGTCTCGCGGGCGCCCGCCGCCGACGGCACGCCGTACATCAAGTCATGAGCGACGCCCGTCCCGCCGAGCCCGTCGAGATCACCGACGAGACCTGGGCGAGCTTGCGGGAGGCGGCCATCGCCGCCCTGCCGCACGCCTAC
>NZ_VHQH01000180.1 GCF_006517535.1 Schumannella sp. 10F1B-5-1
AACATGTTCGCCCGCTCGATCGGCCAGTCCGTGGGCGCTGCGGTGCTCGGCGCGGTCGCGAACGGCGTGATCGCCGCGCACGGCGGCGACGAGACCGATCCCGCGACGATCATCGACGCCTCGACGGCGGTCTTCGTCGGCGCGGCGATCGTGGCGGCGCTGTTGCTCGTCGCGACCGTCACGATGCCCCGCGAGCGGCGCGCCGCATCCGCCGCCGCCCCCGCGACGGGCCCCAT
>NZ_VHQH01000181.1 GCF_006517535.1 Schumannella sp. 10F1B-5-1
CGCGCCTCACCGGGGTGACCAGCCGCACCCTGCGGCACTACGACGACGTCGGCCTCGTGCGGCCGAGCGGCGTCGGTGCGGGCGGCATCCGCATCTACGACGCCGCGGCGCTCGTGCGGCTGCAGCGCGTGCTGCTGCTGCGCGAGCTCGGGCTCGGCCTGCCCGCGATCGCCGAGGTGCTCGACGGGCAGACCGACGACGTGCACGCGCTGCTCGCCCATCGCGAGTGGCTGCGG
>NZ_VHQH01000182.1 GCF_006517535.1 Schumannella sp. 10F1B-5-1
GTGTAGAAGACGCTCGCGTGCTGCAGGTCGCCCGTGACCCGCACATCCGTGATCGTCACGAATCCGAGGCGCGGGTCGCGGATGCCGCGCTCCAGACGCTGCGCGATGATCTCGCGGATCCGATCGGCGACCTTGGCCGCCCGGGGGTTCTCACCCATTCTTCTCTCCTCGCCTCTCGATGAGGTGGCCGCGAGCGCGGCCCAATCGAATACTCAGCCGGTGAAGGGGGTCGGATG
>NZ_VHQH01000183.1 GCF_006517535.1 Schumannella sp. 10F1B-5-1
GCCGAGAAGCGCACCGGCTACGTGGTGGGCGGCATCAGCCCGATCGGTCAGAAGACCCGCCACGAGACGGTGCTCGACGAGACCGCCGAGCTGTGGGACGTGGTCTACGTCTCGGGTGGCCGCCGCGGTTTCGACCTGGGGCTGGCGCCGGCGGATCTGGTGCGCGCCACCGACGCGGTCGTCGCCGACATCGCGCGCTGAGCTACCCCGCGAGGGCGACCAGGCCGAGCTCCGCGT
>NZ_VHQH01000184.1 GCF_006517535.1 Schumannella sp. 10F1B-5-1
GTTCGCGCTCGTCGTCACGAAGATGTACTTCATCGTGTTGGCGAAGGTGCGCCGTCCCTGGCGCGTGCCGTCGAGCAGCACATCGAGGCTCTTGTCGAGCAGCACCACGGCCGCCGACTCCTTCGCGACGGGGACGGCGGTGTCGACCGTGATCCCCACGTCGGCGGCGCGCAGCGGAGGCGCGTCGTTGATGCCGTCGCCGAGATAGCCGACGACGTGACCGCCCCGGCGGTAGGC
>NZ_VHQH01000185.1 GCF_006517535.1 Schumannella sp. 10F1B-5-1
CCCTCATCGCGCTTCCCGTGGGAGTCGCGGTCTGGCTGCTCATCTGGAGCTTCGGCTTCATCGCGTCGATCGTCGCGTTCGGCGTCGCGTTCGCGGCCCTGTGGCTCTACCGGTTCGGCGCCCGCGGTCCGATCAGCCGCGCCGGCGCCTTCGTGGTGACCGGCATCACCGCCGGCACGCTCCTGATCGCGTTCTTCGCCGGCATCGTGCTCGACGCCGTGCAGATCGTGTCCGAGG
>NZ_VHQH01000186.1 GCF_006517535.1 Schumannella sp. 10F1B-5-1
AGCTCGGCGCCTACTTCGTCAACTCGCTGTTCATCGCCATCCCGGCGACCATCTTCCCGCTGACCTTCGCGTCGATGGCCGCCTACGCCTTCGCGTGGATGCGGTTCAAGTGGGTGAACTGGCTGTTCATCTTCGTGTTCGCGCTGCAGATCGTGCCGCTGCAGATGGCGCTCGTGCCGCTGCTGCAGTTCTTCTCCACGTTCCTGAAGCCCGGACAGCAGTGGCTGCACGACCTCATC
>NZ_VHQH01000187.1 GCF_006517535.1 Schumannella sp. 10F1B-5-1
CACGGCCATGGCGTCGGCGTAGTCGTAGGTGAGGGTCGCGACGGCGTCGCGGCCGCATGCCACCTTGCTGCACGATCGCGCGCTCATCGAGCCGAGCCTACGCCCGGGGCGGGACCGTAGACTGGCGACATGCCCCGATCCGCGCGTCGCGCCTCGACGAGGACCGGCTACCGGGATCGCCACGGACGCGGGATGCGCTCCGCGGTGACGGGACCGCACCTGCCCCCGCTGCGCACCCG
>NZ_VHQH01000188.1 GCF_006517535.1 Schumannella sp. 10F1B-5-1
CGAGCCCCTGCTCGCCGACGTCGAGGTCGACGTCTACGTCGCCCCGCCGGCGCTGCTCGAGCAGATCACCGGATTCGTGCTGCACCGCGGCGCGCTCGCGTCGATGCACCGCCCGGAGCTGCCCACGGTCGCCGAGCTGTTGCGTGAGGCGCGGCGCGTCGTGGTGCTCGAGGACATCGTCGACCACACCAACGTCGGAGCCATCTTCCGGGCGGTCGCGGGACTCGGCGCGGATGCGG
>NZ_VHQH01000189.1 GCF_006517535.1 Schumannella sp. 10F1B-5-1
CCCCCCGCCGGGTGAACTACGGCAGCAGCTCGTGCACGCCGTTCAGGATCTCGGAGGGCCGGAACGGGTAGCGCTCGATCTCGGCCTGGTCGCTGATGCCGGTGAGCACCAGCACGGTGTGCAGGCCCGCCTCGATGCCCGCGACGACATCCGTGTCCATGCGGTCGCCGATCATGGCGGTGGTCTCGGAGTGCGCGCTGATCTTGTTCATCGCCGACCGGAACATCATCGGGTTCGGC
>NZ_VHQH01000190.1 GCF_006517535.1 Schumannella sp. 10F1B-5-1
GGGGTTCTCGGAGGTGGTGCGTCGGGTGGTGACAGGAGCCGACGACGCGGCTCTCGGGGCGGCGGGCGCGCCGCCGTGGTTGCCGGTGGTGCTCGGCGAGCACGGCCTCGGAATCCTCGGCGTCGACACGAGCGCCGCGGTCATCGTCGCCGCAGGAGGGCTGAGCGGCACCCGTGTCTTCCACGAGACACCCGTGCGCGTCGAACGGATCGCGCAGCACTCCACCGCCATGGCACCGAG
>NZ_VHQH01000191.1 GCF_006517535.1 Schumannella sp. 10F1B-5-1
CGCTGTGCGCATCCGCCGGTCGAGATCTGGACGGCCTGCCCGCGGGCGCTCGTGTCGGCACGGGGTCGCCGCGCCGCCGGGCCCAGCTGCTGCGTCGCCGCCCCGATCTCGAGGTGGTCGACATCCGCGGCAACGTCGACACCCGCCTCGGCCGGCTCGACGCCGCCGACCCGGAGCGCCGTCTCGACGCGGTCGTGCTGGCGGCCGCCGGGCTCGACCGGCTCGGACGCAACGAGGTCG
>NZ_VHQH01000192.1 GCF_006517535.1 Schumannella sp. 10F1B-5-1
GATCAACACCTACATGTGGGACCGCAGCACCGAACGGTATTGCCACGTCGACCTGACCGAACCCACCTGGCGCACCTACCAGGAGATCACCTGGGCCGTGCAATTGCAGGGGCACACCTGGGCGTGTCTGTTCCCCCTGTGGGCGGGGGTCGCGACGGGCGAGCAGGCTGATCGCCTGATCCGCCGATACGTGCTCGACAGCGATGAGTTCCTGTCCGGTGTCGGCATCCGCTCCAGCGC
>NZ_VHQH01000193.1 GCF_006517535.1 Schumannella sp. 10F1B-5-1
CACGACGACCCGTCCGTCGCGCTCGAGGAACGCGATGCGTCCGAGGGATGTCTTCTTGGTGCGATCGATCTGGGAGATGTCCCATTCGCCGAGGATGTCGCGGATCATGTGGAGCCCTCTCGAGGATGGTGGGGGCGGAGCCGTCTGCCACCAGCAAAGAGGTCGAATGTCTCGCGCGCGTTACGGGGGTGTCACCGAGCGGGAAATTCCCGCTCGGCGGCGTGGGCCGCGATCCGCATCG
>NZ_VHQH01000194.1 GCF_006517535.1 Schumannella sp. 10F1B-5-1
CGACGAGGGCGATGATCGCGGTGAGGGCGAGGGTCAGGGTCTTCCACCGGCGCGCGGGCGCGGCGGGGGTCTCGTCGGGGGCGGGGGTCTCGTCGGCCGCGGCGGCGTCGACGGATGCGGGCGCCGTGTCGGCGGGGGCCAGCTCGTCGGCGGGAGCCTCGGCGGCGGTCGGGGTGTCGGTCATGGGGTCGAGGATCGCTCGGCGGCATGGGTGGATTCACGGCGCACCCTAAGAATCAGC
>NZ_VHQH01000195.1 GCF_006517535.1 Schumannella sp. 10F1B-5-1
CGCCGTAGAGGTCCTTGAGCACCTCGGTGGCGCCGGTCAGGCCCTGCGGCACGTAGGAGTACAGCGGCGTGTAGGTGTCCTTGTAGACCTGCGTCGCGATCTCCGCGCGGTCGACGACGTCGGCCATCGCCTGGCGGACGGCGAGCGCCTTCGCGGCGTCGGCCTCCGGGGTCTTGGCGCCGAACGGCATCGTGTCGAAGTTGAACACGATGTAGCGGATCTCGCCGCCGGGGCCGTCGAC
>NZ_VHQH01000196.1 GCF_006517535.1 Schumannella sp. 10F1B-5-1
GAGGGCCGATGAGTCCCGAGGCGCTGCGCGGGGCGATCGCGGATGCGAAGCGCATCGTCGTGAAGGTCGGCTCGAGCTCCATCTCGGGCGCGAACGTCGGCCAGATCGAACCGCTCGTCGACGCCCTCGCGGCAGCCCACGAGCGCGGCGCGGAGGTCGTGCTGGTGTCGTCGGGCGCCATCGCGAGCGGCATGCCGTACCTGCGCCTCGACTCCCGCCCCACCGATCTGGCGACCCAGCA
>NZ_VHQH01000197.1 GCF_006517535.1 Schumannella sp. 10F1B-5-1
ACCCGGTCGCCGTTCCCGGCGAGCACGTGGCGGTCGAGGCAGTTGTAGGCGACGTTGAGGGTGCCGTCGGCGAACCACTTCGCGAACGGCGGGTTCGACCAGTCGAGCACCGTCTGGAACGGCGTGTGCCAGTGCAGCTCGCGGGCACGGTCGGCCCAGTAGCCGAGCCGATCCTCCGCGGCGCGTTCGGAGAGCTCGGGCCCGGCCACGCGGTCCGCGACGAACGCGGGGTCCGGCGCGAA
>NZ_VHQH01000198.1 GCF_006517535.1 Schumannella sp. 10F1B-5-1
ATCCGCGCTCTCTACACGATCACCGAGCAGGACCTGTCGTTCGAGATCCGCGGCGACCTCGGAGCTGTCCGCTATCCGGATTCCGTCGGGATCGGCATGTACCGCATCGACCTGCATCCCTCGAGCGGTGGAGACAACTACATCGACGTCGCATCGAGCCCGTTCCAGATCCCACTGGGTGCGCTGATACCCGCCGGCGGGGGCAACCTGCTCGCCGCCGGCAAGAATCTCGGCACCACCCA
>NZ_VHQH01000199.1 GCF_006517535.1 Schumannella sp. 10F1B-5-1
TGGTGCTCGACCTCGACCCGGGCGAGGGTGCGGGGCTCCCGGAGTGCGTCGAGGTGGCGAAGCTCGTGCGCGAGATCCTGCAGGACATCGGCCTCGACCCGATGCCCGTCACGAGCGGCAGCAAGGGCATCCACCTCTACGCCGCCCTCGACGGCACGCAGTCGAGCGACCAGGTCTCGGCGATCGCCCACGAACTGGCGCGCTCTCTCGAGGCCGACCACCCCGACCTCGTCGTGAGCGACA
>NZ_VHQH01000200.1 GCF_006517535.1 Schumannella sp. 10F1B-5-1
ACCACGAACGACGGCACCGGCCCGAAGCGGGCGACGCGCTTCAACCATGCGGGCAGCTGGGGAGGCGTCGTGGCGGCGAGCCGCCTGGCGCGCGCGCGCCGGAAGGACACGCCCGCGAAGACCACGCCGAGCACGCCGAGCACGATCTCCGCGACCCCGATCACGAGCGGCGACGGCGCCGCGCCCTCGCTCGGGATCGCCCGCAGCCCGGCGGTGAAGCCGACCGTCACGCCCGCGAGGCCG
>NZ_VHQH01000201.1 GCF_006517535.1 Schumannella sp. 10F1B-5-1
CGTCGTCGACATCCGTCAGGAGACCCGCACCGCCAAACGCATCACCCTGGACGTGCCCGGTTGGCCGGGCAACGATGCCGGTTCGCACCTCGACCTGCGCCTGACCGCACCGGACGGCTACCAGGCGAGCCGCTCGTACTCGATCGCCTCCTCCGGGGAGTCCACCCGCGTGGTGCTCGCGGTCGACGAGGTGCCGGACGGCGAGGTCTCCCCGTTCCTGGTGCACGACGTGCGGCCGGGGGA
>NZ_VHQH01000202.1 GCF_006517535.1 Schumannella sp. 10F1B-5-1
GCAGCGAGCCCGCGAGGTAGAACACCGGGATGCTGGCGCTCGCGGCCCCCGTCATGCACTGGGCCATCTGCGTGGTGTCGAACACCGAGATGACGATGACGTCGACCTGGCGGGTGATGAACTGCGTGCAGATCGTGTTGGCCTGCGCGGCGTCGCCCTTCGGGTCCTGGGTGACGACCTCCCAGCCCTCCGCCTCCATCGCGGACTTGGCGGCGTCGGTCTCGGCCTTGGCCGCGAGCGTCGT
>NZ_VHQH01000203.1 GCF_006517535.1 Schumannella sp. 10F1B-5-1
GTGCCCTACCTGCTCGAGCCCGCCGCGCTCGCGGGCGGCCGGCTGCGCGCCCGCGACCGCCGCGCCGACATCGAGCGCACCCTCCCGCTCTCGCACATCGTCGCCGTCACCCCCGCCTGAGGCGCCGCACCCGCTGATTGAGTAGCGCCGAAGGCGCGTGTCGAAATCAGCTTCCGCACACTCGCGGCTGATTTCGACACGCCGCTTCGCGGCTACTCGATCAGAGGTTGGGCCGACAAGCGAT
>NZ_VHQH01000204.1 GCF_006517535.1 Schumannella sp. 10F1B-5-1
CAGAAATCGTTGATTTGGAAACAGCATTATTATCTTCAATATAAGACTGAATGCTCTTTTCAGTTTGCTGCGTCAATTGGTTTGCATCTTGAATAAACTGAGGCAACTCTTCAGCTTTTAAAGTTTTGGTTTCTGCTTGGAGCTGATCAATGGACCGATTAAGACGGGCATTCTCATAAGTTTGAGAAAGTTGCTTCATCTGCTCATCACTTGCACCCAGCGCTTGTTGGAGTTCTTGCTGATT
>NZ_VHQH01000205.1 GCF_006517535.1 Schumannella sp. 10F1B-5-1
GGCTTCGTCGAGGCGAGCCTCACCCACGGCGAGGAGAACGGCCGCAGCCGGTGGCCCGAGGAGTACGCGCAGCTGGCACGCCTCGGCATGGAGAACCTCGACGCGATCGAGCGCACCATCGCCGAGCTCGGTCTCGACGTGCAGTGGGAGCGCACCGGCGAGCTCGACGTGGCGACCGAGCCGCACCAGCTCGCCTGGCTCGAGGGCACCCGCCCGGCCGACGGCGACGCGGATGTCGAAGCTGC
>NZ_VHQH01000206.1 GCF_006517535.1 Schumannella sp. 10F1B-5-1
ACAGCTTCCGCGTCGAGGACGGCGCGCTCAGGCTCATCGCCTTCGACGACCCGATCGAGGAGGAGTCGCTGCTTCCCGACTGCGAGGACCTCGACGCCCAGAACGCGATCGAGGCGCACGAGGACGGCGACCCGGTGCCGACGGGTCGCGCCTGATGGCCGTCGCCGACTACGTGGAGCGGCTGCGCGGCCTCGGGCTCGACGTCGAGGTGCGCGAGTTCCCGGAGGGCACCCACACCGCGCAGG
>NZ_VHQH01000207.1 GCF_006517535.1 Schumannella sp. 10F1B-5-1
CGACGAGCTGATCGGGATGCTCCCCGAGCTGGCACCGCTGAGAGACGAGATCGCGGCCGACGACGCGGCGTTCGGCCAGTCGGTCGTGGAGAGCTTCGGGCTCGACGGTTCGGGGCTCGCCCAGAGCCTCGCCGGCGGAGGCCAGAGCCGGCCCGTGCGGGCGATCAGCGACGGGCAGGTGCTCGGCAACGTGCTGGTCGGAGGGTTCGCACCGGATGTCGTGAGCGCCGCGATGGACCAGGTCGA
>NZ_VHQH01000208.1 GCF_006517535.1 Schumannella sp. 10F1B-5-1
TTGCCGAGCGGGCAGCCCTGGTGGCAGAACGGCACGCCGCAGTCCATGCAGCGGCCGGCCTGGCGTCGCAGCTGCGAGGAGTCCTGCGACTCGTAGACCTCTTTCCAGTCCATGATGCGGACGGGCACGGGGCGCCGGGCGGGGAGCTCGCGCTCCTGGACCTTGAGGAATCCCTTCGGGTCGGCCATCGTCAGCCCCCCGTCACTTCGAGGATGCGGCTCCACACGACCTCGCCGTCGGGGTCGAG
>NZ_VHQH01000209.1 GCF_006517535.1 Schumannella sp. 10F1B-5-1
ATTCGGCAGCGCCATCTGCGACGTCGCCATGAACGTCGAGGGCGCGGCGGTCGAGAAGGCGATCGGCCGCACGATCATGCCGCTGTTCCACGCGAGCTGGAGCGCCGGCACGGTCGTCGGCACCTCGATCGGCACCGCCCTCGTGTTCGCCCACGTCGACATCGCCGCCCACACGATCGGCATGGCGGCGCTGCTGCTGCTCGGCGCCGTCATCGCGCCGCGGGCGATCCCGCGGGTCGCCACGCAC
>NZ_VHQH01000210.1 GCF_006517535.1 Schumannella sp. 10F1B-5-1
TTGGACGAGTCGGAATCGCAGACCGATACCAGGATCTTGCCATCCTATGGAACTGCCTCGGTGAGTTTTCTCCTTCATTACAGAAACGGCTTTTTCAAAAATATGGTATTGATAATCCTGATATGAATAAATTGCAATTTCATTTGATGCTCGATGAGTTTTTCTAAGCGGCGCGCCATCGAATGGCGCAAAACCTTTCGCGGTATGGCATGATAGCGCCCGGAAGAGAGTCAATTCAGGGTGGTGAA
>NZ_VHQH01000211.1 GCF_006517535.1 Schumannella sp. 10F1B-5-1
GACGGTGCGCTTCACCGTCACCCCGCTCGACGAGGACACCAACCGCGCCCCGGTGCCGCAGCCCGCGACCGCCCGCGTGCTCGCCGGCGGGTCGATCCGCATCGACCTGCCCCTCGACGGCATCGATCCGGACGGCGACTCCACCTTCCTGCTGCGCACCCCGACGGGGGCCTCGCTCGGCACGATCGACGAGACGGGCGACGACTACATCGTCTACACGGCGGCCGAGGGCGTGTCCGGCACCGACG
>NZ_VHQH01000212.1 GCF_006517535.1 Schumannella sp. 10F1B-5-1
CTCGACGTGTCGCCGGCCGCGCGCGAGCTGCGCGCGCGCCGCGCGGGGGAACCGGCATCCGTGTTCGCCGAGCTGGTCGCACCCGTGCTGGCGCGTGTGGGCGACGGTCTCGCCGCCGTGCTGGGCGGGGACGCCGTGGTCGCGCGGCGCCTGCGCCAGTCGGGTTCGCCGGCGAGCGTCGCGGCGTTCCGGTCGCGCCAGTTGCTCTGGGCGGCCGGGGGAGCGGCCGTCGGCATCGTCGGCGCCTTG
>NZ_VHQH01000213.1 GCF_006517535.1 Schumannella sp. 10F1B-5-1
CCCGGTGCTCGACCCCGACGGACTGCCGATGAGCGTGCTGCGCGCCCCCGACGGCACCGCCGCCCAGGTCGTGCTCGCCCTGCCCGACGGCAAGGCGCTCACCGCGCGGATCTGGCTGCTTGCGGTCGGCCGGGTGCCGTTGCTGCTGCTCGACACGGACGTGCCCGAGAACCCCGAGGAGCTGCGCTCGGTCACCGATCGCCTGTACGGCGGGGGCGGGGAGCATCGGCTGCTGCAGGAGCTGCTGCT
>NZ_VHQH01000214.1 GCF_006517535.1 Schumannella sp. 10F1B-5-1
GTCGGCGATCACGAGCAGACCGGCCGCGCGCGCCGCGGTGAGGATCTCCTCCAGCGCCGCATAGCCCGCGGACCCGTGCCGCTCGAAGAAGGCGATCTGCGGCTTGACGATGCCGATCCGCGGCGCGGCCGCGTCGACGACCCGCAGGCCGAACTCGCGCAGCCCCGCGGCGTCGTCGGCCAGCCCCCAGTCGCGCAGCAGCGGTGCGTGGGCGTCGATCCCGACGCACAGCGGGCCGCGCTCGGCGAC
>NZ_VHQH01000215.1 GCF_006517535.1 Schumannella sp. 10F1B-5-1
CGGGAGCTCGACAGCACGATGTGCCCGGGCAGGATCTCGTGCCGGGTGAAGGCGTCGGTCATCGCCGTCGTGCCGACGACGTTCGCCGTCGCGTGACGGGTCGCCTCGCTGAGCGACTGCGCGGTGCCGGTCTCGGCGGCGAGGTGGATGACGAGGTCGGGGCGCACGTCCGCGAGCAGTCCGTCCCAGACCTCGGCGACCGCCACATCGCCGACCACGAGCTCCGCCGCAGCGGGGAGGTCGGCGGGG
>NZ_VHQH01000216.1 GCF_006517535.1 Schumannella sp. 10F1B-5-1
TCACCCGGGCCACGTCCTCGGCCGTCATGCCGGCCCGGATCTGGGCCTGGATCTCGCGGGGAGCGAGTCGTCGCAGGGGACCGGGGTCGGGCATCGAGGCGCGCAGCCGCGACTGCACGGTCTCGTCGACCTCGACGCGGTACTCGTCCCCGTCGTCGGAGGCGACCAGGAGCGAGCCGTTCTCGACTCCGATGACCTTGAGCTCTTGCATGCGGAACGACCTCCAGCCGTCATGATCCGAGGTCAGGAT
>NZ_VHQH01000217.1 GCF_006517535.1 Schumannella sp. 10F1B-5-1
GAGTCGAGCAGTCCGGACGAATCATCCAGGATCTCGCCGATCCGACCACGTTGGCGAGTGGCGTGGAAGAACGTCGAGCTTGCAACGATCGAACGCGCCCAAGAGAGTCCTCGCGCACACAATGAGCTAGCAGGCGGGCGTGTGATCGGGCCTATCGAGCGGATACTTCTCGTCGCGCTGATGCTGAGCGGCAATGCCGTCATTGTCGCCGCGTTGGTCGCAGCCAAGGGAGTAGTGCGCTTCCCCGAAAT
>NZ_VHQH01000218.1 GCF_006517535.1 Schumannella sp. 10F1B-5-1
GCAGAACTCGGCCGTCGCGAGCGCCGAGGTCCAGATGCGCTCCTCGGGAACCTCGAGCCCGGACGCGCGCAGCCGGGCGGCGAGGTCGCGTGGCGTGAAGATCGAGTTGTTGGTGAGCACGAGGAACGGGGTGCCCGACTCGACCCACTGGTGGATGAGCTCGGGGGCGCCAGGCAGCGGCTGGTTCTCGTGGACGAGCACGCCGTCCATGTCGGTCAGCCAGCTCTCGATGTGGGGGCGGGCCTCGTGGC
>NZ_VHQH01000219.1 GCF_006517535.1 Schumannella sp. 10F1B-5-1
CTCGTGCAGTTCGTCGTCGCCGATGATGAGCGGCGGCGCGAGCCGGATGCGGCTCTCGTTGGCGGCGTTGATGATGAGCCCGCGGTCGAGCGCTCGGCTCGCGACGATCCCGGCGACGGGCTGGGAGAGGCCGATCCCGAGCAGCAGGCCGCGGCCCTGGATGTCGGTCACGAGCGGCGAGCCGATCAGCTCGATACGGGCGCGCAGCTCGGCACCGCGGGTGCGGGCGTTCGCGACGAGGTCGGCGCTCT
>NZ_VHQH01000220.1 GCF_006517535.1 Schumannella sp. 10F1B-5-1
ATCGTGGAGCCCGCGCTCGACGCCTGGCGGCACGGGAAGGTGCCGCTCGACGAGTACCCCGCCGGATCGCGCGGTCCGTCGGACTGGCCGGACGAGCGCTGAGGCGGGTCAGCCCGACTTGCGGCGGAACTCCCGCTTGCCGCCGGCCTTGTTGTGCGCCTCGTGCACGGCGCCGTCGCCGTCGAGATGCCCGGGGCGGTCGTGCTGCTGCTGCTTCTTGCGATCGAGCGCCTCGCGGAACTTGCGCTTGGT
>NZ_VHQH01000221.1 GCF_006517535.1 Schumannella sp. 10F1B-5-1
CGGCCAGGGACCGCTCGCGCCAGGTGTCGGCGTCGTCGCGGGCGACGGTGCGCAGCACCCCGTTCACGAAGCCGGCGGCCGATGCCTTGCGCGCGATCCGCACGAGCTGCACCGACTCGTCGATGACCGCGTGCGCGGCGGTGCGCAGGCTGAGCAGCTGGTGGACGCCGAGCCGCAGCACGTCGAGCACGGGACCGTCGATCTTCTCGGCCGGTCGGCGCGACGCGAGCTCGACCACCTTGTCGTAGTACC
>NZ_VHQH01000222.1 GCF_006517535.1 Schumannella sp. 10F1B-5-1
GACCCGCTGTCGGTCGTGCCGACCGGCCCGCCTGTCAGCTGGCGGCGCGCTTGGCGCGTCGCGCGGCGAGCTCGTCCGCGGGGTCGACGCTCGCGGAGTCGAGCTCCACGAGGCTCGACTCGACCTCGCGGAGCACCTTGCCGACCGCGATGCCGAACACGCCCTGGCCGCGGCTCACGAGGTCGATGACCTCGTCGTCGGAGGTGCACAGGTACACGCTCGCCCCGTCGGACATGAGGGTCGTCTGCGCGA
>NZ_VHQH01000223.1 GCF_006517535.1 Schumannella sp. 10F1B-5-1
GGCCCGGTCGGCGTAGCCGAGCAGGTACTCGTCGAAGCCCGGCAGTGCGTGCACCCGGTCGGCGAGCGGTTCGAGCCCGGGCCGCATGAGGTACTCGACACCGTCGACCTCGAGCGCGTCGAGCCGGTCGCGCACGCGCGCGACGGCTGCGCGCACCGGCGTGAGGGGCAGTCCCGACCACCAGGCGAGGTCGGGCACGGATGCGGGGCCGTGGCCCGTGAAGTACCGCAGGGCGAGCTCGCCGAGGGCGGC
>NZ_VHQH01000224.1 GCF_006517535.1 Schumannella sp. 10F1B-5-1
CGCCGGGGATCCAGAACCGCAGCGGGAACGCATCCGTTCCTCCGTGGCCCGAGACGCCGACGCGCTTGCCGGTAGCGGGGGCGGGCGGATGCGGCGCGGGCGCGAGGGCGAACGGCGCGCCGTCGAGGGCTGCCGTGTCGTCGGTCAGAGCGATGCCGAGTGCGCGGGTGAGGTTGCCGGGCCCGCGGGCGAGCTCGGCGTCGCGGCGCGCGGTGGGACGCCGCCCGCGGGCGAGCTCGACGCCCTCGACCAC
>NZ_VHQH01000225.1 GCF_006517535.1 Schumannella sp. 10F1B-5-1
GAGGCGGCATGCGCGGACGCGACCCTCGCGACCGGCGGCTACACGGTGTTCCCGCTCGAGACCCGCTTCGTGCCGCCGCCGTTGCGCGGCACCGGATGGGACTGCGCCACCCGGGTGGCCGACCGCCCGTTCGAGGACGGCGACCAGGGCATCGCCTACATCCTGCTGTGGGCGGGCGTCGACGCCGCCCGGGCGATCGGGATCCTCGAGCGCTTCGCGTCGGCGGGCTGGCTGCAGGGCGACGAGACCATCG
>NZ_VHQH01000226.1 GCF_006517535.1 Schumannella sp. 10F1B-5-1
CGTCTGAACAGACGTCCATCTGAACAAGTGGTGAATCGTTTCAGGCTGTGTTCAGCCACGATAGGCCCGCCACCCCGATCCGTCAAGCGGCATCCCGCGCGGGCGGTCGACGCCGCGCCACCGGGCGATGGGTCAGCGGCCGAAGCCGCTCGTGCTCTCGCGCACCACGAGGTCGGGCGTGAAGGCGAGCTGCCGCACCCCGTCGGTGCGCCCCTCGATCTCGCCGAACAGGAGGTCGACGGTCGCCTCGCCGA
>NZ_VHQH01000227.1 GCF_006517535.1 Schumannella sp. 10F1B-5-1
CGTCGACGACGGCGCGGAGCGTGGCGAGCTGCTGGTTGTCCAGATTCATCTGAAGCGATGCTAATGCTTCTGCAGAATCCTGAACTGGATTGCATGTCAGTCTGCGCCTAGCGTCGACACCCGTGAGCACCTCCGTCGCCCTCGCGGCCGCCCTCGCCGGGTTCGCCCTCGGCTTCTCGATGATCGTCGCCATCGGCGCCCAGAACACCTTCGTGCTGCGGCAGGGCATCCGCCGCGAGCACGTGCTCGCGGTC
>NZ_VHQH01000228.1 GCF_006517535.1 Schumannella sp. 10F1B-5-1
CGCGCTCGACGTCAAGATGCTCGGCAGTCTGAACGTCGAGTTCTACACGGGCGTCGAGTCGCGGCTCGACGAACCCGTCGTGCTGCCGCCGACGCTCGATCGCGAGTCGCTCGTGGGCAAGCGCATCCTGCTCGCCGACGACGTCGCCGACTCGGGGCGCACCCTCGCGCTCGTGCTGCAGCTGCTCGAGGCGGGCGGCGGCGAGGTGCGCACGGTGTGCCTCTACTCCAAGCCCGGCACGGTGCACGAGCCCTT
>NZ_VHQH01000025.1 GCF_006517535.1 Schumannella sp. 10F1B-5-1
GCGGCTTCCAGTCGATCCACGAGTCCGACCTGCAGCTCATCCCGGATGTGTCGACGGCGTTCGTCGACCCGTTCCGCACCGAGCGCACCCTCGTGATCGTCTTCGACATCTACAACCCGCGCAACGGCGAGATCTACTCGCGCGACCCGCGTCAGGTCGCCAAGAAGGCCGAGAAGTACCTCGAGTCGACCGGCATCGCCGACACCGCGTACTTCGCCCCCGAGGCCGAGTTCTTCATCTTCGACGACGTGCGCTTCGAGGTGAAGCAGAACAAGAGCTTCTACGAGGTGGACTCCTCCGAGGCGGCCTGGAACTCCGGGCGCGTCGAGGAGGGCGGCAACCTCGCCAACAAGAC
>NZ_VHQH01000229.1 GCF_006517535.1 Schumannella sp. 10F1B-5-1
GACGTGCTCGAGGAACGCCGAGCCCATCCTGCGTCGCATGTCGACGACATCCGTCGACGCGGCGATCACCGCGTTCGTGCGCTCCAACTGGCTGGCGCCCGGTCGGCCGGGCGCGGGTCGACGATCGACGGCGGGCACCGGCGTCGCGAGGATGTCCGCCAGCAGCGCACGCGGGTCGCGGCCCGCGAGTTGCGCGGCGGCGGTCGAGCCGGCCGAGGTGCCCACCATCAGCTCGGCGTCGGTCACCTCGAGCCCG
>NZ_VHQH01000230.1 GCF_006517535.1 Schumannella sp. 10F1B-5-1
TGGGGTCCCGCGGCCCGTGCGGTGGGCTACCTCGGGCAGCGCACGCTGCCGATCTACGTCACCCACGTGCTCGTCGTGTCGCTGCTCGCCTGGGTGGTGCCGACGGATCTGGTCCCCGCCGCGATCGCGGTGCTGCTGCTCATCGCGATCTCGATCACGGCGAGCGTGCTGCTGGGGGAGCTGCTCGGCAGGGTGGGCGGGGTGTACTCGCTGCCGGCCCCGGTGGGGCGCTTCGCACGCACCCGATCGGCTCCGG
>NZ_VHQH01000231.1 GCF_006517535.1 Schumannella sp. 10F1B-5-1
GGTCGGGCATCCGCCTGCGGTCGGGCGAGCGCCTGCCCGCGGGCCGCGACGACGGGACCGCGCGACAGGGAGGCGGCGGCGACGGCAGCGTTGTCGATGACACGGTTGACGATCATGTCGGCGACGGCGGGCTCGACCTCGACCGGGTCGACGGCGACCTGGGCGATCTTCCAGGCGAGCTCGTCGGAGCGCTCGAGGCCCTCGTCGCTGCGGTGGGTGCGGACGGTGTGGCGCTTCATGCGCTCTCCTTCGGTTCG
>NZ_VHQH01000232.1 GCF_006517535.1 Schumannella sp. 10F1B-5-1
CGTCGTCGCCTACGAGCCGGTCTGGGCGATCGGCTCCGGGCAGGCCGCCACGAGCGCGCAGGCGCAGCAGGTGTGCGAGGCCCTGCGCGGCGTCCTCGCCGAGGTGCTCGGCGACGAGGCGGCCGCGTCCACGCGCATCCTGTACGGCGGGTCGGTCAAGGCGAACAACATCGCGGGCTTCCTCAAGGAGCCGGACGTGGACGGGGCCCTGGTCGGCGGCGCGAGCCTGCAGCTCGAGGAGTTCGCGAGCATCGTGC
>NZ_VHQH01000233.1 GCF_006517535.1 Schumannella sp. 10F1B-5-1
GGCAGCAGGTGCAGCGCGTACTTCTGGTCGCCGATCACGACGGTGTGGCCGGCGTTGTTGCCGCCGTTGAACTTGACGACGTAGTCGACGCGGTCGCCGAGCAGGTCGGTCGCCTTGCCCTTGCCTTCATCGCCCCACTGGGCGCCGACGAGCACGATCGCGGGCATAGCTCTTCTCCCTTGGTCAGACGGGGGATTACACCCCAGCCTATCGGGTCGGCCCGACCTCTTCCGAGGCGCCGCACTCTGGGAGGTGGGT
>NZ_VHQH01000234.1 GCF_006517535.1 Schumannella sp. 10F1B-5-1
CGGTTCGGCGCCGCCCGCCTACGACGCTCCGGCCGTCGCCGCTCCGGCGTACGACGCGCCGACCCCGTCCGCCGCACCGGTCTACGACTCGCCGGTCGTCGAGCAGCCCGCGCAGGACTTCGGGTCGCCGTCATTCGGCGAGTACGGCCAGGCGCCCGCGCCCCAGCCGGCCACCGCGTCCGCCCCGCCCGCCTACGCCGGCTTCCCGGCGCCGCAGGTGACGGGCGAGTACCCGGCCGCGCAGCCGGAGCAGAGCTC
>NZ_VHQH01000235.1 GCF_006517535.1 Schumannella sp. 10F1B-5-1
CCCGACGCCGTGATGGCGCGCTGGGACGAGCTGAAGAGGGTGGAGAAGCCGACCCGCGCGAGCGTGCTCGACGGCATCCCGCAGGGCATGCCGGCCCTCGCTCTCGCGGCGAAGCTCGTGGGCCGGGCCGAGAAGGTCGGGCTCGATCCCGTCGCCGCGGACGCCGTTCCCGCCACGGAGGCTCAGCTCGGCGACGAGCTGCTCGCGACGGTCGTCGCCTCACGCGCCGCGGGCCTCGACGCCGAGCGCGCTCTCCGCG
>NZ_VHQH01000236.1 GCF_006517535.1 Schumannella sp. 10F1B-5-1
GCGGTCTGCAGCGAACCGGAGATCCAGACGCCGTTGATGGTGCCGGCGACCGCGCCGTTCACGAAGGTGCCGATGTACTCGTCCCACGAGTTGACCTCGGTGAACACACCGGACTTCACGAGGTCGATGTACGTCTCGATCGACTTCTCGAGGGCGGGGTTGTCCGAGATGGTCGGGTTGCCGTCCGCGTCGAAGAGGCTCGCGCCCGCCGACTGCAGCATCATCATGATCGTGTCGGACGACCCGGCCTGGCCCGAGA
>NZ_VHQH01000237.1 GCF_006517535.1 Schumannella sp. 10F1B-5-1
GACTTCCGGCTGGTGCGGGAGGCGCTCATCGAGCGCGGCCTGCTGCTGCAGCGGATCGCGCCCCACCTCGTCAAGCCGGTCAAGTTCCTCTACCCGGTCACCACGCCGCTCGTCGAACGGGCCTACATCGGCGCCGGCATGACGCTCTACGACCTGTTCTCGTGGACGGGCGGACGCGAGCCGGGGGTGCCCCACCACCGGCACCTGACCAAGCGGCAGCTGGCGAAGGCGGCGCCCGACCTGCATCCGGATGCCTTCC
>NZ_VHQH01000238.1 GCF_006517535.1 Schumannella sp. 10F1B-5-1
GGCACGAAGGTGGGGTCGCCGACGTCGGAGTCGAGCGGGGCGATGTTGAAGTCGCCCATGAGAGCGAGCGGCAGCTCGGGCTCCGCGGCGAGCCAGTCGTGCACGTCGGCCGCGAGCGTGGCCAGCCAGTCGAGCTTGTAGCCGTAGTGCGGGTCGTCGAGCGCGCGGCCGTTCGGCACGTAGAGGCTCCACAGCCGCAGCCCCTCGATCGTCGCGCCGATCGCGCGGGCCTCGATCGGCACATCCGTGCCCTCGTGAC
>NZ_VHQH01000239.1 GCF_006517535.1 Schumannella sp. 10F1B-5-1
GAGCTGCATCCCCAACTCCCGCTCCCAGGCCGTCAGCTGCATCGACACCCCGGGAGCCGTCTGGTGGAGCTCTGCAGCGACGGCCGCCAAGGTGCCGAGCCGGTCCAGCTCCGTGAGGAGTCGGAGCTTACGAACATCCAACATAAAGTGAGCTTACTTATGGGGTCAATAAAAGTCACTTGTGTTGAACGATGGTTGTCGACGAATCTGACCTGATGAAGCTCGATCGTGCCCTCCTCGCCGGACTCGTCGTCGTGAT
>NZ_VHQH01000240.1 GCF_006517535.1 Schumannella sp. 10F1B-5-1
GGGCACGGCGTCCGACCTCGTGGCACTCGGCAAGCTCGCGCTCGAGAACCCCGTGCTGGCCGAGATCGTCGACACGAAGACGATCGACATCCACGACATCGGCACCGTCGTCAACACGAACGGCATGATCGGCCACGACGGGATCGACGGCATCAAGACCGGCACCCTCGACTCCTTCGGTGCGAACCTGCTGTTCTCCTCCGACATCGAGGTGGGCTCCGAGTCGATCGAGCTCGTCGGGGTCGTGCTCGGCGGCCCC
>NZ_VHQH01000241.1 GCF_006517535.1 Schumannella sp. 10F1B-5-1
GCGTCGTGGCGCTCGGTGCGGGCGTGGGCGTCGCCGTCTGCGCCTCGGAGAAGTCGGCCTCGTCGAGGACGAAGCCGAATCCGCTCGGGGCGAGGTCGGCCATGGTGCCCGTGCGGGCGGCGGCCACCAGGTCCGCGTCGCCGTAGGCCAGCAGGAAGACCTCGTTCGAGGTCGCCTGCAGCCGTGCCAGCCACTGCGTGGCCGACTCGGGAGCGGAGGCGCCGAGCACCCGGATGGAGGCGAGGATCATCGGATCGAGCC
>NZ_VHQH01000242.1 GCF_006517535.1 Schumannella sp. 10F1B-5-1
CTTCTCGACCTTCGACGGCCTCGTCGTGCCCGCCGACGGCTCCGCCGCCGCGGTCATCGCCGAGAAGGTGCCCGGCGCGCACGTCGTCAAGGCCTTCAACACCAACTTCGCGGCCACGCTCGCCTCGGGCACGGTCGGCGACGCGACGACCACGGTGCTCGTCGCGGGCGACGACCAGGGCGCGAAGGATGCCGTGATCGGCTTCGTGCGCGCCGCGGGTCTCGAGGCGGAGGATGCGGGATCGCTCAAGCGGGCGCGCGA
>NZ_VHQH01000243.1 GCF_006517535.1 Schumannella sp. 10F1B-5-1
CTTCGCCCAATGGGGCGTCTACGGGCGCGGGTACAAGCTGAGCCAGCTCGAGCGCTCGGGCGGAGCCGCGGACCTGACCCACCTCAACTACGCATTCGGCAACATCCACTATCAGAGCCTCGAGTGCTTCATCGCCAACAAGGCGCAGGGCACCGGGCCGAACGGCTCCGACGGTGCCGGTGACGCGTGGGCCGACTTCGGCATGGGCTACTCCGCCGCCGACTCGGTCTCGGGCGCGGCGGACACCTGGGATCAGCCGCTT
>NZ_VHQH01000244.1 GCF_006517535.1 Schumannella sp. 10F1B-5-1
ACGCGACGGCGCGCCGGATCGAGATGCACCCCGGCCTCGACGTCGTCGACCGGCCGCCCGCCGATCACGATCCGCCCCCGGGACGGTCGGACGAGCCCGGCGATCGCCGCGAGAGCCGTCGACTTGCCCGCCCCGTTGGGACCCATGAGCGCCGTCGTCGTGCCGGGCGCGACGTCGATCGCGAGGTCGAGCGCGAACCCGCCGCGATCGACCGTGACGTCCACGGCGAGTCCGCTCACCTGGCCACCACCCCCGGCAGCCAG
>NZ_VHQH01000245.1 GCF_006517535.1 Schumannella sp. 10F1B-5-1
CTCGTGCCGAACGACGGCTACACCGGCCCGCGCAAGGCGCAGAACGGCGGCCTGAACTTCAAGGTCTACGCGACGCAGGACGCCGCCTACGCCGACCTGCTCTCGGACAACGTCGACGTGATCGACACCGTCCCGACGAACGCGCTGGCGACCTTCAAGGACGACCTGGGCGACCGCGCGGTCGAGCAGGCGAGCGCCGTGTTCCAGTCGTTCACGATGAACTACAACCTCGAGCACTTCGGTGACAACGAGGAGGGCAAGCT
>NZ_VHQH01000246.1 GCF_006517535.1 Schumannella sp. 10F1B-5-1
GCGCGGCGGCGGCCTCCGCCGCGATGCGGGCCGCCTCCTTCTCGGCCGCGATCCGGGCCTGTTCGGCCTCCCAGGCGCCGACCGCGTCGCCGACCGCCGCGGTCCCTGCGCGGAGCCGCGCCTGCACGCCCTCGAGCGACACCGCGGACCCGGCGACGTCGCCACCCCACACCGCTGCCCGGACCGCCTCCGCGATCGACTGGTCGGCTGCTCGCACGGCGGTGCCGAGGCCGGATCGGGCGTGCTGATCGAGCACGCGACCG
>NZ_VHQH01000247.1 GCF_006517535.1 Schumannella sp. 10F1B-5-1
CGAGTGTAGGGCCGGTGCCGCGCGTCGGCGACCGCGGTGGCGCCGCCGCCCGCCAGGCGCGGCGGTCGGCGGTCGGCAGGACGAGCCCCAGCGCGTGCGCCACGGCCACGGCGATCGCGGCGAGGAACTCCGCCGGCGCCACGGCGCAGGCTGGCGCGGCGGCGACGACGAGCAGGAGCGGCGCGAGGGGACCGGCGAGGGTCACCTGACGGTCCCGACGCCGGGGCAGGGGTTCGCGGCGCAGCGCCGCGTGGACCACGCCGC
>NZ_VHQH01000248.1 GCF_006517535.1 Schumannella sp. 10F1B-5-1
GGCGTTGTCGATCACGAGCACGTCGATCGAGGATCGCGAGGCGAGGGCGGTGCGGAGCCTCGTGCCCGACGAGCCGTCGACGAGCGCGGCGCGCAGTCCCCGGGCGAGCGCATGCTCCACCCACTGACGCAGCAGCGTCGACTTGCCCGAACCAGGGCTCGCCCAGACGAGCAGATGACCGTCCGACGACAGGTCGGCGATCAGTCGTTCCCGCGCCACCAGCACCGGCACTCCCGAAAGGTTTCGCTCTCGGGGGCAGCCTAGGG
>NZ_VHQH01000249.1 GCF_006517535.1 Schumannella sp. 10F1B-5-1
CCCACCAGCAGCGTGTCGGGGTTCACCTCGACCATCGTGCGGCGGATCGCCCGGCGCACCGCCTCGTTGAGGTCCTCGTCGCGGTAGCGGCCCGTCATGTTGGCCACGTCGATGCGCCAGCCGTCGAACGAGAACGGCGGCTGCAGGAACCGCGCCACCACCGACTCCGGCCCCTCGATGAACCGCTCGCGCAACTCCGAGGAGTTCCAGTTGAACTTCGGCAGGCTCTTGTGACCGAGCCACGACACGTAGTCGCTCTGCGTCTCG
>NZ_VHQH01000250.1 GCF_006517535.1 Schumannella sp. 10F1B-5-1
GTTCACGCGCACCCTCGACTGGACGCCCGCGCTCGCCGCCGATGGAACGCTGCAGCCTCCGCGCGCCGAGTGGTTCGCCGACGGCACCCTCAACGTGGCGGTGAACTGCGTCGACCGGCACGTCGACGCCGGCCTCGGCGATCGGGTCGCGTACCACTGGGAGGGCGAGCCCGGCGACAGCCGCACGCTGACCTTCGCCGAGCTGCAGCGCGAGGTCGCGAAGGCGGCGAACGCGCTCACGGAGCTCGGCATCCGGCGGGGCGACCG
>NZ_VHQH01000251.1 GCF_006517535.1 Schumannella sp. 10F1B-5-1
CAGGTCCCGGCCGTTCGCGCGTCGGCTCTCGCTGAGGGCGGTGCCGCCGCGGATGTTGGTGTACTCGAGCAGGTCCAGCGCCTCGGCGACCCCCCGGGTTCCGAGGTTGACGGCGAGCATGAGCTCCGAGCCGACCTGCTCGAGCCAGGTCTGGAACTCGTGCAGCCCCACCTCGTTGGTCTCGGTCGAGTGCCAGGCCAGATCGAGACGACGCGGACGCTCGGCCCGGGGCCCGACCGAGTCCTCCCAGCGGAACCCCGAGACGAAGTT
>NZ_VHQH01000252.1 GCF_006517535.1 Schumannella sp. 10F1B-5-1
ACGCCGCGCAGCGCACGCACCGCCCCGAAGGACTTCGTGAGCCCCCGGGCGCTGATGAGCGGGGTGGGCTGCGCGGCATCGATCATGCGGATGTCTCCTTCAGACGGGTGGGAGCGTCAGCTCGCGAACTCGGGGTGGTCCGCGAGGAACTCGTCGAGGTTGTCGGGCGTCACGACCGTGGTCGCGGCGTCGACCTCCTGCGGCTCCCCGCCCGCCTGGTGGTCCTTGATGAGCTGGACGATCTGCGCGCCCTCGCCCGCCGAGTCGATCGC
>NZ_VHQH01000253.1 GCF_006517535.1 Schumannella sp. 10F1B-5-1
GTGCTCATCGCCGTTCCGCTCACCTTCGCGCTCGTGCCGGAGCTCGACGCCGCATCCGTCGCCGGGGTGCCGGTGTCGTGGATCGTGCTGGGCGCCGGTCTCTTCCCGGTGCTCATCGCGATCGCCGCGTTGTACGTGCGCACCTCGGCCCGCAACGAGTCTCGGTACCGCTCGCTCGCGGACGACGCATGACGCCGGCGCTCGGCTACGCCTCGATCGCGGTCGTCACCGTCATCACGGTGCTCATCGGCTTCTTCGGGGTGCGCGTCTCGC
>NZ_VHQH01000254.1 GCF_006517535.1 Schumannella sp. 10F1B-5-1
CCACCACGCAGGGCCTGCGCAACCTCATCCTCGGCAAGCAGGTCTCGACGATCGCGAAGTTGTACCGCGACGAGGCGACCGCTGCCGCCAAGGTCGCGGTGAAGCTGCTGTTCGGCGAGGAGCCCGACGCCGACGGCGAGCTCGACGGCACGCCGTTCGTCTCGGTCGGATCCTCGCTCGTGACCTCGGCGAACGTCGCGTCCTACCTCAACTCGGGCGCCGTCTCGGCCTCGGCCGTGTGCTCCGGGATCGAGGCGGCCTGCGCCGCCCTCGGCCTGT
>NZ_VHQH01000255.1 GCF_006517535.1 Schumannella sp. 10F1B-5-1
GTCGAGCTCGCCGAAGTCGGCGGGCAGCAGCAGGTTCTGTCGCTCACGGAGCGACGCGTTGAGGAACGATCCGCGGATGGCGGACTCGTCGATGGGGTGCATGGAGGTACTCGTTTCGTGTGGTCTCGCTGCCGCGAGAGGGTGAGGGTGTCGTGCGAAGAGGGCAGCGACTACCTCGTGCCGACGCGGAAAGCGCCGACGACCTCCTGACGCCCTGCGGGCTGAGACGGAACACGATGCACCCGACGAGCCTACGCGGGCCCGCGCTCAGGCGCCCGCG
>NZ_VHQH01000256.1 GCF_006517535.1 Schumannella sp. 10F1B-5-1
ACCGTCACGGTGCGCACCGACTCGTCGCGGCCGATGAGGAGCGGCCACAGGTAGTCCTTCCACGCCCACACGACGGTGATGAGCGCGATGGTGATGAGCGGGCCCTGCGCCATCGGCAGCACCACCCGCCAGAAGATGCGGATCTTGCCGGCGCCGTCGAGCATCGCCGCCTCCTCGACATCGCGCGGGATGTTGAGGAAGAACTGCCGGAGGAAGAAGAGCGCGAAGGGGGTCATCAGCAGGCTCGGCGCGACCATGCCCCAGACGGTGTTGAGCAGGC
>NZ_VHQH01000257.1 GCF_006517535.1 Schumannella sp. 10F1B-5-1
CGGGATGAGCCTGCGGCAGGTGCTCGTGGCGATCGTCGCGGGCGTCGGACTGTCGGCCCTTCCGCTCGGGCTGGGGTCGCTCGCCGGGAAGTGGAGCGGTCAGCCCACGATGGTCGTGTCGCGCGCGACCTTCGGGTTGCTCGGCAACCTGGTGCCCGCCGTCCTGGCCGTGATCGGACGTGCGCTGTGGGGCGCGGTGCTGCTGTGGCTGCTCGCCGTGACGAGCGCGGCGCTGCTCGCACCGGACGCCGCCGACCCCGCGATCCCGGCGTTCATCGCCCTC
>NZ_VHQH01000258.1 GCF_006517535.1 Schumannella sp. 10F1B-5-1
CACGGCGCCGACGTCATCAACATGTCGCTCACCCGCAACACCCTCGACTGGCCGACCAGCTGGGACGACGCGTTCTCCTACGCGATGGACCACGACGTCGTGATCGTGGCGGCCGCGGGAAACCGCGGATCCGGCACCGACGAGGTGGGCGCACCCGCCACCATGCCCGGCGTGCTGACGGTGGCCGGCGTCGACCGCGCCGGCCAGACGAGCCGGAAGGCCTCCACCCAGGGTGTGACGATCGGCGTCTCCGCTCCGAGCGAGGAGCTCGTCGGGGCGATGC
>NZ_VHQH01000259.1 GCF_006517535.1 Schumannella sp. 10F1B-5-1
GTCCGAAGACTTCGCAGGGCGGATCCGCGGGAGACGCCGACGGATGAGTCTGGTCTCGACGGCCCCACCTCGGGGCCACTGGAAAGGACACCCGACATGCTGTCGACCGTCGCTCTCGCGAGCACCCACTTCCACCCCGGATTCGGGTGGGGCCTCTGGTTCGTCCCGGTGATCTTCTGGGTGCTGATCATCGGCCTCATCATCACCCTCGTCGCCACCCGGCGTCGTCGCTGGCGTCAGATGGGCTGGGGCGGCCCGTGGGGCGGCCCCTGGGCCTCCGCTCA
>NZ_VHQH01000260.1 GCF_006517535.1 Schumannella sp. 10F1B-5-1
GCCGCGAGCAGGAAGGTGGGCGCGGCGGCGAGCAGCGCGAGCAGCACCGACATGCCCTGCGCCGCCCCGCCCTGGCTGGTGGCGGCCTGCGGGGACTGCCAGGCGGGGTCGCCGGGCCGCGGCGCCGCGTAGGGGAACCGCGCCGAGTAGAGGCTCCCGACGCCGATGCCGCCGAGCAGCAGGGCGGCGCAGACGCCGCCGAGCGGTGCCGCGATCCCGACGTCGCCGTAGCCCCACGCGGTCAGCGGGATGCCGATCGCCAGCAGCACGATCCCCCAGAGCAGC
>NZ_VHQH01000261.1 GCF_006517535.1 Schumannella sp. 10F1B-5-1
GGGGGCGCACCGCGGTCGCCCACCTGCTGGCGGGGGGTCGTCGGCGGGTCGCCTTCGTGTCCGGGCCGCAGACGATCCGGCAGGTCGCCGACCGCCTCGTCGGCGCGCGGGAGGCCGTGGCGGCGACGCCGGGCGCCTCGATCGAGGTGCTCGAGGGCGCCGCGCTCTCGGTGCTCGAAGGCCGACGCCTGGGCGAGGAGCTCGTCGCCCGCCCCGCCGCCGAGCGGCCGGATGCGGTGTTCGCCGCCAACGACCTGCTCGCGGTCGGGCTGCTGCAGGCCCTCGTG
>NZ_VHQH01000262.1 GCF_006517535.1 Schumannella sp. 10F1B-5-1
TGCTCGAGGCGTTCTCGACCGCCGACCAGGTGCTCCTCGCGGGCGTCCAGGGCATCACCGACCTCATCACGACGCCGGGCCTCATCAACCTCGACTTCGCCGACGTCAAGTCGGTCATGCAGGGCGCGGGCTCCGCGCTCATGGGCATCGGCGCGAGCCGCGGAGCGGACCGCGCCATCAAGGCGGCCGAGCTCGCGGTCGCGAGCCCGCTGCTCGAGGCATCGATCGACGGCGCGCACGGAGTGCTCCTGTCGATCCAGGGCGGGTCGAACCTCGGCATCTTCGAGAT
>NZ_VHQH01000263.1 GCF_006517535.1 Schumannella sp. 10F1B-5-1
GTTCTCGTCGACAGCCCGCACGTCGGACGTCTCTGTCGTCACGAGCCCGTCTTCCACCGCTCGTATTCGTCGCGGGAGTTCGCGCTCAGCGGGTAGTAGTCCGACAGCCGCGCCCCCTGGTCGAGCCGCATCCGGCTGAATGCCTCCCACTCCTGGTGCTCGCGCACGACATCGCCGAGCTCTTTCGCCCGGGACTGCGGAACCACCACGGCTCCATCGTCGTCCGCGACGATCGCGTCGCCCGGCAGGCAGAGCGCGCCGCCGACCGCGATCGGTACGTCGTACGCCCAC
>NZ_VHQH01000264.1 GCF_006517535.1 Schumannella sp. 10F1B-5-1
GCACCCAGCAGCCCGAGCAGCGTGCCGCCGATGAGCGCCCCGATGAGCACGAGCGATCCGGGGATCTCGATCGCCTTGCCGACGATGCGCGGCGTGAACACGTAAGCCTCGACCTGCATGTAGACGAGCAGCAGGATGAGGGTCACGAGCCCGGCCGTCGGCGAGGTGAAGAACGCGACCGTGGTGGCGATGATCGCCGAGATCACCGAACCCACCAACGGGATGAAGGTGATCGGCAGGGCGATGGCGGCCAGGAGTCCGGCGTAGCGCACCCCCACCGAGGTCAGCACG
>NZ_VHQH01000265.1 GCF_006517535.1 Schumannella sp. 10F1B-5-1
ATCGCCGAGCGCCCCGTCATCATGGTGGGCGACGGGGTCAACGACGCCCCGGTGCTCGCCTCCGCCGAGGTGGGCGTCGCGATGGGCGCGAAGGGCGCCACCGCGGCGAGCGAGTCTGCCGACGTCGTCGTGCTCGTCGACGACATCGGGCGGGTCGCGGACGCCGTCGAGATCGGACGACGGACGGTCGCGGTGGCGCTGCAGAGCATCTGGGTCGGCATCGCCGTGTCGATCGGGCTCATGGTGGTGGCGAGCTTCGGGGTGATCCCTGCCACGCTCGGCGCGCTGCTGC
>NZ_VHQH01000266.1 GCF_006517535.1 Schumannella sp. 10F1B-5-1
CGCTTCAGCGCCTTCGCGCTCGGCGACGCCGCGTACCTGCTGCGCTCGTGGCATCCGTCGACCCGGCCCGCGGTGCTCGACCTCGACGACGTCGTCGTGTGGCGCAGGCTGCAGATCGTCGACACGGATGCGGGAGGGCCGGACGACGCGGAGGGCGTCGTGGAGTTCCGCGCCTCGTACCGCGGACCGGAGGGCGCCGGCCTCCTCCACGAGCGGTCGCGCTTCGTGCGCCACGACGGGCGCTGGGTCTACCTGGACGTCGTCACGGGGTGGGCGCCGGGCACGTGATCCC
>NZ_VHQH01000267.1 GCF_006517535.1 Schumannella sp. 10F1B-5-1
CCCACGATGCCACGTCGCGCGCCGCCACGTCGATCGCCGCGGCGAGACCGTCGGGGCCGGCACCGAGCACGCTGCGCGAGACGTTCGGCAGGATCGCGCCGAGCGCCGCCCGGAAGGTTGCGGGCGCCCCCGCGAGCGAGGCGCCCTGCGCGCCGAAACCGGGGGCGAGCACCGGCACCTCGGCGAGCACCGACGGGTCGACGCCGACGGCCGCGAGGTCGACGGTGGCGCCCACCACGACCCCCGCGACCCCTCGGGTCGACCGGGCGTGCTCGACCATCCGCTGGGCGATC
>NZ_VHQH01000268.1 GCF_006517535.1 Schumannella sp. 10F1B-5-1
CGGAACTGCCCGCCGAGCTGGCGGGCATCGCGAGCGAGGCCGCCGAGCTGGTGCTGGTGCTCGAGCGGGAGCCCGCGGGGATCTCGGCGGCGATCACCTCCGGCCTCACCGAGGCGATGTCCGGGCCCCGCGCCGTGCTGCTCGGCGACGTCCCCGCGCTCGACCCCGCCGAGCTGGACGCGGCCCTCGCGGCCGCCGGGCAGCATCCGCGCTCCTTCGTGCCGGATGCCGACGGCGCGGGCACCGTGCTCGTCACGGCGCGCGAGGGGGTGCCCTTCGTCGAGGCCTTCGGC
>NZ_VHQH01000269.1 GCF_006517535.1 Schumannella sp. 10F1B-5-1
ATCGGGATGATGAGCGGTCGGCCCGCGACGGGGTCCGGCATCACGAGGCTCCGGATGCCGAACACCTCCTCGACGAGCTCGGGGGTCAGGATGTCGCCGGGGGCGCCGCTCGCGACGATGCGCCCGTCGCGCATGGCGACGAGCTCGTCGGCGTAGCGCGCGGCGAGGCCCAGATCGTGCAGCACCATGACGATCGTCGTGCCGCGCTCGCGCCCGAGCTCGGCGAGCAGGTCCAGCACCTCGATCTGGTGCGCGATGTCGAGGAAGGTCGTGGGCTCGTCGAGCAGCAGGAT
>NZ_VHQH01000270.1 GCF_006517535.1 Schumannella sp. 10F1B-5-1
ACCACCCGTAGCTGCGCCCCTCGATGAGCCCGAACACGAGGCTCGTGAACAGCAGCACCGACAGCAGGGCGCCGACGGCGTCGACGCGACGCAGCTCGTCTGCCTTCGATTCGCGCACCACGAGCAGCGCGCCGATCACGATCAGGATGCCGAGCGGCAGGTTGATGCCGAACGCCCACCGCCACGAGAAGTCGGTCGTGAGCCAGCCGCCGAGCAGCGGGCCGACGGCGGCCATGCCGCCGATCGTCGAGCCCCACACCGCGAAGGCGATGCCGCGCTCGCGGCCGACGAAGGTC
>NZ_VHQH01000271.1 GCF_006517535.1 Schumannella sp. 10F1B-5-1
ACGAGGTGCTCGCCGTGGGCGACAAGGCCTTCCGGGAGAAGTGCTACACCCGCATCGAGGAGCTGCTCGCGGGCGGACGCACCCTGTTCTTCGTGTCGCACAGCGAGCGCGACCTGCTGCGCTTCTGCACGCGAGGCCTCTACCTCGACAAGGGGGCGCTCGTGCTCGACGCCCCGATCCGCGAGGTCGTCGAGCGCTACAACGCCGACTACGGCACCACCTGAGCGTCACCGCGCCGCCGCCGGATCGCGGCTGCGGCGCGACGGATACCCGTCAGCACGGCGTGCGCCGGCACGC
>NZ_VHQH01000272.1 GCF_006517535.1 Schumannella sp. 10F1B-5-1
CCTCGTCAAGTTCTGATCCATTGTCCGCACTTGTTTCATAAATTTGTTGACATCACCGAGCTGTAGTTCTACTTTGACGTTACATACGCCGGTGCAACCCGGCCCGACGAAGTGGACGGATCGATGGAGATCAGCGCACACGACAACCGCCGAGGCGGGTCGCCTGCGTTCGTGATGTCGTACTTCACGCTCGCCGACGAGGCGCTGCACCTTGCCGTCAGCGACGACGGGGTTCACTTCGAACCGCTTCTCGGTGGCACCCCGCTGTTGCGTTCAGAGCAGGGCGCCCACTCGATC
>NZ_VHQH01000273.1 GCF_006517535.1 Schumannella sp. 10F1B-5-1
GCGGCGGCGAACCGCGGATCCACCTCGAACACGAATCCCGTGTCGCCGCCCGCGACATCCGTCGACAGCCCCTCGTGCGCCTCCCCGTCGTCGGCCTCGAGCACCCCGGAGTGCACGTCGACGTCGGTGCGATGCGCCACCGATCCGGGCTCGTCGACCTGCACGAGCCAGCGCTCGAGGTTGCGCACCCAGGGACGCGTCGGCCACGAGGCGGGGTCGTCGAAGGGTCCCGACTCGGGGTCGGACCAGAACGTGTCCTCGGCGTCGCGCAGCGCGGCCCAGGCGTCCGCCGAGGTG
>NZ_VHQH01000274.1 GCF_006517535.1 Schumannella sp. 10F1B-5-1
GTCCGAGTTCGTGAAGAAGTTCGAGGAGACCTTCGAGGTCACCGCCGCCGCTCCGGTCGCCGTCGCGGCCGCCCCGGCCGCCGGTGGCGCCGGTGGCGCTGCCGAAGAGGTCGAGGAGAAGGACTCGTTCGACGTCGTCCTCGAGTCGGCCGGCGACAAGAAGATCCAGGTCATCAAGGAGGTCCGTGCGCTCACGAACCTCGGCCTCGGCGAGGCGAAGGCCGTCGTCGACGGTGCCCCGAGCACCGTCCTCGAGGGCGCGAACAAGGAGACCGCCGAGAAGGCGAAGGCTCAGCT
>NZ_VHQH01000275.1 GCF_006517535.1 Schumannella sp. 10F1B-5-1
GATCGGCCGCGCGACGCTCGCGCTGACCAGGTGCACCTCGTGGCCCGCGGCCACGAGCTCCGTGACCTGGTTCCACGCCGTCCAGCCGATGCCGGGCGCGCCGATGGCGTGCGGGAACGAGTAGACGACAGAAAGCCGGCCGTTGCTCTCTGATCCTCGGTACGACGTCATGGCTCTCACCTCCGTCGGGATCAGGTGATGCCGTCACCCTTACGGGGGTCACCACCGCGGCGCAATACCTGGCGGGAAATGTTCCCGAGGATTCGCTCAGGTTTTACATGTCGGCAACATGCGGGG
>NZ_VHQH01000276.1 GCF_006517535.1 Schumannella sp. 10F1B-5-1
GGGAAGGCGTCCGACAGCTGCACGTCGGTCGCCCCCACGAGCTGGGCGATCCCGCGGGCGACACCCTCGTCGTCGGGGTTCGAGTAGTAGACGATCGTCAGCGGCTCGCTCGTGTTCGACGCCGCCGCCCGACTCGGGTTCGGCCATCCGGCCGCCGCGATCTGGTCGCCGGCGGTGTTCGAGAGCCCCTGGGTCGGCGTGCCGTTGAGCACCGACAGGGTGAGGGCCGCGAGGTAGGCGGGGTCGAGCGTCGAGGGGTCGGTGACCGGCTCGGCGGTCTCGATCACCGTCGGCGTCT
>NZ_VHQH01000277.1 GCF_006517535.1 Schumannella sp. 10F1B-5-1
CTCTGACCTCCCCCACGGTAGCGCCGCTCGTCCTGGAACGCCGCGTCGTCACCGCGATCCCCGGACCGCGGTCGATCGAGCTGCAGGAGCGACGTCGCCGGGTCGTGTCGGACGGCGTCTCGAGCGCCCTGCCCGTCTACATCGAGCGCGCCCACGGCGCGATCCTGCGCGACGTCGACGGCAACCAGTTCATCGATCTCGGCGCGGGCATCGGCGTCACCACGATCGGGCACACGGATGACGCGGTCGTCGCCGCCGCATCCGCGCAGCTGACCGAGGTCACCCACACCCTCTTCAC
>NZ_VHQH01000278.1 GCF_006517535.1 Schumannella sp. 10F1B-5-1
CTGGATCTCGCACGCCACCTCGTCGGCCCAGCGCGACGGCCGGAACTCGGCCCGCAGCATCCGGTGACTCGCCCGCCAGTCGACGCGGGTCTCGAAGCGCACGAGCTCCGACCCGGCCTCCAGCACGATGCGCTGCTCGACCTCGACCCCCGGTCCGGTCAGCCGTTGCTCGCGCACGACGGTCGGCCCGTCGAGCCGGGTCGCGGCGTGGGCGAGCCGCAGCTGCCGCGGACGGCGTTCGGTGTAGCGCGGGTCGATGTCCCACGCGTCGAACGGCCAGCGGTACGGGTCGCGGTGCA
>NZ_VHQH01000003.1 GCF_006517535.1 Schumannella sp. 10F1B-5-1
ACAGGTGCGTGCCGCCCAGCGTGGCGTCGACCCAGACCCATCCGTAGACCATGTCGCCGGTGAAGCTGCCCGAGATGGGACCCGTGTAGCGGTAGGTGACCGATCCCGGGCAGGAGCTGAAGAGGCAGGAGGTCGACGAGACCAGGGCCGCCTGGCCCGTGCTCGACCAGTACTGGCCGAACTCGACGTCGACCGGCGACGGATCCCAGGACACGTCGTCGGCGTACGCGGGCGCGGCGGGGACCGCGGTCAGTGCGAGCAGCAGGGCGAGGGAGCCGAGGACGGCGCCGAGGCGGCGCCCGGTCCGCGGGCCTCGCTGCTGAGCATCCGTCATGCGG
>NZ_VHQH01000279.1 GCF_006517535.1 Schumannella sp. 10F1B-5-1
GCGCTCGCGGAGCCCGCCCCCGACGGCTCGGTGCACACGGGCGTCGGCTTCTCCGGCAGGGATGCCGCAGACGGCGGCAGCACGGACGTGCACCTGTCGGGCTTCGCGATCCAGGGCGACGTGCGCGAGCGCATCGACACCGACCAGGTCAACGGCATCGGGGGAGCGCTCAGCGACTCGACGGTCGACGACCTCTACATCCAGCACACCAAGGTGGGCATCTGGCTCGACGGCCCGATGTCGAACGTGACCATCAGCGACACCGTGATCGTCGACCAGATCGCCGACGGCGTGAACTTCCA
>NZ_VHQH01000280.1 GCF_006517535.1 Schumannella sp. 10F1B-5-1
ATCACTCCGGACTCCGCAGACGACTGGATCGCCGAGAGCGACCGCACCGGTCTCGACCGCGTCTTCCTCGCCGCCCCGTCGTCGACGGACGCGCGCCTCGACGACACCGTGTCGGCGAGCCGGGGCTTCGTCTACGCCGTCTCGACCATGGGCATCACGGGTGCCCGTGCCGACCTCGACGCGAAGGCCCGCGCCCTCGTGGCGCGCCTCCGCGCGGCCGGCGCCACGGGTCCGGACACGATCGCCGCCTGCGTCGGGGTGGGCATCTCCACGCCCGACCAGGTCGCCGAGGTGCTCGGCTAC
>NZ_VHQH01000281.1 GCF_006517535.1 Schumannella sp. 10F1B-5-1
GTCCTCGACGTCGAACACCTGCCGCGCCGACCAGTACCGGCACACCACCTGGCCCTCGACCGCACCGAGCGCATCCGTCGGGAACAGGGCGCCGTCGTTCTCGTAGGCCTTCGAGATCGCGCCCGACTCGTGCACCTTGAGGAAGTGCACCGGGATGCCGAGGTGCTCGGTCGCGAGGTTCGTGAAGCGGTGCGCCGCGGTCTCGTAGCTCACCGCGAACGCGTCGCGCAGGTCCTCGACCGAGAGCTCGCGCTTCGTCTTGGCGGCGGTCAGGAACTCGACCGCGCTCCTCTCGGGGATGAGC
>NZ_VHQH01000282.1 GCF_006517535.1 Schumannella sp. 10F1B-5-1
TCCCAGAAGATCCGGAAGTCGTCGGCCGCGGCGGGCATCGCCGCGAGGGCGCGCGCGGTCGTCTCGTCGACGGAGGAGCCGGTCGGGTTCGCGTACTGCGGCACCAGCCACATCCCCTTCACGGCGGGGTCGGCGAGATGCCTCTCGATCGACGGCAGGTCGAGCGAGCCGTCGGCCAGGTACGGGATCGACACCATCCGGATGCCGAGCGCCTGCGTGATCGCGAAGTGGCGGTCGTAGCCGGGCGACGGGCACAGGAACACCGCGTCGCGCCCGACCCACGGCTCGCCGCCCGGCACACCGTGC
>NZ_VHQH01000283.1 GCF_006517535.1 Schumannella sp. 10F1B-5-1
GTTCGGAGACCACCCGCAAGATCAACCTGCCGGAGGGCCTCGCGCCCGACGAGCTGACCCCGGCGAAGGCCCGCGAGCTCATCGAGGCGCCCGTCGTCACCGACCGCGTGCTCGGCGAGAACCCGGCGAACGGCAAGACGATCGTCGTGAAGGACGGGCGCTACGGCCCGTACGTGACCGAGCTCGCGCCCGAGCCCGAGGCGGCACCGGTCGAGGAGGTCGCCGTCGACGCGGCGACGGGCGAGGTCCTCGACGCGAAGCCGAAGAAGAAGAACACCAAGAAGACCGCCGCGGTGAAGCCGCGCACGG
>NZ_VHQH01000284.1 GCF_006517535.1 Schumannella sp. 10F1B-5-1
GTTCGCGGCGATCGCCGAGCGGCTCGCCCGGCTCGGGCGAGGTCACGGATGGGTCCTGTGGCTGCTGGTCGTGCTGCTCGCGGTCGCGGCGACGGTGTTCCTCTCACTCGACACGACCGCCGTGCTGCTGACGCCCGTCGTGGTGCTGCTGGCCCGGCACCACGGATACCCGCCGCTGCCGTTCGCGCTCACGACGGTGTGGCTCGCCAACACCGCATCGCTGCTGCTCCCGGTCTCGAATCTCACCAACCTGCTGGCCGAGCACGCCCTGGGCTACTCGGACCCGGCGCGCTTCGCGGCGCTCATGGCGGC
>NZ_VHQH01000285.1 GCF_006517535.1 Schumannella sp. 10F1B-5-1
GGTGCTCCGGATGCCGTGGCCGAGCGCATCGTGCCCGCCCTGCGCGAGCTGGCCGCGTGGCAGGGGCTCGGCGAGCTCGAGGTGGTCGACCGCGGCGACCTGGCGCGCGCGGTCGCCGCGGAGGCGGGCGTCGCGCTCCTTCCGGCGTCGGCCTGAGATCGACCGAAGGTCACGGACCGGGCGCGATCCGACTTCCGGGTCCGACGAAGACGACCCAGCTCCCCGGCGTGGTGTTCTGCGAGACCCATGCCGCGACGTTCGACGCGAGGGTGTCGCGGTCCGTCTCCCATTGCATCCACCATCCCGCCGGCTTG
>NZ_VHQH01000286.1 GCF_006517535.1 Schumannella sp. 10F1B-5-1
CGACCTCGTCGTCATCAAGGGGGTCACCTACCTGCAGGCCCACAACGCGTGGCTCGACGTCTTCCTGCAGCTCGGGGCGATCGGCGTGGCGATCTTCGGCCTCGTGGTGCTCGGCGCCCTCGTGCGCAGCTGGGGCATGGCCGCCGAGGTCACGCGCATCCGCTACTCCGCTGCGGAGCTGCGCTGGCCCGAGACGACCGCCCCGCTGCTGCTGCTCGTCGCCCTGCTCGTGCAGAGCCTCGCCGAGAGCCGCCTCATCATCGAGCTCGGGTTCGCGCTGCTCGTGATCATCGCCGTCAAGACCGGGTGGAGCG
>NZ_VHQH01000287.1 GCF_006517535.1 Schumannella sp. 10F1B-5-1
ATCAGGTCGCGCGGCGGCATCGGGGTGTTCCCGCGCACCACGACGATGCTGCGGAACAGGTCCTCCACCTGGGCCGCGGCCTCGGGCTCCACGGCGGCCTTGCCGCTGATCACGCCGCGCAGGAACCAGCGCGGGCCGTCGACACCGACGAAGCGCGCGATCCGGACGCCGGGTGCGTTGCCCGACGGCGCCGGGATCTCGGCGCGCAGCTCCGGCCCGAAGGGACCGTCGACCGTCTGGGTGCGGCCGCCCTGGCGGGAGATCTGCTCGACGATCTGCTCGCGGATCTCGTGCCACAGCCCGCTCGTGCGCGGA
>NZ_VHQH01000288.1 GCF_006517535.1 Schumannella sp. 10F1B-5-1
ACCACCGCCACGACCACGTTGCCGATCACGACGAGACTCGGGTCGAAGACGCCGAACACGCCGATCGCCTTCGCGTTGGCGTCGCGATACGCCTCGGTGGTCGCGCCGAACTCCCGCTCGTTGCGTCGCTCCGCGCGGAACGCCTTCACGGCCCGGATGCCCGTCATCGTCTCGACGAACTTGACGATGAGCCGCGCCGAGTGCACACGGGTGGCGCGGAAGGCGCGCTGCGACGTCACCTGGAACCATCGGGTCAGCAGCGCCAGGATCGGCAGCGAGCACGCGATGACGACCGCCGACAGCGGATCGAGGAAC
>NZ_VHQH01000289.1 GCF_006517535.1 Schumannella sp. 10F1B-5-1
CGCTGCCCCCGCCCCGGCGGCACCGCCGTCCGACGCCGTGGTGCCGCCCCCGTGGGGCGGGCTGACCCCCGGGCAGCCGAGCACCACGGCATCCGCTCCGGCGCAGTACGCCGCGCCGACCCCGCCGGCACCCGCGCAGCCGTCCGCCCCGGCGCAGTACGCGCCGCCCGCCCAGCCCTCGGTCGCGCCCGTGCCGCCGCAGTCGTCCGCCGCGCCGGTCGCCCCGGCCGCCGCATCCGCGCCTCCCGTGAGCACCTCGCAGCCGCCGGCGGAGCGCCCGCGCAACCACTGGTCGCGTCAGGCGGAGCTCGACGAC
>NZ_VHQH01000290.1 GCF_006517535.1 Schumannella sp. 10F1B-5-1
GACGAGATGGGTGTGCTCCAGGAGCGCATCACCTCGACCCGCGGTCACTCGATCACCTCGCTGCAGGCGATCTACGTGCCGGCCGACGACTACACCGACCCGGCCCCGGCGACGACCTTCGCGCACCTCGACGCGACCACCGAGCTGAGCCGCGAGATCGCCTCGCGCGGTCTGTACCCCGCGGTCGACCCGCTGTCGTCGACGAGCCGCATCATGGACCCGCGCTACCTGGGCGAGGACCACTACCGCGTGGCCACCTCGGTGAAGGCCATCCTCCAGAAGAACAAGGAGCTCCAGGAGATCATCGCGATCCTCGG
>NZ_VHQH01000291.1 GCF_006517535.1 Schumannella sp. 10F1B-5-1
CGGCGGGCGGCCCACGGCCGCACGTGCGTCCACAGCCAGCGGGCGTGCGACAGCGGCTCGTCGTCGGCGCCCGGCTCCTCGTCGTGCATCGCGGCCTCGAGGCGGGCGAGCTCGGCGGCGCCCGCGAGTCCGAGGGTCTCGGCGGCCGCGTAGGAGAGCATGCGGTGCCCCCGGGAGCTGAGGTGCACGCGGTCGCCCGCCCACATCCGGGGATCGGCGAGGTCGAGCTCGGCGCTCGGGTCGAGGAAGAGGGCCCCCGACTCGCGTGCGCGGCGGCTGAGCTCGCGCGCGAAGACGAGGGTGCGGTCGTGGAGCGCC
>NZ_VHQH01000292.1 GCF_006517535.1 Schumannella sp. 10F1B-5-1
ATCGGCGCGCTCGCCGGCTCGCTCGCCGCGTGCACACCGCCGCCGAGCGGTCCCCCCGTGGTGGTGCTGTTCCCCGGGCAGCCGGACGACGACTGGGGTGCGAGCGCCCAGGTGCTGCGCGACGAGCTGGAGGGTGACGGATACGCGGTGGAGGTGCGCTTCGCGGGCGATGACATCCCGCGCCAGCTGGAGCAGCTGCGGGAGGTGCTCTCGGCCGCCCCCGCCGCGGTCGTGATCGCCCCCGTCGACCCCACCTCGATCTCGGCGGTGCTGGCCGACGCCGCACCGGACGAGGCCGCGATCATCTCCTACGACGACC
>NZ_VHQH01000293.1 GCF_006517535.1 Schumannella sp. 10F1B-5-1
GAGCAGGTCCCAGTCGGCGCGCGAGATGAGCAGCAGGCAGCCCGTGATGACCGGCACCTCCCGGACGGTGTCGCGCTGCCAGCGGCCGAGCGACTCCGGGTCGAAGAGGCGCGTACGGTGGAACACCGTGCTGAGCCCGGTCGCGAAGCAGATGAGGCTCCACGCGGTCGGCTCGCCCCAGCACGAGCTCGGATCGAGCCCGCCGTCCGGGCGGAGTGTGCGCCCGCCGTAGACCCGGTACTCGGGGTGCTCGTCCGCGAAGGCCACGAGGGCGGCGATCGACCCGCGCCGCACGAGCGTGTCGGGGTTGAGCAGCAGGAT
>NZ_VHQH01000294.1 GCF_006517535.1 Schumannella sp. 10F1B-5-1
GATCCGAGGTGGGCATCCTGCGGGGGCCCCGCCGCGGGATCTCCTACGCGGTCTCGGTGCAGTTCAGCGACCGCTCGATCGCCTCGCGGCTGCGGGTGCTCGACGCGCTGCGCTCGGTCGGCTTCGACCTCCTCGAGTACGTGCACTGAGTCGCGGCGGGTCGTCCTACCCCCGTTTTCCACAGGGTCGCATCCGCCACTTGCGCCCCCCATCCGGGGGGCCCTATGTTGAGCGTTGCACCGCATCGGTCCGTCCCCCACGGAATCCCACCCGCGCGGTGAATGCTCCACCTGCTGTATCCCGATAACCCCCACATCCCGAT
>NZ_VHQH01000295.1 GCF_006517535.1 Schumannella sp. 10F1B-5-1
GACGGTTTCCCGATGGCTAATTATCGTAGCCTTCATGGAACTGGCCTCGCAGCTGCGACGCATCGGCAACGATCTCATCGCCGTCCATCTCATCGTGACGGATGACGGGCTCACCCTGATCGACACGGGGCTGCCGGGCCACTACGCCGACCTGCGACGCGAGCTCGAGGCGATCGGCCGACCGCTCTCCGACATCAAGGGGATCGTGCTCACCCACGGCGACACCGACCACACCGGGTTCGCCGAGCGCCTGCGCGCCGAGCTCGGCATCCCCGTCTACGTGGGAGCCGGCGACGTCGCCCGCGCCATGGGCGAGAAGCCCC
>NZ_VHQH01000296.1 GCF_006517535.1 Schumannella sp. 10F1B-5-1
GCGGAGGCGGCGCGCCTGCTCGGCACCCACCCGAGCCACCTGGTGCGGGTCTTCTCCCGCAGCTACGGGATACCCCCGCATCGCTACCTGACCGCCCTGCGGGTGGATCGCGCGCGCCAGCTGCTCCGGGCGGGCCTCCCCGCCGCCGAGGTGGCTGCGCGGGCGGGTTTCCACGACCAGGCGCACATGAGCCGTCACTTCCGCCGGGTGCTCGGCGCGGCGCCCGGCACCTTCGCGGCCTAGTGCGCAGACCGGCAGGATGGGGCGCATGGCCGTCGTGATCGCATTCCTCGCGAACATCGCCGTCGCGATCGCGAAGACCGTC
>NZ_VHQH01000297.1 GCF_006517535.1 Schumannella sp. 10F1B-5-1
GCGGCTGCCTCTTCACGGGCCGCACCGCCGGACGCGCCATCGCCGCGTCGCTCTAACGGGAGAGCGTCCAGGCGCGGCGCTTGACCAGGATGTGGCCGCGCCGGGTCGTGAGGCGGGTCCAGGGACCGGTCTCGTAGGAGGTCACGGCGTCCTCGCCGAGGAAGCCGAGGCTCACGGCGGCGAAGCCCGCGCCGGCCGGGATGTGCGGGGCGTCGGGCATCTCCCGCCCCCACACCTCCGCGCGCACGCGGCGCACGATCGACTCGCCCACCGCATCCGGCACCGCCTCGGCGACCTCGGCGATGCCCGCGCGCGCGACGCGGTCGAGCGAC
>NZ_VHQH01000298.1 GCF_006517535.1 Schumannella sp. 10F1B-5-1
CGGTGGGAGTGCCTGATGCTCGCCGTCGACTTCCGGGGTGCTACAGTGGTGCTGCACTCGGACGACGCCGCCGCTTAGGCCGGCGCGAGGGTGCATCTCACCGGCGCTCGCCGACCGCGGTTTCCCGCATCTTCATGCAACCCGAACCGCAGCGGGCGGCGCCTCCATCCCGGGAAGTTCTGTGCCCGGGTCGAAAGGACAACCCAGTCGTGACTGACACCACCACCCCCGCCGATGTCGTGGGGGACCGCGCCGCTCTGAGCCGTCTGCGCCTGCCCGAGCTCCAGGCTCTGGCCGCCGCACGCGGCATCAGCGGCGTGTCTTCGATGCGT
>NZ_VHQH01000299.1 GCF_006517535.1 Schumannella sp. 10F1B-5-1
CGGGATGGTGATGCGGCGGAGCATGGTGGCCCGGGTGGCGCCGTTGACGAGCGCCGACTCCTCGAGCGACGGGTCCATCGCCCGGAACGCGACGAACATGAAGAGGTAGACGAGCGGCACGTTGTGGGTGCCCTCGACCCAGATCATCCCCGGCATGGAGAAGATGTCGAACCAGGGCCCGCCCGTCAGGGCGTTCCCGATCTGGTTGGCGATGCCGACGTTGGGGCTCGCGACCATCACCCAGGCGATCGTGTAGAGCAGACCGGGCACGATGAGCGGCACGAGCGAGGTCGCGACGATGAGCGAGCGGAACGGCACGTTCGTGCGCACCGT
>NZ_VHQH01000300.1 GCF_006517535.1 Schumannella sp. 10F1B-5-1
CCCCAGGACCGCGAGGTGACCGACCCCCGGTGGGCGGCGCTCGAAGGCTTCCGCCCCACCGAGACCGACTAGACCTCCGGCGACCTGCCGACACGCAGGAAGCCGAACACGAAAGAAGAGACAGCCATGGCCGTTCCCAAGCGCCGCCAGTCGCGTGCCAACACGCACGCCCGCCGTTCGCAGTGGAAGGCGTCCGTGCCGACCCTGGTGAAGACCGTCGAGAACGGCAAGGTCACCTACAGCCTCCCGCACCGCGCGAAGGTCGTCGAGGACTCCGCCGGTACTCCGCTCTACCTGGAGTACAAGGGCCGTAAGGTCGCCGACGTCTGAGCCGCTGC
>NZ_VHQH01000301.1 GCF_006517535.1 Schumannella sp. 10F1B-5-1
GGAGGGCCTGCGGGCCCTCGACATCCCGGCCTTCTCGGTGCAGTACCACCCCGAGGCGGCGGCGGGCCCGCACGACGCCAACTACCTGTTCGACCGTTTCCGTGACATGGTCGCGGCGAACCTCTCGGAGAAGAAGAACTAGTGCCCAAGCGTCCCGACATCCAGAGCGTCCTCGTCATCGGGTCCGGCCCGATCGTCATCGGACAGGCCGCCGAGTTCGACTACTCCGGCACCCAGGCGTGCCGCGTACTGCGCGCCGAGGGGGTGCGCGTCATCCTGGTGAACCCGAACCCGGCCACCATCATGACCGACCCCGACTTCGCCGACGCGACCTACATCGA
>NZ_VHQH01000302.1 GCF_006517535.1 Schumannella sp. 10F1B-5-1
CAACGGAACCCTCACGGTCTCGGGCGGCACGCTCCTCGCCATCGGCAGCTCGGGCATGGCCGAGACCCCCGACGCCGACTCGGAGCAGGGCTTCGTCTCGGTGAACGCGAGCGGTTCGGCCGGCCACACGGTGCAGCTGGTCGCATCCGACGGCACCGTGATCGCCGAGCTGACGGCGCTCAAGGAGTTCGGCAACGTCGTGGTCAGCACCGCGGACGTGGTCGACGGCCAGAGCTACACCGTGCTCGTCGACGGCGCATCCGCCGGCTCCGGCACGGCGGGTGAGGCGTCGACCGGCATGGGCGGCGGCATGGGCGGCGGTCAGATGCCCGGCGGCGGCC
>NZ_VHQH01000303.1 GCF_006517535.1 Schumannella sp. 10F1B-5-1
AGGTCGTCGAACAGCAGCTCGCCGGTGGCGGGGTCGAGCTGGATCCAGCGCACGGTCGCCCCCGTCCGGGCCGCCGCCTGCACCCACGGGCGCACGTTGGAGTCGTGGTCGAGGCGCGTCACGACGACCTCGTCGCCCGGCACCCAGTCCCGTGACAGGTGTCGCGAGAAGTCGTACGCGAGCTGGGTGGCGCTGCGCCCGTAGACGACCCCGGATGCCGGCACGCCGAGCAGGTCGCCGACGGCCGCGCGCATCGCCGCCACCGCATCCGTCGCATTGCGTTCCGAGGTCGTGGCCGTTCCGCGGTTCGACAGCGGTCCCGTCAGGGTGCGGGCGATCGCC
>NZ_VHQH01000304.1 GCF_006517535.1 Schumannella sp. 10F1B-5-1
TGGGAAGCCCGATGCGCCAGAGTTGTTTCTGAAACATGGCAAAGGTAGCGTTGCCAATGATGTTACAGATGAGATGGTCAGACTAAACTGGCTGACGGAATTTATGCCACTTCCGACCATCAAGCATTTTATCCGTACTCCTGATGATGCATGGTTACTCACCACTGCGATCCCCGGAAAAACAGCGTTCCAGGTATTAGAAGAATATCCTGATTCAGGTGAAAATATTGTTGATGCGCTGGCAGTGTTCCTGCGCCGGTTGCACTCGATTCCTGTTTGTAATTGTCCTTTTAACAGCGATCGCGTATTTCGCCTCGCTCAGGCGCAATCACGAATGAATAACGG
>NZ_VHQH01000305.1 GCF_006517535.1 Schumannella sp. 10F1B-5-1
GCCGAGCCCCGAGAGCAGCGTGTTCGCCTCGACGACCTTCTCGACGGCGGGCGTGACCTGCTTGTCGCGCACCGCATCCAGCGCGGGCAGGGCGTACTCCCACAGCACGTCCCAGCTGAGGCGGGCGAGCGCGGCGCCGGCCTGGGTGGCGAGTCCGCCGGCCATGGTGGTCGAGCCGGATGCGACGGTCGCGCGGGCCTCGAGCCAGGTCGCGAGAGCGTCACCGACGCCGGCCGCGAGGAACGCCGCCGGGGCGTTGGCGACGAGCTGCGTGTCGACGAGCACGAGGTCGGGGTTGCGCGGGAAGAAGCGGTACTCCTCGAACTCGCCGGTCTCGGTGTAGATC
>NZ_VHQH01000306.1 GCF_006517535.1 Schumannella sp. 10F1B-5-1
TCCGCCGACTCGCCTCGCTACGCCCGCCAACGCGTGCTGACCGGCTTCGGCGCGCCGGGGCAGGAGCGCCTCGCGGCCGCACGCGTCGTGGTGATCGGGGCGGGCGGGCTCGGCAGCGCCGTGCTCCCGGCGCTCGCCGCGGCAGGGGTCGGCACGATCGTCGTCGTCGACCACGACACCGTCGACGAGAGCAACCTCCCCCGGCAGACCGTCCACGGCCTGCGCGACGTCGGCCGGCCGAAGGTCGACTCGGCGGCCGATCGGATGCGCGCCCTCACCGACCACGTCACGGTGATCACCGAGCGAGAGCGATTCGACGCGACCACCGCCGCGCGCATCGTGGCCGGCGCCGAT
>NZ_VHQH01000307.1 GCF_006517535.1 Schumannella sp. 10F1B-5-1
GAAGCGCTCGTCGACACGGGCTACTGGACGGCCGAGGACCTGGGCCTCTAGGCCGGATCCGTTTCGGTCACCATGATGGTGGGGGAGGAGCGATCCTCCCCCACCTTCTCCGGAGTCAACGAGGAAAGTCGGCGAACGTGAGCAACAACATCCTGGAGATGCGCGGCATCACCAAGACCTTCCCGGGCGTCAAGGCGCTGTCGGATGTGACGATCGAGGTCGCCCGCGGCGAGATCCACGCCATCTGCGGCGAGAACGGCGCAGGCAAGTCCACCCTCATGAAGGTGCTGTCGGGCGTGTACCCGCACGGCAGCTACGAGGGCGACATCGTCTTCGAGGGCGAGACCGTGGCGTTCCG
>NZ_VHQH01000308.1 GCF_006517535.1 Schumannella sp. 10F1B-5-1
GGTTGATGCTGGTGAGCCCCCCGATCTACCTCGATCCGCGGGAGCTCTCGGACGATCGCGACCGCACCGTGCAGGACCTCTACCTGCGGGCCTACCGCTTCCTCCGCGAGAACGAGGCGTTCACGCTGCGCAACGCGGGGGTGCTGCGGCGGGTGCTGCCGATCCCGGGCATGGTGCACCTCGACGCGGCGAGCTGGGATCCGTTCGTGAAGTCGCTCGAGCACACGATCGAGTCGCAGACCACGATCTCCGACATCGCGGCCCTGCGGGTGCCGGTCGACATCGTCTACGGCACCCTCGACCAGTTCTCGTCTCCCGGCGGCATCCGGATCGCGGAGCGGATGCGCGGGGTGACGGTCA
>NZ_VHQH01000309.1 GCF_006517535.1 Schumannella sp. 10F1B-5-1
CCTTGCTCGCGTTCACGTAGTCGCCGGAGGCGGGGATGAAGGTCAGCAGGGTGCCGGACACGACGCCGGGCAGCGAGAGCGGCAGGATGATGCGCCAGAAGCGCTGGGCGGGTCCCGCGTAGAGGTCGCCGCCGGCCTCGACGTAGCGCAGATCGAGCCGCTCGAGCGAGGTGTAGATCGGCAGCGTCATGAACGGGATGTAGTTGTAGGTGAGACCGAAGATCACGGTGAACGCGGTGCCGTTGAGGTAGTCCTCGGGCCCCAGGATGCCGATCGCCTGCAGGAAGCTGACGACGGGGCCCTCGTCGGCGAAGATCGCCTTCCAGGCGAGGGTGCGCAGCAGGAAGCTGATGAAGAAGGGG
>NZ_VHQH01000310.1 GCF_006517535.1 Schumannella sp. 10F1B-5-1
ATGCGGCTCGTCCACCCCGGCCCGAGCAGCCGCCGCGCCACCACGCGATCGACGAGCGGCCGGGGACCGCCGATCGCCCCGATGCGCAGGTCGGGTCCGTGCGACTTCGAGAACGACCGCACGTGCAGCACCCGGTCCGGCAGCCAGGTCGCCAGGGTGACGTCGGGGGAGGAGCTGATGGCGCCCGAGTGATCGTCCTCGATCACGATGGCGTCCTGCGCGGTGCGGCTGCGGTCGAGGATGCCGGCGAGCGCCTCGGCGCGGGCCGGTGTCATCGAGATGCCGGTGGGGTTGTGGGCGCGCGGCTGCAGCAGCACGATCGCGGGCGTGGCGCCGAGCGCCGCGGCGAACGCCTCCGGTCGCATC
>NZ_VHQH01000311.1 GCF_006517535.1 Schumannella sp. 10F1B-5-1
ACCGAGGAGTTCTCGCTCGACGCGAACACCGCGATGGGCCGCGTGTGCGGCACGTCCGCGAGCATCGCGCCGAGGAACACGATCCGCTCGATGCCCGCGACCGAGATCGCGTCGAGCACCTCCTCGGCGAAGGTCTTCCAGCCGCGGGACGGCTCGGTTCCGAGCAGCACGTGCACGCCGGCGCCGCCGTCGATCGGGCCGGACAGCACGACGTTCGGCCAGGCGATCACGCGATCGCCCTTGTCGTCGAACGTGGTCACGGGGCGGTTGAACTGGTAATCGAAGTAGTCCTCGGGCTCGACCTCGACGAGCGACGACAGTCCCAGCTGGTCGCGCAGGGCGCGCACGGCGGTGGACGCCGCCTCACCCGCGTCGTT
>NZ_VHQH01000312.1 GCF_006517535.1 Schumannella sp. 10F1B-5-1
GTCGAACCCGATCGGCACCTCGGGATGTCGTGGCAGCACGTGGTTGACGAACGAGTAGCAGCCGAAGAGCGCGGGGGCGTGATCGGCGTTCGGTCCGATCACCGCGATCGTGGGGGACGCCGCGAGGGGAAGGATCCCCCGGTTCTCGAGGAGCACGATCGACGCCTCGGCGACCTCGCGGGCGATCGCCCGGTGCTCCGGGCCGTCGAGTTCGAGCGGGCCCGGCTCGGGGAGCCCTCCACCGTCGAGCAGGCCGAGCTCAGCCTTCTGGACGAGCACCCGGCGCAGGGCGCGGTCGACGAGCTCGGGAGCGACCTCGCCGGAGGCGACGAGGTCGCGGAGCGGCTCGCGGTAGGCGGACCCCGTGGGCAGCTCGACGTCGATCCCGGCCGC
>NZ_VHQH01000313.1 GCF_006517535.1 Schumannella sp. 10F1B-5-1
CGGCGACGACGCGGTCGACGTCCGACGCCGGAGCCCCGAGCACGCGACGGAAGTAGTCCAGGTTCTGCTCGACCGTCAGGTCGTCGTAGATCGCCGCGGACTGCGCCATGTAGCCGAGCTGCCGGCGCAGGACACGGTGCCCGGCGGGGCGACCGAAGACCTCGACGGTGCCCGAGCCGATGTGCTGCGCGCCGATGATCGCGCGCATGAGGGTGGTCTTCCCGGCCCCGCTCGGACCGAGCAGCCCCACCACCTGGCCGCCCGCCACCCGGAGGTCGACGGAGTGCAGGATCTCGGTCCGTCCGCGCCGGACCACGAGTGCGTGCGCGACGACGGCGTCGCGGGTGTCGATCACGTTCGCGATTATCCGCCAACGCCCGCCGAATCCGCGGCGAACGCG
>NZ_VHQH01000314.1 GCF_006517535.1 Schumannella sp. 10F1B-5-1
GGCTGGTCGATCGCGGATCACCTCCGCACCGAGCTCGTCCTCGACGCCGTCGACATGGCCCGGATCCGCCGCCGCCCCGACGGAACGATCCTGCACTCCGACCGCGGCACCCAGTTCACCTCCTGGCTGTTCGGGAACCGGATGCGCGAGGCCGGACTGATGGGTTCGATGGGGAAAGTCGCCTCCGCGTACGACAACGCGCTCATGGAATCGTTCTGGGGCTCGATGCAGATCGAGCTCCTCGACCGGCGCCCCTGGGCCACCCGCACGGAACTCGCAACCGCGATCTTCGAATGGATCGAGAGCTTCTACAACCGCTCCCGACGCCACTCCGCGCTCGGCTACCTCAGCCCCGACGAATACGAAACCCTTCACAACCCCGCCGCAACCGCGGCATGATCACACC
>NZ_VHQH01000315.1 GCF_006517535.1 Schumannella sp. 10F1B-5-1
ATCCGGATGCCGCCGCCGCCCGCGTGCGCCCGCCGCTCGTGCGCCCGCGCGAAGTCGTGCTGGGCGGCGTGAGCACGGCGCTCGGACGCCACCTCGGCGCGCGGCCGGAGGTCGTGCGGATCCTCTTCGCGGCCGTGACTCTCGCGGGAGGTGCGTACGCGGTGGCCGCGGTGCTGCTCGCCGGCAACCTCTTCGCCGAGGCGATCGGAGCGGCGCCCGTGCTGCTCTACCTGTGGTTCTGGGCGCTCGTGCCGCGCGAGGCGGGCACCCCCGACGCGCCGCGCACGCGTCGGGTGCCGGTCGCGGCCGTGCTCCTCGGGATCGCCGGCGGACTCGCCCTGCTGCTGCCGTTCACCTGGCGGCTCGATCAGCCCGTCCCGCTCGGACTCGTCGAGAGCGCGGCGGCGGCCGTGCTCGCGAT
>NZ_VHQH01000316.1 GCF_006517535.1 Schumannella sp. 10F1B-5-1
GCCAATTTCTCCAGCACGTCCGCGCTCGTGCTGTAACCAGTTTTGGTCTTTTTGACAACCGGCAGGCCAATCTTTTCGAACAGGATCACACCCAGTTGTTTCGGGCTATTGATATTGAACGGTTCACCGGCGATCTCGTGGATCTTCTCTTCATACTCTTTCAACTTGGCGCCCAGTTCTTCGCCCATACGCTTCAGACGATCAACATCCACCTTGACACCGGTGCTCTCCATTTCGCCCAAAATCAGAGCCAGAGGCATCTCCAGCTCTTCGAACAGCTCCAGCTGGTCATTGTTTTCCAGTTCTTGAACCAGCTTCTCGCGCAGGCTCTGAATTGCCAGAGCTTTACGGCCCAAGTGCTCCGACAGAACGTCCTCGCTCGGAACAGCGCGTTTCGCGCCTTTGCCATACACGCTTTCGTCGGAG
>NZ_VHQH01000317.1 GCF_006517535.1 Schumannella sp. 10F1B-5-1
GATGTGACCGACATCCGCCGCGCGATCGAACTTGGTTGCTACTTTTCGGTGAATGCGGCGATGCCCGATGACGCGCTGAAGGCCTTGCCGTACGAACGAGTGCTTCCCGAGACAGATTTTCCTGCGTCTCGTGGCAAGACCGGTGCCGCTCGACCAGGAGACATCAGTGCGCTGGAAGCGACAGTGGCGCGATTGACTCGGCTGCGCCCGGAGAGAGTTCGCCGGAATTGGTACATCACCCTCGGGAGCCTGATCCGAGATGCCTCGGTGGTCGGGATTCCAAAGCGCCTCGTCGTGCTCTGCGACGAAGCAGGGAGTTCGCGCTGATCGATGGCCCCAGCACCCCCACCAAGGGGTGTGGCAGGAGTGACGGCTTCGCGGCACGATTCAGCAGTGAGATCCGCTCTGAAGCGTCGCGCGAAGCGAGAGCCCGCCCCCCGACCGGAGGTGGACAGCCAC
>NZ_VHQH01000318.1 GCF_006517535.1 Schumannella sp. 10F1B-5-1
GAAGCGCAGCACCCCCTCGGCGAGGGCGATCGCGAGACCCCCGTCGGCGAGGTCGTGGGCCGCGTTGAGCAGGCCCTCGTAGGCGGCGGCCGACAGCAGCGAGGCGAGCTCCTTCTCGGCGTCGAGGTCGACGGCAGGCGGGCGGCCCCCGAGGTGCCCGTGCACGACGCCCGCCCAGGCGGAGCCGTCGAGCTCGAGCGCGGTGGTGCCGAGCAGGTAGAGGTTGTCGCCCGCGTCCTGCCAACCCGACGGCACGCGGCGGCCCACGTCGTCGATGGTGCCCATCACGGCCACGACGGGCGTCGGGTGGATCGGCACGTCGCCGGTCTGGTTGTAGAACGACACGTTGCCGCCGGTCACCGGGATGCCGAGCTGCAGGCATCCGTCGGCGAGCCCCTCGACGGCCCGCGAGAACTGCCACATCACCTCGGGGTTCTCCGGCGAGCCGAAGTTGAGGCAGTCGGAGACCGCGACC
>NZ_VHQH01000319.1 GCF_006517535.1 Schumannella sp. 10F1B-5-1
TGACCTGTCCCGGGTTCGGTGGAGTCCTAGCATCGGGTCGTTGGCCCGAGGGATGGAGTCCTGATGGCGAAGAACAATGCGTATCCGCGTGAGTTCCGCGAGCGTGCCGTGGAGTTGTATCGCGGTGGCGGTGTCTCGATGGAGAAGCTCGGCGCGCAACTCGGGGTGTCGCCGACGACGCTGGCGAACTGGGTGCGGCAGGCGCAGGTCGATTCTGGTGAGCGGGCCGGGGTGAGCAGCGCGGATCGTGACGAGGTGGTCCAGCTGCGGCGCGAGATCCGGCGGTTGGAGATGGAGAACGAGATCCTGAAACGTGCGGCGGCGCTGTTCGCGAAGGAGAACGTCCTCCCAAAATGAGGTTCCGGCTGGTTCGCGAGCTGGCCGCGGAGGGGTTCCCTGCCGCGGTGGTCTGCCGGGTGCTGAACGTGTCGGAATCGGGCTATCACGCCTGGCGGCATCGTCCGCCGTCCGCCAGGGAGGTCGCGGATCAGGCGCTGACGGTGACGTTGCGGCAGATCCA
>NZ_VHQH01000320.1 GCF_006517535.1 Schumannella sp. 10F1B-5-1
ACCGGCACGCCCTCGGCCTTGGCCTTGTCGACGACGGCGGAGCCGGCGCCCTGGTAGTCGACGACGAGCATCACGCCGCAGCCCTTGGAGAACTGCTGGTCGGCGATGGTCGCCATCTTGTCGGTCGAGCCCTGGGCGTTCTGGATGTCGGCCTCGAAGCCGGCGTCGGTGAACGCCTTCTCGAGCGCGGGGCGGTCGCCGTTCTCCCAGCGGTCCGACGACTCCGTGTCGGGCAGGATGACGCAGGCGCGCGTGGAGGCGGTTCCGCCTCCGTTGCCGCCATCACCCGAGGTGGACGAACATCCGGCAAGAACCAGCGCAGAAGCGCCGGCGAGTGCAGCGATCGAAATCAACGATGACTTCTTCACGTCACTCCCTTTCTCATGGTGTGAGGGGGAACTTCCTCGAAGTACCTCTGCTCGGCTGTGAACAGTGGCAGTGCGATTGTGCACTGCATTCAAGAGTTGAAGATACCCGGCGCGGCCGATATTCGGTAACTATTCGGTAACAGCCCAGGAATCACGGGGGATG
>NZ_VHQH01000321.1 GCF_006517535.1 Schumannella sp. 10F1B-5-1
TGTACTCGGTCATGACGTTGGTGTCAGTCGGCTGATGGGTGGTTGGCCTCCGCAGGCGGTGTGGGGTCGAGCGTAGTTGTAGTGGTTCATCCAGGGTTCGAGGGCGTCGAGGCGGTCTTGGTTCGAAGTGAACGCGCGCCGGTAGGCCCATCCGTCTTGCAGGGTCCGGTTGAAGCGTTCGGCCTTGCCGTTCTGCCAGGGCGAGTGCGGGCGGGTCAGGACGTGTTTCGCGTCGAGCGTGGCGAGAGCGGCCTGGAAATCGCGCGAGCGGCGGTAGTTGAGGGCGTTGTCGGTCATGACGCGACGGATCGTGATCCCGTGGTCGGCGAAGAACGCGGCCGCTGCGAGGAGGAACGCGGCGCAGGTCGGGCCCTTCTCGTCGGGCAGCACCTGCACGAACGCGAGGCGGGAGTGGTCATCGACCGCGACGTGGAGACAGTCCATGCCGAGCTTCTTCGATCTCACTCGGCCGCGGTTGTGGTCGATCGCGGTGGGGCCGTCGAGGCGCCAGCCGCCGCCATCGGGGATGCGGCCGAGTTTCGTGACGTCGATGTGGAGCAGATCTCCCGGACGGTCGTGTTCGTAGCGGAGGTTGGTGCGGCGGGAGGCGCGGATCCGGATCCCGGTCACCGGGTCGAGTTCGTGCAGCACCGGCAGGCCTGCCCGGGCGATGATCCGCGACGCGGTCGACGGGCTCACCCCGAACCGGGCGGCGAGCTGATCCCGGCCAGCCCGGTCCTCGACCCGTGCGGCGAGAAGCCGCTCGCGCACTGCTGAGGATGTTGCGCTCGGCATGGATCTCGGCCGAGATGATCGATCATGGAGCCCCACCGGGCCCTCGCTGCGAAACCTGGTCACCCAGCGGTGAGCGCAAGTCCGCGAGACGCCGAGCTCCTTCGCGACATGAGCGACCGGGCGCCCCGAGAGAACACGTTGAACCAAGATCATCCGACCCGCGACAGCGAGCCGGGCATTACGGTGAACCACGAGAAGGCCTCCGGACTGGGTGACTAGACACCACCAGCCTGCGGGGCCTTCTCACCTACCGCACCGTCACCAACCTGCTGACCGAGTACA
>NZ_VHQH01000322.1 GCF_006517535.1 Schumannella sp. 10F1B-5-1
GTGCGTCCGATCCTTGAGAACTCAACAGCGTGCACTATGTCAAATGCCAAATAACCTCGGCTCTGTAGTTTTGGCTGCAGGGTGAGAGATTCCTTTGGATTGACGGATTGTCAGTATGATGATCCTTTCAGTCAGATCAAACTCGTCTGGTTGTCGCGTTTTCCCGTGGTGGCTGGGCACACGATTTGTCGGTGATTTCGGTTGCCGGCTGTCATTTTTTTACGGAGAGTTTGATCCTGGCTCAGGATGAACGCTGGCGGCGTGCTTAACACATGCAAGTCGAACGGTGAAGCAGGAGCTTGCTCCTGTGGATCAGTGGCGAACGGGTGAGTAACACGTGAGCAATCTGCCCCGAACTCTGGGATAAGCGTTGGAAACGACGTCTAATACCGGATACGAGCTTCAGCCGCATGGCTAGGAGTTGGAAAGAATTTCGGTTCGGGATGAGCTCGCGGCCTATCAGGTTGTTGGTGAGGTAATGGCTCACCAAGCCTACGACGGGTAGCCGGCCTGAGAGGGTGACCGGCCACACTGGGACTGAGACACGGCCCAGACTCCTACGGGAGGCAGCAGTGGGGAATATTGCACAATGGGCGCAAGCCTGATGCAGCAACGCCGCGTGAGGGACGACGGCCTTCGGGTTGTAAACCTCTTTTAGCAGGGAAGAAGCGAGAGTGACGGTACCTGCAGAAAAAGCACCGGCTAACTACGTGCCAGCAGCCGCGGTAATACGTAGGGTGCAAGCGTTATCCGGAATTATTGGGCGTAAAGAGCTCGTAGGCGGTTGGTCGCGTCTGCTGTGAAATCCCGAGGCTCAACCTCGGGTCTGCAGTGGGTACGGGCCAGCTAGAGTGCGGTAGGGGAGAATGGAATTCCTGGTGTAGCGGTGGAATGCGCAGATATCAGGAGGAACACCGATGGCGAAGGCAGTTCTCTGGGCCGTTACTGACGCTGAGGAGCGAAAGCGTGGGGAGCGAACAGGATTAGATACCCTGGTAGTCCACGCCGTAAACGTTGGGCGCTAGATGTGGGGACCATTCCACGGTTTCCGTGTCGCAGCTAACGCATTAAGCGCCCCGCCTGGGGAGTACGGCCGCAAGGCTAAAACTCAAAGGAATTGACGGGGGCCCGCACAAGCGGCGGAGCATGCGGATTAATTCGATGCAACGCGAAGAACCTTACCAAGGCTTGACATATACGAGAACGCTGCAGAAATGTAGAACTCTTTGGACACTCGTATACAGGTGGTGCATGGTTGTCGTCAGCTCGTGTCGTGAGATGTTGGGTTAAGTCCCGCAACGAGCGCAACCCTCGTTCTATGTTGCCAGCACGTTATGGTGGGAACTCATAGGAGACTGCCGGGGTCAACTCGGAGGAAGGTGGGGATGACGTCAAATCATCATGCCCCTTATGTCTTGGGCTTCACGCATGCTACAATGGCCGGTACAAAGGGCTGCGATACCGTAAGGTGGAGCGAATCCCAAAAAGCCGGTCTCAGTTCGGATTGAGGTCTGCAACTCGACCTCATGAAGTCGGAGTCGCTAGTAATCGCAGATCAGCAACGCTGCGGTGAATACGTTCCCGGGCCTTGTACACACCGCCCGTCAAGTCATGAAAGTCGGTAACACCCGAAGCCGGTGGCCCAACCCTTGTGGAGGGAGCCGTCGAAGGTGGGATCGGTAATTAGGACTAAGTCGTAACAAGGTAGCCGTACCGGAAGGTGCGGCTGGATCACCTCCTTTCTAAGGAGCTTCTTGAAGACCTCGGTCTTCCAAGAGCCATGCTCGAACCGAATGCGTTCGGGGTGGTTTGCTCATGGGTGGAACATTGACATAGGCCTCGCAGGAAGCGCGGGCAGCCAAGTACGGCTCTCTTTGAGAGGGCAAGGAACGGATGCCGGCGGGGATTGCGGGGCGTGCACGCTGTTGGGTCCTGAGGGACCGGGCCGGCCCGTTTGGGTTGTGTCGAACTCCTCTGGATCCTGCTTCCGTCGGCCAGTGGCTAGGCGGGGTGGGGTACCGCCCGTATTTTGAGAACTACACAGTGGACGCGAGCATCTTAGACAGACACCTTTTCGGTGTCGTCTACAAGATGATCAACAAGAGGACGGCTTTCGGGCTGTTCTCCGATAGATCATTGGTCAATCCGCAGCACTCAGGTGCTGCTGATCGATTCTAGAAAACTCATGTAGTCAAGTTTCTAAGAGCAGACGGTGGATGCCTTGGCATCTGGAGCCGAAGAAGGACGTAGCAATCTGCGATAAGCCTCGGGGAGTTGATAAGCGAACTTTGATCCGAGGATGTCCGAATGGGGAAACCCCGCCAGTGCGTACTTGTGCGACCTGGTGACTCCCGCCTGAATATATAGGGCGGGTAGAGGGAACGTGGGGAAGTGAAACATCTCAGTACCCACAGGAAGAGAAAGCAACCGCGATTCCGTTAGTAGTGGCGAGCGAAACCGGAACAGGCCAAACCGATCATGTGTGATAGCCGGCAGGCGTTGCATGGTCGGGGTTGTGGGACTTTCACGAACTTCTGCCGAAGTTCACGTTGACGTGCGCGATATAGACGAACGGTCTTGAAAGGCCGACCATAGAGGGTGCCAGTCCCGTAGTCGAAATGTGGCGCAGCGGCGGAGAGTATCCCAAGTAGCACGGGGCCCGAGAAATCCCGTGTGAATCTGCCAGGACCACCTGGTAAGCCTAAATACTCCCAGATGACCGATAGCGGACAAGTACCGTGAGGGAAAGGTGAAAAGTACCCCGGGAGGGGAGTGAAATAGTACCTGAAACCGTCTGCTTACAAACCGTTGGAGCCTCCCTAGCAGGGGTGACAGCGTGCCTTTTGAAGAATGAGCCTGCGAGTTAGCGGTATGTGGCGAGGTTAACCCGTGTGGGGTAGCCGTAGCGAAAGCGAGTTCGAATAGAGCGTTTGAGTCGCATGCCCTAGACCCGAAGCGAAGTGATCTATCCATGGCCAGGTTGAAGCGACGGTAAGACGTCGTGGAGGACCGAACCCACTTGGGTTGAAAACCGAGGGGATGAGCTGTGGATAGGGGTGAAAGGCCAATCAAACTTCGTGATAGCTGGTTCTCTCCGAAATGCATTTAGGTGCAGCGTTGCGTGTTTCTTGCCGGAGGTAGAGCTACTGGATGGCCGATGGGCCCTACAAGGTTACTGACGTCAGCCAAACTCCGAATGCCGGTAAGTGAGAGCGCAGCAGTGAGACGGTGGGGGATAAGCTTCATCGTCGAGAGGGAAACAACCCAGACTACCGACTAAGGCCCCTAAGCGTGTGCTAAGTGGGAAAGGATGTGGAGTTGCAGAGACAACCAGGAGGTTGGCTTAGAAGCAGCCACCCTTGAAAGAGTGCGTAATAGCTCACTGGTCAAGTGATTCCGCGCCGACAATGTAACGGGGCTCAAGCACACCGCCGAAGTCGTAGGATTCGCATAATAGGTAGGCCTTCGTGGTCCAGCCGTGCGGATCGGTAGGAGAGCGTCGTGTGGCGAGTGAAGCGGCGGAGTGATCCAGCCGTGGACGCCACACGAGTGAGAATGCAGGCATGAGTAGCGAAAGACGTGTGAGAAACACGTCCTCCGAAAGACCAAGGGTTCCAGGGTCAAGCTAATCTGCCCTGGGTAAGTCGGGACCTAAGGCGAGGCCGACAGGCGTAGTCGATGGACAACGGGTTGATATTCCCGTACCGGCGAAGAACCGCCCAAGTCAATCCAGTGGTGCTAAGAGTCCTAATCCGGCCAGATGGATCCCTTCGGGGTGAAGCTGCCGGCCTAACGCTCGACCCCATGCTGGTGCGGCTAGCGTATTAACAGGTGTGACGCAGGAAGGTAGTCGGTCCTAGGCGATGGTTGTCCTAGGCCAAGGGTGTAGGCCGAGAGATAGGCAAATCCGTCTCTCATATAAGGCTGAGACCTGAAGGGGAGCCCTCACGGGCAAGATCCGATGATCCTATGCTGCCGAGAAAAGCATCGACGCGAGGTTCCAGCCGCCCGTACCCCAAACCGACTCAGGTGGTCAGGTAGAGAATACCAAGGAGATCGAGAGAATCGTGGTTAAGGAACTCGGCAAAATGCCCCCGTAACTTCGGGAGAAGGGGGGCCTAAGGCGTGAACCAACTTGCTTGGGGAAGCGCTGCAGGGCCGCAGAGACCAGTGGGAAGCGACTGTTTACTAAAAACACAGGTCCGTGCGAAGTCGCAAGACGATGTATACGGACTGACGCCTGCCCGGTGCTGGAAGGTTAAGAGGAAGGGTTAGCTTTTGCGAAGCTCTGAATTTAAGCCCCAGTAAACGGCGGTGGTAACTATAACCATCCTAAGGTAGCGAAATTCCTTGTCGGGTAAGTTCCGACCTGCACGAATGGCGTAACGACTTCCCAGCTGTCTCAACCGCGAACTCGGCGAAATTGCACTACGAGTAAAGATGCTCGTTACGCGCAGCAGGACGGAAAGACCCCGTGACCTTTACTACAGCTTGGTATTGGTGTTCGGTGCGGCTTGTGTAGGATAGGTGGGAGACTTTGAAGCGGGCACGCCAGTGTTCGTGGAGTCATTGTTGAAATACCACTCTGGTCGCTCTGGATGTCTAACTTCGAACCGTGATCCGGTTCAGGGACAGTGCCTGGTGGGTAGTTTAACTGGGGCGGTTGCCTCCCAAAAAGTAACGGAGGCGCCCAAAGGTTCCCTCAACCTGGTTGGCAATCAGGTGTCGAGTGTAAGTGCACAAGGGAGCTTGACTGTGAGAGTGACGGCTCGAGCAGGGACGAAAGTCGGGACTAGTGATCCGGCAGTGGCTTGTGGAAGCGCTGTCGCTCAACGGATAAAAGGTACCTCGGGGATAACAGGCTGATCTTGCCCAAGAGTCCATATCGACGGCATGGTTTGGCACCTCGATGTCGGCTCGTCGCATCCTGGGGCTGGAGTAGGTCCCAAGGGTTGGGCTGTTCGCCCATTAAAGCGGTACGCGAGCTGGGTTTAGAACGTCGTGAGACAGTTCGGTCCCTATCCGCTGCGCGCGTAGGAAATTTGAGAAGATCTGTCCCTAGTACGAGAGGACCGGGACGGACGAACCTCTGGTGTGTCAGTTGTTCCGCCAGGAGCACCGCTGATTAGCTACGTTCGGAACGGATAACCGCTGAAAGCATCTAAGCGGGAAGCCGGCTTCAAGATGAGATTTCCATCCCTTCGGGGGAGAGGCTCCCAGCTAGACGACTGGGTTGATAGGCAGGATGTGGAAGTGAGGACTGACGACTCATGCAGCTGACCTGTACTAATAAGCCGATAACTTGACAACACATAGTTTTCTACATTGTTGCTCGCGTCCACTTTGTGGTTCCTGATCTACGGTCGGGGACCGCGCTCATCACGATGAGCGCTGAACACATAGATCAATAGTGTTTCGGCGGCCATAGCGAAGGGGAAACGCCCGGTCACATTCCGAACCCGGAAGCTAAGACCTTCTGCGCCGATGGTACTGCGAGGGGGACCTCGTGGGAGAGTAGGACACCGCCGGACTTCTTTCAGAA
>NZ_VHQH01000323.1 GCF_006517535.1 Schumannella sp. 10F1B-5-1
CGACTCGCCGGAGCCAACCTGCGTGGAGCCGTCGACCTCAGCTCGCTCGTGAACCGCGCGTCGGCTCCGGCCGATGGCGGCGCGGGGGATGCGGGAACCGCGCCCGGCGCATCCGGGATCGTCTTCGAGATCGGCGACAACGACCTCGAGCGGGTCGTGCAGCTCTCGAACACCGTGCCGGTGATCATCGAGATCGTCGCGGCCGGGCTCGAGCCTGCGCTGCCCGCGGTCGTGCGCAGCTACGGCGGCCGCCTCGCGCTCGCCGTCGTCGACGGCAACCGCAACCCCGGGATCGCCCAGGCATTCCAGGCGCAGCAGGTGCCCACCGTCGGCGCGATCGTCGCGGGCCGCCCGCTCGGCCTCTACGTCGGCGGCGTCAGCGACGAGGATGCGCGCCAGGTGCTCGAGCAGGTGCTGCAGGCGGCGGCGCAGGCCGGCGTGACCGGCACGCTGCCCGCCGAGGACGGCGCGGAGGGCGACGAGCCCGCCGAGCCGGTCGAGGAGCCGCTGCCCCCGCTGCACCAGGAGGCCTACGACGCGATCGGCGAGGGCGACTACGTGCGCGCGATCGCCGCCTACGAGAAGGCCATCGCCCAGAACCCGCGCGACGCGCTCGCCGTGGCCGGCCTCGCTCAGGTCTCGCTGCTGCAGCGACTCCAGGGGGCGGATGCGCAGCAGCTGCGTTCCGCCGCGGCCGAGAGCCCGGCCGACCTCGACGCGCAGCTCGGCGTCGCCGACCTCGATGTCAGCGGCGGGCACGTCGACGACGCCGCCGACCGGTTGCTCGACCTCTTCCTCGACCAGGACCAGGCCGGCCGCGACCGCATCCGCGCTCGACTGCTCGAGTACTTCGAGATCGCCGGAGCCGACGACCCGCGCGTCGCCCGCGCCCGCGCGCGGCTGACCTCGCTGCTCTACTGAGCTCTCCCGAGCCGCGCGACGGGCCGCGTCACCCGTCGATTCGTGCGAAATGGTCGCTCTGATCCGCTCAGAGCGACCATTTCGCACGGATAGAACGTGCCGGCCCCGGGCTACGCCTCCGGCTCGTGGCGCAGCCACAGGCCCGCGAGCGGCGGGATCGTGAGCGTCGCCGAGGCGGGTTTGTCGTCCCACGGCTCGGCGACGGCCGTCACGGCGCCGAAGTTGCCCACGCCCGAGCCACCGAACTCGGCCGCGTCGGTGTTGAGCACCTCGACCCAGCGGCCCGCCTCGGGCAGCCCGACCCGATAGCCGTCGACGGGGTTGCCGCCGAAGTTCACCAGGCAGGCGAGCTTCGTGCCGTCGCGCGCGACCCTCAGGAAGCCGAGCACGTTGCTCTCGCTCGACGACGTGATCCACTCGAGCCCGTCGGAGGAGTTGTCCTGCTCCCACAGCGCGGGCGTCGCGGCGTAGACCCGGTTGAGGGCTCCCACGAGGCGGTGCAGGCCCTGGTGCACGGGCTGATCGAGGATCCACCAGTCGAGCCCGCGCTGCTCGCTCCACTCGCTCGGCTGGCCGAACTCCGAGCCCATGAAGAGCAGCTGCTTGCCGGGATGCGACCACATGAACGCGAGGTAGGCCCGCACGTTGGCGAGCTTCTGCCACTGGTCGCCGGGCATCTTGCCCAGCAGCGAGCCCTTGCCGTGCACGACCTCGTCGTGGCTGATCGGCAGCAGGAAGTTCTCGCTGAAGGCGTAGACGAAGCTGAAGGTGATCTCGTTGTGGTGGTGCGAGCGCCACATCGGGTCCTCGCCGATGTACGACAGCGTGTCGTGCATCCACCCCATGTTCCACTTCAGGCCGAAGCCGAGGCCGCCCTGATCGCTCGGGCGGGTGACGCCGGGGAACGAGGTCGACTCCTCGGCGATCATGACGATGCCGGGGTTGCGCTTGTAGGCGGTCGCGTTGACCTCCTGCAGGAAGCTGATCGCCTCCAGGTTCTCGCGCCCGCCGTGGCGGTTGGGCACCCACTGGTCCTCGTCGCGCGAGTAGTCGAGGTAGATCATGCTCGCCACGGCATCCACGCGCAGGCCGTCGACGTGGAACTCCTCGAGCCAGTAGAGAGCGTTGGCGACCAGGAAGTTGCGCACCTGCGAGTCGCCGTAGTTGAAGATCAGCGTGCCCCAGTCCATGTGCTCGCCGAGCCGCGGGTCGGAGTGCTCGTAGAGCGCCTGCCCGTCGAACTTCGCGAGCGCCCACTCGTCCTTGGGGAAGTGGCCGGGCACCCAGTCCATGATCACGCCGATGCCGGCGCGGTGCAGCGTGTCGATCAGGAACTTCAGGTCGTCGGGATGCCCGAAACGGGCCGTCGGCGCGTAGTAGCCGGTGACCTGATAGCCCCACGAGCCGCCGAACGGATGCTCGCTGAGCGGCAGGAACTCCACGTGCGTGAAGCCGGTCTCGCGCACGTAGTCGACGAGCTGCTCGGCCGCGTCGCGGTAGCTGAGTCCGGGCCGCCAGGAGCCCAGGTGCACCTCGTAGATGCTCATCGGGCCCTGGTGCGGGTCGGTGGCGGCGCGGGCGCGCATCCACTCGTCATCGGTCCAGGCGTAGATCGTGTCGCCGATCTTCGACGCGGTCGACGGCGGCACCTCGGTGTAGCGCGCCATCGGGTCGGCGCGGGTGACCCAGTGACCCTCGGGCGTGAGGATCTCGAACTTGTAGTTGTCGCCGGCGCCGAGGCCGGGCACGAAGATCTCCCAGACGCCCTGGTCGCTGAGGCGGCGCATCGCGTGACGCGCGCCGACCCAGCCGTTGAAGTCGCCCACGACGCGCGCGGCTTGAGCGTGCGGCGCCCAGACCGAGAACGCGACGCCGTCGACGTCCTCGTGCGGGCGGTGGTGCGCGCCGAGCCAGTGCCAGAGCTGCTCGCTGCGGCCCTCGCCGAAGAGGTAGACGTCGATCTCGCCGACGCTGGGCACGAAGCGGTACGGGTCGCCGCTCGTGTGCGACGGCGCGTCGGAGTAGTCGGCGCGCAGCTCGTAGGCCTGCCCCTCGCCGGGTGCGAAGCCGTGCCACAGGCCGTCCTGCACGTGGTTCAGCGCGACCTCGGTGCCGTCGGCGCGCACGGCCGTCACGGCCTGCGCCAGCGGACGGATCGCGCGGATCACCCAGCCGCCCTCGACCGGGTGCGCCCCGAGCGCGTCGTGCGGGTGCGGGTGGCGTCCCTCGACGAGCGACAGGATGTGGTCGGGGTGCAGCTCGGGCAGGGCGGCGCCGGGTGTGGTGCTCGTCATCAGATCCCCCTCGGGTACTCGATCGCGAGGATGTGCACCGGCTCGGTGAACGCATCCAGTCGCACGTAGTTCTCGGTGCTCCAGGTCCAGCGCTGGCCGGTGACGAGGTCGCGCACGCCGAACTCGGCATCCTCGTCGAGGCCGAGGGCGGCCAGGTCGAGATAGACCATGCCCTCGCGCACCGAGTGCGGGTCGACGTTGGCGACGACGATCACGCCGTCGCGACGCCCCGAGCGCACGAACTCCGCCTCGATCGTCTTGCTGAAGACCAGCAAGGCGTCGTCGCTCGACCAGTGCGTGCGCAGATTGCGCAGCTGCCGCAGCGCGGGATGCTCGCGGCGGGCGGTGTTGAGCATCGTCAGGTACGGCGCGAGCGAGCGGTGCTCGCGCTCGGCGGCGGCCCAGTCGCGCGGCTTGTACTCGTACTTCTCGTTGTCGATGTTCTCTTCGCTGCCGGGCCGCGCGACATCCTCGAACAGCTCGTAGCCCGAGTAGACGCCCCACAGCGGACCGCCGGTCGCGGCGAGGGCGGCGCGCACCTTATAGGCCGCCGGCCCGCCGAACTGCAGGTACTCGGTGAGGATGTCGGGGGTGTTCACGAAGAGGTTGGGCCGCATCCACGCCCCCGTCTCGGTCGCGACCGAGGTGAGGAACTCCTCGAGCTCCTCCTTCGTGTTGCGCCAGGTGAAGTAGCTGTAGCTCTGCTGGAACCCGGCGCCGGCGAGCGAGCGCATCATCGCGGGGCGCGTGAACGCCTCGGCGAGGAACACGACGTCGGGATGCCGGTCGTAGATCACGCCCAGCAGCCACTCCCAGAAGTCGAGGGGCTTGGTGTGCGGGTTGTCGACGCGGAAGATCTTCACGCCCTGGGCGATCCAGTGCTCGATCAGCCGCAGCGACTCGAGGCGGATGCCCTCGGGATCGTTGTCGAAGTTGATCGGGTAGATGTCCTGGTACTTCTTCGGCGGGTTCTCGGCGTAGGCGATCGTGCCGTCGGGCCGGGTCGTGAACCACTCGGGATGCTCGGCCACCCAGGGGTGGTCGGGCGAGGCCTGCAGGGCGAAGTCGATCGCGATCTCGAGACCGTTCTTCTTCGCCTGCCCGAGGAACCAGCGGAAGTCGGCGAGCGTGCCGAGGTCGGGGTGCACGGCGTCGTGCCCGCCCTCGGGGGCGCCGATCGCCCAGGGGCTGCCGGGGTCGTTCGGCCCGGCGACGGTCGAGTTGTTGGGGCCCTTGCGGAAGGTGCGGCCGATCGGGTGGATGGGCGGCAGGTAGACGACGTCGAAGCCCATCGCCGCGACGGCGGGCAGGCGGCGTGCGGCGGTGCGGAAGGTGCCGCTCTGCCACGAGCCGTCCTTGCGCTGCTTCGCCCCCTCCGAGCGGGGGAAGAACTCGTACCAGCCGCCGACACCGGCGCGCTCGCGCTCGACGCGCAGCGTCAGCGTCGCGCTCTCGGTCGTGAGCGAGGCGACGGGATGCTCGTCCAGTGCCCGGGTCAGCCGCGGGTCGTGCGCGACCTTGAGGCGCGCCTCGCTGGGGGAGGAGGTGTCGAGGAAGGCGGTGCGCGCATCCTTGAACACCTTGCCCTTGCGGCCGTCGAGCAGCTCGGCGGCCATCGCGAACACCAGATCGACGTCCTGCTCGGCGGCGACCTTGATCTCGGCGTTGTGCAGCCAGCTCGCCCAGTCGTCGCTGTACGCGCGCACGCGCCAGGTCCAGTCGCCGAGCTGGTCGAGCTGGGCCTCGGCGTGCCAGCGGTCGCTGCCCTTCGCTCCCGCCGCCATGCGGCGCACGGTCTCGGCGCCGTCGGGGGCGGTCAGCACCAGCTCGACGCCGAGCAGGCCGTGGCCCTCGCGGAAGACGGTCGCGGCGAAGGGGACGACCTCGCCGGCGAAGGCCTTGGCGTCCCAGCGGCCCTCGGGCTGGGCCGGGGAGAGGTCGCGGATCGGGATGCGGCCGATGCGCGCGGGCCGCGGATCGGGTGGGGTCACGGGGGGCACGGGGGTCACCGCCGTCGTCGGCTCGGGCGCCGGAGCGGGGCTCGGCGTCGCGGTCGAGGGGCGCTTCTTGCTCGGGGTGGTCGCCACATCCCGACCGTAGCGCGCACCCTGGCCCCTGTCGCGGGGGACTCAGAGCACAGCCAGGCGCGGCCGTCGGGGACTTTCGGTGCCCCTCGGGGTACGCGCGGGGTACAGGCGTTCGTACCCCGATCTGCGGGTCTGCCCGGATGTCGCCGGATGAGTTGTACCCCGTTTGACCTTCGGAATCAGTGCGAGAATCCGTCAATAACGTCAGAATCCCAGATCAGAACCCGTTGAGACGCTTCGTGCCCCGTCGAGGCAGACGCACCCCTCTACTGGGGGCAGTCGCCAGGTTGTCCGCATTAGGGGGGACTGCCTACAGTTTGTTTCACGGAGGCAATGATCCGCGCGCCGCACCGGGGGGACCGGACGACGCACTGCCGACGAAGACCCGAATCTCTCAACCCGAATCTCACGGGAGCCCGACCGCGGCGACGGCCCGAACCGTCGCTGCTGCGCCGTGCCCGCGTGCTCGTCGGCGGCCCGAATCCGCCACGGAAGGAACCCGAA
>NZ_VHQH01000026.1 GCF_006517535.1 Schumannella sp. 10F1B-5-1
GTCTCTGGGATGCACGGCTCGAGGCACTGGTGGTCGACTCGATCCTCACCGGCGAGTACGACAGCGAGCTCCCGAGCCGTGTCGCGGCCCTCGGCTGGAACGGCCACGGCGCGGTGTCGGTGCTGGTCGGCACGGCGCCGCGGATGCTCGACGTCGACCAGCTGCGGCGCACGGCACGGCACCTCGACGCCGATGTGCTCATCGGCGTGCAGGGCAGTCGCCTCGTGCTCGTCATCGGACGCGTCGACCCGCCCGAGGAGGGTGAGGTGCGGGAGCCCCTGCCGTTCCTCGAGATCGCCCGGCAGCTGGAGCCCGGTTTCGGCACCGGGCATCTGGTGCTGGGGCACGAGGTCCCGTCGCTCGTCGACGCGGCCCGCAGCGCCCGCGCCGCCCTCGCCGGATTCGCGGTCGCGAAGTCCTGGCGGAACGCACCGC
>NZ_VHQH01000027.1 GCF_006517535.1 Schumannella sp. 10F1B-5-1
GAGCGGCTCGGCGAGTTCCTCGCGCACGAAGGTGCCCAGCTCGCGCCCGTCGACGCGTCGGATCAACTCGCCCACGAGGTGTCCGTAGTCGAGCAGGTGGTAGCCGGATGCCGTCCCCGGCTCCCAGAACGGGGCCTGTTCGGCGAGCAGTGCGGTCGCCTGCGGCACATCGAGGATGTCGGCCGGGGTGACCGGTTCCGCCCACCCCGACACCCCGGAGGTGTGCCCGAGCAGTTGCCGCACGAGCACGCCCTCTTTGCCCGCCGCGGCGAACTCGGGCCAGTAGCGCGCGACCGGCGCGTCGGGATCGAGGCCGCGGTCGACCAGGATGAGCGCGGCGAGAGCGGTGACGGTCTTGGTGCACGACCAGGTGTTGACGATGGTGTCGGAACTCCACGGTGCGCTGTGCTCCGGGTCGGCCCAGCCGCCCCAGATGTCGACGACGGGCTCGCCGTCGATCACCACCGCGAGC
>NZ_VHQH01000028.1:0-224 GCF_006517535.1 Schumannella sp. 10F1B-5-1
GGAACCCCTGCTCTCCGTCGAGGACCTGCAGGTCGCGTTCAAGACGCAGGACGGCTTCGTGCCGGCCGTGCGCGGCGTGAGCTTCGACGTCTACCCGGGCGAGACGATCGCCATCGTCGGCGAGTCGGGCTCCGGCAAGTCGACGACCGCGCACGCCATCATCAACCTGCTGCCGGGCAGCGGGCGGATCACGGGCGGCAAGGTGCTGTTCGAGGGTCGCGACC
>NZ_VHQH01000028.1:277-469 GCF_006517535.1 Schumannella sp. 10F1B-5-1
GCGCGACGTGCGCAAGCGCGCCGTCGAGGTGCTCAAGGAGGCCGGCCTCGCGGACGCCGATCAGCGGCTGCGCCAGTTCCCGCACGAGTTCTCGGGCGGCATGCGGCAGCGCGTGCTCATCGGCATCGGCCTGTCGTCGCACCCCAAGCTGGTGATCGCCGACGAACCGACGAGCGCGCTCGACGTCACGGT
>NZ_VHQH01000029.1 GCF_006517535.1 Schumannella sp. 10F1B-5-1
CCCCCGACGAGCCCCGGCGTGCCCGCCACGAGCGCGCCGATGCCGCCGCCGAGAACGGCGAGCACCGCGGCGACGATCGCACCCCAGATGAGCGCGCGCGTGAGGACGCGGTTGACGGCGGTCATGCGGATGACTCCTTCTCCTGCAGCCGGCGCAGAGCCTCCCGCGCGGCGGCGTCGCTCGGCTCGATGTCCAGGTTCGCCGCCGCGTCGAGCGGATCGAAGCGCGCGAGCTGCGCATCCGCCGCGGTCGCGGCATCCGCGCTCTGCACGGCGGCCTCGACCGCCTTGCGCCGGCTGAGCGGCGCGAGCGTGACGATCGCGCACGCGACGAGCCCGAGCACCGTCGCGAGCGCCGCCCACCAGGTGTCGATGAACAGGAACAGCAGCATGCCGATCGATGCCGCAGCGGTCCACGCGTACAGGATGAGCACCGCGTGCAGGTG
>NZ_VHQH01000030.1:0-231 GCF_006517535.1 Schumannella sp. 10F1B-5-1
CTGGTCTGATCCCGATCGGCACGGGTGGTGCCGACCGACCCCGCCGACTCCTAGAGTAGAGCCATGCTCATCGTGATGGCGGGTCTCCCTGCGGCCGGCAAGAGCACGATCGCCGAGGTCGTGGGCAACCGGATGGGTGTGCCCGTGGTCTCGGTGGATCCGATCGAGGCGGCCATCCTGTCCGCCGGGATCGGTGCCGACCAGCCCACCGGCCTCGCGGCCTACCTGGTG
>NZ_VHQH01000030.1:306-523 GCF_006517535.1 Schumannella sp. 10F1B-5-1
GTCTGCTCGGACGAGGTGCTGCACCACCAGCGGCTCACCGCGCGCGCCGAGCGCCTCAGGTCGTCGGCGCTCCCCGGCGCCTTCGCCGTCGAGCAGAGTCTCGACGAGTGGGAGGAGTGGACGGGTCCGAGCGGCGCGATCGCCCGGATCACCCTCGACTCGGTCGATCCTCTGGGCGTCAACGTGGAGCGGGCGCTGACCTTCCTGCAGCGGTGAC
>NZ_VHQH01000031.1 GCF_006517535.1 Schumannella sp. 10F1B-5-1
CCCGTGATGCCGGGCTTGATGAGCAGCCGGCGGTTGACGCGGTCCTCGTACATCTCGACCTCCGCGGGAAGCGGCGGTCGCGGCCCGATGAGGCTCATGTCGCCGATCAGCACGTTCATGAACTGCGGCAGCTCGTCGAGCGAGTACCGGCGCATGATCTTGCCGATCGGGGTGATCCGCGGGTCGTCCTTGATCTTGAACAGCACGTCGTTGCCCGCGTCGCGCTCGGCCTGCAGCGCCGCCAGGCGCGCCTCGGCGTCGACCACCATCGAGCGGAACTTGAACATCGTGAAGGTCTGCCCCTGCAGACCGACCCTGGTCTGCCGGAAGATGATCGGGCCGACGCTGGAGAGCCGGATCGACATCGCCAGGAAGGCGAAGACCGGTGCGAGCAGCACGAGCGCGCTCGCCGCGGCGACGACGTCGATCACGCGTTTGG
>NZ_VHQH01000032.1 GCF_006517535.1 Schumannella sp. 10F1B-5-1
GTTCATGGCCATCGGGTTCGTGTAGTTGAGGAACCACGCGTCGGGGCAGAGCTCGCGCATGTCGCGTGCGGTGCCGGTGAGCACGGGGAAGGTGCGCAGGGCGCGGAACACCCCGCCGACTCCGGTCGTGTCGCCGATCGTCTGCAGCAGCCCGCGGCGGGCCGGCAGCTCGAGGTCGACGCGGGTGGCCGCGATCCCGCCGACCTGGATCATGTTGACCACCACGTCGGCGCCGGCGAGCGCCGCGCGACGGTCGGCGGATGCGGTGACCCGCACATCGCGGCCGAGCTGCCGGGCGACGTTGTGCGCGGTCAGCCGGGCGACTTCGAGACGATCGGCGTCGATGTCGTGGAGCGCGATGTCGAGCACCGGCAGGTCGGGGAAGCGGAGCAGGTCGGTGAGCAGCTGTCGTGTGAACACGACGCTCCCCGCCCCGAGGAAGACGATCGTCGGCATGCCTCGATTCTGGGAAT
>NZ_VHQH01000033.1:0-123439 GCF_006517535.1 Schumannella sp. 10F1B-5-1
ACCTCGTGGGAGAGTAGGACACCGCCGGACTTCTTTCAGAAAATGGCCACCCATTGCGGGTGGCCATTTTCTGTTTAAGGCACGATGCTCGAGAGGGCGTCCAGGCCGGAAGCTCGTCGTCGACGCCCGGTCAGTATAGAAGGAGTCGAGATGAGCGACAGGAACGACCGCGACGACGAGGCCCCGCGCCGCCCGCGCGGTGACGGTGACCGTCGCTCCTCGGGCGACCGTGATTCCCGCGGGGGTTCCCGCTCGGGGGGCTCTGGCCGGAGTGCCGGCTCTGGGGACCGCTCCGAGCGCCGCCCCTACGGCGACCGCGGCCAGCGCGACGGCGGTGAGCGTCGTCCCTACGCCGACCGTCCCCAGCGCGACGGCGGTGAGCGTCGTCCCTACGCCGACCGTCCCCAGCGTGACGGTGAACGTCGTCAGTACGGTGACCGTCCGCAGCGTGACGGCGGTGAGCGTCGCTCGTACGGCGACCGTGGCCAGCGTGACGGACGCGAGCGTCGTTCGTTCGGTGACCGTCCGCAGCGTGACGGAGAGCGCCGCCCTTATGGCGAGCGCTCGCAGCGCGATGGAGCGCGCCGCCCCTATGGCGACCGCGGCCAGCGCGATGGCGGGGAGCGACGTCCCTACGGCGACCGCCCGCAGCGCGACGGGGAGCGTCGCCCTTACGGGGACCGTCCGCAGCGCGATGGTGGTGAGCGTCGTTCCTACGGTGACCGCGGCCAGCGTGATGGTGGGGAGCGTCGTTCCTACGGGGATCGTCCGCAGCGTGACGGTGGCGAGCGTCGTTCCTACGGTGACCGCGGTCAGCGTGATGGTGGGGAGCGTCGTTCCTATGGCGATCGTCCGCAGCGCCATGGTGGCGAGCGTCGTTCGTACGGCGACCGCGGACCGCGCCGTGGCGACGATGAACGCCGTGCCGCCCGCGCCGCCTACGGCGAGGGCGAGAGCGTCCGTCACGACGACCCGCAGATCCCCGAGGATGTGGCGGCGAACCAGCTCGACAAGGGCGCCCGCATCGAGCTCAAGACGCTCAGCAAGGACAACGCGGACTGGGTCGCCCGTCACCTGGTGATGGCCGGCCGCCTCCTCGACGACGACCCGGAGCTGGCGCACCGCCACGCCCTGTCGGCGGCCCGTCGTGCCGGGCGCATCGCCGTCGTGCGCGAGTCGGTCGCCATCACGGCCTACGCGACGGGCGACTTCGCTCTCGCTTTGCGCGAGCTGCGCACCTTCCGCCGTCTGAGCGGCAGCAACGACCAGATCGCCCTCATGGTCGACAGCGAGCGCGGCGTCGGACGCCCCGAGCGTGCTCTCGAGCTCGGACGCTCGATCGAGCGATCCGAGCTGCCCGTCGCCGTGCAGGTCGGTCTGGCGATCGCCATGTCGGGCGCCCGTCTCGACCTGGAGCAGCCGGAGCGCGCCCTGGACGAGCTCGAGATCCCTCAGCTGGTTCCCGACCGCGCCTTCACCTGGAGCCCCGCGCTGTTCGACGCCTACGCGACCGTTCTCGCCGAGCTCGGACGCGCCGACGAGGCCGAGGAGTGGTTCGCGCGGTCGCGTCACGCCACCGAGGCCCTCGAGGAGGCGTCGGCCGACGAGGACACCGTCGAGATCTTCGAAGAGGAGCTCGACGAGTCCGAGATCCCGGCTATCGAGGTCGATGCCGAGACTCACGCCGAGGTCGCCACTGACGAGACCGAGGCCGAGGACGAGGCCGCGACTGCCGACGCCGATGCCGCCGCGGTGACGCCCGCGGAGCCGGACGCCGGGGACGAGCCGGCCGCGGGGGAGAGCAAGTGAGCCGTCGCGCATCCACGCCCCTCGACGGCATCGAGCTGGTTCTCACCGATCTCGACGGCGTCGTCTACCAGGGACCGGGAGCGATCCCGCACGCGGTGGATGCGCTCAACGCGGCGCGCGCCGAGCGTCGCGTCGGCTACGTGACGAACAACGCCTCGCGCACCGCGGCGAGCGTCGCCGGGCACCTCGGCGACCTCGGCCTGGAGGTCGCCGAAGAGGACGTCGTCACGTCGCCGCAGGCCGCGATCGTGCTGCTGCAGCAGCACGCACCGGCCGGATCCACGATCCTCGTGGTCGGCGGCGAGGGACTCACCTCGGTCGTCGAGGCCGCCGGATTCACTGTGACGCGGTCGGCCGACGACGCGCCGGCGGCGGTCATCCAGGGCTTCGCGCCGGAGGTCGGCTGGCAGCAGCTCGCCGAGGCGGCGTTCGCGCTGCGCGCTCCCGAGGGGGAGGACGGCATCCCGTGGGTGGCGACGAACACCGACTGGACGATCCCCGTCGCGCGCGGCATCGCCCCGGGAAACGGCACGCTCGTCTCGGCCGTGCACACCGCTGTCGGACGCCTGCCGGTCGTGGCGGGCAAGCCCGAGAAGGCGATCTTCGATGCGGCGCTGCAGCGCTTCGCGGTGGCGGACGCGGCATCGGCGCTGTTCCTCGGCGACCGTCTCGACACCGACATCATCGGGGCGAACCGCGCCGGTCTGCGCTCGGCGATCGTGCTCACCGGCATCGACCGGGCGAAGCAGCTGCTGCCCGCCGACGCCGACTCGCGTCCGCACTTCATCCTGGGCGACCTGCGCGAGCTCGATCAGCCCTACCCCGAGCAGATCGTGAAGACCGGGCTCCGCGGGGTGCGCAAGCACCGCAGCGGCGATGCCGAGGTGGTCGTCGACGGCAGCCAGGTGCGGCTGTCGAAGCCGGGCAGCGCCGTCGACGTCGTGCGCGCCGGCACGGCCGCGGTGTGGGGCACGGGCACGCCGATCTACGCGCTCGACGTCGACCCGGCGCTGTACGCCTGAGTCGGCGCATCCCGCGGCTATATTCGGCATGATGAGCGACCCCGACCAGCACGAGAACGCCGCCGAGCCCGACGCGGGCGTCGTCGACTCGACGAACACGGCGGATGCCGACGGCACGCTCGCCGGCGAGGGCTCGGTCGACGACAGCGCCGACGACGCGGTCGATGACGGTCTCCTGTCGCGCTTGCGGGTCATCGAGGACCAGCCGCTCGGCGACCGCGCGGCGGCGCTGACCCAGATCCACGACGAGCTGCGGGCGCGGCTCGAGGCGAGCGACAGCCCGCGCGGCGCCTGATGGCCGACGGCGTCCGTCTCGACGCCGAGCTCGTGCGCCGCGGACTGGCGCGCTCGCGCGGCGTCGCCCAGACCGCGATCGCCGAGGGGCGCGTGCGGGTCGCAGGGCGTTCGGCGACGAAGCCCTCGGTGAAGGTGGATGCGGACATCCCGATCGAGGTCGACGGCGACGACGGCTACGTCAGCAGGGCGGCGCACAAGCTGATCGCCGCCCTCGACGGCTTCGCGGTCGACCCGCGCGGACGGCGGGCGCTCGACGTGGGCGCCTCGACCGGGGGCTTCACGCAGGTGCTGCTCGAGCGCGGCGCGGCGGCGGTGACGGCGCTCGACGTCGGGCACGGGCAGCTCGTCGACGAGCTAAGGGGCGACGCGCGCGTGACCGTGGTCGAGGGCGAGAACGCGCGCGACCTGACCGCCGAGCGTCTGGCCGAGCTGACCGGGGGAGCGCCCGCGCCCGACCTGATCGTCGGTGACCTCTCCTTCATCTCGCTCGCGCTCGTGCTGCCGGCGCTGACGGCGGTCGCGCATCCCGAGGCCGATCTGCTGCTGCTCGTGAAGCCGCAGTTCGAGGTCGGCCGCGGCCGCGTGCGCGGCGGCGAGGGGATCGTGCGGGAGCGCGGCGACCGGCATGCGGCCGTGCGTGCCGTGCTCGGCGCCGCGCGGGACCTCGGGCTGGGCGCTCGGGGAGTGCTCTCCTCCCCAATCGTGGGATCCACCGGGAATCAGGAGTACCTCGTGCACTGGACGGCGGGAGCCCCGGACGATCCGACAGAATGGGACGCGGCGATCGACCGGCTTCCCTGAGCCCGGCCGCGCCGACCGACGTCACCGCCGAAGCCGGAGGGAGCCCGGATGCCGGACCGCCACATCCTCGTCGTCGCCCACACGGGGCGCGAGGAGTCGCTCGACGCGGGCCTGCAGGTGTGCCGTCAGCTCATCGCCGCGGGCCTGACGCCCGTCGTCTCCGATGACGAGGAAGCCGATCTGCGCCGCGCCGACCCCGCCCTGGAGCAGCTCGCGCTGCTGGGGCGCGACGTCGCGATCCACGATCTCGAGCTCGTCATGGTGCTCGGCGGCGACGGCACGATCCTGCGCGCGGCCGAGATCGCGCGGGGCGGATCGGCGCCGCTGCTCGGCGTCAACCTCGGGCACGTCGGCTTCCTGGCCGAGGCCGAGCGCGAGGACCTGACCGAGACCGTGCGCCGCGCGCTCGCGCGGGACTACCGCGTCGAAGAGCGCATGACGGTGTCGGTGCGCGTCAAGAAGCACGACCAGGTGGTCTACGAGACCTGGGCCCTCAACGAGGTGTCGGTCGAGAAGGCGAGCCGCGAGCGCTCGCTCGAGGTCGCCGTCGAGGTCGACGGCCGCCCGCTCTCGACCTTCGGGTGCGACGGCGTCGTCATGTCGACGCCGACCGGCTCGACCGCCTACTCCTTCTCAGCCGGCGGGCCCGTCGTCTGGCCGAGCGTCGAGGCGCTGCTCATGGTGCCGCTGTCGGCGCACGCGCTCTTCGCCCGTCCGCTCGTGGTCGGTCCCGACTCCGCGCTCGCGGTGGAACTGCTCGAGCGCTCGGCCGGCGCGGGCGTGATCTGGGCCGACGGCCGCCGCACCTTCGATCTGCCGCCGGGCGCCCGCGTCGTCGTGCGGCGCTCCGATCAGCCGGTGCGACTCGCCCGCCTCTCCGACAGCGTGTTCACCGACCGGCTGGTGGGCAAGTTCGCCCTGCCGGTCACGGGATGGCGCGGCCCCGACTCCGAGGAGCCGAGCTCTGTCGACGGCCGTGGCCAGGACGGAGCGGCGCGGTGATCGAGGAGATCTCCATCCGCGATCTCGGTGTGATCCGCGAGGCGGTGCTGCCGCTCGGCCCCGGATTCACGGCGCTGACCGGCGAGACCGGCGCGGGCAAGACGATGGTCGTCACGGCACTGGGCCTGCTGCTCGGGTCGCGATCGGATGCCGGCAGCGTCCGCAGCGGAGCGGCGGCCGCGGTGGTCGAGGGGCGCTGGAGCGTCGACGATCCGAGCCCGGTCGCCGAGCGCGTGCGCGACGCCGGCGGCGACCTCGACGACAGCATCGACGGCCGCGGCGAGCTGCTGCTGAGCCGCTCGGTCTCGAGCGAGGGGCGCAGCCGCGCGACGGTCGGCGGACGCTCGGCGCCCGTGGGCGTGCTCGGCGAGCTGGGCGAGCGACTCGTCGTCGTGCACGGCCAGTCGGATCAGCTGCGGCTGACCTCGGCGACCGCGCAGCGCGAGGCGCTCGACCGCTACGCCGGCTCGGAGCTGGCGATCAAGCTGGGCGACTACCGCGACCGGTTCGAGCGCTGGCAGACGGCGCGCGCCGAGCTCGACGTGCTGACGACTGATCGCGACCGCCGTGCCCGCGAGGCGGAGGAGCTGCGCGCCGCGCTCGACGAGCTCGAGAAGCTGGCCCCGCAGCGCGGCGAGGATACCGAGCTGGGCGAGACCGCCGAGCGCCTCACGAACCGGGAGGATCTGCGTCTGGCGGCGGCGGAGGCGCAGGAGGCCGTGTCGTCGCAGCAGGTCGACGGCGGCATGGATGCGGTGGCCCTGGTCGAGACTGCGCGCCGCGCCCTCGAGCGCGGCGCCCACCACGACCCCGAGCTCGCCTCGATCGGCGAGGCGGCGGCCGAGCTGTCGTTCGGGCTGAGCGAGCTGTCGGCGCGACTGTCGACCTATCTCGCCTCGCTCGAGGGCGACTCGGCGCGGGAGCTGGAGGCGATCCAGGAGCGTCGCGCGGCGCTGGCTGCGGCGGCGCGACGGTTCGGGCCGACCGTCGACGACGTCGTCGACTTCGTCGAGAACGGCAGCACCCGGCTGCTCGAGCTCGACGGCGACGAGGACCGCATCGTCGAGCTGAGCCGCGACGTCGACGCCGGCCTCGCCGAGGTCGAGCAGCTGGCCGACGAGATCTCGCAGCTGCGTCGCGCCGCGGGCGAGCGGCTGGGCGCCGCGGTGAGTACGGAGCTCGCCGCGCTCGCGATGCCCGACGCGCAGCTGCACATCGAGGTCACCGCGCGCGAGCTGGGCACCTCGGGGCGCGACGCGGTCGCGATCCTGCTGCAGCCGCATCCCGGAACCGAGCCGCGGCCGGTGAGCAAGGGCGCCTCGGGCGGCGAGCTCTCGCGGGTCATGCTCGCGATCGAGGTCGTGCTGGCCGGCAGCGACCCGGTGCCGACCTTCGTCTTCGACGAGGTGGATGCGGGGGTCGGCGGCGCCTCGGCGATCGAGATCGGGCGGCGGCTCGCCCAGCTCTCTGCGTCGGCGCAGGTCATCGTCGTGACGCACCTGGCGCAGGTCGCGGCGTTCGCCACGAACCACCTGGCCGTGGTGAAGAGCACCGACGGCGCGATCACCGCGAGCGACGTGCGCGCGCTGAGCGGCGAGGAGCGGCTCTCGGAGATGGCGCGCCTGCTGAGCGGCCTCGCCGACTCCGACTCGGGGCTGGCCCACGCGCGCGAGCTGCTCGAGGTCGCGGGCCACGAGGGCTGAGCGCGGGCGCTGACCAGAACCGTCGACTGCGGCCGCTGATCGCGGCCGCGGATCGCGCTCGCTGACCGCGCTCGCGCGCGCGACCACGCGAACCCGAGCGCGTCGAGGCGGACGAGAACGCTCCCGGTGGGATACGCTGAGAACCCGTGGTGAACAACTCGGAGCGGCAGACGACCAAGCACATCTTCGTGACCGGAGGTGTCGTGTCCTCCCTCGGGAAGGGCCTCACCGCGGCCAGCCTGGGCAACCTGCTCACGGCGCGCGGTCTGCGCGTCGTCATGCAGAAGCTGGATCCCTATCTGAACGTGGATCCGGGCACCATGAACCCGTTCCAGCACGGCGAGGTCTTCGTGACCGACGACGGCGCCGAGACCGACCTCGACATCGGCCACTACGAGCGCTTCCTCGGCATCAACCTGTCGCAGGCGGCGAACGTCACCACGGGCCAGATCTACTCGAACGTCATCGCCAAGGAGCGCCGCGGCGAGTACCTCGGCGACACCGTGCAGGTCATCCCGCACATCACCGACGAGATCAAGCGCCGCATGCGCCTGCAGGCGGTCCCGCCGGAGGACGGCACCCCCGCCCCCGACGTGATCATCACCGAGATCGGCGGCACGGTCGGCGACATCGAGTCGCAGCCCTTCATCGAGGCCGCGCGCCAGATCCGCCACGAGCTGACCCGCCGCAACGTGTTCTTCGTGCACGTCTCGCTCGTGCCCTACATGGGCGCCTCGGGCGAGCAGAAGACCAAGCCGACTCAGCACTCGGTCGCGGCCCTGCGCTCGATCGGCATCCAGCCGGATGCGCTCGTGCTGCGCAGCGACCGCCCGGTCAGCGAGTCGAACAAGCGCAAGATCGCGCTCATGTGCGACGTCGAGGAGCAGGCCGTCGTCAACGCGATCGACGTGCCCTCGATCTACGACATCCCGACCATGCTGACGAATCAGGGCCTCGACGCCTACATCATCGAGCAGCTCGGTCTCGAGCAGGCGACCGAGGTCGACTGGAGCAACTGGTCGGGTGTGCTGAGCGCCGTGCACGACCCGAAGCACGAGGTCACGATCGCGCTCGTCGGCAAGTACATCGACCTTCCGGATGCGTACCTCTCGGTCACCGAGGCGCTGCGGGCCGGCGGCTTCGCGCACGAGGCGAAGGTCAGCATCCGCTGGGTCCCCTCCGACGAGTGCGAGACGCCGGAGGGCGCGGAGAAGCTGCTGGGCGACGTCGACGGCATCTGCGTTCCGGGCGGCTTCGGCGTGCGCGGCATCGAGGGCAAGCTCGGCGCGCTGCGCTTCGCCCGCGAGAACGGCATCCCGGTGCTCGGTCTCTGCCTCGGCCTGCAGTGCATGGTCATCGAGTACGCGCGCCACAAGGCCGAGCTGCCGGGCGCCTCGTCGAGCGAGTTCGACCCCGACACCGAGTTCCCGGTGATCGCGACGATGGCCGAGCAGGTCGACATCATCGCCGGCGGCGATCTGGGCGGCACGATGCGCCTGGGTCTCTACAACGCCGACCTGGCCGAGGGCTCGATCGTGTCGGAGCTCTACGGCGCGACGACCACCGCCGAGCGCCACCGCCACCGTTACGAGGTCAACAACGTCTACCGCGATCGCATCGCCGAGGCCGGCCTGGTCTTCTCGGGCATCTCGCCCGACCGCACGCTGGTCGAGTACGTCGAGCTGCCGCGCGACGTGCACCCGTTCTACGTCGGCACGCAGGCGCACCCCGAGCTGCGCTCGCGCCCCAACAGCCCGCACCCGCTGTTCCGCGGTCTGGTGGGCGCGGCGCTCGAGCGTCAGCGCGCCTCGCGCCTGTTCGAGGTGGCCGAGGACGACGCCGCGGCCGCCGAGTCGGTCGACGCGGTGGGCGCGGAGGCCTGATGTCGGGCGAGGTGGATGCGCTGCGCGCGCGCCTCGAGACGGGCGAGCTCGCCGACCTGAGCGACCCGGCCCGCATCCTCGAGGCCGAGACCGTGTTCTCCGGACACGTGTGGGGCGTGAAGCGCGAGCGCTTCGCCTTCGGCGGCGGCGAGCTCGTGCGCGAGTTCGTGGCGCACACCGGCGCGGTCGCCGTGCTCGCGCTCGACGACGACGACCGCGTGCTGCTGATCAACCAGTACCGGCACCCGATCCGCGAGCGCGAGTGGGAGCTGCCGGCGGGACTGCTCGACATCGAGGGCGAGGAGCCTCAGGCGGCCGCCGCACGCGAGCTGGCCGAGGAGGTCGACCTCGCGGCCGACGTCTGGGAGCCGCTCGCGCAGTTCCATACGACGCCCGGCGGCAGCGACGAGCTGCTGCGCATCTACCGGGCGACCGGTCTCACACAGCTCGACGCCTTCGATCGCGGCGAGGAGGAGGCGCAGATCGTGCGCCGCTGGGTCGCGCTCGATGAGGTCGTGGCGGCGGTGCTCGACGGGCGCCTGCGCAACTCGATCCTGCAGATCGCGGTGCTCACCGCCCATGCCCGCCGCGGCTGAGACCTCTTCCCCCAGCTCGGAGGGCGTCGTGACGGATGCCCCGGGCGGTGCGGACGCCCCGGGCGGCGCCGACGCTGTGCCCGAGACGGCCGCGCCGCCGCGTCGCCCGACCGCCCTCGAACGCCAGCTCGAGCGCTACCTGCGTCACCTGACGATCGAGCGGGGACGGTCGCCGCACACGGTCGCCGCGTACCGCCGCGACCTCGCACCCTTCCTGGCCGAGCTGGGGGAGGGGAGTGCGACCGAGCTGCTCACCGCATCCGCGATCTCGGCCCACAGCCTGCGGCTGCGCGAGCGGGTGCCGCAGCCGGCGGCGTCGTCGCTCGCGCGCATCCTGTCGTCGATCCGCGGCTTCGCCCGCTTCCTCGTCGACGAGGGGCTGCTCGACGACGATCCGGCGCGCGACGTGCCGGCGCCGAAGCTGCCGTCGAGGCTGCCGAAGGCGCTGAGCTACGACCAGGTCGAGCGGCTGCTCGCGGCGACCGAGGGCGAGGACCCGGTGCGGATGCGCGACCGCGCGCTGCTCGAGCTGCTCTACGCGACCGGGGCGCGCGTGAGCGAGGCGGTCGGCCTCGACCTCGACGACCTGCTCGGCGGTGATCCCGACGGCGGTGCGGCGGATGCGGTGCGCCTTTTCGGCAAGGGCGGCAAGCAGCGCCTGGTGCCGGTCGGGTCGATGGCGCGGGCGGCGATCGAGGCGTACCTCGTGCGCGCGCGTCCCGAGCTGGCGCGGCAGGGCGCCGCGACGCCGGCGCTGTTCCTCGGCGCGCGCGGGGCGCGGGTGTCGCGGCAGAGCGCGTGGCTGATCATCCGAGCGGCGGCGGAGCGTGCCGAGCTCGACGTCGATCTGTCGCCGCACTCGCTGCGGCACTCCTTCGCGACCCATCTGCTCGAGCGCGGCGCCGACGTGCGCGTCGTGCAGGAGCTGCTCGGCCACGCCAATGTGGCGACCACGCAGATCTACACGATGGTCACGGCCGACACCCTGCGCGAGGCCTATCTGGTCGCGCATCCGCGGGCCCGCTGAGGCGGGGAGACACCTGCTCTCACCTTCAACCAGAGGTCGAGGTGAGCCTGTCTGCGGGGGCGTTGCGGAGCCGGGAGCCGCGCATCCCCGCTCGTAGACTCGCGGTCATGGCAGCCAAGCGGAACGACGTCGCTGAGCTCCCCGGCCTGGACGTCTCCGGACCCGCGGAGTCGAAGCTCGGCCCCACCGGCCGACCCCTGCGCGAGTTCCCGGTGCCCGCGCCCCTCAACGGCCACGGCCCGGCGCGCATCATCGCCCTCTGCAATCAGAAGGGCGGCGTCGGCAAGACGACGACCACGATCAACCTCGGCGCGAGCCTCGCCGCCTACGGGCGCCGCGTGCTCGCGATCGACTTCGACCCTCAGGGTGCGCTGAGCGCCGGGCTCGGCATCAACACGCACGACCTGCCGACGATCTACGACCTGCTGCTCGGCTCGGAGAAGGACACCGCCTCGACGATCGTCGAGACCTCGACGCCGGGGCTCGACATCATCCCGGCGAACATCGACCTCTCGGCCGCCGAGGTGCACCTCGTCAACGAGGTCGCGCGCGAGATGATCCTCGCCCGCGTGCTGCGTCAGGTGAGCGACCGCTACGACGTCATCCTGATCGACTGCCAGCCCTCGCTCGGCCTGCTGACCGTCAACGCGCTCACCGCCGCGCACGGCGTGCTGATCCCGCTCGAGTGCGAGTTCTTCGCGCTGCGCGGCGTGGCCCTGCTGATCGAGACGATCGACAAGGTGCGCGACCGGCTCAACCCGGCGATCACGCTCGACGGAATCCTGCCCACGATGTTCGACCCGCGCACGCTGCACTCGCGCGAGGTGCTCGAGCGCGTCGTCGAGACCTTCGACGACCGCGTTCTGGAGTCGGTCATCGGCCGCACCGTGAAGTTCCCCGACGCCTCCGTCGCCGGCACGCCGATCACGACCTTCGCCCCCGAGCACGCCGCGGCCGAGGCCTACCGCCGGGTCGCCCGGGAGCTCGTCGCGCGTGGCGCCGTCGCCTGAGCCGGCGTCCGCACCGGCCGACCCCGCGGTCGAGGCCGAGGGCGCCGTCGCGGTCGTGGATGCGGAGCCCGCGGTGAGCGCGGAGGTCGCTGCCAACGGGCCTGTGCCGGCCGCAGAGCCCGGCTTCCGCCTCTCGCTCGACAACTTCGACGGTCCCTTCGACCTGCTGCTCTCGCTCATCACGCAGCACCAGCTCGACATCACCGAGGTGTCGCTGAGCGCGGTGACGAACGAGTTCATCGCCTACCTGCACGGCCTCGACACCGAGACCGAGCTCGATCAGGCGAGCGAGTTCATCGTGGTCGCGGCGACGCTGCTCGATCTCAAGGTCGCCGGGCTGCTGCCGCGCGGCGAGCTCGTCGACGCCGAGGACGTGGCGCTGCTCGAGGCGCGCGACCTGCTGTTCGCCCGCCTGCTGCAGTACCGCGCGTTCAAGGAGGTCGCGAGCTGGTTCGCCGGGCACCTGGATGCGGAGGCCGGCCGCCACGTGCGCTCGGTGCGCCTCGAGGAGAAGTACCGCCGGCAGACGCCCGAGCTGCGCTGGACCCTCAGCGTCGACGACTTCGCCGCACTGGCGACGCTCGCCTTCACGCCGCGCGAGGTGCCCACCGTCGGACTCGACCATCTGCACGCGCCGCTGATCAGCATCCGCGAGCAGGCCGCGCACGTCGTGACGCTGCTGCGTCGCCGCACGGGGGAGTCGCTGACCTTCCGCGAGCTGTGCGCCGGCGCCGACCAGAAGGGCGAGGTCGTCGCCCGCTTCCTCGCCGTGCTCGAGCTCTACCGCAACGCGGCGATCTCGTTCGAGCAGCTCGAGCCGCTCGGCGAGCTCACCGTGCGCTGGACTGCCGCGCACTGGACCGACGACAGCCTGGCAGACTTGGGAGCCGACTATGGATGACACGCAGCCGGCCCCCGCGCCCGTCGACGACGCTCCGGCGCAGACCGACCTCGAGGCCGAGACCGACCGCGAGACCGTCGATGCCGCCGACGCCGCGCCCGACGCCGCTGACGTCGCTGAGGCCGACGTCGCTGAGGCCGCGCCCGACGCCCCGCGTCGCCCGCCGGTCGCCGACCTCGACCGCGCGCTCGAGGCGATCCTCATGGTCGTCGACGAGCCGCAGTCGCTCGTCGCCCTGGCGAGTGCCGTGGATGCGCCGGTGAAGACCGTGCGCGAGGCGGTCGCGCGGCTCGTGGCCGACTACGACGGCGAGTCCGGCGGCGTGCGCCGCGGCTTCGAGCTGCGCGAGGTCGGTGGCGGCTGGCGCATCTACGTGCGCGCCGAGCACGACGCGATCGTGGGCGACTTCGTGCTCACCCAGAACCCGACGAAACTGTCGCAGGCGGCGCTCGAGACGCTCGCGGTGATCGCCTACCGCCAGCCCATCAGCCGCGGGGCCATCGCGTCGATCCGCGCCGTGAACGTCGACTCGGTCGTGCGCACCCTGCTCGGCCGGGGACTGATCGCCGAGGCGTTCACCGACACCGAGACCGGCGCCCTCCACTACAAGACCACCGACCTGCTGCTCGTGCAGCTCGGCATCAACTCGATCGAGGAGCTCCCGCTGATCTCGCCCCTGCTCGCCGACGGCGCCGACGGATTCGGAGACGCCCAATGAGCGGCCCGCAGTACGACGGCGGCGACCCGCACCGCCCCGAAGGCGAGCGCCTGCAGAAGGTGCTCGCCGCCGCCGGCGTCGCGTCGCGCCGCGTCAGCGAGCAGCTGATCGCCGACGGCCGCGTCGAGGTCAACGGCTCGATCGTCACCGAGCTCGGCACTCGCATCGACCCGCTGACCGACCACGTCAGCGTCGACGGCACCGCCATCCAGCTCGACCCGGGCAAGCGCTACGTCATGCTCAACAAGCCCACCGGCGTGGTCAGCACGATGCGCGACGAGAAGGGCCGCCCCGACCTGCGCGAGTTCACCGTCGACTACGACGAGCGCCTGTTCAACGTCGGCCGCCTCGACGGCGACACGAGCGGGCTGCTGCTGCTGACGAACGACGGCGACCTGGCCCACGTGCTCGCGCATCCCTCGTTCGGCGTCGAGAAGACCTACATCGCGACCGTGCGCGGCGAGGTGCTGCCGGCGACGCTGCGCACGCTCAAGAAGGGCATCGAGCTGGAGGACGGGCCGATCCGCGCCGACCGGGCCAAGCTCGTGGGCGAGCCGTCGCGCGGCGCGACCATGGTCGAGATCACGCTGCACTCGGGCCGCAACCGCATCGTGCGACGGATGCTCGACGCGGTCGGGCATCCCGTGACCGCCCTGGTGCGCCGCCAGTTCGGGCCCCTGCACCTCGGAACGCTCGGAGTGGGGCGCAGTCGCGACCTCACTACACTGGAGCTCGGCCGGCTGCTGACGATCTCGCGCGCCGGAGGCGCCGCCGGGACGGACCCGGATCAGGGGCGCGCACACCAGGAGAGCCCCCGCTCATGACCGATCGACGACTCGCCGAGAACGTGCGCGTCGTCGGCAGCGGACTCCTCGGCACCAGCATCGGGCTGGCGCTCTCGCAGCGCGGCGTCGACGTCGTGCTGGATGACGCCTCGCCCTCGGCGCGCCGTCTGGCGATCGACTACGGCGCGGGCCGCGCGCCGGCCCCGGGCGACGCACCCGGCCTGATCATCGTCGCGGTGCCGCCGGACGTCACGGCCCAGGTCGTGGCGGCCGAGCTCGCGGCCTACCCGGACGCCCTCGTGACCGACGTCGCGAGCGTCAAGCGCGCCCCGCTCGACGAGCTCGTCGCCGCCGGCGCCGACGTCAGCCGCTACATCGGCAGCCACCCGATGGCCGGCCGCGAGCGCGGGGGAGCGGTGTCGGCGCGCGCCGACCTCTTCGTCGGGCGCCCCTGGATCATCGCCGGGCACGACGGGATCAGCTACCGCCGCGCGGCCGCGCTCGAAGACCTCATCCTCGACCTCGGCGCGACGCCGATCGAGATGGATGTCGCCGCCCACGATGCCAGCGTCGCGCTCGTCTCGCACGCACCCCAGCTCGTCGCGTCGCTGCTCGCCACCCGACTGACCGGGGGCGCCGACGAGTCGCTCGCCCTCGCCGGGCAGGGCGTGCGCGACACGACCCGCATCGCCGCGAGCGATCCGGTGCTCTGGGGGCAGATCCTCTCCGCCAACGCCGACGCGATCGCCGAGGTTCTGCGTCCGCTGCGCGACGACCTGGATGCGGTGCTCGCCGCCCTGGCTGACATCGACGCGCCCGGCTCGCGCCGCGTGCTCGTCGAGACCGTCGCGAACGGGAACATCGGCGTCGGCCGCATCCCGGGCAAGCACGGCCACAGCGGCCGCTACACGAACCTGACCATCAAGGTCGACGACCGACCGGGCCAGATCGCCCGCCTGCTCACCGAGATCGGCGAGGAGGGCGTGAACATGGAGGACCTGCGCCTCGAGCATTCGCCCGAGGCCGAGGTCGGCTTCGCCGAGATCGCGGTGCTGCCCGAGGTCGCCGGCCGACTCGCCGACGCGCTCGTCGCGCGCGGCTGGACTCTCATGGAGGCCGAGAGATGACCACCCCCAGCCCCGTCGTCGTCGCCGTCGACGGCCCCGCCGGCAGCGGCAAGTCGAGCGTGAGCCGCGCCGCGGCGCGCGAGCTCGGCTACGACTTCCTCGACACCGGCGCCGCCTATCGCGCGCTCGCCTGGCGCGCGCTCGGGCTCGGCGTCGACCTCGACAGCGCGGATGCGGTGCGCACTGTGCTCGCCGACTTCGACTACCGCGTCGTGCCCACGCCGGGCGGCGCGCACGTCTCGGTCGGCGGCCACGACGTCACCGAGGCGATCCGCGAGCCGCGGGTCACGGCGGTCGTCAGCTTCGTCGCGCGCGTTCCCGAGGTGCGGTCGGCGCTCAACGACGTGTTCCGTCGGCTGATCCGCGAGACGCCCAGCCCGGGCATCGTCGTCGAGGGCCGCGACATCACGACCGTCGTCGCGCCCGACGCGCAGGTGCGCATCCTGCTCACCGCCGACGAGGAGGTGCGCATCGCCCGCCGCGCGGCCGAGCTCACTCCCGAGCAGGCGGCGACCGCCGGCCAGCTCGTCGAGCGCGACAAGGCCGACGCGAAGGTCGTCGACTTCCTCACCGCGGCCGACGGCGTGACGACCCTCGACTCCACTCATCTGAACTTCGCCGAGACGATCCAGGCCGTGGTCGATCTCGTGCACGACACGGTCGGCGACCCGACCGAGCAAGGGGGTGCGCTGTGAGCGCCCGCGACGACATCCCCGGCGGTCCCGCCGGCGCCGGCGACGAGCCGGAGTTCGACGACAGCCTGATCGGCGACGACGACCTGGCGACCCGCCTCGCCGACATCGACGACGAGGCCGCCGAGCAGCGTGCCGCCTCCCTGCGCGCCGGGCTCGCCGACTTCGACCTCGACGACGAGGACCTCGAGCTGCTCGAGGCCTCGGCCGAGGGCCCCGACGGCATCTACTACCTGCCCGCCCTGCCGGTGCTGGCGATCGTCGGCCGCCCGAACGTGGGCAAGTCGGCGCTCGTGAACCGCATCCTGGGTCGCCGCGAGGCCGTCGTCGAAGACGTGCCCGGCGTCACCCGCGACCGCGTCTCGTACAAGGCCGAGTGGCTCGGCCGGCGCTTCACCCTCGTCGACACCGGCGGCTGGGAGCCCGACGCGCAGGGCATCAACGCCTCGGTCGCCGCGCAGGCCGAGGTCGCGGTCGACCTGGCCGACGCCGTGCTGTTCGTCGTCGACGTCAACGTCGGCGCGACCGCCACCGACGAGCACGTCGTGCGGATGCTGCGTGCTGCTCACAAGCCGGTCATCCTGGTCGCCAATAAAGCCGACGACGCGATCCGCGACCCCGAGGCCGCCGTGCTCTGGGGTCTCGGGCTCGGCGAGCCGTGGCCGGTGTCGGCGCTGCACGGCCGCGGCGTCTACGACCTGCTCGACCACGTGATGACCGTGCTGCCCGAGGTCTCGGCCGTCGCGAAGGAGGAGATCGGCGGGCCCCGCCGCGTCGCCATCCTCGGCCGCCCGAACGTCGGCAAGAGCTCGCTGCTCAACAAGGCCGCGGGCGAGGAGCGCGTCGTCGTCAACGAGCTCGCCGGCACCACCCGTGACCCCGTCGACGAGCAGATCGAGCTCGGCGGAACGATCTGGCGCTTCGTCGACACCGCCGGCATCCGCAAGCGCGTGCATCTGCAACAGGGCGCCGACTTCTACGCCTCGCTGCGCACCTCGGCCGCGCTCGAGAAGGCCGAGGTCGCCATCGTCGTGCTCGACGTGACCGAGCCGATCTCGGTGCAGGATCTGCGCATCATCGACCTCGTGCTCGAGTCGGGTCGGGCGCTCGTGCTCGCCTACAACAAGTGGGACCTGCTCGACGACGACCGCCGCCGCTACCTCGAGCGCGAGATCGAGCAGGATCTGGCGCACGTCGCGTGGGCTCCGCGCGTCAACATCTCGGCCCGCACCGGGCGTCACCTCGAGAAGCTCGTGCCCGCGCTCAACGTCGCGCTCGAGTCGTGGGACACCCGCATCCCGACCGGCAAGTTCAACGCGCTGCTCGCCGAGCTCGCGGCCGAGCACCCGCACCCGGTGCGCAGCGGCAAGCAGCCGCGCATCCTGTTCGGCACGCAGGCCTCGACGCGTCCGCCGACGTTCGTGCTGTTCACGAGCGGGTTCCTCGACCCGGGCTACCGGCGCTTCATCACGCGTCGCCTGCGCGAGGTCTACGGCTTCGAGGGCACGCCGATCCAGGTCAACATGCGCGTGCGCGAGAAGCGCAAGCGCTCCTGAGCATCGCCGTCACGGAGCACGGAGCGTGATCACCGCGATGCTGCGGTTCGTGGATGCGGCGAGCCGCGCCCTGGCACCGGCCGAGCCGGTCTGGCGCCGGCTCGACCGCGTCGGCGGCGGACGGCTGGCGCCGTTGCGCATCCGCGCGGAGTTCGAGGGGGATGCGAAGCTGCGCCGCGGCTTCGCGGGCATCTTCTGGATCCTCACGGCCGAGGTCGTGATCGGAGCGGCGGCGCTCGTGGTCGCGATCGTGCTCGCGGCGGTCGGGGTGATGGAGCCGCCGGCGGTGTGGTTCCGCTCGATCGCGGTGCTCGCGATCACGGCGACCCTGCTCTACTTCGCCTGGCGCGCGTGGCTGGGCTGGTACTGGGCGTATTCGCGCCTGCGGCTGTTCAGCCGCATCTTCCCGATCGTGACGCTCGTGATCGCGGCGGTCCCGGGGCTGTATCCGCTGTGGATGGTGTTCGAGCAGATCCTGTTCAGCGTGCTGCTGGTGGGCGTCGGCGACATCCTGACGAGCGACCGATTCCGCGAGGCGTTCCCGAAGCCGGCGGCGGCGTCGCCCGCGCGGGGCTGAGCGCGGCCGCGATCTCGACGGGCTCGGCAAGGTCCGGCGTCCCGGAAGAGGGGCCGTGGCGTCCTCCGCACTCCACGGCCCCTCCGGGCTCCCGCTAGCGGGACGCTGCTGGGAACAGCGGCTCGGCCCCTGATCGGGAGACCTCGCCGCCGTGCAGCGCCCGCGCTGTGCGGGAAGTCGCCGTGGGGGTCCGTCCAGGCGGCACCTGCCCCGAGACGTGAGCGCTCACGCCTGCTATGGCGCCGGAGACGGCGACCCCCACGACGACGTGGGGAGGGACGCGGTGGAGCGTGCGTCCGCGGTTCATGAGACCTCGTCCTCGCGAGCGTAGGCCTCGTCGTCGCCGGCGTCGAGGGGACGGCTGCCGCGGGCGAGAACGGCGATGTCGTCGAGCGCGCGGCGCAGCGAGGTGCTCGAGGTCGACATCGTGTAGGGGAAGTAGACGACCTCGACGCCGACCGAGCCCATCTGCTGCTCGACGAGGCGTCCCTTGTCGGTGCCGCGCCAGTCGTCGCCCTTGAAGAAGACGTGGAAGCGCAGGTCGTGCCACATGTCGATCTTGCTGGGGGCGTCTTCGGCGACGGCCTCGTCGACGAAGCGGATGCTGCGCACGATCTCGAGGCGCTCGGCGAGCGGGATGACCGGGGTGATGCCCTTGGTGCGCAGCAGCTTCTCGTCGCTGACGACGCCGGCGATGAGGTGGTCGCAGTGCGCTTTCGCGTGCTTGAGGATGTTGAGGTGCCCGACGTGGAAGAGGTCGAACGCGCCCGCCGCGTAGCCGATGATCATCAGTAAGCTCCCGTTCCTCGGATGACGACCTTGACGGTGCGCCACATGATCAGCAGATCGCCGGTGATCGACCAGTTCTCGACGTAGTAGAGATCGAGCCGAACGCTCTCGTCCCAGTCGAGGTCGGATCGGCCGTTGACCTGCCACATGCCGGTGAGTCCGGGCTTGATGAACAGTCGGCGCTGCACGTGGCTCTCGTATCCCTCGACTTCGAGGGGGAGCGGCGGCCGCGGCCCGACCAGGCTCATGTGCCCGGCGAGGATGGTGAAGAGCTGAGGCAGCTCGTCGAGGGAGTACTTGCGCAGCACGCGCCCGACGCGGGTCACGCGCGGGTCGTGCTTCATCTTGAACAGCACGCCGTTGCCGTCGGAGTCGGACTGCAGGGCGGCGAGTCGGGCTTCCGCATCCACGACCATGGAGCGGAACTTGAGCATCGGGAAGGTCGTGCCGCCGCGGCCGACGCGCTCCTGCCGGAACAGCACCGGTCCGGGGCTGTCGAGGCGCACGGCCAGGGCGATGAGTCCGAGCAGCGGGGCGAGGGCGAGGATGCCGCCGCCGGCGAGCACGATGTCGAGTGCCCGCTTGAGCACGTGCCGGGCGCCGCGGAACTGCGGCAGCTCGACGTGCATGAGCGGGAGGCCCTCGACCGGGCTCATGTGGATGCGCGGACCGGCGACGTCTGTGAGGGCCGACGCGAGCACGAGCTCGGCGACGGTGCCCTCGAGATCCCAGCCGAGCTGGCGGATGTAGCGACGGTCCCCGGTGGGGATGCCGGCGACGATGACGGCATCCACACCGAGGCGTGCGGCGGCCTCGGCCACGTGGTCGAGGTCGGAGACGAGGGAGACGTGCTCGCCGCCGACCTCGAGCGCGCGGTTCTTCGCTCGGGGGATGGCGGCGCCGATGACGCGGTAGCCGGCGCCGCGGCGGCGGCCGATCTGGGTGATCACGTGCTCGGCCTCACGGCGCGGGCCGACGACGATCGCTGTGGAGAGGCAGCGGCCGGCGGTGCGCTGGATTCCGAGCCAGACGCGCCAGGCCCAGCGACCGATGAGCAGTGCGGCAGTGCCGCCGACGAAGACGCCGGCGGCGACGGGCAGCCCGTCGCCGCGGTCGAGCACGGCGAGCACGATCGCGTACGAGGCGAACGATCCGACGCTCGCGGTGATCACCCGGCGGTACTCGGCGATGCCGATGCCGATCGTGCGGGTGTCGCGGGTGTGCGCCAGGGAGAGCAACCCGAGCCAGCCGACGGCGACGAGGACGAGGAGGCTCCACTCCACGTACTGCGTCGCCGCCGGTCGGCCCGGCTCGGCGATGCGGCTCGCCCAAGAGCCGGCGATCACCGCCGAGGTCACGAGGAGCGTGTCCGTGAGCGAGATGCGTCGGCGCAGCCGACGGACCCAGTCAGGATCGCTCGCCAGCGGCGACGTCATCCGCGACGCGACGCTGGTCAGCAGGGGGGTGCCGGAGGCGATCCGGCTGACGGCCTGGTCGTGCGCGGTCACGAGCGCGCTCCCCAGGCAGGGGCACCCGGGCTGGTCACGCCGCGGCGCTGCGCGGGGTGACCGCCGGCCGGGGCGGCGTGACGCACGGAGGCGTCGCGGGTGCGGGTGGGCATCGGGATCCGATCCAGAAAGGTGGGGGCGACTTTCCAGAGCAGACGATTCGGGGCAGGCCCTGTCGTCGTGCTGGGCGGATCGGCGGATGCCGGAAGAGTGCTTCGGGTGGGGGTGTGCAGACCGTCGGGAATCTTCGAGCTCCTGCCGAGCCGTCATGGCGAGCAGGCCGTGCGATGGGGATCGCACGGGGTGTTCGAGAGATCGCGTCGGGGGGTTCTTGGGCGAGAACCGCGGAGCGTCCGATGCGGGTGGGGTATTCGGGTGTTCGGGGCTCGATCGACGAAGTCGGGGGAGATCGTTGATCGGTGGTAAGTAGATTGACCCCCTGTCGGGGGGTGTGTCAATAGTGCGGGACGCTCGACTCTTGTGCTCGTGCGGATTCCTCGGTTTGCCGTCGCGTGCTCGGCCCCGTCCCTCGCCCGGAAAACCGGGGGAGTCGCGCACGTGGACGGCGCGTTCATCGGAGATGATCGACGGGTGAATTCAGGGATGACCCGGAGCGCCGCCGACGGGCTCGACGCCGACGCGCCGTGCCCCTGCGGCGCCGGCGCCTACGGCACGTGCTGCGCGCCGGCCCACGCGGGCACCGCGCCGGCGCCGACGGCCGAGCGGCTCATGCGCTCGCGCTTCAGCGCCTTCGCTCTGGGCCTCGCCGACTACCTGCTGCGCAGCTGGCATCCGTCGACCCGGCCGGCGACCCTCGAACTCGACGCCGACACGGTATGGCGTCGCTTGCAGATCGTCGACACGGCGGCCGGCGCCGAGGCGGATGCCGCGGGCAAGGTCGAGTTCCGAGCCTCGTTCCGCGGCGCTGACGGCGCAGGGGTGATGCACGAGCGCTCGCGCTTCACCCGGGTCGACGGCCTCTGGGTCTACGTCGACGGCGACCAGCTCGGCTGATGCGCTCCGCCGCGTGCTCGGGCGAATGGATGCGCGGCTCTGCTCTGCGGTGTCGGATCCGCCGTGCGGAGTGGTCGTCGCGGGGTCGCGCGTCCGGTAGGCTTGCTCATCGTGCCGGAGCGATCCGCGCACGAATGCCACGGGCTGTGGCGCAGCTTGGTAGCGCACCTGACTGGGGGTCAGGGGGTCGCAGGTTCAAATCCTGTCAGCCCGACGGCGAGGCCCGGATTCTCTCGAGAGTCCGGGCCTTCTTCATGCCCGACTCTTCCCGCGCAGCGCCATCGCGGTCCATCGAGACTTCGAGCTGGCACGGTCTGACGTCAGATGGAATGCATGGCAGGCAGCGCAGGGATGCACGCCGCACTCTGCGCGTCCAGCGCGCATCAGAGCTAGCAGGACACGACCTGCCTGGTCGATCGTCGAGTAAGGGGTCTTCGAGCAGTTCACGGGCGCCTCGGGGTCGTTGGGATGAACGACCCGCTTCGCACTGATGCGCGACCGGTGTCAGAACGCGCGTCGTGATCGACCGCGCCCGCGGGCTCCGTGAGATGAGATCCGCTGACATCCTCATCTGTGTTCTCGTCGGGAGCAAGCGCGGCGGGCGGGGCGCATCCATGTCGGCGGGGGTGCTTAGCGTGAAGGCGTGGCGGAGCCGGTGGATCAGTGGTGGGAGCGACGGCGGTTCTCCCGCGGTGTCGACGTGCCCTATCCGGTCGGCACGTATCGCGCGGCGTGGGCGTCGTATCCGGTGCTCGTGCGGTGGTTCCATCCCGATCTGAACCGGGGGTTCACGCTGTCGCAGATCCCGCCGGCGGCGGAGGTGCTGCTGCAGTGGGAGTGCGACGCCGGGCACCGCTTCGTCGCGACGCCCGAGGAGCAACGCAGCCGGCCCGGGCGCGAGCGACGGCGGTCGTCGTGGTGTCCCGAATGCCGAGAGCTCGCTCTGCGGCGCCCTATGCCGGCGCGGGCTCGACTCGCCTCCGAACGGGATGCGGCGGGCGGCGCCAGCGCGGGACCCGCGGCGCGTGGTGGTCCTCTCGAGGCAAGCACGCCCGGTGGTGGCATCAGCGTCGGCAGCGACGGCGCCACCGGAATCACGCGCCCGAAGCGCGCGGCGAAGCCGGCGCGGCCGCTGTGCGCGAAGACGCCCGCGCTCGCCGCGGGGGAGGCCTTCGTCAGCGTGTGCGCTCCCCGGCGGGCGTCGGCCGTCGAAGGGGAGCTGCACCAGCGGCTCGGCGAGCTGCTCGCGATCGACCTGGGCGCCAACGCGGTCAAGCTCTCGCGCCCGTTCTTCGACCACCTCGAGGCCTGGCCCGACGTGCTGCTGACCGAGCTGCGCGTCGCGATCGAATACGACAGCACCGGGCGGCACGGGCTCGAGCACGTCGGCCGGCGCGAAGCCGTCGACCGGCGCAAGGACCGCGCGCTGCGGGCCGCCGGATGGGAGGTCGTGCGCATCCGCACCGGACGGCTGCCCGCGCTCGGCCCGCATGACCTCGCGACGACCGGACTGACGAAGAGCCTGTGGCCACGCCTGCTCGACGAGCTGCGCGAGATCCGCGGGGCGCTGTTCGTCGACGCTTACCTGCGATGACGGCGCGGGCGCGGCACCGGGCGCTCACCCGCGCGGCCTCACCCGCGCGGCGCTCACCCGCGCAGCGCGATCGCCTCGCTGCGCCACCGCGAGTACAGCTCCCACGGGTCGCTGACGCCCGCGGTCACGGCGACGAGATGCGCATCCAGCTCGGGGGAGCGCGCGAACCACTCGGTTCGTCCGAACCGCGTCGCCGCGAACTGCTCGTGGCGGGCGCGCTCGCGGTGCCGGTCGCCGCGCTCGATGCCGATCAGCTCGTCGTGCCAGAGCTGGCGCATCCGCTGACCGAGTCGGCTGCTCGTGCCGATCTTGATGCGGTCGGCGACACGCAGGTAGTAGACGACGTCGACGCGGGCGTCGACCGCCTCGTCGTCGGGGAACTCGCCGTGCCGCCACTCGCAGACCGCGCAGAGCCAGCCCGAGGGATAGCGCACGCCGAGGCGCGAACCGCAGGCGCGGCAGGGCGACGGCAGCACGTCGTCGACGCCCGCGGTCGCCACGTCGCCGACGATCGCGAGGTGCGGCGCGCAGAGCGGCACCGGGCCGGCGGCGGCGATCTCGTCGGCCGCCGCGTCGCATCCGGGAGCGCAGCAGGTGGGCATGAGCGTGAGGGTAGAGGCGTCCGCCGACACGGCGGTGTGCGGCCATGATGCGGAGCGGAGCGGCGCGGCACAGCGGTGACCGCCGGGCACGCGTGCGCCGCGCATCCACTCGTGGCGGGATGCGCGGGAAGCTCGGCAGGAACGGGACGACGCGGTGTCGGCGCCCCTGGCTAGCCTGACGACGTCGGGCGCGTCCACTGCGGCCGACCGCGAGACGAGACCCATCCAGGAGGCGCGATGACGCGGCGCGGCGTGATCCTCTTCCTCGCGCTCGGGGTCGCGTGGGGCATCCCGTATCTGCTCATCAAGGTCGCCGTCGGCGAGCTCGAGCCGGCCATGGTGGTGCTCGGGCGCACGACGATCGGCGCGCTGATCCTGCTGCCGATCGCCCTGTGGCGACGCCAGGTGCTCGTGGTGCTGAGGCGGTGGAAGCCGCTGATCGCGTACACGATCGTCGAGATCGTCATCCCGTGGACCTTCCTCAGCAGTGCCGAGACCCGCCTGCCGAGCTCCACCTCGGGCCTGCTGCTCGCGGCCGTGCCGATCGTCGGCGTGATCGTGGCGATCCTCATGGGCCGGCCCGAGCGACTCGGCCTCGGCAACGTGCTCGGGATGCTGCTCGGCACCATCGGCGTCGCCGCGCTGGTCGGACTCGACGTCGCCGGCTCCGACCTCGTGGGCGTGGCCGAGATGGCGGTGGTCGCGGTCGGCTACGCCGTCGGCCCGGCGATCCTGGCGCGGTGGATGTCCGACCTACCGGGTCTGGGCGTCGTGACCGTGTCGCTGGCGCTCGCCGCGGTGATCGCCGTGCCGATCGTGCTGCTCGCCGGAGCGCTGCCGACCTCGGTTCCGTCGGCGCCCGTGATCGGGTCGATCGTCGGGCTGGGCCTGATCTGCAGCGCGGTCGCGTTCCTGCTGATGTTCGCCCTCATCGGCGAGGTCGGGCCGGTGCGGGCGACGACCATCACCTACCTCAATCCCGCGGTTGCGATCGCGGCGGGCGCCCTCGTGCTGCACGAGCGCATCACGGTGTGGACGATCGTCGGCTTCGTGCTGGTGCTCGCCGGATCGTTCCTCGTCACACGGCGGCGGGCGGCCGTGCCGCCCGAACCGGAGGCGGTGCCCGCGGTGAAGTGACGCGCCCGGCGGCTCGTCTCAGCGGCGAGCGATGCTGCGGAGAGCGCGGTGACGTGACGCGCGAGGTCGGCCCGCCGCCCGAGTGAGGTGCCCCTTACCTAGGATGGCCGGGTGACCTCCCCGCCGCCCCTCGACGTGCGCGGGCTGCGCATCCGTCACGAGGATCGGCCGCGCTGGACGCCGGACGGCCGCTCGGGCTGCAGATCGCGTTCTTCGCGATCAACATCGTGAGCTGCGTGGCCGCGACGGCGCTGGGCATCGCGATCGCCGGCGGGCTGCGCCGGGCCGGCGTCGCCCGCCCGGCGGCGCGCCGCCCCGCCCGACCGCAGGGGGCGACGGGCGAGGCGAGCGCGGCGGACGGGGCAGCCGCGCCCGGCGCGACGGGCGCCTCAGCTCAGTAGTCGATGCGGCCGGCCCGGTTGTGGAACTCGCCGGTCGGTCCGTCGGCGCCGAGCGTCGCCAGGCGCACCGTCGCATCCGTGCCCTCGGTCACCGTCTGGTGCCCGCCGTGCCGGTTGAAGTCGGTCGCCGTGTAGCCCGGGTCGGAGACGTTGACCCGGAACCCGGGCAGGTTCTTCGCGTACTGCACCGTCAGTGCAATCACGGCGGCCTTGGATGCGGCGTAGGGGATCGCCGGAACCGGGAACTCGTCGGTGCCCTCGGTCGTGAGGAAGCGCGGCCAGCCGACGCCCGAGGCGACGTTGACGATCACCGGATGCGCGGAGCGGCGCAGCAGCGGCAGCGCGGCCTGGGTGACGCGCACGATGCCGACGACGTTCGTGTCGAGCACCGACGCCATGGCGTCGGCGTCGAGGTCGTCGGCGGTGAACGAGGTGCCGAGGATGCCGGCGTTGTTGACGAGCACGTCGAGCTCGGGCAGCGACGCGAGGGCCGCATCCACGCTCGACTGGTCGGCGACGTCGAGCTGCACGGGGATCGCGCCGAGAGCGGCGACGGCGTCGCCCGAGGCGAGGTCGCGCATGCCGGCGTAGACGGTGTGGCCGGCCTCGATCAGGCGGCGGGCGGTCTCGAGTCCGAGGGAGCGGTTCGCTCCGGTGATGAGTGTCGTGGTCATGGCTCGAGCCTGCGCCCGACCAGCCGCGACGACCAGGCACCGTTCGACAGGGGGAACAGCAGTACCACCCAGTCACCCTCCGCGAACGGCCCGGGCGGGGCACCATGGAGGCATGGACGAGTTCGCGCAGGTGCTGCGCGCCTGGCGCGACCGGGTGCGACCCGAGGAGGTCGGCTTGCCCGCCGGCGGAGACCGCCGCACGCCCGGGCTGCGGCGTGAGGAGCTGGCCCAGCTCGCCGGCGTGAGCGTCGACTACGTCGTGCGGCTCGAGCAAGGGCGCGCTACCAACCCCTCGGCGCAGCTGCTCGCGGCGCTCGCCCGCGCGCTGCGGCTCGATGGCGGCGAGCGCGACCACCTCTACCGCGTCGCCGGGGTCGCCCTGCCGTCGGCGGGTACGGTTCCCCTGCACATCACCCCGGGCGTGCAGCGGATGCTCGATCGCTGCGCCGACACCCCGGTCGCCGTCTACTCGGCCACCTGGGATCTGCTGCGCTGGAACGAGCTCTGGGCGGCGCTGCACGGCGACCCGTCGACGCGCACCGGCATCGAGCGCAACGTCGCGTGGCGCACCTTCGTCGAGCACGACGACCACGTGACGCATTCGCCGGAGGACGCCGAGGCGTTCCAGGCGGACATCGTCGGCGACGTGCGCGCGGCCCGCGGCCGGTACCCCGACGATCCCGGGCTCAAGCGGCTCATCGCGCGCCTGCTCGAGGCCTCGCCCGAGTTCGCCCGCCGCTGGAGCACGGCGCACGTCGCCGAGCACCGCGTCAGCCGCAAGACCGTGCACGGGTCGGTCGTCGGCGACGTCACGGTCGACTGCGACGTGCTGACGGCGCCCGGAGGAGACCTGCGGCTCGTTCTCTACTCGGCCGCGCCCGGGTCGGACGACGCCGAGAAGCTGCGGCTGCTGCGGGTGGCCGGCACGCAGCGGCTCGCGCCCGAGCGGGCGGACGCCGGCGCGACCGCCTGATCCTGCGGCTGGCCCGACATGCCCGGACTGCTCTGGTGCCGGGAGTCGCTCCCGACGACACTGGGCGCATGACGACGACGCGCCACATCGAGGTCGTGCGCATCCTGCCCGACGACATCGACCGGGTGTGGGCCGCGCTCAGCACGAGCGACGGGATGCGCGGGTGGTGGTGGCGGCACTGGAACGGCGTGCGCATCCGCTTCGAGGCCGGAGTCGATGCGGACTACGCGATCGCAGCACCCGAGCAGGGCATCGAGCTCACCGGGCGGTTCACGCGGGTCGCGCATCCGGAGCACCTCGACTTCACCTGGTGCTGGCGGGATGCCGACGGCGCCGAGCCCGAGGAGCAGGTCGAGATCACGCTCGCGGCGCACGGCGGCGACGACGGCGACGGGGTCGAGCGCACCGAGCTGCGCGTGCGGCACGGCGGGCCGTGGAGCGACGACGAGCCCGGCGCCCGCAACCGCCAGGGCTGGGAGTTCACGCTCGACCAGCTCGTCGCGATGCTCGAGGGGCGCTGACGCGCTGACCTGCTGACGCCGGGCCACCGCGCCGGGCGCCGCGCATCCCTGCCGACGCCGCGACCCGGGAACGACGAAGGCCGGGCCCGACGATCATCGTCGGTGCCCGGCCTCCGCCGGTGATCAGGAGAAGATCAGAGGGCGCGGATGTTCGCGGCCTGCAGACCCTTCTGGCCCTGCTCGACGTCGAATTCGACCTTCTGTCCCTCATCGAGGTTGCGGTACCCGTTTCCGGAGATCGCGCTGAAGTGGGCGAAGACGTCGGCGGAGCCGTCGTCGGGGGCGATGAAGCCGAAGCCCTTCTCGGAGTTGAACCATTTGACGGTGCCGGTGGCCATGTCGTTCCTTGTGCTGTAGTGATGCTGCGACGAAAGCGACGCGGCGTGGTGGTCCCTGAGTCTAGGCGACTGAGGGCGTTGGAGCGTAGCCCTCAGTCAATCACGACAGCATCACGATGCTGAAGTCGTCTCATCAGGGCTCGTGGAGTCGGACTGCAGCACGAGGCGGTAGCCCATGCCGGCCTCGGTGAGCAGGTGTCGGGGCGCGGCCGGCTGCGCCTCGAGCTTCTTGCGCAGCTGCGCGATGTAGAGCCGCAGGTAGCCGGTGTCGGCGACGTGCTGCGATCCCCAGATCTCGGTCAGCAGGGTCTGGCGGGTGACGAGGCGCCCGGCGTTGCGGATCAGCAGCTCGAGCATCTGCCACTCCGTCGGGGTCAGGCGCACGGCGCTCGCCGCGGAGCCCTCGCCGCGCACGACCGTGCGCGCCGCAAGATCGACCGTCACGTCGCCGAAGCGGATGACCGGTTCGGCATCCGGCGCCGCCGTGCGGCGGGTCAGGGCCCGGATGCGGGCCATCAGCTCCTCGATCGCGAACGGCTTCGTGACGTAGTCGTCGGCGCCCGCGTCGAGCGCATCCACCTTGTCGGCCGCGACCGTGCGACCCGAGACCACGAGGATCGGCGCGGTCGTCCAGCCGCGCAGCGCCGTGATGACCTCGATGCCGTCGAGGTGCGGCATCCCGAGGTCGAGCATGTAGAGATCAGGGTGCTGCTCGATGGCCGCGGCGATCGCCGCCTTGCCGTCTCCGGCGGTGATGACGTCGTAGCCCTGTGCGCCCAGCGTGATGCGCAGGGCGCGGAGGATCTGGGGGTCGTCGTCGGCGATGAGGATCTTCATGCCGTCTCCTCGGTGCTGTCGGGATGCGCGGCCGGGTCGCGGAGCGCGGGCAGGCTCACGACCATGGTCAGGCCGCCGCCGGGGGTGTCTTCGGGGGTCAGGGTGCCGCGCATCCCCTCGACGAAGCCGCGCGACAGGGCCAGCCCGAGGCCGAGCCCGACGGAGTTGTCGGTGTCGCCGAGGCGCTGGAACGGCACGAACACGTCGCCGCGCTTCTCGGGTGGGATGCCCGGACCGCGGTCGATCACACGCAGCTCCACCTGATCGCCGAAGGAGCTCGTGGTGACCGTCACCGGCACGTCGTCCGGGCTGTGCCGCAGGGCGTTCGCCACCAGGTTGACCACGACGCGCTGCAGCAGCACGGGGTCGGCGGCGACCGGCGGCACGTCGGCGGCGAGGTCGAGCGCCACGTGATCGGGGCCGGTGCCGAGCTCGTCGAGGGCGGGCAGGATGACGTCGATCGCGTCGACCGGCTGCGTCGCGACCGCCAGGGCGCCGGCCTGCAGCCGGCTCACGTCGAGCAGGTCGGTGATGAGCCCGGCGAGGGTGCCGAGGCTCTCGTCGGCGGTCTCGAGCAGCTCGGCGCGATCGGCCGGGCTGAGTGCCGCACCGGCCGTGCGGAGTCCGCCGACGGCGGCGGTCGCGGCCGCGAGCGGGCGGCGCAGGTCGTGACTGAGCGCCGAGAGCAGGGCGCTGCGCACCTTGTCGGTCGCGGCGAGCGGCTCGACCTCGCTCGCGGTCTCGGCCAGGTCGCTGTGCTCGAGCGCGGCGTCGAGCTGCGCCGTGATGACGGCCAGCAGGCGCTGCTCCGAGGCGGCGAGGTCGGCGCCGTTCAGCTCGAGCGTCGCGCGCTCGCCGACCGCGACGCGGGTGAGCGGCGCATCCGGATCGCGCTCGCCCGACTCGGCGAGCACGGTCTCGCCGTCGAGCAGGCGCACGCGCGCCAGCCCGAAGGCCTCGCGCGTGCGTTCGACGAGCGCATCCACGGCCCCGGCGCCGCGCAGCACGCTGCCGGCGACGGTGGCCAGCAGCTCGGCCTCGCTGGCCCCCCGGCGCGCGGCGCGGGTCTGCCGGGCCGCGCGGTCGACGACGAAGCTGACCAGGATCGCGATCACGACGTAGAGCACGATCGCGAGCAGGTGCAGCGGCTCGGCGATCGTCACGGTGTAGAGCGGCTCGACGAAGAGGAAGTCGAGCGTGAGCCCCGAGAGCACGGCGGCGAACAGAGCGGGCCAGATGCCGCCGACGAGCGCGACCACGACGACCAGCAGCTGGTAGCTGAGCACGTCGCTCGTGATCGAGTCCTCGGTGCGCAGGGAGACGAGCGCCCAGCTCAGCAGCGGACCGCCGATCAGCGCGATCGCGAAGCCGGCCGCGCGTCGCCGCAGGCTCAGCGCACCGCCGAGCCGCGGCAGCCGCAGCTTGCCGCCGGCCGAGGCGTGACTGACGATGTGCACGTCGATGTCGCCCGATTCGCGGATGACCGTCGAGCCGATGCCCGGGCCGGTCAGCGCCGCCGTCAGGCGCGAGCGGCGGCTGACGCCGATCACGAGCTGGGTCGCGTTGGCTCCGCGGGCGAAGTCGACGAGCGAACGCGGGATGTCGTCGCCGACGACCTGGTGGTAGCTGCCGCCGAGCTTCTCGACGAGCGCCCGCTGCTGCGCCAGGTTCTGCGGATCGCCCTGCAGCAGGCCGTCCTGGCTGGTGACGTGCACGGCCAGCAGCTCGCCGCCGGAGGAGCGCGCGGCGATGCGGGCGCCGCGGCGCAGCAGCGTCTCGCCTTCGGGACCGCCGGTCAGGGCGACGACGACGCGCTCGCGCGCCTCCCAGGTCGAGCGGATGCCGTGCTCGGTGCGGTAGTTCTTCAGCGCCGTGTCGACCTCGTCAGCCAGCCACAGCAGGGCCAGCTCGCGCAGCGCCGTCAGGTTGCCGAGCCGGAAGTAGTTCGACAGGGCCGCATCCACCCGCTCGGCGGGGTAGATGCGTCCGCCGGCGAGACGGTCGCGCAGCGCCTGCGGGTCGAGGTCGATGACCTCGATCTGGTCGGCCGAGCGCAGCACCCGGTCGGGGATCGTCTCGCGCTGCGGCACGCCGGTGATCTGCTGCACCACGTCGCCGAGCGACTCGATGTGCTGGATGTTGACGGTCGTGATGACGTCGATGCCGGCATCCAGCAGGGTCGCGACGTCCTGCCAGCGCTTCTCGTTCGTCGAGCCGGGCGCGTTCGTGTGCGCGAGCTCGTCGACGAGGGCGATGCCGGGGCGGCGCTTCAGCACCGCCGGGAGGTCCATCTCGTCGAGGTCGACGCCGCGGTGGGCGACCTGACGCCGCGGCAGCGTCTCGAGACCCTCGATGAGCGCCGCGGTGGCGCTGCGCCCGTGGGTCTCGACGATCGCGACCACGACGTCGGCGCCCTCGTCGCGAAGACGCCGACCCTCTTCGAGCATCGTGAAGGTCTTGCCGACGCCGGGGGCGGCGCCGAGAAGCACCCGAAGCCGCCCCCTGCCCATGCTCAGCCCTTCAGACGATCGAGCGCCAGGTTCAGCTCGAGCACGTCGACCGTGGACTCGCCCAGGTACCCGAAGTCGGGGCCCTGCGTGTGCTGCTGGACCAGCTGCTTCACCTTATCCGCGCTGACCCCGCGGGCTTCGGCGACGCGGTCGATCTGGATCGCCGCGTACTCGGGGCTGATGTGCGGGTCGAGACCCGAGCTCGACGCGGTGACGGCGTCGGCCGGCACCTCGTCTTCGCTGACGCCGTTGAACTTCGCGATCGCGGCCTTGCGCTCCGTGATCGCGGCGATCAGGTCCCTGTTCTCGGGCCCCCAGTTGGAGCCCGACGACGCACCGCCGTCATAGCCGTCGCCGGCCGCCGACGGGCGGCTCTGGAAGTACTCGGGCAGCGGGTCGCCGTCCTCGTCCGTGAACGACTGGCCGATCAGCGACGAGCCGACGACATCGCCGTCGGCGTCGCGCACGAGCGAGCCGTTCGACTGCGACGGCATCAGCAGCTGGCCGATGCCGGTGATGAGCAGCGTGTAGCCGATGCCCAGCACCACGGTGAACATGAGCAGCGCGCGCACCGCGACCCCGAGGGTGCGGCTGGTGCTGCGGAGGGAGGTGTTCATTGTCTTCTCCTGGAAGCTTCTTCTCGTCGGATTCCGGAGCCGCGGCTCAGAATCCGGGGATCAGGCGCACGACGAGGTCGATGAGCCAGATGCCGATGAAGGGGACCACGATGCCGCCGAGACCGAAGACCAGCAGGTTGCGGCCGAGGATCTGGGAGGCGCCCACGGGGCGGTACTTCACGCCGCGCAGCGACAGCGGCACGAGGGCCACGATCACGAGCGCGTTGAAGATGATGGCCGACAGCACGGCCGAGGCCGGGCTGTGCAGGCCCATGATGTTCAGCACCGCGAGCTGGGGGAACACGCCGGCGAAGATCGCGGGGATGATCGCGAAGTACTTCGCGATGTCGTTGGCGATCGAGAACGTCGTGAGTGCTCCGCGGGTGATGAGCAGCTGCTTGCCGATCGCGACGATGTCGATGAGCTTCGTCGGGTCGGAGTCGAGGTCGACCATGTTGCCGGCCTCCTTCGCGGCCGACGTGCCCGTGTTCATCGCCACGCCGACATCCGCCTGCGCGAGCGCGGGGGCGTCGTTGGTGCCGTCTCCGGTCATCGCGACGAGGTTGCCGCCCTCCTGCTCCGTGCGGATGTAGGCGAGCTTCTGCTCGGGGGTGGCCTCGGCGAGGAAGTCGTCGACGCCGGCCTCCTTCGCGATCGCCGCCGCGGTCAGCGGGTTGTCGCCCGTGATCATGACGGTGCGGATGCCCATGGCGCGCAGCTCGGCGAAGCGCTCGACGAGCCCCTCCTTGACGACGTCCTTGAGGTGCACGACGCCGAGCACGCGGCCGGCGCCCGACGCGTCCTTCACGGCGACGACGAGCGGGGTGCCGCCCGACTGCGCGATGCGCTCGGTCTGCTGCTCCATCTCCGCCTCCTCGGAGGAGGAGATGCGGCGGCCGCCTTCGCTGAGCCACGCGGCGACGGCCGAGCCGGCGCCCTTGCGGATCTGCGTTCCGTCGGGGAGGTCGAGGCCGCTCATGCGGGTCTGCGCCGTGAACGGCACGAACTCGCCCGGAGTGGTCTGGTCGAACGACTCGCCGCGCTCCTTCGCCAGGTCGACGATCGAGGTGCCCTCGGGCGTCGGGTCGGCGAGCGACGACAGCGCCGCGGAGCGCACCAGCTCGGCGCGCTCGACGCCGATCATCTCGATGAACTCCGAGGCGCGGCGGTCGCCGTGGGTGATCGTGCCGGTCTTGTCGAGCAGCAGGGTCGTGACGTCGCCGGCGGCCTCGACCGCGCGGCCCGACATGGCCAGCACATTGCGCTGCACCAGGCGGTCCATGCCGGCGATGCCGATCGCGCTGAGCAGCGCGCCGATCGTCGTCGGGATGAGGCAGACCAGCAGGGCCACGAGCACCGTGATGCTCGCGGGCTCCGCCGCGTAGCTCGCGATCGGGTTCAGCGTCAGCGCGACCGCGACGAAGACGATCGAGAGGGCGGCGAGCAGGATGTTCAGCGCGATCTCATTGGGCGTCTTCTGGCGGGCGGCGCCCTCGACGAGCGCGATCATGCGGTCGACGAAGGTCTCGCCCGGCTTGGAGGTGATGCGCACCACGATGCGGTCGGAGAGCACGCGAGTGCCGCCCGTGACGGCCGAGCGGTCGCCGCCCGACTCGCGCACCACGGGGGCCGACTCGCCGGTGACCGCCGACTCGTCGACGCTCGCGATGCCCCAGATGATGTCGCCGTCGCCGGGGATGAGCTCACCGGCGGTGACGACCACGACATCCCCGAGCTTCAGGTCGGCCGACGACACCTCCACGGTGGCGGCGCCCTGAGCCGCGGCGTCGTCGGCCTCGCGGTAGTCGGTCACCCGGTGGGCGGAGGTCGAGGTGCGGGTCTTGCGCAGCGTCTCGGCCTGGGCCTTGCCGCGACCCTCGGCGATCGACTCGGCGAGGTTCGCGAACAGCACGGTCAGCCAGAGCCACACCGCGATCACGATCGTGAACGAGGCGGGCACGGCCGAGCCGCCCGAGGTGGCGGGGCCGCCCAGGAAGGGCTCGGCGATCGCCAGCACGGTGGTCAGCGCGGCGCCGACCCAGACGAGGAACATGACGGGGTTGCGCCACTGCGCCTTCGGCGTCAGCTTGCGGAACGCTCCGGGGAGCGCCGCACGCACCTGCGCCCAGCTGATCCCGCGCCGTGCGGGAGGACGAGCGCCGGTCGGCGTCGTCGGGGGCTCGGTCATCGGGGGAGAGGTGAGGGTGGACATCGTCACATCAGTCCTTCTGCGAGGGGTCCGAGCGTGAGCACGGGGAAGAAGACGAGGGCCGTCACCAGCACGGCGGTGCCGATGATCAGTCCGATGAAGAGCGGGCGGTGCGTGGGCAGCGTGCCGGCGGTGACCGGCACCTTGTCCTGCGCCGCCAGCGAGCCGGCGAGCGCGATCGTGAGGGCGATCGGCAGGAAACGGCCGAGCAGCATCGCGACGCCGAGCGCGGCGTTGAGCCACGGGGTGTTCGCGGTGAGTCCGGCGAACGCCGATCCGTTGTTGTTCGACGCGGAGGCGAAGGCGTAGACCACCTCGGAGAGGCCGTGCAGGCCCGGGTTCCAGATCGAGGTCTTCTCCATGTCGTCGCGCACGCCCGGGATGGCGAAGCTGAGCGCGACGCCGCCGAGCAGCAGGATCGGCATGACGAGGATGTAGAGGCTGGCGAGCTTGATCTCGCGCGGCCCGATCTTCTTGCCGAGGTACTCGGGGGTGCGGCCGACCAGGAGGCCCGCGATGAACACCGCGATGACGGCGATGATGAGCATGCCGTAGAGGCCCGCTCCGACACCGCCGGGCGCGATCTCGCCGAGCATCATGTTGATCATCGGCATCATGCCGCCGAGGGCGGTGTAGGAGTCGTGCATCGAGTTGACCGACCCGGTGGAGGTCAGCGTCGTCGCGGTGGCGTAGAGGATCGACTGCACGAGGCCGAAGCGCTGCTCCTTGCCCTCCATCGGAGATCCCGCCAGTTCGGGCGCCGTGCCGCGTCCGGCGAACTCGGCGGCGCCGAGCGCGACGAAGGAGATGAGCGCGAGCACGCCCATGGCGGCGAGGATCGCGTAGCCCTGGCGGTTGTCGCCGACGATCCTGCCGAAGGTGCGCGGCAGGCTGAACGGGATCATCAGCAGCAGCACGACCTGCAGGATGCTGGTCCAGGCGGTCGGGTTCTCGAAGGGGTGCGAGGCGTTGGCGTTGAAGAAGCCGCCGCCGTTCGTGCCGATCTCCTTGATGGCCTCCTGCGAGGCGACCGGTCCGCCGGGCAGCACCTGCGATCCGCCCGCGATCGTGTCGACCGTGGTGAAGCCGGCGAAGTTCTGGATCACGCCGCCCGCGAGCAGGATGATCGCCGCGACGATCGACAGCGGCAGCAGGATGCGGAAGGTGGCGCGGGTCAGGTCGACCCAGAAGTTTCCGATCGTGCCGCTGCGGCGGTAGGCGAAGCCGCGCACCAGGGCGACGGCGACGGCGATGCCGGTCGCGGCCGAGACGAAGTTCTGAACGGCCAGGCCGGCGAACTGCGTCGTGTAGCTCATGGTCAGCTCGGGCGAGTAGCCCTGCCAGTTCGTGTTGGTCACGAAGGAGATCGCCGTGTTGAAGGCGAGTCCCTCGGGCACCGGCGGCAGTCCCAGCGAATAGGGCAGGAACTGCTGCGTGCGCTGGATCAGGTAGAGGAAGACCACGCCGACGAAGCTGAAGATCAGGACCGAGCGCAGGTAGGCCTGCCAGGTCTGCTCCGAGCGGGGGTCGACACCGATCAGGCGGTAGAGACCGCGCTCGACTGCGACGTCGCGCGCGGTGGTGAACACCCAGGCCATGTAGTCGCCGAGCGGGCGGTACAGCACGGCGAGGATGACGACGACGGTCGCGAGGCTCGCGACGAGCAGGCCCCACTCCATCAGAATCGCTCCGGCTTCACGAGGGCCACGACGAGATAGACCAGGGCGCCCAGGCCGAGGACGGCGGCGACGATCTCGAAGACGATCACAGCTTCTCGACCGCCTTCCCGATCATCCCGACGAACAGGAAGAGGACGATCACGCCGGCGAGGCAGGCGATGTCGAGCACAGCAGCTCCATTCGCAAGTACACGACGGTCCCGGGGAGAGACCGTGCGCCCCGCTCGGGGCGCTGATGAGCGATACAACTCCGCCCGTGAACGCCCCTGACGCGTCCTCACGGAACCCATACGGTTCCCTGACGGATGCGAACGGTTCGCTCACGGGGAGTCGGCGCGCGGACATGCGGCTCGGCTAGCGTCGGCCGCATGAGCGACATCCAGAGCACGGCGGCCGAGCTGCGCCGCCTGTACGAGTCCGACACCATCCTCCGCGTCGTCAACGTCTGGGACGCCGTCTCGACGAAGGTCGTCGCCGACGTGCCCGGCACCACCGCGATCGCGACCGCCGGCCACTCGATCGCCGCGAGCCTCGGCTACGAGGACGGCGGGATGCCGCTCGACGTCGCGCTGACGGCGATCGAGCCGATCGTCGCCGCGACCTCGCTGCCGGTCACCGCCGACCTCGACGACGGCTACACCGAGCCGGGCGAGACGACCCGTCGCGCGATCGGCATCGGCGTGGTCGGCGCGAACGTCGAGGACCGCCTGAAGCCCTTCGACGAGTCGGTCGCCCGCGTGCGGGCGATCATCCAGGCGGCCCAGGCCGAGGGCGTCGACTTCCAGCTCAACGCCCGCACGGATGCGATCGCCCGGGGCGGCGACCGGGCGAAGGCCGACAGCATCGCGGACGCGATCGCGCGCGGCAGGGCCTTCCTCGCCGAGGGCGCGACGGCCGTCTTCGTGCCGGGCGCCGTGACCCGCGACGACGTCGAGCAGCTCGTCGCCGGCCTCGGCCGCGGCAAGCTCAGCGTGATCGGCCTCCCGGGCGCCCTGCCCGCGGCCGAGTACGAGGCGCTCGGCGTCGCCCGCATCTCCTACGGCCCGCTCGTGCAGCGCGTCGCTCTGCGCGCCGTGCGCGACCTCGCGGCCGACCTCTACAGCTCGGGCGTCATCCCGACCGACACGCCCGCGCTCAACTGAGCCGGCATCCCGCAGCAGTCCCGCGCGCCGGCGCCGCCTCGGCTCAGTCGAGGTGGCGCAGGTAGCGCTGGGGCGCATCCAGGAAGCCCCGCCAGGTGCGCACCAGTTCGAGGTCGTCGTAGTCGGCTCGTCGCATGCCCCACTCGCCGACCTCGAGGATGTCGGCATCCGGGAAGGCGGCCAGCACCGGCGAGTGGGTCGACAGCACGACCTGCGATCCCTCGGCGACGAGGTCGCGCAGAAGACCCAGCAGGGCGAGGCAGCTCGAGAGCGACAGCGCCGACTCGGGTTCGTCGAGCAGCCACAGGCCCTGGATGCGCGACCTCTCGGTCACGAGGTCGAGGAACGACTCCCCGTGACTGCGTCGGTGCAGATCCGAGGCGAACCCGACGTCCTCCAGATAGCTGAAGAAGCCGTGCATGGTCTCGGCCCGCAGGAAGAACCCCTTGCGCGACGCGCCGGCGTCGCGGGTGAGCTGGAGGTGCTCGCCCAGCTCGGACTCGGTGCGCCGCGTCGTGCTCTGAGCGCCGGTCGACCCGCCTTCGGCGTTGAGTCCGAACGCGATCGCGAGCGCCTCCACGAGCGTCGACTTGCCGACGCCGTTCTCGCCGACGATCACGGTGACCGGGCCCAGGTCGAGGCCCTCGTCGAGCACCTGGCGCACGACGGGGAGCGTGGCTGGCCAGACATCCGGGGGCAGCGGGGCGAGTGGATGCTCGTCCACGCGCCGGATCGGCAGACCGCGCGTCATCGCGTCTCCGACGCTCCGGTCAGCGGGGCACGGCGCCGTAGCCGGCGCGGGGCATCGGCTGGCCGGCCCAGGCCAGGCGGTTCAGGTCGTAGACCTCCTGCTGGCGGGCGAGCAGGAACATCCACACGAACGGCAGGAAGATGCCGAGCACCAGGAAGCCGACGTCCTTGCCGAAGGCGATCCCGGTGCGGTGCATGCCGATCGCCTGGAAGACCAGCACGACGTAGGAGCCGAACGGCACCAGGGAGAGCAGCGCGAGCGCGCCGCTGTGTCCGCCGACCTCGAGGAAGGTCCATTGGTTGAGGATCGGGATCCACGCCTTCCACGGCTCGACGCCCACCTTGCGGAAGAAGCCCATCATCGCGATCGCCGTGACGATCCACAGCGCGACGATGATCAGCAGCATGAGGCCGTAGACGATGGCGAACCCGGCGATGAACGCCTGCCAGAACTCGTCGCTGTAGGGGGATCCGCTCACGCGCCCAGACTACGAGGTGCGCTCGCGTTCTCGGCGGACGCGAGCGCTCGGCGAGCCTGAGCGCTCGGCGAGAGCCGCGCATCCCCGTCGCCGACCGTCCTAGCGTCGGGACATGCGCATCGGATCACTCATCCTCCGCCTCGTCGTCGGCGGCGTCTTCGTCGGTCACGGACTGCAGAAGCTCACGGGAGCCTTCGACGGCCCCGGACTCGATGGCGTCGAGTCGATGATGGAGAAGACGGGGATGACGCCCGCGGCCCGCAACGCGCGGGCGGTCGCGCTGACCGAGACGGCGGGCGGTGCGGCGATCGCGCTGGGCGTCGCGACGCCGGTTGCAGCCGGCGGCCTCATCTCGACCATGCTCGTCGCGATCGACAAGGTGCACTGGCGCAACGGCTTCTGGAACACGAAGGGCGGCTGGGAGTTCAACGCCGTGCTCATCGCGGCGCTCGCCGCGATCGTCGCCGACGGGCCCGGGCGCGTGTCGGCGGACGCGGCGTTCGGCCGCCGTCGCTGGGGACCGCTCGGCGCGCTCGCCGCGGCGGGCATCGGCGTCGCCGGGGCGGTCGGCGCGGTGCAGCTGGCGAAGCGGGCCGCAGCGGAGGCCGAGGGCGACCACGGCGCCTTCAGCACCGCTTCCGACGACGCCGGTTCGGGCCGCGAGCCCGCGCTCTAGGCTGACCGCATGAGCCCGACGCTGACCATCACCGGAGACGACGCGGCCGACGAGCTGCTGTCGTCCGACCCGCTCGCGCTGCTGATCGGGATGCTGCTCGACCAGCAGATCGCGATGGAGACGGCGTTCACCGGGCCGGCGAAGATCCGCGACCGCGTCGGCGCGCTCGACGCCGCGCAGCTGGCCCACTACGACGCCGACGAGCTCGTTGCGATCTTCAAGCAGACCCCGTCGGTGCATCGGTTCCCCGGGTCGATGGCCGGCCGGGTTCAGGCGCTGTGCGCCACACTCGAGGACGACTGGGATGGCGACGCCGCCGCACTCTGGACCCGCGGCGAGCCCGACGGCGTCGAGGTGCTGAAGCGGCTCAAGGCCCTGCCCGGCTTCGGCGAGCAGAAGGCGAAGATCTTCCTGGCGCTGCTCGGCAAGCAGTACGGCGTGGATGCGGCGGGCTGGCGCGATGCCTCGGCGCCGTACGGTGAGGAGGGCTCGACCCGCTCGGTCGCCGACATCCACGATCGCGACTCGCTGCTGAAGGTGCGCGAGTTCAAGAAGGCCGCGAAGGCGGCGGCGAAGGCGAAGGGCTGAGCGTCGCCGACGGCCCGGGCCCGGCGCGTCCCGCCCCGAAGCTGAGCCGGGCCGACCTCGGCGCGTTCCGGAGCGCGACGGTCGCACCGCTGCTCGAGCCGGGGCTGCGGCTGCTGTTCGTCGGCATCAACCCCTCGCTGTGGACGGCCGCGACGCGCACGCACTTCGCGCATCCCGGCAACCGCTTCTATCCGGCGCTCGTCGAGGCGGGCATCCTGCCCTGGCTGCCGCAGTTCGGCGCGGGGCTCGACCAGCGCGAGCGGCGCATGATCGCGGATGCCGGGGTCGGCATCGCGAACCTCGTCGACCGGGCCACGGCGCGGGCCGACGAGCTCGACCGCGAGGAGCTGCGTGCGGGAGCCGCGCGGCTGGAGTCGATCGTCGCCGAGCACCGGCCGCACGTCGTCGCCGTGGCCGGGGTCACGGCCTACCGTCAGGGCTTCGGCCGCCCCCAGGCGGTCGCCGGCGAGCAGCCCGAGAGCCTCGGGGATGCGCGGCTCTGGGTCGTTCCGAACCCGAGCGGGCTCAACGCGCACGACACGGTCGCCACGCTTGCGCGGGCCTACGCCGAGCCGGCGCGGGCGGCGGGACTGCTGGGCTAGCGTGACCGCATGCCTCAGCTGCTGAGAATCGACTCCTCCGCCGACGTCGCCGGATCCGTCTCGCGAGCGCTCACCGACGCCTTCGTCGCCGCCTGGACGGGCCGTGGCGACGACCACACGGTCGTCGTGCGCGACCTGCACCGCGACCCCCTGCCGCACCTTCCCGATCCGGCGCTGCACTGGGCGCCGCGTCTGCGCGTCGAGGGCGCGACCCCGCCCGCCGCCGCGGTCGCCCTGCAGGACGAGCTCATCGCCGAGCTCTCCGCCGCCGACGCCGTCGTGATCGGCGCGCCGATGTACAACTACTCGCTGCCCTCGAGCCTCAAAGCCTGGGTCGACTACATCCACGTGCCGGGCGTGACCGCGACCTTCGACGACCAGCCGAGCCGACCCGTCGAGGGGCGCCCGGTCGTGCTCGTGTCGAGCCGCGGGGCGAGCTACGACCCCGGTACGCCGACCGCCGAGTGGGACCACACGATCGCCCCGCTGCAGCTCGTGCTCGGCGAGTCGCTCGGGATGGGCGTGCACGTCGTCACGAGCGCGCTCACGCTCGCCGACTCGGTGCCGGCGCTCGCCGAGTTCCGCGAGCGCGCGCACGCCGAGCGCGCCGCGGCCGAGGAGCAGCTGCGCGAGCTGGCGCTGAGCTTCTAGCCCGGGTGCCCGCGTCCGGGCCGGTCGTCATGCGGGGTGCGAGCGGAGCGCATCGGCGATCAGCTCGCCGATCAGCACGGCCGTGTTCGCCGGCCCGCGTCGCGGCGCGGTCGGCAGGATCGACGTGTCGGCGACCGTGAGTCCGTCGACGCCGCGCACGGCGCCCGTACCGTGGACCACGGCCCGCGGATCGTCGTCGCGGCCCATCGGCACCGTGCCGCACAGGTGCAGCGCGGTGCCGAGATGGTCGTCGATCCAGGCGTCGAGGGCGGCACCGTCGCGGCGGATGCGCGCGTCGGTGCCGAGCACGCGCGCAACGACCGCGGCGAGGGCGGGGGAGTCGAGCACCCCGTGCACGGCCCGCACGCCGTCGCGCGGCCGGCGGCGATCGTCCGCGTCGGCGAGGTAGACGTACTCGAGCCGCGGCGGCGAGAGCGGATCGGCATCGCGCACCCGCACCCGCACCCGCAGCCGTCCGCGTCGCCGCGGCGTGTGGTCGGCGAGCAGCACGGGCAGCGGCTCGAGCTCGGCGCCGCCTCGCCGTCCGTCGAGCAGCGCGTGCATCGGCACGAGCGATGCGATCGCCTCGGTCGTGCTGTCGTCGGGCCCGGGATGCGCGGCCTCCGGCGTCCCGTCGGCCGCGAGATCCACCGACCTCGCCATCCACACGCTCGACGGCGCGGGCAGGGCGCGCCGCGGCAGCCACTCGAGCACGACCTGCGGGTGTTCGGAGAGCGCGGCGCCGACGCCCGGCGCATCCACCTCGGCGCTCACGCCGAGCTCCCGCAGCTCGTCGGCCGCGCCGATGCCCGAGCGCAGCAGGATCGCGGGGGAGGCGACGCTTCCCGCCGCGAGCACGACGTGGTCGGTCTCGATGATCTCGGGCGCGGAGCCCGTCTCGGCCGGCTGGCCGGGCGGTGTCGGCGGCGCGACGAGGCCAGCATCGACCCCGTGCACTTCGGCGTCGCGCGGCGCCTCGACGACCTCGCCTACGTCGCCGGCGTCTGGTGGTCGGCGCTGCGCGGGCGCTCGCTCGCGGCGCTGAAGCCCGACCTGCGGGGCGACGCGGGGCGCTGACCGCGGGCGTCGTCGACCCGCTCGCGCACCCGCGTGGGATGATCGGCGCAGGCGATCGAAGGGGAGCGCGCATGAGCGATCAGGGCACGACGGCGATCGCGGGGGCGGCGCCCGACGGATCCGTCGACACGGTGAGAATCGACGCCGCCATCGCCGACCTCGAGCGCGGCGAGCTCGCCTGGGCCGCACGCTCGCTGGCCGAACGAGCCGAGCTGATGCGCGACGTGCGCGCCGCCGTCGCCGAGGCGGCCGAGGACTGGGCGCTGACCGCGGCACGCATGAAGGGCATCCCAGGCGGCTCGCCGCTCGAGGGCGAGGAGTGGCTCTCGGGCCCCTACGGACTGCTCACCGCGACCGCGCTGCTGGCGGAGTCGCTCGACCGGCTCGCCGCCGGCCGCAGCCCGCTCGACGGCGAGCGGCTCGGCATGGCGCTCGGCGGTCGCGTGACCGTGCGCGCCCTGCCGCGCACGCGGGAGGAGGAGCTGCTGCTCAACGGCTTCTCGGCCGAGGTGTGGCTGCAGCCGGGTATCGGCGAGGGCCAGGCGCGCGCCCGCGCCGGGCTCGGCCAGCGGCATCCCGACCGCACCGGCGGCGTCGGGCTCGTGCTCGGCGCCGGCAACATCACCGCGATCCCCGCCCTCGACGTGCTCTCCGAGCTCGTGCACGGCAACCGGGTCGTGCTGCTGAAGCCCAACCCCGTCATGTCGGCCATGACCCCCGTCTTCGCACGGGCTCTCGCCCCGCTGATCGGGGTGGATGCGCTCCGCATCGTCGAGGGCGCGGCCGACGTCGGCGCCTACCTCACGCGGCATCCCCGGCTCGCGCACGTGCACATCACCGGCAGCGCGGCCAGCCACGACGCGATCGTGTTCGGCACCGGCGAGGAGGGGCGCACGCGCAAGGCGGCGCACGACCCGAAGCTGCGCATCCCGATCTCGAGCGAGCTCGGCGGCGTCTCGCCGATCGTCGTCGTTCCGGGGCGCTGGAGCGCGGCGGACCTGCGCTACCAGGCCGAGCACGTCGCCACGATGCGTCTGCACAACGCCGGAGCGAACTGCATCGCCGGGCAGCTCGTGCTGATCTCGCACGACTGGCCGCAGCGCGAGCGCTTCCTCACCGAGCTGCGCCGGGCGATCGACCGGGCCCCCGCGCGACCGGACTGGTATCCGGGCGCGGCCGACCGGGCGCAGGCGGCCGTGGGCGCGCATCCCCGCGCCCTGCGCTGCGGACCCGACGGCACCCGGGTGCTGCTCGAGCTCGGCGAGGCCGGGGTCGGAGCGCCCGTCGAGACGACCGAGTACTTCGCTCCCGTGCTGGGCGTCGTCGACCTGCCGGGCGACGCGGCGACGTTCCTCGAGAACGCGGTCGAGCACGTCACCCGCGCGGTCGCCGGCACCCTCGGCATCAACGTGATCGTCGACCCCGCCACCGAGCGCCGTCTCGGCCGCGCCTTCGACGAGGCGATCGCGCGCCTGCGCTACGGCACGATCGCGATCAACGCCTGGACCGGCGTCGCCTTCCAGACCGCCGCCGCGCCCTGGGGCGCCTACCCCGGCAACCGCCTCGCCGACGTCGGCAGCGGCATCGGCACGGTGCACAACGCGCTGCTCATCGACGGCGTCGAGAAGACCGTCCTGCGCGGCCCGTTCCGGCCGTTCCCGCGCTCGGTCGCCGGGGGAGAGGCGGCGCTGTTCCCGACCCCGCCGTGGTTCGTCAGCGCGCGCAGCGCCGCCGTCACCGGGCGTCGGCTCGTGGAGTACTGGATCGCGCCGTCGGCGCGGCGCATGGCGGCGGTGTTCGCGGCGGCGTTCCGGGCCTGAGGCGCGGGGCCAGCGTCAGCGCGTCCCCGCCCGCGCCCGCGCCACGGCACCTGCGGCCCGCACCAGACTCAGGTGCGAGAACGCCTGCGGGGTGTTGCCGCGGTGCGCGCCGGTCGTCGCGTCGACCTCCTCGGCCAGCATCCCGACGTCGTTCGCGAAGCCGATGAGGCGATCCAGCAGCGCCGACGCCTCATCGTGCCGCCCCTGCAGGGCATAGACCTGCACGAGCCAGAACGAGCACGCCAGGAACGGGCTCTCGGCGCCCTCGAGACCGTCGACGCCCGAGGTCGTGCGGTAGCGCAGCACGAGCCCGTCGGGCATGAGCTGGCGCTCGATCAGCTCGACCGTGGAGCGCATGCGCGGATCGTCGGCCGCGACGAAGCCGACCTGGGGCAGCACCAGCAGCGCCGCATCCACCTCGCTCGTGGCGTAGTGCTGACGGAACGCCCCCGTCGCCGGGTCGACACCGCGGCTCTCGATCTCGGCGCGCAGCGCGTCGCGGCTGCGCTCCCAGCGCTCGACCGGACCCTCGAGCCCGGCCTCGTGCACCGCGCGGATCGCCGCGTCGAAGGCGGCCCAGAGCATGACGCGCGAGTGCACGAAGAACTGCGGGTCGCCGCGGATCTCCCAGATGCCGTTGTCGGGCTCGTCCAGGTGCTGCTCGACCCAGCCCAGCAGCGCCTGCTGCAGCGACCACGAGAAGCGGTCCTCCTTCACGCCGGCGCGCCGCGTCTGCTCGAGCGCGAGGATGACCTCGCCCACGACATCCGCCTGGAACTGCTCCGACGCGGCGTTGCCCACCCGCACCGGCGCCGCGCCCTCGTAGCCCGGCAGCGTCGGCACCTCCCACTCGGGCAGACGGCGCTCGCCCGCGAGGCCGTACATGATCTGCAGGTCGTTCGGATCGCCGGCCACCGCCCGCAGCAGCCAGTCGCGCCAGTGATGCGCCACGTCGCGGAAGCCGCGGGCCACGAGCGCCTGCAGCGTCAGCGCGGCGTCGCGCAGCCAGACGTAGCGGTAGTCCCAGTTGCGCGCGCCGCCCGGCTGCTCGGGCAGGCTCGTCGTCGCGGCCGCGACGATGCCACCCGTGTCGGCGTGGGTCAGCGCGCGCAGCAGCAGCAGCGAGCGGCGCACCGCGTCCGGGTGCACCGTGCCGCAGTCGGCGCCGGCGATCCAGTCGCGCGACTCGACCAGGGTCGCGTCGATCGCGGCGTCGACGTCCAGGGGATGCGGCGGCCGGCGGTGCGCCGGGAACCAGGTCAGCACCGTGTCGACCGTCTCGCCCTCGCCCACCTCGAACTCGGCGGCGTGCGCGTGATCGACCGGCTCGAACGCGGGGCCGCGCACGACGAGCGCGTCGGGACCGGCCGTCGCGACCAGCGCGGGGGCGGCGTCGTCGCCGATCTGCCGCATCCACGGCAGCGCGGCCGCGTAGTCGAAGCGGATGCGCAGCTCCTGCCGCACGCGCACCCGGCCGCGTACGCCCCGCACGCGGCGGATCACGTCGACGCGGTCGTGGTCGGAGTGCGGAGTGCCTGCGTCGCCGTGGCCGTGGCCGTGGCCGTCGCCGTGCTCGCTACCGCGTCGCGTCGGCATCAGGTCGATCACCTCGATCTCGCCGCCGTCGACGACCCAGCGGGTGAGCAGGGCGACCGAGTCGTCGAGGTAGCGACGCTCGGTGCAGCGCGGCGGCGGGGCGATGTCGGGGGCGTCGGCGTCGGGGGCGTCTCCGTCGCCGTCGCCGTCCGCGACGACGGGAGCGAGCATCCACCGACCTTGGCTCTCGTCGCCCAGCAGCGCGCCGAAGACCGAAGCCGAGTCGAAGCGCGGAACGCACAGCCAGTCGATTCCGCCGTCGGAGCCCACCAGGGCGGCCGTGCGGCCGTCGCCGATGAGCGCGTACTCCTCGATGGGCAGGGGCATGGGCTCATCCTGGCGCGGCGGCCGGGTGCGGTGCGGGATGCGCGCGCCGGTGCTCAGCAGACGCCCGGCCTGCGCACCGGCCGCTCCCCAGCGCCAGCCGGGTGCGCGGGCGTAGTCTGCGGCCATGAGCGAGCTGCGCGACATCCCCCTGACGACCATCGACGGGGGCACCGCCACCCTCGCCGACTACGCCGACAAGACGGTGCTGGTCGTCAACGTCGCCTCCAAGTGCGGCCTGACGCCGCAGTACGAGAAGCTCGAGCAGCTGCAGAAGCAGTACGAAGACCAGGGCTTCACGGTGCTGGGGTTCCCCTGCAACCAGTTCATGGGGCAGGAGCCGGGCAGCGCCGAGCAGATCCAGGAGTTCTGCTCCACGACCTACGGCGTCACCTTCCCGCTGTTCGAGAAGACCAAGGTCAACGGCCGCTCTCGTCACCCGCTGTACGCCGAGCTGGTCAAGACGGCCGACGCCGACGGCAAGGCCGGCAAGGTCAAGTGGAACTTCGAGAAGTTCGTGATCGCGCCCGACGACACCGTGCACCGCTTCCGCCCGTCGACGCAGCCCGACGACCCGGCCGTGATCGCGGCGATCGAGGCCGGTCTCGCGGGCTGAGCCGACTCGGTGAGCCTGGCGGGGCGAGCCTGTCGCGCTGGGCCTGTCCATCTGAGCTGGTCGGGTGAGCCCGTCGCGCTGAGTCTCCACGGTCAGGACACCCGCACGAGCGGTGAGCCGCGCAGGTGCGGCGCGAGACCGAGGTCGATCAGCCGCACCTCGCCCGCGAGCGACGCACCCGGCTGCCGCAGCAGCCCGGCCTTCATCGCGCCGAACGTCACCGTGATGGTCGCCGGCAGCAGCACGCCGTCGTCGGGAGCGGCCCCGTCGTCGACGCCGATCCCGCTCGGCACGTCCACCGCGACGACCCGCAGCCGCTGAGCGTCGCGCTCCGTCACGCGGGGCAGCAGCGCGCTCGCGACGTCGTGCGCGGCCCCGCGCAGCCCGGCGGCGGGCGCGCCGATGCCGAGCATCGCATCCAGCAGCAGCGCATCGGGCCCGACGGAGTCGACCCAGTCGCGTGGATGCGCGGCCGCCGCCCGATCGAATTCGGCCCCCGCCTCGACGGCCGCCGTCAGCCCGGCGTCGTGCAACCGGGACCCCGTCGGCACGATCGTCACCGCGACGCCGTCGCGGGCCAGCTCGGCGGCGGCGAACAGTCCGTCGCCGCCGTTGTTGCCGGAGCCCGCGAGCAGCACGACCCGGCCCCCGGGCTCGGAGAGCTGCTCGCGCACGACCGCCGCGAGCGCGGCCGCGGCACGCCGCATGAGCGGCTCGCCGGCGTCGAGCAGCGGGCGCTCGGCCGCACGGATCTGCTCGGCGCTCCAGCCGTCGCGGATGTCGGCGACGGTCGTCATTCGTCGCTCGATTTCATGCATCGCGTGATGTCATTCATTGCGCGACGTCACGGCGCACGGCCCTGCAGCCGGTCGAGCTCGCGCCGATCACGCTTGGTCGGTCGTCCGGCGCCGCGCTCGCGCACGCCGATCACGACGCGCTCCTCCTTGGGCGGCGGCGGGGGAGTGCGGTCGGTGTAGCACTCGGCGGCCTGCGGGGCGCCGACGCGCTTGACGATGAGCTTCTCGACCGTCACGAGCTTCTCGCCGCCCGGCGTCAGCACGCGCACGTGGTCGCCCACGACGACGCTCTGCGAGGGCTTGGCGCGCTCGCCGTTCACCCGCACGTGCCCGGCCTTGCACGCCGAGCTCGCCGCCGAGCGGGTCTTCATGAGCCGCACCGCGCACACCCAGGCGTCGATGCGCACGCCCGCGCTCATGCGCCGCCTCGCGGCTCGACCGGTCGGCGCTTCACCGGACGATCCTCGTCGGGCAGAGCGCGCCGAGCCGGCACGACCTCGCCCTCGCGCTGCACCCGGACGACCAGTTCGCGCCACGCCCCGGTGAGCGGCTCGGTCAGCTGGGCGCGATGCGCGTCCGTCCCGGTGCGGGCCTCGATCTGCCACGACATCCGGTCGGCGCCGCGCGCAGCGGCCGCGGAGTCGGCGGCAGAGGTCTCAGAGGTCGACGTGTCGGCGCCCGACGTGCCGGTGCTTGACGCGTCGGCGCCCGACGTCTCTTCGCCCGACCACGGGCACGCGTCGATCCGCAGGATCCAATCGGCGCGACCGTCGTCATCCACGTCGATGCGCCACTCGCGACGGATGCCGGCCACGCCGCCCGTGCGCGCGACGCTCACCGAGACCGGAGCAGCGGCGGCATCTGCGGCGGCCTCCGCGATGTCCACGGCGTCCGCTCCGGACGTGCCTGCGGCACCCGATCCGTCCGCGGCTTCCGACCCGTCGGCGCCAGGCTCATCGACCTGCTCGGCCCTGCGCTCCGTCATCGATCGCGACTCCCACTCCCGCCCATCCGGCGCGCACGGCGTCGATCTCGGGCGATGACTCACCGTACCTCGCGCCGGCCGCGTGCACCGTGGCGGCGGCGAAGCGCGCGAAGTCGGCATCCGTCGGCACACGGTCGCGGGCGCCGTCGCCCGTGAGCGTGTCGTACCAGATGCGCCCCGCCCGCTCCCAGGCGTCGCCGCCAAGAGCCTCGGCGACCAGGTAGAACGCCCGATTCGGGATGCCGGAGTTGATGTGCACGCCGCCGTTGTCGTCGCTCGTCTCGACGTAGTCGTCCATGTGCGCCGGCTGCGGGTCGGCACCCAGCACATCGTCGTCGTAGGCGGTGCCCGGCGCTTTCATCGACCGGAGGGCCGACCCCTCGACCTCGGGCGTGAACAGCCCCTCGCCGATCAGCCAGGTCGCCTCGGCGGCGCTCTGCCCCTTCGCGTGCTGCTCGACGAGGGCGCCGAAGACGTCGGAGATCGACTCGTTGAGCGCGCCCGCCTGCCCCTGGTAGACGAGCCCGAGCGTGTGCTCGGTCACGCCGTGGGCGAGCTCGTGCCCGATGACCGAGAGCGACGCCGTGAACCGCCCGAAGACCTCGCCGTCGCCGTCGCCGAAGACCATGCGCTCGCCGTTCCAGAAGGCGTTGTCGTAGTGCTCGCCGTAGTGCACGCTCGCGTCGAGCGGCAGGCCCGCGCCGTCGATCGAGTTGCGCCCGTAGACCTGCGAGAGCAGTTCGAAGGTCGCGCCGAGCCCGTCATAGGCCTCGTCGACCGCGGTGTCGCCGCTCGAGTCGTCGCCTTCGCGCCGCACGACCTCGCCCGGCAGGGTCTCCGACCCCTTCGCGTCGGCGATCGTGCGATCGGGCTGATCGGTGAGCTCGGCGACGAGATCGTCGCCGTCGACGCTGAACGTGATCGCCGCGCGGCGTCGCACCTCGTGATCGGTGAGCACGAGCGTGCGCCGCGCCGCGCGCGGGGCGACGGCGAGACGCTCGCTCTCGGCTTCGGCGATGCGGGAGAGCAGGAATGGGGGGACGATTCCGGGGGCCATGACCTCACGGTAGGCGGCACCTCCGACGTCGTCACGGGGCCGCGGCGTGTCGATCGCGAGACCTCGCGTGACGCGCATCCGGTGCCCCGACGACCGCACGCCCTAGGCTGACGCCATGACGCGCGCCACCCACGACCCCTCGGCGCGGCGCCCGCGCGGCCCCGAGGACGTCTGGGTCGACGGCCCCGATGGCCGCTTCTGGGGCTCCTTCGGCGCGGCGGGGCTGCTCGTCGCGCACGACGATGCCGTGCTGCTGCAGCTGCGCGCGGAGTGGAGCCACTTCGGCGGCACCTGGGGCATCCCGGGTGGCGCCCGCAAGTCGGGCGAGACCGCCGAGCAGGCCGCGCTGCGGGAGGCCGACGAGGAGGCCGGAGTGCCGCCGGAGTCGGTGCGCGTGCTCGACGAGCTGGTCTTCGACCTCGGCTACTGGTCGTACACGACGGTGCTGGCCCGGGTCGGCGAGCGCTTCACGCCGATCGTCGGCGACGCCGAGAGCCTGCGGCTCGACTGGGTCGACATCGCCGCGGTGGATGCGCTGCCGCTGCACCCCTCCTTCGCCGCGAGCTGGCCGGAGCTGCGTCGCCGTCTGGGCTGAGGTCCGCGCGATCGCCTCAGGCGGGCTGAGCCGTCAGCTCCGCCTCGGCGGCGAGCGAGGCCTTCCACGCCACGAGGCGGCGCACAGTGTCGTCGCTGTCGTCGGCGAGCTTGACCATGACGTCGTCGGGCACGAAGTAGTTCACGGCGACCCAGCCGCGCACGGTCGCCGACTCGTCGTCGGCGAGGGACCGCAGCACGTCGCAGGGCGTGGTCTCGTTGCGGGCCAGCACGGCCCGCACGCTCTCGTCGGGGTCTGCCGCGAGCTTGTCGATCACGTCGGCGGGCGTGTGATAGCTCGACGCGACGCTCTCGCGGATCTTGCCCACGGGGCTCTCGGCGAGGATGCGCAGTCGGCGGATCTTGCTCTCGGTGACCGGGGGAGCGGGGTGCTCGGCGGCGATCTCCTCGGCGCTCTTCATGGTCGGCGCCATGCGGGCGAGCTGGGCGCGCTGAGCCGGGGTGTTGAAGCGGATGCACGACATGCGGGCCACCCTACGCGCGGGGCGGGACGTGCCGCCGGAGCCGAGCGGGCGTGCCTCCGCTCACCCGGCGAGTCGCCGCAGGCGCTGATGCTTGCGCACCATCGACGCCCCCGTGTGCAGCAGGTTGACGGCGAACAGCAGTCCGTAGCCGACCAGGAAGGCCGGCGTCCACGCCCAGAGCGCGAACACCCAGCACAGCGCGCCCATGTCCGTCGGCAGCAGGGCGATCGACCGCAGCGTTCCGCCACCGCGCGGGATGCCGGCATCCGAGCCGAGTCCGCGCGCCAGCTGCTCGGCCAGGATCTGGCTCATGAACTGGCCCACCGAGACCACGGTGTAGGCGATCGGCAGCCAGAGCCAGGCGGTGCCGATCTCGGCGTGCCGCCACAGCGCCACGAGCACGGCCAGGTGGATCGCCGGCGTGCGGATCGCATCCACGACGTGATCGAGCCACTCGCCGGCCGGCCCGCCGGTGCGCGAGAGGCGCGCCAGCTGACCGTCCGCGGAGTCGAAGACGTAGCCGAGCGCGAGCAGCAGGGCCGCGGTCAGCCCGCTCCACACCGTGACGGGCGCCGTGATGAGCACGACGAGTCCGGCGGCCGAGAGGCCCGCTGACGTGAAGGTCACCGCGTCGGCGCTCGCGCCGATCGCATAGCCGGCCGCGGCGACGACGCGCGCCGCCCGGCGGTTGACCCACCGCGTGTAGGCGGGGATGCCGCCGCCGGGCTTCTGCGCCGACTCGAGCGCGGCGAGCGCGCTCGCGATGCTGCGATCGGGCAGGCCCCCGACGATCGTGATCGGCGCGGTCACTTCACCGTCACTCCGAGGTCGAAGCTGACGCTGGGCGAGCTGCGGTAGTTGGAGACGACCTGCACCGCGATCACATTCCGGCCGCTGACGACCAGGTTCGCCGGCACGTCGAACGTCACCGGGTTCGCGACCGCGGTGGCGGTCGACGGGGCGCTGTTCGCGTAGGTGGTATGGGTGATCGTGCCCGGGATCAGGTTCGACCGGCCGATCTCGGTGCCGTTGAGGAACACGATGATCCCGTCATCGGCGCGCGTCGTCACGGTCAGGCCGTTGGGAACGGTCGAACCCGCGGCCAGGTCGAATCCGCCGCGGAAGTAGACCGAGCTCGGCTTCGGCGTCGCCGTGGTCGTGACCTGGGTCGTGATCGGCCCGGTGCCCCAGCCGAGCGGCGCCGCTCCGGTCGCCCAGGCTCCGGCGTCGAAGGCGCTCGAGCGCCAGTCGCTCGGCGGAGCGTCGACGGGGAAGGAGTACGACCAGCCCGATCCGGGGGCCACCAGCGCGGTGCCCGCGGCGACCGGGGTGCCCGGCGTGCCCGGGTCGGTCGGGGTGCCCGGGTCGGTCGGCGTGCCCGGATCGGGATCGGGCACGTCGACCGGCGTCGTGCCGGTGTTCGCGACGGCGGTCAGCTCGAAGCTGCTGTTCGGCGTCGACCGGAAGTTCGAATGCACCTCGGCCGCGATCACGTTGGCTCCGCTCGTGAAGGCGCTCGCGGGCACCGTGACCGTGATCGGGTTCGCCGCGGCGGTCGAGGTCGACACCGCCGCGTTCGCGTAGGTGTTCACCGTCACGGCGCCGGCGTCGATGTTGCGCCGCAGCACCTCCGTGCCGTTCACGTAGACGACGATGCCGTCGTCGGCGCGCGTGGTCAGCGTCACCGAGCTGAAGCCGCCCGTCGTGACGTCGATCGACTTGCGGTAGTAGGTCGTGAGCGGCTTCGGCGTGACCGTCGTGGTCACGGTCGTCGCGTTCGTCGTCGCGCCCCAGCCGAGCGGTGCGGCGCCGCTGCTCCACCCCGCGGCGCTGCCGGCGGCGGTGTTCCATCCGCTCGGGGGCGCCTCGCCGTCGAACTTGTACGACCACGTCGACCCGGCGGTGATCAGGTTCGGATTCGTCCCCGGATCGGTCGGGGGCGCCGTCGTGCCGACCTTCGTCGCCGGCGTGCTCGCCGAGATGTTGCCCGTCGCGTCGGCGGCGCGCACGAAGTACTTCGTCGCGGCCGGGGCGTCGGGCAGCGTGATGGTCGTGGCCGTCGTCGTGGCGACGACCCGGTCGTTGCGCAGCACCTGATAGGTCACGGCGCCCGAGGCGTCCGTCGATCCGGCCCAGGTCAGCGAGACCTGGCTGCCCGTCTGGGTGACGCCCAGGCTCGTGGGTGTGGTGGGCGCGGTGCTGTCGCGCAGTGGATAGCGGATGAACCCGCCGGACCACTGCCGTGTGGTGGGTGCCTTCTCGGAGTAGCTGTAATCACCGCCCGCCCAGAGGGTGCCCGTGGAGTCCACGAACAGTCCCCAGCCGCCGGCTCCGTAGAGCGTGCTCAGCTGCGGGCTGAAATCGTCGAGGTAGCGACCGGTGGTCGCATCCCAGGCTCCGACGGAGTTCACCTTCTCGGCCTTGTACCAGCTCGTCCCGATGTTCGACCAGGTCTTGCTCCCCAAGTACTGGGTCTCGAAGCAGTGGCAGCTGCCGTACACGACCTTCCCGTCGGTGGCGATCGACTGGAAGTCGCCGCCCTTGTTGCCGACGGTGGTCGAGACGAGAGAGAAGTCCGACCGCTGGTAGCTGAACAGCGAGTGCTCCGAGCCGCCGAGCCAGATGTAGTCGCCGACCTCCTTCACCGCCTGCTGGTAGTTCACCGAGCTCGAGTAGGTCGGAGTCCACGGGATCGCCGTCGCTCCGGTCGTCGAGAGAGCAGCCGCCTTCTCGGTGCCCGAGGTCTTCGACATCGAGAAGAAGCCGGCGAAGTAGACGCGATCTCCCAGCGACGATGCGTCGAGCGCCATGACCCGTCCGTTGAACTCCGGGTTCCAGCTGCCGTCAGGCGTGCCGTTCGCGACCGAGAACCGGGCGCCGCTCTTGGTGTAGACCTCGTTGCTCTGGCTGCCGCCCGTCGAGTGGGTGAAGATGCCGCCGACGTACAGCCAGCCATCCTGGACGTCGAGTGCTCGCACGAAGGCGTTGTTGTTCTGGCGGTCGATCACGCGGCCCGACCACGCGGTCGATGTCGCGCCGGAGGTCGGGTCGAGCACCACGAGTCCGGTGCGCGCTTCGCCGTTCACCTGGGTGAAGTAGCCGCCGGCCGCGATCCGCCCATCGGGCAGGGCCGCGAGAGCCTTGACCTGGTTGTTGAACACAGGCCGGAACACCGTCTTGAGCTCGCCGGTCGCGCGATCGAACGCCGCAAGGTAGGGCTGGGCGACAGCGCTGCCGCCGCTCGACGTCTTCTGCACGCTCGTGAAGTTGCCGCCCACGTACACGACGCCGTTCGATTCGATCATGGCGCTGACCTGCACGCTGCCCTCGATCGACTGCGGGCCGGCGCCGAGTCCGGCGACGCCCCAGTTGGTGGGCAGCGCGTAGCTGGACGCGACCGCAGTGACCGTCGACGCCGTCGTGCCGGAGTCGGGGATGGTCGTGAAGAGGGAGGTGCTGGTGACGCGAGGGCGGATGAAGACCTGAGTGAAGCCCTTCGCGTATCCCGATCCCGAATCCTTCGACCACAGCCAGCTGCTCGCGGCGTTGGAGCCGTTGACGCTCGAGCCGAAGCCGAATCCGTCGGTCCAGCCCTGCGACGACCCGGTCGAGGTGTCGATGCGGTTGAGGCCGCTTCCCGAGCCGAATCCGATGGTCTGACCGCCCGTCCCGCTGGTCGAGCCGATGCGCCAGGTGGCGACACGCTGCTGGTTGTTGTACATCCAGGTCCAGTCGTCGCGCGGAGAGCTGAACGTGAAGCGCGCCTCTTGGAAGCTCGTGCCCTCCACGTTGGTCGCCCGCCGCAGGCGGATCCCCTCGCTCAGCGCGCTGACCTTGCCGCCGCCCAGCAGCGCCTCGATCGTCCGCGAGGAGAGCTGGCGGGCGTCGAACGCCGCGGTGCCGGTGACGGGATCGCGCACCTGCGCCGTCGTGCCGCGACCCTCGTCGGTCGTCGACCAGGTCTCGCGACCCCGGCCCACCATGAGCCAGCCGCCGCCGTCGGTGGTCTGGTCGCAGTAGAACTGATCGGGCGCGCCGAGCTGCGGGGTGTACAGCCAGTACACGCCGTCGGGCGCCGAGGCGTTGCGCTGCTTGATCTCGTAGCACGAGGCCGCCGCGGTGAGCGCCGACAGACCGTCGGGGGTCGGCAGCGGCGCCTCGGCCGCCGCCGGGAGCGGACTCAGCACGCCGGCGGCGAGGACGCCCGCGATGACGGTGACGAGGCCGAGGCGCAGAGGACGCCGGGCGCGGGAAGTGGGGTTCGACATGTCGGGTCCGCTCAGCACTGGGGGTTGTCGGGGTAGGTGCGGTCGGCGAGCAGCCACTGGCTGCCGGAGGCCACGAGGGTGTAGTCGGTCAGCGCGCGCGGCGTGACTGTCGGGTCGCTCGGCAGAGGGCTGCCGGCGGAGTCGAGGGTGGTGACGCCGGTCGTGTCGATGCACGCCCGCACGACGAGACGCGGCGGGCTCGCGGCCGGGTCGCTCGACACCACGCTGGCCGAGACGACGGTCGGCGAGCCGGTGCGGGTCCAGCCGAAGGCCGCCAGCTCCTGCTGGTCGTTCGCGATCTCCTCGAGGAGCGCGCCGGTGGCGACCGCGTCGACCCGATCGGTGCCGGTCGTCGGGTCGGCGGCGGCCTTCTCCCCGGCGGCGAAGAAGCCGTCGAGCACCGCGCTGAGATCGGCGGCGGTGGCGGGCGCGCTCGCCGCTGCCGAGGGGGAAGCCGAGGCGGAGGGCGACGGCGAGCCGGAGCCACTCCCGGCGCCCGTGCGGTGCCCCGGCGCCGGAGCAGACGGCGCGAGCACGGCGACCCCGGCGACGGCGATGCCGAGCGCGGCCACGCCGGCGACGACGGACAGGATCACGGTGCGCACACGACGCGGTCGGCGTCGACCGTCCGCGTGCGACTGGGTAGCGTCGATCGGGTCGATCGGGTCGATCGGGTCGATCGGGTCTGCGGACATGGGGGCTCCATGCCTCGCCGACAGGCGCCGTCGCCAGGGCGGGCGACGGAGGTGCGGGATGTCGGGGGAGGCTTCCTGCGGTTCGGGGCGATGCAGTATGCGACGGGGCGGAGTGGAGCCTCTCCGGCACCCGGGATGTGGGGGTGCGGGGATGCTAGCACGCGAGATCTGCTCGTGAAAAGGACTTCGGCGCCGCAGTCCGGGCCCTCCCTGAGACTCGGCGCGTCGAGGTCGCGGACGACCCGCGGCCGCCCCTCGTCGAGGCGAACCGGACACGTCAGCCGCGGCGGCGGAAGGCGGCGACCAGCTCGTCGAGCTGATGCCGCCGACCCGCGAGCCTCGCCCACACGAGCAGCCCGATCGCGCTGATCGCGACAGCGGCCGCGAGTGCTCCGGGCGTCGCACCGAGCAGCCAGCGCAGTGCCACCGCCGGGATGCCGACCAGCACCAGCGGCACCAGCAGCGCACCGAGCACGTGAGCCAGCCCGGGCCGGATGCCGAGGAGCAGACGCACCTCCACCGTCGCGAGCAGAGCATCCAGGAGCATGGACCCGGCCCAGGCGATCGCGGCGCCCGTCACGCCCAGCAGCGGGATCAGGATGAGATTCGCGACGATGTTGAGAGCCAGCACCGCCGCCTTGTTGCCCGCAGCCCAGCCGCTGCGACCGCTCATGAGCAGGAGCGAGTGCACGTTGCCGGCGAGGAAGGTCACGATCGCCCCGCCGCACAGGATCGCGAGCGCGATGGCGCCGTCGCGGAAGCTGTCGCCGAACCAGCCCAGCACGAGCGGCGCGAAGACGCCGAGCAGCAGGTAGATCGGAGCGCTGAAGAGCACCAGCCACGATGCCGCCGTGCGGTACAGGGCCTCTGTCTCGGCGAGCCGGCCGGCGTGCAGGAGCGCGCTGAAACGCGGTGAGACCACGACGCGCACCGCCGTGTCGATGATCAGCCCGGCGGCGATCAGCCGGCTGGCGGCCCCGTAGTCGCCGGCCGCGGCGGAACCGGCCAGCGCGCCGACCAGGATGACGCTGAGCCAGAGCAGGCCCTGCTCGAGCACGGCCGAGAGCGTGCGCGGCAGCGCGTAGCCGAGTGTGCGGCGCACCAGCGCTCCGTCGGCGAGCCAGGGCCCGCGCACGCCGGCCGCCGCGCCGGTGCGGCGCGCTCGCGCGATCAGCACGGCCACCGCGGCGAGCGCGAGCGGCGCGAGGGCGGCCGACCACGCCAGCCCGAGCGCGAGGGGTGTCGCGAGCGCCAGCGCCGCGACGACGAGCAGAGCCACCCGGGCCAGCGGGAGCGCGACGCTGCCGAGCACCACGTAGCCCCTCAGCTCGCCGAGCCCGCGCAGCGCCGCGAGCGCGGTCAGCGCCAGACAGCCGGCCGGGACGAACGCGGCGGTCGCTCGCAGCAGCTCGGTGTCGATGCCGATGCCCAGCCCGGGCAGCACCAGGGCGATCGCCAGCGCGGCGATCGCGCCGCCGAGCAGGGCCACGCCCAGCTGCAGGGTGAGCGCGCCCCGGATGCGCTGCGGTTCGTCGACAAGCCGGGGCATGAGCCAGACGCCGACCGAATCCATGCCGAGCCGGCCGAAGCTCATGGCGATCGTCAGCACGCCCATCAGCTGCAGCACCTGACCGGCGCCGGCGTCGCCGAGCGCGCGGGTGACCACCACCGTGGCGACGAACCCGAGTGCCGCACTGACCGCCGAGCCGACGAAGCTCAGTCCGCCGCCTCGCGCGAGCCGGCGCCGATCCGCCGATCCGTCGTCTGCCGTCGCCGTGTGGGCGGCGGTCATGAGCCGGCGCGGCGTCGAGTCGCGAGCTGCCAGCCGAGCCGGAGCAGGAACGCCGGGTTGCCGAGGAGGTATCGCCGCGCGAGCCGACGCGGCTCGATGATGAGCCGCCACAGCCATTCGAGGCCAGCGCGGATCATCCAGCCGGGCGCTCGGCGGTTCTCGCCGGCGAGCCAGTCGAACAGTCCTCCGCAGCTGAGCACGGCCGGCACCTCGAGCTGGTCGCGGTTGCGGGCGATCCAGTCCTGCTGCAGCGGATCACCGAGTCCGACGAGCAGGATCCCGGGTCGGAGCCGCTCGAGTCGTTCGAGCAGCTCGGGCATCCTCTCGCGCGGCAGGTATCCGTCCTGCGTGTCGACCTGCAATCCCGGATTCTCGCGGCGGAGTCGGTCGGCCGCGCGCTCGGCGACGCCCGGACGCCCGCCGTAGAGGAACATCCCGGCGCCGCGGGCGGCGGCGAGCGCGGCCAGTGGATGCACGAGATCCGTCGTGGCGAGCCGTTCGGGAACGGGATGGCCGAGCAGCCGTGCGGCGCCCACGATGGACTGCCCGTCGGCGTAGCAGAGCTCGGCCGCGGAGACCTGCGCCCGGAAACGCGCGTCGCGCGCGGCGAGATTGCAGACGTTCGCGTTCACTCCGACGGCGACGTGGGTGCCCCCGACGCGCATCCAGTCGTCGATAAGTCCGAGTGCGCCGGCCTCGTCGACGGCATCGACCGGCACCCCGACGACGCGGGCGCGCGTCGGACGCGTCGACACGCTCACGCCTCGGCGAGCGGAGGGCCGGCCGCGAGCGCGTCGGCCGGCGGCGGCGCCGCCGAGCGCGCGGCGGCGGGCCGACGGCGCGGCCGCGACGTGCGCTCGGCCGCCGGGGTCGCGTCGCGCGGCGGCTCGGTGCGGCGTGGCCGCGCGGGCTCGGCGGGAGCCGGCGCGGAGTCGGGCTCCACAGCCCCGAGGCGCCGGCGACCGGAGACCAGCACCGTGCCCAGCAGCGAGGTCCCGAAGCTCTCGAAGCCCTCGGCATCCCGGGCGAGGGTCGCTCGACGGGTGCCTCCCAGAGCGAGAACCCAGAGCACCGCTCCCGTGACGCGCACGGCCGCCAGACGACTGGCGTGCGGCGCTTCGGGCGGAAGGGCCAGCACGACGAGCTCGCTCGCGCGGTGGCGATCCACCTCGGCCAGGAGGTCGCGCGTCAGCACCGCGTCGGGATCGGCGATTCCGCCGGAGTGCTCGGTGGTCACGAGGCGCAGCTCCGGCAGGCCGGTCGGCGTCCACACGCTGAGCTCGCTGCCGCGACTGAGCAGCTGGAGGCCGAGGCCCGCGCGCAGCCGCTCGAGGAAGTCGGGCGTGACTCCCGGCAGCAGGAGGCGCACCGGGCCCCCGGTCTGAGCCAGCGCGACCGCGAGATCGACCGAGACCTCGGTCGGCAGATCCGCGACGGTGTCGTCGATGACGCTGAACGTCCCCGTGGTCCCGCCGAGTCGAGCGAGCAGCCGCTCGCGCACGGTGCGGAACGCCTCCGCGTCGGCGGGGCCCGCCGGGATCGCGCCGACCCGCCCGGTCAGCTGAGCGAGAGCCGGCACGCCGGCGAATCGCTCGGCGTCCTCCGCGCTGCGCACGCGTCGATCGAGCACATGGGCCGCGACGGCGCCCGCGAGTCCGAGCACGAGCCCGGCGAGCAGACCGCTGACGAGCACGAGCAGCCGGCTCGGCGACGACGCGATCGGGTTGCTCGACGCCGACGTGAGCACCGAGCCGCCGGAGGTGTCGATGAGCTGCAGGGAGTTGCGCTGACTCAGGAGGCTGTCGACCTCGATCGTGATCAGCTGACGGTCGCTCTCGGCCTGATTCGCGGCGCTGCTGCCGGCGGGCGCGGCCGCGGCGCGGCTCTCCACGTCGGTGAGTGAGTCGCGCAGCTCGTCGAGTCGGGCATCCACCTGGTCGACGACCGCCTGGCGTCGCTCGCCGGCCTGCTGGCTGCGGTAGTCGAGATAGGCGGCGGCGATCGCATCGGCCCGTTCGCGCGACACCGCTGGATCGCTGGAGGTGTAGCTGATGCGGATGACGGTGGCCTGCGTCACGAGCTCGGCGCTGAGGCCGTCGCGCAGCTCCTGAGGCGAGACGTCGCCGAGCCGGTCGGCGGCGGCTTCAGCGACCGCGAAGGACCGCGCGATCTGCACTTCGGTCGGGCCGTCGAGCAGGCCGGCCGCGGAGCGCTGCGCGTTGAAGGGATCGGTCGAGATGACGTTGAGGTTGAGGTCGGTCCTCGCGGTCTCCTGCGTGCCGAGCACGAGGAGACCGAAGCCGGCGACGAGCACTCCCGCGACGGCGGCCGCGGCGACGATGCGCCATCGACGCAGCACGATGCGCAGATAGTCGCCGAGGGTGGGCGCGGTGGGTTCGGGAATCGAGGCGGGGGAGACGGGCAACGGAGGTCCTCCATCACGGCCGGGGCGGGTGCCGACGGGGGAATCGGGTGGAGCCGGGCTGCCATCCCGCTGGGCGACGGGGCGGCTGAGGTGCCGTCAGCATAGACCCGCTCCCGGTTGCGCGGCGAACGGAAGCGAGGGATTCTTAGCGCATGGCGTCCCCCCGAGCGCTGTACCCCGACCGCGCCTCCGTCGCCCGAACGGCTTCGGAGCCCCTGCGTCGCGCCCTCATGCCCGACACGGCATATTCGCGTGCGGTGCGTCGCGGCTTCCGGGGCGATCTGCCGCGCTGGCCGTTCGCGGCGATCTTCGTCGCCTACCCGCTGTGGTGGGTTCTGGGGATCGGAGACCTGATCTTCCCGCTCGCCGCCGCCGCGATGGCCGTCCTCCTGCTGCGGCGCGGGCGAGTGGAGGTGCCGCGGAGCTTCGGCATCTGGCTGCTCTTCCTGGCCTGGATGCTCGCATCGGTGATCGGCATCGACACCGGCGGTCGACTGGTGGGCTTCGCCTACCGCGCGGTGCTGTACCTCGCGGCGACGGTCGTGCTGCTCTACGTCTACAACGCGCGGTCGACCCTCGACCGACGCTACGTGGCCGGCGTGCTGACGGTGTTCTGGGGCGTCGTGGTCGCCGGCGGGTGGCTCGGTGTGCTCTTCCCGCTCCTGTCGTTCGCGACGCCGCTCGCGGCGATCCTGCCCGAGTCGCTGACGTCGAACGAGGTCGTCGGCGAGATGGTGTTCCGTCGCGTGACGCAGTACGACCCGACCAGCTATCTGCAGCTCGATCCGCGCCCCAGCGCGCCGTTCCTCTATACGAACGGCTGGGGCAACGTCTACTCGATGCTCCTTCCGATCGTGATCGCGTATCTGGTCTCGGTCCGCGGCAGCCGGCGGTTCTGGCTCGTGCTGGCCCTCATCCCCGTGTCGTTCGTCCCCGCTTTCCTGACGCTCAACCGCGGGATGTTCCTCGGCCTCGGGGTCGCCGCGCTGTACGTCGGGCTGCGCGCCCTCGTCAGGCGGGAGTGGAAGGTGATCGGGGGCCTCGCCGCGCTCGGCCTGGTCGTCGGACTCGCCGTGGTCGTGCTGCCGGTGCAGGAGCGGCTGACCGAGCGACTGGATGCGAGCAGCACGACCGAGGACCGCGCCAACCTCTACCAGGAGACGCTGCAGCGCACGCTCGAGTCGCCGGTCTTCGGCTACGGCGCGCCGCGCCCGTCGGAGACGGACGGCGCCCCCTCGGCCGGCACACAGGGTCAGGTCTGGACGCTCCTGTTCTCGCACGGCTTCCCGGGCGTCCTGCTCTTCATGGCGTGGCTCGTTCTGCTCGCCTGGCGGACGCGTCACGCGCGCGGGGCGATCGGCGTGGCGGGCCACACGATGCTCGTCGTGCTCGTCGTGGAGGTGTTCTACTACGGCGTCGTGGTCAACGGCCTGGCGCTCGGCTTCATCGCCGCCGCTCTGCTGCTGCGCCCGGGTTCCGAGGCGGAGCCGGCGACCGCGGCTGTTCCGGGATCCGGAGCGCGGCCCCGACGACGCCCGAGGGTGGTGCTCTCGTGACGGCGGCCCCCGTCTCGGCCGGGTCCGGCGTCAGCGTCGTGATCGCGACACGAGGTCGGCCCGAGCTGCTGCGGTCCGCGGTCCGCGCGGCGTTCGCCCAGGACCACGCCGGTCCCGTCGAGGTCGTGGTCGTGTACGACCGCATCGACATCGACCCCCTCGACGACGTCGAGATCCCGGCCGGACGCACGCTGCGCACCATCGTGAACTCCCGCACCCCGGGTCTCGCGGGCGGACGCAACAGCGGCGTCGACTCCGCGTCGCACGAGCTGATCGCGTTCTGCGACGACGACGACGAGTGGATGCCGACGCGTCTCAGCGCGCAGGTCAGCGCGTGGGCCGCCGACCCGGAGGCGGTCGTGCTCGCGACCGGGATGCGCATCCGCACCGAGCAGAGCGAGATCGACCGGATGCCGCCGGAGCGGGTCGAGTTCGACGACTTCCTGCGCTCGCGCATCACCGAGATCCATCCCTCGAGTCTTCTGCTGCGACGAGCCGATCTGCTCGGGCGCATCGGCCCGGTCGACGAGGAGCTGCCGGCCTCCTATGGCGAGGACTACGACTTGCTGCTTCGCGCGGCGCGTGCCGGGCACATCCGCAGCGTCGTCGAGCCGCTCGTGCTGGTGCGCTGGAATCGCGCCTCCTTCTTCTCGGAGAAATGGGAGGGCATCGCGGCGGGACTCAGTTATCTGCTGAGCAAGCATCCGGAGTTCGCGCGCGACCGTCGCGGCTCCGCCCGCATCGAGGGGCAGATCGCCTTCGCGCACGCGGCACTGGGAGAGCGGGCGGCGGCGCGAGCGTGGTCGTGGCGCACGATCCGCCACGACCCGCGTCAGCTCCGGGCGTGGGCGGCGCTGCTCATCGCCGTGCGGCTCGTGCCGGCGGCGACGCTCGTGCGCGCGGTCAACCGCCGCGGCAAGGGACTCTGATGGGCGCCCCGCGGTCGACAAGGCGGATGCCATGCCCCGGCTGAGCGTGCTGCTTCCGGTCCGCGACGGCGCGCGGACGGTCGCCCGCGCCGTGCGGTCCACGCTGCGGGCGATGCCCGCCGACAGCGAGCTGCTCGTGCTCGACGACGCGAGCGTCGACCGCACGGCGGCGGTCGTCGACGCGATCGACGATTCTCGGCTGCGACTGGTGCAGTCGACCTCGCCGCTCGGCGTCGCCGGAGGCCTCAACCGGCTGCTCGAGCTGTCGGACAGCGCGCTGGTCGCGCGGATGGACGCGGACGACGTGACCCTGCCCGGCCGCTTCGCGCGTCAGAGGCATGCTCTGCAGCGGATGCGCGCCGAGATCCTGTTCGGCACCGTGATCGAGTTCTCCGACGGAGGCCGCCGTATCCGTCCGACCCCACCTCTGGGCCTCGACCCCCAGGCACTCCGACTCCACCTGCTGCTGACCAATCCTGTGGCGCATCCGACCCTCTTCGCCACCCGGCGCGCGCTCGTCGAGCTCGGCGGCTACCGCGCCGTGCCGAGCGAGGACTACGAGCTCTGGCTGCGCGCGGCCGTCGAGGGGCGCCGGCTCGCCCGGTCGGCTCGCCCGGCCATCGCCTACCGGGTGCACCCGGCGCAGGTCACCGCATCGACCTCGTGGCGCCGCTCGTCGTGGACCGATCCCGTCACGGCCTCCTCGTTCTCGGCCCTGGCCGAGGTCGAGCTCGGCCGTCCGGCGCGGCGACTGAACGCGCTCGCGATCGACACCGCGGCAGACTCGGTCGAGCTGGATGCCGAGCTCGCGGCATTCGCCGGAGCGGTGCGTGTCGCCGCCGGTCGGCTTCCGGGGTCGGCGCGTCGTCGGGTTCTCGCTCTGCTGGAGCGGCGCCTGCGCGCGGTGCGCGAGCTGCGCGCATCGTCGGCTATCGGCGCAGGAGCCGCGACCTGATGGATCGTGCCCAGTACCGCGCCGTGCGTCGCGCCGACGATGCCGCCAACCGCGGCTATCTCAAGAGTCGGGTGGTGCTGCGCGGGCTGCGACGGGCGCAGCTCTGGCGCGGTCGCCGGGGTCCGCTCGGCCGCGTCGGCTACCTGCTCGCCGCGACGCACTACAAGCTCGTCGCCGAGTGGCTGCTCGGCGTGGAGATCCCGCCGAGCACCCCGGTCGGTCCGGGGCTGCGGCTGCGGCACGGCATCGGCGTCGTCGTCAATCCCGCGTCGGTGATCGGCGCGGGTGTCATGATCCGGCAGAACGTCACGATCGGGAACCGTCGCCGCGACGACGACTGCCCGCGGATCGGAGACCGAGTGGAGATCGGCGCCGGTGCGGTCATCGTCGGCGACATCGAGATCGGCTCGGGGGCGAGGATCGGCCCGGGCGCTGTCGTCATCGTCGACGTCCCGGCCGGCGCGACCGTCTTCCTCGGCGGCACCGAGGTGCGCCCGCCGAAGCCCCGCGCATCCGACGCCGAGGCGGCTCCGAACCCCGACTAGGATCGGAGATGGAGGGGAACTGTGACGAGCGTGAGCACGCGGATCGTGACGATCCCGAACATCCTCAGCTTCCTCCGTCTGCTCCTCATCCCCGTCTTCCTGGTCCTCGTGATCGCGGGGGAGTACGCCTGGGCCGTGCTGACGATCGCGGTCTCGAGCCTGACCGATTTCGCGGACGGCTACATCGCGCGGCGCTTCGGCCAGATCACGCGTCTCGGCCAGCTGCTCGATCCCGCCGCCGACCGCCTGTTCATCCTGTCGACGCTGGTGGGCATCGCCATCGCGGGCATCGTTCCGCTCTGGTTCCTCGGCGTAGTGGTCGCGCGCGACGTGCTGCTGATCGGCATCGGCATCCTGCTCGCGAACGTCGGCCACGGGCCTCTGCCGGTGCACCATCTGGGCAAGCTCGGCACCTTCTGCCTGCTGTTCGCGTTCCCCGTGCTGATGCTTGGCGCCGCCTTCCCCGAGGCCTCCGGCGTGACCTCGGCGGTGGGCTGGGCGGCCGCGATCTGGGGCGCGTTCCTGTACTGGTGGTCGGGGATGCTGTACCTCCGTCAGGCCCTCGGACTGGTGCGGGCATCCCGGGTGGCGCCGGGGTCGATGTCGGATACGCTGGATCGCTAGAAGGAGGTCGCGATGGTCGACGCACAGCCCGGAGCCCAGCCCCAGGAAGGTTCGGGAGACGGTTCCGCGAGCGCTCGCGCCGACACGACGGCCCACTTCGCCGAGGATTTCAAGGCGCAGCTCGCCGCCCTCGAGAAGGGCATCTCGCTCGATGAGCAGGAGGCGATCCAGGCGCTGCCGTCGGGGTCCGCGCTGCTGATCGTGCGCCGCGGCCCGAACGTGGGCGCCCGCTTCCTCCTGGATGCCGACGTCACGACGGTCGGTCGGCACCCGGAGTCCGACATCTTCCTCGACGACGTGACGGTGTCGCGGCGTCACGCCGAGTTCCTGCGCGTCGGCACCTCGTTCCAGGTGCGCGACCTCGGGTCGATGAACGGCACCTACTTCGACGGCGTGCGCATCGAGCAGGCTCTGCTGACCGACGGCGCCGAGGTGCAGGTCGGCAAGTTCCGCCTCACCTTCTACGCCTCGCGCGCCGACCTCGCGGCGGCGACGCACTAGTGCCCGCGGCATCCGCATCCCCGGCTCGTCAGCCGGGGAGCCCGCCCCAACTCAGCATCGGCCAGGTGCTCGCGCGGCTCAGCCCCGAGTTCCCCGATCTCAGCCCGTCGAAGCTGCGCTTCCTCGAGGAGCGTCAGCTGGTCTCGCCGGCGCGCACGGCATCGGGCTACCGCAAGTTCTCGCAGTCCGACGTCGATCGGCTGCGCTTCGTGCTGTCGATGCAGCGCGACCACTACCTGCCGCTGAAGGTCATCCGGGGCTACTTGGAGGAGATGGATGCGGGTCGCGAGCCCGTGCTGCCGAGCGGCGTGCCGGTCTCGTCGCCGTCGATGCTGCAGACCGAGCGCCGGTTCAGCCGCGAGGAGCTCGTGCGCGAGGCGGGCGCGACGACGCTGCTGCTGCAGGATGCGGTGAGCGCCTCGCTGATCGTGCCGGCCGACCACTACGGCGAGGATGCGCTGACGGTGCTGAAGTCGCTCGTCGAACTGCAGCGCTCGGGCATCGAGCCGCGTCATCTGCGCGGCTTCCGTGCCGCGGCGGAGCGCGAGCTGGGTCTGATCGAGAGCGCGCTCATCCCGGTCGCGCGTCGCAAGGACGCGTCGAGCCGGGCGAAGGCGAACGAGATGGCGCGCGAGATCGCGGGGCAGCTCGAGGTCGTGCGGTCGAGCCTGATCCGATCCGCTCTGTCGCGCATGCAGTGAGCTCGCGGCGGGCGTGCGCGACGGATTCGCGCGACACGCCGACCGCTCGTGCGGATGTCGTTGCCCGAGCCTTCCTGGGTGGGTACCGTGAGAGCACGACGGACCTGAACGTTCAGGTTCAACTTGAGAGTTAGGGACGGGCGATGAGCGAAGCCAGTCGGAACGAGGGTCCGCGCTACGACCTCGGCCTCCTCTTCACCGACGGCCTTCCCGAGCTGGATGACGCGGCCGGGTATCGCGGCGCCGTCGCCGCCCGCGCGGCCGGCATCTCCTACCGTCAGCTCGACTACTGGGCGCGCACGCAGCTCGTCGAGCCGACCGTGCGTGGCGCGGCTGGATCCGGCTCGCAGCGTCTCTACGGCTTCCGCGACATCCTCGTGCTCAAGCTCGTCAAGCGGCTTCTCGACACCGGCATCTCGCTGCAGCAGATCCGCGTCGCGGTCAACCAGCTGCGCGAGGCGGGCGTCAACGACCTCGCCCAGACCACGCTCATGAGCGACGGCGCCAGCGTCTACCTGTGCACCTCCGACGACGAGGTCATCGACCTCGTCAGCCAGGGCCAGGGCGTCTTCGGCATCGCCGTCGGCAAGGTGCTCCGCGAGGTCGAGACCAGCCTGGTCGAGCTCGACTCCGCCGCCACCGAGGACCCCGAGGACGAGCTCGCGGCCCGTCGCGGTCGCAAGGCGCAGGCGTCCTGAGCCTCGCGGCGCCGACGATCCGGCGCCGCTGACCCCGGCTCGCGCCGGAGCGTCGTCAGCCCGCGGGCTGGGTGAGTCGCGCCGTGCGCAGCACCCGGTCGAGCAGCACGTCGAAGTGGTGCGCCATCTCCTGCGCGCTCTCGCCGGGCCACACGTGCAGGGGCTTCGCCGCGCCCTGCGCCTGCTGCAGCGAGGTGCGCTCGGGCAGCTGCGGGTTCAGCACGAGCGGGCCGAACATGTCGCGCAGCTCCTTGATGCGGAACTGGTGCTCGAGCGACTGCACGCGCGCGCGGTTCACGACGATGCCCAGCGGCTGGAGCCGGGGTGAGAGACCGCGGCGGATCTCCTCGATCGCCCGCAGCGCGCGGTCGGCGGCGGCGACGGAGAACAACCCGGGTTCGGTCACGACGGCCACGCGGTCGGAGGCGGCCCAGGCCGTGCGCGTGAGCGCGTTGAGCGAGGGAGCGCAGTCGATGAGCACGAGCTCGTACTCGCTCTCGACGTGCGCGAGCGCCTCCTCGAGCTTCCAGATGTCGCGGATCGACGGATGCGGCCCGTCGAAGTTGATCGCCGAGGGCGAGCCGATCAGCACGTCGACCGTGCCGTTGCGCCCCCTCGTCCAGCCGGAGGGCGAGATCGCGGAGCGCACGATCTTCTCCTTGGGGGAGGCGAGCACGTCGGCGACGTTGAGGTGTCCGGCGACGGCGACATCCATGCCGGTGGACACGTCGGACTGGGGATCGAGGTCGACCACGAGCGTCGAGACGCCCTTCGCGAAGGCGGCCGAGGCGAGTCCGAGGGTGACCGTGGTCTTGCCGACGCCCCCCTTCAGGGAGCTGACGCTGAGTACGTGCACGACGACAAACCTATCCTTCCCTCGCTGAAAGAACACAAAACCATAACGGGCGCTCGTGGTTCGAACCTGGCCGCGCACTCAATAGGGTGGAGCCAGGCATCGGAGAGGATCGAATGTTCAACAAAATCCTGGTCGCCAACCGCGGTGAGATCGCGATCCGCGCATTCCGCGCGGCCTACGAGCTCGGTGCGAAGACCGTCGCCGTGTACCCGTGGGAGGACCGCAACTCCGCCCACCGCCTGAAGGCCGACGAGTCGTACCTCATCGGCGAGAAGGGTCACCCGGTCCGGGCCTACCTCGACGTCGACGAGATCATCCGCGTCGCGAAGCTGTCGGGCGCCGACGCGATCTATCCCGGCTACGGCTTCCTCTCCGAGAACCCCGACCTCGCTCAGGCGGCGGCGGACGCGGGCATCAACTTCATCGGACCGCCGAGCCGCGTGCTCGAGATGGCCGGCAACAAGGTGACCGCGAAGGAGCACGCGATCGAGGCCGGCGTCCCGGTGCTCGACTCGAGCCCCGCCACGACCGACATCGAGCTGCTGCTCAGCGAGGCCGACCGCATCGGCTTCCCCGTCTTCGCGAAGGCCGTCGCCGGCGGCGGCGGGCGCGGCATGCGCCGCGTCGAGCGCCGGGAGGACCTGCGCGAGGCCCTCGAGGCCGCCATGCGCGAGGCCGACAGCGCCTTCGGCGACCCGACCATGTTCCTCGAGCAGGCCGTGCTGCGCCCGCGCCACATCGAGGTGCAGATCCTCGCCGACAGCCACGGCGGCACCATGCACCTGTTCGAGCGCGACTGCTCGATCCAGCGGCGCAACCAGAAGGTCGTCGAGATCGCGCCCGCGCCGAACCTCGACCAGTCGATCCGGGATGCGCTCTACCGCGACGCGATCGCCTTCGCCGAGTCGATCGGCTACGTCAACGCCGGAACCGTCGAGTTCCTGCTCGACACCGTGGGCGAGCGCGCCGGCCAGCACGTGTTCATCGAGATGAACCCGCGCATCCAGGTCGAGCACACCGTGACCGAGGAGGTCACCGACGTCGACCTCGTGCAGTCGCAGATGCGCATCGCGGCGGGGGAGTCGCTCGCCGACCTGGGCCTGTCGCAGGAGACCGTGCAGCTGCACGGCGCCGCGATCCAGACCCGCATCACCACCGAGGACCCGGCGGCGGGCTTCCGCCCCGACACCGGCAAGATCACGAACTACCGCTCGCCCGGCGGCGCCGGCATCCGCCTCGACGGCGGCACGGTGCAGACGGGCGCGCAGATCAGCCCCCACTTCGACTCCATGCTCGCGAAGATGACGGCCCGCGGCCGCGACTTCTCCGCCGCCGTCGCCCGCTCGAAGCGCGGACTGGCGGAGTTCCGCATCCGCGGCGTCTCCACGAACATCCCCTTCGTGCAGGGCGTTCTCGAGGACCCGGCGTTCGCGAAGGGCGACCTCAGCACGCTGTTCATCGAGGAGCGCCCCGAGCTGCTCGCCGGCCGCCCCTCGCGCGACCGCGGCACCAAGGTGCTCAACTGGCTCGCCGACGTCACGGTCAACCAGCCGAACGGCCACGGCGACCACCTGGTCGCGCCGGCCGAGAAGCTGCCGGTCATCGACCTGTCGACCGAGCCGGCGGCCGGGTCGCGCCAGCGTCTGCTCGAGCTGGGCCCGCAGGGCTTCGCCAAGGCGCTGCGCGAGCAGAAGAGCCTCGCCGTGACCGACACGACGTTCCGGGATGCGCACCAGTCGCTGCTCGCGACGCGCGTGCGCACGCAGGACCTGACCGCGGTCATGCCCTACGTCGCCCGCATGACGCCCGAGCTGCTCTCGGTCGAGGCGTGGGGCGGCGCGACCTACGACGTCGCGCTCCGCTTCCTCGGCGAGGACCCGTGGGAGCGTCTCGACGTCATGCGCCAGGCGCTGCCGAACGTGGCGATCCAGATGCTGCTGCGCGGCCGCAACACGGTCGGCTACACGCCGTACCCGACCGAGGTGACGGATGCCTTCGTGCGCGAGGCCGCCGCATCCGGCATCGACATCTTCCGCATCTTCGACGCCCTCAACGACGTCGACCAGATGCGCCCGGCGATCGACGCGGTGCTCGAGACCGGCACGACCGTCGCCGAGGTCGCGCTCTGCTACACGGGCGACCTGCTCGACCCGAACGAGTCGCTGTACACGCTCGACTACTACCTGAAGCTCGCCGAGCGGATCGTGGATGCGGGCGCGCACGTGCTGGCGATCAAGGACATGGCGGGCCTGCTGCGCGCCGGCGCCGCCGAGAAGCTCGTCGGCGCCCTGCGCAGCGAGTTCGACCTGCCGGTGCACGTGCACACGCACGACACCGCGGGCGGCCAGCTCGCGACGCTGCTCGCCGCGAGCAACGCCGGCGCCGACGCGGTCGACGCCGCGAGCGCGCCGATGGCCGGCACGACGAGCCAGCCCTCGCTCTCGGCGCTCGTCGCCGCGACCGCGCACACCGACCGCGACACCGGCATCTCGCTGCAGGCGGTGAGCGACCTCGAGCCCTACTGGGAGGCGGTGCGCAGCGCCTACAAGCCCTTCGAGTCGGGCCTGCCCGGCCCCACGGGACGCGTCTACAAGCACGAGATCCCGGGCGGTCAGCTGTCGAACCTGCGCCAGCAGGCGATCGCGCTCGGCCTGGCGGAGCACTTCGAGAAGATCGAGGACTACTACGCGGCCGCCAGCGAGATGCTGGGGCGCCCGCCGAAGGTCACGCCCTCGTCGAAGGTCGTCGGCGACCTCGCGCTCGCGCTCGTCGCGGCCGACGCCGACCCGAAGGACTTCGCCGAGAACCCGTCGAAGTACGACATCCCGGATTCGGTGATCGGCTTCATGGCCGGCGAGCTCGGCGACCTGCCGGGCGGCTGGCCCGAGCCGCTGCGCTCGAAGGTGCTCGCGGGCCGCGACGTCAAGATCGGCGTCACGCCGATCAGCGACGACGACCAGGCGGCGCTCGACGGCGACTCGGCCGCCCGCCGCGGCCGGCTCAACCACCTGCTCTTCCCGGCGCCGACGCGCCAGTTCGAGCAGCTGCGCGAGCTCTTCGACGACCTCTCGGTCATCGACACGCTCGACTACCTCTACGGCCTCAAGCCGGGCGTCGAGCACGTCGTCGAGATCGGCCCGGGCGTGCGCCTGCTGATCGGTCTCGAGGCCATCAGCGAGGCCGACGAGAAGGGCATGCGCACCGTCATGACCACGCTCAACGGCCAGCTGCGCCCCGTCTACGTGCGCGATCGCGGCATCAAGGTCGAGGCGGTCAGCGCCGAGAAGGCCGACGCCTCGAAGCCGGGGCAGATCGCCGCGCCGTTCTCGGGCGTCGTCACGCTCAAGGTCGCCGAGGGCGACACGGTCGAGCCCGGTCAGGCCGTGGCGACGATCGAGGCCATGAAGATGGAGGCCGCGATCACGACCGCGGTCGGCGGCACCGTGCGCCGTCTGGCGATCCCCACCACGCAGCAGGTGGATGCCGGCGACCTGCTGGTCGTCGTCGAGGGCTGAGCCGCACCCCTACACTGGGGTTCCGCGCAGGGAAGGAGGCGTTCCATGAGCGCAGACCGATCCCCGCGGAACCCCGGTGAGGGCTCCCGCGACGATTCAACGGATGCTGCGGCCGGTCCTGCCGCCGATGTCGACGAGATCGAGTACGTCGGCGAGCTCCTCGAGCAGCGCGATCTGACGCTGCATCTGCCCGAGAGCCTGACGATCGCCCTGCCGACCGAGCCGCTCGCCGGCGCGTCGGGCGAGCAGGCCGCCGTGACCGCGCCGCGCTCGGCTCTCGCATCCGACGCCGTCGCCGCATCGGCGGTGACGGAATACGACGGCGTCGTCTCGGCCGCACCCGCGCCCGTGCCGGCGACCGTCGGCACGACGTCGATCGAGGTCGTCACCCCGCGCGTCGTGCACGACCCGACCGAGGAGTCGCCCGAGGTCGTGCCGCTGCCCGAGGCGCCCTACTCCGGCACCCGCCGCGAGCGCCTGCGCGGCGAGCCGGCGCACTCGCCCGAGCCCTCGTCGATGCTGACCGCCGAGCGTCTACTCGACCCGAAGGGCTCGCGTCGCATCCCGCCCGAGGGCTTCTGGCAGCGTCTGCTGTTCGAGACCACCTTCCACCTGGTCAACGTCGGCGATTCGGCGAAGGCGCGCGAGCGCAAGGCGCTCGAGGCGCGCATCACCCGTCGCCTCGACGGCGGCACCCGCTTCGTGCCCGTGCTCACGCGCAAGGGCGGCGTCGGCAAGACCACCGTCACGACGCTGCTCGGCATGGCGCTGGCCGATGTGCGCGACGACCGCGTCATCGCGATCGACGCGAACCCCGACCGCGGCACCCTCTCCGAGCGCGTGCCCAAGCGCACCCGGTCGACCGTGCGCGACCTCGTCAACCACGCGCCGTCGATCACCGACTACGGCGAGCTGTCGAGCCACGTCTCCCGAGATGAGACCCGCCTCGACGTGCTCGCCTCCGACACCGATCCGATGCTCTCCGAGGCCTTCGACGAAGACGATTACAACGTGGTCGCCGATCTCGTGGCGCGCTACTACTCGATTGCGCTGACCGACTGCGGCACCGGGATCGTGCACTCCGTCATGCGGGCGACGCTGCAGCGCGCCGATTCGCTGGTCATCGTGTCGGGCGGCAGCGTCGACGAGGCGCGTCTCGCCTCCGAGACCCTGACCTGGCTCGAGGCGAACGGCTACGGGGCGCTCGTGCGCAACGCCGTCGTCGCGCTCAACACGGCCACCCACGCCACCAACCTCGTGAAGCTCGACGAGATCGAGGCCCACTTCCGCTCGCGGGTGCGCGAGATCGTGCGCATCCCCTACGACCCCGAGCTCGCGGCCGGCTCGGTCGTGCGCTTCCGCGACCTCAAGCCCTTCACCCGCGAATCCGCCCGACACCTGGCCGCGCTCGTGGTCGACGGGCTGCCGACCCAGCGAGAGAGATGACCGAACGACAGATCCGCCTCTTCGGCGACCCCGTGCTCCGCTCCGTCTCCGACCCGGTGCGCCTCGGCGCCCCCGGCAACGAGCAGCTCGTCGACGACCTGGTCGAGACGGTGCAGATCCCGGGGCGTGCCGGGCTCGCGGCCCCGCAGATCGGCGTCGGCCTGCGCGCCTTCAGCTGGAACGTCGACGGCGAGGTCGGCTACGTACTGAACCCCGTGCTCGAGGTGTGGGGCGAGCCCGAGATCGTCGACGAGGGCTGCCTCTCGGTGCCCGGCTTCTACTTCCCGCGCCGTCGATACCCGAACGCGCGCGTGCGCGGCATCGACCTGGCCGGCGACGAGATCGTGATCGAGGGCGAGGGGCTGATGGCCCAGGCGCTGCAGCACGAGACCGACCACCTCGACGGCAAGCTCTACATCGAGGGTCTCGACCCCGAGATCAAGCGCGAGGCCATGCGCGAGGTGCGCCAGGCGGACTGGTTCCGCGCCGCCTGACGCCCCCGCGCGGCGCTCCGTGCGCCGGATGCGCGATCAGTGCGCCAGCGACACCCCGCGCGTCTCGGTCGTCGTGGAGTACAGCTCCGCGATCTCCTTCTGGAAGTCCTTGAGGATCACCTGGCGCTTGATGCTGAGCTTCGGCGTGAGGTGGCCGCTCGCCTCGGTGAACTCGAGCGGCAGGATCACGAACTTGCGGATCGACTCGGCGCGCGAGACGCGCGTGTTCGCCGCATCCACCGCCTTCTGCACCTCGGCGAGCACCTTCGGATTCTTCGCGGCGTCGGCGAGCGACATGTCGGCGGCCTCGCCGGCGTTGTTGAGCCAGACCGGCAGCATCTCCGAGTCGAGCGTGACCAGCGCCGAGATGAACGGACGCTGGTCGCCGACGACCACGACCTGCCCGACGAGCGGATTCGCGCGGATCGGGTCCTCGAGTGCGGCGGGGGCGACGTTCTTGCCGCCGGCCGTGACGATGATCTCCTTGGTGCGGCCGGTGATCGTGAGGTAGCCGTCGTCGTCGAGGGTGCCGATGTCGCCGGTCTTGAACCAGCCGTCGTCGAACGCGGCCGCCGTCGCCTCGGGGTTGTTCCAGTACTCCTTGAAGACGTCGACGCCCTTGACCTGGATCTCGCCGTCGGCGGCGATGCGGATGCTCACGCCGGGCAGCGCCGGTCCGACCGTGCCGATCTTGAACTTGTCGGGCAGGTTCACGCTCGCCGGCGCCGTCGTCTCGGTGAGGCCGTAGCCCTCGAGGATGCGCACATCCAGGCTGCGGAAGAAGTGCCCGAGTCGCGTGCCCAGGGGCGCGGAGCCCGAGATGGCGTAGCGGACGTTGCCGCCCATGGCCTCCTTGAGCTTGCTGTAGACGAGCTTGTCGAAGAGGGCGAACTTCAGCCGCAGCCCGAGCGGCACGTGGCCGGCGTCGAGGGCCTGCGAGTGCTGCACGGCCACGTCGGCTGCGCGGCGGAAGATCTTGCCCTTGCCGCCGGTCTCGGCCTTCTGCTCGGCCGAGTTGTAGACCTTCTCGAACACGCGCGGCACGGCCAGCAGGAAGGTCGGCTTGAAACTGCCGAGCGAGGGGAGCAGCTGCTTGGTGTCGGCCTGGTGGCCGACCTTGACGCCGGCGTAGACGCTGAGCACCGAGATGAAGCGCGCGAAGACATGCGCCGTCGTGATGAACAGCAGGGTCGAGGTGCCGACCTTCGCCACGTCCGAGAGACCCAGCGCCGCGTTGCGGCTCAGCTCGACGAAGTTCGCGTGGGTGAGCACGCACCCCTTCGGGGTGCCGGTCGAGCCGGAGGTGTAGATGAGAGTGGCGAGGTCGTCGCCGCGCGCGGCCGAGCGACGCTGCTCGAGCTGCTCATCGGTGATCTCGCCGGCGCCGGCGCGCAGCTTGTCGAGCGCGCTCAACCCGAGTTGCCAGACGCGGGTGATCTGCGGCAGCTCCGACTGCACCTCGTCGAAGCGGGTGAAGTGCTCGGCGGTCTCGACGATGATCGCGGTCGCGCCCGAGTCGGCCAGCGCGAAGCGGATCTGCGACGGCGAGCTGGTCTCGTAGATCGGCACGAGCACGGCGCCGGCGAACCAGGTCGCGAAGTCGATCAGCGTCCACTCGTAGCGGGTCGTGCAGATGAAGCCGATCTTCTCGCCCGGCTGCACCCCGGCCGCGATGAGGCCCTTGGCCAGCTCGACGACCTGACGGTGGAACTCGGCGGTCGTGATGTCGCTCCAGCCGCCGTCGGCGGTCGGCACGGCGAAGAGCACGCTGTCGGGGGTCTCCCGAACACGGTGCAGAAGCAGATCGGTGGTGTTCAGCTCGGGGTCGGCTTCGACCAGGGGCGGCACGATCGTCTCGTTCACGACATCTCCTTCGACACCGTTGGGAAAGGTGCGCACATGCTATCGGGCGCCGCCGGGAGCATCCTGGGGCCGCGCGGGCGACGCGCCGGGCCCGCGCGGGCGTCGGCGCGGTCCTAGACTCGGTGCTCGTGCACGCCATCGGGATCGACATCGGGGGAACCAAGATCGCCGGAGCGGTGGTGACCGAGCTCGGCGAGATCGTCGAGGAGGCCCGCCGCCCGAGTCCCGCCGACGACCCGGATGCCATGGTCGACACGGTCGTCGAGATGATCTCCGACCTGGCCTCGCGTCACGAGGTGTCCGGGGCGGGCGTCGCCGCGGCCGGTTTCATCGACGCCGCGCAGTCGACCGTCTACTACGCGCCGAACATCGCCTGGCGCAACGAGCCGCTGCGCGCGCGCATCGAGGAGCGCCTGCCGGGGCTCGACATCACGGTCGACAACGACGCGAACGCGGCCGGATGGGCGGAGTTCCGCTTCGGGGCGGGCCGCATCTACAGCGACATGACGATGCTGACGATCGGCACCGGCGTCGGCGGCGCGGTCGTCGTCGGCGACCGCCTGCTGCGCGGCGGCTTCGGCACGGGCGGCGAGATCGGCCACCTGCGCGTCGTGCCCGGCGGACTGCCGTGCGGCTGCGGCGCCCGCGGCTGCATCGAGCAGTACGGCTCGGGTCGCGCGCTGCTGCGCATGGCGGGCGAGATCGCGGATGCCGGCGGCATCGGGCGCCCGCTCGCCGAGGCCCGCGAGAAGGCCGGCAAGCTCGACGGCGGAATCGTCGGCGGCCTCATCGCCGAGGGCGACCCGGGTGCGGTCGCCGCCCTGCGGGAGCTGGGCGGCTGGCTGGGCCAGGCCTGCGCCTCCATCGGCGCCGTGCTCGACCCGCAGATCTTCGTCTTCGGCGGGGGAGTCGCGGTCGCCGGCGACCTGCTGCTCGATCCCGTGCGCGAGGCCTACCTGGCGCACCTGCCGGCCCGCGGCTATCACCCGGAGCCCGAGTTCCTGGTGGCCGAGCTCGTCAACGACGCGGGCGTCGTCGGCGCGGCCGACCTCGCGCGCCTGCACGCCGACGCCCGCTAGGCATGCCCTAGACTCGCTCGCGGCTCATCGACCCGGGAGGACGCCGTTGTTCTACTGGCTTCTGAAGAACCTCATCGTCGGCCCCTTCATGTTCACGGTCTTCCGTCCCTGGACTCGCGGCCTCGACAACGTGCCCAAGTCGGGCGCCGTGATCTTCGCCAGCAACCACCTCTCCTTCGCCGACTCGGTGTTCCTGCCGATCGTGGTCGACCGGCCCATCCGCTTCCTCGCCAAGAGCGAGTACTTCACCGGGCGCGGGATCAAGGGCTGGCTGACGAAGCAGTTCTTCCTCGGCATCGGCCAGCTGCCGATCGACCGCTCGGGCGGCAAGGCCTCCGAGGCCTCGCTCAACACCGGCCTCAGCGTGCTCGCCGACGGCGGGCAGCTCGGCATCTACCCCGAGGGCACCCGCAGCCCCGACGGCAAGCTCTACCGCGGTCGCACGGGCGTGGCCCGCATGATCCTCGAGGGCCAGGTGCCGGTCATCCCGGTGGCCATGATCGACACCGAGAAGGCGATGCCGACCGGGCGCATCATCCCGAAGGTGCGGCGCATCGGCGTCGTGTTCGGCGAGCCGCTCGACTTCTCGCGCTTCGAGGGCCTCGAGGGCGACCGCTTCGTGCTGCGCTCGATCACCGACGAGATCATGTACGAGCTGTCGCGCATCAGCGGCCAGGAGTACGTGGATGTCTACGCCTCCTCGGTCAAGGAGGAGAAGACGGCGAAGAAGGCCAAGGCGGGCAAGGCCCCCGCGGTCTCCGCCGCGCGCAAGGCGGCCGAGCAGCGGGCCGCCGCGAAGAAGGCGGCAGCGGCTTCCTGACCGCCGCGCGGTCGGCGGCGCACGGGCCGCTCGGATAGGCTCGGATGCCGGTGCGACCGCACCGAATCCACCCGCTCTGCAAGGAAACCCCCTTGGTCGAAACGTCCGAACCCGTCGTGCTCGCTGATCCGCAGGTGATCGAGGGTCTGGACTATTGGCGCGAGCTGCCGATCAAGCAGCAGCCGGCCTGGCCGGACGCGCAGGCCGCGGCCGCCGCGTCGGCCGAGATCGCGTCGCTGCCTCCGCTGGTCTTCGCCGGCGAGATCGATCAGCTGCGCGACCGTCTCGCGCGGGCCGCGCGCGGCGAGGCCTTCCTGCTGCAGGGCGGCGACTGCGCCGAGACCTTCGCGGGCGCCACGGCCGAGCAGATCCGCAACCGCGTCAAGACGCTGCTGCAGATGGCCGTCGTGCTGACCTACGGCGCGAGCGTGCCGGTCGTGAAGATGGGCCGCATGGCGGGTCAGTTCGCGAAGCCGCGTTCGAGCGACGACGAGACCCGCGGCGACCTGACGCTGCCGGCCTACCGCGGCGACATCGTCAACGGCTACCCCTTCGACGCCGAGTCGCGTCAGGCCGACCCCCGCCGCCTCGTGCAGGGCTACCACACGGCCGCCTCGACGCTGAATCTGATCCGCGCCTTCACGCAGGGCGGCTTCGCCGACCTGCGCGAGGTGCACTCGTGGAACAAGGGCTTCGCCTCGAACCCCGCGAACCAGCGCTACGAGGGCCTCGCCAAGGAGATCGACCGCGCGATCCGCTTCATGCAGGCCGCCGGCGCCGACTTCGACGAGCTCAAGCGCGTGGAGTTCTACACGGGCCACGAGGGTCTGCTCATGGACTACGAGCGCCCGATGACCCGCATCGACTCGCGCAACGGCACGCCCGTCAACACGAGCGCGCACTTCCTCTGGATCGGGGAGCGCACGCGCGAGCTCGACGGCGCGCACGTCGACTACTTCTCGCGCATCCGCAACCCCATCGGCGTGAAGCTCGGGCCGTCGACGACGCCCGAGACGATGGAGGCGCTGGTCGACAAGCTCGACCCGAACCGCGAGCCGGGTCGACTGACCTTCATCACGCGCATGGGCGCGGGCAAGATCCGGGATGCGCTGCCCCCGCTGCTCGAGGCGTCGAAGTCGCTCGGCCTGCAGCCGCTGTGGGTCACCGACCCGATGCACGGCAACGGCATCACGACCCCGACCGGCTACAAGACGCGCCGCTTCGAGGAGATCGTCGACGAGGTGCGCGGCTTCTTCGAGGCGCACCGCGCCGCGGAGACGGTTCCGGGCGGCATCCACGTCGAGCTCACCGGCGACGACGTCACGGAGTGCCTGGGCGGCTCGGAGCACATCGACGAGGCGACGCTGGCGACCCGCTACGAGTCGCTGTGCGACCCGCGCCTGAACCACATGCAGTCGCTCGAGCTGTCGTTCCTGGTGGCCGAGGAGCTGGCCGCGTTCCCGTCGCCGCCGCGCGCGGATTCGGGCGTCATCAGCGCCTGACGCACCCGACTGCTGCGAAGGGCCGGATCCGCGAGGATCCGGCCCTTCGTCGTCGGGGGCGACCGCCGCGGCGGTGCGCGTCAGCCCGAGAAGTCGAGCGTGACCTTGATCGTCGAGCCCTTCGGCTGCGAGGTCCCGGCGCCGGGGTCGATCTTCGACACGGTGAACGCGCTCGGGATGACATCGGCCGGGCCGGAGTGGTTGTACTGCACCTTGAAGCCCAGATCGGTCAGGGCCTTCTTCGCCTTGTCCCAGCTCTGGCCGACGACGTCGGGCACGGTCACCGGCGGTGGTCCGTCGGAGACGAGCAGGTCGACCGTGTCGCCCACGCGCACCGGCTTGTCGGAGCCGTCGGCGTTCTTCGCGACGAGCGACACCACGTCGCCCTTCTCCACGTCCTCGCTGTAGTCCGTCGTGGTCGCGCCGACGGAGAGGCCCGCATCCTGCAGCTTCTTCGTCGCGTCGTCGACGGAGTCGCCGGCGACGTCGGGCAGCGGACCGGCCGACACGACGAGCGAGATGGGCTGCTTCTCGCCGTACTGCGCGGTCTGCCCGAGGTCGACCGTGTCGCCCTTCGCATCCACGCCGAGCGCCTGCAGCACGATCCCGCCTTCGGCGTCGGAGGAGAACTGGCGCACCGTGTCGGTGCCCTTCGTCCAGTGCGAGCTGACGACCGCGTCCGCGGCCTTCTCGTCGAGCCCGACGAGTCCGGGCAGGTCGATCATCTCGGGGCCGGTCGAGATCAGCAGCTTCACGACGCTGTCGCGGGCGACCGCGACGCCGGAGTCGGGATCGGTCGCGGCCACCTGCCCGGCCGGCACGTCGAGCGACGCCACCTGGCCCTGCTGAGGGTCGACCCGCAGGCCGGCCTCCGTGAGCTTCGCGGTCGCGTCGGCGACCGAGCTGTCGGCGACCGAGGGCACGTCGATGCGGGCTCCGGGCCCGAAGCCGAACCACCATCCGGTGCCGCCGGCGAGGGCGGCGAGCAGCACGACGACGAGGGCGATGATCCAGCCTCGACGGCTGCGCTGGCGGCTGACCGTGGTGAGCGCCACCGTGCTGTCGCTCACCTCGGGGGCGGACGCGGTCTGCTGCCGCGTGGCTGCGGTGGGCACCCCGCCGATGACCTGGGTCTCCGCATCCCGGGCCACACCGAGCGGGCCGGGCAGCACGAGCGTCTTCTGCACGGCGGTCGCGCCGGCCGCGGGCAGGGCCGTCTGCAGCATCGACTCGGTGTCCTGCACCTGCTCGAGCAGGGCCCGGGCGTCGCGCGGGCGCTCCTCGGGATCGCGCGCGGTGGCCCAGAGCACGAGCTCGTCGAGCTCGGCCGGCACCTTGGGGTTCGCGCTCGACGGCGTGGGCACCGAGTCGTTGGCGTGCTGGTAGGCGATCGCCATGGGCTGCTCGCCCTTGAACGGCTGCTCGCCCGTGAGCATCTCGTACATCATGATCCCGACGGCGTAGACGTCGCTGCGGGTGTCGGCGACGCCGCGCGTCACGAGCTCGGGGGAGAGGTAGGCGATCGTGCCGAGCAGGGCGGCGCCCGTGGCGGTGTTCGCGCTCGCGGCGCGGGCCAGGCCGAAGTCGCCGATCTTGATGCGGCCGTCGTCGGCCAGCAGCACGTTCTCGGGCTTGAGGTCGCGGTGCACGATGCCGGCCTTGTGCGCGGCGGCGAGGCCCGAGAGCACGGCCTCGGTGATGTCGATCGTCTGCTCGGAGGTGAGGGCGCCGTAGTCGTGCAGCAGGTCGCGCAGCGTGATGCCCGGCAGGTACTCCATGACCAGGTAGGCCGACTCCTCGTCCTGCCCCTGATCGAAGACGTTGACGACGTTGGGGTGCGCGAGTCGCGCCGCCGAGCGGGCCTCCTGGATGAAGCGCTGCTTGAACTGGTTGTCGTCGGCCAGGTGGCCGTGCATGATCTTGATCGCGACGCGGCGCTCGAGGCGCAGATCGGTCGCGAGGTAGACGGTCGCCATGCCACCGCGGGCGATGCGCGAGCGCACCTGATACCGGCCGTCGATCAGCCGGCCGATCATCGGATCGGAGGTGCTCACACTCACACCCCGAGTGTAGGCGGGGCCATCCTGAACGCTCCCGTGCAACACGGCCCGAGCATCCGGATCAGCCGAGCTGCGCCAGCCAGGCGGTCGCGCTCTTCTCCCACTTGGCGTACGCGGTCGGGTACGCGGAGATCTGCACGGCCTGGGCGGCCTGGGTCAGCGACATCGACTGCCAGCCCGGGATGTCGAGCAGGCCGCGCGTGATGCCGGCGTTCGGGTTCTTCGCGCCGCCGTAGAACAGGCGGGCGGCGTAGGCGGCGTCGAGCAGCTTCTCCTTGGCGCCCCAGTGCTGGCTGGGGCGCTGCTGGAACAGGCCGACCGAGTCGCGGTCGCCGTAGGCGATGTTGCGCAGGCTCGACTCCTGCATGGCCGCGGCCAGCGCGATGACGATGCCGCGGTCGGAGACGCCGAGCTCGCGCCCGACCTGGATGATGATGCGGGCGTTCGCGGCCATCTCGCTCGTCAGCGGGGTGACGGTCGTGCCGTCCTGGGCGACGACGGGCGAGGTGACGGCCGGGATCGTCAGGGTGCGGCCCGCGAAGATCACGGCGGAGGCGCCGAGGCCGTTGGCGTCGATCACGGCCTGGGTGCTCACGCCGAAGGCCTTCGCGATCGACGAGACGGTGTCTCCGGTCTTGATCGTGTAGCTGCGGCTGGCGGGAGCGGCGACGGGCGGCGTCGACACGGGGTCGGCGGGGGTGACCGCGGCGGCGGTCCTGATGTCGCTCGCGCCGGGGATGGCGAGGGTCTGGCCCGGATAGATGATGCTGGTCCAGCTGAGGCCGTTGGCGCTGAGCACGGCCTGCGTCGTGGTTCCGAAGCGCGCGGCGATCGCCCCGACGGTGTCGCCGCTGCGGATCGTGTAGCGGTTCGACGCGGCAGCGGGGGCGGGTGCCGCGGTCGTGGCGGTGCTGGCGGTCGCGCCGCTGATCTTGAGCGTCTGACCGGGGAAGATGAGCGACTTCCAGCCGAGGCCGTTCGCGGCGAGCAGGCCCGCGGTCGACACGCCGAAGCGCTGCGCGATCGAGGAGACCGTGTCGCCGGCGACGACCTTGTAGTTCGCGGGGGCGGCGGCCGCGGGGGTGACGGAGGCGGGCGCGACGGTCGGGACGACCGGGGAGGCCTTGGGGGCCGGCGCGGGGATGACGGCGTTTTTGGGCTTCACGGCCTTCTTGGGCGTGGCGTGCGCGGCCGGGACCGTGCCGGTGAGGCTCATCGACACGGTGAGCGCGCTGGCGACGACGAGCGGCACCGTCATGCGGGTGGCGCGCGACCAGGCGCCGGTGTCGGCGGCGGCGCGGCGCTGTGCCGTCGCGCGCAGCGCGGCGAGCAGCGATCCCGTCGCCGGTCGCGTCTCGAGCTCTTCGGTCATGGTTCCCACCCCGTTCCCGCCCGAAGGCGGTGGCCGTGCCTCGTGGCGCGCCGAGCGCGCATCGACTCAAGCTGTCACAGAAGTCACACAGTGTCAATCAGAGTGGATGCTGTGGCTCATGTTGTTCGTGTGACTCGCGTTCGCGCAGTCCGACGCGCGGCGGCGTGCGGCAGCGGGGCGTCGAGCGCCGCGGGCGTGGTGCACAGTTAAGGAGTGAGCACCCCGATCGACACCGACTGGCTGACCGTCCCCGACCTCGTCGACATCCTGGGCATCCCCCAGGGGCGCGTGCGCCGCCTGTTCGAAGAGCGGGCGCTGCTGGCGGTGCGCCGTGACGGCGTGCTGAAGGTGCCCGCGCTGTTCGTGCGCGACGGGCAGCCGCTCAGCGAGCTGAAGGGCACCGTCATCCTGCTCGGCGACCTCGGATTCGCGGACGACGAGGCCGTCGACTGGATGCTGAGCCCCGAGGACAGCCTCGGCGTCGCGCCGATCGAGGCGCTGCTCGCGGGCCGCAAGGCCGAGGTGCGCCGCGTCGCGCAGGCGCTCGGCTAGGACCCGGCGGCGGCTCAGGCCTCGCGTCGCGTGACCGCGTCGGCGAGCCGGAGCAGCTCGCCGCGCGCCGAGCGCGTGAGCGGAGCCGCGTCGAGGGCCGACGTCGCGCGCTCGACCTCGCGGCCGATGACGCCCTCGAGCCGGTCGACGGCGCCGCTCTGCCGGATCGTCGACTGCAGCATCCGGATCTGGTCGGCGTCGAGCTCGGGATCGCCCAGCAGCTCGTCGAGCAGGTTGCGCGCCGACGAGGAGAGGCTCTCGCGCGCGAGCGCGATGAGCACGGTGCGCTTGCCCTCGCGCAGGTCGTCGCCCGCCGGCTTGCCGGTGACCTCGGGATCGCCGAAGACCCCGAGCAGGTCGTCGCGCAGCTGGAAGGCGATGCCGAGCGGCACGCCGAAGCCGCGCAGGGCGCCCAGCTGGTCGGCGTCGGCGCCGGCGATCGACGCGCCGATCACGAGCGGCGCCTCGACGCTGTACTTCGCCGACTTGTAGAGCACGACGCGCTGGGCGCGGCGCAGCTGCTCGTCGTCGGCGTGCGCATGCCACGACGCCTCCTCGAGGATGTCGAGGTACTGCCCGGCGGTCACCTCGGTGCGCATGACGGCGAACTCGTCGCGCGTCGCGCGCGCGGCGTCGGGCGCGACGTCGCGCAGGCCGTCGTCGAGCAGCTCGTCGCTCCAGCCGAGCAGCAGGTCGCCGAGCAGCAGCGCTCCCGACATGCCGTAGCGCGCGGGATCCCCGCGCAGGCCGCGCTCGCGGTGCAGCGCCTCGAGGCGGCGGTGCACCGACGGGAGGCCCCGGCGCAGGTCGGAGTTGTCCATGATGTCGTCGTGCACGAGCGCGGCGGCGTGGAAGATCTCGAGCGCGGCCGCGGCCGCCGTGATGGGGGCGAGGTCGGGGCCGTCCTCGGCCTCGGGCAGCAGATCGGCTTCGCGGCCGCGCCCGGCGACCCCCTGCCAGCCCCAGTAGCAGAACAGTGCGCGGAAGCGCTTGCCGCCCCCGAGCAGGTCGCGCCCGACGACGGTCAGATCGTCGAGATCGGGCGAGATGCGACCGAGGGCGGCGCCGCGATCGGCGAGCAGATCGTCGAGTCGGTTCTGCACGAGATCGACGAACCGCAAACTCCCAGCCACTCGCCTAGCCTACCGGGGGCGACGAGCCTAGAATGAGGCTCCGACACGCACACCGGCGAGCCGGTTGTGGGCCCGACGAAAGGCAGCCGAGATGCCACTGTCCGAGCAGGAGCAGCGCCTCCTCGACGAGATGGAGCGCAACCTCTACCAGAACGACGCCGATTTCGTGGCGACGGTCGGCTCGGGTCGCGCTCGGCCCAGCGTCACCGTGATCGCCCTCGGCGTGCTGGCGGCGGTCGTCGGTCTGGGCCTCCTGATCGTGGGCGTGGCGATGCACCAGCCGCTCATCGGAGCCCTCGGCTTCGTGCTGATGTTCGGCGGGGCCCTGTTCGCGATCTCGCCGCCGAAGCGCTTCCGCGGCGCCCCGGCGCCCAAGCCGGCCCGCGAGGGCGGTCTGCTGCACGATCTCGGCGAGCGCTTCGAGCACCGCCGTGACGGCGAGCGCGACAGCTAGGCGCGCCGCCACCGAGAGCCTCCACTCTCCTCCCGCTTCGGGGTCGACCTTCGGGTCGGCCCCTTTTTTCGTGCCCGCATACCGGGCATCCGTCGCCTCTCGGGTCGGTGCTGGCTGGGTGTTCGCCTGATTTCGCGAAATCCCCTCCACATCCCACCACCCCGGGATACCCCTGAATTCACTGGTCTGCGCCTCGAATAGGGGGAGTGTCGAGCGCAGAAGAGCCTTCTTGGAGGAGATTTGTGGAGTAAAGTGGAGGAACTCGGAGCAGGCCGGCGCGAGAGGGGGACGACATGCTGCTCGGCACGTTCGCACCCAAGCTCGACGACAAGGGGCGCCTGATCCTGCCCGCGAAGTTCTGGGACGAGTTCTCGGGCGGCGTCGTGCTGACCCGCGGCCAGGAGCGCGCCGTCTTCCTCTACAGCCAGCGCGAGTTCGAGAACGTGCACGAGCAGATGCGCCAGGCCTCGACCGCGAGCAAGAAGACCCGCGACTTCCTGCGCCTCTTCCTCTCCGGCGCGAGCCAGGAGATCCCCGACAAGCAGCGGCGCATCACCATCCCGCCCCTGCTGCGCGACTACGCCGGCCTCGGCCGCGATCTGACCGTCATCGGCGCGGGCTCCCGCGCCGAGATCTGGAGCACCCCCGCGTGGGAGGCCTACACGGCCGCCACCGAGGCCGCCTTCTCCGACACCGACGAGGAGGTGATCCCCGGGCTGTTCTAGTGCTCCTCGGGCTCGACCCTCAGCCGCGCCACCCTGCCCCACTTCCCCGGGGGCAGGTCCGGCCGCGGATGGGGATCCGGCCCGAGGATCGCCGCCCGAGATCTCATGGCTCACGACACCATCCACGTCCCGGTGATGCTCGAGCGCTGCGTCGAGCTGCTGGCCCCCGCCCTCGAGCACGACGGCGCGGTTCTCGTCGACGCGACGCTCGGCCTCGGCGGACACGCCGAGGCCTTCCTCGAGCGCTTCCCGAAGCTGCACCTCGTCGGCCTCGACCGCGACACCTCCGCGCAGGCGCTGGCGGGGGAGCGGCTGGCCCGCTTCGCGAACCGCCTCGACCTGGTGCACACCGAGTACCACCACCTGCGCGACGCCCTCGACTCGCTCGGCATCGACGAGGTCTCCGGCTTCCTGTTCGACCTCGGCGTCTCGTCGATGCAGCTCGACCGGGCCGAGCGCGGCTTCGCCTACTCGCAGGATGCGCCGCTCGACATGCGCATGGACTCGACCGCCGAGCTGACGGCCGAGAAGGTGCTCGCCGAGTACGACGAGCGCGAGCTGCGCCGCATCTTCCAGCAGTACGGCGAGGAGAAGCTCGCCTCCCGCTACGCCCGCCGCATCGTCGAGAGCCGGCAGCAGCATCCGCTGACCACCTCGGCCCAGCTGGTGCAGCTGCTCATCGACGCGACGCCCGCCGCGGTGCAGCGCGAGCGCAGCGGGCACCCGGCGAAGCGCGTCTTCCAGGCGCTGCGCATCGAGGTCAACGGCGAGCTCGACGGCGTCGAGCAGGCCATCCCGGCGGCGCTCGACGCGCTCGAGCCCGACGGACGCATCGTCGTGCTCGCCTACCACTCGCTCGAAGACCGGATCGTCAAGCGCGAGTTCACCGCCCGCACCACCTCGACCGCCCCGCGCGGCCTGCCGGTGGAGCTGCCCGAGCACCGCCCGCAGTTCCGGCTGCTGGTGCGCGGCGCCGAGCAGGCGAGCGAGCAGGAGAAGAACGAGAACCCGCGCGCCGCCTCGGTGCGACTGCGCGCGGCCCAGCGGAACGCGGAGACGGCATGAGCAACCTGGCCACGGCGGTCGCCCGCCCGATCGCGCGCGCCCGCCGGCACGAGGAGGAGCGCCCGCACCTCGAGATCGCGGCGTCGCGCGCCCAGCGTCGCGCACGTCCCCGTGTGGTCTACGCCCTCGCGGTCATCGCCGGCATCGGCGTCATCCTGGTCGCCCAGCTGCTCATGAGCATCGTGACCGCCGACGGCGCCTACCAGATCTCCGCGCTGCAGACGAAGCAGAAGAACCTCGCCCAGGAGCGCAAGGCCCTGAACGAGAAGCTCGAGGTGCTCGGCTCGACGCAGAACCTGACGCAGAACGCCGAGGCGCTCGGCATGGTCGCGAGCGGCAATCCGGTGTTCCTGGATGTCAGCACCGGCCGGGTGAGCGGCACCGCGACCGCCGACGGCGGCAGCCTCGTCGGCGGCACCGGCAACCTCATCGGCAACTCGCTGCTGACCGGCTCGACGAAGGTCGACCCCGCGGCCCTCGCCGCCGCGCGAGCCGCCGCCGACGCCGCGGCCGCCGCCCAGGACACCGAGGACCCGACGGCCGGCTTCGACGGCGGCACGACCACGGGCGGCGACGGCACCGGCGCGGCGACCGGCTCGACCACCGGCGGCGACGTACCGTCCGGAGCGGGGAACACGATCCCCTCGCCGACCACCCACTGAACGACCGAACCGCCCGCACCACAGCAGGGAGCCTCGTGCGCACCAGCAACAGCCGTAGCACCCGCCGCCGTCTCGTCGTCGCCACGCTCGTGATCTTCGCGATCGTCGCCGTGTTCGCCGTGCGGCTGGTCGACTTCCAGGTCGTGCGCGCCGCCGAGCTGAACAAGGCCGCCGCGAGCAAGCAGACCGGCGTCACCAAGCTCTGGGGCACGCGCGGCTCGATCGTCGACGCGAACGGCGTGGTGCTGGCCGACAGCGTCGAGCGCTGGGACATCACGGCGTCGCCGAAGGACGTCGTCGTCGACGGCTTCACCCGCTACTCGAAAGACGACGACGGCAAGACCGTCTCCGAGCACGTGAGCGTGCTGGATGCGCTCGGCGAGATCGCGAAGATCACCGGCGACGACGCGACGACGCTCTATCAGCGGCTGAGCGAGGACCCGACCTCGAACTTCACCTACCTTGTCAAGGGCGTGAAGCTCGAGGTCTTCAACAAGGTGAAGGCGCTCGACATCCCGTGGGTGTTCGACGAGCCGCATCCGGCGCGCACGTACCCGAACGGCGCCGTGGCCGGCAACCTGGTCGGCTTCCTCGGCACCGACGGCGCGCTCGCCGGGCTGGAGAAGCAGTACGACACCTCCTGCCTGACGGGCATCGACGGCACGCAGACCTATGAGATGAGCCGCGACGGCGTGCGGATGCCCGGCAGCACCGTCACGACCAAGGAGTCGCAGGACGGCGGCACGCTCAAGCTGACCATCGACTCCGACCTGCAGTACTTCGCCCAGCAGACCATCGCGGCGCAGGCGCAGGCGATCGGCGCGCAGTGGGCGACGGCCGCGGTCGTGCGCGTGAAGGACGGTCACCTCCTCGCCGCCGCCGACTACCCGAGCATCGACCCCAACGACCTGAACTCGGTGCCCGCCGAGTCGAGCGGATCGCGGTTCTTCACGGCGCCCTACGAGCCCGGATCGATCATGAAGCCGGCGACCGTGGCATCCCTCATCGACGCGGGCGTGCTGCAGATCACCGACAAGTACACGGTTCCCGGCTGGTACACGAACGGCCTGCCGGCCGGCTCGAAGATCGGCGACGCCTTTGCGCACGGCGACATGCGCTGGACCGTGGCGGGCATCATCGAGAACTCCAGCAACGTGGGCATCTCGATGATCAGCGAGAAGCTGAGCCTGCAGAAGCGCACCGACTACCTCAAGGCCTTCGGCTTCGGCACGAAGACCGGCGTCGGCTTCCTCGGCGAGGAGTCGGGCACCGTGCAGGACCCGAACGGGCTGGATGCGATCTCGAACAAGGCTCAGCAGTTCGGCCAGGCGATCAGCGTCACCTCGGCCCAGATGGCCAGCCTCTACCAGACCATCGCCAACAATGGCGTGCGCGTGCCGCTGACGCTCGTCGAGGGCTGCCAGCACGCCGACGGCACCGTCACCGAGGTGCCCGATGCGACGCCGACCCGCGTCGTGAGCGACTACGCCGCGCAGCAGACCATGCTCGCGATGGAGACCGTCGCCAGCAAGGGCGCCATCTCGAAGACCGTGTCGATCCCCGGCTACCGCATCGCGGCGAAGACCGGAACCGCCCAGGTGGGCGGTGCGGACGGCAAGTACGGCAGCGACCGCATCGTGTCGGTCGCCGGGGCCCTCAAGGTCGACGACCCCGAGTACGCGGTTATCGTCACCTTCGGTCTGCCGACTAAGATCAAGAACTCCGCCGCGGCCGCCCCCGCCTTCGCCGCGATCATGAAGCAGGTCATCAAGACCTACCGGGTGCAGCCGTCCACCACGGCGACGCCGGACACGCCCACCGAGTGGTGAGCGCGGGTCCGGGCGGAGTTCCATCGGAAGGAAAGCAGGAAGCGTGAGTTCTCGGATCCCTCCGGTTCTCCGACCCGAGCATCCCGCGTCCCGGCCGCTCGCGCGGCTGGTCGACGAGTTCGACCTCGACCTGCGCGGCTCGGCCGACGGCGTCGAGGTCACCGGGATCACGCTCAACTCGACCGAGGTGCGCCCCGGCGACCTCTACGTCGGGCTGCGCGGTGCGAAGGCGCACGGAGCGAGCTACGCCGCGGATGCCGCGGCCGCGGGAGCCGTCGCGCTCGTCACGGACGGCGAGGGGGCCGAGCTGGCCGCCGAGTCGGGCCTGCCGACGGTCGTGGTCGAGAACCCGCGCGAGGCGCTCGGCGAGCTGTCGAACTGGGTCTACCGCACGCGTGAGAACCCGCCGCTGATCTTCGGCACCACCGGCACGAACGGCAAGACCTCGACCTCGTACATCCTCGAGGGCATCCTGAAGCAGCTCGGGCTGGTCACCGGCCTCAGCTCGACGGCCGAGCGCCACATCGGCGACCTCAGCGTCGTGAGCCGCCTCACCACGCCCGAGGCGAGCGAGATGCACGCCCTGCTGGCGCGGATGCGCGAGGCCGGCGTGCGCGCGGTCGCTCTCGAGGTGAGCGCGCAGGCCCTCACCTGGAACCGCGTCGACGGCATCGTCTTCGACGTGGTCGCGTTCACGAACCTCAGCCACGACCACCTCGACGACTACGCCGACATGGAGGAGTACTTCCGCGCGAAGCTGCCCCTCTTCGACCCCGACCGCGCCAAGCGCGGCGTGGTCTCGCTCGACACGACGTGGGGCTCGCGCGTGGTCGAGGCGTCGCGCATCCCGGTCACGACGATCACGGCGCTGCCCGACGTCGACGCCGAGTGGCGCATCGAGATCACCGAGGAGAGCGCCGAGCGGACCGGGTTCCGGCTGACCGGCCCCGAGGGCCGCGCGCTCGAGACCTCGGTGCCGCTGATCGGCTGGCACATGGCCGCGAACGCGGGTCTCGCCATCGTCATGCTGGTCGAGGCGGGCTTCGAGCTCGAGGCGATCGGCCAGGCGCTGGATGCCGACGGCGGCATCCGCGCCTACCTGCCGGGCCGCACCGAGCGGGTCTCGGGCGACCGCGGGCCGAGCGTCTACGTCGACTTCGGCCACAGCCCCGACGCCTTCGAGAACACCCTCGCCGCCGTGCGGCGGTTCACGACCGGCCGCACGATCATGGTGTTCGGCGCCGACGGCGACCGCGACAAGACCAAGCGGCACGAGATGGGGCGCGTTGCGGCCGAGGGCAGCGACATCCTCGTCATCACCGACCACCACCCGCGCTTCGAGGATCCGGCGTCGATCCGGGCGACCCTGCTCGAGGGCGCGGCCCTGGCCGAGCACCAGCCCGAGCAGACGATCGAGGTCAGCCCGCCCGAGGCGGCCATCCGCGCGGCGGTCGAGCTGGCGCGCGAGGGCGACTCGATCCTCTGGGCCGGCCCCGGCCACCAGGACTACCGCGACATCCGCGGCGTGCGCACCGAGTACTCGGCGCGCGACGAGGCCCGCGAGGCCCTGCGCGAGGCGGGCTGGGCGTGATCGCGCTGACCCTGGCCGAGATCGAGCGGATCCTCGGCGGACGACTCGTGGCGCCCCACGGCGCCGCGACGGATGCGGCGCTCGGCGAGACCGTCGTCGACGGCGCCGTCGAGACCGATTCGCGCCTCGTCGGCCCCGGCTCCGTGTTCTTCGCCCTGCCGGGCGAGGTCACCGACGGCCACCGCTTCGCCGCCGGCGCCGTCGAGTCGGGTGCCGCGCTCGTCGTGACCGAGCGGGAGCTCGAGCTCGCGGCCCCGCAGATCGTCGTCGACGACGGCGTCATCGCCCTCGCCGACCTGGCCCGCGAGGTCGTCGCCCGCGTGCGCGCGCACGGCCGCCTGAAGGTCGTCGGCATCACAGGCTCGAACGGCAAGACCACGACCAAGAACCTCCTGCGCGCCGTGTTCAGCGCGCAGGGGCCCACGGTCGCGCCGCCCGGATCGTTCAACAACCACGTCGGCGCCCCGATCTCGATGCTGCGCGTCGACGACGCGACCGAGCACCTCATCGTCGAGATGGGCGCCTCGGGCGTCGGCGAGATCGCCCGCCTGGTCGGCATCGTCGTGCCCGACGTCTCGGTCGTGCTCAAGGTCGGCCTCGCCCACGCCGGCGAGTTCGGCGGAATCGAGCAGACCCAGCGCGCCAAGTCGGAGATCGTCACCCAGCTGCCCGCTACGGCGACGGCGGTGCTCAACGCCGACGACGGGCGCGTCATGGCCATGCGCGACGTCACCGCCGCTCGCATCGTGACCTTCGGCCTGGGGGATGCCGACCTGCGCGCCGAGGACGTCGCCCTGCGCCCCGATGGCACGGCCTTCACCCTGGTCGACGGAGACGCGCGCACGCCCGTCGTGCTGCGCATCCTGGGTGAGCACCACGTCTACAACGCGCTGGCCGCACTGGCTGTCGCCCGTGAGCTGGGCGTGCCGATCGCCGAGGCGATCGCGGCGATCGAGTCGGTGCCGCGCGCGGAGCGCTGGCGCATGGAGCTGCTCGAACCCGGCGACGGCGTGAGCGTCATCAACGACGCCTACAACGCCAGCCCCGACTCGACGGCCGCCGCGCTCAAGACCCTCGCTCAGCTCGCCGCCGCCGAGGGGCGGCGCTCGATCGCCGTGCTCGGCGAGATGGCCGAGCTGGGGGAGTTCGCCGACGAGGAGCACGACCGCATCGGACGCCTCGCGGTGCGACTCGACATCCGCCAGCTGGTGGTCGTCGGCCAGGGAGCCCGGCACATCCACAACGCCGCCGGCCTCGAGGGCTCGTGGGACGGGGAGTCGATCCTCGTCGACGACGTCGACGCCGCCTACGATGTGGTCCGTGGGCTGCTTCGACCGGGTGACGTGGTGCTGGTGAAGTCGTCGAAGTCGGCGGGCCTGCGCTTCCTCGGCGACCGCCTCGGCGGCCTCGACGCGAACGGGGAGGCCTCCGCATGATCGCCCTGCTCGTCGCCGGTGGATTCGCCATGCTGTTCACGCTGTTCGGCACCCCGCTCTTCATCAAGCTGTTCCGCAAGGTCGGCTGGGGTCAGTTCATCCGCGACGACGGCCCGCAGAGCCACCACACGAAGAAGGGCACGCCCACCATGGGCGGCATCGTCTTCGTGATCGGGTCGGGCCTCGGCTACCTCGTCGGCCACCTCGTCGCGCGCGAGCCGCTCACGCTCGTCGGCGTCATGGTCTACCTGCTGATGTTCGGCCTGGGTCTCGTCGGGTTCATCGACGACTTCCTCAAGACGCGCAAGCAGCGCAGCCTGGGCCTCGGCGGCTGGGCCAAGATCGCCGGCCAGGTCATCGTCGGAACCGCGTTCGCGGTCATCGCGCTCGTGTTCCCGAAAGACGAGCACGGTCTCACCGCCGCCTCGACGCAGCTGTCGTTCATCCGCGACATCGACTGGCTCGACCTCGCCGTGTTCGGCACGGTCGGCGCCGTGATCGCCTTCGTCATCTGGACGAACGTGATCGTGGTGAGCGCCTCGAACGGCGTCAACGTCGCCGACGGCCTCGACGGCCTCGCGACCGGTGCCGCCATCCTGTCGCTGTCGGCCTACCTGCTGATCGGCTTCTGGCAGTTCAACCAGTGGTGCTTCAACCCGAACGTCGACGACACGGTGCTCTACAAGTGCTACGAGGTGCGGGATCCGCTCGACCTCGCGGTCGTCGCCGCCGCGATCGTCGGCGCGCTGATCGGTTTCCTGTGGTGGAACACCTCGCCCGCGCAGATCTTCATGGGCGACACCGGCTCGCTCGGCCTCGGCGGCGCGATCGCCGGCCTCGCGATCCTCAGCCGCACCGAGATGCTGCTCGTGCTGATCGGCGGCCTGTTCGTGATCGTCACCGGGTCGGTCGTCGTGCAGCGCGCGTACTTCAAGATCACCCGCGGCAAGCGCATCTTCCTGATGTCGCCGCTGCACCATCATTTCGAGCTGAAGGGATGGGCGGAGGTCACGGTCGTCGTGCGCTTCTGGATCATCGCCGGGCTCTTCGTCGGCGCCGGCGTGGGCCTGTTCTACCTCGAGTGGGTCAGCCGATGACCCCGCGCCTGCGATGACCCGCGACCTGGCGGCGCTCACCAGCTGGCACGCCGACTGGTCGGGGCTCAAGGTCGCCGTGCTCGGTCTCGGCGTCACGGGCTTCTCGGTCGCCGACACGCTCGTCGAGCTCGGCGCGGAGGTCGTCGTCGCGGCCGCCTCGGGGTCCGACGAGCACAAGCAGCTGCTCGACGTGATCGGCGCCCGCTTCATCCCCGCCCCCGACGATCGCGCCGTGCCGACGGCGCTCGAGGACTTCGAGCCCGAGCTGCTCGTCGTGTCGCCCGGGTACCCGCCGTCGCATCCGCTGCTCGCCTGGGCGGAGCGCCACGGCATCCCGATGTGGGGCGACATCGAGCTCGCCTGGCGCGTGCGCGACAAGGTTCGCGCGGCCGAGTGGATCGCGATCACCGGCACGAACGGCAAGACCACCACGACCGAGCTGACCGCGACGATGCTCGTCGCGGGCGGCGTGAAGGCCGCGCCGGCGGGCAACATCGGCATCCCGGTGCTGGATGCGGTGCGCGACCCCGAGGGCTTCGACGTGCTCGTCGTCGAGCTCTCGAGCCACCAGCTGCACTGGTTCGGCCGCAACGAGGGCGGCGAGATCGCCCCGCTCGCGAGCGTCTGCCTCAACCTCGCCGACGACCACCTGATCTGGCACGGCTCGGCCGAGGCCTATCGGGACGCGAAGGCCAAGGTCTACGAGCGCACCGCCGTCGCCTGCGTCTACAACCTGGCCGACATCGCGACGCGCGAGATGGTCGAGGACGCGGAGGTGCAGGACGGCGCCCGCGCGATCGGCTTCGGCCTGGGCATCCCCGGTCCCTCCGACCTCGGGATCGTCGAGGGCGTGCTCGTCGACCGCGCGTTCCTCGAGGAGCGCCGCACGAGCGCGCTCGAGCTCGCGACCCTCGACGACCTGCGCGACTCGGGTCTCGCGTCGCCGCACATGGCGCAGAACGTGCTCGCCGCGGCGGCGCTCGCGCGCGCCGCCGGGGTCACGCCCGCGGCCGTGCGCGACGGCATCCGCTCCTTCCGCCTCTCGCCGCACCGCACCGAGCAGGTGCTCGAGCAGGGCGGCGTGGTCTGGGTCGACGACTCGAAGGCCACGAACGCGCACGCGGCGAACAGCTCGCTGAGCGCCTTCGGCTCGGTCGTCTGGATCGTCGGCGGCCTGCTCAAGGGCGTCGACATCGCGCCGCTCGTCGAGAAGCACGCGCCGCGTCTGCGCGGAGCGGTCGTGATCGGCGTCGACCGCGCGGCCGTGCTCGACGCGTTCGCGCGACACGCGCCCGGCGTGCCCCTGGTCGAGGTCGACGAGCCGCAGACTGACTCCGTGATGCCCGCCGCGGTGAGCGCGGCGGCGACGCTGGCGCAGGCCGGCGACGTCGTCCTGCTGGCCCCGTCCGGAGCATCCCAGGACCAGTTCAGCGACTACGCCGATCGGGGTCGCCGCTTCGCGGAGGCCGCGCGCGGCCACGGCCGGCGGAACGACGACGAGATCGGGATCGAGCCACGAGAAGGAGGCGACCGTGACGACGATGCGGGAGCCGACCCGTCCGGGGCGACCGACACGCTCTGACCGCGCGCGCGGATCCGAGCCCTCCGCGCCGCAGGGCGACGGGGGCGGGTCGAGCGGAGGGCGCCGCGCCCGCGTGGCCGTGCGCCGCATCTTCGCCGCCGAGACGCCCGAGTACTTCGTGCTGCTGGGCACGACGCTGTTCCTGGTGATCTTCGGGCTCGTCATGGTGCTGTCGTCGTCGTCGGTCGAGTCGTTCTCGAACACCGACGACTTCTTCGCCCGCTTCGCCCGCCAAGCGCTGTTCGCGTCGATCGGCGTGCCGATCATGCTCATGCTCGCCCGGCTGCAGCCGAGCTTCTATCGCCGCTGGGCGTGGGCCGCGGTCATCGCGGGCGTCGTGCTGCAGCTGCTCGTCTTCGTTCCCGGTCTCGGCACCGAGCAGGGCTACAACAACAACTGGATCCGCATCGGCGGCCTGACGTTCCAGCCCTCGGAGTTCGTCAAGCTCGCGCTTGTGATCTGGCTCGCGGTCGTGCTCTCGCGCAAGAAGGACCTGCTGCACGACTGGAAGCACGTCGCTCTGCCGATCGGTCCGGTCGCCCTGGTGTCGATCGGCCTCGTCATGCTCGGCAAAGACCTCGGCACGGTCATGATCCTCGTCGGCATCGTGTTCGGCGCCCTGTTCTTCGCCGGCGTGAAGCTGCGGTTCATGATCATCCCGGCGGTCGTGTTCGGCCTGTTCGCCGTGCTCATGGTCAAGGCGAACGACTCCCGTTCAGGCCGCTTCGAGGCCTGGCTCAACGGCTGCTCGAACCCGGCCGACTACGAGCTCAACTGCTGGCAGACCATCCACGGCTGGTGGGCTCTGGCGGGCGGTGGGCTGTTCGGCCGCGGACTCGGCAACTCGACCGCCAAGTGGTCGTGGCTGCCGGCCGCCGACAACGACTTCATCTTCGCCGTGATCGGCGAGGAGCTCGGCCTGGTCGGCGCGATCCTGCTGCTGCTGGTCTTCGTCGGCCTCGCGATCTGCTTCGTGCGCGTGATGCGCATGCAGACCGAGATGTTCCCCCGCGTCGCGGTCGGCGCGGCGATGGTGTGGATCATCGGCCAGGCCCTCGTGAACATCGCGGTCGTGCTGGGGGTGCTGCCCGTGCTGGGCGTGCCCTTGCCGTTCGTCTCCTCGGGCGGCTCGGCGCTCGTGACCAACCTCGCCGCGGTCGGCGTGGCGCTGTCGTTCGCCCGTGTGCGTCCGTCGCGGGTCGAGCCCGGCCTCGTGGATGCGCGAGACTCGCTTCAGTGAGCACCTATCTCTTCGCCGGCGGGGGCACCGCCGGTCACGTCAACCCCCTGCTCGCGACGGCCGATCGGCTGCGCGAGCGCGAGCCCGAGGCCGAGATCCTCGTGCTCGGCACGGCCGAGGGGCTCGAGGCGCGGCTCGTGCCGGAGCGCGGCTACGAGCTGCTGACGATCCCGAAGCTGCCGTTCCCGCGGCGGCCGAACGCGGCGGCGCTGCGGTTCCCCGGCGCCCTCAAGGGAACGATCGATCAGATCCGTGGGATCCTGCGTGATCGCCACGTGGATGTCGTGTTCGGCGTGGGCGGCTACGCGGCCGCGCCGGCGTACCTCGCGGCGCGCGCCGAGAAGGTGCCGCTCGCGATCCACGAGGCGAACGCGAAGCCGGGCATGGCGAACGTGCTGGGCGCGCGGCTGACGCCGTTCGTCGGCGTGCTGTTCCCGTCGACGCGGCTGCCGCACGCCCGCACGGTGGGTCTGCCGCTGCGCCGCGAGGTCGAGCAGGTCGATCTGACGACGGCCCGCGCCGCCGCGCGCGAGCTCTGGGGCCTCGACGCCACCCGCCCCACCCTCCTCGTGACGGGCGGCTCGCTCGGCGCGATGCGCATCAACGAGACCGTCTCGACCTCGATCGCGGCGATCCTCGGCACGGGCTGGCAGGTGCTGCACATCACGGGCGCGCGCGCCCCGGTCGCGGATCCGGGCCTCGCGGGCTACCGCATCCTCGAGTACTGCGACCGCATGGAGCTCGCGCTCGCCCACGCCGACCTGGCCGTGTCGCGCGCCGGCGGCAGCACGCTGGCCGAGATCGCCGCCCTCGGCATCCCGAGCGTGCTCGTGCCCTACGCGGTCGGCAACGGCGAGCAGGCGCTCAACGCGCGCGACCTGGTCGACGCGGGCGGTGCGGTGCTCGTCGCCGACGCCGAGTTCACCCCCGAGTGGGTGGATGCGCGTCTGCTGCCGCTGCTCGACGACCGCGCGCGCGTGGCCGAGATGGCGGCGCGCGCCGCCGCGCAGGGCGTGCGCGATGGCGCCGACCGGATGGTCGATCTGCTCATCGAGGCGCGGGACTCGCGACCCGCGGCGACGACGCCGACCGCCGCGCCGGCCCCGGGTGCGGTGTCGGGCCCGGTGGCGGACGACCCCGCCGAGTAGCCTGAGTCCATGCCCGTCAAGCCCGACCTCACGATCGACGTGCCCGCCGAGCTGGGCCGGGTGCACTTCATCGGCATCGGCGGCTCGGGCATGAGCGGCATCGCGCACATGATGCTCGACGCCGGGCTCGAGGTCAGCGGATCCGACCGCGACGAGACCCCCTACCTGCAGCGCCTGCGCGATCGCGGGGCCCGCATCCACGTCGGCCACGCGGCCGAGAACCTGGGCGACGCCGACACGATCGTGTTCACGAGCGCGATCTGGCCCGAGAACCCCGAGTACGTGCTGGCGCAGCAGAAGGGCCTCGTGCAGCTGCATCGCTCGCAGGCGCTGCACTGGCTCTCGCGCGAGCGCCGCGTCGTGTCGGTCGCGGGAGCCCACGGCAAGAGCACGACGACCGGCATGATCGTCACCCTCCTGCGCGAGACGCGGCAGGACCCGAGCTTCGTGAACGGCGCCGTCATCCAGTCGCTGAAGACCAGCTCGGCCAGCGGCGAGGGCGAGCTGTTCGTGCTCGAGGCCGACGAGTCCGACGGCTCGTTCCTGCTGTACTCGACGGCCGCGGCGGTCATCACGAACGTCGACCCCGTGCACCTCGACCACTACGGCTCGCGTGAGGGCTACCTCGACGCCTTCCGCACCTTCGCCGCGCAGGCCCGCGAGGTCATCGTCGCGGGGGAGGGCGCCGAGCTGGATGCGGTGCTCGCCGACGTGGCCGACGGCCGGTCCGACGGCCCGCGCGTCGTGCGCGTCGGCGAGAGCGCGGATGCCGACTACCGCGTGACCGACATCGTCGCGGCCCAGCACGTCGAGTTCACGATCACGCACGACGGCGCCGCGCACCCGGCGCGGATCGACGTGGCGGGCCGGCACAACGCGCTCAACGCGGCCGTCGCGGTCGCGACGCTCGTCGAGCTGGGGCAGCCGATCGGCCCGGCGATCGCAGCGCTCACGGCGTTCGGAGGCACCAAGCGCCGCTTCGAGTTCAAGGGCGAGGTGCGCGGCGTCACGGTCTACGACGACTACGCGCACGAGCCGGCCGAGGCCGCGGCGGCGGTCGCCGGGGCGCGCAGCGTGGTCGGCGAGGGCCGCGTGATCGCGATCCACCAGCCGCACCTCTACTCGCGCACGCAGATGTTCTCGGGCGAGTTCGCGAAGGCCTACGAGCGGAACGCCGACTACACGATCGTGCTCGGCGTCGACGGCGCCCGGGAGGACCCGATCCCGGGCGTGAGCGGTCAGCTCGTCGTCGACGGCTTCGACGACAAGAGCAAGGTGGCGCTGATCGAGGACTGGGCGCAGGCCGCCGAGCACCTGGCCGGCATCGCCCGCGAGGGCGACCTGGTCATGACGCTGTCGTGCGGCACCGTCTACCAGCTCGTTCCGCAGCTGCTCGAGGCGCTCGAGCGCCGCGCCTGAGGTCCACCGCGACACGCCCGGAAGCGCCCGAGCGGTGCGCCCGGCGGCCGTGTCGCTGAGCCGGTCGGGCGCGGGTTCGTGACTACCCTGAGCGAGTGAAGCGGCCGGAGGGCTTCGATCGCCCGAGCGGCGCGGAGCAGAGCGAGCGCGCGGCGCGCGAGCCGCGACCGCCGCGCTTCCGCCTCTCGCCGTCGCGCAAGCCCGCCGGAACTCCGAAGGCCGAGAACCCGTCGCCGGCCGCGTCGACCCGTCCGTCGGCGCCCCCGCGGCCCGCTGCGCCCACGGAGCGACCCGAGCGCCCGCAGCGGCCCCCGCGCCCTGCGCCCGATCCCGGTGCCGCCCGCGAACGGGTCGCGAAGGCCGACGTCCGCGCCGCCGCCCGCGCCCGCCGTCGCGAGGAGAAGCGCGAGATCCGCCGCTTCACCCGGCGTGCGCGCCACCGTCGCATCGTGCTCACCGCCGTCAGCGCCGTCGTGCTGGCGATGATCGGCATCGTCGTGGCCGCCGTCTTCTCGCCGTTGCTCGCGCTCAAGACGATCACGGTCGACGGCACCTCGCGCCTCGACGCGACCCAGCTGCGCGACGCGGTCGACGATCAGATGGGCACGCCGCTCGCGCTGCTCGATGAGGGCCGCATCCAGCGCCAGCTCGGCTCGTTCTCGCTGATCCGCAGCTACTCGACGACGATCGTGCCGCCGCACACGCTGCAGATCCACATCGTCGAGCGCGTGCCGGTCGGCGTGCTGCAGAAGGGCCAGACCTTCGAGCTCGTCGACCCCGCCGGCGTGACGGTCGAGAAGAGCGATGCGCGCCCCGCGGGTGCGCCGCTCATCCAGCTCGCCCGCGCCGACGGGGTGAAGAGCGAGGCGTTCCAGTCGATCACCGCCGTGCTGCTGGCGATGCCCGAGGCGCAGCGCGCGCAGGTCGACACGGTCACGGCGCGCACCCGCGACGACGTCACGCTGACGCTCGTCGGCGGCGCGCAGACCGTCGTCTGGGGCAGCGCGACCGACTCGGCGCGCAAGGCCCAGGTGCTGCAGGCGCTGCTCGGCGTCAACGGGGGAGCGGGCGGGACCTACGACGTCTCGGCACCTGGCAGCGCGGTCTTCCGCGCGGGCTGAGCGCGCGCATCCGGGGTCGTGATCGCGTTCGCGAACGCGAGCCGAACTCCACGACCGGGATGCGCCGGATCGACTTCGCGCGACACGCCAGAACCCTGCGGCTCCCGGTCATCTGCGCCGCATACCGTGACCACTGAGATTCGACAGATGAGGAAAGCTTAAGCTTCAAGCTGAGGTTTAAGGTTTCGCTCGAAGGGGCCGGCCGTGACTTCCAACCAGAACTACCTCGCCGTGATCAAGGTCGTCGGCATCGGCGGAGGCGGCGTCAACGCCGTCAACCGCATGATCGAGCTCGGACTCCGCGGAGTCGAGTTCATCGCGATCAACACCGACGCGCAGGCGCTGCTCATGAGCGACGCCGACGTCAAGCTCGACGTCGGCCGCGAGCTGACCCGCGGGCTCGGCGCCGGAGCCGACCCCGAGGTCGGCCGTCGCGCGGCCGAAGACCACGCGGAGGAGATCGAGGAGGCCCTGGCCGGCGCCGACATGGTCTTCGTCACCGCGGGCGAGGGCGGCGGCACCGGCACCGGCGGCGCGCCCGTCGTGGCGCGCATCGCCAAGTCGATCGGCGCCCTCACGATCGGCGTCGTCACCAAGCCCTTCGGCTTCGAGGGCAAGCGCCGCCAGGCCCAGGCGGAGCAGGGCGTCGCCACGCTCAAGGACGAGGTCGACACCCTCATCGTCGTCCCCAACGACCGGCTGCTCGAGATCAGCGACCGCGGCATCTCGATGCTCGAGGCCTTCAGCACCGCCGACCAGGTGCTGCTCGCGGGCGTGCAGGGCATCACCGACCTCATCACGACCCCGGGTCTCATCAACCTCGACTTCGCTGACGTCAAGAGCGTCATGCAGGGCGCCGGCTCCGCCCTCATGGGCATCGGCGCCAGCCGCGGCGCCGACCGTGCCATCAAGGCCGCCGAGCTCGCGGTCGCGAGCCCGCTGCTCGAGGCCTCGATCGACGGCGCACACGGCGTGCTGCTGTCGATCCAGGGCGGGTCGAACCTCGGCATCTTCGAGATCAACGACGCGGCCCGCCTCGTGCAGGAGGCCGTGCACCCCGAGGCCAACATCATCTTCGGCGCCGTCATCGACGACACGCTCGGCGACGAGGTGCGTGTCACGGTCATCGCGGCCGGCTTCGACGGCGGCGAGCCCGCCCCGCGTGCCTTCGACCGCGAGGACGCCGCAGCCGCGCTGGCCGGCACCCCCGCATCCAGTGCCGCGGCCCCGACCACCGCCGAGCGTCTCGCGAGCGCGCCCGCCCCGGCGCCCGAATCGGCCAACAACTGGGCCTCGTCGACGGCCGAGCCGCCGGCCGCGGCCCCGGCCGACCGCGACTTCGACGACGACGACGAGATCGACGTCCCCGACTTCCTCAAGTAGTCCGGTGAGCGAGCTCGCCGAGCGGCTGGCCGCGACCGACGCCCGCATCGCCGACGCGGCGCGGGCTGCCGGTCGCGACCCGGCCGAGCTCACGCGCATCGTCGTCACGAAGTTTCACCCGGCGTCGCTCGTGCGCGAGCTCGCCGGGCTCGGCGTGCGCGACGTGGGGGAGAGCCGTCATCAGGAGGCCGGCCCGAAGGCCGCCGAGCTCGCCGACCTCGATCTCGTCTGGCACTTCGTCGGGCAGCTGCAGAGCAAGAAGGCGCGCCAGGTGCGCGACTACGCCCACGTCATCCACTCGCTCGACCGGGCGTCGGTCGTGGATGCGCTGGCCGCCGTTCCGGGATCCGCGGGCCCCCTCGTCGACGGCTTCCTGCAGGTCGACCTGAGCGGCGAGCCGGGTCGCGGCGGCGTCGCTCCGGCCGACGTCGCGCAGCTGGCCGAGCGCATCCTGCACGGCGGCGGGGTCCGCCTCGTCGGGGTCATGGCCGTCGCGCCGCTCGGCGAGGAGCCGCGGCCCGCCTTCGCGCGGCTGCGCGAGGTCTCCGAGCGCCTGCAGACCCTCGCCCCCGACGCCCGCGCCATCTCGGCCGGCATGTCCGGCGACTACGCCGAGGCGATCCTCGAAGGCGCGACACACCTTCGCATCGGCACGGCAATCACGGGCAAACGGCCCGACCGCGGTTAATGTCGAGACCGAACCACGATCCCGGAGGAAGAGATGGCGAACCCGCTGCGCAAGACCATGGTCTATCTCGGTCTGGCCGACGAGGAGTACGACGAGCCTGAGGCCCCCCAGCAGCCTGTCGCGCCGGCCCCCGCCGCTGCCGCGCCGACCCGTGCCCCCGTGACGCCGCTGCGTCGCCCGACCCCCGCGCGTGCGGCAGCGCCGAGCGACATGAACGAGATCCTCACGGTTCACCCCCGCCAGTACAAGGACGCCCGCGTCATCGCCGAGAGCTTCCGCGAGGGCATCCCCGTCATCATCAACCTCAGCCAGATGAGCGACGGCGACGCCCGCCGTCTCATCGACTTCGCCAGCGGCCTCTCGCAGGGCCTGCAGGGCACGATCGAGCGCGTCACGAGCAAGGTCTTCCTGCTCTCGCCCCAGCACGTCGCCGTGAGCGGCGAGCAGGGCGAGTCGGAGTCCGAGGTCGAGGCCGGCTTCTTCGCCCACTGACCCGGCGCGGCCGAGGCCGCACCCGAACCCCCCGGCATCCGCGGATGCCCGAAGCCCCGGACCCCTCGGTCCGGGGCTTCGTCGTGCGCGGGGCATCCACAGGCCTGGGGTCGGTCGTCGCGGATGCGGGCCGACACGGAGGCGCTCGTCAGGAAGGCGCGCGGTAGGGTTGTCCCAGCGCGCGACGCCCGACCGCCTTCCGGCGAGATCGTCGCGCTGTTCTGCAGGTCGTACGAGAGTGTGAGGTATCGCCGTGGCGCTGTCACCGGAAGACGTTGTCAACAAGCGATTCAACCCGACCAAGTTCCGCGAGGGATACGACCAGGACGAGGTCGACGATTTCCTCGACGAGGTGGTCGTGGAGCTGCGTCGCCTGAACCAGGAGAACGAGGAGCTGCGTCAGCGCCTCGTCGCCGGCGAGGCGCGCATCAACGAGCTGCAGCGCAGCGGCTCGGCTCCGGCGGCCGCACCGGCCGCCGCCCCCGAGCCCGAGGTCGTGCCCGAGCCCGTCGCCGCCGCGCCGGAGCCCGTCGCGGCCCCGGTCGCCGCCGAGGCCCCCGCGTTCGCGCCGACGCCGGTCGCCGTGCCCGAGCCCGACCACGTCTCCGACACCACGTCGACCAACAACCTGCTGCAGCTCGCCCGTCGTCTGCACGACGATCACGTGCGCGAGGGTGTCGAGAAGCGCGACGCGCTCATCGCCGAGGGCCACGCCACGGCCGCCCGCGTCGTGTCCGACGCGCAGGAGCAGCAGCGCCAGCTCGTCTCCGACGCCGAGGAGACCAAGCGCAAGCTCATCGCCGAGGCCGAGGAGACCAAGCGCGACACGCTCGGGCAGCTCGAGACCCAGCGCGTCGAGCTCGAGTCGCAGCGTGCCGGCATCCAGAGCGAGATCGACCAGCTGCGCGGCTTCGAGTCGGAGTACCGCACGCAGCTCAAGAGCTACATCCAGGGCCAGCTCGACGAGCTCGACGCCGCGAGCTCGCTCGCGCCGGAGAGCGCGAGCGGAGCCGACGGCGGAGCGGCCACGCCGGCCGCCGTGCCGTCGTTCGTCGCCGCCCCGGTGACCGAGAGCGCCGAGCGCAGCGGCTTTGCCCGCGGCGAGTGACGATCCCGCCGCGACGGCGCCGAGGAGTCGGCGCGTCGTCGGCGCGATCGCGCTCATCGTCGGCGTCGCGGCCGTCGTCTACGGTCTCGATCAGCTGACCAAGGCCCTCATCGTGCAGAGCATGGTGGAGGGCGAGGTCACGCCGGTGCTCGGCGAGCTGCTGCAGCTGCACTTCGTGCGCAATCCCGGCGCGGCGTTCTCGCTCGCGACGGGGATGACCTGGATCTTCTCGATCGCGGCCGCCGCGGTCGTGGGCTTCGTCGTCTGGTACGCCCGCCGCATCCGCTCGCTGCGCTGGGCCGTCGTCTTCGGCCTCGTGCTCGCCGGTGCGCTCGGCAACCTGACCGACCGTCTGCTGCGCGAGCCCGGCTTCGCCCGCGGTCACGTCGTCGACTTCATCCAGGTGTGGGGCTTCCCGGCGATCTTCAACATCGCCGATGTGGCGATCACGATCGGCATGGCGCTGTTCGTGCTGCTCGTGCTGCGCGGCGTCGGACTCGACGGCGTGCGCCACGCGAAGGACGAGCCCGCGATCGTGCCCGACGACGACGAGGCTCCGTCCCCCGCGGCCGACGCCGCGAGCCACGATGACGACGTGGATGCGCGTCCCGCCGCCGGCCGCGACGACGAGGCGACCCGCCCGTGAGCGAGAGCCGCAGCCTGCCCGTGCCCGACGGCCTGGCGGGAGAGCGCGCCGATGCCGCCCTCGCGCGCCTGCTGGGCTTCTCGCGCAGCTTCGCCGCCGAGGTGCTCGAGGCCGGCGGCGCGACGCTCGACGGCCGTCCGCTCGGCAAGAGCGACCGCCTGCACGCCGACGGCTGGCTCGACGTCAGCTGGACCCCGAAGTCGGAGCCGACGATCGTGCCGCAGCTCGTGCCCGGCTTCGAGGTCGTCTACGACGACGACGACCTCGTCGTGATCGACAAGCCCGTCGGCGTCGCCGCGCATCCGGCCAGCGGCTGGGCCGGCCCGACCGTGCTCGGCGCCCTCGCCGGCGCCGGCTTCCGCATCGCCACCTCGGGCGCCGCCGAGCGCGCCGGCATCGTGCACCGGCTCGACGTCGGCACGAGCGGGCTCATGGTGGTCGCGAAGAGCGAGCGCGCCTACTCCGGCCTCAAGCGCGCCTTCCACGACCGCACGGTCGACAAGATCTACCACGCGGTCGTGCAGGGGCATCCCGACCCCTTCACCGGCACGATCGACGCGCCGATCGGCCGTCACCCCGGCTCGTCGTGGAAGTTCGCCGTGACCGCCGACGGCAAGCCGAGCGTCACGCACTACGAGACCCTCGAGGCGATGCGCCGGGCGACCCTGCTCGAGATCCACCTCGAGACCGGGCGCACGCACCAGATCCGGGTGCACATGGCCGCGCAGAAGCACCCCTGCGTCGGCGACGCGCTCTACGGAGCCGACCCGACGCTCTCGGCGCGGCTCGGGCTCGAGCGGCAGTGGCTGCACGCCCTGAAGCTCGGGTTCGCGCATCCCGCGACCGGGGAGTACGTGCTCTTCGAGACCGCGTACCCCGCCGATCTGGAACACGCGCTCGAGACCCTGCGCGCTGACTGAGGTCGCGCTTATCCTGACAACCCACCCCCTCTGACCGGAGCGAGAACCGTGGCCTCGAGCGATTCCTTCGTGCACCTGCATGTGCACAGCGAGTACTCGATGCTCGACGGCGCCGCTCGCATCGGCGACCTCGTCTCGGCGGTCGCCGAGCAGGGGATGCCGGCGGTCGCGGTCACGGATCACGGCAACAACTTCGGCGCCTACGACTTCTGGAAGCAGGCGACCGCGGCGGGCGTGAACCCGATCATCGGCACCGAGGCGTATCTCACGCCGCGCACGCACCGCACCGACAAGACCCGCGTGCGCTGGGGCGACGGCGGCGGCGACGACGTCTCGGGCTCGGGCGCCTACACGCACATGACGCTGCTGGCCGAGAACACGACCGGCATGCACAACCTGTTCCGCCTGTCGTCGAAGGCGTCGATCGAGGGCTACTACTTCAAGCCGCGCATGGACCGCGAGCTGCTCGAGACCTACCACGAGGGCATCATCGCCACGACGGGCTGCCCGTCGGGCGAGGTGCAGACCCGTCTGCGCCTGGGGCAGTACGACGAGGCCGTGAAGGCCGCCGCCGAGTTCCGCGACATCTTCGGCAAGGAGAACTTCTACGCCGAGATCATGGACCACGGTCTCGGCATCGAGAAGCGGATCATGAACGACCTGATCCGCCTCGCGAAGGACCTCGGGCTGCCGATGGTCGCGACGAACGACCTGCACTACACGCACGCGCACGACGCGACCGCGCACGCGGCCCTGCTCTGCGTGCAGTCGGGCTCGACGCTCGACGACCCGAATCGATTCAAGTTCGACGCCGACGAGTTCTACCTCAAGACGCCGCAGCAGATGCGCCAGCTCTTCCGCGACCTGCCCGAGGCGTGCGACAACACCCTCGCGATCGCCGAGCGCTGCAAGGTCGAGTTCAACACCTCGGCGAACTACATGCCGCGCTACCCCGTGCCCGAAGGCGAGAGCGAGGAGAGCTGGTTCGTCAAGGAGGTCGAGAAGGGCCTCGACTACCGCTATCCGGGCGGTGTGCCCGACGAGGTGCGCAAGCAGGCCGACTACGAGGTCGGCGTCATCACCCAGATGGGCTTCCCCGGCTACTTCCTCGTCGTCGCCGACTTCATCAACTGGTCGAAGGACCACGGCATCCGCGTCGGCCCCGGCCGCGGATCGGGCGCCGGCTCCATGGCCGCCTACGCCATGAAGATCACCGACCTCGACCCGCTGCGGCACGGCCTGATCTTCGAGCGCTTCCTCAACCCCGACCGCGTCTCGATGCCCGACTTCGATGTGGACTTCGACGAGCGTCGGCGCGGCGAGGTCATCAAGTACGTCACCGAGAAGTACGGCTCCGAGCGCGTCGCGCAGATCGTCACCTACGGCACGATCAAGAGCAAGCAGGCGCTCAAGGACTCGAGCCGCGTGCTCGGCTTCCCGTTCGGCATGGGCGAGAAGCTCACGAAGGCGATGCCCGCGCCGATCATGGCGAAGGACATCCCGCTGTCGGGCATCGTCGACCCGAAGCACGAGCGCTACAAGGAGGCGGCCGACTTCCGCGCCGTCATCGACAGCGACCCGGATGCGAAGCGCGTGTTCGAGACCGCGCTCGGCCTCGAGGGGCTGAAGCGCCAGTGGGGTGTACACGCCGCCGGCGTCATCATGTCGTCCGACCCGCTGATCGACATCATCCCGATCATGAAGCGGGAGCAGGACGGCCAGATCGTCACGCAGTTCGACTACCCGGCAGCGGAGTCGCTCGGCCTGATCAAGATGGACTTCCTGGGGCTGCGCAACCTCACGATCATCGACGACGCGCTCGACAACATCGAGTCGAACCGCGGCTTCCGCCCCGTGCTCGAAGACCTCGACTTCGACGACCGCGACGCCTACGACCTGCTGGCGCGCGGCGACTCGCTCGGCGTGTTCCAGCTCGACGGCGGTCCCATGCGCAGCCTCATGCGCCTGATGAAGCCCGACAACTTCGAAGACATCTCGGCGCTCATCGCCCTGTACCGCCCGGGCCCCATGGGCGCGAACTCGCACATCAACTACGCGCTGCGCAAGAACGGCCAGCAGGAGATCACGCCGATCCACCCGGAGCTGGCGGAGTCGCTCAAGGACACGCTCGAGACCAGCTACGGCCTGATCATCTATCAGGAGCAGGTCATGGCGATCGCGCAGAAGGTCGCGGGCTTCACGCTCGGCCAGGCCGACATCCTGCGCCGCGCGATGGGCAAGAAGAAGAAGTCCGAGCTCGACAAGCAGTTCGAGGGCTTCCGCGCCGGTATGCACGCGAACGGCTACACGGATGCCGCGGTCGACAAGCTCTGGGAGATCCTCCTCCCGTTCTCGGACTACGCCTTCAACAAAGCCCACTCGGCCGCCTACGGCGTGCTCAGCTACTGGACCGCCTACCTCAAGGCGCACTACCCGGCCGAGTACATGGCCGCGCTGCTGACGAGCGTCGGGGATGCGCGCGACAAGCTCGCGCTCTACCTCAACGAGTGCCGGCGCATGGGCATCACCGTGCTCGCGCCCGATGTCAACGAGTCGATCAACTACTTCTCGGCCGTCGGCGACGACATCCGCTTCGGCCTCGGCGCGGTGCGCAACGTCGGATCGAACGTCGTCGAGCACGTGCGCCAGTCGCGCGAAGAGAAGGGGCGCTTCACGTCGTTCCACGACTACCTGCGGAAGGTCCCCATCCAGGCCACCAACAAGCGCACGGTCGAGTCGCTCATCAAGGCGGGCGCCTTCGACTCGCTCGGCGCGACGCGGCGCGCGCTCGTCGAGATCCACGAGGAGGCCGTCGAGGCCTCGGTGTCGGTGAAGCGCAACGAGGCGAACGGCCAGGTCGGCTTCGACTTCGACAGCCTGTGGGACGAGCCCGAGGCCGCCGATCACGTGCCCGAGCGCCCGGAGTGGTCGAAGCGCGACAAGCTCGCCTTCGAGCGCGACATGCTCGGCCTCTACGTGAGCGACCATCCGCTGGCCGGGCTCGAGATCCCGTTGGCGAAGCACGCCTCGATCGGCATCGCCGACCTGCTGGCGAGCGAGTCGATCGGCGACGGCGAGATCGTCACGGTCGCGGGCCTGCTCACGAGCGTGCAGCACCGCGTGGCCCGCAGCTCGGGCAACCAGTACGGCATCGTGCAGATCGAGGACTTCGGCGGCGAGATCGGCGTCATGTTCCTCGGCAAGACCTACCAGGAGTTCTCGCCGTCGCTCACGAGCGATGCCGTGGTCGTGATCCGCGGGCGCGTGAGCATGCGCGACGACGGCAAGAGCCTGCACGCCCAGAGCATGTTCACGCCCGACCTGGGCGCCTCGCTCGGCTCGGGTCCGCTCGTGATCTCGCTGCAGGAGCACCGGGCGACGACCGAGGTCGTGTCGCGGCTCAACGACGTGCTCATCCGGCACGCCGGTGACAACGAGGTGCGGCTGCGCCTCGTGCGCGGCGACCTGGCGCGCATGTTCGAGGTGCCGTTCCCGGTGTCGGTCACGGCGGACCTCTACGGCGAGCTGAAGAGCCTGCTCGGGCCCAACTGCGTGGTCTGAGCCTGGCCGCCGGGGTCACGACCGCCGAGTCGCGTCGGCGGCTCAGGCCGGGATCGCGGGCGTGAAGTACTGCCGCTCGTGGTAGACGATCGCGTCGTCGGGGCCGCCGAGGCCGCCGTCCTCGATCTGCACGACCACGACGGCGCCGCCGGCGACGGGATGCCGGTCGACGACGCGGGCGAGCATCCAGGCGGGCACGTCGTTCAGCAGCGGCAGTCCGAGCGGACCCGGCGCCCAGTGGTCGCCCTCGAAGCGCTTCTCCTGCGGGCCCGACATGACGCCGGCGACCGCGCGGTTGCGGGCGCCGAGCAGGTGAACGATCACGTGCTCGGCCGACTCGACGGCCGGCCAGGTGCTCGCGGTGCGGGCCATGTTGAAGGTCGCGAGCGGCGGCACGGCCGCGAGCGAGGCGAGCGAGGTCGCGGTGAAGCCGCGCGGCACGCCCTCGGCGTCGAGGGTCGTCACGACCGAGACCCCGGCGGCGAGGCGTCGGAACGCGATCTTGAAGGCCGAGACGTCGTCGACGATGCGCTCCGCCGGCGCTCCGCGCTCCGGCGCCGCGGTCGCGCGGTCGGCGTCGGCGGGGCTGGTGAGCGGGGTCGTGGAGCTGTCGTCGGGCACCCGCTCATCCTCGCGCACCGGCCGAGCGCCGCGCTGGCCGCCGGTATCCTCGACTCGTGATCGCGACCCTCGACCTGCGCGGCCGGGCGCTGTCCCGCTCCGAGCTGATCTCCCTCGTCCCCCGCCCCGCCGCCGACATCACGGCGGTGTCGGGAGCGGCGGCCGAGCTGATCCAGGCGGTCCGCGAGCACGGGTCGAGCGCGCTGCTCGATCAGGCCGAGCGTTTCGACGGCGTGCGGCCGGCATCCCTGCGCGTGCCGGAGTCGGAGCTGACCCGGGCCCGCGACGAATTGCCCGCCGAGGTGCGACGCGCCCTCGAGATCGCGATCGAGCGGGTGCGCGCGGCCAGCGCCGCCCAGGTGCCCGCTCCCGTGCGCACCGAGCTCGCCCCCGGCGCCGTGGTGGAGCAGCGCTGGCAGCCGGTGAACCGCGTCGGCCTCTACGCGCCCGGCGGCAAGGCCGTCTACCCCTCGAGCGTCGTCATGAACGTCGTGCCCGCCCAGGTCGCCGGCGTCGAGGGCATCGCCCTCGCCTCGCCGCCGCAGCGCCACGCCGGCGGGGGAGTGCACCCCGCCATCCTCGGCGCCGCATCCCTGCTCGGCGTCGACGAGGTCTACGCCATGGGCGGGGCCGGTGCGATCGGCGCCTTCGCCTACGGCGTCGCGGATGCGGGGCTCGACCCCGTCGACGTCGTCACCGGTCCGGGCAACATCTTCGTCGCGGCCGCCAAGCGCCTGGTGAGCGGCGTCGTCGGCATCGACGCCGAGGCCGGCACGACCGAGATCCTCGTGATCGCCGACAGGACGGCGCGGCCTCAGCTCGTCGCCGCCGACCTGCTCAGTCAGGCCGAGCACGACGAGGCCGCGGGCGCCGTGCTCGTGACCGACTCGCCCGAGCTCGCCGCCGCGGTCGAGGCCGCCCTGGCCGAGCGCATCGGCGCGATGGCGAACGCCGAGCGCGCCCGAATCGCCCTGGGCGGGCCGCAGTCGGCGCTCATCCTGGTCGACGATCTCGCGGCCGCCGCCCGGGTCAGCGACGCCTACGGCCCCGAGCACCTCGAGATCCAGACCGCCGACCCCGAGTCGGTGCTCGCCCGCATCTCGAACGCCGGGGCGATCTTCCTCGGCGACTTCGCGCCGGTCAGCCTCGGCGACTACCTCGCCGGCAGCAACCACGTGCTGCCGACCGGCGGCACGGCGCGCTTCTCGTCGGGGCTCTCGGCGATGACCTTCCTGCGCCCGCAGCAGCTGGTGCGCTACGACGAGACCGGGCTGCGCGGCGTGCGCGACGGCATCCGCGCCCTCAGCGACGCCGAGGCGCTGCCGGGCCACGGCGACGCGGTCGACGCGCGCTTCGACTGATCGCGCCGGATACCCTGGAGCCGCCATGTTCTGCCCCTTCTGCCGCCACCCCGACAGCCGCGTGATCGACTCCCGCACGAGCGACGACGGCACGTCGATCCGCCGGCGCCGCCAGTGCCCCGAGTGCGGGCGCCGCTTCTCGACGACCGAGACCGCGAGCCTCAGCGTGATCAAGCGCTCGGGCGTCGTCGAGCCCTTCAGCCGCGAGAAGGTCGTGTCGGGCGTGCGCAAGGCCTGCCAGGGGCGTCCGGTCACGGATGCCGACCTGTCGCTGCTGGCGCAGAAGGTCGAGGAGACCATCCGTCAGAGCGGCGCCTCGCAGATCGAGGCCAACGACATCGGCCTGGCGATCCTGCCGCCGCTGCGCGAGCTCGACGAGGTCGCCTACCTGCGCTTCGCGAGCGTCTACCAGGCCTTCGAGTCGCTCGACGACTTCGAGACCGCCATCACGACGCTGCGCGACGAGCACGTCGAGTCGGCCCGCGACGGCGCGCAGCTCGACTGATGTACCCGCTGCTCTTCCGCCTCGTCCTGTCGCGCCTCGACCCCGAAGACGCGCACCACCTGGCCTTCGTCGTCATCCGCGCCCTCGGCGCCCCCGTGCTGCGCGACCTCGCGCGCGCGGTCACGAAGCCGGGCCCCGGTCAGGGCGTCGACGCGCTCGGCCTGCGCTTCGACTCGCCCTTCGGCGTCGCCGCCGGCTTCGACAAGGAGGCGCGTGGCGTGCTCGGCCTCGGCGCGCTCGGCTTCGGTCACGTCGAGATCGGCACGGTGACCGCGGTCGCGCAGCCCGGCAACCCGCGCCCGCGACTGTTCCGCCTCATCCCGGATCGCGCCGTGATCAACCGCATGGGCTTCAACAATGCGGGCGCCGAGGCCATCGTGCCGCGGCTCGAGAAGCTGCGCCGCGCGCGTCGCCGCCCGGTCGTCGGCGTCAACATCGGCAAGAGCCGCATCGTCGACGTGGATGCGGCGGTCGACGACTACCTGACCAGCACCCGCCTGCTCGCCCCGCTCGCCGACTACCTCGTGGTCAACGTGAGCTCGCCCAACACTCCGGGCCTGCGCGGACTCCAGGAGCTCGAGCTGCTCGAGCCCCTGCTGACGGCCGTGCGGGATGCGGCGGGCTCGACGCCCGTGCTGGTCAAGATCGCCCCCGACGTCGACGACGAGCAGGCGCGAGGGATCGCGGCGCTCGTGGTGCGGCTCGGGCTGCCGGGCATCATCGCCACGAACACGACTCTGTCGCGCGAGAACCTGCGCACCGCGGCCGCCGTCGTCGAGAAGGCGGGCGCCGGCGGGCTGTCGGGCGCGCCGCTGAAGGCGCGCTCGCTCGAGCTGCTGCGTCTGCTGCGCGCCGAGCTGCCCGCCGAGACGTGCATCATCTCGGTCGGCGGCGTCGAGACGGCTGCCGACGTCCAGGAGCGCCTCGACGCGGGGGCCGACCTGGTGCAGGGCTACACGGCGTTCCTGTACCGCGGGCCGCTCTGGGCACGGCAGATCAGCCGCGGGCTCAGCCGCCTGCGCGCGTCGCGCTGAGCGCGATCAGTCGATCGCCTGGCCGATCTTGACCTGCGCCTTGGGCATGCGCAACATGCGGAACTGCAGCGCGCGGATGGAGGCGTAGAGGCCGATGCGCTCGGTCTTGTCGCCGAACTTCGCGCGCAGGCGGCGGCGCAGCAGCTGGGTCATGATCACGCAGTCGATGATCGCCAGCAGCAGGAACGCCCAGACGGCGTAGAGCGCGTAGGCCGAGAAGGTCTCCGGGATCGCCGGGATGAAGCTGGGCAGGAAGCTCACCAGGATCACCACGAACATGAGCGGCAGCACGAGCTCGCCGATGCTGAATCGCGAGTCGACGTAGTCGCGGATGAACTTCTTCTGTGGGCCGCGCTCGCGCACCGGCAGGTACTTCTCGTCGCCGGCGGCCAGGCCGATGCGCGCCTTGTCGCGCTCGGCGGCCTGCTTCTCGCGGTTCGCGCGGGCGGCCTCCTTGCGGTCGTTCGGCACGAGCGGGCGCAGACGCTCGGCCTCGCGCTGCGCGCGGGTCGGCGTCGCCTTGCCCTTCTTCGCGTCGAGCTTCGGGTCGAGCTCGAGCGGGGTCTCGGTCGTCTTCTGCTCGGCGTTGCGGGGAGTCCTGGCCACGGTGCGGTCCTCGGTGATCTGGGGTGATCCGCCGGAGCGGGTGCTCGACGGCGGCGCTTAAGATTACCCGCATGTCCTCCAGCTCTCCCGTGTCCCCGTCCGCCTCCACTCCGAACGGGGATCGGATCGCCGAGTCGGTGCACGCGGCGCTGCCGGCGACGATCGCCGAGCTGTCGCGTCTGGTGCGCATCCCGTCGATCGCCTGGGAGGGCTTCGACCATAGCGAGGTGCGCCGCAGCGCCGAGGCGATCGCCGAGCTCGTCGAGGGTCTCGGCGTCTTCGAGAAGGTGTCGATCGAGCAGTCCGAGATCCCCGGAACCGGTCAGCTCGGCCAGCCCGCCATCCTCGCCACGCGTGGCGCCCGCAACGGCCGGCCCACGATCCTGCTCTACGCGCACCACGACGTGCAGCCCGTCGGCGACGAGTCGCTCTGGGAGTCGGCGCCCTTCGAGCCCACGACCCGCGACGGCCGCCTCTACGGCCGCGGCTCGGCCGACGACAAGGCCGGCATCGCCTCGCACCTGGCCGCGATCCGCGCCCTCGTCGACGCCCGCGGCGACGACTTCGACCTCGGCATCGTGCTGTTCTTCGAGGGCGAGGAGGAGTTCGGCTCCCGCTCCTTCGAGCAGTTCCTCGCCGATCACGAGGCCGAGCTGGCCGCCGACGTCATCATCGTCGCCGACTCGGGCAACTGGTCGACCGAGATCCCCGCGCTCACGGTCGGACTGCGCGGCAACGTGCGCGTGCAGGTGAAGGTCACGACGCTCGAGCACGCCTCGCACTCGGGCATGTTCGGGGGAGCGGTGCCGGATGCGATGCTCGCCGCCGTGCGCCTGCTCGACACGCTCTGGACCGAGGACGGCTCGGTCGCCGTCGCCGGCATGACGGTGCGCGAGGCCGAGACGCCCGCCTACGACGAGGCGCAGCTGCGCTCGGAGACCGGCCTGCTGCCCGAGGTCTCGCCGATCGGCACCGGCACCTTCCTCAGCCGCCTGTGGGACAAGCCGACCGTCACGATCACCGGCATCGACGCGCCGAGCATCAAGAACGCCTCCAACACACTCATCCCGACCGTGACCGTGCAGCTCTCGGCCCGCGTCGCGCCCGGTCAGACCGGCGAGGCCGCCTGGGATGCGCTGCGCGAGCACCTGCTCGCGAACGCGCCGTTCGGGGCCCGCGTCGAGTTCGCCGACGTCGACCTCGGCGACCCCTTCCTCGTCGACACCTCGGGCTGGGCCGCCGCCGAGGCGCTCGACACGATGCGCGAGGGCTGGGGCGCCGAGCCCGTGAAGATGGGCGCGGGCGGCTCGATCCCGTTCGTCGCCTCGCTGGTGGAGCGCTTCCCGGGTGCGCAGATCCTGATCACGGGCGTCGAGGACCCCGACTCGCGGGCCCACAGCCCGAACGAATCGCTCGACCTCGGCTCGTTCCACCGCGCGATCCTGTCCGAGGCGCTGCTGCTGGCCCGCCTCGACGCGCGCGGCTGAGGCCTCGGGCGGCTGAGGCACCGACCGCCCCGGTCGCCTCGCCCCGCCGACGGGGGAGTCGCGCATCCTGCGTGATCCGGGATGCGCGACGTACACTGTCGCCATGTCCGACTCGACCCTCACCGCCCCGCAGACCGACGAGGTCGTGCACGGCGTCAAGCTCACCGACACCGCCGCCGACAAGGTGCGCAGCCTGCTCGACCAGGAGGGCCGCGACGACCTGCGTCTGCGCATCGCCGTCCAGCCCGGCGGATGCTCGGGCCTGATCTACCAGCTCTACTTCGACGAGCGCGTGCTCGACGGCGACCTGGTGAAGGAGTTCGGCGACGTCGAGCTCGTCGTCGACAAGATGAGCGAGCCCTACCTCGACGGCGCCTCGATCGACTTCGAGGACACGATCCAGAAGCAGGGCTTCACGATCGACAACCCCAACGCGCAGGGTTCGTGCGCGTGTGGAGATTCGTTCCACTGAAGCGCGACCGGGGCTTTCCCGGGCCGACACGTCCGAAGGGGCGCCGACTGCGAAGTCGGCGCCCCTTCGCGGTTATAGACTCGCTGTGTACCACCCGCTTTCCCACCGAGAGGTTCGCAGTGCGCCCACAACGCCGCAGTCGTCTGGCCCGTTGGGCCGTGCTCCCGATCGGTGTCGCGGTCGTCGCCATCCTCGCCGGCTGCACGGACGCGCAACTGCGCGGATTCCTGCCCGAGGCCGAGGGTGTGACTAACCACACCGACCGCGTGATCGGGCTCTGGACCACCTCGTGGATCGTCCTCCTCGCGGTGGGCATCATCACCTGGGGCCTCATCATCTGGGCCGCGGTCGTCTACCGCCGCCGCAAGGGCCAGACCGGCCTCCCGGTGCAGCTGCGCTACAACATGCCGATCGAGATCTTCTACACGATCGTGCCCCTGATCCTGGTGCTCGGCTTCTTCGCCTTCACCGCCCGCGACCAGGCCGAGATCGAGAAGCCGGTCGACCCCGACTACAAGATCACGGTCTACGGCAAGCGCTGGGCGTGGGACTTCCAGTACGACACGTCGAACACCTACAAGCAGTCGATCCAGACGCAGGTGGATGCGAGCGGCAACATCATCGAGGACTCGATCCCGACGCTCTACCTGCCGGTCAACAAGAAGATCGAGATCGACATCAAGTCGCGCGATGTCATCCACTCGTTCTGGGTGATCGAGTTCCTCTACAAGAAGGACATGATCCCCGCCAAGACGAACCACATGTACTTCACGCCCCTCAAGGAGGGCGTGTATCAGGGCAAGTGCGCCGAGCTCTGCGGCGAGTACCACTCCCTGATGCTGTTCAAGGTCGCCGTCGTCTCGCAGGACGAGTACGACGCGCAGATGCAGAAGCTGAAGGATGCCGGCAACACCGGTGAGATCGGCGAGGACCTGAACGCGAACACCAACCTGCCGGGCAACGGCACGAGCACCACGAACGTGGAGGGCTGAGCATGACCACCACCGCCACCCCTCCGACGGCGGGCACCGCCCCGACCGGCGGCAGCGCCACGATCGGCAACCGGTCCGACGCGCTGCGCGCCCGCAAGGGCAACGTGATCGTCAAGTGGCTGACCACGACGGATCACAAGACCATCGGGTACCTGTACCTGATCACGTCGTTCCTGTTCTTCCTGATCGGCGGCGTGATGGCGCTGGTCATCCGCGCCGAGCTGTTCACCCCGGGCCTCGACCTGCTGTCGACCCGCGAGCAGTACAACCAGCTGTTCACGATGCACGGCACGATCATGCTGCTGATGTTCGCGACGCCCCTCTTCTCGGGCTTCGCCAACGTCGCGATGCCGCTGCAGATCGGCGCTCCCGACGTGGCGTTCCCGCGTCTGAACGCCTTCGCCTACTGGCTGTACCTCTTCGGCTCGATCATCGCCGTCGGCGGCTTCTTCACCCCGCAGGGCGCCGCGAGCTTCGGCTGGTTCGCCTACACGCCGCTGTCGTCGACGACGTTCTCTCCGGGCTACGGCGGCAACCTCTGGGTCTTCGGCCTCGCCATGACCGGTTTCGGCACGATCCTCGGCGCGGTGAACTTCATCACGACGATCATCACGATGCGCGCGCCCGGCATGACCATGTTCCGCATGCCGATCTTCACCTGGAACGTGCTCGTCACCTCGATCCTGGTGCTGCTCGCCTTCCCGGTCCTGGCCGCCGGCCTCTTCGCCCTGGGCGCTGATCGCGTCTTCGAAGCGCATCTGCTCGATCCAGCCAACGGCGGCGCCATACTCTGGCAGCACCTGTTCTGGTTCTTCGGGCATCCGGAGGTCTACATCATCGCGCTGCCGTTCTTCGGCATCGTCTCCGAGGTGTTCCCGGTCTTCAGCCGCAAGCCGATCTTCGGCTACAAGACGCTGATCTACGCCACGATCGCGATCGCGGCCCTGTCGGTCACCGTGTGGGCGCACCACATGTACGTCACCGGCTCGGTGCTGCTGCCCTTCTTCGCCCTGCTGACGATGCTGATCGCGGTGCCCACCGGCATCAAGATCTTCAACTGGATCGGCACCATGTGGCGCGGCTCGGTCACCTTCGAGACCCCGATGCTGTGGGCGATCGGCTTCCTGATCACCTTCACCTTCGGCGGACTCACCGGTGTCATCCTGGCCTCGCCGCCGCTCGACTTCGCCCTGTCCGACAGCTACTTCGTCGTGGCGCACTTCCACTACGTCGTGTTCGGCACGGTCGTGTTCGCCATGTTCAGCGGCTTCTACTTCTGGTGGCCCAAGTGGACCGGCAAGATGCTCAACGAGCGTCTGGGCAAGATCCACTTCTGGCTGCTGTTCATCGGCTTCCACACGACGTTCCTCATCCAGCACTGGCTGGGCGTCATGAACATGCCGCGTCGCTATGCGCAGTACCGCGTCGAAGACAACATCACCTGGATGAACCAGCTGTCGACGATCGGCGCCATCATCCTCGGGATCTCGCTGCTGCCGTTCCTCTACAACGTGTACATCACGGCCCGCAAGGCGCCGAAGGTCACGGTCGACGACCCGTGGGGCTACTCGCGCTCGCTCGAGTGGGCCACCTCGTGCCCGCCGCCGCGCCACAACTTCACGTCGATCCCGCGCATCCGCTCGGAGTCGCCGGCCTTCGACCTGCACCACCCCGAGGCCGGCATCCCGGTCGGCATCGGACCGGCGAAGGATGCCCCCGAAGCCCCCGTTCTCGACGTCGCGTCGGGAGAGGTCAAGTAAGTCATGAAGGTCAACGCGAACCTCTTCCTGCTGCTGTTCTTCTTCTTCCTCGCAGCGGACGCGGCCTATGTGATCTGGCACATGATCGACTCGGCCACGATCCCCGAGGGAACCGACATCGGCGGCTTCATCTCCGCCGTGGCCTCCACTGGCACGGTCGAGTGGGTCGGCTCGGTGGGCATCGGCCTCGGCGCGATCCTGTCGTTCTTCCTGCAGTTCTACCTGCGCCTGGCGATCAGCGCCCAGGGCGGCGAGCTGCCCGAGGACCGTTCGGACGCGACGATCGACGATGGCGACGCCGAGCAGGGCCACTTCAGCCCGTGGAGCTGGTGGCCGCTGGTGCTGACCTTCGGTCTCGCTCTCATGTTCCTCGGCCTCGCGGTCGGCGTCTGGATGGCCATCATCGGCGCCCCGATCGTGCTCGTCGGCGTCGTCGGCTGGCAGTTCGAGTACGTCCGCGGCAACTTCGCCCGCTGATGATCCGCGCAGCTCGTCCGGAGGACGCCGACGCCCTGTTCGGCCTGGTGCAGCAGCTCGGTCACGCGATCGACCCACAGCGTTCGGCCTTCGATGCGACCTTCGGGTCGTACCTCGCGGGGGAGGAGCCGACCGTGCTCCTCCTGCTCGCCGAAGACGAGGCGGGTGCGGTGCGCGGCTACGCGCTGACCACGATCGTGCCGCTGCTCGCGACGAACGGCCTGTCGGCGCAGCTGCAGGAGATCGTCGTGGATGGCGACGCCCGTGGTCACGACTTCGGCACGCAGCTCGTGCGCGCGGTCGAGGCGGAGTCCGTCGAGCGCGGCGTGCACCAGCTCACGGTCGCCAGCCGTCGTGCCGGCGGCTTCTACGACCGTCTCGGCTACGCGCAGAACGCCGAGTACATGCGTCGCATCTTCGACTGACGTCGAGAACTCTGACGAGGGGCGGCGGGCTTCGGCTCGCCGCCCCTCGTCGTCGGTGGGCGGTGCGTGCTGACCGACGTCAGCGGCCCTCGGGTGCGGTCAGCGCATCGATCGCCGCACAGGCGAGCTCCATGCTGTCCGGGCCTCCGTGACCCTCGTGCTCTCGACGATCTCGAGCCGGGGGCCCGGCCCGAGCGTGCCGCCCGGGCGGCCGTGCAGGTAGAGCACCGGCGCCCCGGCGGGGTCTCACTCGTCTCCTAGGAGATCTGCGCGCCGTCAGGCCGTGGGAGCAGTCCGTGGGCGAAGGCCTCGAGTGGCGGATGCATCCGACCAGGCGAGGCGAGACGGAGAAGGGCCCCGTCGTCATGATGACGACGGGGCCCTTCGGGGAGGTCACACGGCTCAGTGGTGGCCGTGCGAGCCCTCCTCGAGCTCCTTGTTGGTGACCGGCGCGATGCGGTCCTCGAAGAACCAGCCCGAGATCGCCGAGCGCATCTTGGCGCCCTGCGAGATGCGGCCACGCGCATCCGGTCGCACCATGACGGGGCGGTACTCCTCGTAGCTCACCAGGCGCCAGCGCTCGTACTCCGAGAGCTGCTCGTGCACCTCGATGTACTCGCCGCCGGGGAGGCGGACGATGCGTCCCGACTCGAAGCCGTGCAGGGCGATCTCGCGGTCCTTCTTCTGCAGCGCGAGGCAGATGCGCTTCGTGACGAAGAAGGCGACGATCGGTCCGAGGATCGTGAGCGCCTGGATCACGTGGGTCACGCTCTCGATCGACAGCTTGAAGTGCGTCGCGATGAGGTCGGAGCTCGCCGCCGACCACAGTCCCGCGTAGAACGTGACGCCGGCGGCGCCGATCGCGGTGCGGGCCGGGGCGTTGCGCGGACGGTCGGCGATGTGGTGCTCGCGCTTGTCGTTCGTGATCCACGCCTCGAAGAACGGGTAGACCGCGACGAGGGCCAGGAACACCAGCAGCACCAGGATCGGCACGAGGATGTTCATCGAGACCGTGTACGGCCCGATCATGAACTCCCAGCCCGGCGGAACGAGGCGCAGGGCGCCGTCGGCGAAGCCGATGTACCAGTCCGGCTGCGTTCCCGCCGACACCGGGGAGGGGTCGTAGGGGCCGTAGTTCCAGATCGGGTTGATCGTGACGGTCGCGGCGACCAGGGCGATCACGCCGAAGACGATGAAGAAGAAGCCGCCGGCCTTCGCCGCGAACACCGGCATGATCGGCGAGCCGACCACGTTGTCGTTCGTGCGGCCGGGGCCGGCGAACTGGGTGTGCTTGTTGACGATCAGCAGCAGCATGTGCACGCCGAGCAGGGCGACCAGGATCGCCGGCAGCAGCAGGATGTGCAGCGTGTAGAGACGGCCGACGATCTGCGTGCCCGGGAACTCGCCGCCGAACAGCAGATACGAGATCCAGGTGCCGAAGAACGGGACGCCCTTCACCATGCCGTCGATGATGCGGAGGCCGTTGCCCGAGAGCAGGTCGTCGGGGAGCGAGTAGCCGGTGAAGCCCTCGGCCATCGCCAGCACGAAGAGCAGGAAGCCGACGACCCAGTTGACCTCGCGCGGCTTGCGGAAGGCGCCCGTGAAGAACACGCGCAGCATGTGCAGGCCGATCGCGGCCACGAACAGCAGCGCCGCCCAGTGGTGGATCTGACGAATGAGGAGCCCGCCGCGGATGTCGAAGCTGATGTTCAGCGCCGACTGCATGGCCGCCGACATCTCGAGGCCCTTGAGCGGCACGTAGGAGCCGTCGTACTCGACCTCGGCCATCGAGGCCTGGAAGAAGAACGTCAGGAACGAGCCCGAGAGCAGGATGACGACGAAACTGTAGAGCGCGACCTCGCCGAGCATGAACGACCAGTGGTCGGGGAAGATCTTGCGGCCGAGCTCCTTGACGAGGCCCGACATGCTCGTGCGCTCGTCGACGTAGTTGGCGGCCCAGCTGGTGAAGCGGGTTCCGCGGCTCGGCTGCTGCTCGGCGTCCGCGGGGCGGGTCGCCGGGGCAGGGGCGGTGGTGGTCATCAGTGCTCACGCTCCCAGAAGCTGGGTCCGACGGGCTCGTGGAAGTCGCTCCGCGCGCGGAGGTAGCCCTCGTCGTCGACGTAGATGGGAAGCTGCGGCAGCGGGCGCTTGGCCGGTCCGAAGATCACCTCGGCTTCGCGGGTGATGTCGAACTGCGACTGGTGGCACGGGCACAGCAGGTGGTGGGTCTGCTGCTCGTACAGCGCCACGGGGCAGCCGACGTGCGTGCAGATCTTGGAGTAGGCGACGATGCCGTCGTAGGCCCAGTTCTCGCGGCCCTTCGACGGGTGCAGGTCCTCGGGCTTGAGGCGCATGAGGAGCACGGCCGCCTTGGCCTTCTCCTCGAGCTTGTGCTCGCTGTCGTTGAGGCCCTCGGGGATGACGTGGAACGCGGAGCCGAGCGTGACCTCCGACGCCTTGATGGGCGTGCCGGAGGGGTCGCGGGTGAGGCGCGTGTCCTTCTTCCACATCGTGTGGCGCAGGACGTCGTTGGCGTCCTCCTTCGGCGCGAGGCCGCGGAACAGCACGATGCCGGGAAGCGGGAAGGCGGCGAGGGCGCCGATGAGGGTGCCCACGATCGCCTTGCGGCGGGAGAAGCCCGACTCCTCGTTGCCGGCGGTGAAGACCGCGACGGCCTTCTCGCGGGTCTCCGGGGTGCCGCGCGTGGGGTGGCGCATCTCGACCAGGTCGTGGCCGTGCATGAGCGACTTGGCCCAGTGCACCGCGCCGAAGCCGATGCCGAACAGGCCGAGCGCGATGCCCAGTCCGATCAGGAGCGTCGTGATGCGGGTCGTCGACGGGTCGACGGCGCCGTGCGTGTCCAGGGGGAAGGCGACGTAGGCCGCGACGGCGCCGACGGCGCCCACGATGCCCAGCACGAACCACGCGACGACGCGGCGCTCCTGCTGCTTCTCCTTGGCGGGGTCGAGGTCGGCGACGCGCTTCCGCTCCGGCGGGAAGCCGGGGTTCTGCGGACGGTCGGTCGGCACGACGGCAGCACTGCGCGGACCGGGGTCCGTCGCGATGATCTCGACGGCGGTGCCGGAATCGGCGCTGCCATGGTCTGCCATGAGGTTCCTCTCGCTGTGTTTCTCGTGCCGAGGTGGACTAGTTGGACTTGGCCGTCAGCCAGACGGTGATCGCGACGATCGAGCCCAGGGCGAAGATCCACACGAAGAGGCCCTCCGACACCGGTCCGAGGTCGCCGAGGTCCAGTCCGCCGGGGGAGGCGTGCTCGTCGAGGTAGGTGAGGTAGGCGATGATGTTCGCCTTGTCCTCGGGGCTGATGTTCTGGTCGTTGAACACCGGCATGTTCTGCGGGCCGGTGATCATGGCCTCGTAGATGTGGGCGGCGCTGACGCCCTTGAGGCTCGGCGCGAACTTGCCCTCGGTGAGCGCGCCGCCGGCGCCGGCGACGTTGTGGCACATGGCGCAGTTGATGCGGAAGAGCTCGGCGCCCTCGGTGACGTCGCCCTTGCCGGTGAGGTATTCGTCGGCGGGGATGTCGGGGCCGGGAGCCAGCGAGGCGATGTAGGCCGCGAGGTCCTTGGTCTGCTCATCCGTGAACTGCGGGGGCTTGCGCTCAGCCTGCGGTCCCTGCACGGCCATCGGCATGCGGCCGGTGCCGACCTGGAAGTCGACCGACGCGGCGCCGACGCCCAGCAGGGTCGGGGCCTGGTTGGTGCCCTCGCCGTTGGAGCCGTGGCAGGTGGCGCAGTTGGCCTGGAACAGCTTCTCGCCGTTCTCCTTGTCCGCGGTCGCGATCGAGGCGTTCCCGCCCTCCTCGGCGCTGGCGGCCGTGGTGAACATCGCGTAGGCGCCGCCCGTGGCGAGCAGGCCGACGACGAGCAGGGCGACCGACGCCAGCGGCGAGCGGCGGCCCGTGCGGGTGCTGCGGGCCGGACGGCCGGTGCGGGCCGGTCGGCTGGGACGGGGGCTGGAGGCTGACTTCGCCATGCGCTGCGAGGTGTCCGATCTGTTTCGTGGGTCGACGTCGAGGACGGGTCGGCTATCTCAGGACGTAGATGACGAGGAAGAGGCCGATCCACACCACGTCGACGAAGTGCCAGTAGTACGACACGGTGATCGCGGTGGTCGCCTCCTTGTGGGTGAAGCGGCGCACCGCGAAGGTGCGGCCGATCACGAACAGGAAGGCCAGGAGTCCGCCGGTCACGTGCAGACCGTGGAACCCGGTGGTGAGGTAGAAGGCCGAGCCGTAGGAGTCCGACTGGAATCCGACGCCCTCGGTGACGAGGTTCGCGTACTCGTAGATCTGGCCGACGACGAAGACCGCGCCCATGGCGAAGGTCACGTAGAACCACTCGACGAGGCCCCAGTTCCACGGCTTCCAGTCGGTGCGGCGCGGCTGCAGGCGCTCGGCGGCGAACACGCCGAACTGGCAGGCGAACGACGACAGCACGAGGATGATCGTGTTGGTCAGCGAGTAGGGGAAGTCGAGCTTCGACGACTGCTCGGCCCACAGCTCGGGCGAGACCGACCGCAGCGTGAAGTAGATCGCGAAGAGGCCCGCGAAGAACATGACCTCGCTGCCCAGCCACACGATGACTCCGACCGACGTGACGTTCGGCCGGTTGACGACCACCGGGGTCCTGGGGAGTGAAGTCGCTGCAGTCACGCATCCATTATGGCCCCATGTGAGAGTGCCCAGAACGCACCGGGAGGCGGGTGTCGCCCCGATCGCTACGATTCAGGCATGGCGATGACCCCGAGCTGGCCGGAACTGCTGACGCGACTGCTCGAGGGGGAGCACCTCACCATCTCCGAGTCGGCCTGGGCCATGGGCGAGATCGTCGCTGGGAGGGCGACCCCGGCGCAGCTGGCGGCCTTCCTGATCGCGCTGCGCGCCAAGGGCGAGACGGTGGATGAGGTGGTCGGGTTCCGCGACGCGATCCTCGACAGCGCCCTGCCGCTCTCGGTCGACTCGATGGCGCTCGACATCGTCGGCACCGGCGGCGACCGCTTCGGCACGGTGAACGTGTCGACTATGTCGTCGATCGTCTGCGCGGCCGCCGGCGCCCGCGTGATCAAGCACGGCAACAAGGCGGCCTCGTCGGCATCGGGGTCGTCGGATGTGCTCACGGCGCTCGGCATCGACCTGAGCATCCCGCCGGAGAAGGTCGCCGAGGTGCTCGACGGCACCGGCATCACCTTCGCGTTCGCGTCGCTGTTCCACCCGGGCTTCCGACACGCGGGTCCGGTGCGCGCCGAGCTCGGCGTGCCGACGGTGTTCAACTTCCTCGGCCCGCTCGTGAATCCGGCACGCCCCGAGGCCTCGGCCGTCGGCGTGGCGAATCCGGAGAAGATCCCGCTGTTCGTGGGCGTGTTCCAGACCCGCGGCGCGACGGCGCTGGTCTTCCGCGGCGACGACGGGCTCGACGAGCTCACCACGACCGGGCACAGCCACCTCTGGGAGGTCAGCCGCGGCTCGGTGACCGAGCACGATCTCGACCCGGCCGACCTCGGCATCCGCCGCGCATCCATCGACCAGCTCCGCGGTGGCGAGCCGGCTCACAACGCCGCGGTCGTGCGCGCGACGCTCGCGGGCGAGGAGGGGCCGGTGCGCGACATCGTGCTGCTCAACGCCGCCGCGGGGCTCGTCGCCTGGGACCTCGCGCAGGATCACACCCGGGCCGAGCAGGACATCCGGGCGCGGTTCCGGGCGCGCATCGCGGATGCGGCGGCCGTGATCGACGACGGGTCGGCGACCGCGAAGCTCGACGCCTGGGTCGCGGCGACCACCGCCTGAGGCAGGCTGACGGGCCGAGCCGCGTCGCGCGGACGAGTCACGACGACCCCCGCGGGCGCACCGCGTGACGCCCCGGTGAACGGATTCCCAGAGTCGTGGTCGGGTTCTTCCCCGCGCGTGTCGGCCGCGCGTAGATTCGGCCTCGGACCGAGAGGGATCACCCCCGATCCCGGCCAGCGTCGGCATCGGTCGCGAGAGGACCCGAGTTCATGAAGAAGCTCATCAACGACCCGAAGAACGTCGTCGCCGAGGCCCTCGAGGGCGTCGCGCTCGCGCATCCCGGTCTGCTGACCGTCGTGGCCGAGCCCGCCCACATCCACCGCGCCGACGCGCCCGTGCAGGGCAAGGTCGGCCTCGTCTCGGGCGGCGGCAGCGGCCACGAGCCCCTGCACGGCGGCTTCGTCGGCTACGGGATGCTCGACGCCGCCGTTCCCGGACCCGTCTTCACCTCGCCGACCCCCGACCCGATCGTCGAGGCCACCAAGGCCGTCGACGGCGGCGCCGGCGTGCTGCACATCGTGAAGAACTACACGGGCGACGTGCTCAACTTCGAGACCGCCGCCGACCTCGCCGCGGCGGAGGGCATCGAGGTGCGCGCGGTCGTGATCGACGACGACGTGGCCGTCAAGGACTCCCTCTACACCGCCGGTCGCCGCGGCGTCGCGGGCACGGTGCTGGTCGAGAAGATCGCCGGCGCGGCCGCGCAGCGCGGCGACGACCTGGATGCGGTCACCGCGATCGCCGAGAAGGTCAACGCCCAGGTGCGCTCGATGGGCGTCGCGCTGACCGCGCCGACCGTGCCGCACGCCGGCGAGCCCAGCTTCTCGATCGGCGACGACGAGATCGAGATCGGCATCGGCATCCACGGTGAGCCCGGCCGCGAGCGCGTGGGACTGGAGCCGGCCGATCAGATCGTCGACCGCATCCTGCACCCGATCATCGAGGATCTGCCCTTCGCCTCGGGCGACAAGGTGCTCCTCTTCGTCAACGGCATGGGCGGCACCCCGCTCGTCGAGCTCTACATCGCCTTCCGCCGCGCCGCGCAGGTGCTGGCAGAGAACGGCATCGAGGTCACGCGCACGCTGGTCGGCAACTACGTCACGTCGCTCGAGATGCAGGGCTTCTCGATCACCGTGCTCAAGCTCGACGACGAGTTGACTGAACTCTGGGACGCGCCGGTGCAGACCGCGGCCCTGCGCTGGGGGCGCTGAAGAAGAAACCAGATCCAAACCAGGTCTTTCAGCAACACAAGCTGGAACGAGCGGAACGAGCGCTCATCCCAGGCCTACGACGATAGCCCCGCACCCAGTTCGGCTGAGGCGGGGCTTTCGTCTGTTCGTCGGAACGCACCCGTCCGCAAGATCGCCGGAACTACGTCGAGCAGCGACAGGTAGCCGTAGCGTGAGGTCGTGCTCATCGCCGGATCCGAAGACGCCGACCTCCTCGCTGTTCTGTCATCGTTGGCAGCGCGACGCCCTGTGTTCCACAGCGAGCGCGACTTCCAGTTCGAGCTCGCGTGGGAGGTGCGCACGCGCGTTCCGGATGTGCGCGTCTATCTGGAACCGCGACCGTCCGCGAACGTTCACCTTGACCTGGCGTTCGAGCATGACGGCGCCTACTCGGCGCTGGAGCTGAAGTACCTGACGCGGCATTGGGACGGTACAGATCCCAGCGGTCAGAGCTTCACCCTCACCAACCAGGGCGCGCTCGACTACGGGCGGTACGGGGGCGTTCGCGACGTGACCAGGATTGAGTCGTTCCTCCGTAGCCGACCAGGCTCGAACGGGGCAGCGATCGCGCTCACCAACGATTCCGGCTACTGGCGGCAGCGCGCGACGACGGCCCGCGACGCGGCGTTCCGCATCGCGGAGGGCCAGAAGCTCCATCGCGAACTGCGGTGGTCTTCGCCTCCGTCCAGCAAGAAGCACGACCATCCGCTGTCTGTTGCCGGACTGTACGAGTTGTCCTGGTCCAACTACTCCGCCTTCGGTGGGCCGGATGGAATCCGTCAGTTGGTCATCGAAGTGAACGGACCATCGATCGGCAACTGACCGAGCTTCGCGCTGCGTTATGCAGTGGAGCGGTCGAAATGGACTCCGACCATCCGATCGACCACCGAGACCAGAGCGACCTGTCCCGGGTTCCGTGGAGTGTTTCGGTGTGATCATGCCGCGGTTGCGGCGGGGTTGTGAAGGGTT
>NZ_VHQH01000033.1:123598-123949 GCF_006517535.1 Schumannella sp. 10F1B-5-1
GACGCAGCGGCGGGAGAACACGTCGATCACGGCCGCGCAGTACACCCATCCCTCGCCGGTGCGGTGCTGGGTGATGTCGGTCACCCAGAGCCGGTCCGGGCCGTCGGTGGTGAAGCGGCGCTGGACGTGGTCCTCGAACACGGCCGGCAATCGTCCCGCCGGGCCGCGCCGCCACCGCCGGTGGTGGACGCCCTGCAGCCCGGCCAGTCGCATCAACCGCTCCGCACGACCATGTCCCACCGCGAGGTGACGGCCCAGCCGCAGCTCGGCATGCACCCGCCGGACCCCGTAGGTTCCGCGGGAGGTCTCGTGGATCTGCCGCAACGTCACCGTCAGCGCCTGATCCGCGAC
>NZ_VHQH01000034.1 GCF_006517535.1 Schumannella sp. 10F1B-5-1
CCTACCGCACCGTCACCAACCTGCTGACCGAGTACAGCTAGGGCGCGAGGCCCACGGCCCGCAGCGCCCGCAGCAGCGCGCCGTGCTCGCCGCCGCGGTGGTCGGCGCGGTCGAGGGCGCGCTGCGCCGTCGTCATCGCGGCGTAGACCGCGGGCTCGGGCGGAAACGGCGCGGGCCGCTCGCGCACGACCGCGAGCTCGGTCAGCTCGGTGCGCTCGCCCGCGAGCAGGTCGAGCATGACCCGCCCGGCGAAGCGCGCGGTGCCGAGTCCCGTGCCGCTGAAGCCGCCCGCGTAGACGACGCGCCCCTCGCGGGCCGTGCCGTAGTGCCCTGATCCTCGGGTGTCGCGGTCGATCGCGCCCGCCCAGCGGTGGCTGAAGCGCACGCCCTCGAGCTGCGGGAAGGTCGTGAGCAGGTGGGCTGCGAGCGCGCGGTGCAGGTCGGGGCGGTCTTCGTGCGCCGCGCGCAGCCGGCCGCCGTAGTGGTACTGCGCGAAGAAGCCGCCGAACACGACCCGGTCGTCGCCGGTGCGCCGCATCCAGTGCGACCGTCGGCCGAGACCGCGCAGGGCCTGCCGCCGCTCCCACGCGAGGGTCTTCATGCGCCGCGGCTCGAGCGGCTCGGTCGCGAGCGCGTACTCGTAGACGGGCAGCGTGAGCAGGCGCGCGCGACGCAGCAGCGACGGGAACGCGCTCGTCGCGAGGGCGACCGCGCGGGCGCGCACCCGACCGGACGCGGTGACCACATCCATCCCGTCGGGCGTGTCGATCAGGGCGCGCACGGGGGAGCTCTCGACGATCTCGACCCCGAGCTCCTGGGCGACCCGGGCCAGCTCGATCACGAGGCGCGCCGGATCGAGCGTCGCCGCATCCCGGCGCCGCCAGCTGCCGCCGAGAGCGCTGGGGGAGTCGATCTCGCGGCGCACCGCCTCGGCGCCGAGCAGCACGGTGTCGGGCAGCGATCCGTCGGGGTTGGGGCGCGATCCGCGCAGCAGCTCGAGCTGGTGCGGCTCGGCGGCGACGAGCAGCTCGCCGCTGCGGTGCCAGTCGACGTCGAGGCGCAGCGACCCGACCGCGAGCTCGATCTCGTCGAGGTTCTCGCGCCCGAGGCGCTGCAGGCGCGCGGCCTCGCCGGGCCAGCGCTGCGCGGCATGGGCGCCCGCGAGCCGGGAGTCGACGATGCCGCCGCTGCGACCCGAGGCCGCCCATCCCAGCCGTTTGCCCTCGACGAGCAGGATGCGCCGCCCGGGTTCGCGCTGCGCCGCGAGCACCGCGGTCCACAGGCCGGTGAGCCCGCCGCCGACGATGCACAGGTCGGCCGACGCGTCGCCGACCAGCTCGGGGCGCGGGCGCCGCTGCGGCAGCTCGTCGAGCCAGAGCGCGGCGAGGCGGGTGTCGGCGAGGGCGGCGTCGAGCACGGCGTCGCTGGGAGGATAGCGTTCGAAGACGGTCGTGCCGGGCACGCCCCCATCCTGCCGTGGATGCCCGGACGATCCTGGGAAGCGGCGCACGATCCGGACCTCCCGCGCCCGTATCCTGGGCCGGTGCCGCTGACCATCCGCCGAGCCGTGCCCGCCGACCTCGATGCCGTCGTCGCGATCGCGCACCTGACGTTCCCGCTCGCCTGCCCGCCCGACGCCCCCGCCGAGGAGATCGCGGCGCACCTGGCGAACGTGTTGACGCGCGAGGCCTTCGCGGCCTGGCTCGCGGACGACGACCACATCATCCTGCTCGCCGAGCTCGACGACGCCGATGCTGCCGCCGCCGCGGATGACGCCGCGCCCGAGACGGTCGGCTACACGATGCTCGTCGCGGGTGAGCCGACGGATGCCGACGTGGCCGCCGCGATCACGGTGCGTCCCACGATCGAGCTGAGCAAGTGCTACGTGCATCCGGGGCACCACGGCGCCGGGATCGCGCACGAGCTCATGGCCGCGACCGTGACCGCCGCCCGTGAGAGCGGCGTGGCGGGGGTGTGGCTCGGCGTCAACGACGAGAACGCGCGGGCGAACCGCTTCTACGGCAAGCACGGCTTCGAGGTCGTGGGGCGCAAGACGTTCCGCCTCGGGTCGCGCGTCGAGAACGACTACGTGCGCGAGAAGGCGCTGATCTGACGCGGCGGGCGGGCGGCGCGCGCATCGCGCGCGCCGCGGGGACGATCGCGACTCAGGCGCGCACGAGCTCGTCGACCGCGTCGGGGCTGAGCGCCGCGTCGATCGCGAGCATGCTCGCGCCGTAGACGGCGGCGTGCTCGCGCGTCTGCGACAGCGTCACCTGCAGCGCGCGGGTGGCGGCCGGCGTCGAGCGGCTGTAGACGACCTCGCGCACGCCGGCGAGCAGCTGCTCGCCGATGCGGGCGAGCGACCCGCCGATCACGATGACCGAGGGGTTGATCAGGTTCACGCAGGTGGCGAGCACCTCGCCCAGGTCGCGACCCGCCTGGCGCACCGCGGCGACGGCGCGCGCATCTCCGCCCTCGATGGCGCCGACCAGGTCGTCGACGGTCACGACGTCGAGGCCCTCGGCGCGCAGCGCGGCCGCGAGTGCGGGCCAGGCGGCCAGCGCCTCGAGGCAGCCCTCGCCGCCGCAGGTGCAGGCGACGCCGGCGCCGCGCGCGACGCGCACGTGGCCGAGGTCGCCGGCGGTGCCCTGGGCCCCGCGGCGCAGCTCGCCGTCGGCGACGAGGCCGAGGCCGATGCCGGTGGCGACCTTGACGAAGAGCAGGTCGGCGACCTCGGGATGCGCGTGCGAGCGCTCGCCGAGGGCGGCGAGGTTCACGTCGTTGTCGACGAAGACCGGCACGTCGAGGCGGCGGCGCAGCAGCCCGGGCACGTCGGCGTCGTTCCAGCCGGGCATGATCGGCGGGCTGACGGGGCGTCCGCTGCCGTGGTCGACGGGACCGGGAACACCGATGCCGGCCGCGAGCAGGTCGCCGCGGGTGCGGCCGAGGCGGTCGAGCAGCTCGTCGGCGCGGTCGGCGACCCACTCGATCACGGCATCCGGGCCGTCGGCGATGCGGATGTCGGCGCTGAGTTCGGCGAGCGTCACGCCGAGCAGGTCGGTGAGGGCGATGCGCGCGTGGCTGGCGCCGAGGTCGGCGGCGAGCACGACGCGGGCGTCGGGGCGCAGCGCGATGCGGCTGGGCGGCCGACCGCCGGTCGAGACGCCGTCGTCGCCGGGGCCGACCAGTCCGGTGTCGAGCAGGGCGTCGATGCGCAGTCCGAGCGTCGACCGGGCGACGCCGAGCTGCTCGGCGAGCTCGGCGCGCGTGCGGGGGACCCCGTCGCGCAGCAGTCGCAGAAGCTCGCCCGCGCCGGTCGGCACGGGCGGCGCCGGCCGTGCGGTGATGCTCATGCGGAACAGTCAAGCACGATCCGTGCGCCGTCGGACAGATGTATGTCACCGCCCGACGCACTTCTGCTTGACCGTCGACAGAAGTCGGACTAGCGTCTCCCGCAGGTCGACGACGACGTCGGATGCGCGAGCCACCGCAGCAGCGGAGCGAGCGCGCACGGGCACCGCTGCCGGCCGCATCCCCCGACCGCGACCCCTCTGGAGATCGACCCCGTGGCTCAGCCCCTCTCCGTCCAGCTCTACACGGTGCGCGACGCCTTCGGCGCCGACCCCGTCGCCGCGCTGAAGCGCCTCGCCGACATCGGCTTCACCCAGGTGGAGCCGTTCGCCATCGCGAACTTCGCCGACCAGCTCGCCGAGGCCCTGCCCGCATCCGGTCTCGGCGTCTCGAGCGCGCACGCCGGCCTCGTCGCCGACGACGTGGATGCGCACGAGGTGCTCGCCGTCGCGCAGCGCCTGGGCGTTCCGGTCGTCATCGACCCCTTCGTCGCCCCGGAGAAGTGGCAGAGCCGCGACGACGTGCTCGCCACGGCCGCGAAGCTCAACGAGCTCGTCGCCCCGGCCGCCGATCTCGGTCTCAAGGTCGGCTACCACAACCACGCGCACGAGCTGCAGAGCCGCATCGACGGCGTCACCGCGCTCGAGCTCTTCGCCGGAGCGCTGCACGAGGCCGTCGTGCTCGAGGTCGACACCTACTGGTCGGAGATCGGCGGCGAGAGCGCCGTCGCGCTGCTCGGCCGTCTCGGCGAGCAGGTGCAGTTCCTGCACATCAAGGACGGCCCGCGCGTCGACGACGTGAAGACCCAGACCGCGGCCGGCCGCGGCGAGATGCCGATCGCCGAGATCCTCGCGGCGGCGCCGCACGCCACCCCGGTCGTCGAGCTCGACGACCACGCCGGCGGCGACATGTTCGACGACGTGACCGAGAGCTTCCGCTACCTCACCGAGGAGCTCGGGCAGACCGCCGGCACCCGTGCCGGCGGCGCGAACGGGGCAGCGCTCTGATGGCCGGCACCGGCAAGGTCGGCGTCGGGATCATCGGCGCGGGCGTCATCAGCACGCAGTACCTCGACAACCTCACCCGGTTCCCCGACGTGCAGGTGCACGCGATCGGCGACCTGTTCCCCGAGGCGGCGAAGGCGCGAGCCGAGCAGTACGGCATCGCCGAGCACGGCGCGCCCGACGTGGTGCTGAACCACCCCGACATCGAGATCGTCGTCAACCTCACGATCCCGGCGGCGCACGTCGAGGTCGCGACGCAGGCCGTGAACAGCGGCAAGCACGTGTGGAGCGAGAAGCCGTTCTCGATGGACCGCCCGAGCGGCCAGGAGCTGCTCGCGCTCGCCGCGGCGAAGGGCATCCGCCTGGGATGCGCGCCCGACACCTTCCTCGGCGCCGGACTGCAGACCGCCCGGCGCATGCTCGAGCGCGGCGACATCGGCGAACCGCAGTCGGCCTTGACGCTCATGCAGAGCCCCGGCCCGGAGTCGTGGCACCCGAACCCCGCGTTCCTGTTCCAGGAGGGCGCCGGCCCGCTGTTCGACATCGGACCGTACTACCTGACCGCGCTCGTGCAGTTCTTCGGCTCGATCGCGCGCGTCGGCGCCTTCGGCAGTCGCTCGCGCCTGACCCGCACGATCGGCTCGGGCCCCAAGGCGGGCGAGGAGTTCGACGTGACCGTGCCCACGCACGTGAGCGCGATCGCCGAGTTCGCGAGCGGGCAGACCTCGCAGTCGATCTGGAGCTTCGACTCCTTCTCGGGGCGCCCGCCGCTGATCGAGATCACCGGCACGGAGGGCGTGCTCAGCGTGCCCGACCCGAACATGTTCGACGGCGAGATCGGCATCCGCACCCGCGACGACGAGGACTGGCGCACGGTGCCCTCGGTCGGCTCGACCGACAGCCGCGGCGCCGGCGTGCTCGAGATGGCCCGCGCCATCCGCGCCGACCGCCCGCACCGCGCGCCCGGCGAGCAGGCCTTCCACGTCGTCGACGCGATGACCGCGATCACCGAGTCGATCGACCAGAAGCGGTTCGTCGACCTCGAGAGCAGCGTCGCCCCCATCCCCCCGCTGCCGGAGGACTGGGACCCGACCGCCGAGACCCTGTAGGAGTTCCTGAGATGTCGATGACCCCCCGCCGCTCCGGCGCCCCGCTGCGGGTCGCCCTGATCGGCTACGCCTTCATGGGCCGCGCTCACTCGAACGCCTGGCGTCAGGTCGCGTCGTTCTTCGACGTGCCCGCGTTCGAGCGCGCGGTGCTCGTGGGCCGGGATGCGGCGGGGGTGCAGGCGGCGGCCGACGAGCTCGGCTGGGCCGAGGCGGCCACCGACTGGCGCGAGGTCATCGCCCGCCCCGACATCGACATCGTCGACATCTGCACGCCGGGTCACCTGCACGCCGAGGTCGCGATCGCGGCGCTCGCCGCGGGCAAGCACGTGCTCGTCGAGAAGCCGCTCGCGAACACCCTCGACGAGGCCGAGCGGATGGCGGCTGCGGCCGCCGACGCCCGTCGCGATCACGGCGCGGTCGCCATGGTCGGCTTCAACTACCGTCGCGTGCCGGCGCTCGCTCTCGCACGGCAGCTCGTCGCCGAGGGCCGCCTCGGCACGATCCGCCAGATGCGCGCCAGCTACCTGCAGGACTGGCTGGTGGATGCCGACGCGCCCATGACCTGGCGCCTGCGCAAGGAGACGGCCGGCTCGGGCGCGCTCGGCGACCTCGCCTCGCACGCCATCGACCAGCTGCTCAGCCTGAGCGGCGCATCCATCGCCGGGGTGTCGGCGCAGACCGCCACCTTCACGCCCGAGCGCCGCGGCGACCACGGCCTCGAGCGCGTCACCGTCGACGACGCCGCCTGGGCGACGCTGACCTTCGACACCGGCGCCCGCGCCAGCCTCGAGGTCTCGCGCACCGCCACCGGGCGCAAGAACGCGCTGCAGATCGAGCTCTACGGCGACCGCGGCGCGATCCGCTTCGACCTCGAGCGCCTCGACGAGCTGCAGTTCCTCGACCTCGACGAGAGCATCACCACCCAGGGCTTCCGCACGATCCTCGTGACCGAGCCCGAGCATCCCTACCTCGACGCCTGGTGGCCGCAGGGCCACATCATCGGCTGGGAGCACAGCTTCGTGCACGAGGTGCGCGACCTGCTGCACGCGGTCGAGAACGGGGATGCGGTGTCACCCGACTTCGGCGACGGCCTCGCCGTGCAGCGCGTGCTCGATGCGATCGAGCGCAGCGCCGCACAGGGAGGATCCCTCGTCGTGAACGACGTCCCCGACACCGTCGGGGTCGACGGCCGGCAGGAGGCGACCGCCTCGGCCTAGCCGCAGAATCCGCACGACCGCGCGGGTCGACACCACGGAGGTGCCGACCCGGGCCGCACGACAGCTCGACCCGCACGACCAGCTCCACCCCGCAACACCGGCACCACCCGCGCACCTGCACCCCGCGCGGCACCACCACACATGTGCAAGGAGGCACACAGTGAAACGATCCGTTCTGGCGAAGATCGCCGCGGGAATCACGGCGGCGGCCACGCTCGCCGTCCTGTCGGGATGCTCCGGGGGAGGTGCCGGATCGGGTGACGTGCTCACGATCGGCATGCCCAACGGCCCGCAGAGCAACAACTCGAACCCGTTCGCCCCGACCTCGTCGGCGAGCGTGCTCGGCTACCGGGGCATGATGTACGAGCCCCTGGCCCAGATCAACCCGACCCTCCCCGACCGCGACCCGGTTCCGTGGCTCGCCAAGGAGTGGAAGTGGTCGGAGGACTACACGTCGGTCGAGATCACCGCCCGTGACGGCGTGAAGTGGTCCGACGGCGAGAAGTTCACCGCCGACGACATCGCCTACACCTTCGAGATGCTCGAGAAGTACCCCGCGTTCAACACCAACGCGCTGCCCTTCGACGACATCAGCGTCTCGGGCGACACGGTCAAGCTCAGCTTCGACGTGCCTGAGTTCATCAACCAGACCAAGGTCATCAACCAGTTCATCGTGCCCGAGCACATCTGGTCGAAGATCAAGGACCCGGAGAAGGACGCCAACCAGAAGCCGGTCGGCACGGGTCCCTACACGCTGAAGACGTGGACCCAGCAGGCCATCTCCTTCGTGCCGAACACGGATTACTGGGGCGGCAAGCCCAAGGTGCCCGAGGTGCGCTGGACGTCGTACACCGACAACAACGCCATGCTGACAGCGCTGCTCAACGGCCAGGCGCAGTGGAGCTACGTCTTCATCCCCGACATCGAGAAGACCTACGTGTCGAAGTCGGAGACGAACAAGAACTGGCAGCCCACCGGCCTCGGCATCGACGCGCTGTTCTTCAACACGACGACGGCGCCGTTCAACGACGTCGCGGTGCGCAAGGCCGTCAACATGGTCGTCGACCGCAAGGCCATCAACACGCAGGGCTACTCGGGCTTCAAGGGCCTCGTCGACAACGTCAACGGGCTCCCCTCGCCGGCCGGTGACAGCTTCGCCGCCCCGGAGTACAAGGACAAGAAGGCCGAGATCGACGTCGACGGCGCCAAGAAGGTGCTGACGGATGCCGGCTACACCTACTCGGGCGACAAGCTCATGGACCCGAGCGGCAACCCCGTCACCTTCACGCTCGTCGACCCGGCGGGCTGGTCGGACTACCTCGCGTCGCTGCAGATCATCGCCGACAACGTGAAGCAGATCGGCATCGACGCCAAGGTCGACACCGCGACCGTCGACAACTGGACCGCCGCCGTGCAGAACGGCGACTTCCAGGCCACGCTGCACTGGACGAACACGGGCGCGACCCCGTGGGACATCTACTCCAACATCATGGACGGCACTCAGCTGAAGCCGGTCGGCACGACCGCCAACTGGAACTTCGGGCGCTTCGACAGCCCCGAGGCGACGGCGGCGCTCGCGGCCTACGCGAACACGACCGACGACGCCGAGCGCACGACGGCCATGAACACGCTGCAGAAGATCTTCGTCGACGAGGTCCCGGCCATCCCCGTGGCCGCCGGCCCGATGGGCGCCGAGTACAGCACGAAGTACTTCACCGGATGGCCCGACGAGAAGGACCCGTACGCGGTGTCGCAGCCCACGCAGCCCTCGGTCTCGCAGGTGCTCATGAACCTCAAGCCGGTCAAGAAGTAAGGGACCCGTCCCCCACCTTCCCGACCGCACGCGGGGCCCGGTTCGTCACCGGGCCGGGCCCCGCGTCGCTCCCGCCGTCTGCTCCGAGCGCATGAGGATGCCGATGCCCACCGATGACGCCGCGCCCGCGGCACCCCAGAACACCCGCCCGCCCTCGATCCCGAACACGAGCTCCGCGACGACCCCGGTCATCGAGACCGTCGCGCTCACCAAGCACTTCCCGGTGCGCCGCGGACGCGGCACGGTCGTGCACGCCGTCGAAGGCGTCGACCTGCGTCTCGAGGCCGGCAGCGTCGTCGCCCTCGTCGGCGAGTCCGGCTCGGGCAAGTCGACCGTCGCCCGACTGATCGCGCAGCTGCTGCCGCGCACCTCCGGCGAGGTGCTGCTGCACGGCAAGCCCGTGCGCGTGCGGCTCGGCCGCAGCTTCCGGCGCTACGTGCGCAACGTGCAGATGATCCTGCAGGACCCGTTCGCGTCGCTGAACCCGATCCACACCGTGCGCTACGTGCTCACCCGCTCGGTCAGCATCCACAACCCCGGCCTCTCGAAGACCGAGCGCGAGCAGAAGGTGCGCGGTCTGCTCGAGCAGGTCGAGCTGCGGCCCGCCGAGCGCTACCTCGCGAAGTTCCCGCACGAGCTCTCGGGCGGACAGCGCCAGCGCGTCGCGATCGCCCGCGCCCTCGGCGCCACCCCGCAGGCTCTGCTCGCCGACGAGCCCGTGTCGATGCTCGACGTGTCGATCCGCATCGGCGTGCTCAACCTGCTGCAGCGGCTCAAGGAGCAGCTGAACCTCGCGATCCTCTACATCACGCACGACATCGCGTCGGCCCGGTACTTCGCCGACGAGACCGTCGTGATGTACGCCGGCCAAGTCATCGAGCGCGGGCCGAGCGAGGAGGTCACGCAGCGGCCGCGGCATCCCTACACGCAGCTGCTGATCGCCTCCGCACCCGACGCCGACCAGCTGGCCGGCCGCGAGGAGCGCCCCGCGAAGGGCGAGCCGCCGAGCCTCATCGACCCGCCGACCGGATGCCGGTTCAACTCGCGCTGCCCCTTCGCCATGGACGTCTGCCGCCAGGAGCGCCCGCCGATGTTCGAGCTCGAGGACGGCCAGAAGGCCGCCTGCTGGCTCTACTCCGACGACCGCGGCGCCGAGCGCGAGGCCGCGTTCGGCGCGGGCGTCGCCGCCGGGATGCCTGTCGCCGGCCCGGTCGCCGCCGGGATCACGAACGGGGGAGCGAGCGCATGAAGTTCCTCATCCGCCGCGTGATCTTCTACGTGATCACCGCCTGGGCGGCCGTGACGCTCAACTTCTTCATCCCGCGTCTGCTGCCCGGCGACCCCGTGCAGTCGCTCATCAACAAGTACCAGGGCCGACTCTCGACCGACGCGATCCAGTCGCTCTACGTGCTGTTCGGTCTCGACAAGGACTCCAGCCTCTGGGACGACTACGTCAAGTACTGGGCCGGGCTGTTCCGCGGCGACTTCGGCATCTCGTTCACCTACTTCCCGACCCCGGTGAGCGAGATCATCAGCCAGTCGCTGCCGTGGACGCTGCTGCTCGTCGGCATCTCGACCATCCTCGGCTTCGTGCTCGGCACGCTCGCCGGCGTCGGCCTGGGCTGGCGGCGCGGCACCTGGGCCGACGGCCTGCTGCCGGTCGCGAACTTCTTCTCGGCCATCCCGTACTTCTGGCTCGGCCTCATCGCGATCAGCCTCTTCGCCGTCATCATCCCGGTGTTCCCGGCGTCGGGCGGCTACGAGGGCGGACTCATCCCCGAGTTCAGCGGACAGTTCATCGGGTCGGCGATCTATCACGGCATCCTGCCGGCGCTCACGATCGTGATCTCGTCGATCGCCGGCTGGATCCTCAGCATGCGCAACATGATGGTCACCGTCTCGAGCGAGGACTACGTGACGGTCGCGCAGGCCAAGGGCCTGCCCGAGCGCACGGTCATGTTCGGCTACGCCGCCCGCAACGCGGTGCTGCCGAGCATCTCGGGCTTCGCCCTCAGCCTCGGCTTCATCGTCGGCGGCACGCTCGTGACCGAGATGGTGTTCAGCTACCCCGGGATCGGCTTCACGCTGTTCCAGGCGATCAGCTCGAAGGACTACCCGCTCATGCAGGGCATCTTCCTCATCATCACGCTGAGCGTGCTGGTGGCGAACATGGCCGCCGACTTCGCCTACGCCCTGCTCGACCCGCGCACCCGACAGGAGGGCTGAGACATGTCCGTGCAGATCGATCCGGTCACCGCCGATCCCACCTCCACCGCCACCCTGACCGCCGTCGCGGTGCGCTCGAAGCGCGGCCGCCGGGTGCAGCTCGGCATCCTGCGCAACCGCAAGGCGCTCGTCGGCATCATCATCCTCGCCGTCTTCGTCGTGCTGGCGATCATCGGCAAGTGGATCGCGCCCTACAACCCCGACACCGTCAACGCCACGGCGGGTCTGCAGCCGCCCTCGCCCGACCACTGGCTCGGCACCACCGCGACGGGGCAGGACATCCTGTCGCAGCTGCTGGTCGGCACCCAGGGCGTCATGCTCGTCGGCCTCACCGCCGGCATCGTCGCCACGCTGATCTCGGTCATCGTCGGCGTGGTCTCGGGGTTCATCGGGGGCATCGGCGACGAGATCCTGTCGCTGATCTCGAACGTGTTCCTGGTCATCCCGGCGCTGCCGCTGATCATCATCATCACCGGGCTGCTGCCGAGCGCCGGCGGGCTCACGGTCGCCTTCGTGATCGCGATCACGGGATGGGCGTGGGGCGCCCGCGTCATGCGCGCCCAGACGCTGTCGCTGCGCAAGCGCGACTTCGTCGAGGCGGCCCGCGCGAACGGCGAGCCGCTGTGGCGGATCGTGTTCTTCGAGATCATGCCGAACCTCACCGCGATCATCGCGTCGGGCTTCATCGGCACGGTGATCTTCGCGATCCTGTCGGAGGTCACGCTGGCCTTCATCGGCGTCACGAGCATCAGCGACTGGAACTGGGGCACCGTGCTGTTCTGGGCGCAGAGCTCGCAGGCGCTCGTGCAGGGCGCCTGGTGGTGGTTCGTGCCCGCGGGCCTCTGCATCGCCGCCGTCGGCACCTCGCTCACCCTCATCAACTTCGGGATCGACGAGTTCGTCAACCCCCGACTGCGCTCCACGGCCGCCAACGCCGGCGTGCTGCGGCGCAAGAAGATCCGCGCGCGCATCGGGTTCACGCCCGTCTACCGCGGGAAGGACAACCGATGACCCTGCTGGATGCGGCCACCGCCGCGACCCCGCCCCGCGAGCGCAAGCCCGTGCTCGAGATCCGCGGCCTCAGCGTCGACTACGGCTACGACGAGAACGCGGTGCACGCGCTGCAGGGCGTCGACCTGACGCTGCACGCCGGCGAGGTGCTCGGCCTCGCGGGCGAGAGCGGATGCGGCAAATCGACGCTCGCCTACGCCGCCACCCGGCTGCTGCCGCCGCCCGGCGTCATCACCGGCGGCTCGGTCACCTTCACCTCGGCCCGCGACGGCCACGGCGGCGACCTGCTGCGCATGGGCGACGCCGAGCTGCGGGCGCAGCGCTGGCGCGACACGGCGATCGTGTTCCAGGGCGCGATGAACTCGCTCAACCCCGTCTACACGATCGGCCGGCAGCTGATCGACGGCATCCTGGCCCACCGCGGCCGGGGGAGCGGCGCGCGCGACCGGGCACGGGCCCGGGCGCTCGAGCTGCTCGACATGGTGGGCATCCCGAAGGACCGCCTCGGCTCGTACCCGCACCAGCTCTCGGGCGGTATGCGCCAGCGCGTCATGATCGCCATGGCGCTCGCGCTCGAACCCGAGATCGTGATCATGGACGAGCCGACGACCGCGCTCGACGTGGTCATGCAGCGCCAGATCGTCGAGCAGATCATGCAGCTGAAAGACGAGCTCGGCTTCTCGGTCATCTTCATCACGCACGACGTGTCGCTGCTGCTCGAGCTCGCCGACCGCATCGCGATCATGTACGCGGGTCGCATCGTCGAGGACGCGTCGAGCGAGGAGGTCTACCGCCGACCGCGCCACCCCTACACGGCGGGCCTGCTGCACTCCTTCCCGCCGTTGCGCGGTCCCAAGCGCGACCTGGCCGGCATCCCCGGATCACCGCCCGATCTCGTGAATCTGCCCACCGGGTGCAAGTTCCACCCGCGGTGTCCCTACGGTTTCGACGAATGCAAGCTCACCGATCCGGCCCTCGGCCCCACGCGCTTCGGCGACGCGGAGCCGCAGCGCCAGGTCGCGTGCCTCCTCAACGACGAGAAGGCGGCCCCCGGCCCCATCCCCCTCGAGCTGGGCGTGCGCCCGGAAGGAGACCGAATCGCATGACGACCAACCCGGTGACGCTGTTCACGGGCCAGTGGGCCGACCTGACCCTGGACGAGGTGGCGGGCCATGCCGCCTCGTGGGGGTATGACGGTCTGGAGATCGCGTGCTCGGCCGAGCACCTCGACGTCTGGCGCGTGGAGGAGGATCCGGGCTACCTGGATGAGCGGCGCGCGGTGCTCGACAAGCACGGCCTGACGACCTGGGCCCTGTCGAACCACCTCACCGGTCAGGCCGTGTGCGACGACCCGATCGACTTCCGCCACAAGGCGCTGCTGCGCTCGAAGGTGTGGGGCGACGGCGAGCCCGAGGGCGTGCGTCAGCGCGCCGCCGAGGAGCTCAAGCTGACGGCGAAGGCGGCTCGCAAGCTCGGCGTGGATGTGATCACCGGCTTCACCGGGTCGTCGATCTGGCAGTACGTGGCGATGTTCCCGCCGGTCGGGCAGGACGTGATCGACGCCGGCTACGAGGACTTCGCCCGACGCTGGAACGACATCCTGGATGTGTTCGACGGCGAGGGCGTGCGCTACGCCCACGAGGTGCACCCCTCGGAGATCGCCTACGACTACTGGACCTGCCAGCGCGCACTCGAGGCCGTCGACCACCGGTCGGCGTTCGGCTTCAACTGGGACCCGTCGCACATGATGTGGCAGGGCATCGACACGGTCGACTTCATCGTCGACTTCGCCGACCGGATCTACCACGTGGACTGCAAGGACACGCGGATGCGCGATCGCTCGGGCCGGGCCGGAATCCTCGGCTCGCACCTGCCCTGGGGCGACCCGCGTCGCGGCTGGGACTTCGTCTCGACCGGCCACGGCGACGTGCCGTGGGAGGACGCCTTCCGCACCCTGCGACGCGTCGGCTATACCGGCCCGATCTCGGTCGAGTGGGAGGACGCCGGCATGGACCGCATGGTCGGCGCCGAGGAGGCGCAGCGCTTCGTGCGCGGCCTGCTCTGGGACCTGCCCACCGCATCGTTCGACGCGGCGTTCTCGCACAACGCCGACTGACGCGGGGCAGAGGAGGGGCGCCGCGCGAGTCGCGCGGCGCCCCTCCCTCGTACCGCGGCTCGTCAGGCGGCGGCCATGCGCCCGAGCTCGGCCTCGAGCGTGTCGAAGAAGTGCGCGTAGCCCTGGCGCAGCGCCTCCTCGGCGCCCTCGGGGATCGGCGTCTGGGTCATCGTGACCTCGGTCGCCGGGCCGGTCGCGCCGTCGGCGCCCGCGACCTCGGCGAAGTCGACGACGAGGTGCGAGCGCGCCGGGTCGTCGGGCTGGTCGGTGATCGTCAGGCGCAGGTGGCGAGGCGCATCCACCTCGACGAACTCGCCGACCCAGTGGATGCGGTTGCCGTCCGGCAGCACCATGTCGGCCTTCCAGGCGCGGCCGAGCTCGGCGACGTAGTCGAGCGTGTCGAGGGGGACCTCGACCTGGTCGCCGCCGAACCAGGCGGAGAAGTGCTCCGCCGTGGTCCAGGCGCTCCACACGAGCTCGGCGGGGAAGGGGAAGGTGCGGGTGACGGTGAGGTCGGTCATGGGTCTATCCGTTCTGGTCGGTGTTCGTGGTGGTCTCTTCGGGCCCGGCCGTCGACGCGAGCCGGGCGAGGTAGCCGCCGAGTGCGTCGAGGCTGTCGCCCCAGAAGCGCGCGTAGTCGCCGACCCACTGCGCGGCGTCGCGCAGCGGGCGGGCGTCGAGCGTCGCGGGGCGGTACTGCGCCTCGCGACCGCGGGTGACGAGCCCGGCCTGCTCGAGCACCCGCAGGTGCTTCGAGACGGCGGCGAAGCTCATGTCGAAGGGCTCGGCGAGCTCGCCGACCGTGGCCGGTCCGCGGCTGAGCCGGGCCAGGATGTCGCGTCGGGTCGGGTCGGCGAGGGCGGCGAAGGTGCGGCTGAGCTGGTCGTCGGCCATCGTGTCCTCCTCGTCGCGCCGGGTGCGGCAGGCGCCGCGCATCCTGATCTCGATCTCTCAGGTATTGAACCGAATGGTTCAGAACCGATGGGTTGAATATAGATCCGATGAGAGCCCGGGTCAACCCCCTCGTGCGACGAGGTCCGCGACCCGGGCTCGAGGCGCCGCAGCGCCGCATCGCCGAAGTGCTGCGGCTCTACCCCTCGCAGACCTTGAGCACGAGCTTGCCGCGCGTATGACCGCCCTCGAGCGCGCGGTGCGCCTCGGCCGCGTCCGCGAGGTCGTAGACCCCGTCGACGAAGACGCGCACGTCGCGCGACTCGATCAGCCGCGAGATCACGGCGAGGGTCGAGCCGTCCGGCGCGACCCGGTAGCCCGTCGCGCGCACGCCGGCGGCCTCCGCCTCGGTGCGCATGCTCGGCCACGACCCGGTCGGTCCGTTCACGATCAGCCCTCCCGGGCGCAGCACCGTCAGCGAGCGCGACGCGGTGTCGTCGAGCACGTTGCCGATCAGGTCGATCACCACATCCACCTCGTCGAGCACCTCCTCGAAGCGCTCGGTCGAGTGGTCGATGACCTCGCTCGCACCGAGCTCCTTGAGCCAGCGCAGGTTGCGGGTCGATCCGGTCGCGATCACGTGCGCGCCGAAGTAGGCGGCGAACTGCACCGCGAAATGCCCGACGCCGCCGGCGCCGGCGTGGATGAGCATCCGCTGCCCCTCGTGCGCCTTGGCCGTGTCGACCACCATGCCCCAGGCCGTCAGCGCGGCCAGCGGAACTCCGGCGGCTTCGACGTGCGACAGCGTCGGCGGCTTGCGCACGACGCTCAGCTCGGTGACCGTGAGGTACTCGGCGTAGGCGCCGCTCATGCGCGGCACCATGCCCATCCCGTAGACCTCGGTGCCGGGCTGCAGCGCGTGCGCCTCATACGGCGACTCGACGACGATGCCGCTGAAGTCGTTGCCCAGCACCGCCGGGAACGTCGCGATCGCGCCGAACGCCCCGCGCCCCGCGCGGGTCTTCGCGTCGATCGGGTTGACGCCCGCGGCGACGACCTTCACGAGCAGCTCCGCGTTCGTGCGCACCGGCATCGGCACCGAGTCGAGCCGCAGGACCTCCGGCCCCCCGGCGTCCATGAACGTCATGGCGCGCATCCTGCTCACCTGGCCTCCCTGCCTCGTGTCGACCAGTGAACCCGGCGAATGAGTCGCCCGTGTTTCGCGCGCGTCACCGGGGTGGAAAACCCTGTCCGCCCCGCTATGTTCGAGTCACGACGCCGACCGCCGACCCGCTCGGCGGCTGCGGGAGGAGACCGGATGCGCGCCCTGTTCGTGATCGTGAGGCTCGCCGGTGCGGCGGCCGTGATCGCCGCGATCGTGGCCCAGCTGATGCTGAGCCTGCAGGTGTGGGCGGCAGTTCCGGTACGGGATGTGCCGAACCAGATCGCGCACTTCTTCAGCTTCTTCACGATCGACTCGAACCTGCTGTCGCTCGTGTCGTTCCTGGTCGGCGCGGTCTTCCTCATCCTGAAGCGCGACGACTCGGCGGCGTGGGGCGTGTTCCGCGCGAGCGTGACCTCGTACATGGCCGTGACGGGAATCGTCTACAACCTGCTGCTGCGCGGCATCGAGCTGCCGCAGGGCAGCACGGTGGCCTGGTCGAACGAGATCCTGCATGTGGTCGCGCCGATCCTGGTCGTGCTCGACTGGTTCTTCGCGCCCGGCCGTCGCCCGCTGCGCTGGCCGGCGATCTGGGTCGTGATCGCCTTCCCGCTGGTCTGGACGATCTACACGATGATCCGCGGACCGCTCGTCGTCGACGGCGTGACGGGCAACCCCTACTGGTACCCCTATCCCTTCCTCAACCCGAACGTCGCGCCCGAGGGCTACGTCACCGTGTTCTTCTACATGGTGCTGATCGCCGCGATCATCGGCCTGGTCGGCGCGGGCGTGATCTGGGTATCGCGCAAGGGCGGTCGCTGGCCGCTGGCCGCGCGCGCGGCCGACTGACGCCGTGAGCCGCCGATCCGGCCTGCGCCGCGGCGCCGCCGCGCTGGGCGCGCTGCTCGCCGTGGCGGCGCTCGTCGTCATCTGGGCGGCGCGGGCGCGCATCCCGCACGACCTCTACGTGAGCGAGCTCGGCGCCGACGGCATGCCCACGGCAGGGATGTTCCGGGTCGCGTTCCTGCTGCTCGTCGCCGGGGGAGCGCTCGTCGCCGTCGCGGCGCGCGGGGTGCGCAGTCGCGCGCGGCTGCTGCGGCACTGGCCGCCCACCGTCTCGCTGCTGGTGTCGTGCGCCTTCTTCCTCGTGGCATCCCAGGTGCCGTGCACGGCGGGATGCCCGGTGCCGGTTCCCGGGTCGGCCGCGTTCACCTGGCAGGACTTCACGCACACCTCGGCGGCGGTGCTCGCCTTCGCGGCCGCGGCGGTCGCGATGCTGCAGTGCGGCTTCGCGCTCGGGCATCCCGTGCTCGCGGTGCTGTCGCGGGCCTGCGCGATCGCGGTGGGCGGCATCGCCGCGGTCGGCGGGCTCATGTCGGTGCTGAGCTTCTACTCCTGGCTCGGCAGTCGCTTCGAGTTCGTGGCCACGACGATCGGGCTCGGCTGGGTGGCGGTGCTCGGCGTCGCGCTCGCGCTCGAGCGGCGGCGTGACGTCGCCGTCTCGCCCGGGCCCGAGGTCGAGCCGGACGCGGAGCTCAGCGCCGCCGCATGAGCTCGAGCAGCCGGTCGGCCATCACGACCAGGCGGTGGATCTCGCTCTCGTCGCGGTCGACCCAGCGCGACTCGGGCACCGCATCCACCGGCACGAAGTCGCGGTGCTGCTCCCACACGACGAGGGTGCGCTCGGCCCCGAGCACGTACTGCTGCCACCAGACCTGACGCAGGTACGAGCGCGGGATGCTGCGCCACGCCTTCGAGGTCGTCTTGATCTCGCAGAGATCGAGCGCCGACCCGCGCTCGCGCACCCCGTCGGGCGTGGCCAGGTGCGCGCGCTCGCCGTCGGCGTGGAAGAGCTGCGTGCTCGGCTGCATGCCGTGCTCAGCGCGGGCCCAGCGCGCGATCTCGGGTTCGCGGGCCCGGCCGTGGTCGGTGTAGGCGTTGCCGCCGAAGCCGGTGCCGAGCACCTTCTCCATCGCGATGCCGGCGAGCGGACGGTCGCTCGAGAAGCGGGCGACGTCGGTCGCGGTCACGCCGCGGGCGCGGGCGATCAGCCAGCCGCGCCGGTCGGTCGAGTCGGCGACCACGCGCTCGCGCCACGGGACCGGCGGCGCATCCCAGAGGGAGAGCATCGGCTGGGCGGGCGGGGTCACGTCTCCATTGTCGCGCGGGCCGCCGACGTGGATGCGCGACACGGCGCGGGGCGCGACACGGCGGGGGGCGCGACACGGCGGGGGGCGCGACACGGCGCGGGGCGCGACACGGCGGGGCATCCGGGGCGCCACTGGCGTGCCCGCCGTCGAGGGTGACGTAGTGTCGCCCCCAGTCCACGTCATCGTCGCCGGGAGGAGCGCGCGTGCCCGAGCTGATCGCCTGCCTGCCGTGGGTGCCGATCGCGCTCGTGCTGGCGCTCGGCGCGATCACGCTCGTCGGCGTCATGGCGCTGCGGCGCGACCCGGGCGACGACCGCGACGACGAACCTCTCGAGGGCTCCGTCGACCGCGCGCCGGAGGCCTCGGACTGAACCGCGCCGGTTTGCGTTCCGGCATCCGGAGGGGTATTCTCCTCGAGGCCGTAGACCGCTGGTCTCCGCCGCGCACGATCCCCGGATCGGGTGCGACGGACGAAGTCCTTCCTCGTGAAGAGACCCGCGCAGGTGTGTGAAGTGATCAGCCTTCGTGGCTCCAGCTCCGTGCGCTTGCGCCGGAGCTTTTTTTCGTGGCCGGACCTCTGATCCCGAACGGGATGTCCTGCGACCTGCGGCGTCGAATCCAACCACAAGGAGCGCCATGGCGAACAAGGAAGCAACGGTCGCCGAGCTGACGGAGAACTTCCGCAGCTCGAACGCGGTCGTGCTCACCGAGTACCGCGGTCTCACGGTGGCCCAGCTCAAGCAGCTGCGCAACGACCTCCGTGAGCACGCGACCTATGCCGTGGTGAAGAACACGCTGACCAAGATCGCGGCCAACGAGGCGGGAATCACGTCGTTCGACGACGCCCTCGCCGGTCCCTCCGCGATCGCCTTCGTGCACGGCGACACCGTCGCCGTCGCGAAGACTCTGCGTGACTTCGCCAAGGCGAACCCTCTGCTGGTGGTCAAGAGCGGCTACTTCGATGGAGCCCCGCTGACCGCCGACGAGGTGAACAAGCTCGCCGATCTCGAGTCGCGTGAGGTGCTGCTGGCCAAGCTGGCCGGCGCCTTCAAGGCCTCGCTGTTCGGTGCCGCGTACATGTTCAACGCGCCGCTCGCGCAGGCCGTTCGCACGGTCGACGCGCTGCGCGCGAAGCAGGAGTCCGCGGCGTAACCCGCCCGCGGCGAGACATTCAGCACTAAGGAGACAGAAATGGCCAAGCTCACCACCGACGAGCTGCTCGACGCGTTCAAGGAGCTGTCGCTCATCGAGCTCAGCGAGTTCGTCAAGAAGTTCGAGGAGACCTTCGAGGTCACCGCCGCCGCCCCGGTCGCCGTGGCCGCCCCCGCCGCCGGTGGCGCGGGTGCCGCCGCCGCCGAGGAGGAGGAGAAGGACTCGTTCGACGTCATCCTCGAGTCGGCCGGTTCCGCCAAGATCCAGGTCATCAAGGAGGTCCGCGGACTCACGAGCCTCGGTCTCTCGGAGGCCAAGGCTCTCGTCGACGGCGCCCCCAGCGCCGTTCTCGAGGGTGCGAACAAGGAGACCGCCGAGAAGGCCAAGGAGGCCCTCGAGGGCGCCGGCGCCACGGTGACCCTCAAGTAAGGACTTCCCTTACTTCACGACAGCGTCGCTCCCGGATCCGTCCGGGGCGGCGCTGTCGTCGTTAAGCGGCACTGGCGGGGCTCACGGCGTTGCGGCCCGCGAAGAGAGTTGACGAGCGGGGTCCCGGTAACCAGCCGGATCCCCCGCTCGTCGGCGCGCTCGGGCGGCCGGGATCAGGGACGGCCGGGCGAGCGCCCGTTCATTGAATCGGATCGACCTCGGGCGGCGCAGAGTGACCGAGGGGTGATCCGGGGGTGACGTAGAGGCCGAGGGCCTGCGCCTTGCGCACCGCCTCGCCGCGGGAGCCGACGCCGAGCTTGCGGTAGATGTTGCGCAGGTGCGTCTTCATCGTGTTGCCCGAGACGAAGAGCTCCTGAGCGATCGTGGCGACGGTCTTGCCCTGCTTCAGCTGGTGCAGCACGATCGTCTCCCGCGTGGTGAGCGGGGCGAGCATGCCGCCGTCTCCGTCGGCGGAGGCGAGTCGCGCATCCATGGTCTCGCGGATGCGCGTCACCAGATCGGCGACGCCGTGCGGCTGGCGGCGCTGCGAGGCCTGCACCATGAGCTCGCGCACCATGAGCGGCGGCACGATGATGAGCGGCGTGCGGGTGCCGGTGCGGTGCATGTGGTGCAGCGCGCGGTCGCACCAGAGCGCGGACTCGGCGGTCGCGCCCCGCTCGTGCTCGATCGCGGCGCGCAGCAGCTGCACGTCGGCCAGCGTGCGGGCGGCATGCAGCTCGCCCAGGGCGTCGCAGGCCGCGAGGGCCTCGGCGGCGCCCTCGACGTCGCCGTTCACGAGGCGCAGCTGCGCGATGTAGCGACCCGGACAGAGGTCGTGGCGCTCGTCGGCGGGCAGCGTCGACAGCACGGCCCAGGCGGCGTCGCCCTGACCGTGGCGGATGAGGATCGCGGCGCGCAGCAGCTCGCCGAGGGCGGCGCCCGTGCCGGCTGGCGCCCAGGCGCGGTAGTTCTCGCCCGCGCGCCGCAGCAGCTCGAGCGCGCCCGAGAAGTCGCGCTCCATGGCGTGCAGGCGGGCCGTGGTGACCCAGCCGAAGGCCTCCCAGTCGCTGCCTTCGGCCGCGGCGGCGAGCTCGGTCGCGGACTGGTGCGCCGTGGGCGCGTCGATCCGCTCGATCGCGCTCAGCAGCTCGGCCGTGAGCGCGGGGGCGGCGAAGGGGCCGCGCAGCAACAGGGTGCCCTCGGCGGCCCGTCGCGCCCGGTCCGCGAACCCGGCGGCGTCGGCGATCTCGCCCGCCGAGAAGGCGAGCAGGGCCCGGCCGCCCAGGCACTCGACGTGCTCGGCGCGGGTCAGGTGGCGGTCGCCGAGGCCGTCGGCGAAGGCCAGGAGGGGAGCGGCGTCGTCATAGCGCCCGCGGTGCAGGTGCACCATGCCGCGCTGCAGGGCCGCGATCGCGCGCACCGTCACGCGCCATTCGATGCCCGGACCGACGGCGCTCTGCGCCTGTTCGGCGGCGAGATCGAGCGCCTCGTCGGCATCGTCGAGTCGGCCGAGCGCGCGCAGGGCGGCGGCGGACTGCAGCCGCACGATCACGGCATCGGGCGCGTCGGAGGCGAGGGTCGCGAGCGACGCCTCGAAGTAGGCGAGCGCCGACCGCGAGCGGTCGCCGCGGGCGGTGCGGTAGCTCGCGCCGAACGCGGCGGCGATCAGGGGATCGTCGCGCCAGGCGTCGTCGGGGATGGTCTCGATCAGCTCACGCAGGCCCGCCGGGGACTCGGCGGCGAGCGCGCGCCAGACGTCGTGGACGAGCGCGACGGCGCCGGGCGGATCACCCGCGTCGAGTCGGGCATCCACCTCCCGGCGGACGTCGTCGAGGGTGGTGGTTCTGGGCACGGTCTGGAGTCGCTTCCCCACGTCGGGTGCCCGGCGCCGGACCGGATTCGGGGTCGGTCGACGCGGGGGCACGCTTCGGAGTGATGCACACCCCCGGTCGGTTCCCAGTTCCTCGCGGCGGTCTGATCTTCTCCAGGATGCTACTTGCGCCGCGCAAATCGTGTCCACAATAATGGGGACAACTCCGGCGACCCCCCGATCGCCCGAGGGCCGGTTGTCCCCCGCGGCCGGAACAGTACGGCCCTGTGCTGACGCGCTCATCTCAGGACTGGACGGTCTTACCCTCCGCCCAGCCCCGTCCCCCGCGAGCGTGCGCAGCACCGTGCCTTTCGATCCAGAGAGCAAACCCCCGTATGCGCTCGCATGTCTCGTCCCCTGCCCGAATTCTCGATCGGGCCCTCGCGCGTCTGACGCGCCGGGGCCTGCGCACCGCTCGCGGCCGCATCGCGGCCGCGATGGCGGGCCTCGTCGTCGTCGGCCTCGCCGCCTCGGGCATCGCGCTCGTCGGCGCGTCGGCCGAGGCGCACACGCCGAACGTCAGCGCCTCCTGTTCCGCGCTCACGGTCGACCTCAAGAGCTATGCCGGTTCGAAGACCAACGACAACAACAAGCTCGTGGTCACGATCGACGGCGTCGCCCAGAACACCGCGTTCGGCAACTCCTTCTACAAGGTCTACTCCTTCGCCTCGAACTCGAAGGCCCACACCTGGCGTGTGCAGGTCACGGTGAGTGACGACCAGAAGTGGAACCTCGACAAGAGCGGCACCGCGCAGCCCTGCGCGACGCCCACTGTCAAGGTCTCCGCGACCGAGTGCACCGTGACGGGCGGGTCGAGCGACCTCACCGCCTCGTTCGCCGGGCTCACCTCGGGTCGCAGCTACACCGCGCAGCTGCAGAAGAACGGCGACGCGAGCGGCGCCCCGCAGGTCTTCACGGCCGGCGCCACCACGGCGACCCTCACCTGGGCGAAGCAGGCCGCGGGCGCCACCTACAACGTGCTCGTCTACGAGACGGACAACAACGACGTGCAGGCCACCAGCGCCGACGTCACCGTGATCGGCTGCCCCGGCGGCGAGAGCGACGCGCGCGTGTCGGTCGAGCAGTGCGTGGCGCCCGGTCAGGGCACCGTGCCGGCGACCGTCACGATCGACGGCCTCGTTCCGGGTCGCACCTACATCGCGCAGGCCAGCGTCAACGGGCAGAACATCGCCGGCGCCGTCGCCACCTTCCCGGCCGGCTCGTCGAGCGTCACCGTCCCGGTGCCCGTCGACACGAAGGACATCACGATCACCGTCTCGACCGGCGGCGTCAGCGTCGGCACCGTGAAGCTCGACACCGAGAGCTGCCCGATCATCCCGGCCGCCCCCGTCGTCAGCATCGCCCCGTGCACGCTCGACGCCCCCAGCGGCAAGCTCACGGTGCAGTCGACCGGGCTGGTCGACGGCCGCGTCTACGAGGTGCGTCTGGATGGCGGCGTCGCCGACACCTTCACCGCCTCGGGCGACTACAGCACGACCTTCCCCGTCGCGGCCGGCACGCACACCGTGAAGATCGTCGACCAGGTCGCCGGTGACGCCGCGTCGTCGCCGCAGGTCTCGATCGACCAGCCGGTCTGCGCGGTGACCCCGAAGATCGCCGTCACCCCGACCGAGTGCGTCGCACCCGACGGCCAGGGCTCGCTCGGCGGCACCATCACGGGCACGGCCGTCGGCCGCAGCTACACCGTCACGCTCAGCTCGAACGGCAAGCCGGTGACCAATGGCACCAGCACCGTGCAGGGCTCGGTCGCGGGCATCCCGGTCGGCTACGACGACCTGAAGGCGGGCGAGACCTACACGCTGACGGTCGTCGACAGCGACGACTCCGACGCGACGGCGACCACCGAGGTCACGCTCGCCGACTGCCCGAAGAACGTCGACGTGTCGGCGATCGCGGCCGGCTGCTCGGCGACCGACAAGACCTCCGACCTCGAGGTCACGCTGAGCGACCTCGCCCCCGAGAAGGAGTGGACCGTCACGGTCGCCACCGGCTCGGACGACGCCTGGACCGTCGTCGCCGAGAAGCAGATCTCGACCGTCGGCGCCGGCGACGGCTCGGGCAGCGAGCCTCAGGTGGTCACCTTCGACGGCGTCAAGAACGACGCCGACTACCGCGTGATCGTGAAGGACGCCGACGGCGTCTTCGAGAACAGCGCCGACGTGACGGTCAAGGACTGCGGTGTCTCCGACGAGGAGACGACGCCGCCGGGTGACAACCCGTCGACGCCGCCGACCCCGACCCGCCCGCAGGCGGGTGGCGGAACGGGCCTCGCCGCGACCGGTGTCGACGTGCTCGTGCCCGGCCTCGCCGCACTGCTCGTGCTGCAGCTCGGCATCGCGCTGCTCGCCGTCGGAGCGATCCGTCGACGCAAGGCCCGCCAGCAGGGCTGACGCCCGGCTGGTGCAGACCCGGACCCCTGGCTGATGGGACGAGAGGCCGGGGTCCGCAGCTGACGGGGACGATCAGCTGGCCGGGGGCGTGACATCGTTCACGCCCCCGGTGCTCCCCGCCACAACGAGACGACCGGGAGTCGGGTGCCGCGGAGGGCGCCCGGCTCCCGGTCTTCGCTGTTACCGGTTCGGCTGCTCGCACCGAACCACTCCCACCGAGTCGCTCGCACCGCGTCGACCGCGAGCACGCGCCCCTGCGCCATGTCCTCGGCGCGGCTTAGGCTCGCCGCGTGAGCATGCGCGGCGGAGGTGGCGGCGGAGGTGGCCGCGGCGGTCGCATCTCGTCGAGCGATGCCGCCGCGCAGCGGGCCGCGAACGCCGAGGCGCCGCGCATCCCGCACCTGATCGCGCGCATCGCCGATCTGTTCACGCCGCACCGCCGCGCGCTCGTCACGATCGTCGTGCTCGTGCTGATCAGCGCCGGCATCAGCGTGCTGCCCCCGCTGCTCACCCAGCAGGCCTTCGACCGGGGTCTGTTCCCCGCCGGCGGCCGCCCCGACGTGCCCGTGCTGCTCGAGCTCGTCGGCGCCATGGTGTTCCTCTGGGTCGCGTCGGCCGCGCTCGGCGTGTGGCAGACCTGGCTCACGGCCCGCGTCGGCAACAGCGTGATGGGGCGGCTGCGCATCCGGCTGTTCTCGCACCTCGAGGCGATGGAGCTCGGCTTCTTCACCCGCACCAAGACCGGCGTGATCCAGTCGCGTCTGCAGAACGACGTCGGCGGCGTCGCCGGCGTGCTCAGCAACACGGTGCAGAGCGTGATCGGCAACACCGTCACGGTCGCCGCCGCGCTCGTGTCGATGCTCGTGCTGAGCTGGCAGATGACGATCGTCGCGGTCGTGCTGCTGCCCCTGCTCGTGATCGCTCAGCGCCGCGTCGGGCAGGTGCGGGCGCGCATCGCGACGAAGACGCAGGAGTCGCTGTCGGAGATGACCGCGATCACGCAGGAGGCGCTGAGCGTCTCGGGCATCCTGCTGACCAAGAGCTTCGCCCGGCAGAACGCCGAGATCGGCCGCTACCGGGCCGAGAACGAGAACCAGATCGTGCTGCAGGTGCGGCAGGCGATGAGCGGTCAGTGGTTCTTCGCGCTGGTGAACATCTTCCTGTCGATCATCCCGGCGATCGTCTACCTCGTCGCCGCCTGGCTGATCCTCGACCGCGTCGACGTGACCGCCGGCACGGTCGTGGCGTTCACGACGGTGCAGGCGCGCCTCATGTGGCCGCTCATGGGCCTGCTGCGCGTCGCCCTCGACCTGCAGACCTCGCAGGCGCTGTTCGCGCGCATCTTCGAGTACCTCGACCTGAAGCCGGCGATCACCGAGGCCCCGGATGCGCGACCGGTCGATGCCGCGGGGCTCGGCCGCATCGCGTTCGACGACGTCGTCTTCCGCTATCCGGATGCGCCGAGCGACGGCCCGGCGACGCTGCGCGGCGTCAGCTTCACGGTCGAGCCGGGCCAGTACGCGGCCTTCGTCGGCCCCTCAGGTGCCGGCAAGACGACCGTGTCGTATCTGGTGCCGCGCATGCACGACGTGACCTCGGGCCGGGTGCTGTTCGCGGGCGACGACGTGCGCGAGCTGCAGCAGGCGTCCCTCGCCGAGTCGATCGGTCTCGTGAGTCAGGAGACCTACCTGTTCCATGCCTCGATCGCCGACAACCTGCGTTACGCGAAGCCCGACGCGAGCGACGAGGAGCTGGTCGCGGCGGCGCAGGCGGCGAACATCCACACGACGGTCGCGTCGTTCCCCGACGGCTACGACACGATCGTGGGCGAGCGCGGCTACCGGCTGAGCGGCGGCGAGAAGCAGCGCATCGCGATCGCGCGCGTGCTGCTGAAGGACCCGGCGGTGCTCGTGCTCGACGAGGCGACGAGCGCCCTCGACACGGTCAGCGAGCGCATCGTGCAGCACGCGATCGACACCGCCGCCCGCGGGCGCACGACGATCGCGATCGCGCACCGGCTGTCGACCGTCGTCGGCGCCGACGTGATCTTCGTCGTGGATGCGGGCCGCATCGTCGAGCGCGGAACGCACGCCGAGCTGCTCGCCGCCGACGGCGTCTATGCGCGGCTGTTCGCCGAGCAGCTCGCGGCGGCCGGCCCGCGCGACGCGGCGGGCTGAACGCGGGCGCTGAGCGGCCGGCTCTGAGGGGAAGGAGCCTCAGCCCAGCTTCTTCAGCATCTCGCGCAGGGTCGTGATCTCGGCCTTCTGCGACGCGACGATCTGGGTCGCCATCGCGACCACCTGCGATTGATCGGTGCGGTGCAGCACCGACTCGGCCATCTCGACCCCGCCCTGGTGGTGGGCGATCATCAGCGTCAGGAAGAGGCGGTCGGCGTCCTCGCCCTGCGCGGCCGTGAGCTTCGCGATCTGCTTCGCCGTCGCCATGCCGGGCATCGGCCCGCCGGCCTTCTGCGCCGAATCCGCCGAGCCCGACGCTCCGCTCGCGGCGTGCCCGTGGTCGCCGCCGCTGCCGTCGATGGTCGGATACGACATCCACGTCATGCGCGGCTGGGCCGAGGCCTGCGGCAGGTTCCAGGCATCGAGCAGGCCGTACATCTGGCCGGCCTGGGCGCCCTGCCCGGTCGCGATGTCGTACGCCAGCAGGCGCACGGCGTCGTCATCGCTGCGGTCGCGCACGAGCATCGACATCTGCACGGCCTGCGCGTGGTGCACCTGCATGTCGCGCAGGAACCCGGCGGCCGCGCTCTCGCTCGTCGGGGTCGCGGGGGCGGCGCCGACGCGGCCGAGCAGGATGCCCGTCGCGAACAGCAGCAGCGCCACGGCCGCGGCGACGATCCACCAGGGGCGTCCCGGGCGGCGGCCCGCGCCGACGGCGGTGGTCGCGGACTCGGGGTCGCGCGCGTCGCTTCTCATCGGCTCATGCTCTCACCGTCGCCCGGACCGACGTCGGCGCTCAGCCCACCTTGCCCGGAGCGTCGAGCCCGCCGGTGCACGGGGCGCCCGGCTCGGGCGCGTTCGGCGAGCGCCAGTAGTCCTCGATGAACTGCGCGACCTTCGCGTTCTCGGGGTTCGAGAACTTGATCTGCGCGCCCCAGGCCGAGGCGGCCATCGGCGCGTTCAGCCCCGGGTAGGGCGAGAGGGTGGCATAGCTGTCGGGCATGATCGCCTTCAGCGCGTCGAGCTTCACGCCCGAGACGCGGTCGGGGTCGTAGGTGAACCAGATCGCCCCGTGCTCGAGGTCGTGCACCGCGTTCTCGTTCGGCACCGGCTGGTCGTAGACGCCGCAGTTGAGCCAGGTGGCGTTGTGCGGGCCGCCGGCCGGGGGAGACATGCGGTAGTCGACGGTCTTGTTGGTGTGGGTCGACGAGAGCCCGCTCCAGGTCTGCACCTCGTTGAGCTTCGCCGGCGCCGCGGCGTTCCCGCCCCCGGCGCTCAGCGGCAGCACGATCGCGAGCGTGATCGCCACGATCGCGGCGACGCCGGCCGTGATGCCGCCGCCGATCGCGAGCCGGCGGTTGCGGCGGCGGGCGACCTCCTTCTTCTTGAAGGCGGCGACCTTGGCCTCACGCTGGGCGGCGCGCTGCTGCTTGGTGGTGGCCGGGGCGCCGGCGTTCGAGCGGGGGGCGGATTCGTCGCGGGGCACGGTTCTCCTCGGGCGGCGGATGCGCTCCTCGAGCGCGGACGGCAGGTGCAGGTCGACGTCGTCGTCAGGTGGGGCAGGACGGTGACAGGACACATCCTGTCCTCAACAACCTGACAACAGACCCGGGCCTGCCGGGCATTCCCAGCCACGCGTAACAGCCTCGGCGCCGCCGGTACCCTCGACACCATGGAATACGCGGAGTCCGTGCTCGACCTCGTCGGGAACACCCCGCTCGTCAAGCTCACGAAGGTGACCGAGGGCATTCAGGCGACCGTGCTCGTCAAGGTCGAGTACGTGAACCCCGGCGGCTCGTCGAAGGACCGCATCGCGGTGCGCATCATCGACGCGGCCGAGGCCGAGGGCAAGCTGAAGCCCGGCGGCACGATCGTCGAGCCCACGAGCGGCAACACCGGCATCGGCCTGGCGCTGGTCGCCCAGCAGCGCGGCTACCGCTGCGTGTTCGTCTGCCCCGACAAGGTGAGCGCCGACAAGCGCGCCACCCTGCAGGCCTACGGGGCCGAGGTCGTCGTCTGCCCGACGGCGGTCATGCCCGACGACCCGCGCTCGTACTACAGCGTGAGCGACCGGCTGGCCCGCGAGATCCCGGGCGCGTTCAAGCCCGACCAGTACTCGAACGTCAACGGCCCGCGCAGCCACTACGAGACCACCGGTCCCGAGATCTGGCGCGACACCGACCAGAAGGTCACGCACTTCGTCGCCGGCGTCGGCACGGGCGGCACGATCAGCGGCGTCGGGCGCTACCTCAAGGAGGTCAGCGACGGCCGCGTGCAGGTCGTCGGCGCCGACCCCGAGGGCTCGGTCTACTCGGGCGGCACCGGCCGTCCGTACCTGGTCGAGGGCGTCGGCGAGGACTTCTGGCCGACCGCCTACGACCCGAGCGTGGTCGACGAGATCATCGCCTCGAGCGATGCCGAGAGCTTCGACCTGACCCGCCGCCTCGCCCGCGAGGAGGGCCTGCTGGTCGGCGGCTCGAGCGGTCTCGCCGTCGCGAGCGGTCTCAAGGCGGCCCGCCGTCTCGGCCCCGACGACGTCATGGTGATCCTGCTGCCCGACGGCGGCCGCGGCTACCTGGCCAAGGTCTTCAGCGACGAGTGGATGGGCACTCACGGCTTCCTGCCCGCCGGCGAGGGAGCGACCATCGGCGAGGTCGTCGGCCGCAAGGGCGACAGCATCCCGGCGCTCGTGCACGTGCATCCCGACGAGACCCTCGCGACGGCGATCTCGATCCTCGGCGAGTACAACGTCTCGACCATGCCGGTGCTGAGCGCCGAGCCGCCGGTCGTGCTGGGCGAGGTGCTCGGCGCGATCGACGAGCGCACGATCCTCGCGGCGCTCGCCGGGGGAGCCGCCCTCGACGCCCCGGTGCGGGAATTCGTCGGCCCGGCGCTTCGTTCCGTGGGGATGAGCCAGCCGGTCGACGTCGCCACGGCGGCGCTGACCGACGTGGATGCGCTGCTCGTGCTCGACGAGGGCAAGCCCGTCACGGTGCTGACCCGCCACGACCTCCTCGACTTCCGCGACGCCTGAGTCGCGGCCGGCCCGGGTCTCCCGACTCCGAGCCGACCGCTCCGGCACGACCGGCGACCGCATCCGCGAACCGACCCGAAAGACCTGAGCATGTCCGACTTCCTCACGCCCGACTCCGCCCTCGAGACCCGCGCGATCCACGCGGGCCAGGGCTTCGACCCGGCGACCGGCGCGGTCAACCCGCCCGTGCACTTCAGCTCGACCTTCGTGCAGGACGGGATCGGCGGCTTCCGCGGCGGCTACGAGTACGCGCGCGGCGGCAACCCGACCCGCGACCACCTGCAGGAGCTGCTGGCCTCGCTCGAGGGCGGCGAGGTCGCCTACAGCTTCGCGTCGGGGCTCGCCGCCGAAGACGCGCTGCTGCGCGCCGTGCTGAAGCCCGGCGACCACGTGGTCATGGGCAACGACGTCTACGGCGGCACCCACCGCCTGGTGAACCGCGTGTTCGTGCCCTGGGGGGTGCACCTCGACACGGTCGAGATGGGCGACCTGGATGCGGTGCGCGCGGCCGTCAAGCCGGGCGAGACCCGCGTGCTGTGGGTCGAGACGCCGAGCAACCCGCTCATGAAGGTCACCGACATCGCGGGCCTGGCTCAGATCGGCCGCGACGCCGGCGCGATCGTCGTGGTCGACAACACCTTCGCCTCGCCCTACCTGCAGCAGCCGCTGTCGCTCGGCGCCGACGTGGTCGTGCACTCGACCACCAAGTACCTGGGCGGCCACAGCGACCTGCTCGGCGGCGCCGTCATCCTGAAGGACCGCGAGCTGGCCGAGAAGGTCGGCTTCATCCAGTTCGGCGTCGGCGCGGTGTCGTCGCCCTTCGACGCCTGGCTGACGATGCGCGGCATCAAGACGCTGCCGGTGCGCATGGACCGCCACTCGACGAACGCGCAGGCGCTGGCCGAGCGCCTGGTCGGCCACGCGAAGATCGACCGCGTCTACTACCCGGGTCTGCCCGAGCACCCGGGCCACGACATCGCGGCGAAGCAGATGCGCTCCTTCGGCGGCATGATCTCGCTCGGCCTGACCGGCGGCGGGGATGCGGCCCGCAAGCTGGCCGAGTCGACCCGCCTGTTCCAGCTGGCCGAGTCGCTCGGCGGCGTGGAGTCGCTGATCGGCTACCCGACCGAGATGACCCACGCCTCGGTCAAGGGCACGGCGCTCGAGGTGCCCGACAACATCGTGCGCCTCTCGGTCGGGCTCGAGAACCTCGACGACCTGACGGCCGATCTGCTCGGCGCGCTCGATCGACTCTGAGCCCGCGCATCCGGTCGCCGCACCCGCGCTGAGCGAGACCGGGAGGCCGGATGCGCGTGGTTACGTGATCGTTGCGTTCACAGGTTGACGACAAGACGGCGCGTGGGGCACAGTGAACGCCATGAGGACGACGGGGCTCTCTGAGGCAGAGCGACGCCCGCGTCCCGGATCCCAGAGTGCCCTGCGCGGCCGCAATCGACAGCGCATCGTCGACGCGCTGCGCGAGGCCGGGCCGCTGACGCAGGCCGAGCTGTCGCGACGCACCGGACTCAGCGCCGCGACGATCTCGAACATCGTGCGCCTGCTCGCCGACGAGGGCGCCGTCAGCACCGACACGACCACGAGCTCCGGCCGCCGGGCGACCTCGGTGCGGCTCTCCGACGACGGGCGCCTCGTCGTCGGCCTCGACTTCGGCCGGCGCCACGCCCGCATCGTGCTGGTCACCCCCGGCTACGAGGTCGTCGCCGAACGGGCGATCGAGCTGCCCCGCGGCTACCCGGCGCTCGAGGGCGTGCGGGCCGTCCGCGACGTGCTCGACGACCTCATGGCCGAGCGCGGCGTGCGCCGATCCGCCGTGCTCGCGGCCGGCCTCGGCATGCCCGGCCCGATCGACCGGCGCAGCGGCACGGTCGTGCAGGGCACGATCCTGCCCGAGTGGATCGGCGTGACCGCCGACGACCTGAGCGAGCAGCTCGATATCCCGGTTCTGCTCGACAACGACGCCAATCTCGGGGCTCTCGCCGAGGTGAGCTGGGGCGCCTACAGCGAGGTCGAGAACCTCATGTTCGTCAAGATCGGCTCGGGCATCGGCTCGGGGCTGATCATCAACGGCAAGCCCTATTACGGCAACATCGGCGTGACGGGCGAGATCGGGCACACGACGATCAACGAGCAGGGCGCCGTGTGCCACTGCGGCAACCGCGGCTGTCTCGAGACGGTCGCCTCGACCGTCGTCATGCTCGAGCTGCTCTACCGCCGGGCTCCCGGCAGCCGCGGCACGGCCGACATCGTGCGGCGCGCGCTCGAGGGAGATCCCGGCACGCTGCGTGTGCTCGAGGATGCCGGGGCCGCGATCGGCGCCGCGCTCGGCAACACCGCGAACCTGATCAACCCCGAGGTGATCCTGATCGGCGGGCCGCTGGCCCCGATCGGGCCGGCGTTCCTCGAGCCGATCGCGCGCTCGTTCGGTCGGCACGCGGTGCCCCGCGTCGGCGATTCGACGGCGATCGCGATGGGCTCGCTGGGCGACCGGGCCGAGGCCCTCGGCGGGGCGTCGCTGGCGCTGCGTCACGTCGACGCCCTGGCGTTGCTCTAGCCGCACCACGTCTCTCGGGCATTCGTGACCGAACCGTTGCGTTCACAAGTTGACGGCGGGCGCGAGATCCGCGTTACAGTAGTGCCCGCACCACCCGCACCACCACCCGCGACGGCGTCGTCCGCACCCTCGGACACGCCGGCACCACTGCCGTTGCCCCGAGGAGGACTATCCGTGGTCGACGCCCCCTTCATCCTCGAGATGCGCGGCATCACGAAGCGCTTCCCCGGTGTCATCGCTCTCGACGACGTCACCCTGCGCGTGCGCGCCGGCGAGATCCACTCGATCTGCGGTGAGAACGGCGCCGGCAAGTCGACCCTCATGAAGGTGCTCTCGGGCGTCTACGGCTACGGCACCTACGAGGGCGACATCGTCTGGGAGGGCGAGGTGGCGCGCTTCCGCGACATCCGCCAGAGCGAGGCCGCGGGCATCGTGATCATCCACCAGGAGCTCGCGCTCATCCCCGAGCTCTCGATCACCGAGAACATCTTCCTCGGCAACGAGCCCAAGACCCCCTTCGGCTCGATCGACTGGTCGACGGCCCGCCTCCGCGCCCGTGAGCTGCTGCAGCGCGTCGGCCTGCGCGACGACCCCGACACGCAGATCAAGAACATCGGCGTCGGCAAGCAGCAGCTGGTCGAGATCGCCAAGGCGCTCAACAAGAACGTCAAGCTGCTCATCCTCGACGAGCCCACCGCCGCGCTCAACGAGAACGACTCGCAGCACCTGCTCGGCCTGATCCGCGACCTGCGCGACAAGGGCGTCACGAGCATCATGATCAGCCACAAGCTCAACGAGATCGAGGCGATCAGCAACTCGATCACGATCATCCGCGACGGTCACACGGTCGAGAGCCTGGATGTGAAGGCCGACGGCGTCGACGAGGACCGCATCATCCGCGGCATGGTCGGTCGCACCCTCGAGAACCGCTTCCCCGAGCACGATGGCTCGGGCATCGGCGACGTCTTCTTCGAGGTGCGCAACTGGACCGTGCAGCACCCGCTGACCACCGAGCGCCTGGTCGCCAAGAACTCCCACTTCACCGTGCGCCGCGGCGAGGTCGTCGGCTTCGCCGGCCTCATGGGCGCCGGTCGCACCGAGCTGGCGATGAGCATCTTCGGCCAGAGCTACGGCACCGTGCTCTCGGGCGAGATCTACAAGGACGGCCAGGAGATCAAGGTGCCCAACGTGGCCGCCGCGATCAAGCACGGCATCGCCTACGTCAGCGAGGACCGCAAGGCGCTCGGCCTGAACCTGCTCGACGACATCAAGACCTCCGTCGTGTCGGCCAAGCTGTCGAAGATCGCCCCCGCCGGCGTCGTCGACGACCTGCAGGAGCGGGAGATCTCGGAGAACTACCGCAAGGAGCTCCGCATCAAGACCCCGACGGTCGACGAGGGCGTCAACAAGCTCTCGGGCGGCAACCAGCAGAAGGTCGTGCTGGCGAAGTGGATGTTCACCGACCCCGACCTGCTGATCCTCGACGAGCCGACCCGCGGCATCGACGTGGGCGCCAAGACCGAGATCTACGGCATCATCCGCAAGCTCGCCGAGTCCGGCGCCGGCGTGATCCTCATCTCATCGGAGCTGCCCGAGCTGCTCGGCGTCGCCGACCGCATCTACACGATCTTCGAGGGCACCATCACGAGCGAGATCCGCGCGAAGGATGCCGACCCCGAGACCCTCATGAAGAGCATGACCTCCGACAAGAAGAAGGACGCCGCCTGATGACCGACACCGCAGCCGCCCCGAAGAAGTCGGGCGGCATCCGCGACCTGGGCAAGATGTTCGGCGGCGGGCAGTCGAGCCTGCGCCAGTTCGGCATCCTCGGCGCCCTGATCGTGATCATCCTCTTCTTCGAGGTCGCGACCGGGGGGCAGACGCTCAAGCCGGGCAACGTGATCAACATCGTCAACCAGAACGCCTACGTGCTGATCCTGGCGATCGGCATGGTCATGGTGATCATCGCCGGCCACATCGACCTCTCGGTCGGATCGGTCGCCGCGTTCACCGGCATCGTGGTGGCGATCGCCATGAACCGGGGCGGCCTGCCCTGGTGGCTCGGTGTGCTCATCGGCCTCGGCATCGGCGCCGTCGTCGGCGCCTGGCAGGGGTTCTGGGTCGCCTACGTGGGCGTGCCCGCGTTCATCGTGACCCTGGCGGGCATGCTGATCTTCCGCGGCGCCAACCAGTTCATCGGCAACGCGACCACCGAGCCGGTCAAGGACGACGTGTTCCTGCAGATCGGCGGCGGCTACCTGCCCGACCCCGACCTCGGCCTGCCCTACAACGTCCCGACCCTGATCCTGGGTCTGGTCGCCGTCGCGCTCGTCGTCTTCGCCGAGTTCCGCGGCCGCGCCCGCCGCCGCAAGGTCGGCGCCGAGGCGGTGCCGCTGTGGGTCAGCCTGGTCAAGGTCGTGCTGCTCGCCGCGGTCATCCTCTTCGCCGCGTTCCTGTTCGCCGGCGGCCGCGTCGGCACCAGCTTCCCGATCCCCGGCGTCATCCTCGTCGCGCTCGTCGTGATCTACGCCTTCGTGACCAACAACACGGTCACGGGCCGCCACATCTACTCGGTCGGCGGCAACTGGCACGCGGCCGAGCTGTCGGGCGTCAAGATCAAGCGCATCAACTTCTTCGTGATGATGAACATGTCGATCCTGGCCGCGGTCGCCGGCATGGTCTTCATCTCGCGCTCGGCGGCCTCCGGCCCCGGTGACGGCACCAGCTGGGAGCTCGACGCGATCGCGGCGGTCTTCATCGGCGGCGCGGCCGTCTCGGGCGGCATCGGAACCGTCATCGGCTCGATCGTCGGCGGTCTCGTGATCGCGGTGCTCAACAACGGCCTGCAGCTGCTGGGCGTCTCGAGCGACCGCGTGCAGATCATCAAGGGCCTCGTGCTTCTGCTGGCCGTCGGCATCGACGTCTGGTCGAAGCGCTCGGGCGGCCGCTCGATCATCGCCCGGTTCTCGCGCCCCAAGAAGGTCAGCGCGACCGACGACAACATGACCTACCCCCTCAACCGTCCTCTGGTCGAGCCCGGCGACAGCGCCGAGTCGAGCAGCCGACCCTCGAGCACTACGCCGAACGCCTGACGATCAGGTCGAGCGCACGTCGTAGCCATCCCCCCATCGCAGCGTCGCTGGGGAACCTGCACCACCACACATCACAACGAAAGTGACGGAACACATGCGAAAGATCGCACTCACCACCACGGCCGTCGCCGCGGTCGCGCTGCTGGCGCTCTCCGGATGCTCCAGCCGCTCGGCCGACACCGGCAGCGGTGACGCGTCGGGCTTCGAGAAGGGCTCGCTCATCGGCGTCGCGCTTCCGGACAAGACCTCGGAGAACTGGGTGCTCGCGGGCGACCTGTTCACGTCGGCGATCGAGGACGCGGGCTTCAAGGCCGACGTGCAGTACGCCGGTCAGAGCACCCCGGTTCCCGACCAGCAGTCGCAGATCAGCTCGATGACCACCAAGGGCGCGAAGGTCATCATCATCGGCGCCAAGGACGGCGGCCAGCTCGGCACCCAGGTCAAGGACGCGAAGGCCGCCGGTGCGACCGTCATCGCCTACGACCGTCTGCTGACCGACACCAAGGACGTCGACTACTACGTCGCCTTCGACAACTACAAGGTCGGCGAGCTGCAGGGCCAGGCCCTGCTCGACGGCCTCAAGGCGAAGTTCCCCGACAAGAGCACCTACAACATCGAGCTCTTCGCCGGCGACCCGGGTGACGCCAACGCCCCCACCTTCTTCGACGGCGCCATGTCGGTGCTGAAGCCGGAGATCGAGAAGGGCACCCTCAAGGTCGTCTCGGGTCAGACCGAGTTCAAGCAGGTCTCGACGAAGGACTGGCTCGCCCAGAACGCGCAGAACCGCATGGACACCCTGATCCAGGGCAACTACGCCAGCACCGACCTCGACGGCGTCCTGTCGCCGAACGACACGCTGGCCCGCGCGATCCTGCAGTCGGTCTCGAGCGCCGGCAAGCCGGACATCGTGGTCACCGGTCAGGACTCGGAAGAGGCCTCGATCCCGCTCATCATGTCGGGCAAGCAGTACATGACCATCTACAAGGACACCCGCGAGCTGGTCAAGAAGGCCATCGACATGACCACGCAGCTCTCTGAGGGCGGCAAGGCCGACACCACCACGACGACCGACAACGGCGTCAAGAAGGTTCCGACCTACTACCTCGACCCGGTCATCGTCACCAAGGACAACGCGGCCGAGGCCTACAAGAACAACCCCGACCTCGAGGCGCTGACCAAGCAGTAAGCACCCCGGGTCCGCGAGCGCTGCACCGCTCGCACCTCACCACGGCGAAGGCCGCTCGATCCGATCGGGCGGCCTTCGCTGCGTCAGGGGCGCTGTGTCATAGCCGGCCCACAGCGTTCGTCGGGATGCGCACAGGATCGCCCTGCGGCCGCCATAGCGGGCGGTCGGATGCTCGGACGCATGACTTCCGACGGCACGACCGCTCACGGCACCCGGCCCGTCGCATCCACGGTCTCGGCGGATGCGGCCGGTTCGGCCCCGCTGCTCGAGATCGTGGTGCCCGTCTTCGACGAGGAGCGCTCGCTCGAGCAGAGCATCCGCACGCTGCACGCGGCGCTGCGCGGGCAGTTCGGCGATCGCTGGCTGCTGACGATCGCCGACAACGCGTCGACCGATGCGACGCCGGCGATCGCTGACGCCCTCGCCGCCGAGCTCGAGCGGGTGCGCGCCGTGCACCTCGCCGAGAAGGGGCGGGGCCGCGCCCTCAAGCAGGTGTGGCTGGCGAGCGAGGCCGAGGTCGTCGGCTACCTCGACGTCGACCTGTCGACCGACCTCGCCGCGCTCGCGCCGCTCGTGGCGCCGCTGCTCTCGCGCCACTCCGACCTGGCGATCGGCACCCGGCTCTCCGCCGACGCGCGGGTCGTGCGCGGAGCGAAGCGCGAGATCGTCTCCCGCGGCTACAACGCGCTGCTGCGGGCGACCGGCCTGCGCGCCTCCGACGCCCAGTGCGGCTTCAAGGCGATGCGCAGCGACGTCGCCCGGCGCATCCTGCCCTTCGTCGAGGACACCGGCTGGTTCTTCGACACCGAGGTGCTGATGATCGCCGAGCGGTCGGGGCTGCGCATCCACGAGGTCCCCGTCGACTGGGTGGATGACGAGGACAGCAAGGTCGACATCGTCGCCACCGCGCTCGCCGACCTGCGCGGTGTCGTGCGCGTGCTGCGCGGGATCGGCTCGCGGCGCATCCCGGTCGAGGCGATCTACGCCGAGCTGGGGCGTCGGCCCTTCGAGCCCGCGCACCGCCCCGGATTCTTCGGCCAGGTGCTGCGGTTCGGCCTGATCGGCGGGGCGTCGACCGTCGCCTACGCCGTGCTCTACCTGCTGCTGCAGCTGGCGATCGCGCCGCAGGTCGCGAACTTCGCGGCGCTGCTCGTCACCGCGGTCGCGAACACCTGGGCCAACCGTCGCATCACCTTCGGGGTGCGCGGGCGGCCGGGGATCGTCGGCGACCAGCTCAAGGGGCTGCTCGTCTTCCTCCTGGCCTGGTGTCTCACGAGCGGGTCGCTGCTCGTGCTGCACGCCGCACGACCCGAGTCGGGTGCGGTCGCCGAGCTCGTCGTGCTGACCGTCGCCAACCTCGTCGCCACCGTGCTGCGCTTCGTGCTGCTGAGGGCCTGGGTGTTCCGCCGCGCGCGCCGCGGAGTCGCGTCCGCCGCGCTCGACCCGGCGGCCGACGCCGCCACTGCCATCCCCACCTCGCGTCGCGCCGATGATGCCGACGCCGCTCTGCAGAAGGAGGCCGCCGCATGAGCGCCACCACGACGACCAGCACCACGACCCATCCCGTCGGCGTCGCCGACGACGCACCCGGCGCGCGCCTGCGAGCGGGGCTGCGCGAGCGCGCCCGCGCCCTCGTGCTCGGCCGCCGCGGCGCGCTGGTCTGGGAGCGCCCGGCGCTGCTCGGGCTGCTCGCCGTGACCGCCGTGCTCTACGTCTGGAACCTCGGCGCGAGCGGCTGGGCCAACTCCTTCTACTCCGCGGCCGTGCAGGCCGGCAGCGTGGACTGGGAGGCCTTCTTCTACGGCTCCAGCGACGCCGCCAACTCGATCACGATCGACAAGCCGCCGGCGAGCCTCTGGATCATGGCGCTCTCGGTGCGGCTGTTCGGGCTGAGCTCGTGGAGCATCCTGCTGCCCGAGGCGATCATGGGCGTCATCACGGTCGCGATCATCTACGCCACCGTGCGGCGGCGCTTCAGCGCGCCGACCGCGCTGTTCGCCGGCGGGGTGCTGGCGATCACGCCGGTCGCGGCCCTGATGTTCCGCTTCAACAACCCGGATGCGCTGCTCGTGCTGCTGCTCAGCCTCGCCGCGTACTTCACGATCCGCGGCATCGAAGACGGCCGCGTCCGGTGGGTGCTGTGGGCCGGGGCGATGATCGGGCTCGGCTTCCTGACCAAGCAGCTGCAGGCCTTCCTGCTGCTGCCGCCGCTCGCGCTCGTCTACCTGTGGGCGGCGCCGCGTCCGCTGCGCACCCGACTCCTGCACTCGCTCGCCGCGCTCGGCGCCGTGATCGTGTCGGCCGGCTGGTGGGTCGCGATCGTCGAGCTCGTGCCCGAGTCGTGGCGGCCCTACATCGGCGGCTCGCAGACGAACAGCTTCCTCGAGCTGACCTTCGGCTACAACGGCCTCGGTCGCCTCACCGGCGACGAGACCGGCAGCGTGACCGGCGGCGGAGGCGGCACGACGACCGGCGGCATGTGGGGGTCGACCGGCATCACGCGCCTGTTCGACGGCGAGATCGGCGGGCAGATCACGTGGCTGCTGCCGGCGGCTCTCGTGCTGGGCGTGATCGGCCTCATCCTGCTGCGGCGGGCCCCGCGGGTGTCGGTGCGGCGGGCGATCCTCGTGCTGTTCGGCGGGTGGATGCTCGTCACCGGTCTCGCCTTCAGCTTCATGGCCGGCATCTTCCACGCCTACTACACGGTCGCGCTCGCTCCGGCGATCGCGGTGGTCGTCGCGATCGGCGCGACCATGCTCTGGGAGCGTCGGGCCGCGGTGTGGGCGCGGGTCGTGCTCGCCGCGGTGCTGCTCGGCAGTGCCGGGTGGGCCTACGCCCTGCTGACGCGGCCGAGCGAGTGGATGCCCTGGCTCAAGTTCGTCGTCGTCGGGCTCGCCGTGATCGGGGCCGTGCTCCTGCTGCTGCCGCCGCTCGGACGTCGCATCGCCGCCGCCACGGCCGCGGTGTCGCTGCTCGCGGCGCTCGCCGCGCCGGCCGCGTACTCGCTGCAGACGGTGTCGACGGCGCACACGGGATCGATCGTCACGGCGGGACCGAGCGTGTCGTCGGGCGGGATGGGCGGCATGGGCGGATTCGGCGGCGGCGGCCAGGGCGGCCCGGGCAGCGGCCAGGGTGGCACCCCGCCGCAGGGCTTCGGTCAGAACGGCGGAACGGGCACCGGCAACGGCACGCCGCCGGGCTTCGGCCAGAACGGCTCGACCGGCGGCCAGACCGGGCAGAACGCGACCGGAAACGGCGGAACCGGCACGGCTCCGACCGGCGGCTTCGGCGGCGGCCAGGGCGGCCCCGGCGGCACCGGCGGCACCGGCGGCGGGGGAGCGGGCGGCCTGCTCGGCTCGAGCACGGTCAGCGACGAGCTCGCCGCGGCGCTGACGAAGGACGCCTCCGACTACACCTGGGTCGCGGCGACGATCGGCTCGAACAGCGCGTCGGGCTACCAGCTCGCGACCGAGCTGCCCGTCATGGCGATCGGCGGATTCAACGGCAGCGACCCGTCGCCGACCCTCGCCGAGTTCAAGGCCCTCGTGAAAGAGGGGAAGATCCACTGGTTCATCGCCAGCGGCGTGAGCGGTCGGTCGAACGGCGGCTCGGATGCGGCGAGCTCGATCTCGAGCTGGGTCGAGGAGAACTTCGAGTCGACCACGGTCGACGGGGTCACCCTCTACGACCTGAGCTGAGCATCCCGAACCGGCACGATCCCGAACCGACGCGATCCCGAGCCCCGCGCCGACCTCATCCGGTGCGGGGCTCGCGCGTGCTCTCGCCGATCTGCGAAGATCTGACGGTCGTCAGGGAATAGCGGGCCGCGAGCGCCGTTGCACCACGGCAGCGGCGCCACCGGATGCGGGGCGGCCGGATCACCACGACGCCATCCGCGTCACCGCCACCACCACCTTCCGGAGCGCCCAGCCATGTCCGCCCTCGTGCACCCCGGCGACGCGATGTCGCGGGGTCAGCGCATCCTGCACATCATCCTGCTCGGCGCCCTCGTCGGTCTGGGTCCGTTCACGATCGACCTCTACCTGCCGGCGTTCCCGAGCGTCGTCAAGGAGCTGTCGACGACCGAGGCGGCCGTGCAGCTGACGCTGACCGCCACCACGGTCGGCTTCGGGCTCGGCCAGCTCGTCGTCGGACCGTGGAGCGACCGGGTCGGTCGGCGGTTGCCGCTGCTGCTCGCGACGGCGCTGCACGTCGGCGCGAGCATCGGCGTCGCGCTCGCGCCCGACGTGATGTGGGTCGGCGTGTTCCGCGTGCTGCAGGGCATCGGCGCGGCGGGCGGCGGCGTCGTGGCGATGGCGATGGTGCGCGACCTGTTCTCCGGTCACGCGCTCGTGCGCACGCTCGCGCGCATGGCGCTCGTGACCGGGCTCGCGCCCGTGCTGGCTCCGCTGATCGGCTCGCAGATGCTGCGCGTCGTCGACTGGCGCGGCATCTTCGTCGCGCTGGCGATCTACGGCTTCGTGTCGGTCGTCGTGGCCGCGTTCCTGATCGCCGAGACGCGCCCGCGCGGGGCGCACATCCCCTCCGCGTCGACGACGACGCGTCAGCGCTACCGCGCGCTGTTCACCGACCGTGTGTTCATCGGCGTCGCGATCATCGGCGGCATGCAGTTCTCGGGGCTGTTCGCCTACCTGTCGGCGTCGTCGTTCCTGCTGCAGGACGTCTACGGACTCAGCGCTCAGACCTACGGGATCATGTTCGGCGTCAACTCGCTCGGGCTGGTGATCTCGTCGCAGCTCGCCTCGCGACTCATGCGGCGCGTGGGACCGCAGTGGATCCTGGCGGTGGCGGTCGGCATCATGCTGCTCGCGTCGACGTCGATCGCGATCACGGCGCTGCTCGGCGGTGCGCTCGTGCCGATCCTGGTCGCGCTGTTCTTCATGCTCGCGGCCTGCGGACTCGCCTTCCCGAGCGTGCAGGTGCTCGCGCTCGCGCACCACGGCAGCGAGGCCGGCACCGCCGCGTCGCTGCTCGGCGCCGTCAACTTCGGTCTGGCGGGCGCGATCTCGCCCATCGTCGGCGTGCTCGGCATCGACTCGGCGCTGCCGATGGCGGCCGTCATGATCGGCTGCCACGTCGTCGCGAACGTGGTGCTGTGGACGATCGTGCGGCCGACGACGGTGCCGTCGATCGAGTAGCGGATCGGGTCACCCCCGGATCGCCCGCGACACCCCTGAAAGGGGGGGTGGACCGGGCATGGCACGCGACCTGTGCGCTGGCTATGGTGAGCAGGCTTCATCTCGCCGGAGGGTTCCATGCCGCGTACGTCCCGTCTCCTCAGCGTCGCCGTCGCGGGCGTCGCCGCCCTGTCGCTCGCGCTCGCTCCCGCGGTGGTCGCCGTCGCCGCGCCCACGGGGTTCGTCGCGCTGACCCTCACCGGCTCGGGTGCCCCGGTGCCCGGCAGCATGGTCACCCTGCGGGTCAACGGCAGCATCGATCAGACCCAGTTCACCGACCCGGATGGTCTGCTGACCTTCACGGGTGTGCCGGCCGGGCAGATCGATCTCGACGCCGGTGCCGATCGTCAGGGCTGGACCCCGCAGCGCTCGACGGTGGATGTGGTGGCCGACGCGACATCGCAGGTGTCGATCGACCTCGTGCCCAGCCCCGACTTCGTCGTCACGGGGCTCGTCACCGGCCCGGACGGCGCGCCCCTCGTCGGAGCGTCCGTGACGCTGACCGCGCCGTGGGACGGCATCTACGACTCCTGGGGAACGCAGACCGACGAGAGCGGTCGCTACCGGCTCGACGGGATCTGGACTCCCGTCGCCCAGCTCATGGTGACCCCCGTCGACGCCGCGCTCGTGCCGTTCTCCCAGACCATCGACACCACCGTCGGCGGGCGGGACGTGCAGCTCGCGGCCGCGGCGACCGGCACCGCCCGGCTCTCGGGCCGGCTCGTCGACCGTGCGACCGGCGAACCCATCGAGGGCGCCTCGGTGTCGGTCGGCGCGATGAGCGCGAACGGCGGATGGTTCTCGCGCTCGGCGACGACGACCGCCGACGGGCGCTACGACCTGACGGCGCTGCCGGCGGGCGAGTACTCGATCAACGTCTGGGTGCCCGTGCTGCCGGGCGAGACCCCCTGGACTCCGTACTCCTCGCGCATCACGCTGGCCGACGGGCAGGACCGCGCCCGCGACATCTCGATCAAGCGGGTGCGCACCGGCACCGCATCCATCTCGGGTCATCTGCGTGATGACGCCGGCAACCCCCTCCCCAACGTCTGGATGTCGCTGGCCGGGGCCTTCAGCTCGGTGACGACGGATGCCGAGGGCGCGTACACGATCCCGAACCTCGTCGCCGGGCGGTACACCGTCGTGGTCGGCAGCATCGGCGAGCGGTTCAAGCCGCTCGACTGGGCGACCAGCGCCGTCACGGTGCCCACCGACTCGAGCGCGGTCGAGCGCGACTTCACCCTCACGCGCTGGCCAGTGGGGCAGCGCACCGTCTCGGGTGTCGTCACCGACGACCGCACGGGAGCGGCGGTGGCGGGCGCCCAGGTCGGGCTCTACCCGGTCGAGTCGGGCACGGCTCCCTACCGCAACACGACGGCGGATCCGAATGGGCGCTGGAGCTTCACCGACGTCGCCGCCGGCGACTACCGCGTGAGCGTCAACGCGCCGAACGGCGGCGGCAACTGGGCCTGGTCGGCGCCGAGCGACGTCGTGACGGTCGGCGCGACCGACGTCACCCTGCCGCTGCACCTGACCTCGGTCGTCGCGGGCGTCGGCGGAGTCCAGGGCCGGGTCGTCGACGCCGACACCCACCTGCCGATCGCCGGGGTGGAGCTCGCCGCGACCCGCAGCCAGGGCGGGTGGAACGCGCAGACCACCAGCGACGCGCAAGGACGCTACGCGCTCGCTCAGCTGCCGGCCGGCGAGTACTACCTCTCGGCGCAGAGCGACGGGCGACAGGTGCGCGGCGGCGGTGTGCAGGTCTCGATCGCCGACCGCGTCGAGCGCGTCAGCATCCCGATGATCGCCGCGCCGAGCCAGGTCGGCGGCGACGGTCTCGCCGAGGTCAGCGTCGTCGACGCGGCAGGTGATCCGATCACCGGCGCCTCGGTCTGGGTCACGACGCCCCGCGGAGACTGGGTGGCGACGAACGGCTCCTCCTCCGACAGCGACGGCCTCGTCGAGCTCGCGAACCTGCCGGTCGGCGAGGAGCTGATCGTGCACTCCCGCTCGGGCTGGATGGGCGGCAACGATCTCGTCGGATCGGCGCGGCTCACGGTCGCTCCCGGTGATGCCGCGACCGCGCTGACGCTCACCCTCGCCGCGTCGAGCACGATCGCCGGCGCGGTGGACGCGGCCGGCGTCGAGGGCGACCTGATCGTCGCGGCGCTCTCGGGTGACGGCAGCATCCTCGGCACCTCGGCTGTCGAGGACGACGGCACGTATCGCATCGTCGGCCTCGAGCCGGGTTCGTATCGGGTCATGCTCACCGGCGACTCGCTCAGGTTCTCGGGCGAGGCGGGTGAGGCGATCAGCGACGAGCTCGTCGCCGGTCAGCGCTTCTGGTCGTCGAGCTCCGTCACCGGTGTCGCGGCGATCTCCGACGCGGATGCGGTGCCGGTGACCGCCGACGAGGTCAGTCTCGGTCACGACTTCCGCGCGGTGCTCGGCGGAACGATCGCCACGACCGTGCGCGTCAGCACCGGCGACGGCGTCGCCGACCTGCCGGCGGGCAAGTTCCTGCGCGTCGCGGTCTTCGAGCGCCTCGGCGCGACGTGGTCCGAGCGCACGGACTCGGAGACCTGGGTCGCCGCGACGTCGGGCGGTCAGCTGCTCGTGCGCGCGCTTCCCGACGGCGACTACAAGCTCCGTATCGAGGACTCGGTGCAGGGCAACCGCGCGCTCGCGACGGTCTGGAACGGCGGTGCCGCGTCGCGCTCGGCGGCGGCGGTCATCCACGTCACCGGCGGTCACGTCACGCGACCCGACACCACCGTCATGGAGGTCGCCCGACCCGGTGACGACCCCGAGGCGATCGACCTCGACGACTACGACGGCGAGGTCGTGGCCGGACTCGAAGGCGGGGTCGACGCGCCCGCATCCGTGTCCGAGGGCCAGAAGGTCTCGGTCGACGTCGGCACCGAGTTCGCCGGCGAATGGGTCGCCGTCTGGGCGAACTCGACGCCCACGCTCGCCGCCGACTGGGTGCAGGTGCAGGCCGACGGCACGGTGGCCGTGCGAGTGCCCGCCGGGCTCACGTCGCAGGGATCTCAGCACCGGCTGGTCGTGCAGGATGCCGATCAGACAGCGATCGGCTGGGCCCCCGTGACCGTGTCGGCGACGCCCGGCGGCGGTTCCCTGCCGGGTTCCGGTGGCGGGACGATCCCCGGCTCGGTCGGAGACGGGTCGTCGGCCGCACCCGTCGGCGGCGGTATCGGCGCGACGGCGGCATCGGCGCGGGCCTCGCGTCTGGCCGCCACCGGGGTCGAGGGGTCGGGTGACCTCGCGCTCGCGGCGCTGGCGACCGCGGTGCTCGGTGCTGCGCTGCTGATCATGGGACGCCGTCGGCGACGGAGCGCGCGCGTCTGACGCCGCGTTCGCGTCGTGTGATCCGCGTCGTGCGATCCGCGTCGGCGGCGGCGATTCGGGTCGGTCACTCGCGGCAGCGCCGTGACCCGCTCGCTCAGAAGGGCGCGGGCTCGCGCGTAGGTGCGGCTGACGCTGACACGTCGCGCGATGTCCCGTTGTCGGGTGGGTCGTCGGGGTGGGCGGCGTCGTAGGTCCAGTCGGGTCCGGGATCGGGCACTCGGTAGGGGACGAACGCGACCGGTGAGATGGGGGCGTCTTCGCGGTAGATGCGGCCGGTCGGGGAGGTCCATTCCAGGTGACCGTGGGTCTTCTGCTTCACCGTCCACGGCGTGAACTGCTTCATCGAGTGATGCCGCTGGCACAGATGCGCGAGGTTGCTCAGCGCCGTCGGCCCGCCGAGGGCGTGGTCGTGGGTGTGGTCGAGTTCGCAGCGGATCGCCGCCATCCGACATCCCGGCCAGCGACAGTGCTGATCCCGCGCCCGCAGATGCCGACGCTGCGCCCACGCGGGACGGTAGGTGTCGACGGCGAGGACGGTGCCATCGGCGGGGTCGGTGAGCATCCGCGTCAACGACGGGGCGTTGCGGGCGAGGGTTCGGGCGGTGGCCGCGTCGATCGGGGCGCGGCCGATCAGGTCGGCGGGAGTGTCGTCGTGGCCGATGATCGACAGCGCCGACACCACGACCTGCACCTGCGCCCGGATCGCACCCAGCGCACCCTCCCCATCACCGTGCGCGGTGGGGTCGAGGGCGGGCGTGCCGGCGAGGAGGAGATCGGCGAACACATCGGCGCGCACCTGATCCACCGTCCGGCGATCCGCCGAGGAGGGATCTGCCGGATCGGGTTCACGCGCATCGACGATGACCTGCGCCTGACGTGTCAGGCGGTCGAGGATGCCGTCGCCGATCACGGTCGGGACCGTCGCGACGATGTCGCACATCCCATCCCGCCCGAGCACGAGACGCACACCCCGGCCCCGCGCCGCCTCGTCGTGGCGCTCGGTCAGCGTGCGGTCGGTGAGACGTTCGGCGAGCAGTTCGAGAGCGGCCCGCACCCGATTCGGGGTCTCGGACAGGCAGCGGTCGATCGCGGAGAGCTCGAACCGCTCCCGCACCTCGATCGGCACGATCCGCCCCGCATCCACGATCACCCGCACGTGCCCGCGGGTGATGCGGCCGTCCTCCCATGCGGCGAGGGTGGTCGGGAAGCACTCGACGAGCTCGCGGGCTTCGCCGATGCGCGCCTGCACGGTCCGGTCGGTGATCCGCAGCACACCACCGAGCTCCGCCGCGATCGACCTCAGGGCCATGTCATGCGACCGCACATTCGCCGACGCACCCGCAGCATCCAGCTCGGCCAGCTGTCCGGCGCGGGCGAGCATCCGCACCTCCGCGACCTGCGCCGCCGACACCGCCGCCGCGACGCTATCGGCCTCGCCCACGAGCACTCGCAGCGCATCCACCGACGCCCCGAGCACGACGGAAGAGCCGTCGCCTCGAGGTGTCGTCGCGGTTGCTTTCATGACTTCATCGTGGCAACGACCAGCGACATCCCGGGGTACCGGTCACTACCGTCACAACCGCAGGTCAGGGCACGATGTAACGGCCCGGGAAACATGGGGTCCGGCTACTCAGAAGCGACCCCGAGGCAGCCGGATGGCAGCACCGCCAGCTCAGACGATCGGCTGCGACGTCCGTCTTCGAGCCGTCCGCGCGCTGTGCGATCGGCGGTCGGCGCGGCGGCGCCCGCTAGCGTGACGGGATGCCGCCCGCACCCGCCGAACGACCGCATCCCGTCGCGGCGGTGCAGCGCCGCACCCCGATGTTCGCGGCTCTCGTGGTGCTCGGCATGGCCTTCGGTCTCGGCGCGCTGCTCGCGGTGCGCGGCGCGCAGCCGCCGGGATTCGACCGCGAGTGGATGGCCGAGATCATCGAGCACCGCAACCCGATCTGGGAGGCGCCGTCGCTGCTGTTCAACGCGATCGGCGGCGGCTGGTTCGCCGTGTTCGTCGTGCCGCTCGGGGTGCTCGCCGTGCTGCTCATCGTGCGCCGACCGTGGGCGGCGCTCTACTGGGCGCTCGCCTGCGGCGTCAGCGCGCTGCTCGTGCAGGTGCTCAAGGCGCTGTTCGGGAGGGCGCGGCCGGAGGACATCCTGGTCGCCGTCGATCCCGGCTCATTCCCCTCGGGGCATACGGCCAACGCGGCGACGCTCGCGGTCGTGCTGGGCATCGTGATCGGGCGGCGCTGGGTCGGGGTGCTCGGCGTCGTCTACACCGTGGCGATGATGCTGAGCCGCACCTACCTCGGCGCCCACTGGATGACCGACACGCTCGGCGGCCTGCTCATCGGCGTCGCGGTCGGGCTGCTGGGATGGGCGGCGCTCGCCGGTCCGCTGGAACGCGAGCGGGCGCGCCGACGCGAGATCGCGGCGGCGCGGTTCGCGGGCGCGGCGGGTGCCTCGGCTGCCGCGTCATCGGCGTCGTCCAGTCCGTCCGCGACCTCGACCTCGAATCCGCCCTCGCCTGACGACGGAGTCGCGCGCTAGCCTCCCGGCATGAGCGATGCGAGCGCCGCGAGCGACCCGAGCGACGACCTGACCACCCGCCCGATGCGCATCCTGCTGGTCGGGGCCGGCGGCGTCGGCGACGCCTTCGCGCGCATCGCCGCGCGCCGTGCGTTCTACGAGGCGATCGTCGTGACCGACTACGACGCGGCACGGGCCGAGCGCACCGTCGCGTGGATCCGCGAGCGGCACGGCGATGAGGTCGCGGCGCGCTTCACGGCGGCGCGCATCGACGCCTCAGACCCGGCCGACGTCACCCGCGTGGCGCAGGAGCACGGCGCGACGCATGTGATGAACGCCGTCGAGCCGAAGTTCGTGCCGACGATCTTCCGCGGCGCGCTGGATGCCGGCGTCGACTATCTCGACATGGCGATGTCGCTGTCGGAGCCGCATCCCACCGACCCCTACGGCACGACCGGCATCAAGCTGGGCGACGACCAGTTCGCGCAGGCGCCCGACTGGCAGGCCTCGGGTCGGCTCGCGCTCGTCGGCATGGGCGTCGAGCCCGGGCTCTCGGACGTCTTCGCGCGCTACGCCTCCGACCACCTCTTCGACACGATCGACGAGCTCGGCACGCGCGACGGCGCGAACCTGGTCGTGCGCGACGAGGCCGGCAACGAGATCTTCGCCCCGTCGTTCTCGATCTGGACGACGATCGAGGAGTGCCTCAACCCGCCCGTGGTCTTCGAGAAGGACAAGGGCTGGTTCACGACCCCGCCGTTCAGCGAGCCGGAGACCTTCACGTTCCCGGAGGGGATCGGCGAGGTCGAGTGCGTCAACGTCGAGCACGAGGAGGTGCTGCTCATGCCGCGCTGGCTCGACGCGCAGCGCGTGACCTTCAAATACGGCCTCGGCGACGAGTTCATCGGCGTGCTCAAGACCCTGCACCTGCTCGGTCTCGACTCGACGTCGCCGATCCGCGTGCGCAGCGCATCCGGCCCGGTCGAGGTGGCCCCGCGTGACGTCGTCGCGGCGGCGCTGCCCGACCCCGCGACCATCGGACCCCGGATGACCGGCAAGACCTGCGCGGGCGTGTGGGTCACGGGACTCGGCGCGGAGGGCACCGAGTTCGCCGGCCGCCCGCGCGAGGCCTACCTGTACCACGTGAGCGACAACGAGTGGACGATGGCCGAGTACGGCGCCCAGTGCGTCGTCTGGCAGACGGCGCTCAACCCCGTCATCGCGCTCGAGCTGCTCGCCACCGGCGTCTGGTCGGGGCTCGGCGTGCTCGGCCCCGAGGCCTTCGACGCGGCGCCCTTCCTCGAGCTGATGGCGCGCCCCGTCGCCGACGGCGGCTACGGCCAGGCATGGGGTCTCGAGGAGCGCACGCCCGCGAGCTGACGCCTCGTCGTCGAGCGCGGGATGCGCGGGCGAAGGCGGCTGCGACGGGCGAGGGCTCGAGGAGAGCGCCCCAGGCCGCCTGACCGCGGCCGGCCCGCCGCAGCCGCCGCTCAGCTCGCGCTGCCGCCGTGGCCGCGCCCGCCGAGGCGAGGCGTGCGGGCCCGACGCCGGGCGAGCACGAGCCCGCCGGCGCCGAGCACCATCAGCAGCAGTGCGAAGAGCAGGGGCAGCCCGCCGTCGACGCCGGTGCCGGCGAGCCCGCCGGAGCCCGTGCCGCCCGTGCCGGGCGCACCCGGAGTGCCGGGGTCACCGGGCGCGGTCGGAGCGCCCGGGCCGTCGATCGTGAGCACGGCCTGCGACAGCGTGCCCGCCTGGTCGGCCACCTGGTAGCCGATGCTGGCGACGCCGCGGAAGGCGGGGTCGGGCGTGAAGGTGATCGTGCCGTCGGGGTTGGCGACGTAGACGCCGACGCCCGCGACCTCGACGCGCTGCACGGCCGCGCCGCTGACCGGGTCGATAAGGCGCAGCGAGCTGCGCACGAACGGCGAGGCTCCCGGCTGGTCGTTGCCGAGCACGTCGACCGTGACCGGCTGACCGTCGCGGGCCGAGGCCCGGTCGTCGACGGCCTTCGGCGGCGTGACCGACACGGTGAGCGTGGATGCGGTGGTCACTCCGTTGCCGTCGGCCACCCGGTAGGGCGTGGTGACCGAGCCGGTGAACCCGGCCGCGGGCGTGAAGGCGATCTCGCCGGCGACGACCTCGAAGACGCCCTGCGGCACCTCGAGGCGGGTGACCGGGTTGCCGTCGCCGTCGAGCAGCACGAGGGTGGCCGGGTCGAGCGGCGAACTCGTCGCGGTGTCGTTGGCGAGCACATCCACGGTCACGGCGACACCGGGATCGGTGCTGGCGCTGTCGGGCTGCGCGGCCGGCGGGGCGAGCACGGTCGGGGTCAGCGTCGCCTCGGCGGTGCCGCCGATGCTGGTGCCGACCCGGTAGGTGATCGGGGTGCCGGCGCCGACGAAGCCGCTGACGGGCACGAAGCGCACCGTGCCCGCGGCGGTGTCGACCGTGTAGGTGCCCTCGCCCGCGACCGTGAGCGTGGTGACCGGGTCGCCGGTGGCCGGGTCGATCAGCACGAGCGTCGACGGCACGAACGTGACGTCGGGGTCGCCGGTCGCGTCGTTCGCCAGCGGGCTGAAGTCGACCGGGCTGCCGACGGGCGCCGAGGCGACGTCGTCGTTGGCGGCCGGCTGGCCGGGCTCGAGCACGGTGACCGTGATGGTCGACGTGGCGGCGGTTCCGAAGGTCGTCGCGGCGCTGTAGCCGACGGGGCTGGTCTGCCCGACGAAGGTGTTCAGCGGCGTGAAAGTGACCTGGTTGCCGGCGACGCTCCAGGTGCCCTGGTTGGGCACGATGAGCGTCGTGACGGAGTTGCCGCCGCCGTCGAGCAGGCGCACGCCCGCGTCGACGAAGGTCGACTGCGCCGAGCCGGTGCTGTCGTTCGTCGTCGGGTCGAGGGTGACGGCCGTGTCGAACGGCGTGGTGCGCTCGTCGGCACGTCCGGTCGGCGCGGCGCCCGGGGTGACGGTGATCGTCAGCTGGGCGGCGGCGGTGCGACCGAGGGTGTCGGCGGCCTGGTAGCCGACCGGCGCCGCGGTGCCGCTGAAGCCGGGCACCGGCGTGAACCGGATGCCTCCGGCGACGACCGCGTAGTCGCCCTGCCCGGCGACGGTCAGCGCGGTGACCGGCGTGGTGCCGTCGAGCAGGCGCAGCGTGCTCGCGTCGAAGCGGGCGGCGGGGTTGTCGGTGTCGTTCGCGAGCACGTCGGTCGTGACCCCGACGCCCTGCGGCGTCGTGTTCTGGTCGTCGGCCGCGCTGGGCGCCGGCGGGGCGCCGACGGTGACCGTGATGGTCGACGCGGCGGTGCGCCCGAAGGTGGTCGTGGCGCGGTAGCCGATCGGGTCGGCCTGGCCGGTGAACGAGGCGCGCGGGCTGAAGGTGACGACGCCGTTCGCGACGGTCCAGGTGCCCTGGTCGGCGACCATGACGGTCGTCGCGGGCTGACCGCCGGCGTCGATCAGCCGCACGCTCGAGGCGACCCAGGTGGCCGTCGGGGCGCCGGTCGCGTCGTTGTCGGTGGGGCGCACATCCACGCTCGTGTTCCAGGGGGTGGATGCGGTGTCGGGCTGCGCGATCGGAGCGTCCGCCGCCGTCACGGTGACGGTGACGGTCGAGGTCGTGCTGCGGCCGAGGCCGTCGCCGACGCGGTAGCCGACAGGGGTGCCGACTCCGGCGAACTCGGGCACCGGAGCGAAGCGCACCGCGCCGTTCACGACCGAGTAGGTGCCCTCACCGGTGATCGTGCGGGTGCTCACGGCCTGGCCGTCCGCGTCGATCAGCACGAGGGTCGCGGGGTCGAGCGGCGCCGCCGGGGTGGCGGTGTCGTTGTCGAGCACCGGCACCGTGATCGGCGTGTTCTCGGGCGTCGTGGCCGTGTCGGGCTGGGCGCTCGGCGCCGGCGGCGCGCCGACGGTGATCGTCAGCGTCGAGCTGACGGTCGTGCCGAGGTTCGTCGCGGCCGTGTAGGTGACGGCCGGGGCGGCGCCGCGGAACGCGGGATCGGGGTCGAACGACACCGTGCCGTCGGTCGCGACCGTGTACACGCCGACGCCCGCGACCTCGAGGGTCGTGACGGGGGCGTCGCCGTTCGCGGCGTCGATCAGGCGCAGCGTGGTCGGGTCGAACGTCGCGTTCGCCGCGCCCGTGCTGTCGTTGCCCAGCACGGCGATGCCGGTGACCGTCGTGTCGTAGGGCGTGGTCGCCGTGTCGGCCGTGCCCGTGGGCGCGGCGGCCGGCGTGACCGTGTCGGTCAGCGTGGTGCTGGCGAAGCGGCCTAGTCCGTCGGTGACGCGGTAGGTGACGGGCGCGGCCGGGCCGGTGAAGGTCGGCACCGGCGTGAAGCGGATCTGCCCGTCGACGACCTCGTAGAGGCCCTGGCCGGTCACGTTGAGCGACGCGGCCCAGGTGTCCGGTCCCGTCTGCAGCTCGAGCGAGTCGGGGTCGAACACCGCGGCCGGGTTGTCGCTGTCGTTCGCGAGCACGTCGGTCGTCACGGCGACGCCCTGCGGTGTCGTGTCGGTGTCGGGGTCGGCGGTCGGCGCCGGGGGCGCATCCACGGTGATCGTGATGGTCGAGCCGACGGTCTTGCCGAAGTTCGTCTGCACGCGGTAGTCGACCGGCGCGGTCTCGCCGCTGTAGGTCTCGACCGGCGTGAAGTCGACCGTGTTGTCGCTGGTGTCGACGACGTAGGTGCCGACGCCGGGCACGACGAGCGAGGTGACCTCGGTGCCGGAGCCGTCGACGAGCACGAGCGAGCCGACGACGAAGGCGGCGGCCGTCGAGCCCGGCGACGCGCTGTCGTTGGCCGTCGGGGTGACGGTCACGGGCGTGTTCCACGGCGTGCCCTGGGTGTCGGGCGCGGCCGTCGGGTCGGCGGCCGCCGTCACGGTGGGCGTGTAGCGCGAGGTGGCGACGCGGCCCTTCGTGTCGGAGACCTGGTAGGGCACGCCGCTGGTCGTGCCGGTGTAGGTCGGCAGCGGGGTGAAGCGGATGCTGCCGGCCGGCACGGTGCCGCCGACCGAGTAGGTGCCCTGCCCGGCGATCGTGCGCGAGGTGCCGGTCGTGCCGTCGGGGAAGCGCAGCAGCACCGATCCCGGCACGAGCTCGGCATCGGCGGCGTCGGTGTCGTTGCCGACCACGTCGGTGGTCACGGCGACGCCCTGCGCGGTGGTGTCGATGTCGGGGCTGGCCGCGGGGCCGCCCGTCTCGCCGACCTGGATCGTGATGGTCGACTGCGCGGTCTGGCCGAAGGTCGTGTCCTCGCGGTAGGTGACCGGGGTCGTGGTCGCCCCCGCGAAGGTCGACAGCGGCGTGAACACGGCGCGGCCGTTCGCGATCGTCCAGGTGCCCTCGTTCGCGACGACGAGCGTGGTCGACTCGACGCCCGCGGCGTTGACGTAGCGCAGCGTCGAGGCGACGAAGGTCGCGGCCGTCGAGCCCGGGTCGTCGTTCGCGGCCGGGTTCAGGTTGACCGCCGTGTTGTAGGGCGTCAGGCGCGTGTCGGGGTTGCCGGTCGGCGCCGCGGCCGGCACGACCGTGTCGACGAGGGTCGCGCTGGCGTAGCGGCCGAGGCTGTCGGCGACGCGGTAGGTGACGGCGGATGCGGTGCCCGAGAACGTGGGCAGCGGCGTGAAGCGGATCTGCCCGTTCACGACGTCGTAGGTGCCCTGGTTCGCGACGGTCAGGGTCGACGCCCAGGTGCCCGGTCCGGTCTGCAGCTGCAGGGTGCCCGCGTCGAAGCGCGCGGCCGGGTTGTCGGTGTCGTTGGTGAGCACGTTCGTGGTCACCGGCACGCCCTGCGGGGTCGAGTCGGAGTCGTTCGCGGCGGTCGGCGCCGGGGGCGCATCCACCGTGATCGTGATGGTCGACTGTGCGGTCTTGCCGAACGTGGTCGTGGCGCGATACGGCACGGCCGTGGCGACGCCCGAGAAGGTGTCGACCGGCGTGAATCCGACGGTGCCGTCGGCGTTCACGACGTAGCTGCCCTGCCCGGCGACCGTGAGCGACTTGACCGGGTTGGCGCCGTCGAGCAGCACGACCGAGCTCGCGACGAAGCTCGCGGCGGTCGATCCCGGGTTGTCGTTGGTCAGTGGAGAGACGCTGGTGGCGGTGTTCCACGGCGTCGACTTCGTGTCGGGGGTCGCGGTGGGCGCGGGTGCCGGCGTGACGGTGATCGTCAGCGTCGACTGCGCCGTGCGGCCGAGCGAGTCGGCGACACGGTAGGGCACCGAGGTGGCCGTGCCGCTGAAGGTCGGCAGCGGCGTGAAGCGGATCTGGCCGCTCACCACGTCGTAGGTGCCCTCGCCCGCGATCGTGCGGGTCGCGACGGCGTTGCCGGCCCCGTCGAGCAGGGTGAGGCTCGAGCTCTGCAGCGGGAACGCGGCGGGCGCGGTGTCGTTGGCGAGCACGTTCGAGGTGATCGCGACGCCCTGCGGCGTGGTGCCGGTGTCGCTGTTGGCGACCGGCAGCGGCGGCTCGCCGACCGTGATCGTGATGGTCGACTGCACGCTGCGGTTGAACGTGGTGGTGGCGGTGTAGTTCACCGCGGTCGCGGTGCCGCGGAACGACGCGAGCGGCGTGAAGGTGACGATGCCGGTGGTCGTGTCGACCGAGTACGAGCCCTCGTTCGCGACCGTCAGCGACGTGACCGGGGTCGAGCCCTGCAGCAGACGCACGCTCGACTTGGTGAACGATGCCGCCGTCGAGCCGGGGTTGTCGTTCGCGGTCGGGTCGACCGTGGTGGCGGTGTTGTACGGGGTCGACTTCGTGTCGGGCGTCGCGGAGGGCGCGCCCGCCGCGGTGACCGTCGGCGTGATCTTGGCGGCGTTCGAGGTGTGGCCGAGCGAATCCTGCACGGTGTAGCTCGGCGGCGTCGAGACGGTGCCGGTGAAGGTCGGGAGGGGCGTGAAGACGACCTGGCCGCTCTGCACCGTATAGGTGCCCTGCCCGGCGACCGTGACGGTGCTGCCGGTGGCGCCCGAGACCGGGTCGATGAGCGTGATGGTCGACGCGTTGAGCGTGCCGGCGCGGGCGGTGTCGTTGCCGATCACGTTGATCGTGACGGGCGTGCCCTGCGGGGTCGTCGCCGTGTCGTCGGCGGCCAGCGGCGGCAGGTTGATCGTGAACGGCGTCGGGTCGGTCGTGCCGGCGACCGCCGGGTCGTCGGAGGTGACCGTCTGCGAGCCGTACTGCACCGTCGCGGTGTTGGTGTTCGATCCATTCGTCGCCGTGGCGCCGACGAGCGCCTTCGCGGTGAAGGTCAGCTTGCCGGCGCTGGCCCTCGGCACCGTGATCGAGGGGATGCTGAGGGTGCGCCCGCCGTTCGAGATCGCGGGCGTGCCGCCGCCGGGCTGGGCGGGCGAGACGCCGCCGCTGACCCAGGTGAGGCCGGTCGGCAGGGTGTCGAGGAAGTTGATCGCCGACACCGACTGCGCCGTCGGGTTCGACAGCTGGAACGTGAAGGTGAGCTGATCGCCGACGGTCGCGATCGAGGGCGAGACCGACTTGCCGAGCGTCGCCGGCAGGCAGGCGGTGGCGTCGAAGGCGCCGAGGCCGGTCTGCGGGATCGCGCCGAGGTCGGTCAGCACCCGGGCGCTCGGGTCGAACTTCCAGATGTGTCCGGTGCCCGTTCCCGGCGTGTCGCGGTTCTGGTAGTAGTACAGGTTGCCGAGCGCGTCGCTCCACGAGCCGCCCGCGCGCCGGGTCGGCGAGAGCAGCTGCGGGGCCGCCGACATGGTGACCTTGCCGATCGTCGGACCGCCGGCCGCATCCAGGTCAATGTCCCACATCTGACCCGCGTCGTCGGGGGCGTAGAGGTGGCCGTCGTAGGGGTTGAACGAGACGTCGTCGAGCTGCGAGGTCGGCAGCGTGCCGGCGACGGTCGGCGTCAGCGTCTGGCTCGTGCCGACCTTGGTGCTCACGTTGAGCTTGGTGATCTGCGTGTTGTCGGTCGACACCCAGATGAGCTGGTTCTCGTCGTCGATGACGCCGTTCAGCGGCTGGCTCTGCTTCGGGGCGGTGCCCTGGTAGGTGGGCGCGCCGATGTCCTCGAGGTCGCTGCCGTAGCCCGCGCCGAAGCGCAGGATGTGCCCGGCGGTGGCGCCCGTGCCGGTGTCGATGCCGTAGACCAGCCCGTCGTTGACGTTGTAGCCGATCGCGTTCATCGGCCGCGTCAGCGTCACACCTGGCGTGAAGGTCAGTGTTCCGCCGTTGTTGGAGATGCGCGACACGACCGCGTTGGTCGTCGTGCTGGCCGCCGACACGGTGATGCCGGCGTCGGTGCACGGGATGGCCGCGGGCGCCGCATAGGCGGGCTGCGCGGTCTCGACGGTGCCGATGACGACGAGCGCCGTCGCAGCGACCGCCGTGGCGGTGAGGATGGACAGCCCCCGGAGGGCAGGACGATGCGAGGACATCGAGCGCTCTTTTCCCTGATCAGGAAGGGTCCGACGGTGGTGAGTCGCCCGGCCGCACCTCGCCCCCGCGAAGTTCGTTGACAGCCGTGAAGGATCCCCCTTGCGAGGGAGCGTAATGGAGAACCCCTTGCCTGCCTACCCCGTCAGTGAGAGCCACTCACCCGGGTGACGAGGGGTGTCTGCGGCCGTGCCCGAGCGTGTCCGTTCGCCGCCGGACGCACGGGAGGGCGGGACCGACCGTGTCGATCCCGCCCTCCCACGGTGCTCAGCGTGCCTCGGCTCAGCTCGCGGCGTCACCCTCCGCGCGGCGGCGGCGCAGCTGCAGGCTGAGCAGCGCGAGCGCGCCCGCGAGCAGCAGCGACAGCGACACCGTGAGGCCGGCGATCGGGCTCACCCCCGTGGCCGCGAGGCCGCCGGCGCCCGAGCCGGATCCGGCGGGAACCGCATCCGGGCCCTCGATCAGGATGACCGACTCCGACAGCACCCCCGCCTCATCCTCGACCTGGTAGCCGATGCGGTAGTCGCCGGTGAAGCCGGCGACGGGCACGAAGGTGACGGTGCCGTCGGCGTTGACCGAGAACACGCCCACGTTCGGCACGTCGACGCGCGTGACCGGCGCGTGCGTCGTCGGGTCGAGCAGACGCAGCGTGCTGCGCACGAAGGGCGTGCGGCCCGGGGTGTCGTTCGCGAGCGGGTCGATCGTGACCGGGCGACCGGCCTCGACCTTGACGACGTCCTGCGTCGACTCCGGCTCCTTCACGGTGACGGTGACGGTGGATGCGGTGGGCACCCCGTTCTCGTCCTCGACCTGGTACGACGCCACGGCCTTGCCGGTGAAGCCCTGCGCCGGCGTGAAGACGATCTCGCCCGCGACCACCTCGAAGACGCCCTGCGGGGTCTCGAGGCGGGTCACCGGCTTGCTCTCCGCATCCAGCAGCACCAGGGTGCTCGTGTCGAGCGGCGAGGTGGTGGCCTCATCGTTGTCGAGCACGTCGACCGTGACCGCGCGGCCCGGGTCGGTGACGGCCGTGTCGGCCTTCGCCACCGGGGGAGCGAGGATCGTCGGCACCAGGCGCGAGCCCGTCTCGTCGCCGAAGCTGGTCTCGACCGTGTAGGCGACCGCGTCGGCCGTGCCGACGTAGCCGGCGACCGGCGTGAAGGTGACCTCGCCGGTGGTGCGGTTCACGCTCCAGGTGCCCTGGTCGGCGACGGTGACCTCGGTCACGGGGTCGCCGGTCTTCGGGTCGGTGAGCGACAGGGTGTCGAGCTTCCAGCTCGCCGCCGGCACGCCGGTGCTGTCGTTGCTCAGCGGCGTGAAGACGATCGGCTTCTCGAAGGGGCCGCTCTTCTCGTCGATGCTGGCCGTCGGAACGCCCGGTCGGCCGACCTTCACGTGGATGGTCGAGTCGGCCGTGGTGCCCAGGTTCGTCGTCGCGCGGTAGCCGACGGCGTCGGCCGTGCCGGTGAAGTCGGCGTCGGGCGTGAAGGTCACGACGCCGTTCTCGATGGTCCAGACGCCCTGGCCGGCGACCTCGACGCGGTCGGTCGGAACCGGGGTCGCGTCGCGGCTGAGCAGCACGGTCTTCGACGTGTCCCAGGTCGCGTAGGGCGAGCCGAGGTCGGTGTCGTTGGCCGTCGGGGTGATCGAGACCGGGGTGTCGTAGTCCGTCGACGTCTCGTCCTTGACCGCCGCGGGCGCATCCGCTGGCGTCACCGTGATCTGCACGGTGTCGCTCACGTCGCGGCCCAGCGCGTCCTGGGTGACGTAGGTGAGCTTCGTGCCGGTGCCCGAGAAGGTCTTCGCCGGGGTGAAGACGACGTCGCCGTCGATGACCTCGTAGATGCCCTCGTCGAGCACGACCTTCGTCTTCGCCACGTCATCCGCCGGGTCGACGAGCTTCAGCTTCGAGCCGTCGAGCGGCGCCGCCGGGGTGGCGGTGTCGTCGCCGAGCACGTTCACTGTGACCGAGGTGCCCTGGTCGATCGTCTGCGCGTTCGGCTTCGTCGTCGCGACCGGCGGGATGCCGACGGTCGGGGTGATCGTCGAGCTGATCGGCTCGCCGAAGGTCGTCGTGGCCGAGTAGCCGATGCCCTCGTCGGGGGTGCCGGTGAAGGAGGCGTCGGGCGTGAAGGTGACCTCGTCATCCGCGTTCACGGAGTAGGTGCCGACGCCCTGAACGTAGACCGCGTCGCGGGTCGGGCCGTTCGGTCCGGCCAGCATCAGGCTGTTCTTCACGAAGCCCTTCGCGGTCGACGTCGACTCGGGAGCCGGGTCGTCGTTCGCGAGCGGCGAGAGCGTGACCGCCGTGTTCCAGTCGGTCGACGGGGTGTCGGCCGTGGCCTTCGGCGCGGCGGCGGGGTCGACGCTGACGACCACCGTGGATGCCACGGTGCGGTTCAGCGTGTCGGTCACCCGGTAGTCGACGGCCACGCCGGCGCCCGTGTAGGTGGGCAGCGGAGCGAACTCGACCGTGTCATCCGCGGTCACCGTGTAGGTGCCGACGCCCTCGATCGTGACGCTCTTCGCCCACGTCGTGTCGGCGCCGTCGGTCTTCTTCAGCTCGAGCGTGCCCTTCTTGGGCGGGTTCGCGGGGGTGAAGGGGTCGTCGGCGAGCACGTCGACGGTCTTCTTCACACCCTGCGGGGTGCTGTCGCTGTTCGGCAACGCGACCGTGGCGGCCGGGGCCGAGACGGTCACGTCGATCGTCGTCGTCGCGGACTTGCCGTAGGTCGTCGAGGCGGTGTACTTCACCTGCGTGGCCGCGCCCGAGAAGGTGTCGAGCGGGGTGAAGGTGACGCGGCCGTCGGCGCCGACGGTCCAGGTGCCCTCGTCCGCGACCTCGAGGGTCGTGACGGGCTGCGCCGGGTCGCCGTTCTTCAGCAGCTTCACGCTCGTGGCGACCCAGGTCGCGCCGGTCGCGCCGGTGTCGTCCTTGCCGGCCCCGTCGGCATCCCCGTTCAGCACGTCGAGCGTGATGGCGGTGTCATAGGGGGTCGTGCCCGAGTCGGGCTTCGCGACGGGGTTCGGCGCGGCGACGACCGTGTCGGTCAGGCTCGCGGAGGCCGTGCGGCCGAGCGAGTCCGTCACGCGGTACGGGATCGTCGTGCCCTCGCCGGTGAACGTCGCGACCGGCGTGAAGGTGATCTGCCCGTCGGCGGTCGTCTCGTAGACGCCCTCGTTCGGGATCGTGACCTTCGTGCCCCACGCGTTCGTCGCCGGGTCCTGGATCTGCAGGGTCGTCACGTCGAAGCGCGCGGCGGCGTAGTCGGTATCGTCGGCGAGCACCTTCGTGGTCACCGGCGTGTTCTGCGGCGTCTCGTCGGTGTTCGCCTTCGCGGAGGGAGTCGGCGGGGCGCCGACCGTGATCGTGATGGTCGAGCCGGTCGTGCGGCCGAAGCTCGTGCCGACCTCGTAGGAGACGGCCGTGGCCGGGCCGGTGAAGCTGTCGAGCGGCGTGAACTTCACGACGTCGTTGCCATCGCCGTCGACCACGACCTCGTAGGTGCCCTGGTTCGCGACGACGAGCTTCTTCGTGGTGCGGGTCGCGCCGCTGCCGTTCGGGTCGACGAGCACGAGACTGCCGGGGGTGAAGGTCTCGACGGTCGAGCCGGTCTTGTCGTTCGCGAGCGGGTTCACGGTCGTGGCCGTGTTCCAGTCGGTGTCCTTCGTGTCGGCCTGCGGCGCGGGAGCCGGGGCCGGGTCGACCGTGACCTTGACGGTCGAGACGTTCGACCACTGGCCCAGGCTGTCCTTGACGCGGAAGCTCACCGCGCCCGGGTCGCCGGTGAAGGTCGCGACGGGGGTGAAGACGACCTTGCCGTCCTTCACCTCGTAGGTGCCCTTGCCGTCGATCGTGATCTTGCTGACGTCGGCGTTGCCGTTCGCGGTGTCGACGAGGGTCAGGGTGCTCGCCGCGATCGTCGCGGCGGAGCCGCCCGTGGTGGCGTCGGCCAGCACATCCACCGTCTTCGCGACGCCCTGCGGCGTCGTGTCGGCGTGCGACTTCGTGGTCGGCGGGGCCGGTTTGCCGACCGTGATCGTGATGGTCGAGCTCAGCGGGGCGCCGAAGTTCGTGGATGCCGTGTAGGTCACCGCGGTCGCGGTCTTGCCGGCGAAGCTCGCGAGCGGCGCGAAGGTCACGACCCCGTCGACGACCTTGTAGGTGCCCTCGTTCGGGATGCTCAGGGTCGTCACGGGCGCGTTGCCGTTGTTCGGGTCGAGCAGCTTGACGCTCGAGGCGTCGGCGGTCTCGTTCGTACGCAGCGGCACGTCGTTCGCGAGCGGCGAGACGCTCACCGCCGTGTTGTAGGCGGTGTCCTTCGCGTCCGGCGTGGCCGTCGGCGCGCTGCCGGTCGCGGCGGTCACGGTCGGGGTGATCGTGGCCTGGTTCGACTCACGACCCGCGGTGTCCTTGACCGTGTACTTCGCCGGCTTCGTGACCGTGCCCGTGAAAGTGCCGGCGGGGGTGAACACGACCTCGTTCGACACCACCGTGTAGGTGCCCTCGCCGTCGACCGCGACGGTGTTGTTCGTCGCGGCGGTGCCGTCGGGGTTGTAGAGCGTGATGGTGGCGGGGTCGATCGGGCTGGTGCGGGCCGTGTCGCCGGTGCGTACCGGGATGCTGACGGCCTTGCCCTGCGGCGTCGTCGCGGTGTCGTCGTTCGCGAGCGGCGGCATGACGAGCGTGAACGGGGTGCCGTCCTTCTCGCCGAGCTGGTTCGGGTCGTCGGAGGTCACGGTCACGTCGCCGGTCGGCGTCGTGTAGATGACGCTCGCCTGGTTGATGTTCGTGCCGGCGGCAGCGGTGTAGCCGACCTTCGCCTGCGCCGTGATGACGGTGCGTCCGTCGCGCGCGCGGGGCACCGGGATGTTCCCGCTGACGGAGAGGGTCCGACCCGAGATCGAGGCGGTCGCCGAGGCCGGCACGCCGGTCACGCTGCCGGCCACCCAGGAGAGCCCGCTCGGGAGGGTGTCGGCGAAGGCGTGGGCGTTGGTGGCCTGGTTGGTGGGGTTGCTGATCGTGAACGAGAACGTCAGCGTGTCGCCGACGGTCGCCGAGCTCGGCGACACCGTCTTCGACATGGTCGGCGGGAGACAGGCCGTGGCGTCGAACACCGAGGCGGCGGCGATCGCTCCCATGTCGGTGTAGGTGGCGGTGCTCGGGGCGTATTTCCAGAGGTGATGCTGGGCGGCGAGGTTCTGGTAGAAGTACATGTTCCCGACCGAGTCGCTCCACGATCCACCGGCTCGGCCGTTCGGTGCGCCGGGGCTGTTGAACGCGGGCGTGGTCAGGGCCAGCGTCGCCTCGGCCGTCGTCGGATCGATCTTGAGCATTCCGCTGTCGGTCAGGGCGTAGAGCGAGTTGCCGTACGGGTCGAACGAGATGTCGTCGATCTGCGGCACCGTGCCGGTGATCTTGGTCGAGGTCGCAGTGCGCGAAGCGCCCGTGGCGAGCGAGACCTTCGAGACCCACGCGTTGCTGTTGTTGTTGCGGACGATGAAGTACATCGTGTTCGTGTCGTCGACGACACCGTTGAGCAGCTGAAGCGTTCCGACGCCGGAGATGTTCCAGTTGATCAGGCCGAGGTCCTCCTCGCCGGAGCCGTAGTCGCTGCCGAACCGCACCAGATGCCCGGCCGAGTTGACGCCATAGACGAGGCCGTCCATCACGTTGTAGCCGATTCCGTTGACGTTGTCGTTCAGGGTGCCGACCGCCTCGAGCGCACCCGTCGTGTTGTTCACCCGCGAGACGGTGCTCGGGTCGCCGGCGGCGTTGGCCGAGACGGTGATTCCGGCCGTGGTGCAGGTCACCGGCGTCGCCGCCTGCGCGGCCTCGGGTGCGGCGATCGCGCCGAGCACGGCGAGGCTGGACGCGGCGAGCGCTCCGGCGGTCAGGGTCGCCAGGGCACGGATGGGCGTACGGGTGCGCACGAAGAGTTCTCCCCCTGACGCTCCACCGGGTTTCGGGGCCATCGCGTGCGGTCGCCCATCGGGGTCGGGCGGTCGGGGGCACGCGCAGGAGCGTCTCCAGCAGGCTATCCGACGGACATTCGGATTCCAGCCCCGTTTTGAGGGTGATCCGGTCGGTTTCCGGGGTACGCGCGTACCCCGCGAGGCGGTGGATGCGGCCTGTCGCGGGACAGGTCCGCTCAATAGGCTGAGCCCATGAGTGACGCCGAGGACAAGGTCGCGGCCGCCCGCAAGGCGCTCGAGGAGGCGCAGGCGGCGCTCGCCGCCGCCGAGGCGGAGTCGGCGGCCCCGGCGGCGCCCGCCACCCCTGCCGCCCCCGAGCCCGTCGTATCCGACGCCCTCGAGCCCGCGGCGCCCGCGGCCGACGCCCCCGCCGGCCCGCTCGCCCCCGAGCAGATCGACGTGATCCGCGCGGGCTACGCCTTCGACGGGCCCGCCCTCGAGATGGGAGCCCTCGTGAACGGGGATGCGCTGGCTGATGTGCCCGTGCGCATCCCGCTCGGCATGACCAACCGCCACGGCCTCGTCGCCGGCGCCACCGGAACCGGCAAGACCAAGACCCTGCAGGTGCTGGCCGAGCAGCTCAGCGCCAACGGCGTGCCCGTCTTCGCGGCCGACATCAAGGGCGACCTGTCGGGCATCGCCAGCCCCGGCGAGGGCAACGAGAAGCTGCTCGCCCGCACCAAGGGCATCGGGCAGGACTGGACGCCGCAGGCCGCGCCGACCGAGTACTACACGCTCGGCGGACTCGGCACCGGCATCCCGATCCGCGCGACCGTGTCGAGCTTCGGCTCGCTGCTGCTCAGCAAGGTGCTCGGCCTCAACCAGACCCAGGAGTCGAGCCTCGCGCTCGTCTTCCACTACGCCGACCAGGCCGGCCTGCCGCTGCTCGATCTGAGCGACCTGCGCGCCGTGCTCACCTTCCTCACGAGCGACGACGGCAAAGACGAGCTGAGCCAGCTCGGCGGACTCTCGAAGGCGACGGCCGGGGTCATCCTGCGCGAGCTGATCGGCTTCGCGGATGCGGGGGCCGACGTCTTCTTCGGCGAGCCCGAGATCGACACCGCCCAGTTCCTGCGCACCGCGACCGACGGACGCGGAATCGTGAGCCTGCTCGAGGTGCCGAGCGTCGCCGACCAGCCGGCTCTGTTCTCGACCTTCCTCATGTGGCTGCTCGCCGACCTGTTCAACGATCTGCCCGAGGTCGGCGACCTCGACAAGCCGAAGCTCGTGTTCTTCTTCGACGAGGCACACCTGCTCTTCAAAGACGCGTCGAAGGACTTCGTGGCGCAGATCACGCAGACCGTGCGCCTCATCCGCTCGAAGGGCGTCGGCATCTTCTTCGTCACGCAGACCCCGAAGGACGTGCCCTCGGATGTGCTCGCCCAGCTGGGCAGCCGGGTGCAGCACCAGCTGCGCGCCTTCACCCCCGAGGATGCGAAGGCGCTGCGCGCCACCGTCACCACCTACCCGAACAGCGGCTACCAGCTCGGGGACGTGCTGCAGTCGCTCGCGACGGGCGAGGCGATCGTGACGGTCATGAACGAGAAGGGCGCGCCGTCACCCGTCGCCTGGACCCGTCTGCGCGCCCCGCAGGGGTTGATGTCGCCGACCCCGCACGAGCAGATCGCCGCGAGCGTGAACGCCTCGCCCCTGCTCGAGCAGTACGGCACCGCGATCGACCGCGAGTCGGCCCGCGAGATCCTCGCCGCGAAGATGGAGGCCGCGGCGGCCGCCGACCGCGCCGCCGAGGAGAAGGCCGAGGCCGAGGCCGCCGCCGCGCAGAAGGCGAAGGACGACGCGAAGGCGCAGCGCGACTACGACAGGGCGCTCGCCGACGCACGCAGGGCGCAGGGGCGCACGACGACGACCCGCACGACCGCGAGCCGCGCATCCACCCGAACCTCGACGAAACGGCAGAAGACCGTCGTCGAGGAGGTGCTCGGCTCGACGACCGGGCGCACCGTCATCCGCGAGATCGTGCGCGGCATCTTCGGCACGCTGAAGCGCAACTAGGAGCGCGTCGGCGCCGACGGTCGACTCCGCTGCGCGCGGCGGGACGTGCGGGCTCAGCGCCCGAACATCTGCTCTCCGCCGAGCGTGAGCATCGCCCCGGCGGCGACGCCGAGCGCCAGCAGTCCGGCACCCAGGATCGCGGCGACGCGCAGCCAGGGCTTGTTCTCGAACCAGTACTCCGAGCCGGGGTAGGTCGAGAAGAACAGCTTGGCCGGGATCGGCTCGGCGACCACCTGCACCGGAACCGGCATGGCCGCGGCGATCCGCTCGAGCAGACCGTCTTCCCAGAAGTTGCCGCGCAGGCGGAAGAGCCGACGCCCGTTCTCGTCGCGAACCAGCAGCTGCTGCACCGGATCCGGCGCCGCGCCGATGAAGATCGGCACCACCAGCACCTCGTGCACGTCGTCGAGGTCGACCCGCACCATCGGGCTGAAGATGCCGTTGCCGCTCAGCTCGGTCTCGGTCAGGCGGGTGTGGATCGTCAGCTGGCGCAGCCCCAGCGACACGCACGTGGCGATCGCGACGACCTCGACGATCACGGTCGGCAGCCAGTCGTCGCGCAGCACCACCAGCGCCACGGTCACGGGCACGAGGGCCAGCACGAGCGCCGTGATGCCGGTGATCAGCAGCGAGCGCTTGGGGCGCGCGAAGACGAGTGTGGTCGGTGTCGTCATGGTCGTCACCCCGCCATCCCCTCGGGTCGTGTGCCTCGATGGTCGCAATCATCCCGGATGCGCGCGGCTCCCAGTTCGGGGGCGACCTGATTCGGGGGCCGTCGGGTCGGGTTCAGGGCACGTTCCCAGCGCGTAGGCGCGCTGGAACGCCTCGGCGCCGGCGCGCGCGCTCGCCCGCACACGGCGCCGGGTCGGCGGGGCCGGGTCGAACATCCCCCGGTCGAGGTCGGCGCCCATGATGAGGAAGGCGAAGTGCTCGGCGGTGAGGCGGGGGGATGCGGCGCGCAGCAGCCCGCGCTCGGCGAGATCGCCGAAGAGGCGGGCGAGCGCGCGCATCACCGCCTCGGGCGCATGGTCGCGGTACTCGGCGGCGAGCTCGGGGAAGCGGCGCGACTCGCTCGCGAGCAGTCGGCGCAACGGCAGCACGGGGCCGATCAGCACCGACTCGGCCAGGCGCACCGCGATCTGCGACAGCGCCTGGGCGAGGTCGCGGGCCTCGGCGATCGCCGCGACCTCCACAGCCAGCGAGGCGCTGAAGCGGTCGGCCGTCGCGATCGAGCGGAGGATCGTCGCCCGGAACAGCTCGTCCTTGTCGCCGTAGATGTTGTAGATCGTGCGCTTGGCGACGCCGGCCGTCTCGGCGACCTGGTCGACGGTCGCGTCGACGAAGCCCCGCTCGAGGAAGACGGCGGCCGCGGCGTCGAGGATCAGCGCGCGCGAGCGCACCGTGCGCGGGTCCTCGTGCTCGTGCGGCATCCGCGCCCTGCTCTCGTCGATCGCCCTTCTCGGCGGCCCGGCGCTTGCGCGCCGCGATCGCTGCTCGCTACCGTACCGCGCAGTGCAGTAATGCACTCGAGAGTGCAGGAGAGCGCATGCCGGGACCCGACGACGACCTCGACCGCGGCGCCGCCGCGACCCGCAGCCTGCTCGGCTGGGGTGTGGTCGCCGGACCCTTCTACGTCGTGGTCGGGCTGGTGCTCGCCCTCACCCGGCCCGGCTTCGAGCTGAGCCGGCACGCGCTGTCGCTGCTCATGCTCGGCGACCTCGGCTGGCTGCAGCGCGCGAACCTGGCGCTCACCGGACTCATGGTGCTGGCGGCCGCCGTCGGCATCGTGCGCGCCATCCGCAGCGGGCGGGGCCTCGCGATCGGCGTCCTCACCGGGGTGCACGGCGTCGCGCTCGTGCTGAGTGCGGTGTTCGCGCCCGACCCGGTGGCCGGGTTCCCGCCCGGATCGGCGGGCGGCGAGTTCAGCCTCTCCGGCATCCTGCACCTGCTCTTCGGCGCGATCGGCTTCGTCGCGATCGCCGTCGCGGCGTTCGCGCACGCCGCATGGAGCCGCGGTGTCGGTCGGCCGCGCGTCGCCGTGCTCAGCGTCGCGCTGGGAGTGCTCGTGCTGCTCGGCTTCGCCGGCGGCGCCGCGCTCTCGGGCGGACCGGCCGCCTCCGCCGGTATCGCGCTGCTCTGGATCGCCGTGCTCGCCCAGTTCGGCTGGCTCGCCCGCGCGTCGTCGCAGATCTACGCCTGGTCGCCGCATCCGCTGCGCTCGAAGCGCGGCTGAGCCGGCTCAGTCACGGCCGGGTCGGAGCGTGTGCTCATGCCCGGTAGGATGGGCGTCGGCTCCGCCACGGCGGACGCCAGGAGGATTCGCCTAGTGGCCTATGGCGCACGCTTGGAAAGCGTGTTGGGTGAAAGCCCTCGGGGGTTCGAATCCCCCATCCTCCGCAAATCGGGGCGGGACGCGAGTAGTGTCCCGCCCCGATCCCGTTCTCCCCTTGTCGCACGGCTCGTTTATCGTGAGCCGAGGTCCGCTTCGGGCTGCGACGAGAGGGGCGCCGTGCACGTTCAGGAGATCCGACTCCAGCAGGTACTGGAGGGAACCAAGCAGTACCGGGTGCCGCTCTACCAGCGGACGTACTCGTGGACTCCGCGGCAACTGAACCGCCTGTGGAGCGACGTCGCGGCTCTTGCCGAGTCGCGGTTGGCTGATCCCTCAGCGACACACTTCACCGGCTCGCTCGTCCTCTCCACGGGCGAGATCGGGCCCGGCGGCTCCGAGTTTCTGGTCGTCGACGGGCAGCAGCGGTTGACGACCCTCTCGGTGCTGATTGCGGCGATTCGGGACCACATCGCGCGATTCCAGCCGTCTTCGGTGGCCACGGTTGCTCGACTGCACGAGACCTACCTCGTCGACAGGTTCAAGTCCGGCGACGACCGCTTGAAACTCCTCCCGACCCAGGCTGACCGCGCTGCGTTTCGGGCAATCGTCGACGACGCCGTTCCCGATGGAATCCAGTCCGGCGTGGTCGACGCCTACCGCTTCTTCCGCGGGAAACTCGCCCAGGTCGATGATCCCGACGATCCGAATGACATCGACCGAATCGCGTCGGTCGTCTTGGACGGACTCGTCTTCGTCGCAATCACGGCGAATCAGGACGACAACGTCTATCGGATCTTCGAGTCGCTCAACAACACCGGGATGAAGCTCACCCAGGGTGACCTGCTCCGCAATTACATCTTCATGCGGCTCGGGCACCGAGGAGATGAGGTCTACACGTCGATCTGGCTCCCCATGCAGTCGCTGCTCAGCGCGAGTGAATTGGAGAGTCTGTTCTGGATGGAGATGACCTGGAGCCGTCCAGAAGCGAAGGTCGGTGACATCTACGCACTTCAAGAGGGACGGCTGTCGTCGCTTGCTGACGAGCAGATCGAGATCGAAGTCCGGCGATTCGCTCGCCTGTCTGAGCTCCTCGCGCAGATCCGTGAACCCTCGCATGTGCGCGAACCGCAGATCCGATCCGCACTCGAACGGCTCGCGGAGTGGGGGAGCACCGCCACCGACCCACTGGTGCTGAAGCTGCTTTCTTTGCACGCCGATGAGGGCATCAGTGCCGAGGACGTCGCGCGAGCCCTGAAAATCCTCGAGTCCTACCTCGTTCGCCGTCTCGTCATCAACGCTCCCTCGAACGGGCTTTCGCGCATTGTGCTTCGGGCCGCCGGGGAACTGGACCTCAGCGACGTCGTCGGATCTCTCCACCGATATCTCTCGACGGGACGCAAATTCTTCGCCTCCGACCGACAGATCGCGGAAGCCGTCACGTCCAAACCGTTCTATTTCTCGGGTCGGCCGAACCAGCGGAAGACGCTGCTGTCGTGGCTCGAACTCGCTGTCGCGGGAAAGGAACCTGCCTCGTTGAGCAGTGCATCGATTGAGCACGTGATGCCGCAGACATTGAACGAATCCTGGCGCGCCGATCTCGCGGTCGACATGGGTGAGTTCGCAACGGTGGACGATGTGCATGAGGCATACCTCCATTCCCTCGCGAACCTCACCCTCACCGGGTACAACTCGGAACTCAGCAACTCGCCCTTTGCGACGAAGCGTGAACTCTTCGCTCGCAGCAACATCGCGCTGAATTCGTACATCGCTGGGCAGAGCGCTTGGGGCGTTACGGAGCTGAACGCTCGCGGCGCGGACCTCGCGGCTCTCATCAGCCGAGAGTGGACAGCGCCGGTCGACGACGTCTTGGTCCAGGAGTCAACGGTGTCCTGGAGCGTCGCGGCGGAGATCATCGACTCGATTCCCGTTGGCCGTTGGACCACTTACGGCGACGTTGCGAGTCTGGCTGGCACTCACCCTGTACCGCTTGGCGGGTACATCAGCCGAACACCGATTCGTCACGCCTGGCGCGTTCTGCAGGCGGCAGGAACGGTTTCCCCCGGATTCCGCTGGATTCCGGGAAGCGAGCACGAGGGTGCCGATGTGCGCGCCGTGCTCGAGTCGGAGGGGATCGAGTTCGATCTGGACGGTCGCGCCGCCGGAACAGCGCGAGTGAACATCGCGGAACTCGCCGAACTCGCCGGAATTGAATTCGATGACGCGGGCTCGATGGATTTCGGTGACGAACAGGGCGACGAAGAGGTCGTTTTCACTCTCGATGGAATCGAACGCCGTCTGACTCGTGAAGCTGTGCGTGACCGACTCCGATCCGCGACCCCGGGCAAGATCACGACCTATTGGGTGGAGGTCGACGGGATCGTCTGGCCGGTCAAACAGGCCCTCGCCGTCGCGCTCGGGATCGAGGCTACGCAGTTCCAGTCATGGACCGCTCGCCAGCGCTTGAGCACATTGGGTTTCGAGATCGGCGGCGAATGAAGACACTGTGCGGATCCCGCATTCCCAGCAGGTCAGGGCATCCTCACTTCTAGGCTGGTCGGGTGACGACCCGCATCTTCATCGCGTCCGCCGAAGGCCATACGGGAAAGTCGACGGTGGCCCTCGGCGTCGTCGAGCTGCTGCAGCGCCGCGCGACCCGGGTCGGCGTGTTCCGGCCGGTCGCCCGCACGACGCAGGAGCGCGACTACGTGCTCGAGCTGCTGCTGGCGCATTCGAGCGCCGAGCTCGACTACGACACCTGCATCGGCACGACCTACGAGCGCGTTCACAACGACCCCGACGGCGCCCTCGACGAGATCGTGACGCGGTTCGCGGCGGTCGAGGCGGCGAGCGACGCGGTCGTGATCGTCGGCAGCGACTACACCGACATCGGCTCGCCGACCGAGCTGAGCTTCAACGCGCGCGTGGCCGCGAACCTGGGCGCGCCGGTGCTGCTGGTGCTCGGCGGCCGCCAGCAGGACGGCGCGAGCGCCCGCACCCCCGACGAGCTGCGGCAGGTGGCCGAGGTGACCCGCGCCGAGCTGCGGGCCGAGCACGCCGGGCTGCTGGGGCTCATCCTGAACCGCGCCGATCCGGCGCACCTCGACGAGGCGGTCGCCGCAATCGAGAGCGGCTTCGACGTCGAGGCCGAGCGCGTGCCGGTGTGGGCGATCCCCGAGGATCCGGTGCTCGTCGCGCCGTCGTTCCGCACGATCGTCGAGTCGCTGGATGCGCGGCTCATCCGCGGTGAGGAGGCCCTGCTCGATCGCGAGGTGCTCGGCACGGTGATCGCGGCGATGTCGCTGGAGAACGTGCTGCCGCGGCTGCTCGAGGGCGCCGTCGTGATCGTGCCGGGTGACCGCTCCGATGTGCTGCTCGGCACGCTGCTGGCACACGAGTCGGAGACCTTCCCTTCGCTCGCCGGGGTGGTGCTGAACGGCGGTGTCGAGCCGGCCGCATCCATTCAGCGCCTGCTCGACGGACTCGGCTCGCCGCTGCCGATCGCCGCGGTCGGCACGGGCACCTTCGACACCGCGGTCGGCATCACCCGCACGCGCGGGCGCCTGGCGGCCGATTCGGCGCGCAAGCAGGATGTGGCGCTGGGCCTGTTCGAGCGCAGCGTCGACGGCGAGGCGCTGGCGAACCGCCTCGATCTGGCGCCTCCGTCGGTCGTGACGCCGCTGATGTTCGAGCACGGGCTGCTCGACCGCGCGCGGGCGGACCGTCAGCACATCGTGCTGCCCGAGGGCGACGACGACCGCGTGCTGCGTGCCGCGGGCACTCTGCTGCAGCGCGGAACGGCGCAGCTGACGATCCTGGGCGAGGAGGCGGTCGTGCGGGCTCGGGCCGCCGAGCTGGGCGTCGATCTCTCGGATGCGGCGGTCATCAGCCCCTTCGACGAGCAGCTGCGTCAGCGCTTCGCCGAGGAGTACGCCCGCGTGCGATCGCACAAAGGCATCACGGTCGACCAGGCCGCCGACACCGTGACCGACGTGAGCTACTTCGGCACGATGATGGTGCACCTCGGCCTCGCCGACGGCATGGTGTCGGGCGCGAAGCACACGACCGCCCACACGATCCGCCCGGCCTTCGAGATCATCAAGACCAAGCCGGGCGTCTCGGTCGTCTCCAGCGTCTTCCTCATGGCCCTGGCCGACCGGGTGCTCGTCTACGGCGACTGCGCGGTCATCCCCGACCCGACCTCGGAGCAGCTGGCCGACATCGCGATCAGCTCGGCCGCCACGGCCCGGCAGTTCGGCATCGAGCCGCGCGTGGCGATGCTGAGCTACTCGACGGGGGAGTCGGGAACCGGCGCCGACGTCGACAAGGTGCGGGCCGGAACCGCGCTCGTGCGCGAGCGCGCGGGCGACCTGCTGGTCGAAGGGCCGATCCAGTACGACGCGGCCGCCGACCCGACCGTCGCCGCCACGAAGATGCCCGATTCGGCCGTCGCCGGGCGTGCGACCGTGTTCGTATTCCCCGACCTGAATACGGGCAACAACACCTACAAGGCCGTGCAGCGCAGCGCGGGCGCCGTCGCCATCGGACCGGTGCTGCAGGGGCTCAACAAACCCATCAACGACCTCTCGCGCGGAGCCCTCGTGCGCGACATCGTCAACACGGTCGCGATCACCGCGATCCAGGCCCAAGGGAGCGAGCGGTGAGCCGCGTCTTCGTCGTCAACTCCGGATCGTCGTCGATCAAGTACCAGCTGGTCGACCCCGAATCCGGCGAGACGATCCTCTCGGGAACCCTGCAAAGACTGGGCGAGGAGGGCGGCGACGCCGCCGATCACGACGCGGGGATGCGCATCGTGCTCGACCGGCTGGGGCCGGACGCCGGAGTCACCGCGGTCGGCCACCGGGTCGTGCACGGCGGCGCGCGATTCGATCGCGCGGTCGTCGTCGACGACGCTGTGATCGCCGAGATCGAGAAGCTCAACGACCTCGCTCCGCTGCACAACCCGGCGAACCTCGACGGCATCCGCGCGGCCCGCGCCGCGTTCCCCGATGTGCCCCACGTGGCCGTCTTCGACACCGCGTTCCACCAATCCATGCCGGAAGAGGCATGGAGGTATGCGATCGACCGCGAGCTCGCGGATCGGCACGCCGTGCGGCGCTACGGATTCCACGGCACGAGCGTCAAGTACGTCACCGAGCGCGCGGCCGCTTTCCTCGGACGACCGCTCGGCCAGCTCAAGCAGATCGTGCTGCACCTCGGCAACGGCGCGAGCATCACCGCCGTCGACGGCGGACGCAGCGTCGACACCTCGATGGGCCTCACGCCGCTCGAGGGCCTCGTGATGGGCACCCGCTCGGGCGACCTCGACCCGGCGATCGTGCCCTACCTCGGTCGCGTCGCCGGCCTCGATCTGGCCGAGCTGGATGCGCTGCTCAACAAGGGCAGCGGACTGCTCGGGCTCACCGGCACGGGCGACATGCGCGACGTGCAGCGGGCCGCGGCGGAAGGCGAGCCCCGGGCGCAGGAGGCGCTCGCGATCTGGCGCCACCGGGTGAAGCACTACGTCGGCGCCTACGCCGCCATCCTCGGCGGGGTCGACGTGATCGTCTTCACGGCCGGCATCGGCGAGAACAACCCGCTGCTGCGCCGGCGCACGATGTCGGGACTCGAGTTCCTCGGCATCCGCGTCGACGACGATCGCAACGAGCTCGACTCGCGCGCCGAGCGCCGCATCTCGCCCGACCGCGCGCCGGTCGAGGTGCTCGTCATCCCGACCGACGAGGAGCTCGAGATCGCACGGCAGACGGTGGCGCTGACGCGCTGACGCTCAGAGCCCCGCGACCGCCTCGGCGATCGGCGTCGGGCCCGAGGTGAGCTCCACCTGGCGGTGCACGCCGCCGCCCGTGCGCAGCAGCTCGGCGAGCACGGCGGCGACGTCGGCGCGCGGGATGTCGCCGCGTGGCACCTCGTCGGCGACCGCGATCGCTCCGGTGCCCGGCTCGTCGAGCAGGCCGCCGGGCCGCAGGATCGTCCAGTCGAGCTCGTCGCGCTCGCGCACCGCGGCATCCGCCTCGCTCTTGGCGCGCAGGTAGACCTGGAACACGTCGTCGGAGTCGGGATCGAAGCGGTCGGCGCCGATCGCCGACACCAGCAGGTAGCGCGTCACGCCGGCCTGCACGGCGGCGTCGGCCAGCAGGATCGCCCCGTCGCGGTCGAGGGTGAGCTTGCGCGCGGCGCCGCTGTTCGCGCCGGCGCCGGCCGCGAACACGACCGCGTCGGCGCCCGAGATCGCCTCGGCGACCGCGGCGTCGTCGGCCTGCTCGAGATCGAGCACGACGGCCTCGGCACCGGCCGCGGCGAGGTCGTCGGCGTGGTCGGGGTTGCGCACGAGGCCGCGCACGCGGTGTCCGTCGGCGCTGAGCAGAGAGGAGAGGAGGAGGGCGATCTTGCCGTGCCCGCCCGCGATCACGATGTCCATGGCGCCAGTCCACCGCATCCGCCGAGATCACCGCCGCGTCGGGAGTCGATGCGGATGCGACGCCCAGGAACGCGCGCGGGTCGACACCGAGGAACGCGCGCGGGTCGATGCCCAGGATCTCCGGCGGATGGAGCGACGCCGTGCCGCTACACTGAAGCCCGGCTCCCCGCGTGGCGCCATCCAGGCCAACTCCCCCAGGGCGGAAACGCAGCAAGGGCAACCGGGCTCTGGCGGGTGCGCGGGGGGTCCTTTTCTTTGTGCGAGTCTCCGCCGCCCGCGGCTGCTGGAGCATCTGCGACTTCCGCATCCTCGCCCGCAGCCTCAGTCCTGAGCCGCTCTCCGGGCTGCCCCCGAGGGATGCCCGGTCCTGGGATTCGCATGTCCGTTTGGGTTCTCGCCGTGCCCGTTTCGGTGGGCCGAACGGGAAACTGGGGATGCCCGGATAACCGTTCAGGGGGCTTGAAAACGACATTCACCCGCGTATCGTGAGAGTCAGTCACCCGACGGGGAACCCGATCCCGGACCAACCACCCGAGAGCGCTCTCCGTCAGTCGGATCAGGACACGGGGAAGTGTGACGTGGGGGAAATGAATCGCGCGATCCGTCGCGCAGAGAAGTTCAGCAAGTGGGGAAGCCGGGGGCTGGCTCTCCTCGCCGCCGTGATGACCGGGGTCTTCCTGGTCGGCATCGGCGACAGTCAAGCGGCCCCCGGTGACCGCTCGAGCGCGAGCGGCACCTTCCTGTCGGGCTCGCTGCTCGGCGTGGTCGACCCGGTCGTCACGCAGGCCCAGGCGCAGAACCTCGGCACGACCGCGACACAGATCGACCGGCACAGCCTCGATGTCGGGCTGATCGAGGGTCGCGTGCTGCAGCTGCCGGCGAACCTCGGCATCCCGCTGCACCTCGCCGACGCGGGCGCGCTCGGCTCGTACGCCAAGGCAGAGCCGACCGCCAGCTCGGTCGGCGCCTCGGGCCTGGTCGGCAACGACGGCGCCGTCGGCGTCGGCTCGGTGCCGCCGAACCAGGTGCCCGGCAACCTGACCCTCGACCTGCACGACATCATCGGGCCGACCCTCGCTGCCGAGCTCGCCGATCTGCACCTCGACGCCGGCGCGATGAGCGCTCGGGCCGAGTCCGTCGGCGGCGGCGTCCCCAGCGGGACCTACGAGATCGCCGGCGGCAAGCTCCGCATCACGAGCAACACGCTCAAGGGGCTCAACGCGGCCGTCACCCCCGCGGTGAACAACCTGCAGACCAGCCTGCAGGGCACGCTGACGACCAACACCGGCACCGCTCTGACCACCCTGCAGAACAGCCTCAGCACTCTGCTCGGCTCCGTGCTGCCGGTCAGCTTCCCGGCCGCCAACAACAACGCCTCGATCAGCCTCGACCTCGCCTCGGTCGGCACGCTGCCGCAGCAGCTCACGACCTCCGACGGCAGCGTCAGCATCGACCTCGCCACCGGCGAGATCAGCGCCGACCTCAGCAAGATCGGCGGCGGTCTCAACGGCCAGCCCGCCAACACCGAGGTTCTCTCCGCGACGGCGCTGCAGCAGATCTCCGGATCAGTGCTCACCCTGGTCGGCTCCGCCGTGGACCAGCTGCAGAGCAAGCTCAACACCGCCGTGCGCAACGCGGCCGTCACCATGAACGTGCAGCTGCGTGTGGCCGGCGTCAACGTGATCACGCTGCGCGTCGCCGCCCCGCTCGGCCAGTTGGTCGACGGCACGGCGCCCGCCGCATCCATCTCGCTCTCGACGCTCGGCATCGGCCTCGGCATCAGCCTCGGCGCGGTCACGCCGCTCATCGGGGCGGCGCTCGCGCCCGTGCTGACGGCCGGCACCACCGGCGTCGGCACCGCGATCACCAACCTGCGCACGACGCTCGTCACGCCGGTGACGAATCTGCTGCAGCCGGCGCTGACCGCGCTGAACACGATCTTGTCGCTGAAGGTCAACGTGAAGGAGCCACTGCCTGCCCAGGCCGGCCGGCCGTTCAGCCAGACCGCGTTGCGGATCAGCCTGCTGAACTTCGCCAGCCTGCCGGGCGGAGACGGGGGCGCGCCCGGTTCGCCGGGCGTCGCTCGCACGGCGCTCACCGACCCCGGTGTGCTCTTCCTCGACATGGCGAACGCCGAGGTCGGGCAGGCCGTCGACGGCAACGCCGTGGCCGTGCCGCCGCGCGTCGACTCGCTGAGCCCGACCTCCGGCCCCGAGGCCGGCGGCACCGTCGTCACGATCAACGGCGCCGGCTTCAACGGCACCCAGTCGGTCACCTTCGGCGGCACGCCCGCGACGGTGCTGACGCAGACCGACACGCAGCTCACCGTCAAGACGCCGTTCCACGTCGCGGGCGCCGTGCCCGTGATCGTCACGACCGGATCCGGCGCATCCCAGCCCGGCACCTTCACCTACGTGCCCGGTCTCGCGCTGACCACCGCCGTGCCCAACGTGGGTCCGATCGCGGGCGGCACCGTCGTCACCCTCACCGGCTCGTGCCTCGACACCGTCACCGGCGTCACCTTCGGAGGTACAGCGGGGACGATCATCAACCACGTCTCGGCGCAGGAGCTGACCGTGAGCACCCCGGCGCACGCCGCGGGCGCCGTCGACGTGACCGTGACCGGACCCGCCGCGTGCGGCACCAGCGCGACGCTGGCCGGCGGCTTCACCTTCCAGACGCCGCAGCCCCTCGTGCCCGCGATCACCGGCGTCGCCCCGCAGCGCGGACCCGAGACCGGCGGGCAGACCGTCGTCATCACCGGCAGCAACTTCACCGGTGCGAGCGCCGTCACCTTCGACGGCGTCGGAGCCACGGCCTTCACCGTGAACAGCCCGACGCAGATCACCGCCACCACGCCGCCGCACGCGGCCGGCACGATCGGCGTCGCCGTCACGACCCCCGTCGGCACGTCGGGCACCTCGCCCTACGTCTACGAGCCGGTCATCGCGATCACCGCGGTGACGCCGGGCTCCGGACCGACCGCCGGCAACGCGCCCATCACGATCGACGGCCGCTGCTTCACCGGCGCGACCAGCGTCGACATCGGCGGCGCCCCGGCGACGAACCTGACCATCACCGACACCCGCATCACCGCGACGACCCCGGCGGGCGCCGCGGGTCCGGCCGACGTGGTCGTGCACGGTAGCACCGCCTGCTACGGGGATGCGACCGCCGCCGGCGCCTACAGCTACGTCGCTCCGGCCAAGCCGGTCGTGACGGACCACACGCCGATCGAGGGCCCGAGCACGGGCGGCACGACGGTGCTGTTCACCGGCACCGGCTTCACCGGCACGACCGGCGTGCAGTTCGGCGGGGTCCCCGCCACGGACGTGCAGGTCATCAGCGACACGGCCCTGCGCGCCACGACCGCGGCCCGCACGCCCGGCCTGGTGACCATCCTGGTGCAGCACCCGAACGGCGACACGACGATCGCCGACGGCTTCACCTACACGCCGCCGCCCGCGCCCACCGTCAGCGGATTCACCCCGACCAGCGGCCCGACCGCCGGCGGCACCGAGGTGACGATCACCGGAACCGGCTTCACCGGATCCACCGGCGTGACCTTCGACGGCGCCGCGGGCACCGCGTTCGTCATCGACTCCGACACGCAGATCCGCGCCACCACGCCCGCCCACGCGGCCGGCCCGGTGACGGTGGCCGTGCAGCACCCGAGCGGTGACGCCGCAGCCGCGGGCACCTTCACCTACGAGGCGCCGCCCGTTCCGAACGTCACCCAGCTGTCGCCCGCGAGCGGCACGCAGCTCGGCGGCACGCTCGTCACGATCACCGGCACCAACCTCGGCGACACGAGCGGCGTGACCTTCGACGGCCTCGCCGGCACGCTGCAGAGCGTCAGCGCCACCCAGGTGACCGTGCTGACCCCGGCGCACGCGCCCGGCCCGGTGGATGCGGTCATCCAGTCGCCCAGCGGCGACGTGACCCGCTCGTTCACCTACCTGCCCGACGGCGCGCCCTCGGTCACGACGCACACGCCCACGACCGGCCCGACCGCCGGAGGGACGCTCGTCACGATCGACGGCGCCGACCTCGACGGCGTGACCGCCGTGGAGTTCGACGGTCTCGCGGGCACCATCCAGAGCAAGACCGCGACGCAGATCACCGTGCTGACCCCCGGCCACGCCACGGGCGCGGTCGATCTGGTGCTGCGCGACCCGGCCGGCGACGTCACGATCGCGGGCGGCTTCGACTACCGCGACCCGGCCGCGCCGACCATCGCCACGGTCGACCCGACCACCGGCACCACGGCCGGCGGCACGGTCGTCACGATCACGGGCAGCGGCTTCCTCGCCGCCACCGGCGTGACCTTCGGCGGCGACGCCGGCACCGGCTTCACGGTCGTCAGCGACACCGAGATGCGCGTCAGCACCCCGGCGCACGCCGCCGGCGGCGTGCCGATCGTCGTGCAGCACCCCGACGGCACCGCGGCAGCGGGCACCTTCACCTTCACGGCGACCCCGCCGACCGCCACCGCGATCACCCCGAACTCGGGCAGCACCGCGGGCGGGGAGGTCGTGACGATCACCGGCACCGCGATCGGCACCGCCACCTCCGTCGCCTTCGGCGCGGATGCGGGGACCGCCATCGAGGTCGTCGGCCCCGACACGATCCGGGTCACCACCCCGGCGCACGCCGCCGGCACCGTGTCGGTCGTCGTGACGACGCCCGACGGGCAGACCGCGCCGCTCGACTACACCTACGTGCCGGCCCCGCCGACGCCCACGATCGGCGGCATCTCGCCGGTGTCGGGCCCGACCACCGGCGGCACCGCGGTGACGATCACCGGAACCGGGTTCACCGGCGCCACCGGCGTCACCCTGGGCGGCACCGCGGCGACCGGCGTCACGGTCGTCAACGACACGACCATCACGGCCACCACCCCGGCGCACGCCGCCGGCGCGGTCGACGTGGTCGTCACGGCCCCGGGCGGCACGGCGACGCTGACCAACGGCTTCAGCTTCCAGCCCGGCCCGGCCATCACCGGCCTCACGCCGACCAGCGGCGGCGTCGCGGGCGGCACGAGCGTCACGATCATCGGCTCGAATCTGACCGGCACCACCGCGGTCAGCTTCGGCGGCACGGCGGCGGCCGGCTTCACGGTCGACAGCGACAGCCAGATCACGGCGACCACCCCGGCGCACGCCGCCGGCGCGGTCGACGTGCAGGTCACCACGCCCATCGCGGCGACCACGAGCGCGGGCGCGTTCACCTACCTGCCCGCTGCCGCGGCCGCCTCGGTGAGTCCCGCATCCGGACCGGACACCGGCGAGCAGGCCGTCACGATCACCGGCACCGGCTTCACCGGCGCCACCGGCGTGACGATCGGCGGCACCGCCGCGACGAACGTCACCGTGGTCAGCGACACCCAGATCACCGCCACCACGCCGGCCCACACGGCCGGGGTCGTGGATGTGGTGGTGCAGCACCCCGCGGGCGACAGCACCCTCACCGGCGCGTACACCTTCGTCAGCAGCGCTCCGCCGACGGCGACGAGCTTCACGCCGACGACCGGATCGACCGCGGGCGGCACGACCGTGACGATCACCGGAACCGGCTTCATCGGAGCGACGGGCGTGACCTTCGGCGGCACCGCCGGCACGTCCTTCCAGGTGGTCGACGACACGACGATCACGGTCTCCACTCCCGCCCACGCCGCCGGCGACGTCACGGTCGTCGTGCAGCACCCGAACGGCACCGCGGCGCTCGCCGACCCCTTCACCTACACGGGCACGGCGCCGAGCATCCAGTCGGTCTCGCCGGCCACCGGCCCCGCGGCCGGCAGCACGACGGTCACGATCTCGGGCCCCGGCCTGGGTGACGCGACCGGCGTGACCTTCGGCGGACTCGCCGGCACGACCCTCACCCGGGTCGACGCCGACGCGATCACGGTCGTCACGCCGGCGCACTCGGCCGGCACCGTGGATGTGGTGGTCACCCTGCCCACGACGACGCTCACGCAGTCGAACGGCTTCGAGTACACGGGAGCGCCGACGGCGCCCACCGCGAGCTCGATCACGCCGGCGACCGGATCGACGGCGGGCGGCACGACCGTCGAGATCGCCGGCACCGGGTTCACCGGGGCGACGGCCGTGACCTTCGACGGCACCGACGGCACCTCGTTCCAGGTCGTGAACGACACGCTCATCCGGGTCACGACGCCGGTGCACGCGGCCGGCAACGTCGCGGTCGTGGTCGAGCATCCGAACGGCGACGCGACGGTCACGGGCGGCTTCGACTACACGGCGAGCGCGCCGAGCATCGACGGCATCTCGCCCGCCGACGGCCCCGCCGCCGGGAACACGACGGTCACGATCACCGGACCCGGCCTGGGCGACGCGACCGGCGTGACCTTCGGCGGAACCGCCGCGACCGACCTGACCCGCGTCGACGACGACACCATCACGGTCGTCACGCCGACGCACGCGGCCGGGCCCGTGGATGTGGTGGTCACGCTGCCGACGACCACCCTGACCGCGACCAACGGCTTCGAGTACACGGGAGCGCCGACCGCGCCGACCGCCACCGGGATCACGCCGGCGAACGGCGCGGCCGCGGGCGGCACGACCGTCGACATCGCCGGCACCGGGTTCACCGGGGCGACCGGCGTGACCTTCGACGGCACGGACGGCACCTCGTTCCAGGTCGTCAGCGACTCGCTGATCCGGGTCACGACGCCGGCGCACGCCGCCGGGAACGTCGCGGTCATGGTCGAGCACCCGAACGGCGACGCGAGCGTCGCCGGCGGGTTCACCTACGACCCGGTCGCGCCGAGCATCCAGCAGATCGCGCCCACCGCCGGACCGGCGGACGGCGGAACCACCGTCACCATCACCGGCCCCGGCGTCGGCGACGCCACCGGCGTCACCTTCGGCGGCAACGCCGCCTCGACGCCGACCCGGGTGGATGCGAACACGATCACCGTCATCACCCCGGCGCACGCGCCCGGAGCCGTCGACGTGATCGTCACGCTGCCGACCGCCACGCTGACCGCCACGAACGGCTACACCTTCGCCGGCGACGCTCCCGCGATCACCGACGTGACGCCGAGCGCCGGCCCGGCCGGCGGCGGAACCACCGTCACGATCGGCGGCACCGGCCTCACCGGCACCACCGAGGTGCAGTTCGGCGGAACGCCCGGAACCGACGTCACGGTCGTCGACGACAGCACCGTCACGGTGGTCTCGCCGCCGCACCTGCCCGGCAACGTGCACATCCTGCTCGTCAACCCGAAGGGCGACGTGCAGGTCGACGACGGCTACGGCTACGTCGGCGCGAACGACCCGGTCGTCACCGGCGTCAGCCAGGACCCGCTGCCCACGACCGGCGGACGCATCCGCATCTTCGGACGCTTCTTCACCGGAGCCACCGGCGTCACCTTCGACGGCGTGCTCGGCTCGGACTTCGCGGTCATCGACGACAACACCATCGAGGTGACCGCACCGCCGCACGCGCCCGGCCGCGTGCAGGTGCGCATCCTCACCGCGACCGGCGGCTCGCTCCCCTGGGAGATGGAGTACGTGCTCGCCGCAGACCCCGGTGCGCCGGGCGACGGTTCGGGTCCGTCGTCCAGCGCTGCCGGAAGCGGTGGCCTCGCGGCCACCGGCACCGACGGAGGACGCTGGGTATTCGGGGCTCTCGCGATGCTGTTCGCGGGTGCAGCCCTGCTCCTCCGAGGTGCACGTCGCCGGCGGTTCACCGCCGCGTGACCGAGCGGGGGGAGCCCTTCGGGTGGGCTCCCCCCGTTCCGCCCCCTCCCGGGCTGACTGCTCGGGCAGTCCCCCCTCCGACCGACCCGGGTCGGGCATCCGCACCCCCTCTTCAGCGGATGCCCGACCCGGGCCGCACCCCGTGCGGCGCCCGTGCGCCGAGGGGTGGATGCGGGCCTGCCGACGTCGGAGGTCGCCGGTAGTCTGTGCGGGTGGTCACCGCCCTGTATCGCCGCTATCGGCCGGAGAACTTCGCCGAGCTGATCGGGCAGTCGCAGGTGACCGATCCGCTGCGCACCGCCCTGCGCACCGACCGCGTCAATCACGCCTACCTCTTCAGCGGCCCGCGCGGCTGCGGCAAGACCACGAGCGCGCGCATCCTGGCCCGCTGCCTCAACTGCGCCGAGGGCCCCACCGACACCCCCTGCGGCACCTGCGCCTCGTGCGTCGAGCTGGCCCGCGACGGCGGCGGCTCGCTCGACGTGATCGAGATCGACGCGGCCAGCCACAACGGCGTCGACGACGCCCGCGACCTGCGCGACCGCGCGGCCTTCGCCCCGGCCCGCGACCGCTTCAAGATCTTCATCCTCGACGAGGCCCACATGGTCACGAGCGCGGGCTTCAACGCCCTGCTCAAGCTCGTCGAAGAGCCGCCGGAGCACGTCAAGTTCATCTTCGCGACGACCGAGCCCGAGAAGGTCATCGGCACGATCCGCTCGCGCACGCACCACTATCCGTTCCGGCTGGTGCCGCCCGCGACGATGCTCGACTACCTGCAGCAGCTCTGCGAGAGCGAGGGCGTCGAGGTACAGCCCGGCGTGCTGCCGCTCGTCGTGCGCGCCGGCGGCGGCTCGGTGCGCGACACCCTCTCGCTGCTCGACCAGCTCATCGCCGGCAGCGAGGGCGCGCTCGTGCAGTACGAGCGCGCGGTCGCGCTGCTCGGCTTCACGCACGGCGCCCTGCTCGACGAGATCGTGGATGCGCTGGCCGCCGACGACGCGCCGGGCGCCTTCGCCGCGGTCGACCGCGTCATCCAGACCGGTCAGGACCCGCGCCGCTTCGTCGAGGACCTGCTCGAGCGCCTGCGCGACCTGATCGTCGTCGCCGCGACCCGGGAGGGCGCCGCCGCCGTGTTGCGCGGCGTGCCGGCCGACGAGCTCGAGCACATGGGCCGACAGGCGGCGTCGTACGGCTCGGCCGCGCTGTCGCGCGCCGCCGACATCGCCAACGCCGCCCTGACCGAGATGACCGGCGCCACCTCGCCGCGCCTGCACCTCGAGCTGCTGCTCGCCCGCCTGCTCGTGCCCGCCGCCGACGCGACCGAGCGCGGCGCGCTGGCCCGCGTCGAGCGCCTCGAGCGCCGCGTCGGCATCGAGGATGCGACGGGCTCGGGCGCGTCGGGAGGGGCGCGTGCCGCTGTGCCGGCGGCTCCGGAGTCGGCCTCGTCCACACCGTCGGCATCCATATCGACGCCCTCGGCTGCTCCGGCCTCGACCGCTTCGGAGCCGGCCGCTCCGGCGCCTGCTGTCCCGGCGACCGCTGCGGACCCCGCATCCGGCCGGCCCGCGTCGAGCCAGCGCGACGCCGCGCCGACGGAGCCGACCGCACCCGCCGTCGCCGCAGAGACCGCCCCCGAGCCCATCCCGACCTCCGAGCCGCGCCGCGCCGAGCGCCCGGCCGCACCGGCGCCGGTCGGCCCGGTCACCCTGCAGCAGGTGCGCGACGCCTGGCCCGAGGTGCTCGAGGTCGTCCAGGAGTCGAACCGGCGCGCCTGGATGGTCGCGATGACGGGCGTCGTGCGCGACTTCCACGACGAGGTGCTCACCCTCACCTTCCCGAGCCAGCGCGACATCGAGGGCTTCCGCGGCTCGGCGCAGCAGGCGCTCGAGAGCCCGAGCGAGCAGCTGCGCAGTGCGATCCAGAAGGTGCTGGGCGTGCGCGTGAAGTACATCGTCAAGCCGGTCGACGGCCCCGCGGCTCCCGCCGCGGGCGGGTCCCGCCCGGCGGAGCCCGCGGCTCCGCGCGGGGGAGCGTCGTCGGCGCCGGCCGCCCCGGCCACCCCGTCGAGTGCCCCGACCGGCGCGGGCGCCGGCGCGTCGGCGAGCACGACCTCCGCGGGCGGCTGGAACGTCGCGCGCATCCCCGACTCCGACCCGTCCGCGCCCGCCGCGGACCCCGACCCGGCCCCCGCGAGCGCGGCCGCGGGCGCCGCGACGTCCGCAGCGACGCCCGCCCCCGCCGAGCCGGGCGGCATCGACGCCGCGGGATGGGCGGCTCCGGGCCTCGGTGGATCCCCCGGGTTCAGCGCCGCCGCCGACGCGGCGGATCAGGCCGGCGACTCCGCAGCGAAGGCCTCAGCCGGCGACGCGCCGTCCGACGACGACGCCCCGCCGGACTACGACGCCCCGCCCCCGCCCGACGACGGCGTGAGCCGGCCCGCCGCGCGCAGCTCGGCCGCCGCATCCATGCCGACCGCCGCCGCGGCGCCGGCTGCCCGCCGCACGCCGCCGACCGCCCCCCGACGCCCCGCCGCGCCGCAGGGGCAGCGCTACGGCGAGGCCGTCGTGCGCGAGATCCTCAACGCCACCTTCATCGAGGAGCACCAGATCGAGTCGAAGGTGCGCCCCGTCGCCGAACCGCCCCGAGGGGATGACTTCTGATGTACGAGGGCATCGTGCAGGAGCTGATCGACGAGCTCGGCCGCCTCCCCGGCGTCGGACCGAAGTCGGCGCAGCGCATCGCGTTCCACATCGTGCAGACCGAGACCTACGACCCGACGCGGCTGTCGCAGGTGCTCGCCGAGGTGCGCGACAAGGTGCGCTTCTGCCAGCGCTGCGGCAACGTCGCCGAGGGCGAGCTGTGCTCGATCTGCCGCGACCCGCGCCGCGTGCCGACCGTGATCTGCATCGTGGAGGAGGCGAAGGACGTCGTCGCGATCGAGCGCACGCGCGAGTTCCGCGGGCTGTACCACGTGCTCGGCGGCGCGATCAGCCCGATCGACGGCATCGGCCCCGACCAGCTGCGCATCACCCAGCTCGTGCAGCGCCTCGCCGACGGCACGGTCACCGAGGTGATCATCGCGACCGACCCGAACCTCGAGGGCGAGGCGACCGCGACCTACCTGAGCCGCCTGCTCGTGCAGCCGGGCCTGCGGGTCAGCCGCCTCGCCTCGGGCCTGCCGGTCGGCGGCGACCTCGAGTACGCCGACGAGGTCACGCTCGGCCGCGCCTTCGAGGGCCGCCGGCTCGTCGAGAACTGAGCCGCGAGTTGCCCAGTTCTGCCGCGTTCTGGCCCGGGAACCCGGCAGAACTGGGCAACTCGGACGCTCTCGCGGCCCCGCGATGGGCGCGGCGCGCGCGTGCTCGGGAGCGCCGCGCGTGCCGCTGACGCCCGAGCGCCGCGCCGAGCTCACCGCCCTGCGCCGCGCCCGCGACCTCATGGACCGCGAGTTCGCCTCCGGGCTCGACGTCGCCGCGGTCGCGCGCCACGCGCACATGTCGGCGGCGCACTTCTCGCGCCGCTTCCGCGCGGCCTACGGCGAGAGCCCGCACTCCTACCTGATGACCCGGCGCATCGAGCGCGCCATGCTGCTGCTGCGACAGGGCACGAGCGTCACCGACGTCTGCCTCGCGGTCGGCTACAGCTCGCTCGGCTCGTTCAGCACCGCGTTCACGACGATCGCGGGGGAGTCGCCGAGCGCCTATCGCGCCCGCCCGCACTCGCCCTTCGAGGAGATGCCGGGCTGCGTCGCGCGCGCCGTCGCGCGCCCCACCCGGCTGCCGCGTCCGCCGAGCGCCTGACCCGCATCCACCGCGCTCGGCATCGACTGCACCCGCATCCACCGCGATCCGCCGCTGCACCGCGCATCGAGCACGATCCGAGAAGCGGATGCGCGCCCCCGCGCCTAGCGTGAGACCCATGAGCATCGGACTCCGCTTCGTGAACATCACGGTCGACGACGTCGACGCCGCCATCGTCTTCTACCGCGACGGCCTCGGCTACGAGACCCGCAACGACATCGCCTACGGCGACGGCCGCTGGGTCACCCTGGGCGTGCCGGGCGAGGCCGCCGAGCTCGTGCTCTCGCAGCCGCACGCCGGCCGCGCACCCGCCGATGCCGACGCGCTCGGCGAGCTGCTGGTCAAGGGGATGCTGCCGAACCTCGTCTTCCTCAGCGACGACGTGGATGCGGCCTTCGCCCGTCTGCAGCAGCACGGCGCCGAGATCGTGCAGGAGCCGACCGACCAGGACTGGGGCCCGCGCGACTGCGCCGTGCGCGACCCCGCGGGCAACATGATCCGCATCTCGGCGGCCTGAGGCGCGCATCCACGGCCCGCGAGCCGACCCTCGAGCCGGCCCGCGAGCGCGCTCGCGGCGCCCGGTGTCACACGGTCGGGCGCGCATCCCGTGCCTCGGTATGATTCCCGAGGAATCGAGCAACCGGGAGTCGGCGCAGTGAGCCTGATCGTGCAGAAGTTCGGCGGATCGAGCGTCGCCGACGCGGAGAGCATCAAGCGCGTCGCCAAGCGCATCGTCGAGACGCGCAAGGCGGGCAACGAGGTCGTCGTCGCGGTCAGCGCGATGGGCGACACGACCGACGAGCTGATCGACCTCGCTCACGAGGTCACGCCCATCCCCGACGCCCGCGAGATGGACATGCTGCTCACGACGGGCGAGCGCATCTCGATGGCGCTGCTGGCGATGGCGATCAAGAGCCTCGGCCACGAGGCCCGCAGCTACACCGGCAGCCAGGCCGGCATGATCACGGATGCGCAGCACGGCGCCGCCCGCATCGTCGACGTCACCCCGGTGCGCGTGCGCGAGGCCCTCGACGAGGGCGCGATCGCGATCGTCGCCGGCTTCCAGGGCTTCAACCGCGACTCGCGCGACATCACGACGCTCGGCCGCGGCGGCTCGGACACGACGGCCGTCGCGCTCGCCGCGGCGCTGAACGCCGACGTCTGCGAGATCTACACCGACGTCGACGGCGTCTTCACCGCCGACCCCCGCGTGGTGCCCCGCGCGCACAAGATCGACCGCATCACGAGCGAGGAGATGCTCGAGCTCGCGGCGGCCGGGGCCAAGGTGCTCTACATCCGCGCGGTCGAGTACGCCCGTCGTCACGGCGTGACCCTGCACGTGCGCTCGTCGTTCAGCCCTGTCGAGGGCACTCTCGTCGTCAACCCCACCGAGGGAGAGAAAGTGGAAGAGCCGATCATCACCGGTGTCGCCGGCGACCTCAGCGAGGCCAAGATCACCGTCGTCGGCGTGCCCGACGTGCCCGGCAAGGCGGCCGAGATCTTCACGATCGTCGCCAAGACCGGCGCGAACATCGACATGATCGTGCAGAACGTGTCGGCCGCGGCCACCGGCCTCACCGACATCTCGTTCACGCTGCCGAAGGCCGACGGCCAGAAGGTGCTCACGACGCTCAAGGCCGAGCAGCCCGACGTGGGCTTCCAGTCGCTGCAGTACGACGACCAGATCGGCAAGCTCTCGGTCGTCGGCGCCGGCATGCGCACGAACGCGGGCGTCTCGGCGCAGCTGTTCACCTCACTGAGCGACAACGGCATCAACATCGAGATGATCTCCACCAGCGAGATCCGCATCTCGGTCGTGACCCGCGCCGACTCGCTCGCGAAGGCGACGCAGGTCGTGCACACGGCGTTCGGGCTCGACGGCGACGGCGACGCCAAGGTCTACGCCGGCACCGGGCGCTGAGCCTCTGCTGACCGGGACCGGCTGACCGGTCTCTCGGGTCGACCGCCGCATCCACCGATTCGTGCCGATCTCCGTCGAGGTCGTGCCGATCCGGCCCGCGCGGCTCCCCGCGCCACGGCGCCGCTGGGCGTCGCGCCCTACACTCTCCGTAATCCTTCTCGCACCATCGATCGGGCACATCCATGAGCACTTCCGGTATCCGTCTCGGCGTCGTCGGCGCCACCGGCCAGGTGGGCGCCGTCGTGCGTCGTCTGCTCGAGGAGCGCGACTTCCCGATCGCCGAGATCCGCTTCTTCGCCTCGGCGCGCAGCGCGGGCACGACGCTGCCGTTCCGCGGCGAGCAGATCACGGTCGAGGATGCGTCGGTCGCCGACCCGACAGGCCTCGATGTCGCGATCTTCTCGGCCGGCGCGACCATGTCGAAGGTGCAGGCGCCGCGCTTCGCCGCCGCCGGCGTGACCGTCGTCGATAACTCGAGCGCCTGGCGCATGGACCCCGAGGTGCCGCTCGTCGTCAGCGAGGTCAACCCGCACGCGATCGACCACGCGGTCAAGGGCATCATCGCCAACCCGAACTGCACCACGATGGCCGCGATGCCGGTGCTGAAGCCGCTGCACGAGAAGGCCGGCCTGACCCGCCTGATCGTCAGCACCTACCAGGCCGTCTCGGGCGCCGGTCTCGTCGGCGGCGAGGAGCTGCTGGCCGAGGCGACCGCCGCGGTCGGCCAGGATGCGATGGGTCTGGTGCAGGACGGCGCCGCCGTCGCCTTCCCCGCCGCGAAGGCCTTCCCGACCACGATCGCGTTCAACGTCATCCCGCACGCCGGCGACTTCGTCGACGACGGTCTCGACGAGACGGTCGAGGAGCAGAAGCTGCGCAACGAGACGCGCAAGATCCTCGAGATCGACGGGCTGCCGGTCAGCGGAACCTGCGTCCGCGTGCCGGTCTTCACGGGCCACTCGCTGTCGATCAACGCCGAGTTCGCCGCGGCGCTGAGCCCGGCCGAGGCGCGCGACCTGCTGGCCGACGCCCCGGGCGTGCAGCTCGTCGACGTGCCCACGCCGCTCGCGGCCGCGGGCGCCGACCCGAGCCTGGTCGGCCGCATCCGCCAGGACGAGGGCGTCGAGGGCGGTCGCGGCCTCGCGCTGTTCATCTCGAACGACAACCTGCGCAAGGGCGCGGCGCTCAACGCGGTACAGATCGCCGAGCTGCTCGCGTCCCGCGTCAGCGCCTGACCCGCACCCCGACCACACGGTCCGAGTCGCCGTCGTGATCCATCGCAATTCAGCAGGGATCGCGTGCGATGGCCCGAGACGGTCGCCTCGGCGGATCCCTGCTGAGTTGCGCACCCATCCGGTGAGGGTCGCGTGATCGAATACCGGGCATGGATGCGCCGCAGCCCCGCCCCGGACCCCGCACGATCCGCGGGGTGCTGCCGCGCGTGCTGCTCGGGGTCGCCGTCGTGACCGCGCTGAGCGGCTGCGCCGCGGGCGCGGGCGGCGGCGGAACGGGCTCCGGCGGGAGCTCGGGCTCCGCCACCCCCGCGACGACCGCGACGCCGGACGCCGACGGCATCATCCAGCACGGCGCCGCCGACGCCCCGCTCGCCGCGTTCTACGGCGACTCCTACACGATCGGCACGGCGCTCGCCGATCCGCGCGACCGCTGGGCGAGCATCGTCAGCGCCGAACGCGGCTGGCGCGAGTTCAACCCGAGCGTCAACGGGCTCGGCTTCGTCAACAACCGCGGCGACCGCGACCTGCCGGGCGAGATCATCGCGGTGAAGCCCGACATCGTGTTCGTGACGATGGGGCTCAACGACAACTTCAGCTACGACGCGCGCGGCGTCGCCGCCGACGACATCCGCCAGGCCATCGACCGCGACCTCGACCGGCTGCACGACGCCCTGCCCGACGCCCGCTTCATCGTCGTCGAGCCGTTCTGGTACACCGACGACCGGCCGAAATCGCTCGGCGTCATCATCGGCTGGGTGCACGAGGCCGCCGACCGCATCGGCGCCGACTGGGTGAGCGGCGCATCCCACTGGATGGACGACGCGGCGAAGCGCGGCGTGCTCGCCGACGACTACCTGCACCCGAATGCCGCCGGCCACGCCGACTTCGCCCGCCGCATGGACGAGGCGCTCACGAAGCTCGGACTCCCGCCCGACACGACCGGCTGAGCGAGCGCGCTGACGGGGATGCGGCATCCCGGCGTGGTAATGAGGCTCGCGCCCGCGAACTAGACTGACCCGGTGAGCAAGCCCATCGACGTCGTCCTCATCGGCGGCGGGATCATGAGTGCCACCCTCGGAACCCTGCTGCAGCGCCTCGAGCCCGGCTGGTCGATCGAGATCTTCGAGAGTCTCGGCGACATCGCCCAGGAGAGCTCGAACCCCTGGAACAACGCGGGCACCGGCCACTCCGCCCTCTGCGAGCTGAACTACACGCCCGAGAAGAACGGTCAGATCGACGTCTCGAAGGCGATCGAGGTCAACGAGCAGTTCCAGGTGTCGCGTCAGTTCTGGTCGTACCTCGTCGACGAGGGCGCCCTGCCCGACCCCAAGGCCTTCATCAACGAGGTGCCGCACATGAGCTTCGTGTGGGGCGAGAAGAACGTCGACTACCTGCGCCGCCGCTACGAGGCGCTCAAAGACCACCCGCTGTTCGCCGGCATGGAGTTCAGCGAGGACGCGCGCACCATCCGCTCCTGGACGCCCCTGCTCATCCCGGGCCGCGCCAAGAGCGAGCCGATCGCGGCGACCCGCATCGCCGCCGGGACCGACGTCGACTTCGGCGCCCTCACCCGCGCCCTCATCGGCGCGATGACCGAGCGCGGCGCGAAGCTCAAGACCGACCACCGCGTCGTCGGGCTGAAGCGCACCAAGGACGGCCTCTGGAAGATCCGCATCCGCCACGAGGTCGGCGGCACGCACCTCGAGGTCACGGCGCGCTTCGTGTTCGTCGGCGCGGGCGGCGGCGCCCTCAACCTGCTGCAGAAGTCGCGCATCCCCGAGATCAAGGGCTACGGCGGCTTCCCGATCAGCGGCGAGTTCCTGCGCACCGACAACCCCGAGGTCGTGGCGAAGCACCAGGCCAAGGTCTACGGCAAGGCGTCGGTCGGCGCCCCGCCGATGTCGGTGCCGCACCTCGACACCCGCGTCGTGAACGGCCAGGCGAGCCTGCTGTTCGGGCCCTACGCCGGCTTCTCGACCAAGTACCTCAAGAAGGGCTCGCTGCTCGACCTGTTCCAGGCGCTGCGCCCGCACAACCTCGGCACCTTCATCGGCGCCGGCCTCGGCAACCTCGACCTGGTCAAGTACCTGGTGACCGAGGTGTTCGCGACCCGCGCGAAGAAGATGCGCGCGCTGCGCGAGTTCGCCCCGACCGCGGTGGATGCCGACTGGCGCCTGATCACGGCCGGTCAGCGCGTGCAGGTCATGAAGAAGGGCGCCGACGGCAAGGCCGTCATCCAGTTCGGCACCGAGGTCGTCTCGGCCGCCGACGGATCGATCGCCGGTCTGCTGGGCGCCTCGCCCGGCGCCTCGACGGCCGTGCCGATCATGCTGACCCTGGCCGAGAAGTGCTTCCCCGACAAGATCGCCGAGTGGACGCCGAAGCTCACCGAGATGGTGCCCAGCTTCGGCGGCACGGTCGGCGACACGGCCGCGACGGCGAAGAAGACGCTCGCGCGCACGGCGAAGGCGCTGCAGATCCAGGCCTGACGCTCGGCGCGCCCGCAGCGGCTCCTCACGCCCGCGCGCACTCGCTACGCTGACCCCAGCGCGCGATGGAGCGCGGTGGGGCGAGGCGCGCGGCGCCGAGAGAGCAGGATGCGATGGCCCGGCGTGTGGGCATCCATGATGTGGCGACGGCCGCGGGCGTGTCGGTCACGACGGTCTCGCACGCGCTTAACGACCGGGGCCAGGTCAGCGCCGCCACCCGCGAGCGCGTGAAGCTCATCGCCGCGGAGCTCGGCTACGCTCCCAACCGCATCGCGAGCGCGCTTCGCGGCCGCCGCTCGCGCCTCATCGGCTTCGTCAGCGACGAGATCGCGTCGACGCCGTTCGCCGGCCGCCTCATCGCCGGGGCGCAGGACGCCGCCTCCGAGCTCGACCTGCTGCTCATGGCCGTCGACTCGCACGGCGGCGCCGAGGTGGAGCGCCGGCAGATCGACGCGCTGCTCGCCCAGCAGGTGGATGCGATCGTCTACGCGCGCATGTACCACCAGTACGTCGATCCGCCGGCCGCGCTGCACACGCTGCCGTCGATCCTCGTCGACGCGGTCGACCGCGCCGATGCGGCCGCGTCGATCGTGCCCGACGAGCAGCAGATCGGCGCCCTCGCGACCGAGCATCTGCTCGCCGCCGGGCATCGCCGCATCGTGCAGCTCACGATCGAGGAGCCCAGCCCGGCGCGCGAGGGACGCGAGTCGGGCTTCCGCGAGGCGCTCGCCGATCGCGGCCTCACCGGCGCGATCGTGCGCGTGCCGGGCATCGCGGATGCGGACGCCGGGCGTCGCGCGGCCCAGCGCGCCTTCGACGCGCATCCTGGGTTCACGGCCGCGGTCTGCTTCAACGACCAGATGGCGATGGGGCTCTACCAGGTCGCCGGGCGCCACGGCCTGGTGATCCCCGAGCAGCTGTCGGTCGTCGGCATCGACGACTTCCTGCCCGTCTCGGCGGGGCTCGATCCCGGCCTGACCACGGTCGCCCTGCCGCACTACGAGATGGGGCGCCTGGCGATCGAACGGCTCGAGGAGGCGCTGCGCGAGTCGGCGGCGCAGGATGCCGTGGTGCCGGGAGGAGAGTCGTCGGACGCGGCTGCCGGGCCGGCCTCGATGACCACCCGTCTGCAGTGCCGGCTCGTCGTGCGCGACTCTGTGGCGTCGCCCGCGGCGGAGTGAACCGCCTCTATTCCGTCAGCGGAATGTTCGCGATCGTGGTTGACGCATCCCGGAACCGGGTCTAGCGTCGCTCCCCGTGAAGATCTGACTTCGTCCCCGACCCGCGTCCGAGGCTCCAGCCCGGCGGGTAACGCGCGCCCCTGGCGTTCCGCGCGAGCTGCTCTGACCGGCGACGGTCCAGCTCCCGGCCAGGAAGCACCTCTGGTGCGGCGCCGACGACGAAGGAGCTCTCTTTTGCGATCCGTCCACTCCAACCCGACCTCCCCGCCGCCCATCCGGCGGCTCTCCGCGGCGGTCGTCGCCGAGGGCGTCACGCACGCCTACGGCGACCGCCGCGTGCTCGACGGCGTCGCCCTCACCGTCGCCCCGGGCGTCCGCCTGGGGCTGATCGGCGAGAACGGCGCCGGCAAGTCGACCCTGCTGCGCATCCTGGCCGGCGTCGAGCGGCCCGACGAGGGCACGGTGCACGCGCCCGCCGCCACCGGCCTGCTCTGGCAGGAGGCGCCCGTGGCCGGCTCGGCACTGCTCGGCGACCTGGTCGATGCGGCCATCGCGCCGCTGCGCGAGCTCGAGCGCGAGCTCGAGTCGGCCGCCGCGGCGCTCGGCACGAGCCCCGACGCCGACGAGCGCTACGCCCGCGCCCTCGAGCGCGCCGAGGCCGTCGACCTCTGGTCGCTGGATGCACGCCGCGACGAGCTGCTCGACGGGCTCGGCGTCGGCGCGCTCGAGCTCGACCGCCGGGTCGACACGGTCTCGGGCGGGCAGCGCAGCCGCGTGGCGCTGGCCGCGCTGCTGCTCGCGCAGCCCGACGCGCTGCTGCTCGACGAGCCGACGAACCACCTCGACGACGCCGCGGTCGCGTTCCTCGCGACGCGGCTGCGCGCCTGGCGCGGTCCGCTCGTGTTCGCGAGCCACGACCGCGCCTTCCTCGATGAGGTCGCGACCGACCTGCTCGACATCGATCCCGCACGAGCCGGGGCGACGCGCTACGGCGGCGGCTACAGCGACTACCTCGCGGCGAAGGCCGCCGAGCGCGCGCGCTGGGAGCAGCGCTTCGCCGAGGAGGAGGACGAGCTCGAACGGCTCGCCGATGCGGTCGTCACGGTCGCGCCGGCCGTGAGTCACAACCGGGTCATGCGCGACAGGAACAAGCCCGCCTACGACCGCCACGGCGGACGGGTGCAGAAGCAGATCAGCCGTCGCGTGCGCAATGCGCAGGCGCGTCTCGACGAGCTCGACGCGACCCGCGTCGCCGCGCCGCCGCCCCTTCTCACGTTCCAGGGCATCCCACGCGGCTCGCAGATCCTCGACGACGATGAGCCCCTGCTGCGCGTGCACGACGCCCGGGTCGACGGCCGCCTGCGGGTCGACGAGCTGAAGATCGCCCCGGATGCGCGGCTGCTGGTGACCGGACCGAACGGCGCCGGCAAATCCACCCTGCTCTCGGTGCTCGCCGGCGACCTGCCCGTGCGCGGCACGGCCGTGCGGCGGCGCAAGGGACTGCGGATCGGGTTGCTACGGCAGGACGTGCGCTGGCCCGACGGCGCGCGCACACCGCGGGCGCTGTGGGAGGAGCGGCTCGGCGGTGAGCGGGCGGAGCGGCATCCGCTGACCGAGCTCGGACTCATCGCCGAACGCGACCTCGACCGGCCCGTGGGCCGGCTCTCGATCGGGCAGCAGCGGCGCATGGCGCTGGCCCTGGTGATCGCGAAGCCGCCGCACGTGTTCCTGCTCGACGAGCCGACGAACCACCTGTCGCTCGGCCTCGCGACCGAGCTCGAGGATGCGCTGGGCGGCTACCCTGGCGCGGTCGTCATCGCGAGCCACGACCGCTGGCTGCGCCGCCGCTGGCACGGCGCCGAGGTCGGGCTGGCCGGGGGAGTGCTCGGCTCGGCGGCCTAGCGTCGTCGTCGCCACCGTCGGACCGCGACTGCCGCGCGGCGTCGATGCCTCATCCACCGCGCCCGGTGAGGGTGGCCAGATATGCCCGCCCGGTCCGGCGTGTCGCGCGCATTCGTGGCCACCCTCGGGAGAGCTCGCGGCGAGGGTGGCCACGAATGCACGGGCGGGGCGGCGTGTTGTGTGCGTTTGCGGCCACCCTCGGGGCGACTCGACGCGATACGGGGTCAGTGGTCAGTGGACGGCCGTCAGCGGTCGCGATCCCGGTCGCGACCGCGGCGGGTGCTGCGGGAGAGCGGGTAGCGCTCGTCGAGGCGCGGCTCGATCACCGCATCCATGAGGAAGCGACCGAGCAGGGCGCCGCCGGCCCAGTAGGCGGCCGTGACGAAGATCAGCTGGCCCCAGCCGGTGAAGCCGATGACCGCGATCACCGCCAGGCTGACGACCACGCCGAGACCGACGTAGAGGCTGCGCCAGCTGCGGGTGGCGCGGTCGCGCTGCTCCTGCTGCTGCTCGGTGCGGCTGTCGAGGCCGTCGACCGACTCGCCGAAGGCGGCGCCGTCGACCGAGTCGAACAGGTCGCGCACCGGCACGTCGAAGGCGCGGGCGAGCATGGTGAGGGTTTCGAGGCTCGCGTCGCTGCCGCGCTCGAGCCGCTGGATCGTGCGCACGGCCACGCCGCTCTGCTCGGCCAGGCGCTCCTGCGTCCAGCCGCGCTCGCGCCGGAGGGTGCTGATGCGGGTCTCGTTCATGCCCATCACGCTAGGGATGCGCGGCCCGCGCCACCACGACGGCAGCCCGCCAGGCGTGCGCCACCTGCCCGACAGCGGCCCGCCACGGACCCGCCACGCCGCCGGACGGCGGGGTGCGGACTCGCATCGACACCTGTTCGAACATGTGTTCGAATCTCGACATGCGGTGGAGCGGGCAGCAGCTGGACTCGGAGCAGCAGGGCGCGCTGCCCGGGCTGGCCCGCCTGCACGACCTTGTTCGCACCGTGCGCACGCCCGAGTTCGCCGGCATCGCCTTTCACGAGGTGCTGGCCAAGAGCGCGCTCAACCACGTTCCGGCGGCGGCCGCGCTGCCCTTCGGCTGGACCATCAACCCCTACCGCGGCTGCAGCCACGCCTGCGTGTTCTGCTTCGCCCGCCGCACCCACGAATACCTCGATCTGGATGCGGGCCGCGACTTCGACGAGCAGATCATCGTCAAGGTGAACGTCGCCGAGGTGCTGCAGAAGGAGCTGGCGCGACCGAGCTGGCAGCGGCATCCCGTCGCCCTCGGCACCAACACCGACCCCTACCAGCGCGCCGAGGGGCGGTACCGGCTGATGCCCGGCATCATCGCGGCGCTCGCCGCCTCGGGCACGCCCCTCAGCATCCTGTCCAAGGGCACGCTGCTGCGGCGCGACCTGCCGCTGCTGCAGGCGGCGGCCGAGCGGGTGCCGGTCGACCTGGCGATGTCGATCGCGGTGTTCGACCCCGAGCTGCAGAAGTCGATCGAGCCCGGTGCGCCGAGCACCGAGGCGCGGCTGGCGACCATCGCGGCGGCGCGGGATGCGGGCTTCGCGCCGAGCGTCTTCGTCATGCCGGTGCTGCCCTGGCTCACCGACAGCCGCGAGCACCTCGATCGGGCCTTCGGACGCATCGCCGAGGCCGGCGCCGGCTCGGTCGTCTACTCGGCGCTGCACCTGCGGCCGGGCGCGCGGGAGTGGTACTTCGCCTGGCTCGAGCGGGAGCATCCGGATCTCGTGGGGCGCTACCGCGAGCTCTACGCCGGCTCGGACTACGCGCCGAAGGAGTACCGGACGTGGCTGGCCGCCAAGGTGCGCCCGCTGCTGCGCAAGCACGGCGTCGACCGTGCGCCGACCGAGCCGACGACGGGAGCGATCCGCTCGCGGGCCCTGCGCGGAGCCCCGGCGACGCTCGCCGGCGGGCGGCCGGGCGCGGACTCCGACCGGATGCTCGCCGCCGAGCTCGGCGCGGCGGCCGCCGATGCGCTGCAGCCGACGCTGTTCTGATGCGGCACTCCGCACGAGGCACCTCCCGGCACGTCGCCTGCCGGGAAGCGCCCCGTGAACCCTCTAATCTGGACGAATGAGCATGCCGGGAGCCGCATCCGCCCCGGGCGGCGACACCCTCGACAGCCTGTCGACGCGCACGCCTCGGCGCTCGCCCGTGCGCCTCGCGCTGCTCGATGACCACGAGGTGCTGCTCGACTCGCTCAGCAGCTGGATCTCGGGCAACGCCCCCGACTTCGACGTGGTGCTCGCCGCGACGAGCTGGCTGCAGCTCGTGCACAGCCCGGCGTTCCCGACCGAGATGGTCTTCCTCGACCTGCAGCTGGCCGAGCCGGTCAGCATCGAGGCCCGCGTGCGCACCTGCCGCGCCGCCGGCGCCAAGGTCGTCGTGCTCACGAGCCTCGACACTCCCGAGGCGCGGGAGCGGGCGATGGCCGCCGGCGCGGCCGAGTTCCTCTCCAAGACGATGCCGATGGCCGAGGTCATGGAGGCGGCGCGCCGCGTCATGGGCCTCGACGATGCCGGCACCGCCGGGGGATGGCGTCCGCCGCCCTCGGGGCTGAGCGCGCATCCGGAGCACGTGCGCCCGCGGCTCAGCCCGGGCGAGGAGGAGGCGCTGCGTCTCTACGTCGGCGGCCACAGCACCGCCGAGGTCGCCGCCGAGATGAACGTGCAGTACGAGACCGCCAAGACCTACCTGCGCCGCGTGCGCGAGAAGTACGCCAAGGTGGGGCGCCCGGCGGGCAAGAAGGCCGAGCTGATCCGCCGCGCGGCGGAGGACGGGATCCTGGAGTAGCGATGGCGAAGCTCTACTTCCGCTACGGCGCCATGAACAGCGGCAAGAGCACCGCGCTGCTGCAGGCCGCCTTCAACTACGAGGAGCGCGGGCAGAACGTGCTGCTCGCGAAGCCCTCGATCGACTCGAAGGGCGACGCCGCGATCGTCTCGCGCCTCGGCGTCACCCGCGAGGTCGACTTCACGGTCGGGCCGAGCGACGACATCCGTGCGCGGTTCCAGGCCGAGCGTGAGCGCGTGCTCGCCGCCACGCAGCGGGATGTGAGCTGCCTGCTCGTCGACGAGGCGCAGTTCCTCGACGAGAACCAGGTCGACGACCTCTTCCGCATCGCGATCGAAGAGGATGTGCCGGTGCTGGCCTACGGCATCCGCACCGACTTCCAGACGGTCGCCTTCCCCGGCAGCCGCCGCCTGCTCGAGACCGCGCACTCGCTCGAGGAGCTCAAGACGATCTGCCGCTGCGGCCGCAAGGCCGTCTTCAACGCCCGCACGGTCGACGGCCGCTTCGTCTTCGACGGCGAGCAGGTCGCGATCGACGGCGTCGAGGTCGGCTACGAGTCGCTCTGCGGCGCCTGCTACCTCGACGAGAGCGGCGGCGTGCTCAACAACGGGTGGCGTCCGCGCCTCGACTTCAGCTACAAGTCCGGTCCCGACGCCGACTTCGCCTAGGCGAAGTCGGCCAGGGCCGGATACGAAGAAGGGCCGCCCTGCTGGGCGGCCCTTCATCTCTGCTCTCACGAGCACCGGTCGGGGTAACAGGATTTGAACCTGCGACCTCGTCGTCCCGAACGACGCGCGCTACCAAACTGCGCCATACCCCGGTCTCGAGCTGCTGCCGCGAGCGGCAACCTGTCAAGGATAGCCGACATCGGAGGCGGTCAGTGTCACCACGACCGCCTCGGGTGCGCAGGCGAAGCGCACGGGTGCGTAGATCGAGGTTCCCAGGCCCGCCGAGACCTCCAGGAACGCGCTCGCGCGGGCGCTGCGCCACACGCTGAGGCCCTGCGCCTGCGCCGCCGGGATGTCGCAGTTCGTGACCAGCGCGGGCCGGCCCGGGATGCGCACCTGGCCGCCGTGGGTGTGGCCTGCGAAGATTACGTCGGCGCCCTGAGTGGTGAGCGCATCGAGCACGCGGCGGTACGGGGCGTGCGTCACGCCGATGCTCAGCACCGGCTCGGCCTCGTCGGTCGACCACTCGACGTTCTCGCGCAGTTCCTCGACGGCGCCGGGCAGCGCATCCAGGCGATCCCAGCCACGGTGCGCGTCGCCGGTTCCGAAGAACTCGATGCGCGTGCCCTTGAGCTCGATCGCGCGGGCGTGGTTGTTGAGGTCGAGCCAGCCGAAGTCGGCGAACAGGCTGTTCAGCGACTCCGTGTCGATGTCCATCGGGCGACGACTCGTGCCCTGCTCGGGAAAGAAGTATCCGAAGGGGTTTTTCAGCACCGGGCCGTAGTAGTCGTTCGATCCGTGGGCGAAGACGCCGGCGGTTCCCGCGAAGGGCTCGAGCGCGTAGTGGATCGCGTCGAGCGCATCCACGTGGCCGAAGTTGTCGCCGGTGTCGACGATCAGATCGGGCTCGTAGTGCGCGAGCGAGCGGATGAACTCCTGCTTGCCGTGCTGCCACGGCGCCATGTGCAGGTCGCTCAGGTGCAGCACCGTGATGTCGCGACTGCCGGGCGGCAGGATCGGGAGCACCTCTTCGCGCACCGTCCAGCGCACCCGCTCGACGAAGACGCCGTAGGCGGCCACGGCCGCCCCGGCCGCGACGGTCAGCCCGAGGGCGGTGGCGGTCGCGCGGCCGGAGCGCGCCATCAGCACCGGAACTTCTTGACGTCGAGCGTGATCGGCGTCGCCGCGTTGGCCATCGCCCCGCCACCCGGTGTCTGCGCGGTCACCGTCGGTTGCGCATCCCCGGGTTGGTTGCTCGACGTGCACGTTCCTTGCGTCACGTTAGAGAATCCAGCGGATTGCAAGGTCGATTTCGCGTCGTCGAAGGTCTTGCCCGTCACATCGGGTACCGACTTGCCCTGGCCGTTCGAAGTGAACACGGTGACCGTGGTGCCCTTCGCGACCGAGGCGCTGGCGCCCGGATCGGTCCGCACGATCGTTCCGGCCGGCTGGTCGGAGTCGATGGGACCGCCGTCGGCGAAGGCCAGGTCGGCGTTCTCGATGATCGGCTGGGCTTTGTCGACGGTCTGGCCGGTCACGTCGGGCACGATGGTCGGCTTGCCGGTGAGCAGGGCCGGATCGGCCGCAGGCAGGTCGCCGCCGGGGTTCGTCACATCGACGGCGCGCGCGATCGCCTTGAAGATCGGATTGCGCAGCTCTGCCGCTCTCGTCCCCTTCACGTAGATTCGCCGCAAGTTCTGCGAACCCTGGATATTGCCGACCCACAGCGAGGTCGAGGCCGCCGTCGTCGCTCCGTTGGTCCAGGTCTGCTTCGCCTCGTCGGTTGTTCCGGTCTTGCCCATGTACTCCTGGCCGTCGTAGGGGATCGCGGCGACCGCGGTTCCGCCTGACGTGAAGACGCCTCCCATGACGTTTGCGGCGGTATCGGCGACATTGGCCGGAACGGCCTGTGTGCAGTCGCCAGCCTGGCCCGGCAGTTCGGTGCCATCCGGCGCGATGATCTTGTCGACGATCGTGGGCTTGCAGTAGACGCCGTGGTTGACGATGCCGGCGTAGGCGGCCGCCATCATGACAGGGCTCACATTGTTGCCGCAGACTCCGATCGCGCAGGTCAGGAAGGTGTCGAGAGGGGCCTTCGGGTCGTAGGCCTTGTAGATGCCCAGCTTCGACGCCACGTCGGCGATGTCGCACTGATCGACCTGCGTCGCCATCTGCAGGAATACCGAGTTGACCGAACGGGCGGTGCCTCGAGCGACCGTGTAAGGGCCGCTCTCGCCAGCGTCGTTCTGGAACGTGAACGGCGCGCCTCCGCCCGTGTCGCCGCAGGTCTTGACCTTCGACATGTTGATCGAGCGCACGCTCGCGTTGAACACCTGGTTCACGCCGTTTCCTGCCTCGAGATACGCCAGTAGCGTGATGGGCTTGTAAGTCGATCCGGGCTGGAACCCACCCGATCCGCCGTGAGTCACATCGGAGGCGTAGTTGATCGCGGTCGTATTCGGGTCGGCACCCTGCCTGTCGTCGAAGTCCTTGTTCTGGGCCATCACCAGGATGCGCCCGGTGTTCGGCTGGACGGTCGACGCCGCCGCTCCGAGCTGGAATCGAGACTCATCTGCAGGAGCGCGCTCCTGCAGCACCTGGCGCGCGGCCGTCTGCGCCTGGGCATCGATCGACAGATAGAACTTGTATCCGCCGGTCTTGTAGTTCTCTTTGCGCTCCGTCGTGCTCGCGCCGAGCGAGGTCAGCTCGGTGATCGAGTTGCGCAGGTAGTCGCACGGGAGTCGCCATTCCGGGGCGGCGTACGCGCATCCACTGGTCGGCGGTGTGATGTGCACGAAGTTCGCGTCGACGGGGATCGCCAGCGCTTCGTCGAGCTCCTTCTGGGAGATGAACTTCTCGGCGTGCATCTTCTTCAGGATGTAGTCACGACGTTCCTGGTTCGCCTTGTAGTTGTCGGGATTCGACAGGCGCAACTGGTCGGGGCTCTGCGTGATCGCGATGATCGACGCGGCCTGCGCCGGCGTCACATCGGAGGCGTTCACCGAGAAGTACTGGTTCGCGGCGGCCTGCACGCCGTAGGTGTTCACGCCGAAGTTGGCGATGTTCAGGTAGCCCTGCAGGATCTCGTCTTTGGAGTACTGCTTCGCCAGGCTGATGGCGAGCTTCATCTCCTTGAGCTTGCGGCTCGGGGTGGGCTCTGTGGCCTCTTTGTAGGCCTTGTCTTGGGCGTCCTGGTCGCCCTCGTTCTCGTTGAGGGCCTTCTGCACGAGGATGTTGCGCACGGTCTGCATCGCGAGCGTCGAGCCTCCGGTGTCGCCGGTGCCGGTCACGTAGCCGAAGCCCGCGCGCAGCAGCGACTGCAGGTCGACGCCGCCGTGCTCGTAGAAGCGGGCGTCCTCGCCCGCGATCGCCGCATCCTTGAGGTACTTGCTCATCTGATCGAGCTTCACCTCTTGACGGTTCTGGTCGTAGACCGTCGCGATCTTGACCGGCGTTCCGTCGGTCGCGTTGATGTAGATCTCGTTCTGCTGCTTCTGCTGACCGAGGGTGATGTAGTCGGGCAGACCCTCGAAGATGCCGATGGTGCTCGAGGCGGTCATTCCGGTGACGGCGAGGGCCGGGGCGACCATGACGGTCACGAGAACACCGGCGAGCGCGCTGAAACCGACGGTGCCGAGGGTGGCGCCGAGCAGACTGCTCACGCTCTTCTTCTGGGCAGGCATAGGCTCGATGGTACGTTACGGCCCCTCGCCCCCGACTGAATGGATGCCCAACGATGCCCACCTGGGAGTACCTGACGACGCCGCTCCTGATCCACAACACGACGGCGATCCTCAACAACTGGGGATCCCAGGGCTGGGAGCTCGTGCAGATCGTCAACGGACCCGAGGGCGGGCTCGTCGCCTACCTCAAGCGCCCCGTCGCGCCGGCCGGGGCGGAGGCGTGAGCGGCCGCATCGAGGCCCGGCTCGCCGAGCTCGGCCTGACGCTGCCCGCCGTGGCCGCTCCGGTCGCCGCGTACATCCCGGCGCTCACGACCGGGAACCTCGTCTACACCTCGGGCCAGCTGCCGTTCATCGACGGGGCCCTGCCGGCCACGGGCAAGGTCGGGGCGGATGCCGCCGCCGGCCTGGTCGGCGCCGACGACGCCAAGACCTACGCCCGCCAGTGCGCGCTCAACGCGCTCGCCGCCGCCGAGACCGTGATCGGCTCACTCGACCGGGTCACCCGGGTCGTCAAGGTCGTCGGCTTCGTCGCCTCCGACCCCGCCTTCACCGGGCAGCCGGGTGTCATCAACGGCGCCTCGGAGCTGCTCAGCGAGGTCTTCGGCGACGCCGGCGTGCACGCCCGCAGCGCCGTCGGCGTCGCGGTGCTGCCGCTCGACTCGCCGGTCGAGGTGGAGCTCGTGCTCGAGTTCGCCTAAGCGTCGCCCGCCGAGGAGCCGCGCGCCGCGCATCCACGTGACCGGCGCGGCTGCACGACCACGGCGCCAGCCCACGAAGGCCCCCTCCCGCAGTGCGATGAGGGGGCCTTCGCCGTCCCGCCCGATCGGCTCTGGCTGAGTCGGATCGCTCCGGCTACTTCAGCTTGTCGGTGATGATCTGCATCACGTTCGTGTCGGCCAGCGTGGTCGTGTCGCCGACCTCGCGGCCCTCGGCGACGTCGCGCAGCAGGCGCCGCATGATCTTGCCCGAGCGCGTCTTCGGCAGCTCGGTGACGATGAAGATCTGACGGGGCCGGGCGATCGCGCCGATCTGCTGGGCGACGTGGGCGCGCAGCACGTCGGCGGCCTCGGCGGCCGTCGCGACATCCGCCTGGCTGGCCTTGACGATCACGAAGGCGACGACCGCCTGGCCCGTGGTCTCGTCGGCGGCCCCGACGACGGCCGACTCGGCGACCCAGGGATGCGACACGAGCGCCGACTCGATCTCGGCCGTCGACAGGCGGTGGCCCGAGACGTTCATGACATCGTCGACGCGGCCGAGCAGCCAGATGTCGCCGTCCTCGTCCTTGCGGGCGCCGTCGCCGGCGAAGTACTGCGGCGGCTGTCCCTCGCCGCCGGGGAACTTCGACCAGTAGGTCTCGACGAAGCGCTCCGGGTCGCCCCAGATGCCGCGCAGCATGCTCGGCCAGGGCTCGGTGACGACCAGCAGGCCGCCCTCGCCGTTGCCGACCGGCGTGCCGTCTTCGTTGAGCACGTCGACCGAGATGCCGGGCAACGGCACCTGCGCCGATCCGGGCTTCAGCGTCGTCAGACCGGGCAGGGCGCTGATCATGATGCCGCCGGTCTCGGTCTGCCACCACGTGTCGACGATCGGCGCGACGCCGGCGCCGATGATGTCGCGGTACCAGATCCACGCCTCGGGGTTGATCGGCTCGCCCACCGAGCCGAGCAGGCGGATGCTCGACAGATCGAACCTCTGCGGCTCCTGCCGCCCGATCTTCATGAACGAGCGGATCGCGGTCGGCGCCGAGTAGAAGATCGACACCCGGTACTTCTCCACGAGCTCCCACCAGCGCGCCGGGTGCGGGGTGTCGGGGGTGCCCTCGTAGATGACCTGGGTGGCGCCGTTCGCGAGCGGGCCGTAGACGACGTAGCTGTGGCCGGTGATCCAGCCGACGTCGGCCGTGCACCAGTAGACGTCGGTCTCGGGGTGCAGGTCGAACACGTTCTTGTGCGTGTACGCGGCCTGGGTCAGGTAGCCGCCGCTCGTGTGCAGGATGCCCTTCGGCTTCCCGGTCGTTCCTGAGGTGTAGAGGATGAAGAGCGGGTTCTCGGCCTCGAAGGCCTCGGCCTCGTGCTCGTCGCTCGCCTCCTCGACCGTGTCGTGCCACCACAGGTCGCGGCCTTCGGTCCACTCCACCGTGTTCTCGCCGCGGCGCACGACGAGCACGTGCTCGACCGAGCTCTCGCCGTCGGCGATGGCCGCATCCACTGCCGCTTTCAGGGGGAAGACTTTGCCCTTGCGCCAGCCGCCGTCGGCTGTGACGACGAGCTTCGCCTCAGCGTCGTCGATGCGGGCGCGCAGGCTGTCGGCGCTGAAGCCGCCGAACACGACCGAGTGGATGGCGCCCACCCGCGCGACGGCGAGCATGGCCACGACGGCCTCGGGGATCATCGGCAGGTAGATCGCGACGCGGTCGCCGTGACCGACGCCCAGCTCGGCGAGCGTGTTCGCCGCGCGCTTCACGTCGGCGGTCAGCTCCTCGTAGGTGATCGAGCGGCTGTCGCCGGGCTCACCCTCCCAGTGCAGCGCGATGCGCTCGCCGTTGCCGGCCTCGACGTGGCGGTCGAGGCAGTTGTAGGCGACGTTGAGCCGGCCGTCGGCGAACCACTTCGCGAACGGGGCCTCGCTCCAGTCGAGCGTCTGGGTGAAGGGCGTGGACCACGAGAGCAGCTGACGCGACTGGTCGCCCCAGAAGGCGAGGCGGTCGGCCGCGGCGGCCTCGGCCAGCTCGGGCCCGGCGACCGCGTTCGCGGCGAAGTCGGGCGCCGGGGGGAAGCGGCGGGTCTCGTGGAGCAGGCTGTCGATCGAGTTCATGGACGTCGTCATCCTCGGTGTCTGGCGGGACGCCACGACGTGCCTGGTTCGCCGCGGCGGTGCGGTGGTTCGATGTTCTCGATCCTAATCACGGGCGGGTTGCGGGCGGGTTGCGTGACGGGTGGATGCGGCCTCGGAAGGCCTCGGGGAGCGTCGGCGTCGCGGGCGGGGGATGCCTCGTCGGCGTGTCGTCGCCGCCCGGGGTACGTTCTCGCGCGAGGACGAGCCGGATCGTCGAGATCAGGTCACGGATCGCTGAAATCACGGGGTACAGAGCGTTGCGGAGTCCCCCGTTTGGAGTACACTCGTCCCAGCCGAGGGAAACCTCGGATCAGCAACGCACGCGATTCCCCCCGATCCTGTGTTGCCGTGGCGGCGCCTGTTCCCCCCAACGGGCGCCGCCCCTCTTTAACCGGTGTTCTCCGGTTCTCTCGTCTCGTCCGGCTTCCTCGGGTCTTTCCGGCGTCTCAGCATCCCGCGTCCACTGTGCACAGCACGGGTTCTCCACCGATCCGGTTCGCGGCGCTCGCCCTGTTCGCCCCGCACTGCAGTCTCGGGGCATGAGCCCGCCTGATCGGCCCGATCCTCCGAGACCCGCCCCCGCGTCGGCGCCGACGCGGCCGCCGTCCTCTCCTCCTCCGCTGGTCCCGTTCGTGGCCCGGCCCGCATCTCCACGGCATCCGTCGCCGGGTGGCAGCGCGCCCGTCGGCGAGTTCGCGCCGGTGGCGGGGCGCGACGATCTCAGCGACGTCGACTTCGGGCCGCTCAGTCCGCTCGTCGCCGATCCGCGCGCGACGGATGTCTTCCTCACGGCCGAGGGTGCGCTCTGGGTCGACCGGGGCGCCGGGCTCGAGCCCGATGCCGAAGCGCGACTCGCGCCCGAGCAGGCGCGTGAGCTCGCCGTGCGGCTGATCGCCGCGGGCGGCCGCCATCTCGACGAGGCGACGCCGTGCATGGACGTGCGTCTGGGGGAGGGCGTGCGCGTGCACGCCGTTCTCCCGCCCGTGTCACCGCACGGACCCGTGCTCTCCATCCGCCTGCCGCGACGGTCGCCGCCCGACTTCGCGGCGCTCGTCGCCGACGGCTTCTTCGCTCGGGAGGGGGACGTCGAGCGGGCGCGCGCCCTCGTCGTCGAGCGCCGCAACATCCTCGTGACGGGAGCGGGCGGCAGCGGCAAGACGACGCTGCTCGGCGCCCTGCTCGCGCTCGCCCCGCCGACCGAGCGCATCGTCGTGATCGAAGACGTCGGCGAGCTGCGCATCGCGCATCCGCACGTGGTGCCGCTCGAGGCGCGCCAGCCGAACCTCGAGGGCCGGGGCGCGATCGGGCTCGATCGGCTGGTGCGCGAGGCCCTGCGCATGCGCCCCGATCGGCTCGTGGTCGGCGAGTGCCGCGGCCCCGAGCTGCGCGAGCTGCTGTCGGCGCTCAACACGGGCCACGACGGCGGCGCGGGAACCCTGCATGCCAACTCGCTGGCCGACGTGCCGGCGCGGCTCGAGGCCCTCGCCGCCACCGCCGGGCTCGGGGCCGAGGCGCTCGCGCGGCAGGCGGTCAGCGCGATCGACGCCGTGCTGCACCTTGAGCGGCGCGAGGGGCGTCGGCGTCTCGTCGCGATCGGACGACCTGCCCTGGATGCGCGCTCGCGCCTGGTCATGGAGCCGACGTGAGCCGGCGCGGCGCCGCCGACTTCGGCTCGGCCGCGCTCGCCGTGCGCCGGCTCGCGGTCATGCTCGATGCCGGGCTCTCGCCGGAGTCCGCCTGGCGTCAGCTCGCGGCCGCCGACGCGACAGCGGACACCGGGGCGAGTGCCGTGAGACCGGGCGTCGCCGTGCGGGTCGTCGCGGCGATCGACGAGGGGACGCCCCTGGCGACTGCCATCGCCGACGCCCTCGCCGAGTTCGACGCCGACCTCGAGGCCGTCTGGGCGCCGGTCGCCGCCGCCTGGCGGGTCGCCGAGGTCAGCGGCGCGCCGCTCGCGCCCACGCTCGATCGTCTCGCGCGCGTGCTCGCCGGCCTCGACGAGTCGGCCCGCGAGGTGGAGGTCGCGCTGGCCGGGCCGACCGCCTCCGCCCGCATCGTGACCGCGCTGCCGGTGGTCGGCATCCTGTTCGGGCTCGCGATCGGCGCCGACACGATCGCGACCCTGTTCACGACCGGGCCGGGTCTGGTCTGCCTCGTCGTCGGCCTCGGCCTGATGGCGGGCGGCGCGCTGTGGTCGCGCCGGCTCGTGCGCAGCGCGCGCAGCACCGATGCGACGCCGGGCCTGCCGGCCGAGCTGACGGCCGTGGCGGTGTCGAGCGGACTCGGCGCGGAACGCGCCCGCGAGCTCGTGGATGCCGCGCTCGACCAGACCGGTCTGCACCGGTCGGGCGACGCGGTCGCCGAGGCGATCGCCTTCAGTCGACGCGCCGGGGTTCCCGCCGCCGCGCTGCTGCGCGCCGGCGCGGAGCAGGAGCGCGGGCTCGCGGCGACCGGGGCACGGCGGCGCGCCGCGGCGCTCGGCGTGCGGCTCATGCTCCCGCTCGGCGTCTGCGTGCTGCCGGCGTTCCTGGCCCTGGGCGTGCTCCCGGTCGTGCTCTCGCTGGTCTCCTCCACAGCCCGGGTGCTGTGAGCGATGTCCCCCGATCAGCTCGCGTGCGGTTCGCGCCCGCCGCCTGACGCGCATCCTGGATCTGCTCGTGCCCCACGCCGGACCCCCGGCACCGGCCATCCCGGCCGCCCGCCGACATCCCGTCGGCCCCACGGCGTCGCTCGCCCCGAGAGGTCGAGCGGCGCCCCCCCCTATAAGAGGAGCAGAGATGAGCGAGCACAGCGACCACGGCGCCACGACCACGGTGTCGGCCGTCGACCCGGGCGGGCCCCGCGCGCCGAGAACCGTCGCGGTGCGCCGCCTGGCGTCGCGGCTGGCCGACGACGGAGGAGCGGCGACCGCCGAGTACGCGATCACGATCATGGCGGCGGTGGGCTTCGCCGGGCTGCTGGTCGTGATCCTGAAGTCGGGCGAGGTGCAGAAGATCCTGACCGATCTCGTGCACAAGGCCCTCACGGTCGCCGGATGAGCGCGGGCGAGCGTCGCGGCGAGCATCGTTGCGGATTCCGAGTCGCGTCGCTGCGCGGTGACACCGGCGGCGCGGCGGTCGAGTTCGCGATCGTGCTGCCGACCGTGATCGCGGCGCTCGCCCTCTGCCTCGGCGCCGTGCAGCTCGCGGCGACGCAACTGCGGGCGCAGGACGCGGCGGCCGACGCGGCGCGGGCGCTCTCCCGCGGCGACGAGGTGTCGCTCGCCGGGCGCGGGCTGGGGGATGCGCGACTCGCGCGATCCGACTCCGGAGACCTCGTCTGCGCGACCGTGACGGCGAGAGCCGGTGGGGCGGCCGCGGCGCTCGGGATCGCTGTCAGCGCGCGCGGGTGCGCCCTCGGCGGCGGACGGTGAGGCCGTGAGCGGCGGCGTCGCCGCCGTCGGCGTCATCGCGGTGACGGCGACGCTGTCGCTCGCCACGGTCGGCCTCGGCGCCGGCCTCCTGGAGCGGCAGCGTGTGGTCGCGGCGGCCGACTCCGCGGCGCTCGCCGCCGCCGACACGGCGTCGGGCGCGCTCGCGGGGGAGCCCTGCGCCGCGGCGGCCGAGGTCGCCCGCGCGAACGGGGCCGAGCTCGCCGACTGCACGGTCGACGGCGCCTCGGCGACCGTGACCGCCCGCGGGAGCTTCGCCGGCATCCCGCTGATCGCGCGTGCCCGAGCCGGGCCACCGTCGACACCGGCCGCGGGCCGAGGCGCGAGTCGCGCCGAAAGCACTTGACAGTCGGAGATGTGTATGGTGTGCCTCGAAAGACCCGGCCGCGCGCGGTGACGCCGCGACCGGTCATGTCGCAAGGGGGCCCGCCGAGTCCGGCGACGCCGCCGTGCGCATCCGCAGCACTAAGGAGCCCCGTGCCCGCCACGAAGAAACTGGTCATCGTCGAGTCGCCGGCGAAGGCCAAGACGATCGCCCAGTACCTCGGAGACGGCTACGAGGTGCAGGCGTCGGTCGGCCACATCCGCGACCTCATCGAGCCCAAGAACCTGCCGCCCGAGCTCAAGAAGGGCCCGCTCGGCAAGTTCTCGATCGACGTCGAGAACGGCTTCGCGCCCTACTACGTCGTCAGCGACGAGAAGAAGCGCACCGTCACCGACCTCAAGAAGGCGCTGAAGGAAGCCGACGAGCTCTACCTCGCAACGGATGAGGACCGCGAGGGCGAGGCCATCGCGTGGCACCTGCTCGAGGTGCTGAAGCCCAAGGTGCCCGTGAAGCGCATGGTGTTCCACGAGATCACCAAGGATGCGATCCAGGCCGCCCAGGAGAACACCCGCGAGCTCGACACCGCGCTCGTCGACGCGCAGGAGACCCGCCGCATCCTCGATCGCCTCTACGGCTACGAGGTCTCGCCGGTGCTCTGGCGCAAGATCGGCCCCGGCCTGTCGGCCGGCCGCGTGCAGTCGGCCGCGACGCGCCTCGTCGTCGACCGCGAGCGCGAGCGGCTCGCCTTCGTGACCGCGAGCTACTGGGATCTCGACGTCGAGCTCGCCACCTCGGCCGAGGAGAAGGCGCCCCACTTCGCCGCTCGACTCGCCCGCCTCGACGGCAAGCGCATCGCCACCGGGCGCGACTTCACCGACGCCGGTGCGCTGAAGGGCGAGGCCGTCGCGCTCGACGAGGCCGCCGCCTCGGCGCTCGCCGCCGGCATCCGCGACGACCGCGCGAAGCTCACCGTCGCCAAGCTCGAGACCAAGCCCTACACGCGGCGCCCCGCCGCGCCGTTCACGACCTCCACGCTGCAGCAGGAGGCCGCGCGCAAGCTGCGCTTCACCGCCCGCCAGACCATGAGCACGGCGCAGTCGCTCTATGAGAACGGCTTCATCACCTATATGCGCACCGACTCGCCCGGGCTCTCGAAGCAGGCGATCGACGCGGCTCGCGCGCAGGCGACCAAGCTCTACGGTGCCGACACGATCCCCGAGAAGCCGCGCGTCTACAGCGGCAAGTCGAAGAACGCGCAGGAGGCGCACGAGGCGATCCGCCCCTCGGGCGACACCTTCCGCACCCCCGACTCGCTCACCGGAACCCTGCGCGGCAACGAGCTCAAGCTCTACGACCTGATCTGGAAGCGCACCGTCGCCTCGCAGATGGCCGACGCCCGCGGATCCACGGCGACCGTCACGATCGAGGCGGTGACGCCCGAGAACGGCACCGCCGAGCTGACCGCCTCGGGCACCGTGATCACCTTCCGCGGCTTCCTCGCCGCCTACGAGGAGTCGCGCGACGACGACCGCGACGCCCCGGCCGAGCCGAACGAGTCGCGCTTGCCCGAGCTGAGCGAGGGTCAGGCGCTGCACGCGCAGGAGGTCGAGGCCAAGGGCCACGAGACCAGCCCGCCGCCGCGCTACACCGAGGCGAGCCTGGTCAAGACGCTCGAGGAGCTCGGCATCGGGCGCCCCTCGACCTATGCGGCGATCATCTCGACGATCGTCGACCGCGGCTACGTCACCCCGCGCGGCACCGCGCTGGTGCCGAATTGGATCGCGTTCAGCGTGGTGCGCCTGCTCGAAGACCACTTCAGCGAGCTGGTGCAGTACGACTTCACCGCCGCGATGGAGGGTGACCTCGACCGCATCGCCGGCGGTGAGCAGGATCGCACCGACTGGCTCAACGGCTTCTACTTCGGCAACGACGCTCACCAGGGGCTGCGCGGCGTCGTCGACAACCTCGGCGAGATCGACGCGCGCGACATCAACTCGGTGCGCATCACCGACGACATCACCCTGCGCATCGGCAAGTACGGCCCCTACCTCGAGGTGCCCGAGGCCGGCAGCGAGACGCCGCGCCGGGTCAACATCCCCGAAGAGCTGGCCCCCGACGAGCTGACCCCGGCGAAGGCCCGCGAGCTCGTCGACGCCCCCGTGGTCGGCGACCGCGTGCTCGGCACCGACCCGGCCAACGGCAAGCAGATCGTCGTGAAGGACGGCCGCTTCGGCCCCTACGTGACCGAGCTCGATCCCGAGCCGGAGCCCGAGGTGGATTCGGCGACCGGCGAGGTCACCGAGGCCGAGAAGCCCAAGCCGAAGCGCGGTGCCAAGAAGGATGCCGCGCCCAAGCCGCGCACCGCATCCCTGTTCAAGAGCATGGACCCGGCCACGATCGACTTCGAGACCGCGCTCAAGCTGCTGACGCTGCCCCGCGTGGTCGGCAAGGACCCGGCCGACGACGCCGAGATCACCGCCCAGAACGGCCGCTACGGCGCGTACCTCAAGAAGGGCACCGAGACCCGGTCGCTCGAGAGCGAGGACCAGATCTTCGCGATCGACCTGACCAGCGCGCTCGAGCTGCTCGCGCAGCCGAAGTACGGCAACCGCCGTGCCTCGAGCGCCCTCAAGGAGTTCGACGCCGACCCCGTGAGCGGCAAGCCGATCAAGATCAAGGACGGCCGCTTCGGCCCCTACGTGACCGACGGCGAGACCAACGCGACCATCCCGCGCGGCGAGGAGGTCGACGACGTCGACTTCGAGCGCGCCGTGCAGCTGATCGCCGACAAGCGCGCCAAGGGGCCGGCCAAGAAGAAGGCCCCGGCCAAGCGCGCGCCCGCGAAGCGCACCACCGCCGCCAAGAAGAAGTAGTGCCCGGCGACGTGAGCACCGGCCTCTTCATCACCTTCGAGGGCGGCGACGGCTCGGGCAAGACCACGCAGCAGGGCATCCTCGCCGAGTGGCTGGCCGAGCAGGGCGCCACGCTGGTGCGTACCCGCGAACCCGGCGGCAGCGAGCTCGGGCTGGAGCTGCGCGAGATCGTGCTGCATCGCCGCGGCTACATCGCGCCGCGCGCGGAGGCGCTCATCTACGCGGCCGATCGTGCGCACCACATCGCGACCGTCGTGCGCCCGGCGCTCGAGCGCGGCGAGGTCGTGCTGCAGGATCGCTACCTCGACTCCTCCGTCGCGTACCAGGGCGCGGGGCGGGTGCTCGACGGCGGCGAGATCCGCGACCTGTCGCTGTGGGCATCCGAGGGCCTGCTGCCCGACCTGACGGTGCTGCTCGACCTGCACGAGGGCGAGGGCCGCGGCCGGCTCGACGCCGCGCGCGACCGCTACGACCGGCTCGAGGCGGAGAAGAGCGACTTCCACGGCCGGGTGCGCGCCGCCTACCTCGAGCTCGCCGCCGCCGAGCCCGAGCGCTTCCTGGTGCTGGATGCGCGCCGCCCGATCGACGACATCGCCGCCGACATCCGGGCCCGGGTCGCGGCGCTGATCGGCGCGCGCGGCTGAGCACCGCGCGTCCGAGGCCCGCTCCCGGCGGATGCTCGCCGGGCCGCGTCACCCGCTCCGGTTAGGCTGAGCGCGACCCGGGTTCCCGCCCGGATGCGGCGCGCGGCGCGGAAGGATCCCATGGCCTGGAACGACCTCATCGGCCAGACCGATGCCGTCGCCGGCGTGCGCCGCGCCGCCGAGACCGGGCAGGGCCTCGCGCACTCCTGGCTCATCACCGGCCCGCCCGGGTCGGGCCGCTCGACCCTCGCCTACGCCTTCGCCAGCGCCCTGCTCGCGCGGCCCGGCGACGAGGAGGCGACCGACGCCCAGGTGGAGGCGCGCACGCATCCCGACCTCGCCGTGCTCAGCACCGATCGCGTTCAGATCACGATCAAGGAGGTGCGCGACCTCGTCGCGAAGAGCCAGTACTCGCCCTCGGTCGGCCGCTACCGCGTCGTCGTGATCGAAGACGCGGATCGCATGGTCGAGCGCACGAGCAACGTGCTGCTGAAGGCCCTCGAGGAGCCGCCGGAGCGCACGATCTGGATCCTCTGCGCGCCGAGCGAGGCCGACCTGCTGCCGACCATCCGCTCGCGCGTGCGCAGCGTGCGCCTGGGCGTGCCCAGCGTCTCCGACGTCGCCGAGCTGATCCAGCGCCGCGACGGCGTCGCCCCCGATGTCGCGGCCCGCGCCGCGCGCGAGGCGCAGTCGCACATCGGCATGGCGCACCGCCTCGCGACCGACGACGAGGCCCGCCGCCGACGTTCACGCACGCTCGAGCTGGCCCTCGGCATCCGCAGCGTCCCGGGCGCCGTGCGCGCCGCGGCCGAGCTGCTCGAGGTGGCCGGCGCCGACGCCGCCGCGATCGGCGCCGAACGGGATGCGCGTGAGCGCGACGAGGTGCTGCGCTCGCTGGGCGTCGAGCCCGGCGGCACCGTGCCTCCGGCTTTGCGCAGTCAGCTCAAGACCCTCGAAGAGGATCAGAAGCGGCGCGCGACCCGCAGCCTGCGCGACGGGATCGACCGCATCCTGCTCGACCTGCTCTCGCTCTACCGCGACGTGCTGCTGCTGCAGCTCGGCCTCGATCTCGACCGCGCGCAGCTCGTTAATCTGGCCATCCTCGACCAGCTCGAGCAGGCGGCCGCCGCCTGCGCCGCGCCGCAGACCCTCGCCACCCTCGACGGCCTCGCCGAGGCGCGCGAGCGCATCGACGGCAACGTCGCCCCCGCCCTCGCCCTCGAGGCCGCCCTGATCACCGCGGTGCGCCACCGCTCGAGCTCCGGAGCCGCAGCATGACCCGAGCATCCGCGACCCGCGCCGCGCGCCCTTCCCGCACCGAGCGCCCCGCTCGCCCGACTCGCGCCGCCCGCCCGGAGCGCGCACCCCGCCGCCGCGTGCTGGCCGCCGTCGCCCTCGCCGCCGCGATCGGCGTCGGGCTCAGCGGCTGCGTGCAGTGGTTCCTGCCGCCGCAGGGCAGCCGCACCTCGACGCCCTCCGACGAGAAGGTGGATGCGCAGCTCGAGCCCTACTACCAGCAGACCCTGACGTGGAAGGGCTGCGGCGACGGCATGCAGTGCACCACCGCGAAGGCGCCCCTCGACTGGAGCGATCCGGGCGGCGAGCGCATCGACCTGGCGCTGATCCGCCAGCCCGCGACGGGCGGCGACGCGAAGGGCTCGCTGCTCATCAACCCGGGTGGGCCTGGCGGCTCGGGCTACGACTTCGTGCGCGACAGCGTCGACTACGCGACGAGCGAGGGACTGCAGCGCGACTACGACGTGGTCGGCTTCGATCCCCGCGGGGTCGGCCACTCGTCGGCGGTCAGCTGCTACACCGACCCGAAGGCCTTCGACGACTACGTCTACGGCATCACCCCGGGCGAGCCTGGCAGCGACGGCTGGATCGCGGCCGCCGAGCAGAGCAACCAGCAGTTCGGCAAGGACTGCCTCAGCGGAACGGGCGATCTGCTCGGCCACGTCGACACGGTCAGCGCGGCGCGCGATCTCGACATGCTGCGCTCGGCTCTCGGCGACAAGAAGCTCAACTACCTGGGCTATTCCTACGGCACGTTCCTCGGCGCGACCTACGCCGACCTGTTCCCGAAGAAGACGGGACACCTCGTGCTCGACGGAGCGCTCGACCCGGCCACGAGCGACTTCGACGTGACGCTGACGCAGGCGAAGGGCTTCGAGAGCGCCTTCCGCGCCTACCTCGACGACTGCCTGACCCGGCAGGCGTGCCCGTTCTCGGGCTCGACCGACGCGGCGGTGACCGAGGTCGAGAACCTCTTCGCCTCGGTGCAGCGCTCGCCGATCCGCAATTCCGACGGGCGCGAGCTCGGCACGAGCGCCCTGTTCACCGCGATCATCTACCCGCTCTACAGCAAGCAGAGCTGGCCCTACCTCGATCAGCTCTTCGACGACGTCTTCGCCGGCAGCGCGAAGGTCGCCTTCACCCTCGCCGACGCCTACTACGAGCGCGACCAGAACGGCACCTACGCGAACAACTCGACCGAGGCCTTCATCGCGATCAACTGCCTCGACTACAAGAACGACGACGACCCGGCGACGATGCGCTCGCAGGCGCAGCAGCTGGCCACCGAGGCCCCGCTGTTCGGTCCGCAGATGGCCTATGGCGGCGTCGGATGCGCGGGCTGGCCCTTCCCCGGAACCCGCGACCGCGTCGCGATCGCCGCCGAGGGCTCCGCGCCCATCCTGGTGGTCGGCACGACCAACGACCCGGCGACGCCCTATGTGTGGGCGCAGGCCATGGCGAAGCAGCTGCAGAACGGCCACCTGATCACGTATCACGGCGAGGGGCACACGGCCTACAACAAGTCGAACTCCTGCGTCGACGACGCCGTCGACGACTTCTTCCTCGACGACACGGTGCCCTCGAAGGACCCGGACTGCTGATGCCCGACTTCGACGACGCCGAGCCGGTCGGTCTGCGCGAGCGCAAGCGCCGCGCGACCCGGCGCGCGATCCTGGTCGCGACCGCGCAGCTCGTGCGCGAGCGCGGCTTCGACGGCGCGACGGTCGATGAGATCAGCCGTCTCGCCGACGTGTCTCCGCGCACCTTCTTCAACTACTTCGCGTCGAAGGAGGAGGCGATCTCGGGCGAGATCCCCGTGCTGCCCGACCGGGTGCACTGCGAGGCCTTCGTCGCGGCGCGGGGTCCGCTGCTCGACGACCTCGCCGACCTGGTCGTGCACTCGATCGACGCCAGCCTTCCCGACCGCGAGATCGTGCTCCTGCGCCGCGAGATCGCCAAGTCGGCGCCGCACCTCGCCGCGCTGCGCATGAGCAGCATGCGCGAGTTCGAGCTGGCGCTCGCCGAGGTCGTGGCCCGCCGGCTCGCGGCCCAGCATCCCGAGCTGTTCGAGGATGCCGACGCGGCGTTCCTGCGCGCCCGCCTGGTCGTGTTCGCCGCGTCGGGCGCCCTGCGCCACGCCTGGATCGCCTGGGCCGACCATGCGGGCGACGACGACCTCGCGACGATGATCCGCCGCAGCTTCGACGCCCTGCGCGAGACGATCCGCCTCGACGGCTGACCGCGCCCGACGGCCGAGAGCGCCGTGCCCCGCACGCGGTGCGGAGCATCCGCTCACATCGGCTATGCTCGTCTGCTGTGCCACCACTCGCGGTGCACGCCGCCTTAGCTCAGTCGGCAGAGCGTCTCACTCGTAATGAGAAGGTCGTGGGTTCGATTCCCACAGGCGGCTCCATGACCTCACCGTCGTCCGCCCCGCGCGTCACCCTCGTCACCGGGGGAGGCCGGGGGATCGGAGCCGCGATCTGCCGCCGCCTGGCTCGCGAGGGCCATGCGGTCGTCGTCGGATTCCGCTCCGATGCGACGGCCGCCGAGTCGATCGTCGCCGAGATCTCCGACGGCGGCGGGCGCGCGCTCGCGGTGCGCGTCGACGTGACCGATCCGGCATCCCTCGACGCCTTCGTCGCCGCGGGCGAGCGGCTCGGCCCGATCACCGGGGTCGTCGCGAACGCCGGCGCCGCGACGGCCGTCGGCACGCTCGCCGACAACGACCCCGCGGCGATCCGCGCCGACCTCGACGTGAACCTGTTCGGCGTGATCGCGACGGTGCGGGCGGCTCTCGCGCGCATGGATGCCGGGGGCGCGGTCGTGACGATCTCATCGGCCGCCGCGACCCTCGGCAGCCCGGGCAGCTACGTGCACTACGCCGCGGCGAAGGCGGGTGTCGAGGCGTTCACGGTCGGCCTGTCGAAGGAGGTCGCGACCCGGGGCATCCGGGTCAACGCGGTCGCACCGGGCACGATCTGGACCGAGTTCCACCAGGACCCGGAGCGCCCGGCCAAGGTCGCCCCGACCGTGCCGATGGGCCGCGCCGGCGAGCCGGACGAGATCGCGGGCGCCGTCGCCTGGCTGCTCTCGGACGACGCGTCCTATGCGACGGGCGCCGTGCTGAGGGTCGCCGGCGGGCTCTGAGCGAGTCGGTCGGCGGGTCGGTCAGCGGGGATCGCCCCGGGTCGCCCGGCGGGATCGGTCGGATCGGTCGGCGGGGTCGCCCCGGCCAGGTCAGTCGCCGGGATCACTCGCCAGGCGCGAGCCACACTTTCCGCAGCGGCTCGGTGATCGTCCAGCGGGTGCGCTCGCCGGCGTGCAGACGCACGAGCGAGCCCGGTTCGAGCGACAGGATGCGCGGGACGGCTCCAACGTCCGCCGACGCCGCGACGTCCGCCGCATCCAGGAACTCGACCGTGCCGCGCCCCGCGAGCACCACGAACAGCTCGTCGGCCTCGACGTCGCGGGCGGTTCCGGTCGTCATCTCCCAGATGCCGTAGTCGAGCCCGGCGAACGACCCGAGCTCGGCGAGCGCCGTCGTGGGTGCGCCGGCGTCGACCTCGGCCGCGGGCAGCGGCGTGTGCTCGAGGGGCGTGCGGAGCGCATCCACGTGCCGTGCGTCGGCGGAACCCGCCGAGTCCGCGCCGGCGGTCGCGTCGCCCGACGCCCCGGCCCCCGCCCCGCTCACGAGTCGAACCCCAGCCCGAGCGCGTCGAGCCCCCGCAGCAGCAGATTGCGGCGGCCCTCGCTGTGGTCGGCGCGGTCGAGTGACCAGCGGGTCGCATTGATGCCCATCGACGCGGCGGGCTCGGGCGGGAACGGCACGGGGCGCTCGCGCACCATCCGCAGCCGAGTGCGCTCGGTGTCGGCACCGTCGAGCTGGTCGAGCATGACCTGCGCGGCGAAGCGGGTCGCGGCGACGCCGAGCCCGGTGAAGCCGGCGGCGTAGGCGACGCGTCCGCTGCGGGCCGTGCCGTAGAAGGCGCAGAAGCGCGTGCTCGTGTCGATCGCGCCCGCCCAGCGGTGCGTCACGCGGATGCCCTCGAGCTGCGGGAACGTCGTCAGCAGGTGCGAGGTCAGCATCCGGTAGCTGGATGCGCGGTCCTCGTAGGCCGCCCGCACCCGCCCGCCGTAGTGGTAGACCGCGTCGTAGCCGCCGAACACGATCCGGTCGTCGGCCGTCATCCGGTAGTAGTGGAACTGATTCGCCAGGTCGGCGAGACCCTGCCGGTTCGTCCAGCCGATCGCCGCGAGCTGCTCGGCGGTCAGCGGCTCGGTCGCGATCACGTAGTCGTAGACCGGAACCGTCATCAGCCGGTTGCGCTTGAGCAGCGACGGGAACACGTTCGTCGCCAGCACCGCCTGCTCGGCCCGCACGGCGCCGTGCTTCGTGCGCACCCGCACGCCCGCGTCGGCCGGGCCGCTCGGGTCGTCGTCGACGGCCGTCGCGGGGGAGTGCTCGTAGATCTCGACGCCGAGCTCGACCGCGACCCGGGCCAGCTCGAGGGCGAGCTTGGCGGGATGCGCGAGCAGCGTGCCCCGCCTGTCCCAGCTGCCCGCGAGGTACGTGGGCGAGCCGACCTGGGCGCGCACGGCGTCCTGGTCGAGGAACACGTGGTCGTCGTCGACCGGCTCGTCGCGCAGCCACTCCACCTGGTGCGGCTCGACGGCGACCGACAGGGTGCCGGTGCGCTGCGCATCCACCTGCATGCCGTAGCGGGTGATCGTCGCCTCGATCTCGTCGAGGTTGCGGGCGCCGAGCGCGTCGAGCAGCGGCATCTCCTCGGGCCAGCGCCGCCGCCCGTTCTCGTCGCCGTGGGTCAGGCTCGCCTCGACGAAGCCGCCGTTGCGGCCGGATGCGGCCCAGCCGACGCGCTGCGCCTCGAGCACGACGACGCGCAGGCCGAGGTTGCGCTCCTTCGCGAGCAGCGCGGTCCACAGCCCGGTGTAGCCGCCGCCGACGACGACCAGGTCGGCCTCGATCTCGCCGTCGAGGCGGGGATGCGCGGGCCGCTCGACGTCGTCGAGCCAGAAGACCTCGTGGCGGGAGCCGGCGAGCGCGTGGTCGATCGCGCTCGCGGGAGGAGCCTGACGTTCGAAGACGGTGCGGTGCACGGGGGTCCTTCCGTCGTGCCTCGGGGCTCGGCGCCCTCGGTCGCGATCGTTCCCCGCAGGATAGTCGGGGCGCGACGGCGGGATCCAGGGGTTCCGGCGTGTTCGCGCGACGGATTCCGTGGTGCGGGCGGCGTCGACGCGGTGAGGCCCGTTTTCGGGGCTTGTTTGATGTGCAGACGGATCGGATCATGTGGAAGTCGCGAAAAACGGGAGGTGGATATGCGCCGACTCGCTCTAGCGCTCATCGCCGTCGTCGCGGGTGGTTGCCTGAGCGGATGCGAAAGTGTTGCCCCGGCCGATAGCTACATCCGCGGCGCCGATGATTCCGTTCAGATCCTGTCCTGTGGATCGAGCCAAGTCGAGGAGATTCGCATCGAAGTCTTCGACGAGTCGGAGGGCAACGTGGCGATCTATTCGGCGACGGGTGATGTTCACGTTGATGTCGGGCAGATCCTCGACCTCGCACGCCTGCCGACAGGGCTCGCGATCGAGGCGGAGAGTCTCGATCAGATAGAGCCCGGAGCCCAGCTCACGGTGATGCTCAGCACAGATCACGCGCTCAACCCTGCGTATGTGACAGTTCCAGCAGGCGGGCTGCCGTCCCGTCGGTGGTTGGGCGCTGATGGGGTGACCGCCGACCCCTGCGACTAGAGGGCCCGCCCGGCCGTCAGTGCCGCGGCGCCCACTCCGGCAGCGGGTCCACGAGCTTCGCCCAGAGCTCGGGGCCGGCGAGCAGCTCCTGAGAGCGCAGCGTGCAGTCGTCGAGGGCGGCGGTCAGGGCGGGCGCATCCAGGGCGAAGCCGGTGATCGCGAGATCCTGTCCAGCGCTGAGCGGTCCGTCGGCTGTGTCGCGCGCCGCCGGTTCGATGCCGATCGAGCCGCCCGCCTGATCCCAGAAGCCCGTGATGCCCGGCCGCGTCGCGAAGCGCACGAAGCCGGCCGATCGGATGATCGCCCCGAACTCGCCGTCGCCCCAGCCTCCCTGCAGCAGCGCGAGCACCCGCCGGGGATGCAGCGGCAGCGGGTTCGTGTAGCGGAAGGTGCTGACGCGCGGGTCGGCGAAGGCCGGCGCGTGGTCGTCGTTGAGCACCTTGACCCAGCCGGGCTCGGGGAGCACGCGCTCGGTGGATGCGCGGGGGCGTCGGTCCGCGGGGGCGCCGGAGGCGGAGGCTGCGGCTCCCGTGGCCGTGGCGCTGTCGGCCGGCGCGCCCGCACCGCCGTGGCGCTCCGGCTCGCCCGCGCTGCGCGCCCGGTCGCGCCAGCGCGCTCCCCGCGGCAGCACGAGCCGCGCGTCGGGAGCGAGGTGGCTGAGCAGCGACAGCACCCGGCTCAGCGCCTCCGCGTCGCGCACCCGGCGGTGGTCGACGATCAGCGCATCCGCGTGCTCGATCTGCTCGACCAGCACCGACGAGCGCGCGACGAGCGAACCCTGGTGCTCGCCATCGTCGACGAAGCGCTCGTCGGCCAGCTCGACGAGCAGCGTCGCGGGGTCGACGCAGACGAGCAGGCGCACGTGCTCGGCCGCGCCGCCGAGCAGCTCGAGCAGGTGCTGCGGGCGGGTGTCGGCGGGCGCGCTGAGCACGCGCCCGCGGCCGCTGTCGATCGCGGCGACGACGGCGCGGCAGGCGTCGGCGCAGCTGTCGGAGCGGTCGTCGAGGTGCACGGCGCGCAGCTCGTGCAGGTCGGCGAGCCGGTCGGCTGTCGTGCGGCGCAGCGCGGCGTCGGGTCCGAGCACGATGCGGAAGCGGGGCGCGGGGGAATGCATGTCGACGATGCTACGTTATCGACAACAGTTCTCAATAAATGGATGCGCGACCCGGTGCCGATCGCGGGGCCGGCTACCTCGGCCGTGCTGGTGCTCCGCATCCCCTGACGAAAGGATGCGCCATGAAGGTGCGCGCCTCGATCCGCTCTCTCGCCCGCCAGCCCGGAGCCCAGGTGGTGAAGCGCCGCGGCAAGATGTTCGTGATCAACAAGAAGAACCCGCGCATGAAGGGCCGCCAGGGCTGACGCCGCCGGGTCGGGCGCGCCCATATCGGATGCGTCGGGTCAGGGTCTCCGCGGTTCCGGATGCGAATCGGAAGTCCGCGGTTTCGGATGGGCGAATCGGGCGTCCGCGGTTTCGTATGCGCCGGTGGGGTGTCCCTCGTTTCGGATGGGCGACGGCGCCGGGCTGTCCCGGGGCTCGACCCCCCGACCCATCCGAGACCCGTGACCGACGCGGCCTCCCGCCGTCATCGCAGCGGGGTCCGGCCCGAACCATCTCACGGAGTCCCTGTTGCGCGTGTGGCTCGTGTTGCTCATCCGGCACACGAGTCACAGCAACTCCTTGAGACGGATTGGAGTGTGCGGGTGGGGTGAGCGGCGCCCGCCCCGGCGGCGCCCACCCGCCCGCCGGTACCCTGGAGGGGCGCACCGCGCGCGGCGATCCCGCCGCCGGTCGCGCCCCTCTCATGACGCTGACTCCCGCATCCACTCCCGTCTCCACGTCCGACTCGACCGCCGCCGCTGACGCTGGTGACGCTGACGCCCCCGCCGCGAGCCCGTCGGCCCCCGCCCTCACCGCCCCCGACGGCGCCTCCCTCGACGCCCGCCCGCTCAGCACCGCCGAGCTCTTCCGGCTGCGCGCCGACTTCCCGGCATTGCAGCGCCAGGTGAACGGGCATCCGCTCGCCTACCTCGACTCGGGCGCGACCGCCCAGCGCCCCGTCGCGGTGCTGGATGCGGAACGTCGCTACCTCGAGACCGCGAACGCCGCCGTGCACCGCGGCGCGCACCTCATGGCCGCCGAGGCGACCGAGCTGTTCGAGCAGGCGCGCGCGACCGTCGCCGCCTTCGTCGGCGCCGGCGAGGACGAGATCGTCTGGACCTCGAATGCGACCGAGGCCCTCAATCTCGTCGCCTACGGCATCTCGAACGCGAGCCTCGGCCGCGGCGGTGCGGCGGCCGAGCGCCTCCGCATCGGCGACGGCGACGAGATCGTCGTGACGGAGGCCGAACACCACGCGAACCTGGTGCCCTGGCAGGAGCTGTGCGCGCGCACCGGCGCGACGCTGCGGTTCATCCCGGTCGACGACGACGGCGTGCTCGACCTCGATCGCCTCGACGAGATCGTCACCGAGCGCACCCGGGTGCTCGCCTTCGCGCACGTCGGCAACGTGACCGGCGCCATCGCCCCGGTCGAGCGGCTCGTCGCCCGCGCTCGTCAGGTCGGCGCGCTCGTCGTGCTCGACGCCTGTCAGTCGGTTCCGCACGGCCCCGTCGACCTGCGCGCGCTCGACGTCGACTTCGCCGCGTTCTCGGGCCACAAGATGCTCGGACCCACCGGCGTCGGCGTTCTCTACGGCAAGCAGGGGCTGCTGGATGCGCTGCCCCCGTTCCTCACCGGCGGCTCGATGATCACGACGGTGACGCTCGAACGCAGCGAGTACCTGCCCGCGCCGCAGCGCTTCGAGGCGGGCACTCAGAAGGTCTCGCAGTCGATCGCGCTCGCCGCGGCGGTCGACTACCTCGGCGAGATCGGCATGGATCGCATCGCGGCCCACGAGGCCGCCCTCGGTGAGCGGATGGCCGCCGGGCTCGCCGAGATCCCGGGTGTGCGTCTGCTGGGGCCGAAGCCCGGCATCCCGCGCGTGGGCCTGGCGTCGTTCGACGTCCACGGCGTGCACTCGCACGACGTCGGGCAGTTCCTCGACGACCTCGGCATCGCCGTGCGCGTCGGCCACCACTGCGCGCAGCCGCTGCACCGCCGCCTCGGCATCACGTCGTCGACGCGCGCCTCGGGCTACCTCTACACGACCGACGACGACGTCGACCGCATGCTCGACGCGGTCGCCCGCACGGTCGCGTTCTTCGGCGGTGCCGCGTGAGCTCATCGGAGCTGCAGTCGCTCTACCAGCAGGTGATCCTCGATCACTCGAAGCGCCCGCACGGCCGCGGGCTGGTCGGCGACACCGCCGCGAGCTCCCACCAGGTCAACCCGACCTGCGGCGACGAGATCACCCTCGAGCTGCACGTCGGCGACGACGGCACCTTCGAGCGCGTCGCCTGGAATGGCTCGGGATGCGCGATCTCGCAGGCCTCGGCGTCGCTGCTGTCCGGGCTCGCCGAGGACTGGACGCCGGCCGTGCTGCAGGAGCGCATCGGCCAGTTCCGCGAGGCGCTGCGCTCGCGCGGCGCGATCGAGATCGACGAGGACCTGTTCGAGGATGCCGCCGCGCTCGGCGGCGTCTCGCGTTACACCGCCCGCGTCAAATGCGCGATGCTCGCCTGGGTCGCGGCCGAGGACGCGCTCACCCGCCTCGACGCCTGAGTCGCGCATCCCGTCTCTATCTGTCGGTGAGCCGCTGCCGTCGTCGCCCCGATGAGAATCGATCGGTCGATAACCGTCGCCATTTCGAACTCCGAGACGACAGTTATCGACCGATCGATTAGCGGATGCGCGCTGGGCTCGATCGAAAAGCGCGGCGCCGGATATCGGGTGCATTAGTGCAGATATCCGGTAATGCATCGAGCGGAAATCTATTCACCCCCTACTATTCGAATATGGCGCGACGAACCGTGATCCTCTATACCGACGACTTCGATGGCACCGAGCTGCCCGAGGGCACCCGCTCGACGACGTTCTCGCTCAACGGAGTGCAGTACTCGATCGACCTCTCCGACGACAACGCGGCGAAGCTCGAGGAGGCGCTGAAGCCCTTCATCGAGGCCGGCACCCGCGTCGGCGCCCCCGCGGGCGTGCGTCGCTCGGGCGCTCGCGCGGCCGGCTCCAGCTCGCGCTCGTCGAGCCCGAGCGGCAGCGGACGCACCCCCGAAGACCTCGCCGCCATCCGCGAATGGGCGAATGCGAACGGCTACAGCGTCGGCGACCGCGGTCGCATCAAGGGCGAGATCCTCGACGCCTACGACGCGGCGCACTGACCGTCGCACGCCCGCCGGGGCGCGACCGCGTCGGGGAGTGCGTCGGCGGCATCGCCGGGAGTGCGCCGCGCATCCGCAGGACCGCTCCAGGCGCGGAACCTAGGATGACGGCGTGTCGGACGAGAAGCCGTCGCGCGACCGCGACCCGGGTGAGGGCAGCGGTGGGCCGTCGTCGGCCGATCGGCCCGATCTCCCTGTCGATCCCGACGCCCCATCGGCACTGCTCGACCGTGAACGCGGCGGCTCCCGCGTCCCGCGCGACGCCGCCGCGGGCCGGGCGACCGGCGGCATCCTGACCGCCCTGCGCACCCGCCGCACCCTCGTGCTCGGCATCGCGTTCGCCGCGCTCTTCGCGGTGCTCGGCACCGGAGCCGTGATGGGCGGGCACGCGCTCGCCGAGGGCCGCGCGGCCGCGGCCGAGGCGGAGAAGGCGAATGACACCGCGAGCGCGACGCCGAGCGCGCGACCGAAGCCGGGCACGATCGCCGCGCCGCTGCGCTTCCGCAGCTGCTCGATCTCGACGCTCGCCGCCGACGGCCGCCTCGGCGCGCTCGAGGGCACCGTGATCGACGCGACCACGGGTGACACGCTCTTCGACCGCGGCGGCGCCACGCCGGCCCGCATCGGCTCGTCGATGAAGGTGCTCACCGCCGCGGCCGCGCTCAGCGTGCTGGGACCCGACTACCGCATCCCGACCACCGTCGTCGACGCCGGCGACGGCACGATCGCGATCGTCGGCCACGGGGATGCGACACTCAGCGCCCTGCCGAGCGGACAGGAGTCGGTGTATCCGGGCGCGCCGAAGCTCTCGGGTCTCGCGCAGCAGGCGGTCTCGTCGTGGACCAGCCGGCACCCCGGCGAGAAGATCGAGAAGGTGCTGCTCGACGCGAGCTACTGGAGCGAGTCCGACAGCTGGAACACCGGCTGGGACCGCGCGCTGCAGACCGGCGGGACCGTCTCGGAGGTCACGGCGCTGCAGGTCGACGCCGATCGCGCCGATCCGACCGCGGCCACCAGCCCCCGCAGCGACGACCCGGTCGCCGCGGCCGGGGCGAAGTTCGTCGCCGCTCTGAAGAGCGCCGACGAGGATGCGGTGGCCGACGACGTGCAGACCGCCTCGGCGACCGCCCCGACCGGGTCGACCGAGATCGCCAAGGTGCAGTCGCAGCCGGTGTCGCAGCTCGTGCCGCAGATGCTGCAGCTCGACGATGCGACGCTCGCCGAGATGATGGGGCGTCTGGTCTCGAAGCGGCAGGGCGACGGCGGGTCGGCCGCATCCCTCACCGCGACCTACGCCACCGCCCTGGCGAAGTACGGCGTCGCGACCGCGGGCCTGACCGTGACCGACGGCTCGGGGCTGAGCGCGGCGGACGCGGCCTCGGCCGTCTACCTCGCCCGGCTCGCCGTGCAGATCGAGAAGGGCGACGATCAGCTCGCGCTGATCCGCGAGCAGCTCGGCCGCAGCGGCCAGAGCGGCTCGCTCGCGACGCGCTACGCCGGCACGAGCGCGGCGGCCGGCGCGGTGCAGGCCCACTCCGGCGGCGGCGCCGGCGTGCGCACGCTCGTCGGCACGGTGCAGGCGGCCGACGGCACGCAGCTCGCCTTCGCATTCCTGGCGCTCGGCGACGGGGTCACCACCGACGCCGATCCCGCTCTCGACGCGCTCGCCGTGGCTTTGCACGACTGCGGCGCGAACCTGTCCAGCATCTGATCTGCGGCGCGTCCGCGAACGAGGAGGTCCCGATGACCCGAGCACTGCTGATCGTGGATGTGCAGAACGACTTCACCGAGGGCGGTGCGCTCGGGGTGCGCGGCGGCGCGGCCGTCGCCGAGGGCGTGACGCGCCTGCTGCAGGACGACCCCGACCGCTACACGGTCGTCGCGGCGTCGCGCGACTGGCACCACGGCGACGACGACAACGGCGGCCATTTCGCCACCGGCGCGGAGCCCGACTACGTGCAGACCTGGCCGGTGCACTGCGTCGGCGGCACGACCGGAGCCGAGTACCACCCGGCGCTCGACGCCTCGCTGATCGACCTGCACGTGAAGAAGGGGCAGGGCGTTCCCGCCTACTCGGCGTTCGAGGGCACGATCGACGGCGGCAGCGGCGCGGGTGATGGCGACGGCACCGTCGTCGGACTCGCCGAGGCGCTCGCCGCGCGCGACGTCGACCAGCTGGACGTGGTGGGCATCGCCACGGACTACTGCGTGCGGGCGAGTGCGCTCGACGCCCTGCGCGCCGGACTGCGGGTGCGCATCCTGACCTCGCTCGTCGCCGGGGTGGCGGCCGAGTCGTCGAACGCCGCCCTGGCTGAGCTGGCCGAGTCGGGCGCGGTGCTGGTCTAGTCGCGACCCCCTCAGGCCAGCAGCTGGTGTCGCGCGAGCTCGCGGTAGAGCGGCGTCGACTCGAGCAGCTCGTCGTGCGTGCCGACGCCCGCGACGCGTCCGCCGTCGAGCACGATGATGCGGTCGCTGTCGACCACGGTCGACAGGCGGTGCGCGATCACGAGCAGGGTGCGGTCGGCGGCGACGCGGTCGATCGCCTCGCGCAGCAGCTGCTCGTTGACGCCGTCGAGGGATGCGGTGGCCTCATCCAGCAGCAGCACCGGCGGCGCCGCGAGCAGGGCGCGCGCGATCGCGAGCCGCTGGCGCTCGCCCCCGCTCAGCATGACGCCGTCTTCGCCGACCGGCGCGTCCAGGCCGAGCTCGTTGCGCTCCAGCACCGCGCCGAGATTGACCTCGCGCAGCACGGCGACGCAGGCCTCGTCGCTCGCGTCGGGGGCGGCGAGCGTCAGGTTCTGGCGCAGCGTGCCGGCCAGCACCGGCGCATCCTGCTCGACGTAACCCAGCTGCGATCGCAGCTCACCCCGGTCGAGCGTGCGCACATCCCGCTCGCCGAACAGCACGCGGCCCTCGTCGGCGTCGTAGAAGCGCTCGATGAGCGACAGGATCGTGCTCTTGCCGGCACCCGAGGGGCCGACCAGCGCGGTGCGCTGGCCCTTCGGCACCGCGAACGAGACGCCCTTGAGCACGGTGCGGTCGCGCGGCTGGGCGCGCCCGCCTCCGTCGGCGAGCGACCCGACCGCCGCCGCGATCGCCTTCTCGCGCTCGGTGCGGTGCGCCGCCTCGGGGTAGCGGAACACGACGTCGTCGAAGCGGATCGCCGCGTTCACCCGCTCGTCGACCACGAGCGCGGTCGTCTCGCCGGTGACGACGGGCGCGACCGAGAGGCTGGATGCGCGAGCCGACGTGGCGGCATCCCCCTCGCTCTCGCTCGGGATGGCCACGACCTCGCGGATGCGTCCGAGGGCGCCGAGCGCCTGGTTGACCGAGGTGATCGCGCCGAAGGCGGTGCCGAGCGGCATGATCATGAGGAAGAGGAACAGGATGAACGCGACCAGGCTCGCGATCGTGATCGCCCCGCTCGCGACTCGGAAGCCGCCGACGCCGAGCACGACCAGGAACGACGCCTGCATGGCGATGCCGGCGATCGGCACGATCAGCGCCGAGACGCGCGCGACGCGCAGGCCGGCGCCGTAGGCGGCATCCGCGTCCTTCACGATCTCGTCGCTCTCGCGCTCGGTCGCCCCCGCGGCGCGCACGGTGCGGATCGCGCTGACGGCGCGCTCCACCGAGGCGGCCAGGTCGCCGACGCGCTCCTGCTGCTCGCGGCTCGCCACCCGCACCCGCGAGCTGAGCAGCACAACCGCGACGATCGAGATCGCGACGACGAGCACGGTCAGTGAGAGCAGCACCGGGTCGATCACGGCCATGCCGATGATCGCGCCGATGAAGACGACGGCGCCGCCCACCGCATCCACCAGGCCCTGCGTCATGACGGCGTAGAGCAGGGTCGTGTCGCTGCCGACGCGCGACACCAGGTCGCCTGTGCGGCGCAGGTCGAACTCGGTGATCGGCAGGTGCAGGATGCGCCGCACCAGCTGTCGGCGGGCGGAGCGCACGACGCTCGTGCCGGTGCGCTGCAGCAGGTAGTGCTGGGCTCCCGAGAGCAGGGCGCTGACGACGACGAGCGCGATGAGCAGCCAGGTCAGCGGGCCGAGCGAATGGCCGGCCTCGACGCGGCCGATCACCTGGCTCACGAGCGCCGGCTGGGCCAGCGAGGCGGCGGCGCCGAGCAGGCTGAGCACGATCACGACGATCAGCACGCCGCGGTGCTCGGCCAGGTAGGGGAGCAGGTCGCGGAACGAGGCGCGCGGGCCGTCGTCCCTCGACGCGCGGGCGAAGGGGTTGCGGCTGCGGCGGGCCGGCGGCGTCGGCGACGGGGATGCGGTGCTCGCGGCAGCGGCGGGGGTCGCGGGGCGGGGTGCGGGGGAGCTCACGGTTCTCTCCAGAGACACGAGGATGTCAGCGGTTCGGCGGGGCCGGCGCCGGGCGCGGTCCACCGCACAGCGTCGCACATCCCGCCCGCGCGCCCCCTGCGAGCCGCGCGTGACACCATGGCCGCATGACGACCACGGGACCCCGCGTGCTCGGCCCGGTCGTGGACGACGCGACCCGGTGCATCCACTACCGCAGCGAGCTCGACGTGATCGCGATCCGCTTCGCCTGCTGCGGCGAGTACTACCCCTGCCACGCCTGCCATGCCGAGACAGCCGATCACGCGGCGACGGTCTGGCCGCGGGGTGCGCGCGACGAACGCGCCGTGCTGTGCGGCGAGTGCCGCGCCGAGTTGACGATCGCCGAGTACCTGGGGGCGTCGTCGTCGTGCCCGCGCTGCGGCGCCGGCTTCAATCCGGGATGCGCGCTGCACACGCACCTCTACTTCGAGGTCTGAGCGGGGCCGGTCCGCGAGCTGGCGGCGCCCCGCTGTCTCGCGTTGCGGATGGAGCGTGCCCTCGAGCCGTCACGGGGCTCGGCGGTGTCGTGCATCCGAAACGGGTGACGCTGCGCTCGCAAGGTCGTCCGCGTCCGCACCGAGCGCATCCGTGGCCCGCCGTCTCGCGTTGCGGATGGAGCGCGCCCTCGAGCCGTCACAGGGCTCGGCGATGTCGTGCATCCGCAACACGTGACGCCGCCGCGCCGCGTCGCGCTGGCCATGACCGACCGCTCGCCCCGTGACACGCATGTGAACGGCGTTCACAATGTCGGCGGTCGTGCCTAGTGTTGAGCAGGTGAGCGATCCCGTCATCCACGCCGCCGGTCTGCGCAAGGTCTACGGCGACACCGTCGCGGTCGGCGGCATCGACTTCGACGTCGCGCCCGGCGAGTCCTTCGGGTTGCTCGGCCCCAACGGCGCCGGCAAGTCGACGACCATGCGCATGGTCGGGGCGGTGTCGACGCGCAGCGACGGCGAGCTGAGCATCCTGGGCCTCGACCCGGATGCGAGCGGGCCCGAGATCCGCGCCCAGCTCGGCGTGGTGCCCCAGCAGGACAACCTCGACATGGAGCTGCAGGCGCGCGAGAATCTGCTCGTCTACGGCCGCTACTTCGGGCTGCCGCGTCGCACGATCGCGCAGCGCGCCGACGAGCTGCTCGCCTTCGCCCAGCTCGAGGACAAGGCGAAGGCCAAGGTCGACGACCTCTCCGGCGGCATGAAGCGCCGCCTCACGATCGCCCGCGCGCTGATCAACGACCCGCGCATCCTGCTGCTCGACGAGCCGACCACCGGGCTCGACCCGCAGGCCCGGCACATCCTCTGGGACCGCCTGTTCCGCCTCAAGGAGCAGGGCACGACGCTCGTGCTCACGACGCACTACATGGATGAGGCCGAGCAGCTCTGCGACCGCCTCGTCGTGGTCGACAAGGGCGAGATCATGGCCGAGGGCAGTCCCGCGGCGCTGATCCGCGAGCACTCGACGCGCGAGGTGCTCGAGGTGCGCTTCGGCTCCGACCGCAACGCCGAGGCGGCGCGACGCATCGGCGCGATCGCCGGGCTCGGCGGCGACCGCATCGAGGAGCTGCCCGACCGGGTGTTGGTCTACGCCGACAACGGCGAGCACGCGCTGGCCGCGGTCGTCGACAGCGGACTCGAGCCGATCACCTCGCTCGTGCGGCGATCGAGCCTCGAGGATGTCTTCCTGCGGCTGACGGGAAGGTCGCTGATCGAATGAGCACGACACCGAGCAGCACCCCGAGCGCCGCGCCCGCCGCCCGCAGCGCCCCGACGCCTGCCGAGCTGACCGACGCCGCGCGCCGCAGCCGCGCGCTCGGCCCGATCTTCGTGGCCGAGCACCAGCTGCGCACGATGAGCAAGTTCCGCTGGACGATGATCGCGACCGCGATCGGCACCCCGCTGCTCTACCTCTTCGCCTTCGGCGTCGGCCTCGCGACGCTCATCACCGGCAACGTCGGCCCGGGCGGCGCGAACGGCGAGGTCAGCTACCTCGAGTTCGTCGCGCCCGCGCTGCTGGTCACGGCGGCGACGCTCGTCGCGACCGAGGAGTTCACCTTCGGCGTGCTGCTCGGCCTGAAGTGGAACCCGACCTGGATCGGGATGAACGCCTCGCCGCTCACCGGAGCGCAGATCGTCACCGGCCACTTCCTCTTCATCGCCGTGCGCATGGTCATCACGGTGTCGATCTACTACGTCGTCATCCTGCTGTTCGGGGCGATGCCGTCGCCGCTCGGCATCCTGCTCATCCCGGTCGGCCTGCTGGCCGGCTTCGCCTGGACCTTCATCGCCGCCTACAGCGCGACGATCCGGGAAGACAAGGGGCAGTTCGCGGTGCTGCAGCGCGTCGTGATCCTGCCGCTGACGCTGTTCAGCGGAACGGTGTTCCCGCTCGCGCAGCTGCCGTGGTTCCTGCAGCCGCTCGGCTGGGCCTCGCCGCTCTGGCACGCGAGCGAGCTGGGCCGGCAGTTCGCCTACGGACCGACCGAGCCGTTCTGGCTCACCCTCGTGCACGTCGTCTACCTGCTGGCGCTCGCCGCCGGCGGGTGGATGCTGTGCCAGCGCATCGTGAAGCGGAGGCTGGACAAGTGAGCGCCGACACGGGCACGACCACAGCGAGCGGGCGCGCATCCACCCGCCGACCGGCGGCGCGCGGGGTGCGCTCGCTCTACGCCGGCAACGCGCGCTCGGTCGTCGTGCGCGGTCTGGTCGCGACCCGCAGCACCAACTGGATCGTCGTGCTCACGGGCGTCGTCGAGCCGGTGTTCTACCTGCTCTCGCTCGGCGTCGGGCTCGGCAGCTACATCACCGGCGTCACCGACCCGCAGGGCAACCCCATCACCTACGCTGCGTTCATTGCGCCCGCGCTGCTGGCCGTGTCGGCCATGAACGGCGCCGTCTACGACTCGACGTGGAACGTCTTCTTCAAGATGCACTTCGGCAAGCTCTATCAGGGCATGCTCGCCACGAGTCTCGGCCCGCTCGACATCGCGCTGGGCGAGATCCTGCTCGCGCTGCTGCGCGGCGGGGTCTACGGCACGATCTTCCTGGTCGTGATGACGGCGCTCGGGCTGAACCTGTCGTGGACGGCCGTGCTCGCCCTGCCGGCGCTGCTGCTCATCGCCTTCGGCTTCGCGAGCCTCGGGATGGCGGTCACGAGCTACATGAAGACGTTCCAGCACATGGACTGGATCCAGTTCGCGATGCTGCCGATGTTCCTGCTGTCGGCCACCTTCTACCCGCTCAGCGTCTACCCCGAGCCGATCCAGTGGTTCATCCAGGCGATGCCGCTGTGGCACGGGGTCGAGCTGATCCGCAGCCTGACGACCGGCGCGATCGGGCCGATGCTGCTGGTGCACGTGCTCTACTACGCGGTCATGATCGCCGTCGGCATGATCTTCACGACGCGACGGCTGCGGGCGCTGTTCCTCGACTGATTACCGTCTTTTTCCTGATTTATCCGATCCGGATAAACATGGATAATCTCGGTAAGATCATCGCGTGGATCAGCTGACCAACCCGTACACGCCGAACGCCGGAGCGGAGCCGCCGGTCATCGTCGGACGCGAAGATCAGATCGCTTCTTTCAGCCTGCTTCTCGGGCGACTGCAGAGGGGGCGAACCGAGCAGTCCATGATGATCACCGGCCTCCGCGGCGTCGGCAAGACAGTGCTTCTCGGCAAGTTCCGAGAGATCTCTCTCGCCGAGAACTGGGTCGTTCTCGAGCTCGAGGTGAGCAAGCACGACGAGGCGGAGTTCCGGCGGGTCCTGGGCTACCGCGTCCGCACTGCCCTTCTCGAGCTCTCCCCGCGCAGTCGGTGGTCCGAGCGAGCCAAGCGAGCAGCAGCGATCCTCCGATCGTTCAGCGTCTCCGTCGACCCCGCCGGGTCGCTGACCGCGGGCATCGACCTGGAGATCGCCGAGGGCTACGGCGATCACGCCGACCTCGGACTCGATCTCGTCGATCTGCTCGTCGCTGTCGGGGAAGCGGCAGCGGAAGCAGGTCGCGGACTGGTGATGCTGATCGACGAGATCCAGTTCCTCTCGAGCGCGCAGTTCGAAGCGGTGATCGGGGCCATCCACAAGGTGGTGCAGCGCCGACTGCCGGTGACGTTGGTAGGAGCCGGACTGCCGCAGATTCCGGAGCTCGCCGGCGACGCCAAGTCCTACGCGGAGCGCCTCTTCAAGTTCCCCGAGATCGGCTCCCTCGATCGGGGCGACGCCGATGCGGCTCTGGCGTCCCCGGCATCAGAGGAGCAGGTCTCTTTCAGTCCCGAAGCGCTTCGTGCGGCTTTCGAGCTGACGGGCGGGTATCCGTACTTCATCCAGGAGCTGGGCTATGCCGCATGGTCGGCTGCCGCGATCAGCCCGATCGAAGCGGTCGACATCGCGTCCGCTTCGGAGGTCTACGAGTCCAAGCTCGACTCATCCTTCTTCCGCGTGCGCCTCGACCGTGCGACCGCGCTCCAGCGGCGCTACCTCCGCGCGATGGCCGAGCTCGGGCCCGAGCCGCAGAAAGCCTCCGATGTCGCCGAACTCATGGGCCGCAGGTCGACCCAGCTCGGACCGACGCGCGCCGAGCTCATCAACATGGGGCTCCTGTACACGCCGCAGCACGGCTACGCCGCGTTCACCGTTCCGCACTTCGACCGATTCATGCACCGGGCCATGCCGGAAGGCTTCGCTGACTGATTCAGCGGGTCAGCAGGCCCGCCCGCTCGGGATGCGCGTCGAACCACTCGGCCACGTACCAGCACATCGGCACGACCCGGCGCGCGGAGTTCTGCTCCACGTCATCGATCGCGAACTCGACGAGCTTCTCGGCCCAGCCCTGCCCGCGGCGGTGCGGCTTGGTGAAGGTGTGCGGGAACGAGATCTGCGCATCCAGCACGCGGTAGTCGAGCACGCTCACCAGCTCGCCGTCGACGCTGAGGGCGTAGCGCGACGCATCCGTCTGGTTCTCGATCACGACATCGGCCATGACCCCAGTGTGCACAGAAGCCCGGCGCCGCGCTGGGCGGCACCGGGCTCCGGGGCTGATCGACGGGCGAGTGGATGCGCGGCGCACGGGTCGGCGCGCATCCCCTCACCCGGCGGCGATCACTCGACGATGGTCGCGAAGTCGCTGTGCTTGGTCTCCTTCGAGAGACGCAGGGCGATGAAGGTGAGCACGGCGGCGACGCTGAGGTAGATGCCGACGAGGATGACGCTGCCGCCGGCCGAGTTCCACAGCCAGACCGCGATGAACGGCGCCACGGCCGCGCCGATGATGCTCGACACGTTGTAGCTGATGCCCGAGCCCGTGTAGCGCACGTTCGTCGGGAACAGCTCGGGCAGCTGGGCGCCCATCGGGCCGAAGGTGAGGCCCATGAGCGAGAAGCCGATGATGAGCCAGAACATGACGCCCACGAGTCCGCCGTCGGCCAGCGGCACGAACAGGAACCCGAAGACGAAGATGCCCGCGGTGACGGCGGAGAGCATGTTGCGGCGTCCGAAGCGCTCGGCGAGCGGACCGGCGACGAGCGTGAAGACGCCGAAGAACACGACGCCGATGATCAGCATCACGAGGAACTGCGGGCGGGTGTAGCCCAGGCCCTCGACGAAGGTGGCGGCGTTGAAGGCCTTGCCCGCCGCATCCGCCGCCGCCTTGCCGGCCTCGGCCGTCGCGGGCGTCGTGCCGTAGGTGAGCGTGAACGTGGTCATCAGGTAGAAGAGCACGTAGGTCGCCAGCATGATGAAGGTACCCAGGATGAGCTGACGCCAGCTGGTGCGGAAGACCCGGCCGAGCGGCACGCGCGCGACCGCGTTCTGCTCGATGACCTTCGTGAACGCGGGGGCCTCGACGAGACGGAAGCGCACGTAGAGGCCGACGATCACGAGCAGCGCGCTCGCCAGGAACGGGATGCGCCAGCCCCAGGCGGCGAAGGTCTCGGCCGACATCGTCAGGCTCAGGGTGAGGAACAGGCCGTTCGAGATGATGAAGCCGATCGGGGCGCCCAGCTGCGGGAAGGTGCCGTAGATCGCGCGCTTGCCCTCGGGAGCGTTCTCGGTCGCGAGCAGCGCGGCGCCGCTCCACTCGCCGCCGAGGCCGATGCCCTGGGCGAAGCGGAACACGGTCAGCAGCGCGGGCGCGGCGATCGCCCAGCCGGGCGTCGACGCGCCGGGGAGGCAGCCGATGAGGAAGGTCGCGATGCCCATCGTGAGCAGCGCGGCGATCAGCGTCGTCTTGCGGCCGATGCGGTCGCCGAAATGGCCGAACAGGATCGAGCCGAGCGGGCGGCCGATGAAGGCGGCGCCGAAGGAGGCGAACGACGCCAGCAGTGCGGTCGTGTCGTCCTGGTTCGGGAAGAACAGTGCGGGGAAGACGAGCACGGCGGCGGTCGCGTAGGCGTAGAAGTCGTAGAACTCGATCGAGGTGCCGATGAGGCTGGCGAAGACGACGCGCGAGCGCTTGTTGGCCGGGGCGGGGCCGCCGGGGGCGGCCGTGGGCGTCGTGGACGACGCGGACATGCGGGACTCCAGGGAGGGTGAGCGGCGCCACGGGGCCGGAGCCGGCGCGCCGCGGGGGTCCGGCGGCGGCGCTCGCTCGACGGCGGGGCGCGAAGGGTGGTGAGGGTCGGACGCTTGTGGCGTGCCGACGAGAAGGATACGCCTGTTCAGAACCGTGTTCGCACCACTGCGCGACGGCTGTCGCCCGTCGGTGCGAAAAGGATCGCCGCGCGATCCTGGCGGCGCCGCACGATATCGCGCGGCGAGACCAGGATCGCCCGGCGATCCTGAGAGCGACAGCGGGCCGGGGTGGGCCCGCGACTCAGCGGCGGCGGGCCGCCCGGAACCCGATCAGGCCGGGATGCTCGTGGGCGCGTGGCCCGCGATGCGGCGCAGCACGATCGCCGTGGCGAGGGCGGCCTCGGCGGCCTCGGCGCCCTTGTCCTCCTTCGACTCCGGGAACCCGGCGCGGTCGAGGCCCTGCTGCTCGTCCTCGAGCGTGAGCACGCCGAAGCCGACCGGCTTGCCGGTGTCGAGGGCGACGCGGGTCAGGCCGTCGGTGGCCGCCGCGCTCACGTACTCGAAGTGCGGGGTGCCGCCGCGCACGATCACGCCGAGGGCGACCACGGCATCCGCGCCCGCCTCGAGCGCCGCCTTCGAGGCGACGGGCAGCTCGAAGCTGCCGGGAACCTGCACCTCGGTGATGGTCGCGCCCGAGGCCTCGAGCACGCGGCGCGCGCCGGCGAGCAGGCCCTCGGCGATGCGGTGATGCCAGAGTCCGGAGACGATCGTGACCTTGAGGCCGGTGCCGTCGGTGTCGAGAGTGGGCTGTCCTTCGCCGCTCATCGTGCGGTCCTTTCCGTCGTGGCCGAAGCCGGGGTGTTCGAAGTCGTGCCGGCCGGAACCGACGTGCCGGCCGCAGCCGGCGGGATGGGCGAGGCGCCCGAGCGGCCGACCGCGCTGCGGCGGGCCTCGTCGAGCGCGTCGTGCGCGGGCAGCGCGTGACCCATGCGGTCGCGCTTGGCGTCGAGGTAGCCCTCGTTGAACTCGCCGACGCCGACGACCAGCGGAACCAGCTCATCCACCTGGATGCCCCGCTCGCGCAGCTGTCGCGCCTTCTCGGGGTTGTTGCTGAGCAGGCGCACCCGCTCGATGCCGAGATCGTCGAGGATCGCGGTCGCGGCGCCGTAGTCGCGCGCGTCGGCGGGCAGGCCCAGGCGCAGGTTGGCGTCGAGGGTGTCGAAGCCCTCCTCCTGCAGGCGGTAGGCGCGCAGCTTGTTGATGAGGCCGATGCCGCGGCCCTCGTGGCCGCGCAGGTAGATCACGACGCCGCCCTGATCGCGGATCGTCTCGAGCGCCGCATCCAGCTGGGGTCCGCATTCGCACTTGAGCGAGCCGAAGGCCTCGCCGGTCAGGCACTCGCTGTGCACGCGCACGAGGGTGCCGTCGACCGGGGCGACGCCCGCGGGGCCGTCGGAGATCCAGGCGACGTGGTCGGCGCCGGTCGAGCGGTCGCGGTAGGCGCGCACCCGGAAGGTGCCGTGCTCGGTCGGCACGGTCGTCTCGACCTCGAAGGTCACGCGCTGCCACTCGCTCACGTCGACGACCGGCTCGGGGTCTGTCTCGCAGCGGTTGGCCTCCATGAAGCGGATGAGCTCCTCGATCGTGATGACCGGGATGCCCTCCCGCTCGCCGAGGGCGATGAGGCCGGGCAGGCGCTCCATCTCGCCGTTGTCGGCGACGATCTCGCTGATCGCGCCGACCGGGATCAGCCCGGCCAGCTTCATCAGGTCGACCGCGGCCTCGGTGTGGCCGTCGCGCTCGCGCACACCGCCGTCCACGGCGCGCAGGGGCAGGATGTGGCCGGGACGCGACAGCGACGCGGGCGTCGACGCCGGGTCGGCGAGCACGCGCAGCGTGTTGGCGCGGTCGCTGGCGCTGATGCCGGTGCTCAGGCGGTTCGCCGCATCCACGCTGACCGTGTAGGCCGTGCCGCGCGGGTCCTCGTTGTGAGCGACCATCGGCGGCAGGTCGAGCCGGTCGGCGATCTCGTTCGTCATCGGGGCGCAGATGAAGCCCGAGCTGTGCTTGACCGTCCACGCCACCCACTCCTGGCTCGCGGTCTGCGCCGCCAGCACGACGTCGCCCTCGTTCTCGCGGCCCTCGTCGTCGGCGACGATGACCGGCTTGCCCTGTCGCAGCGCCTCGAGCGCCTCGGGGATGCTCGCCAGGCTCATGCGCGCACCTCCCCTTCCTGTTCGGTGTTCTTCGCTGCCGCGGCATCCGCCACGGGCTCGGGCAGGCGGCCCAGGTCGGCCAGACGCAGGATGTGCCGGGCCAGGATGTCGGTCTCGATGTTCACGGCGTCGCCGGCCTGGAGCGCGCCGAGCGTCGTCGCGGCGAGGGTCTCGGGGATGAGCGAGACCTCGAACCAGTCGTCGCCGACGCCGCTGACGGTGAGCGAGACGCCGTCGACCGCGATCGAGCCCTTGCGGGCCACGAGCGGCGCATGCTCCGCATCGAGGCTGAAGCGCAGCACGCGCCAGCCGTCGGCCTGCTCGAGCGTGAGCAGACGTGCGGTTCCGTCGATGTGGCCCTGCACGATGTGGCCGCCGAGGCGGGCGCCCGCGGCCATCGCGCGCTCGAGGTTGACCTCGTCGCCGGCCGTGCGGCCGCCGAGGGTGCTCATCGCGATCGAGACGCCCATGACGTCGGCCGTGAACCAGTCGGCGCCCTGGTCGACGACCGTGAGGCACACGCCGCTGACCGAGATCGAATCGCCGTGGTGCGCGTCGGACGCGGCGAGGGGCGCGCGCACGGTGATGCGGGCGGCGTCGCCCTGCGGCTCCCAGGCGAGGATCTCGCCGCGCTCTTCGATGATTCCGGTGAACATCAGCTCTCCTCGGTGGTGCGGGTGGTGCGGGTCGTGCTCGTGCCGCTCGGGGCGGCGGGCTCGGCCGTCACGAGCAGGTCGTCGCCGAGCTGCTCGACGGCGGTGATGCGCAGGCGGCGCGCGTCGGCGATCGTGCGGATGCCGAGGTCGCCCAGCGCGAGCCGGTCGCCGCCCAGCAGGGCGGGCGCCAGATAGATCAGGTACTCGTCGGCGAGGCCCGCGGCGACGATCGCGCTCGCGAGCGTCGGGCCGCCCTCGACGTAGGCGCGGCGCACGCCGCGCTCGTGCAGGTCGGCGAGCACCGCATCCAGGTCGCGGGTCGCGGTCTCGACCAGGCCGCGCGGATGCCGGCGCAGCACCGCATCCGCGGGAACCGGCGTCGCGCCGACGACGACGGGCAGCGGCTGCGCGGCGAGCAGCTCGCCCGCGTCGCCCCGCGCGGTCAGCGAGGGGTCGTCGGCCAGCACGGTGCCGGTGCCGACGAGGATCGCGTCGCTCGCGGCGCGCTGCTCGTGCACGCGCTGGCGTGCGGCGGCGCCGGTGATCCACTGGCTCGTGCCGTCGGCGGCGGCCGCACGGCCGTCGAGCGTCGACGCCCACTTCACGGTCACCCACGGGCGGCCTCGGCGCACGGCCGTGAGCCAGCGGCGCAGGAAGGCCTCGGCCTCGGCGGCGAGCACGCCGCCCTCGACCTCGACGTCGGCCTCGCGCAAGCGGGTCGCCCCGCCCGAGGAGGTCTCTCCGGGATCGGAGACCGCATAGACGACGCGGGCGACGCCGGCGGCGATGAGCGCCTCGCTGCAGGGGCCGGTGCGGCCGGTGTGGTTGCAGGGTTCGAGGGTGACGACGGCGGTCAGGCCGCGGGCGACGGCCGCCGTCGCTCCTTCGGTCCCCTGTGCGGCGGCGAGCTTCGCGAGCGCGTCGATCTCCGCGTGCGGGGTGCCTGCGCCGTGATGCCAGCCCTCGGCGACGACGCGGCCGTCGGCGTCGAGCAGCACGCATCCCACCTGCGGGTTGCCGCCGGTGACCGGACCCTGCGCGGCCAGCGCGAGAGCGCGGCGCATGGCCCGCTCGATCGCGCCGTCGGCCGCGGGGCTCGCGTCGCGCGCCTGCGTCTCAGTCATCCGGATCTTCCTGCTCGTGTCGAGCACGGGTTCCGGGGATGACGGCGTTCGCCGCGCGGCGTCCACGAATGCGGACGCCCTGCGCTCCTCCCATCCGGACTTTCACCGTCGGCGCTGGAATTCCACCAGCTCGGCCTCACCTGGATGAGGTTCGCGGACTATGACCGCCGGCTCGGATTTTCACCGACCCCGGAGCACATTGCTTCTGTCTGCAGACTACAACGGGCATCCGTCAGTCGTATTCCCGGGCGTCACACGCGGTCGCACGAGCGCGCGGCGGGGCGAGCTGCCGCGTGCAGCGGCGATCTGGCCCGCGTGGTCCGCGCCTACGCGTCGACCAGGTGCCGCGCGGTGTCCTCGTCGACCACGAGGTCGGTCATGATGCCGGCCTCGAGGGCGCCGCGCAGGCTCTCGAGCTTCGAGAGGCCGCTGACGACGCAGAGCCGGCGGGGGATCGCGCGCATCTCATCCAGGCTCGGGCCCGAGGAGCGGGCGTTGAGGGCGATTCCGTCGTCGGAGCCGTCAGCGCGGTAGAACACGGTCGCGACGTCGCCGACGACGCCCTCGGTGCGCAGGATCTCGTGGTCGTCGGCGTCGAAGTAGTCGCCCGCGTAGACGTGGCTCGGCACGACCGCCTGCGGCGAGCCCAGGCCGAACACGGCCAGGTCGGTGCGTCGCTGCAGCTCGAGCACGCGGCGGATGCTGCGCTCGCGGAAGAGCGCCTGCTTCGTCGCGGGGTCGTCGAACAGCGCCGGCACCGGGAACTGGTGCGGCTCGGCCCCGAACGCGGCGCCGAAGCGGCTGAGGATCTCGCCCGCGTAGGGGATGCCCGAGGTGCGGGTGTTGGCGGCGCCGTTGAGCTGCACCAGGTGCACGTTGTGCGTCTTCTTGCTCAGCAGGTGGCGTCCCATCGCGCTGAGCGTCGAGCCCCAGGCGATGCCGATCGTCATGTTCGAGTCGACCAGGCCGCTGAGAATGCGTGCGGCCGAGATGGCCACGCGCTCGAGCCGGTCGACCTCGCTGATGCGATCGGGAACCGGCACGACGTGCGCGGTGACCCCGTGACGGGTGCGGATCTCGTGCTGCGTGCGGGTCGACAGATCGAGGGGCGAGTGGATGCTGATCTCCACGAGCCCGGTCTCGCGGGCGAAGCTGAGCAGCCGCGACACCGAGGACCGCGAGGTGTGCAGCTCCCGGGCGATGGCATCCATCGTCAGGTCCTGCAGGTAGTAGAGCTGGGCCGCCCGCAGGGCCTCCCGCGACTTGATCGAGTCGGGGGCGGTGCTGCGCGCTTCGCTCTGGATCGTCATCATCCGTTCCTCTGCACGTTCGTTCAAACGGCTTGCAAGATCGTGCGTCGCCGGTATGACTGTACCGAGAAACTCCCCGAGGAAGGCAGATCCACGTGAGCCCGTCGACGCCGACGTCCCCCAACCGCTCCGACCTGGCGGCGCTGCGCGCCCGCCCGACCGCCCGAGTGCTCGTCATCGGCGGCGGCATCAACGGCATCGCGACCTTCCGCGATCTCGCTCTGCAGGGCGTGGATGTCGTGCTCGTCGAGCGCGGCGACTTCGTCTCGGGTGCGTCCTCGGCCTCGTCGCACATGGTGCACGGCGGCATCCGCTACCTCGAGAACGGCGAGTTCCGCCTCGTCAACGAGTCGGTCGTCGAGCGCAACGGGCTCATCCGAATCGCGCCGCACTACGTCAAGCCGCTGCAGACGACTGTGCCGATCTTCTCGACGTTCAGCGGCATCCTGTCGGCCCCGCTGCGCTTCGTCACGCACAAGCAGGGCAAGCCGAAGGAGCGCGGCGCCGCGCTCATCAAGGTCGGCCTCACGATCTACGACACCTTCTCGCGCGACGGCGGCAGCGTTCCCCGTCACCGCTTCCTCGGTCGCAGGAAGGCGCTCGCCGACCTGCCGAAGATGAACCCCGGCCTCAAGTACACGGCCACCTACTACGACGCCTCGATGCACGACCCGGAGCGCATCGCCCTCGACGTGCTGCACGACGGCGTCGTCGCCGGCGGCGACCGCGCCCGTGCGGTCAACCACCTCGAGGCCGTCGGCGCCGCGGGTGGCGCGGTCACGGTGAAGGATGCGCTGACCGGCGAGACCTTCGACATCACCGCCGACATCGTGGTCAACACCTCGGGCCCCTGGACCGACCTGACGAACGCCGCCCTCGGCACCCCCACGACGTTCATGGGCGGAACCAAGGGCTCGCACATCGTGCTCGACAACCCCGAGCTCGTCGCCGCGACCAAGGGCCGCGAGATCTTCTTCGAGCACTCCGACGGCCGCATCGTGCTGATCTACCCGCTGAAGGGCCGCGTCATGGTCGGCACGACCGACATCGACGCCGACCCCTCGCAGCCGGTCGTCTGCACCGAGGAGGAGGTCGACTACTTCTTCGACCTCGTCAAGCACGTCTTCCCGACGATCGCCGTCGACCGCTCGCAGATCGTCTACCGCTTCTCGGGCATCCGCCCGCTGCCGCGTCACGACGACACCGCGCCCGGCTTCGTGTCGCGCGACTACCGCATCGAGGAGGGCACGCTCGGCGGAACGCCGACGCTGAGCCTCGTCGGCGGCAAGTGGACGACCTTCCGCGCCCTCGCCGAGCACCTGACGAACGAGGTGCTGCAGCGTCTCGGCGTCGAGCGCACCGTGTCGACCGCGGGGCTCGCGATCGGCGGCGGCAAGGACTGGCCCGCCGACGACGCCGCGCGTCGCGCCTGGGTGAGCGCCAACGCCGCCGGCCTCCCGGCCGAGCGCGTCGAGCAGCTGCTCGAACGCTACGGCACCCGCGCCGTCGAGACGATCGCCGCGGTCACCGCCGCCGGCGCCGCCGCGGCCGGAACGGATGACCAGCCGCTGGTGAACGATCGTGCATACAGCGTGGGCGAGATCGCGCACCTCGTGCGCGCCGAGCAGGTCGTGCACCTCGACGACCTGCTGCTGCGCCGCACCTCGCTCGCCTTCGTCGGCGGGCTCAGCCGCGAACTGCTCGACGAGATCGCGACCATCGCCGCGGCCGAGCTGGGCTGGGACGACGCCCGTCGCACGGCCGAAATCGAGGCCGTCGTCGCCCTGCTGCGCGACGCCCACGGCGTCGAGCTGGGAGTGGTCACCACCACGGGGGCTTGAACAACGGGAGAAATGGACGGATGTGCACGCGTTTCACTTGCCGGTGATCGCGCGCAGTCGTTAGCTTTCCCCTGAAATCACAGACGGCATCCCGGTGTATCGAAGCTCTGGACGCTTCGCCGGCGGAGCCCAAGAAAGGTCAACGTGGACATCAATCTCGGACTGTATTTCGTCTCGGAGCTGGTCGGCACCGCGATGCTGCTGCTCCTCGGTTGTGGTGTCGTCGCGAACGTCGCCCTCACCAAGACCAAGGGCAACGCCGGCGGATTCCTCCTGGTGAACTTCGGCTGGGGCCTCGCGGTCTTCGCCGGCGTCATCGTCTCGCAGTACTCGGGCGCTCAGCTGAACCCGGCCGTCTCGATCGGTCTGCTCATCACCGGCGCGATCACGATCGGTCAGTTCTTCGTCGCGATCCTCGCCCAGCTGCTCGGAGCCATCATCGGCGCCGTGCTCGTCTGGCTCGCCTACAAGCAGCACTTCGACGAGGAGCCCGAGCCCGCCAACAAGCTCGGCGTCTTCTCGACGGGCCCCGGCATCCGCAGCGCCGGATGGAACCTGGTCACCGAGATCATCGCGACCTTCGTGCTCGTGTTCGTCATCCTCGGCTTCGGCGCCGGCAAGCTCGGCGAGGGCGTCAACCTCGGTGCCCTGAGCGCCCTGGCCGTCGCCCTGCTGGTGGTCGGCATCGGCGCCTCGCTCGGTGGCCCCACCGGCTACGCCATCAACCCGGCCCGTGACCTCGGACCCCGCATCGCCCACGCGATCCTCCCCATCAAGGGCAAGGGCTCGAGCGACTGGGGCTACTCCTGGGTTCCGGTCGTCGGCCCGCTGATCGGTGGTGCGATCGCCGCGATCGCCGCGCCGCTGCTCACCCTCGGCTGAACCCCGGCCGAGCGCGCTCGGCTGATTCCCCCGCGGCGCACAGCCCTCACACCGCACCACCTGATCGGCTGACGGGGTCCGGTCGGCCATCCCGGCCGGACCCCGTCAGCGGATGCCCGCTCACCCCGCTTCACCCGCACAAAATCCGACAAAGGAGTCTTCAGCACATGGCTGATTACGTCATCGCGATCGATCAGGGCACGACCTCGTCGCGTGCCATCATCTTCGACAAGAAGGGGAGCATCGTCTCCACCGGTCAGAAGGAGCACGAGCAGATCTTCCCGAAGGCGGGATGGGTCGAGCACAACCCGGTCGAGATCTGGGACAACGTCCGCGAGGTCATCGGCCAGGCCCTCTCGAAGGCCGACCTGACCCGCCACGACATCGCCGCCGTCGGCATCACCAACCAGCGCGAGACCGCCGTCGTCTGGGACAAGACCACCGGCCAGCCGGTCTACAACGCCATCGTCTGGCAGGACACCCGCACCCAGTCGATCGTCGACGAGCTCGCCCAGGGCGACGTCGAGCGCTACAAGTCCATCGTCGGCCTGCCGCTCGCGACCTACTTCTCGGGCACCAAGATCAAGTGGATCCTCGACAACGTCGACGGCGCCCGCGCCAAGGCCGAGGCCGGCGACCTGCTGTTCGGCACGACCGACTGCTGGGTTCTCTGGAACCTGACCGGCGGCACCGACGGCGGCGTGCACGTCACCGACGTCACCAACGCCTCGCGCACCCTGTTCATGGACCTCGAGACGCTCTCGTGGCGCGACGACATCCTCGCCGACTTCGGCGTGCCGAAGTCGATGCTGCCCGAGATCAAGTCGTCGTCCGAGGTCTACGGCACCGTCGAGTCGTCGAACCTGCTGCGCGAGGTGCCGATCTCCGGCATCCTCGGCGACCAGCAGGCCGCCACCTTCGGTCAGGCCGCCTTCGCCGCCGGTGAGAGCAAGAACACCTACGGCACCGGCAACTTCCTGATCTTCAACACCGACACCGAGATCGTGCACTCCAAGAACGGACTGCTGACGACCGTCGGCTACAAGCTCGGCGACCAGCCCACCCACTACGCGCTCGAGGGATCGATCGCCGTGACGGGCTCGCTCATCCAGTGGCTGCGCGACAACCTCGGCATCATCTCCTCGGCCCCCGAGGTTGAGGAGCTGGCGAAGTCGGTCGACGACAACGGCGGCGCCTACATCGTGCCCGCGTTCTCGGGTCTGTTCGCGCCCTACTGGCGTCCGGATGCGCGGGGCGCCCTCGTGGGCCTGACCCGCTACGTCAACAAGGGCCACATCGCGCGCGCCGCGCTCGAGTCGACCGCCTTCCAGACCGCCGAGGTGATCGAGGCCGTCAACGCCGACTCGGGTGTCGAGCTGACCGAGCTCAAGGTCGACGGCGGCATGACCGCCAACGACACGCTCATGCAGTTCCAGGCGGACATCCTGGGCGTGCCGGTCGTGCGTCCGGTCGTCGCGGAGACCACCGCCCTCGGCGCCGCCTACGCGGCCGGCCTCGCGGTCGGCTTCTGGTCGGGCCTCGACGACCTCGCCGCCAACTGGCAGGAGGACAAGCGCTGGGAGCCGAACCTCGACGCCGACGAGCGCGCCCGCCAGCTGCGCCTCTGGAAGAAGGCCGTCACCAAGTCGATGGACTGGGTCGACGCCGACGTGAAGTAAGCACCGCGCCCCTGCGCGAAGGGCCCGGCAGCTGCGGCTGCCGGGCCCTTTCCCGTGCGGGCGCGTCCGCTCGCCCGCCCCCGCCCGCCCGCACGACCGCGCACGCACGCGCCTTCAGAGCGGTGACCAACTCAGGAGATTCGCCGCCAGGTGGGGCGCGCGGCCCACCTCAGCACATATCTCCTGAGTTGCGTCATACCGGGGAGTCCTCCACAGCGGCGCAGCGGGACGTTCTTTCCACGTCGGGCTCGGGCGGCGCGGCTAGCGCCGACATGGTGCTCGAGATTGGTCGCATGGGTAACGACGCCGTGACGCGCGCCGAACTGCTGGCGCGCGGCCTGACCGGATCCGGCATCGCCCGTGCCGTGCATCGTGGCGAATTGATCCGAGTGCGACGGGGTCACTACGCCTCTCCCGAGGACAGCGACGACATGATCCGCGCGGTGCGCGTCGGCGGCCGACTCGACTGCGTGTCCGAACTCCGCGCGCGCGGAGTCTGGGTCGTCGACGATCCGACACTGCACGTGCGGCTGCCGCCCGGCGCCAGCCGACTTCGGGATGCGGACGACCGGAAAGTGCGGATGACCGCGCCGGACATCGCGACGGCTCCGCTACGACTGCATTGGCGAGAGCTGCGGGCGCCGTCTCAGGCGACGGCATCGCACGTGGGACTCATTGATGCGCTCGTCTCTGCAGCCGGGTGTCTCCCGTCCGGCGAGCTGATCGCCGCACTCGACAGTGCCTGTCATCAGCGGGTGATCGGCCCGCAGGAGCTTCGTGAAGCGCTCGCGTTGATCGCCGCGCGGCGCCGACCGACCTCCGAGCGTCTCGACGCCGGCGCGGAGTCGGGTCTCGAGACGATGATCCGCGACCTCTGCGCGCAGCTCGGGCTGCGCGTTCGCATCCAGGTCGAGTTCGACGGCGTCGGTCGGGTCGACATGTTCGTCGAGGACTGGGTCGTGGTCGAATTGGATGGTCGGGCCCATCACAGCGGCGAGGTCGCCACCCGGGATCGTCGGCGCGACGCGGTGCACATGGCGCAGGGACGACTGCCACTGAGATTCGTCTTCGCGCAGGTCGTATTCGACCGGCGCTCGGTGGCGCTGGCGATCATCGGCGCCGTGCGGACGCACCGCCGCATCGCCGATCGCGCCTACCTCGCCGACCGCGCGTTGCGCCGACTCGCCTACCTGGAGCTCGACCGCGCCTGACCCGCACCGGCGTGTCCGGTCTGCGGCGTATTCGCACGACGCACACGTCGGGCCCCGCTCCAGTGACCTCCCCGCGGGCGCCCAACTCAGGAGATCCGTCGTCAGGATGGGCGCGCGCCCCAGCTGGCGCCGGATCTCCTGAGTTGCATCGAGCGGGGAGGTCGTGGGCCGGCGATGCGGCGGGTCAATGGAGCGGGCGCAGGAGGGCGGGGAGCGGGGCCAGGGTCGGGATGATCGGGATGCCACGGGCTACGGCCTCGGCACGCTCGGCTGGCGTCGCGCGGTCGTGGCGGTCGAGCCAGACGCCGAGCAGACCGGCGTGAGCGGCGCCCACGGCATCCGTGCGGAAGCGGTCGCCGATATACGCCGCCTCGTGCGGCTCGACACCGAACAGGTCGACGGCGTGGCGGAAGATCGAGGCGTCGGGCTTCGTGGCGCCGAAGGCACCGCTCGCCACCACGTGCTCGACCCGCGCGGTCAGCTCGACCTGCTCGATCTTGCGGGTCTGGAAGTCGAGCTCGCCGTTCGTGATGATGCCGATGCGCAGAGGCGGGGAGGCGGGCGCAGCGCCGGCGGGCGCGCCGCCGGTCGCCGCGGTGCCGGCGCGCGTCAGCGCATCCAGGCAGACCAGCGCGTCGTCGTGCAGGCGCCACGCCTCGCGATACCGCTCGAAGTAGCGTCCGAACCAGGTCTCGGCGTCGTCGGGGTCGTCGAGCACGAGCCCGTAGGGCGCCGCGAAGTCGCGCGCCCGGGCGGCCCGCTGGCCGAGGAAGTCGAGCTCTCCGGCGAGGTAGCGGTGGTAATGGTGCTCCTCGAGGTCGGTCCAGCGGCGGGCCTCGGCGGTGTCGTCGTCGGCCGACCAGCCCGGCAGCTCGCGGCGATGGCGGGTGATGGCCGCATCCACCGCCGCACGATGCGCGAACAGGGTGTCGTCGAGGTCGAACAGGGCGACGCGGATGCGCGACCCGCTCACACCGGCCACCCCGGCTTGACCGCGCGGTCGTCATCGGGGCCGAGCTCGGCGTGCCACGTGTCGGAGCGCTGCGCCGGCATCCCCTCGGCGCGGCCGGGCGTCGTCTCGAGGAAGGTGAAGCCGAGTCGGCGCGCGATCGCGAGCGACCCGAGGTTGCCGGCCACCGCCTCCCAGCGATATCGCGGCGCGATGCCCTCGGCGAAGCCCCAGTCGACGACGGCACGCGCCGCCTCGGTCGTGAGGCCGGCTCCGCGGTTCGGGCCGCCCATCCAGTAGCCCAGGTTCCACTGCCCGTCGGTCCAACGCGGGTCGTCTTCGCGGCGGATTCCGACCATGCCGAGCAGCTCGCGGCTGCCCGCCGGGCGCAGCGCCCAGGTGAACTCGCGATCCTGCTGCCAGCCGGCGGTCACGTACTCGTTCACGAAGCCGAGCGCGTGCTCGCGCGTGTAGGGCCACGGCGTCGTCATCCAGTGCTCGAAGACCGGATCGGCGCAGTACTCGGCGATCAGGTCGACGTCGGCGAGCACCGGCAGGTCGAGCACGAGCCGCTCGGTGCGCAGGGCGACGGGCTTCACGAGATCACCGGATCAGACCCGCGGCAGCAGGCCCACGCGGTCGTAGGCCGTGCGCAGCGTCACATCGGCGATCGCGGCGGCGCGGTCGGCGTTGTGGGCGAGCAGACGGTCGAGCTCGGCCGGGTCGTCGAGCAGCTCGAGCGTGCGCGCGCGGATCGGCTCGAACTCGGCGACCACCGCATCCGCCGTCTCGCTCTTGAGGTCGCCGTAGCCGCGGCCGGCGAACTGCTCCTCGAGGCGGGGGATCGGGGTGCCGGTCACGCCCGACAGGATCGACAGCAGGTTCGAGACGCCCGGCTTCGCGGCGGGGTCGAAGCGCACCTCGCGGTCGGTGTCGGTGACGGCCGACTTGAGCTTCTTGGCGACGGCCTTCGGCTCGTCGAGCAGCCACACGATGCCCTGCGGCGACTCGCCCGACTTCGACATCTTCGAGCCCGGGTTCTGCAGGTCGTAGATGCGTGCCGCGTCGGCCATGATCTTCGCCTCGGGCACCGCGAAGGTGTCGCCGAAACGCGAGTTGAAGCGGGTCGCCAGGTCGCGCGTCAGCTCGACGTGCTGGCGCTGGTCGTCGCCGACCGGCACGACCTCGGTGTTGTAGAGCAGGATGTCGGCGGCCATCAGCACCGGGTAGGCGAACAGGCCCAGCGTGGTCGCGTCGGCGCCCTGCTTCTGCGACTTGTCCTTGAACTGGGTCATGCGGGCGGCCTCGCCGTACCCGGTGATCGTGTCGAGGATCCACGCCAGCTGCGGGTGCGCGGCCACGTGCGACTGCACGAACAGGATGCTCGACTCCGGGTCGATGCCGGCGGCGATGTACTGCGCGGCGGTGCGGCGGGTCGCATCGCGCAGCTTCGCCGGGTCCTGGGCGACCGTGATCGCGTGCAGGTCGACGACGCAGAACACGGCGTCGTACTCGCTCTGCATCTTCTTCCACTGCAGCAGCGCCCCGATGTAGTTGCCGAGGTGGAGCGAGTCGGCCGAGGGCTGCATGCCGGAGAAGAGTCGAGCGGTCACCGCCCCAGTCTTTCAGGTCGTGCGGGTGGATGCGTCGAGCCGGCCTCGGTGCCGGCGTCGGAGCCGGTCTCAGAGCTGGTAGTCGACGACGACGGGCGCGTGGTCCGACCAGCGCTCGGCGTAGGACGCCGCGCGGTCGACCGTGTAGGCGACGGCCTTCTCGGCGAGCGCGCCGGTCGCGAGCTGGTAGTCGATGCGCCATCCGGTGTCGTTGTCGAAGGCCTGGCCGCGGTTCGACCACCACGTGTACGGGCCCTCGACCTCGCCGGCGAACCGGCGCCCCAGGTCGACCCAGCCGAGGCCGCCGCCGCGGTTGTAGTCGTCGGCCTCCTCGGCGCCGATGAAGCGGTCGAGGTAGGCGCGCTCCTCAGGCAGGAAGCCGGCCTTCTTGACGTTGCCGCGCCAGTTCTTGATGTCGAGCTTGCGGTGGCCGACGTTGAAGTCGCCCATGACGACGGCGAGCGGGTTGTGGGCGGCGAGGGCGGGCAGGCGCTCGCCGAACGCATCCAGGAACTTGAACTTCTCGACCTGCTTGGGGCTGCCGACCTCGCCCGAGTGCACGTAGGCGCTGACGACGGTGACGATCTGGCCGTCGACCTCGTAGTCGGCCTCGAGCCAGCGGCCGGCGCTGTCGAAGTCGTCGGGGCCGAAGGTGACGCGGTGGATGCTGGCCTTGCGACGCGACGCGATCGCGACGCCGGCGCGGCCCTTCGCGGTGGCGGCGTCGTGCAGGATGTCCCACTCCTCGCCGAGCAGCTCGGTCAGGTGCGAGGTCTCGGCCCGCACCTCCTGCAGGGCGAGGATGTCGACGTCGCGGGTCTCGAGCCAGGGGCCCATCCCGTTGCGGAAGGCGGCGCGGATGCCGTTGACGTTGACGCTGGCGATGCGGAGGGGGCGGGGCATGCATCCAGCCTAGGGATGCCCGCCGACACGACGCCCGCTCCGCGTCAGTCGCGCGCGATGCGCAGCCGCCCGCGCCGGCGCTCGAGCACGCGCCCGCTGGCGTAGCCGTGGTCGGCCAGCAGCACCCGCGCATCCAGGATGCGCTTCTGCAGGAACACCGGATCGACGACGAGTCCGCGGTCGTCGAGTCCCACGACGACCCAGGCGGCGCCGATGAGGATCACCTGGCAGACGAAGTTGAAGAAGATCAGCAGACCCAGGATGACGGCGAACGACTTCAGGAGCGGGTTGCTGCCGACGCCGCCGATGATCGCCGCCGAGAACAGCACCTTGAGCACGCCGAGGGCGACCGCGCCGATGATCGCGCCGCCGCGCAGGCGCTCGAACGGGATGGGCACCCCGGAGAGCACGCGGTAGAGCGCGACGAGGGTCACCGCATCCAGGGCGAACATCACCCCGATCGTGACGACGCGGGTCAGCACGAAGCCGATCACCGAGTCGGTGCCGATGCCCAGCCAGCCGAGCACCGTGTCGGTCGCGGTGGTGCCGAAGTACGACAGCGCCGCCGAGGCGACCAGCACGACGGCGAAGCCGAGCCCGACGACGAGGTCCTTCACCTTGAGCAGCACCGGGTTGCCGGTGAGCGCGGGCAGCTCGAAGATCACGCGGATGCCGTCGCGCAGCGAGGCGAGGAACCCGAGCGCCGTCACGAGCAGACCGACGAGCGAGATCACGAGAGTGAGACTGAAGGCGGGCGCGGCGAGCAGCACATCGGGGTCGATCGCGCCGGCGCTGTCGGGTCCGGTCTTGATCAGCCCCGGCACGGCGCCGCCGATCGTCGAGATCAGCTGCTCGCGCAGCACCTGGTCGCCGCTGATGACGAGCCCGGCGATCGAGAAGCCGGCCCAGATCGCGGCGAAGATGGCGAACAGCGCCTGATAGGCCAGACCGCTGGCCAGGATCGGGCCGCGCTGGCCGCTGTAGCGCTGGAACACCCGCACGGCGCGGGTCCGCTGCACCCACGCGATGAGCCGCTTCACCCCGTCCATGCGGTCACGCTAGCGAAGCGGGGATGCGCATCCCGCCCGTTCTCACGTCGCGCTCAGCCCGCGCAGCTCCCGGCCCCTGCTCGGCCTCGGCGACCGCCCGAACCGGCCAGAGGTGCGCGTGCCGTGACCGCGCACGGTCCGCCCGGGCCGACTGGCTAGGCTGACCGGTACCCGTTCGCGGCGCGCCCCCTTCCCACCACCGGCGCCGCACCAGAAGGAGTCATCGTGGAGCTTCGTGGAGTCGGCGTCGGACGCGGCGTCGCGGTCGGTTCGATCCTGAGGATGCCGGAGCCCCTCGCGGCCCCGGCCGACGAGCAGCACGGCGGCGACGCGGCCGCCGAGAAGCAGAAGGTGCAGGATGCGGTGGCCCGGGTCGCCGCCGACCTGGGCGCCCGCGCCGAGAAGGCGGGCGGCGAGGCCCAGCAGGTGCTCGAGGCCGCCGTGATGATGGCGCAGGACCCGATGCTCGCCGATGACGTGAGCGCCCGTGTGGATGCCGGCAAGACCGGCGAGCGCGCTGTTCACGAGGCCTTCGCGTCGTTCCAGGAGCAGCTGGTCGCCCTCGGCGGCTACATGGCCGAGCGCGCGACCGACCTGGCCGATGTCGCCCAGCGCATCATCGCGAGCCTGCGCGGCGTGCCGGCGCCCGGTGTTCCCGAGTCGGACACCCCGTTCATCCTGGTCGCCCGCGATCTCGCCCCCGCCGACACGGCCCTGCTCGACCTGAACAAGGTGCTCGGCCTGGTGACGAGCGACGGCGGCCCGACGAGCCACACGGCGATCCTGGCCCGCTCGAAGTCGATCCCGGCGATCGTCGGCGCGACCGGCGCCCTCGACCTCGCCGACGGCACGAGCATCGTGCTGGATGCGGCGGCCGGCGCGGTCGTCGTCGATCCGTCGTCGGAGCAGGTGGCCGACGCCGAGCAGCGGATCGCCGAGCGCGCGGCGCAGGCCGCCGCGCCGATCACCGACGGCGCCCTGGCCGATGGCACGAAGGTGCCGCTGCTCGCGAACGTGGGCTCGGCGAAGGACGGCCCGGATGCGGTCGAGCTCGGCGCCGAGGGTGTGGGGCTGTTCCGCACCGAGTTCCTGTTCCTCGACTCGAGTGAGGCGCCGAGCGTCGAGACCCAGACGGAGCAGTACACGGCGCTGCTGGAGTTCTTCCCGGGCAAGAAGGTCGTCGTGCGCGCGCTGGATGCGGGCGCCGACAAGCCGCTGAGCTTCCTCAACGACGCCCACGAGGAGAACCCGGCGCTCGGTCTGCGCGGCCTCCGGGCGCTGCGCGCGAGCGAGCAGATCCTGCACGACCAGCTGACCGCGCTGAAGAACGCGCAGGATGCGACCGAGGCCGACCTGTGGGTCATGGCGCCCATGGTCGCCGACGCCGAGGAGACGGCCTGGTTCGTCGAGTACGGCAAGAAGCTCGGGCTCAAGACCGTCGGCGTGATGGCCGAGGTGCCGTCGCTCGCGGTCGTCGCCGACCAGGTGCTCGCGGCCGCCGACTTCGTCTCGATCGGCACGAACGATCTCACCCAGTACACGCTCGCCGCCGACCGCATGCTCGGCAGCGTGGCCTCGTATCAGGACCCGTGGCATCCCGCGGTGCTGCGCCTCGTGAAGGCGCTCGGCGCGGCCGGCGCCGAGGCGGGCAAGGGCGTCGGCATCTGCGGCGAGGCCGCGGCCGACCCGCAGCTCGCCGTGGTGCTCGTCGGGCTCGGCGCGACGACGCTGTCGATGACCCCGGCGGCGCTCGCCGACGTGCGCGCCGAGCTCGCGACGGTGACGCTCGAGCAGGCGAAGGCCAAGGCGGCGGCGGCGCTCGGCGCGCGCACGGCGGCCGAGGCGCGAGAGGTCGCGCGCACCGCCTGAGCGAATCCGCGTGACCCTGCGCGCAGGGTGCCGGCCGGCGCCGATCGCAGCGCCGATCACGATGCCGGGCGACGCGGGGGTAGACCGGATGTCCGATCGCCCCCGCCTCACCCGCCCATCAACCCCGATCGTGTCCGGCTCGGACCCGCTCGGAAGCCGGTAATTCGCAAGTGACCCCCGAAGTGGGGACAACTTCTCACGTCATGATTCCGAACCCCCTGTGTCTCTTGGGGTGACGGAAGTCGAATCCGATGGGGATCGGCGTCGACCGCCGTCGCTTCGAGGGAGATGATGGGAAGAGGCCCGTCTTTCGAGAGAGAAACAAGGGGGAATGAGCGACCAGGAGTCGAAGGTGCAGCCTTCGGATGCGGAGCTGATCGAGCTCGCCCGATCGGGGGATCGTGGTGCGTTCGGTGACCTATGGCGCCGTCATTACCGTCCTGGCGCTCGTGTCGCCCGCCAGATCACGTCGAGCATCGATGCCGACGACCTCGTCAGCGAGGCGTATGTGCGCATCTACCAGCGTGTTCTGGCGGGCGGCGGGCCCACGGGGGCATTCCGGCCGTATCTGTACACGACCATCCGCAACCTGGCCGCCAGCTGGGGCTCGGCGCAGTCGCGCGAGGTCGATGTCGAGGCCATGGACGAGGTCGAGGACGAGCGGATCCCGGGGGATCCCGCCGCCGAGGCCCTCGACCGCACGCTGACCGCCCGCGCGTTCCGCTCGCTGCCGGAGCGCTGGCGCACCGTGCTCTGGTACACCGAGATCGAGGGGATGGACCCGCACGAGGTCGCCCCGATCCTGGGCATCACGCCCAACGCCGTCGCCGCGCTGTCGTATCGCGCGCGCGAGGGCCTGCGTGCCGCCTGGCTGCAGGCGCACGTCAACGACGCCGTCGCCGAGGGGGAGTGCCGGTGGGCGCTCGAGCACCTCGGCGGGAACGCGCGCGGCAGCCTCGCCCCGCGGGAGAAGAAGCGCCTGGATGCGCACCTCGCCGACTGCACGAAGTGCGCGATCATCTCCGAGGAGGTCGAGGAGGTCGGCTCGCACCTGGCCCTGGTCATGGTGCCGCTGATCCTCGGCGGCGTCGTCGGCGGAGCCGTGCTGGCGCAGCTGGCCGCACCCGGCGCCGCGATGGCCGCGACGATCCCGGCCGTGCCGGCGGCGATCGTCGGCGGATCGACGATCGCCGCGAGTGTGGCGGGAGCGTCGACGACGGGCGTCGCGAGCGCGAGCGCCGCGACGGCATCCGGAGCGGTGGCTGCCGGTGCGACGGCGACGGCCGGCGCGGGGATCTTCTCGGGCATCGGCTCGCTCGTCGGCGGCGCGGCTCTCGTGGTCGTGATCGGCGGAGCCGTCGGGCTCGGCGCCGTGGCGCCGTCGACGGCTCAGGATGCGACGGGTGCGGCAGCCGCTCCGTCGTCGGCCATGAGCGCCCTCGGCTTCGATTCCGCGAGCGCGACGCCGGCAGCCTCGGCGGGTGCGGGCTCCGGCGACGCGGGTTCCGCATCCGGATCGGGTTCGGCCGCGGCGGGCGATGGCGCCGGCGGCACGGCGGGTGACCAGACCGGTTCGGGCGGTGTGGTCGGCGGTGTCGTGTCGGGTGTCGATGGCGTGGTCGGCGGGGTCGTGGGCGGCGTCGTCGCCCCGGTCGTCGGCGGCACGGTCGACACGGTGAACGGCGTCGTCGGCGGGGCCGTCGGCGCGGTCACGCCCAGCACCGCGCCTCCGGGCCAGTCGGCGCCGCCGACCGCCCCGGTCACGAGCACCATCGCGCTGAACCTCAGCGGCCGCGGCACGCCCGGTGCGACCGTGGCGGCGCAGGCCGCCGGCACGGTGTGGGCGACGACCACGGTCGGCTCCGACGGACGCTGGGCGCTGCGCATCGACGCGCTGCCCACGACGGCCGGCAGCGTCGCGGTGAGCCAGAAGGCGGGCGGCGCGATCGGCAGCGTGCTCAACCTGCTCGGCATCACGGTGCCGCTGAGCCTCGACACCGGCGGCCTCGGCGTCGTGGTGAACCTGCTCAACTGACGTCCGTCCGTCCCGCAGCCGACGCTCGATCGTCGCCGCCGCGAGATCGGTTCGAGAAAATCTGTCGAACCGCGTCATGATCGGCCGCGCATCCCGTCTCTTGGGGTGCGACGGTCCCAGCGTCGCTCAGCCCTCCGACGTCGAATCGAGGGCGCAGGTCCGGCGCCGACCGAGTGTCCCAGCACCCGGTCGACGCCGGACCTTCATCGTCTCGGTCGCGATGTGCGGATCGGCGAGGTCTCGAACGCCCGCTCAGTCGGCGTCGATCGGCGCGCGCACGTCGCCGGGGCCGAGCCGGCCCGGCGCCTCGACGGCGGGCACGTAATAGCCGATCGCGGGGTCGCCGATGTCGCACGCCTGGCCGGTCCGCGCGATCCGCGTGACCCGCCACGCGGCGGACGACGGGGATGAGGCACCCGACCGCTCGAGCGAGAACGTCACGTGCCCGGTGCGCTCGAAGCTCGGCTTCTCCTGCTCCGACCAGATCGGCCAGCCCCGGTACTCGCAGAACTCGACCGAGGCGGTGTCGTCGTCGGATTCGATCGTGAGCACCGTCATCGGGGTCGGCCCGGGCGCGACGGTCGCCTTGCCGGAGTCGGCGACGCGCAGGAAGCCCTGATAGGCGTCGGCGGCGAGCTGCGAGGTGACGTGGTCGGTCAGCTGGGCGATCGTGAAGTCGCGGTGGATGCGCGCCAGCGCGATGCCCTCGTCGGCGGCCCGTGCCGCCTGCACGATCGGGTCGTCGTCGCGCGGTCCGGCAGGCGGGCCGCCCTCGGTCCAGTCGATCTGCGGGTCGTCGATCACGGTCGGACCGGCCGCGCTCGGCGTGCATCCGTTGAGGCCGACCGCGACGAGCGCGACGGCCGCCAGCACGGCCGCCGACCGCGTCACCAGGGGGTCTGCTCTGGTGCCGCGCCGGGTCTCAGCGATCACTGCACATCGGCGACTCGGTTGTAGTTGGTCTCCATCTGGTTGAAGCCCTGAGTGAAACCGCCCGAGTCGGCCACGAACGACTCGATCAGATCGCGGTTGTCGGTGAACCACTCCTCGCGAGCCGCGTTGTAGGCGCTCAAGGCGGCCGCACCGTCGGTCGCATCGGCGTCGAAGACCGGCGGCGGCGGAACCGGGGTCCCATCCTCGAGGGTCAAGGGCTGGCCAGGCGGCAACTGAGCCGAGGCAGCCAGATAGTCGTAGATCGCCGACGCCGCGCTCATGTTGGCCTGCTCGACGCGATCGCCGTTCTCCGAGCTCCAGTACTCGGCGAGGAAGCGCGCCTCGCTGCTGCCGAGGGCGTGGTGCGCGATGCCATCGACGGCCGCGCCGCCGCTCGCGATGAGCTGGCCCTGGACGAGGTTCCCTCCCCACCGGATCATGAAGCTGGCTCCGTCGCTCACCAGCGAACCGAAAGGGAAGGCGCTTGCGATGGTCACGACGCCCTGGATGGCGGCATCCGTCGTCGCGTCCTCGGCCTGTGCCGCGGCGAGTCGCTCGGTGATCCCGGCGCCGTCGAGCACGGCCTGCGCGGCGATGATCCGGTTGCCCAGGTCGGTCTGCGGCGACTGGCCGGGCTCGAGTGGAGCGGCGGAGTTCACGACGCTCTCGACATAGTGCTGCATGCCGTCGGCGAGCACGATGTTCGCTGAGTCGAAGTGCGAGAGCGTGCCGAGCACGTCGCGGAACTCCGATTCGAGCACCTGGGGGATCGGGATGGTGCCGTCGCCGAAGGGGTTGTTGCCCTCGGAATCGACCCAGGCGGCGTAATCCCACGACCCGCCCGAGTCGGAGGGCAGGCCGTCGATCCCGGCGGTGACCGGCGTCTCCATGAGCCCCTGCCAGTTCAGGCTGATCGCCGCGCCGAAAGCGGCCGACGACTGCTCGTTGAGGAAGACCTCGCTGAAGTACGGGCTGTTCGCGAGCTCGTGCAGGATGACGGCCGAGATGCCCGACTGGGCCTCGGCCGCCGAGCCGGCGCCCGGAGGAGCCTCTCCGGCGCCCATCGCGCCGAACCACAGCTCGGCGGGGCCCTGCCAGTGCTCCGACTCCGGCCACTGGCGGAAGCCGTACCAGAACTCGAGGCGTCCGCCGACGCCGAGATCGCTCGTCGGACCCGAGTCGCTGAGGAACGACAGCGCCGAGTCGGGGTAGCGGGCGAGCGAGCTGAAGATCGTCCCGGCGGGGTCGGTGCGCAGATTCGCCGGGTCGCCGGTGAGCCAGCCGAACCCGTTGTTCTCGACGGGGATGCCGTGGCCGTCGACGCGCGCCATCCGATCGAGCTCGATCGCCGCCGACAGCGTCAGCTCCTCGCCCATCAGCGCGCCATCGGGGTCGCCGAAGAGATAGGCGAGCTCGGGTCCGTGCTCGGCGCCGGTGATCATCGACGTGGCGAAGGGATGGGCCTCGTCGGCTGTCCAGTTCTGCGACGCGACCGAGAGCGATCGGCGCCACGCCTCGATGAGGTTCTGCGAGCCCGGCTCGCCGAGCAGCGTGTTGCCCCGATACAGCGCCTGGCCCAGGTGGCCGAGGAACCCGACGGTCGCGGCTCCGCCCAGGCCGAGGAAGAACATCGACATCTGCGTCTCGTCCTCACCGTACAGCTCGAGGTAGGCGGCGAGTGCGGCGAGGTCGTCGGGGTCGGGCTCCTCGCCGTCGGCGATGCCCTGGGCGATGTCCTGCATGGTCTGGCGGATGTCGGCCGTGCGCAGGTCGTCGACGTTTCGGATCCCGACGGCGGCGAGGGCGGCGCGCTGGTCGGCCCAGCTCGACGGCAGCGCCGACTGGATCACGCTGACGAGTGCATCGTCGGCTTCGCGGCGCCGGGTCGCCAGCTGCTCGACCTGGCGACGGGCCGTCGACGCATCCTGATCGGCCTGGTCCTGCTGCTGCTGGATGCGGTCGAGCTCCTCCTGCGACGGCGGCGAGTTCGTGACGTAGCTGCCGTTCTGACGGCGCTCGGCGTCGGCCAGCTCCTGCACCCAGTAGGTCGCCTCGGTCTGGATCTGCGCCACGGTGCCGGCGTAGGTCGAGATCGCGGTGGTCACGGGATCGACGGTCGACTTGAGCGTCGCGATGCGGCTTACGACGGCCTCCGCGCTGTCGCGCCAGGCATCGGCGGCCTCGCCGGTCCAGACCGCCTCGGTGAGCAGGTCGGCATTCGCCTGGTAGGCGTCGTGCACCTCGCCGATCGTGGTGAGGCTGTCGGCGAAGCGATCGTTGTCGGTGCTCGTCGACCCGCTCCAGAAGACCCCGGGGTCGTCGTCGGTCCAGCGCGCCATCAGATGACCTGCACGCCGCGGGCGGTGCGCACCGAGATCTCGGTGTCGGCCCCGGTGAACGACTGGGCCGCCGTCGCGAGGGCGCGGGCGACGCGGTCGGCCTCGTCGATCGTGAGCTGGGCCGTGATGCGGTAGTACATGGCGAGCCCGCCCATCTCGTCGATCACCCGGCCGCTGCACGAGCCCTCGAGGGCCGGAACCGCGGTGAGCGGGATCCGGAACGGCTGCTGCGACAGCGACGCCGAGACGTTCGCCATCGTGTGGCCGTCGACGACGAGATCTCCTGACATGCGCATCCCCTTCGCGATCCGAGTTCTGATCAGAATGCTACGGGTGTCGAGCGCCGGGAAGGGGGACTTCTCCCCATCCGGGCTGCCCCGGAGACGCCGAACGGCGCGCCCCGGGTGGGACGCGCCGTTCGAACGAGGATGCGGTGGGTCAGACCGTCGCGAGGTCCGACTTCGGGATGTCGGGCTTGCCGCGCAGCACGGCCGCCTTGACCTCGGCGATCGCCTTCGTGACCTCGATGCCGCGGGGGCAGGCCTCGGAGCAGTTGAAGGTCGTGCGGCAGCGCCAGACGCCCTCCTTGTCGTTGAGGATGTCGAGGCGCACCTGCGCCTCCTCGTCGCGGCTGTCGAAGATGAAGCGGTGCGCGTTGACGATCGCGGCCGGGCCGAAGTACTGCCCGTCGGTCCAGAACACCGGGCACGACGAGGTGCACGCGGCGCAGAGGATGCACTTGGTCGTGTCGTCGAAGCGCTCGCGCTGGGCGACCGACTGGATGCGCTCCTTGCCGTCCTTGGGCTTGCTGGTCGCCTGCAGGAAGGGCTGCACCTCGCGGTAGGAGGCGAAGAACGGCTCCATGTCGACGATGAGGTCCTTCTCGAGCGGCAGGCCCTTGATCGCCTCGACGTAGATCGGCTTCGAGATGTCGAGGTCCTTGATCAGCGTCTTGCAGGCGAGGCGGTTGCGGCCGTTGATGCGCATCGCGTCGGAGCCGCAGATGCCGTGCGCGCAGGAGCGGCGGAAGGTGAGCGAGCCGTCCTGCTCCCACTTGATCTTGTGCAGCGCATCCAGGATGCGGTCGGTCGCGAACAGATCGACGTCGTAGTCCACCCAGCGCGGCTCGTCGTCGACCTCGGGGTCGAAGCGGCGGATGATCAGCGTCACCGTGAACGACTGGATCGGCGCCTCGTCGGCGGGGGCGGGGGTGCCCTCGAGAACAGCGGCCTCGGCCATCAGTGCTTCCTCTCGTCGTGGAAGGTCGGCGTGCCGGCCATCAGTACTTGCGCTCCATCGGCTGGTAGCTCGTCACGACGACGGGCTTCCAGTCGAGGGTGATGTGGTCGGCGGCGTCGGCGGAGTGCGGGTCTCCGGTCAGGTACGCCATCGTGTGCTGCATGTAGTTCTCGTCGTCGCGCTTCGGGAAGTCGTCGCGCATGTGGCCGCCGCGGCTCTCCTTGCGGTTGCGGGCCGAGAACACGACGACCTCGGCGAGGTCGAGCAGGAAGCCGAGCTCGATCGCCTCGAGCAGGTCGGTGTTGTAGCGGTGGCCCTTGTCCTGCACCGAGATCTGCTGGTAGCGCTCGCGCAGGGTGTGGATGGTCTGGGTCACCTGGGCGAGCGACTCGTCGGTGCGGAAGACCTGGGCGTTCTTGTCCATCTCCTCCTGCAGCTCCTTGCGGAGCGCGGCGATGCGCTCGGTGCCGTTGGCGTTGCGTACACCCTCGACGAGCTCGCGCACGCCCTTCGCCGGGTCCTCCGGCAGCGGCACGAACTCGGCGGTCGCGGCGTAGGCGGCGGCGTTGTTGCCGGCGCGCTTGCCGAAGACGTTGATGTCGAGCAGCGAGTTGGTGCCGAGGCGGTTCGAGCCGTGCACCGACACGCAGGCGCACTCGCCGGCGGCGTAGAGTCCGGGCACGACGGTCGTGTTGTCGCGCAGCACCTCGGCGCTGACGTTGGTCGGGATGCCGCCCATCGCGTAGTGCGCGGTCGGCATCACGGGCACCGGCTCGACGACCGGGTCGACGCCCAGGTAGGTGCGCGCGAACTCGGTGATGTCGGGCAGCTTCGTCTCGAGCACCTCGGCGCCCAGGTGCGTGCAGTCGAGCAGCACGTAGTCCTTGTGCGGTCCGGCGCCGCGGCCCTCGGCCACCTCCTGCACCATGCAGCGGGCGACGATGTCGCGCGGCGCCAGGTCCTTGATGGTGGGGGCGTAGCGCTCCATGAAGCGCTCGCCCGAGGCGTTGCGCAGGATCGCGCCCTCGCCGCGGGCTCCCTCGGTGAGCAGGATGCCGAGGCCGGCCAGGCCGGTCGGGTGGAACTGGAAGAACTCCATGTCCTCGAGCGGCAGCTTCTTGCGCCAGATGATGCCGACGCCATCGCCCGTGAGGGTGTGCGCGTTCGAGGTGGTCTTGTAGATCTTGCCGAACCCGCCGGTGGCGTAGATGATCGCCTTCGCCTGGAAGACGTGGATCGCGCCGGTCGCGAGCTCGTAGGCGACGATGCCCGACGGCTGCTCGACGCCATCCACCTCGGTCATGACCATGTCGAGCGCGTAGTACTCGTTGTAGAACTCGACGCCGAGCTTGACGCAGTTCTGGAACAGCGTCTGCAGGATCATGTGGCCGGTGCGGTCGGCCGCGTAGCAGGCGCGGCGCACGGGCGCCTTGCCGTGGTCGCGGGTGTGACCGCCGAAGCGGCGCTGGTCGATCTTGCCCTCGGGGGTGCGGTTGAAGGGCAGGCCCATGTTCTCGAGGTCGAGGACCGCGTCGATGGCCTCCTTCGCCAGGATCTCGGCGGCATCCTGGTCGACCAGGTAGTCGCCGCCCTTGACCGTGTCGAAGGTGTGCCACTCCCAGCTGTCCTCCTCGACGTTGGCCAGTGCGGCGGCCATGCCGCCCTGCGCCGCGCCGGTGTGCGAGCGGGTCGGGTAGAGCTTCGTGATGACCGCGGTCTTGGCCTTCGGCCCGGCCTCGATCGCGGCGCGCATGCCGGCGCCGCCGGCGCCGACGATGACCACGTCGTACTGGTGGTAGGTCACGCCGTCGATCACGGCGCCGTCCTCGAACTCCACGCCCATCAGCCCTTCGCCACGCAGAACTTGGCGAGTTCGCCGCCCTGAGCGGCGCCGATGCAGGGGTCGAAGGTGAAGATCACGAGGCTCCCGAGAAGGATCAGCACGATGGTGGAGACGAGGATCGCCCCGAGCAGCACCTTGCGCAGGCGCCCGCGGGCGTAGTCGTTGGTGAGAGTGCGCATGCCGTTGGCGCCGTGGATCAGCGCGAGCCAGAGCATGAGGGTGTCCCAGACGACCCAGAACGGGTCGGCCCACTTGCCCGCGACGAACGCGAAGTCGATCGCGTGCACGCCGTCGCCGGCGACGAGGTTGACGAAGAGGTGGCCGAACACGAGCACCAGCAGCAGCACGCCGCTGATGCGCATGTACATCCACCCCCACTTCTCCCAGTTGACCTTGCGGGGCCGGGATGCGGAGCTGCGCGGGGCGGGGATCGTCGCGGTCATCAGTGGCCTCCGAACACGACAGAGAGGTGGCGCGGCAGGAAGCCGGCCATCGTGACGGCCCAGAGGCCGACCACGATCCAGAACATGAGCCGCTGGTGGCGGGCGCCCCAGGCGGTGAGGTCGATCAGGATGATGCGCAGGCCGTTGAAGGCGTGGAACACGATCGCGGCGACCAGGCCGGCCTCGCCGAGGCCCATGATCGGCGTCTTGTACGTGTTGATCACGGCGTCGTAGGCCTCGGGGCTGATGCGCACCAGAGCGGTGTCGAGGATGTGCACCAGGAGGAAGAAGTAGATCGCGGTACCGGTGATCCGATGCAGCACCCACGACCACATCCCCTCGCGGCCGCGGTACAGAGTTCCGGCGGGACGCTTCGGTGCGGGAATGCGGGGGGCGGTGACGGTGCCGGACTGAACCTGGCTCGACACGGGAGTCCCTCCTCAGAGCCCCGCCCGGCGCAGGGTGGTGGGCGAGGGTCTCGCGACTGCTGCGGAGCTGCGATCAGTCTAGGCCCGGGTCGGGGGCATCGCAGGTCAGGCCACCCTTACTCCTCTCGATGTCGAGATATCCACCGGGCCGCCCAGGATGCGCCCGGTACCGTGTCGGCATGACCGCACCGTCGCCCGGACTCGACCGATTCCACGCCGTGATCCCGGCCGGCGGGGTCGGATCGCGGCTGTGGCCGCTGTCGCGCGCGGCGGCGCCGAAGTTCCTGCACGCGCTGAGCGGCAGCGGCGAGAGCCTGCTGCGCGACACCTGGCAGCGGGTCGCTCCGCTCAGCGGCGAGGGTCGCATCCTCGTCGTCACCGGGCGCGCGCACGCGACGGCGGTGCGCGAGCAGCTGCCCGAGCTCGACGACGCGAACCTCGTGCTCGAGGACGAGCCGCGCGAGTCGTCGGCCGCGATCGGCCTGGCCGCGGCCATCCTCGTGCGTCGCGAGCCCGACGTGATCGTGGGCTCCTTCCACGCCGACCACGTGATCCGCGGCGTCGCGGCGTTCGGCCAGGCCGTGCGCCAGGCGGTCGCCGTAGCCGACGCCGGCTACATCGCCACGATCGGCGTGCCGCCGACCGAGCCGGCGACCGGCTTCGGCTACATCCGCGCGACGCACGCGCTGCCCGACGTGCCGGGCGTGCTGCAGGTCGACAGCTTCGTCGAGAAGCCCGACCTCGAGACCGCGATCGGCTACCTCGCCACCGGCGACTACCTCTGGAACGCGGGCATGTTCGTCTCGCGCGCCGACGTGCTGCTCGAGCGGATGCGCGTCGCCCAGCCCGACCTGGTGGCGGGTCTCGAGGAGCTCGCGAAGGCCTGGGACACCGACGGCCGCGACGAGGCGGTCGCCCGCATCTGGCCCGCTCTGCCGAAGATCGCGATCGACTACTCGGTCGCCGAGCCGGCCGCCGCCGCGGGCCGGCTCGCGGTCGTGCCCGGGCGCTTCACCTGGCACGACGTGGGCGACTTCGCCACGATCGCGCGCCTCGGCGCCGCCGGGCGCCCCGGCCAGCTCGTCACCCTGGGCGAGGCCGACCAGGTCGTCGCCGACGACGCCTCGGGCCTCGTCGTGGCGAGCGGGGGCCGCCTGGTCTCGCTCATCGGCCTGCGCGACGTCGTCGTGGTCGACACCCCCGACGCCCTGCTCGTGACGACCACCGAGCACGCGCAGCGCGTCAAGCAGGCCGTGGAGGCCGTGCGCGCCTCGGGCCGCGGCCACCTGCTCTGAGGCCGCGACGACCGGTCGCCGACCGGCGTTCGCGCGCGTCGTGAGCCGCGCATCCGGGGCCTTCGGTTACGGCCTCGTTTCCCGCCGGTCGCGGCTTTGTAACGCTTGCGCGACGACCCCGCGACCGGGTCTTTCCGTGCGCGCCACGGGAGGTAACGTGTCCCCAAATCCGGCGGGCCTCACCATGCCCGCGCTTCCCAGGAGGACACTCACGTGAAATTCACTTCGCGCAAGACGGCGCTCGCCGGTCTCGCCACCCTCGGCGCGAGCGCGCTCGTGCTCACCGGCTGCGCCGCCGCCCCCAGCGACTCGGGCGACAGCAGCGCCAAGTCCGACTTCCTGCCCTGCATGGTCTCCGACGACGGCGGCTACGACGACCACTCGTTCAACGAGTCGGGTCTGAACGGCCTCGAGGCCGCGGCGAAGGCCATCGGCAGCGAGGAGAAGCACGTCCAGTCCTCCAGCGAGGACGACTACGCGCCGAACATCGACAACCTCCTCAGCGAGGGCTGCAACCTGATCGTCACCGTCGGCTTCAAGCTGTCGGCCGCGACCGTCGAGGCCGCCAAGGCCAACAACGACGTCGAGTTCGCGATCATCGACGACGGCCTCGACAACGAGGGCGCCACCGGCGACGACGGCAAGGCGACCGGCGACGGCAAGGTCGACGTCGAGAACGGCAAGCCGATCCTGTTCGACACCGCCCAGGCGGCCTTCCTCGGCGGCTACGCCGCGGCCAGCTACTCGAAGACCGGCGTCGTCGGCACCTTCGGCGGCATCCCGATCCCGCCCGTGACCATCTTCATGGACGGCTTCGTGGACGGCGTCAAGTACTTCAACGAGCAGAAGGGCAAGGACGTCAAGGTCGTCGGCTGGGACAAGGACAGCCAGAACGGCGTCTTCACCGGCGGCTTCGCGGCCGGCGTCGAGGCCAAGACCGCGGCCCAGGGCCTGCTCGACCAGAACGCTGACGTGCTGATGCCCGTCGGCGGTCCGATCTACCAGAGCGCCGCCGAGGCGATCCGCGACAAGGGCGGCGACATCGCGCTCATCGGCGTCGACGCCGACGTGTACGAGTCCGACCCCTCGGTCAAGGACCTTCTGCTGACCTCGGTCATGAAGGGGATCTCGGCGGGCGTCGAGGACGTCGTCAAGAACGCCGCCGACGGCAAGTTCGACAACACCCCCTACGTGGGCACCCTCGAGAACGACGGCGTCGGCCTGGCGCCGTTCCACGACTTCGAGTCGAAGGTCGACTCGGGTCTGCAGGGTGAGCTCGACGACATCAAGGCGAAGATCATCTCGGGCGACATCACGGTCGAGTCGAAGGCCTCGCCCAAGTAAGGTGCGGCATCGCTGACACGGATCGGGGAGGTCGGATGCGTCCGGCCTCCCCGCTCTGCTGTCCGGCCCGCCGCGCGCGGGCGCCCCGGCGACGCGCGTTTCCGCGCCCGCCCGTTTCCCCGGGTCCGCCCCGCGACATAGATTGACGACATGAAGCTCGAACTCCAGGGCATCACCAAGCGCTTCGGCGCGCTGGTCGCGAACGACCACATCGACCTCGTGGTCGAGCCCGGTGAGATCCACTGCCTCCTCGGCGAGAACGGCGCCGGCAAGTCGACGCTGATGAACGTGCTCTACGGCCTCTACCAGGCCGACGAGGGCAGCATCCTGCTCGACGACGAGGTGCAGCACTTCTCCGGCCCCGGCGACGCGATGGCCGCCGGCATCGGCATGGTGCACCAGCACTTCATGCTCATCCCCGTCTTCACGGTCGCCGAGAACGTCATGCTCGGTCACGAGCAGACCAAGGCGGGCGGACTCCTCGACCTGGCCGCGGCCCGCGCGAAGGTGCGCGAGATCTCGGGCCGGTTCGGCTTCGACGTCGACCCCGACGCCCTCGTCGGCGACCTCCCGGTCGGCGTGCAGCAGCGCGTCGAGATCATCAAGGCCCTGTCGCGGGATGCGCAGGTGCTCGTGTTCGACGAGCCCACCGCCGTGCTGACGCCGCAGGAGACCGACGAGCTGATGGCGATCATGCGCCAGCTCAAGCAGTCGGGCACCGCGATCGTGTTCATCACCCACAAGCTGCGCGAGGTGCGCGAGGTCGCCGACCGCATCACGGTCGTGCGCCTGGGCAAGGTCGTGGGCGAGGCGTCGCCCACCGCATCCAACCCCGAGCTCGCCGCCATGATGGTGGGCCGCTCGGTGTCGCTGACGGTCGAGAAGACGCCCGCGAAGCCGGGCGACGCCGCCCTGGTCGTGCGCGACCTCTCGGTCATCGACGCCCAGAACCAGTACGTCGTGTCGCACGTCGACTTCGAGGTGCGCGCGGGCGAGATCCTCGCGATCGCCGGCGTGCAGGGCAACGGCCAGACCGAGCTCACCGAGGCGCTGCTCGGACTGCAGGCCCGCACCGAAGGCTCGATCACGCTCGACGGCGTCGAGATCGCCGGGGCGACGCCCCGCCGCATCCTGGATGCCGGGGTCGGCTTCGTGCCCGAGGACCGCGGCGAAGACGGTCTGGTCGGCGAGTTCACGATCGCCGAGAACCTCATGCTCGACCGCTCGAACGGCGCGCCCTTCGTGCGGGGCGGGGCCGTGCAGCGCGGCGCGCTCGACGCCTTCGCCGAGGAGAAGGTGCGCGAGTTCGACATCCGCGCGCAGGGCATCACGACCCCGGTCGGCCGTCTCTCCGGCGGCAACCAGCAGAAGGTCGTTCTCGCGCGCGAGCTGTCGCGCGAGCTGCGGCTGTTCGTGGCCGCGCAGCCGACGCGCGGCGTCGACGTGGGCTCGATCGAGTTCATCCACAAGCGCATCGTCGCCACCCGCGACGCCGGCGTGCCGATCATCGTCGTCTCCACCGAGCTCGACGAGGTCGTCGCCCTCGCCGACCGCATCGCCGTCATGTACCGCGGCGGCATCGTCGGCATCGTCCCCGCGGACACCCCCCGCGACGTGCTCGGCCTCATGATGGCCGGCGAGAACCCGACAGGAGCCGCCGCGTGAGCGACGAGAAGGTCCCCGGCGAGAGCCAGCTGCCGACGCCCGGGCAGGTTCCGCCCGCGGCCCCCGAGCCGCAGAGCGCGAAGGGCGTCGAGGAAGGGCAGATGTCGGGCACGACACCCGCCGCCGGCGACGTCCCGCCGCCGCCCGCGGCCAACCGGGTGATGCGCGAGATCCTCTCCAGCAACTGGCTCATGACGGCGCTGGCGATCGTGCTCGCGCTCGTCGTGGCGAGCATCCTCATCGTCGTCACCGACGAGCGGGTGCAGGCCGCCGCCGGCTACTTCTTCGCCCGCCCGCTCGACACCTTCCGGGCGATCGGCGACACGATCGGCGGGGCGTACTCGAGCCTGTTCCAGGGCGCCGTCTACAACTTCCGCCGCCCCGGCTTCGTCAACGGGATCAAGCCGCTGACCGACACCCTGTCGTTCGCGGCGCCGCTCATCGCCGCCGGCCTCGGCGTCGCGGTGGCGTTCCGCGTCGGCCTGTTCAACATCGGCGGCCGCGGCCAGATCCTCATCGCGGCGGCCGTCGCGGGCTGGATCTCGTGGTCGTTCCCGATGCCGCCGTTCATCCACATGCTCGTCGCCGTCGGCGGCGCGCTGCTGGGCGGCGCGATCTGGGGCGGCCTCGTCGGACTGCTGAAGGCCCGCACCGGCGCGCACGAGGTGATCCTCACGATCATGCTCAACTACGTCGCCTGGTACCTGATCCAGTTCCTGCTCAAGACGCCGGGCGCACTGCAGGCCCCCGGCTCGAACAACCCGAAGTCGCCGCCAGCCGACCCCAGCGCGGTCATGCCGACGCTGAGCGACCTGCTGACGCTGCTCAACGGCGGCACGCAGGTCGGGTCGTTCCGCCTCAACGTCGGCTTCCTGCTCGTGATCGTCGCGACGGTCGCCGTCGCCTGGCTGATCAACCGCTCGAGCACCGGATTCCGCTTCCGCGCGGTGGGCGAGAACCCGCACGCCGCCCGCGTCGCCGGCATCGACGTCAAGTGGGTGTTCATCCTCGCGATGATCATCTCCGGCGCGCTCGTCGGCCTCGCCGGCGCCATCCAGGTGCTCGGCACCAACACGGCCGGATTCGGCGACGGCATCGACGCCGGCATCGGCTTCGACGCGATCACGGTCGCCCTGCTCGGCCGCTCGAAGCCCTGGGGCGTGTTCTTCAGCGGCATCCTGTTCGGCGCGCTCAAGGCCGGCGGCTACACGATCCAGGCGTCGCAGGGCATCCCGATCGACATCGTCGTGGTCGTGCAGTCGGTCATCGTGCTCTTCATCGCCGCGCCGCCGCTCGTGCGCGCGGTGTTCCGCCTGCCCGCCCCCGGCTCGAAGCCGAAGGCCCGCACGCCCCGACGACAGAAGCTCGCGACGGAGGCGGCCCGATGAGCGACCAGAACAGCACCGCGCCCGGGTCGTCGACCCCCGTCGTCGAGACGAGCCATGCCGCCGCGCTCGACGCGCCGATCGTGCTCGAGAAGGTGATCGTGCGCAGCCCCAAGTTCCCGATCGTGTTCGGGGTCTTCGCGCTGCTCGGGCTGCTCGCCGCCTTCGTGTTCCCGCGCACCGGAACGACCCGCATCGGGCTCTCCGACAGCAAGGACGCGATCCAGCTCGACCCCATCCCGATCGACAGCCAGCCCTTCGTGGCGGTCGTCGCCGTGCTGCTGGCCCTGCTCGCGATCGCGGCCGCGCTGTTCGTGGCGCGCAGCGCGACCGCGCGCATCCCGCTCGGCCTGACCGTCGCGTTCGCGGTGCTGTTCGTCATCGCGTTCCTGGTCTGGGCCGTGCACGACGGGCTGCTGCCGTTCACCGGCCTGCTGGTCGGCGCGCTCGGCGTCAGCACGCCGCTGATCTTCGGCGCCCTCGGCGGCGTGCTCTCCGAGCGCGTCGGCGTCGTCAACGTCGCGATCGAGGGCCAGCTGCTGTTCGGCGCCTTCGCCGCCGCGCTGATCGGCGTCTACACCGGCAACGCGGCCGCCGCGCTGATCGGCGCCGCCGTCGCGGGCATGCTCGTGTCGTTCGTGCTGGCCGCGTTCTCGATCAAGTACCTCGTCGACCAGGTGATCGTCGGCGTCGTGCTCAACGTGCTCGTCACGGGGCTCACGACGTTCCTCGCCGGCGTGATCGACGTCGACACGATCCCGCGCACCGCCCGCTTCGGCGTCGTGCCGATCCCGCTGCTCAGCGAGATCCCGGTGCTCGGGCCGCTGCTGTTCCGGCACTCGCTCATCGTGTACTTCATGTACATCGCCGTGTTCGCGGTGTGGTTCGGCCTCAACAAGACCCGCTGGGGTCTGCGTCTGCGCGCCGTCGGCGAGCACCCGAAGGCGGCCGACACGGTCGGCATCAACGTCGGGCGCACCCGCTTCTGGAACGTGTCGCTGGCCGGCGCGATCGCCGGCATCGGCGGCGCCTACCTGGCCCTGGATGCGATCGGACTGTTCTCGAAGGAGATGACCAACGGCGCCGGCTTCATCGCCCTCGCCGCCGTCATCTTCGGGCGCTGGGATCCGGTGCGCGCCGTGCTCGCGGCACTGCTCTTCGGCTTCGCCACCAGCCTGCAGAACTCGCTCAGCGCGGCCGGCGTGACCGACGTGCCCAAGGAGTTCCTGCTGATGCTGCCGTACCTGATCACGGTGCTCGCCGTGGCCGGTCTCGTCGGCCAGGTGCGCGGCCCCGCCGCCGCCGGCAAGCCGTACATCAAGTCCTAGGGGGATGCGGATGACCGACGCGGTCGACTGGGCCGGGCTGCACGACGTGGCCGTCGAGGCCTCGAAGCACGCCTACGTGCCGTATTCGAAGTTCCCCGTGGGCGTCGCGGCGGTCGTCGACGACGGCCGCGTGATCTCGGGTGCCAACGTCGAGAACGCCTCCTACGGCCTCACGCTGTGCGCCGAGTGCTCGCTCGTCTCGGCGCTGCACATGTCGGGCGGCGGCAAGCTCGTCGCCTTCGTCTGCGTCGACGGCAACGGCGACGCCCTCATGCCGTGCGGGCGGTGCCGTCAGCTGCTGTTCGAGCATTCGGCCGAGGGGATGCTGCTCGCGACCGTGTCGGGCATCCGCACGATCGACGAGGTCATCCCCGACGCCTTCGGACCGCGCACGCTCGCGGCCTACCGCGGCGAGGACTGAGCCGACGGGCGCCAGCGCGAGCCGGGAGCTCGGCTGGGTGCTCTGACAACGCCGTCGCAGAGTCGGCTGGATGCGCCGGGGCCGGTCGCGCGCCGGGCGTACCGTCGCGCGCATGAGCTCCACCGCATCCCGTCGCCCCACCCGCAGCATCACCGATCCCCGGCCCGCGTCGAACCGCTCGGATCGCCGGGAGCGGCGCGATCGCCGGGCGCTCCTCGCCGGCGCGGCCGTCGTCGCGGCCCTCGGGCTCGCGGGATGCGCGAGCGGCGGCGGAACGTCGGCCGACGGCTCGGCCGCGAGCGCCGCGCCGGGCTCGTCCTCCCCGTCGCCGACCGCCTCGGCCTCCGCACCGGCTCCCTCGCCCGACCCGCAGGATCCCGATGCGCCCGCCGGCCAGTGCGCCGACGACGAGCTGAAGGTCGCCGTGACCGAGGATGCGGGCGGCGCGGCCGCCGGCAGCATCGGCTACCGGGTCTCGTTCACGAACACGGGCTCCGCGGCGTGCGAGCTGCGCGGCTATCCCGGCGTCTCGGTCGTGGGCCACGGCGACGGCACTCAGCTCGGCGAGCCGGCCGAGCGCCCCGGCGCGTCTGGTCCGGCGATCGAGGCCGTCGACATCCCGGTCGGACAGAGCGTCGCCGCCTCCATGACGGTCGTGAACCTCGGCTCCGACGGAGGCGCTCTCGGCTGCGCGACCGAGCAGGGCGACGGCTGGCGCGTCTACCCGCCGCACTCCTTCGCGGCGGTCTTCGTGCCCGACGCCGGCGTCGCCGCGTGCGACGACAGCCAGGTCTGGATGCACCTCACGGCGCCGGTCGCGGCGCGCTGAGCCGCGCATCCGGAGTCGCCCCGGGGCTCGACCGCAGCGCGTACGCTGAACCCGTGGTGGAACGCTTCGATGTCGTCGATCTCATCCGGACCAAGCGCGACAGGGGAACCCTGACGACCGACCAGATCGACTGGCTCGTCGACGCGTACACGCGCGGCTACGTCGCCGACGAGCAGATGTCGGCCATGACGATGGCGATCTTCCTCAACGGGATGCAACGCGACGAGATCCGCGACCTGACCCTCGCGATGATCGCGAGCGGCGAGCGCCTCGACTTCAGCGGCCTGTCGAAGCCGACGACCGACAAGCACTCCACGGGCGGCGTCGGCGACAAGATCACCCTGCCGCTCGCCCCGCTCGTCGCCGCGTTCGGCGTCGCCGTACCGCAGCTCTCGGGCCGCGGCCTCGGCCACACCGGCGGCACCCTCGACAAGCTCGAGTCGATCCCCGGCTGGCGCGCAGCCCTCAGCAACGACGAGTTCATGGCGCAACTCGACTCGGTCGGCGCCGTCGTCTGCGCCGCCGGCTCGGGCCTCGCGCCCGCCGACGGCAAGCTCTACGCCCTGCGCGACATCACCGGCACGGTCGAGTGCATCCCGCTGATCGCGTCGAGCATCATGTCGAAGAAGATCGCCGAGGGCACCGCGTCCTTGGTGCTCGACGTGAAGTTCGGCTCGGGCGCCTTCATGCAGGATCCGGCGCGCGCCCGCGAGCTGGCCGAGACGATGGTGCGCCTCGGCACGGATGCCGGCGTCGCCACCCGCGCCCTGCTCACCGACATGGATGTCCCCCTCGGTCTGGCGATCGGCAACGCCAACGAGGTGCGCGAGTCGGTCGAGGTGCTCGCCGGCGGCGGACCCGCCGATGTGGTCGAGCTGACCGTCGCCCTGGCGAAGGAGATGCTCGACCTGGCCGGCCAGCCGGACGCCGACCCGGCCGCCGCGCTGCAGGACGGCCGCGCGATGGACAGCTGGAACGCGATGATCCGCGCTCAGGGCGGCGACCCGACCGCCGAGCTGCCCGTGCCCTCCGAGACCCACACGGTGCTCGCCGACCGCGACGGCGTCGTCGACCGCCTCGAGGCGCTGCCGTTCGGCATCGGCGCCTGGCGCCTCGGCGCGGGCCGTGCTCGCAAGCAGGACCCGGTCATCCACTCGGCCGGCATCGACCTGCACGTGAAGCCCGGCAGCGTCGTGAAGAAGGGCGACCCGCTCTTCACGCTCGGCGCCGAGGACCCGGCCCGCTTCGAGCGAGCGCTGGAGTCGGTCGAGGGCGCCTGGGCGATCGCCGACACGGCGCCGGAGTCGCGTCCGCTGATCGTCGACCGCATCGTCTGACCGGCCCCGCCGCGGCGGCGCTGACGGCTGACGGCGGCCCGTCGGGCAGTCGCCCCATCAGCCGGTCAGGGCAGGCGGGCCAGCGCGCTCTCGACGAGCGTCCAGAATCGGTCGTTCTCGACACCGAGCGCGACCCAGGTACAGCACGCCTCGGGCGCCTCGGCGCGCAGGTCGGCGACCGTCATGCCGAGGGTGTGGGTGCCCGTGAGCTCCACCGCGAGCGGCGCGCGCACCGTGCGCACGAGCGTCGGGTCGATGACCTGCGCCACCGTCACCGGGTCGTGCACGGGCGGGTGCTCGAAGCCGTACACGGCGTAGGCGGCGCCGTAGAAGTCGAGCAGCTCGCCGACGAAGGCCGCCGAGCGCGTTCCCACCGCATCCAGTCGGGAGCGGATCTCGGGCGTGACGACGGCCTGGTGGGTCGCGTCGAGACCGATCATCGTGACGGGCCAGCCGGCGTCGATCACGATCGCGGCCGCCTCGGGGTCGATCGCCACGTTGAACTCGCTGAACGGACCGTGGTTGCCGACGTGCACGCCGCCGCCCATGAACACGACCTCGCGCACCCGCTCGACGATGCGCGGCTCGAGGCGCACGGCGAGGGCGATGTTCGTGAGCGCCCCCGTCGGCACGAGGGTGATCTCGCCGGGCTCGCTCGCCATGACCGTGTCGATGATGAGCTGCACCGCGTGGCGCGGGTCGAGCGCGCGCGTCGGCTCGGGCAGCCGCGGCCCGTCGAGGCCCGACTCGCCGTGGTACTCGGGGGCGTGCTCGGCCTCGCGCAGCAGCGGGCGGTGCGCTCCCTGCGCGATCGGGATGCGCGCATCCAGCCCCGCCAGCTCGGCGATCTGGAGGGCGTTGCGGGTGACCTTCTCGATGCTCTGGTTGCCGCTCACGGTCGTGATCGCGGCGATCTCGACGCCGGGGTCTCCGGCGGCCAGCAGGATCGCGATCGCGTCGTCATGGCCGGGGTCGCAGTCGAGGATCAGGCGTCGGGTCACCGCACCATCATCCTCTCCTCGCGGCCGTATTCCGCATCCGGCATGCGCGGCGGCCGCCGGTCGCGCGGTGCACGTGCGTGCATCCGTGCGAGAACCGCAGAGAAGCCGGGATGCGTCCAGCCCCGGCCCGGTAGATTCGTGGGCATGAGCAGTGCCGACGACCTCACCGCCGAGTCCTCCGCCGACGCCTCCGACGAGGTCTCGACCACGGTCGAGGGCACGCCCCTCGTCGACCTGCCGAAGGTCGCGCTGCACGACCACCTCGACGGCGGCCTGCGCCCGGCCACGATCATCGAGCTGGCGCGCGAGCGCGGCATCGACGTGCCGGTCGACGACGCCGACGGGCTCGGCTCCTGGTTCCGCGCGCAGTCCGACTCCGGCTCGCTCGTCGAGTACCTCAAGACCTTCGATCTCACGATCGCCGTGATGCAGACCGAGGAGGGTCTGCGCCGCGTCGCCCGCGAGTTCGTCGAGGACCTCGCCGCCGACGGCGTGCTCTACGGCGAGCTGCGCTGGGCGCCCGAGCAGCACCTCAGCCTCGGCCTCAGCGCGGATGCCGCGGTCGAGGCCGTGCAGGCCGGCATCGACGAGGCCGTCGCCGCCGTCGAGGCCCGCGGCGGATGGATCCGCGCCGGCCAGCTGGTGAGCGCCATGCGCCACCTCGACAACGGCGTGGCCATGGCCGAGCTCGCCCTGCGACACCGCGACAGCGGCGTGCACGGCTTCGACATCGCCGGGCCCGAAGACGGCTTCCCGCCGAGCCGCATGAAGCCCGCCTTCGATCTGCTGCTGGGCGAGGGCATGCCGATCACCGTGCACGCGGGCGAGGCGGCCGGAATCGACTCGATCCGCAGCGCCCTGGTCGACGGCCATGCGCTGCGCCTCGGCCACGGCGTGCGCATCCGCGAGGACATCGAGGTCGTCAGCGACGACGGCGAGGCCATGGGCGTGCGCCTGGGCCGCCTGGCGCAGTGGGTGCGCGACCGCCGCGTCCCGCTCGAGGTGAGCCCCTCATCCAACCTGCAGACCGGCGCCTTCGCCGCCTGGGGCTCGGAGTTCGGCGAGCACCCGATCGACACGCTCTACCAGCTCGGCTTCGCCGTGACCGTCAACACCGACAACCGCCTCATGAGCGGCACCAGCATCACCCGCGAGCTCGGCCTGCTGGTGGATGCCTTCGGCTACGACCTCGACGACCTGCTCACCTTCCAGCTCAACGCCGCCGAGGGCGCGTTCCTGCCGCTCGAGGAGCGCATCGAGCTGCAGGCGCGCATCGAAGACGGGTTCGGTCTCGACTGAGATGGCCCTTCCCCCGCTCGACGACGCCGCGATCGTGATCCGCGGCGAGGCGGCCGACTGGCGTGCCGCCGTGCGCCTGGCCGGCGCCGCGCTCGCGCGCACGGGCGCGGCGACGCCCGCCTACGCCGACCAGATGGTGCGCATGATCGACGAGCACGGCCCCTACGCGGTCATCTCGCCCGGGCTCGCCCTAGCGCACGCCCGACCCGGCCCCGACGTGCTGACCGACGGCCTGTCGGTCGTGACGCTCGCCGAGCCGGTCGCGTTCGGGCACCCGCAGAACGACCCGGTGCGGGTCGTGCTCGGGCTCGCCGTCGCGACGCCCGCGCAGCACCTGAGCTACATCGCCGACCTGGCGAACGCCTTCAACGACTCCGACACGACCGAGCGCCTCGCGGCGGCCGACGACGCGGATGCGGTGCGCGCGATCCTCGCGGGCTGACGCGGGGCGCTGCGGGCGGGCGAGCTCCCGACCCATCCCACCCGTGCGGGCGCCGCCCGTTCTCGGGCTGACCATCGCATCCCGGGGCGTGGGATCATCGTGCCCATGAAGATCGTGGCGATCTGCGGTGCGGGCATCGGCACCAGCGGCATCCTCAAGGTGAACGCCGAGCGCGTGCTGCACCGGCTCGGCATCGAGGCCGCCGTCGTCGCGACCGATCTCGACTCGCTGCAGGCCGAGGCCGACGACGCGCAGGTGATCCTGACCAGCCCCGAGTTCGTGAGCGCGATCGGCACGACCTTCGCCGACGTCGTGGTGATCGACAACTACTTCGACACGACCGAGCTCACCGAGAAGCTCGAGGCCGCGCTCGGCTGAGCTGGTCCGTCGTTCCGCGCGCGCTCCTCAGGCGAGCAGCTCGCGCATCCCCGCGTCGAGGCGCGCGACGAGGTCGCGGGCGGCCGCGAGGCGCTCGGCTCCCGTGCCCGACGTGGATGCCGCATCCAGATAGACCTTGAGCTTCGGCTCGGTGCCGCTCGGGCGCACGATCACGCGCGAGTCGCCCGCCAGCCGATAGCGCAGGATGTCGCTCGGCGGGTAGTCGCCGACGCCGTCGAGGAAGTCGTCGATCGACTCGACCGCGACGCCGCCGATCGACGTCGGCGGGGCGGCGCGCAGAGCGCCGACCATGCGCGGGATGTCGGCGAGCTCGGCGACGCGGATCGAGATCTGGCCCGAGGCGTAGCCGCCGACCCGCTCGGCGAGGTCGTCGAGCGCTTCGGCGATCGTGCGGCCCTCGGCGTCGAGCGCGGAGGCGAGGTCGAGCAGCGCGACCGCGGCCGAGATGCCGTCCTTGTCGCGCACCGTGCCGGGGTTCACGAGGTAGCCGAGCGCCTCCTCGAAGCCGAAGGCCAGGTCGGGCGCGCGCGAGATCCACTTGAAGCCGGTCAGCGTCTCGACGTGGCCGAGCCCGGCGGTGCGGGCGATCGCGCCGAGACCGGGGGAGGAGACGAGCGAGCAGGCGAGCGTGCGACCGGTCGCGGCGGCGGCACGCGGCCCGTCGCTCGACGCGTCGCCCGCTACGACGGCCCGCGCCGCCCGGTCGCCCAGCAGCATCCCGACCTCGTTGCCGCTGAGGCGGCGCCAGCCCTCGGTCGTCGACGCGTCGGGGATGCCGACGGCCAGCCGGTCGGCGTCGGGATCGTTCGCGATGATCAGCTTCACCCCGCTGCGGGCGGCGAGCGCGAACGACAGATCCATCGCGCCCTCCTCCTCGGGATTCGGGAAGGGCACCGTCGGGAAGTCGGGGTCGGGGTCGCGCTGCTCGGCGACCACGACCGGCTCGCCGAAGCCCGACGATGCGAACACGCGGGCCGCGGTCTCGTAGCCGACGCCGTGCATCGCGGTGTAGACGAAGGGGATCGGCCGGGCCGCCGCCGAGGCGACGCCGGCGGTCGCGGCGACGTAGTCATCGACGACCGACTCGTCGACGAGCGTCCACGCGTCCGAGCGGGGCAGGTCGGCGATCGACCCGGCGGCGACGCGCAGGATCTGCTCCTGGATCTCGGCGTCCGACGGCGCGACGATCTGCGATCCCGCGTCGGCGCCGCCGAGGTAGACCTTGTAGCCGTTGTCGCGCGCCGGGTTGTGGCTCGCGGTGACCATGACGCCGGCGCTCGCGTCGAGTCGGCGCACGGCGAAGGCGAGCACGGGCGTGGGCAGTCGGCGCGGCAGCAGCCGCGCATCCACCCCGGCGCCCTGCATCAGCTCGACGGTGTCGCGCGCGAAGGCCTCGGAGTTGTGGCGGCCGTCGAAGCCGACCACGATCGACGGATGCGCCTCGCGCGCCAGCAGGAACGCCGCGAGCCCCGCGGCCGCCTGCGACACGAGCACGCGGTTCATGCGCTGCGGTCCGGCACCGAGCTCGCCGCGCAGGCCGGCCGTGCCGAACTCGAGGCGCCCGTCGAAGCGGGCGGCGAGCTCGCGGGAGGCATGCTCGGCCGCATCGTCGCCGCCGGCCGCGCCCGCGCGCCCCGCCGCATCGACGAGCCTCTGCAGCTCGTCGCGCGTGACGGCGTCGGGGTCCTGCGCGATCCAGGCCCGTGCCGACTCGAGCACCGAGCGCGGGCTCACAGCTTCGCCACCACCCGGGCGAGCAGGTCGCTGATCACCGGCTCGGCGTCCTTGCCCGACTGCAGCACCTCGGCGTGGCTGAGCGGCTCGGGCGAGATGCCGGCGGCCAGGTTCGTGATGAGCGAGAAGCCGAGCACCTCCATGCCGGCCTGCCGCGCGGCGATCGCCTCGAGCGCGGTCGACATGCCGACGATGTGGCCGCCGATCGTCTTCGCGTACTGCACCTCAGCGGGCGTCTCGTAGTGCGGGCCGCGGAACTGCACGTAGACGCCGTCGTCGAGGCCCGCATCCACCTCGCGGGCGACCGCGCGCAGGCGGGCCGAGTACAGGTCGGTGAGGTCGATGAACGTCGCGCCCTCGAGCGGGGATGCGCCGGTCAGGTTGAGGTGGTCGCTGATCAGCACCGGGGTGCCAGGCGTCCAGTGCTCCTTGATGCCGCCGGCGCCGTTCGTCAGCACCATCGTCTTCGCGCCCGCGGCGGCGGCCGTGCGCACCGAGTGCACGACCCGACGCACGCCGTGCCCCTCGTAGAAGTGCGTGCGGGCGCCGATCACGAGCGCGTGGCGGTCGTCGGCGAGGCGGATGCTGCGCAGGGTTCCGACATGCCCGGTCAGGGCGGGAGCGCTGAAGCCGGCGATCTCGGTGGCCGGCACCGTCGCGACGGTCTCGCCGATCAGGTCGGCGGCCTTCGCCCAGCCGCTGCCGAGCGTGAGCGCGATGTCGTGCACGGCGACGCCGGTCGCGGCGGCCAGCTGCTCGGCGGCGTGGGCGGCGATCTCGAAGGGGTCGGCCGCGGGATCGTCGAGGGGGTTCTGCTGCGTCGTCGCCATGAGCCGAGCCTAAGCGCTCGTGCTGTCGCGCGAGCGCGGTGGATGCGGGCTGACGTTCATCGCGCATCCACCGCCCGCTCGCCCGCCCCGCGGCGGCGAACGCCCCGTGAACCTGGAAGAATCGGGAGCATGCCCTTTCAGTTCGAGCGGAAGCAGCGGATCGCCGTCCTCGGAGGCGGACCGGGAGGCTATGAGGCGGCCCTCGCGGGCGCCCAGCTCGGCGCCGAGGTGACCCTCGTCGAGCGCGTCGGCGTCGGCGGCTCGGCCGTGCTGACCGACGTCGTCCCCTCGAAGACCCTGATCGCGACCGCCGAGGCCGGCACGCAGGTGGGCGGAGCCGCCGACCTGGGCGTGCAGTTCTTCGCCCGGGGCGAGTCGGGCCGGGCCGTGAAGCCCGAGATCACCGTCAACCTCGGCGCCGTCAACCAGCGCCTGCTCATGCTCGCCCGGCAGCAGTCGGAGGACATGAAGTCGTCGCTCATCAAGGCGGGCGTCAACATCGTCACCGGCGACGGCCGGCTCGACGGCCCCAACCGCCTCGTCGTCTCGACGGGCAAGGGCGCCAAGCGCACCGACTTCGACGAGATCGACGCCGACACGCTCGTCGTCTCGGTGGGTGCGAGCCCGCGCGTGCTGCCCACCGCCAAGCCCGACGGCGAGCGCATCCTGACCTGGACGCAGCTCTACCAGCTGCAGGATGTCCCGGAGCACATGATCGTCGTGGGCTCGGGCGTCACCGGAGCCGAGTTCGCCAGCGCCTACCGCGCGCTCGGCGCCGACGTCACCCTGATCTCGAGCCGCGACCAGGTGCTGCCCGGCGAGGACGCCGACGCCGCCCGCGTGATCGAGGACGTCTTCCGCCGCAACGGCATGCAGGTGCTCTCGAAGAGCCGCGCCGACAGCGTCGTGCGCGAGGGCGACGGCGTGCTCGTCACCCTCAGCGACGGCCGCGAGGTGCGCGGATCGCACTGCCTCATCGCGGTCGGCTCGACCCCGAACACGAAGGGCATCGGCCTCGAGGAGGCCGGCGTGCAGCTGACCGACAGCGGCCACATCCGCGTCAACCGCGTCGCGCGCACCTCGGTGCCCTCGATCTACGGCGCGGGCGACTGCTCCGACTTCCTGCCCCTGGCCTCCGTCGCGTCGATGCAGGGCCGCACGGCGGTCTACCACGCGATGGGCGACGCGGTGAACCCGACCGAGCTGCGCAACGTGACCTCGAACATCTTCACGCAGCCCGAGATCGCGACCGTCGGCTGGTCGCAGAAGCAGATCGAAGACGGCATCGCGCAGGGCGACATCTACAAGCTGCCGCTCGCCTCGAACCCGCGCGCCAAGATGATGGGCATCAAGGACGGCTTCGTGAAGCTGTTCGCCCGCACCGGCTCCGGCACGGTGATCGGCGGCGTCGTCGTCGCCCCGAAGGCGTCGGAGCTCGTGCTGCCCATCGCCCTCGCGGTCGAGCACCGCCTCACGGTCGACCAGCTGGCCCGCGCCTTCAGCGTCTACCCCTCGCTCTCGGGCAGCATCACGGATGCGGCTCGCGCGATGCACATCGTCAGCTGACGCCGGCCTGGGCTGCAGGATCGCGCGGCGATCCTGGCTTCGCCGCACGATGTTCACGCTCCTCCCCAAGATCGCGCGGCGAGGAGCTATCCACCGATAGCGGCTCGGGGCGCCTGGCGTGAATGCGTGAGAGCCAGCATGTGCCCATGCATGGAACCCGACGCCTCGACTGGCTCGACTCGCTGGCACTCGCATCCGAGGCGCGGGCCGTGGGGGCCGAGACGCAGTTCTACCGGGCAGTGACCTCCGGCAGGCTGACGCGATGCGCGACCGGCGTCTACCTGCCGACGGCGGTGTGGGCGCAGCTGTCACCCGAAGAGCGCTTCGTCGCGCGCGTCGAGGCGGCAACCCGTCGTCACGGATTCGACGAGCCCTTCAGCGGGACCACCGCCGCGGTGCTCTGGGAGCTGCCGTTCACCGCACCGATCCCCGAGCGGACCGAGATCGTCATGACCGACCGCGGTGGCGGTCGGAGCAGGCCGGAGCTCGTCCGACGTCTCGGAGCGCCGACCGTCGGAGACGTCGACATCGAGGGCTACCGGGTGACGAGCCTGGCGCGCACGCTCGTCGACGTGAGCCGGCGCGCGCCGCTCGAGGTGTCGGTTCCGATGCTCGATCACGCACTCCGTCCGGTGAAGTCCGGCGAATCGGGAGTGCGCCGACGACGTGTCGAGCGCGACGAACTGACATCGGAGCTCGAACGCTCGGCGACCCGGATCGGTCTGAGCCGCGCACTCTCGGCGATCGCGTTGGCGGACGGTCGGAGCGGGTCACCCGGGGAAGGGCTGAGTCGCGTCACGATGCATCGTCTGGGCATACCGGCACCGACGCTGCAGCAGTCGTTTCACGATGGAGGCCGCCTCGTCGGCATCACCGACTTCTGGTGGCCCGACATCCGGCTCATCGGCGAGTTCGACGGCTATGGCAAGTACATGCGCGAGGAGTTCCTGAACGGTCGGACCCCGGCCGAAGCGGTGATCGACGAGAAGCGCCGCGAAGACGAACTGCGGGCGCTCGGCACGACCGTCGTGAGATGGGGATGGTCGGAGGCGCGCTCCCCACGGAAGCTCGAGCGGCTGCTCGCGCGGTTCGGGCTCGTCGGCTGAACGGAGCGGTCCGGCGTCGAGCTCGCCGCACGATCTTGAACTCGCCGCGGGATATCGTGCGGCGAAACGAGGATCGCCGCGCGATCCTGCGGGAAGCCAGCGCCGGTCAGCGGCGGTGCAGCCGCACGGCGACCTCGTCGCCGAGGTGCGTGCCCCGGGCCGCGAGACGGCGGCGCACGTCGGCACGCAGGGGCAGCATGTGCGCTCCGTCGCCGAAGGGCAGCACCGACGTCGACACCGGCATGTCGTCGACGGTGCCCGCGACCTTGACCGGCATGCGGCTGCCGAGCAGCTCGTAGCTGCCGGGCCAGACCACGACCGTCCACGCCCCCGCGTTGTCGCTGTCGCTCTGCAGACGCGCGCGGAAGGTGAACTCCTCGAAGTCGTCCTCGTCGTCGACCGACCGGGCGCTCGCGTCGTGCGTCATGGCCACATCATGCGCTCGCCCGACGCTCCGCGGAAGCCCGACGTGCTCGGAGCATCCACCCATGCAGCGCCGACAGGATGCTCGGGATGAGCGCCGCCGTCCTGACGACCCTCCCCGTCCTCCCGTCCCCCGCCGATCTGCCTCGCGCGGGGGTTCCGAGCACCTCGAACGCCGACGCCGACCCGGCCGACCTCGACGGACTCGTCGGCGTCGCCGCGCGCGTGATCGACGCGCTGGGGGAGGCGGGCGTCGGGCTGCTGACGCTCGTCGAGACGGTGTTCCCGCCCATCCCGAGCGAGGTGATCCTGCCGCTCGCGGGGTTCCTCGCCTCGCTTGGCGCGATGAACCTGGCGCTCGTGCTCATCGCCGCGACGGCGGGCTCGTACCTCGGCGCGCTCGTGCTCTACGCGCTCGGCGCGCGTCTCGGGCTCGATCGGGCGATCGGCCTGCTGGCGAGGCTGCCGCTCGTCGACCGCGAGGACTTCGAGAAGTCATCGGACTGGTTCCGCCGGCACGGCGGCCGCTCGGTGCTGTTCGGCCGGCTCATCCCCGGCGTGCGATCGCTCGTGTCGATCCCGGCCGGGGCTCAGCGGATGCCGCTCTGGCGGTTCTCGCTGTTCACGATCGTCGGCAGCGCCGTCTGGAACAGCCTGCTCGTCGGGCTCGGGGCGGCGCTCGGATCGCAGTACGAGCTGATCGACGAGTGGTCGGGCGTGCTCGACTGGGTCGTCATCGCCGCGGTCGTCGGGGGCGTCGCGTGGCTGGTCGTGCGGCGCATCCGTCGCTCGCGAGCAGCACGACGACACGTGGATGCGCGCGACGCGCAGGATCCGGCCTGAGCCGAGCGCGTGCGGGCGGGAAGGGAACCCGGGGTCAGTCGGCGATCGTGAGGAGCTGATGGCCCGACGAGACCGTCGCGCCGACCGTCGTCGTGATCGGGCCGACCGTGCCGTCCTTGTGGGCCGAGATGGGCTGCTCCATCTTCATCGCCTCGAGCACGAGCACGAGGTCGCCCTTGACGACCTTGTCGCCCTCGGCCACGGCGATCTTCACGATCGTCGCCTGCATGGGCGACTTGACCGCGTCGCCGGACGCGCCGACCGCACCCGAGCCGCCGCCGCTGCGACGCTTCGGGGCCGGAGCGCTCGACACCGAGCCGCCGCCGCCCGCGGGCAGCAGACGGGTGGGCAGCGAGACGGCGACGCGCTTGCCGTCGACCTCGACGACCACCTCGTGGCGCTTGTCGGCCTCGGGCGCGTCGGGCAGCATCCCGCCCCACGGCTCGATGTCGTTGTCGAACTCGGTCTCGATCCAGCGGGTGTAGACGCCGAAGTGGCCCTCGGGCGCCGTGAACGCGGGGTCGCGCACGATCTTGCGGTGGAACGGCAGCACGGTGGGCAGGCCGGCGACCTCGAACTCGTCGAGGGCGCGGCGGGCGCGCTCCATCGCATCCTCGCGGTCGGATCCGGTGACGATCAGCTTCGCCAGCAGCGAGTCGAACGAGCCCGAGATGACGTCGCCCGTGGTGACGCCGGAGTCGACGCGCACGCCGGGGCCGCCGGGGAAGCGCAGCACCTGCACGGGGCCGGGCATCGGCAGGAAGCCTCGGCCCGGGTCCTCGCCGTTGATGCGGAACTCGATCGAGTGGCCGTGGGTCTCGGGGTCGCCGTAGCCGATCTCCTCGCCCTCGGCGAGGCGGAACTGCTCGCGCACGAGGTCGAGTCCGCTGACCTCCTCCGAGACGGGGTGCTCGACCTGCAGGCGGGTGTTCACCTCGAGGAACGAGACCGTGCCGTCCTTGCCGATGAGGAACTCGCAGGTGCCGGCGCCGAGGTAGCCGACCTCCTTGAGGATCGCCTTCGACGAGCTGTAGAGCAGCTCCTTCTGCTCGTCGGTGATGAACGGCGCGGGCGCCTCCTCGACGAGCTTCTGGTGGCGGCGCTGCAGCGAGCAGTCGCGGGTGGAGACGACGACGACGTTGCCGTGCGCATCCGCCAGGCACTGGGTCTCGACGTGGCGGGGCTCGTCGAGGTACTTCTCGACGAAGCACTCGCCGCGGCCGAAGGCGGCGACGGCCTCGCGGGTGGCCGACTCGAAGAGCTCGGGCACCTCCTCGCGGGTGCGGGCGACCTTGAGGCCGCGTCCACCGCCGCCGAAGGCGGCCTTGATGGCGACCGGCAGGCCGACCTGGTCGACGAACTCGAGCACCTCCGCCGCATCCGCGACGGGGTTGAGGGTTCCGGGGGCGAGCGGCGCGCCGACCTTCTCGGCCACGTGGCGGGCCGAGACCTTGTCGCCGAGGCGCTCGATGGCCTCGGGGCTGGGGCCGATCCAGGTGATGCCGGCGCCGATGACGGCGCGGGCGAAGTCGGCGTTCTCGGCGAGGAAGCCGTAGCCGGGGTGCACGGCGTCGGCGCCGGAGCGGCGGGCGATCGACAGGATCTTGTCGATCACGAGGTAGGTCTCGGCGCTCGTGGTGCCGCCGAGGGCGTAGGCCTCGTCGGCCAGCTTGACGTGCCGGGCGTCGCGATCCTGGTCGGCGTAGACGGCGACGGACCCGAGTCCGGCGTCTCGTGCGGCCCGGATCACCCGGACGGCGATCTCTCCGCGGTTAGCGACAAGGACCTTCGTGATGCGCGCCATGACTCACCAGCCTATTCACACCTCGGGGGCTCTCGGTTGTCGCACCGCCACAAAACGGCGTCGCGCCGCTGTGAGGGGTCGGACAAAGCGACGGGTCAGGCGCGGGTCAGTCGCGGTTCCAGAGCTCCGGCCAGGCGACGCCGAGCCGGCCGGCGAGGCGACGCAGCAGCGGGATGCTCAGCCCCACGACGGTGGACGGGTCGCCGACGATGCGGTCGATGAACGCGGCGCCCCGGGCGTCGATCGTGAACGCGCCCGCGACCTTCAGCGGCTCGCCGGTCGCGACGTAGGCGTCGATCTCCGCCTCGCTGAGGTCGGCCGCGAAGTGCACCTCGGCCGAGGAGGGCTCGCCCACCGCATCCACGACCCGCCCCTCGCGCACGAGGATCAGCCAGTGGCCCGAGTGCAGCACGCCGTGTCGCCCGCGGTAGGCCAGCCAGCGCTCGCGGGCGCGCTCGGGCAGATGCGGCTTGCCGTAGATCGTGCCGTCGAAGGCGAAGGCCGAGTCGCCGCCGAAGACGAGCGCGTCGCCCTCGCCGAGCCCCTCGAGGGCCTCCTCGACGGCGCGCACCACGGCCTCGGCCTTGAGCCGTGCGAGCAGCTGCACCATGTCCGCCGGAGCGAGCGGACCGTCGCGCTCCTCGCGCTCGGCGACCGCCGCCTCCTCGTCGACGCCCGGGGCGATCGCGATCGGCTCAATGCCCGCCGCGTTCAGCGTGGCGAGGCGGGCCGGGGAGGTCGAGGCGAGAAACAGGCGCACAGCGCTCCTATGCTCATCGGGATGAATGACAAGGCGACGCAGTCGAAGACCGACCAGATCGGCCGTGAGGTCGAGCTCGAGGCTACCAACATGGCCCACGGCGGCATCGCGGTCGCGCGCCTCGACGGGCGCGTCGTCTTCGTGCCCGACACGATCCCCGGCGAGCGCGTCCTGGCGCGCATCACCGAGCAGAAGAAGAGCTTCCTGCGCGCCGAGACGCTGAGCGTGATCGAGGCGAGCGAGCACCGCCAGCCGCACGTCTGGGACGCCGCGTCGCTCGAGCGCTCGCCCGGCAAGCGCGCCGGCGGCGCCGACTACGGCCACATCACGCCCGCGCACCAGCGCGCCCTCAAGTCGTTCGTGCTCTCCGACTCGCTGAAGCGGATGGGCGGCATCGACCGCGAGGTCGAGGTCGAGAAGGTCGACGGCCCGGCCGACGGCACCGGATGGCGCACCCGCGTGCGCCTGCACGTGAGCGAGCGCGGCACGCTCGGACCGATGGCGGCCCGGTCGCACAAGGTCGTCTACGTGCCCGACCTGCCGCTCGCCACGCCCGGCGTGCGCGAGACGGCGCCGCTGACCGAGGAGTTCTCGCCCGACCTGCGCACGGTCGACGTGGTCGAGCCGTCGGGCGGCGGGGGAGCGCGCCTCATCCTCGGCGAGCAGTCGCCCTCGACGATCGTCGAGCGCGTCGACGACCGCGAGTTCGTGCTCGACGACGGCGGGTTCTGGCAGGTGCACCGCAGCGCGGCGGCCGTGCTGACCGAGGCCGTGCAGTCGGCGATCGACCCCGAGCTGTTCGATCCGAAGGCGGCGAACCTCGACCTCTACGGCGGCGTCGGACTGCTCGCGGCGGCCGTGGGCGACCGCTTCGGCTCGGGCGTGCGCATCACGAGCGTCGAGTCGGAGGAGCGTGCGACCGAGCACGCCAGCGAGAACCTGGCCGACTGGCTCGGCGCGAGCGCCGTCACCGCCAAGGTCGAGCACTGGGTGCGCGACCTCGCCTCCTGGTCGCCGAACGAGCGCGCCCGCCTGGCCGCGGCGACCGTGGTGCTCGACCCGCCGCGCGCCGGCGCCGGCAAGCAGGTCGTGGATGCGCTGGCCGCGGTCGGCCCCGCGCAGCTGGTCTACGTGGCCTGCGACCCGGTCGCGTTCGCCCGCGACGCGAAGCTGCTGGCCGAGCACGGCTACGAGCTGGGCGCCCTGCGCGCCTTCGACCTCTTCCCGAACACGCATCATCTGGAGACGGTCGGCACCTTCCGCCGCGCCTGACCCGGGCTCCCGCGCATCCACCCGCCGTTCCGCCGCGTCGCGACCCGGGCTGTCGTCCCCCGGCGGGCTACCATGGCGGCGGGGCTGAACCGGCCCCGAGGACCGGGGGTGGGATGAGCGCGCAGATGGTCGATGCAGGCACCGGAACCGAGCAGGGCACCCGGCAGGTGCGGGTGGCCGTCGTCGACGACCACGAGTCGGTGCGACTCGGCCTCAAGGCCGCGTTCACCGACCAGGGCTACGACTTCGTGCTCGCCGCCTCCAACGTCGACGAGCTGATCGGCGGCCTCGGCGGCCGCGAGATCGACGTCGTCGTGCTCGACCTGTCGCTCGGCGACGGCTCCAGCGTGACCGAGAACGTGAAGCGCGTGCAGGCGGCCGGATCGGCCGTGCTCGTGCACTCCATCGCCGACCGCGTCGCGCTCGTGCGCGAGGCGCTCGCCGCGGGAGCCGCCGGCGTGATCCCGAAGGCCTCGGCCACCAGCACGGTCATCCAGGCGGCCGCGACGGTCGCCCGCGGCGACGTGCTCAACAACCTCGAGTGGGCGACCGCGATCGACGCCGACCGCGACTTCGCGAAGGCGCAGCTGGGTCGCCGCGAGCGCGAGATCCTGCACCTCTACGCCTCGGGCCTGCCGCTCAAGCTGGCCGCCGAGAAGCTCGGCATCGGCTACTCCACGGCGCGCGAGTACCTCGACCGCATCCGCTCGAAGTACGTCGAGGTCGGTCGCCCCGCGCCGACCAAGGTCGACCTGCTGCGGCGCGCGGTCGAAGACGGCATCCTGCCGGGGCTCGACCCCGACGCCACCGACGGCCGATGACCGGCACCGCGACCCGGCACGGGATGCGGTGAGCGCCCTCCCGGCCCGCGTCGCGCCCTCGGCGCCCCCGCCCCGCTCGGTCACGAACCCGCTGAGTCTGACCCGGCTCGACACCGCCCTCGCGCGCTCGGCCGCCGGCTTCGGCGTCGCGTTCGTGGTGCAGTCGATCCCCGTCGCGATGGGGCAGCTCGGCAACATCAACATCTGGTGGTCGGCCGTGCTGCTGACCGCCCTGGGCCTCAGCCTCGCGGCCGCCGTGGCGGCGTCGATCGTGCGGCGCTGGGTGCGCAGCACGCAGGCGGCGTTCGCGATCGTCTACACGGTCGCGCTGATCAGCTGGCCGTTCGCCGTGCTCGATCCGGGTGAGGCGCCGAAGACGAGCTTCTTCCTCTACTTCGTGCTGACGATCGCGACGGCGATGGCCACGGTCGGGCTGGATGCGCGCTTCGCGACGCTGTTCGTCGTGCTGCTCCCGGTGATCTACGCCGTGATCCGGGTCACGCCGGCGGGCGGCGGCGTCTCGCTGACGCAGGCGGTGCTCGACTCGGTCTACTCGGTGATCCTCGGCGGGGTCATCACGATCATCATCATCGTGCTGCGCCGTGCGGCGCGCACGGTCGACACCGCCCAGCAGATGGCGCTGCGCCGCTACGGTCACGCGGTGCGCCAGCACGCGATCGAGGCCGAGCGCGTGCAGGTCGACGCGATCGTGCACGACAGCGTGCTGACCACGCTGCTCTCGGCCGCGCGGGCGTTCACGCCCGAGGCCAAGGAGCTGGCGGCGACCATGGCATCCAATGCGATCGGGCACCTGCGCGACGCGGCGGCCGTGGCGCCCGACTCGGATGCCGAGGTGCGGGTGGCGGTCGTCGCGACCCGCGTGGCGGATGCGGCGAGCACGATGTCGCAGCCCTTCGCCGTGTCGGTGGCCGAGGCCGGCCGGGCGGTCGTGCCGATCACGGTCGCCGAGGCCGTCTACTCGGCCGCGGTGCAGGCGATGGTCAACAGCCTGCAGCACGCCGGAGACGGCGTGAAGCGCTGGGTGAGCGTCGAGGCCGAAGGCGACGGCATCCGCATCGAGATCGGCGACGAGGGCCGCGGCTTCGACCCGTCCACGGTCCCGACCGAGCGTCTCGGGGTGCGGGTCTCGATCCTCGAGCGCGTCGCGACCGCCGGCGGCTCGGCCGAGCTGGACTCGGCGCCGGGCGGGGGCACCCGGGTGCGGCTGCGCTGGCCGGCATCCGATGACGCGGCGGGGGCGAGCGGTGCTCCGGGCGGGCGCGACGGCGTCGACGACCTCGACGGGGGCCTCGCATGAAGATCGTCGCCCCCAAGTTCGTGATCATCGCCCTGGCGGCGCTGTTCTCGAGCTACCACGTCGTGCTGGCGGCCTACTCGCTGTCGTTCCCCTTCGCGAGCGACACGGCCCCCGTGATCGTGGCGATCGTGCTCTACGCCGCGGCGACGCTCGTGTCGCTGCTGCCGACCGGGTCGCAGCGGATGCCCGTGTGGGTCTCGGTGTTCGTGCTCGCCGTGTCGGTGTCGCTGCCGCTCATCGTGACGAGCGTGCTCGACCCCGAGCGCGAGGGCGGCAACGGCTACGGCACCTGGTACGTCGCCGCGGTGGGGACCCTGCTGACGATCGCCGCGACGCGCTACCGCGCCGGCTTCGCCTGGGCCGGCATCGCGTTCCTGGTGGTGCAGTCGCTGCTCTGGGCCGGCCCCGCATCCCTCGGCTCGATCGGCGTGATCGGCTCGGCCGCCTGGGTCGGCGTCGCGCACATCATCACGAACACGCTGACGAAGGCGGCGCGCGACTCGCAGCAGTTCGCGATGGCCGAGCGCGAGGCAACGGAGTGGCAGGCGGCGCAGGAGGCGCACCTCAGCGAGCGCCAGTTCCGCCTCGGGCAGACGGGTGTCATGGCCCTGCCGATGCTGCAGACGATCCGCCGTGCCGGCGGCGACCTCAGCGAGGAGGAGCGGCTGGAGTGCCTGCACCTCGAGGGCGCCATCCGCGACGAGATCCGCGGGCGCAAGCTGCTCGACGACCGCGTGCGCGAGCAGGTCATGCTGGCGCGGCGCCGCGGCACGATCGTGACGCTGCTCGACGAAGGCGGCATCGACGAGCTGGATGACGCGGAGCTCGAGCGCGTGCACGGCCGGCTGGCCGAGGCGCTGCGCGGCACGAGCGCCGAGAAGGTCATCGTGCGCACCGTGCCCGAGGGCTCGGAGGTCGCGGTCACGGTGGTCGGCCTCGACGGCACGGGCGACGGCGCGGCCGCGCTGCTCGGCGTCGACGAGGAGGAGGAGGTCTCGCTCTGGCTCGAGATCCCGCGCACCGAGGTCGTCGCCGGCGCCTGATCCCGGCGGGCGCGTGATCCGTCCGGCCCGCGAGGCGCGGCCGATATGATCGGGGATTATGTCCAGCCGCGTCGTACCCCCGCGTCGCCGCACTTTCGACGTCATCCGCGACCTCTGCCTCGTGCACGCGTCGTCGTCGCCGGTGCGGACGATCGCCATCGTCGGGAACGCACCGCAGGAGCCGTCGGCCGAACGCGCGCACCAGATCGATTCCGCAGATCTCGTATTCCGGGTCAACGGCTTTCGTCTCGATCGCGCCGACGAGGCGCCGACGGTGGGGCGCCGAGCCGATGTCGTGATGTTCAACCGAGGACTGCGAGCGACGCCGTGGTTCTTCGAGGGCTATCGCAGTCGGCTGTACCTGATGGTCGAGCCGGGGCGCATGCACTGGGAGAGCGAGGTCGTACCTGCCTGGTGGCCGCCTGACCTCGGGTTCATCACGATGCCCAACGATGAGCTGACCCTGCCGATCTCGGAGGAGATCGGCGTCGACGCCCGCATCGACCCCAGCTGGCCGACGACCGGCACGATGCTGATCTGGACGGCGCATCAGCTGTTCCCCGCGGCCCAGCTGCGCGTCTCCGGATTCTCGTTTCTCGACGACCCCCACCAGACCTCGTGGGAACATTCCTATGGAGCGCCCTCGCCGGTGGGACCCGAGCACCGCATCGACGCCGAGGGAGATCTCGTGCACCGTATCCTCGCCGCCGGTTCAGCCGTGCGCGTCTGACCGAAGGGACCTCTCATGGCCGGACTCTCCCGACTTCCCCTCCTCGGAGGACTGGTGCGTCGGCTTCACGCGACGATCGACAACCGCGTGCTCGATCGGCTCGATGAGCGCGGATCGGCCGACGGTCACGATCTGCGACAGCGGATCGAGCGGCTCGAGGTCGTCACCGAGGCGCTCGATCAGGCCGTGCAGCGGATCTCTCCGCACATCGCGGCTCTCGAGGTGCGCTTCGAAGACCGCCGCATCGACGAGCTCGCCGCCCGCGCAGCTGACCCCATGCCCGGCGAGGTCGGCGCTCTCATCGCGATGGTGCAGCAGCAGCAACGCATCGTGAGCGAACGTCTGAGCGCGCTGTCTCACTATGAGGAACGGCTGCGCCGCCTTGAGCTCACTGACGACTGACCACATTCCCATCGCGTCGACCCGGCGCATCCTGGAGGACTTTCGCATGTCACTGCTCACCGGAAGCTCGGTGCTGATCACCGGTGGAACCGGCTCGCTCGGCAAAGCGCTCATCGCCGAACTGCTCGCGAACCACGATCCGCGCCGTCTGGTGATCTTCAGCCGCGACGAGTTGAAGCAGTTCGAACTGCGCAAGGCCGTCGGAGAGGATCCGCGTCTGCGATGGTTTCTCGGTGACATCCGCAGCCGCGAGCGTCTGACCCGCGCGTTCAGCGGGGTCGACTACGTCATTCACGCCGCGGCACTCAAGCAGGTCGATACGGCCGAGTACAACCCCTTCGAATTCGTCGAGACGAACGTGCGGGGTTCGCAGAACGTCATCGATGCGGCGATCGACGCGGGAGTGAAGCGCGTCGTCGCCCTGTCGACCGACAAGGCGTCGAGTCCCATCAATCTCTATGGGGCGACCAAGCTCACGGGTGACCGGATGTTCATCAGCGGCAACCACTACGCCGGAGCGGCCGAGACCCGATTCTCGGTGGTGCGCTACGGCAACGTCATGGGCTCGCGCGGCAGCATCGTCCCGGTGTGGAAGGCGATGGCCGAACGCGGCGAGTCGCTCCCGATTACCGACAACCGGATGACGCGATTCTGGATCACCCTGCCGCAGGCGGTGGACTTCGTGCTCAGCGCCTTCGAGATCATGCAGGGCGGTGAGCTGTACGTGCCGCGCATCCCGTCGCTCAAGATCACCGACCTCGCCGAGGCGATCGCGCCGGGGGCGCGCACGCACGAGGTCGGCATCCGCCCCGGAGAAAAGCTGCACGAGGAGATGATCTCCTTCGATGACGCGCGGCGCACGTTGCAGTTGCAGGATCGCTACGTGGTCACCCCGCACATCTCCGGCTGGGGTTGGGAGGCGCCGGCGGACGGCGCCCCGGTCGCCGACGGCTTCGCCTACCACTCGAACACCAACGACCAGTGGCTCGACGTCGAAGCGATCCGTACGCTGCTCGCCTCCGCGTGAACGGCGGCGACGGTCAGGACGGTCGACGTCGCGCATCCACTACGCGGTAGTCCTTCTGACGCGCGGTCTCGTGGCGGGCGAACAGCGACGGCTGAGCTTCCGCGAGATCCGCGAGCTCCTGCCAGCGGGACAGCGCGGTGAGGTGAGGTGCCAGTCTGCGCACGATCTCCAGGTCCTCGGCAGTGTCGACGGTGACACGAAGGTGGGAGAGATCGCGGGGCAGGTCGATCAGTTCGATCCCGAACCGGTCGGGGTTCTCATAGAAGTACGGGGTGACGTGCTCGCGTTGGTGGGGCTCCGTCGCTTCGGCGAGTGCGGTCCGCAGCGCTTCGGCGCTCATCGCCTCGACGTCAAGGCCGACCGGAGTGGTCCGCGTCCAGGGTGGTGGAAGGCGGTTGGTGGCGTAGTCGGCGCCACCGACGACCGCGGCGATCACCTCGTCGACGAGCGACGGGTCGAGCAGCGGGCAGTCGGCTGTGACACGCACGATCACGTCGCCGGGCGCTTCCTCGAGGGCAGTGCCGAATCGCCCCAGCACATCGTGCAGGCTGCCGCGGACGACACGGGCGCCGAGCGAGACGGCGGCTCCCACCGTCTCCTGGTCGTCGGCCTGATCGGTCGTCGCCACGATCACCTCGTCCACGAGGGAGGCGGCTCGCAGCCGACGAACCGTGGAGGCGAGCACCGATTCGTCGCCGAGCGACGCGAGGATCTTGCCCGGCAGACGACTCGAGCCCATCCGAGCCTGGATGACGCCGATCGTGGTCACGACGCGGCTCCGCGGCCGATCGCGTGCCGTGCGAGCGCGGGCAGTCGAGCGCTCGTCTGGGCCCAGTCTGCTTCCGCGGCGACCCGCGCGGCGGCGGCCCTGGCGCGGTCGTCTCCCTCCGGGTTCAGCGCAGCGAGGATGCCAGCGGCGGCGCGGGTCGGGTCTCCGACCGGAAAGGTCCACCCGGTCCGCTCGTCGATCCATTCGGCATTGCCGGGGATGTCGCTCACGCAGCAGCGGGTCCCGAGGGCCATCGCCTCGAGAAGTGTGATCGAGCTGCCGTCGGTCAGGGATGCGCTCAGGTACACATCGGAGTCGGCGAGCGCTGCGTCGAGATCGGTCTGGGCGAGCCTGCCGACGAACTCGACGGAGTCGTCGAGACCCAGCTCGTGCGCCAGCCCTCGGAGATGCACCGTCTCGCTGCCATCGCCGGCGATGATCGCGCGCAGATCCGGAACGGACCGCCGGGCGATCGCGATGGCCCGGATGGCGGTCCCGACGTCGTACAGCGGCTCGTGACTGCGCGCGGAGACGACCGTGGGCGCTGGATTCGATCGCGCACGCCGAGTCAAGCCGATGCGCGCGAGATCGACGCCCCAGGCGAATCGTGCGATGCCCGTCGGCTCGGCGCCGAGCTCGAGCACGCGCCGCTCGACTGCGAGGTTGTCGACGAAGAGCAGCTCGGCGCGGCGGATCGCCCGCTCCGCCAGGCTGGCGTCGACACGGTCGGGTCCGATCAGGTCGAACCCCCACGACGTGACGATCAGCGCTCCCTGCCACACCTGCGACACGGCCGCGGTCACCGCACCGATCGGCCCGGCCTGCACCACGTCCGGAGCGAAGCGCCCCAGCTCCCGTTCGAGGTGCGCAGACCCGACGGGCACTGCCAGCGTCTCGACTCCGCTCGCCTCCCAGGCGTCGAGAAAGCGGAGATCGTGGGTGCGGTCGATGCGATCGGACAGGTAGGCGAGCCTCATCGCGCTGGCGTCAGGTCTTCCCAGCCGATGACCGCGTCGCGCGTGAGCTCGCTCGCGAGCACGCGTCCCACGACCTCGTCGACGTGGGCGGCTCCGATCGCGTGACGCGGGGCCGGGCGCAGCACCGAGATGTCGTCGCGGGTGAGGACATGGCCGGCGGGCAGGTTCCGGATGACCCGCAGAGCACGTCGCTGGATGACGACGGTGTCGTGCTCGTTGTCGGCGACGCGCTTCACGGGGCTTCCCAGCGCGAGTTCGAGTTCGCGACTGCGATCGACCATCTCCCGCCAGGTCTCCGGGTCCATCGAGAAGCCGTGGTCAGGGCCGGGACGGGTGGTGTCGTCGGTGAAGTGCTTCTCGACGACGCGAGCGCCGAGGGCGATCGCGCCGAGGGTCGTCGCATGTCCGGGGGTGTGGTCCGACAACCCGAGCACGACGTCGGGGAAGGCCGCGCGGTAGCTGTTCAGGACGTTGAGATGGATGTGGCTGAAGTTGCCGAGGTCGCCGGTGTAGTTCGTGTTGCACTGCATGAGCACGATGTCGGAGGTATGGCGTCGGATGACATCGATCGCGGCGACGACCTCGTCGAAGCTCGAGGCGCCGGTTGCGAGCAGCACCGGCTTGCCTTTCGAAGCAATCCGGTCGACCGCCTCGAGCCAGGAGAGATCACCGCTCCCGATCTTGTAAGCGGGCACCCACGGGTCGAGCATGTCGATCGCGCCGAAGTCGTAGGGGGCCGAGAAGTAGTCGATGCCGGCTCGATCGCAGGCCTCTTTGAGCGTCGGGGTCCACTCGTCTGGAATGGAGGCATCGGCGTAGACGTCGACCACCGAGCGCTCCCAGGCGGCCTGATGACCGATCTGCGTTCCCAGTTCGCGGAATCCGCGGTCGGAGACGATCTGCTCGGCGTGAAAGTTTTGGAACTTGGCGGCATCGGCGCCGGCTTCCGCAGCCAACTCGATCAGCTGTACCGCGCGGCCGAGGTCTCCGTCGTGGCTGGCCGCGATGTCGGCGATGAAGTACGTCGGGCTGTCATGGGAGACAGTCCGTGTGCCGATGGTGAAAGTCATGTCGTCTCCTTGGGGTGCCAGTCGCGGATGAGCTGTGGGACGCCGCGCTCGAACTCGCGGTGGAGTTCGTCGAGTCCGTCCTGCACGGTGGGCAGCTCGGACCCCAGGCGTGTCGCCGTCGCCGTCGTGTCGAGGCTGATGTCGGAGCCTCGGGCGACGACGAGGACATCGCGAGAGCGTGCTGGCCGGATGAGGTTGGGGTCGAAGCCGAAGCGGAGAGCGAGCCGTCGGCCGAAATCGTACTTCGACACGCTGTCGCGGGCGGTCACATGCTGAATCCCGTCGACGGACCGAGCGCTGAGGGCGCGGAGAGCGCCGATGAGGTGACCGACGTGCAGGGTCGACACGCGGACGTCGGTGAATCCGCGCATCACGTCGCCGGCGACGAGACCGCGATGGAAGAACTCGGCCAGGCTGCGACGTCCGCTCGGGCTCCATCCGAAGAAGTCGACTCGCGCCACGAGCGCACTCGGCACGGTATCGAGCACCGCGTGTTCCGATTCCGCTTTCGTCGCTCCGTACACGTGTGTCGGAGAAGTGGTCTCGTCGACCCGGTAGCCTCCGCGCCGGCCGTCGAAGACGGCATCGGTCGAGATGTGGATGAATCGAGCTCCCAGCGCGTCGCCTTCCCGTGCCAGTGCCTCGGCGGCCTCGACGTTCATCCGCCGTGCGAGGTCGGGATCGCGCTCACAGGCTTCGATGTCGGCCAGCGCGGCGGCGTGGAGGATCGTCGACGGTCGAAGGCGCTCGACCACATCGCGACGTGCGGACTCGTCCAGAAGGTCGACCGCGATGACATCGTCTCGATCGGGGGGTCTTCGGGCCACTCCGACCGCGGGGATGCCGGCGGCCTGCAGTGCGTGCATGGCGTTCGCTCCGAGCAACCCTGTCGCTCCGGTGACGAGCCAGGGACGAGCGCTCGAACCCCGATCCATCCGACGATTCAATCAGACCTAGGAAGAGAAGAAGGGCCGGGACTCCCCGTCCCGGCCCTTCTGACGTTTCGAGTCAGGGCGACAACCCGAATATCGCCCTGACTCGCCCCCACATCACCGACTTGCTTACCCTTGTCAGCCGGTGTGTGTCGCGATCGCTAAGAGGATCGCTGTATGACGAGGATGCCTGATCTGTACCCCGCGAAACAGTCATCATTTCGGGGGACTCGCGGGGGACATCCCCCGGAATTCCGGGCGACAACGGGAAATCGCGGGCGGAATCGGGCCTCGGGCGGGCCGAATCTCGGGGTACAGAACGTGAGCGCGGGTCGAATGATCGGTTCACCCCCGCGAAACCGACGGATTCCGCACATCCGAGCTTCGGATCCCGCTTGATGAGGATCGATCGGATGCGGGGACGCGCGGCCTCAGCGCCCGAAGGTGCTCCACGCCCCGACCGTCACACCGCGACGCGGCGCACGCTGACTGCGCCGCGTCGCGGTCGGACGGGGATCGCGCTGCTCGCGGTTCTCGGCGGCCAGCGCATCCAGCGAGGTCGTCAGCACCGCTATGACCGCCGCCAGCTCCTCGTCGCTCGGCCTGCCCGCGACGATGCGCACGTCGGCCACGGCGGGAATCGGCGCGGCGTCGCCGTTCGGGGCGCCGCTCACAGCGGGATGTTCCCGTGCTTCTTGGGGGGCAGCTCCGCGCGCTTGCCGCGCAGCGCTCGCAGCGCCTTGATCACGGCGACGCGCGTCGCGGCCGGCTCGATCACGCCGTCGAGCTCGCCGCGCTCGGCCGCGAGGAACGGCGAGGCGACGTTGTAGGTGTACTCGTTGGCGAGGCGCGTGCGCACGGCGTTGACGTCCTCACCGCGCTCCTCGGCGGCCCTGATCTCGCCGCGGTAGAGGATGTTGACCGCGCCCTGACCGCCCATGACGGCGATCTCGGCGGTCGGCCAGGCGAAGTTGATGTCGGCGCCGAGCTGCTTCGAGCCCATGACGATGTAGGCGCCGCCGTAGGCCTTGCGCGTGATGACCGTGACCAGCGGCACCGTCGCCTCGGCGTAGGCGTAGAGCAGCTTCGCGCCGCGGCGGATCACGCCCGTCCACTCCTGATCGGTGCCGGGCAGGTAGCCGGGCACATCCACCAGGGTCAGCACCGGGATGCCGAAGGCGTCGCAGAAGCGCACGAACCGGGCCGCCTTCTCGCCGGCCTCGATGTTCAGGGTTCCGGCCATCTGGTTCGGCTGGTTGGCGATGATGCCGATGCTGCGGCCCTCGATGCGCGCGAAGCCGACCACGATGTTCGGCGCGAACAGCGGCTGCACCTCGAGGAAGTCGTTGTTGTCGACCAGCTGCTCGATCACGTCGTGCACGTCGTAGGGCTGGTTCGGCGAGTCCGGGATGAGCGTGTTGAGCGTCATGTCGGCGTCGGTGATCTCGAGCTCGACGTCGTTCTCGTACACGACCGGCTCGGCCATGTTGTTGTCGGGCAGGAAGCTGATGAGGCTGCGCGCGTAGTCGAGCGCGTCGTCCTCGTCGTCGGCCATGTAGTGCGAGACGCCCGTGCGGGTGCTGTGGGTGTGCGCGCCGCCGAGCTCCTCCATGCCGACGTCCTCGCCGGTGACGGTCTTGATCACGTCGGGACCGGTGACGAACATCTGGCTGGTCTTGTCGACCATGATCACGAAGTCGGTCAGCGCGGGGGAGTAGACGGCGCCGCCGGCGGCCGGGCCCATGATGATCGAGATCTGCGGGATGACGCCCGACGCGGCCGTGTTCAGTCGGAAGATCTCGCCGTACTTGCCGAGCGCGACCACGCCCTCCTGGATGCGCGCGCCACCCGAGTCGAGCATGCCGATGATCGGCACGCCGGTCTTGAGCGCGAGCTCCATGACCTTGATGATCTTCTCGCCGGCGACCTCGCCGAGCGATCCGCCGAAGATCGTGAAGTCCTGCGCGTAGACGGCGACCTGACGGCCGTGGATCGTGCCGGTGCCGGTGACGACGGCGTCGCCGTAGGGACGGTTGCGCTCCATGCCGAAGGCGTGGGTGCGGTGGCGCACGAACTCGTCGAGCTCGACGAAGCTGCCCTGGTCGAGAAGCTGCTCGATGCGCTCGCGGGCGGTCTTCTTGCCCTTGGCGTGCTGCTTCTGGATCGCGGCCTCGCCGCTGGCGGTGACGGCCTCGTGGTATCGCGCCTTGAGGTCGGCGAGCTTGCCGGCGGTCGTGTACGGATCGGGCGTCGATGCTGCGTCGGTCACGGATGCCAGCCTAGCGAGGCCTCAGCGCTCGGCTCTGGAGGACACCGACAGCGGAACGGGTTCCGGCTGGTGGATCATCCACGAAACGCGTCGGCGGCGGGGTGCCGTCGGTGTCGGCGACGGCGTCAGCGACGGCGTCGGCCGAGCCGGCGCAGCACGCCCCAGCCGGTGACCCGCAGCATCGCCTCGAGCACGATCGCGCCCGACATCTTCGAGCGCCCGGCGACGCGGTCGCGGAAGGTGATCGGCACCTCGACGACCGGGATGCCCGCATCGAGCACCCGCAGCGCCATGTCGATCTGGAAGCAGTAGCCGCGCGAGTGCACGTCGTCGAGGTGCGCCGCGCGCAGCGCCTCGAGGCGGTAGGCCCGGTAGCCCGCGGTCGCGTCGCGCACCGGGATGCCGAGCACGAGGCGCGCGTAGGTGTTGCCGGCGCGGCTCAGCCACCCGCGCCACGGAGCCCAGTCGACGACGCGTCCGCCGGGCACCCAGCGCGACCCGATCGCGAGGCCGGGACCGGCCGGGTCGGCGACGGCCGCCAGCAGCGCCGGCAGGCTCTCGAGCGGGTGCGAGCCGTCGGCATCCATCTCGACCACCACGTCGTAGCCGCGCCGGTCCGCCTCGGCGAAGCCGGCCAGGTAGGCGCGGCCGAGGCCGTCGCGCGTCGTGCGATGCAGCACGCTCACGCGCGGGTCGGCGGCGGCCATCCGGTCGGCGATGTCGCCGGTGCCGTCGGGGCTGGAGTCGTCGACGACGAGCAGGTCGACATCGGCCACGGACGCGAGCAGGGCGCCGGCGACGCGCTCGAGGTTCTCGGCCTCGTCGTAGGTCGGCATCACCACGAGCGATCGCGGGCGCGGGCCTCGGGATGCGGGGCCCTGCGGGCCGGGCGCCGTCGCAGGGTCGTCCATGTCGCGCTCGACCCTAGTCGATGCGATGTCGCCGTCGGCCGTGCACGCGAGGCGGCTTTGCCGAATGCAACACTTCGAGCGGGATGAGGCATGAACCTCTCGACGACCGAGAAGGAGAGATCATGCACGACCTCGACGATGAAGAACGCGCCCTCGAGGAGCGACTGCGCGCACTCGACCCTGCCGGCGCAACCCCGCCCGGACTCGATCGCTTCGTCTCGGCGACACTCTCCGAAGCGCGACCGCGAAGGGTCACTCGGCGCGCGCGCCTCGTGATCGCGAGCATCGCCGCCGCAACGCTCGTATCCGGCGGCGTGACCGCCGGAATCAGCTATCAGGACTATCTGATGTCCCGAGAGCCTTTCGTCGGTCTCGATCCCGGCGAGTACCGCACCGACGCCTCTGCGCGTTTCGTGCCGCCCCTCGGACAAGATGAAGGTGAGCACTGCAACCTCTATCCCGAGTTCCGCGGTCTCACCGGCGACCAGCTCCGGCGCCTTGACGATCTGGTGCGCGAACGCGACTGGAGCGATCTGGGTGCTGACGTGATGGCGGCCGCGCGAACGAGCGGAGCGATCCACGACGGCATGACTGCCGATCAGATCGACGCGACCTATTCGGTCGCCCTTAAGGCCCGGCTCGCGGTCGAGCTGGCGGAGGCCGTGCCCGACCTCCGGGTCTACCCGTCTCCTGCTGGCGACTTCGATGTCGAGGGTCCGTCGCTGGCGGGGTACACGATCGTCTGCCGAGGCGACTGGTGAGCGCGGCTCCCGACGCTCGCCGAGCGCGTGTCGAAGGACTGGTTCGACTCACTTCACCTGCGTTGCTGCGGTACTTCGAACGGCGCGTGCGTCCGGCCGAGGACGCGGCCGATCTGCTCGGCGAGACGCTGCTGGTTCTCTGGCGGAGAGTCGATGCGATCCCTCGAGATGACGCCGAGGCGCGGATGTGGATGTTCGGAGTCGCGCGTCGCGTCCTCCTGCGGCACCTCCGCCAAGCCGTGCGGGGCGGGGAGCTCGTGGAGCGCCTGCGCGACGAACTCATGACTGGTCGTGACGCCGGAGCCGCTGAGTCGAGCGCAACTGACCGGGCAGAGCTGGTTGCGGCGCTCGCGCGACTCGCTCCGCGCGATCGGGAGATCGTCATGCTCGTGGCGTGGGACGGATTCTCTCTCGCCGAGGTCGCGCGTCACCTCCGGGTGCCCGGCGGGACCGTCCGCAGCCGTTATTCGCGCGCGCGAGCTTCACTACGGCGCACCCTCGACGCGGACCCGGGTGACGACGGGGCGATTGCTACCCGGTCGAATGGCCGTCTGCGGGCAGTCCACCCGGCGATGCGCCCCGGCGCCGGCGGCGGTCGCGGCTAGCCTGACGCCATGGACCTCCCGCGCAGCGCTCGCGTCGCCGGACGCCTGATCGCGCGCGAGTCCAGCCCCTCGACCAACGCCGAGCTCGTCGGTCTCGCCGCCGTCGACGACCTGCCCGACCTCACGGCGCTCGTGACGCTCGAGCAGACCGCCGGTCGCGGCCGCCTCGACCGCGTCTGGACGGCGCCGCCCGGCACGAGCCTGGCGATCTCGGTGCTGCTGCGCACGGTCGATCCGGTCGGCCGTCCCGTGGCGTTCGACCGGCTCAGCTGGCTGCCGATCGCCGGCGGCGTGGCGATGACCGAGACGATCGCCGAGCTGCTGCCGCACGCCGGCGTCGGCCTCAAGTGGCCCAACGACGTGCTGATCGGCGACCGCAAGGTCTGCGGCGTGCTGACCGAGCTCGTGCCCGCCACCGCCGGAGGGACCGGAGCCGTCGTCATCGGCGCCGGGGTCAACCTGACCATGAGCGCCGAGCAGCTGCCGGTGCCGACCGCGACCTCGCTCGTGATCGAGGGCGCGGCGGCCGAACCGGGCTCGCTCGATGCCGACCTCGCCGATCGCGTGCTCGCCGACTACCTCGCCCGCCTCCGCTCGCACGTCTCGGCCCTGCTCACCGCGCACGGCGACGCCGAAGGCAGCGGCCTGCGCGCCCGCGCCCGCGAGCTGTGCGGAACCCTCGGCGGCCAGGTGCGCGTCGAGCTGCCCGACGGCACCAGCCGCGTCGGCACCGCCCGCGACCTCGACCTGCTCGGCCGGCTCGTGGTGGCCACCGAGCACAGCGACCTCGTCGTGGCGGCCGGCGACGTCATCCACCTGAGGCACGGGTGATCGCATGAGCGAGCCCGCCCCCGACACCGCCGCGAACCGCACCCAGGAGGTCGTGGTCGCCCGGCTGCGCCCGAGCGCGCGCAGGCTGCTGTGGTCGGCGCTGCTGCTCATCCTGCTCGCGGCCGCCGCGGCCTACGTGCCCTCGCTGCTGCCCGAGTCGTGGATGTCGATCACCGCCCTCGCGCTGGCCGGCGTGATCGCGATCGCCGGGGTGCTCGTGCCGGTTCTGCGCTGGCTCAGCCGCAGCTACACGATCACCACCCGCCGCATCGTGATCCGCGCGGGCGTGCTCGTGCGCACCCGGCAGGAGCTGCTGCACAGCCGCGGCTACGACGTGACCGTGCGGCGCGCCGGCTTCCAGCTCATCGGCAGCGCCGGCGACGTGCTGATCAACACCGGCCTGGATGCGCCCGTGCGGCTGCGCGACGTGCCCCACGCCGAGCTCGTGCAGGAGGCGCTGCAGGACCTGATGGAGCGCAGCCTCAATCCGGTCGCGGCGCGACGGCAGCAGGAGCGCTCGCTGCGGCAGAGCGGGGAGCTCGGGGTGCGCGGCGAGGAGCCGGCGTGGCGGCCGGATCAGTGGGGGCAGAATCAGTGACCGTCGCATCCTCGATCGCCTCGGCCGGGGTGTGCGGCGCGAAGACCCACACCCGGTAGAGCCAGAACCGGAACACCGTGCCGAGCACGAGACCGATCCCGTTGCCCGCGACGTTGTCGGCGACGACGCTGTCGAAGCCGAGCGCGTAGCGCGAGACCCACAGGCAGGCCAGCCCGATGAGCAGTCCGCCGACGCTCACGACGCCGAACTGCAGGCCCTCGCGCCAGACGCGGTGGCCGCGGTGCTCGCGGAAGGTCCAGAAGCGGTTGCCGAGCCAGTTCGCCACGATCGCCACGGTCGTCGAGATCGCCTTCGCGATCAGCGGGCCCTCGTGCAGCTGCGCCGGGTGCAGCACGGTCGCGATCAGCAGGTTGAACAGCCCGACGTCGATCACGAAGCCGACGCCGCCGACGAGTCCGAAGCGCAGCAGCTGCGAGATCAGGCGGCGCATCCGGCTCCTCTTCCTCGCGGCTAGGCTCGACGTCGCGGCAGTCTAACCGCCGCCGCTATGGGGCCGAGCGCCCGCATCCACAGGGCCGCTCCGGCCCGGAACCCCAGGAGGAATCGTGCGAGTCGGCGTCATCGGCGGAGGTCAGCTGGCTCGGATGATGGTGCCCCCCGCGATCGGGCTCGGCGTCGACATCCGCGTGCTCGCCGAGCAGGAGGGCATGTCGGCCCGCATCGCCGCCACGGCCGTCGGCGACTACACCGACGCCGCGACCGTTCTCGCCTTCGCGCGCGAGGTCGACGTGATCACCTTCGACCACGAGCACGTGCCGCAGAACGTGCTGAACGCGCTCGTCGACGCGGGCGTCGCGGTGCATCCGGGGCCGCACGCGCTCGCCGTCGCCCAGGACAAGATCGTCATGCGCGAGCGGCTCACCGCCCTCGGCGCCCCCGTGCCGTCGTGGGGCGTCGTGCGCGACCGCGGCGAGCTCGCCGCCTTCCTGGATGCGCACGGCGGCGCCGCGGTCGTGAAGACCCCGCGCGGCGGCTACGACGGCAAGGGCGTGCGCGTCGTGCGCAGCGCCGACGCCGCCGACGACTGGTTCGAGGTGCTCGACGAGGCCGGCGCCGGCGACGGGCTGCTCGCCGAGGAGCTCGTCGACTTCCGCCGCGAGCTGGCGCAGTCGGTCGCCCGACGCTCGTCCGGCGACGCGGTCGCGTGGACCCTGGTCGAGACCGTGCAGAAGGACGGGGTGTGCGCCGAGGTCACCGCGCCCGCGCAGAACGCCGGAACCCTCGTCGCCGAGGCCCGCGCGCTCGCGTTCTCGATCGCCGAGGGACTCGACGTGACCGGCGTGCTCGCCGTCGAGCTGTTCGAGACCCGCGACGGCCGCCTGCTCGTCAACGAGCTCGCGATGCGTCCGCACAACACCGGCCACTGGTCGATCGACGGCTGCGTCACCAGCCAGTTCGAGCAGCACCTGCGCGCCGTGCTCGACCTGCCGCTCGGCGCGACCGACGAGCTCGCGCCCGTCAGCGTCATGGTCAACGTGCTCGGCGGGCCCGCGTCGGGGTCGATGCTCGACGTGTACCCCGCCGCGCTGGCCGCGCATCCCGACGTGAAGTTCCACTACTACGAGAAGGCCTCGCGCCCCGGGCGCAAGGTCGGCCACGTGACCACGACCGGCGGCGACGCCGACGAGACCCTGGGCCGTGCGCGTGCCGCGGCGGAGTTCTTCAGGGGCTGACTCCTACGATGGCTCCGTGCCATCCACCCCCCTCGTCTCCGTCGTCATGGGATCGGACTCCGACTGGTCCGTGATGCAGGATGCCGCGACCGCCCTCGGCGAGTTCGGCATCCCGTTCGAGGTCGAGGTCGTCTCGGCGCACCGCACGCCCCGCCGCCTGATGGAGTTCGGCTCCGAGGCTGCCGGCCGCGGCATCCGCGCGATCATCGCCGGAGCCGGCGGCGCCGCCCACCTGCCCGGCATGATCGCCTCGGTCACGACCCTGCCCGTCATCGGCGTGCCCGTGCCGCTCGCCCGCCTCGACGGACTCGACAGCCTGCTCTCGATCGTGCAGATGCCCGCCGGCATCCCGGTCGCGACGGTCTCGATCGGCGGGGCCCGCAACGCGGGACTGCTCTCCGCCCGCATGCTCGGCGCGACCGACCCGACGCTCGCCGCCCGCCTCGCCGACTACGCCGCCTCGCTCGAGACGATGGTCGCCGAGAAGAACGCGCGGCTTCAGGCGAGCCTGAGCCATCCGGACGACGCGGGTCCGACCACCGCCTCGTGACCGCCGTCACCCCGGTCCGCTACCCCGACCTCCGGTCGGAGAAGCTGATGACCCGGCGGGCGTGGTGGCTCGTCGTGCTCAACGTGCTCATCCCCGGCTCGGCGCAGGTGCTGGCCGGCAATCGGCGTCTCGGGCGCTTCGCCCTCGGCACCGACCTCGTGTTCTGGGCCATCGGCATCCTGCTGATCGCCGGGCTGCTCGTCGCCCGCAGCACGGTCGTCACGATCGTGACGAACCCGATCGTGCTGTGGATCGTCGTCGCTGCGCTCGTCTTCTACGCCGTGCTCTGGATCGTCTGCACGCTCGACACCCTGCGCCTCGTGCGCTTCGTGCGGGTCAACCGCGTCGCCGGGTCGATCGCGGCGCTGTTCTCGATCGCCGCGCTCGTGATCACGGGCGGCGGCGCGCTGTACGGCGCGTGGAACGCGGGCGTGACCGCCGGCGTCGTCGGCACGGTCTTCGGCGACGGGGACATCGCCGACCCGGTCGACGGGCGCTACAACATCCTGCTGCTCGGCGGAGACGCCGGCGCCGACCGCGTGGGACTGCGGCCCGACAGCATCTCGCTCGTCAGCATCGACGCGGCGACGGGGCAGACGACGATCATCGGCATCCCGCGCAACCTCGAGAACGTGCCGTTCCCGAAGACCTCGCCGATGGCGGAGCAGTTCCCCGACGGCTGGAGCTGCGCCGACTGCCTCATCAACGCGCTCTACACCTACGGCGAGGAGCACCCCGACCTCTACCCGAAGGCGAAGAGCCAGGGATCGAGCCCGGGCATCGAGGCGACGAGCGACGGCGTCGAGGCCGTCACCGGGCTGACGGTGCAGTACTACGCGATGATCGACATGAACGGCTTCTCGCAGCTCATCGACGCGCTCGGCGGCATCGACATCGACGTGAAGACCCGCCTGCCGATCGGCGGAGGGCAGGACTACGACGGCAATCCGACGGGCGTGAAGAAGTGGATCGAGGTCGGGCCGCAGCACATGGACGGCAACACCGCCCTCTGGTACGCCCGATCGCGTCACGCGGACGACGACTACCACCGCATGGCCCGGCAGCGCGAGGTGCAGCAGGCGCTGCTCAAGCAGTTCACCCCGGCGAACGTGCTGACCAAGTTCCAGGCCGTCGCGCAGGCGGGCGGCAACATCGTCGAGACCGACATCCCGCAGCCCATGCTCGGGAAGTTCGTCGACCTGGCCGATCTGTCGCGCAAGCAGAAGATCACCGATCTCGAGCTCGTGCCGCCGCAGGTCGAGACCTGGGACCCCGACTACGACGAGATCCACCAGATGGTGGCCGACGTCACGAAGGTCGCGAGCGCGAGCCCGTCGCCGAACGGCTGAGCTGGCGGCGGCGCGGTCGACTCAGATGTCGGCGTGCAGCTGCCAGACCTTCTCGGCCGCATCCCGCCAGCTGTAGGCGCGCGACCGGTCGGCGCCGGCGGTGCTGAGCCGCTGAGCGACCTCGCCGTCGCGCAGCACGAGCTCGATCCCCTCGCGCAGACGCGCGGCGTACTCGGCGTCGTCGTCGCTGCGCTCGACCAGGTGGGCGGCATCGGCGGCGACCTCGGTCAGCGCCGGAGCATCCGAGCTCACGACCGGGGCGCCGAAGGCGAAGGCCTCGAGCGAGGCGAGGCCGAAGCCCTCATCGCGGCTCGGGTTCACCATCACTCGGGCGCGGCTGTAGGCGACCGCCAGATCGTCGTCGTCGATCGCGCCGAGCGCGACCACCCGGTCGGACGGGATGCCGGACTCGTCGATCGCGCGCTCGAGGGTGTCGTCGCCCCAGGCCGGGTCTCCCGCGATCACGAGCGGTGCCTCCACGTCGCTCATCGCCGTCAGCAGCGGCCGCAGCGCCTTGCGCGGATTGAGCGTGGCGAGCGTGAGCACGTAGGTCTCGGGCAGCCCCAGGCGCTCGAGGCGCTCGGCGACGTCGTCGGGCACGAGCAGTCCCGGCGAGACGGCGCCGCCGATGACCCGCACGCGGTCGCCGAAGTCCGCGTGCTCGGCCAGCTGCGCGGCCACCGCGTGGGTCGGCACGACGATGGCGTCGGCGTAGCGCTCGGCCCGCTTGATCATGTTCTGGTGCCACGACGCCGGGCGGCCCGAGATCGTCTCGGGCGCCGTCCACGGCAGCGCGTCGTGCACCGTCACGATCATCTGATCACCGGTCGCGGCGCGATCGTGCTTGCGCAGCGGAGCGAGCAGGCTCGGTGCGTGGATCATGCCGCCGATCGGCGAGACCGTGAAACCGTGCTGCCAGACGGCCGCCATCTCGCGACGGGCCAGCACGCTCTTGAGCAGGCCCGACATGCCCGGCAATCGCCGCTCGAGCTCGCGGTAGTCGTCGTCGCGCGACGCCGAGACGATGCCCTCGACGTCGCAGTCGCGGGGCGCCGTGGCGATGAGCGCACGCGTCAGATCCTCGGTGTAGCGGGCGAGGCCGCGCGTCGACGGGTCGAGGATGCCGTCGATCACGACGCGGAGGGTCGTCACGAGCGGCTCGCGCGCATCGCGGCCACGGCCTCGGCAGACGGACCGTCGAAAGCCACACGCCCCCGATCGATGAGGATGCCCCGATCGCACAGCCGGGCGACAGTGTCGAGATCGTGACTGACGACCACCATCGTCTTGCCCTGGGTCTGCAGCTCACGGATCTTGGCGAGGCACTTGCGCTGGAACGGCTCGTCGCCGACCGACAGGATCTCATCGACCAGCATGATGTCGAGAGTGCAGTGGATGGCGACGGCGAAAGCGAGCCTGACGAACATGCCCGAGGAGTAATGCTTGACCTCGGTGTCGATGAAATCGCGGATCTCGCTGAACTCGACGATGTCGTCGAAGCGTTCGTCGACCTCGCTGCGGGACATGCCCAGGATCGACGCGTTGAGGTAGATGTTCTCGCGTCCACTCAGATCCGGGTGGAAACCGGCGCCGACCTCGATGAGCCCCGCGACGCGTCCGCGCGTGAGCACCTGACCCTGATCGGGGCGGAGAACGCCGGAGATGAGCTTGAGCATCGTGGACTTGCCGGAGCCGTTGAACCCGAGCAGAGCCACCGACTCGCCCTCGCGGATCTCGAAGTCGATGTCGTGGAGAGCGTCGAAGGTGGTTGTGAGCTTCTTGCGTCGCAGGAGCGCGATGAACGACTCCTTCAGGGAATGGGTGTGACGCAGCACGAAGCGCTTGCGCACGTCGCGCACGATGATGCGCAGGTCGCTGTCGTCAGAGATCTTGGGCAAAGCGACCCTCCAGACGGCGGAAGACGAACTGGCCCACCAACAGGACCGCGACCGAGATCAGCAGAGCGATCGCCGACGTCATCGCGAGATTCGGGGGCAGGGGCAGCTGCTCGCCCGTGGTCGGATACCAGAACCCGGCGTGCATGAGCTCGACAGCGGTGGTGACGGGGTTGATCTGGTAGATGGTCAGCAGCCATCCCGGCACCGCATCGCGAACCGTCGTCCACGTGTACAGCACCGGCGAGGCCCAGGTGACGACGAGGGCGATCAGTTCGACGACGTTCTGCGAGTCTCGGAATGAGACGTTCGCGGCGCCGAAGAGCATGCCGAGACCGGTCGCCAGGATCACGATGATCACCATGGCGAGGATCACCCCGAGAAGCTGCGGCACCGTCGGATGCCAGCCGACGAACAGGCACACCACCACGGTGATGAGCACCTGGGGGAGGAAGTTGACGAAGGCGACGATCGTGGACGAGACCGGGAACATCTCGCGCGGAAGGTAGATCTTCTTGATGAGTGCGGCGTTGTCGACGAGCGAGCGGGTCCCGTTGCCGAACGCCTCGTTGAACAGGTTCACCACGATGAGCCCGCTGAAGAGGTAGATCGGATAGCTCTCGATCCGAGCGTTCTGGCTCAGGAAGACGCCGAGCGCCAAGAAGAACACGATGAACTGCGCCGTGGGCTTGACGTACGACCACAGCCAGCCGAGCACCGAGCCCCGGTAGCGGACCTGCACTTCCTTGCGAACCAGTAGCGTCAGCAGATAGCGGCGACGGAACACGTCGAGGAGCCCGGCGCCGTGACCGGGTTCGACGAACCCGCGGGGCGTTGCGGAAGGGATCACGGACATCCTCGGATGGAGAGCGGGCGAAAGTGCGGGGCCGAGTCTACTCAGCCGGCGTTCGGAGCATCGCAGATAGAGACCCGGTAGAGCCGAGAGGATCCCTCGGCGTCCACTTCAGTGAGCAGACCGGGGGTGGCGACCGCGCGGTCGATCCCGGCCCAGAACTGCGCTTCGGCCGGCTGGCCCCAGAGCAGCTCGGGGTCGTGGACGACCCAATGGGCGTCGAGGCGGTTGACGGCGGCGCAAACCTCCGGGTCGACCGCGGCCTGGTCGAGACGCTGGGCGATCGTGACCGCGTCAGGCGACCACACGCCGGCGAGATGCGGGAAGAGCGATCGACGACTGCCGATCGCCCACGAGAGCGCAGACCCGTCCCACGGGTCGCCGACGACGATATCGCCGGCCGGAACCGTGCGGTCGAGTCGTGCGAGAAGACGGTACTCGTCGCGATCGAGCAGCGCGCCCGACTTCGTCGAGTTGGGCAGCCGGAACACCGCCGCCACGGAGGACGACGTGGAGGGCAGCTGCGCCCCCGCTGTCGCGATCACCGCGGTCGCCACGACGACGGCGACCAGAACCGTGCGGCGCCGCTCCGGGGTGCGGGTGCGGCGCAGCACCGCGTCGGCGAAAACGGTGATCGTGAGCGTGGCGAGCAGGAGCGCGGTGAGAGCGATGAGCGGGAACAGGCGGAACTTGTCCTTGTACCAGACCCCGGTCAGCACCTTCGCGAGATCGGAGTTGCTGCCGGAGGCGAGAACCCAGAGCAGCAGGGAGACCAACCATGCCGCGAGCAGCCAGCGCTGCCCGCGTCGGCGCGCGGCGAACACGGCCCCGACGGCGGCGAGCGCTGCGATGCCGATCGCCGGCGCGAGCACGACCGTGTCGACGCGGGGGTCGAGCGGGGCGAGCCCGACCCCCTGGAGCAGAGCGGGGAGCGGTCCCTGGCGCGCCGTGGCCGGGCCACCGTTGAGGTGATCGGAGATCGGGCGTGCCGCGACATTGAAGGCGCGGTACACATAGATGACGCCCACGGTGCCCACCCCGACCACGAGGGCGGCGACCGAGCCGAGCATGATGACGATGCGACGTCGCAGGCCCCGGTGGGTCCACAGCCTGCTCACCGCGGTGGCCGCTGTCACGACCAGCAGCGGCACGGCGATCACCAGCAGACTGAACATCGAGCGGGGATGCGCGAATGCGGCACCCAGCAGCCACGACACGGCGAGCATGAGCGACGAGATCCGCACGGGCAGGCGGTGGCGGGTGCGGCCGAGGACCCAGCGGCAGAGCCGCACCGTCAAGATCAGGCCCGTCGGAAGAAGCGTGTACGCGAGTCCTGTCGGGTAGAGGGTCCCCCACGCGAGCAGGAGCAGCGGGAATCCGGTCGCACCGACGCTGAGCACGGCCGCTGCGGCGGCCGCCAGACGGCCTCGTGCGGCTGGCGCGAGCTGGGCGGCGAGGGCGGCGACGCCGGGAGTCCAGATCGCCGAGCTCGTGGCGATCCAGGCCACGTTCGTCGCGGTCGGAATACCGCACCCGCTGAGCTGCACGATGCCGGCGACCAGTGCGTGCCACGCCGCCGGGTAAAACTCGTTGCCGTCACCCGGGTGGGTGATCTGATAGAGGTGGAACGACGACGCGTCGCCCGTGTCGAGGATCCAGGCCGCCGCATTCAGGTGGAACAGCCCGTCATACGTCTGGCTGATGCGGTCAAGTCCGCCCATCGCTGCTGCGCCGATACCGGCTCCCGCGACCGCTGCGACGACCACGACCGCGAGCAGCGGGAGGTCGCGTCGCCACACCCCTCGCCCGTGTCGCCGGAGACGCTCGTCCCGTCGCCGGCGCGCTCGTCGCGCTGTGGCGCACGTCACCGCGGCGACGGCGGCGGTGAGCGGCGCGTGCCACCAGGCGAAGGGGATCCCGAGTGCTGCGGCGACGACGCCGAGTGTGCTCGTCAAGCCGATGCTGATCGGACCGGCGAATGCGAGCGCCGGCAGCATCCGCATCCGCAGAGCCGTCGTGATCGCCAGTCCTGGAAGCAGCGTGAGCCCGAAGCCGCCGAGCAGGGCCAGCGCGTCACTCGGCATGCGCCGACCTCGGAACGGCGGAGATCGGGCGGGGCACGGGGACGATTCTCGCAAATGCGGGCTGGAAGGTCCGTCAGCGCGCACCGACCCTCCCGCAGGGACGACCCGTCGGGCCGGATAGGCTCGGGTTCCGTGCCGGAGAATCAGGGCGAGCGCGTCGTCGCCGTCGTCGTCGCATACAACAGGGCCGAGCTGTTGGTCGAGGTGCTCGACGCCCTGCATGCGCAGACCGCGCCGTGCGGAATCGTCGTCATCGACAACGCGAGCGATGACGACACCATCGAGATCGTGCGTCGCACCGCCCCCGAGGCGCACCTGGTGCACCTACCTCGGAACACCGGTGGTGCCGGCGGCTTCGCGGTCGGCGCCGCCGTCGCCCTGGCGCGCGAGGATCCTGACCTGGTGTGGTTCATGGACGACGACACCGTCCCGACACCGACCGCGCTCGCCGAGCTGCTCGAGGCCCGACGCCGGCATCGCGTCCCCCTCGCTCTCCTCGCGTCGCGTGTGGTGTGGACCGACGGCGCGGACCACCCCATGAACCTGCCGCGCCCGCGTCCCCTCGACGGCCGTCGCCGGCGCGAGGCGCAGGACGCCGGACTCGTCGCTGTGCGCTCGGCGAGCTTCGTCTCTCAGTTGGTGGACACGCGGGCGTTGCGTCACCACGGTCTGCCGATCGCCGACTATTTCATCTGGAACGACGACTTCGAGTTCTCGACCAGGCTGCTGCGGCGAGCCTCGGGCGTCTCCGTGCCGGGCAGCGTCGTGGTGCACAAGACGAAGGCTCTCGCCTCGACCGACGCGGACCCGGGAGAGCGCTTCTACTTCGAGGTGCGCAACAAGATCTGGCTGTTCACCCGGGGCCGAACTCTCGGCCCCGTCGAAACACTGCTCTACGGAGCGTCGACCCTGCGCCGGTGGATCCGCACATTCGCCCGCTCGTCGGACCGTGCGGTGCTGCGCCGCGGAATGCTGCGCGGGGTGCGCGACGGAGTGAGCCGCGGCCCGCGCTCCAACGCCGATTCCCTCGCCGACCTCATGCCGATCGTGCCGGAACTCGCCGTCGCTCCCGAGGGCCGATGACCGGCACCCCGGCGTTCTCGCTGCTGCTCCCGCTCTATCGAGGCGACACCGCTGCGCACTTTCGCCGGGCGTTCCTCAGCTCGGTCGAAGGTCAGCGCCTCCGGCCTGACGAGGTGGTCATCGTGCGCGACGGGCCGATCCCCGACGAGCTCGAGGCTGAGCTCGGGGCACGGGTCGCTGCGTCGCCTGTGCCCTGCGTCGTGGTCGAGCTCCCGGAGAACGTCGGTCTCGCCCGCGCCCTGACGGCCGGACTCGAGGCGGTCACGAATGCGGTGGTCGCGCGAATGGATGCCGATGACATCGCTCAGCCGGAGCGCTTCGCTGTTCAGCTGCCGATGATCGCCGATGGGCTCGACCTCGTCGGCTCCGCGATCGACGAGTTCGTCGAAGTCGGCGACGTCACCCGCATCGTGGGGCGGCGCACGCCTCCTCTCGACGAAGCGGCGATCGTCGCGCGAGCGCGCCTGCTCTCCCCGTTCAATCACCCGTCGGTCGTCTTCCGCGTCGACGCGGTGCGGCGCGCGGGCGGATACCGCGACCTGCCCTTGCTCGAGGACTACTGGCTCTTCGGTCGGATGATCCAAGCCGGCGCCCGTGTCGGCAACTCGGCTGAGGCTCTCGTGCTGTACCGCGTCGACTCAGGCGCCTACGGTCGGCGCGGAGGCGGAAGGCTTCTGCGCAGCGAGCTCCGGCTCCAGCTGCTGTTCCGTCGTGACGGCTTCCTCTCGCCGGCGCAGTTCGCGCGCAACGTCCTCGTGCGATGTGGGTATCGGCTCGTGCCCGAGGCGGTACGCCGTCGCCTGTACCGGCGCGCGCTCGTCGACGAGGGCGTGACCCGGGTCTTCTGACCGCTAGCGAGCTCTGCTCGCATCGCTGCGGCCCGTCCGCTGCGCAGAGTCACCCACCCGACATCCGGTAGTCTTCTGGGGTTTTCCGCCCGCCGAACGTTAGGAACACTCCTCGGTGAACAGCGACCTCGTCATCGTCGGATCCGGCTTCTTCGGCCTCACCATCGCGAACCGCGCCGCGACCGAGCTCGGCCTGAAGGTGCTGATCATCGACCGCCGCAGCCACATCGGCGGCAACGCCTACAGCGAGGCCGAGCCCGAGACCGGGATCGAGGTGCACCGGTACGGCGCGCACCTCTTCCACACCTCGAACGACCGGGTCTGGGAGTACGTCAACCGCTTCACGAAGTTCACCTCGTACCAGCACCGCGTCTACTCGAACTACGGCGGCGAGGTGTTCCCGCTGCCGATCAACCTCGGCACCGTCAACCAGTTCTTCCGCGCCGCCCACACGCCCGACGAGGCGAAGGCGCTCATCGCCTCGCAGGCGGCCGAGATCGCCAAGGACGCGGTCTCGAACCTCGAGGAGAAGGCGATCTCGCTGATCGGCCGCCCGCTCTACGAGGCGTTCATCCGCGACTACACCGCCAAGCAGTGGCAGACCGACCCGAAGGAGCTGCCGGCCGAGATCATCAGCCGGCTGCCGGTGCGCTACAACTACGACAACCGCTACTTCAACGACACCCACGAGGGCCTCCCGGTCGACGGCTACACGGCGTGGCTCGAGCGCATGGCCGATCACTCGAACATCGAGGTGCGCCTCGACACCGACTTCTTCGACGCCGACCAGCCGGTCTCGAAGGCGTCGGTCGTCGGACAGCTCCCGGTGGTCTACACCGGCGCCGTCGACCGCTACTTCGACTACTCGGCCGGCGAGCTCTCGTGGCGCACCCTCGACTTCGAGACCGAGGTCAAGCCGGTCGGCGACTTCCAGGGCACCCCCGTCATGAACTACGCGGATGCGACGGTGCCGTACACGCGCATCCACGAGTTCCGCCACTTCCACCCCGAGCGCGACTGGTACCCCAGCGACAAGACGGTCATCATGCGCGAGTTCTCGCGCTTCGCCCAGCGCGAGGACGAGCCCTACTACCCGGTGAACACCCCGCGCGACCGCGAGGGCCTCCTCGCCTACCGCGAGCTGCAGGACGGCGAGGACCGCGTGCTGTTCGGCGGTCGCCTCGGCACCTACCAGTACCTCGACATGCACATGGCGATCGGGTCGGCGCTGTCGATGTTCGACAACAAGCTGAAGCCGCTCTTCGGGGCCGCCGGATGAGCGCCGCCGGGAACGGACTGCTGCAGCAGGTCGTGCTGCCGGTCGTGCACGACCCCGACTCGCTGCCGCTGTATGTCGACGCCGACTACTGGAGCTCGCTGCCGCTCTACGAGTCGCGGGACGACAAGGAGCAGCAACGCGGCTTCGTGCGCGAGGACACCGACCACGCCGTAATCCGGCTCTCCGACTTCGGCGTGCTCAGCGCCATCCGCGGGCGCAAGGGCTTCGTCGTGCCCCACCGCCGGCGCGTGTCGTTCGGCACCTACTTCAACGCCTTCCCCGCCTCCTACTGGCGCAACTCGACCGACCTGACGTCGGTGCGCCTGCGCATCGCCACCCGCGGCACCGGTCAGGTGCTCGTCTCGCGATCGAATGCCCGCGGAGTCACCCAGCGCGTCGAGTCGGCCGCGGTCAGCGGCGAGGTCGCGTCGGAGTTCCTGCTCGACTTCACCAACTTCGGCGACGGCGGCTGGTACTGGTTCGATCTCGTCGCCGAAGACGACGACTTCGAGCTCGTCGACGCGGGTTGGTACGACCCCGCGGACGAGCCCGCCCCGGCGGGCTCGGTCAGCCTCGCCATCACGACGCTCAACCGGGTCTCGTACTGCCTCGACATGCTGGCCACGCTCGCCGCCGACGCCGAGGTGCTGGCGCTGATCGATCGCGTCAACGTCGTCGACCAGGGCAGCGACCGCATCATGGCGTCGCCGCGGTTCAGCGAGGTCGACACGGCCTTCGCCGGCAAGCTGCGCGTGATCGAGCAGGCGAACCTCGGCGGCTCCGGCGGATTCTCGCGCGGCATGTACGAGGCGCTCGAGGCGGGCGAATCCGACTACGTGCTGCTGCTCGACGACGACATCGCGATCGAGCCCGAGAGCGTGCGCCGTGCGGTGCGCTTCGCCGACCACGCGATCACTCCCACGATCGTCGGCGGTCACATGTTCGACATGTACGACAAGTCGAAGCTGCATGCCTTCGCCGAGGGCTTCGACAAGACGAACTTCGTCTGGGGTGCGACGACCCCGACCCGGCACGACTTCAGCAGCGCGAACCTGCGACAGACCCGCTGGATGCACCGCCGGATCGACTCGCAGTACAACGGCTGGTGGATGTGCCTGATCCCCACCTCGGTCGTGCGTGAGATCGGGCTCTCCCTGCCTGTCTTCATCAAATGGGACGACGCGGAGTACGGGCTGCGCGCAGCCGCGCACGGCGTTCCTACCGTGTCGCTTCCGGGAGCTGCCGTCTGGCACGTCTCCTGGGTCGACAAGGACGACTCGATCGACTGGCAGGCGTTCTTCCACGCTCGCAATCGTCTGGTCGCCGCGCTTCTGCACTCGCCCCGTCCGCGGGGCGGGCGTCTCACCCGGGCTAATCTCGCGATCGATATGAAGCACGTGTTCGCGCTGCAGTACTTCGCCGCCGCGGCTCGGATCGAGGCGTACCGGAGCATCCTCGGCGGGCCGGAGAGCCTGCACGGCGACATGGTCGATCGGCTGCCGCGCACCCGTCAGCTCATGTCGCAGTTCCCCGATGCGAACCTCGTGAAGGAGCGCGGTGTGCTGCCGGAGGCGCACGCCGACTCGGCGATCGAAGAGGGACGCTGGGCGCCCGTCTACGCGCCACGCGGTATCGCCACGGTGCGCTGGCTCATGCGCGTCACATGGCGGAACGTGATGAAGCAGGCTGATGAGAGCACGACCGCCCGCCCGCAGGCAGCCGTTCCGTTCAACGACGCCCGCTGGTGGATCATCGGCCACTACGACTCGGTGATCGTGACCAACGCCGAGGGGTCGGGACACATCTGGTATCGCCGTGACCGCAAGCGCTTCTTCCAGCTCACGCGCGAGGCATGGAAGTTGCGCCGGCGCATCCAGAAGCAGTGGCCCGAGCTCAGCCGCCGCTACCGCGAGGCGCTGCCGGACATCGTGTCGGTGGAGCAATGGAAGCGAAGCTTCGGCCTCGACGAGAGCTGACCGGGTCGAGCTGTCGGCCGCCCCGTCAGTCCGCCCGGGGCGCGTCTTCGCGGCCGGTGCCGACGGGCGACGAGAGCCGATGCCGCCAGGATCGCTTGCGCGCGGCGGCGAGCGCGCAGGTGACGAAGAGCAGCAGCCCGCCCTCGAACAGCAGGTAGCTCTCGGCGAGGCTCGTGGCGGCGAGCAGCACGAGCACGAGCGCCGGCCAGGCGTAGGTCGTGTTCGGATTCTCGGTGCCGACCAGCCACGCCCGCGTCATCGCCAGGGCGAAGGCGGCGCCGAGCAGGATGACGCCGATGATGCCGAGCTGGAAGTAGGCATCGAGCGCGGCGTTCAGCGCCGAGTCGAAGCTCTTGCCGTCGTCGCCCTGCGACAGGAATGAGTAGGGGAACACCTCGGGACGCCAGATCCCGACCCAGCCCCACCCCTCGAGCTGGTGCAGCTGCGACAGCTGCAGCACGCGGCTCCACTGCCCCGAGCGGGAGTCGAAATCGCTCGCGGCGTTGAGCAGGTCGATGATCGGGCGCCGCAGCATCCAGGCGGCGACGGCTCCGGCGACGACGATGCCCGCCACGACGAACTGCGCGATCGGCCGTCGGCGGGCCGGCACCCGCCGCAGAGCGTAGACGGCCACCGCGGCGACGCCGATGACGACGAGCACGACGAAGGTCACGGGCGAGCGGGCGAAGAGCAGCGTGACGGCCACGAGCGCGAGCGAGAAGAGGGCGCGCGGACGCTCGACCGAGCGGGTGCGCCACTCGGTGAGGAACGTGATCACCGCCAGACAGGCGAGGTAGCCGAGGTAGTTGCGGGTGCCGGCGATGCCCTGGATCGGCCCGCCGTTCGCGATCGAGCCGGTGATGCCGATCAGGTGCAGCGGAACATCGAGGATGATGCCGCTCAGCACCTCGAGCACGAGACCGACGGCGAGGATCGCCCGCAGCGCGTCGCCGAAGGCGCGGATGACCTGGATGAGGTCGCGCGCCAGAGCGAGCCAGGTGCCGAGCAGGCCGAACAGCACCGCATAGAGCGCGGCGCCGGCGCTGATCCAGCCGTACTGGCTGAAGAACACGCTCACGAGCATCCACGCGAAGAAGGCGAGCACGCTGATCGGCAGCACGCCGCGCCACTCGATGCGGTCGCGCTGCGCCCACAGCGAGACCCCCGCGAGCGCGGCCATGGCGATGAGCGCGGCCAGGAAGCCGCCCCAGCCGAGCAGCGCGCGCAGGAACGCCGACGAGAGCGAGGTCGCCGCGATGACGACGGCGAGCGCCTGGCTGGTGCGCGGGTGCGCGATCAGCTCGAGGACGCCGCGCCCGCGGGCGGCAGCGCGATCCCGGGCGCCCGTCACAGTCCGCGTTCCCCGCGGCGCAGCCATCGGAAGGTGCGCAGATCGCGCGAGCGGGTCGCGATCGCGACGACGACGAGCAGCATGAACTCGCCCTCGATCAGGATGCGGCTCTCGGCCAGGCTCTGCACCAGGAGGACGACCGCGAAGAGCAGGGGAGCGATCGCGAGCGCCGCATCCCGTCGGCTTCGGGCGGCGGTTCCGACCAGCGCCGGGTCGCCGCCGACCGTCTCGTCGCCGCGCCGCGTGTCGATCGCCGACAGCCAGCTGCGGATCAGCAGTCCGAGCGCGAACGTCGCGAACAGCACGAGGCCGACGATGCCGACCTGCAGCCACAGGTCGAGCCAGGCGTCGTGCGCCTGCGAGTAGCGCACGCCCTTGATCAGGAAGGCGTCGGAGTCGAACGGGTGCACGCCGGGGAACCAGTAGGTGATCCAGCCCCAGCCACCCACCGGGCGCTGCTGGGCGAGCTCGATCACCTTCGACCAGATGACGCCGCGGTTCGTCAGGTCGCTGCTCTTGCCGAGCAGGGCGAGCAGCGGGCCGCGGAACACGAGCGCGCCGACGACGCCGAGCACGACGACGCCGGCCGAAACGGCGTAGGCGATCGTGCGGCCGACGCCGCGGGTGCGCCGGATGACGAGCACGACCGCCAGCACGACCGCGGCGGCGAGACCGGCCACGATGACGGTCGACGAGCGGGTCAGGGCGAGCGTCAGCACGGCGACGGCGATCCAGACGACGCCGACCGTGCGGCCGACCAGACCCGCGGCGAGCTGCACCGCGAAGGCGATGAGGGCCAGCAGCGCCGCGATCGCGAGCAGGTTGCTGTTGCCCTGGATGCCCTGGATGCGCCCGCCCTGGAACAGCAGGTCGCGCGACCAGTAGCAGGCGCGCGGGATGTCGCCCGACAGATCGCAGAGGCTGAAGAAGGGCAGCACCTTCTGCCGCACGAACACGGCCACGACGAGCTCGAACAGCAGCGACAGGGCGAGGATGGCGCGGCCCGCGTCGGCGAGGGCCGTGATCACGCCGGTCCAGTCGAGCGCCGAGGCGACGAAGAGTCCGACCGCGACGGCGGCGACCGTGACGACCGTGGCGAGCCCGGTGAGTGCCGGATAGGCCGACCAGGCGGTCGACGCGGCGCACACCCCCAGGAACAGCACGAGCATGACGGGCACCGGATCGAGGCGCATCCGGTGGCGCACCAGCTCGACGACGCAGAGGGCGACGATCAGCCCGACCACGACGCCCCAGCCCGCCCAGCCGATCGCGTAGCGGAAGACGTCGCCGGCGAGGCCGGTGAAGAAGGCGGACGCGGCGAGGGCGCGGTGGTAGCGGCTCGACAGCGTCATGCGGGAAAGCGTATCGGCGGCGGCTCCGCGCTCCGTGAGGGCGCGGGGCCGCCGCCGATGCGGACGGAGGGGCGGGAGCCGTGGATCAGACGAAGGCGCTCTGCCCTGTGATCGCCTTGCCCACGATCAGCGTGTTCATCTCGCGCGTTCCCTCGTAGCTGTAAAGCGCCTCGGCGTCGGCGAAGTGGCGGGCCACGTCGTAGTCGAGCACGATGCCGTTGCCGCCCATGGCCTCACGGGCCCAGGCGACCGTCTCGCGCATCCGGCTCGTGGCGAAGGCCTTCGCCAGGGCGGCGTGCTCGTCGCGCTGGGTGCCGTGGTCGAGCATCTGCGAGACGCGGGTGACCATCGCGATGGAGGCGGTGATGTTGCCGATGCTCTTGGCCAGCAGGTCCTGCACGAGCTGGTGCGCGGCGATCGGCTTGCCGAACTGCTGCCGCTCGGTCGCGTAGCGCAGAGCGGCCTCGTAGGCGCCGATCGAGTTGCCGACGGCGGCCCAGGCGACCTCGGCGCGGGTGAGGCGCAGCACGGCGGCCGTGTCGCGGAACGTGTTCGCGTTCTGCAGCCGCAGCCGCTCGGGCACCCGCACGCCCTCGAGCACGATGTCGGCGTTCTGCACGATGCGCAGGCTCTGCTTGTTCTCGATCTTGGCCGTCGTGAAGCCGGGGGTGTCGTTCGGCACGATGAAGCCGGTGACCTGGCCGTCGTCGGCCTTGCGCGCCCAGATGACGGTCACATCGCTGAAGGTCGCGTTGCCGATCCAGCGCTTCGCGCCGTCGAGGATCCAGTCGTCGCCGTCGCGGCGGGCGACCGTGCGCAGGCCCTGGGCGCTGTCGCTGCCCGAGAGCGGCTCGGTCAGTCCGAAGGCGCCGATCAGCTCGCCCGAGGCGAGCTTCGGCAGCCACTCGGCGCGCTGCTCGGGCGAGCCGGCGACGCCGATCGCGCCCATCGCGAGCCCGTTCTGCACGCCGACGTAGGTGGCGACGCTCGCATCCACCCGCGCCAGCTCGAGCGCGACCCAGCCGCGGTAGACGGCCGAGTTCTCGAACGAGCTGGTCTCGGCCCACTGCATGCCGAACACCGGCTGGCGGTGCAGGCCCGGCAGGATCTCGCGCGGGAACTCCGCCTTCTCCCACGCGCCGTTGACGACCGGCTTGACCTCGGCCTCGAGGTAGGAGCGCAGTCCGGCGAGCGCGGTCTTCTCGTGCTCGGGCAGCAGGTCCTCGAAGCCGTAGAAGTCGCTGCGCAGGGTGCTGAACGCGGTCGCCTCGCTCGCGGCGGCGGCGGGCTCGGAGGTGAGGGTCATCGGTGTCTCCATCGGTCCGATCGTCCCGGGGCGATGCCGGGGTTCTTCCGGGGTGCCCGGGCAGGCTACGCCGGGCACCTGCGGGGTTCGACCGGGTTGGTAGTTTGAACCAACCGCGGCGCACGCCGATCCCGCGGTCTTGTAGGTCGCCACAGCCGCCGCCCGGATGCTGTGTGGACATCCGCCAGGAGACTCGCCGCATGCTCGTGCCCATCACCAACACCCCCCGCGACTACGCCTGGGGCTCGACCACGGCGATCGCCGAGCTGCTCGGCACGACTCCGAGCGGCGGACCGGAGGCCGAGCTGTGGCTGGGCGCGCATCCCGGATCGCCGGCGCGGATCGCCGACGGCTCGGGCACGCTGCTCGACGTGGTCGACGGGCGCCTGCCGTTCCTGCTCAAGGTGCTCGCCGCCGCGTCGCCGCTGTCGCTGCAGGCGCACCCGACGCCCGCGCAGGCGGAGGCCGGCTTCGCGGCCGAGGAGCGCGCCGGCGTCGCGATCGACGACCCGACTCGCAACTACAAGGACGCTTTCCACAAGCCCGAGCTGATCTACGCGCTGAGCGCGTCGTTCCGCGCCCTGTGCGGCTTCCGCTCGACCGCCGAGACCCGCACCGTGCTCGGCAGCGCCGTCGGCGACGCCGCGATCGCCGACCTGTTCGCGCGGCTCGACGACGACGCGCAGCTGCGACCCGTCTTCGAGTGGCTGATCACCCGCGGCGAGGGCGTGGATGCCCTCATCGCCGCCGTCGTCGCGGCCTCGGCCGCCGAGTCGGCGACCGGCCTCAGCTGGGACACCGTCCGCCTGCTCGCCGGCGCCTACCCCGGCGACCCCGGCATCGTCATCTCGCTGCTGCTGCACACGGTCGAGCTGCACCGGGGCGAGGTGCTCTACCTGCCGGCCGGCAACATCCACGCCTACCTCGACGGCCTCGGCATCGAGCTGATGGCGGCGAGCGACAACGTGCTGCGCGGCGGCCTCACACCCAAGCACGTGGACGTGCCCGAGCTGCTGACCGTGCTCGACTTCCGGCCGCTGCCGGTGCCCTACCTGGCGTCCGAGAGCCCGCGCCCGGGCGTGCGGGTGTTCCGGCCCGACGTGCCCGACTTCGTGCTCACCGTGCTCGACGACGCGGCGCTCGCCGAGGGCGTCGACCTCGAGCTCGACGGCCGCCCGGCGATCGCGCTGTGGGCGCAGGGCTCGGGCACGGTGGGGGATGCGGCGGTCGCCCACGGCGGCGCCGTCTACCTGGCCGAGGAACCGGTCGCGACGATGCGCGGCTCGGGTCTGGTGTTCGTCGCGAGCGCCGGCTGAGGGATACCCCGAGAGCGGTGTGCCGCTCGGGTCTACCGCATGTCGGAGGTGATGTTTACGCTGTCCACATGAGGACCTTCGCGCAGATCCTGGTGAACACGGCCCTCGCGAACGTGACGACGAGCTTCCTCTGGTTCGCCCTGACCTTCTGGGTGTACCTCGAGACCCGGTCGGTGCTCGCCACCGGCATCATCGGCGGCGCGTACATGCTGCTGGTCGCCCTGTTCTCGATGCTGTTCGGCACGATCGTCGACCGGCACCGCAAGCACCGCGTCATGGTGTTCGCGGGCGTGACGACGCTCATCTCCTTCGGCATCGCCGGCATCCTCTATCTGCTGTTCCCCGAGTCGGCGCTGCTCGACCTCGGCGGCCCGATGTTCTGGGTGTTCTCGGCGATCATCCTGTTCGGCGCCGTGATCGAGAACATGCGCAACATCGCGCTGAGCACGACGGTCACGCTGCTCGTGCCCGAGGAGCGCCGGCCGAACGCGAACGGCCTGGTCGGCACCGTGCAGGGGCTCGCCTTCATCGTCACGAGCGTGTTCAGCGGCCTCGCGATCGGTCTGCTCGGGATGGGCTGGACCCTCGTGATCGCGATCGCGCTGTCGGCTCTGGCGCTCATCCATCTGCTGTTCCTGACCGTGCCCGAGGAGCAGCCGGAGCGCGAGGGCGACCGGCAGCCGCTCATCGACATCCGCGGCAGCGTGACCGCGGTGCGGGCCGTGACGGGCCTGTTCGCGCTGCTGATCTTCTCGACCTTCAACAATCTGATCGGCGGCGTCTACATGGCGCTCATGGACCCCTACGGCCTCGAGCTGTTCCCGGTCGAGGTCTGGGGTGTCGTGCTGGGGGTCACCTCCACCGGCTTCATCATCGGCGGTCTGCTCGTCGCGAAGTTCGGACTCGGCCGCAATCCGATCCGCACCCTGCTGATCCTGGTGATGGTCATGGGCGTGCTCGGCGCGCTGTTCACGATCCGCGAGTCGTGGTGGATCTACGTGGTCGGCATCTGGATGTACATGACGCTCATCCCGGCCGTCGAGGCCTCGGAGCAGACGGTGATCCAGCGGGTCGTGCCGTTCCGCACGCAGGGCCGCGTGTTCGGCTTCGCGGCGGCGTTCGAGTCGGCGGCCGCGCCGATCACGGCGTTCCTGATCGCGCCGATCGCCGAGTTCGCGATCATCCCCTACATGCAGGGGGATGCGGGCCGCGCGCAGCTCGGCTGGCTCCTGGGCGACGGCGAGGCGCGGGGCATCGCGCTCGTGTTCCTCGTCGCCGGCATCGTCATGGTGATCGCGGCGGCGCTGGCGTTCCTGACCCGGTCGTACCGCACCTTGTCGCGGCAGTACCGTGACAACCCGGCGGAGCAGCCCGAGCAGGCGGGTGGCGGGGGAGCGACGGCGGTGCCCGCGGCCGAGTGAGTCGGGCCCCGCTCAGCTCGCCTCGCGCGCGCCGAACGCCCGCCGGTAGTCGGTCGGCGTCGTGCCGAGCACTTTCAGGAAGTGGTGCCGCATGACGGCGGCCGTGCCGAAGCCGGCGCGCTGCGCGAGCGGCTCGAGGCCGAGGTCGCTCTGCTCGAGCAGCTCCTGCGCGCGGATGAGGCGCTGCCGGTTGAGCCAGGCGGCGGGCGTCGTGCCGAACTCGGCGCGGAAGCGGCGGGCGAAAGTGCGCGACGACATGAGCGCGCGACGGGCGAGCTCGTCGATCGCGAGCTCCTGGTCGAGGTGCTCGAGCATCCAGTCGGCGAGGCCGGCGAGGGAGTCGTCGCGGCACTCGGGCACGCTGACCTGGATGAACTGGGCCTGCCCGCCGTCGCGCTGCGGCGGCACGACCATCCGCCGGGCGATGACGTTGGCGGCGGCGGCGCCGAACTCCTGGCGGATGAGGTGCAGCGCGGCGTCGATCCCGGATGCGGTGCCGGCGCTCGTGATCACGCGGCGGTCCTCGACGAAGAGCACGTCGGGATCGACCACGGTGTTCGGATACTCGGCGGCGAGGCGGTCGGAGTGCATCCAGTGCGTCGTCGACCGGCGGCCGTCGAGGATTCCCGCCTCGGCGAGCACGAAGGCGCCGCTGCAGACGCTCATGATCCAGGCGCCGCGCGCCTCGGCGTCGCGCAGCACCTGCAGGTAGCGCTCGTCGTTGTTCTGGATCAGGTGCGCCGGAACCGTGATGAGGTCGGCGTCGGCGCAGGCGCTGAGGTCGTCGGCGATGTTCATCGAGAAGCCCTGGCTGGTCATGACGGGTCCGGGGTCGGCCGTGACGACGTGGTGCTCGAAGCTCGGACCGCCGGTGGCGCTGCGGTCGATGCCGAAGACCTCGCACATGATGCCGAACTCGAACGGCGCGGTGCCGGGGATGACGAGGGTGGCGACCTTCTTGATCATGCGCTCTCCGAGGTGCGGGCCAGATGGCGGGGTCGAGTGGCAGGGCTGTGTGGCAGGGCTGTGTGGCAGAAATCTGCCGGACTGTGGCGATCCTGCCACTGTTGGCATGATCTGTCCATCCGTAGCGTTCCTGCCATGATCACTCTCGCCTTCTTCTCCCTCCTCGGAGTCGGCGCCGCCCTCGCGACGGCCGCCGCCTTCCGCGACATCGCCCGCGACGGCTACCGTCGCCGCCCGACCCTCGGCTCGCGCATCCCGCGGGTCTGAGCCGCCTCCGGCCCGGGCCGCTCGCCGGCCGCTCGCCGGCCGCCCAGCCGCGCCCCGCTAGCCTGGGTCGCATGACCTGGCTGGTGACCGGCGGCGCCGGATACATCGGCGCGCACGTGCTGCGCGCCCTGCGCGACGCGGGCCTCGAGCCCGTCTCGTTCGACGACTACTCGAGCGGACACGAGGCCTTCGTGCCGGCCGATGTTCCGGCGGTGCGGGGCAGCATCCTCGATGGGGGAGCCCTCGAGCGCGCGATCGTCGAGCACGGCGTGACGGGCGTCATCCACGTCGCCGGCTACAAGTACGCCGGCGTCTCGGTGCAGCGCCCGCTGCACACCTACGAGCAGAACGTGACCGGAACCGCCACGCTGCTGGCCGTCATGGCCGACCGCGGCGTCGACCGCATCGTGTTCTCGTCGAGCGCCGCCGTCTACGGCACCCCCGACGTCGACCTCGTCGTCGAGGAGACGCCGAAGAGCCCGCAGTCGCCCTACGGCGAGTCGAAGCTGATCGGCGAGTGGCTGCTGCGCGACCAGGGCGTCGCGACCGGACTGCGGCACACCAGCCTGCGCTACTTCAACGTCGTCGGATCCGGAGATCCGGCGGTGTCGGACACGAGCCCGCACAACCTCTTCCCGCTCGTCTTCGACGCGCTCGTCGAGGGGCGCACGCCGCGCATCAACGGCGACGACTACGCGACCCCCGACGGCACGAACGTGCGCGACTACATCCACGTCGCCGACCTGGCCGTGTCGCACGCGGCCGCCGCGCGGCGGCTGGATGCCGGCGACACCCTCGAGCCGGCCTACAACCTGGGCAGCGGCGAGGGCGTGTCGGTCGCCGAGATCATGGCGGCGATGTCGCGCGTGACCGGCATCGACTTCACGCCCGAGATCGGCCCCCGCCGGGCCGGAGACCCCGCGCGCATCGTCGCCGCGGGCGAGCTCGCCGCCCGCGATCTGGACTGGGAGATGCGGCACTCGCTCGACGACATGGTGGCGTCGGCGTGGGATGCGCGGCGCGGCGCGTCGCAGGCCGGTTAAGGCGAAGACACGAAATATCATCCGCGACTTGACTCGTGAGAATCACACGGGTGTAATTACCTCAGCGATCGGAGCTGGGAACCGAGAGCGATGAGGGGAGAGGCCTGATGGCGATCAACGAGTACCGCCCGCATGTGCCGGACGACTGGTTCGTCGACCCCGTGCGTCTCGGCGTCCCCGGTGTGCGCAAGCCCGCCGTGGAGGAGGACGAGAACCAGCTCTCCTGGCAGTCGGACGCGCTGTGCGCGCAGACCGACCCCGAGGCGTTCTTCCCCGAGAAGGGCGGATCGACGCGCGACGCGAAGAAGATCTGCACCGGATGCGAGGTGCGCGCCGAGTGCCTGCAGTACGCCCTCGAGAACGACGAGCGCTTCGGCATCTGGGGCGGCCTCTCCGAGCGCGAGCGCCGCAAGCTTCGCCGCAGCCGCATCGCCTGAGCCGGCGAGCGGATCGGGCCGGCTGAGCCGACGGCGGCGTCGGATCCGGGTACGACACGACCGGTCTTGGCGGCCGCCCGGGGCCTGAACCCCGAGCGGGGGTCACCTCTCTGGCGCGCCGCGCGTCATCCCCGGCGATCTGGGCGCCCCGCCTAGCCTCGACTCGATGCAGCCCCGAGTCACCGCGATCCTCGTCGCCCACAACGGCGAGGAGCACCTCGGTCGAACCCTCGCCGCACTCGCAGCCCAGACCCGCCCCGTCGACGCGACGGCGCTGGTCGATGTCGAGTCGAGCGACGGCACGGCCGCGCTGCTCGACGCCGTCGACGGGGCCGTGCGCGTCGACGCGAAGGGGCGCGCCTTCGGCGACGGGGCCCGGGCTGCGGTGCGCGCGCTGCCCCCGAGCGACAGCGCCGACGACTGGATCTGGCTGCTCGCCGCCGACACGGCGCCGGAGCCGGGCGCCCTCGCAGCGCTGCTCGGCGCGGTCGAGGTGGCGCCCTCGGTCGCGATCGCCGGCCCGAAGGTCGTCGATCGCGACGATCACGCGCTGCTGCTCGAGTACGGCGTGACCATGACCTCGCTCGGCACGAGCGTCGCGCTCGTCGACCGCGAGCTCGATCAGGCCCAGTTCGACCGCGACGACGACGTGCTCGGCGTGGGGGCGACGGGGATGCTCGTGCGCCGTCACGTCTGGGAGCGCCTCGAGGGTCTCGATCGCGGTCTGCCCTCCACCGACTCCGGACTCGATCTCTCGGTGCGTGCGCGCCTCGCCGGCCACCGCGTCGTGCGGGTTCCCGGGGCCCGTGTCAGCCGCGTGCATCCGCCCCAGGACTTCGGCCGCCGCCGCCCGGCCACCACGGCGACCCGCCGCCGGCTCGCCCGCCGGGCCCAGCTGCACCGCCGCTTCGCCTACGCGCCGGGCGCGGCCCTGCCCATCCACTGGCTCAGCCTCGTGCCGCTCGCGCTGCTCCGCTCGATCGGGCACCTGCTCGGCAAGCGCCCCTCAGCGGTCGGCGGCGAGTTCGCCGCGGCCTTCGCCGCCGCGTTCGCGCCGCGCGGCGTCGGCGCGGCCCGGCGCCGCATCCACCGCGATCGCGAGCTCGGCTGGGCCGCGGTCGCCCCGCTGCGTCTCGGCGGCAGCGCCCTGCGCGAGCGCCGCTCGTCCCTGCGCGAGCGCGCCGAGGAGGCACGCGCCGGCGAGGCGCCGCTCGTGCGCGCCGAGTTCTTCGGCGGGGGCGGCATCTGGGCGGTGCTGGTCGCCGCGGCCGTCGGCGCCGGCCTGTTCTGGTGGTTGATCGGCGCGAGCGCCGTGCAGGGCGGAGCGCTGCTGCCGCTCTCGGACACGCTGCCCGAGCTGTGGCGCAACGCCGTCGGAGGCTGGCGCGAGATCGGCCTCGGCACGGCCGGGCCCGCCGACCCCTTCGCCGTGCTGCTCGCGCTGCTCGGCTCGATCACGTTCTGGTCGCCGTCGGTGTCGATCGTCGCGCTGTGGATCCTCGCGCTGCCGCTCGCGGCGCTGGGCGCCTGGTGGTGCGCGACCCGCATCAGCCGTCGCGCCTGGCCGCCGGCCGTCGCGGCCCTGCTCTGGGCCTTCGCGCCGCCGCTGCTGGTCGCGCTCGGCGACGGCCGCATCGGCGCCGTGATCGCGCACCTCGTGCTGCCTTGGCTCGTGCTCGCGGGCATCGAGGGGCGTCGCTCGTGGAGCGCCGCCGCCACGGCCGGGCTGCTCATGGCCGTGACGGCCGCCGCCGCGCCCTCGCTGCTGCCCGCGCTGCTCGTCGCCTGGTTCGCCTGGCTGGTCGCGCATCCCCGTGCCCTGCACCGCCTCATCGCGATCCCGCTGCCCACGATCGCCGTGTTCGCGCCGCTCGCGCTCTCCCAGCTCGGGCGGGGCACGCCGCTCGCGCTGCTGGCCGACCCCGGGGTGGTGCTGCGCTACGCCGCCTCGAGCGGCTGGGGGCTCAGCCTGCTCGAGCCGCGCGAGGGAGCCAACGGCTGGGAGGCGATCGCGCAGGCCGTCGGGCTCGGCCACGTCTACGGCCAGGTTCTGATCGCCGCGCTGCTCGCCCCGCTCGCGGCCACCGCCCTCGCCGCGCTCTTCCTGCGCGGATCGCAGCGCGCCATCCCCGCCCTCGCCGTCGCGCTGCTCGGTCTGCTGACCGCCGTCGCGGCCGCGCACCTCACGCTCGTCGCCGACGGCGCCGACCCGGTCGCCGTCTGGCCCGGGGCGGGCCTCAGCCTCTACTGGATGGGACTGGTCGCGGCCGGCGCGATCGCCCTGCAGGCGCTCGATCGTCTCGGCGTGCTGGCCGGCGTGATCGTGCTCGCCTGCGGCGCGCTCGCGGTCGGACCCCTCGGCATCGGGCTCGCGCTGCGGCAGGTTCCCGCGCAGGCCGGAACCGGGCAGACGCTGCCCGCGGCGGTCGGCGCGCAGGCCGACAGCACCCCGCGCATCGCGACGCTGCTCATCACTCCGCTCGCCGACGGCACCGCCTCGGCCGAGCTCGTCCGCGGCGGCGGCGCGACCCTCGACCGTCAGTCGACCTGGGTCTCGACGCGTCCGACGCTGAGCGCCGACGAGCGGCGCCTCGCCGACCTGGCCGGCAACCTCAGCTCGCGCAGCGGACTCGATCCGCGCGACGAGCTGCGCGAGCTCGGCGTCGTCTACGTCGTCGTGCCGCGGGCGGATGACGACGCGAGCCCCGAGCAGGCCGCGGTGCGGTCGCGCATCACCGAGGCCCTCGACGGCACCGCGGCGCTCACGCCGGTCGGCGCGGGGCAGACCCGCTCGGGCGACTCGCTGTGGCGCTTCCCGGCCGCCGAGGTCGACGAGATCCCGGCCGCGCCCGCGGCGCCGCTCGACCCGGTGCTGACGACCGCGCAGCTGATCGTGCTCGGCGCGACCATGCTGCTCGCCATCCCGACGCGTCGCCGTCGCCGCGTCGTATCCGAGACCGGTCTGCCGGGCGAGGACCCCGCCGACACCTTCGCGGAGGACGAGGATGCCTGAGAACCCGACCCCGGAGCGCACGGGCGAGCCCGTCGAGACGGACGAGCCCGTGAAGGCCGTCCGCGCACCGCGCCCGGAGCGCGACGCGGCCGCCCGCAGCGCCGTGGCGCGCCGCCGCGCGCTCGCCGGCCTGCGCGCCACGACCGGGGCGATCGGCGTCGTCATCGCCGCCGGCGTCGTCGCGGCGGTCGGACTGGTCCCGCTCCCCGGCGTCGGCGAGCCCGCCCCCGCGGTCGAGGTCACGCCGCAGCGCGCCGAGCTCGAGCAGGTCTGCCCCGGCGCCCTGCTGCGCCTCGGCGACGACACCGGTCAGGATGCCGGCACCGCGACGGCGGTCGGCGGCGCGGTGGTGCGCAGCGCGGCCACCGACGGCGATCCCGAATCCGCCGGGCTGTCGCAGGCGCCCTCCGCCGCGCGGGTGCTGACGGCCTCGCCCGGCGGCGACGCGCTGCTCGCCGGGGCGCAGTCGCAGCGCGCGGGCAGCGGCGGGCTCTCGGGCTTCGCCGCCGCGAGCTGCCGCGAGGCGGGCTCGAGCGCGTGGCTCGTCGGCGGTTCGACGACCGTCGGTCGCACGACCCTGATCACCCTCACGAACCCGACCGAGGTCGAGGCGACCGTGTCGCTGCGCATCTGGGGCGAGAACGGGGCCGTGTCGGCACCGGGCATGACCGGCATCATCGTGTCGCCCGACAGCCAGCGCGTGCTGTCGCTCGCGGGCTTCGCGCAGAACCTCGCCTCGCCCATGATCGAGGTCACGAGTCGCGGCGGCCAGGTCGTCGCCGAGCTGCAGCAGAGCATCACCCGGGGCGTGGATGCGAGCGGCGTCGACCTCGTCGGCGAGACCACCGCCCCCGCGACCACCCAGGTCATCCCCGGCGTGCAGATGCCCGGTCCCGACACGATCGGCGCCCAGCTCGGCGAGGACGGCTTCGCCGACCTGGCTTCGGCGCTGCGACTCGGCAACCCGGGAGACAGCGAGGCGACGGTCGATGTGGCCGTCGTGCCGGAGGCGAAGGGCGCCGAGGCGACGACCCTGCGCATCCCGGTGCCGGCGGGCAGCACGGTCGACGTGCCCATCGAGGAGCAGCCGGCCGGTGCCTACACGGTGACGCTCGACTCGGATCAGCCGATCGTCGGAGCGATGCGCACCTCGGTCTTCACCGCGGCGGCGAGCGCGAACGCCGCGCCGGTCACCGATGTCGCCTGGTCGGTCGCGGCTCCCGCGCTCGGTGCGCGGGCGGCGTTCACGACCGCGACCGGCGACGCTCCGACACTCCACCTCGTGAACCCGGGCGACGAGGCGGTGACCGTCCGGCTCGAGCCGCTCGACGGCGGCGACGGTCGCGAGATCGCGGTGCCCGCGCGAGGCGCCGCGACGGCCTCGCTCGCCGGCGCCGCGTCGTACCGGCTGATAGATGCCGCCGGACTCAGCGCGGCCGTCACCTTCCGGGCCGCGGGCGTGCTCGCGGGCTACACCGTCGCCTCGCCGGCGCCGATCTCGGGGCCGATCACCATCCGTCGCTGACGCCCGCATCCCGTCGGCGTGCGTTCCGCGGCCGCGGATCCGGGACGGCTCAGAAGTGGCGGTAGCGCTCGGGCGCGATGTCCCAGGGGTCGCGGCCGAGCAGCTCGGCCGTCGCGCGGAACACGCAGCTCTCGATGAACGAGCGGCGGTGCCAGTCGTCTTCGCGGTGCAGGTGCGACAGGCGCTGGATGGGCAGACGGTAGAGCACGACGCGGCGCGCCTTGCGGTCGACGCGCCAGCGGTCGACGCCGTGCGCGGCCGGATCGCCGCCCGGCACCGCGGCGATCTCGAACGAGACGCCGGCCAGCTCCTCGGGCCACAGCCCGCGCACGTACTCGACCGCCTCGGCCGCGCACGACTCGAAGAAGGTGATGCGGCTGGTCAGCAGCGGCAGGTCGGGACCGGTGACGGGGGAGCGCATGCCGCGCCCGTGCCGCTCCCCGGCGCCGCGGCGCACGTGGGCACGTCGAGCGGGGCGGGGCATGGCGTCAGTCTAGGTCGCGGGCGGTCGGGCGAGTGGTCGGGCGGGCGTCGGCGGTGAGGCTCACGGCACGGGCGCGGCATGCGGTCCGCCGGCGACCCCGGACGGGTGCCAGCCGACGTCGGCGGCAGGTCGTAGTCTGATGCCGATGAGCGAGCGCACCTGCAGCAAGGTCGCCTGCACCGAGCAGGCGGTCGCGACGCTCACCTACGTCTACGCCGACTCGATGGCCGTCCTCGGCCCGCTGAGCTTCCGCACCGAGCCGCACAGCTACGACCTCTGCGCCAAGCACGCCGAGAGACTGTCGGTGCCGCAGGGCTGGAGCGTCATCCGCCACGTCGCCGCCGGCGAGCTCTGAGCCGAACCGCCTCGCAGGGGCGCATCCCTACGATGGGATGGTGACCCACCCCATCCGCCTGGCCGATTTCGTCAAGAGCTACGACGTGCGGGGTCTCGTCGGCTCGCAGCTGACCGAGGAGGTCGTGACCGCGATCGGCGCCGCCTTCGTCGACGAGCTCGGGCCCGACGCGGGTGCGACCGTGCTGATCGGCCACGACATGCGCGACAGCTCACCCGGCTTCGCCGCTGCCTTCGCGCGCGGGGCCCAGGCTCGGGGCGCCGACACCGTGAGCATCGGACTCTGCTCGACCGACGAGAGCTACTACGCCTCGGGCGCGCTCGAGCTGCCGGCCGCGATGTTCACCGCCTCGCACAACCCGGCGACCTACAACGGCATCAAGCTGAGCCGCGCGGGGGCGCAGGCGATCTCGATCGACACGGGCCTCGGCGCCGTGCGCGACCGCGCTCAGACCTACCTCGACGAGGGGCTCGAGAGCGTGGATGCGCCGGGCTCCGGCACCGACCGCACGGTGCTGCCCGACTACGCCGCCTACCTGCGCTCGCTCGTCGACCTGGCCGGCATCCGGCCGCTCAAGGTCGTCGTCGACGCCGGCAACGGGATGGGCGGGCTCACGGTGCCCGCCGTGCTCGGCACAGCCGCCGGTCTGCCCGAGCTGCCGCTCGAGATCGTGCCGCTCTACTTCGAGCTCGACGGCACCTTCCCGAACCACGAGGCCAACCCGCTCGACCCGGCCAACCTCGTCGACCTGCAGGCGGCGGTGCGCGAGCACGGCGCCGACCTCGGCCTCGCCTTCGACGGGGATGCCGACCGCTGCTTCGTCGTCGACGAGCGCGGCGAGCCGGTCACCCCCTCCTCGGTCACCGCGATCGTGGCGCTGCGCGAGATCGCCCGCATCCGTCGCGACGAGCCCGACGCCGACATCGCGATCATCCACAACCTGCTCGTCTCGCGGGCCGTGCCGGAGACGATCGAGGAGGCCGGGGCGACGCCGATCCGCACCCGCGTCGGCCACTCGCTCATCAAGGACCGGATGCGCGAGACCGGCGCCCTGTTCGGCGGCGAGCACAGCGCGCACTACTACTTCCGCGACTTCTGGGGCGCCGACAACGGCATGCTCGCGGCGATGCACGTGCTGGCCGAGTTCGGCGGACAGGATCGCCCCCTGTCGGAGTTCGCGGCGCGCTTCGACCCCTACACGCAGAGCGGCGAGATCAATTCGGTCGTCGACGACGTGCCCGCGGCCTACGCGCGCATCGTCGAGTCGTTCGCGCACGAGGCCGAGTTCGACGAGCTCGACGGCCTGACGGTGTCGGGTCAGGACGGCCAGGACTGGTGGTGGTTCACGGTGCGTCCGTCGAACACCGAGCCCTACCTGCGCCTCAACGCCGAGGCGCGCACGCGCCCCGCGCTCGAGCGCCTGCGCGACCGCGTGCTCGCCCTGATCCGCGAGTCCTGACCGCGAGTCCCGGCATCCACCGGGTCTGAGAGAATCGACGCATGCCCGTCGTCGACACCGCCGCCCGCTTCGTCGTGCGCGACCTGAGCCTCGCCGAGGCCGGTCGCCACCAGCTCCGCCTCGCCGAGAACGAGATGCCCGGCCTGATGGCCCTGCGCGAGGAGTTCGGACCGACGCAGCCGCTGAAGGGCGCCCGTATCGCCGGCAGCCTGCACATGACCGTGCAGACCGCGGTGCTGATCGAGACTCTCGTCTCCCTGGGCGCGCAGGTGCGCTGGGCCAGCTGCAACATCTTCTCCACGCAGGACGAGGCGGCCGCGGCCGTCGCCGTCGGCCCCGCCGGAACCGTCGACGCCCCCGCCGGCGTGCCCGTGTTCGCGTGGAAGGGCGAGACGCTCGAGGAGTACTGGGCCTGCACCGAGCGCATCTTCGACTGGAGCGCCGAGGCCGCCGAGGCCGGCGCCGACTGGCGAGGCCCGAACATGATCCTCGACGACGGCGGCGACGCCACCCTGCTCGTGCACAAGGGCCGCGAGTTCGAGCTGGCGGGCGCGGTTCCGGATGCGCAGCCCGGCGATGCGGAGGAGTGGCGCGTCATCCTCGGCGTGCTGCGCCGCTCGCTCGACGCGAGCCCCGACCGCTGGCAGCGCACCGCCGCCGACATCCAGGGCGTCACCGAGGAGACGACCACGGGCGTGCACCGCCTCTACGAGCTGTCGCGCGCGGGCGAACTGCTGTTCCCCGCGATCAACGTGAACGACTCGGTCACGAAGTCGAAGTTCGACAACAAGTACGGCATCCGCCACTCGCTGCCCGACGGAATCAACCGCGCCACCGACGTGCTGATGGGCGGCAAGGTCGCCTTCGTCGCCGGCTACGGGGACGTCGGCAAGGGCGCCGCGGAGGCCCTGCGCGGCCAGGGCGCCCGCGTCATCGTCAGCGAGGTCGACCCGATCAACGCGCTGCAGGCGGCCATGGACGGCTACCAGGTGGCGAAGCTCGAGAGCGTGATCGGGGATGTCGACATCCTGATCACCGGAACCGGCAACAAAGACGTCGTGACCGTCGAGCACCTGCAGGCGCTCAAGCACCTCGCCGTCGTGGGCAACGTGGGCCACTTCGACAACGAGATCGACATGGCCGGCCTCGAGTCGCTGCCGGGCGCCGAGCGCATCGAGATCAAGCCGCAGGTGCACGAGTGGCGCCTGCCGACCGGCCGCAGCATCCTGGTGCTCAGCGAGGGCCGCCTGATGAACCTCGGCAACGCGACCGGGCACCCCTCGTTCGTGATGAGCAACTCCTTCGCGAACCAGGTGCTCGCGCAGATCGAGCTCTACGCGCATCGGGAGGGCTACGCGACCGACGTGCACGTGCTGCCGAAGCACCTCGACGAGAAGGTCGCGCGCCTGCACCTCGACGCGCTCGGCGTCGAGCTGACCACGCTCAGCCCCGAGCAGGCCGCCTACATCGGCGTCGCGGTCGAGGGCCCCTACAAGCCGGACCACTACCGCTACTGAGGCACTACCGCTACTGAGCACCGGATGCGCGGCCGCCGCCCCGGCGGAGGCTGCCGTCTCAGCGTGATGGGCGCGGGCGACGCCCGTCCCGCTCAGCCGCGGTCGGGGAAGCCGTGCGGCAGGCCGCGCAGCGACGGCCGCAGGCGCTCGAGACCGGCGCGCTCCAGCTCGAGGGCGGTCGCCTCGCGCTCACGGCGCAGCACCGTCACGGCGGCGAGGAAGAGCTCCGCATCCACGCCGTAGGGGATCGGCGACACCCAGACGGCGGCCTCGTCGGCGAGCGAGCGCGCCATGATCACGCGGCGGTCGGGCGTCATGCGCGGCGCCTGCGCGAGGAACTGCGACATGCGCCGGGCGACGGGCGAGGGGATGCGGGCCACATCCGCGGTCGTCGCCCAGCTGCTCAGCGCGTACGGCACGCCGAACACGGGCGTCGCGGCCTTCGACACCCGCTCGTACTGGCTGTAGGTGCCGGCGATGAGGTCGCCGAGGCGCTTGCTGCGGCGGTTGAGCAGGCCCGTCAGGGCGGCCATGCCGAAGCTCGTGAACCAGAAGTCGACCAGTCCGGCGAGGCTGCGGATGAAGGCGTGACGGAATCCGATGGCCCCGCCGTCGTCGCGCACGATGCGCGTGCCGAGCGCGAGGCGCCCGACCGACTTGCCGCGGCTCGCGACCTCGACCACGATCGGCGCGACGATGAGGCAGAGCACGAGCAGAGTGATCGAGAGGATGCCGGCCTCGGCGGCGCCGAGCTCGTTCAGAGCCCCGCTCGCCGTCAGCGCGATGATCACCAGCAGGTAGGTGCCGGCGTAGACGACGGCGTCGATCGCGCATCCGGCGGCCCGGATCGCGAAGGAGGCGGGGCGCAGATCGAGGGCGACCGCCTCGCCGACGATCAGCTCGTCCTGGCTGTCGTCGTAGTCGACCGAGTCGGGCTCGACGTGCCGATCGTGCCGGTTCCGCCCCGGGCGTGCGGCCTCGGCGGATCCCGTCTTCGGCGCGCGTGCCATGCGTAGTATCGAACCACATGGATCTCGACGCCTACTCACAAGCGCACGGCGCGAAGTGGGAGCGTCTGCGCCAGCTGGGCGGGATGCGCCGCCTCGACGGGCGCGAATCCGATGAGCTGATCGACCTCTATCAGTCGGGCGCGACGCAGCTGTCGACCATGACCTCGACGATGGGGCGCAGCATCCCCGCCGACCGGCTGTCGCTCGCGATGTCGCGCGCGCGCCTCAAGTTCACCGGCACGCCGGCGAACCCGCTGCGGCAGCTGGCCCGGTTCTTCGTGCTGTCGCTGCCCGCCGCGCTCTACCGCGTGCGCTGGCTGACGCTCGCCGTCACGCTCGCCTGCGTGATCGTCGCCGTGGCCTACGGCGTCTGGCTGGCGTCCGATCCCCGCAACCTGGTCGCGGTGGTGGGGCAGACGAACCTCGAGGCCTACCCCGACCAGTTCGTCGCCTACTACTCCGAGAGCTCGGAGGCGGCGTTCGCCGGGCAGGTCTGGACGAACAACGCCTTCATCGCCGCCCAGTGCATCGCCTTCGGCATCATCGGCGTCTGGGCGCCGTACGCGCTGTTCCAGAACTCGCAGAGCGTCGGCGTCGCGGGGGCGATGATGGCGCACGAGGGCCGGCTCGACGACTTCTTCCTCTACATCTCCCCGCACGGACAGCTGGAGCTCTACTCGATCTTCCTCGCCGGAGCGACCGGCATCATGATCTTCTGGTCGTGGGTCGCACCGGGGCGACGCACGCGCGCGCAGGCGCTGCGCGAAGACGGTCGGGCCCTGTTCACGCTCGTGATCGGCACGACGCTCATGCTGCTCACCTCGGGCATCATCGAGGGCGCCGTGACCCGGCAGGACTGGCCGTGGCCGATCAAGATCGGCATCGGCACGGTCGCCCTGCTGGCGTGGCTCGCCTACCAGTGGATCGTCGGCCGCCGCGCCTGGCGGTCGGGGCAGACCGGCGACCTCGAGCGGTTCGAGGCCGGCGAGGAGCAGCTCGTCGCGGGCTGATTACCGCGCTGCGCCGCGTCGGCCCTACAGCCGACCGGCGGCCTTGAGCGCGAGGTAGCGGTCGGCGAGGGCCGGAGGCAGGTCGGCGGGCGCGGCCGTCACGACCTCGGCGCCGAGCCGGCGGATCGCCGCGGCAACCCGGTTCGCGTCGAGCAGCGCCCGCTCGGCGGCGGCGGCGCGGTAGACCTCGTGCCGGTCGCCGCGCTGCCGGGTCGCGTCGAGCACCTCGGGGTCGGTGACCGAGGCGACGACGACGAGGTGCTTCTGGGTCAGCTGCGGCAGCACCGACAGCAGACCCGTGGATGCACCGGGCGCGTCGACCGAGGTCAGCAGCACCACGAGCGCCCGCTGCGAGGTGATCGAGCGCACGACGCCCGGAACACCCGTCCAGTCGGCCTCGATCAGCTCGGGCTCGACCGGGGCCATGGTGTCGACCATGCGGGCCAGCAGCTCGGCGCCGGTCTGCCCCTGCACGCGGCCGCGCATCCGGCGATCCCAGATGGCGAGGTCGACGCGGTCGCCGGCGCGCGAGGCGAGCGCCGCCAGCAGCAGGCCCGACTCGAAGGCGGTGTCGATGCGCGGCTCGTCGGCGATGCGCGCGGCGGCCGTGCGGCCCGAGTCGACGATCAGCACGACACGGCGGTCGCGCTCGGGGCGCCAGGTGCGCACGACGAGCTTGAGCGCGCTCGGCACGAGCGGGTCGCGGCGGCGGGCGGTCGCGCGCCAGTCGATCGAGCGCACGTCGTCGCCGCGCACGTACTCGCGCAGGCTGTCGAACTCGGTGCCCTGGCCGCGGATCATCACGCTCGTGCGGCCGTCGAGCTCGCGCAGGCGGGCCAGGCGCGAGGGCAGGTGCTTGCGCGAGTGGAACGGCGGCAGCACGCGCACCGCGCCGGGCGCGGCCAGTGTCGCCTGACGCGCGGTCAGACGCAGGGGTCCGAAGGAGCGCACGGTCACGTGCGCGGCCCGGCGCTCGCCGCGGCGGAACGGCGTGAGCGTGATCGTCACGGCGCGACGCTCGCCGCGCGGCACCGCCAGGCGGCGGCGGGTCGGCGACGCTCCGGCCGAGGGCGTCCACGCGTCGCGCAGCACCCCGCGCACCGTGCGGCGGCCCGTGTTGGTCACGAGCAGGGTCGCCGCGACCGACTCGCCCAGCCGCATCCGCCCGGGCAGATCGCGCTCGAGGCGCAGCGCGCGCGGAGAGCCCGCGAGCACGAGATCGAGCACCGCGAGCACGACGCAGACGCCCAGCCACACGGCGAGGGCGAGCCAGCCGCCGCCCGCGATGACGGGCACGGCACCGAGCGCGACGAGCGCGACGAACCAACCGGAGACGGCCATGGGTCAGATCGGAACCCGCACCTGCTGCAGGATCGACCGCAGCACCGTATCGGCCCCGACGCCCTCCAGCTCGGCCTCGGGACGCAGCTGGATGCGGTGCCGCAGCACCGGGATCGCCATCGCCTGCACGTGGTCGGGCGTGACGCCGCTCGCGCCGGTCATCCACGCCCAGGCACGGGAGGCCGCGAGCAGCGCCGTCGTCCCTCGGGGGCTCACGCCGAGCTTGACCGAGGGGCTCGTGCGGGTCGCGCGGGCCAGATCGACGGCGTAGCCGAGCACATCGGGCGACACCGGCACGCGCTGCACCTCGGCCTGGGCCGCGGCGAGCTGCTGCGCATCCAGAACCGGGCGCACGCCGGCCGCATCCAGGTCGCGCGGGTTGAAGCCGCGGGCGTGGCGGCTGAGCACCTCGACCTCGGCGTCGCGCTCGGGCAGGTCGAGCACGAGCTTCAGCAGGAAGCGGTCGAGCTGCGCCTCGGGCAGCGTGTAGGTGCCCTCGTACTCGACCGGGTTCTGCGTCGCCGCGACCAGGAACGGCGACGGCAGCCGGCGGGTGATGCCGTCGGCCGAGACCTGGCGCTCCTCCATCGCCTCGAGCAGCGCCGACTGCGTCTTCGGGGGCGTGCGGTTGATCTCGTCGGCGAGCAGGATGTTGGTGAACACCGGCCCTTCGCGGAACTCGAAGTCGCCGCTCTTGGCGTCGTAGACGATCGAGCCGGTGATGTCGCCGGGCATCAGGTCGGGCGTGAACTGCACGCGCTTCGTGTCGAGGCTGAGCGCGTGGCTGAGGGTGCGCACGAGCAGCGTCTTCGCCACGCCGGGCACGCCCTCGAGCAGCACGTGACCGCCGGCCAGCAGAGCGATCAGCAGGCCCGAGACGGCGCCGTCCTGGCCGACGACCGACTTGGCGACCTCGGCGCGCACGGCGGCGACGGCATCCCGCAGCTCGCTGCCGGGCGGGGATGCCGGGGCCGGGGCCGGGGGAGCGGTCGGGGCGGGCTGCTGCGGCTCGACCGGCTGGGCCTGCGCCTCGGATGGCTGCGAGGTCTGCGGCGCCTGCGGTTCGAACGGCGCGGGCTGCGGCTCCGACGCGAACTGCGGGGACGGCTGCTGCGGCACCTGCGGCTCGAACGGCGCCGAGGGCTGCGGCGGCTGCCCCGCGGGCTGGTCGCCGTGCGGATACTGCGGGTCGGTCATCGGGGCATCCTCTGCGTGGTCGGTGTCGGTCAGGTCGGTGTCGGCGGCGTCCGCGCGCGGCGGGCGCCGGGCGGTCAGTGCGGCAGCCTCGCGGCGACCTCGCGCTCGAGGTCGAGCAGGCGGTCGGAGAGGCGCACGAGCTCGGCGTCGTCGCGCGGCTCGGCGTCGACGAGCAGCGCGCCGATCTCGGCGGGCGGACGGCCGACGAGGTCGGCGACCGCGAGCACGACCTCGGTCACAGTGGATGCGCTGGGCAGCCCCACCGCGCGGGCGAGCCGCTCGACCGTGCCGATGCGCAGGGCGTCGAGCGCCCGCAGGCGCGCCGACGAGCGCGCGTAGAGCCGGGCGCGCCCCTCCATCGTCTCGCTCGCGCGCACCGTGACGGGCAGGTTCTCGACCACGAGCGGGCCGAGGCGCCGGCCGCGCCACAGGATCGCGGCGAGCGCGACGCCGAACAGCAGCAGCACGAGCGGCACGTAGAAGCTCGGCGTCAGCGTGCCCTCGGTCGCCGAGGCGGGCAGGTCGGCGATGCCCGACCGGTACCAGACGAGGCGGTCGGTCTCGCCGAGCAGGTTGATCGTGAGCGCCGCGTTGCCGGCCACGTCGATGCCGTCGTTCTGCAGGGCCTTCGAGGCGCCGAGCACCGTGATCTCGACGCCGTCGCGCTCGAGCTGCACGAGGCTGTACCCGCGCGATTCGCTGCCGAGGCAGCGCGCAGTGACATCAGCGGAGTCGTCAGCGGAGTCGGCCGCGTAGGCGCGGCCCGTGGTCTCGACCCGCTGCGCCTTCTCGACGGCGGGCACGGTGCAGTCGGCGGCGCGGGCGCCCGAGACCTCGCCGCGCGCATCCACGCCAGGGGTGAGGCCGTTGAGCAGCCGGAAGCCGGGCTCGACCAGCACGATGCGGTCGGCGATCGAGGGCAGGTCGGCGATCTGGTCGGCGTCCAGGATGCCGGTGTCGTAGACGAGCAGGGTCGTGTCGGCCGGGTCGGCGGCGGCGTCGCGCGCCTCGGTCAGCGACTCCGCGGAGCGCACGTCGACGCCGTGCTGCCCGAGCACCTGCGCGAGGGCGCGGCTGCCGACGGGGCTCGCGTCGTCGGGAGAGAAGGGGTCGGCGCCCGAGCCGCCGCGGGCGAGCAGCACGCCGGCGAGCAGCAGCACGAGCACGACCGTGACCAGGCCGATCCAGGTGGATGCGCGGCGCAGGCGCGCCCGCACGGTCGGCGTCAGCACCTGCTGCTCGGCGTCGCCGAGCTGCTGCAGCGCGCTCACCGCGGCACCGTCGACACGGGCTCGGCGGCGTCGAGACGGGGGCGGGCGCCGGCGAGCTCGCGGTCGAGCGCGACGAGCTCGTCGTAGGCCTCGCGGCTACCCCCGCCGCCGAGGTAGCGCACGTCGTCGAAGGCGGCGGCTCCGCGGGCGAGTCCGTCGGCCTGCGCGGGGAACACGGCTCCCGCGCGGCGGGCGGCGTCGGCGGCCGTCGTGCCCGGGGTCAGCGTGACGGCCGTGCGCTCGGTCAGGGCGCGGGCGATCGCGCGGAACCGCTCGGCGATCGCGAGCGGCCAGTCGCCGGCCCGCGCGGCCTGGTCGGCGGCGCGGCGCAGGGCGGCCGCATCCCGCTCGTCCTTCGCGCCGAACAGCTCGCCGTCGGCGCCGCGGCGACTGCGGCGGTTCGCGCGCGGAACGCCCCAGACGAGCAGGGCGATCACGACGACCACCACGACCACGCCGAGCAGCAGGAGCAGGCCGAGCGGCGGCGCGCCGTCGGCGACGGGGACCTGCAGTGACTGGATCCACTTCCAGAACCGGTCGGCGATCTGGTCGAACAGCGTCGGCTTCGCCGCCTGGTACTCGCTCTTCGCCAGCTCGCGCAGGATCCACTCGCGCGCCTCGGGCGCGTCGGGGTCGACGGGCGGCTCGGCGACGCGCGCGAGCGCCGGCAGCGCCGCGGAGATCAGGCCCACGGCGACCCGGAGCTCGGGGGATAAGGCGTCGACGCACCGGGCGCGGCGGCACCGGCGGGCTGGTCACCGGACCAGCCGGCCGTGCCGGGCCCACCGGCGCCGGGCGCCCCCGGCATCCCGGGAGCGGGCGCCTCGTAGGGGTCGCGCAGATCGGTCGCGCCGCCGGCCCGGCCCTCGACGAAGCGGATCAGCTCGAGGTCGAGGCCCTCCCGCCGCATCCGGAGGTCGATGAACAGGATCGAGGTGGTCGCCGAGAGCATGACCGTGCCGATCGCCGAGACCACGAGCGAGACGACGAGCGTCGCGGCGTAGATGATGCCGAGCGTCACGAACATGCCGGTGGGGTCGTTCGGGTCGCTGTCGGCGCCGGTCGCGCCGCCGATGATCCCGCCGATGAAGCTGATCGGCGTCGTGATGATCTGCGAGGCCGTCGAGTAGATGACGTTGACCAGCAGGTAGATGCCGAAGGTCTTCCAGAACGAGCCGCGGATGAGCGTCCACGACCGCGCGACGGCGCCCCGGATGCTGCGGCGCTCGAGCGTGATCGCCGACGGCACGAAGATCAGCTTCGTGCCGATCCAGATCGCCGCGACGATGTAGGCGAGAAAGAAGAGGACGCCCAGCCCGATCGCGATGCCGATCGCGCTGCCGCCCAGCGTTCCAAGCGCGAACAGCCCGCCGCCGACCACGCCGATCACGAGCAGGTTGACGCCCGTGATGATGCCCGCCCAGCCGATCAGCGCGCCGAGGCGCGGCTTGAGCCGGCGCCAGAGCCCGGCCAGGCGCAGGCGCTCGCCGAGCGTGCCGCGGGCCACCTCGAGCGCGACCAGGCCCTGCACGATCGCGGTCACGACCAGCTGCAGCGCGAGGCTCACCAGGAACGCGACGACCGTGCCGGCGACGCCGCCCGCCCAGATCGCGTCCTGGTCGGCCGCGTCGGCGCTCATCGACCGGTCGTAGGTGAGGAACAGCATCCCGCCGACCAGGCCGACCGTGATGATGCCGAGCGCGGCGTTGAGCAGCAGCGCGAGGCCGAAGGTCGGCAGCGGGTTGCGGCGCATGACCTGGAAGGTCGCGCCGAGGATGTCGCCGAGCGTCAGCGGGCGCAGCGGCAGCAGGCCGGGGCGCGGCGGCGGGCGCCAGTCACCGCCCGGCATGCCCGGCTGCGGGCCGGGCGCGCCGCCCCAGGGCTGGGTCGGGGCGACGGGGTGCGCAGGGGCGCCACCCCAGGGCTGCTGCGGCGCGGGCGCGTGGACGGGCTGCCCGCCCCAGGGCTGCTGCGGCGCGGCCGGCGAGACAGGCTGCCCGCCCCAGGGCTGCTGCGGCGCGGCCGGCGCGGCGGGCTGCTGTGGCACCGGCGGAACGGACTCCGACGGAGGAACGTCCCCCTGCGGCTGCCAGCGCTGGTCGTCGCTCACCGGGCCCCTCCCGAACGTCGCGGACCCCGAACCGGGGTGATCCTCAGCCATGTTTCCACACTCGACTAACCTGGAACCGAAAACGGCGGTGCTGTGAGCGATCCGCCCCGGAACCCGAAGCGGCGAGGTGCATGAACGCGCGAATCCTGGTGGTCGACGACGACACCGCCCTCGCGGAGATGATCGGCATCGTGCTGCGCGCCGAGGGCTTCGACCCGGCGTTCTGCGCCGACGGCGCCGCCGCACTCGACGAGTTCCGCGCGGTGCGACCCGACCTGGTGCTGCTGGATGTGATGCTGCCCGGCAAGGACGGCATCCAGGTCTGCTCCGAGATCCGAGCCGAGAGCGGCGTGCCCATCATCATGCTGACGGCGAAGACCGACACCGCGGATGTGGTGCGCGGGCTCGAGAGCGGCGCCGACGACTACGTGGTCAAGCCCTTCAACCCGAAGGAGCTCGTGGCGCGCGTGCGCACCCGGCTGCGTCCCTCGCAGCCGGAGGCGTCGGAGACCATCACGGTCGGCGACCTGCTTATCGACGTGGCCGGGCACGAGGTGCGGCGCGGCGACGACCGGATCAACCTGACGCCGCTCGAGTTCCAGCTGCTGCTGGCGCTGGCCGCGAAACCGCAGCAGGTCTTCACCCGCGAGATGCTGCTCGAGCAGGTCTGGGGCTACCACTACAAGGCCGACACGCGCCTCGTGAACGTGCACGTGCAGCGCCTGCGCGCCAAGGTCGAGCACGACCCCGACAACCCCCGCATCGTGACGACCGTGCGCGGCGTGGGCTACCGCGCCGGCGGCGCGGTCTGAGCTCGGCGGTTCCCTCGTGAACCGGCTCTCGCTCCGGCTGTGGCTGGATCGGGCGCTGCACCTCTGGCGCAGCTCGCTGCAGCTGCGCACCCTGCTCGCGACGGTCGCGCTGTCGGGCATCGCCGTCGCCGTGATCGGCGGGTTCATCTCGACGAGCGTGCGCAGCAACCTGTTCGACTCGCGGCGTGACCAGGTCGTCGCCGAGTCGGAGCGCGCGACCGAGAACGCGCAGAGCGAGTTCAGCAACGCGGCCGAGCTCAGCGACTCGCAGGACTTCGACCAGGCCCAGTCGAGCGCGCGCGAGGCGATCGCCCGCAGCACCACGAGCCCCGGCGGCACCCTCGTGGCGATGCTGCGCGTGACCGGCCAGGACGGCCCGGTCGTCATGCAGAACCTGGTGAGCCGCGGCTTCGACGAGTCGACCATGGTGAGCGACGCGCTGCGCAAGTCCGTCGACGCGGATGCGGCGGGCCGCGTCTACTCGCAGCCGGTCGAGATCCCCGGCGACGACAACCGGCGCGATCCCGGGCTCATCACCGGCAGCGTGCTCGACGTGCCCGGCGGCGGTCGCTACGAGCTCTTCATCGTCTACAACCTGCGCGACGTGCAGAACACGCTCGACTTCGTGCAGCAGACGATCGCGGTCGGCGGCATCGCGCTCGTGTTCCTCATCGCGGCGGTGTCGTACGCGGTCGTGCGGCTCGTCGTGCGCCCCGTGCGCGTCGCGGCGGCCACGAGCCAGCGGCTCGCCGCGGGCGAGCTCGACCAGCGCATCCCGGTTCGCGGCGAAGACGTGCTGGCCACGCTCGCCCGCTCGTTCAACGGCATGGCCGACAGCATGCAGCGGCAGATCCGCCAGCTCGCCGACCTGTCGCGCGTGCAGCAGCGCTTCGTCTCCGACGTCTCGCACGAGCTGCGCACCCCGCTCACCACGATCCGCCTCGCCGGCGACGTGCTCTACGACCAGCGCGACGACTTCCCGGCCGCCACGGCGCGCGCCGCCGAGCTGCTGCACACGCAGACCGAGCGCTTCGAGCTGCTGCTCGGCGACCTGCTCGAGATGAGCCGCTACGACGCCGGCGCCGTGCAGCTCGAGACCGAGCCGACGAACCTGGTGCGCCTCGTCGAGGACGCGATCGAGGCCGTTCGCCCGCTCGCCGCCGAACGCGGCTCGGAGCTGCGGCTCGTCGCCCCGGGCGGCTACTTCGAGGCCGACGTGGATGCGCGCCGCATCCGCCGCATCCTGCAGAACCTGCTCGGCAACGCGATCGACCACGGCGAGGGGCTGCCGATCGTCGTGCACGTCGACAGCGACGCGGATGCGGTGGCGCTGGCCGTGCGCGACTACGGCATCGGCATGACGCCCGAGCAGGTCGAGCGCGTGTTCGACCGCTTCTGGCGCGCCGACCCGTCCCGGCAGCGCCGCACCGGCGGCACCGGACTCGGCCTCGCGATCGCGCAGGAGGACGCCGTGCTGCACGCCGGCCGCGTCGAGGTGTGGTCGCAGGACGGCGCGGGCAGCTGCTTCCGCCTGACGCTGCCGCGGCGCCGCGGCGAGGTGCCGGGGGAGTCGCCGCTCGACCTGCCGCCCGAGGACGGGCTCGACATCGAGGCGCTGACCTCCGACGGGGAGGGGGGATCGTGAGCGCGACATCCCGGATCGCACCGCGCTCGCGCCTCGCGACCGCGCTCGCCGCCGCGCTCGCGGCGCTGGCGCTGCTCGCCGGCTGCGTCAGCATCCCGACCTCCGGCGGGGTCACGGCCCACGACCGCACCGCCGACAGCGGCGACGACGGCGGCTTCGCGTTCCTGCCGCGCGGGCCGCAGAAGGGCGACACGCAGGAGGAGATCCTGCGCGGCTTCCTGCGCGCCGGCCTCGGCCCCGACGACCGCTACGGCGTCGCCCGCAGCTTCCTCACGACCGACTTCTCGTCGTCGTGGAACCCGAACGCCTCGGTCACGATCTCCGACGGCAGCGACGACACGATCACGCGCGCCGGCGACGACCGGCTCACGCTCGAGACCACGGTCACCGCGCGAGTGGATGCGACGGGCCAGTACCAGCCGCTCGCCACCTCGGTCACCGATGCGCTCGGCTTCCGCTTCGTGAAGGAGAAGGGCGAGTGGCGCATCGCGGAGGCGCCCGACGGCACGGTGCTCTCGCCCGGCAACTTCGCCACGATCTTCGAGGCCTACCCGCTCTACTTCTTCGACCCGAGCGGCGACTTCCTGGTGCCCGACCTGCGCTGGTTCCCGACGCTGCCGACCACCTCCGAGCGCATCGTGCGCACCCTGCTGCAGGGGCCGGCCAGCTGGCTCGGCTCGGGCGCCGTCATCAGCGCGTTCCCCAGCGGCACCCAGCTGGGCGGATCGCGGGTGATCGTCGGCGACGACGGCACCGCCCGCGTCGACGTCAGCGACGAGGTGCTGGGCGAGTCGACCGTGCAGAAGCGGCGGATGCTGCTGCAGCTGCTCGCCAGCCTGCGCAGCCTCGACAACGTGACGCAGGCCGAGATGACCGTGGGCGACATCGTCGTGGATGTCCCCGGCGGGCCTGCCACGGGCGTCGACTCCGACCCGCAGGTCGACAGCAGCCCGCTCGGCGTGCGCGACGGCGCCTTCGGCTACCTCACCTCGACCGGCGTGCGTGAGCTCGGGGCGCTCAGCGACCGCGTGGCCGCGCTCGCCCCGGTGGCCGTCGCGCTCGATCGCGACCAGACCTCGGCGGCCGTGCTGACCTCCGGCGGCGTCGCGCGCGCGGTCGCCTCGGCGACGCCGGGCATCGTCGACGGGCGCCGCGGGCTCGTCGCGCCCGGGATCGACCCGCTCGGCTTCATCTGGTCGGCGCCTTCGTCCGATCCCGGGGCGATCCTCGCGATCGACGTGAACGGGGTTCAGCATCCGGTGGCCCTGTCGACGCCGATGCCCGCCGGTGCGATCCTCGTCGACCTCGAGGTCGCCCGCGACGGAGCGCGGGTGCTGCTGTCGCTGTCGACGCCGACCGGGCCCATGGTGCTCGTCGAGGCGGTGCAGCGCGACGGCGACGGCGTGCCCGTGCGGCTCGGGGCCGCGGTCGAGCTGCCCATGCCGACCTCGGCCGGCGGCGTCGTGGATGCGGCGTGGATCGACGGCACGAGCGTGGCCGTCATGACCCAGCGCGGCGGCGGCGGCGTGCAGGTGCGTGCGGTGCAGATCGGCGGGCGCTCCACCGACCTCGGCGCCCCGGTCTCGGGCGTGCGGATCGTGGGTGGCAACGGCGGCAGCGGAGGAGTGCGCGTGCTCTCGGCCGAGGGGCAGGTGCTGCAGCGCGGCGGTGCGGGGTGGCAGGCGACCGGGCTGACGGCCTCGGTGCTCGCGACCCAGCAGTAGGGGCGGGTCGGCGCTCTCGTCCCCGTTCCTCCTCCCCAGCGCGCCGGCCGGCGGGGTTGTCCACGGATCGGCGGATGCGCAGGGCGCGGCGTGCGCAGAGCATCCAGCCTGGGTGCGTGACCGACCCCGACCCGCCGCCGTCGACCCCGCCGCCCTCGACGCCGCCGCGCCGGCGCGACGTCGTGCGCGCGGCGCTGCTCGACGCGCTCGCGGTCGTGCTGCCGGTCGACTGCGTCGGCTGCGGGGCGCCCGATCGCGCGCTTTGCGACTCCTGCCGCGCCGAGCTCGCCCCGCTGCCCGTGGAGCGGCGCATCCCCGTCGGCGACGACGGGCCCGGGATGCTCGTGGTCGCCGGTCTCGCGTACGGCGGCGTCGCGCGTCGAGCCCTCGTCGCGCTCAAGGAGCAGGAGCGCACCGAGCTGCTCGGCGCGCTCGCTCCGCCGCTCGCGGCGGCCGCGGTGCGCCTCGGCGAGCTGCTCGGGCCGGCCGCCGACCCGGGCGGCGACCTCGAGCTGTGCCGGGTGCCGACCTCGCGCGCCGCATTCCGCCGCCGGGGGCGCGAGCCGGTCGCGCAGCTCGCGGATCGCGCCGGGCTGCGCACCCGCAGCCTGCTGCGGCTCGGCGGGGCGATCGCGCGTCAGAAGCGGCTCGGCGTGGAGGAGCGAGCCGAGAACCTGCGCGGTGCGATGAGCGCCCGGCGTCCGCTGCTCGGACGCCGCATCGTGCTCGTCGACGACGTCGTGACGACCGGCGCCACGCTCGCCGAGGCCGCGCGGGCGGTGCAGGCGGCCGGCGGCGAGGTGCTCGGCGCGATCGTCGTGGCGTCGACGCCCAAGCTGTTCCGCGGTGCGGGAGACGGCGCATCCACGGTCTCGGCGCGGGCTCCGGATGAACGCTGACCGATCCCGGAGGAGATGCACCGAGAACGGGTGGTGACAACGGAGGTGGCCGGGACTAGCGTGGCCGCACAAGACACGGCGTGAAGGGATGACCGCCTGGAACCGGGCGGTAGCACGCCGGAACAGGAGGTCGCGCATGGACATCACGATCACCGGCCGGGGGGTCGGCATTCCGGAGCGTTTCGAGGATTACGCCACCGAGAAGGCCGACAAGGTCGCGAAGCTCGCCGAGAAGGCACTCGCCCTCGAGATCAAGGTCTGTCGCCATCACGAGAAGGCCGGCGGAACGAGCGGCGACGATCGCGTCGAGCTCACCCTGATCGGGCCCGGGCCCATCGTGCGCGCCGAGGCCGGTGCCGGCGACAAGTACGCCGCCTTCGATCTGGCGCTCGACAAGATGGTCGAGCGCATCCGCCAGGCCAAGGACCGCAAGAAGGTGCACCGCGGTCAGCACCGCCCCACCTCGCTGCGCGAGGCCAGCGCCGACGGATTCCGCACCGCCGGCCTCGAGGCCGCGTCGGCCGAGGCGATCGAGCGGGTCTCGACCGGCTCGATCCCCGTGCAGGCGGAGGAGGAGCAGGACTGGAGCCCCGTCGTCATCCGGCAGAAGGTGTTCCCCGCGTCGCGGATGACGCAGGAGGACGCGGTCGACCACATGGAGCTGGTCGGTCACGACTTCTTCCTCTTCATCGACGCGCGCACCGATCGCCCGAGCGTGGTCTACCGGCGCAAGGGCTGGGACTACGGCGTGATCGGGCTCGAGGAGTCGGCCGACGCGCTGGTCGGCGCTCGCTGACGGCGGCGCTCGCCGAAGATCGTGCAACCTCGTGGGGCGGCGGCCGGTGGTCGTCGCCCCACGGCGTGCTCGGCCGAGGAGCCGCGGCCCCGCAGTGGGGTCAGACAAGCCCAGGATGCACGCCCGGCGGATTGGTAGAGTAACGCGCTGGTAACAGCGGCGATGCCGCGTGCCGCTCAACGGAAACGGAGTCGCTGTGGCGAACGTGCTCGAGAAGGTCCTCCGCGTCGGGGAGGGTCGCATCCTGCGACGTCTCAAGAACTACGCGAAGGCGGTCGACCAGCTCGAAGAGGCCTTCGAGGAGCTGACCGACGACGAGCTGCGCGACGAGACCACGCAGCTGCGCGAGCGCTACGCCGCCGGCGAGAGCCTCGACGACCTGCTGCCCGAGGCGTTCGCGGCCGTGCGCGAGGCAGCCAAGCGCACCCTCGGCATGCGCCCCTTCGAGGTGCAGGCCATGGGCGGGGCGAACCTGCACCTCGGCAACATCTCCGAGATGAAGACCGGTGAGGGCAAGACCCTGACGGCCGTCTTCGCCGCCTACCTCAACGCCATCCCGGCCCGCGGCGTGCACATCGTCACGGTCAACGACTTCCTCGCGAGCTACCAGTCGGAGCTCATGGGCCGCGTCTACCGCGCGCTCGGCATGACCACCGGGTGCATCATCGCCGGGCAGAGCCCGCAAGAGCGCCGCGAGCAGTACGCGGCCGACATCACCTACGGCACGAACAACGAGTTCGGCTTCGACTACCTGCGCGACAACATGGCCTGGCAGGCGCCCGACATGGTGCAGCGCGGCCACTTCTTCGCCGTCGTCGACGAGGTCGACTCGATCCTCATCGACGAGGCCCGCACGCCGCTCATCATCTCCGGCCCGTCGTCGGGCGAGGCCAACCGCTGGTTCGGCGAGTTCGCCAGCATCGCGAAGCGTCTCGTCGAGAACGAGGACTACGAGGTCGACGAGAAGAAGCGCACGGTCGGCGTGCTCGAGCCCGGCATCGAGAAGGTCGAGGACTACCTCGGCATCGACAACCTGTACGAGTCGGCCAACACCCCGCTGATCTCGTTCCTCAACAACTCGATCAAGGCCGCCGCGCTGTTCAAGCGCGACAAGGACTACGTCGTGATGAACGGCGAGGTGCTCATCGTCGACGAGCACACCGGCCGCATCCTGATGGGCCGCCGCTACAACGAGGGCATCCACCAGGCCATCGAGGCCAAGGAAGGCGTGCAGGTCAAGGCCGAGAACCAGACCCTCGCCACGATCACGCTGCAGAACTACTTCCGTCTCTACGAGAAGCTCTCGGGCATGACCGGAACCGCCGAGACCGAGGCGGCCGAGTTCATGTCGACCTACAAGCTCGGCGTCGTGCCCATCCCGACCAACAAGCCCATGGTGCGCAAGGACCAGCCCGACCTCGTCTACAAGAACGAGAAGGGCAAGTTCGACCAGGTCGTCGAGGACATCGTCGAGCGCCACAAGGAGGGCCAGCCGGTCCTCGTCGGCACCACGAGCGTCGAGAAGAGCGAGTACCTGTCGCGCCTGCTCGCCAAGAAGGGCGTCAAGCACGAGGTGCTCAACGCCAAGAACCACGCGCGCGAGGCGGCGATCGTCGCCCAGGCTGGTCGCGTCGGCGCCGTCACGGTCGCCACGAACATGGCCGGTCGCGGCACCGACATCATGCTCGGCGGCAACGCCGAGTTCATGGCGGTCGCCGAGATGAACGCCAAGGGCCTGAGCCCGGCCGACACTCCCGACGAGTACGAGAAGGAGTGGGACGGCGTCTTCTCCGCCACCAAGAAGCAGGTCGAGGAGGAGGCCGAGAAGGTCATCGACGCCGGCGGTCTCTACGTGCTCGGCACCGAGCGCCACGAGTCGCGCCGCATCGACAACCAGCTGCGCGGACGCTCCGGCCGCCAGGGCGACCCCGGCGAGAGCCGCTTCTACCTCTCGCTCGAAGACGACCTCATGCGCCTGTTCAACACGGGCGCCGCCGAGGCTCTCATGTCGCGCGCGCCCGACGACGTCGCGATCCAGTCGCGCACGGTGTCGAACGCGATCCGCTCGGCCCAGTCGCAGGTCGAGTCGCGCAACGCCGAGATCCGCAAGAACGTGCTCAAGTACGACGACGTGCTGAACCGCCAGCGCGAGGCGATCTACGGCGACCGCCGTCACATCCTCGAGGGCGACGACCTGCAGGAGCGCACCGAGAAGTTCCTCGACGACGTGATCGGCGAGGTCGTCGACGAGCGCACCGCCGAGGGCCAGAGCGAGGACTGGGACCTCGACGGCCTGTGGACCGAGCTGCGTCAGCTCTACCCGGTGTCGATCACGATCGACGAAGTCGTGACCGAGGCCGGCGGCAGCCGCGGCAAGCTCACCGCGAAGGCGCTCAAGGAGGAGGTCATCTCCGACGCGCGAATCGCCTACGACCGCCGCGAGGCCGACCTCGGCGAGCCCGCCATGCGCGAGCTCGAGCGTCGCGTCGTGCTGAGCGTGATCGACCGCCGCTGGCGCGACCACCTCTACGAGATGGACTACCTCAAGGACGGCATCGGCCTGCGCGCCATGGCGCAGCGCGACCCGCTGGTCGAGTACCAGCGCGAGGGCTACGCGCTGTTCCAGCAGATGATGGGCTCGATCCGCGAGGAGACCGTCGGCTTCCTGTTCAACCTCGAGGTCGAGGTGACCGCGCACGAGGGGCACCAGCACGTGGATGCCAAGGGACTGGACGGCGACGCCCCGCAGCAGCAGCTCAGCTACTCGGCCCCGAGCGATGACGCCTCGGGCGAGGTCGAGGTGCGCAACCAGCGCGGCCAGATCGAGCGCGGCGCGACGGCCCGCGCCCAGCAGAAGCAGGCGGCGCAGGAGGGCGGCAGCGCCCGGCGCGCGGCCCCGCCGGCGCAGCAGCAGCCCGCTCAGCCGGCCGCGCGCGGCGCCTTCGGTCAGCGCACCGGCGGCGACGACGCCGCCGCGGCGCCGGTCAACCGGGCTGAGCGTCGGGCCGCGCAGAAGAAGAAGTAGCGGCGTCTCCGGATGCCGGGCTCCACCGGCATCCAGAGATCGAGCGGCTCAGAGCACGTGGATCGCGGTCGCGCGCCAGCGGCGGTCGAGCCCCTCGAGCCGGAACGCGACGGCGCGGGCGCGCCCGCGGCCCAGCACGACGACGGTCGCCTCGACGACGCCGTCGGCGGGGTGGCAGATCACGACCGAGCCGATCGTGACCGCCGGCCGGGTCGCCTTCGCCCCGCGCATCTGGCGCGCGCGGGTGCTGAGCACGACCCGCTTGAGCAGGTGCTTGTAGACGCGATCGTCGACCCAGCGGGCGATCTGCTCCAGCTCGCGGGCTCCGGCGAGGATCTCGATCACGCTGCGGGTCAGGTTCTCGAGCAGCGGCCGCGGATCGGGCAGCTCGTCGGTGGTGGAGTGCTGGTGGCCGAACCACTCGTCGGCGTCGAAGCGCCCGCGCGGCGCCCGGGCGGCGGTGCCGTCGACGAGAGCGAGGGCGGGGCGGGCGTCGGACATACGGAGAACCTGACTTCCGGGGGCACGGGGTCTACCCCCGTTCGGGGGTGACCTTCACTCAACCATGCGGCGCGCATCCGCGTCCAGAGGATTCGTCGGATTGTGGAGAACTGCGTCGCGCATCCGCTGTGGAGAACTCGCGCGCCGCCGTCTCGAGCGCCGCTACCGTGCCCGCATGCGCTGGGACCGCCTGTTCGACGACCTCGAGAGTCAGCTCGAGCAGGAGCTCGACGCCGAGCGCTCCGACCTCATCGCCGAGGAGGAGCGGCTGCGCCTCGGCCGCCTCGCGCTGCGCGATCGCCTGACCGAGATGGTGCGCGCCGATGCGGGCGCCGAGCTCGACCTGCTGCTGCGCGATGGGACGCGCGTCGTGCTCGCGGTCGGCTCGACCGGGCGCGACTGGATCGCCGGCGAGCTGCGTGACGACACGCGCGTGCGCGCGTCGTGCATCCTGCCGCTCGCCGCCGTCGGCGCCGTCGTGCCCCGCGGCGACCAGCTCGCCGTGAGCCTCGGCGCGCCCCCGCTCGGCGACCCGCAGCCCTCGCTCTCGGCGCGACTCGGCCTCGGCTACGTGCTGCGCGAGCTGAGCCGCCGGCGCTCGCCGGTCGACCTCGTCACCGGGTGGGGCCGGATGCACGGCACGATCGACCGCGTCGGCCGCGACCACCTCGACCTCGCCGAGCACGACCCGGGCGCGCATCGGCGGCTCGGCGCCGTGCGGCGCACCCTGCTGCTGCCGTTCGGCGAGCTGCTGCTCGTGCGCTTCTGAGGGCGGCACTGCCGCCGGGGGAGTGCTCCGGGCGTCGCCGTCGAGTCCGGACCGGCTCAGCGTCGCCCGTCGCGATCGAAGAGGTCGGCCACGTCGGCGACGTCTCCGAGGTCCGACTGGTTCCAGCGGCTGAGCCGGCGGCTCTCCTCGTACTTGGCGGAGATGTACGACTCGAGCACGTCGCGCTCGACGCGCCACTGGCCGCGCCCGCCGACCTTGATCGCGGGCAGCTCGCCCGAGCGCACGAGCGCGTAGGCCTGCCCGAGCGAGATGTTCAGCACCTCGGCCGTGTCGGCGAGGGTCAGGAAGCGCCCCACGCTGGCAGACGAGTCGGCACCGGTCATGGCATCGAGTATGCGGCCGCCACGTGGGGGAGCGGCGGTCGATCGGGCGCCTGTGGATAAGTCGGCGCGACCTCGGCGCGGCCGGGGCACGATGTGCGGGTGACTTCCGCTCCTCCTCGCCGTCGACGTCCGATCGATCCGCGCCTGCTCATCGGGCTGGCGCTCGTGCTGCTCTCGGTCGCGGGCGTCGTCGGCATCGTGGCGGTGACCGACCGCACGGCGAAGGTCTACGCGGCGGGCGGCACGCTGACCGCCGGCGAGCGCGTCACCGCCGACGACCTCGTGCTGCGCAGCGTCGCCCTCGACGGCGCCGACAAGCACTACCTGCGTGACGGGCAGATCCCGAAGGGCGGGCTCGTCGTCACCCGCACGATCACCGGCGGCGAGCTGATCCCGTCGGCGGCGGTCGCCCGCGACGCCGAGGTCGAGTCGGCACGGCTCGTGCTGCAGGTCGACGGCAGCGTCGGCTCGGCCGTCACGGCCGGCGCCGACGTGGATGTGTGGGGTGCCGCCACCGAGGATCGCGCCGACCCCGACGGGGAGGTCGCGCCGCCCGCGGTGCTCGCGGCCGGGGCGACCGTCGTGCAGGTGCTCGACGACAAGGGCCTCGTCGCCGGCTCGTCGAACGTCGCCGTCGAGGTGCTCGTGCCGCGCGAGCGCGTCGCCCGCCTGCTCCAGGCGGTCGCCGACGGTCAGCGACTCACGCTGGTCGGGCGCGGAGGTCGCGCATGACCGACGTCGGTCTCGGGCTGCCCTTCGACGATGAGCAGCGGCTGGCCGACGCGGCCACCCGGCACGGGCACCGCGTCGTGCTGCGGTGCTCGGGTGCCGACGAGCTCGCGACCCGGGTCGCCGCCGCCGCGCCCGAGCTCGTGATCGTGGCGGCCGAGCCGCAGTACCTGACCGCGCGGCTGGTCGAGGTCTGCGACCGTGCCGGCGTGCGGATGCTCGTGGTCACGATGCCGGGGCGCGAGCGCTGGGCGCGATCGCTCGGCATCGTCGAGACGGTCAGCGGCCCCGCGCGCTGGGAGCTGCTCGAGGACCCGGACCGGGTGCCGCCGCCGCTCGGCGCGGACGGTCGCCCGGTCGCCGGCGAGCCGCCGGCCGATACGATGCCGCGGCCGATCGTCGGCGCGGGCGGCTCCGTCGGCCCCATCGCCGCGGACGCCGGCGCGGCAGCCGACGCCGACGAGCCTGCGCTCCCGCCACGCGCTCCCGGCACCGTGATCGCGGTGTGGGGTCCTCACGGCTCACCCGGGCGCACGACGCTGGCCATCGCGATCGCCGCCGAGCTCGCCGCCTCCGGAGCGCTCGTCGCGCTCGCCGACGCCGACACGCACGCACCCGGCGTCGCTCCCGCGCTCGGACTGCTCGACGAGGCGCCCGGCTTCGCGGCCGCGTGCCGGCTCGCCGGCGCGGGATCGCTCGACCAGGAGGAGTTCGAGCGGCTCGCGCGGGTGCACGAGGCGCCGGGGTCGCGCATCCGGGTGCTGACCGGTCTGACCCGTGCGGGGCGCTGGCCCGAGATCACCGGTGACCGGGTGCGGGCGGTGCTCGCCGCCTCCCGCGACTGGGTCGACTACCTCGTGGTCGATGTCGCCGCCAGCCTCGAGCACGACGAGGAGCTCACGAGCGACGTGATGGTGCCCCGCCGCAACGCCGCGACCGACGCCGTGCTGCACGCGGCCGACCACGTGATCGAGGTGGGCCGCGCCGACCCGGTCGGCATCTCGCGCCTGCTGCATGCGCACGCCGAGCTGCTGGAGCAGATCGCGCCCGCGCGCAGCACGGTCGTGCTGAATCGCCTGCGGTCGAGCGCGATCGGGCTGGATGCGGCGGGTCAGGTGCGTCAGACCCTCGCCCGCTTCGGCGGCATCGATCATCCCGTGCTGATCCCCGACGACGTGGCCGGCACGGACGCCGCCGTGCTGTCGGGCACGACGCTCGCGGCCGTGGCTCCGCGGTCGCCGGCGCTCGCCGCCCTGCGCGCCTTCGTCGCCGCCGAGCTGCTGCCGCCGTCGGCCGTGGTGCCCGCTCGCGGCCGCCGCCGGGGTCGCGACGGCGTCGTCGCGGGCGACGCCGCCGGCCGCCGGCGTGGACGGAGGGTCGGACGCCAACGGCTAGCCTGAACCGGTGAGCACCCTCTCGGAGACCGTCCTCTCGCAGGAGCGATCGACCCAGGCCGACGTCGACTGGCTGCAGGTGCTGGTCGCCGACGGACAGCTGCTCGCCGACCTCGCCTTCGCCGACATCGTGCTCTGGGTGCCCACCGACCTCGGCGGATTCATCGCGGTCTCGCACTCCCGGCCCAGCTCGGCGGCGACGCTCTTCTACCGCGACTTCGTCGGCCAGCAGATCAAGCCCGAGTGGAAGTCGCAGGTCACCGAGGCCTTCGAGACCGGCGCCATCATCGACACCGCCGCCCCCGACTGGTACGAGGAGACGCCGACGCGCGTCAGCGCCATCCCGGTCATGCGCCGACTCGATCCGAGCAGCACGGCCACGACCGACTCGCCGATCGCGGTCATCACCCGCCACTCGAACCTGAGCGAGGCGCGCACGCCCAGCCGCCAGGAGCTCACCTTCAACCAGTGCGCGACCGACCTGTTCGAGATGATCGCCGCGGGCGACTTCCCCGACATGCAGGCTCCCGCCGGCCCGCGTCGCGGCGCCCCGCGCGCCTCCGACGGACTGATCCGCCTCGATGTCGACGGCGTCGTCACCTTCGCCAGCCCGAACGGCCTCTCGGCGTTCAACCGTCTCGGCTTCGACGGCGAGCTCGAGGGCCTCTCGCTCGCCGAGGTCACGACCGAGCTCATCAAGGGCAAGCTCATCGTCGACGAGTCGCTGCCGCTCGTCGTCACCGGCCGGGCGCCGTGGCGCACCGACATCGAGGCCCGCGGCGTCACGATGACCCTGCGCACGATCCCCATCCGGCACGGCCTCACCCGCGTCGGCGCGATGGTGCTGGTGCGCGACGTCACCGAGGCGCGCCATCAGGAGCAGGAGCTCATCACCAAGGATGCGACGATCCGCGAGATCCACCACCGGGTGAAGAACAACCTGCAGACGGTGGCGTCGCTGCTGCGCATCCAGGCTCGCCGCAGTCACAGCCAGGAGGCGACCGATTCGCTGACCCAGGCCATGCGCCGGGTCGCGGCGATCGCGGTCGTGCACGACACGCTCAGCACCGGCCTCAGCCAGAACGTCGATTTCGACGAGGTCTTCGACCGGGTCGTCATGCTCACGGCCGAGGTCGCCGCCGGCCACAACTCCACCGTGCGTCCGGTGAAGAACGGCGAGTTCGGCGTGCTGCCGAGCGAGTATGCGACGCCGCTCGCCCTCGCGCTGACCGAGCTCGTGACGAACGCGGTCGAGCACGGGCTGCGCGACCGCGACGGCTCCGTCGAGATCCACGCGACCCGCGGCGACGACAAGCTGCGCGTCTCGGTCATCGACGACGGCGTCGGGCTGCCCGAGGGGCGGGTCGGATCGGGGCTCGGCACGCAGATCGTGCGCACCCTCATCCAGGGCGAGCTGAGCGGCACCATCGACTGGCACACCCGCACCGGCGAGGGCACCGAGGTCACGATCGAGGTGCCGCTGCGCTATCTCGAGAAGCGCTGATCGCGACGAGAGCGCAGATCGTCACGATGAGTGGATGCGCGCCCCGGCTGAGACTCGCTCAGAAAGCATCCGGAGACGACTCACGCCGCCACCTCGTCGGAACGAGGTTGACGGCGTGAGGGGTGCCGAGGCGCGGCGCCCCGGCGGAAGATCAGGAGGCGCGGCGGGCGCGGGCGGCGCGGCGCTTGAGCGCGCGACGCTCGTCTTCGCTGAGGCCGCCCCAGACGCCCGAGTCCTGGTTGGTCTCGAGGGCGTACTGCAGGCACATCTCGGTGACCGAGCACTGAGCGCAGACCGTCTTGGCCTTCTCGATCTGGTCGACGGCGGGGCCCGTGTTCCCGACGGGGAAGAACAGCTCGGGATCAGCGGTCAGGCAGGCGGCATTGTCGCGCCAGTCCATGGTGGTGCTCCTTGGGTTGTTGCGGGGACACACCGAATCGCGGACGAATCCGCACGATTCAGCGAAGATGAGATGACGTGGATTTCGGGAGGACGTCGACCTCATCGTCGGCGCTCAATCAACCGTCAGCCACTGTTTCATACTTGTTACGGCAGATCAATAGGTCTGAATGGAGTGCGCCTGTGAATCCCCGGCATCCCCGGCCCGTCGTCTGGGCGGCTCTCGTGCTGCTGGGAGTGGAGGCCGCGCTGGCCTTCGCGAGCGCCGTCTGGGTGCTCGTCAGCATCCTCGGCGGCGGCGCCGACTCGGCCGCGAGCGCCTGGGCGCTGCTCGTTCTGGCGGCGATCGCGGTCGCCTTCCTCGTGGGCCTCGTCGTCGCGGTCGCGCGAGGTCGCGCCTGGGCGCGCACGGCGGTGATCGTGACGCAGCTGCTGGTGATCCTGGTCGGCGCGAGCGCGCTCTGGGGTGTCGGTGCGCAGCCCGAGATCGGCTGGCCGCTGATCGTGCTCGGCGTCGCGCTGTTCGCGCTCATGCAGGTGCCGACCGTGCGACAGCACCTGCGCCTGCGCGGCGACGGCACGCTGCGCGAGGAGCCGGCGGATCGTGCCGGCTGAGTCGCCCACCGGACCGGCCGGACCCGCCGGACCGGCCGGGCCCGACGCGCCGCTCGCCCTCGAGCTGCGCGGACTGCGCAAGAGCTTCGGCGCGCAGGTCGCGGTCGACGGCATCGATCTCGCCGTGCCCGCCGGCTCCTTCTTCGGGCTCGTCGGTCCGAACGGCGCGGGCAAGACCACGACCCTGTCGATGGCGACCGGACTCCTGCGCCCCGACGCGGGAGCGGTGCGCGTGCACGGGCTCGACGTCTGGGCCGATCCGCTCGCGGCGAAGCGCGTGATCGGCAACCTCGCCGACGGGGTCGAGCTCTTCGACCGGCTCACCGGCGAGCAGCTCATCGTCTACACCGGGATGCTGTTCGGCCTCGACCGCGCCACCGCGGCCGGCCGCGCATCCGACCTGCTCGATCTGCTCGACCTCACCACGAGCGCGGGCTCGCCCGTCAGCGACTACTCGGCGGGCATGCGCAAGAAGATCGGGCTCGCGGCCGCGCTCGTGCACTCGCCCCGGCTGCTGGTGCTCGACGAGCCCTTCGAGTCGGTCGATCCGGTGTCGGCGGCGAACATCCGCGACATCCTGACCGGCTTCGCGCGCTCGGGCGGCACCGTCGTCGTGTCGAGCCATTCGATGGATCTGGTGCAGCGGATGTGCGACCACGTCGCGATCGTGGCCGGCGGACGCGTGCTCGCCGCCGGCTCGGTCGACGAGGTGCGCGGGCCGGGCACGCTCGAGGACCGCTTCCTGCAGCTGGTCGGAGGACGCCGGCACGACGAGGGGCCCGAGTGGCTGCGGGGCAGCTGACCGGCCCCGGGCCCGCCGCCGCGAGCGGACCGGGCGGACCGGGCGAGCGCGGCGCGACGGGCCCGCTGAGCGAGCGCGCGACGCTCGCCCTGCTGCTGCGTCTGCGGTTCCAGGTGCTGAGGAACACGCTGCGCGCCAACGTGCTGCAGCTCGTGCTGGTGATCCTCGGCGGGGTGCAGGGCTCGATCGTGGCGGTCCTCGCGATCGTGGGCCTCGTCGCTCTCGGCCTGCTCGGCGGCGACACGGCCGGCGCGCTCGAGACGCGGCAGCGCACGATCGTCGTCGGCGGGCTCGTGCTCACGCTCGGCTGGATGATCGTTCCCCTCATCACGAGCGGCGTCGAGAACACGCTCGACCCGCGGCGCCTCGCGCGGTTCCCGCTGCGGGTGGGCACCCTGCTGCGCGCCCAGGTGCTGGTGGGCCTGACCTGGATTCCCGGCATCCTCACCGCACTGGTCGCCCTGGCGACGGCCGCGGTGTGGCGGGGTCCGGCCGTCGCGGTGGCTCTGCTCTGCGCGGTGCCGGGCGTGCTGATCTGCGTGGTCGGCAGCCGGCTCGCCGCGTCGCTGATCTCGACCGCCATCGCGAGCCGCCGGATCGGCCTGCGGGTCGCGGTCGCCGTGGTGGCGCTGGCCGTGCTGGTGCTGCCGATCGGCGGGGCGATCGTGATCGGGATGCGCGCCCCCGAGCCGGTGGGCGGCGCCGTCGACGCGCTCGCCTGGTCGCCGCTCGCCGTGATCTGGACGGCGCCGGGCCTCGTCGCCGAGGGGCGCCCCGCATCCGCCGTTCTCGCGATCGCGCTGGGACTCATCGTGCTCGCGGTGCTCGTGCTCGCCTGGCGCGCGAGCGTGATCGCGACGACCCGCACGACCGGCGACGCGGGAGGCCGCTCGGTCGCGGCCGGACGCCTCGGCCCGCTGCGCTGGATGCCGGCGACGCCCGCCGGGGCGATCGCGGCGAGGTCGCTCGCGTACTGGTTCCGCGACACCCGCTACACCCGGCAGCTCGTGGTCGTGCCGCTCATGCCGGCCCTGCTGATCCTCTGGGCGCGCATCATCGATCAGCCGGCGCTCGCGATCGGCGTCGCCCCGCTCGTCGCCGGGCTGCTGCCGCTGACGATGTTCGCCGGCCTCTCCTACGACGGCACCGCTTTCGCGGGTCAGCTGATGTCGCCCGCGACGGGCCGCGACGATCGGGTGGGCCGCACCGCGGCGATCGCGCTGATCGCCGGCCCGGCCACGCTGGTGATCGCTCTCGTCGGGCTCGGCGTCGTCGGTCGCGTCGACCTGCTGCCCCCGGTGCTCGGGATGAGCGCGGCCGTGCTGCTCGGAGCGCTCGGCGTGATCGCGGTGTCGTCGGCGCTCGTCGTGGTGCCGGTTCCGCGCACGGGCCGCAACCCCTTCGCCGGCTCGGCCGGGGCCGGCATGACCTCGATCGTCGGCTCCTATGCCGTGACCGGCATCACCGGGCTGCTCGCCCTGCCGGCGCTCGGACTCGGCATCGCGGCGATCATCATCGGAGCGGGCTGGCTCGGCTGGCTCGCGCTCGCGGTCGGCGTGATCGAGGGCGTCGCGCTGCTGATCGTCGGCGTGCGCATGGGCGGCGGGTTGCTCGACCGGCGCGGGCCCGAGATCCTGGCGCGGTTGCGCAGCACGGGCGCCTGACGCGCATCCCTGTCGAGGCTCAGGCGGCGGCCGCGGAAGCGGCCGCGCCCCAGGCGGCCGCGGCTCAGGCGGCGGCGAGCCCCAGCTTCTTGCGCAGCATCGCGACGTGCCCGGTCGCCTTCGTGTTGTAGAAGGTCTGCTCGACCTTGCCGTCGGCGTCGATCACGAAGGTCGAGCGCAGCACGCCGGTGATCGTCTTGCCGTAGTTCTGCTTCTCGCCCCAGGCGGTGTAGGCCTCGTGCACGGCGTGGTCGGGGTCGCTCAGCAGCGGGAACGGCAGCTTCTCGTCGTCGCGGAAGCTCGCGAGCTTCTCGACGCTGTCGCGCGAGACGCCGAGCACCGTGTAGCCGGCGGCCTGCAGCGGCGCGGAGCTGTCGCGGAAGTCGCACGCCTGCGTCGTGCATCCCGGCGTGAACGCCTGCGGGTAGAAGTAAAGGATCACGCGCTGCCCGCGCAGCTGCGACAGCGTCACGGCGTCGCCGTGGTCGTCGCTCAGGGTGAAGTCGGGGGCGAGGTCTCCGGGCTGCAGGCGTTCGGTCACCCGACGAGCCTAGGTGGATGCGGTGGCCGCCGCCGCTCGAGCGGCCCGAGCCGGCCGTGGTCGCGAGCACCCTCCGCGGGGTGCTATCGTTGTCCCTCGGTTCGGTTCGCCGGATCAACCGCCTCACGGCGAGCACCTCTAGCTCAATTGGCAGAGCAACTGACTCTTAATCAGTGGGTTCCGGGTTCAAGTCCCGGGGGGTGTACCACGAAGGCCCGGATCCTCACGGATCCGGGCCTTTCTCGTTGCGCGGCGGCGTCTGCGAGGCCTCGACCCGATGGAAACCCGCCGTAATGGTGGGCGCTGGTTTTCGCTGAGTGCGCGTCGCGCTGATCGTCGACGGGAAGTCTTCGTGGCATTCTGGCCGACCTCGACCTCGACCTCAATCTCGCGGCGCCCGCTATCCACCACCTCAGCGGCCACGCGGTGCGACCCGACCGCGGGAGCCTGGCGGGCACGAGCTGACCCGCCAGGCTCCAATCGGGAACGCAACGAACTCCTGAGCGAGTTGCCGGCGTTCCCCAGTCGGGTGCCGAACGAGCTGTCAGCCGAGGATTCGGTTGGTCACCGCGCTGAGACTACGGAGAGCGCGCGCCGATGCGACGGCAGTGAAGATCGCGATCGCCCATGCGATCAGCAGGCCGGCAATGAACCGGATCTGCCCCGGGAACAGACGCCGCCAACGGGCGCGAGCTGATGGAGCGGTCCGTCCAGCGAGTTGAAGGTCACGAGCGAACCAGTCCAGTGTGAGGTCGCCCGCACTCCACGCCAGGATCCTCGACACAGTCGTATACGCGTGGTTGATCAGCTTGCGCGGCGAGTGCAGTTCGGTCATCAATGTCACCCGATGCTCGAGCCACTTCGCGACCCAGCGCTCGCGCGGCGAGAGCACCGCGTAGAAGCGCGGAACCAACATCGCTAGCTCGAGCTGGGGCGTGCTCAATCCGGTCGAGAACGGATGCCATTTCGCCTGGCGCGTCAGGCGCTCCGCAAAGTCGATGACGCGATCGACCAACTGAGCGCGCTGTTCAGCTACCGCGGCAGCGCGTCGCCGGTGGCCGTCGACAAACCAGAGCGACACAGTGACGGCCACCGCTGCAGCAGATGCCAAACTCCCGATCGCGAGGAGAAAAAGTGAGATATCCACGGCAGAACCATACGGTTCTTGAGGCATCGATCCGCCTGACTCGCTAGCTCCCGACCGCCGCACTAGGCGAGAGGCGACTGTCTGCGTGCGCTTCACCTCCGATCTGCATCGAGTGAGCGCAGGTAGCGGTAGGGCCTGCCAACCTCACAAAGGCGCGTCGATCCGGGCTACTGACTTCGGATCGAGAGCCAGTATCGACACGTCGGATCCGGTTCCTTGCTCAGCCATCGCTTCGTTGCCGACAAAAAGGACGCAGTTGGTGACACTCGAATCTCTCGAGGATCGCCAGATGACCCCGCCGACTCGCTCTTCGTCAACATGGAGTTCGTAGCGGAAGTACTCGGCGATGATCTGCGTCGGTACGTAGTCGAGGTTCTGGGTATCCGATGGGTCTGCGATTTTCGCGACGTCCTTCACGAAGTCGTGCATGAACTTGCGAGCCGCTCGCTTGTGGCCTTCTTCGGGATCGAAGAGAGAGGGGATGGCTCCGGCGGTGGTCAGATCCACGACTAGGACGTCGCGGAGAAGAGCGAACTTCCCGATCGTTCCGTCCAGAGACTTGCCAGCGTACCCGGCCACCTCGGCTCGAGCTCCTGCGGCGGTTGAGGCACCATAAAAGGCTCCGATGCCTTTTGGCGTCATCCGATTGTCGCGCGCAACTCCGTCAGGTGGGGATCCCAGGTCTCTTGCGCTGGAGTAGCTCTTGCTCGCATCGTGCGGTCGCACTCGCCACCAACTCGTGCCGGCAACGAGAGTGGTGATCTGTCCCGCTTCCTCGACAGCCGCCGTAACCGCGGCGGGGATCCCGTGCATGGCGATTTCGCCTGCGCCGTCGGCGGTGCTCTGGTCGAACGCCAGGAAGGTGTACCGACGCCGGTGCTTTACGAAGTCCCGGAAGCCTTCCCATCCCCATTGGAGTGCTTGTGTGGGGGACGCAGCATAGGGATCTCGCGGCACCCATTCCATTTGTGTGATGGACCGGGCGAGGTCGGCGAACAGGTCGCCGTTCTCGGTGACCTCGTGGATCTCGAGTAGGTCCTCGGGGTCGTAGATCGCCATCTGATAACCGCCGTCGGCTGAGGAGTAGAGCACCTGCTCGATGGGGTCCTCGTACTCCGTGCGGAATCCGTCAACTATCAGCTCGAGGATCAGCTCGGTGTTCGCTGAGGCATCGGGCCATTCGGGTGTGCGGGAGCAGTAGCTGCACTCAGCGCGGCCGCCTCCTAGCTGGACGAACCGCTGCAGCGCCTCATCCGAAACACAGTCGGAGCAGACGGTCGTGCCCAAGTCTGTCCATCCGCGCGCCTCGATCTCTTCGAGCCACCTTTTCGCACCACCCATGCGACCTCACCTCCAATCCGCGCATCGCTGCGCCGGATAAATCATCATCGGACTAGTTGTGATGATCGCCGACTTTCCAAGGGAATGTCACTCCTTCGTGAGACGATCGCGCTGTCCCTGAGCCAGAGGAGAAGCGTGGTCGATCCGTCTGCGGCGTTCGGCCCAGCCAAGCCGCTCCTTTCGAAGCTCGCCGCATTGATAAGCCTCGACATCCGGGTCGGTTTCGGCGCCTGGCGACGTATGCGCAGAAAGGGGAAGCCCTTCGATCGTCGACGACTCAACCAGGTCTTGGCGTACCCGGACTTCCGGCGGCTCCTGGTTTCCCGGTTGCCGTCCGATATCGCCAAAGCCGATGAACTTTTTCTCAGCTGTCTGCCGCCGGGTGCCCCCGAGGCGAGCATGGCTGACCTTCGGCGCTCAGTCGAACTCGCCTATCTTGCTTCCCTCGCTCCTTCAGCCTCTGTTGCCTTCAAGGACGAGCTCGAGACGATGCGTGAGCAGGTCGCTAGCGAGAGGGCCGCGCTGACGTCGAATGACGCAGCCTCATTCGAATCTCGACTGCGGAGCATGCGTCCGATTCGAGCCAAGCAACTCCGAGAGATTAGAGCCGAGTGGCCACGTATTGTCGGTCTCGTCGGATTGCTGGATGGGACCGACCGAACTGATCAGCAGATTTCGGATTGGTCTTCTGCACTGCCCGACTTCCTTGCTGAAGCGCCTGCGTCCGTTTTTGCCTACCTCGCCGATCTCGCCAACGATCGAGGGCTCGCGAGGGTCTCGATCTCATTTATCGAACGAGCGAGTGCCGGCGGAGCTGACGGCGCCGCATACTGGGCGATCAGAAAGGTCCAGGCTCAAGAGATCCACCACGAAGATGAGGCGGCGCGCGAACTCGCGGCTTACCGCGGCGATCCCCTGGTTGAAGCCTTTCTCGGAAAACCCAGCCTCAAGGAGGCACGTGCCAACCTCGCTAACTTCCAATCGAAGGGCCGCCGCGCAGAGATATTCCGCCGCTGGATACAGATCCACTACCTTGTTGCCGATCTCCTCCTCGACGAGGCGATCGACCTCGCTCAGAAAACCATCGCCGAGTTCGATTCCAGTCCAGTCCGCCTGCTCGAGGCCCGAGCGCGCATGTCGAGATCTGTAGTCGGACCGATTGCGACCCGTGAATCAGACCAAGCAATGGCCCGTGAGATCGCGATACGCACCCGGGACGAACAAGTCCGATGGGGTGTTGTGAGCGGGCCCGCGGCCGCCCTTGCGCTGCGCATCAGCAGACTCACGAATGACCAAGCAACCTTGATAAGACTGTCCGAGCCGCCACCGCTAGGGGAAGCGACTGCGTCGGAGTTGCAAGATGAGGCAGTCCTTGCGGAGATTGCGACTCTCCATGCGCAGAGCGGCGACATGCTCAAGGCGAAGAGTCTTATCGGCAAGTTGACCAGCGCCGGCGTCCGATCCCGGATAGAAGCTTCGATCGCTGACCGAGAAGGGCGCGACGACGACGCGATCTTGCTCTGGCAACGAGCCCTGGACAGCGACGACAGCGAGGACGAGAAGCCTGACATCGCGCTTCAACTCGCCATGAAGGGAGTCGCGAGCGCGTTTCTGGAGCAGCTTGCGGTTCGAAACCCCCAAGTCGCGGACGAGATCCGAGAGGTCGCGCGGCTGTTCGCCCACGAAGATGGGGCGCTCGATAAGTTCCGTATCACGGCAGCTTCGAGCGCTCGTGGAGCGGCCATTCTGGCGACCTACCTGCGGCAGGAGGGCGACCAGACTGGTCTGAGACGGGTCGTTCAGGACGCGGCGCGCCAGTGGAGTGATGCGGGCTTCTGGCTTGAGGCTTCCCAACTGTCGCTGGAAGCGGGCGAGCCTCGGATCGCTATGACCGAGGTCAGTAACGCGCTCGCCAGCGCGCCATCAGATTGGAGCGGCCGACGTCTAGCTTTTCGCCGCATGGTGCATGCAGCTTCAGCAGCGGACATGTGGCAAGAAGCGCGGAATGCAGCTATTCAACTTCTCGCGGTCGATGTTGGAAATCCTTCTGCTGTCTGGGCACTCGTTTCCTGTGAACTCCACATCAACCTGCCCGAGGACGCGTTCGCTACGTGGAAGGCACACGGTCGGCCGCAACCATATGACGAAATGTCCATCGGGAGTTGGATCGAACTTCGTCGGATCTTCGGCGACGAAGTGGGTCGCGCGCGCGATGCGCTCAAAATCGTCGAGCTTTATCCGAAAGACGAGGCGATCCGCCGAGGGCTCATTGGCGCTTTCGTGCTTCAACCCGTGCGTGATGACTCCGACTCCGACTCCGACTCGGGCTCGGTCTCGGACGGTGTGACGGCTGCCGATGCTGGGCCCGAGGAGCTCGCCGATCGCGAAGACGCACGCGCTCTTCTCGCTGGCTACTTCGCAGACTTCCCCGATGGCGCGATCCGTCAAATTGAGGTCGACCTCGAGAACCCGCTTCAGTCGCTTCTCGACGCTGTCGGGGAGCGACCGGACACGAGCGAGTTCGACGCGCAAGTTGCGCGGGGCACGGTCCCGCTCGGCATGAGCGCTGAAGTCCACGGCAAGGGATACCTCGAAGTTCTGCTGATGTCGCTCGAAGGACCGAGGTACGCCGGCGATCGATCGTCAGATTTCGAAGACGTCTGGTCGCGGGTCGAGGGCGGTGGAGCCGTGATCGACGCCAGCGCCCTAGTGACGCTGGCGCTTCTCCCCGAGCTCATCAGCGAGAAGATCCTCGGAGCGGTTGGGCGTCAGACGGTCATCACCGATCAACAGCGCGACGCGATCAGCGCGGTCGAGTGGCTGACTCGGCAAAGCGGGACTATCGGCAAACACGGGTTCGTTCTCACAGACCCAGCGGGCAGGAAGCTCGCACTAGCGCGGCGTGTGGTGGAGTTGTTCTCAACTCGACCGGGCGCAACTCATGGTCGGGTGACTGGGATCGTCGAACTCGCCGAGACTGAATGGCGAACGCCATTCCTTGCTGCTGTCGACTATGCGGCTGACGAGGGACGTCCAGTGTGGGCGGACGAGCGACCGCTGCGGGCGATCGCCCGAGCGGCAGGCGTCTCCGCCTTTGACACTGTCGACCTCCTCCACGGTCTTCATGAAAGGGAAGTGCTTGGTGCGGACGAGCTTCAGCTTGCGCTCGCCACGCTTGTCGCCAATGGCTACGCGGGTATCGAGTTCGACAGCCAAGTGTGGGACCTGGCGGCGACTCTGGCTATATCGCCGGTTCCGATGATCAACGCTGTGAAGGTCAGCCCGCACGACAACCCCGAACTGCGCGCTCGATCCGCAATGGAACTCGCCGGACGCTCAGCTGGAGATCCGACCGTGCTCGAAGGCAGCATCGAGGCCGCGGCAACGTGGATAGTCAGTCTGACCGATTCCAAGGACGCAGCCAGGGAGAACCTGGAGCTTCTTCTGCTGATCGTTCTCGGCCAGCATTGGTTGAACTCATCGACTTTGCCGTTCGTCGTCCGCGCGCTCCGCAACGTGGCCGCTGGCCCCGACGGAGTCGAGGTATTGCTACGACGTCTATACAAGCGTTTCGAGTTCTACGCAGAGCGCGTCGGGGATGAGATTGCGGCCGCGGAAACGTTCGAACTCGTCAGCCGGCTCGAAGCTGCCGATGGGACTCGTATTCGCGCCGCCGTTCTGACCCGAACGTTCGATAGGGACTGAGCGCGCCTACGACTCGTGACTGCCTCTCAACGGGCGCGCCGGACTGCCGAAGTGCACCGTCGGTGCACTGAACATAAGCGGTGCGTGCGCGAATCACCCAGTGTCAAGCAGGGAGCGGCCACCGAGAGAACCCCGCGATTTCAACAGATTTCGGTCTCAACCGGTGCGCAGCGGCAGTGCGATTCCGAACCAGTGGGTTCCGGGTTCAAGTCCCGGGGGGTGTACGAAAAGCCCCGTCTCCTCTCGCCGGGAACGGGGCTTTCTCTCTTTCCGGGGTCCTCGCGGGGCTTTTCCGGGCGCGCATCGCGCGGCCTTCGCCTTCGCCCTCGGCACGAGCAGCGCCCTCAGGGCGTGATGAGCATCCGCGAGATGCGGTCGCCGTCGACCGTGAAGCGGATCGGGCTCGTGCCGTTGTAGCCGTCGCCCGACACGGTGACCGTCACGGTCCACTCGTCGCCGTCGTGCTCGGCGCCCTCGACGACGAAGCGCGAGCGCTTGCCGATGTTGTCGGAGGCGTTCCACGCGCGGGCGCCGTCGTGGCCGTGGAAGCCGCGGCCCCAGTCCTCGAGATAGGCGTCGTCGGCGAAGGTCGCCACGAAGGCGTCGGAGTCGGCGGCATTGGTCGCATCGATGAAGCGCTGGATGGGGGCGGGCAGCTCGGTCATGCACCGAGCCTCACACGGCGGCGGCCGCGCATCCAGGGATCGATGATCCGCGGTCGGCGTGGCGGTCGGGCCTCGCGGTTACGCTGGAACGGCGTCGGCTCGCCCGCAGACTCCACGCCGACGCGACCGTCATCTGCCCTGCCGCTCCGCTCCACCCGTCTCACCCCCGCCGACGGAAGGACGTCCATGGGTCGCACGCCGCCCGCCGCGCTCGCCGCCGCATCCCTGCTGCTGATGCTGGGTGGATGCGGTGCCCTCGCGGACGACGCGCCCGATGATCCCCCGCGCGGTGACGCCACCGCCCCGGCCGATGAGCCGCTGCTCTGGTCGGACGAGTTCGACGGTCCCGCGGGAGTGCGCCCGGCCGCCGAGTGGTGGACGACCGACCTGGGCAACCGCGAATGGTCGGGCTGGGGCAACGACGAGCTGCAGTCGTACACCGCCGACACCGCGAACTCGGCGCTCGACGGCGCCGGAAACCTGGTGATCCAGGCGCTGCCCTCCGACCCGTCCGCCGATCTGCCCTGCTTCACGCGCGATCGCTGCCCGTACACCTCGGCGCGCATCACCACGGCGGGAACGGTCGGCCTGCGCGAGGGGCGCGTCGAGGTGCGCGCGCTGCTGCCGACGGGACGCGGGCTGCTGCCGGCCATCTGGATGCTCGGCGACGGCGTCGACGGAGCCCCCGCCGAGGCGTGGCCGGCCCGCGGCGAGATCGACATCGCCGAGGTCGTAGGCGGCGAGCCGTCGACCGTCTACGGAACCGTGCACGGTCCGGGGTACTCCGGCGTCGACGGACTGAGCGGCACGACGGGGATCGGCGCGCCCGCGAGCGACGGCTTCCACGTCTTCGCGGTCGACAAGCGCGCCGACCGGATCGCCTGGTCGATCGACGGCCGCGAGTACTTCGACGTCACCCGCGACGACATCCCGGCCGGGTCGACCTGGGCCTTCGAGCGCGACATGCACGTGCTGCTCAATGTCGCCGTCGGCGGCAGGTGGCCCGGCGATCCGGACGCCTCGACCGTCTTCCCGGCGCGGATGCTCGTCGACTACGTGCGCGTCTACGGCACCGGCACGGTGCTCTGACCCGGATCCACCGCGCGGGCGGGGCGCCGGTTCTCGGGACTCGGAACCGAGGCGCCGCCGACCGCCTAACCCGCGGCGAACTCCAGGATGCGCTGGGTGATCTCGGCGCGCACGTCGGCATCCGACGCGGTGGCCGTCGTGTCGCCCGGCTGGGCGCCGTAGTCGCCGAAGGAGGCGTGGTCGGCGCCGGGGATCTCGACGAGCTGGGCCGACGCGGGCAGCCGGTGCCGCGCATCCCGGATCTTCGCGGGGGTGCTGAGGCCGTCGCGCGACCCGCCCAAGCTCAGCACGGGCACGTCGTCGCCCGAGATGTCGGCGGCGCAGTACGAGCCGAGCAGCACGAGGCCCGCGATCTCGGGCGCGCCACCGCCGGCGGCGGCGCTCTGGTCGTCAGCGACCAGCTGGCAGGCGCGCACGCCGCCGAGCGAGTGCCCGCCCACATACCAGCGCTGCACGTCGGTGGCGCCCGCCGCATCCGCCACCAGGGTCAGGTCGTGGAAGGAGCGCGTGTCGAACAGCGCGAAGTTCAGGGTGACCGACGGGATGACCACCACGACACCGGCGTCGGCGAGGCCGGCGAGCTTGGCGGCGTAGGCGGCCGGCTCGACGCGCGCGCCCGGCAGCATGACGAAGCCGGTGCCGGTGGCGCCCTGCTTCGGGATCAGCACGACGCCGGCGTCGCTGCGCGTGACCGCGATCGACGAGTCCTGCTCGAGCGCGGCGAGGGGCTTCGCCTCGGCCCGCATCGGGTTGAGCGCCCAGACGACGAAGCCCATCAGGGCGGCGAGTCCGGCGGCGAGGGCGACGAACCCGCCGCGGCGCACGATGCGCACGGCGCGGGAGCGCGGGCGACGAGCCGATGTCTCGGCGGTGCGGTCGGCCGCGGCGTCGTCGGTCATGGTGCGAGCGTAACGGGGTGACAACGGTGCGATCCGGCACCGCGTCGCGACCCGGGTCGGCGACGTGCTGCCGGGTAGCGTGGATGCTGTGAGTGACCTCCGGCTCAGCCCCCGCACCAAGTCCATCCCGCCCCGGTTCTGGAACCGCCCGGCCGCGGAGGTCGCGGGCGAGCGCCATCGCATCGACGTCTTCACGACGCCCGTGCTGGCGCTCGACGAGAGCGCGGAGGGCCACAACATCCGCCGCATGTTCGCGTGGGCCGAGGATGCCGGGGTCGAGCTGGCCCCGCACGGCAAGACCACGATGTCGCCGCGGCTCTGGCGGCACCTGACCGAGGCCGGCGCGGCAGCGATCTCGGTCGCCACGCCGTGGCAGGCGCAGCTGGCGCGCAGCGAGGGCGTGCGGCACGTGCTGCTCGCGAGCGAGCTGCTCGACCCGGCGGCCGCGACGTGGCTCGCGCGCGAGCTCGACGACGACGCCGGGTTCCGCTTCAGCTGCTTCGTCGACTCGCAGGAGGGTCTCGACGTGCTGCTCGCGACCCGCGGCGACCGGCCCTTCGACGTGCTGATCGAGCTCGGCGAGCCCGGTGGGCGCACCGGGCGCCGCAGCTCCGACGAGGCGCTCGCCCTGGCCTGGGCCGCCGCCCGCGCGACCCGCGTGCGCCTGCACGGCATCGCCGGCTACGAGGGCTCGCTCGTCGCCGAGCGCACCCCCGAGACCGAGGCGACCGTGCGCGCCTACCTCGGCCGCCTGGTCGAGCTGTTCGAGACGCTCGAGAGCTTCGAGCTGTTCGACGCCGACCGCCCGCCGGTGATCAGCGCCGGCGGATCGATCTGGTTCGACGTGGTCGCCGACGTGCTCGCGCCGCTGCGCGATCGCGCCCGCATCGTGCTGCGCCCGGGCTCGTTCGTCGCGCAGGACGACGGGGTCTGGGATGCGCAGTCGCCGCTCGGGCGGGGGAGCGCGGCCGCCGGTGAGGCCGAGGGCGAGGCCGACGGCCATGCCGAAGCCGCACCGACCGAGAGCGAGACCGGCACCGGCACCGGCTTCGACCCCGAAACCGACGCGGAACCCGCCGACGAGCCCGACGCGACCCCCGCATCCACCGGCCCCTTCCGTCCCGCCCTCCGCCTCTGGACCCGCGTGATCTCCCGCCCCGAGAAGGGCCTCGCCCTGCTCGACGCCGGCAAGCGCGACGTGCCGAGCGACCTGGGCTTCCCGGTCGCGCTCGCCGAGGACGGCACGGCGCTGCCCGGCCACGAGGTGACGCGGCTCGACGACCAGCACGCCTACCTGCGCATCCCGGAGGACAGCGCGCTGAAGCCGGGCGACGTCGTTCGGCTCGGCATCTCGCACCCCTGCGGCGCCTTCGATCGCTGGCGCGTCATCCCCGTCGTCGACGACGCCAACACGGCGAACCCCCGCGTCGTCGGCTTCGTCGAGACGAGCTTCTGACGCCGCCGTCCAGCACTCGCCGATCGGACCGCTCCGACGGCACGACGACGGCCCCGCCGACTGCTTGGATGAGCGCGTGAGCACTGCGCGTCCCGTCATCGGCGTCACCACCTACCTCGAGCCGATCAGCTCGGGCGTCTGGAGCATCCCGGCCGCCTACCTGCCCGAGACCTACCTGCGCTCGGTGCTCGACGCGGGCGGCATCGGCGTGATGCTGCCGCCGCAGCCGGTGGATGCCGAGATCGCCGCGGCGACCGTGTCGCGCCTCGACGGTCTGCTCGTGACCGGCGGCTACGACGTCGATCCGGCGCGCTATGGACAGGCGGCGGGCGAGCACACCGACGCCCCGCGCGTCGACCGCGACGCCTGGGAGGACGCGCTGCTCGCGGCCGCGATCGAGTCGGGCACCCCTTTCCTCGGCGTGTGCCGCGGCCTGCAGCTGCTCAACGTGCACCAGGGCGGCACCCTGCACCAGCACCTGCCCGACGCCCTCGACGGCGACACGCGCTACAGCGGCGACGCCGGCGTCTTCGCCGTGAACGAGGCCAGCCCGGTCGCGGGGTCGCGCATCGCCGCGCTCTACGACGACGCCGCGAGCGTGGATGTGCGCAGCTACCACCACCAGGCGATCGACCGGCTCGGGGCCGGCCTGCGCGTCACGGCCGTGTCGGCCGGCGCCGGCGCGACCGCCGAGGTCGTGCAGGCGGTCGAGCTGGAAGGCGACCGCTTCGGCGTCGCGGTGCAGTGGCATCCCGAGGAGCTGGGCGATCTGCGCGTCTTCCAGGGCCTGGTGGATGCGGCGGCCGCCTTCCGTGACGCCCGCGCGGCCGCGGCGACCTCCCCGGCGACCTCGGTCTAGGCGAGGCCGCCGCTCAGTCCTCGGCGCTCAGTCCTCGGCGCTCACTCCTCCGTCGGAGGGGTCGGCGGCGCCGGCGGGTTCTTCGGCGTGCGCGGGGTGCGGGGCTTCGCGGCCGGCTTGCTCGCCGGACCGGCCGAACCGGATGCCGAGGATGCGCGGCGCGCGCCGGTCGACCCGGACGCCGGCTTCGGGGCCGCGGGTTTCGAGGCCGCGGGCTTGCGGGCTGCGGGCTTCTTCGCCGGGGCCGGGGTGCTGGATGCGCTGCCCTCGGTTCCGGTCGCGCCGGCGTTCGCGTGGCTGGCCGCCGACTTCGGCGTCGGGAGAACGGCGGTGTCGCCCGGCTTCGCGGCGTCACCGGCGGGCGCGGCGCTGTCGGTCGCATCCACGCTCGCGGCGTCGGCGGCCGCGCCGGCGGCGTCCTCGTCGGTCGGGGTCGAGGAGGCCGCGGTCGACGAAGCGGTCGGGGTCGACGGCGTCGCTGTGGCGGGAGCCGCCGCCGTTGCCGAAGCCGCTGCCGTGACATCCGCCGGGGGAGCCGTCGGCGTCCAGTCGGGCGCCGCGGCGGCCGGCGCGGGCGCCCCGCCCGGAGCGGTCGGCGCCGGCGCGGGCGCCGTCGGCTCGTGCCGGTCGAGGTAGAGCTGCGCGGCGCGGGTGCCGACCACAAGGAAGCGCACCAGCAGCACGACGATGATGATCGCGACGGCGGCGAGGAACATCATGAATCCCGCCCACAGCGCGAAGCCGATCATGTGCAGCCCGCCGAAGCCGTAGCCGCCGCCGATGAGCGGGTTGCGGGTGAAGTCCCCGGCGCTCGGGCCGTCGAATCCGTCCCGGTCGGCGATCGCCGCCAGCAGCGTGAGCGTGATCATCAGTCCTCCAGCTCGAGAGCGTTGTTCTCCTCGATCACCGTTCCGACGGCGATCGCGACGGTCATGGCCCAGCTGATCCACATCAGCACGAGGCGCCAGTCGCGCGGACCCTTGCGAGTCGTCTGCAGCAGTCCGAACGCCCCGAAGAGCGAGCTCAGAACACTCGTGTTCAGCAGGTACTTGCGCATTCCGCCTCCTCAGCAGCTGGCGACCACGCTACCCAACACGGATGACGTGATCCCGAGGTCTACAGTGAAGCGCCAGCCCCGACGGTCGCGGCGGCGAAAGGGACCACGGTTGCGCACCGCGATCATCGGCGCCGTCCTGCTCGTTCTCGGGCTCGCGGCCATCGCCACCGGCCTGCTGCCGGTCGATGACGCCCTCGCGGTCGCCGACCGCACCTGGCCCATCCTGCTGTTCGTGGTCGCGATCACGGTCGTGACCGAGCTGGCCGCCGAGGCGGGGCTGTTCACGGCGATCGCCGAGCGCACGGCCCGCTGGGGCGCGCACCGCGCCTGGCTGCTGTGGATGTTCGTGGTGCTGCTCGCCGTGATCAGCACCGTCTTCCTGTCGCTCGACACGACGGCCGTGCTGCTGACGCCGGTGGTCGTGCAGCTGGCGCGGCACAGCGGCCTGCCGCCGCTGCCGTTCGCGCTGACGACGGTGTGGCTCGCGAACACGGGCTCGCTGCTGCTGCCGGTGTCGAACCTGACGAATCTGCTCGCGGAACATGCCCTGAACGGCATGGACGATGCGACCTTCGCCGCGATGATGGCGCTGCCCGCGCTCGTGGCGATCCTCGTGCCCTGCGTCGTCGTGTTCCTGGTGCACCGGCGCGACCTGCTGCGACGCTACACGCCGGGTGCCCCCGAGCCGATCGACGACAAGCTGCTGTTCCGCGCCTCGGCGATCACCGTGGCCGCCCTGCTGCCGCTGCTCGTCTCCGGGCTGCCGGTCTGGGTTCCGGCGTGCGCGGGCGCGCTCGTGCTCGGCGTGCTGTTCGCGGTGCGGCGTCGCCGCGTGCTGCGTTTCGCGCTCATCCCGTGGCAGCTGGTCGTGCTCGCCTCGGGGCTCTTCCTGGTGGTCGAGACCGGCCACGCGGTCGGGGTGACCGGCCTGCTCGCCCGCGTGGTCGGCGACGGCGAGGGCCCGCTCGAGCTGCTGCGCCTGGCCGGCACCGCCGCGCTGGGCGCGAACGCGATCGACAACCTGCCCGCCTACCTGCTGCTCGAGCCGCTGGCCGCGTCGCCGCACCGCATCGCGGCGCTGCTCGTCGGCGTGAACGCGGGCCCGCTCATCACGCCGTGGGCCTCGCTCGCGACGCTGCTGTGGCATTCGCGGCTCACCTCGATGGGCGTCGAGATCTCGTGGCGGCGCTATGCGCTGCTCGGTCTCGTCGTCGCGCCGATCACGGTCGCGCTCGCGACACTGGCGATCGCGCTCTGAGCGGCGACGCTCCTGGTGTTCCTCTGGCAGCTGGAAGGTCGCCGAAGGCGCGCTCGGTAGTCTGTCGACGTGCCTGACGACAGATCCGACCTCGTCGTCGTCTCGAACCGACTCCCCGTCGACCGCACGGTCGACGCCGACGGCGAACCCACCTGGACGCAGTCTCCGGGCGGTCTCGTCACCGCCCTCGAGCCCGTGATGCGCTCCGCCGGCGGAGCCTGGGTAGGCTGGGGCGGCCAGCCCGACCTCGGCCTGGAGCCCTTCGAGCACGACGGCATCCGCATCATCCCCATCGATCTCAGCGAGACCGACATCGAGCGGTACTACGAGGGCTTCAGCAACGACACCCTCTGGCCGCTCTATCACGACGTGATCGCGCCGCCGAGCTACCACCGCGTCTGGTGGGAGCGCTACGTCGCCGTCAACCGCCGGTTCGCGGATGCCGCGATCGCGGCCGCCGCGCCCGACGCGACCGTGTGGGTGCAGGACTACCAGCTGCAGCTGGTGCCGCGGATGCTGCGCGAGGCCCGCCCCGACCTCACGATCGGCTTCTTCAACCACATCCCCTTCCCCGCCTACGGCATCTACTCGCAGCTGCCGTGGCGCACGCAGATCATCGAGGGTCTGCTGGGCGCCGACGTGATCGGCTTCCAGCGGGTCGCGGACGCGGGCAACTTCACCCGCGCGGTGCGTCGCCTGCTGCCGTACTCGACCAAGGGATCGATCGTCAGCGTGCCCGACGGCGACGGCACCCGGCAGGTGCTCGCCAAGGCCTTCCCGATCTCGATCGACACGGGCGCGTTCGAGGAGCTCGCGCAGCGGCCCGACGTGCAGGAGCGGGCGGCGCAGATCCGCCGCGATCTCGGCAGCCCGCGCAAGATCATGCTGGGCGTCGACCGCCTCGACTACACGAAGGGCATCCGCCACCGGCTGAAGGCCTTCGGCGAGCTGCTGGCCGACGGCCGCGCCGACGTCGGCGACGTCACGCTCGTGCAGGTCGCGAGCCCGAGCCGCGAGCGCGTGGAGACCTACCGCCACCTGCGCGACGAGGTCGAGCTCACGGTCGGCCGCATCAACGGCGACTACGGCACGATCAGCCACCAGCCGATCAGCTACCTGCACCACGGCTTCCCCCGCGAGGAGATGGCGGCGCTCTACCTGGCCTCCGACGTCATGCTCGTGACGGCGCTGCGCGACGGGATGAACCTGGTCGCCAAGGAGTACGTCGCCGCCCGCAGCGGCGACCTCGACGGCGTGCTCGTGCTGAGCGAGTTCGCGGGCGCGGCCGACGAGCTGCGCACCGCCGTGCTGATCAACCCGCACGACATCACGGGCCTCAAGGATTCGATCGTCGGCGCCCTCGAGATGCCGCGCGAGGAGCGACGGCGACGGATGCGCGCGATGCGCAAGCGCGTGCGCGAGAACGACGTCGAGCACTGGTCGGCGACGTTCCTCGAGGCGCTGCGCCGCACACGCAACGGCGAGGATCCGCTGGCGCCGAGCGAGGTCGTCGTGCGCAAGAACTCGTCATCGGATAAGGCCGCCCGATGAGCCGACCGCTGCCCGACGAGCTCGCCGGCGCGCTGCGCGAGCTCGCCCGGCGGCCGCGTCTGCTGGTCGCGCTCGACTTCGACGGCACGCTCGCGCCCGAGGTCGACGACCCCGAGAAGGCGCGCGCGCTGCCCGAGGCGCGGGAGGCCGTGCTGCGGCTCAACGCCCTGCCGAACACCCGCATCGCGATGGTGAGCGGGCGGGCGCTCGACAGCCTCATCCACGTGACCGAGCTGCCGGATGACGTGCTGCTGGTCGGCTCGCACGGCATCGAGCTGCGGCTCGACAACCCCGATGACGCCCTCGCGCTGAACGCACAGGAGCAGGAGGACGTCGAGGTGCTGCACGAGGTGCTCGGCGAGGTCGCCGACTCCCTCGACGACGTGTGGCTCGAGCAGAAGCCCGCGGGGTTCGCCCTGCACACCCGACTGGCGTCGGATCGCGCATCCCGGGTCGCGCACCTGGTGGCGTTGAGCGAGGCGCAGGCCGAGCTCGACAACCTGACGGTGCGGCACGGCAAGAACGTGCTCGAGTTCTCGGTGCGCTCGACCACGAAGGGCGAGGCGGTCGAGCACCTGCGTCGCTATGTGAAGGCGGATGCCGTCTTCTACGCCGGCGACGACGTCACCGACGAAGACGCCTTCGCCGCCCTCGAGCCGCACGACGTGGGCCTCAAGAGCGGCGACGGGGCGACCGAGGCCGCCTATCGCGTGCACGGCCCCGCGGAGGTCGCGGCGGCGCTGGCCGCACTGGCCACGTTCCGCGAGGGCGACGTCCACGAGCAGTAGGCGGCGCGATCGCGCCCAGCGGCTCACAGCTGCCACCCGGTAGACTCCGAGTCACACACCCTCGCCGTCTGCCGCGACCTCGTTCTCGGCCACAGGCACCCGACGAGAAGGAGGCCGCATGATCGCGCTTCTCCTTTTCTTCGCGCTCGGAGGAGTTCTCGCGCCCGTTCTGGTGCGCGCGCTCGGGCGCTCCGCCTTCGCGGTGCTGGCGCTCATCCCGACCGCGGCCTTCGTTCACGCGGCGGCGCAGCTGCCGGCCGTCGTCGGCGGGGGAGCCGTCACCGAGCGGGTGCCGTGGATCCCCGCGCTCGACGTCGCGATCTCGCTGCGGCTCGACGGCCTCTCGACCGTGATGGCGCTGATCGTGGCGGGCGTCGGCGCGCTCGTGCTGCTCTACTGCGCGCGCTACTTCGCGCCCGACGCGGCGGCGCTCGGCCGCTTCGCCGGGGTGCTGACGGCCTTCGCGGGCGCCATGTACGGACTCGTCGTGGCCGACGACATGTTCGTGCTGTTCATGTTCTGGGAGGCCACGAGCGTTCTCAGCTACCTGCTGATCGCGCACCTGGCGGCCAAGGCGACGAGTCGCCGCGCGGCGCTGCAGGCGCTCATCGTCACGACGCTGGGCGGGCTCGTGATGTTCGTCGGGCTGATCCTGCTGCGGGTCGAGACGGGCACCTCGTCGCTGGCCGGGGTCGTGGATGCGCATCCCACCGGCCCCGTCGCCTCGGTCGCCGCCGTGCTGATCGTCGTGGGTGTCGCATCCAAGTCGGCGCTCGTGCCGTTCCACTTCTGGCTGCCCGCGGCGATGGCGGCGCCGACGCCGGTGAGCGCCTACCTGCACGCCGCGGCGATGGTGAAGGTGGGCGTCTATCTGGCGCTGCGCCTGACTCCGGGTCTCGGTGACGCGGTCGGCTGGCGCGAGTCGCTGCTCGTGCTCGGGCTCGTGACGATGCTGCTCGGCGGGCTGACCGCGCTGCGGCACAGCGACCTGAAGCTCGTGCTGGCGCACGGCACGGTGTCGCAACTCGGCTTCCTGACGGCGATGGCCGTCGTCGACACTCCGATCGCGGCGCTCGGCGCGGTCGCCCTGCTGCTGAGCCACGCGCTGTTCAAGTCGACGCTGTTCCTGACGGTCGGCGTGATCGACCACGACCACGGCACGCGCGACCTGCGCAAGCTCTCGGGGCTCGGCCGCGCCCGCCCGGTGCTGGCGGTGACGGCGGCGCTCGCCGTGCTGTCGATGGCGGGTCTGCCGCCCACGCTCGGTTTCGTCGCCAAGGAGACCGTGCTGACGGGGCTGATCGAGGGCTCGCACGACGACGGCGCGCTCGTCGCAGTGCTCGTGCTGGTCGTCGCCGGGTCGGCGCTCACGCTCGCCTACGGGCTGCGCTTCCTCTGGGGCGCGTTCGCGCGCAAGCCCGGCGTCGCCGAGTGCCGGGTGCCGAGCCGCCCGAATCCGCTGTTCGTGGCCCCGCCCGTGCTGCTCGCCGCATCCGGTCTCGTGCTCGGGCCGCTGGCGTCGCTCATCGATCCCGTGCTCGCCCGCGCGGCGGCCGACGCGAACGCCGAGGGCGCACCCGACTACCACCTCGCGCTCTGGCACGGCCTCGAGCCGGCGCTCGGCCTGTCAGCGCTCACGCTCGTGCTCGGCGTCGCGCTCTTCGCGCTGATCGGGCGTCGCACGCGCGAGGCCCCGGGCGAGAGCCTCGCGCCGCGCCTCTACGGCGGGGCGATGCACGGCGTCGACGTGGTCGCCGCCCGCGTGACGGGTGCGACGCAGCGCGGCTCGCTGCCGTTCTACCTGGCCGTCATCCTCGTGGTCACGGTGGGCGCGGTCGGGGCGGCGCTCGTCGCGGCGGCCGGCCAGGGCGTCATCTCGCCCGAGATCCGGCTCGCGGATGCGGGCATCGGCTGGGCGCAGGCGGGCGTCAGCGTGCTCATGATCGTGGCCGCGATCGCGGCGGCCCGGGCGCAGAAGCGGTTTCCCGCGGTCGTGTTCGTCGGCGTCACCGGAACCGGGATGACCGCCCTCTTCGCGCTGCAGGGCGCCCCCGACCTGGCGCTCACCCAGCTGCTCGTCGAGACCGTCACACTGGTGGCGATCGTGCTCGTGCTGCGCCGGCTGCCGGCCCGCCTCGGCGACCGCAACGGCAGCGCCTATCCGGTGGCCCGCGCGATCATCGGCGTCGCCGTCGGCGTGCTGATGGCGGTCGTGGCCGTCGTCGCGGCGGGCGCGCGCACCGCATCCCCGATCTCGGTCGACTGGGCCGACCTCGCGGTCACCTTCGGCCACGGCGAGAACGTCGTCAACGTCGCCCTGGTCGACCTGCGCGGCTGGGACACGATGGGCGAGCTGTCGGTGCTGATCGCCGCCGCCACCGGCGTCGCGAGCCTCGTCTTCGTGCGCACCCGCGAGGACCGCACGAGCCGCCCCGGCCGCCGCGAGCAGCGCGCGGCCCTGCGCGAGCGCCGAGCTGCCGCCGCGGCGGCGCCCGGGTGGGAGCCCGGTCGCAGCGCCTGGCTGCTCGCCGGCCGCACGCTGGGCGAGCGCAACCGCTCGATCCTGCTCGAGGTCGTGGTGCGTCTGGTGTTCCACGCGCTGGTCGTGTTCTCGGTCTACCTGCTGTTCGCGGGGCACAACGCGCCCGGCGGCGGCTTCGCGGGCGGACTCGTCGTGGGCCTCGCCCTCGCCGGCCGCTACCTCGCGGGCGGCCGCGACGAGCTCGCGGCGGCGGCGCCGTTCGACGCCGGCCGCGTGCTCGGCCTCGGCATGATCTTCGCGGCGGGAACGGCGGCCGTGCCCCTGTTCCTGGGCGTGGACGCGCTCACCTCGACCTGGTTCGAGGCCGAGATCCCCGTGCTCGGTCACCTCGAGTTCGTCACCTCGACGTTCTTCGACGTGGGCGTGTACCTCGTGGTGATCGGCCTCGCACTCGACGTGCTGCGCAGCCTCGGCGCCGAGGTCGACCGCCAGTACGAGGAGGTCGGATCGTGAGCCTCTCGCTGGTGCTGCTGGTCACGATGGCCGTGCTCTACGCCTGCGGCGTCTACCTCCTGCTCGAGAAGAGCATGACCCGCGTGCTGCTCGGCTTCCTGCTCGTCGGCAACGCGACGAACCTGCTGATCCTGTCGATGACGGGCGTCGCGGGCGGCGCGCCGATCGCCGACGGCGACGGCGCCGCCGCGACGACCGACCCGCTGCCCCAGGCGCTCGGGCTCACCGCGATCGTCATCACCTTCGGCGTCTCGGCGTTCCTGCTCGCGCTGATCTACCGCTCGTGGAAGCTCGGCCGCCCCGACGAGGTCGCGGTCGACGAGGCGGATGTCGCGGTGCGCACCGAGGGCGTTCCCGAGGAGGAGATCGACGGCGACACCCGCGCCGGCGACAGCGAGTTCGCCGACGAGACCGGGGGAGCCGACGCGGTTCCCGGCGGAGCCGACAGCGACGCCCCGAGCCCCGAGGAGGCGCCCCGATGACATCCCTCGTGCCCCTCGTCGTGCTGATCCCGATGCTCGGCGCCGCCGTCACCCTCACTCTCGCGGGACGTCCGCGCGTGCAGCGACTGTTCGCCGTCACGGCGCTCAGCGCCGTCGCGGTGCTCGGCGTCGTGCTGCTGCTGATCGTGGATGCGCAGGGCACCCTGGTCATGGAGGTCGGCGGCTGGGCGGCGCCCTTCGGCATCGCGCTCGTCGTCGATCGGCTGTCGGCTCTGCTCGTGGCGGTGTCGGCGATCGTGCTGCTCGCGGTGCTGCTCTTCTCGGTCGGCCAGGGTCTGGCCGACGGGCATGACGAGACGCCGGTCTCGATCTACTACCCGAGCTATCTGATCCTCGCCGCCGGCGTGTTCACGGCCTTCTCGGCCGGCGACCTCTTCAACCTCTACGTGGGCTTCGAGATCCTGCTGGTGGCCAGCTACGTGCTGATCACGCTCGGCGGTTCGGAGTCGCGCATCCGCGTCGGCCAGACCTACATCGTGGTCAGCCTGGTGTCGTCGATGCTGTTCCTCAGCTCGATCGCGATGATCTACGGCGCCACGGGCACGGTGAACCTGGCGCACGTGGCGCTGCGGGTGGCCGAGCTGCCGGTCGGCATCCAGATCGTGCTGCACGTCATGCTGCTGCTCGGCTTCGGGGTGAAGTCGGCCGTGTTCCCGCTGTCGTTCTGGCTGCCCGACTCCTACCCGACGGCGCCCGCGCCGGTCACGGCCGTGTTCGCGGGTCTGCTGACCAAGGTCGGCGTCTACGCGATCATCCGCACCGAGACGCTGCTGTTCCCGGGGCCCGAGCTGAACCCGGCGCTGCTGGTGGTGGCGTCGCTGACGATGCTCGTCGGCATCCTCGGCGCGATCGCGCAGACCGACCTCAAGCGCATGCTGTCGTTCACGCTGGTGAGCCACATGGGCTACCTGATCTTCGGCGTCGGCCTCGGCACCGCCGTGGGCACGGCCGCCACGATCTATTACATCGTGCACCACATCGTCGTGCAGACGACCCTGTTCCTGGCGACCGGGCTCGTGGAGCGCATCGGCGGCACGACCTCGCTGCGCCGCCTCGGCGGCCTGCTGCAGGCGTCACCGCTCGTGGCGGTGCTGTTCTTCGTGCCGGCGCTCAACCTCGGCGGCATCCCGCCGTTCTCGGGCTTCCTCGGCAAGCTCGGGCTCTTCCAGGCCGGCGCCGAGCAGGGGTCGGTGCTCGCCTGGGTCGGCATCGGGGTCGGCGCGCTCGTGTCGCTGCTCACCCTCTACGCGCTCATCCGCGCCTGGAGCCTCGCCTTCTGGCGCCCGCGCCCCGCGCCCGTCAGCTCCGACACCGGGGCGCTCACCCTCACGGCCGTGGATGCGCAGACCACCGCCCTGCCCCTGACTCCGTCGCGCCCGGGGCCCGGCTCGCCCGCCACCGCGTCGGACGCCGACGCGAGCGTGCCGACCCGGGCGGATGCGCGCGCCGCCGTCGCCGCGCATCCCGATGTGCAGGGCCGCCGACGCGGCGCCGCGCCCACGCTGCTCGTCGGCGCGACCGCCGGCATGGTGCTCGTCTCGCTCGCGCTGACCGTCGGCGCCGGGCCGCTGTTCGAGCTGGCCGAGCGGGCGGGCAAGAGCCTCGAGGGCCCGAGCTACATCTCCTCGGTGTTCCCCGACGGGGTGCCCGGCATCGGCGACGGCTCGGCGACGGACGGGGGATCGCATGGCTGAGGCGCGCATCCCGGACTCGCCCCGCCCGCGCTGGGTGCTCGTGCAGCAGCTGCCGCTGCTCGTGGCGCTCGTGCTGCTCTGGATCGCCCTCTGGCGCGACGTCAGCGTGCTCGGCGTGCTGACCGGCGCGGTCGTCGCGGTGCTCGTCAGCCGCACCTTCTGGCTGCCGCCGGTCGAGCTCTCGGGTCGCTTCAACCCCTGGCGCTTGCTCGTGCTGATCGGCGCGATCGCGGGTGAGCTCGTCGCCGCGACCGTCGGCATCGCCCGCCTCGCGCTGAGCCGCCACGGCGTGCGCGGCAACGCGGTCGTCGAGGTGGGCTTGCGCACCCGCAGCGACTTCACGCTCACCCTGACCGCGATCGCCGTGTCGCTCGTGCCGGGCACGATCGTGATCGAGGTCGACCGGGGCAAGTCGACGCTGTTCCTGCACGCGATCGGCGTGACGGATGCGGCGGGCATCGAACGCGTGCGCCGCCAGACCCTGCGCATGGAGCGCCGCGTCGTCATGGCCGTCGGGTCGAAGCGCGACGTCGCGCGGGTGCGCGCGCCGGAGGCCGCGGTCACGACGGGGGAGCGCTCATGAGCGGCGGACTCGATCTCGTGAGCCTCGGCGTGATCGTCGCGGGCGCCCTGGTGCTGCTGAGCGCGCTCGCCGCGGTCGTGCGCATCGTGCGGGGGCCGAGCATCCTGGATCGCCTGATCGCGACGGATGTGCTGATCAGCTGCCTCATGCTGGGGCTCGGCGTCGAGATGGTGATGAACGGACACACCCGCACGATCCCGCTGCTGGTCGCGCTCGCGGCGACGGCGATGTTCGGCACGATCGCCGTCGCGCGCTACGTGACCAAGCAGGACCGCGCCGAGCGCGAGCGCCTCGAGCGCGAGCAGGCGGAGCGCAACGCCGCCGAGGCCGCCGCGCTGTCGGCCCAGGAGGGGGAGGGCGCATGAGTCTCGACCTGATCCTCGACGCGCTCACGGCGCTCTGCCTCGTGCTGGCCGGAGCCCTGTCGGCGCTCGCCGGCATCGGCCTGCTGCGCTACCCGGATGCGCTCAGCCGACTGCACGCCGCGACCAAGCCGCAGATCCTCGGTCTCGCGTTCGTGCTCGCCGCGATCGCCCTGCATGACCGGCACTGGACCACCCTGCTCGCCCTCGCGCCCGTGCTGCTCTTCCAGGTGCTCACGACCCCGATCTCGGGCCACATGGTGGGCCGCGCCGGCTACCGCACCGGCAACTACAGCCGCGACCTGCTCGTCGCCGACGAGCTCGTGGATGACATCGACCGCGCCGACACGGGCCGCCCCGACACGGGCCGCCCCGACACGGGCCGCCCCGAGTCCTGAGCCGAGCGCGGACGCCGCCCTACAGCGCGAAGCCGCCGTCGCTGAAGATCGTCTGGCCGGTGATCCAGGCGGACGCGGGTGAGACCAGGAACGACACCAGCTCGGCCGTGTCCGACGGGCGGCCGAAGCGTCCCGTGGGCTGAGCGGCGGTTCCGGATGCGCGGATCGCGTCGTCCATCCAGCCGGTGTCGATCGGGCCGGGGTTCACGATGTTCGCCCGGATGCCGCGCGGAGCGAGCTCGGTCGCCGCGCCGACCACGATGCGATCGAGGGAGCCCTTGCTCGCGCCGTAGGCCAGGTTGTGCGCGACGTGCGGGCTCGTGAGCGCGACGATCGCGCCGGCGCTCAGGTCGTCGGGGCGCCCGGCGGCGCCCGCGCCGGCACCATCGCCTGTGCCCTCCGCCGCATCCGTGCGCGCCGCGATCCCCAGCGCGAACTCGCGGATCAGCAGCCACGCCGCCCGCGCGTTGACCGCGTGGTGCCGGTCGAAGGCCTCGACCGTGGTCGTGAACACGTCGGAGTCGACGCTCTCGGCGTGGCTCAGCACGAGCGCCGTGGGGAGGCCGAGCTCCGCCGTCACCGCCGCGACCAGCCGCGCCGGCACCTCCGGGTCGCCCAGGTCGACCGCATGCCGCGACACCCGCGCGCCGAGGCCGCGCAGCTCCTCGGCGATCGACTCGGCCTCGTCGCCGGCGACGCCGTAGCGCGCATCCACGCTCGGCAGGTGGCAGAAGCCGATGTCCCAGCCCTCGGCGGCGAGCTTCGCGGCGATGCCGGCCGCGATGCCGACGCGGCGTCCGACGCCGGTGATCAGGGCGACAGGTCTCTCGCTCATCCGCCCACGCTAGCCAGGCCCGTACTCTCGCACCATGGATGCGCGCACCCGGCCCGTCGCGCACGACCTCCTCGAGCGGGGGATCACCCGCCCCGCGCTCGACGTCTGGCCCGAGGCCGACCGCGCCGCCGCGCGCGCCGCCGGATTCCGCGTCAGCGAGGTCAGCGCGCCGCTCGGCGCGGGCGACGACGTCTGGCGCCGCGTCACGCACGACCTGCTGCGCTGGCGGGTCAAGACGGCGAGCGGATTCCGCGTGCATCCCGAGCCGACCGCCGCGGTCGAGGTGGATGCGCTGCTCACGATCACCGCGCGCGTCCTGGCCGTCACGATCACCGAGCCGGTCGAGGTGGTCGAGGTGGTCGACGAGGCGCGCCGAGTCGGCTTCGCGTACCGCACCCGGCCCGGGCATCCGGTCGCGGGGGAGGAGGCGTTCGTCGTGCACCGCGACGGGGGAGAGGGCGACGGCGCAGGCCGCGGCGGCGACGTCGTGCTCACGATCCGCTCGCTGACCGCGCCCGCTCCGCAGCAGCCCTGGCGCGCCCTGCACCCGATCCTGCGTCTCGCCCAGCTGGTCGCCCGCCGCCGCTACCTGCGCGCGCTGCGCTGACTGGCGGCCCGCCGCGTCGCCCCGCCAGCATCCCGCCCGCTCGCCCCACCCGCCCCGCACATCCGGCCCACCCGCGAGTCCTAGACTCGTCACATGCCGGAAACACCTGAGAACTCCGGCGCGCCCGCCGCGTCGCCGATCGACCACAAGCCCCGCTCCCGCACCGTCACCGACGGCATCGAGGCCACGACCAGCCGCGGCATGCTCCGCGCGGTCGGCATGGGCGACGCCGACTGGGACAAGTCGCAGATCGGCATCGCGAGCTCGTGGAACGAGATCACGCCCTGCAACCTCAGCCTCGACCGCCTCGCGCGGGCCGCCAAGGAGGGCGTGCACGCGGGCGGCGGGTACCCGCTGCAGTTCGGCACCGTCAGCGTCAGCGACGGCATCTCGATGGGCCACGAGGGCATGCACTTCTCGCTGGTCAGCCGCGAGGTCATCGCCGACAGCGTCGAGACCGTCATGCAGGGCGAGCGCCTCGACGGCTCGGTGCTGCTGGCCGGCTGCGACAAGTCGATCCCCGGCATGCTCATGGCGGCGGCCCGTCTCGAGCTGCCGAGCGTGTTCCTCTACGCCGGCTCGATCGCGCCCGGCTGGGTGCGTCTGAGCGACGGCAGTGAGCACGACATCACGATCATCGACTCCTTCGCCGCGGTCGGCGCCGTCAAGGCGGGCCTGATGAGCGAAGAGGATGCTCACGCGATCGAGTGCGCCTTCGCCCCGGGCGAGGGCGCCTGCGGCGGCATGTACACGGCCAATACGATGGCGTCGGTCGCCGAGGCGCTCGGCCTCAGCATCCCCGGCTCGGCCAGCCCGCCCAGCTACGACCGCCGCCGCGACTACTACGCGCACCGCTCGGGCGAGGCCGTCGTCAACCTGCTGCGCCAGGGCATCTCGACGAAGGACATCCTGACCAAGGAGGCCTTCGAGAACGCCATCGCCGTGGGCATGGCCCTCGGCGGCTCGACCAACATCGTGCTGCACCTGCTCGCGATCGCGAACGAGGCGCAGGTCGAGCTGACCCTCGACGACTTCAACCGCATCGGCTCGAAGGTGCCGCACATCGGCGACCTGAAGCCCTTCGGCCAGTACGTCATGAACGACGTCGACCGCCGCGGCGGCCTGCCCGTGCTGATGAAGGCGCTGCTGGATGCGGGCCTCATGCACGGCGACGTGATGACGGTGACCGGCAAGACGATGGCCGAGAACCTGGCCGACATCGACCCGCCGGCGCTCGACGGCTCGGTGCTGCGCACGCTCGACAACCCCATCCACGAGACCGGCGGACTCACGATCCTCAAGGGCACGCTCGCCCCCGAGGGCGCCGTCGTGAAGACCGCCGGCTTCGACGCCGCCACCTTCGAGGGCCCCGCCCGGGTCTACGAGCGCGAGCGCGCCGCGATGGACGCGCTGACGAACGGCGAGATCCAGAAGGGCGACGTGGTCGTCATCCGCTACGAGGGCCCCAAGGGCGGCCCCGGCATGCGCGAGATGCTCGCGATCACCGCCGCGATCAAGGGCGCGGGGCTCGGCAAGGATGTACTACTCTTGACCGACGGACGATTCTCAGGCGGCACAACCGGCCTGTGCATCGGCCACATCGCACCTGAGGCGGTGGACGCAGGTCCCATCGCCTTCGTGCGCGATGGTGATCTGATACGGGTCGATATCGCTGCCCGGTCGATCGACCTGATCGTCGATCCGGCCGAGCTGGAAGCCCGCCGTGACGGCTGGGCTCCGCTCCCCCCGCGCTATACCCGTGGCGTTCTCGCGAAGTACTCGAAGCTCGTGCGTTCCGCTGCGGAGGGCGCGGTCACCGGGTAGCTTCCTCCTCGCTTCGGCGCGGCACCGCGCGATCGTGCGCATCCGCGTCGTCAGACACCTCGACACGAAGGGTTCACTATGACCGCGGACGCCACGCCAGCGCCTGCCGCCGCGCGCCCGGCCTCGACCGAGCCGCCGATGCTCACGGGCTCGGGCGCCATCCTCGCCTCCCTCGCCAAGCTGGGCGTCACCGACGTCTTCGGCCTGCCGGGCGGCGCCATCATCCCGTTCTACGACGAGCTGATGGCGTCGGAGGAGATCCGCCACATCCTCGTGCGCCACGAGCAGGGCGCCGGCCACGCGGCCGAGGGCTACGCCGCGGCGAGCGGCCGGGTCGGCGTGGCGATCGCGACCTCGGGCCCCGGTGCGACCAACCTCGTCACCGCGATCGCCGACGCCTACATGGACTCGGTGCCGATGATCGCGCTCACCGGTCAGGTCTTCTCGACCCTCATGGGCACCGACGCCTTCCAGGAGGTCGACATCGTGGGCATCACGATGCCGATCACGAAGCACTCGATCCTGGTGAAGAAGGCCGAGGACGTGCCGGCTGCGCTCGCGCAGGCCTATCAGATCGCCACGACCGGGCGCCCCGGCCCCGTGCTGGTGGATGTGACCAAGGATGCCCAGCAGAACACGGCCCCGTTCATCTGGCCGCCCAGGATCGAGCTGCCCGGCTACCGCCCAGTGACGAAGGCGCACGGCAAGCAGATCCACGCCGCCGCCGAGCTGCTCGCCGCCTCGGCGCGACCCGTGCTCTACGTCGGCGGCGGCACCGTGCGCGCCGGCGCCGCGGCCGAGCTGCTGCGCTTCGCCGAGCTGACCGGGGCGCCCGTCGTGACGACGCTCATGGCGCGCGGCGTCTTCCCCGACTCGCACCGACAGAACCTCGGCATGCCCGGCATGCACGGCTCGGTGCCGGCGGTGCTGGGCCTGCAGGAGTCGGATCTGATCATCAGCCTCGGCGCCCGCTTCGACGACCGCGTCACCGGCAAGCCGAGCGAGTTCGCGCCCGACGCGAAGGTCGTGCACGTCGACATCGACCCGGCCGAGATCGGCAAGATCCGTCACGCCGACGTGCCGATCGTGGGCGACGCGAAGGAGGTGCTCGCCGACCTGATCGCCGCCTACGGCGAGATCGCCGCCGAGTCGCGCGCCGACCTCGCCCCCTGGTGGGAGCGTCTCGAGCAGCTGCGCACCGCGTACCCGCTCGGCTACACCGAGCCCGACGACGGCCTGCTGTCGCCGCAGTACGTGATCCAGCGCATCGGCGAGCTCTCGGGCCCCGAGGCGGTCTACGCCGCGGGCGTCGGCCAGCACCAGATGTGGGCCGCCCAGTTCATCAAGTACGAGCGCCCGCACGCCTGGCTCAACTCCGGCGGCGCCGGCACGATGGGCTACTCGGTGCCCGCCGCCATGGGCGCCAAGGTCGCCGAGCCCGACCGCCTGGTCTGGGCGATCGACGGCGACGGATGCTTCCAGATGACCAACCAGGAGCTCGCCACCTGCGCGATCAACGACATCCCGATCAAGGTCGCGATCATCAACAACAGCTCGCTGGGCATGGTGCGCCAGTGGCAGACGCTGTTCTACGACGGCCGCCACTCGTTCACCGACCTCAACACGGGGTCGCTGACCGGCACCGAGCAGACCCGCATGATCCCCGACTTCGTGAAGCTCGCCGACGCCTACGGCGCCCTCGGCATCCGCGTCACGAGACCTGAGGAGATCGACGCGGCCATCAAGCTCGCGATCGAGACCAACGACCGCCCCGTGGTGATCGACTTCGTCGTCAGCCGCGACGCGATGGTGTGGCCGATGGTGCCGCAGGGCGTCGGCAACTCGCAGGTGCAGTACGCCCGCGACCACGCCCCCGAGTGGGGAGAGGAGTAAAGCCATGACGACTCACGTGCTCAGCCTCCTCGTCGAGGACAAGCCGGGTCTGCTGACCCGCGTCGCCGGCCTGTTCGCGCGCCGCGGCTTCAACATCAACAGCCTCGCGGTCGGCCCGACCGAGATCGAGGGCCTCTCGCGCATCACCGTCGTGGTGGATGTCGACGAGCTGCCGCTCGAGCAGGTCACGAAGCAGCTCAACAAGCTGATCAACGTGATCAAGATCGTCGAGCTCGACCCCGCGCAGTCGGTGCAGCGCGAGCACCTGCTCATCAAGGTGCGCGTCGACAACACGACCCGCTCGCAGATCCTCGAGGCCGTGAACCTGTTCCGCGCCCGCGTCGTCGACGTGGCCACCGACGCCCTCGTGATCGAGGTCACCGGCGACAGCGGCAAGGTGCAGGCGTTCCTGCGCGTGCTCGAGCCCTACGGCATCAAGGAGATCGCCCAGTCGGGACTGCTGGCCATCGGCCGCGGACCCAAGAGCATCACCGAGCGCGTGCTGCGCGGCTGACCCGGGCGGCCGCCGCCCCGGCGACCGCACCTCACCGACCCGCGGGCCCCGCCCGCATCCCGAACCCCGGCGCCGAGCGCCGATCAGAACCCCAACAGAGAGAGATACCAAGGCAGATGGCTGAGATCTTCTACGACAACGACGCGGACCTGTCGCTCATCCAGGGCAAGAAGGTGGCCGTCGTCGGCTACGGCTCGCAGGGCCACGCGCACGCGCAGAACCTGCGCGACTCGGGCGTCGAGGTCAAGATCGCGCTCAAGGACGGCTCGAAGTCGGCCGCCAAGGCGCAGGAGGAGGGCTTCGAGGTGCTCAGCGTCGCCGACGCCACCGCGTGGGCCGACGTGATCATGATCCTCGCGCCCGACCAGCACCAGCGCTCGATCTACAACGACTCGGTGAAGCCGAACCTGACCGAGGGCAAGGCGCTCGCCTTCGCGCACGGCTTCAACATCCGCTTCGGCTACATCGACGCCCCCGAGGGCGTGGATGTCATCCTGATCGCCCCGAAGGCCCCCGGCCACACGGTGCGTCGCGAGTACGTCGCGGGTCGCGGCATCCCCGACATCATCGCCGTCGAGAACGACGCCTCGGGCCAGGCCTGGGACCTCGCGCTCTCGTACGCGAAGGCGATCGGCGGCACCCGCGCCGGCGTCATCAAGACGACCTTCACCGAGGAGACCGAGTCGGACCTCTTCGGCGAGCAGGCCGTGCTCTGCGGCGGCACCTCGCAGCTGATCCAGTACGGCTTCGAGACCCTCGTCGAGGCCGGCTACCAGCCGGAGATCGCCTACTTCGAGGTGCTGCACGAGCTCAAGCTGATCGTCGACCTCATCTGGGAGGGCGGCATCGCCAAGCAGCGCTGGTCGGTCAGCGACACGGCCGAGTTCGGCGACTACGTCTCGGGCCCGCGCGTCATCGACCCGTCGGTCAAGGAGAACATGAAGGCCGTTCTCGCCGACATCCAGTCGGGCGCGTTCGCGAAGCGCTTCATCGACGACCAGGACAACGGCGCCGTCGAGTTCCTTGCCCTGCGCGAGAAGGCCGCCGCGCACCCGATCGAGAGCACCGGCAAGGAGCTGCGCGCCCTGTTCGCGTGGAAGCAGACCGACGCCGACTACGTGGAGGGCTCGGCCGCGCGCTGATCCTCGCGCGACACACGTCGCTCGTCCGAAGGGCGGTCCCGCTGCGGCGGGGCCGCCCTTCGGCGTGTGCGGGGGAGCGCGAAGGTGACCGTCTCAAGGAGTTGCCGCAACCCGTGGGGCTGGTGTTGCTCATCCGCCACAGCAGTGACAGCAACTCCTTGAGATGGTTTCTCGGGATGCGGCGGAGGCCGGCCGGTCTGGGCACGCGCGGTTCACCCGACACGGGGCCGGATGACGTGAGCCGTTCACCCGGGATGTCGAACCTGGCCGCGTGCTCAGGCTCGTCCTCGCCGCTCTGACCGCCACGATCATCCTCATCGGGGGTGTCGCCGCGGGGGTTCCGGCGACGGACCCCGCGCGGGCCGAGACGGGAGCGGCGCCGAGCGCGTCGGCCTCGCCGGGCGGCGCGAACGCGTCGAGCGCAGCCGCGTCGGGAAACGCGGGCGGTGCATCCACCGAGACTTCCGACGGCGGCGCCGCGGATGCCGTGCCCGCCGGCGCGGGCGACGACACCTCCGAGGGCCCCGAGCCGGGCGCGGGGTCGCGCGGCGTCGTCGCGGCGCCCACGACGAGCGTGCTGCTCAACGAGCTGAGCAACGGCTCGTCGCGCTCGAGCGCCGACGGCTTCGTCGAGCTGCGCAACTGGGGCGCATCCACCGTGAAGCTCGACGGCTGGAAGCTCTACCGCTGCAGCGTCGGCGGCCTGCGCGCCAACGACGGCGCGGTCGAGGCCGACCTGCGCGGGCAGACGCTCGAGCCGGGGCAGATCCTCACGATCAGCCGCATCGGACTGCCGGGTGCTCTGCACATCTCGCAGTCGTACCCCCGCTCGGGCTTCGGGCTCTGGCTCGAAGACCCGCAGGGACGTGTCGCCGATCGCGTCGGCGTCTACCCGAACCGCCCCTGGATGACGACGAGCGAGTGCACGGGCGAGCGCAACCTTCCCAGCACGCTCGACTGGTCGACCGATCAGAGCTGGCAGCGCCGGGCGTCGACCGGCGACGTGAGCGCCGACTGGATCGCCGCGCGATCCACCGTGGATGCGCCGAACGCGACCGCCGAGCCGGCCCGCGACGACTCGGGAATCGTCATCTCGGAGTTCGCGCCGGCCGGTCCGGCGGGCGGCGGCGACGAGGTCGTCGAGCTGCGCAACGACGGCGCGAGCACGGTCGACATCGGCGGCTGGCAGCTGATGCGCTGCAGCGCATCCGGGCGCCTCGAGTCCGGATACCGGCAGGCGACGATCGCCGCCGGCACGACGCTCGCGCCGGGCGAGCGCTGGCTGGCGGGCGGACCCGGCTACGAGCGCCGCGACCGCGAGCCGCAGCCGGATGCGCGCTACCGCACGGGCTTCGCCGACGCGGGCTCGGGCGTGCTGCTGCGCACGTCCGACGACGTGCTGGTCGACCGCGTCGCGATGAGCCAGTACGGCGACAGCGCCTGTCAGAACGGCGACGACAAGCTCGCCGCGATCCTCGACCCGGTCGCGGGGGAGTCGTGGCAGCGCGTCGAGCCCGAGGGCGACGTCGGCGCGCGGGCCGGCGCGGGCGCGAGCGGCAGCGGCAGCGCCGCCGCGGCGACGGGCTGGATCATCGCCCCGCGCACGCCGGGGGCGCGCACCGCCGACGCCGAGTCGAGCGTCTACCGCGCCGCCGCCGCGCTGCAGCAGACGGGCGTCTACGCGGCGAAGGCCGCCGACCGCGGCGTCGCGATCAGCGAGATCGCGAACGACCCGGGCGCGCCCGTGCTCCCCGCGGACCTGACCCAGCGCAACTTCATCGAGATCGCCAACTACGGACGATCCACGATCGACATCGGCGGCTGGACGCTGCGCCGCTGCATGGCCGACGGCCTGCGCGCCCCCGGCGTGCAGAGCACGGTGCCCGCGGGCACGAAGCTGAAGCCCGGCGCGACCTGGACGACCGCGCGCGAGGGCACGGCAGCGTCATCCACGGCGCAGGCGAGCTACGGCACGACTCTCAGCTTCCTCGGCACCGGCGTCTGGCTGGCGGATGCCGACGGCGAGCGCGTCGACAGCGTCGGCATCTACGGCCGCAACGAGCTCGACGCGAGCATCGACACGGTCAGCCCCTGCACGAAGGGGCTCGCCCTCACGACCTACCTGGTCGACCGGATGCGCGGCCAGAGCTTCCAGCGGGTCGCGTTCACCGGCTCCGACGCCGACGACTTCCGTGCCGCCGCCGCGACGCCGGGCGAGCGCACCGCGCTCGAGGCCGACTACCGCGAGCAGACCGAGTCCCGTGCCGCCGACACCGCGACGGGGTCCGCGCCGGCGCCGGATACCGCACGCGCGGGCGCGGCCGGGAGCACCGCATCCACCCCCGCTGAGCGCCCCCTCGCCGGGTCGGCCGCGACCGTGCTGCGCGCCTGGGCGGGCGCGAGCGAGGGCGGCCGCCTGACGGCCGCGCACGCCGACGGCGAGACGCCGATCGACCCGGCCGCGATCGGCGCGGGCACGGCCCCGTCGGCGGGCGACGCCGGCTACGCCTACCCGTACCAGCGCTTCGAGCTCGACGCCGACCCGGCCGGCGGCACCACCCTGCGCGCCGGCAGCCGAGTCGGCTGGTCGGGCGCCACGACCGGGCGCAACGAGCTGCAGCTCTCGGTCTGGACCGGCTCCGCCTGGCGGCTGCTCGACGCCGGGACCGACCCCACCGCATCCGGAGCCGACCTCGCCCTGCGCGGCACCCTGAAAGCCGGCGACATCCGCGGCGGCAGGGTCGTGCTGCTCGTGCAGGACGGCCCGCGCACGAAGGCCGCGATCGACGGCGCGATCGACGGGAAGCTGCAGCACCCCGACGACTACGACCTCGCGATCTCGCACGTCACCGACACGCAGTACCTGACGGATGCGTACCCCGACGTCTACGCGCAGCAGCTCAGCTGGATCGCCGACAACGCCGCGCGCCGCAAGATCGCCTTCGCGACCCACACCGGCGACCTCGTGCAGAACTGGGTCGACCCCGACCAGGGCGAGCAGCGGGCGCGTGCCGAGTTCGCGCGGGCGTCGGCGATCCAGGGCATCCTCGACCGGGCCGGCGTGCCCAACAGCGTGCTGCCCGGCAACCATGACTCCAAGCGCGGCATCGACTACACGCTGTTCGACGAGTTCTTCGGGCCCGACCGCTACGCCGCGCAGCCCTGGTACGGCGGCTCCATCGCGCCCGGCGACAACGCCGCGAACTATTCGCTGATCAGCGCGGGCGGCGCCGACTTCCTGATGCTCTCGCTGCCCTACGCCTACGGCGAGCGCGAGATCGACTGGGCCGAGCAGGTGGTGGCCGCGCATCCCGACCGCAACGTGATCGTGTCGACGCACGAGCACCTCAGCCCGAAGCTGCAGGCCGAGCCGGCGCACCGCTCGACCGCGTCGCGCTGGGTGTCGCGCGCGGGCGAGCTGTGGGATCGCGTGATCGCGCCGAACCGCAACGTGGTCGCCGTGCTGTCGGGTCACTTCCACGGTCTCGGCCAGGTCGTCACCGAGGATGCCGGCGGCCTGCCCGGTCACGACGTGGTCGAGCTGCTGGCCGACTACCAGGAGTTCCGCACGCACACGGGGCAGCGCGCGACCGGCTTCCAGCGGCTGCTGCAGCTCGACCTGGCCTCGGGCACGATCGCGGTCGACACCTTCTCGACGCGGCTGAAGGCCACGGCGTCGTACCCCTACGACTACGAGCAGTTCCTGCCCGACACGGGCGCCGACACCTCGCCCTCGAACGACCGACCCTGGAACGTCGTCGCGGCCGGGCTGCAGAACCGCTACCAGGCCGAGGACGACGAGTTCACGGCCCACGTGACCTTCCAGTACGCGAAGCGGGTCGCGACGAGCGGGCTCACCACGGCCGGCCCGACCACGGCCTCGGTCGCCGCCGGCGCCGGGTCACGCGACGCCAGTCGCACGCTCGGTCTGCTGCTGCGCGGTGGCGGCGGCGGGGCGGGCGCCGGGTCGAACGTCGGCGCGGGCTGAGCGCGCGCTCCGACCCGCGCATCCCGAACCGTCTCAAGGAGTTGCTGTCACTGGTGTGGATGATGAGCATCGTCAGCCCCACGAGTGACAGCAACTCCTTGAGACGGTTCGTCGAAGGGCCGCGGATGCCCGACGTCGACGGCTCGGCGGCGCGGCTCAGTAGCGCGGCACCGACGGGTCGACCGTCAGCGACCACGACTCGATGCCGCCGGTCAGGTGCCGGGCGGCGAAGCCCTGACGCCGCAGGATCGTCAGCGCCTCATCCGATCGGATGCCGTGGTGGCAGTAGACGACCAGCGGCTTCGTCGCATCCAGCTCGCCCATGCGCAGCGTCAGCTCGCCGAACGGGATCAGCAGCGAGCCCGGGATGCGCGCCAGCTCGGCCTCCTCGGGCTCGCGCACGTCGAGCAGCACCGGCCGCTCCTCGAGCAGGCCGAGGCTCTCGGGAGCGAGCAGCTGCGCCAGCTCGACCGCCGAGACGCCGAGGTCGTCGGGATGCTCGACCGGCGCCGTGGTCTCCTCGATCGAGCCCGGCCGCACGCCCGCGGCGCGGCTGAGCGCGCGGCGCTCGCCGACCGTGCCGGTCGGGTCGAGCAGCACGACCTCGCCGGCGCCCGAGCGGTCGCGCAGCAGCGTCAGTGCGAGCTCCGATGCCAGGGCGGCCGCGGCGGCGATCAGCGCGGGGGAGGGCTCGCCGAAACGGGTCACGGCGATGTCGTCGAGGGCGCCGGCGGCGGACTCGGCGTCGACCGCATCGAGCGGGGGATGCGCATCCCGGTAGTCGAGCTCCGCCTCGTCCCAGCCGCTGCCGACCTCGCCGCCCCGCGCATCCGCGATCGCCCACACCATCGGGATGCTGACCACCGCGGCGCCGTCGTTGCTCGCGTAGCGCGTGCCCGGGTCGTCGGAGGCGTCGACCACCAGGTCGGCGTCGAGCAGCAGGTCGAAGGTGCTGCCGGCCGCGAGGCGCCGTGGCACGCCGCGCACGACGGCGGTCGGGTGCAGCGTCGCGACGGCCGACGCGACCGCTCCGGCCACGATCTCGGCCCGCGAGACCCCGTCGTCGCGGGCGTCGTCGACGAGCTCGATCGTGCCCACGCCGGCCCCCGCGAGGATGCCGGCGACGCGCGAGCCGATCGCCCCGGCGCCGACGACGGTCACCGCGGAGGCGGCGAGGCGCTCCCGCTGCGACCGTGACGACTGCATCCCTCGATCCTGGCACCCCGCATCCTGTGTCGCATCCGTGAGGCTCCACCTGAGAGTGCGCCCCGCGGGTCGGCCGCCTCGCCCGAGTCGAGCGATCCGCGGGTCGCGCTCAGCCGCGAGCACGGCACAATGGGGGACGTGAGCAGATCAGCGGTGCACTTCGGTGCCGGAAACATCGGCCGCGGCTTCGTGGCGCAGTTCCTGCACGAGAGCGGATACGAGGTCGTGTTCGCCGACGTCAACGACGAGCTGATCGGCGCGCTGCAGGCGCAGCCCAGCTACCGCGTGCACGAGATCGGCGAGGGGGCCCGCGATCACGTCGTCGACGGCTACCGCGCGCTCAACAGCCGCAGTCAGGAGTCCGACGTCGTCGCCGCGATCGCCGAGGCCGAGGTCGTCACGACCGCGGTGGGCGCGCGCATCCTGCCCTTCGTCGCCCCGGTCATCGCCCAGGGCCTCGCCCTGCGCGACCCCGATGCGCCGCCGCTCATCGTGATCGCCTGCGAGAACGCGATCGGCGGAACCGACATCCTCGCCGCCGAGGTGCGCAAGGCCACGGCCGCTGAGAACGCGATCTTCGCCAACTGCGCGATCGACCGCATCGTGCCCGAGCAGCACGGCGGGCTCGACGTGACGATCGAGTCGTTCCACGAGTGGGTCGTCGACCGCCGGCCGTTCCCGGGCGCGACGCCCGACATCCACGGCGTGACCTGGGTCGACGACCTCACGCCGTTCATCGAGCGCAAGCTCTACACCGTCAACACCGCGCACGCCGCGGCCGCCTATCACGGGCTCGACCGGGGCTGGACGCGCATCCGCGAAGCCCTCGCGACGCCCGAGCTGCAGGCCGAGGTGCGCGCCGTGCTCGCCGAGACCAAGGCCTTCCTCGTGGCGAAGCACGGCTTCAGCGACGAGGAGCAGCAGGCCTATATCGAGAAGACGCTCAAGCGCATCTCGAACCCCGAGCTGCCCGACACGTGCGAGCGCGTCGGGCGCGGTCCGCTGCGCAAGCTGAGCCGCCACGAGCGCTTCATCGGCCCCGCCGCCGAGCTGGCCGAGCGCGGGCTGCCCGCGTGGGACCTGCTCAACGCGGTCGGCGCCGCGCTGCGCTTCGACGTGCCGGAGGACGCGGAGAGCGTCGAGCTGCAGGCGCTGCTGGCCAGCGGCAAGCCGGCGGATGCGCTGGCCCGCGAGATCACCGACATCGAGCCGGGGCATGCGCTGTTCGACTCGCTCGTCGAGGTCGTGCAGCTGCGGCTGGACCGCTGAGGCATGGCGGAGCGCGACACCCGACACGACGACGCCGAGCTCGACGCTGACGCCGGGCTCGACGACGCGGCCGATGCCGAGCTCGATGCCGCCCTCAGCTGGGAGGGCGACGACGACCTCGGGCGCACGACCTCGCTGACCGACCCGCGCTCGGCCGCGGCGACGCGGCGCCCGCGCTCGCTCAGCGCCGATGGCGCCGGCGGTGCCGGCGACGACGCGCACCTCGACGACGCCGACCTCGAGGCCGACCTGGCCGTCGTCGCCGACCGGCCCCGCCGCGATCCCGTGCGTCTGCTCGTCACCGGCGTCTTCGCCGTGATCTACCTCGCGCTCACGGTCGGCTGGATCCTGGTCGTGACCGAGTCGCTGCAGGCCGGGCTCTCGGTCGGGCAGTCGGGCTGGGTGGATGCGATCGCCAAGCTCAGCCAGTTCCTCGCCTTCATCGCGAGCGCGCTCTGGTTCGTCGCGGTCGTGCACCTGACCCGTGATTCGCGACTGCTCGTGAGGGTCGGCTGGTTCGCGCTCGGAACGCCGCTGCTGATGCCGTGGCCCTACGTGATGGGGTTCACGCTGTGACGCGCGACGAGACCACGCCCGCCGACCGCGACGAGGCCGGCGACGACCTCCCCGAGGAGCTGCGCGACGCGATGCCCTTCGACGACGACGACGCGGCCGACGGCGCCGACGGCGCGACGACCGACGACGTGGAGCACGAGGCCGAGATCGACGGCACCCTGGTCCGCTCGCGCTTCGGCGTGGCCGACCTGATCGTCGCGATCGTGATCGGGTTCCTGTTCCTCGCGAGCGGCTACGCCGCCCTCGGCAACCTCGTCGGGCTGCCGCCGTACCTCGAGGCGATCGGCATCGCCAGCATCCCGTGGGCCCCGCTGGTGGTGGCCGTCGTCGCGCCGGTCGTGCTCTTCGTGGCGGCGATCCTGGTCGGCCGTGGGCGTCCGAGCTTCGACCGCGCACTCATCCTGATCGTCGCGCTCGCGCTGAATGCGGCGCTCGGTCAGTCGCTCGACTGGTTCACGCTGGCGGGCGTGCAGCTCAACTGACTCGCTGCGCCGCGTCGTGCGCCGCGCAGCTCTGCGCACGGACGCCGTCGTGGGTGGCCACAGACGTTCGCGCGCGCCCGCGTGTCCCGTGCATCTCTGGCCACCCTCGCGCCGCCGCATCTCAAGGGTGGCCACGAACGCCCGCTCACGTCGGCGTGTCGCGTGCATTCGTGGCCACCCTCGACCCGGTGGCCCCCATGGGTGGCCACGAACGTCCGCTCGCCACGGCGCGTCGTGTGCGTCTCTGGCCACCCTCGGCGGCGTCGCGCGACCCAGGCCGCAGCCAGCGCCTGCCTCAGCCGAAGGCGGCGAAGAGCACGAGCGCGATCAGCACGATCTGCGCCACGAGCCGCGGCCAGAACGGGATCGCCGTGCGCCCGAAGCGGTCGGGATGCGCGGCCGCGTAGGCGTTCGCGGGGAACACCGCCACCAGGAAGATCACCAGCAGAACCCCGACCACCCAGCGCAGCCCCGGAACGAGCAGTCCGATGCCGCCGAGGATCTCGCACACCCCGGTCAGCACCACGAGCAGGTGCGGCGACGGCCAGCCGGGCCGGCGGAAGAACGGCGGGATCATCGCCCGCATCCCGCGCGCGACGGTTGGCACGAAATGCAGCACGCCCATGCCGACGAACAGCACGGCGAGCACGACCCGCAGCACGGCGGCGATCACCTCGAGCACGTCCATCCCGTCGACCTCAGGCGACCCGGCTCAGGGCGCGGTCTCGCGAGGGGGAGCCGGAGATCGAGGTGCCGGCGATCGGGTCGCCGAGCGGGGTGGATGCGCGTCCCCGCGCCGACCCGTCGGACGCCCCGGCTCCCGTGCCCGCCGTCGCGGCAGGCCGCGTGACCGGCATCGCCCAGAGCAGCGCCGCCGGCGCGAGCAGCACGGCGGCCGCGACGAGCCCGTAGGCGAAGGCGCCCGTGACGATCGCCGAGTGGCTGATGTCGAGCGCGCGCACCGTGCCGCCCGCGGTCGCGACGATCGCCGCGACGCCGCCGAGCAGGGCCAGCGCGCCGCCGAGTCGCCGGGTGAGCCGGCGCGGCAGGCCGGGGGCGACGGGCGGCGCCGCGTGCGGCACGAGCGCGCCGATCGCGGTCAGCGAGGCGGCCAGCAGCACGCCGCCGAGCACGTCGCTCGGGCGGTGCCAGCCGAGGTGCACGAGCTGGATCGACACGGCGCCGAGCAGCACCGCCGACACCGGCGCGAGCACGAGGCGCACGAGGGCGGGGCTCACGAGCAGCAGGGCGAAGAGCACCGAGGCGACCGCGACGGCGTGGCCGCTCGGAAAGCTGTTGCTCGCATCCACCGCCAGGTTCGGGCGGTCGAGCAGCAGGTGCTTGAGCGCCTGGCCGAGCACGTTCGCGACGCCGATCACGCCGACGCCGACGATCGCGCCGATCACGCGGCGCTGCACGAGCGCGACGAGCGCCACGACGGCGCAGGCTCCGAGCAGGGCCGGGATGCTGACCAGCGCCAGCAGCGGCGACGACTCCGAGTAGGCGGCGAGGTCGAGCACGCCCTGCTCCACGTGCTGGCCTCGGGTGGTCAGCACCGCGAGCGCGAAGACGCCGGCGAGTCCGCCGGCCGCCGCGAGCGCCACGACCGCCGCGCGCACGCGGCGCGCGGTGACGGGGGAGCGGCGGATCTCGGGCACGCCCCGACGGTACCCACGCCCGGTGGGAGGGAGCGGAAAGCGCACCGGCGCGCCTGCACTAGGCTGGTCGCGCCCGGACAGCGCGCCATCGGCCGATTCTCGGGCCCTCTCCCCGTCGCCGCACCGAAAGCCGCTACGCCTGTGACCAAGCCGGTCGTCCTGATCGCCGAACAGCTCTCGCCCGCCACCGTCGACGCCCTCGGGCCCGACTTCGACGTCCGCAGCGTCGATGGCACCGATCGCCCCGCTCTGCTCTCCGCCATCGCGGACGCCGACGCGATCCTCATCCGCTCCGCGACCCAGGTCGACGCCGAGGCGATCGCCGCGTCCACGCGCCTGAAGGTCGTGGCCCGCGCCGGAGTCGGCCTCGACAACGTCGACATCAAGGCGGCCACGCAGGCCGGCGTGATGGTCGTCAACGCGCCGACCTCGAACATCATCAGCGCGGCCGAGCTGACCGTGGGTCACATCCTGAGCCTCGCCCGTCACATCCCGGCCGCGCACGCGAGCCTCGCGGCCGGCGCCTGGAAGCGCTCGTCGTACACGGGGACCGAGCTCTATGAGAAGACGGTCGGCATCATCGGCCTCGGCCGCATCGGCGCGCTCATCACCGCGCGCCTGCAGGCCTTCGGCGTGAACGTGGTCGCCTACGACCCCTACGTCACGGCGAACCGCGCGCAGCAGCTCGGCGTCACCCTGCTGAGCCTCGACGAGCTGCTCGAGCAGAGCGACTTCATCACGATCCACATGCCGAAGACCCCCGAGACCACGGGGATGATCGGCACCGAGCAGCTCGCGAAGATGAAGTCGAGCGCCTACATCGTCAACGTCGCCCGCGGCGGCCTGATCGACGAGACCGCGCTGTTCGAGGCGCTGCAGGCGAACGTGATCGCCGGCGCCGGCCTCGACGTCTTCGTCAGCGAGCCCCCGAAGGACTCGCCGCTGCTGGCCCTGCCGAACGTCGTCGTCACGCCGCACCTCGGCGCTTCGACCGACGAGGCGCAGGAGAAGGCCGGCGTCTCGGTCGCCCGCTCGGTGCGCCTCGCGCTCGGCGGCGAGCTGGTGCCGGATGCGGTCAACGTGGCCGGCGGTGTCATCGACCCCTACGTGCGCCCCGGCATCCCGCTGACCGAGAAGCTCGGCCAGGTCTTCGCCGGCCTCGCGGGCGGCGCCATCACGAGCGTCGACGTCGAGGTGCGCGGCGAGCTCGTCGACTTCGACGTGAGCGTGCTGAAGCTGGCCGCCCTCAAGGGCGTCTTCTCGAACGTCGTGACCGAGCAGGTCAGCTACGTCAACGCGCCGCTGCTCGCCGAGCAGCGCGGCGTCGCCGTGCGTCTGCTCACCGACCCCGAGAGCCCCGAGTACCGCAACCTGATCACCCTGCGCGGCGCGCTCGCCGACGGCACCCAGGTGTCGGTGTCGGGCACGCTGACCGGTCCGAAGCAGATCGAGAAGATCGTCGAGATCAACGGCTTCGACGTCGAGGTGCCGATGGCCGAGCACTTCATCGTCATGCTCTACACCGACCGCCCCGGCATCGTCGCGGTCTACGGTCGCGAGTTCGGCGAGGCCCAGATCAACATCGCGGGCATGCAGATCGCCCGCCAGCGCGCGGGCGGCCAGGCCCTCAGCGTGCTGACGGTCGACTCGCGCGCCGCGGAGGAGCTGCTCGCCAAGGTGAGCACGGCGATCGATGCGACCCTGCTGCGCGAGATCGACGTCGTGCTCGACTGACCTCGCGCATCCCGGCTTCCGGCCGCGTCGCCCTCGGGCGGCGCGGCCGTCGTCGTCTCGGCACGCTCGGAACGGCGCATGGGGAGAGCTGCCCGGTGTGGAGTTCCCCTCGCGGTTCTAGGGTGGATGCGCGGCGCCGAGCGGCGGCGCGTGAGGAGCCTCCCGTGACCGATCCCCAGCAGCCCCAGCCCGGTCAGCCGCAGCCGCACCCCGGCCAGCCGCAGCCGCCGCAGACCCCGGGCGAGCCGCCGCAGGCGCCGCAGGCCCCGCAGTACGGCCAGCCGCAGCAGCCCGCCGCCCCGCAGCAGCCGGCGTATCAGCCCCCGCAAAGCGCGCAGCCGCACTACGGCCAGCAGCCCCAGCAGCACCCCGTGCAGCATCCCCAGCAGTCGCAGCCCGCCGCCCCGCAGTACGGCCAGGCGCCCGCGCAACCGCAGTACGCGCCGCAGCAGTACGGCCAGCCGCAGCAGCCCCAGTCCCAGCAGCAGTACGCCCAGCAGCCGTCGCAGCAGCACGCCCCGCAGCCCCAGTACGGCGCCCCGCAGCAGGGTGCCTACGCCGGCCAGCAGCCGACAGCGCCTGGCGCCGCGTCCGGCGCCGCGCCCGCCGGTACCGCCGCCCCGGCGTCGTCGGCCCGCCGTTTCGGGCCTGGCCTGCTCGCCCTGCTCGCGGGCGTCGCCGCGACGCTGGTCGGCATCCTGCGCTCGATCATCTCGCCGTTCATCCTCTCGGCCGACCTCGGCATCGACGGCTACCAGGTCTTCAACTACGGCTTCACCGCCGTGATCGGCATCATCGCGGTCGTCGCCGTGATCTTCGGCATCGTCGCGCTCGTGCGCCGCGATCCGGCGAAGCTCGCGGCCGGCATCGGTCTGGGCGTCGGCGGCTACATCCTGCTGTTCACGATCGTCGGGTTCCTGCAGACGGCGCTCTACTCGGTCGCCGGCAGCTTCTGACCGGGCGGGATGCGCGGCCCCCGCCCCGGCGCGGGGCCGCGCATCCCCGCGGAGTAGGCTGACCCCGCAGTCGGCCCGCCCTCCGCGGTCTGTCCACGGCTCGGGAGACGGCTGACCTTCCCCGTTCCCGCACGACTGGAGCCCCTGCGTGACCCGCGTCCTCGACCTCGCGACCATCCCCGGAGACGGCATCGGAGTCGAGGTGGTCGCCGAGGCGCTCGCCGTGCTCAAGGCCGCGGTCGGCGACGACGTCGAGGTCACGACGACCGAGTACCCCTTCGGCGCCGAGCACTTCCTCGCCACGGGCGAGATCCTCAGCGACGACGACCTCGCGACGCTCGCCCGCCACGAGGCGATCCTGTTCGGCGCGGTCGGCGGCGACCCGCGGGATGCGCGTCTCGCCGGCGGCATCATCGAGCGCGGGCTGCTGCTCAAGCTGCGCTTCGCGTTCGACCACTACGTCAACCTGCGCCCGACCAAGCTCTACCCCTCGGTCACGAGCCCGCTGTCGAACCCGGGCGAGGTCGACTTCGTCGTCGTGCGCGAGGGCACCGAGGGGCCCTACGTCGGCAACGGCGGCGTCATCCGCCGCGGCACCCCGCACGAGATCGCCAACGAGGTCAGCGTCAACACGGCCTTCGGCGTCGAGCGCGTCGTGAAGTACGCCTTCGACCTGGCCGAGAAGCGGGGTCGCAAGCTCACGCTCGTGCACAAGACCAACGTGCTCACCAACGCCGGATCGCTGTGGGCGCGGCTCGTCGAGGCCGAGGCGGCCGATCATCCGGACGTGGTCTGGGATTACCTGCACGTGGATGCCGCGACCATCTTCCTGGTCACCGACCCTGCTAGGTTCGACGTCATCGTCACCGACAACCTCTTCGGCGACATCCTCACCGACCTGGCCGGCGCGATCAGCGGCGGTATCGGGCTCGCCGCCTCGGGCAACGTCAACCCGGATGGCGCGTTCCCGAGCATGTTCGAGCCGGTGCACGGCTCTGCTCCCGACATCGCCGGACAGCAGAAGGCCGACCCCACCGCCGCGATCCTCTCGGCGGCCCTCCTCCTCGACCATGTGGGTCTGCCGGAGGCGGCCGCTCGCGTGACCGCGGCCGTCAGCGCCGATCTCGCCGAACGCGGTAGCGCGCGCCGCACGACCTCCGAGGTCGGTGCGGCGATCGCGCAGCGCGTGCTGGCGACGGCGCCCGCCCACTGACCCTCGATCCGACCGGAGTAGAGCACATGCCCATCCAGCTGCCCATGGCCCAGAAGGACCTCACCTTCGCCGTGACCCGCAACGAGAACGCGAAGACCGTCGAGGAGCGGGAGCAGATCCTCGCCGACCCCGGGTTCGGGCAGCACTTCACCGATCACATGGTCGACATCTGCTGGTCGGAGTGGGGCGGCTGGCACCGTCCGCGCGTTCAGCCCTACGGGCCCATCCAGCTCGACCCGGCCGCGGCCGTGCTGCACTACGCGCAGGAGGTCTTCGAGGGGCTCAAGGCCTACCGCTGGGCCGACGGCAGCGTGCGCACCTTCCGCCCCGACGCGAACGCCGCCCGCCTGCAGCGCTCGGCCCGCCGACTGGCGCTGCCCGAGCTGCCCACCGACTACTTCGTCGACTCGCTGCGGCAGCTGATCCAGGCGGATGCCGACTGGGTGCCCAGCGCGCCGGAGACGAGCCTCTACATCCGCCCCTTCATGTTCGCGAAGGAGGCCTTCCTCGGCGTGCGCGCCGCGAAGAAGGTCAACTACTACGTGATCGCGAGCCCCGCGGGCGCCTACTTCACCGGGGGCATCCAGCCGCTCGAGATCTGGCTGTCGACGCACTACACGCGCGCCGGCCACGGCGGCATGGGCGCGGCGAAGACGGGCGGCAACTACGCCGCCTCGCTCGTGGCGCAGCAGGAGGCCTACGAGAACGACTGCCAGCAGGTGCTGTTCCTGGATGCGGAGGAGGGCAAGTACCTCGAGGAGCTCGGCGGCATGAACGTCGTGCTGGTCACCCGCGACGGCCGCCTGCTCACGCCCGAGTCGGACTCGATCCTCGAGGGGATCACGCTCGACTCGATCCTTCAGTTGGGTCGCGACCGCGGCTTCACGACCGAGCAGCGCCGCATCTCGATCGATGAGTGGCGCGAGGGCGTCGAGTCGGGCGAGATCGTCGAGGCCTTCGCGTGCGGCACGGCCGCGGTCATCACGCCCATCCGCCAGCTGCGCAACGCCGACGTCGAGATCACGATGCCCGAGGTGGCCGAGCCGGTGTCGCTGTCGCTGCGTGAGGAGCTCACCGGGATCCAGTACGGCCGCGTCGAGGACCGCCACGGCTGGACGGTGCGGCTCGACGCCTGACACGTCGCACCCGCGCCGCCCGAACGGCGGTGCGGCGCGCGTCCCCTCTCGAACGCCCCGGAGCCCTGTGCTCCGGGGCGTTCGTCGTCGCCGGAACCCCTGATCAGGCCCGGATGCGCGACGCCTGTCGCGTGTTCGTTACGTGGTCGCAACGGTCACCCCCCGAACTGGTGACACGCTGTCGATCTGGTTCTGTTCTCGTTCACCGAGACGCGCGGTCGCGTTCATCCTGCGCCAATTCACTGCCTTCGCCCCACCAGTGATACCGCCCTGAATCTGCCCGATCGCGCCCCGATCCCTGCCCATCCGGAGTGCCCCGTGAGCTCTGTCGCTCGCATCGTCATCACCACGTTCGACTCGTCGGCCAGCCCGAAGATCGTGCCGTGGCGTGAGCATTCGACCCGCGTCGCGGGCGTCGTGCTCGGCGCCGCCGACGCCCGCCCCACCCAGCCGGCCGTCTGGCATCTCGCCGGCTCGAACCACCGCATGCTGGCCCGCAGCGTGTCGGTGTTCGACTCGGCCGCCGCGGCGATGGCCGACGCGACGGCGGCGCTCGAATCGCAGACCGACCTCGAGCCGCGCCTGGTGCGCGACGCGAACGGCTCAGCGCTCGGCTGGTTCCTGCGCCGAGGGGCAGACCCCGTGATCGCGTGCGCGCGCTGGTACTCGACCGACCGCGACCGTCGCAAGTCGCTGCTCGCCGCGGTCGAGGGCTTCGTGACGGCGACGATCGCGCCGGTCGCGCGCGTCTCGCATCCTCAGCTCGGTCGCCACCCGCGGGTGTGAGCGAGCTGATCGGCGGCTACCGTCTCGGCGAGCTCAGCGGCAGCGGGGCCACCGCGTCGGTGTTCGCCGCCGAGGATGCGCAGACCGGCGAGCGGGTCGCGCTCAAGGTGCTGCACCCGCACCTCTCGGAGCGCGAGGTCGACCGTGAGCGGTTCCTCGCCGGCGCGCAGCACCGGGTCGCGCATCCCAACGTGATCGGCATCCGCGGCGCGGGGGAGCAGATCTCCGGCACGACCACGGTGTGCTGGATCGCTCTCGACTGGGCCGAGGGCGAGCCGCTCGCGCGTCGGCTGCGGCGGGGTGCGCTGGCACCCGCCGAGGTGCGCGAGCTCGCGGACGGCCTGCTGCGGGCGCTCGCCGCCGTGCACGATTCCGGGCTCGTTCATCGCGACGTGTCGACGTCGAACGTGCTCGTGCCCGCCCGCGCGCTCGTGCGCGCCGCCGACGTGCGGCTGATCGACGTCGACCGACTCGCCTGGACCGGCGAGGCGAGCCTCGGCGACGACGCCCTGGGTCCCGATCCGTCGGCCGACGGCGCGCTGCGGGTCGTCGCCAACCCCGACTTCGCGGCCCCCGAGCAGCGCGCGGGGCTCCCGCTCGACCGGCGCGGTGACCTGTTCTCGGCGGCCGCGGTGATCTACGCGGCGGCGACCGGGCATCCGCCCTATCGAGCGGGACGCCGGGATGCGCTGCTGTCGGGCGGCGTCGTGACCCCGCCGATCGCGTCGGTCGACGGCGCCGACGTGCCGGTCGAGGTGGACCGCGCGCTCGCCGCGGCGCTGTCGCCGGTGCCGCTGCGCCGCCCGCGCGACGCGGAGGAGCTGCGGCGTCGGATCGTCGAGGCGCTGGCCGGGGCCGGCGCGGTCGCCGACGACGCGGTCGACGCCGAGGCGGCAGGGGCGGCCGGGGCCGGCGGCGGCACCGGCGGGATCGCCGCCGCGCAGCCCGATGCCGTCACGCGCGTGCTCGGGGCCACCGGGGCGGGGATCAGCGGTCCGCGAGCGAGCGCGTCGCCATCCGACCACACCGCCCGGGACGCGGTGACCGCCGTGATCCCCCCGAGGGCGGCGCGCGCGAGTGGCGCACGCGCGGCGGCTCCCGCGCCGGTCGGCCCCGCCGTGCGCCCCGCCGCCGATCCGGCCGCCGCTCCCGACGACGACGCGCGTGATCGCCCGCTTCGAGGGCGCGGCGGGCTCATCGCCCTCGTCGCCGTCGTGCTGGCGCTCGCGGGGATCGCGACCCTGCCCGCGCTCGCCGGAACCGAAGCAGAGCCGCAGGAGCGCACGACCGCGACCGCGAGCCCCAGCGCTGCTCCGAGCACCTCGGCGACGCCGACCGTGCCGAGCCGCCCGTCGACGGCCGCGCCGCCCGCCGACACCGCGCTGCCCGAGCTCGTCGGGCTCGGTCTCGGCGAGGCGACGTCACGGCTCGCCGCGATCGGCGTCGAGGTCGGCATCGTGAGCGAGGTCGACTCCGCCAGCCCCGCGAGCACGGTCGTGCGGGCGCCGACGTCCGTGCCGGCGGGGTCGCGCGTCGATCTCGTGGTCGCGTCGGGCCGCAACGTCGTGCCCGATGTGGCGGGGCTGACGATCGCCGACGGCCGAGCCCGCCTGAGCGCGGCCGGCTTCGGCGTCGCCGGCGCGAGCGACGACGACGAGGCGGGCACCGCCCCCGGGGCATCCGCCACCGCATCCCGCATCACCGGCACGAGCCCGATCGCCGGCACCTCGCTGCCGATCGGCACCGTCGTGGAGCTGCGGGCGACGCGCATCCCCGCCTCGCCGTCGCCGTCGGCGAGTCCGTCGGCGACGTCGACGCCGCGCCCCAGCGCATCCCCGTCAGCGGCCAGGGGGCCTTCATGACCCCGACGCCTCGTGTTCACCTGCCGAGGTTCGACTGTCTCGACCCTGCTGGGAACTCGCGCCGACCGCGCCGCGAGACCTGCCGCGTCGGCCCGATGACCCGTGTCATCCGGGCATCCACCCCGCTCGACCCGCTGACCCGCCAGATCAGCCCCGCACCCGAGGATCACCGTGACCGCCGCTGACATCCGCCCGCGCTCGCTGCGCACGCGGCCGTCGTTCGCCGACGCCGTGTTCCGGCGCACGGCGTTCTCGGCCGGCATCATCACGGTCGGCATCATGCTCGCCGTCGGACTCTTCCTGTCGGTGCGCGCTAGCCAGGCGATCGGCGTCGCCGGACCGGCGTTCCTGTTCGAGCAGCAGTGGTCGCCCGAGACGAAGCAGTTCGGCATCGCGGCGGTGCTGTTCGGCACGGTCACGGTCGCCGCCGTCGCGATGTGCGTCAGCGTGCCGCTCGCGCTCGGCACCGCGCTGCTGATCTCCGAAGTCGCGGGCGGACGCCTGCGCAGCCTGCTGGTCACCATGGTCGACCTGATGGCGGCCGTGCCCAGCGTGGTGTTCGGCCTGTGGGGCGTGTTCTTCCTGCAGGAGAACGTCATCCCGGTCTCGCGCTGGATCTCGACCTACTTCGGCTGGATCCCGATCTTCCGGGTCACGGATGCGCAGGGCCACGTGCTGACCGACGCGAGCGCGTTCACGTCGTCGGCGTTCATCGCCGGCATCGTCGTCGGCCTCATGGTCGTGCCGACGCAGACCTCGGTCATGCGCGAGGCCTTCTCGCAGGCGCCCGTGGGGGAGCGCGAGGGGGCGCTCGCGCTCGGCTCGACGCGCTGGGGGATGATCCGCACGGTCGTGCTGCCCTTCGGCCGCGGCGGCATCATCGGCGCGACCATGCTCGGCCTCGGCCGCGCCCTCGGCGAGACGATCGCGGTCTACATGATCATCTCGCCGCTGTTCACGATCAACTGGCAGGTGCTCAAGACCGGGTCGAACTCGGTGTCGGCGCTCATCGCCCTGCGCTATGGCGAGGCGAGCCAGTTCGGGCTCTCGGCGCTCATGGCCGCGGGCCTCGCCCTGTTCCTGATCACCCTGGTCATCAACTTCGGCGCCTCGTCGATCGTGGCCCGATCGCGTTCCGGCGCCCAGACGAACTGAGCCCGCGATGACCCTCCAGCAGGCTCCGGTCGCCGAGCGCACCGCCGCCCGTCTCGTCGACGAGCACCGCGACGAGGTCGACCTCGACGACACTCCGCTGCGCCGCCGTCGCGTCGCCCCGCGCACGGTGATGCCCGACCTCGACGGCGTGCCGCAGGCGCCGCGGCGCGGCCTGCGCCGCTCGACGCTCTCGGCGAGGTTCGACGCGATCGGCGCCGCGGCCGCCGCGATCTGCTTCACCGCGCTGCTCTACGGCTGGTTCAGCCCGCTCACCGGCGCGGTCGGCGCGGTCGTGATCGCGTACCTGGTGTTCCTCGGCTTCTACGCGCTGCTCGTCTCGATCGGCAGCGACCGCCGCGCCGTGGCCGACAAGATCATGACGGTGCTGATGATCAGCGCCGGGGTCGCGCTCTTCAGCGCCCTGGTCTTCGTCGTGGCCTTCGCGCTCATCCGCGGATCCAAGGCTCTGCCGCACCTCAACTTCCTCACCCAGACGATGGAGTTCGCGGGGCCGCTCGACCCGCTCACCGAGGGCGGCATCCTGCACGCGATCCTGGGCACGCTCATCCAGATCTCGATCGCGCTCGTGATCACGGTGCCCCTCGGCATCCTCACGGCCGTGTTCCTCAACGAGGTCGGCGGGCGCTTCGCCCGCTTCGTGCGCACGATCTCGGATGCGATGACGGCGCTGCCCTCGATCGTCGCCGGCCTCTTCGTCTACGCCGCGATCGTGCAGCTCATCACCCACCAGCGCTCGGGCTTCGCCGCGGCGATGGCGATCACGGTCATGATGCTGCCGATCGTCATCCGCGCCTCGGATGTCGTGCTGCGCCTGGTGGCCGGCAACCTGCGCGAGGCCTCCTACGCCCTCGGCGCGAACCGCTGGAAGACGGTGTGGCACGTCGTGCTGCCGACCGCGCGCTCGGGTCTCGTCACCGCGGTGATCCTCGGCACCGCCCGCGGCGTCGGCGAGACCTCGCCCGTGCTGCTCACCTCGGGCGTCACGGCCGTGATGAACCTCAACCCCTTCAGCGGACCGATGATCTCGTTGCCGCTGCAGGTCTTCGACTTCGTCAAGTCGCCCGAGCCGAACATGATCGCGCGCGGCTTCGGCACGGCGGCGGCGCTCGTGCTGCTCGTGCTGCTGCTGTTCGTGATCGCCCGGGTGATCGGCGGTCGTCCGCCGGGCATCCAGTCGCCGGGCGAGCGTCGCCGCGCGGCGCAGCGGTCGCGCGAGGACCTCGAGCGGATGACCGCGGCCGCGGCCTTCGCCGCCGCGCCGCCCGCTCTGCTCGGCGCGCCGCCGTCGGCGCTCGACTTCGACCCGCTGCCGCTCGCGCCGGTCGTCGACGACACGACCGACACCGACACCGAAACCGACACCGCAGACCCGGCCGGCGCATCCGCGCCCGACGCCCCTGCCGCCCCCGCCTCCGAGGAGACCCCGCGATGATCCGCACCACCGGCCGCCGCCTCATCGCGGCCGCGATCACGACGACGGCGCTCGCCGCGCTCGCCGTCGTCGGCGCCGGACCGGCGTCGCCCGCGAGCGCCGCCAGCTACGTCGCCATCTCGGGCAGCGGCTCGACCTGGTCGCAGAACGCGCTCGACCAGTGGCGCCGCAACGTCGCCACCAACTACGGCATGCAGGTCAACTACTCGGGCACCGGCTCGTCGGCCGGCCGCACCGACTTCATCAACGGCACGGTCGACTACGCGGTCAGCGAGATCCCGTTCCAGTCGACGCCCGACGTGCCCGGCGCCCAGCCCGAGAACCCCGAGGCCGGCAGCTTCGCCTACATGCCGATCGTCGCCGGCGGCACCTCGTTCATGTACAACCTCAAGATCGGCGGCAAGCGCGTCACCAACCTCCGCCTGTCGGGCGACGTGATCACGAAGATCTTCACGAACCAGATCACGAACTGGAACGACGCCGCGATCCAGGCCGACAACCCCGGTCTCGCGATGCCGAACAAGGCGATCACGCCGGTCGTGCGATCCGACGGCTCCGGCTCGACGGCGCAGTTCACGCTGTGGATGTCGAAGATGTACCCGTCGATCTGGAGCGCCTACTCGGGGCGCAGCGGACTGACCTCGCAGTACCCGGTCAAGGGCTCGATGAAGGCGCAGAACGGCTCCCTCGGTGTCGCAGGCTACGTCAGCCAGGGCTACGGCGAGGGGGCGATCACCTACGTCGAGTACAGCTACGCGATGAAGTCGGGCTTCCCGGTCGCGAAGGTGCTGAACGCGTCCGGCTATTACGTCGAGCCGACCGCCGCATCCGTCGCCGTCGCGCTCATGCAGGCGCGCATCAACGGCGACCTCACGCAGAACCTCGACGGCGTCTACGCGAACACCGACAAGCGCAACTACCCGCTGTCGAGCTACAGCTACATGATCGTGCCGACCAAGGTGCGCGGCATCTTCACCGAGGCGAAGGGCAACACGCTCGGCACCTTCGCGAGCTACATGCTCTGCGAGGGGCAGCAGCAGGCCTCGGCGCTCGGCTACTCCCCGCTGCCGATGAACCTGGTGAAGGCCGGGTTCGCGCAGATCGCGCGCATCCCGGGCGCCTCGAGCGCGAACGTCGACGTGAACAAGTGCAACAACCCGACCTTCAAACCAGGCCAGAGCGAGAGCGACAACGTGCTCGCGCAGACCGCCCCGCAGCCCGCCGCGTGCGACCAGAAGGGCCCGAATCAGTGCACGACCGGCACGGCCGGCGCCAAGACCGACACCGCCGTGAGCGGATCGGGCTCGGGCGGCTCGGCGTCGGGCGGTTCGAGCTCGGGATCGGGCGGCGGGTCGAGCACGGGCGCGACCACCGGGGATGCCGGCGGCACCACCGGCGACCCGGTCTACGACGAGAACGGCCAGCTGGTCAGCAGCACGACCGCCGGCGGCGCCGTGTCGAAGCCCTTCGACCTGCCCGACAGCGGATTCGGCCCGGGGCAGTTCGCCATGGTCGCGGCGCTGCTGCTGCTCGTCGGCGCGATCGTGCTCCCGCCCCTGCTGTCGCGACGGATGCGCGCCTCCGACCGCCGGCCCGACAGCTGACGCGCGGCTGACGCGCGTGCTGACCCGCAGCTGACGCGCCGGCTGACGCGCGGGAGCACCGCCAGGTACCGCGACGGCGTGTGCGCCTTCCCCGTCCGTTCACCTCGATGACACGGGCCGCCAAGAACCTCTCATCGGATTCATCGTGAATCCTCCCGAAACCCGCCTGGAGCACCCCTTGTCCGCTTCGCCCTCGTCGCCGCTGCGCGCGCGCCGCTACGGCGCATCGCTGCTCGCCGGCCTGCTCAGCGCCGGCCTCGCCTTCGGCGTGGGCCTGGTCGTGACGGCCCCGGCGACGACGGCGAAGGCCGACGACGGCTCCTCGGTGACGGTGAGCGCCCGCGACCAGGATGCGGACGCGGCGAACGCGCCGTTCCCCGATCTGAAGCTGACGGTCTCGCAGACGAAGGGCCTCGTGTCGCAGGCGATCGTGCTGTCGTGGACCGGCGGCAGGAAGTCGATCCAGCCGAGCCAGCAGAACGGCGGCAGCGACTTCCTGCAGTTCGCCCAGTGCTGGGGAGACGACCCCTCGGTTCCGGCCGGGGAGCCGGCCCAGCCCGACCGGACCACCTGCCAGTACGGCGGGTTCAACAGCGCCGGCACGACACGCGATCACTATCACGCCTCCGGCTCGGCGGCACCGCAGGATTCGGCCTACACGATCGCCGAGCCGCCGCTCGGCGACTACACGTCGATTCCGTTCCGCGCCGTCGACGGCACGGTGTCGACGAACATCGTCGACGGCGTGCGCACCGACGCCGTCGACCCGAATTCGAACCAGTTCTTCACCAAGTACACGACCAACGAGGTCTCGTGGGCCGGCTCCGGCGACGATGGCACGGGCGCGGTCAAATTCGAGGTGCAGACCAAGGTGCAGGCCCCGGGACTCGGCTGCGGCGACGCCGAGCTCCAGTCCGACGGCTCTCGCATCGGTCGTTCCTGCTGGCTCGTCGCGATCCCGCGGGGGCAGGCCGACGACGGCAGCCGCCAGGTCGACCAGTCGGGGCTGTTCTGGTCGCAGTGGAAGCATCGCCTCGCCGTGAAGCTCGACTTCCGGCCGGTGGGCGACGTGTGCGCGATCGGCGCGGCAGAGCGTCAGCTCCAGGGCAGCGAGCTCGCCGCAGGAGCCATCGCGTCCTGGCAGCCGGTGCTGTGCGGATCCGCCGGCGGCGACGCCTACACGGTGCTGACCGGAACGGAATCGGACGCGGCGGCGATCGCCAACAGCACGAACGTCGGCCCGATGGCGCTCACCTCTCGACCCCTCCAGGGCGATGTCGACGACCAGCTCAGTTACGCTCCGGTCGCGCTGACCGGCGTGGCGGTGTCGTTCGCGATCGACCGGCGCCCCAGCCTCGACGGCACCGTGCCACGGGATGTGCTGGCGCGGGCGGGATTGCCGTTCGAGTCGATGAACCTCACGCCTCGCCTCGTCGCCAAGCTGCTGACCTCGTCGTACCTTGACGCCCTCCCCGCCAACGCGGATCGCACGCACCTCGGCGGCAATCCCCGGAATCTGCTCTACGACCCCGACTTCCTGGCGATCAACGACCCCGAGTGGAAGTACCAGGCGATCGTCGGACCCGCCGTCGCCGACGCGCTCGTACCGCAGGGGCGCTCCGACGCCGCCTCGGCTCTCTGGTCGTACGTGATGGCCGACGCCGATGCTCGCGCGTTCCTCGCCGGCGCGAAGGACCCGTGGGGCATGACCGTGAACAAGTGGTCGAGCTCCGACCCGACGGTCGCGCCGAAGAGCGACGAGGGCCAGAGCTACGCGCAGACCTATCCGACCGACGGCTTCCCCAAAGCGGACCCCTTCGAGGTGGTCTCCGAGCTCGGACCCAAGGCGACTGTGAACTCCGTCACGTGGCGGCCGTACACGAACGATCTCGACTCGTCGGCCTACAAGACCCTCCGCGGCGACGGGCAGGTGCTGGGCGGCTGGAACCCGTTCGCCACCCCGGCCGGATACGACAAGGCGGTGCGCGATCTGCCCGGCTCGCAGCACGTGATCGGAGTCACCGACGCATCGTCGGCAGCCAAGTACCTCACCGTCACGGCATCGCTGCGCAACCCCGCGGGTCAGTTCGTCGCGCCCACGACCACCGGATTCCAGGCCGCTGCCGCCGCGATGACGACGTCGTCGGGCAGCACCCAGGTCTACGGGTTCGACCCGGCCTCGCCCCAGGCGCAGTCGGCCACGACGGCGTATCCGCTGACGATGCCCGTCTACGCCGCGGTCAACCCGGCGATGGACGACGCGACGCTGCGCGCGAGCTATGCCGTCTTCATCCGATATGCGGCCTCCGACGCCGCCCAGACGCCGGGCGTCGATCCGGGCTCGCTTCCGGATGGCTACGCTCCGCTCCCGGCCGGATGGCGAGCTCAGGCGCTCGCCGCCGCAGACCGCATCCAGGCAGGTGGGCTGGTGCCGACGGATCCCGTGACCGGCGAGAGCGCCGGCGGTTCCGACAGCATCTCCGGCAGCTCGGGTGGGGGATTCGGCGACGACCAGCTCGCCGCTTCCGTCTCCGACGACCCCGCCGCCTCGGGGGAGCTCGCCGCCGCCCTCTCCGCGTCGAAGACGCCCGCCGACCCCGACGTCGATGGGGTGCAGGCAGTGATGCCGCTCAGCCTGCTCGCGGGTCTGCTCGGGGCGCTCGCGGTGCCCGCCATCTCCCGGCTCCGGAGACGCCTCTGACCCCCTGATCTTGGCGGGGCACGCTGCACCGGACTGGGATCCGGAGCCTCGCACCAAGCCGCGGACGACCGACTGGGACGCGCGCGGAACCCACCCTGAGACAAAGGACAGCACTCCCTTGAAGATCAAGAAGATCGCGGCCGCTGCCGCGGTCGCCGCGGTCGCCGTCGCCGGCTCCGCGCTCGTCGCCCCCGCCTTCGCGGAGCCGGTGTCGAACAGCTACGTGCTGGTCGGTTCCGACACGCTGCAGGATTCCGCCAACGCGCTCATCAACGGCACGAACGTGACCGGCGCCACCGTCCGCGTCACGGCGGCCAACAAGACCCTCGGCTCGTTCGACGCCTTCGGCACGAGCATGATCCAGACCAAGCCCGGTGGCACCTACTTCGGGCGCCCCTCGGGTTCCGGCCAGGGCGTGAATGCCCTGATCGCCTCGGTCAACAGCGCCAAGTGGACGCCGAGCGCCGCCCTCCCCGAGCGCAACCTCGGTGGTCAGGTCGACATCGCCCGCTCGTCGAGCGGTCCCGGCTCCAACGCCTCGTCGAGCGGCAAGCTGCTCTACGTCCCGTTCGCCCGGGATGCGGTCGGCTACGCCTACCGCGGCGGCACGGCCGCATGGGCCAGTCTCTCCAAGGACCAGCTCACCCAGATCTTCAACGGCACCCTGAAGTCGGTCGACGGCGTCGCGATCAACCCGCGCCTTCCCCAGAACGGCTCGGGAACGCGCTCGTTCTTCCTCGGCGCGATCGGCGTCGCCTCGCCGTCGGACACCGACAACAAGACGGCGGAGAACGACGCGTCGGTGCTCGCCGTCGGCGACATCATCCCGTTCTCGGCCGCCAGCTGGATCGCGCAGGCCAACGGCGTCACGCCCCTCGACACCACGACGGCCGCCGGCGTGAACTTCGGCAGCGCCTACACGACCACGCCGACCCCGGCGTTCACGGGAACGGCGCCGAGCCTCGCGCCGAGCAGCGCCTACTACTCGAACACGACCTTCGGCCGTGACACGTACCTCGTCGTCGAGCGCGCTCGCGTCACCTCGGGCAACGCGAAGTACGACGCCGTGTTGGCCAACCTGCTCGACCCGAGCAACACGACCGGCCTGGCGAACTTCAGCAGCCTGCCGACGTCGTCTGGCGCCGTGAAGCAGAAGTTCGGCTTCCAGGCTCCGTCGACCACCGTCCCCTCGCCGGCTTACCCCAACATCTGATTCCGGAGATCCGAACATCATGAAGATCAGCTCTTTGGCGGCCAAGGCCGCCGCGATCGGCGCCGCCGGTCTCGTGCTGGTGGCCTCCGCGGTCGCCGCAGCTCCCGCCGTCGCGGCCACGCCGAGCGGCTCCACCTCGCCGTTCTACCTCCTGTCGGCCAACGACCTGTCGCACTACCCGGCGGGATCGCAGATGACCTGGGAGAGCGGCGTCATCGCCTCGCCCAGCGGCACGGACTACAACGTCCGCTTCACCGGCACCGACGACTCGACCAGCGCGGCCGTGTTCCTCGCCCCTCGCGGCCAGGAGCGCGTCCCCGCGGCGTGGGCCGCCTCGTCGGTCGTGCTCTTCTCGCCCGGAACGAAGAACGTCTGGCTGCCCAACGTGTCGTTCGACAAGTTCCTCGACGGCAACCCGCTCGGCGTCAAGTCGACCGGCGGGCAGTTCAGCCTCGGCCTCGCGTTCCTCAAGAACAACGCGCTGACGGTGTCGAACGACGGCGTCGCGTTCACCTACGTCGACATCAAGGCCGGGGGCAACTGGACCTACGACGAGCCCACCGACACGACCACCCCGAGCACTCCCGGCACGGGCGGCGGAACCGGCTCGGTCGACGTCTCGGCTCCGGTGACCGGCTCGGTCGACACCACGCTCGAGCTGTCGGTGCCGGCCGGTGCCAAGGCCACCCTGGGGGCGGCGAAACTCGTCAACGGCATGTCGACGTCGACCGGAACCCTCGGCCAGATCACGGTCAAGGACGGCCGCGTCGTCTCGCAGCCGGGCTGGAACCTGACGTCGTCGGTCGCGGACTTCACCGACGGCGCCGGCGGCACCCTCGCCGCCAAGCAGCTCGGCGTGAAGCCGCGCATCGTGTCGGGCCTCGGCTCGGTCGGTGCCGGCAACGTCGTGGGCACGGTCGGCGACGGCCAGTTCGCCTCGGCTCTCGCCGGGCAGTCGGGTGACACCGTGATCGACGCCGACCTGCTCTTCGTGGCCCCCACCGGCACGAAGGCGGGCACCTACACCTCGAAGCTCACGCTGACTCTCGTCAGCAAGTAAGAGGTCACCCGGCCCCGGGCGGGCGTCGTCGCGATCCGACGCCCGCCCGGGGTCATCTCCGTGGATGCGCAGCCCCGCGCATCCTGACAGCTCCACCTCCGCCGACCCCCGCCGCTCGGCCCCCGAACCCGCCCGGCCCCGCTTAAGCGCTCGTTCACCTGACGGATGCGCGGCGGCCAACGACCGATGGCTTCATACACTGTGCCCACCTGGATCTCCGCCGCGAACCCGGCCGCGCGCCTCGCCGCCGCGGCTCTCGCGCTCGTCGCCGCCGCCACGCTGCTCAGCGTCGCGCCGGCCGTCTCCGCCCACGCGGACGACACGATCGGCTTCTCCGGGGCCCCGTCGCAGGGCGGCGTCGCCGATGGCCGCACCCGCTTCACCTACCAGGTCGGACCGGGCCAGCACCTCGCCGACGAGATGCTCGTGAAGAACACCGGCACGACCGCGCAGACCTTCACGGTCATCGGCACCGACGCCTTCAACACCGACGACGGCTCCTGGGGTCTGCTGCCCACCGACGACCAGCCGACCGACGTCGGCGCCTGGGTCACGTTCGGCGGCCAGCCGCGCGCCGTGTTCGACCTCGCCGCCGGGCAGAGCCGCGCCGTCGCCTTCGACGTGCAGCTCCCGGCCGACGCCTCGCCGGGCGACCACGCGGGCGGCATCGTCGTCTCGGCCGTGAGCCCCGACGGGCAGGTGCTGGTCGACCGCCGTGTCGCGACCCGGCTGTACGTCCGCGTGCCCGGCGACATCCAGGCCGCCCTGACGGTCAGCTCGATGAAGGCCGACTACGCCTACAGCTGGAACCCGCTCGACGGGACCCTGGATGTCGATCTCACGGTCAAGAACACCGGCAACGTGGCCCTCAGCGGTCTGGCCGTCGTGAGCGTGCGCACCTGGTTCGGCGTCGGACTCGCCGCGCCCGAGGCCCGCCCCGAGTTCCCCGAGCTGCTGCCCGGCAACGTGCGCAAGCTCAGCGTCACGCTGCACGGCGTCCCCGCCCTCGGCTACCTCGAGCCGACCATCAAGCTGGCGCCGCTCATCTCGCCCGACGCGATCCAGCCGCCGTCGCTGGTCACGACCGAGCGCAGCGCGCCGGTCGCGGCGGTGCCGTGGCTGCTGCTCGGTGTGCTCGCGATCGTCGGCGCCGTCGTCGCGATCACCCGTCTGCGTGCTCGCGCCGACGCCCGTCGGGCGGCCGCGTGGATGGACTACGTCGCCGAGCAGGCGCGCGCCGACTCGGCCGCGAACGCCGAGAAGGTCGGAGCAGATCGATGACGTGGATGCGCACCCGCGCCGTCCTCGCCGCCTCCGCGGTGCTGGCGCTCGCCCTGGCCGCGCCGGCCGCAGCCGCGTCAGCCGCCGACGACGACCTGAACGGCGGCGGCGACTACCCGATCTCGGTGACCGTCACGGACGACGGCACGACGTCTCCGGGCTCCGGCTCGGGCGACGGCTCCGGCTCGGGAGACGGGCTCGGCTTCGGTTCGGCCGGCGACTCCGGTTCGGGCTTCGGGTCCGGGTCTTCGGGCTTCGGCTCGTCCGGTGCGAGCGACGCGGTCGACACGGCCGCGAGCCCGGCGGGGTCGACCGGCGCGACCGACACGAAGACGAAGGAGGCCGACGCGGCCTTCTCGCTCGGCGGTATCCGGCTCGGCTACGGCTGGTCGCCGAACCCGTCGGCGGGAACCCTGTCGACGAGCGTCACCGTGCACAACGGCACCGCCGCATCCATGCCGGTCACGGTGCGGGCGTGGATGACCGGCCCCTTCGGCAACCGCATCGGCGGCCCGGTCGAGCGCGAGGTCGTCGTGCCGGCGCGGGGCGACCGCGAGGTGCGCATCCCCGTCGAGGGCGTCGCCCAGTGGACCGTCGTGACGGCTCACCTCGAGGTCACGCCGCCGAAGTCCGCCGGCGGCATCGAGCTGTCGAAGCTCGTGCGCGAGCAGACGCTGGTCGTTGCACCGTGGCTGATCCTGGTCGGCATCGTCGTGGTGGCCGGCGTCGGCTACCCGCTCTCGCGGCTGGTGCGCCGCCCGCGTGCCGTCGAGGCGTTCGCGTGAGCGTGCTCGAGGCGCCGCCGCCCGCCGCCCCCGAGAACCCGGCGTCGCCGGTCGCGCCCGACGCGACCGGCGCCTCTTCCCTGCCGCCGGCGCCGCCCGCTCCGCCGCGGGGACTCGGCGGCCGCGCGCCCCGCCCGCCGAAGCCGCCGCGCCGCGCGCCGAAGCCGCCCGTGCAGCTCGCCCCGCTGACACCCGCGCAGGCGCTCAGCCGCAGCGCGATCATCGTCGCCGTGCTGCTCGTCTTCGCGTTCCTGGCGAACGTGGTCGTGATCTCGCAGCTGCAGCACATCGAGACGCAGCAGCGCCTGCGCGATGCCTACCGCGCCCAGCTCGCCGCGGGAACGGCGCCCGTCAGCGAAGCCGACTACACCGGCAAGCTGCTGCGCTCGACGTCGCCGGTGGGCCTCCTCAGCATCCCGCAGATCGGGGTGGATGAGGTGCTCGTCGAGGGCACCGACGCCAACGCCCTCAAGGGCGGACCCGGCCACCGGCGCGACACCCCGCTGCCCGGCCAGCCGGGCGTGAGCGTGCTGCTCGGCCGCGCGGCCGCCTACGGGGGACCCTTCTCGCACATCCAGGAGCTCGCTCCCGGCGACCGCTTCACCGTGCGCACCGGTCAGGGCCGCAGCACCTTCGAGGTGATCGGCGTGCGCTACGCCGGCGACCCCACGCCGCCCGCCCTGGCGAAGGGCGGCAGCCGCCTCGTGCTCCAGAGCGCGCGCGGACCGGCGTTCGCCCCGACCGGCGTCGTCTACGTGGATGCGCGGCTCGTCAGCGATGTGCTCGACGGCGGTGCCCGGCAGACCACCTACACGAGCCTCCCGCCCGAGGAGCGTGCGCTCGCCACCGACACCCGTCAGGTGTGGGCGCTGATCTTCGCGCTGCAGTTCCTGCTCGTCGCGCACCTCGCTGCCGCGTGGGCGCGCCGCCGGGTCGGAACCCGCAAGACCTGGCTCGTCGGCGCCCCCGTCGTCGGCCTCGCGGTGCTGCTCACGGCCGAGCAGATCGTGCCGCTGCTGCCCAACCTGCTCTGACCTCGAACCGCATCCGGAGACCCTCGATGACCCACAGCGATCCGCTCACCCAGGTGATGCCGGCGACCCCGTCCGCGGCGCCGCAGCCCGTCTCGGCCGCGCAGTCCGTCTCGGCCACGGCACCCGTCTCGACCGCGACCCTGATGCCGCCGGCCGAGCCGGGTCTGATGCCGTTCCCCTCCGCATCCGCCGCCCCGCTCGCGACGCTCGAGGCCCGCTCGATCACGGCGTGGTTCGGCGACCACCAGGTGCTCGACCGCGTCTCGCTCACAATGCCGGCCGGTCAGATCACCTCGCTGATCGGCCCGTCGGGATGCGGCAAGTCGACGTTCCTGCGCATCCTCAACCGCATGCACGAGCTGGTGCCCTCGGCGAGCCTCGCCGGCGAGGTGCTGCTCGACGGCGACGACATCTACGACCCCGAGAAGCGCCTCACCGACGCGCGCAAGGCGATCGGGATGGTGTTCCAGAAGCCGAACCCGTTCCCGGCGATGTCGATCTACGACAACGTGATCGCCGGCCTCAAGCTGACGGGCGTGCGCGCCGACCGCGCCCGCAAAGACCACCTGGTCGAGACCTCGCTGCAGAAGGCGGGACTCTGGAACGAGGTGCGCGACCGTCTGCGCGCCCCCGGCGGCGGGCTCTCCGGCGGTCAGCAGCAGCGTCTCTGCATCGCCCGCTCGCTCGCCGTGCAGCCGCGCGTGCTGCTCATGGACGAGCCGTGCTCGGCGCTCGACCCGACCTCGACGCGCGTGATCGAGGAGACCATGCTCGAGCTCGCGAGCGAGGTCACGATCGTCATCGTCACCCACAACATGCAGCAGGCGCAGCGCGTCTCGAGCCAGTGCGCCTTCTTCCTCGCCGGCGCCGGCAAGCCGGGCGGCATCGTCGAGCACGGTCCGACGGATGCGATGTTCGGCGACCCGCAGGACACGCGCACCGCCGACTACGTGGGCGGTCGATTCGGGTGATGCCGGCGACGCGGCCCCGTCGGAGGACACCCGCACCGCCGACTACGTGGGCGGCCGCTTCGGGTGATTCCGGCGACACAGCCCGCCGACCGCACGGCGACCCGCGTTCCGGTCGTAGTGGTCGCGCATCCCGACCCGGACCGCGCCCCGAGCGCCGATAGGATCGTCGGGTGAGAGTCGCGCGCTTCAGCACCCAGGACGCCGACCCGCGTTTCGGAGTCATCGACGACGAGGACATCGTCGTCCTCAAGGCCGACCCGATGTTCGCGGGCTACGAGACGACGGGAGAGCGCGTCCCCCTCGCGGATGCGCGACTGTTGGCGCCGGTCATCCCGCGCTCGAAGGTCGTCTGCGTCGGCATGAACTACGGCGCCCACGCCAAGTCGATGGACTGGGACACCGACGGCGACCCGCTGATCTTCCTCAAGCCGAACACCGCGGTGGTCGGCCCCGGCGACCCGATCCGCATCCCGCCGGTCGAGGGCCGCATCGTGCACGAGGGCGAGCTCGCGGTCGTGATCGGCGGCGTCGGCAAGCAGGTGAAGGCGAAAGACTGGGAGTCGATCGTCTTCGGCTACACGATCGCCAACGACGTCTCGGCCCGCGATCAGATGTTCGCCGACGGCCAGTGGGCTCGGGCGAAGGGCTACGACACCTTCTGCCCGCTCGGCCCGTGGATCGACACCGAGATCGACCCGAGCGACCTGCAGATCACGACCTACGTCGACGGCGAGGTGCGCCGCACCGGTCGCACGAGCGAGATGCTGCACAAGCTGCCCGAGCTGATCGAGTTCATCACCGACGTCTGGACCCTGCTGCCCGGCGACGTGATCGTCACGGGCACCCCCGACGGGCTCGGCAGCTTCGAGCACGGCCAGACGGTCGACATCGACATCGAGGGCCTCGGCCGCCTCTCGAACCCCGCCCTGTTCCGCGACCCGCGCTGACCCCGGGGTCGGGATGACCGCCCTCGCCTCGATCGACGCGCTCGCCGTGCACCGGCGCACCCGCGGGGTGCTGGTCGCAGGTCAGGTGCTCGCCGGCCTCGGCATGGGCTCGACGCTGTCGGCCGGAGCCCTCCTGGCGACGCTCGTCTCGGGATCCGAGGCGTGGTCCGGCTCGGCGACGACCGGCTCGACCGTCGGCTCGGCGCTGGCGGCGATCCCGCTCGCCGCCCTCGCGCAGCGCGCGGGGCGGGCGCCGGCCCTCGCGACCGGGGCGCTGACGGCGGCGCTGGGCGGCGTGCTCGGCATCCTGGCGGCGGTGTGGATGCTGTTCCCCCTGCTGCTCGTCGCCTTCGTGTGCATCGGGGTCGGCACGGCCGTGAACCTGCAGTCCCGCTTCGCCGCGACGGATCTGTCGCAGCCGTCGACGCGCGGCCGCGACCTGTCGATCGTGGTCTGGGCGACGACCGTCGGCGCCGTGATCGGCCCGAACCTGATCTCGTCGGGCAACCGGCTCGGGCTCGCGATCGGGCTGCCCGAGCTCGCGGGGCCGTTCCTGCTGACGATCGCGGCGCAGGCGGTGGCAGCGATCGTCTGTGCGGTCGGGCTCCGTCCGGATCCCCTGCGGCTCGCCCGCGACATCGCGCTCGCCGAGGCGGAGGACGCCCGCCGAACCGCCGCAGAGGCCGCCGTCGGAGCCGGCTCGGCATCCCGCGGCTCGTCCGGCGTCTCGTCCGCGGCTCCCGCCTCCGCCCCGCGCCTGCTCGACGTCGACGACCCGCGCACGGCGCGCATCGGCATCGCGATCCTCGGCCTCAGCCACGCCACGATGGCTTCGGTCATGGCGATGACGCCGGTGCACCTGACGCACAGCGGCGCGACGCTCGAGATCGTGGGTCTCACGATCAGCCTGCACGTCGCCGGCATGTACGCACTGTCGCCGCTCTGGGGCGTGCTCGCCGATCGGCTCGGCCGCCCCGTCGTGATCGGCTTCGGCCAGGGGATGCTGCTGCTCGCGCTGGTGCTCGCCGCGCTCGGCAGCGAGAGCGAGGGCTTCGTCGTCGCGGCGCTGATCCTGCTCGGGCTCGGCTGGAGCGCCTCGACGGTCGCCGGCTCGGCCATGATCGTGGCCGCCACGAGCGCCGAGCGGCGCACCCGCACGCAGGGCCGCGCCGACCTGGTCATGAGCTCGGCGGGCGCCGTGGGCGGAGCTCTCGCCGGCCCGGTGCTCGCGCTGCTCGGCTACCCCGGCCTCGCCCTGGCCGCCGTGCTCCTCGTGGCGGTCGCCTCGGCGCTGCTCGCCTGGCGCGCTCTCTCCGCCCGCGCCGCGCTCCGCATCCCCGCCTGACGACGCGCAAGCGGCAGTGCGGCGGTGCGGCGGCCACGCCGTCAGCGCTTCGCTCGCACCAGATCGCGCCCGCGCCCGCGCATCCCCGCCCCGCACTACCCTGGAGCCGATGTCCGCGCTGCCTTTCACCACCGCCTCCGGATCCGACGTCAAGGTCCGGTTCTGTCCCTCGCCCACGGGCACGCCCCACGTGGGCATGGTCCGCACGGCCCTGTTCAACTGGGCCTACGCGCGCCACACGGGCGGCAAGCTCGTCTTCCGCGTCGAGGACACGGATGCCGCCCGCGACAGCGAGGAGAGCTACCAGCAGCTGGTCGAGGCGCTCACCTGGCTCGGCCTCGACTGGGATGAGGGCGTCGAGAAGGGCGGTCCGAACGGCCCGTACCGGCAGTCGCAGCGCGGCGAGATCTACCAGGACGTCATCCAGCGCCTGAAGGATGCCGGCCGGGTCTACGAGAGCTACGTCACCCCCGACGAGATGGAGGCGCGCAACCGCGCCGCCGGCCGCGATCCCCGGCAGGGCTATGACAACCACGAGCGCGACCTCACCGACGAGCAGCGCGCCGCGTTCCGGGCCGAGGGGCGGCAGCCGAGCCTGCGCCTGCGGGTGCCCGACACCGACCTGTCGTACGAGGACCTGATCCGCGGCGACGTGACCTTCCCCGCCGGCAGCTTCACCGACTTCGTCGTGGTGCGGCCGAACGGGGCGCCGCTCTACACGCTCGTCAACCCGGTCGACGACGCGCTCATGGGCGTCACGCACGTGTTCCGCGGTGAGGACATCATGTCGTCGACACCGCGCCAGATCGCGCTCTATCTCGCGCTGATCGACATCGGGGTGACCGACGCCATCCCGCGATTCGCGCACATGCCGCTCGTCTACGGCGAGGGGTCGAAGAAGCTCTCGAAGCGCGACCCCGAGTCGAACCTGTTCCACCATCGCGACCGCGGATTCGTGCCTGAGGGGCTGCTGAACTACCTGGCGCTGCTCGGGTGGTCGATCGCGGCCGATCGGGACGTGTTCACGACGGCCGAGTTCATCGAGGCCTTCGACATCCGGGATGTGAACCCGAATCCGGCGCGCTTCGATCAGAAGAAGGCCGACGCGATCAACGGCGACCACATCCGGATGCTCGATCCCGACGACTTCGAGGCGCGCATCGTGCCCTATCTCGCCGGCTACGTCGAGAATCCGCCGACGCCGGCGCAGCAGGCGATTTTGCGCGAGGCGGCGCCCCTGATCCAAGAGCGCATCATCGTGCTGGGGGAGGCCCGCGAGATGCTCGCGTTCCTGTTCACCCCGGATGCCGAGCTGACGATCGCGGATGACGCGCTGCCCAAGAACGCCGATGAGGCGAAGCTCGTGCTCGAGGCGTCGACGGCGGCGCTCGAGCAGCTGACCTCGTTCGGCCGGGTCGAGATCGAGGAGGCGCTGCGCCTCGCCCTGATCGACGGCGCCGGCCTCAAGCCGCGCGTCGCGTTCGGTCCGCTGCGCACCGCGGTGAGCGGTCGGCGCATCAGCCCGCCGCTGTTCGAGTCGATGGAGATCCTCGGCAAGGAGTCGACGCTGGCCCGCATCGAGCGGTTCCGCGCGTTGCTCTGAGCGCGGACCCCCGGAAAACCGGGCGACACGCCCGGGATGCGCGCGTGATTCGCGCCGACCCGGGGGCACACGTAAAGTAATCCCTCGTCAGCCCAAAGGCGCGGACAGCGAAGAGCGGCTCAGCCGCCCGCATCCAGCCCTCAAGAGCGACACGCTTCACCCGGTCCGCCGGATGAAGATCCCCACTCGAACGAGTCGCCACTTCTGTGGCGCGCAGCGTTTCGCGGAGTTCTCCGCTGAACGGTCTGCCCACCCGAGCGGGGTGGTTGGAGCAGTTGCTCGGAGCCGGACTCGAGAGAGACAAGGCGCCGGTGCGTCCGATCCTTGAGAACTCAACAGCGTGCACTATGTC
>NZ_VHQH01000035.1 GCF_006517535.1 Schumannella sp. 10F1B-5-1
AACCCTTCACAACCCCGCCGCAACCGCGGCATGATCACACCACAACACTCCACAGAACCCGGGACAGGTCAAGTTGCTACCGGGCCCGAGTCACTTCAGGCTCAGAAATACAGGCCACACGGGCTGGACTCGGCATCCTCGTGCTGCAGCTCGGGTTCTGAGTCCGCCTCTCTGGAGGGATACTCAGCTGGTGGATCGACTCCGAAGCAACCGACTCCTGTCGGCTGGTCTGCTCTGCATCGCCGGCGGTCTGTTGATGATCGCCGGAGCGGTGCTGCTCGACGTTCCCAGCACTGCGACGTTCCTCTTCATCGGGATCTGCGGATCCGTTCTGGGCCTGGCCCTTGTCGCCGCTGGTTGGATTCGGTCGCGCTGACGCCTCAGATCGTGCGCGGGGCCGCCGCGAGGTTCGCGCGCAGCTGGTCGGCGTTCTGGCGGATCACGTAGGCCGGGCGGTCGCGCTCGACGCGCCACGACTCGGAGAGCGGGCCGACGCTGACCGTGTCGAAGCCGAGCTGGTCGTAGAGGTCGGTCACCACGGCGATCGCCTCGTCCGAATCGCTCGCGGTCGCGAGTGCGCGCCGACCGGGCGTGCCGGCAGGCGAGCCGGTCGTCGTGATCTCGGCGGCGCCGATGTGGTTGAAGGCCTTCGCGACCGTCGAGGCCGGCAGGTGCTGCTGCAGCAGCCCCGAGGTCGTCGCCTCGCCGCGGTCCAGCTCGGGGATGCGGCCGTCGCGCTCCCAGTAGTAGTTGTTCGTGTCGAGCACGATCTTGCCGGCCAGCGGCTCGACGGGGATGTCGCGGTACGCCTTGAGCGGCACGGTCACCACGGCGACCTCCGCCGCCTCGGCGGCCTCGGTCGCGGTCGCGGCGCGCGCCGAGGGGCCGAGCTCGGACACCAGCGCCGCCAGGGTCTCGGGTCCGCGGGAGTTCGCGATCACGACCTCGTGGCCCTGCGCGATGACCGCGCGGGCGACCTGGCTGCCGATGTTGCCTGCTCCGATGATTCCGAACGTCGTCATGCCCACGCCAACCGGCCCCGAGCGCGCCGCATTCCAGCGCCCGGGCACGCGACGCGTTCCTGCAGCCGGGCACGCAGCGCACGTCAGAGACGCGAACGGCCGCGCCGGAGCTCGAGTCCGGCGCGGCCGTCGAGGGCCGCCTGATCTCGACCCCGCCTCCAGGTGTAGTCGTGAAGAATGCTCCACGCAATCTCGTGACCCGGTGTGTCAGCTCGGCGTATCGGTCCGGTGCGTCGTCGCGGGTCTCGCGTCACCCTGTGGACAACTCGCGACGCCCTCGCGCCGATCGGCGCACGATAGCCGCATGCGCCGGATCACCGCCTCACTCCGCTCCCGACTCGACCGTCTCGTCGCCGCGGCGCCGGAACGGCTGCGCGACGAGCGCGGAGACGTGCCGGGCTGGGTGCTGATCACGCTCATGACCGCCGGTCTCGTCATCGTGGTCTGGGGGCTCGCTGGGCCGGCTCTCGGATCGATCTTCGAGAGCGCGATCGCGCGCGTCACCGGTTTCTGAGGCGAGGATGCGCGATCCGTTCGCCGAGCGGCGGCGTCGTCGTCCTCGGGCGCCCGCCGTGCGGCTCATCGACGACCGCGGCTCGGCTCCGGCCGAGTTCGTGCTCGTCGGAGCCCTGCTCGCCCTGGTGACCCTCGCCGTGCTGCAGCTCGCGCTGGCGCTGTTCGTGCGCAACACGGTGCTGGATGCGGCGGCGGAGGGCGCTCGGCAGGCATCGCTTGCCGACGTCGGTCCCGACGCGGGCGTCGAACGCACCCGCGACCTCATCGCGGCGACACTCGGCGACGGGTACGCCGTCGAGGTCGCGGCCGACACGGGGGAGTGGCAGGGGCAGCCGGTCGCGATCGTGACAGTCCGAGCGCCGCTGCCCGTGATCGGCCTCATCGGCATCCCGAGCTCGCTGGAGGTGTCGGGTCATGCGGCCATCGAGGACGTGTGAGCGGCCCGGGCAGGTGCCGGCGTCCGGGCTCCGAGCGCGCTTGAGCGCCGACGAGGGCTCGGCCACCCTCGAGTTCCTGACCGCGGGTCTGCTGCTGCTCATCCCGACCGTCTACCTGGTGATCGCGCTCGCCCAGCTGCAGGCGGGCGCCTACGCGACGGAGGGCGCGGCGCGACAGGCCGCGCGCGTCTACGTGCGCGCCGACACCGTCGACGATGCCGCGGCCGCGGCTGATCGAGCGGTGCGCGTCGGGCTCGCCGACTACGGGGTCGACGCGGACACCGCCGATGTCGCCGTGACGTGCGCACCCGATCCCGACGACTGCCTCGCGCGCGGCGGATCGGTGACCGTGCGCGTCGCCGTGACGGTCGCGCTGCCGCTGCTCCCGACCGCGGTCGACGCCGCGGCGCCGACGGGGGTGCCGATGGACGCGTCGGCGACCCAGCCGGTCTCCCGATTCCGCGGAGCGCAGGGATGAGGGCGCGCCCCGCTCGCTCGCGGTCGGCGGCACGATTCCCGATACGACTCCGCATCTGCGCTCGTGAGGTTCTGCGACGCCGGCTGGTCGACGACCGCGGCTCGACGCTCCCGCTCATCGCCGCCTTCGGCGCGCTGGCTCTGGCGGTCGTGCTGGTCGTCACCGCCGCGAGCTCGCTCTACCTCGAGCGCAAGCGGCTGTTCACCGTCGCCGACGGCGCCGCACTCGCGGCGGCCGAGTCCTTCGACCTGGATGCGGCCCCCGGCGCCGACCGCACCGGCCCTCGGCTCGACGACGACGCCGTGCGATCAGCGGCGCAGGACGCGCTCGACGCGGCGCCGGCCCGGATCGAGGGACTCGCGCTCGAGAACGCGCGCACCCTCGACGGGCGCAGCGCCGAGGTGCGCGTCTCGGGCTACTGGCGACCGCCGATCCTCACTCTCGCCGTGCCCGAGGGGGTGCGCATCGAGGTGACGGCGCGCGCCCGCGCGGTCTACGGCTGAACCGAGCACGCGATCCCCTCGAACCGCCGGAGGCGCCAGCAAGACGCAGGCCGAGCGGATCGAGACCTTGTCCGCCGGAGTTGTTCGACTGAATCGCCCTCGGTGATCGCCCCTGCCACGGTGCTCGTCCCCGCCGTATCCTGACGCGGTGGACGTGCGCACCGCGTCGGAGCTGCTGGGATGCGCGCCCGACGCGAGTCGGACGCAGATCGACCACGCCTTCCGTGCACGGGCACGCGCGATGCACCCCGACGCGCATCCGCCCGCCGACCCGGCGACCACCAGCACGCGCCTCACCGCCCGCGACACGGCGCCCGCGGATCCGGAGCAGGAGGCAGCGGCCGCCGCCGCGACCGCCGCGAACGGCTCCTCGACCGCCCGCGCGCCCGAGCCGCCGCCCGACCTGGCCGCGCTGACCGAGGCGCGCGGCGTGCTGATCGCGCACCTCGACGCCCGCAGCGGCCCGCGGCCGTTCACGCCCCCGCCGAGCCCGCCCGCACCCTTGGTCGCGAACGGCGTCGTGGCCGGCGGCGCCGTGCTGCTCGCCGCCGCGCTGGCCTTCGCGCTCACCGGATCGCAGAGCCCGCTGGCCCCGGTCGAGCCGATCGTGCGTTCCCTGGTCGTCTTCGGCGCGCTGCTGGCCTTCGCGCTCACCGGTCGGCGCTGGCTGTTCCGCGTCGCCGTCATCGCCCTCGCGCTCACCGCCTGGACCGTGCTCGCCTGGACGACCTTCGGCACGCTCGTCGGCGCTTTCGCGACCGTGCCCGCGGCGCTCATCCTGCTCACGGCGGGTCGCCGCCGCGCCGAGCACTTCGAACGCGCGCGACGTCACCGCGCCGCGTCAGAGACCGAGGCCGAACCCGGGGTCTGAACTCGGTGCGTCAGCGCCGCGTCGAGTACCGCGGAACGAACACGCGCAGCACGCCGGCGCCGACGAGTCCGAGCACGCCCATCACCGCGGCCGCGAGCGGCAGGCCCGCCAGTGCGGTGATGCCCGACACGAGCAGCGGCGCGGCCGCTCCGCCGCTGTCGTTGCAGAAGCGCCAGGCCCCGAGGAACGCCGCCGGACGGGCGGGATCCGCCAGGTCGGCGCCGAGGGTCATGAGGATGCCCGACCCGATGCCGTTCGACACCGCGAGCAGCATGGCCGCCGCCGTGAACCACCACACGGGCGAGCCGAACGGCGCGCTCAGCGCGAGCCCGAGGTGACCGAGGCCGAGCCCGATCATCGACGGCACCGCCGTCCACAGCCGGCCGAAGCGGTCCATGATCTGGCCGCCGACGTAGAACAGGGCGAAATCGACGGCGCCGGCGACGCCGATCAGGATCGCGGCGTCGGCCTCGTGCATCCCGATCGACACCGCCCACAGCGGCAGGATCACCTGGCGGCTCGCGCGCAGCGCCGCGACCAGCATCGACCCGAGTCCGAGCGACAGCAGCACCCGGCGGTAGCGCCGCAGCGTCGCGAACAGCCCCTCGGGAGCCAGCTCGACTGCGCCGGTCTCGACCGGCCCGCCGGCGCGGATGCGGTGCTCGCGGCGCGCCGCGGCGACCGTCTCGCTGGGGTCGCGCGTGACGAGCAGCAGCACGAGCACCGCGAGGCAGCATCCGAGGTGGATCCAGAACGCCGCGGCGGCGATGCCGGTGAGGTGGATGATCGCGGCCGTGAGGAACGGACCGATCAGGTAGCCGAACCGGAACGTGCCGCCGAGCGTCGAGAGCGCCCGGGCGCGGTAGCGGATCGGCACGAAGCTCGTCATGAAGGCGTGACGCGCGAGGGCGAATACGGCGGTCGCGATGCCGATCGCGAGGATGCCGATGCCGAGCACGAACGGCGACCGCGCGAGCAGGGCGATTCCGCCGCCCGCCGCCGCGAGCACGGCGGCGCCCATCATGGCGCGGCGCTCCCCGATCAGGGCCACGATCGCGCCGCTGGGCAGGTCGCCGAGCAGCGTGCCGAGCGTGATCATGGCCGCGATGAGGCCGGCGAGGGCGAGCTGGGCGCCGAGGTCCTGCGCGACGACCGGGATGATCGGCAGGATGGCGCCCTCGCCGATCGAGAACAGCACGGTCGGCAGCAGGGCGACCACGAGCACCGAGCGCCAGCGGAACGCGGACTCGGTCGTCGTCTCGGTCATCTCGTCCCCGAGGCTACGCGCGTCTCGCCCGTCGCCGCCGCGCGGGTAGGCTGATGCGGCCATGATCGCTCCTGAATTCCCCGAACAGATCGCCGCGCTGCGGGCCACCTTCGCCGACATCAGCGCGGTGGTCGACGTCGACGACCTGCAGAAGCAGATCGCCGAGCTCAGCGAGCAGGCGGGCGCCCCCGATCTCTGGGATGACACCGACAATGCGCAGAAGGTCACGAGCGCCCTCAGCCACCGCCAGGCCGAGCTCAAGCGCGTGACCGACATCGAGGGTCGACTCGACGATCTCGAGGTGGCGGCCGAGCTGGCCGAGGACGACGCCGAGATGGCCGCCGAGGCCGAGCGCGAGCTCGCCGCCCTGACGAAGGCGATCGGCGACCTCGAGGTCACGACCCTCCTCGACGGCGAGTACGACGAGCGCGGCGCGGTCGTCACGATCCGCTCCGGCGCCGGCGGCGACGACGCCACCGACTTCGCCGAGATGCTCATGCGCATGTACCTGCGCTGGGCCGAGAAGCACGACTACCCGGTCAAGGTCATGGACACCTCCTACGCGGAGGGCGCGGGCATCAAGTCGACGACCTTCGAGGTCACGGCTCCCTACGCCTTCGGAACGCTGAGCGTCGAGGCGGGCACGCACCGTCTGGCCCGCATCAGCCCCTTCGGCTCGGCGGACAAGCGCCAGACCAGCTTCGCCGCGGTCGAGGTCATCCCGGTGATGGAGGAGGCCGTCGAGGTCGACATCCCCGAGGGCGACATCCGCGTCGACGTGTTCCGCTCCTCGGGCCCCGGCGGTCAGAGCGTCAACACGACCGACTCCGCCGTGCGCCTGACGCACATTCCGACCGGCATCGTCGTCTCGATGCAGAACGAGAAGTCGCAGATCCAGAACCGCGCCGCCGCCATGCGCGTGCTGCAGACCCGACTCCTGCTGCTGCAGAAGGAGAAGGAGGCCGCGAAGAAGAAGGAGCTCGCCGGCACGATCACGGCCAGCTGGGGCGATCAGATGCGCTCGTACTTCCTCTACGGCCAGCAGCTCGTCAAGGATCTGCGCACCGGCTTCGAGGTCGGCAATCCGACCACTGTCTTCGACGGCGAGCTCGACGGCTTCATCGCGGCGGGCATCCGCTGGCGCAAGCGCAAGGACGACGACGACTGAGCGGTGTCGTCAGCTGAGCGGCGTCGTCAACTGAGCGGCGTCGTGAGCTGATCCGCGCCGTCGGCTGAGCCCGCTGTCGGCTGAGCGCGGCGGCTCAGCCGAGCGCGTCGACCAGCGCCGCCGCCAGGTCCGCGGGCCGGCTGAACTGCGGCCAGTGCCCCGTCGGCACGTCGATGAAGCGCACGTCGCGCGTCTTCGCGATCTCCTGCACGTAGGGGTGGCCCTGACCCATCAGCTGGGTCAGCAGGTCTGACGACATGGTGCTCGCGATCACGACCGAGGGCACGTTCCAGCGGCGCTCGTCGCCGAGATGCACGGCGTCGTTCGCGACGTGCGCGGGCGTCGGGATGGCATGGTCGCGGAAGCGGGCGAGTGCTGCCTCGTCGAGGCCGGTCAGTTCCTCGTCGTCGAAGAAGCCCCAGTCGGGCAGCGGGATGACGCCGTCGACGACCGGCAGGTCGTCGTTGATGCAGCCGCCCTCGCCGAGGGGACCGGAGTCGACGTACACCGCACGCGCCACGAGCTCAGGGCGTCGGTCGGTCACGACGCCGATCACGGTGCCGCCGCCGCTGTGCCCGACCAGGGCGACGGGCGTGCCGTCGGCGGCCGCCGCATCCACCAGCTCGACGACGGCCGCGACCTGATCGTCGAGCGTCACCTCGGCGGCGCGATCGCGGTCGTCGCCCATCCCGGGCAGCGTCACCGCCTGCACCTCGTGCCCCGCCGCTTCGAGAGCGGGGGTGATGTCGCTCCACGAGGAGCCGTCGAGCCAGAATCCGGGAACCAGGATCGCCTTCATGCCCTCAGGATGCCCGCCGCCACCGACATGCGGGGCGGGCACCCGAGCCGCGGCGCCCCGACGCCGCCACCGACATGCGGGCGGGCATCCGAGTCGCGGCGCCCCGACGACGCCGCCGACGCGCTCAGCTCAGCCCTCACCGCCCTGCGCGAGCAGCGCGACCGGCTGCCACGCGCGCCAGTTCTCCAGACGCGACGCGTAGTCCCGCTCGGCGATCGCGAGCGGCGAGGCGCCGAAGAAGGCGCGCAGCGGCGGCTGGTCCGCATCCACGATGCGCAGCAGCGCGGCCGCCGACGACTCGGGCGATCCCGGGTCGGCCGTGCGCGAGCGGCGGCTCTCGAGCACCTGCGCGTGCAGCTCGGCGTAGTCGGGCAGCTCCGCCGAGCGGCGCGACGACGGGCCCGACCAGTCGGTCGAGAACGCCCCCGGCTCGACGAGGGTCACGTGGATGCCGAAGCCCGCCACCTCCTGCGCGAGCGACTGGCTGAGGCCCTCGAGCGCCCACTTCGAGGCGTGGTAGATGCCGACGAGGGGGAACGCCGAGATGCCGCCGATCGACGACACCTGGATGATGTGGCCCGAGCCCTGGGCCCGGAGGTGCGGCAGCGCCGCCTGGGTCACCCAGAGCGCGCCGAACAGGTTGGTCTCGAGCTGCGCGCGGGCCTCCTCCTCGGTGATCTCCTCCACGAAGCCGAAGTGGCCGTAGCCGGCGTTGTTGACGATCACATCCAGTCGCCCGAAGTGCGCATGGGCGCGGTCGACGGCGGCGGTGTCGGCCGCGCGATCGGTCACGTCGAGCTGCAGCGGCAGCACGGCGTCGCCGAAGCGCTGCACGAGGTCGTCGAGATCGCTGAGCGTGCGGGCGGTCGCCGCGACGCGGTCGCCGCGGTCGAGGGCGGCGGTCGCCCACGCCTTGCCGAAGCCCTTGGAGGCGCCCGTGATGAACCAGGTCTTCTGTGTCATGCGGCCGACGCTAGACGAGCGGAGGGTGCCTCCGCTCAGTGGATGGACAGCTCACAGCCCGCGCCCAGTCCGCCGACGCCGGCCCGGTCGCCGGCTCCGCCCGCCCGGCCCCGCTCAGTCCTGCGGCTCCCGCTCGGGCGTCTGCGCGTCGACGAGCAGCGCCGAGGCGAGCGCGCCGCCGTCCTCGCCCGCGAAGAGCTCGACGTCGAGCCGCTGCAGCTCGGCGTCGATCCGCGCGAGCGCCCGGTCGCCGCGCTCGGTCGTCGCGTAGAAGGGGGTGTGCACGCTGCGCGGCTCGCGCTGGCGCACCAGCCCGGCGTCGACGAGGGCGCGCACGAGCGTGGCGACGCCGTGCACGTCGATGTTCGCGCGGCGCGCCAGCTCGCGCGGCGAGAGCCCCGGTGTCGCGGCGATGGCGCGCAGCACGCCGTGCTTGCGCACGGTCAGCCCGTGCGGATCGAACACGCGCGCGAGCTCGAGCTCGGCGGCGCGAGCGCGCAGCAGCAGGGCGAGCGTGGGGGAGGGGCGGGGCGCATCCACCCGTCCATCCTGCCCGCTCGGCACCCCCGATCCCGGCCCCGTCGGCGAGTCCGACTCAGCTCCGCCGTCGCTTGGCGCGCCACGGCCCCCACTCGGGGCTGGGAGTCGGCGCGTCGGGGGTGTCGCGGCCCGCATCCGCCGGATGGGTGCCTAGCCTGAACCCGCCATGATTCGATTCGACGCGGTCACCAAGACCTACCGGGGACAGAAGCGTCCCGCCCTCGACGACGTGAACCTCGAGATCCTCAAGGGCGAGTTCGTCTTCCTCGTCGGGGCCTCCGGCTCCGGCAAGTCGAGCTTCCTGCGCCTCGTGCTGAAGGAGGAGCGGGCCTCGAAGGGGCGCGTCCACGTGCTCGGGCAGACGCTCAACACGCTCTCCAACCGCAAGGTCCCGTACTTCCGCCGCAACCTCGGCGTCGTGTTCCAGGACTTCCGCCTGCTGCACAACAAGACCGTCTTCGACAACGTGGCCTTCACGCTGCAGGTGATCGGCAAGAGCAAGGGCTTCATCCAGGAGGCGGTGCCCGACGTGCTGAAGCTGGTCGGCCTGGCCGGCAAGCAGAACCGCATGCCGCACGAGCTCTCCGGTGGCGAGCAGCAGCGCGTCGCGATCGCGCGCGCCGTCGTCAACAAGCCGGCGATCCTGCTGGCCGACGAGCCGACCGGAAACCTCGACCCGGCCACGAGCGCCGGCATCATGGCGCTGCTGTCGGCGATCAACGCGAACGGCACGACCGTGCTCATGGCCACGCACGACGCGGGCATCGTCGACCAGATGCAGCGCCGCGTGATCGAGCTCGTCGCCGGCCGCATCGTGCGCGACGAGCGCGAGGGCGGCTACCAGACCCAGGCGGTGCCGATCCAGGCGCTCGAGAACGACCAGGAGCTCTACGAGCTGGCGATGACCGGCGCACTGCCGACGCTGTCGGTCGAGGCCGATCCGGCCGTGGATGCGGCGCCCGCCGCGCCGCGCCCGGTCGCCGTGACCGAGGCCCCCGATATCGAGACGCCGTCGAGCGCTCCCGCGCCGGCGGCGGCGCAGGCGCAGACCCAGCCGCAGTTCGCGCCGCGCCCGGCCGCAGCGACGCGGCAGGCCGCGCCCGCCGCCGCGCAGCAGCAGCCCGCCGCCGCGGCCCCGCAGCAGGCCGCCGAGCAGCCCGCCCCGCGCCGCGACGGCGCCCCCATGACGGCCGCCGAGGCCCTCGCCGAGGCGGTGTCGCGCGCCACCTCGACCCTGCCCATCCAGCGCGGCAGCAGCGGGGAGCGACCCGAGCTGCGCGAGCCGGAGGAGGGCCGATGAGACTCGGACTGGTCTTCGCGGAGGTCGGATCGGGCCTGCGCCGCAACGTGTCGATGGTGATCAGCGTCGTGCTGGTCACGTTCATCTCGCTGACCTTCGTCGGCACCGCCATGCTCATGCAGCTGCAGATCGGGCAGATGAAGGGCTACTGGTACGACCGCGCCCAGGTCGCCGTCTACCTCTGCACCGAGATCTCGTCGGAGCCGAACTGCGCCCAGCAGGCGGCGACCGAGGAGCAGATCGCGTCGGTCAAGCAGCAGCTCGACGGCGAGACGCTCAAGCCCTACATCAAGGACTTCTACTTCGAAGACCACGAGCAGGCCTTCAAGAACTTCAAAGAGCAGTTCAAGGACTCCTCGGTCAGCGACCTGGTGACCCCGGACATCCTGTCGGAGACCTACTGGCTCAACCTCAAGAACCCCGACCAGTCGGACGTGATCATCGACAGCCTGACGAACCAGCCGGGCGTCGAGGAGGTCGTCGATCAGCGCACCTATCTCGAGCCGATCTTCGCGATCCTCAACGCGGCCAGCTACTCGGCGATCGGGATCGCCGCGCTCATGCTCGTCGCGGCCGTGCTGCTGATCGCCACGACGATCCGCCTGAGCGCGTTCTCGCGTCGCCGCGAGCTCGGCATCATGCGCCTGGTGGGCGCATCGAACCGCTTCATCCAGACGCCTTTCGTGCTCGAGGGGGTGATCGCCGCGCTCGTCGGATCGCTGCTGGCCGGCGGCGCGGTCGTGCTGCTGGTGAAGTTCTTCGTGCAGGGCTATCTGGCCGATCAGCTGACCGGCACGGCCTTCATCGGCATGGATGCGGCGGCCGCCGTGGTGCCGGTGCTGCTGGTCGGCGGGGCGCTGCTGGCGGCGATCGCGTCGAGCGTCGCGATCCGCCGCTATCTGCGGGTCTAGCTGTACTCGGTCATGACGTTGGTGTCAGTCGGCTGAT
>NZ_VHQH01000004.1 GCF_006517535.1 Schumannella sp. 10F1B-5-1
ACCGCCCTCGTGTCGGCTTCGCCCGAGCGCTTCCTCGAGATCGACGCGTCGGGGCTCGTGCGCACGAGCCCCATCAAGGGCACCCGCCCTCGCGACCCCCGCCCCGACGAGGACGCGCGCCTGCACGGCGAGCTCGTGGCGAGCGAGAAGGAGCGCGCCGAGAACCTCATGATCGTCGACCTCATGCGCAACGACCTCTCGCGGGTGTGCGAGCTCGGCTCGGTGGCGGTGACGCGGCTGCTCGAGGTGGAGTCGTACCAGCACGTGCACCAGCTCGTGTCGACGATCGAGGGCCGTCTGCTGCCCGGGATGG
>NZ_VHQH01000036.1:0-16610 GCF_006517535.1 Schumannella sp. 10F1B-5-1
ATCAGCCGACTGACACCAACGTCATGACCGAGTACACCTAGACCCGGCACGCGCCGCGCCGCCGCGCCCGATCGGCCAGAGTCGCGCGAGCACCCCGAGCGGCCCGCGGCGCCCCGCTCACTCCCGCGCTTCGTGCCGCACGGGCTTCAGCCGCGCGGGCGCATCCTGCACGTCGGTGAAGTCGCAGCGGAAGGCGCCCTCGTAGCCGAACAGGAATCCGAACCGCGGATTCGTCACCCGCAGCGAGACCCGGAACTCGCCGGTGTCGTCGTCGAAGCGCTCCCGCAGTTCGGCCCGGCCGCTGAACAGCATCGGGAAGCGGAACGCGACCGGCCCCTCGTAGAAGCGCTGCGCGTCCGAGCGCAGTAGCAGCGAGCCGTCGTCGAGCGCGCGCAGCTCGAGGTCGACGGCCAGGTGCTGGTGGCTGCCCAGGTAGTCGATGATCCGCCGATCGCCGGGTCGCGCGTCTCCGGCGCGGATCATGGTCGCGTCGAAGCGGCGCTGCACGGGCGATCGCCCCCGCCGCGGCATCGCGTACTCGCGCACGAAGGTGACCGTCTCGCGCCCGAGCGGGTCGCGATAGGGCAGGTTGTGGATCGTGAAGGGCACGTCGGCGCCGACATCGGGCACGAGGATGCTGCGCAGCCGCCCGATCTGCAGGAACGGCACCGTCCACCACGGCCCTCGGCGGATCCGCGCCATCACCCCGCGGCCCGTGCAGCCGTAGCCCGAGTCGAGCCCGACGCCGAAGCGGCGCTGCAGCATCGGGTGCAGGCCGGCGAAGTCGTCGCCCATCGCGGCGGCGAACATCGAGCGCCGGGCGCGGTCGAGGCCTGGCAGGGCGGCGGATGCGGCGGATGCTTCGGTCACGGGGCCTCCAGGGTGTCGAGCGTCGCCGGGGCGTCCTGCATGGTGCGACGACGCGGATGCTGTCGGGTGCAGCGGGCGGCGCGGGGCCGATCTGTGCGCCAGAAGGCGAGCACGGCCGCGACGGGCCAGCGCTCGGGTTCGACGCCGGCCTCGGCCCAGATGCGCAGGCGGTCGAAGCTCCACGCGGTCATCCACCCGATCAGCCGGCGCAGCAGCAGCCGGTCGAGCAGGCGACCCCAGCCGGGGGTGTAGTCGTAGCCGGTGCTGAACACGACGCCGTCGCCGTCGGGCTCGTAGCGCCAGTAGCCGCGGCCGTCGCCGAGGGGCGACAGCGGGTCGCGGGTGGTGAAGCGCAGCGCCGAGGTGCGGGTGCCGTCGGCGCGGCGGCGCTCGCCGATGGTGGTGCCGGTGCCGTGGATGACGTGCAGCGGCAGGCTGCGCTCGTAGCGGAAGCGGGTGCCGCCGCCGGGCAGCTCGCCCACGGGCACGATCGCGCTGAAGCGCAGATCCCAGCGCGGGTGCCACGCCGGATCCTGGGTGAGCTGCCAGACGCGCTCCATCGGCGCGGCGATGCGGATGCGCACGTAGATCGGCTCGCGGCTGAGCTCGCCGCGCGCGCGCGACGGACCGCGCCGGCCGCGCCCGCTGGACCGGGCGTGCTCGCCATCCGGCTCGCGCCCTGCCCCTGAAACCGAGGATCCCCCCACATCTCCAGTGTGCCTCACCCGCCGGTTCGCCCGACCCCGCCGCGCCCCCGCGGCCCGCGGCGAGGTCGCGTCTACAGTCGGCACGTGACCCGCCGCCTCACTCTGCTCCTCTCCGCGTTCGAGGCGGCGCTGGCATTCGCGATCGGCATCGCGATCCCCCTGGTCCCCCTGACGATCCTGTGGGCCTCGCAGTACGGCTTCGGCCCCGACTGGCTGATCTTCTGGCGGGCGTCGGTCGACAGCTGGCTGGTCGGGCACGGGGTGGATGTGCGGCTCGCGCTCGACGCGACGACCGCCGCCGGCCTCGGGGTCGGCGCCGACCAGTCGGTCATCGTGGTCACGATCGCGGCGCTGGGATTCGCGCTGCTCACCGCTCTGCTCGGCCTCCGCGCGGGCTCGCGCATCTTCGAGACCCACCATCCGATCCTCGGCACGCTGGCCTCGGCCGGGGTGTTCGGCGTGCTCTCGCTCGGCGCGACGCTGTCGGTGCTGCACGAGGCCGCGCGTCCGTCGATCTGGCAGGGGGCGCTGCTGCCCACGGTCGCGTTCTCGCTCGGGCTGCTGCTCGGGCTGCTGCGCGAGTGGGCCTGGAACCGCAGCGACGAGACGGCCGAGCGAGTGCGGCAGCGCATCCACCGTCTGATCCCCGAGCTGCCGCGCATCGTGCTGACCGCCGTGCTGCGGTCGGGCGCGGCGGCGGCGGCGATCACGCTGCTGATCTCGGCGGTCGCGCTGGCGATCGTGCTCGTGGCGTCGTACGCGCAGATCATCCGCCTCTACGAGTCGCTGCACCCGGAGGTGGCGGGCAGCATCGTGCTGACGGCCGGGCAGCTGGCGCTGCTGCCGAACCTGATCATCTGGACGGCGTCGTGGTTCACCGGCCCCGGCTTCGCGATCGGCGCCGGGTCGTCGGTGTCGCCGGTCGGCACGACGCTCGGCCCGATCCCGGCCCTGCCGATCTTCGGCGCCCTGCCGTCGGGCGAGCTGGCCTTCGGCTTCGCCGGCCTGCTGGTGCCGATCGTCGCCGGCTTCCTCGCCGGCGTGGCGGTGCGCGGGCGGCTGAAGCGCGACCTGGGCGACGTCGCGGCCGGGCGGTGGATGCTCGTCTCCGCTCTGGGCGGCGGGATCTTCGGCGGACTCGTCCTGGGCTTCCTGGCCTGGGCGTCGGGCGGCGCCGCGGGACCGGGGCGTCTCGTCACGGTCGGTCCCGACCCGCTCGCCGTCGGCCTGGCCTCGGCGGCGGAGTTCGCCGTGGCGATCGGCATCGGGATCGCGGTCGGGCGTCCGTCGCGCCGCGCGACCGAGCTCGACGAGCTGGACGTGGCGACGCCCGCCGAGCGGCTGCGGGCGGATCGAGTGCCCGAGCTCGCGGCGGCGACGTCGGCCTCGGTGCCGGCGGCGGCGGCGACCTCGGCGGCAGGCGAGCCCGCCCGGGAGCCGGCGCCGAAGACCGCATCCCCGCGCCGGCCCGAGCCCGCCCCGAAGTCCGAGCCGGCACCGCCCGAGCGCGAGCCGGAGCTCGTCGACGGACCGCACGAGCGCGATGCCACGGTCGACGCGGATGCCGACACCGGCCCGATCGACACGGTGCGATCCGGCGCGTCCTTCCTGTCGAGCCTCGCGGGCGTGCGCGGCAGGCTGCGTCGTCCCGGGGCGGAGCAGCGGGCGCGCGGCCGGGATGCCGACGACGACGGCACCGGCGGTACCGGCACCGACGGTCCCGGCCCTGACGGCACCGACCCCGACAGCACCGACACCGCCCCGGTCGACCTCCCGCGCTGACCGCACGTCGGCCGATCCCGTGTCGGGCCCCGTGTCGCGCGTCCCCTAGTCTTGACGGGTGCTCCGGCTGGTCGTGCTCATCTCCGGCGGCGGATCGAACCTCCGCGCCCTGCTCGAGGCTTCGCAGGACGCCGAGTTCCCGGCCCGCGTGGTCGCGATCGGCGCCGACCGCGACGCGGAGGGCCTCGCCCACGCGGAGGAGTTCGGCATCCCGAGCTTCACGGTGCCGTTCAGCGCCTTCCCCGACCGCGACGCCTGGGGTGACGAGCTGCTGAACCAGGTGCGGCAGTGGGAGCCCGACCTCGTCATCCTGTCGGGCCTCATGCGCCTGGTGCCGCCGCGCTTCGTGCGCGCGCTCTCGCCCGCCCTGCTCAACACGCACCCCGCGTACCTGCCCGAGTTCCCCGGAGCCCACGCCGTGCGCGACGCCGTGCGCGCCGGCGCCGAGCAGACCGGGGCGAGCGTGATCGTCGTCGACGACGGCGTCGACTCGGGGCCGATCGTCGCCCAGGAGCGCGTGCCGATCCTGCCCGACGACACCGAAGCCGCGCTGCACGAGCGCATCAAGCCCGTCGAGCGCCGTCTGCTCATCCGGACCGTTCTCGACATCGCCAACGGCCATCTCGATCTGAAGGAGCTCGCGTGAGCGGTCCCAGCCACGACCCCGCCGACTACCGGTCCCGTGACATCGTCCCGATCCGCCGGGCGCTGATCTCGGTCAGCGACAAGTCGGGGCTGCTCGACCTCGCGGCCGAGCTCGCCGCGGCGGGCATCGAGATCGTCTCGACCGGCTCGACCGCCAAGACCATCGCGGACGCCGGCCACCCGGTCACCGAGGTCTCGAGCGTCACCGGCTTCCCCGAGTCGCTCGACGGCCGCGTCAAGACGCTGCACCCGAGCGTGCACGGCGGTCTGCTGGCCGACCTGCGCCTCGAGTCGCACGAGCGCCAGCTCGACGAACTGGGCATCCGCCCCTTCGAGCTCGTGATCGTGAACCTGTACCCCTTCGTCGAGACCGTGCGCTCGGGCGCGAAGGCGGATGACGTGGTCGAGCAGATCGACATCGGCGGCCCGGCCATGGTGCGCGCCTCGGCGAAGAACCACGCGAACGTGGCGATCGTCGTGTCGCCCGACCGCTACGCCGACGTGATCGCGGCCGTGCACGCCGGTGGCACCGACCTGGCCCAGCGCCGTCGTCTGGCCCGCGAGGCCTTCGCGCACACCGCCGCCTACGACGCGGCCGTCGCCTCGTGGTTCGAGGTCGAGGACACCCAGGCGATCGGCAAGGTCTCGAAGTACCCGGCCGAGTTCAGCTACGCGGCCGAGCTGCAGGGCGAGCTGCGCTACGGCGAGAACGCCCACCAGACCGCGGCGCTCTACACGGTCCCCGCCGAGCGCGGCATCGCCCAGGCGACGCAGCTGCACGGCAAGGAGATGTCGTTCAACAACTACGTCGACGCCGATGCCGCCCTGCGCGCCGCCTACGACCTCGCCGAGCCGGCGGTCGCGATCATCAAGCACGCGAACCCCTGCGGCATCGCGGTCGGCGCGACGATCGCGGCCGCGCACCGCAAGGCGCACGAGTGCGACCCGGTGTCGGCGTTCGGCGGAGTGATCGCCGCGAACCGCCGCATCGACCTGGCCGCGGCCGAGTCGATCAAGGACATCTTCACCGAGGTCGTCGTGGCCCCGGGCTTCGACGACGACGCGCTCGCCGTGCTCTCGACGAAGAAGAACATCCGCCTGCTGACCCTGCCCGAGGGCTTCCAGCGCCCGACGCGCGAGTTCAAGGACATCTCGGGCGGCGTGCTCGTGCAGGACGTCGACGCGCACTTCGCCGACCCGTCGACCTGGACGCTCGCCGCGGGCGAGGCCGCCGACGAGCAGACGCTCGCCGACCTCGCCTTCGCCTGGACCGCCTGCCGCGCGGTCAAGTCGAACGCGATCCTGCTCGCGTCGAACGGCGCCTCGGTCGGCATCGGCATGGGCCAGGTCAACCGTGTCGACTCGTGCAAGCTCGCCGTCGACCGCGCGGGCGACCGCGCCGCGGGCAGCGTCGCCGCCTCGGACGCGTTCTTCCCGTTCAACGACGGCCCCGCCGTGCTGCTCGAGGCGGGCATCCGCGCGATCGTGCAGCCGGGCGGATCGGTGCGCGATCAGGAGACGATCGACGCGGTCGCCGCGGCGGGCGTGACGATGTACTTCACGGGAGAGCGCCACTTCTTCCACTGAGCACGGCCGGCGCGGGCGACCGCGTCGAGCACGGCTCAGACGCGCGCGGCGACCCGCTGCACGAGGTCGTCGACGATGGCCGCCGTCAGCGGCAGCCCGCTGACCTGCTCGGCGCCGAGCCACGACGCCATGGGGTCGAGGTCGAGGAACAGGTGCTCGCCGGCGCGCGTGCGGCGCAGGTCGACCGCGGCGTGTCCGAGGCCGAGCGAGGTCACGAGGGTGCGCACCGCATCCACCACCTCGACCGGCAGGTCGACCGCGGTGCCGGGCCGCGACTCGTCGCCGGCGGCGAGACGGGCGGCCTCGTCGACGGGCGTGGCGCCGTGCTCGATCGCGTGCACCGCGTCGCCCGCCACCCAGACCCGCAGATCGGCGCCCGCGACGAAGGCGCGCAGCACCACCTCGGGTCCGTCGGGGTCGACCAGGTCGTCGACGGCCGAGACGCCGAGGATGCGGTCCTGCGTCGGCCATTCGATGCCGGTCTTGGTGAGCGGTCGGCAGACGATCCCGGTGCGCAGGTTCTGCACGGCGAAGCGGTGCGCGGCGGCCGGGTCGCGGGTGATGAGCGTGTGCGGCATCGTCAGGCCGGCGCGTCGGGCGGCCGACCACAGGCGGGTGCGGCGCTGCGCCAGGTCGACGCTCACCGGGTCGTTGGCCCAGGAGATGTCGAGGCCCTCGAGCGCCGAGATGAACGCCTCGCCGAAGTCGACCGGCGCGCCGAACAGGCGCGGGTCGTCGGCGCCGAGGAAGGGGATCCAGGTGCGACGCCACCAGCCGACCGAGATGTCGGCGAGGTCGATGCGCTGCTCGGCGCCGTCGACGCGGGTGACGGTCAACGAGCCGCCCGGGCGGTGCCCGGGACGGAACTCGGCTTCGACGCCGATCTGCGCGGTCAGGTTGCGCACGTCGATCAGGGCGACGCGCTCGCCGCGGGCGGTGAGCCCGGCGGCGACGGCGGCGGCATGCCGGTCATCCGGCGGGGCGACGAGGAGGATCACGCGGCGACACCGCCGCGAGCGGCCCGGTCGCGCGCTGCCCGGTCGAGCGCGTGCGGTTCCCGGCCCGACGGCTTCGGGTCGGGAACCGCACGCGGTGCGAGTCGACGCCGTGCCTCGTCCCCGCGCCGCGCCAGGCGCGTCGGGTTGCACGAGGGGAGGTGAGCGGTGTCGGTTTCGACGCCGACCGCGGGGCTGACGGCCGGTGAGATGCCGGTTGCGGCGGGGGATGCGATGCGGGACGTCATCTGGCCCTCCCCGGTCTCCGACGGATGAAGCGGATGCTTCGAGCGACAATCTGGCGGAACGGTCTGTTCACGTCATCAGGGATGACCCCGATTAGGTATCCTCAGGATGTCCCGAGGGGAGATCGGGACGCTCGGGCGGAGCCCCGCCGCCCAACGGAGGTCGGGTTGACATGACCGACGCAACACCCGGTACGCGCCTTCGCGCGGCCGTCGCCGATGACGCCATGCTGCTGCGTGAGGGCATCGGGAAAGTGCTCGCCGATGGCGGAGTCGACGTGGTCGCCTCCGTCGGATCCGGAGAGGAGCTCGTGGCCGCGGTCGAGGCGGGCGGCATCGATGTCGCCGTGCTCGACATCCGCATGCCGCCGAAGTTCCGCGACGAGGGCATCGTCGCCCTCGAGTCGCTGCGCGCATCCGGTTCGAAGATCGGCGTGCTGCTGCTCTCGATGTACGCGACGCCCGAGTACGCGATGCGGGCCCTGGATGCGGGCGCCGGCACCGGCTACCTGCTCAAGGAGCGCGTCTCCGAGCCGCACACCCTCGTCGCCGCAGTCACGACCGTCTCGCGCGGCGGCTCGGTCGTCGACCCGGAGGTCGTCGCGCAGCTCATGAACCGCCCGCGCGCCGACGGGCCGCTGTCGACCCTGACCGCGCGCGAGCTCTCGGTGCTCGAGGCGATGGCGCAGGGAAACTCGAACGCGGGCATCTCGCGCCAGCTGTTCCTCGGCGTGAAGACGGTCGAGACGCACGTGCGCAACATCATGCAGAAGCTCGGGCTCGACGACTCGCCCGACAACCACCGCCGCGTGCTCGCGGTGCTGGCGTACCTCGGATCGCGATGACCTCGATCGCGGCGGATCCCACGCCGCCGGATGTGCGCGTCGCGCCGCCCGCCCGCCTGGGCGCCGGGCGGTGGGCGGCCTGGCTGCTGCTGATCGCGGGCGGCCCGGCGCTGAATCTGTTCATGCAGGTGCTCGGCTGGGAGGCGACGCCGCCGCTCGACCGGCCGGAGGTGTCGTACGTCGCGCTGCACTGCGCCGTGCCGTTCGTCTTCGCCTTCTCGGCGTTCGTGGGTCTGCAGCTGGGCGAGCGCCGTCTGCCGATCGTGCTGATGATCGCGTTCTCGTACCTGTGGATCCCGCAGACCTTCTTCGCGGTCGTCGCGTACTTCGGGTACGTCTGGCCGATCCTGCGCTCGATCGATCTGCTCTGGGCGCTGCTGCTCGGGATGATCGCTCTCGCCTATCCGCGGGGGCGCTACGTCGGCCGGGTCGACTGGACCGTCGTCGGCATCGGCGTGGGCGTCTCGGTCGTGCGCGCGGTGTTCGTGCTCATCGCCGACAAGACCGAGAACCGCGACTGCCTCTGTGTCGGCAACGCCTACGCGCTGGTCGGGGATCAGTCGACATTCACGACGGTCGACCTGATCTACCGCATCTTCGGCGCCGTCATCGTGCTGTTCATCGCGACGCGCCTGATGTGGCGCTGGAGCCGCGGCAGCCAGCCGACCCGCAGCGTCGCCTTCGTGATGCCGATCGGCCTGTTCGCCTGGACCGCCGCGCTCATCGCCGAGGCCGTCAGTTACGGCCTGCACTCGTCGGCCAAGGGCTCGTTCGTGGTCGCGATCACCGGCGACGGCGCCGTCGCGGTGGTGTCGCTGTTCGCGGTCGCCTCGGTGCCGGTCTGCTACATCGCGGGCAGCGTGCACCTGCGCAACACGCGCGGCCGCGTCGCCGACCTCATGGTCATCACCCGCGAGGGCGCCGACCGCACCGCGTGGCGCGACGAGCTCGCCCGCGTGCTGCGCGATCCGAGCGTCGAGGTCTACTGGTGGGACGAGCGCAGCGGCGGCTACCACGACGACCAGGGCGAGCCAGTCGAGGTCGATCTCGACGGGGCCGAGGCGACCCGCACGCTGCTGCCGATCGCCGGCACCGGGGGAGCGCCGATCGCCGTGATCCGCCACGACCGCGCCCTGGTCGAGAACGAGCGTCTGCTCGACGGCGTCTCCGCGGCGCTGCGACTGAGCGTCGACAACGGGCAGCTGCGCGGCGAGGTCGAGCGCACGCTCGCCCAGGTGCGCGAGTCGCGCCAGCGCATCGTCGAGGCGGGCGACGAGGCCCGCAAGCGCCTCGAGCGGGACCTGCACGACGGATCCCAGCAGCAGCTCGTCGCGCTCGCGATGGAGCTGCGCACGCTCGTCTCCGCGGCCCGCAGCGAGGGCGCCCACGACGTGGCGGCGCGCCTCGAGGAGGCGCTGAGCCGCCTGTCGACGGCGCTGAAGGAGCTGCGCGAACTGGCCCGCGGCATCCACCCGACCGTGCTCGTCGAGGGCGGCCTGGCTCTCGCCCTGCCCGAGCTCGCGTCGCGGTGCCCCGTGCCGACCGAGGTCGAGACCTCGGTGGATGCGCGGCCCAGCGAGCTCGTCGAGGCCACCGTCTATTTCGTGGCCTCGGAGTGCCTGGCGAACATCGCGCGGCATTCGGGCGCGACCCGCGCGTGGATGACGCTCGGCTGCGCCGGCGAGAACCTGCTGCTGACGGTGCGCGACAACGGGCACGGCGGCGCCTCCCTCGACGCCGGCACGGGCATCCGCGGCCTGGTCGACCGCGTCGAGGCCCTCGGCGGCGAGCTGGAGCTGGCGAGCCCGGCGGGTCAGGGCACGACGATCCGCGTGATGCTGCCGGCGCTGAGCACGATCGGCGCCTGACCGACGCGACACACGCGGCCGTGGTGATCGGCTCTTGCCACGCAGCAGATCGCGGGGATAGGTTGTAAGGCTCGTCCGGGTCTCGCCGGATCGGGCTGCGAACGCGACGAGGAGGCGACATGGACACCACGACCATCACGCGAATCGAGCGCGTCCGTGTGCACGGCGCCCCGGCCGGCTTCGTCGCCGTCGTCGGGCTCCGGTAGCCGCGCCGCTCCCGCACCGCCCCCTCTCGGCGGGCCGCCGACTGCACGGCCGCCCGCAGCATCCACACCACCTCTCCGCTCCGACGCTCTTCGGCGTCGAAACGACCCTGGATGACGCATGCGCTCCACCACGCCCCCTGACCGTCAGCAACCCCGCGAGCATCGCGCCGGCACGGCCGCCACGCTCGCCAAGATCTACCCCTTCGTGAAGCCGGCGATGCCCCGGCTCGTGCTCGGCGCCGTCGCGGCGCTGTTCGCGGGCCTGGTCTCGCTGGTGATCCCGCTCGTCCTGCAGACGCTCGTCGACGGCCCGCTGTCGTCGCGCGACGGCACGCAGATCGTGCCCGCCGTGATCCTCGTGCTCGTGCTGGGCGCGGCCGAGGCCGTGTTCATCGCGCTGCGCCGCTGGTTCGTGCTCACGCCGGGCACGCACGTCGAGGCGACGATGCGCAACGCGTTCTACGCGAAGCTGCAGGACCTGCCGGTCGCGTTCCACGACCGCTGGGCCAGCGGCCAGCTGCTCTCGCGCGCCATGAGCGACCTCGGCCTCATCCGCCGCTGGCTGTCGTTCGGCATCGTGCTGCTGGTCGTCAACGTGGTCACGATCGTGGTCGGCTTCGTCGTGCTGTTCTTCTGGAGCTGGCAGCTCGGCCTGCTGTTCCTGATCTGCTCGATCCCGCTGTGGATCTACGGCTACGTCTTCGAGCAGAAGTACTCGGTGGTCGCGCGCCGCAGCCAGGACCAGCAGGGCGACCTCGCCACGGCGGTCGAGGAGAGCGTGCACGGCATCCGCGTGCTCAAGGCCTTCGGCCGCGGGCGCCACTCGCTCGAGAAGTTCGCGCGTCAGGCCGAGGAGCTGCGCGGCACCGAGATCGAGAAGGCGCAGGCGATCGCCGGCATCTGGCTGTGGCTGCTGCTGGTGCCCGACGTCGCCTTCGCGCTGAGCCTGCTCGGAGGCGTGCTGCTGGCGGCGAACGACGTGCTGACCGTGGGCCAGCTGTTCGCGTTCTTCGCCACGGCGACGGTGCTGCGCTTCCCGATCGAGTCGATCGGCTTCCTGCTGTCGATGACCTTCGACACCCGCACGGCCGTCGACCGCCTCTATGAGGTGCTGGATGCCGACAACGCGATCACCGACCCCGACAGCCCGTCGACGGTCGAGGATGCGCGGGGCCGTCTGGTCTTCGACGCGGTGCACTTCCGCTACCAGGACTCGCCGCGCCAGTTCCCCGACCTGCTCAACGGCGTCGACCTCGAGGTGCGTCCGGGCGAGACGATGGCGCTGGTCGGCCTGACCGGCTCGGGCAAGACGACGCTCACCTCGCTCACGACGCGGCTCTACGACGTGACCGACGGCGCGGTGCGCCTCGACGGCGTGGATGTGCGCGACCTGTCGCGCGAGGAGCTGCGCAGCCACATCGCGATGGCGTTCGAGGATGCGACGCTGTTCTCGGCGTCGGTGCGCGACAACGTGCTGCTGGGGCGGCCGGAGCTCGCGCATCCCGAGCAGGCCGTGGAGGCAGAGCGCGTCATGCGCGAGGCGCTCGAGGTGGCGCAGGCGTCGTTCGTCGACGAGCTGCCCGAGGGCGTCGACACGAAGGTCGGCGAGGAGGGCCTCAGCCTCTCGGGCGGGCAGCGTCAACGGCTCGCCCTGGCTCGCGCGGTCGCCGCGCGGCCCGAGGTGCTCGTGCTCGACGACCCGCTGTCGGCGCTCGACGTCGACACCGAGGCGCGCGTCGAGGCGGGTCTGCGGCGCGTGCTCAGCGACACGACCGCGCTGATCGTCGCGCACCGCCCGTCGACCGTCACGCTCGCCGACCGCGTCGCGCTGCTCGAGAACGGCCGCGTCACCGACGTGGGCGAGCACGGCGAGCTGCTGGCCCGCAACGAGCACTACCGCTTCGTCATCTCGTCGCTCGACGAGGAGGAGGAAGCCCGTCAGAAGCACACCCAGACCGGGACGCTCGACATCATCCCCGACGAGGGATCGTTCGAGCGGCCCGCCGCCTGGGCCGAGGAGGGACGCGAATGAGTCTCGAAGGCGTCGCGGGCGAAGAGCGCTCCGACTACACGAAAGAGGAGAGCCGGGCGATCCGGCAGCGGTCGCTGCGGCTGCTCGGCTCGCTGCTGAGCCCGCTGAAGGCCCGGCTCGTGCTGACCGCCGTCGTGGTGGTCGTCTCGACGGGACTGCAGGTGGCCGGGCCGGCGCTGATCGCGTTCGGCATCGACCAGGGACTGCCGGCGCTCATGAAGGCCTCCGACTGGTTCCCGCTGGGCGCCGCGGTCGGCGGCTACCTGATCGCGGGCATCGCCGGCGCCGTGCTGATCGCGCAGTACACGGTGCTGTCGGCGCGCATCAGCCAGGCCATCCTGTTCGACCTGCGCAAGCGCGTGTACCTGCACGCGCAGCGGCTGAGCCTCGAGTTCCACGAGACCTACACCTCGGGTCGCATCATCGCGCGTCAGACGAGCGATCTGGATGCGATCCGCGAGCTGCTCGACTCGGGCATCAACGGCCTCGTGCGCGGTGTGCTCTACATGGTGTTCATCGCGATCGCGCTGGTGTCGCTCGATCCCTTCTCGGGGCTCGTGCTGGCGGGCGCGCTCGTGCCGCTCTGGTTCCTGGTGCGCTGGTTCCAGAAGAGCTCGCAGAACCTGTTCCGCCGCACCCGCGTGGCCAGCGCATCCGTGATCGTGCACTTCGTGGAGTCGATGACCGGCATCCGCGCGGTCAAGGCGTTCCGCAAGGAGAAGCGCAACGAGAAGGAGTTCGGCGGACTCGTCGAGGAGTACCGCGACGCGAACGCGAAGGTCATCCAGCTGTTCGGCATCTTCGACCCGGGCCTGATCCTGATCGGCAACGTGACCGTGGCGGTCGTGCTGCTGGTCGGCGGCTTTCGGGTCATCGGCGGCGGGCTCGAGATCGGCGCCCTGCTGGCCGTCGTGCTCTACACGCGGCGCTTCTTCGACCCGATGGAGGAGATGGCGATGTTCTACAACTCCTACCAGTCGGCCGCGGCGGCGCTGGAGAAGATCTCGGGCGTGCTCGAGGAGGAGCCGAGCGTGCCCGACCCGGCGCGTCCCGTGCGCCTGCCGAAGGCGAGCGGAGCCGTGCGCTTCGACGACGTCACCTTCGCCTACAACGGCGACCGGGTCGTGCTGCCGGAGTTCGAGCTCGACATCCCCGCCGGGCAGACGATCGCGCTGGTCGGCTCGACCGGTGCGGGCAAGTCGACCCTGGCGAAGCTCATCTCGCGGTTCTACGACCCGACGAAGGGATCGGTGTCGCTCGACGGCGTCGACCTGCGTCAGCTGGATGCGCAGGACCTGCGCCGCGCGATCGTCATGGTCACGCAGGAGGCGTACCTGTTCAGCGGATCGGTCGGCGAGAACATCGCGCTCGGCAAGCCGGGCGCGAGCTTCGACGAGATCCGGCACGCGGCCCAGGCCGTCGGCGCGCACGAGTTCATCATGTCGATGCCCGACGGCTACGACACCGACGTGAACAAGCGCGGCGGGCGCGTCTCGGCGGGGCAGCGGCAGCTGGTCTCGTTCGCGCGCGCGTTCCTCGCCGACCCGTCGGTGCTCATCCTCGACGAGGCGACGGCGTCGCTCGACATCCCCTCGGAGCGGCTCGTGCAGGAGGGTCTCACGACCCTGCTCGCCGACCGCACCGCGGTGATCATCGCGCACCGCCTGTCGACGGTCGCGATCGCCGACCGCGTGCTCGTGATGGAGCACGGCCGCATCGTCGAAGACGGCAGCCCCGAGCAGCTGATCTCGGGAACCGGCCGCTTCGCCCAGCTGCACGCGGCCTGGCGCGACTCGCTGGTCTGAGCCGCTCCGGCGGCGTGGTCCGACGGCGCGACCGAGGGCCCGCATCCACTGATCGGATGCGGGCCCTCGGCGTTCTCGGGGCGCGGAGCTGCTCAGCCCTCGGCCATCGCGAGGGCCTCCTCGGCGCGCTCGGGCGAGCCCTCCGCCAGACCGCGGTCGATCGCCCGGCGCGAGGCGAGCCACATGATGCCGCCGGCGACGAACACCAGGATCTCGGTGACGGTGAGCGCCCAGATGATGCCGGGCAGGCCGAACCACAGGTTGCCGAGCAGCACGATCGGGATGAACAGCACGCCCTGCGCCATCGAGAGGACGATCGCCGGCACCGCGCGCCCGGTCGCCTGGAACAGCGACGTCATGAGCCCGGTGAACCCGTTCACGATCGCCGCGGCCAGCTGGGCGGTGAGGATCGTGAGCCCGATGCCGAGCACGGCCCGGTCGTCGGAGAACAGCTCGAACACCGGCTCACGGAACACGAACACGATCGTCGAGAACACGAGCACGATGCCGCCGACGGCGACCGCCGCCGCCCGCAGGGCCGCGTTCAGGCGGGCGCGGTCGCCTTTGCCGTAGGCGTAGGCGAGCAGCGGCAGAACGCCGATCGTGATGCCCATCACCAGGAACTCCGGCAGCTGGGCGATACGCACCGCGACGCCCATCGCGGCGAGCGGCCCGTCGCCGTAGGCGACCGCGAGGTTGTTGAGCACGAGCGAGGTCACGATGAGGAACGCCGACTGCAGCAGCTCGCTCACGCCGACGCCGAAGACGGGCTTCAGGATGTCGGCGCGCAGCGTGAACCAGCGCGGCGCGAGACTGACGAACTCGCTGTTCCGCTGCAGCCACTGCGCGTAGTAGGCGACGGCGATGAGATTCGACAGGCCCATCGCGAGCGCGGCGCCGGCGACGCCCCAGTGCAGCACCAGGATGAACAGCACGTCGAAGACGAGGTTGCCGACGGTCGAGAGGATCAGGCCGATCATCGACTGCTTCGCCGCGCCCTCGGCGCGCACCAGCTGCTCGAGGCAGAAGGTGGTCGCGAGCACGGGGACGAAGCCGAGCATGACCGCGACGTAGGCGGTCGTGGCGGGCACGGCCGCCGCATCCGCCCCCAGCAGCGACACGAGCGGGTTCAGCAGCACCAGGCCGAGCGCGCCGAGCACGGCTCCGACGATGACCGAGCCCCAGACGGCGAACGACGAGGCGTGCTTGATGTCGCCGGCGCGGGCCGGGTCGTTCTCGGCCGCGCCGAGCAGGCGCGAGATCAGCGCCCCGCCGCCGACGCCGAACACGCCGCCGACGGCCATCACGAGGCCCAGCAGGGGAGTGCCGAAGGTGATCGCGGCGAGCAGCGCCGTGTCGTGCTGCGCGCCGATGAAGCCGGCGTTGATGACGTTGTAGACGGCGCCGACGATCATGCCGGCGGCCATCGGGGCGCACAGGTGGATGAGCGCGCGCACGATCGGCGCGGCCGACAGGTACCAGCGGTTCGAGCCGACGGCGTCGGCGGTGGATGCGGTGGTCATGGTTCTCTCCATTCCGGGCACGCCGAAGGCATGCCGGCCAGGCGCTCGGTCGGCGCGAGCCGGTCGGGCAGGGGCGCGGGGCAGGGTTCTGCTCCGGGCAGGGCGCGCGGGGCAGGGTTCTGCCCCGCGCAGGGGTGATAGCGCGAGTGGAAGCGCAGGGGTCAGCGCACGCCGACGGGAGTCGGCGCGACGCGGGCGGTGAGGAGGTGGGGCGGCGGGAGCGGCGGCGCAGTCGCGACTAGCGCGAGGGGCGGGGCAGCTCGGCGGTGATCTTCCTCAGCAGGTGATCGAGCGTGTCGCGCTCGTCGGGGTCGAGCGGGGCGAGGATCGTCTCGTCGGCCGAGGCCATGGCGGTCTCGAATCCGACGATCAGCTCGGCGCCGGCGGGGGTGGCGTAGACGCGCTTGCTGCGCTCGTCGCCCTCCTCGGTCCTCCGCTCGACGAGGCCGCGTCGCTCGAGTCCCTGCAGCAGGCTCGAGACGCTCGCGGCGCTCGTTCGTGTCATCTGCGCGATGTCGCGCTGGCGTGCACCGGGGCTGTCGGCGAGGTATCCGAGCACGAAGCCCTGCTCGAAGCTGAGCTCGCGTTCGCGAACCCAGTCCTCGGCGGCCTTGCGCTGGGCCCAGCCGATCCGCCGCAGCAGCCCCAGGGGGCTGTCGAAGGCGTTCTCCGGTGCATCCATGTTCAGGACTCTAACTGTTAGAACTCTAACTGTCAACGTTCGAACTGATTGCGGATCGCCGCGCGATCGGCGAGCCCCGCGCGGGGCTCAGGGCAGGTGGCGAGCGCGCGCGAGATCGACGCGGAACACCGTGCCGTCGCGCGACCACAGCAGCGGAGTGCCCTCGGCGCGGTAGTGCTCGAGGGCGAGGTGCTCGTGATCCTGTGCGGGATGCCCGCTCGCCCGCACCACGCGCCACCACGGCACGTCCGAGCCGTACCAGGCCATGACCTGGCCGACGCCGCGGGCGGCGCGCGAGCCGAGCGCCGCGGCCACGTCGCCATAGGCCATGGCGCGGCCCTCGGGGATGTCGGCGACCACCTCGAGCACGCGGCTCACGAAGTCGTCGGAGGGCGGCATCCGGATCTCAGTCGTTCGATCGGCGGTGGGATGCGCGGAGCGGGATGCGCCGCGCGGGAGGGGCGGGCGGCCGACTCAGAGGTCGAGCGCGCCGAGGTTCTCGCCGTAGGGGGTCTCGCCGATCACGGTGAAGCCGACGGCCTTGAAGAACTCCTCGGGGCCCTCCTGGCCCGACTCCCACACGACCGTGATGCGCGAGAAGCCGCGCTTGCGCGCCTCGTCAGCGAGGGCGTGCACGGCGAACTTGCCGACGCCGCTGCCCTGCGCCTCGGCGGCCACGTTGATGCGCCAGAGGGCGGCGCGCAGGAAGTCGTCGCTCGCCGACTCGTCGAAGTTGCCCACGATGTAGCCGACGACGGCATCGCCGTCGAGCACGACCCGCGGCCACGACGCCGTCGGGTCGAGCTTGTCTTCGAAGT
>NZ_VHQH01000036.1:16637-316773 GCF_006517535.1 Schumannella sp. 10F1B-5-1
GTCTCGGGGGCGAGGAAGGCCTCCTGGCCCGGCTTGAGGGTCAGACTGTTCGCCGCGGCGATCGTCTGAGCCGACAGCTCCTCGAGTCTCAGCTCAGCCATGCCATGAGACTAACCCGCCGCGACCCCGGGTGCGTAAGCCCTCAGGAGGACATCGGCTGACGCATCGACGGTGCAGTGGATGCGGTGTCCGCCGTTCGGGGGACCGGTCGTCGTCGGCCGCGCATCCGCCCCGGTTTGTCTCGATGTCGAGATATCTCGCCGAGGCGGTAGGCTGACCGGCGGCCTCATACGCGAATCAGAAGGACACATCAGTGGCGGAGAAGATCAAGGTCGAAGGCACCGTCGTCGAGCTCGACGGCGACGAGATGACGCGGATCATCTGGCAGTTCATTAAGGACCGCCTGATCCACCCCTATCTCGACGTGACGCTCGAGTACTACGACCTGGGCATCGAGCACCGCGACGCGACCGACGACCAGGTCACGATCGACGCGGCGCACGCGATCCAGAAGCACGGCGTCGGCGTCAAGTGCGCGACGATCACGCCCGACGAGGCGCGCGTCGAGGAGTTCGGTCTCAAGAAGATGTGGAAGTCGCCCAACGGCACGATCCGCAACATCCTCGGCGGCGTCATCTTCCGCGAGCCGATCATCATCAGCAACATCCCGCGCCTGGTGCCGGGCTGGAACAAGCCGATCATCATCGGCCGTCACGCCTTCGGCGACCAGTACCGCGCCACCGACTTCGTCTTCAAGGGCAAGGGCAAGCTCACAGTCGAGTTCGCGCCCGAAGACGGCTCGGAGCCGATGAAGTTCGAGGTCTACGACGCGCCGGATGACGGCATCGCCCAGGTGCAGTACAACCAGGACGCGTCGATCCGCGACTTCGCTCGCGCCTCGCTCAACTACGGCCTGGCCCGCAACTACCCGGTGTACCTGTCGACCAAGAACACGATCCTCAAGGCCTACGACGGCCGCTTCAAGGACCTGTTCCAGGAGATCTACGACACCGAGTTCAAGGAGCGCTTCGAGGCTGCCGGCCTCACCTACGAGCACCGCCTCATCGATGACATGGTCGCCTCGGCCATGAAGTGGGAGGGCGGCTACGTCTGGGCGTGCAAGAACTACGACGGCGACGTGCAGTCCGACACCGTCGCGCAGGGCTTCGGCTCGCTCGGCCTCATGACCTCGGTGCTGTCGACGCCCGACGGCAAGGTCGTCGAGGCGGAGGCGGCGCACGGCACCGTGACCCGTCACTACCGCCAGCACCAGCAGGGCAAGCCCACCTCGACGAACCCGATCGCCTCGATCTACGCCTGGACGCGCGGCCTCGCGCACCGCGGCAAGCTCGACGGCAACCAGCCGCTGATCGACTTCTCGCTCGCGCTCGAGCAGGTCGTCATCGAGACCGTCGAGAGCGGCAAGATGACGAAGGACCTCGCGCTGCTCGTCGGACCCGACCAGGGCTGGCAGACGACCGAGGAGTTCCTCGAGACCCTCGACCAGAACCTGCAGGCGAAGCTCGGCTGAGGTCCGCCGTACACGAGAACGGGCCCGGATGCGCTGCGCATCCGGGCCCGTTCCGTGTCAGGGGTGCATCTACACGGTCGTGCACATCTTGGCGAGGTCCGTGAAGGCCTGCTGGGTCGCCGTCCCGGCATCGGTGACGGCCTGCGTGTCGGCATTCGCCGGGTCGTCGACCTGCGCCTGTGCTGCGTCGACGAGATCGCCGATCGAGTCCACGACGTCCTGGGATGCCGTCTTGACCTCGTCGTTCTTGAGCTTGTCGGTCGCCTTCTGAAGGTCGGACTGGATGCTCGAGAGCGAGTCCAGTGCACCCTGCGGGTCGCTCGCCGAGTTCTGCAGCGCCGTCGAGATCTCGGTCGACTTCTCCTGCATCGTCGTCGCGATCGACTTGCAGGCCTCGACCTTGCCGTTGGGGCCGACGAGGCTGCAGCCCGAGAGCAGGGCGGTCGTCAGGGCGGCGACGCCGAGGGCGGCGGTCAGGGGGCGGCGGATCGAGGCCACGGGGTCTCCTTGCGATGCGGGTCAGGGCAGGGGGGGTCAGCCTACCCGGCGCGTCGGAACGGCTCGGGTGGGAACCATCTCAAGGAGTTGCTGTCACTCGTGGGGCTGGTGAGCAACAGGAACCACTCCCGTCACAGCAACTCCTTGAGACGGTTCGGGCGCAGGCGGGTCAGAGCTGGGAAGGCGGCTCAGTAGCCGAGGAACGCGTCGGTGCGGATGCGCTTGGCGCCCGCGCGGCGGAGCGCGGGACGCAGCGCCGCGATGAGCGCAGGCGGACCCGAGAGCAGCACCTCGCGGCGCGCCGCATCCGGAACCGCCTCGAGCAGGCGAGCCCCGTCGAGCCGGCCGTCGCCGAGCCACTCCCAGCCCTGCGGCATGCGCGGCATCGGCTGCGGCGACACGAGCAGCACGCGGGCGCCGCTGCGCCCCAGCTCGGCGGCGTAGGCGATCTCGTCGAGCGACGAGACGGCGTAGACCAGCACGACGTCGCGCGCGGCGGCGGCGCCCTGCGGGTCGGCCTCGGCGGCATGCCGCAGGTGCTCGAGCTGGGCGATGAAGGGCGTGATGCCGATGCCGCCGGCGACGAGCAGCAGCGGCCGCTCGCCCGAGCCCGGCAGGGTGAAGTCGCCGCCGACGCTCGATCCGCTCAGCTTCGCGCCGATCGGCAGCTCGAGCAGCGCGCGCTTGTAGGTCGAGGGGCGCTCGTCGGGCACGCGGAGTCCGAGACGGATGCCGGCCTCGGGATGCGGGGGAGACGCGATGCTGAAGGTGCGGCGGGTGCCGCGGCTGTCGGCGCGGCGGTGCGGCACGTCGAGCTCGAGGAACTGCCCGGCCGCGAACGGCACGGCGGCCGCCGGCGTGAAGTGGAACTCCCAGCTCGTCGGCGTGAGCTGACGACGGTCGACGAGCTCGAGGCGGATGCCGCGACGGCGGGCGAGCAGGAAGGCCAGCACGTTGCCCACGAGCAGCCACAGCTCGGGCGTCGCGTAGAGACCCAGATTGAAGGGTCCGACCGTTCCGCCGGGCAGCGAGAACGGCACGGCGAACAGCACGCCGACGACCGCGGCCACGAGCAGCTGCTGCCAGCGGCGGGGCGGCAGCGTGAGCGGCTCGGTGATCATGTAGACCGCGAAGAAGATCACGGGCGAGCTGACCAGGGCCAGGTTCACGGCGTCGCCGAGCGGCACGGCCGAGGTCGCGAAGCGCACCGTCACCGAGATCGCGGCGACGACGGCGAAGGTCAGCATCACGAGGCCGCGGCGGGTGCGGATCGCGATCGCCAGGCCGATGACGATCAGGAACGGCAGCAGCGGAGCGCTCGCCGCCCACCAGGCGCTCGCGACCGTGCCGCTGCCGGTCGCGATGCCGAGCAGTCCGACCATGAAGGCGCCGAACGCGGCCGGGTTGAGCAGGTGCCGACCGTGCGGCGCGATGAGCCACTTGCTCGCCGAGGCGATGACGGCGGCGAGGGCGATTCCGAGAAGTCCGATCGGGTCGAGCGTCGGCGGCAGGATGAAGAACAGCAGCAGTCCGGTGATCACGCTCGACTCGCTGTGGAAGCGGGCGCGGAAGAGCGCCGCCAGCGCGATGTTCGCGAGCGAGGCCCACACCACGGCCACGGCGAGGCTGGCGAGCATCGCCAGGACGCGCATCCCGCCGACATAGGCGCCCGTGCCGATCGGCACGTAGACGCCGGTCGCCGCGAAGACCGCCGCGACGACGGCCAGCGCGGTCAGGCTGATCGCGACCAGGCGGTACATCGTGACGCGGCCGAACACGGCATCCAGGCGCGCGATCATGCGCGCCCTCCGGTCGAGTGCGCGGTGGATGTGCGGATGCTCATGCGAAGACCTCTCCCCGGAAGCCGGCAGAGCGCGCCACGCGCCCGTCTGCCGTGATTCTGACCCACTCGAACGCGCCCGACGCCGCGAAGGCGGAGGGCGGCGCGAAGAACAGTCCCGTCGCGAGCGCGTCGGCCGTCATCGCGGGCCACTCCGTCTCGGGCGGGACGACGACCCAGGTGGCCACGACCTCGCGGGTCGGCTCGCCCGTGAGCGCGTCGATGATGTGGTGCTGACCGGCCCAGGCGCGGCGGTTGGCGGCGCTCGCCGCGACCGCACCGGTCGCCAGCTCGGCGACGCCGATCGCCTGCGCCGGGTCGGCCGGGTGCTCGAGGGCGATCCGCTCGGGATGCGCGGCCCACGCCGATCCGGGCGTCGCGCCGCGCACGAGATCGCCGCTGCCGTCGACCACATGGTCGGGCTCGCCCGCGTCGCGCAGCAGTCGCGACACGAGGTCGACGAGCATCCCCTTGCCGGCGGCGCCGACGTCGAGCAGCGCCGGACGCAGCAGGGTGAGGTGCTCGCCGTCCCAGGCGAGAGCGTCGTCCCAGCGCGGCGTCGCCCGCCGCGTGGCGGCCGGCGTCAGGCGGTACTGCGCGTCGTAGCCGAGATCCTCGAGCGCGTGCCCGACGAGCGGACTCACCCGCCCGCCGGTCGCCTCGAACAGCAGCCGGTACATCCCGAGCAGCGGTGCGGCCTCGGCGGGAAGACGCCATCGCCCCGGCTCGCGCGCCATGCGGCTCACGAGCGAATCGGGCCGGAAGCGCGACCAGTCGCAGTCGACGGCGTCGATCAGCGCGCCGACCGCGGCGCGGGTGCCCGCATCCAGGGGATCGGGCGTCTCGATGCTCCAGGCGGTGCCGATCGCCTCGAATCGCCACACCGCGCGGTCGACGGCGCCCGGGCGCTCGACGGATGCGGCGTCGCCGTCGTCGGACGGGGCGGGAGCGGAGGAGGCGGCCACGGCCGGAGAGGATGCGCCGCTCAGAGCTCGGAGAGGTGCTTGATCTGGTCGACGGCGTCGTTGAAGCCGCGCGAGGTGAGCGACGAGCCCGAGACGCGGGTGACCGACAGCTCGTCGAGCGACTTGCCGACGACCTCGCCCGAGATGCCCTCGCTGAACTGGGTCTGGTACTGCTTCGCGTTGCCGCTCGAGGCGTGGGGCACGACCTCGGCCTTCGTGACCTTGCTGTCGGCGAGCGTCAGGGTGACCTCGATCGACTCGTTGCCGCCGGGCGACTGGTACTCGCCGGTGGCCGTGTACGAGCCGTCCTTGTAGCCGGCCGACGAGGTCGAGCCGCTGTCGCTCGACGAGTCGGACCCCGAATCCGAGCCCGAGGATCCGGTGTCGGTCGAGCCGGTCGTGGTCGCGCAGCCGGCGAGGGCCCCGGCGAGGCCGAACGCGGCGACGCCGAGCACGAGGGGGCGGGGAAGGGCGGTCATGGGTCCTCCAGAAGGGGGCGGATGGTCGTCCTCGGGCGAGGGTGCGCGGGGTCGGTACGCGCGGACGCGCGGCTCCACCGAAGCGGAATCGGCTGTGCGACATCTGCAACGAGCCTGTGCGTACATCCATTCCAACGCATCGAAGCGGCGGCAGGTTCATCCGATCGAGAAGAAAGCTGCGCGATGGATGTCGAAAAGATTCCGCAGGGGTCTACCCCCATTCAGGGGTGATCCTCAGCTAGGTTGAAGCATCGGCGCAGACCCGACTGCCTCGTGATCCGCATCCCTGATCGAAAAGGACGTCATCAGTGAGAACGACAACGGACCCCTCGGGCCGTCGCGCACGCGGCGCCAGAACGGCCGCCGCGGCGCTCGCCGCGGCCGCTCTGGTCGCCGGCGGACTGCTCGCGGCCAGCCCGGCCGGCGCCGCCCCCGCACCCGTGCAGAACTCGACGCTGCCCACGGGAATCGGCGGCCAGACGCACCTCGAGGCCGGGCGCTACATCGTCACCCTCAAGGGCGACCCCGCCGCCAGCTACACCGGCGGCGTGAACGGCTACGCCGCCACGGCGCCCAAGCAGGGCCGTCAGCTGCTGGCCGGCCAGGCGCCCGTCGCGAACTACTCGAAGCACCTCGAGAGCGAGCAGAAGAGCGTGGCGAAGGATGTCGGGGCCACCGTCGACTACAGCTACAGCCTCACCGTGAACGCCTTCGCCGCCGACCTCACCGCCCAGCAGGCGGCGGAGCTGCGTGCCGACAAGCGTGTCGCGGCCCTCGATCTCGATGACGTGCACCACCTGACCAAGGCCGTGCCGAGCACCGACTTCCTCGGGCTCTCGGGCGACGACGGCGTGTGGGCGGAGCTCGGCGGAACCGACAGGGCCGGCGAGGGCGTCGTGGTCGGCGTGATCGACTCCGGCATCGCCCCCGAGAACCCGTCGTTCGCCGGGGATGCGCTGGCCGGGTCGGCGGGTGCGAAGCCCTGGACCGCGGGCGGCAGCATCCTCTTCCAGAAGGGCGACGGCGACCTCTACTCCGGCGTCTGCCAGCCGGGCAAGAACGCCGACCAGCAGTGGACCGGGAACGAGTGCAACACCAAGCTCGTCGGCGCCCGCTACTACATCAACGGCTGGACCGAGGCTCGCGCGGGCACGCCCGACATCGGCGAGTACATCTCGCCGCGCGACGGCGACGGCCACGGCTCGCACACCGCGTCGACCGCGGCGGGCAACGCCGACGTCGCCGCGAGCGTCTCGGGCCGCGACTACGGCACGATCAGCGGCGTCGCCCCGGCGGCGAAGGTCGCCATGTACAAGGCGTGCTGGTCGGGACCAGATGCCGCCTCCGAAGACGACGACGGCTGCGCATCCAGCGACCTGATCGCCGCGATCGAGCAGGCCACCCGCGACGGCGTCGACGTGATCAACTACTCGATCGGCGGCGGCTCGGCCACCACCACGGTCTCGCCGACCGACATCGCCTTCCTCGGCGCGGCCTCGGCCGGCATCTTCGTCGCGGCCTCGGCCGGCAACGACGGCCCCGGCGCCTCGACGCTCGACAACGCGGCCCCCTGGGAGACCACGGTCGCCGCGTCGACCATCCCGACCTACTACGCCACCGCGACCTTCCCCGGCCAGCCGACGCCGAACGCCTTCGCAGGCGCCTCGGTGACCGTCACCGAGAAGGTGGAGGCCGAGGTCGTCTACGCGGGCGACATCGGGGCGGCCGGCGTGGCCGATCCGACCCTCTGCCAGCCGGGCGATCTCGACCCGGCGAAGGCGACGGGCAAGATCGTCGTCTGCGACCGCGGCGTCAACGCCCGCGCAGAGAAGTCGCAGGTCGTGAAGGACGCCGGCGGTGTGGGCATGATCCTCGTGAACGTCGTCGAGGGCTCGATCGACGCCGACGACCACGCCGTGCCGAGCGTGCACCTCGACGCCCAGTACCGGGATGCGGTGCTCACCGCCGCCCGCACGCCCGGCCAGACGGCCGTGCTGACGCCCGACAACACGACCGAGACGCAGATCCCCACGCCCCAGCTGGCCGGGTTCTCGTCGCGGGGCCCCGTGCTCGCCGACGGCAGCGACATCCTCAAGCCCGACGTGGCGGCCCCCGGCGTGGCGATCCTCGCCGACGGCGCCAACGCGCAGGGCGAGGAGCCGACCTGGGAGTTCCTCTCCGGCACCTCGATGGCCTCGCCGCACGTGGCCGGCCTCGCCGCGCTCTACCTGGGCGCGCACCCGCTGACCACCCCGGCCGAGATCAAGTCGGCGCTCATGACGACGGCCTACGACACGGTCGACGAGACGGGCGCGAAGTACGAGGATCCCTTCGGTCAGGGCGCCGGTCACGTCGACCCGACGAAGATGTTCTCGCCGGGCCTCGTCTACCTCAACGGACCGGACGACTGGGCGGCCTACATCGAGGGCATCGGCTACGAGCTCGGCGACGACGTGAACCCGATCGACCCGAGCCAGCTCAACCTGGCCTCGATCGCGATCGGTCAGCTGACCGCCCCCGAGACGATCACCCGCACGGTGACGGCCCGCACGGCCGGCACCTACACGGCCGACGTCAACGGCCTCGCCGGTGTGGATGCGACGGTCTCGCCGTCGAGCTTCACGGTCGCCGAGGGCGAGTCGATCAGCTACACGATCACCTTCGACCGCACCACGGCGCCGGTCGACGAGTGGAGCACCGGCTACCTGAGCTGGACCAGCGGCGACACCGTCGTGCGCAGCCCGCTCGCGGTCAAGCCCGTCTCGATCGTCGCTCCGGCGACGGTGACCGGAACCGGCACGTCCGGCTCGGTCGACGTCGAGGTCACGCCGGGCGCCGACGGCCCGCTGTCGCTCACGACCACCGGTCTGAGCAAGGGCGCACTGCTGCCCGACCCGACCGGCGCCGACCCCGAGCACTCGGGAACCGGCTCGACGGGCGACAGCTACACCTACGACACCTCGGTGCCCGAGGGAGCCGGCTTCGCGCGCTTCGACCTCGATGCGCTCGACGACGCGGTCGACCTCGACCTGACCGTCTACCGACTCGAGGGCGGCGAGCCCGTCGAGGGCTGGCAGTCGGCCACGGCATCCGGTGACGAGCGGGTCGATCTGGATGCGCCCACCGCGGGCGACTACCAGGTGATCGTCGACGTCTACGACTCGGCCGGGGCTCCGACCTCGTTCGATCTGACCGTCACCTCGGTCGTGCCCGCCGGCGCGGCGCCGCTGACGCTCGACCCGTCGACGATCCAGGGGGTGCAGGGCGAGAAGACCAGCTACCGCGCATCCTGGAGCGGTCTCGACGCGCAGAGCCACTACCTCGGCATCGTGAGCTACGGCGACACCGGCGTGAGCACGGTCGTCGACGTGGCCACGGGCGAGGGCGGCGGCGAGGAGCCGGGTGCTCCGCAGAACACGGAGCCGCCGACGATCACGGGCACGCCGGTCGTGGGCTCGAAGCTCACCGCCGACCCGGGCGCGTGGGATGTCGACGGGCTCGAGTTCGCCTACCAGTGGCAGAAGGACGGCGCCGACATCGCCGGCGCGACGACCGCGACCTACACCCCGAAGAAGGCGGATGCGGGGGCGGCGCTGACCGTCGTCGTCACCGCCACGAAGGCCGACCTGCCCCCGGGCACGGCGACGAGCGCGCCGGTCACGGTGCTCGCGAAGTCGTCGACCAAGGTCGACCTGTCGAGCTGGAGCGCCTTCTCGTGGAGCCAGGTGAAGGCGACCGTCAAGGTCACCGGCGCCGCGGGCGGCACCGTGCAGCTGAAGGTCGACGGCAAGGCCGTCGGCGCTCCGCTCGCGGTCGGCCCGAACGGCAAGGTCGCGACCAAGCTGCCGAAGCTGAGCCGCGGCATCCACAAGATCACGGCCGCGTACTCGGGCTCCGACGGCGTCGCGCCGTCGACCAGCCCGGTGGCGTATCTGGTGATCTGGTTCTGATGGACTAGGCCGACGGTGACGGGCTGAGGCCCGTCGCGACGAACGAGGCCCGCGCGACTCCGTGTTGCGCGGGCTTTGTTCGTACGCTTTACTAACAAACATGTCGACGTCGGATGCAACCGGAGCCACCGCCCTCGGGCGCGCGCTGCGTCCGCGCACGAAGCTCCTGCCCGAGCACGCCCGCGGCCACAACCGCTCGCTCGTGCTGCAGACGCTGTTCCGCGAGGGCGCGCGCAGCCGCGCCGACCTCGCCCGTGACACCGGTCTCACCCGCGTCACGGTCTCCGACCTCGTCGCCGAGCTCATCGCCGACGGCTACGTCGTCGAGCTCGGCCAGCGCGAGGACCCGCGGCCCGGCAAACCCGCGACGCTGCTCGACATCGCCCGCGACGCCCACCAGATCATCGGCGTCGACCTCAGCCAGCACGACTCCTTCCGCGGCGCCGTGCTCAGCCTCGACGGCGAGGTCGTGCACCGTCGCGAGGTGCCGCTCGACGGCGCCACCGGCGACGACGCGCTCGCCAAGGCGACCGCGCTGACGCGCGAGCTCGTCGGCCTCGCCGCCGTGCCGGTGCTCGGCATCGGCGTCGGCAGCCCCGGCATCGTCGACCCGGCCGGACGCGTGCAGAGCGCCCCGAACCTGGGATGGGCGGGCGTCGACCTGCAGGGCGCGCTCGCCGCCGCGACCGACCTGCCCGTCGTCGTGGCCAACGACGCCAACGTCGCGGCGCTCGCCGAGCACAGCTTCGGGGGCGCATCCAGCGACGTCATGCTCGTCAAGATCGGCCACGGTGTCGGCGCCGGCCTCGTGATCGGCGGCATCGCGCTGCACGGCAGTCGCTGGGCCGCCGGCGAGATCGGCCACGTCGTCGTCGGCACCGACGGCGGCCCCGAGTGCGTCTGCGGCAAGCGCGGCTGCCTCGAGACCTGGCTGGCCGCCCCGCGCCTCGACGCCGCGCTCGACGCCGCGGCCGACGACGCCGCGCGCTCCGAGGTGCTGGCGCAGGCAGGCCGCCGCCTCGGCATCGCCCTCGCGCCCGTCGTGGGCGCCCTCGACCTGGCGGAGATCGTGCTCAGCGCGCCCGCCCACCTGCTTGACGGGCCGCTCCCCGCGGCCACGCTCGAGACCCTCCGCAGTCGCACCATGGCCGAGTTCCACGACCATGTCGCGCTGCGGGGGAGCGGCCTCGGCGAGGACATCGTGCTGCGGGGATCCGCCGCGCTCGTCCTGGCCGGGCGCCTCGGGGTCAGCTGACCCCGCCGCCCTCGGCACCGCATCCCGGCGCCGTCGGCGGCATCGCACCACCGCACCTGCACCACCCGCACCACACCTGCACCACCGCACCACCACCCGCACCGTCGCGGACTCGGCACTCCCGACCCCGCACGGCACATCGCCCTAGGAAAGGAACTACGAGATGCGGAAGTTCAGCATCGTCGCGGCCACGGCACTCGTCGCGGCCGCCGGACTCGTGCTCTCCGGCTGCGCTGCCGGAGGCAGCGGCGGAAGCGACAAGGCCGAGATCCGGGTCTGGCTCAACGGCACGGACACCCCCAAGGAGGCGCGCGAGTACCTCGTGAAGACCTTCGAGAAGCAGAACCCCGGCTCGACCCTGAAGATCGAGGAGCAGAGCTGGACCGGACTGGTCGACAAGCTCACCACCTCGCTCTCGGGCAGCGACAGCCCCGACGTCGTCGAGGTCGGCAACACCCAGTCGCCCGCCTTCACCTCGGTCGGCGCCTTCATGGACCTGACCGACAAGAAGGATGAGCTCGGCGGCGACGACCTGCTGCCCGGCTTCGTCGAGGCCGGCAGCTACGACGGCAAGTTCTACGCCGCGCCGTACTACTCGGGCGCCCGCCTGGTCTTCTACCGCAAGGACATGTTCGCCGCGGCCGGCCTCGAGGCGCCGAAGACGCTCGACGAGTACGTCGCCGACGGCGAGAAGCTCGCGAGCGCGAACGCCGGCGTCTCGGGCATCTACGCCCCCGGCAAGGACTGGTACAACGCCCTGCCCTACATCTGGGAGAACGGCGGCGAGATCGCGACCGAGAAGGGCGGGAAGTGGACCTCGCAGTTCTCGAGCGCCGAGTCGGTCGCCGGAATCGAGCAGCTGCAGCAAGTCTATGAGAAGGCCTCCCTCGCCCCGAAGGACGGCGACGAGACCAACCCGCAGGTGCCCTACTGCGCCAACCAGGTCGCTCAGCTGAGCGCCCCGAGCTGGGTCAAGTGGTCGATCCTCGCGGCCGCCGACAGCGACACCCCCGGCTGCCCCGACCAGGAGGCCAACCTCGGCGTCTTCGCCCTGCCGGGCAAGGACGGCGGCGCGGCTCACGTGTTCGCCGGCGGATCGAACATCGCCATCTCGAACAAGTCGGCCCACAAGGACCTGGCCTACGACGCGCTCAAGATCATGCTGAGCGACGACTACCAGACGATCCTCGGCAAGAACGGCCTCGTGCCCGCCAAGCAGTCGCTCGCGTCGACCCTCGGCACCGACGAGGTCGCGAAGGCCACGGCCGAGGCGGCCGCGAACGCCAAGCTCACCCCGGCCTCGCCGAAGTGGGCCGATGTCGAGTCGAGCCAGCTGCTGCAGGACTTCTTCTCGGCTGTCGCGCAGGGCGGCGACGTGAAGAGCCTCGCGACGGAGCTCGACAAGAAGATCGACGACATCCTCAACAAGTGACCCCACCGAGTGGGCGGTGGTTCCATCACCGCCCACTCGGCCTGACCGTGGCCATCGCCCTAGGAAGGTGAGGTCACGCGGCCCACAGTAGTAGGAGCCCCTCCCCATGTCTCTCGTCGCCAAGACGAAAACCCCCCGTCGCGTCGGCTTCGCCCCCTTCGCCCTGCTCGTGCCGGGCACCGCGGTGCTCGCCGTCGTGGTCGGCTGGCCGCTCATCCAGCTGCTCATCCAGTCGTTCCAGGAGTACGGCCGCGCCCAGGTCTTCGGCGCCCCGGCCCCCTTCATCGGCCTCGGCAACTACGTCGAGGTGCTGACGGACCAGAAGTTCTGGAACGTGCTCGGCCGCAGCGTGCTGTTCTGCCTCGTCTGCGTCGTCGTCACGATCGTGCTCGGCACCCTCGTGGCGCTGCTGATGCAGCGGCTCAACAAGTTCTTCCGCACCCTGGTGTCGATCGGCCTGCTGCTCGCCTGGGCGATGCCGCCGCTGTCGGCGACCTTCGTCTGGGGATGGGTCTTCGACACCCAGTACGGCATCGCCAACTACCTGATCACCCAGGTCTCCGGCGTCGACTTCATGGGCCACTCCTGGCTCATCTCGGCGCTCGGCTTCTTCTTCGTCGCCGGCATCGTGGTCGTCTGGGGCGCCGTGCCCTTCGTCGCCTTCACGGTCTACGCCGGCCTCACCCAGGTGCCGGACGAGGTCATCGAGGCGGCGCAGCTCGACGGCGCCGGCGCGGTCGCGCGCTTCCGCCTCATCGTGCTGCCCTATCTGCGCTCGATCTTCCTGGTGCTCATCGTGCTCAGCGTCATCTGGGATCTGCGCGTCTTCGCCCAGATCAAGGCGCTGCAGACGATCGGCGGCTCCGTCGCCGACACCTCCACGATCGGCGTCTACATCTACGAGACCTCGCTCGCCAACGGCGAGTACGGCACGGGCGGCGCGATCGCGGTCATCCTGGTGCTGATCCTCATGGCGGTCTCGTTCGTCTACATCCGCCAGAGCCTGAAGGAGGACGAGGCATGACCGCCGTCGTCTCGACCCCCACGCGCCCCGACTCGGCGTCGCCGTCGGCGCCGAAGTCCGCCCCGCCCTCCGGCCGCGCCACCACGGCGGCCGGCGGGCGGGTGGCCCGGCGCCGCCGCATCCGGCCCTCGTCGATCGTGCTCAGCGCGGTCGCGGTGATCGTCTTCGTGCTCTCGGTGTTCCCGGTCTACTGGATGGTCAACTCCTCCTTCCTGCCGAACAACCTCGTGCGCGGATCGGTGCCGCACTTCTTCCCCGACGAGTTCACGCTGCGCAACTACGCGCTCGTGCTCTTCGGCGACACCCGCACGCCGTTCCTGCCGGCGCTGCTGAACTCGATCGGCACGACCGTCATCACGGTCGGCGTCGCGCTCGTGTTCGCGTTCCTCGCGGCGCTCGCCGTGACGCGCTTCCGCTTCCGCGGCCGCCGTTCGTTCGTCATCGCGATCCTGGTCGTGCAGATGATCCCGGGCGAGGCGATGATCATCTCGACCTACCGCCTGCTCGAGGGCTGGAACCTGCTCAACTCGATCATCGGCCTGAGCCTGGTCTACGTCGCGACCGTGCTGCCGTTCACGATCTGGACGCTGCGCGGCTTCGTCAACGGCGTGCCCGCCGAGCTCGAGGAGGCCGCCATGATCGACGGCTGCTCGCGCACCGGCGCGTTCTGGCGCATCACCTTCCCGCTGCTCGCTCCCGGACTCATCGCGACCGGCGTGTTCGGCTTCATCCAGGCCTGGAACGAGTTCGTGTTCGCGCTCGTCGTGATGAGCGACGACAGCGCGCACACCCTGCCCGTCTGGCTGCGCACCTTCGTGCAGGCCAACACGACGACGAACTGGGCGGCGATCATGGCCGGCTCGACGCTCGTCGCGATCCCGGTGGTCGTGTTCTTCCTCATCGTGCAGGGCCGCATGACGAGCGGCCTCGTCTCCGGGGCGGTGAAGGGATGAGCGTGCTCGGCACCCTGCTGCCCGGCTTCGTCGGCACGACCCTGCCCGATTGGCTGGATGCGCGACTGCGCGACGGTCTCGCCGGCGTCTGCCTGTTCGGCGAGAACATCGTCGATCCCGCCCAGACGCGCGCGCTCACCGACGCGATCCGCGCCGCCAACCCGCGCGCGATCATCGCGATCGACGAGGAGGGCGGCGACGTCACCCGGCTGCACGCCGCGACCGGGGCGCCGTTCCCAGGCAACGCCGTGCTCGGCCGGCTGGATGACGCCGACCTCACTGGCGCGGTCGGCGCGGCCGTCGCCCACGAGCTCGCCGCCGCCGGCGTGAACCTCAACTTCGCGCCCGACGTCGACGTCAACTCCAACCCCGACAACCCGGTGATCGGCGTGCGCAGCTTCGGGGCGGATGCGCCGCTCGTGTCGCGGCACAGCTCCGCCTGGATCGCCGCGCACGAGGCCGCGGGCGTCGCCGTGAGCGCGAAGCACTTCCCCGGCCACGGCGACACCGCCCAGGACTCGCACCTGGCGCTGCCGATCGTCGAGGCGACCCGCGACGAGCTCGACGCCCGCGAGCTGCCGCCCTTCGTGGCGTCGATCGCCGCCGGCGCGCGCACGATCATGAGCTCGCACATCGTCGTGCCCGCCCTCGACGGGCCCGAGACCCCCGCGACCTTCTCGCGGGCCGTGCTCGACGACCTCCTGCGGAGCCGCCTGGGCTTCCAGGGGGTCGTCGTGTCCGATGCGCTCGACATGGCGGGCGCGAGCGGCGAGGTCGGCATCCCGCGGGCCGCCGCTCTGGCTCTCGACGCCGGCTGCGACCTGCTGTGCATCGGCACCCGCAACACCGATGAGCAGCTGTCGCTGATCGCGGCGGCCGTCGATGCGGCGATCGCCCGCGGCGAGCTCGACCGTACGCGCGTCGACGACGCGGCCGCACGGGTCGCCGCGCTCGGCACGGCGCTCGCTGCGACCGTTCCCGGCGGCGCGGAGCTGCCGGCCGAGGGCGGCTGGAGCGCCGCCGCCCCGCCCGTGCCGGCCGAGCGCATCCGCGACGCCTTCGAGGTGAAGCCTGGTGTGCGACCCGCCGAGGGTGCGACCCTGGTGAGCATCGAGACCACCGTGAACATCGCCGTCGGTCACTCCCCGTGGGGGGTCGCCGCGGCCGGGGGCGCGGTCACGCCGGTGTCGGCGGCGGGGCTCGGCGCGGGTGCGGATGCGGGCTCGGCTGCGGCGTCGACTGCGGCGTCGACCGCGGTTCGGGATGCGCTCGCCGCGCTGCCTGACGGACCGCTCGTGCTGATCGGCAAGGACAACCACCGGCACGAGGGCGTGCGCGAGCTGATCGACGCCGCCCGCGCCGAGCGTCCGGGCACGATCGCGATCGACATGGGGTGGCCGTCGCCCGACCGGGCCTATGCCGACGTCGCCACCTTCGGCGCCTCGCGCATCGTCGGGGCCGCGCTGCTCGACTGGCTGGCCGCGCCGTGAGGATCGGCATCGACATCGGCGGCACCAAGACCCACGCGGTGCTCGTCGGCGACAACGGCGCCGTGATCGCCGAGAGCCGCAAGCCCACCGGCTTCGGGGCCGACGAGGTCATCACGACCGCCGCGGCGGTCGTCGCGGAGCTGGCCGAGGCCGAGCCCGAGGGGGTCGCCGCGGCGCGCTCGGTCGGCGTCGGCATCCCCGGCGCCGTCGACGACCTCGGCCGCGTGCGGCACGCCGTCAACCTCGGTCTCGAAGGTCTCGACCTCGGCGCGCGCCTCGGTGCCGCCCTCGGCCGGCCGGTGCGCGTCGCCAACGACGTCAACGCCGCCGCGCTCGGCGTCTACTCGCTCGTCGAGCACGGCCCCAGCCACTCGATGGCCTACCTCAACCTCGGCACCGGACTCGCGGCGGGCCTCGTGCTCGACGGCCGGCTCTGGCGCGGCTCGCGCGGCGTCGCGGGCGAGATCGGGCACATCCCGGTCGACCCCGACGGGCCCGTCTGCCCCTGCGGCCAGCGCGGCTGCCTCGAGCTCAGCGCCTCCGGCTCGGCCGTCGCCCGCCTCTGGCCGAGCGACGACCCCAAGCCCGTGCGCGCGCTCTACCTCTCCGCCGACGACGGGGATGCGCAGGCCATCGCCGTGCGCGACAAGCTCGAGACCAATGTGGCGGCGGCGGTGCGCATCCTGGTGCTGACCGTCGACGTCGACCGCGTCGTGATCGGCGGCGGCGTCAGCTCGCTCGGCGACCGGCTGCTCGAGGGCGTGCGCGGCGTGCTCACGCGCTGGGCCGACGCCTCGCCGTTCCTGCGCATGCAGGATCTGCCCTCGCGCGTCGACCTGCTGCCGCGCGGATTCCCGGCCGCGGCCGTCGGCGCGGCGCTGATCGGCGTCGAGCCGCAACACCTCCCCACCCCCGAGAACGGAGGCCGCTGATGGCCGAGATCGCGATCGTCGCCGACGCCGAGGCGGCCGGCGAGCTCGCCGCCCAGCAGATCGCCCGCGTCGTCGCGAGCCGACCCGACGCCGTGCTCGGGCTCGCGACCGGCTCGACGCCGCTCAGCACCTGGGCCGCGCTGAAGGGCCGCGGCCTCGACCTGACCGGCGTGCGCGGCTTCGCCCTCGACGAGTACGTCGGCCTGCCCGACGGGCACCCCGAGAGCTACCGCGCCGTCATCACCCGCGAGGTCGTCGAGCCGCTCGGGCTCACCCCGTCGCTCGTGCACGTGCCCGGCGACGACGGCGGTCCGCTCGACGGGGCGGGGGAGCGCTACGAGGCCGCGATCGCCGCGGTCGGCGGGGTCGACCTGCAGATCCTCGGCATCGGCCGCACGGGCCACATCGGCTTCAACGAGCCCGGCTCGTCGCTCACCAGCCGCACGCGCATCAAGACCCTGACCGAGCAGACCCGCGCCGACAACGCGCGCTTCTTCGACAGCCCGGATCAGGTGCCGCGCCACTGCCTCACGCAGGGGCTCGGCACGATCCTGGATGCGCGGCAGCTCGTGCTGCTCGCCTTCGGCGAGGGCAAGGCCGCCGCGGTCGCCGCCGCGGTCGAGGGGCCGCTGAGCGCGTCGATGCCGGGGTCGGTCATCCAGCTGCACCCGCGTGTGCTCGTGATCGTCGACGAGGCGGCCGGGTCGCAGCTGCGGCACGCCGACTACTACCGCTTCGCCTGGGACAACCGCCTGCCGTTCGAGGTCTGATCGCGCCGTATCGGCCGGCGTGGTCGGCCGGCTGCCCTGCTGCAGGGCTGGCTGCACGACCGGCTGCCCGGCGGCGGCGGCGCGTCAGCTCGCGTTGACCTCGGCGCCCGCGGCCCAGACCCGGGCGACACGATCGTCGTCGTCGAGCACGACCACGTCGGCGGCGTGGCCGGCGGCCAGCAGCCCGTAACGCGCGTCGAGGCCGAGCGCACGCGCCGGCGTCAGCGACAGGGCGGTCGCCGCGTCGACGAGCGAGAGGCCGAGCTCGTGCACGGCCAGCCTCAGCGCCGTGTCCTGCGTGAGGGTCGAGCCGGCGATCGTGTCGGTGCCGGCGATGCGGGCGACCCCGCCGCGCACCTCGACGTCGAGCGAGCCGAGGCGGTAGTCGCCATCGGCCGAGGCGGCGGCGGCCATCGCGTCCGTGACCAGGGCGACGCGTCCGGGCGCGCTCGCGAACAGCATCCGCGCCACCGAGGGATGCACGTGCGTGCCGTCGAGGATCAGCTCGAGCACGACCCGCTCGTCGTCGAGCGCCGCCACGACCGGGCCGGGGGCGCGGTGGTGGATGGGTCGCATGGCGTTGAAGGCATGCGTCAGCAGGCGCGCCCCGCGGGCGAAGGCCTCGCGCACGAGATCGGCGTCGGCGTCCGTGTGCCCGACAGCGACGGCGACCCCGGCGTCGGCGAAGCGCGCGATGGCGTCGAGCGCGCCCGGCAGCTCCGGGGCGATCGTGATCTGACGCAGCGTGCCGTCGGCCGCGGCCAGCAGGCGGTCGACCGCCGCCGGCTCCGGGGCGATCAGGAAGTCGGGGTTGTGCGCGCCCTTGTGCGCGGGCGACAGGAACGGCCCCTCCAGGTGCGAGCCCAGCACCCGCGGGTCACGGCGGCTCAGCTCGGCGATGCCGGCGAGGCTTCCTTCGAGCTCGTCGAGGGGGTTCGCGACGAGGCTCACGACCTGCCGCGTCGTGCCGTGCGGGCGGTGCGCGGCGAGCGCGCGCTCCAGCTCCTCGCCCCCGGCGTCGTAGGCCGCGGCCCCGCCGCCGTGCCCGTGGATGTCGACGAACCCCGGCAGCATCCGCGCGCCGTCGAGATCTATGCTCTCGTCGGCATACGGGGCCGTGGACGCGCCGCGCGCGGTGCTCGTGATGCGCTCGCCCTCGAGCAGCAGCCAGGCGTCGTCGACCTCGCCGCGGGCGTCCACCCGCCGCGCCGAGTGCAGCAGGATGCTCATGGCTGAACCCTACCCGCGGGCGTCGGAGCGGCATACTGTGCAGCGACGCCGGGTCGGCCGCCGCCCGGCAGGCACGGCCACCGACCACCACGAGACACGACGAGAGGGGACGCCATGCGCCGCGGCACCAACCTCGTCGCCGTCGGCGGCTTCAACCAGGCCGTCGTGCTCGACCTGATCCGCCGCGCGCCCGAGGGCCTCAGCCGCGTCGAGCTGGCGCACGCCTCGGGGCTCAGCCCGCAGACGGTGAGCAACGTCGCCCGCCGGCTGATCGACGACGGGCTCGTGCTCGAGGCCGGCAAGCAGGTCAACGGCCGCGGCAAGCCGCGCACGATCCTGCAGCTCGACGCCCAGGGCGGCTTCGCGATCGGCGTGCACCTCGACCCCTCGCTGATCGCGTTCGTGATCACCGACCTCGACGGCGCCGTCGTGGCCCGCCGCATCCAGCGCACCCCCGTCGCCGCGTCGCCGACCCAGGTGCTCGACGCGATGCAGACCTCGATCGACGAGCTGCTGGCCGACTCGCCCGAGGTGCCGCGCGATCGCGTGCTCGGCGTCGGCATCGCGGCTCCGGGTCCGATCGACCGCGAGCGCGGCGTGATCGTGAACCCGCCGCTGCTGCCGGGCTGGGATGCGGTGCCCCTGCGCGACGAGCTCGCGCGCCGGCTCGGGGTTCCGGTCGTGCTCGAGAAGGACGTGACCGCCGCCGCCGCGGCCGAGCTCTGGTCGGCGACCGGGCACGACGGCGACGACTTCGCGTTCTTCTACTACGGCTCGGGCGTCGGGCTCGGCATCGTGCTCGACCACACCGTGCTGCGCGGCGCCTCGGCGAACGTCGGCGACGTCGGTCACACGGTCGTGCGCGCCGCGGGGGCCGGGGGAGTGCCGTGCCAGTGCGGCATGGCCGGCTGTCTGGGCGTGCAGACGAGCCCGCTGCGGCTTGTGCGCCAGGCCGCCGAGGAGGGCGTGATCGGCGGGCCGGGCGGAGCGGGCGGAGCAGCCGGGCCGGGCGGAGCCGACGGCGTCGACGGGCGCGCGGATCTCGACGACCTCGAGGACCCCGAGACGCTCTTCGCCGCTTTCCGCGAGCTCGCCGACCGCGTCGAGCAGGGCGATCCGCGGGCGCAGGCGCTGTTCGGCGCGCTGGCCGACGACGTGGCGACGGCGCTCGTGCGCTTCGCCGACCTGCTCGACGTCGATCGCATCGTCTGCGGCGGCCCGTTCTGGGAGCCGGTGGGGCGGCTCATGCTCGGCCGGGTCGAGCGCGCGGTGCGCACCTCGCCCGCGCTCGTGACCCCGCATCCCGTGCGCATCGGCTCGAGCGCGGCGGGCGACGACGTCACCGCGATCGGCGCGGCCTGCCAGGTGCTGGATGCGCTCTACTCGCCGCGCCCCGCGAACCTGCTGCTCGCCGCCGGCGCCTGACGCGCATCCCGCTCGCCGCGCGATCCCGCACCCCCAGCGCGATCGATCGTGATTAAGTCTTGACAAGCGTTAAGTCCATCGTTTTTAGTTATTGCACCCCCGCCCGCGGCGACGACGAAGCCACCGCACACCAGCATCACCATCAGCTCACGCTGACTCCTCGCCGACGGGTGCCGTGCACACCGAGGAGTTTCGATGATGAGACCTGCACCACGCACGACAGCCCTGGCCCGGCGAGCGCCGAAGAAGCGCGTTCTGGCCACCCTCGCCGCCATCGCCGGAGCCGCGCTGCTGCTCTCCGGCTGCGCCGGCGGCTCCGGCGACGACGGCAAGACCATCAAGGTCGCCTACCAGAAGTTCGGCAACTTCATCCAGCTCGACAAGCACATGAAGAAGGTGAAGGCCGAGTACGAGAAGGCCAACCCGGGCATGAAGGTCGAGCTCGTTCCGATCGCCGCCCAGGAGACCGACTACTTCACCAAGCTCGCGCTCATGAACAAGTCGAGCTCGACCGCCCCCGACGTCATGTACGAGGACACCTTCCAGGTGAAGTCGGATGTCGACGCCGGCTACCTCGCCCCGCTCGACAGCTACATCGACAAGTGGGATGAGTGGGACCAGTTCTTCGACAACGCCAAGCAGGCCGGCCTCGGCGACGACGGCAAGACCTACGGCATCTCGATGGGCACCGACACCCGCGCCCTCTGGTACAACAAGCAGCTGTTCGAGCAGGCCGGCATCGCGGTTCCGTGGGAGCCGAAGAGCTGGGACGAGGTGCTCGACACCGCGAAGACGATCAAGCAGAAGCTGCCCGACGTCATCCCGATGAACGTCTACTCGAGCACCGCCCAGGGCGAGGCCGCGTCGATGCAGGGCTTCGAGATGCTGCTCTACGGCACGAAGGACACGCTCTACGACACCGACAGCAAGAAGTGGGTGACCGGCTCGAAGGGCTTCACCGACTCGCTGCAGTTCATCAAGGACCTCTACGGCGGCGGCCTCGCCCCGAGCCCCGACCAGGCCCTCGACAAGAACGTCGGCACCAAGGTCGGCGCCGAGTGGCTGCCCCAGGGCAAGCTCGCGATCGCGCTCGACGGCTCGTGGATGAGCGGCACCTGGCTCGAAGACGGCAGCGCGCCGTGGCCCGAGTGGAACGACGTCATGGGCCAGGCTCCGATGCCGACGCAGGACGGCGACGACCCGGGCTCGGTGAGCATGTCGGGCGGCTGGACGCTCGCGATGGGCTCGAAGAGCAAGAACAAGGATGCGGCGTGGGACTTCATCGCGCTCGCCCTGAACAAGGAGAACTCGAAGTCGTACGACATCGCGGCGAGCCAGATCGCGGTACGCGACGACGTCTCGAAGGACCCGGAGTACGCCGACGCGAACCCCTCGTTCGCGTTCTTCAGCTCGATCGTGCCGGTCACGCACTTCCGCCCGGCCACGTCGGACTACTCGAAGATCTCGCTCAACATCCAGGTCGCCATGGAGGCGGTGCTGACGGGCCAGCAGAGCCCGAAGGAGGCCGCGGCCGCCTGGGATGAATCCGTCGTCGGCATCGTCGGCGAGAAGAACACCACGAAGTGACGGCCACCGCCGCCACGCCCGACGCGCTGCGCGGCGGTCCCTCCGGGGACCGCCGCCGGCGCGGCCGGCTCGGCCGGGATCTGCTGCGCAGCACGCCGCTGCTGCCGGCGGTCGTTCTGCTGGCGATCTTCCTGCTCGGCCCGGTGATCAGCGCCTTCTACGGCGCCTTCACGAACTCGGCGCTCAGCGGCGCCGCCGCCCAGGGTGCGGAGTTCATCGGCTTCAAGAACTTCACCGACCTGTTCGCCGACCCCGACTTCCCGAAGTCGGTCGTGCTGACCTTCGTCTTCCTGTTCTTCTCGGCGGTCGTCGGGCAGAACGTGCTGGGCCTGGCGCTGGCGCTGCTCATGCGCTCGGCGAACAAGGTCGTGCGGGCCATCGTGTCCACGATCGTCGTCGGCGCCTGGATCCTGCCCGAGATCGTCGCCTCGTTCGCCGCCTACGCGTTCTTCACGAAGGAGGGCACGCTCAACGGGATGCTCGCCGCGATCGGCATCACGGGCCCCACCTGGCTCTACACCTTCCCGATGCTCGCCGTGATCCTGGCCAACATCTGGCGCGGCGCCGCGTTCTCGATGCTCGTCTACTCGGCGGCCATCAACGATGTGCCGCCCGAGATCACCGAGTCGGCCGAGGTGGATGGCGCGACCGGCTGGCAGCGCCTGGTGCGCATCACGATCCCCATGATCCGCCGCAGCATCTCGACCAACCTCATGCTGACGACCCTGCAGACCCTGTCGGTGTTCACGCTCATCTACGTGATGACCGGCGGCGGACCGGGCACGAACTCGTCGACCCTGCCGCTCCTGGCCTACAAGGAGGGAATCGCCTTCGGCCAGCTCGGCTTCGGAACCGCGATCGCGCTCATCCTGCTCGTCGTCGGGGCCCTGTGCTCGATCGTGTACATCCGCGCGCTGAAGCCGGAGGTGGACTGACATGTCCCTCGCCCTGACCTCGCCGCGCGGCCGCGGCCTGCGCGTGGTGTCGAACCTCGTGCTCGTGCTCATCGGGGTGGCGTTCCTGCTGCCGATGGTGTGGCTCGTGCTCGCCTCGCTCGACACCCGCGCCACCCTGACGGCGAAGCTGCCCGAGTTCACGCTCGACAACTTCACGCAGGTGCTCACGCCCGAGAACGCGTGGATCCCGCTCGGCAACAGCCTGATCATCTCGGCGGGCACCGCCCTCGTGACGGTCGTCGTCGCCGTGCTGGCGGCCTACCCGCTCTCGCGCTACACGCTGCGCGTGAACCGGCCCTTCCTCTACGGGGTGCTGTTCGGAACCTGCCTGCCGATCACGGCGATGATGGTGCCGGTCTACGGCCTGTTCGTCGCTCTCGACCTGCTCAACTCGTTCCCCGGCATCATCCTGTTCCTCGCCGCCACCAGCCTGCCGATGGCGATCTGGATGGCGAAGAACTTCATGGACTCGGTGCCGATCTCGATCGAGGAGGCCGCCTGGACCGACGGGGCCTCGATGCTCTCGACGCTGACCCGCGTGGTCGTGCCGCTCATGCGGCCCGGCATCGGCGTGGTGTTCATCTTCGTGTTCATCCAGGCCTGGGGGAACTTCTTCGTCCCCTTCATCCTCGTCACCGACCCGACGCAGATGCCCGCGGCCGTCACGATCTACAACTTCTTCGGCGCCTACGGGGCCGTCGCCTACGGGCAGCTGGCGGCGTTCTCGCTGCTCTACTCCGTGCCCGTGCTGGCGCTGTACGTGCTCGTGCAGCGCTTCTCGGGCGGCTCGTTCGCGCTCGCGGGGGCCGTGAAGGGCTGAGCCGCGCATCCACCGACCCGACCTGACTCGGTCCGATCCGATCCACCACCGCTCCACACCACCGCTCCACCACATCCGGGAGAGACACCCATGCACGACACCGCCGCGCTCATCGAGGCGCGCATCCGCCGCAGCTACCGCGAGCGCATCCTGCCCGCGGCCTACCGCGACACCGCTCCCGTGGAGGTGACGGCCTGGGAGGCGCCGGGCGAGCCGGTGCCCTTCGCCGAGGCCGTCGGGCAGAGCTTCACGCCCTTCGAGACCGGCGTCATGTGGGGCCGGCCGTGGGGCACGACCTGGCTGCGCATCACCGGCACCGTGCCCGCCGACTGGCCCGTGGATGCGGTGGAGCTGGTCGTCGACCTCGGCTTCCTGCCCAGCGGTCCCGGCTTCCAGAGCGAGGGGCTGATCTGGTCGGAGGACGGATGTCTAGTCAAGGGGCTCGAGCCGAAGAACACCTTCGTGCCCGTGCCGGTCGGGCCCGGCGGCAGCTTCACGCTGTACGTCGAGGCGGCGTCGAACCCCGACGTGGGCAGCGACTGGAGCCACGCGCCGACCCCGATGGGCGATCTCGAGACCGCGCCGCGCGATCCGCTCTACCGCTTCGCCGGCGCCCACCTCGGCGTCTTCGACCGCGAGGCCTTCGGGCTCGAACGCGACGTCTGGACGCTCATCGGCGTGCTCGAGAACCTGCCCGACAACTCGACCCGCCGCGCCGGCATCCTGCGTGCGCTCGAGCGGGCCGTCGACGTGCTCGACCCCGACGACGTCGCCGGCACCGCCGCCGACGCCCGGGCGCAGATCGCCGGCGTGCTCGCCGACCGCGCCGCCGGCAGCACGCACCGCACGATCGCGGTCGGGCACGCGCACATCGACTCCGCCTGGCTCTGGCCGGTGCGCGAGACGCGCCGCAAGGTCGCGCGCACCTTCTCGAACGTGCTCGAACTGATGGACCGCTACCCCGACTTCGTGTTCGCCGCATCCAGTGCGCAGCAGTACGCGTGGATGAAGGAGGGCTACCCCGAGCTGTTCGAGCGCATCGCGGCCCGGGTGAAGGAGGGGCGCTTCGTGCCCGTCGGCGGCATGTGGGTCGAGAGCGACACGAACATGCCCGGCGGCGAGGCGATGGCGCGCCAGTTCGTGGCCGGCAAGGGCTTCTTCCTGCGCGAGTTCGGCGTCGAGACGAAGGAGGTGTGGCTGCCCGACAGCTTCGGCTACTCGGCCGGCCTGCCGCAGATCGTCGCCGCGTCGGCGAGCGACAACTTCCTCACGCAGAAGATCTCGTGGAACGAGACCAATGTGATGCCGCACCACACCTTCCTCTGGGAGGGCATCGACGGCAGCCGGGTCTTCACGCACTTCCCGCCGGTCGACACCTACAACTCCGACCTCTCGGGCGCCGATCTGGCCCGCGCCGAGAGCCAGAACCGCGAGCGCGGCGTCAGCGACCTCTCGCTCGTGCCCTACGGCTACGGCGACGGCGGCGGCGGACCCACCCGCGAGATGATCGAGACCGCGCACCGCAAGCACGACCTCGACGGCTCGGCGCGCGTCGACCTGCGGCGTCCGGACGAGTTCTTCGCCGAGGCGCGCGCGTCGCTGCCGCACCCCGCCGTCTGGTCGGGCGAGCTCTACCTCGAGTTCCACCGCGGCACCTACACCTCGCAGTCGCGCACCAAGGAGGGCAACCGCAAGAGCGAGCACCTGCTGCGTCAGGCCGAGCTCTGGGCGGCGACCGCGGCCGTGCGCACCGGGGCCGAGTACCCCGTGGATGCGCTGCGCCGGGCCTGGGAGACGGTGCTGCTGCAGCAGTTCCACGACATCCTGCCCGGCTCGTCGATCGCCTGGGTGCATCAGGAGGCCGAGCGCAACTACGCGGCCGTCGCCGAGAGCCTCGAGGGGCTGATCGGGTCGGCGATCGCGGCGCTGGGCGGGTCGGCCGGTGCCGGATCGGATGCGGACGCGGGCTCGGGGGCGACCGTCGCCTTCAACGCGAGCCCCTTCGCCGTGGACGGGGTGCCCGCGCTCTCGGCCGGAACGCCGCGGCGCGCATCCACCCGGATCACCGCCGTCGAGGGCGGGGGAGCGGAGCTCGCGAGCGACGCCCTCACCGCGCGGCTCGACGCCGACGGGCACCTCGTGTCGCTCGTCGACGCCCACGGCCGCGAGGCCATCGCGCCGGGCGGGCTCGGCAACGAGCTGCAGTTCTTCCGCGACACCCCGAACCAGTGGGATGCGTGGGACATCGACGCCGCCTACCAGCGCATGCCGCTCGATGGGGTGCGCATGACCGGGCTCGAGATCGACGGCGACGCTGTGGTCGTGCGCCGCGAGGTCGGCGCGTCGACCGTGGTGCAGCGCATCCAGCTGACCGGCGACGGCACGGGAATCGCGATCGAGAGCGACATCGACTGGCACGAGCGGCAGAAGCTGCTCAAGCTCGCGTTCCCCTTCGACGTGCACGCCGCGACCGCCGCGAGCGAGGTGCAGTTCGGGCACGTGCGCCGCGCCACCCACAGCAACACCTCGTGGGACATGGCCCGCTTCGAGACGAGCGCGCACCGCTGGGTGCACGTCGACGAGCCCGGCTTCGGCGTGACCGTCGCGAACGACCGCGTCTACGGTCACGACATCACCCGCACGACCCGCGACGACGGCGGAGCCACGACCCTCGTGCGCGAGTCGCTGCTGCGCGCACCCACCTTCCCCGACCCGCACGCCGACCAGGGCCGGCACGTGTTCCGCCACATCGTGGCGCCCGGCGCGCTGCTCGACGGCGTGGCCGCGGGCTACCGCGTCAACCTGCCGCTGCGCGAGGTCGCGGCGCCTGAGGGGCACGTGGTCGAGCCGCTCGTCGCGGTCGTCGGCGCGGGCTCGGGTGCCGGCTCGGGTTCCGGCGGCATCGGGGGCGTCGGCTCGGAGTCGATCCTCATCGAGGCGGTCAAACTGGCCGAAGACGGCTCGGGGGATGTCGTGGTGCGTCTCTACGAGGCGCGCGGCGGTCGCGCATCCGGTCGCCTGCAGCCCGGCTTCGCGGCCGGCGCGGCGGTGCGCACCGACCTGCTCGAGCGACCGCTCGAGGGGGGAGCGCACGGCGACGCGCTCGCGCTCGACCTGCGCCCCTTCGAGCTGGTGACGGTGCGCATCCCGCGGGCCTGATCGGCGATCGGACGGCGCGAGCCCGGGTACCTGCGGGGGTCCCGGGCTCGCGCTCTGTTCGCGGTGCGGCGCGTCGGCGCCAGGTGGCGTCAGCGGAAGATGATCGTGCGCGCGCCGTCGAGCAGCACGCGGTGCTCCGAGAACCACTTGACCGCCTGGGTCAGGGTGCGGCTCTCCTCGTCCTGCCCGATCGCGACGAGCTGCTGCGGGGTGCGGGTGTGGTCGACGCGCACGATGTTCTGCTCGATGATCGGGCCCTCGTCGAGGTCGCTCGTGACGAAGTGCGCCGTCGCGCCGATGATCTTCACGCCGCGCGCGTGCGCCTGCTTGTAGGGGTTCGCGCCCTTGAATCCCGGCAGGAAGGAGTGGTGGATGTTGATCGCCCGCCCGGCGAGACGCTCGCACAGCTCGGGCGAGAGGATCTGCATGTAGCGCGCCAGCACGACCAGCTCGATGTCGTGCTCGTCGACGACCTCGAGGATGCGCCGCTCGAACGCCGCCTTCTCCTCGGGGCTCGTCACGGCGAGGTGCTCGAACGGCACCCCGTAGAACTCGGCGAGCGAGCCGAGCTCGGCGTGGTTCGCGAGCACGAGCGGAACCTCGACGGCGAGCTGGCCGGCGCGCTCGCGGAACAGCAGGTCGTTGAGGCAGTGCCCAGCCTTGGATGCCAGCACCAGCGTGCGCAGCGGCCGGTCGACGACGTCGAGCACCCAGTCCATGGCGTAGCGCTCGGTCACCGGAGCCAGCGCGGCGACGAACTCGTCGCGGCTCGCCTCCGACTCCACCTGCAGGCGCATGAAGAAGCGGCCGGTGTCGTCGCTCGAGAACTGCTGCGACTCGGTGATGTTGCCGCGGGCCTCGACCACGGCCCCGCTGATGGCGTGCACGATCCCGGGGCGGTCGTCGCAGACCAGGGTCAGGATCCAGTGCGTCGCGGTGCCGGTGCTCACCCGAGCAACTCTAGGGGCGCGGGGGCTCAGCGCCCGGCGGCGACGATGCGCACGTCGAGTCCGGCCGCGCGCAGGGCGGCCACCGCATCCTCGTCGGCGCTGTCGTCGGTGATCAGCAGGTCGACCTCGTCGATCGTCGCGACCGGGGCGAGCGCGGCGCGGCCCAGCTTCGAGCCGTCGGCGACCACGATCACGCGCTGCGCGTGCTGCACCATGGCCGTGTTCGTGCGGGCCTCGGTCTCGTCGTGGGTCGTGATGCCGCCGGCGGCGCTGACGCCGTCGGCTCCCAGGATGGCCATGCCGAGGTTGATCGCCTTGAAGGTGTTCTCGGCCAGCACGCCCACGAGCTCGAGCGACTCGTGCCGCAGGGCGCCGCCGGTCATGATCACCTTGAGCTGCGGATGCGTCGTCACGAGCTGCGCGATCGTCAGCGAGTTGGTCACGATCGTCAGCTCGCCGTGGTTCGCCAGCGCGCGGGCGACCGAGGCGGTCGTGGTGCCGCCGCTGAGCGCGACGGCGTAGCGCTGCTTCGGCACGAGCCCTGCGACGGTGGCGGCGATCGCGCGCTTGGCCTCCTGGTTGCGGCTGTCGCGCAGGCTGACCGGCACCTCGGTGCGGCTCTCGAGCAGGCGCGCGCCGCCGTGGGTGCGCAGCAGCAGGCGCTGATCGGCGAGGTCGGCCAGGTCGCGGCGGGCGGTCGCCGGCGAGACCTTCAGCTCGTCGGCCAGGGTCTCGAGCTCGACGCTCTCGCGCTCGGCGAGCAGCTCGAGGATCGCGAGCATGCGCCGCGATCGCTTGCCCGAGGCGGCGGGGCGCTCGGGCGGGCTCAGGGTCATCGCGCCGCGTCCGTGCGGGCGGCCGACGCGGCGCGTCGAGGCAAGCGAGCAGTCATGGTGCTCATATTAGGTGGATTCGCGCAGAATGTTGCGCGAAATGATCAGTCGTGCCGATCATCGAGCCATGACTCGTGTTGTCTTCCTCGGCGCCGGCAGCGTCGTCTTCACCCGTCAGCTCGTCGCCGACCTCATGTCGTACGACGACCTGCCGCCCCTCACCCTCGTGCTGCACGACATCGACGCCGAGCGCCTCGACGTCGCCGTCGACACGGCGCGCCAGGTCGCCGAGCGCCGCGGCCGCACCCTCGAGGTCGTGCCCGCGCTCGACCGCCGTGAGGCGCTCGCCGGGGCCGACTTCGTCGTGAACATGATCCAGGTGGGCGGCATCGACGCCACCCGCATCGATCTCGAGCTCCCGGCATCCCGGGGCCTGCGCCAGACGATCGGCGACACCACGGGCATCGGCGGCGTCTTCCGCGCGCTGCGCACCTTCCCCGTGCTGTCGGGCATCGCCCGCGACATGCTCGAGCTGTGCCCCGACGCCTGGTTCCTGAACTACACGAACCCGATGGCCATGAACATCTGGTGGATGGCGACGGTCGCCCCCTCGATCAAGGCCGCCGGCCTCTGCCACAGCGTCTACTGGACGGTCAACGACCTCTGCGAGCTCGTCGGCGTGCCGCTCGAGGGCACGACCTTCCGCGCCGCCGGCGTCAACCACCAGGCGTGGCTCTACGAGTGGTCGCGCGACGGCGAGTCGCTCTATCCCGCGCTGCGCGACAAGATCGCCGCCGACCCCGAGCTCGAGCGCCGCGTGCGCGTCGAGATCTTCCGTCGCATCGGCTTCTACCCGACCGAGACGAGCGAGCACTCGAGCGAGTACCTGTCGTGGTTCCTGCGCGACGACGCGCAGATCGAGCGCTTCCGCCTGAAGCCGCTGGAGTACATCGGCATCTCGGAGCAGAACGTCGCCGAGTTCCACCACGCCCAGGAGGCCCTGGCCTCGGGCGCGCCCCTCGAGCTCGAGGAAGGCGCCGCGGAGTACGCGCCCCAGATCATCCACTCGATGCTCACCGGCACCGAGCGCCAGATCCACGCGAACGTCGTCAACCGCGGCCTGATCGACAACCTGCCCCCGGGCGCGGTCGTCGAGGTGCCGTCGCGGGTGGATGCGGCGGGCGTCACCCCGCTCGCGGTCGGCGCGATCCCCGCGCCGGGCGCCGCCCTCAACCGCACCTACCTCTCGGTCGCCGAGCTCACGATCGAGGCCGCGCGCACCGGCTCGCGCGAGCTCGTGCACCAGGCCGTGCTCGTCGACCCGAACGCGTCGTCGTCGCTCACGCCGGCCGCGCTGGCCTCGCTCGTCGACGAGATGCTCGTCGCCCACCGGGCCGTGCTGCCGGCCTCGCTCGGCGGCGACATCGAGCTGGTCCTTCCGTGACGCTCGCCCGCTCGGGCGATCTGGTCGCGGCCGCCGCCGCGCGCGGGGGAGCCGTGGCCGCGGTCAACGCGATCATGCTCGAGCACGTCGAGGCGATCGTCGCCGGCGCGACCGAGACGGGTCGCGGCGTGATCGTGCAGCTCAGCGAGAACGCCACCACCTACCACGGCGGCGACCCGGTTCCGCTGCTCTCGGCGGCGCAGGCGCTCGCCGCGGCGGCGCCCGTTCCGGTCGCGCTGCACCTCGACCACGTGCAGGACGACGCGCTGCTCGCTCGCTCGCTCGAGATCGCCGCAGCCGTCGGGCTGTCGTCGGTCATGGTGGATGCGGCCCGCCTCGACTACGCCGACAACGTGGCCGCCACGGCGCGCTTCGCCGAGGCCGCGCACGCGGTCGACCTGGGAGGGGTGCGGTTCGGGGCGGGTGCAGGGGCGGGCGACGCGGGTTCCGCATCCACGGGCTCGGGGCTCTACGTCGAGGCCGAGCTCGGCGAGGTCGGCGGAAAGGACGGCGCCCACGCGCCCGGCGTGCGCACCGACCCCGACGAGGCGGCGGCGTTCGTCGCGGCGACGGGCGTGGATGCGCTGGCCGTCGCCGTGGGCAGCTCGCATGCCATGACGTCCCGCACGGCGGCGCTCGACGTCGACCTGATCGCGCGTCTGGCGTCGGCCGTTCCGGTGCCGCTCGTGCTGCATGGTTCGAGCGGCGTGCCCGACGACGCGCTCGTCGCGGCGGCGCGGGCCGGCATCCGCAAGATCAACGTGGGCACCGCGCTCAACGTGGTCGGCACGGCCGCCGTGCGCGCCGAGCTCGCCGCGCGCCCCGACGCCGTCGACCCGCGCAAGCCCTGGGCCGCCGCCCGTGCCGCGATGACGCGCGAGGTCGCCCGCCTGCTCGCCCTTCTGCCCTAGCGTCGTCCGCGTCCCGTCCTGCCGACCAGCCCCGCATCCGCTCCCTCCCGCATCCGAGGGTGGCCGCGTCTGCCCGGCACGCACGGCGTGTCGCGTGCGTTTGTGGCCACCCTCGGGAATGCGCCGGGTGAGGGTGGCCACGTCTGCACGCCGTGGGCGGCGTGTCGCGGGCATTCGTGGCCACCCGCGGCTGCGCTCGACGCTAGGGATGGGATGGTCCGCGAACCGGCGGGCGGCCTACAGGCCGAGCACGCGCCGCGCGTTGCCGCGGTAGATGCGCTCGAGCAGCTCGGGCGGCAGGCCCAGCGCCGAGACGGTCCAGCGTCCCTGGGGCGGGATGTCGGCGTCCGGCGCGTAGGTGAAGGCCTCGTCGAGCGTCTCGAGGAAGCGGAAGTGCAGGCGGTACTGCTCCAGCGTCGCCGGGTAGATGTCGGTGCCGAAGTGCACGCGGTCGCCGAAGCGATCGAGCAGCACGCGCAGGCGGCGCGGCTGGCGGCCCAGCTCGGCCATGCGGCCGGCGATGTCGACGGTGTAGTTGGGGGATGCGGCCAGCATCCGCTCGACCAGGTCGAGGTCCTCGGCGGCGCAGCCGAAGTGCGCGCCGATGAAGCGCGTGCCCGGGCAGGCGGCCACGAGGGCCGCGTGCGAGGCCAGCAGCTGGTCGAAGGTCGGGTAGACGGCGGCGTCGCCGAACCACCACTCCTTCATGACGAGCAGCTCGTCGAGGCGCTCGTTGCGCTCGTCGAGCGGGGCGAAGAACGCCTTCGGGTCGGCGGTGTGGATGAGCACGGGCAGCCCGAGCTCGCCCGCGTGCCGCAGCACGGCGATCACGCGCGGGTCGTCGGGCTGCACCAGCACGCCGTCGGCGTCGCGGAACGTGAGGCCGAGGCTCTTCCAGACCTTCACGCCGCGGGCGCCGCGGGCGGCGCTGTCGTCGAGCGAGGCGATCAGCTGCTGCACGACGGGGTCGGCGAGCGGGTCGGATGCGGCGGGCGAGCCGTCAGCACCAGCACCGACACCAGCACCAGCACCAGCAACAGCACCGACACCGTCGCCGCCACCCCCGTGCGACCCCTCGAGCAGCTTCCAGTCGAGCTGGCAGAACGTGAAGAACCGCCCGGGATAGGCGCGGTCGTAGCGCTCGACGTTCGCGGTGACCTCGTCGCCCCACATGCCGTCGAGGTTGACGACGGCCTCGACGTTCGCGGCGTCCATGGTCGCGACGAGCGCGGCGACGTCGTCGATCATCCAGTCGCCGTCGTCGGTCAGCCAGCGGCCGAGGTGGTTGTGGATGTCGATCGCGGGCACCGCGGCGCGCTCCACCTCGGTGACGGGCGGCTGCAGCTGCTGCTGCGGCGTCCAGTCGATGAGGGGCAGCTCGCGGAGCTCCTCCCAGCTGCGTTCCATCTCGTCATCCCAGCACCCGCATCCCGTCGGCGCACCGTCCGATCAGTCCGAATGCGCGTTTCGCGCAATCGAATGACGAAATGATCATTCCGCCGCACACTGGCTCCACCGCGGAGGTCCTCCCGCGCCAGCTTGAGAAAGACCGGAGTCCCCATGAGCATCACCGACGACGAGATCGCCACCCAGCCCCGCCTCTGGCGCGAGGTGCTGAGCGGCCTCGAGCAGGCCCGCGACCTGCTCGCCGCCCCCGGCGAGCGCATCCTCGTGATCGGCTGCGGCACCTCGGCGTTCGTCGCCGAGTCGCTCGCCTTCCTTCGCGAGGAGGCCGGCCACGGCGTCACGGATGCGGGCTACGCCTCCGAGCCGCGGGTGTGGCGCGACTGGGACCGCGTGGTCGCGATCACCCGCTCGGGCACCACGACCGAGGTCATCGCCGCGCTGCGCGACGTGCCCGCCGGCGTGCGCCGCATCGTCGTCACGGGCGTCGTCGACTCGCCGGTCGCCGAGTTCGCCGACGACATCATCGACCTCAGCGCCGCCGACGAGCAGTCGGTCGTGCAGACCCGGTTCCCGACGACCTTCCTCACCCTCGCCCGCGCCGCCCTCGGCTACGACGTCGAGCGGTCGATCTCGCTCGTCGAGGAGGCGCTGGCCCTGCCGCTTCCGGTCGACCTGAGCGGTCTCGACCACTTCGTCTACCTCGGCACCGGCTGGACCCACGGCCTCGCCCAGGAGGCGGCGCTCAAGATCCGCGAGTCGGCGCAGGCGTGGTCGGAGTCGTACCCGCTGCTCGACTACCGTCACGGACCGCTCGCGGTCGCGCATCCCGGATCGCTCGTCTGGATCTTCGGCGCCGACGACGCGAGCCTCGTCGACGACATCCGCCGCACCGGCGCCACCGTGCTCGTCGGCGGACCCGAGCCGCTCGTCGAACTCGTGCAGGCGCAGCGCCTCGCCGTCGAGATCGCCGCCCAGCGCGGGCTCGACCCCGACCAGCCGCGCCACCTGACCCGCTCGATCATCCTGGGCTGAGGCCCCCGCACCACTCCCCATCCGCACCGCACTGCACCGCACAGCACCGAGGAGAACCCCGTGACCGCACGCACCCGCCTCATCCGCACCGCCGCCGCCCTCGCGGTCGGCGCGCTCGGCCTGGCCGGCCTCGCCGGCTGCGCCGGGCAGACCGGCGCGACGAAGCTCGACACCAAGGCCGATGTGAAGCTGACCTGGTGGACCGGCCAGGACGCCGATGCCAGCAAGCTGCTGCAGAAGCTCGCCGACGAGTTCGAGAAGGACCACCCGAACGTCACGATCGACGTCTCGCCCGGCGCCTCGTCGACCGAGGAGCTGCTGCAGAAGCTCAGCGCGGGCTTCGCCGGCAACAGCTACCCCGACATCTCCTACAGCTTCGGCTCGTGGGCGAGTCAGCTCGAGGGCTCGGGCCGCACGCTCGACATCACCGACCAGGTGAGCGACCCCGACGTGAAGTGGGACGAGTTCTCGGAGGCGGCGCGCAAGACCGTGCAGCCCAGCGGCGAGAAGACGATCGGCTTCCCGGCGATCGTCGACAACATCTCGCTCATCTACAACACGAAGCTGTTCGAGGATGCCGGCGTCGCGCTGCCGACGGAGGACTGGACCTGGGACGACTTCCGCGACGCCGCGAAGAAGATCACCGACGCCTCGACTGAGACGTACGGCTACGCCTACTCGGTGTCGGGCTCGGAGGAGACGACCTGGCAGTTCTGGCCGCACCTGTGGCAGAACGGCGGCGAGATCCTCGACGGCGACAAGGCCGCGTTCGACTCGGCGGCCGGCGTGAAGTCGCTCGAGTTCCTGAAGGGCATGGCCGTCGACGACAAGAGCGTCTACCTCGACCAGACCGACACCAAGTTCGGCCAGCTCTTCGCCGCGGGCCGCATCGGCATGATGACCTCGGGCCCCTGGCAGCTCTTCGACCTCAAGAAGGCCGGAACCCCCTACGGCGTCGTGCAGCTGCCCGGCACCGACGGCAAGCACACGACCGTGTCGGGCCCGGACATCTGGGCGCTGTTCGACCACAAGGACGTCAACCGCGCTCACTGGGCCTACGAGTTCACGAAGTGGCTGACGAGCGCCGAGCAGGATGAGCGCTGGAACGTCGAGATCGGCAACCTGCCGCTGCGCAGCTCGGAGATCGACTCGGCCGCGTTCCAGAAGCAGGTGGAGACCTACCCCGGCCTCGACATCATGGCCGCGAACGCCGAGAACGCCACCGTCGCCCGCCCGACCGTGAAGGGCTACGTCGGACTCTCCGAGGCCGTCGGCTCCGCCATCTCGCACGTGCTGCAGGGCGACGGGGATGCGGAAGACGAGCTGAAGAAGGCCGCCGAGAAGGCCGACAAGGCGCTCGCCGACTCCTGATCATGACCGCATCCACTCTTCCCACGCGGGCCGGGCGACAGCGCCCGGCCCAGCGACCCGGCGCGCGACTGCGGCGCTGGAAGAACGACTTCGGCGGCTGGGCCTTCGTGCTGCCGGGCTCGCTGCTCGTGCTCGGGCTCTCGCTGTTCCCGGCCGGGTGGGCCCTGCTGCTCAGCTTCCAGAAGTGGGACGGCTTCAGCCCGCCGGAGGCGATCGGCGGCGGCAACTACGCCGAGCTCGTCGGCGACAGCGAGTTCTGGGATGCGGTCACCCACACCGGCGTCTACACGGCGCTGTTCGTGCCGATGTCGGTGCTCGCGGGGCTCTTCCTGGCCGTGGCGCTGAACCGCCGCATCCGCTTCATCGGGTTCTACCGCACCGCGATCTTCGTGCCCTTCGTGGCCTCGGCGGCCGCGACCGGCATCCTGTCGACCTACCTGTTCAACCCGCAGTTCGGCCTCGTCAACAACGTGCTGCGCGTGCTGGGCCTGCCGCAGCAGGGCTGGCTCGAAGACCGCAACGAGGCCATGTTCGTCATCGCGATCATGTCGCTGTGGGGGCAGGCCGCATTCACGACCGTCATCTACCTGGCCGCGCTGCAGGATGTTCCGGTCGAGCTGCTCGAGGCGGCTCGGCTCGACGGCGCGAACCGCTGGCAGTCCTTCTGGCGGGTCGTGTGGCCCCAGCTCAGCCCGGTGACCGTGTTCACCACGATCTGGCAGGTGATCCAGTCGATCCAGCTGTTCGATCTGGTCTACACCTCGACCCGGGGAGGGCCGCTCGACTCGACGCAGACGATCGTCTACTACCTCTGGGAGAAGGCGTTCCGCGAGCTGCGCTTCGGCTACGGCTCGGCCGTCGCCTACGTGCTGTTCGGCATCACCCTCATCATCACCATCGTGGTCGTCGTCGACGGGCGCCGTCGCGGACAGGAGGCGTTCTGATGGCGATCACCACCGCATCCCGCTCGGTTCTCGAGGTCGCCGGCTCGTCGGCGCGGGTCGCCGAGCGCGACGCCGCCGAAACGGCGGGCGGGCGCCTCGCCGCCGTCACCCGGGCCCGCAAGCGCCGGCTGCCGAGCGCCTGGCACCTGTTCCTGCTGCCGGTGTCGTTGCTCTTCCTGCTGCCGTTCCTGCAGATGTTCCTCGCCTCGGTCTCGCCCGAGAAGGAGCTCGTCAGCTTCCCGCCGCCGTTCATCCCGTCGCGCATCGACTTCGGCGGCTACGTCGGGCTGTTCACCGAGTCGAACATCCTGCTCTGGCTGCTCAACACCGTGATCGTGTCGGTGACGGGCATCGTGTCGCACCTCATCCTGTGCTCGCTCGCCGGGTACGGCTTCGCGCGGCTCAAGTTCCGCGGGCGTCAGGTGGGCATGTTCGCGATCCTCGCGACGATCATGATCCCGACACAGCTGCTGATGATCCCGACCTACATCCTGTTCTCTCAGCTCGGGCTCGTGAACGGGCTCGGCGCGGCGATCGTGCCGTGGCTGTCGAGCGCCTTCGGCATCTTCCTCATGCGCCAGTTCTTCCTGTCGCTGCCCACCGAGCTCGAAGAGGCCGGGATGATCGACGGCGCGAACCGCTGGCAAGTGTTCGTGCGCATCATCCTGCCGCTGGCGAAGCCGGCGCTCACGACGCTCGCGATCTTCACCCTGCTCGGCTCGTGGAACGACCTGGTCTGGCCGCTCATCGCGATCAACGACGACCACGCCTTCACGCTGCAGCTCGGGCTCGCGAACTTCCAGGGCACGCGCCGCACCCAGTGGTCGCTGCTCATGGCGGGCAACGTGGTCGCGACGATGCCGCTGATCCTGTTCTTCCTGTTCGCGCAGAAGCAGTTCGTGCAGACGATGACCCTGTCGGGCCTGAAAGGCTAGGTGCATGACCCTCATCGCGCTCGCGCCGAGCCCCGCCCTCGACGTGACGCATCGGGTCGTCGCGCTCGAACCCGGTGAGATCCACCGCCCGACCGAGGTCGTGCGGCTCGCCGGGGGCAAGGCCCTCAACGTCGTGCGCGCCGCCGGGGTGCTCGGGCTGCCGGCACGGGCGGTCGTGCCGCTCGGCGGCCGGATGGGCGTCGTCGTCGCGGGACTCGCGATCGACGAGGGCCTGGATGTGCGGGCGGTGCCGATCGCGGCCGAGGCGCGGCAGTGCCTGTCGCTCGTGCCCGACGAGGGCGCGCCGACCGAGTCGTACGAGCCGGCGCCGGTGCTGAGCGAGCGCGAGGCGCGGTCGCTCGCGTCGGCCGTGGGAGAGGAGCTCGCGGGGGCGCTGGCCGGCGAGGCGATCGGATCCGTCGCCGCGGCGGCTGACGCCGGCGACGCGCCGGTCTGGCTCGCGATCTCGGGCAGCCTGCCCGCCGCGCTCGTCAGCGCGCTGCTGCCGGTCGTCGAGCAGGCGACCGCGGCGGGCGTGCGCGTCGCCGTCGACAGCTCGGGCGACGGGCTCGCCGCGCTGCTGGATGCGCGACCCCACCTGGTCAAGGTGAACCGCGCCGAGGCGGCCGGGGTCGTGGGGGCTGCGTTCGGTGCGGCCGGCGCCGCGGCCGGCGAGGACAACGCGACCGACGCGCCGCTGCTCGAGCTCGCGACGGCGCTGCGCGACCGCGCGGGACGCGACGACGGCCTCGTCGTCGTGACCGACGGGGCGCACGGCGCGCTCGCGCTGAATTCCGCCGGGGCGTGGCTCGCGCATCCCGACCCCGAGCCGGGCCGCTTCGCCGTTGGCAGCGGCGACAGCTTCCTCGCGGGCTTCGTCGCCGGTCTCGTCGCGGGCGAGCCGACCGAGAGCGCCCTGGCCCGGGCGAGCGCCGCGGGCAGCGCGAACACGCGCTCGCTCGGGGCGGCGCGTCTCGCGGTCGCCGACCTCGACGCCGCGGCGTCGCGCATCCGGGTCGAGAAGCTCGGCTGACGCATCCCGTGCGAGTGCGTCATCTCCGCGTCATCGACCGCGCCGCACACTGACACCGTGACCACCGCACGACGCCGCCTCGCCGCCACCCTGTTCGCCGGGCTGACCGCCCTCGTGCTGGCGGCCTGCACGGGCGCATCGGCGCCGAAGCCCGCGAGCGAAGGCCACGCCGCCGCCGCGTCCACCCGCACCGACGACACGAGCGGCGTCGACGACGGCGGCACGGGCCTGACGGTGCACGGCGGCCCGCAGTACGAGCTGCTCGGCGCCGGCCCTGACGGCGTGACCGTGCGGAAGGGCGACGACTGGAGCCTTCCGGGCTGGGCGCGACCCGCATCCAACTCGGGCTTCTTCAGCGAGACCGGGGCGCCCGACTGGGGCGTGGGCGTGCGCAGCGTCGACGTGAGCTGGCGGCAGATCGCGCCGAGCTCCGACGCGGCGATCGACGGCGGCCGCGCCGGGAAAGCCCAGGGCATGGACTTCGAGTCGCTGGATGCGCAGCTCGCCGCCGCGCGCGCGACCGACGGCGGCTACTGGATGCGCATCTTCGCGAGCGGCACGACGTGGGCGCCGAAGCGCGTCGCCGCCGACTGCGGGGTGTCGAGCTACGGCCCCGACTACGACGGGCAGCGGCACCTGCCGATCTGGGACGAGTGCGTCTGGTCGCACCTTCTGGCGACCTACCGGGAGCTGTTCCGCGACCAGGGGCTCGCCGCCGATCCGAAGCTGCGCTTCGTCTACGTGCCCGGCGCCTTCACCTGGGCCGAGTTCGACTACGACATCATCGGCGACGCCGCGGAGTCGGGCGACCTGACGTGGAAGCAGTACAGCTCCTGGTACTCGCACGCCTGGAGCGACCTGGTCGAGATCTTCGGCCCGAACGCGAACAAGCTGGTCTTCACGGGCGAGGACTACCCGTGGGGCCCCTTCGGCGCGAAAGACGACCTGCTCGCGAAGCAGGCGGTGGATGCGGGGCTCGGCATCCGCACGGGCATCACCGAGCTGTCGAACTTCCACCTCAGCGAGGCGCCGGCCTACGGCTCGCACCGGCAGGACGACGGGCATCTCGTGGTCGACGAGACCCTGCCCATCCACGACGGCATCCGCATCGTCGCGACCGAGAACGAGTGCTACACGGCCTGCGGCTACGCGACCGACGACCCGTACTACGCGGTGCGGCAGTCGAACCTCAAGGGGCTGCAGCTGCGCATGAACTGGATCTACGTCGTGCCCGGCGACTCCTATCTCGGGCCGTTCGCGAAGCACTGGGACTGGGTGCGCCTGTCGATCGGGCAGACCGCGTCGACCTCGGCCGACGCCTGGGCCGACCTGCGCACGGCCGACGACACGGCGATCGGAGCGAAGGTGCGCAACCTCGAGCGCTGGCTCGTGCAGGTCGACGAACCCGGCTCGGTCGCCCACCGCAGCACGGCCGACGTGCACCGGAACGTGTTCGAGAAGGACAACGGCACCGCGTGGGAGGGCCTGACCACGAAGGTCGATTCGGGTGATACCGGCTTCGTCTTCGACGTGGATGCGCGCTTCGCGGCCGCGGCCGCCGCCTCGGATGCCGCGGGCACCACCCTGCTCAAGGTCACCTACCTCGACGAGGGCTCGGGCGACGTGACGGTGACGACCCCGGCGGGCGACGCGGCGGCGCGCATCCCGCGCACCGACTCGGGGGAGTGGGTGACGGCGACGGTCGCGCTGCCCGCGGGCGCGCTCGGCGCGGGCTCGGGCGCGGGCGACGCCGCCGGCGCGCACCGCCTGCGATTCGGCGTGGCCGACGACGCCGACGACCTCACCGTGCGCTTCGTGCGCGTCATCCGCGTCTGACCGAGTCCGCCCCTCAGCCCTGCACGGGTGTCCGGGTCGTGCGGCGGTCGGCGGCGGGCGCGCTCACGCTGATCGGCACGGTGGCGCTCGCCCGCACCCCGTCGGCGTCGGCGACCGTGATGGTCGCGGTGACGACGCCCGGCTTCGCGTAGGTGTGCGCGCCCGAGACGGCGTAGGTCGGCGAGCCGTCGTCGGCGGTGCCCGCGGGCGCGACCGTGCCGGGCTCGGCGGCTGAGCCGTCGCCCCAGTCGATCGTCGCCGTGTACGAGCCGGCCGAGGTCGCCGCGCCGTGCGCGACGGTCGCGAGCACGCCCTCGAAGACCGCGCCGGGCGTCGCGGCGAGACCCGTCGCGGCCGTCACGGTCACGGGCGGCACGGCGCGCTGCAGCGCCACGTCGTCGACCCAGCCGCGCAGGTAGCCCGTCGCGTCGCCGTCGCCGCCGTGCGTCTGCGGGGCGAACGACAGCAGCAGCGCATCCACCGTCTTGCCGACGGCGGAGGCGGGCAGCTCGGCCGTCACGTGGTTCCAGCTGTCGGACTTCAGCGCCGACCCCTGCTCGGCCGCCGTCAGCGCGGCGCCGTTCGAGGCGGTGGGCGCGTCGGCGCTCAGCAGGGTGCCGTCGGTGAAGCGCACGTCGACCGCGACATCGCCGCTGGCATCCTGCACGTAGTCGGCGAACGGGCCGCCGTCCTTCTGCGGACGGATCCAGTACGAGATCGTGTCGCCCTCCGCGACCGTCGGCGCGGCGCCGGTCGCGGTCACGTCGAGCAGCAGGTTGGATGCGGTGGCTCCGGCCTTCGTGCCGCGCCCCGAGTAGACGAGCGACTGGCTGCCGTCGTGCGGGTCGCCCGCCTGCACCTTCGTCTCGGCCGCCGGGATGTCGCAGCAGTAGCCGCCGACGCCGTCGTTCGTGACCGCGACGCTGGGCGCGGGCTGCGGCTGACCCTGCTCGAAGCCGGTCGCGATCAGGTCGCTGACCTGTGCCGCGATGGCCACCGTGACTTTCTGGCTCACGAGCGTGTCGGATCCAGCCTTCACCGTCACCGTGACGACGTGGTCGCCGACCGCGGTGTCGTCGGCGGCGCGCAGCGTGACGGCGGCGTCGCCGGCTCCGGTCTCATCGAGCGCGATCGTGCCCGAGGCCGGGTCGGCGGTGATGCCGTCGGCGCCGTCGACCGACCAGGTGATCTTCGCCCCGCCGGCCGCGTTGTCGGAGGCGGCGACGCGCTGCACATGCAGCTTCACCGCATCCGTCACGCCGCCCGGAACCGCGGACACGTTCGCCGGGGCGACCGAGGCGAGGTGCGAGCGCTCGCCGTCGCGCACCGAGGGCGGCGCATCCGACTCGGCCGTGCCGCGCGTCGTGTTCGGAGTCGACGAGAGCTTGTAGTCGACCTGGGTGTCGCGGGTGATCGCGTCGGCGGCCAGGTAGACCTTCGAGGTCGACTTCCCATCCACCTTCATCGACTGGATGTACGGCTTGTCGAGCCCGGCGCCCGGCGACGAGAGGTGCAGCACGGGGCCGTCGGCGCGGTGCAGCACGATCTCGGGGAACAGCGGGGTCGCCGTCGCGAGCTCGGCGCGCGAGGGGTTCTGCGGGTAGAGGCCCATCGCCGAGAACACGAGCCATGACGACATCTGCCCGAGGTCGTCATTGCCCGGGATGCCGTCGGGACCGTTCGGCGAGCCGTCCTCCGTGTCGATCCACAGCTGGCGGATCGTCTCGCGCACGGTCTGCTGCGTCTTCCACGGCTGACCGGCGTAGTCGTAGAGCCACGGCGTCGCGATCGAGGGCTCGTTGTCGACGTTGGCGTGCAGGTTGGTGTCCCACGAGCCGCCCGCGAGCGTCCACTCGTTGGGCACGCCGTTGCCGTTCTCGTCGCCGACCTCGCGGAAGAAGGAGTCGAGGCGCTCGGCGGCCTTCTCGCGGCCTCCCATCGCGGCGAAGAGTCCCGCCGGGTCGTGCTGCACCATCCACACGTACTGCGCCGCGGTGCCCTCGACGAAGCCGTCGCTCGACGCCGGGTCGAAGCCCGACTTCCACGAGCCGTCGGCGTTGCGGCCCTGGATGTAGCCGCCCTCGGGCGTCGCCTGCGGGTTGAACTGGTTCTGCCACGACTGAGAGCGCGCGGTGAACTCGGCGTAGTCGTCCTCGTTGCCCAGGTACTGGGCCAGCTGAGCGAGCCCGGCATCCGCGACGCCCATCTCGAGCGTCTCGTTCGGGCAGCCCCAGGCGTTGCAGCCCTCGGGGTAGTAGCCGTGCTCGAGGAACTGGTCGAGCGAGGGGCGCTGGCCGACGACGGCGATGTTCCAGCCGGCGCGCGACAGGTCGTCGTCGGTCGGCACGCGGGCGGCCTGGGCGAGCGAGGCGTAGGCGCCCTTGACGTCGAAGTCGGTGCCGCCGAAGGCGACGATTCCCGCGATCGCGGCGGCCGAGGGGTCGCCGACCATCACATGCGTCGTGCCGGAGTTGTGGGTCCAGCGATCCCACACGCCGCCGTTCTGGTTCGCCTGGTTCAGCAGCGACTGGCCGATGTCCGAGCCGCGCTTCGCGTCGAGCAGGGTGACCAGCTGCACCTGGGATCGATAGACGTCCCAGCCGGAGAAGGTCTGGTACTGCGCATCCTGACCCTTGGTGAGCTTGTGCGCCTTCAGGTCCATGCCCGTGTACTTCCCCGTCACGTCGTTCGCGATCGAGGGGTGCAGCAGCGCGTGGTACAGCGCCGAGTAGAACGTCGTGCGCTCGGCGTCGGTGCCGCCGCCGGTGCGGATGCGCGTCAGCTCGGTGTTCCAGGCGGCCTTCGTCTGCTTCGCGACCTGCGCGCGGGTCGTGCCGACCGGGTTCTCGGTCGCCAGGTTCTTCTTCGCGCCCGCCAGGTCGACATAGCTGATGCCGACGCGCATGTTCACCGAGCGGCTCTTCGACGTGTCGAAGCTCACGTAGCCGCCCGAGCCCTTCCCTGCCGGCGGGTAGCCGCCGGGGTAGGTCGTGCCGCCCTCGGCCGTCGTCGCACCGGGGGTGAGCGTCGCATCCTGCCAGGTGCCCGTCGTGGCGAAGGCGGTGTCGAACTCGGCCACGAAGTGCACGGTGTAGTAGCTCTTCTGCAGGATGCCGTCGCCGGTGAACCCGCCGCAGAAGTTGCCGCTCGTGACCGAGCCGGTGATGCGGCGGTTCTTCGCGTCGATCTGGATGTCGGCATCGCTCGACCCGACGAGCGAATCGGAGGTGCGCACCAGCAGCGTCGCGGGGGAGCCCTTCGGATAGGTGAAGGTGCCCGAGCCGGTGCGGGTCGTGGCGGCGAGCTTCACGCCGACGCCGTTGTCGAGATCGACGCCGTAGCTGCCGGGGGTCGCGCTCTCACGAGCGTGCGAGAAGGTGGAGGTCATCGGGGTGCCGGCCGCGTCGGCGGCGAGCGGCGAGGTCGTGACCTGCTGGGCGAGCGGCATGATCGGGATGTCGCCGCTGAGGCCCGCGCATCCGGCGCCCGAGACGTGGGTGAGCGAGAAGCCGCGGACCGTGTTCGAACCGTACTCGTAGCCGCTCGGGCTCGGCGTGCGCACGGTGCCGTCGCTGCGCACGGTGCTCTGGTCGGGGCTCCAGGCGAGCATGCCGAAGGGGGCGACCGCGCCGGGGAAGGTGTTGCCGGCGTTCGACGATCCGATCAGCGGGTCGACCGTCGCAGCCGGGTCGGTGATGAGCGTCGTCGCGGCGTCGGCCGGGGCCGGCGCGGTGGCGAGGGCGCCGGCGGCCGCGAGGGCCAGCGCGAGGCCTCCGGCGAGGGCGACGCGGGCCGCGCGGGGCCTGCGGGCTCCGCGGCTGCTGGCGGGGGATGACGTGGGGGATGCCTGCACGACCTGCTCCATCGACGATGACGAACGCGAACCCGGTCATCAGATCACAGATTGACAGCGCTGTCACCCCCAAAAGGGGGACACGCGTCGTCCCCCGTCGCGGGCATCCCTCGCCCATGCCGTTGTCTGCGGCAGGGGTTTCCGGCGACACGCCGCCGCGAGGTCGCGGCGTCGCGGCGTGTCGCCGGAAACCCCTCACGCAGAGATCACGGGATGCGGCGGGTCAGTCGCGGAAGGTCTCGATCGACGCGCCCAGCGAGACCAGGCGCTCCTGCAATCCCTCGTATCCGCGGGCGATGATGTCGACGTTGCGCAGCACGCTCTCGCCCTTCGCCGCGAGCATCGCGAGCAGGATCACGACCGCCGGACGCAGGGCCGGCGGGCAGCTGACCTCGGCGCCCGAGAGGTGCGCGGGGCCGCTCACGTCGAGGCGGTGCGGGTCGCGCAGCGTGACGCTCGCGCCCAGGCGGGTCAGGTCGAGCAGGTGGATGGCCCGCCCCTCGTAGACCCAGTCGTGCACGAGCGTCGTGCCCTCGGCCATCGCGGCGATGATCACGAAGAACGGCAGGTTGTCGATGTTGAGCCCGGGGAACGGCATCGCGTGGATCTTGTCGATCGGCGCGCGCAGCTGCGAGGGGTGCACCGTGATGTCGACGAGGCGGGTGCGGCCGTTCGCGGCGGGGTACTCGGAGCTCACGTCGAAGCGCAGCCCCATCTCGGCGAGCGTCGCGAGCTCGATCTCGAGGAACTCGATCGGCGCACGGGTCACGGTCAGCGTCGACTCGGTGACGATGCCGGCGGTCAGCAGGCTCATCGCCTCCACCGGGTCCTCGCTCGGCCAGTAGTCGACCTCGGCGCTGATCTCGCGCTGTCCGGTGATGCGCAGCGTCGTCGTGCCGATCCCCTCGATGCGGATGCCGAGCAGCTCGAGGAAGAAGCAGAGGTCCTGCACCATGTAGTTCGGGCTCGCGTTGCGGATGACCGTCTCGCCCTCGTGCGCCGCCGCGGCGAGGATCGCGTTCTCGGTCACGGTGTCGCCGCGCTCGGTCAGCACGATCGTGCGGGTGCTGCGGCCGTCGCGCGCGACGGCGACGTCGTACCAGCCGGCCTGCGCATCCACCCCGACGCCGAAGGGGCGCAGCGCGATGAGGTGCGGCTCCACCGTGCGGGTGCCGAGGTCGCAGCCGCCGGCGTAGGGCAGGCGGAAGCTGTCGAAGCGACCCGAGAGCGGGCCGAGGAACATGAGCACGCTGCGGGTGCGGCGGGCCGCGTCGGCGTCGATCGCGTCGAGACGCAGCTCGGCCGGCGCGACGATCTCGAGCGTCTCGCCGTCGTTCAGCCAGGTGACGCGGGCGCCGAGGCTGACCAGCACGTCGATGATGCGGTCGACCTCGACGATGCGGGCGACCTTGTGCAGGCGGGTGACGCCGCGGTTCAGCAACGAGGCGCAGAGCAGGGCGACGGCGCCGTTCTTGCTCGAGTTGACGGCGATCGATCCGCTGAGCTTGCGGCCGCCCTGCACGCGCAGGTGCGAGCGCTGGGGTGCGCCGCCGATCGAGACGAGCTGCTGGTCGAGCGCGCCGCTGATGCGGGTGAGCAGCTCGAGGCTGAGGTTCTGGCCGCCCTGCTCGATGCGGTTGATCGCACTCTGGCTCGTGCCGACGCGCTCGGCGAGCTGGGCCTGGGTCAGGCCCTGGTTCTGACGGGCGCCGCGGATCAGGGCGCCGACCTCGCGCAGCGGCGCGGTCGGGGTCGCGGGGGTGACGGCGATCGAGCCGGTGGGGGTGGTGTCGAGCGGGGTCGCCGTGGGGGAGCTGGTGAGCGTGGTGGTGTCGGTCACGTCGGCGATCGTAACTCGCGTGTGAGATACGCGCCGGGCGAAACGCGCGATCTCCGAGCTGGCACTCAGTCTCGAATCTCGGATATGAGATTCGACGGGGTTCGAGGCCCCGAGGTCGCGCCTCAGAAGAGCAGGTGCGCGACGGCGGTCACGGAGATCACCAGGATGCCCAGCGCGAGCGGCACGAGCATCCACGTCGGGTCGCCCTCGGCGTCGATGCGGCGCAGCTGGGCGAGCAGGCGGGTCATCGGTCGTCACCCGTCTCGGTCGCGCCGGTCGACGCGCCCGTGAACGTCCCCTCGGGAGCGCCCGTCATCGGGCTCACCGGAACGGCGCCCGGCGAGGGCTTCGCGCCCTCCGACCGCGCCGAGTACCAGCCGATCCACGTGCCGTCCTGCTTCACGACCTCGTAGTCGCCGCAGCGCTCGACGCGCTCGGGCAGGCCGACCTCGCCGAAGCGGGTGTCGAAGGGCAGACCCTGCCGCGGCATCTCGACGCACCAGTCGGGCAGGTCGCCGCCGGTCGCCGTGATGACGGCGTTGGTCTCGTCGTTCGTGGCGACGTTGCCGATCTCCGTCGCCTTCGCGGGGATCCACTCGGGGGTCTGCACCCCGACCCAGCCCTTCGCCGCGGCGGCGTGGTCGTCGAACGACTCCTCGTGCACCTTGTGCACCGTGTTCATGATGGCCGTGCAGCCGGTGAGCAGCAGGGATGCGGCGGCCAGCGCCCCGAGGCCCGCGACGAGGGCGGTGCGCCGCAGCGCGGTGCGGTGCGGGGCGATGGATGCGGTGGTCGAGGTCATGCCTCCATCCCAGCCGCCCCGACTCGCGCGGGCGTCGGCGCGCGGGCTGAACCCCGTCATCCCGGCGACTGATCCGGCCTCATCCACGGGTCGCATCGCGGCCGTTCACGCCCTAGACTCGCCGTGTCGCGACTGGCGTTCGGATGGGCTCACCATCAGGGAGCGACTGACACAAGGGACCTGCTCGATCATCGGGCGGGACGGCCGTCCGCCTGGGCCGTGACCGACATCCCGTATCAGTTGAGGAGCCCCGTGTCCGACGTGTTCAACTCCCCCCTGTCCGTCGTCGATCCCGAGGTCGCCGCGGCGCTCGAGCAGGAGCTCGATCGCCAGCGCACGACGCTCGAGATGATCGCGAGCGAGAACTTCGTGCCGCGCGCCGTGCTCGAGGCGCAGGGCTCGGTTCTGACCAACAAGTACGCCGAGGGCTACCCCGGCCGTCGCTACTACGGCGGCTGCGAGTTCGTCGACATCGTCGAGCAGCTCGCGATCGACCGCGCCAAGGCGCTGTTCGGCGCCGAGTTCGCGAACGTGCAGCCCCACTCGGGCGCCTCGGCGAACGTCGCCGTGCTGTCGGCGATCGCGCAGCCTGGCGACCGCATCCTGGGCCTCGAGCTGGCCCACGGCGGCCACCTGACCCACGGCATGAAGCTGAACTTCTCGGGCAAGCTCTATGAGGCGCACGCCTACGGCCTCGACCCCGAGACCGAGCGCATCGACATGGATGTGGTGCGCCAGCGGGCTCTCGAGGTCAAGCCGCAGGTCATCATCGCCGGCTGGTCGGCCTACAGCCGTCAGCTCGACTTCGCCGCATTCCGGGCGATCGCCGACGAGGTGGGCGCGAAGCTCTGGGTCGACATGGCCCACTTCGCCGGCCTCGTGGCCGCGGGCCTGCACCCGTCGCCGGTGCCGCACGCGCACATCGTGTCGTCGACCGTGCACAAGACGATCGGCGGTCCGCGCTCGGGCTTCATCCTGACCAACGACCCCGACATCGCGAAGAAGATGAACTCCAACGTCTTCCCGGGTCAGCAGGGCGGCCCGCTCATGCACGTGATCGCGGCGAAGGCGACCGCGTTCAAGCTGGCGGCCGAGCCGGAGTTCACAGAGCGCCAGGAGCGCACCGTGCGCGGTGCCGCGATCCTCGCCGAGCGCCTCACCCAGCCCGACGCGAAGGCGGCCGGCATCGACGTGCTGACGGGCGGCACCGACGTGCACCTCGTGCTCGTCGACCTGCGCACCTCCGAGTTCTCGGGCCAGGAGGCCGAGAACCGCCTGCACGAGGCCGGCATCACGGTCAACAAGAACTCGGTGCCGAACGACCCGCGCCCGCCGATGGTGACCTCGGGTGTGCGCATCGGCACCCCGGCGCTCGCGACCCGCGGATTCGGCGACGCCGAGTTCACCGAGGTGGCTGACATCATCGCGCTCGCGCTGCAGAAAGATGCAGACATCCCGGCCCTGCGCGCCCGCGTGACCGCGCTGGCCGACCGTTTCCCGCTCTACCCCGGCCTCAGCTCGCCGACCACCTGGAGCTGAGCGCGTGACCGCCATCCGCCTCGACGGCGTCGCGACCGCGGCCGCCATCAAGTCCGAGCTGAAGACCCGAGTGGATGCGCTGCGCGAGCGCGGCGTCGTGCCCGGCCTCGGCACGCTGCTGGTGGGCGCCGACGGCGCCTCGGTCAGCTACGTCAGCGGCAAGCACCGCGACTCGGCCGAGATCGGCGTGGAGTCGATCCGCGTCGACCTGCCCGCCGACGCGACCGAGGCCGAGGTGCACGCCGAGATCCAGCGCCTCAACGCCGACCCCGCCGTGACCGGCTACCTGGTGCAGCTGCCGCTGCCGAAGGGCATGGACGAGCACGCCGCGATCACGGCCGTCGACCCGGCGAAAGACGTCGACGGCCTGCACCCGGCGAACCTGGGCGAGCTCGTGCTGGGCGTCGAGGGCGAGCTGACGACGCCGCTGCCGTGCACGCCGGCGGGCGTGGTCGAGCTGCTGCGCCGTTACGACGTGCCGCTCTCGGGCAAGCACGTGGTCGTGATCGGCCGTGGTCTCACGGTCGGCCGTCCGCTCGGCCTGCTGCTCACCCGCAAGGGCATCGACGCGACCGTCACGCTGACGCACTCGCGCACCGCCGACCTGGCCGCCGAGGTGCGCCGGGCGGATGTGGTGGTCGCCGCCGTCGGCCAGCCGCACCTGGTGAAGCCCGACTGGATCAAGCCGGGCGCCGCGGTGCTGGATGTGGGCGTGACCCGCGTCGGCGTGACCGAGTCGGGCAAGGCGAAGCTCGCGGGCGACGTCGACCCCTCGGTGATCGACGTGGCCGGCTGGCTCTCGCCCAACCCGGGCGGCGTCGGGCCGATGACCCGCGCGATGCTCATGCAGAACGTGGTGCTGGCGGCCGAGCGCGCCGCCGGGCTGGTCTAGCCGGCTTCCGCTTCCGCGCCCTCGTGCCGACGAGCCCGTCGAGGTGTCACTCTGGGCGGCGTTCCCTTCGCCCCGCCCGTGGCGAGGGTGGCCACGAAAGCACACCGCTGACGGCGTTTCGCGTGCATTCGTGGCCATCCTCGGGCTGCCTGGGCTTGAGGGTGGCCACATCTGCTCGTTGCGCGCGGCGTGTCGAGTGCATTTGTGGCCACCCCGTCGGCACGACCAACGGGGGGGACGTGAACGCGAGGCGCCACGCGTACGGTGCCGACCTTCGTCGACGCGACCGGCGAGTACTGCTCGCGCCGCGGTCCGAATTGCCCAACCCATGCCGCGCACGGCATGCGCCTCAGCGGTCGCGCTGAGCCCCCAGCGACGGCCGCACCACGAAGGTCGTCGGCGCCGTGAAGCCGTGCTCGGCGAAGGCGCCGTCGATCGCGACCTGCAGCAGCGACACCGACTCGAGCGGCACGAGGGCGATCGCCGATCCGCCGAAGCCGCCGCCGGTCATCCGGGCGCCGACCGCGCCGTTCGCCTGGGCGACCTCGACCGCGAGGTCGAGCTCGGGCACCGAGATCTCGAAGTCGTCGCGCATCGAGCGGTGCGAGGCGTCGAGCAGGTCGCCGATGGCGCGCGGGCCCTCCTCGCGCAGGGTGCGCACGGTGTCGAGCACGCGCTGGTTCTCGGTCACGATGTGCCGCACCCGGCGGAAGGTCTCGTCGTCGAGGGTCTGCTGCGCGCGCGGCAGGTCGTCGACGTCGAGCTCGCGCAGCGTCGCGACGCCCATCTCGCGGGCGCCCTTCTCGCAGGAGGCGCGGCGATCGCGGTAGCCGCCCGAGGCGTGCTCGTGCTCGACGTGCGTGTCGATCACGACGACGGCGAGGCCCGCATCCGCGAACCCGAGGGGGAGGACCTCGGCGTCGAGGCTGCGGCAGTCGAGGAAGACGCCGGAGTCGGCGCGGCCGAGCAGCGAGGCCGACTGGTCCATGATCCCGGTCGGGGCGCCGACGGCGTCGTTCTCGGCCTTCTGGCCGACCTTCGCGAGCGTCTCGGGGCTGAGGCCGAGCTGCCAGACGTCGTTGAGCGCGACCGCGACGGCCGACTCGATCGCGGCCGACGACGACAGGCCGGCGCCGACGGGAACGGTCGACTCGATGAAGATGTCGACGCCGGGCACGCCCTGCAGGTCGGCGCCGAACTGGCCGAGCGCCCAGGCGACGCCGAGCGGGTAGGCCGACCAGCCGGAGAGCGACTCGGGATCGAGGTCGTCGAGGGAGTGCTCGGCCAGCTCGTCGCTGAACGCCGAGGCGATGCGCAGCATCCGGTCGTCGCGCGCGCCGAGCGCGATCACCGTGCGGCGGTCGATCGCGAAGGGGAAGACGAAGCCCTCGTTGTAGTCGGTGTGCTCGCCGATCAGGTTGACGCGGCCGGGGGCCGACCAGATGCCGTCGGGCTCGCGGCCGGTGAAGGCGAGGAAGGCGTCGGCGACGTCGTCGCGGATGTCGGTCATGGCGGGGCTCGTCTCGGAGTGTCAGGTGGTTCGGATGCGCGGCCGGCGCGTGCGGCGCGGCCGCGCGGGAGGGGAGCGGCTCAGACGGAGGCGGGGATCGCCGCCCGGATCGTCTCGGCGGCGGCCTCGGGTCGGATGTCGCCGATCCAGGCTCCCATAGCGGCTTCCGATCCCGCCGTGTACTTGAGCTTGTCGGCGCCGCGGCGAGGCGAGGTGAGCTGCAGGTGCAGGCGGGCTCCGGCGCGGCCGACGTTCACGGGAGCCTGGTGCCAGGCGGCGATGTAGGGCGTCGGGTCGCCGTAGATGGCGTCGATGCCGCGCAGCAGGCGCAGGTAGAGGCGGGCCAGCTCGTCGCGCTCGGCCTCGGTGGTGGCGGCGAAGTCGGGCACGTGGCGGTGCGGCACCAGATGCACCTCGAGGGGCCAGCGCGCGGCGAAGGGCACGAAGGCGGTCCAGTGCTCGCCGGCGAGCAGCATCCGCTCGGAGTCGCGCTCGCGCTCGAGGATGCGATCGAACAGATCGTCGCCGAGCTGGTCGAGCGAGGCGAGCAGCCGCTGCGTGCGCGGCGTGACATAGGGGTAGGCGTAGATCTGCCCGTGCGGGTGCGGCAGCGTGACGCCGATCGCGGCGCCGCGGTTCTCGAAGGGGAACACCTGCTCGACGCCGGGCAGCGCCGACAGCGCGGCCGTGCGGTGCGCCCAGGCCTCGATCACGGTGCGTGCGCGGCTCGGCGTCTGGGTGCCGAACGAGCCCTCGTGCTCGGGGCTGAAGCACACGACCTCGCAGCGGCCGACCGACGTGCGGGTGCGGTCGAGGTCGAGGCGGGCGAGGTCGGCGAGCCCCTGCGGTGCATCGATGGGCTCGCCGTCGTGACCGGTCGCGGCGTCGGCCAGCGCGGGGCCGAACGAGGGGGAGCGGTTCTCGAACACGGCGACGTCGTAGATGTCGGGGATCTCGCTCGGGTTGTCGTCGCTCTGCGGGGCGAGCGGGTCGAGCGCGGCGCTCGGGTTGACGACGCGGTTCTGACGCGCGGCGGCGATCGAGACCCAGTCGCCGGTGAGCACGTCGAGTCGCATGGTGGCGGTGGCGGGCCGCGCATCCAGGTCACGGGTGTCGACGCGGCGCTCGGGTCCGAGCGCGGTGTCGGCGTCGTCGAAGTAGATGAGCTCGCGGCCGTCGGCGAGACGCGTGGGGTGGATGGCGATGCCCGTGGTCACCGCATTACGATATCGAAAGCTGGTCTTTCGTTTTCGACAGTTATCGAAAGGATGCGCATGCCTCCGAGCGACCGCGTCGACCCCGCCTCGCGCCCCGTCACGGCTCGCCGCGAGCAGCTCACCGCGCTCGTCGCCGAGCGCGGCTTCGTGCGGGTCGCCGACGCCGCCGACGAGCTCGGCGTCAGCACCGTGACCCTGCGCGGCGACCTCGAGGCGCTCGCCGCCGAGGGGCTCCTTCGGCGCGTGCACGGGGGAGCCATGCCACCCGTGCCCGAGCATCGCGAGTCGTCGGTCGAGCTGTCGAGCGAGCGCGAGAGTGCGGTGAAGCGCGCGATCGCGCGCCGCGCCGCGGCCCTCGTCGCGCCGGGCACGAGCGTGCTGCTCGACGTCGGCTCGACCACGCTCGCGGTCGCCGAGGCGCTCGTCGAGCGCACCGAGCTGGCGGATGTCGTCGTCATCACGAACGGGCTCTCGGTGGCGCTCGCGCTCGAGCGGGCCATCCCGCGCTTCGACGTGATCGTGACCGGCGGCACCCTGCGCCCGCTGCAGCACTCGCTCGTGAACCCGGTCGCCGCATCCACGCTCGCCGGGCTGCACGCCGACCTGGCGATCATCGGCTGCACGGGCGTCGACCGCTCCGGCCGCGTGACGAACGTGAACCTGCCTGAGGCCGAGGTCAAACGGGCCATGCTCGGCGCCGCCGACCGCGCCGTGCTCGTCGCCGACGGCTCCAAGCTCGGTGTGACCCATCTCGGCCGCGTCGGCGACCTGGGCGAGTTCGCGACGGTCGTGACGGGCGGCGCCCCCGCCGACCCTGGCGTGCTCGAGAGCGTGCGCGTCGCGGGCTGCCGGCTGATCGAGGTGGATGCGCGGGGCTGAGTCGCCGGCCGCGGCGATCTACTCTGGCCGCATGTCCGTGAGCGCCCGTCCTCGTCCGTCGTCCGATGCCCCTGCTCCGGTGAGCGGGCCGCGCTTCGAGATCCGCCACGGCGGGGCGCGCGCGGTGGTCGGCTCGGTCGCCGCAGTGCTCTGCGAGCTCGAGGTCGACGGGCACGCGCTCACCGAGACGGTGCCGACCGAGAGCCTGCCGCCGCAGGGCTGCGGCATCGTGCTCGCGCCGTGGCCGAACCGGGTGCGCGGGGCGCGCTGGCAGCTGACCGAGCCCGACGGGTCGACGAGCATCCAGCTGCTCGATCTGACCGACCCGAGGTGGGGTGCTGCCTCGCACGGACTGCTGCGCAACACCGCCTACCGGCTCGTCGAGCACACGGAATCGTCGGTCGAGCTGGCGGCGCTCATCCCGCCGCAGCACGGGTGGCCGTTCCTGCTCGAGACGAGCGTGCGCTACGAGGTCGAGCCCGACGGACTGGTCGTGACGCATCACGCCCGCAACCTCGGCACGCGGCCGGCGCCGTGGGCGGTCGGGGCGCACCCCTACTTCCGGGTCGGTGCGACGCCGGTCGCCGACCTCGAGCTGCGGATGCCGGCCCCGGTCGCGCTCGACGTCGACGACAAGCTCATCCCGGTCGGGTCGCATCCCGTCGCCGGCGGCGAGGACCTGCGCGCGGGGCTCCGCGTCGGCGACCTCGACCTGAACACGACGTTCGCGCTCGACGGTGCGGGCGCCGACGAGAGCGGGGACGGCGACGGGGACGCCGGCGGCGCCACGGCCCCGGATGCGCGCCGCGAGATCGCCTGCCTGACCGGCCCCGACGCATCCACCGTGCTCTGGGCCGACCCCGCGTTCGCCTGGGTGCAGGTGTTCACGCCGGGCGACTTCCCTCGGCCGCTGGGGTCGGCCGAGCCGACCGGCACGGCGGTCGCGATCGAGCCGATGACCGCGCCGCCGAACGCCCTGAATTCGGGTGAGGGACTGGCTTGGATCGAGCCCGGGGCGAGCTGGTCGGGGTCGTGGGGCGCGCGGCGCGCGTGATCGCCGGATCGGACGCCGCCGGTTCCGGACAGGGTTGCGGGCGCCCCGGCGCTCCCTCCTAGACTCGGCGCCGTGACGAGCGAGCAGCCCAGCGTCGGGCCGACCACCACCACCGCCACGGCGACCACGACCGAGTCGGGCCCGCGCGGGCCGATCGGCACGCGCATCCACCTCGCCAGCGGCGGCGTCGAGGCCGTGATCGGCACGATGGCCGCCACGCTCGCCTCGCTGCGCGTCGACGGCGTGCAGCTGACGGAGCCGATCGCCGACGCCGCCTGGCCGGCGTACTGCAACGGCATCTACCTCGCGCCCTGGCCGAACCGCGTGCGCGACGGCCGGTGGATGCTCGACGGCGCCGCCCAGCAGCTCGACCTGACCGAGGTCGATCGCGGCAACGCCCTGCACGGGCTGCTGCAGTTCACCGAGCACGAGATCCGCGAGCAGACATCGAGCTCGGTCACGCTCGGGGCGCTCATCCCGGCGCAGCACGGCTGGCCCTTCGCCCTCGACAGCTGGGTGCGCTACGAGCTCGTTCCGGGCGGCATCCGCGCGACGCACGGCGTGCGCAATCTGTCGACGGCGGTCGCGCCCTACGCGACGGGCGTGCACCCCTACCTGCGTCTCGGCGAGTGGCCGGTGCGCGAGCTGACCGTCACGGTTCCGGCGGCGAGCTACGTCGAGGTGGATGACCGCCTCAACCCACTCGGGGTGAAGAGCGTCGAGGGCACCCCGGTCGACCTGCGCACCCCGCGCCGCTTCGACGAGCTCGACCTCGACACCGCCTACGCCGACCTGGAGCCCGTCGACGGCGCGACCGCCTGGATCGAGGCACCCGACGGCGCGCGGCTCACCCTGCTGCAGGATCCGGACTGGCGCTGGGTGCAGGTCTTCACGACCTCGGTCTTCCCCGCGGGCGGCTGGACCGGCGTCGACCCGACGAGCCCCAGCGGCTGGGCGGGCGGGCCGCTCGGCGACGCGATCGCGATCGAGCCGATGACCGCGCCGCCGGATGCGCTGAACTCGGGTGAGGGCCTCATCCAGCTGCAGCCCGGCGCCGAGTGGTCGGGCTCGTGGGCGCTGCGCTACACGCCGGCGCCCTGATCGCCGGCGCCCGTGTCGCCGGCGCCGCCGGCGCCCGCGTCGCCGACATCGCCCGCATCGCCGCACTCGTGAGAGAGTCGGCGCCGTGAGCATCCCCGCCGCCGTGCCGACCGAGCGCCAGCTGCGCCGCTGGCGCGGCTACCTTGCCGACGAGCGCGTCGAGGCGGCGCTCTACCAGCAGCTGGCCCAGCGCAAGACGGGTGAGGAGCGCGAGATCCTGCTGGGGCTCGCCGAGGCCGAGAAGCGGCACGAGTCGCACTGGCTCGATCTGCTCGGCGACCGGGTCGGGCGTCCGCGCGCGGGCAGCGTGCGCACGCGGCTGCTCGTGCTGCTCGCGCGGCGCTTCGGGTCGGTGTTCGTGCTGGCGCTCGCGCAGCGGGCCGAGGCGCGCAGCCCCTATGACGACGACGCCGACGCGACCGATCGCATGGCGGCCGACGAGCGCATCCACGGCGAGGTGCTGCGCGGGCTGGCGGCGCGAGGTCGCGAGCGTCTCGCCGGAACCTTCCGCGCGGCCGTGTTCGGCGCGAACGACGGCCTCGTGTCGAACTTCGCGCTCGTGCTCGGCGTCGGCGCGATCGGCGTCCCTCCGGCGACCGTGCTCGCCACCGGCATCGCCGGCCTCCTCGCCGGAGCGCTCTCGATGGGCGCGGGGGAGTTCGTGTCGGTGCGGTCGCAGCGCGAGCTGCTCAGCGCATCCCGCCCCGACCCCGAGGCGAACGCGGCCGTGCCGCACCTCGACGTCGACGCGAACGAGCTCGCCCTCGTCTACCGCGCCCGCGGCGAGACGCCCGAGGAGGCCGCGGCGCACGCCCGCCGCACCTTCGCCCGGCTCTCGGCGACCGAGCCCGCCATCGCGACCACGAGCCTCGAGACCGTCGCCGACGAGCACGAGGCCGTCGGCTCGCCCTGGCGCGCGGCGCTGTCGAGCTTCCTCTTCTTCGCGAGCGGGGCCATCATCCCCGTGCTGCCCTACCTGTTCGGCGCGACCGGCATCCTCGCCGTCGTCGTCGCGGCCGTGCTGGTCGGCGTCGCCCTGCTCGGCACCGGTGCGGTCGTCGGACTGCTCTCGGGCGGCTCGCCGCTGCTGCGAGCGCTGCGCCAGCTCGGCATCGGCTTCGGGGCGGCGATCGTCACCTACCTGCTCGGGCTGCTGTTCGGTGCATCCGGCATCTGACCTCGCGGCCGGGCTGAGCGCCGGTGGCCGGGTCTAGCGTGGATGCCGTGCACACGATCATCCTGTGGGTCGGCTTCCTCGGCGGCTGGCTTCTGGTCGCCGGGCCCGTCTTCCAGGCCGCGGTCGAGCTGCGCGACGAGGAGATCGACCGCGAGAGCATGGCCGCGGCGCACGAGAGCGTGCCCGAGCCGCGCCGCATCTCGCCGTGGTGGTGGCTGCTGCCGCCCGTCGCGTACCTCCGGATCCGGCGCGACCAGCGCGAATACCGCCGGGTGATCTTCGACGCGATGCCGCTCGCGACACGGCGCCAGTTCGCGAGCTTCGTCGACAAGGCCACCGGGTGGATGTTCGTGGCCGGCGGCGCCGCGCTCATCGCGCTCAAGGAGACGTGGGAGCTGGTCGAGCACTACGAGTGGCCGCTGTGGGTGTGGATCGTGCTCGTGCTGGTCATGGCCGCGCTCGCGGTCGTCAACACGGCCGTGCGGATGGCGCGCACGCGCGAGCTCGTCGGCGAGAGCTGAATCGAGCCCGGACGCGACGATGCCCGGAACGATTCGGGCGCTCCGGGCATCGAAGACCGTGGTGGAGTCCGCTGCGATCAGGGAGACAGCGTCATCCGGTTCGGGTTTGGGCGGTAACCAGCCGCCTCGCCGAACGATAGCGGAACGGGACGTGAGGAAAGAACTAGAACGTTCAGTCCACGGAACGATCTCTGCCGGCCGCGGCGGCGGGACGACGACCCGAGACGCGCAGCTGCTCGCGCGCGACGCGCTCGGTGACGGCGGCCACGATCGTCGGCCCGATGATGTCGCCGGCCGGGGTGCCGACGATCAGATCGTGCTCTTCGAAGACGATGCCGGCGATCGCGCCGGGGGAGACCCGCGGGTGCGTCGCCGAGAGGCGGATGACCAGCTGCTCGAAGGTCTCGGCGGCATCCGTCATGCCGCACACATTACGCGCGAGCGGCGAGATGCGCGACGGATGTCGAGAGATCTTCCGGCGATGTCCAGCCGCGCATCCACGTCGCTGAGATCACTCCGAGGTGATCGGCGCAAGCCCTTTCGCGCACGGATCGGGCGACGTACCCTGAGCTCGCTCCCGAGGTGGCCCGGCGATTCTGACGCCCGCCGCCAGAGCACGCGACTCATCCCCCCGCGCGCACGAGAGTAGGGCGCCCGCGTCAGAGACGACGCGGGCCGCCCGTCCAAAGCGGCCGTCCCGCCAGCCGCCCCGCTGCTCTGCCGCCCCGAGTGTTCACCCGTCTCGCGCCGAGACGTCACCTCCCGCTCGTAGCGTCACGCCATGGCCCATTGCCCGATGTGCGGATCCGGTGTCGTCTACCGCTACGACACCTCGCGTCGCTCCGGCTCGCTCTACGCCTGGTTCTGCCTGAACCACCCGCACGTCGTCGCCGACCCGCGCACGACGATCAGCGACCGCCCCTGAGCCGGGGAGCCCGCTGAGCCGGCGGACCGCTGAGCCGCCGCGCACCCCGTCGTGTGCACCCGCCCGGTAGGCTGGATGCGGAGCGCCGGGAAGTCTGGTCGGCCCGCAGGTCACGACGTGGCCGCGGTGGCAGTTCGTCGTCCGGTCGTCATCGTCGGACGCTTCACCGACTGGGGTCGCATGTCCGTCTTCCGCTCCGAGCGCATCGCCGCTCTGCTCCTCCTCGCCGCGGCGCTGCTGGGTCTGATCGTCGCCAACTCGCCGGTCGGCGCGGCCGCGCTCGACCTGCAGGGCACGCATCTCGCGATCCCGGCTCTCGGAATCGACCTGTCGATCGGCCACTGGATCAGCGACGGGCTGCTGGCGGTCTTCTTCCTCCTCGCCGCCATCGAGCTGCGGCACGAGCTGACGACGGGCGAGCTGAACTCGCCGGCGCGCGCGCTGCGTCCCGCGGTCGCGGCGCTCGGGGGAGTGCTCGTGCCGATCGCGATCTTCCTCTCGGTCGTCGCGCTGGGCGGGGGAGGCAGCGACCTGATGCGCGGCTGGCCGGTGCCCACGGCGACCGACATCGCCTTCGCGCTCGGCGTGCTGGCCGTGTTCGGGCGCGGGATGCCGGCGCGCGTGCGCTCGTTCCTGCTGGCCCTGGCGATCCTCGACGACATCATCGCGATCGTCATCATCGCCGTCGTCTTCGCTCACTCGCCCGACGTGCTCATGCTCGGCCTCGCCGTGCTGGCCGTCATCGCCTTCGGCCTGCTGAGCCGGGTGCTCGGGCGCGGACGGTTCCCCTCGACGGCGGTGCGCGTCGTCGTCACGATCCTGCTGGTCGTGCTCGGACTCGTGGCCTGGATGCTCGTGCTGAAGTCCGGCATCCACGCCACCATCGCGGGCGTCGCCCTCGGTCTCGCGATGAGTCCGCAGCCGGCCGGTCGTCTGCGTCACCGCCTCGAGCCGATCTCGAACGCGACCGTGCTGCCGCTGTTCGCGTTCTCGGCGGCGCTCGTCGTCATCCCGGCCGTCTCGATCGGCGAGCTGTCGCCGGTGTTCTGGGCGATCGCGCTCGCGCTGCCGCTCGGCAAGATCATCGGCATCTCGATCGGCGCGATGGCCTCGGCCCGGTTCGTGCCCCGCGCCCAGCGCACCCGCCCCGACGTCGGCGACGCGCTCGCCGTCGGCGCGCTCGGCGGCATCGGCTTCACGGTGTCGCTGCTGATGAACGGTCTCGCCTTCGCCGACCACCGGGTCGCCGACGAGGGCACGCTGGCCGTGCTGCTCGGCTCGGGCGTCTCGATCGTGCTCGCCGCGGTGCTGCTGCGCTGGCGGCTGCGCGTGCGCCGCCGCCGCGACGCCCTGGCCGAAGCGCGCTAGTCGGCGAGGTCGCGCGCCGCCGACGTCGCGCTGTGGCCGCGCGGATGCGCGCCGCGCGCAGCCGCGCCGAGCACGCCCAGCAGTGCCAGCGCATCCGCGTCGGGCGAGCCGACCGGGGCGCTGTAGAGCACGAGGTGCTGGTCGCGCTCGGCCAGGGCGAGCGAGTCGCAGTCGACGGTGACAGGGCCGACGACGGGATGCCGGAACGTCTTGGTCAGCATCGGCGCCGACCGCACGTCGTGCTGCTCCCAGAGCCGGGCGAACGTCGCGCTGTCGGTCCGCAGTTCGTCGATCAGCTCGGCGACCGAGGCGTCGTCGGGGTAGCGGGCCTGCGTCTGGCGCAGCTCCGAGACCGCGTGATGGCGGAACTCGGCCCCGTCGGAGATGCCGTAGAGCGGGCTCGACTCCGGACCCGGATCGAGGAAAGCGCGGCGAGCGAGATTGCGCTCACGTGGCGCGACCGCACCGAAGTCCTCCATCAGCGCCGCGGTGAGGTCGTTCCAGGCGAGCACCTCGAACGCGGCCGACATCACGAATCCGGCCGTGTTCGGCAGGCGCTCGAGCAGCGCGAGGATGCTCGGCCGCACATCGCGCCGCACCTGCTGAGCGCGGATCGGGGCGGTGCCGGCGAGGGTGTGCAGGTGATCCGACTCCTCGGGCGTCAGCCGCAGCGCGCCGGCGATGCCGGCGAGCACCTCGGCAGACGGACGCGGCGCGCGACCCTGCTCGAGCCGCACGTAGTACTCGGTCGAGATGTGCGCGAGCACCGCGACCTCTTCGCGACGCAGCCCCGGAGTGCGGCGACGCGGACCGGCCGGGAGCCCGACATCCTCGGGGTTCCGCCGTTCGCGGCGACCGCGCAGGAAGGCCGCGAGCTCCTGTCTGTCCATGCCACCAGTGTGCGCGCCCGCGCTCGCCGCAGCCTGGTACCGGCTGTACCTGAATGGGATGCGCGAGCCCGGTGACGCTCGGTGGCATGACGAATCACGACATCCAGCCCGCCGGCCTGCTCGCCGGCAAGGTCATCTTCATCAGCGGCGCGAGCCGCGGGATCGGCGCCGCCGCGGCGCGGCTCTTCGCCGCCGAGGGCGCCGCCGTCGTGCTCGGCGCCCGTGGCGCTGACGCGCTCGACGGCGTCGTCGCCGGCATCCGCGAGCACGGTGGCACGGCCGATGCGGTCGCCCTCGACCTGGCCGACGACGAGAGCATCCGCGCGGCGATCGCCCGAGTCGATGAGCTGCACGGACGCCTCGACGGGGCCTTCAACAACGCCGCCGTCGTGCAGCAGCCGGGCGCGCTCGACCAGACGAGCGACGACGACATCCAGCAGCAGTTCGCCGTCAACTTCCGCGCGCACTGGGTCGCGATGAACGCCGAGGCGGAGCTCATGCGCCGGTCGGACGGCGGCGCGATCGTCAACACCTCGAGCATCGGCGCGCGTCGCGCCAACCCGGCGTTGCCGGCCTACGGCGCCATGAAGCGCGCGCTCGACAGCATCACCGAGACGGCCGCCGTGACCTGGGCGCCGGCCGGCATCCGCGTCAACGGCCTGCACCCGGGCGGCACCGCGACCGACATGATCACCGAGTGGGAATCGGCGACCCCCGGCGTGACCGCGCAGATCAGCGCCTCGATCCCGATGGGACGCATGGCCGAGCCCGTCGAGGTCGCCCAGGTCGCCGCGTTCCTGCTCAGCGACCGGGCGTCGATCGTGACGGGCGCGATCGTTCCGGTCGACGGCGGGGCGGGCGCCTGAGCCGATCCGATGTAGGCGCGTCCGGCGCGCCCGCCGCGGATGCCCCGGCGTCTTCAGGGGAGCGAGAGGGAGCGGTGGGCCCGGTGGGGCTCGAACCCACGACCCGCGGATTAAAAGTCCGATGCTCTGCCAACTGAGCTACAGGCCCGATCGGTTCCCAGGGTACTTCGCTGGGCGGGCCGCCCGCGCCACGCGCGTCCGCCGTTGCGGACGAGGTGGGCCGCCGAGCCAGGAGGGGGCTTCGCGGTCGGCCTCATCCGCACCGCGACACCGAGACGCGAGCGGATGCGGACCGGCACGCGGGCGAGCCCACGCGCGGCCGCGGCTCGCGTCGGCGGAGCCGCCTCTCACCGTCCTACGCTGGAGGGATGGCGGAGCGCTTTCACAAGCCCGCGCGCATCCCGAACGACCACTTCGAGTACCACGTGGGCGGCGAGGATCCGGCGGTCACCCTGCGCCGCGCGCACGAGTCGGCGGCGGCCCTTCTGGCGCGCGCCCGCAACGCGACCGACGAGGGCGTGGTCGAGCGGCTGCTGACGCACACCGACGAGCACGGCCTCGACCTGGTCGCGCAGCTCTGGGCGGCCGCCGGTCCGCACACGCTGCCCGGCGCGCTCTGGCGGCTGTATCTGCTGCGGGCCGCGATCCGCGAGGACCCGACGGCGTCGAGCCTGGCGTTCCGCACGGGCAGCGCCGCGCTCAGCACGATCGATCCGGTCGTCGCCGGCGCAGCCGACCCGACCGGCCCCGACGAGCTCAGCGCGCTCGCCGACGAGATCCTGCGTGGCGTGTTCCAGGGCGACCTCGGCATCGCGCTCGAGCGCGCCTCGGCCTACTGCCGCATCTGCGCGGCCGGCTGGGTCGAGCTGGCGGATGCGCGGGATCCCGCCGACCCGCAGCACGCCACCGCCCTGACGGCCCGCGCGGCGCGCTTCGACAGCTTCGCCGACGACCTCGACCAGTGCGCGCGGCTGGAGCGCCGGGAGGCGCTCGTGTGAGGCGCAGCCGCCGGGACGCGCTCGTCTGAGGCGTTCCGTGCCCGGACATGAGAAAACCGGGCCGCAGAACGCCTCTCGGCGCAAGGCCGCTCGAAGCGGCTGAATTTGGAGCCCGGGGTTACTGCGGCCCGGCGTCAGCCAGTGTAACGAGAGCCCGGCATCCGTCGCTGACCGTCCGCTCCCCGCGGAACGACCGGGCGTGTCGCTCGGCAGAGGGCACGAGCCGCAGCAGGGACGACTGGCAGGGGGCGCGAGCAGATCCGGCTGAAGATCCGCCCAAACCGCCGGGCCGCGCATCCCGAACCCCTTGCTGACATCGCGACCCGAGCGATGCCCGCAGACCCGGTGCGGGGCCACCTCCCAGTGGCTGGCCCCGCACCGCACCCCGTCACACGGGCCGGACAGGAAGGAGCAGAGCGATGACCGCATTCCTGGTGTCGCCCTCCACGTCCCCCGCATTCGCAGATCGACGTGCGAGGCTGGACCACATGGCCGACGACGCGACCCCCGACTCGCGCGCCGACATCAGCTCCGAGGAGCTTCTCGAGCAGATCGCCGGCGGCGATCGCACCGCCTTCGCGGCGTTCTACGACCGCATGTCGTCGCGGGTCTTCGGACTCGTGAAGCGCCTGCTGCGCGACCACGCGCAGTCGGAGGAGGTCACGCAGGAGATCTTCCTCGAGATCTGGCAGGGCGCCTCGCACTACGACGCAGCCAAGGGCGGCGCCGTCTCGTGGGTGCTCACCATGACCCACCGCCGCGCCGTCGACCGCGTGCGCGCCTCGCAGGCCAGCCGTGACCGCGACAGCCGGATCGGCATCCGCGACTGGGAGCCCGACGTCGACGTCGTGGCCGAGAACGTCGAGGTGCGCGTCGAGAACGAGCGCGTCAAGGTCGCGCTCGGCCGACTCACTGACCTCCAGCGCCAGGCCGTGGTGCTCGCCTACTACGGCGGCTACTCTCACCGCGAGGTGTCGGAGATGCTGCACATCCCGCTGGGAACCGTGAAGACCCGACTGCGCGACGGCATGATCCGTCTGCGCGATGAGATGGGGGTGACCTCATGACCACCGACGACCGTCGTCGCGACGAGCTCGCCGCCCTGACCGGAGCATGGGCTCTGGATGCGCTGGACGATGCCGAGCGCGCGGAGTTCGAGCGCTTCCTGGCCGACGCCGACGAGGTGCGGTCCGAGGCGACCGAGCTCGCCGACACCGCCGTGTACCTCGGCCTCGCCATCGAGCCGGAGCAGCCGCGCCCCGAGCTGCGCGCGAGCATCCTGGATGCGATCGCCGACCTGCCGCAGCAGGCCCGGCCCGCCGAGACGGCCCCGAGCGTCGACCCCGTCGCGCCCGTCGCCGTTCCCGCGGTCGGTGCCGTGCCGGTCACCGCGGTCGAGACCCCGGCCGAGCCGACTCCGGCTGAGCTGAAGGCCCGCTCCCGCTGGGGCGGACTGCGCTCGACCCTGGTGTCGGTCGCGGCCGGCCTGGTCGTGATCGGCGGCGTCGTGGGCGGCGTGGCAGGCCTTCCGGTGCTGCAGCGCGGCCAGGAGATCAGCGCGGTCACGAGCGCCGCCGACGTGCAGCGCGCCTCGGCCGATGTGGTCGGCGGCGGTACCGCCGAGCTCGCCTGGTCGCCCTCGGAGAAGCGCTCGGTGCTGACCACGCGCGACCTCAGCGGACTCTCGGCCGATGAGATCTATCAGCTCTGGTACATCGACGGCAGCGGCGCCGCGACGTCGGCGGGAACCTTCCGCGCCGGGCAGGACGCGACGACCACGCCGCTCTCGGGCAGCTGGTCGAAGGGCGACACGATCGGCGTCACGGTCGAGCCCGATGGCGGTTCGAAGCAGCCGACGACGACCCCGATCGTCGCGATCACGACGGCCTGACCGCGTGCCGGGCACCGGCCGCGGCGCGCGGCTCGTCGCCCGCCTGGGCGCCTTCGGCGTCGTCGGCGCGATCGCGTTCGTCGTCGACGCGGGCCTGTTCAACCTGCTGAGGGCCACCGTGCTCGCCGATGAGGTCGTCGTCGCGAAGATCCTTGCGGCGACGGTCTCGATCGCGGTGGCCTGGATCGGGCACCGCACGCTCGTGTTCCGGCGACGGCGTCAGCAGCCGATCGGCCGCGAGCTGCTGCTGTTCGTGCTCGCGAACGTGGGCGGGCTGCTGATCGCCGCCGGCTGCCTCGGCATCTCGCACTACCTGCTCGGATTCCGCAGCGTGGTGGCCGACAACATCTCGGGCAACGTCATCGGGGTGGCTCTGGGCACCGCGTTCCGCTTCGCCTGCTACCAGCTGATCGTGTTCCGTTCCGGGCCCGAGGAGGAGACCGCCGACGGTCCCGTGGAGGGCGTCGCGCGCGACGCGGTCACGGGCGACGCCGCTCAGCCGAAGTCGCCGTCGGCGAAGCGCCGCGCGAACCCGCTCATAGGCGCATCCAGCACCTCGGCGAGCGACCCGGCCTGACTCACCCGACCCCCGTCGAGCACGACGGCGTCGGCGGCCAGCGCGACCGCGTCGGCGCGGCTGTGGGTGATCACGATCGCCGGGCCGGCGAAGCGCGCGAGATGGCCGGCGAGCTCGTCGCGCATGTCCACCCGCGTCTCGGCGTCGAGCGCCGCCAGAGGCTCGTCGAGCAGGAGCAGATCCGGCTCGCTCGCGAGCGCGCGCGCGACAGCGACCCGCTGCGCCTGGCCGCCCGAGACCTGATCGGGATGCCGGTCGGCCGCCTCGGCCAGGCCGACGCGGTCGAGCCAGTCGCGGGCCCGCGCGCGCGCCTCCCGCCGCCCTAGCCCTCGGGAGCGCGGCCCGAACGCCACGTTGTCGAGCACGGTCAGGTGCGGGAACAGCAGGTAGTCCTGGAACACCACGCCCACCCGGCGCTCGGCGATCGGCGTCTCCCGCCCGGTCGCGGCGTCGGCGAGCGTTCGGTCGCCGACGGCGACGCGGCCCGCGTCGAGAGGCAGGATGCCGGCGATCGCCTGCAGCAGGGTCGACTTGCCCACGCCGTTGGCGCCGAGCAGCGCGAGCGTGGTGCCGCCGGGCGCCGTCAGCCGCGCATCCACGGTGAAGGCGCCGCGGGAGGCGACGACCTGCGCCTCGAGCCCGCTCACGACGACAGCCCGGGGATCCAGCGGTCGCGCAGGCTCACCAGCACGACCAGCGACACGGCCATCAGCACCAGCGCGAGCGCGATCGCGGCGTCGGGATCGGTCTGCATCTGCAGGTAGGTGGCCAGCGGCAGCGTCTGCGTCACGCCCGGGAAGCTGCCCGCGAAGGTGACCGTGGCGCCGAACTCGCCGAGGGCGCGCGTGAAGCAGAGCAGCGCCCCGGCGCTGAGGCCGGGCCAGATCAGCGGCAGGGTCACGCGGCGCAGGATCGTGAGCGGGCGGGCGCCGAGTGTCGCCGCCGCGATCTCGACCCGGCGGTCGGAGGCGCCCAGCGCGCCCTCGACCGCGAGCACCAGGAACGGCATCGAGACGAAGACCTGCGCGATCACCACGGCCGTCGTGGTGAACGGGATCGTGATGCCGAACGCGGAGTCGAGCAGCGATCCGATGAGGCCGCGTCGCCCCAGCAGGAGGAGCAGGGCGACGCCGCCGACCACGGGCGGCAGCACCAGCGGCACGGTCACGAGGGCGCGCAGCAGTCGGCGCGGGATGACCGGCCAGCTGCGCGTGCGGCCGAGGGCCAGCGCCAGCGGCACTCCGAGCACGAGGCTGATGGCCGTCGACGTCGCCGCCGTCGCGATCGACAGGCCGAGCGACTGCACCACGTTCGTCTGCCCGAGCACGGCGGTGATGTCACCCCAGGGCGCGCGCACGATCAGAGCGACCAGAGGCAGCACCAGGAGAGCGAGCGCGATCGCGGCGGGAACCCAGATCGCGACCCCGCTCGCCCAGCGCGGCGCCCGTCGCTCAGGGGGCACCGAACCCCGCCTTCTTCAGGAGCTTCTGGCCCGCATCCGACAGCACCCAGTCGACGAAGGCCTGGCCCGCCTCGGGCGAGGGCGCGTCGGCGAGCAGCGCGATGGGGTAGTCGTTGACGGCGTCGGCCGCCTCATCGAAGGGCATGCCCGTCACGTCGCCGCCCGCCGACAGCACGTCGGTGCGATAGACGAGTCCCGCGTCCGCCTCGCCGAGGCGGACCTTGGTCAGCACGCCCTTGACGTCCTGCTCCAGGGTGTCGGGGGCGGCGGTGAGACCGGCGCTCTGGAACACCGTCGCGGCCGCGGCGCCGCACGGCACCTCCGGGGCGCAGAGCGCGATCGTGCGCTGCGGGTCGGCCAGGTCGGCGAGACCCTCGATGCCGGCGGGATTGCCCCGCGGCACCGCGATCTCGAGGGTGTTGGTGGCGAACACCGTCGGCTCGCCCTCCGCGCCGCCGCCGTCGACCACGGTCGTCATGGTCGCCGGGCTCGCGGCCGCGAACACGTCGGCGGGGGCGCCGCTCAGGATCTGCTCGGCCAGGGCCGAGCTGCCGCCGTAGGAGATCACGACGTCGACGCCGGGGTGCTGCTTCTCGAAGATCTTCTCGGCCTCGCCGAACACCTCGGTGAGCGACGCGGCCGCGAACACGGTCACGGTGCCGCTCAGCTCGTCGGCCGTCGACGACGGGGCTGACGACGACGTCGGGCCGGGGGAGGAGCAGGCGGCGAGCGCGAGGGCGGCGATACCGGCGATCAGAGCGGCGGATGCGGCGCGCGCGGCGCGGCACCCGCTCACGACTCGCTCCGGCGGGGCGTGTCGGGCAGTTCGACGGCCACGTTCGTCGCCTTGACCGTCGCCACGGCGAGGACGCCGGGCTGCAGCTCGAGCTCGTCGGCCGCCTCTCGGCTGATGAGCGAGACCATCCGGAACGGGCCGGCCTGCAGCTCGACCTGCGCCATCACGCCGTCGCGCACGACGCGCGTCACGATCCCGGTCACGCGGTTGCGGGTCGAGGCCCGAGCGGTCGGGAACACCGACGACAGCTCCGACGCCTCGCCCAGCTCGAGCGCGACCCGCGCCAGCTCGCGCCCATCCACGCTGAGCGGGCCCGAGTCGCCCCGCTCGATCGTGAGCCGACCGGAATCGCCCCAGCGCCGCACGGTGTCGTCGCTCACCCCCAGCACGGCGGCCGCCTCGCTGACCCGGTACCTCGTCGTCATGGAATCTCCGCATCCTCGTCGTGAGACTTCGAATCTAGCCGTGGATGCGGCGCCTGGCCCGCTCCGTCCGGACCCTGTCACAATTGCGCCATGCGCAGGGTCGACGGTCTCGACGATCTCGACGATCTCGTCGGTCTCGTCGCCGAGCCGGGTGACGTCGACGCGCGATTCGCCCGCCAGCTGGCTCTGCCCGGGTTCGAGCTCGAGACGCAGCGGGCGCTGCAGCGAGCGCGGGTGCTCGTGATCGGCGCCGGCGGCCTCGGCAGCTCGGTGCTGCCGGCACTGGCGGCGCTCGGCGTCGGCACGATCGGCATCGTCGACGACGACACCGTCGAGACGAGCAATCTGCCGCGGCAGACGATCCACACGCCGCACGACGTCGGGCGCCTCAAGACGACCTCGGCGGCCGAGAAGCTGCGGATGCTGTCGCCGACGACACGGGTGGTCGAGCATCCGGTGCGGTTGACGGCGCACGATGCCGCCGCGCTGGTCGGCGACTACGACCTGCTCGTCGACGGCAGCGACAACTTCCCGACCCGCTATCTCGCGAACGACATCGCCGCGCTGCTCGGCATCCCGCTGGTCTGGGGCTCGGTGAGCCGCTTCGGCGGGCAGGTGTCGGCGGTCGCCCCGGGATCGCCGGACTACCGCGACCTGTTCCCGACGCCGCCGCCGCCGGGGTCGGTGCGCAGCTGCGCCGAGGACGGCGTGTACCCGCCGGCCTGTGCGATGACCGCGGCGCTCATGGTGGCCGAGGTGGTCAAGCTGCTCGGCGGCCCGGGTGAGCCGCTGCTCGGCCGCGTCGCCATCGTCGACGCGCTCACCGCGCGCCTGAGCGAGGTGCGCTTCGTCCGGGCGCCGGAGCGCGAGCCGGTCACGGCCCTGGTCGACTACGAGCTGCTGTGCGGCCTGCCGAGTGCGAGCGAGGAGGTCACGGCGGCGGCGCTGCGCGAGGAGCTCGACGGCCCCGAGGCCCCCGCCCTCCTCGACGTGCGCGAGCCCTGGGAGGTCGACCTGGTCGCCCTGCCGGGGGCGATCGCCCTGCCGCTCGCTCGTCTCGACGAGCTCGCCGAGTCAGACGAGTCGGGCATCGGCCCGGATGACCGACTCGTGATCTACTGCCACCACGGCGTCCGATCCGCCGCGGCCCTCACCCGGCTGCGCGAGCGCGGATTCACCCGGGTGCGGCATCTGCGCGGCGGGATCGACGCCTGGGCGACCGAGGTCGACCCGAGCATGCGGAGGTACTGATGACCGAGACGGCACCGGCTGTCGCGTGGCCGGCGACGCACCTCGGTCGCGTCCCCGCGCTCGTCGAGCACGCGGCGCTGCTGCGGCGCGTCATCGAGCCCGCGCTGCCCGACGAGGTCGAGACGCTGCCGCTCGAGGCCGCGCTGCACCGCACCACCGCGACGACCGTGACCTCGCCGGTCGACCTGCCGCTGTTCCGCAACTCGCAGATGGACGGATTCGCCGTGCGCGCGGCCGACCTGGGCGGGGCCCCGGTGATGCTGCCGGTCGCCGGTGTCGTCGCGGCGGCGGCCGGCGAACCGGACCCGCTGGCGCCGGGCACCGCCGTGCGCATCATGACGGGCGCGGTCGTGCCCGAGGGGGCGGATGCCGTCGTGCCGGTCGAGCGCGTCGAGACGAGCGACGGTCGGGTCTCCTTCGCCGCCGCCGTCGCGCCGGGCACCTTCGTCCGCGACCGCGGCAGCGACGTGCGCGCGGGGGACACGCTGCTCCCCGCCGGTCTCCACCTGCAGGCGCGCCACCTCGGCGCCCTCGCCGCGGCGGGCGTGACCGAGGTGACCGTGCGCCGGCGGCCGCGCATCGCGGTGCTCACCACCGGCTCCGAGCTGATCGACGTCGCGGCCGTGCCGCGTCCTGGCGAGGTCCACGACGCGAACGCCGTCGCGCTCGCCGCGGCGATCGTCGCCGTGGGCGCCGAGGTCGTGCTGCGCGCCCGAGTGATCGACGACGTGGCGGCGTTCGACGCTCAGCTCGACGCCGCGCTCGCCGCGGCCGACCTGGTGATCGCCTCGGGCGGCATCTCGCAGGGCGATTTCGAGGTCGTGCGTGAGGCGCTCGAGCCGCGGGGCGCCTGGGTCGGCACGGTCGCGATGCAGCCGGGCGGCCCCCAGTCCGTCGCTGTGCTCGACGGCGTGCCGGTCGTCGGATTCCCGGGCAACCCCGTGAGCACGCAGCTGTCGTTCGAAGTGTTCGTCGCCCCGCTGCTGCGCGAGCACGCGGGGATGCCGGCGGCGGTGCGCGAGGTGCGCCGCCTGGCGGACGCCATCGAGTCGCCGCGCGGTCGGCAGCAGCTGCTGCGCGCGCGGCTCGTCGACGACGACGGCGTCGCGCCGGTCTCGGGCCCGGGCTCGCACCTCGTGGCGGGTCTCGCCGCGGCGGATGCGCTGATCGATGTGCCGGCGGAGGTCACCGCCCTGCCGGCCGGAACCGAGGTCGAGGTGGTGCGCCTGTGAGCGGACTCAGTCATCTGGATGCCGACGGGCGGGCGCGCATGGTCGACGTCGGAGCCAAGCCGGTCACGGCCCGCGAGGCGGTCGCCTCGGGACGGCTTCTGACCACCCCCGAGGTGATCGCCCTGGTGCGCGCCGACGGACTGCCGAAGGCCGACGTGCTCGCGACCGCCCGCCTCGCCGGCATCGGCGGGGCCAAGCGCACGAGCGAGCTCATCCCGCTCTGCCATCCGCTGCCGCTCGATTCGGTGTCGGTCGACTTCGAGCTCGACGACAGCGGCATCCGGATCACGGCGACGGCCCGCGTGACGGCGCGCACGGGCGTCGAGATGGAGGCGCTCACGGCCGTCGCCGTCGCCGGCCTGACCCTGCACGACATGATCAAGGCGGTCGACCCGGCGGCGACGCTGACCGAGGTGCGCCTCGAGAGCAAGTCGGGCGGGCGGCACGGCGAGTGGATGCGCGGCGCCGCGGTCGGCCGCGGCGAGCCGTCGACCGGGGGCGGCCACGCTGCCGTGTCGGTGGACGCCGCCGCGACGGACGTCGCCCAGATCCGCACGGCCGTCGTCATCGTGGCGTCGACGCGCGCCGCGGCGGGCGAGGCTGACGACCGAACGGGCCCGCTCCTCGTCGACTGGCTGCGCTCGCGCGGCTTCGATGTCGCTCCGCCGCGGGTGGTCGCCGACGCCGAGGTGGCCGCGGCGGTCGACGCGGCGCTCGCCGCACGCCCGCGCGTGCTCATCACGACCGGGGGCACCGGGCTCGGCCCCGGCGATCAGACCCCCGACGTGGTGCGCTCGCGGCTGCGACGCGAGCTGCCGGGCGTGATCGAGGCGGTGCGCGGCCGCGGGCTCGCGAGCACGCCGACGGCGGCGCTGTCGCGCGGCGTCGCCGGGGTCTCCGAGGCCGGGACCGTCGTCGTGACCCTGCCGGGGTCGACCGGCGGGGTGCGCGACGGCATCGCCGTGCTCGACGGCCTGCTCGACCACCTGCTGCAGCAGCTCGCCGGTCACGCCGACCATGGCTGAGCCGGGCAGCGGCATCACCCGCGATCCGATCGACGTCGCCGAGCTCGAGTCGGCCGTGGCGGCGTCGACCGCGGGTGCCGTCGTGACGTTCCGCGGCGTCGTGCGCGACCACGACGACGGACGCGCCGTGACCGCGCTGGAGTACGAGGCGCATCCGGATGCGGCCGCTTATCTCGAGCGCGCCTGCGCGACGATCGCCGAGCGCGGCGGCCTGCGCGTCGTCGCCGTGCACCGCATCGGCGAGCTCGGCGTGGGCGACGTGGCCCTCGTCGCCTGCGTGGCGTCGGCGCACCGCGCCGAGGCATTCGCGGCCTGCTCCGACCTGGTCGACCTGATCAAGCAGACCGTGCCGATCTGGAAGCGCCAGACCTTCACCGACGGGCGTTCGGAGTGGGTCGGGCTCTGACCGGATGCGCCGGAGGGACCGGAAGCGCCGGCGTCGCGGTCAGTCCCGGGTGAACAGGTACACGTCGGTGCGACTGAAGTGCTCGGTCTGCGCGAGCGCGAAGCCGGCCTCCGCGAACACGGTGAACTTCTCGTCCTGCGTGAGCGAGTGGTTGCTGACGACGTACCAGACCGAGCGGTAGCCGTCGAGCGAGTCGGGTGTCAGGCGCGTGTTCTTCTGCCAGAGCCCCCGCGGCGGCCCGGCGGCATTGATGTCGTCGAGCCCGGCGAACGACGCCGGATAGCTCTGAGCGATCACGCGCGACGTCGACGTCGGGTGCTCGCGCAGACCGCCCCAGACCACGCCGGCCTGTGCGTCGACGGGCGTTCCCGGACTCGTCGACTCCTCGGAGGCTAGCTCGCGGCTCTCGCTCTCGACGTAGGCGGCGACCTGGCTCCAGTCGCTGTGCTGCTTCGCCTCGGGCATCCGCTGGGCGACCCAGGGCGGAGCCGCGAGAGCGAGCACCGCGAGCAGAGCGACGATGCGCACCGCCCGCCGGGGGAGCGCGTCGATCGCGACCGCGATCAGGATCGCGAGCGCCGGCAGCGAGAACGTCAGGTAGCGCGGCGAGTAGAGCGGGGTGATGACGACCGTGGCGACGAGCAGCGCGAGGGTCGGCACGACGAGCGTCGCGAGCGTCATCGCGACCAGCACCGGTCGGGCGCGATGAGCGCGCAGCAGCAGCGCGATGCCGACGACCGCGGCCAGCCCGCCGATGAGGGCGAACGGCGCCGCCTTGGGGAAGAACTGCGTGACCAGCACCGCGTGCGGAGTCGTCGCATCCAGCGGGTGGATCCAGCCCACCTGCCCCTTCTGGCTCTCAGCGACCACCAGCAGGGGAGCCGTCGCGAGCAGCACGGCGGCGGTCACGAGCGCGAACGGCGCGGCACGGCGCGGCGCGAGCCGGCGCGCCGCGAGCAGCGTCACGACCGCGACGGCCTGGGCGGCGAGCAGCAGCACGAGGTAGAGGTAGAGCACGATCGAGAGGCCGGTCACGACCGCGAAGGCGGTCCAGAGCACGCGTCGCCCCGCCTCCGCACGCCCGGACTCGATCGCGAGCACCAGCAGCAGCGTCGACAGCGTCGCGAGCGCCAGCCCGAGGGCGTAGCTGCGACCCTCGCCGCCCGCCCAGCTGAACCGCGGGATCGCGATCAGCACCACGGCGGTGATGACCGCGAGCCGCCGCGTCGCCAGCCGCTCGACGAGCAGCACCGTCAGCGCCACGGCGACCCCGGCGGCCAGGATGCTCGGCACCCGCAGCGCGACGGCCGAGTAGCCGACCAGGTCGAACCACTGGTGCATCAGCCAGTAGTAGAGGGCGTGCACGACGTCGACCCGGCTGACCAGCACGCCGAGCGCATCCACGTCGCGGGTCGTCGCCGTGACAGTCGCGCCCTCGTCGTACCAGAGCGACGGGACCCACGAGAAGGCGCCCGTCACGACGGCCGCGATCAAGCCGAGCAGCGACGCGAGCTGCCAGGAGCGCAGCGGGCGCCGGGGCGCGAGGGGCGCCGGCGACCGGTCGAGGCCGGTGCGCTCGTCGAGGGCGGTCACGGTGCCGCCTCCAGCGTCGACGTCGGTGCCGACCCCGGTGCCGGCGCGAGGGTCGGCGACGCGCGACGACGTCGGCGGATCAGCCACGCGGCGATCAGCACGACCGCGGCGATCGCGAGCGCGACCCGGCTGACGGTCAGCGAGGGGATCAGCGAGCGCGCACTGAGCGCCAGCACGACGGCGAACCACTCCCACCGTCGGCTCAGCGCGATGAACGGCACGAGCAGCAGCGCGTACCAGGCGTAGCGCGGGCTCACGATCAGCAGGGTCATGCCGACGAGCACGACCTGGGTCATCCACGGCCGCGTCGGGTCGGTGCGCAGCACGCAGAGCACCGCGACGCCGGCGAGGATCACGGCCGCGACCGGCAGCGTCCAGGACCCCGGCAGCACGAGCGACAGGAGAGCGAACCGCGAGCCGTCTTCGTAGCCCTCCTCCTTCAGATAGCCGGGCAGATAGCCGAGCACCTGCGGACCCGAGGCGATGACGGCGGGGATGTAGACGGCGCCGAAGGTCAGCACGGCGGCCACGATCACGGCGACGGGACGCCGGCGGATCAGCGGCGGCGCCACGATGACCGGGATGAGCTTGGTCGCGATCGACGCCCCGAGCGCGATGCCGCCCCAGACGCGGTGGCCGCGACTGATGAGCAGCGTGCCGAGCACGGCGAGGGCCGCGCCGAGCACGTCGACGTGCGCGTTGTTCACGGCGTCGGTCGCCACCAGCGGGCACCAGCCCCAGAGGGCCGCCCAGCGCGCATCCATGCCCCGACGGCGCAGCGCCGCGATCAGCCCGGCCGTGACCCCGAGCGAGAGCACGAGACCGCCGATCTGCATCGGCAGGTACTCGGCCTCGGGCGGCACGAACAGTCGCACCACCACGAAGTAGGCCTCGGCGACGGGCGGGTAGATCGTCAGCACGGTCGGGCGGTTGAGCGCCGTGCACAGCGGATCGCCGTCGTCGACACTGCGCACGCCGTCGTAGCGGTAGCCCGGGCAGGAGATCTCGCCGTCGGCGCCGCTGCCGACCGAGGTGGGTGCGGGGAACAGCCACTCGGGGCGCAGATCGTCGAGCGCGTCGGAGGCCGGTGGATGGTCGTAGGGCGAGATCCCCGCCTTCTGCACGATGCCGTCCCAGGCGTAGCGGGCGGAGTCGTTGCTCGTATTCGGGGGAGCGAGGAGTCCCGCCGCGCCGATCAGCGCCGACCCCGCCAGCACCACCGCCGCGACGGCGCGTGCCGGCACCCGGCGCAGCGCCAGCACGGCGAGGGCGAAGAGCACCCAGGCGACAGCGATCCAGGTCGTCAGGGCGGGCCTCTCGCCCGCGCGCATGGTCGTGAACATGAGGGTCGACCAGCCGATCGCCGCGGCCGTGACCGCGGCGAGCACGACCGCGACCGCTGCTCTCACCCCTCGATCCTCGCTGGTGGGGGTGTGGCGCCGGGCCCCGCACGGGGCTCTGTCTGCGAACCGTAATGTTTCGCTCTGCGCTCCGGCCGTCGTCCGTGGTGCACTGAGTGCATGGCGGATCTGACCACGCGCGTCTCCGACCGGCTCGAGCCGGTCTTCGCGCGGCTGCGGCGCACCGCCTCCGATCCCGTCAAGTCGACGCGCACCGCGGTCGTCATCGGCCGCCTGCTCGGCGCCGCGTTCACGATCTGCTTCCTGACCGGGGTGTTCAGCCACATCCTGCAGGACTACCCGTACTGGATCACCGCGCCGCGACCCGTGAGCATCTACCGCATCACCCAGGGCGCCCATGTGATCAGCGGGATCGCCTCGATCCCGCTGCTGCTCGCGAAGCTCTGGACGGTCTTCCCCCGCCTGTTCGAATGGCCGCCGTTCCGCTCGGTCGCGGGCATCCTGGAGCGGCTGTCGATCGCGGTGCTGATCACGGCCTCGCTGGTCGAGGTCGCGATCGGTCTGCTCAACATCTTCCAGGTCTACGTGTTCCCGTTCCCGTTCCGGCAGACGCACTTCGCGCTCGGCTGGGTGGTCTTCGGCAGCCTCGCGATCCACATCGCCGTGAAGCTGCCGCTCATCGCGCGCTACTGGCGCAGCGGGCCCCGCGATCGACCGCAGGCCGGCACGGTGATCTCGCGCCGCGGCTTCGTCGGCGTGGTCGGGGTCTCGGTGGGGGCGGTCACGCTGACGACCGCGGGTCAGACGATCGACGCGCTCAAGCCCTTCGACGTGCTCGCGCCGCGCAAGCAGAACATCGGCCCGCAGGGACTGCCCGTCAATAAAACCGCGATGCAGGCCGGGGTGATCGCGCAGGCGAAGTCGCCCGCCTGGGAGCTCGAGGTCGTGGTCGACGGCGTGAGTCATCACCTCGATCTGGATGCGCTGCGTGCGCTGCCGCAGACCACCGCCGACCTGCCGATCGCCTGCGTCGAGGGCTGGAGCCAGTCGGCTCAGTGGCGCGGCGTGCGCATGCGCGACCTGCTCGAGGCGGTCGGCGCCCCGGCCGCGAGCGACCTGCGCGTACGCAGCCTGCAGCGCAGCGGGGTGACCAGCCGCATGGAGATGCCGGCCGCCTATTCCGCCGACCCGCTCACCCTGGTGGCGCTCGAGCTCAACGGCGACGTGCTCGACATCGATCACGGCTACCCGGCGCGCATCATCGCGCCGGGCCGTCCGGGCGCTCTGCAGACGAAATGGCTCGCCACGATCGAGGTCGTGCGATGAGCGGCCGCCCCGCGATCGGCCTGCTGGCCCGGATGCGCGCACTCCCGCTGTTCGCCGAGTCGCCGATCTCCGGTCCCTACCGCGTCGCGCGTCTCGTGCTGCTGGTCGGGGGCGTGGCGATCTGCGTCGTGGGAGCGATCATCCTGCTGAACGACGTCGCGCCGAAGCGCTACCCGGGGCTCGCCGTGTGGCTCGTGGTGGCCGTGCTGCTGCACGACGCGGTGCTGGCTCCGCTGCTCGTCGCCGCGGGCCTCGGCCTGCTGCGGGCGCGCGACCGGCTGCGCATCAGCGCTCGCGCGGCCGCGGTCGTGCAGGGGGCTGTGGTCGTCGCCGGAGTGCTCACCGCGGTCGGCATCCCGGGCCTGCTCGCCAATCAGCGCGGCAGCGCGAACCCGACGATCGCGACGACGCCCTATCTGCTCTCGCTCGCCGTGATCTGGACCCTGGCGGTCGTGGCGATCGCGGTCGCGCTCGTCGTGCCGAGGCTGTCGGCGCGCCGCGCTCGCAGAAAGTAGCGCCCGCTCGTCTCCCACTCGTCGTCGAGCTGCAGCCCGACCTCGAGCACGAGCTCCCGCAGCGCGATCCGGCCGACGCGCGACCACGGGAACGGGCCGCTCTCGCGGCCGTCGTCGTCGACCGCGATGAACACGGCCGTCTCGAGCAGATCGGGCTGGCTCTCCGCCTCGACGACGAGCGAGCCGCCCTCGGCCAGCAGCTCGCGGCAGCGGGCGAGCAGCAGGCGGGGGTCGCCGCCGATGCCGACGTTGCCGTCCATGAGCAGGATCGTGCCCCAGCCGCCCTCGAGCGGCAGGCGCTCGAAGACCGAGCGGCGCAGCGCCGGCGTGCCGTCGGCCGAGGTCATCGCCACGGCGTCGTCGGAGACGTCGATGCCGAGCGCGGCGACGGAGCGATCCGCCGCGGCGCGCACCATCCGCCCCGGTCCGCAGCCGATGTCGAGCAGCGGAGCGCGGGCGTGATCCAGGGCGGAGAGGTCGGCATCCGTGGCGAGGCCGAGCCAGCGCGCGGCGTCGATGCTGATCTCGGGGCCGTCGCCGTCGATGCGGCGCAGCACGAGCGGCCCGGCGGCCTCCGCGCCGAGCAGGCCGCGGTACGGCTCGTCGCCTCCCGTGCCGAAGGTGCCGCTCACGCCGGCACCGCCCGGGCGGCCGCCGCCGTGGTCAGGTGCGGGTGGGCATCCCGAACCGCCGTGAGGTCGTCGATCGTGTCGATGTCGCGCAGCGCGGGCAGGTCGACGACGTCGCAGCCGGCCTCGACGAGGCGACGGCGCTGCACGGCGCCGGTGTCGTCGCGCGACATCGGCACGCCGCGGATCAGGTCGCCGCGACGGCGGCCGGGCGCGGCGGCCGTCAGACCGAGCGCCCAGAACCCCCCGTCGAGCGCGGGGCCGAACCACGCCGTGACCCGTGACCCGGCCGCTGTCGCGACGCCGTCGAAGAACGGCGCGACGGCGGCGGCCGTGATCTGCGGCGTGTCCATCCCGACGAGCAGCAGGGGCCCGTCGACCGCGTCGAAGAGCGCGCCGAGGCGTTCGTCCAGGCCGCCCGAGGGCTGGGGCAGCACCTCGAAGCCGTCGCGCACCGCGTCGGCGGCGTGGCCTTCGAAGAAAAGAACCCGGCGATCGGCGGGCAGCGCTCGCACGACCTGGAGGGTGTCGTGCAGACTTGCGGCGGCCACGTCGGCGGCCTGCTCGAGCGAGAGCGGCGGATGCAGCCGGGTCTTCACGAGGCCGGGCCGGCACTCCTTGGCGATCACGGCCACGGTCACCGGCGTCGCGACGACGCCGGTCATCGGGCGAGCTCCGACAGGATGCGCGACATGTCCAGGATCGCGGTGGCCGTGCCCCGCACGGTGCCCGTGACCTTCGAGCGGCCGACGCGGCGGGTGTAGCCGACCTCGGTCTCGGCGATGCGCCAGCCGGCCGCGTTCGCGCGCAGCACCATCTCGAGCGGGTAGCCGCTGCGGCGATCGCGCAGACCCAGCTGCTGCAGCGGCTCGGTGCGGGCCATGCGCAGCGGGCCGAGATCGTGGATGCGGGTGCCGGTGATGCGCGACAGGCGCCGGGCGAGGTAGCGGTTCGCCATCCGCACGTGCAGCGGCCAGTCGCTCCGGCCAGCGCGGGCGCGGTGGCCGAGCACGAGATCGGCCGTGCCGGCGTCGATCAGCTCGGCCATCGGCTGCAGCTCGGCGGGGTCGAGCGAGGCGTCGGCGTCGCAGAACGCGACCAGCGGCGCGGTCGCCGCCATCAGTCCGGCGTGGGCCGCGCTGCCGAAGCCGCGTCGCGGCTCGGACACGACCAGAGCGCCCGCGGCGGCGGCGACCTCGGCCGAGCGGTCGGTCGAGCCGTTGTCGACGACGATGCCGCGGTATCCCTCGGGCAGGCGCGCGAGCACGCCGGGCAGTGCCGCCTCCTCGTTCAGGCACGGGAACACGACGTCGACGCGTGCGGTGGACACCATGCTCCGACCGTACTGGCGACCCCGGGGGCGGGGCCGGGCAGAAGTGTTACGGAACGCGGACGAGTTGCGCGGTCGCGGCTGCGGCTCCGGATGAGGCTCCGGATGCGGCACGGCCCGTCGAGGCTGGACGTCCGCCTCGCTCGAGCTCGACGCGCGCCCCCGTCGCTTAGCCTCAGCCTGTGGACCTCGACGCGCCGACCGACGCCCGTCTGCGCGATCGCCGGGTGCTCGTCGTCGAAGACCAGCCCGAGCTCGCGGAGGTCGCCGTCGGCTACCTGCGTCGCGCCGGGCTCGTCGTCGACCACGCGGCCGACGGGTTCGCCGCGCTGGCGACGGTGACCCGCATCCGGCCCGACCTCGTCGTGCTCGACCGCATGATGCCCGGCGTCGACGGACTCGAGGTGTGCCGGCGGCTGCGCGCCGACCCCGCGACGGCGAGCATCCCGGTGCTCATGCTCACCGCGATGAGCGACGAGCAGTCGCGCATCGACGGGCTGGAGGCCGGCGCCGACGACTACCTGGCCAAGCCCTACGCACCGCGCGAGCTCGTGCTGCGATCGCTCGCGATCCTGCGCCGCACGGTCGCCGAGTTCGCCCCGGAGACCGTGATCGAGCTCGGCGGCTTCCGGCTCGACCCCACGGCGCGCAGCGTCGAGCTCGACGGCGAGCAGCTCGATCTGACCGGCCGCGAGTTCGACCTGCTGGAGTTCTTCCTGAAGCGACCGAACCAGGTCTTCCGACGCGACGAACTCCTCCGTGTCGTCTGGGGCTGGACTCACGGCGATCTCTCGACCGTGACGGTGCACGTGCGCCGACTGCGGGAGAAGATCGAACGAGACCCCCACTCCGTCCGACATCTGGCCACCGTCTGGGGCGTTGGCTATCGATTCGAGATCACGGAGGCCACAGGTGGGGTCGAATGACGGCTACGCGACACTGGCATGGACCCTCACGGCGCTCGCGGCGCTGCTGGGACTCACGGCGGCGCTGATCGCCGCGCGTCTCGGCGCGCAGAGAACCACGTTGGCCCGACAGCTCGCCACCGTCACCGCGCGCCTCGACGCCGAGCGCGACGAGCGGGCCCGCGACGAGCGGGTCGCCGCCTCGCGGCGTGAGCTCGCGGCGTTCCTCGCCCACGATCTGCGCGATCCGCTCAGTGGCATCGTCGCGATGAGCTCCGCGCTCGCCGACGGTGTCGCCGACGATCCGCAGCGCTTCCACCACCGCATCCAGGCGCTCTCGCTGCAGCTGTCGGGTATGGTCGACGACCTGTTCGAGCTGAGCAAGATCGAGTCGGGCACGCTCGCGCTGCAGCTGCGTCCGGTGTCGCTCGTCGACGTGGTCAGCGCGGCCGTGCACGATCACCGCTCGCGCGCCGACGGGCGCGAGATCCGGCTCCGCGTGCCGCGCGGCAGCGATCTGATGGTGCTCGCCGACGGTCGCGAGCTGGGCCGCGCCGTATCGAACCTGCTGCTCAACGCGATCCAGCACAGCCCGCCCGACGCGCCCGTGACGGTCAGCGCCGACGTGCTCGATGGTCGCCCGGTGATCTCGGTCGTCGACTCGGGCTCGGGCATCGCCGACGACGAGATCGCGCGCGTCTTCGAGACCGGATGGCGCGGAGCCGCCGCCGCTGCGTCGCCGGTCGGCGCGGGCGCGTCGAGCGGGGGAGCGGGGCTCGGTCTCGCGATCGTGCGCGGCATCGCCCAGGCGCATCGGGGCGACATCAGCGTGCGCAACGTGCCCGGGGGATGCCGGTTCGAGTTCCGTCTGCCGACCGACAGCGCGCTGACGGCCGCCTGAGGCGCTGGTCAGCGCCGGGCGGCGCACTCGCCGGCGCGGATCCGGCGGCGCCCGCGCGGATGCGCCTCAGTCGCCGCGCAGCGGCGCCGTGGCGAACTCGGCCATGCCGGCGTCGAGCTCGACGCGGGCACGCCAGCCGAGCTCCTCGGCGGCGCGCTGCGACGATGCGGTGATGTGCCGCACGTCGCCGATGCGGTACTCCCCGGTGACGACGGGCTCCTCGCCGCCGGCGTGGCGTGCCAGCAGCCGCGCCATCTCGAGGATGGTCGTGACCCGGCCGCTGCCCACGTTGAACGCGCGCACCGCGCCCTCCGACTGAGTGTCGACCCAGTCGAGCGCCGCGACGTTCGCGTCGGCGACGTCGGCGACGTGCACGAAGTCGCGGCGCTGTCCGCCGTCTTCGAAGACCCGCGGCGCCTCGCCGCGGGCGATGGCCGAGCGGAACAGCGACGCGACGCCGGCGTAGGGCGTGTTCTTCGGCATCCGCGGACCGTAGACGTTGTGGTACCGCAGAGCGGCCACGCGCCCGCCCGTCTCGCGCGCCCACGCGGCGCTGAGGTGCTCTTGCGCGAGCTTGGTCGCGGCGTAGACGTTGCGCGGATCGAGCGCGGCGTCCTCGCCGAGCAGCTCGGGCGCGAGCACCGCTCCGGTCGCCGGATCTCGCGGATCGAAGACGCCGGCGTCGAGGTCGTCGCGTCGTCGCGGCGCCGGCCGCACCGGTCCCTCGGCGCCCGAGTAGGCGCCCTCGCCGTAGACGACCATCGACGAGGCGAGCACCAGTCGCGGTACGTGGGCGCGGGCCATCGCGGCGAGCAGCTCGGCGGTGCCGAGGTCGTTCGACGCCACGTAGTCGGGGGCGTCGCCGATCTCCTTGCCCAGGCCGACCTTCGCGGCCTGATGGCAGACCGCATCCACGCCCGCGAGTGCGCGATCGAGCAGCGCCGCGTCGCCCACCGAGCCCACGAGCAGCTCGACGCCGTCGCGGCGCTCGACCGCGGCGCCGGCGTGCACGTCGTCGCGCAGCGAGTCCAGGATGCGCACCTCGTGGCCGCGCGCGAGGGCCGCGGTCACGACGTGCGAGCCGATGAAGCCGGCGCCGCCGGTGATCAGGAGCCGCATCACGCTTCGCTTCGCGCCGCGTCCGCTGCAGCGGCCACCGGCCGCGCCAGAACCCGCTGAACGGCCTCGGCGGCGATGAGCTGCCGCGGCGCGTAGTCGGCGGGGATCGCGGCGGCGACGCCGACGATGATCTCGCGGATGCGCGGCAGGGCCTCGGCGAGGCGCTGGAACACGAGCTCGGCCGTCGCGGAGTCCGGATCGCCGGCCGCGTCGCCGGCGTCGGTGTCGGTCACGATCGCCAGGGTCGCCGTGCCGATGCCCAGCTCGGCCGCCAGCGCGACCTCCGGCGAGAGCGTCATGTTGAGCAGGTGCGCCCCGTCGCCGCGATATCGCGCCGACTCGGCGCGGGTCGAGAAGCGCGGCCCCGGGATGACGCCGACGGTCGCCGTGGGCACGGCCTCCGGCGCCGCCGCGATCATGAGCTCGCGCAGCACCGGATCGAAGGGGTCGGCGAAGGGCAGGTGCTGCACGTCGCCCGCGTCGTAGAACGTGTCGGCGCGGCCGTGCGTGTAGTCGAGGATCTGGTCGAGCACGGCGAGCGTGCGCGGCGGGTACTGGGCGTTCACCGACCCGACCGCGGCGGTCGAGATGATCGCGGTGACGCCGAGCGAGGCGAGGGCCCAGATGTTGGCGCGCGCCTCGATCAGGTGCGGCGCGACCGCGTGCCCGGCTCCATGCCGCGGCAGGAATGCGACCGGGCGGCCGCCGAGCTCGCCCACCGTGATGCGGGCGGGCGTCGCGCTGAACGGCGTCGGCACGTCGATCGTGCGCCCCGCATCCGCGTCGAAGAGCTCGTAGAGGCCGGAGCCGCCGATGATGCCGATGGTCGCCGCTGCCGTCATGTCTCGATCATGGTGCACGGCGCGGCCGGGATGCTCCGCCGCGAGCGGGCGGTCAGCCGCCGATCAGGCGCGCGGGTCGGCGACGTCGCCGACCTCAGCCGTCTGCCGCCGAGCTCACCCGCCGGCGAACGGCGGCAGCACGTCGACCCTCGCGCCCAGCGGGCGGGCGTCGTCGTCGCTCGCGACGCCGTCGACCAGCAGCGAGCCGATGCGCAGGATGTGCGCCATCGGCTCGCCGTGCCGGGCGACGAGCGCGCGGCGCAGCTCGCCGACGGTGGCGACGTCGGCCACGACCTCCTCGCGGCAGCCCGCCGCCTCGGCCGCGGCGGCGAAGTGCCGCACGAGAACGCCGCGCTCAGCCACCGATCGCCCCCATGCTCGTGCGCGGCCGCGCGAAGTCGGCCCGCTCCATCCCGTGCCCGGCCGGCTTCGCCCACATGGCCGCGCGCCAGCGGTCGGCGATCTGCTCGTCGTCGGCGTCGCCCCGCAGCAGGGCGCGCAGGTCGACCTCGGCGTCGCTGAACAGACACGACCGCACGGCGCCCTCCGCCGTGATGCGGGTGCGGTCGCAGGCGGCGCAGAACGGCCGCGTGACCGAGGCGATGATGCCCACCGTCGCCGGCCGCCCGTCGATCTCGTGTCCGCTCACGGCCCACTCCTCGGCCGGGGCCGCGGGGTCGTGACGGCCGATCGGGGTGAGGTCGAAGCGGCGGCCGAGTTCGTCGAGCAGCGCCTGCGCGTCGACGAGCCGGTCGCGCTGCCAGGTCTGGTCGGCATCCAGCGGCATCTGCTCGATGAAGCGCAGCCGGCTGCCGGTGGCGAGCGACCACGCGAGCAGGTCGGCGGCGCCCTCGAGCGTCTCGGGCAGCAGCACGGCGTTGATCTTCACCGGCGTCAGTCCGGCGGCGTGGGCGGCGCGGATGCCGTCGAGAACGGCGGGCAGCCGATCGCGGCGGGTGAGGCGGGCGAAGTGGTCGCGGTCGATCGTGTCGAGCGAGATGTTGACGCGGGTGAGGCCGGCCGCGACGAGCGCGTCGATCCGCTTGTCGAGGCCGATGCCGTTGGTCGTGAGCGACAGCGAGGCCCCGCCGGCGACGGCGGCGCTGCGGGCCACGATCTCGGCGAGATCGGCTCGCAGCAGCGGCTCGCCGCCGGTGAACCGCACATCCTGCACGCCGAGGTCGCGCACGGCGATGCGCACGAGGCGCGCGATCTCGGCGGGGGAGAGCAGGCGGTCGCGGGCGATCGCGGGGAGGCCCTCGGCCGGCATGCAGTAGGTGCAGCGCAGAGAGCACTTCTCGGTGAGCGAGATCCGCAGGTCACGGGCCGTGCGGCCGTGTCGGTCGACCAGCGCGGGGCTCTCGGGGCGGTCGTCGACCGTCGCCGGGGCGCGACGGAGGCCCGGCATCCCGAGCGTCAGCGCGACCATGTGCCCACCGTAGGCGACCCACGAGCGAGCCGTTCGGCCGCTGTTCCGATCCTGAGGTTCCTGAGTCCCGGCTGTGCGCGATGTCACGAAAAGGTAACAGCGCCCACCCCTTTCGGGTCTGCGCCCGAACCCATGTCACCAACCGGGATCCGCCACCAAGGGATCGCGGGATTCACCGACCAAGGGATCGAATCATGTTCTCCAGCTCCAAGTCCTCCGTCCTCAAGGGCGGCCTCGGCATCGTCGCCGTCGGCGCTCTCGCGTTCTCGCTCTCCGCCTGCTCGATGAGCAGCGACAGCGGCTCCTCGTCGCCCAGCAAGGACACGACCAAGTCCGAGAGCGCGCCCGAGCCCGTCGTCTCGCTGCCCGACCTGTCGAAGGGTGTCGACACCCAGGTGACGGTCGACGCCGGCTTCGTCGACGCGCTCACCAGCCTCGGCCTGACCCCGGGCACCGTGGGCACCGCGACCTTCACCGATGGCGTCTTCGCCTTCCCGATCACGGGCGGCAACGTCGACTACTACGACCCGGCCAAGTCGTACCGCCCCTACGTGCAGGGTGAGATCGACCACGCCGGCTCGGGCATCAGCCTCACCGGCGGCGGCAAGGTCGTCGAGCTGACCGACTTCGTCATCGACCCGGGCACCTCCGAGCTCCACGGCAAGGTCACCGTCGACGGCACCGTCGCCGCGGAGGACGCGTTCCTCTTCGACCTCCACGGAGGCACCCTGAAGCCGCTGCAGATGGAGGGCACCAACGGTGTTCTCGAGGGCACCACGGTGCACATCTCGGCTGACGCCGCCAAGCTGCTGAACTCGACCTTCGGCACCGACGCGGTCAAGGCCCAGCTGCTCGTGGGCGTCGCGAAGATCACCGTCGCCACCGAGTAATCGGCACAGCCTGGTCGAGCTCGCCTCGGCCGGATCTCGGAAGAGCCCGTCGCATCCCGGTGCGGCGGGCTCTTCCGTGCGCCGGGGCGTTCACGTGCCCGCGCTTCTCGGCGCGATCGGCGGTCGGGAGCGCATCCCGGCGATCTCTAGGCTGGGGGAGTGACCGACCCGGCCGATTCCCCGACGCCCGACGCCCCGTGGATGCGCACCGCCCGCGCCGCCGGACTGCTCGGGCCCGACGGGGTCGCCCACCCCACGATCTTCGCCGAGATGTCGGCGCTGGCCGTCGAGCGCGGCGCCCTCAACCTGGGTCAGGGCTTCCCCGACGAGGACGGCCCGGCCGAGGTGCTCGAGACGGCCCGCCGCGCGATCAGCGACGGCGTCAACCAGTACCCGCCGGGGCGCGGGATCCCCGAGCTGCGGCAGGCGATCGCCGACCACCAGCGCCGCTTCCGCGGGCTCGACTGGGATGCGGATCGCGAGGTGCTCGTGACCGCGGGTGCGACCGAGGCGATCGCCGCGTCGCTGCTCGCCTTCGTCGGCGCGGGCGACGAGGTCGTCGTGATCGAGCCGTTCTACGACAGCTACGCCGCGCTCGTGGGTCTCGCCGGCGGACGCCTCGTGCCGGTGCCGGCGCGCGCCCCCGACTTCCTGCCCGACCCCGACGAGCTGCGCGCCGCGGTGACCGACCGCACGGCCGTCATCCTGATCAACTCGCCGCACAACCCGACCGGCGCGATGCTGCCCGACGAGACGCTGCGGCTCGTGGTCGAGCTGGCCGAGCGGCACGACGCGATCGTCGTGAGCGACGAGGTCTACGAGCACCTCACCTTCGAGCGGCCGCACCGCTCGATCGGCACGATCGAGGGCGCCCGCGGTCGCGCGATCACGGTGTCGAGCGCGGCGAAGACCTTCAACGTGACCGGCTGGAAGATCGGATGGATCACGGCGACACCCGAGCTGGTGGATGCGGTGCTCGCCGTCAAGCAGTTCCTCACGTACGTGAACGGGGCTCCGTTCCAGCCGGCCGTGGCGGTCGGGCTGGCGCTGCCGGAGGCGTACTTCACGGGCGCCGCCGAGAAGCTGCGCGCTCGTCGGGATCTGCTCACGGCATCCCTCGAGTCGGCCGGCTTCGCGGTCAACCGTCCGGGCGGCTCGTACTTCCTCATCGCCGACGGCGCCCCGCTCGGCCTGCACGACGGCGTCGCGACCGCACGGCGGCTGGTCGACGAGGTCGGCGTGGTGGGCATCCCGGTGTCGGCCTTCACGGTGCCCGAGCACGCGGAGCAGTTCCGCTCGCTGCTGCGCTTCACCTTCGCCAAGAGCGAGGCCACCACGACCGCGGCCGCGCGCCAGCTGGGCGGCTTCCGGGCCTGAGGCCCGGGCGCACCGCGCCGCACCCGCGAACGCCGAAGGGCGACCCGCGTGACGCGAGTCGCCCCTTCGTTCCGAACCGGCGCCCGACCGGCCGCAGCCGGTCAGCGCGGGATCATCCGAACTTGCCCGAGACGTAGTCCTCGGTGGCCTGCACGCTCGGGTTCGAGAACATCTTGAGGGTGTCGTCGTACTCGATGAGCTTGCCGGGCTTGCCGGTGCCGGCGATGTTGAAGAACGCGGTCTTGTCCGAGACGCGCGAGGCCTGCTGCATGTTGTGGGTCACGATCACGATCGTGTACTCCTGCTTGAGCTCCTCGATGAGGTCCTCGATCGCGAGGGTCGAGATCGGGTCGAGCGCCGAGCAGGGCTCGTCCATCAGCACGACGTCGGGCGACACCGCGATCGCGCGGGCGATGCAGAGACGCTGCTGCTGGCCGCCCGAGAGGCCCGAGCCGGGCTTGTCGAGGCGGTCCTTGACCTCGTTCCACAGGTTCGCGCCCTGCAGCGACTTCTCGACCAGGTCGTCGGAGTCGCTCTTCGAGATGCGGCGGTTGTTGAGGCGCACGCCGGCCAGCACGTTCTCGCGGATCGACATCGTCGGGAACGGGTTGGGGCGCTGGAACACCATGCCGACCTGGCGGCGCACGAGCACCGGGTCGACGCCGGGGCCGTAGAGGTTGTTGCCGTCGATCATGACGTCGCCCTCGACGCGGGCGCCGGGGATGACCTCGTGCATGCGGTTGAGCGTGCGCAGGAAGGTCGACTTGCCGCAGCCCGACGGGCCGATGAAGGCCGTGACGGTGCGGGGCTCGATCGTGAGCGACACGCCTTCGACGGCGAGGAACTTGGAGTAGTAGACGTTGAGGTCGTTGACCTCGATGCGCTTGGACACGGCTTTCCTTCGGGGTGCGGTGCGGGTCAGCGCCCGGTCTTGGGCGAGAAGAAGAACGAGACGAGGCGGGCGAGGATGTTGAGCACGGCGACGATGAGGATCAGCTCGAGCGCTCCGGCCCAGGCGCGGTTGATGAAGTCGCTGGCCTCGGGGCCCTGGTTCGCGTACTGGGTGTACACGAACACCGGCAGGGTCATCATCCGCTCGTCGAACAGGTCGTAGTTCATGGATGCAGTGAACCCGGCCGTGAGCAGCAGCGGCGCGGTCTCGCCGATGACGCGCGAGATCGACAACACGATGCCGGTGGTGATGCCCGCGACGGCGGTGGGCAGCACGACCTTGACGACCGTGAGCCACTTGGGAACGCCGAGCGCGTAGGACGCCTCGCGCAGCTCGTTCGGCACGAGCTTCAGGATCTCCTCGGCGCTGCGCACGACGATCGGGATCATCAGCACCGCCAGGGCGACCGAGCCCATGACACCGGCGCGGATGCCGGGGCCGGCGAACAGCGAGAACAGCGCGAAGGCGAAGAGTCCGGCGACGATCGACGGGATGCCCGTCATGACGTCGACCAGGAAGGTGATGCCCTTGGCGAGCCACCCGCGGCCGTACTCGACGAGGTAGATCGCGGTGAGCAGGCCGATCGGCACGCTGATCAGGGCGGCGAAGCCGGTGATCTCGAGGGTGCCGACGGTGGCGTGCAGCGCGCCGCCGCCCTCGTCGAGCACGTTGCGCATCGACGAGCTGAAGAAGGTCAGGTCGAAGCGGTGCACGCCGCCGGCGACGACCGTCCAGATCAACGAGATCAGCGGCAGCAGCGCGATGACGAACGCGGTGCAGACCAGCGAGGTGATGAGGCGATCGCGGGCGCGGCGCCCGCCCTCGACGACGAGCGACCAGACGAACAGGGCCACGTCGAAGAGCACGGTGCCGAAGAAGACGGTGCCGACGATGTCGAAGCCCTCGAGCGTTCCGGCGGCGGCGAGCATCCCGTAGACGGCGCCCATGACGATCCAGCTGCCGATGAGCAGGAAGATCGGCGAGAAGCGCGGCAGACGGCCCGCGGCGAGGGAGTTCGTCATCGGGCGGGCGGCGGGGGCCGCGGTGGTGGTCGACATCAGTTCGCTCCGGAGAAGGCCGCACGGCGGGCCACGATGGCCCGGGCGACGAAGTTGACGACGAAGGTGATGATGAACAGGATCAGGCCGGTCGCGATGAGGATGTTGACGCCCTTGCCGGTGGCCTCGGCGAACTGCAGCGCGATGTTCGCGGCGATCGTGTTCGGGTTCTGCGAGGTCAGCAGCTGCGGCGAGATGACGAGCGCGGGCGAGAGCACCATCGCGATCGCGAGCGTCTCGCCGAGCGCGCGGCCGAGGCCCAGCATGATCGCCGACACGATGCCCGAGCGCGCGAAGGGCAGCACGGCCATCCGGATCATCTCCGAGCGCGTGGCGCCGAGGGCCAGAGCGGCCTCCTCGTGCAGACGCGGCGCCTGCAGGAAGACCTCGCGGCAGACGGCGGTCATGATCGGCAGCACCATGACGGCCAGCACGATCGCGCCGGTGAGGATGGTCTTGCCCGAGCCGGAGACGATGCCGCTGAACAGCGGGATCCAGCCGAGGTTGTCGCCCAGCCACTGGTAGAAGGGCTGCACGAAGCGGGCGAGGGTGAGAACACCCCAGAGGCCGAAGACGACCGACGGCACGGCGGCCAGCAGGTCGATCACATAGCCGAGGCCCTGCGCGAGCTTGCGCGGGGCGTAGTGCGAGATGAAGAGCGCGATGCCGATGGCCATCGGCGTGGCCAGGACGAGCGCGAGGAACGCGGCCCAGACGGTTCCGAAGACGAGCGGGCCGACGTACGACCAGAAGTCCTCCGACGGGCCGGGCACCTCGTCGGCGTTCGCGGTGAAGGCCGGGCCCGACTGCACGATCAGGAAGATCGCGACGGCCGCCAGCACGACGAGGATGAGGCTGCCCGCGAAGACGGTGCTGCCCGAGAAGATCCGGTCGCCGATCCGGACGACCCGCTTGGCGGGCTCCGCGGCGGGGGCACGGTCCGGTGCGCTGGGCGGTGCCTCAGTCGGTGCGCTCATGCTCTCTTCCAGGGTCGGGGTGCCTGACGGCGGGGGTTCGGGTTCACGGGATTCGGCCCGGGCCGCGAGGGGCGACCCGGGCCGAATCCGTGGGATGGTGCTTGTCGTTACTTGATGCTCGCGATCGCGTCGGCGACCTTCTTGGCGAGGTCGCTCGAGAGCGGAGCCGAGCCGGCCTGCTCGGCGGCGGCCTTCTGGCCCTCCTCGCTGGCGACGTACGAGGCGTAGCCCTTGACGAGCTCGGCCTTGTCGGCGTCGGCGTACTCCTGGCACACGATCATGTACGAGACGAGCAGCAGCGGGTAGGCCTTCTCGCTCGTGTAGGTGCGGTCGATCGCGATCGCGAGGTCGTTGTCCTCACGGCCGTCGGCGATCGGCGAGTTGGCGACGACCTCGGAAGCCCCCTCGGCGGTGAGCTTCACGTAGTTGTCGCCGACCTTGAGCTGGGCGATGCTGAGGTCGCCGGCGCCCGACTCGTCGATGTAGGTGATCGAGTTCGCGGTCTGCGAGGTGGTGTCGGCCACGCCCGAGGTGCCCTTGGCGGCGTCGCCGATCGTGTAGGGGTAGGTCTGCGACGGGGCGGCGTCCCACACGTCCGCGGCGTTCGCGGCGAGGTACTCGGTGAAGTTCTGCGTGGTGCCCGAGTCGTCCGAGCGGTGCACGACGCGGATGTCGGCGTCGGGCAGGTCGGCGCCGTCGTTCTGCGACGCGATCGCGTCGTCGTTCCACTTGGTGATGGTGCCCTTGAAGATGCCGGCGATGGTCGCGGCGTCGAGCTTCAGGTCCTTGAGGCCGTCGACGTTGTACGCGATGGCGATCGGGGAGATGTACACCGGCAGGTCGATGCCCTTGGTGTCGGCGGCGCAGCCGGCGAAGGTCTGCGACAGCTCCTCGTCCTTCAGCGCGGCGTCCGAGCCGGCGAAGTCGGCGGCACCCGAGATGAAGCTGGTGCGGCCGGCGCCCGAGCCCTGCGGGTCGTAGTTGACGGTGGCGTCGGGGTTGGCGGTCTGGAAGCCGGTGCCCCAGGTGATCTCGGCCTGGCCCTGGGCCGACGAGCCGATGCCGTTGAGGGTGCCCGAGTAGGTCTTGGCGTCGCTCGACGAGTCGCCCGCGGGGGCCTCGTTGGCGGCGCACGAGCTGAGGGCGATGGCCCCCACGATGGCGATCGCGGCGACGCCGCCGATGCGCGAGATGTTCACAGTGGTCCCTTCGGGAATGCGATCTGCAGGTACGGATCGGGAGTCCTTGGTGCGGTCTCGTTCTCGATCCGAGATGAAGCTAGGCGGGTCGGTGAACCACGATCCGCGGCACGGGTGAACGGAAGGTGAACAACGCCATAACGCCCGTGTCGGGCGGATGCGGTGGTCGGGCATCCATTCGACACGGGCGTTACCAGGAGGTGGGATCAGGCGGCGGGCCCGTGCACCTCGACGGCGATGACGCCGGTCTGAGCGGGGTCGAGCGGCAGGTGCACGACCGCGTACTCGGCCGTGCCGAGACCGGATGCGCGGCGCAGCTCGTCCGGGCGCTCGGCACCCGCGCGCCGCGCGATCTCGGCGAGGATCTCGGGCAGCACGGGCCCGTGGCTGCAGAGCACCGCGGTCTTGCGCTTCTCGAGACGCTTCCGCACGACCGCGCCGACGTCGTCCTGCCCGGCGCCGTAGGCGTCCTGGCTGATCTCGTCGGTCTGGGTGACGGCGCGCCCCGTCACCCGGGCGGTCGGCTCGATCGTGGCCACGCAGCGCACGGCGGTCGAGGTGATGAGCTTGCGCGGGCGGTAGGCGGCGATGCCGTGGGCGACGCTGGCGGCCTGCACGGCGCCGCGCTCCTGCAGCGGGCGCGTCGCATCCGGCCCGCCCCACTCGTGCGGGTTGACGGCCTTGCCGTGACGCAGCGCGATGACGGCGTAGCTGCGCGCGCGACCGCGCTTCCAGAGCTCGGCGAAGCGGTCGACGAGCTCGACGTCGTGCGGGTAGTCGAGCACCGTGCGCGCCTTCTCGATCGTGACCCAGTCGAGCTCGGCGATCTCGTCGTTCGCCTGGAACGTGGATGCGGCGACGGCGTCGTCGCCCACCTCGGCCAGCCAGTAGTGCACGACCTTCGGCCGGCCGTTCGGCAGCGGGTACTCGACCACGCCGATGGGCGCTCCGAGCCCGACCAGCAGGCCGGTCTCCTCGGCGATCTCGCGCACGGCCGTCTCGGGCAGCGTCTCGCCCGGGTCGAGCTTGCCCTTCGGCAGCGAGACGTCCTTGTGCTGGGTGCGGTGCACCACGAGCACGCGGGGCTCGCCGTCCTTCTCCCGCCAGACGACCGCACCGGCCGCGAGCACGGGCGCCGGAGCGGCGCTCACCGGGTGCTGCGCTTCCGCGCCGCGATCTCGGTCATCAGCTGCGACTGCAGGTCGACGAGCGGCTCGCCGGCGGCGTCGCGGCTGTGCCGCTCCCACTCGCCCTCGGCGCCGAGCCACCAGGTGCTGGTCGCGTCGCTCATGGCGTCGTCGAAGAGCCGCTCGAGCTCGTCGATGTGAGCCGGCGAGGTGAGGCGCACGAGCGCCTCGACGCGGCGGTCGAGGTTGCGGTGCATCATGTCGGCGCTGCCGATGAAGACCTGGCGGTCGCCGTCGTTCTCGAAGCTGAAGATGCGCGAGTGCTCGAGGTAGCGGCCGAGGATCGAGCGCACGCGGATGTTCTCGCTGAGGCCGGGCACGCCGGGCTTCAGCGAGCAGATGCCGCGCACGTACACATCCACGCTCACGCCGGCCTGGCTGGCGCGGTAGAGGGCGTCGATGATCGCCTCGTCGACCATCGAGTTGACCTTGATGCGGATGCCGGCGGGCTTGCCCGCGCGGGCGTTCTCGGCTTCGGCGTCGATGCGCTTGATGAGTCCCTTGCGCAGGTGCAGCGGCGCGACGAGCAGACGGCGGAACTTCTTCTCGATCGCATAGCCCGAGAGCTCGTTGAACAGGCGCGTGAGGTCCTTGCCGACCGTGTCGTCGGCGGTCAGCAGGCCGAGGTCCTCGTAGATGCGGCTCGTCTTGGGGTTGTAGTTGCCGGTGCCGATGTGGCTGTAGTGGCGCAGTCCGCCGCGCTCCTGACGCACGACGAGGGCGAGCTTGCAGTGCGTCTTGAGCCCGACGAGGCCGTAGACCACGTGCACGCCGGCCTTCTCGAGCTTGCGGGCCCAGCTGATGTTGGCCTGCTCGTCGAAGCGCGCCTTGATCTCGACCAGCGCGAGCACGGCCTTGCCGGCCTCGGCGGCGTCGATCAGCGCCTCGACGATCGGGCTGTCGCCGCTCGTGCGGTAGAGCGTCTGCTTGATGGCGAGCACGTTCGGGTCGGCGGCGGCCTGCTCGAGGAAGGCCTGCACGCTCGTCGAGAACGACTCGTAGGGGTGGTGCAGCAGGATGTCGCCGCGCCGCATCGAGGCGAAGATGTCGGGCTTGTCGGTCGGGTCGCTGGGCAGCAGCGCGGCGGCCGTCGTCGGCACCTGCTTCGGGTACTTCAGCTCGGGCCGCGCGATGCGCTGCAGCTCGAACAGCCCGCCGAGGTCGAGCGGCGCGGGGAGGCGGTAGACCTCCTCCTCGGTGATGTCGAGCTCCTGCATCAGCAGGCTCAGCGTCACGTCGTCCATGTCGTCGCTGATCTCGAGGCGGATCGGCGGGCCGAAGCGGCGGCGCAGCAGCTCCTTCTCGAGCGCCTGGATGATCGACTCGGTCTCGTCCTCCTCGATCTGCACGTCCTCGTTGCGCGTGACGCGGAACTCATGGTGCTCGAGGATCTCCATGCCCGGGAACAGGTGGTCGAGGTGGTTGGAGATGAGGTCTTCGAGGGGGATGTAGCGCAGGCGGCCGCTCTCGTCATCCGGCAGCTGCACGAAGCGCGGCAGGTTCGCGGGCACCTTGAGTCGCGCGAACTCGATGCGCGAGGTCTTGGGGTTGCGCACGCGGATCGACAGGTTGAGCGAGAGCCCCGAGATGTAGGGGAAGGGGTGCGCGGGGTCGACCGCGAGCGGCATGAGCACCGGGAAGATCTGGCTCGTGAACAGCTCGTCGACGCGGGCGCGGTCGGCCTCGTCGAGGTCGCTCCAGTGCTCGACGTGGATGCCGGCGTCGTCGAGGGCGGGCTTGACCGAGTCGCGGAAGACGCAGGCGTGCCGCTCCTGCAGCTCGTGCGCGAGGCGGCCGATGTCGGCCAGCACGTCGACGGGGGAGCGGCCCACGTTGGTCGGCACCGCGAGGCCGGTCGCGATGCGGCGCTTCAGGCCGGCGACGCGCACCATGAAGAACTCGTCGAGGTTCGAGGCGAAGATCGCCAGGAAGTTCGCCCGCTCGAGCAGCGGCAGCGTCTCGTCTTCGGCCAGCTCGAGCACGCGCTGGTTGAAGGCGAGCCAGCTCAGCTCGCGGTCGAGGAACCGGTCGCCGGGGAGCGTGCCGTCGTCCTCGATCTCGGGCTCGGGCTCGTAGTCGTCGAGGAGATCCGCCGCGACCGTGGCGTCGCCGAGGGGGCTGTCGCTGTCCATGGCCCAATCCTGCCACCGGCGCGCGTTAACGGGAGGTGAACCGGTGAGCCGCGCATCAAGGCGGGTGGATGCGCGCCGCGCGCCGCGGCGGGTGCGGGCCCCGCCGGTCGGGTGCGGCCCTACTCGACCGAGGCGGTCGCCGGCTCGGGCCGCTCGTCGTCCTCGTAGACGTTGAAGCGGTAGCCGACGTTGCGCACGGTGCCGATGAGCGAGTCGAGGTCGCCGAGCTTGGCGCGCAGGCGCCGCACGTGCACGTCGACCGTGCGCGTTCCGCCGAAGTAGTCGTAGCCCCACACCTCGCTGAGCAGCTGCTCGCGGGTGAAGACCCGCGAGGGGTGCGTGGCGAAGAACCGCAGCAGCTCGAACTCCTTGAAGGTGAGGTCGAGCGGGCGGCCGTGCACCTTCGCCGAGTAGCTGGCCTCGTCGATCACGACGCCCGAGGCCTGGATCTTCGAGCCCGTCTTCTCCTGCGCGGCCCGGCCGATCGCGAGGCGGATGCGCGCATCCACCTCGGCGGGGCCGGCGCTCTCGAGCACGACGTCGTCGACGCCCCAGTCGGCCGAGACGGCCGTGAGCCCGCCCTCGGTGAGGATCAGGATGAGCGGCGCGCCCGCTCCGGTGGTGCTGAGGATCTTGCATAGCGACTTGGCGCCGGCGAGGTCGTGGCGGGCGTCGACGAACACGATCTCGGCGTTCGGCGCGGCCACGAGGGCGGCGGGCTCGGCCGGGATGCGGCGCACGCGGTGACTGAGCAGTCCGAGCGCGGGCAGGACGTCGGCGTCGACCGTCGAGGTCAGGATCAACAGCTGCGCCACGCGTCCTCCGGGTTCCGCCAGGGTCCCGATTCTATTGCCCCCTACGATGGCTCCATGTCCCGCGTCCTCGGCAGCGCCCTCCCGGTCTGGGTCGTCGCGCTGATCGCGGGCCTCGGAGTCGCCCTGATCGCGGGCGATCGCTGGCTCACCTGGATCCCCGTCGTGGCGGCGATCAGCATCCTCGTCGCCTTCGCGATCCAGCTCGGCGTCGGCCGCCGCGAGGGTCTCGTGACCCGGCTCGGCGTGAGCGTCGTCGGCTCGCTCATCATCCTGGTGGCGATCACGGGCGTGCTCGCCGTGGTGCACCCGGTCTCGCTGGCCGTCACCGTCTAGACTGACGGCATGCTGGCACTCGAACTCTTCTACATCGGGCTCCTGGCGCTCGCGACGCTCGGCATCGGCTTCGTCTCGGTCACGGTTCTCTACAACCTGTTCCGCGGCCAGCGCTGAGCGTGTTCGACCTCGACGCCGGCGTTCCCGCCGAGCTCGGCCCGCTCTCGTGGCTGCTCGGCGTCTGGGAGGGCACGGGGGTCATCGCCTACAAGGTGGGCGACGAGATCCGCGAGCACGAGTTCGGGCAGCGCATCGCGTTCACGCACGACGGCCTCCCGGTTCTGAACTACTCCTGCTACGTCTGGCTTCCGGGCGAGAACGAGGATGACGCGCCGCAGCCGCTCTACACCGAGACCGGCTACTGGCGCCTCGCCCGGCCCCGCGTCGACGGCGACGTCGGCCCGGCGATGCTGCCGGGTGTCGGCGAGCGGCCGTTCACGACGGCGGAGTCGGTCGAGTCGCTGCGCAACGAGCAGGGCTCGTTCGACATCGAGGTGTCGCTCGTGCAGCCCGGCGGCGTGAGCGAGGTCTACATCGGCGCGATCGCCGGCCCGCGCATCGACCTGGCGACGGATGCGGTCATGCGCACCGCGGGCGCCAAGGAGTACGCGGCGGCGACCCGCCTCTACGGTCTGGTCGACAGCCACCTGCTCTGGGCCTGGGACATCGCGGCGCTCGGCCAGGACCTGCGCACGCACGCGTCGGGGCGGCTGTCTCGTGTCGACTGAGGACCCCGTGTCGACCGGCGACGCGGTCTCGCCCGCATCCACCTCGCCCTTCGCAGCCCGCCCGGGCGCGGTCGGCGCCCCTCCGCAGCACTACGGCAACCCGATCGCCGAGCAGCGCCCCTTGCGCGCCGGCACGGCGATCGTGGACCTCTCCGACCGTGCCGTGATCACGATCACCGGCCCCGATCGGCTGTCGTGGCTCGACTCGCTCACCTCGCAGAGCCTGAAGGGCCTGCCGGCGGGGGAGTCGAGCGAGACCCTGCTGCTCGACCCGAGCGGCCGCATCGAGCACGCCGCGCGCGTCGTCGACGACGGCGAGACCACCTGGCTGCTGCTCGACACGCCCGAGTCAGGGGCGGCGCTCGCCGCCTTCCTCGACCGGATGCGGTTCATGCTGCGCGTCGAGGTCGTCGATCGCTCGGCCGACTTCGCGACGGTCGGCGGCTTCGGCGCCGACCCGCTGCGCGGCCTCGTCGCGCCGGTCGCCGTGTGGCGTGACCCCTGGGCCGAGGTGACCCGCGGCGGCCACCAGTACGCGCAGGGCGCGCATCCCGCCGAGGGCTGGGACTACAGCGAGTCGCTCATCGCCCGTGCCGACCTCGCGGCGCTCGCCGAGCTGCCCGCCGCCGGAACGCTCGCGCTCGAGGCGCTGCGCATCGAAGTCTGGCGCCCGCGCGCGGCGACCGAGCTCGACGCCACGACCCTGCCGCACGAGCTCGACTGGCTGCGCAGCGCCGTGCACCTGACCAAGGGCTGCTACCGCGGCCAGGAGACCGTGGCCAAGGTGCACAACCTCGGACACCCGCCGCGTCGCCTTGCGCTGCTGCACCTCGACGGCTCCGAGAACCGCGTCGTCGCCGCCGGCGACGAGGTGCGCGCCGGCTCCGGCGACGAGGCGAAGGTGCTCGGCCGGGTGACCGCGGTCGCGCAGCACCACGAGCTCGGGCCGATCGCGCTCGCCGTGCTGCGGCGTGCGGCCCCGCAGGGCGACCTCGTGGTCGTCTCCGCCGACGGCGAGGTCGCCGCCGCGCAGGAGGTCATCGTGCCGACCGACGCCGGCGCCGTCGCCGACGTGCCCCGCCTGCCGCGCCTCGGCGCGGTGCGCCGCTAGCCGCCGGCCGCGGCCGCCGAGCGGAGAGCGGGATGGCACGCGACGACCGCACCGGCCGGGCCGCGAGCACGGCCGCGGCGATCGAGCGTCGTCTGCGCCGCCGGCTCGACCTGCTCGCCGCCGGCCGCCGCGTCGCCGACTCGGCCCCCGCCATCCTGCAGATCGTGGTCGCGGTCACGGCCGCCTACGCGATCGCGCACTACCTGCTCGGCCATGTGACCCCGCTGCTGTCGGTCACCTTCACGCTCAGCGCGCTCGGTCTGGCCCGGGATGCGCGGCCCCGCCTGCTGGTCGAGACCATCGTCGGCATGCTCATCGGCATCGCCCTCGCCGACCTGCTCGTCGTCGTCGCGGGCCGCGGGTTGTTGCAGCTCGTCGTCGTGCTGCTCGTCACGCTCGTGGTGGCGCGCGCCGCCTCCCCGTCTCCGGGCTTCGCGATCGCCGCCGCCATCCAGTCGGCGCTCGTGATGCTGCTGCCCGACCCGGTCGGCGGGCCGTTCACCCGCACCCTGGATGCGCTGATCGGCGCGGTGCTCGCCGTGCTGGTCACGGCGCTCGTGCCGCGCGATCCGCGGGGTTCCGCCCGCCGCGACGGTCGCGCGCTGTTCTCGGTGCTGACCGAGTCGACCGGATCGGTCACGTCCGCGCTGGCCGACGGCGACCCGGGTGCCGCGGGTCTGGCCCTCACCCGGCTGCGACGCACCCAGTCGATGGTGGATGCCTGGACCACTTCGCTCGACAGCGCCGTCTCGGTCGCGCGCATCGCCCCGCTGCTGCGCCGGCACCTGCCCGAGCTGCGGCTGCAGCAGCGCGCGCTGCGCACGGGCGACCTCGCGGCACGGCACCTGCGGGTCATCGCCCGCCGCGCCGAGTTCCTCAGCGCCGACCGCCAGCCGCGCCCGCGCCTCGCCGAGCTGATCGGCCGGGTCGGCACGGCGATCGACCTGGTCGGGCGCGGCGTCGACGACCCCGAGCTGACCGGAGCGGCGCGCACGCTGCTCACCGAGCTCGCGGGCGAGCTCGGCCCGCACGCGGTCGACGACGCCGTCTCGGGCGACGGCGCCTCGGCCGCGGAGGTGACGATCGTGATGCTGCTGCGTCCGCTCGTGGTCGATCTGCTCGGCGCGACGGGCCTGCCCGCCGACGAGGCCCGCGCGCTGCTGCCTGCGGCCTGAGCCGCATCCACGCCCCGGGGCGCGGCCCGCTCTTAGAAGCGCAGCGCGGCGGGGGAGTCGAGCTCGATCCAGCGGTCGTCGGGGGCGAGCGTCGCGCGCGGCATCCGATCGGCGGCGGGCAGCGGCCCGAGCCCGAGCGCCGTCAGGTGCGCGACGTCGTCGATCGGCACCTGGAAGGTGCGGAAGGCGCCGAGCTCCGGGTCGCCCGGCGCGACCGTCGGCTCGTCGCGCCGATCCCCGCAGTACTTCTCGACGAGCGCGGTCTGATCGAGCACGTACCCGGTCGCCCGCAGCTCGCCGTCGACGGCCCAGGCCGCGACCTTCCAGAACCGCTGCGGGATGCGCGTGCCCCGATAGAGCGGATCGTCCGACGCGAACACGGGCCCGGTGAGCACGGCGAGCCGGGCGTCGCTGCCCTCGGCCGCCTCGAGCACGTAGTCCTCGAGCCCCAGCCAGAGCTCCGGCTTCTGGTTGAAGGTCGACGCCTGCGGCGCCGCGTTCGTGTAGGCGAAGGTGTCGAGGTTCGCCTGCGCTGCCGTCTCGGCGTCGCCCCACACCGGGTCGCGGCGGCGCACCAGATGACCGCGGTCGAGGTCGTTGCGGGCGTAGACGGCAGGCCCGGTCTGCTGCGACTCGGGCAGCCGCGCATCCAGATGCCAGTCGTCGCCGCGCCCCAGGTCGATGAGGCGCGCGCCGTCGATGTTCACGGCCGTGAACGCCGCGAGCTTGCGGTGCGGGTCGAAGCCGATCGAGAAGTGCGTCGAGTCGAGGTCGACGAGCTCGCGCCCCTCGGCCGGCACGGGCAGGGGGACGGTGGTGCCGAGGAATTCCGCGTCGTATCCGCTCACCCCACCACCGTCTCAGGAGGGTGCGACAGCCGAGAAGTCCACGGTGAGTTCTCCCAGCCTCCAGCGGGTGCGGCCGTCGCGCACGGGCCACCCGGCGGCACGTATCCCCTCGACCGCCGAGATCCAGCGCTGGCTCGGGCCGTACGTCGACAGGGGCGCGGCGCGCGCCCACTCGCGGTCGAGGTCGACGAGCAGGGCGTGGATGCGCTCGCCCGGCACGTTGCGATGGATCAGCGCCTTGGGCAGCCGCTCCGCCACGATCGACGGCGCCTCGAGCTCGGCCAGCCGCAGCGAGATCGTGAGCGTGCGCGCGCCCTCCGGTCCGAGCGCGATCCAGCTGCAGACCCGGCCGATCTCGTCGCAGGTGCCCTCGACCAGCAGGCCGTCGGGCTGCAGGCGGCCGAGCATCCGCTGCCACGCCGCCGCGACCTCGCCCTCGTCGTACTGCCGCAGCACGTTGAAGGCCCGGATGATCGCGGCGGGCCGCCCGTCGGGCGTCGGCGTCTCGAAGCCGCCGAGACGGAAGCTCACGCCCGGCCGGGCGCGCGCGCTCGCGATCCGCACGCGCTCGGGATCGATCTCGACGCCGACCACCTCGACCCCGGGACGCACGCGGGCGAGCCGCGCGTGCAGCTCGAGCGGCGTCGTGGCCGAGGCCCCGTAGCCGAGGTCGACGACGAGCGGGTCGTCGGCGCGGCGCAGCACGGGCTGCGCGGCGATCCAGCGGTCGATGCGGCGCAGGCGGTTCGTGTTGGTCGTGCCGCGGGTGATGCGCCCCTCGACCCGCGTGCCCCGAACCACGGCACGAGCGTACCGGCGGGGGACCGGCGCGCTCGGCCGGCCCGAGCTGCCCGGCCCGAGCACCCGGGCTCCGACGTCACCCGCGCTCGCTAGGCTGAGCACCATGACCAGCACGCTCATCCTGCTCCGCCACGGCAACTCCGACTGGAACCAGAAGAACCTCTTCACCGGCTGGGTGGACGTCCGCCTCAGCGAGCAGGGCGTGGGCGAGGCGAAGCGCGCCGGCGAGCTGCTCGCCGAGTCGGGCCTGAAGCCCGAGATCCTCTACACGAGCGTGCTGACCCGCGCGATCCAGACGGCGAACCTCGCCCTCGAGGTCGCCGACCGCCTGTGGATCCCGGTCAAGCGCAGCTGGCGCCTCAACGAGCGCCACTACGGCGCGCTGCAGGGTCTCGACAAGGCCGAGACGCTCGAGAAGTACGGCCCCGAGCAGTTCCAGACCTGGCGCCGCAGCTTCGACACCCCGCCGCCCGTGCTGGCCGACGACGCCGAGTGGTCGCAGGTGGGCGACGAGCGCTACGCCGACCTGCCCGACGCTGAGCTGCCCCGCACCGAGAGCCTCAAGCTCGTGATCGACCGGATGCTGCCCTACTGGGAGTCGGACATCACGAAGGACCTCGCGGCCGGCCGCACCGTGCTCGTCACGGCCCACGGCAACAGCCTGCGCGCGCTCGTGAAGCACCTCGACGGCGTGAGCGACGCCGAGATCTCGGAGCTCAACATCCCGACCGGCATCCCGCTGGTCTACGAGCTCGACGACGACTTCCGCCCGACCGGCCCCGCGCGCTACCTCGACCCCGAGGCCGCCGCCGCCGGAGCCGCCGCGGTCGCCGCGCAGGGCAAGAAGTAAGCGCGACGGCGGGGCCGACCGCGCCGTGCGCTTCCTGATCGCCGCGTTCCTGGAGGACGCCGCCCTCGACACCGAGTTCGCGCCGGGCACGCTGCCGCTGCACGTGACCCTGCTGAGTCCGGCCGAGACCGACGCCGATCAGGGTCAGCTCGAGGCGGCGATCGAGTCGGCGCTGGCCGCCTTCGGTCCGATCGAGACCGAGGCCGGCGACGACGAGCTGTTCGGCGGGGCGGACTCGATCGAGGTCACCCTGCTCGACGACGACGAGGGCGAGTTGGATGCGGTGCATCGCGCCCTGATCCAGCAGCTGCGTCCGCTCGGGGTGCGCCTGCTCGACCCGCAGCACGCCGGCGCCGGCTACCGACCGCACGTCTCCGTGACCGACGACGGCGACCGCGTCGACCGGGGCGAGCGGGTCGAGCTGGATGCGGTGGCCCTGCTCGAGCGCGACGCCCACGCCGAGGGCGGACCGGTGTGGCGCCTCGTGGCGCAGTTCCCGCTGATCTGACGGGCGCGCCGCGCTCGACTAGATCGCGGGCTGGGAGTGCAGCTCGCTCTGGAAGCTCTGCCCGTCGAGCTCGACGTAGACGCGCGACTCGATCAGCGACACGGTCAGCTCGCTGCGGCGGCCGAGCGCTCCCGCCACCTGGTCGATGAAGCCGTCGTCGAAGCTGCGCAGCTCGATCTCGTCGCCGCGGTGGATCTTCTTGCCGGTCCAGAGCGCGGCGATCTTGACCGGATCGCGGTGGGTGTAGACGACGGTGCGGTCGGCGAGCTTGCTGCCGTAGTGCAGCCGCTCCGCATCCGGCGCGCCGATCTCGATCCAGCCGGTGATCGACCCGGTGGCGTCGCGCACGAGCACGGCCGGCTCGTTCTTCGTGGTCGAGATGCCCTCGCTGAAGGCGATCCCCTCGACGTATTCGAGCGCATAGGCCAGCACCCGCGTCACGAGGAACTGCTCGGTCTCGGACGGGTGGCGCGCGGCCCGCAGGCTGACCGACTCGTAGACGCCGCGGTCGACGTCGGAGATGGTCAGGTCGAAGGTGTGGATCGTCGCGCCGGCAGCCATGGGATCGAGCCTAGGTGGGCCGACGACGCCGGCCGGCTCAGACGCCGTCGACCGGTTCAGAGGAAGTGCTGGCCCAGCTCGAGCACGAGCGCCTCGAACTCGACGGGCCCGCTCGTGTCGACCCGCACCACGGGCCCGAGCGCGAGCGGCGCGAAGCCCTCGAAGGCCGCATCCCACTCGCGGTGGATGCCAGCCCGCGACGTCGCCCGCTCGGCGAAGCGAGCGCGCGCCACGTCGACCGGCACGTCGCACCAGAGCTCGACCATGCGCGGCGAGCCGGCGACCTCGAGGCCGCGCCGGGCGGACTCGAGGTCGCGGGTGCGGTCGAGCACCGCATCCACGATCACGCCGCCGTCGGTCTCGGCCGCGAGACGCCAGAGCGTGTCCATCGCGATGCTGCCGAGGCGCGCGGAGTCGCCGTCGGGCAGCAGCGCGCCGAAGGTCTCCTTCAGCGCGTCCTTCGCGAGCACCGGCGCCCCGAGGATGCCGCCCAGCTGGCGAGCGAGCGAGCTCTTGCCGGCGCCGGGCAGGCCGTTGACGAGGATCGCGACGGAGGCCATCCCCTCAGCCTAGAGAGCGTCGAGAGAGCGTCGAGCGAGCGAGGAGGGCGCGATCAGTCCTCGACCGGGGTCCAGTCGCCGGTCGCCAGGTACTGCACCTTCTTGGCGATCGAGACGGCGTGGTCGGCGAAGCGCTCGTGGTAGCGCGAGGCCAGGGTCGCGTCGACCGTGTCGGAGGCGGCGCCGTTCCAGGTCTCGGCGAGCACCTGGTCGAACACGCTGAGGTGCAGCTCGTCGACCTTGTCGTCTTCGTTGCGGATGTGCTCGGCGATGTCGACGTCCTGCGTCTCGAGCAGCTCGGTGAGCTTGCGCGCGATCTGCACGTCGAGCTCGCCCATGCTCTTGAAGGTGGGGCGGAGGCTCTTCGGCACGACCTTCTCGGGGAAGCGGTAGCGCGACAGCTGCGCGATGTGGCGGGCGATGTCGCCCATGCGCTCGAGCGAGGCGCTGATGCGCAGGGCGCTCACGACGATGCGCAGGTCGCGCGCGACCGGGTTCTGGCGGGCCAGGATCTCGATCGCGAGCTCGTCGAGCTCGTTCGCGGCGGCGTCGATCTTGTCGTCGTCGGCGATGACCGATTCCGCGAGCGCCACGTTGGACTCGTTGAACGCGGTCGTCGCGTTGTCGATCGCGTCGGCCACCAGGCCGGCGATCTCCACCAGTCGGTCCTGCACGTCGCGCAGCTCCTGCTGGAAAACCTCACGCATCTGCTGCGTCCTCTCGTCGTGTCGGCAGAGTCGTCCCCGCCGCGATGACACCGTCGCGCCGTCAGGTTAACGGGCGGTGACGATCCCCTGAACTTCGCGGTGAACGTGCCTGGAACGACGGCCTTGGGTGCGGCGGCGTTCCACAGCGACCCTAATCTAGGCACATGGACACGGCCCTGCTCGTGCCCGCCGCACTGGTGTTCGGCGTGCTGCTCGGCGTCGGCGCGACGACCCTCTTCGTGGTCGCCCACCGCCGTGGCCAGCGTGCCGTCGAGGTGGTCACCCCTCGGGTGCCCGACGGCGTGGATGCGCTCATCGACTCCCTCGAGTCGGTCGGCATCGTGCTCGACGCGAGCAACAACGTGCTCTCGGCGTCGCCCCGGGCGATCGCCGCGAACCTGATCTTCAACGACCACCTCGTGAACCCCGAGCTGGTCGACCTGGTGGATGCGGTGCGCCGCACCGGCGAGCCCGCGTCGGAGGAGCTGCACCTCACCCGCAGCCGCCTCGGCGAGCAATCGCTGTTCCTGCTGGTGCGGGTGTCGCGGCTCGGCTCGCGCTACATCCTGCTGGTCGGCGACGACCGCACCGAGGCGCACCGCCTCGAGGAGGTGCGCCGCGACTTCCTCGCCAACGTCAGCCACGAGCTCAAGACGCCGATCGGCGCCGTGGGGCTGCTCTCCGAGGCGCTGGAGTCGGCCGCCGACGAGCCGGAGGAGGTGCGGCGCTTCGCGTCGCGTCTGACCCGCGAAGCCGACCGCCTGGCGCGCATCACGGCCGAGATCATCCAGCTCAGCCGGCTGCAGTCGGGCGACGCCCTCGAGAAGGCCGAGCCGGTCGAGATCGACAATCTGGTGCGCCAGTCGATCGATCACCACCGCGTGCAGGCCGAGGCCAAGGACATCGAGCTCGTCGTCGGCAAGCGCCGCCGGGTCAGCGTGATCGGCGACCCGACCATGCTCGCGACCGCGCTCAACAACCTCGTCGCGAACGCCATCCAGTACTCGCCCGAGCACTCGCGTGTCGGGCTCGGCGTCTCGGTCGACGAGGGGGTCGTCGAGATCGCCGTCACCGACCAGGGCGTCGGCATCCCCGCCGCCGATCGCGACCGCGTCTTCGAGCGCTTCTACCGAGTGGATGCGGCCCGCGCTCGCAACACCGGCGGCACGGGCCTCGGCCTCTCCATCGTCAAGCACGTCGCCCAGAACCACGGCGGCGATGTGCGCCTCTGGTCGCAGCCGGGAAGCGGCTCGACTTTCACCATCCGCCTGCCCGAGGCCTCCGACGCCTCGGCTGTCACCACGGGAGCCACCGGATGACCCGCATCCTGATCGTCGAAGACGAGGAGTCGCTCAGCGAGCCCCTCGACTACCTGCTGCGCCGCGAGGGCTACGAGACGGCCGTCGCGGCCGACGGCCGCTCGGCGCTGCAGCTGTTCGAGCGCGGGGGAGCCGACCTCGTGCTGCTCGACCTGATGCTGCCGGGGCTCCCCGGCACCGAGGTGTGCCGCGAGATCCGCCAGACCTCGAACGTGCCGATCATCATGCTGACGGCCAAGGACTCCGAGGTCGACATCGTGGTGGGGCTCGAGCTGGGCGCCGACGACTACGTCACGAAGCCCTACTCGACGCGCGAGCTGCTGGCCCGCATCCGCGCCGTGCTGCGCCGCCGGGTCGAGGCGCTCGACGTCGACGACGCCGTGCTCGAGTCGGGCCCCGTGCGCATGGATGTGGAGCGTCACGTCGTGACGGTCGACGGCAAGGAGGTCGCGATGCCGCTGAAGGAGTTCGAGCTGCTCGAGCTGCTGATGCGCAACGCCGGCCGCGTGCTGACCCGGGGGCAGCTGATCGACCGCGTCTGGGGCGCCGACTACTACGGCGACACCAAGACCCTCGACGTGCACGTCAAGCGCATTCGCTCGAAGATCGAGCAGGACCCCTCGCAGCCGACGTTGCTGGTGACCGTGCGCGGTCTCGGTTACCGCTTCGAGGCCTGAGGCGCGGCCTTCCCGAGAACGACCGAGGGGCGAGCATCCAACCGGATGCTCGCCCCTCGTGTGTCGGTGGCGCGGCGGTCTCCTCGACCGTGTGCGCGGAGGTCAGCCCTCGGTCGTGCCGTCCGATGCGGCGTCGCTGGGCGTGCCGCTCGGGTCGGTCGAGGCGCCCTCGCTGGGCGTGCCGCTCGGGCTCGGCGAGACGGAGGGGCTCGGCGGGGCCGTCGGACCGTGCTTCTCGTACTCCGACCAGGTCGTGTCGAGCACCGGCACGCCGAGCTGCACGCCCTCCTGGCTGCCGTAGACGAAGTAGATCTTGGCCAGCGAGCCGGCCTTCGGGTCGAAGTCTTCGAGCAGCTTCTGGCCGCGCTTGCCGTAGCCGACCGTGGTCGCGCCCGGCGAGAGCGAGAGGCGGGTGTTCTCCTTCTGCCCGCCGGCCTCGTACTGCACGCGCAGCGAGATCGTGCGCGCCGAGTTGTTGACGGCCGTGAGCACGAGGTTCGCGTCCCCGTCGTCGTTCACGATCGCCACGGCGTTGCGCAGCTCGACCTGGCCGACCGTGCCGCTGACGCCGTCAGACGGGTCGTAGTGGTTGGTGGTCGCCTGCGGCGTGACGAAGTTGCAGCCGGCGAGGCCGACGGCGACGCCTCCGAGAAGGGCGATGGATGCCAGCGCGCGTGCTCTCAACAGAACTCTCCAGATATCGCTCGACGGGGCGATCCACAGCATATCGGGGCGCTCGCGGGCGCCGAGGTTAGGCACCCCTAACTGAGGGGTCGCTGTGTTAGAATACTTAGTCTGCGGAAGGAATAACTCCATGCTCTTCGAGGTCGGCGAGACTGTCGTTTACCCCCACCACGGCGCTGCAACCATCACCGAAGTGAAGACCAGGAAGGTCCGTGGCGAAGACAAGCTCTACCTGAAGCTCAACGTCACGCAGGGCGACCTCACGATCGAGGTCCCGGCCGAGAACGTCGACCTGGTCGGCGTTCGCGACGTGATCGGCAAGGAAGGCCTCGACAAGGTCTTCGAGGTGCTGCGCGCTCCCTTCACCGAGGAGCCCACCAACTGGAGCCGTCGCTACAAGGCCAACCTCGAGAAGCTCGCCTCGGGCGACGTGATCAAGGTCTCCGAGGTCGTGCGCGACCTGTGGCGTCGCGACCAGGACCGCGGCCTCTCGGCCGGGGAGAAGCGCATGCTCGCCAAGGCCCGTCAGATCCTCGTCTCCGAGCTCGCGCTCGCCGAGAAGACCGACGAGGAGAAGGCCTCCACGGTGCTCGACGAGGTGCTCGCCTCCTGAGCGATCAGCCCCGCCTCGCCGTCATCGTCGTCGCCGCCGGATCGGGTACCCGACTCGGGCACAGCGAGCCGAAGGCCTTCGTCGAGCTGCGCGGGGTGACCATCCTCGAGCGCTGCCTCGACAACGTCTTCGACTCGTCGACGCCCGTCCAGGTGGTCGTGGTTGCGCCGGTCGCCAAGCTCGCCTCGGCGCGCTCGATCGCGACCCGCTCGGCCGGCCCGGCCGCGGCATCCGTCTCGGTCGTCGCCGGTGGCGACACGCGTCAGGCCTCGGTCTCCGCCGGGCTCGCGGCGCTCGCGGACTCGGTCGAGACCGTGCTCGTGCACGACGCCGCCCGCGCGCTGACCCCGGCGTCGCTCCTCGATCGCGTCGTGCGTCAGGTCGAGTCGACCGGATCGGGCGTGATCCCGGCGCTGCCGGTCACCGACACGGTCAAGCGCATCCGCGAGGGCGTGGTCGCCGAAACCGTCGACCGCAGCGACCTCGTGCACGTGCAGACGCCGCAGGGCTTCCCGCGGGCGGCTCTCGACGGGGCCTATGCCGTGGCGACCGCCGAGCACACCGACGACGCCGCGCTGTTCTCGGCCGCGGGCGGCGAGGTCGTGACGGTCGAGGGCGACGCCCGCGCGTTCAAGATCACGACCCCGTGGGATCTGCGCCGCGCCGAGAACGTGCTCGGCGTGAGCCGCGGCATCCGCACCGGCATCGGCCTCGACGTGCACGCCTACGACGAGGAGTCGCCGATGTGGTTCGGCGGGCTCTACTGGCCCGACGAGCCGGGCCTGGCCGGCCACAGCGACGGCGACGCCGCCCTGCACGCCGTCTGCGACGCGCTGCTCTCGGCGGCCGGGCTCGGCGACCTCGGTACCCGCTTCGGCTCGGCCGACGAGCGGTTCCGGGATGCGCGCAGCGACGTGTTCGTGCGCGAGACCCTGGCGCTCGTGACCGGCGCCGGTTTCACCGTGATCAACGTCGCGCTGCAGATCACCGCCAACCGCCCGCGCATCGGCGCCCGTCGGGGCGAGCTCGAGCGTCGTCTCGGCGAGCTCGTCGGCGCCCCGGTCAGCGTCTCGGCGACCACGGCCGACGGGCTCGGCATGACCGGGCGCGGCGAGGGCGTGGCGTGCATCGCGACCGCGCTGCTCAGCAGCTGAGGCCGCGCATCCACCTCGCCCGCGTCGTCCTGCGCGCGGCCTCGTCAACGGCCCGCGGCCCCGCCGTCGCGATCGACGTCACGCGCCCGGGCGTCCGGCACCCCGCCGGTAGACTCCCGGGGTGACCGTGCGCCTCTACGACAGCCGAGCCCAGGCTGTTCGCGACTTCGTGCCCCTGCGCTCCGGCGAGGTCGGCATGTACGTCTGCGGTCCCACCGTGCAGTCGTCGCCGCACATCGGGCACCTGCGCAGCGCACTCGTCTACGACCTGTGGCGCCGCTGGCTCGCCTACCGCGGCTATGCCGTCACGCTCGTGCGCAACGTCACCGACATCGACGACAAGGTCCTGGCCAACGCGACCGAGAGCGAGCCCTGGTGGGCGCTCGCGTACCGGGTCGAGCTCGAGTTCACGGCCGCGTATTCCGCTCTCGGCATCCTGCCGCCGACCTACGAGCCGCGGGCGACCGCGAGCATCCCGGGCATGCAGCAGCTCATCGACGAGCTGATCGAGCGCGGCCACGCCTACTCCGCCGAGGACGGCACCGGCGACGTGTACTTCGACGTGCGCAGCTGGGGCGACTACGGCGCGCTCACCCGGCAGAGCCTCGACGACATGAGCGAGTCGGGGGATGCACCCACCCGCGGCAAGCGCGACCCGCGCGATTTCGCCCTGTGGAAGGGGCGCAAAGACGACGAGCCGGCGTCGGCATCCTGGGCCTCGCCCTGGGGCGACGGGCGACCCGGCTGGCACATCGAGTGCTCCGCGATGTCGCGGCGCTACCTCGGAACGGCCTTCGACATCCACGGCGGCGGGCTCGACCTGCGCTTCCCGCACCACGAGAACGAGCTCGCCCAGTCGAGTGCCGCGGGCGACGCCTTCGCGAGCTACTGGGTGCACAACGGCCTCGTCGCGATCGAGGGGCAGAAGATGTCGAAGTCGCTCGGCAACTCGATCTACGCCGCCGAGTTCCTGGGATCGGCGCGCGGCATCGCGATCCGCTACTACCTGGCGAGCGCGCACTACCGCTCGACGATCGACTACCACGACGGCTCGCTCGCCGAGGCCGAGGCCGCGATCGACCGCATCGAGACCTTCCTCGCCCGCGCCGAGCGGCGCACCGCCGGAACCCGCTGGGCCGGCTCGGGCACCGGCGTCGTGCCCGAGGAGTTCGGCGCCGCGATGGACGACGATCTGGGCGTGCCGCAGGCGCTCGCCGTGCTGCACGAGCGGGTTCGCGCCGGCAACGTGGCGCTCGACGCCGACGACGTGGACCAGGTGGCGCGCATCCACGGCGAGGTGTCGGCGATGACCGAGGTGCTCGGCGTGCACCCGTCGCAGTGGCCCGTGGCGGCCTCCGGTGGCGACACCGCCCTGGGCGCGCTGGTCGAGCGGATGCTCGGCGACCGCGCCGCCGCCCGCCAGGCCAAGGACTACGCCACCGCCGACCGCATCCGCGAGGAGCTGACCGCGGCCGGCATCACGATCGAGGACACGCCCGACGGGGCGCACTGGAGCATCGCATGAGCAGCAGCAAGGCCGGACGACCCGGATCGAGCAAGGGCAAGAAGGGCGCGAGCGTCGGCACCGGCGGGCACGGCCGTCGCGCCCTCGAGGGCAAGGGCCCGACCCCGAAGGCCGAGGACCGCAGCTGGCACGTCGCCGGCAAGCGCAAGGCGGCGCAGGACCGCCTCGAGGCGGCGCGCGCCCGCCACGGCAAAGGCGGTGCGAGCGGCTCGGGCTCGGCGCCCGAGCGTCGCCGCACCCCGAAGCGCGACGACGACAGCGAGCTGCTGACCGGCCGCAACTCGGTGCTCGAGGCGCTGCGCACGAAGGTGCCCGCCACGACCCTCTTCATCGCCACCCGCATCGAGATGGACGACCGCGTCAAGGAGTCGATCGCCCTCGCGACCAAGCGCGGCATCCCGCTCGTCGAGGTCATGCGCCCCGAGCTCGACCGCAAGGCCGGGCGCGACGCCGTGCACCAGGGCATCGCCCTCGCCGTGCCCGCCTACCAGTACGCGCATCCGCTCGACCTCGTCGACGACGTGATCGAACGGGATGCGACGCCCCTGCTGGTCGCGCTCGACGGCGTCACCGACCCGCGCAACCTCGGCGCCATCATCCGCTCGGTCGCCGCGTTCGGCGGCCAGGGCGTGATCGTTCCGCAGCGTCGCAGCGTCGGCGTGACCGCCTCGGCGTGGAAGACCTCGGCGGGAGCCGCCGCGCGCATCCCGGTCGCCCTCGCCTCGAACCTGGCCCAGACGATCGACGCGATCAAGGACCGCGGCGTCTTCGTGATCGGCCTCGACGGCGACGGCGACGTGTCGCTGCCCGGGCTCGAGCTGGCGAAGCGCCCGCTGCTGGTCGTGACCGGTAGCGAAGGCAAGGGGCTCTCGCGCCTCATCACCGAGAAGTGCGACGCGATCGTGTCGATCCCGATCAGCTCGGCGACCGAGTCGCTGAACGCGGGCATCGCGACGTCGGTCGCGCTGTACGAGGTGGCGAAGCTGCGCGCGGAGGGCTGAGCCCGCATCCGCTCCCGCTGTCTAGCGCTGCTGCGCGACGGCGGCGAGCACCGCATCCACCTCGGCGTCGGCGGCGAGCGCGACGACGTAGCTGCGCCCGCCGGTGAACTCGAGGCGCACGCCCGGCCCGCCGCGGTTGACGAGGGCGATCGCGCCGCCGCCGAGAACGCGCAGCCCGACGCCGTGATCGGCGAAGCGGACGGTCACCGGCTCGAACCCGGTCAGCTCGTCGAGCGGCAGGGTGCGATCGTAGATCGGGAACCAGCGCAGTCGGATGCGGTCGTCGTCGATCTCGAGGCGGTGCCAGCTGAGCAGCGAGGCCAGCAGCCCGACCTCCACGACCGCGATCGTGATCCACGCCGGCGCCGGGATCGCGGAGCCGAAGCCGGAGGGCTGCACGAGCGCGAGCAGCACCGGCGTCGCGACCATGATCACGAGGAACAGCGTCACCAGACCGGGTGCGAGACGGATGCGGCGGGTGACGAGCGGGGGAGCGGCGGGCACGTCGTCAGTCTGGCAGGGCGGGTCCGGCTCGGGATGCCCGTAGATCAGCGTCCGACCGCAGCAGCGAAGCTCATCGTGATGAGGATCGGCACCGCCGCGACCCCGCAGATCAGGTGCGTGATGAGAGCGCTCATTCCGGTCTGACCTCGTCGGGCGAGGCGCACAGCGCGAACGCTCAGATGGACGAGGGGGCCGAGCAGGGCGAGGGCGACCGAGGGTCCGCCGAGGTCGGTTCCCCGACGCCGCAACTCGACGAGATCGGCGGCGGCGAACAGGAGCGGGCTCATGATCAGCAGAGCCCACAGGGCGGTCAGGCCGAAGACACCGGGACTCGCCACGTCGCCGATCGATTCGATGGCGCTCGTGATGCCGATCGCCGCGACCACGAGCAGGGGCCAGAGCGCGAGGCCGCGACTGCCGCAGGTCCACGTGGTCGCCGGTGTCGGCGACGTGACCGGCGGGCGCCGGGTCGGCACGGCTCCGATGTCGGACGCACCGAACGACGTCGAGCGCGGCGGGACACCGCGACCGCGCCCCGCACCGGATCGCGTCGTCTCGCGCACGATCGCGGCCCGCTCGCGGCGCTCGTGCCGCTGATCGGCACGCCGCAGCAGCACAGCACCGCCGATCTCGGCGTACAGCGCGTCGAATTCCGCACCCAGATGAGAGCCGGGCCGCGAGGTGAGCGGATGATCGTGCCAGGTCTCGGGGCGCAGAGCCGCGCGAGTGACCCGGTCGAGCTGCTCGTCGCTCATCTCGCGTCGGCGGCCCCGCAACTCGCCCACGAGGCGGTCGACCGGGGCAGCCGCCATCGGCGGTGTCGTGGCATCGCCGAGCGGAGCGGTCTGGCTGAACGACGCCGGCGCGACGAACGCGAGCATCCCGATGACCGGCACCGCGAAGCCGGCCGCCTGAGACAGCCTCGCTTCGACGGCGCGGGTGTGCTTGACGAGGCTCTGGATGTAGGCGTTCTGCGGACGGTTGTTGACCCGCAGCCCCCAGCCCGCCATCCAGATGCTCGCGTTCTCGTGGTCCTTGGTGTTGATCACGAACACGCCGGCAGGAGTGATCACGACGTGGTCGATATCGGCGGAGCGGCTGCCGAAGGGCACGGAGTGCAGCACCGTCGTTCCGGGCTCGACGGCGATCTGGTTCAGGACGCGACCCGTGACCCGCTCGCCGAGAACGCCCTGGAACCAGCTGATCGATTCGTCGGCGATCTCCACCCGCCCCGTCGCCGCATCCATCCGGATGCGGCCGGCGTCCCACTCGCTCAGCAGCTTCTCGATGAGCGACTGCCCCGGCACTCGCTGCTGAAGATCACTCACCCGATCGAGTCTGCGCGACGGGTGTCGGCTGCGCGATCCCGCGTTCGGGGCGCACGCGGCGCTAGCGTCGGGGCATGAGGTGCTGCGCGTGACCGCCGAGACGATCGAGAGCGGAGCCGTCGACCCGGCGCTGCTCGACCGGGCCGCCGGCGTGATCGTGGGGCAGGCGTGCGGTGACGCGCTCGGTGCCGGCTACGAGTTCGGGCCTCCGCTCGATGAGACGAACGCGGTCGAGCTCGGAGGCGGGCTGAACACGATGGGCTGGGATGTCGGCGAGTGGACCGACGACACCAGCATGGCCATCCCGCTGCTGGACGCGGCCGCCGACGGATCGCGCTTCGACGATGCGGCGTCGCTCGGCGCGGTGATCGAGAGCTGGCGGGTGTGGGCGCGGGATGCGCGCGATGTGGGCATCCAGATCCGGGCGGTGCTGGCTGACGTCGCGCACCCCGATGAGACGTCGGCGCGGGCGGCGGCCGAGCGGCTGCACCGCGAGCGCGGACGCTCCGGCGGCAACGGCTCGCTCATGCGAACAGGGCCGGTCGCGCTCGCGTTCCTGGGCGGAGGCGCTGGGGGCGGCCTGGGCAGCGAACCCGAGGTCGCGACCCTCGCGGCGCTCGCGGCCGCGGCGCGCCGCGTCAGCGAGCTCACCCACTGGGAGGCGGATGCGGGCGACGCCTGCGCGCTCTGGTCGGTCGCCATCCGGCACGCGGTTCTGACGGGCGACCTCGATGTGCGCGTGGGGCTCGCGGTGCTGCCCGCCGACCGGGCCGCGCGATGGGGCGCCCTGCTCGACGAGGCCGAGGCGCGGCATCCCCGCGACTTCGAGCAGAACGGCTGGGTCGTGCACGCGCTGCAGGGGGCGTGGTCGGCGATCTCTCACGGGCAGGGTCCGGTGGATGCGCTCGAGCGGGCCGTGCGCGGAGGCCGCGACACCGACACGGTCGCCGCGATCGCCGGGCAGCTGCTCGGCGCGGCGCACGGGGCGAGCGCGTTCCCGGACGAGTGGCGCGCACGGCTGCACGGCTGGCCCGACCTCCGCGACGCGGATCTGGTCGCGCGGGCCGAGCGGGCGGCGACGGCGTCGCTTGCGCGGTCCTGAGCCGGGGCCTCGGTGAGCGCCCGGCGACAGCATCCGTTGACCCGAGACGCGCTCATGTCGGTGGCGCGCCGTAGCGTGAGACGCATCCCGATCCGGAAGGCACCGTGTACCTGCTGAACGACGCGCTCGTCACGAGCGCCAGCGACCTCAAGCTCGCGAGCGAGTGCGAGTTCGCTCTGCTGCGCACGCTCGACGTCAAGCTCGGGCGGGCGGTCGCCGTCGAGGTCGAGGCGGACGCGATGCTCGAGCGCGCCGCCCGGCTCGGCGACCGGCACGAGGAGCGCATCGTCGAGGCGCTGCGCGACGAGCCCGGCAGCGACGTCGTCGCGCTGCCGCGGCCCGAGAACGCGCGGGATGCCGACGAGCTGCGGCGGCTCGCCGTGCAGACGCTCGAGGCCCTCCACTCGGGTGCGGGATTCGTCTACCAGGCCGTGTTCTTCGACGAGAGCGACCCCGAGCTGCTGTTCGTGGGCTTCGCCGACTTCCTCGCCCGGCAGCCCGACGGGCGCTATCGCGTGCAGGACTCCAAGCTCGCGCGCTCGGCCAAGGTCACCGCGCTCCTGCAGCTCGCCGCCTATCACGAGCAGCTGCGGCGGCTCGGCGTGCCCGTCGACGACGAGGTCGAGCTGATCCTCGGCGACGGGCGCTCCAGCATCCATCACATCGACGACATCCGCCCGGTCTTCGAGCTGCGGCGCGAGCGGCTGCACGGCATCATCCGCGAGCACCGGGCCGAGCCGGGCGCGGTCGACTGGGGGGATGCGCGCTACGCCGCCGACGGCCGGTGCGAGGTCTGCGCCGCCGAGGTCGATGCGCATCGCGACCTCTTCCTGGTGGCCGGGATGCGCGCGACGCAGCGCGCCAAGCTGCGGGCCGGCGGGCTGACGACGATCGACGATCTCGCCCGCGCCGCCGAGCAGCCGGAGGGCAGCACCGTGCCGGCCGCCACCTACCGCGCGCTCCACGAGCAGGCCGCGCTGCAGGTCAGCGCGATGGCGGCGGAGGCGCTCGCGGGGGAGTCCTCCGACGCCGCCACGGCGCATGCGGTGCCCGCGTTCCGCATGTTCGCGCCGCAGATCATCGCCGATCTCCCCGCGCCCGATCCCGGCGACATCTACTTCGACTTCGAGGGCGACCCGCTGCACCAGGAGCTCGCCGCCGACGGCGTGACCTCGCTGTGGGGGCTCGACTACCTGTTCGGCTACATCGACGACGCCGAGCAGTTCACGAGCTACCTCGCCCACGACCTGGCCGCCGAGGCGGTCGCCCTGCGCGCCTTCCTCGACGACGTGAAGCTGCGGCGGCAGGCGAATCCGGGCATGCACATCTACCACTACGCCAGCTATGAGCGCACGCACCTCGCGTCGATCGCCGCCCGGCACGGCGTCGGCGAGGCGGACGTCGACGAGCTGCTGAGCGCCGGGGTGCTCGTCGATCTGTATCCGGTCGTGAAGCGGTCGATCCGCGTCGCCAGCCGCTCGTATTCGATCAAGAAGCTCGAGCCGCTCTACATGGGCGACGAGTTGCGCACGCAGGACGGCGTGACGAACGCCGCCGACTCTGTGATCCAGTACGCCGTCAGCCGGCAGGCGGCGCAGCTGGGCGACCTCGAGGAGGCGCAGCGCATCCTCGACGACATCATCGACTACAACCGCTACGACTGCGTCTCGACCCGGCGCCTGCGCGACTGGCTCATCGAGGTCGCGCGCGCCGAGGCCGGCGTCGAGCCCGGCACGGGAGGTGAGCGCGCGCCGGACGCGGAGCGCACCTTTCGCCTCGACCCGCTGACCCCCGCGCTGCTCGCCCGGGCCGAGCGGCGAGTGGCCGTCCACGACGCCGACGGCGCGGCCGCGAACCGGCTCGCGGCCGCCGCGATCGACTACCACCGGCGCGAGGACAAGAGCTTCTGGTGGGCGCACTTCGAGCGGCTCGAGAGCGACGCGATCGACTGGATGGGCACCCGCGACGTCTTCGAGGTGGATGCGGCATTGAGCACGGTCGAACAGGACTGGACCGAACCCGGGCCGGGGCAGCGCGCGAGCCGCCGCCGCGTGCGACTGCGCGGCGCCTGGGCTCCGGGCAGCTCGGCGCGCCCCGGCCGCGTCTTCGCGATCTACCGGCCCGCCGTCTACGCGAAGGCCGGGCGCGATCCGCGTCACGCGCTCGACCACGGAGCGACGATCGAGGAGATCGGCGACGACGGGTCGGTGCTGCTCGCCGAGACCCTCCCGGGGGCGGCACCCGGCGCCCCGGGCGGGCCGGGCGCCGACATCGAGCCGTGGAACGCGCTGCCGATCGCCCTGACTCCCGGGCCGCCGCCGATGACGGAGGGGCACCGCGCGGCGATCGAGGAGTGGGGCGCCCGCGTCGACGCGCTCGGAGACGGGTGGCCGCTCGATCCGGCCAGCGACATCCTGCTGCGCCGCGCCCCGCGTCTGCGCGACGGCGCGGCGCTCGAGCCCATGCGGGATGCCGACGACGGCGTGCGCGCGGTCGTCGCGTCGCTGCGCCGCATGGACGACTCGTACCTGGCCGTGCAGGGTCCGCCCGGCACCGGCAAGACCTACCTCGCCGCCCACGTGATCGCCGAGCTCGTCGCCCAGGGCTGGATGATCGGCGTCGTCGCGCAGTCGCACCGGGTCGTCGAGAACGTGCTCGACGGGGTCGTGCGAGCCGGATGCGCGCCCGCCCAGGTGGGCAAGGGCATCCCGTCGAGCGAGGGCGCCGGGTATTACGACGACCACGCCTTCACCGAGCTGAGCGGCAGCAACCCGCAGGCCGCGTTCCTCGCGCGCCATCGCGATGCCGGGCGCGGCGCTGTCATCGGCGGCACCGGCTGGGACTTCGTCAACACCAAGCGGGTCGGACGCCGCGAGCTCGACCTGCTCGTGATCGACGAGGCGGGTCAGTTCTCGCTCGCGAACACGATCGCCGTCGCCCAGGCCGCGCACCGCATCCTGCTGCTCGGCGACCCGCAGCAGCTGCCGCAGGTCAGCCAGGGCGTGCACCCGGCGCCGATCGACGCCTCGGCGCTCGGGGCGATCAGCGCCGGGCACGAGGTGCTGCCGGCGGAGTACGGCTACTTCCTCGCCGCGAGCCGGCGCATGGATGCGGCGGTCACCCGCCCGGTCTCTCGTCTGGCCTACGCGGGGGAGCTGCGCTCGCATCCCAGCACCGCTCGGCGGCACCTCGAAGGAGCGCCGCCCGGCTTCGAGGCGATCCCGCTCGCGCACACCGGCAACGCCACCGCCAGCCTCGAGGAGGCGCAGGAGGTGCTCGCGCAGGTGCGGGCGCACCTCGGGCTGCGCTGGACCGACGAGGACGCCGGCCGCGCCGACGACCCGCTCACCGAGTCGGACCTGATCGTCGTCGCGCCCTACAACGCGCAGGTCGAGCTGATCCACGAGACCCTGGCCGCGGCCGGGCTCGAGCGCGTGCGCGTCGGCACGGTCGACAGGTTCCAGGGGCAGGAGGCCGTCGTCGCGATCGTGTCGCTCGCCGCATCCAGCCCCGACGACGCCCCGCGCGGGCTCGACTTCCTGCTGTCGCGCAACCGGCTCAACGTCGCGATCTCGCGCGCGCAGTGGGCGGCGCGGCTCATCTACTCGCCCCGGCTGCTCGATCACCTGCCGTGGAAGCCCGACGGCGTCGCCGAGCTCAGCCGCTTCGTGCGGCTCGTGCGGGGCGAGAGCTGAGCTGGCCGAAACTCCGCAGCCCTCACACGTTCTTGCGCCAGTCCTCCTCGGCCTCCTCGACGCCGAGCTCGAGCTGCGCGGTCAGCACCGACGTCGGCGGGCCGACCACCGTCACCTCGTCGCGCCGGTGCCGCAGCACGGTGTCGATGTAGTCGGTCAGCGCCTCGGCGACCGGCACGGGCCGCGCATCGCGCTGCGACAGATGCCAGCGGTGCTCGAGCAGCTGGTGGAAGACCTCGGCCGGCTCCAGCTTGCCCCGCAGCTCGCGCGGGATCGCCCGGATGACCGGCTCGAACACGCGCACGAGCCACTCGTGCGCGAGCATCTCCTCGTCCTGCTGCGCGCGATCGCCGATGGCGCGGTAGGCGTCGAGATCGTTGAGCAGGCGCCGGGCCTGGTTCTCGCCGGCGTCGAGTCCGGTGAGCCGCAGCAGTCGCCGGGAATGGTGGCCCGCATCCACGACCTTGGGCTGGATGCGCACCCGGGTGCCGTCGCCCGTGTCGTCCTGCTGGATCGACAGCTCCTCGATGTCGAAGCCGAGGGCGTTGAGGCGCTCGACGCGCTCGCTGATGCGCCAGCGCTCCGAGGAGGGGAACGACTCGGCGCTGGTCAGCTCGGCCCACAGCGTGCGGTACGCGGCGACGATGCCGTCGGCCACGGCGACCGGGTCGAGGTTCTCGTCGAGGCGGCCGCCCGACTCCAGGTCGAGCAGCTCGCCCGCGATGTTCACCCGCGCGATCTCGAGATCGTTCTCGCGCTGCCCGTTCGAGAGCCCGCCGTCATAGAGCTTGCCGGTCTCGGCATCCACCAGGTAGGCGGCGAAGGCGCCCGCGTCGCGGCGGAACAGCGTGTTCGACAGCGACACGTCGCCCCAGAAGAAGCCGCCGATGTGCAGCCGCACGAGCAGCACCGCCAGAGCGTCGACGAGGCGCGTGCCGGTCTCGGCACGCAGCGACTGCGAGAACAGCGCGCGGTAGGGCAGCGAGAAGCGCAGGTGCCGGGTGATCAGCACCGGCGCGAGGGGCTCGCCCGACGGGGTCGTGCGGTTGGAGATGACCGCGACCGGCTCGACACACGGCACGTCGAGGCGCTGCAGGGTGCGCAGCATGTCGTACTCCTGGCGCGCGAGCTCGGTCGTCGTCTCCTTGACGGCGATCACGTGCCCGCCGAGGTGCACGAAGCGCACGAGGTGGCGCGAGATGCCCTTCGGCAGTGCGGCGATGGTCTCCGAGGGCCAGTCGGCGAGCGGGATGTGCCACGGCAGGTCGAGCAGGGCGGGATCCGGCACCGCCGACGTGATGGAGAGGGCGCTGGCGTTCATGCGAGGTGCTCCGGGAGGGAATGCGGACTGCCGCGGCCCCGGCGAGCGGGACCGCGGCAGTCGCGTGGTTCGTCGATCAGCCGATGACGGCGATCAGGCGGTCGTCGAGGCGGCGATCGGAGCGGTGTTGAGGCGCTCGCCGGTCTCGGCGTCGAAGGTGTGCAGGTGCTGCGGAACCGGCGTCAGCACGACCTTGTCGCCCGCGTTCGGGTGCGCACGGCCGTCGACGCGCGTGACGATGTCGACGCGCTTGCCGGCGATGTCGGCGTGACCGTAGAGGTAGCCGTCGGCGCCGAGCTCCTCGACCACATCCACCTCGACCTGCAGGCCGCTGCCCGAGGTCGAGAGGGTGAGGTCCTCGGGGCGGATGCCGACCGTGACCTGCTTGCCCGAGGCGGCGGCGAGCACGTCGCGCTCGACCGCGGCGACGCCGGTGCCGAACTGGATGCCGCCGTCGACCAGGTCGGCCGTGAACAGGTTCATGGCCGGGCTGCCGATGAAGCCGGCGACGAAGACGTTGTTCGGCTTCTCGTAGAGGTCGCGCGGCGAGCCGACCTGCTGCAGCACGCCGTCCTTGAGCACGGCGATGCGGTCGCCCATCGTCAGGGCCTCGGTCTGGTCGTGCGTGACGTAGACCGTGGTGACCCCGAGGCGGCGCTGCAGCGAGGCGATCTGGGTGCGGGTCTGCACGCGCAGCTTGGCGTCGAGGTTCGACAGCGGCTCGTCCATGAGGAACACCTGCGGCTGACGCACGATCGCGCGGCCCATCGCGACGCGCTGACGCTGACCACCCGAGAGCGCCTTCGGCTTGCGGCCGAGGTAGGGCTCGAGGTCGAGCAGCTTCGCCGCCTCGAGCACGCGGTCGGCGCGCTCCTGCTTGTTCACGCCGGCGATCTTGAGCGCGAAGCCCATGTTCTCGGCGACGGTCATGTGCGGGTACAGCGCGTAGTTCTGGAACACCATCGCGATGTCGCGGTCCTTCGGCGGCACGTCGGTGACGTCGCGGTCGCCGATCAGGATGCGGCCGTCGTTGACCTCTTCGAGGCCGGCGAGCATGCGCAGGGTGGTGGACTTGCCGCAGCCCGAGGGGCCGACGAGAACCAGGAACTCGCCGTCGGCGACCTCCAGATCGATCGCGTCGACCGCAGGGCGGTTCGAGCCGGGGTAGAGGCGGGTGGCCTTGTCGAAGGTCACAGATGCCATGGGTTCTTCTCCTTCACCGGCAGGTACGTGCCGGACGATCCGTAGTGAATGGAATGCGGTGCCCACTGCAGGCGATCAGCGGTGGTCACCTGCGGTTCACCTTAGGGCACGGATGCGGCACCCGCCATGGACGAGACGGTCTACCCCGTCGCGCCGCTAGGCTCGACGGGCAGTCGACCCCGGGAACGCTCCCAGGGTGGATGCCTACGATCTCCGGGCGCGCGAGTGCACCGCGCCCCGCACCACACGACAGCCACCTTCCGCCGCGGATCCGCGGCACGGACGAGGAGCGATGACCGACCCGCACGAGCCCGGCGACGCCCGCGATCCCGACGCCGCCCCCGCCGAGGGAGCCCCGGCCGAGGGAGCGCCCGCCGGCGGAGCCTCCGCCGAGGGCGACGCGCTCGCGCCGACCGCTCCCGCCACGCCGCCGGTCCCGCTCGACACCGCCGCGATCGCGACGGCGCGCGAGGCCGCCCGCGACCGCGCGAGCGAGATCCGCACCCTGCAGCGCAAGCAGGATCGGCGCCGCAACCTCCTGCTGCGCGGTGGGATCGTCGGTGGCATCATCGCCGTGATCGTCGTCGTGACGCTCGTGATCATCAACTTCGCGAGCCCGGCCCAGCGCGGCCCGCGCAACATGCTCAGCGACGGCATCCGCATCGGCGCCGATCTGACGGCGCTGCGCACCGGGTCGCTCGGCCCCGGCGACACGCCCGTCGAGGCGACGCAGCCCGAGGGCACGATCGCGATCCGCCTCTACGTCGACTACTTCCAGCCGGATGCGGCGGCCTTCGAGAAGGCCAACTCGAGTCAGCTGCGCAGCTGGGTGAGCGACGGCGCCGCGACGCTGGAGGTGCATCCCGTCGCCCTCAGCTCGAAGTCGGGCAGCGACCAGTACGCGCTGCGGGCCGCGAACGCGGCCGGCTGCGTCGCCGAGTACTCGCCCGACCGCTTCTTCGCCTTCCACGACCGTCTGCTGAAGCAGCAGCCCACGCAGGAGAGCGGCGGCATGTCCGACGCGCGCATCCTCGAGATCGCGAAGGCCGCGAAGGTCACGTCGATGTCGGATGTGACGCGCTGCGTCGAGAGCCGCCGCTTCGGCAAGTGGGTGCAGGCGGCCAGCAACCGCGCCATCAACGGCCCGCTGCCCGACAGCGACGTCAAGGCCGTCTCGGCGACGCCCCTCGTGCTGCTCAACGGCACGCAGTTCGTGCCGAGCGACTACGCCGACCCCGACGACCTCGCCCGCGCCTTCGTGCAGGCCAACGGCGGCGACTTCACCGAGGACGAGTCGGCGAGTCCGTCGCCGTCGCCGAGCGCCTCGCCCGCGGGCTGACGCTCGCACTGACGCGCGCAGCGCTCGCCGGCGCGCCATTGCCCGGTTGCGTCGACGGGCTGTCGGCGAGCGGATGCCGTGGATGCGCGCCGGTAGGATCGGCGCGTCGCCTCCTTAGCTCAGTTGGCCAGAGCACCGCTCTTGTAAAGCGGGGGTCGTCGGTTCGAACCCGACAGGGGGCTCCAACCGGCTCCGGTGCGTCGCAGAGCGACCGGCGTCAGCGCGGGAGCGGCCGGAAGCGCCGCAGCCGCAGGCTGTTCAGCACGACGAACACCGACGAGAACGCCATGGCGGCGCCCGCGATGATCGGGTTCAGCACGGCCAGCATCGCCAGCGGGATCGCGGCCACGTTGTAGGCGAAGGCCCAGAACAGGTTGCCGCGGATCGTGCCGAGCGTGCTGCGGGCGAGGCGCACCGCGTCGGCGACGGCGAGCAGGTCGCCGCTGACGATCGTGATGTCGCTCGCGGTGATCGCCGCATCCGTGCCGCCGCCCATCGCGAGACCCAGGTCGGCGGCGGCCAGCGCCGCGGCGTCGTTGACGCCGTCGCCGGCCATCGCCACGACCCGGCCCTGCGCCTGCAGCTCGCGCACGGCGTCGAGCTTGCCCGCCGGGGTCACGCCCGCGCGCACGTCGTCGATGCCGACCTCGGCCGCGACGGCGCTCGCGGCGCCCGCGTTGTCGCCGGTCAGCAGCACGGGCGTGAGCCCGACGCGCTTCAGAGCGGCGACGGCTGCCGCGCTCGTCGGCTTGACGGTGTCGGCGACCGCGACGAGGCCGAGCAGGCGTCCGTCGGCGGCGAGGCCGACCACGGTCGCGCCGTCCGACTCGAGCTCGGCCGCCCGGGCCTCGAGCGACGTCGTGTCGATCGACCACTCCGCGGCCAGCCAGGCGAGCCGCCCGGCCACGGTGAGCCGCCCGTCGACGAGAGCCTGGACGCCGAGTCCGGCGTGCGCGGTGAACTGCTCCGGGGCGGGATGCGCGGCGCCGTCCGCATCCGCGGCCGCCACGATCGCGCGGCCCACGGGGTGCTCCGAGCCCTCCTCGACGGCGGCCGCCAGGGCGACGACCTCGGAGCGGTCGACGCCGTCGGCGGGCACGACCTCGGCGACGCGCATCCGGCCCTTGGTGACCGTGCCGGTCTTGTCGAGCACGATCGTGTCGACCGTGCGGGTCTGCTCGAGCACGCGCGGTCCGCGGATGAGGATGCCCAGCTGCGAGCCGCGGCCGGTGCCGACCAGGATCGCGGTGGGCGTCGCGAGCCCGAGAGCGCAGGGGCAGGCGATGATCAGCGTGGTCACGGCCGCGGTGAAGGCGATCTCGAGTGAGGCGCCCGACAGCGCCCAGGCGGCGAACGCGATGATCGCGAGCGCGATCACGGCCGGCACGAACACCGCCGAGATCCGGTCGGCGAGCCGCTGCACCTGCGCCTTTCCGGTCTGCGCTTCGATCATGAGCGACCGGATGCGCGCCAGCTCGGTGTCGGCGCCGACTCCGGTGATCTCGACCTCGAGCCGGCCGCCGACGTCGATCGTGCCGCCCACGACGCGCTCGCCCGGGCCGACCTCGACGGGGACCGACTCGCCGGTCAGCATGCTCGCGTCGACCGCCGAGGTGCCGAGCGCGACGACGCCGTCGGCGGGGAACTTCTCGCCCGGACGCACGACGACGCGGTCGCCGACGACGAGCCGCGACGCCGGCACGCGCGTCTCGACGCCGTCGCGCAGCAGTGCCGCGTCTTTCGCGCCGAGCTCGAGCAGCGCCTGCAGCGCCGCGCGCGACGAGACGCCGGCGCGCGCCTCGATGTAGCGGCCGGCCAGCAGCAGCACGGTCACGAGGGCCGCGACCTCGAGGTAGATCTCGTCGGATCCGGCCTCGGGTCGGCCGAGGAACGTGATGCTCATGTGCATGCCGGTCATGCCGGCGCCGCCGAGGAAGAGCGCGTACAGCGACCAGCCGAAGGCGGCGAGGATGCCGAGGCTGATCAGCGTGTCCATCGTCACGCCGCCATGGCGCAGGTTCACGGCGGCCGCGCGGTGGAACGGCCAGGCGCCCCACACGGCCACGGGCGCGGCGAGGGCGAGCACGAGCCACTGCCAGTTGTCGAACTGCAGCGCCGGGATCATCGACAGCAGCGCCGCGGGCACGCCGAGCACGGCGCTGACGATGAGGCGACGGCGCAGCTCTCCGGCGTCGCCGTGGTCGTGCTGGTGGGCGTCGCCGGAACCGGCTCCGCGATCGGAACCGTGACCGGCGTGCCCAGCGGCGCCCCCGTGCCCAGCGGCGCCCCCGTGCTCATCGTCGCCGTCGTGGGCGGCCGCGGTCGTCGCGTCGAACTCGGGTGCCGGGATCGTCGCCCGGTAGCCGGCGCTCTCCACCGTCTGCAGCAGGCGGCGCGCATCCACGGTCTCATCGCTGCCGTCGCTCACGACGTGGGCCGTCGCCAGCGCGTAGTTCACGGTCGCCTCGACACCCGGCAGCCGGTTGAGCTTGCGCTCGATGCGGTTCGCGCACGAGGCGCAGGTCATGCCGGTGATGTCGAGGCGGTGCTCGACGGCGGTCATGCCGACGCGCCGCCCTCCGCGCTCGCGACGGGCTCCTCGACGATGGCGTAGCCCGCCTCCTCGACGGCGGCCTGGATGCGCGGGGCCGTGATCGGCGCGCTGCTCGCGATCGTGACGCGCGACGCGCCGCCCACGACGAGCTCGACCTCGACGCCCGAGACCTCGGCGATCTCGCCGATCTCCTCGCTGACGCTCGCGACGCAGTGGCCGCAGGTCATGCCCTCGACGAGCACGGTGCTGGTGAAGTCCGACATGGTCGGGTTCCTCTCGGTGACGGGATGATCAGGGATGCGCGGCCGTCGGGCCGGCGCGGGTTCGGGATGCGCGGAAGCGCGTCGCGCGTCAGGAGCGCACGAGGCGCGCGATCGCGGCGCTCGCCTCGCGGATCTTCTCCTCGGCGACGGGCCCGCCCTCGGCGGTGGCTTCGGCGACGCAGTGGCTGAGGTGGTCGTCGAGCAGCGCGAGCGCGACGGTCTCGAGCGCCTTCGTGGCGGCCGAGACCTGGGTCAGGATGTCGATGCAGTAGACGTCGTCTTCGACCATGCGGGCGATGCCGCGCACCTGGCCCTCGGCGCGACGCAGGCGCTTGAGCAGCGCATCCTTGTCGTCGACATAGCCGGGCGCGCCGTGCCCGTGACCCGCGTGCGCGTTCCCGGTGGAGGCGGGGGTGGCGGTCTCGCTCATGGTCGGCTCCTGCCTGGTCATCGTGCTTCGGATACCGGGTGGGGGTATCTGACGGACAAAAGTATGCGCGGCTCGCGACGTGCATGCACGTCGCGAGCCGCGCATCCCAGGTGATTGACAGCTATACCCTGAGGGGGTATCGCTCCCGGCCGATCAGAGCCGCGTGAGGAACCTCTTCGGATCGATCGGCTTGCGGCGGCCGTGGCGTCGACGCACCGGCTTCGAGCCCACGTGCAGCCAGCCGAGCAGCTTCTCGCCCGGCTCGAGCTCGTGCGCCTTCGCGACCGCCTTGTGGCGGGTGTGCGACCCGGTGCGCCAGAAGACGCCCCAGCCGGCCTCGTCGAGCAGCAGCGACAGGTTGTGGGCGACGCCCGAGGCGACCGCCTCCTGCTCCCACTCCGGCAGCTTGCCCTTGCGCGGCGAGCTGACCACGGCGATCACGAGCGGAGAGCGGTGCGCCTTGCGCACGTACTTCTCCACGTCGTGACCCTTCTTGCCCTCGGCCTTGGCCAGGCCCTCGCCGATGCGGTCGCGGGCGTCGCCGCGCAGCTCGATCAGCCGCCACGGGCGCAGCGACTTGTGATCGGCCAGCGTGGATGCCGCATCCACCAGACGCAGCAGCTCCTTGCGCTTCGGGGCGTCGTCGCCGACGGAGGAGTAGGAGCGGCGGTTCAGCAGCGCCTCGAAGGCGCTCACTTCGCCGTGCTGTCGGCGGCGGGCGCATCGGCAGCGGGGGTCTCGCTCTCGGCGGTCTCGCCCTCGGCGCTGAAGCCCAGCGCGAGCGAGTTCATGCAGTAGCGCAGACCGGTCGGCGTGCCGAAGCCGTCGTCGAACACGTGACCCAGGTGCGAACCGCAGTTGGCGCAGCGCACCTCGGTGCGCACCATGCCGAGGCTCTTGTCCTCGATCAGCTCGACCGCGTCGGGGTTCACCGAGTCGTAGAAGCTCGGCCAGCCGCAGCCGGAGTCGAACTTGGTGCCGCTCTTGAAGAGCTCCGCGCCGCAGGCGCCGCAGGTGTAGAGGCCGGCACGGTGCTCGTCGAGCAGCTCGCCGGTCCACGCCCGCTCGGTCGCCGACTCGCGCAGCACCTTGTAGCGCTCGGGGCTGAGCTCGTCCTGCCACTCGGCGTCGGTCTTCTCGACCTCGTAGGCCATGGTCGTTCCCTTTCGTCGGACGTACGACACATTCAACCGCCTTCTCACGACTCGTGTTCCCGTGTGACGCCCCGCGCAGGCGCCGGTCAGTCGGCGGTCAGGTGGGAGCCGCGGCCGGGGCGCCGGCGGGGCAGGATGGGCGCATGGCCGAGTCGACCGCCGAGTGGTACCGCCGCGCCGCGGGCGAGCTCGCCCCGCACAGTGCGCTGCACGGCGCCTGGGCCGCGGCCCTCGCCGACGATGCCGAGGTGCTGCAGATCGTGGATGCGCTGCCGCCCGCCCAGCGGCATCCCTCTCTGCTGTTCGCGGTGGCCGACCTGCTCGGCGCCTCGACGGAGGCGACGAGCTATTCCGAGCTGCGCGCATGGCTGCTCGAGCACGCCGGACGCCTCGCGGCCGCCGCGCACGGACGCCGCACCCAGACGAACGAGGTCGGACGCTCGGCGCCGCTCGCCGCCGCGCTCGCGCGCCTCGACGGTCCGATCGTGCTGCTCGAGCTGGGCGCCGCTGCGGGACTCTGCCTCGCGCTCGACCGCTGGACGATCGCGTTCGACGGCGACGACGGCGCGACCTCGACGCTCGGCGCGGGGGAGCCGGTGGTGCGCTGCCGGGTGCCGGGGCCGGGGCCCCTGCCGACGCGACTGCCGCGCATCCTGGACCGTCGCGGCGTCGATCTGGCTCCGCTCGATCCCCTCGACCCGGGCGACGCCCGCTGGCTCGAGGCGCTCACGCCCGTGGACCGACCCGACCGGCGAGAGCGGCTCGCGGCGGCGCTCGCCGCGGTCGCGGTCGATCCCGTGCCGGTCGTCGCGGGTGACGTCGCCGAGCTGATCGCCGAGCCCGAGCGGATGCGGGCGATCGCACCCGAGGTGCCCGTCGGTGCGCGCCTCGTCGTCGTGTCGCTCGGCACGCTCGTCTACCTGCATCGCGACGTGCGGGCCCGCTTCCTCGACGCGGTCCGTGCGATCGGAGCGCATGCGATCACGCTCGAAGGGACGAACGCCCTGCCCGAGGTGTCCGAGCGCGCTGCCGGCCGCGACAGCGCGCATCCCACCGGCCACCTGCTCGCCCTCGACGGCGAGCCCCTCGCCCACGTCACGCCGCACGGCGACCGGCTCGCCTGGCTGCGCTGAGCTGCGCTGGTCGGGATGCGCGACCGCGGCGGGGCACGCGGGCGCCGCGCCGGCGGCGCACTAGCGTGGCGCGCATGTCCACGTCCTCGCCGTCGACCCCGCAGCCCGCGGCGGATCCGGATGCGCTGACCGACGCCGAGCGCCGGGTGCTCGACTTCGAGCGCGACTGGATCGGGCGCAGCGGGGCGAAGGAGTCCGCGATCCGCACGGAGCTGGGACTCACCTCGGCCCGTTACCATCAGCTCCTCCATGCCGCGATCGACCGGCCGGACGCCCTCGCCGAGGACCCGCTCCTCGTGCGACGGCTGCAGCGGCTGCGCGAATCCCGCACGCGGGCCCGCGCCGCACGCACCTTCCGGATCGACCCCGCGGCGGGCGCCGAGCGCGCCGGAGCCGACCGACACGACAGCTGAGGATCACCCGCTCGATGGCCACGACCGACACGCGTCCCAAGGTGCGTTCAGCGCACCGCACCGCTCCGCGCGACCGCTTCGACGACATCCCCCACGACCTGTCGCGCGTCGGCGCGCACCGCGGCCGCGCGCGTCGTGGCGGCGGATGGGTGGTCTTCGCGTGGGCGGCGCTGGCCAGCGGCGTGCTCGTCGCGGTCGGACTGTTCACGCTCTCGCGCGTCGACTCGCGGTTCCAGATCGATCTGCCGTTCGGCGCCGACTCGGCCGCCAGCAGCGCGCCCAGCGCGAGCGCCGCCGACAAGACGCCCGCGATCACCGAGCCGGGGTCGGTCGACCCGGCGATCGCCGACTCGCTGCGCATCTCGATCCTGAACGCCTCGCCGAACGACGGCACGCAGGACACCCTCGCGACGCAGCTGAAGGATGCCGGCTGGACGGTCTCGGGAACGGCCAACGCCGACGAGCGCGACACCAAGAAGACGACCATCTACTACTCCGACAAGAAGTACGAGGGCGTCGCCAAGGGCATGGCGCAGATCATCGGCACCGGATCGATCACGCTGTCGTCGGCGTTCCCGGGGGCGCCGATCACGATCGTGCTCGGCGAGGACTACACCCCGGCCGGCTGAGCCGACCGGCCGGCCCCATCCACCTCCCTCTGCGGGGTCTCCGCGAGCTCCGGGATCCCGGGCGTGTTACGCGAGTGTTTAATCTGCGTGCCGATCGGTCGCCAAGGCCGGAATTCCGGGGAATCCCCGCAGAACCGGCCCTTTCCTCGCGTTAGCATCGCCGCGTGGACGGCCATCGCGCCGCGCATGAGCCGCCGTTCCACGCGCACAGCAAGGAGAGGCAATGGCCAACGGGACCGTCAAGTGGTTCAACGCCGAGAAGGGCTACGGCTTCATCACGGTGGACGGTGGAGGGCAGGACGTGTTCGTGCACTACTCCGCGATCGACATGAGTGGATACAAGGTGCTCGAGGAGGGCCAGGCGGTCACCTTCGAGCTCGGCACCGGGGCGAAGGGGCCCCAGGCCGAATCGGTCAGGCCGGCCTAGTCGGCAGCGCCGGCGAGAGCCGGACGAGAGAGGCGGGTGGCGCGGCGGCGTCGCCCGCCTTCGTCGTCTCCGGGAGCAGGTCAGAAGCACGCCCACATGGCTTGCACTCCCTCGGGTCGAGTGCCAGAATGACCTCTGGCACTCCCTTGATCGGAGTGCTAACCCATGACCACTGCCACGCGGCGACCGCCGCGCCCGGCAGGCCGACGTCCGGGAGGGACGAGAACTACATGGCGAAGATCATCGCATTCGACGAGGAGGCCCGCCGCGGCCTCGAGCGCGGCCTCAACACCCTGGCCGACGCCGTGAAGGTCACGCTCGGACCGCGCGGCCGCAACGTCGTGCTGGAGAAGAAGTGGGGCGCCCCCACGATCACCAACGACGGCGTCTCCATCGCCAAGGAGATCGAGCTCGACGACCCGTACGAGAAGATCGGCGCGGAGCTCGTCAAGGAGGTCGCCAAGAAGACCGACGACGTCGCCGGCGACGGCACCACCACCTCGGTCGTGCTCGCCCAGGCGCTCGTGCGCGAGGGCCTGCGCAATGTCGCGGCCGGCGCCGACCCGATCAGCCTCAAGCGCGGCATCGAGAAGGCCGTCAAGGCCGTCGAGGCCGAGCTCGTCGCCACGGCGAAGGAGATCGAGACCAAGGACGAGATCGCCGCGACCGCCTCGATCAGCGCCGCCGACAGCGAGATCGGCGAGCTCATCGCCGAGGCGATCGACAAGGTCGGCAAGGAGGGCGTCGTCACCGTCGAGGAGTCGAACACCTTCGGCACCACGCTCGAGCTCACCGAGGGCATGCGCTTCGACAAGGGCTACCTGTCGCAGTACTTCGTCACCGACCCCGAGCGTCAGGAGGCGGTGTTCGAAGACCCGTACATCCTGATCGTCAACTCGAAGATCTCGAACATCAAGGACCTGCTCCCCGTCGTCGACAAGGTGATCCAGAGCGGCAAGCAGCTGCTCATCATCGCCGAGGACGTCGACGGCGAGGCCCTGGCCACGCTCGTCGTGAACAAGATCCGCGGCATCTTCAAGTCGGTCGCCGTCAAGGCCCCCGGCTTCGGCGACCGTCGCAAGGCGCAGCTGCAGGACATCGCGATCCTCACCGGCGGCCAGGTCATCAGCGAGGAGGTCGGTCTCAAGCTCGAGAACGCGACCCTCGACCTGCTCGGCCAGGCCCGCAAGGTCATCGTCACCAAGGACGAGACCACGATCGTCGAGGGCGCCGGCACCGCCGACGCCATCGCGGGCCGCGTGAAGCAGATCCGCCAGGAGATCGAGAACACCGACTCCGACTACGACCGCGAGAAGCTGCAGGAGCGCCTCGCGAAGCTCGCCGGCGGCGTCGCCGTCATCAAGGCGGGCGCGGCCACCGAGGTCGAGCTCAAGGAGCGCAAGCACCGCATCGAGGACGCCGTTCGCAACGCGAAGGCCGCCGTCGAGGAGGGCATCGTCGCCGGTGGTGGCGTCGCCCTCATCCAGGCCGGCAAGCTCGCCTTCGAGAAGCTGGAGGTCGTGGGCGACGAGGAGACCGGCGCCAAGATCGTCAAGGTCGCCATCGACGCGCCGCTCAAGCAGATCGCCCTCAACGCTGGCCTCGAGCCCGGCGTCGTGGTCGACAAGGTGCGCAACCTCCCGGTCGGCCAGGGCCTCAACGCCGCGACCGGCGAGTACGTCGACATGCTCGCCTCGGGCATCAACGACCCGGTGAAGGTGACCCGCTCGGCGCTGCTCAACGCGGCCTCGATCGCCGGTCTGTTCCTCACCACCGAGGCCGTCGTCGCCGACAAGCCGGAGAAGAACCCGGCCCCGGCCGGCGACCCGACCGGCGGCATGGACTTCTGATCCCCGAGATCGGCTAGTCCGGGCCTCGGCTCGAACCACGCGAGCGGGCGGTTCCCTTCGGGGAGCCGCCCGCTTCGTCGTGTCGGGCCCGTCAGGGCCGCAGCGGGTCAGCCCGCGAACATCCGCGTCGCCGACGACTCCGCCTCGTCGTAGCTCTGCGCCGCCACGTCGAGCGCCGACTTGAGCGCGGCGAGCGACTCCTGCACCGAGGTCTGCGACAGGCTCCACTTCTGCGCCGCGCCCTGGAACTGCGTCGACGCCGACCCCTGCCAGCTGCCCTGCAGATTCTGGATCCGCGTGTTCAGCGTGCTGACATCCGTGCGGATGCGATCGATCGCCTGGCTGACCGACGCCGCGGCCGCGAGGACTTCATCACTGTCTACCGAGTATTTAGCCATGCCCCGAAGCTAGGAGCCGGCGGGGCCGCCCTCGGGCTCGGAGGGTGCATCCGTGGACTTCTCGTCGTCGGCGTCGCGGGGGAGGAGAGGCAGGCTCACGCGGAAGGTCGCGCCGCCGCCGGGGGTCTCGAGCACCTCGACGTGGCCGTGGTGGTTCGCGACGATGCCCGCCACGATCGCCAGGCCCAGGCCGCTGCCGCCGGTGTCGCGGGTGCGCGACGAGTCGGCGCGCCAGAAGCGCTGGAAGATCTTCTCGCGCAGCTGCGGCGGGATGCCCTCGCCGTGGTCGACGATCGAGATCGAGCCGTAGCCGCCCACCGCATCCACGTCGACGACGAGCTCGATCGGGCCGTCGTCGGCGGTGAAGCGCATGGCGTTGCCCATGAGGTTCGTGATGACCTGGCGGATCTTGTCGCCCTCGGCGAGCACGATCGGGCCGACCTCGGGCAGCGGCACCGGCGGCGGCAGCACGGGCGCGATCTCGCCGGTCGCCTGCGTGCGGGCCTGCCCGCGGCGTCGACGCAGGCGCGCCAGCGCGGTGCCGGCGAGCGCGATCGGGCTCGTCACGGTCGCGGGCTGGCCGCCCTCGAGGGCGCCGGCGGCGACCGCGGTCGGCATGGCCGGGATGCTGGTCGGCAGCGTCAGCATCCGGTCGTTCGTGTGGTCGGGCACGACGACGGTGATCTTGCGGTTCGGGTTCGACGCGCTCGCGTCGAGCGCCGCATCCTGAGCGAGGGGGAGCAGGTCGACCGGGGCGAGCGTCGGCTGGCGCGCCTCGTCGAGTCGGGCCAGCTCGAGCAGATCGCCGACGAGCGCGCCCATGCGGATCGCCTCGCGCTCGATGCGGTCCATCGCCTGGGCCACGTCCTCCGGCTTCTGCAGGGCGCCCATGCGGTAGAGCTCGGCGTAGCCGCGCAGCGAGACGAGCGGGGTACGCAGCTCATGGCTGGCGTCGCCGACGAAGCGCCGCATCTGCTCGATCGTGCGGGCGCGGTCGGCGAAGGCCGAGTCGATGCGCGCGAGCATCGTGTTGAGCGAGCGGTTGAGGCGGCCGACCTCGGTGTTCGGGGTGGCGCCGCCGAGGCGCTGGCTGTAGTCGCCGGCGGCGAAGCGGGCGGCGGTGCGCTCCACGTCGCGCAGCGGGGCGAAGGTGCTCGTGACGAGCAGCTGCGTCAGGGCCCAGCCGAGCGCGATGACCGCGATCGCGAACCCGGCGAAGATGACGGCGTAGCGGCCCACCGTGGCATCCGTCGATGCGACGCTGACGCCGATGATCAGGGTGCCCGGCGCCGAGTCGGAGCCGGTGCGGAACTGGCCGCTGTAGGCCTTCACGCGCCACTGGCTCTGGTGATCCATGCTGTAGACGTTGACGCCGTCGTGGCGGTCGGCGATCGCATCCAGGTCGAGGTCTTCGAGGTCGGGCCCGGTGTCGGTCTCCGAGGTCGCGACGTTGATCCACTGCGTCGTGCCCTTCGAGTCGACGATGCGGATGTAGTACGGCGCGGCGTCGGAGAGGTACGGCTGGCTTCCCGAGGGCCCGAGCTGCTTGCCGCGGATGTCGTTGTAGACGTTGTCGAGCTGGGTGTCGGCCTGCTCGAAGAGGTAGCCGCGCAGCACGTTCGCGGTGCCGACGCCGGCGACGGCGAGGCCGAACGTCAGCAGCAGCACCGTCACGCCGGTGATCTTGGTGCGCAACGAGATGCCGGCCCACCAGTGGTCGAACGAGGCGTGCATCGAGGCCACGGATCAGACCTCTCTCAGTGGATGCGCGGCAGGCGACGCGACGGCGGACACTGCGTGCACGCCCGCGGCGGGCACGCACTCAACGGCACAGGCTACGCCCCCGAAACCGGGAGTCGGCGGGGACTCCGGCCGCGGGGGCGCGACGCCTGGGCGGATGACGACGGGATCAGACCTTGGAGGCCTTCAGCATGTAGCCGAAGCCGCGCTTGGTCTGGATCATCGGCTCGGCCGAGTGCTGGTCGAGCTTGCGGCGCAGGTAGGAGATGTAGCTCTCGACGATGCCGGCGTCGCCGTTGAAGTCGTACTCCCACACGTGGTCGAGGATCTGCGCCTTCGACAGCACGCGATTGGGGTTGAGCATCAGGTAGCGCAGCAGCTTGAACTCGGTGGGCGACAGCTCGACCGCGACGTCGCCGACGGTGACCTCGTGGGTGTCCTGGTCCATCGACAGCTCGCCGGTGCGGATGATGGCGTCGTCGTCGTCGTGCATGGTGCGGCGCAGGATGGCCTTGATGCGGGCGACGATCTCGTCGAGCGAGAAGGGCTTGGTGACGTAGTCGTCGCCGCCGACGGTGAGACCGGTGATCTTGTCCTCGGTGTCGTCCTTCGCGGTGAGGAACAGGATCGGCGCGGTGTAGCCCGATGCGCGGAGGCGCTTGGTGACGCCGAAGCCGTTCATGTCGGGGAGCATCACGTCGAGGACGATGAGGTCGGGCTCCTCCTCCAGCACCGCCGAGATGGCCTGGGCGCCGTTGCCGACCGCGCGCACGGCGAAGCCGGCGAAGCGGAGGGAGGTGGTGAGCAGGTCGCGGATGTTGGGCTCGTCATCGACGATGAGGATCTTGGGTCCGTCGGTCATGGTGCCAGTATCTGACCGTTGCCTGGAGCATTCCTGGGAGCCAGGTAAGGCGGTATCCATGTCGTCCGTGCGTGCGACGATCCGCGCATCCACCACTGTCGGCGGCGGTCTGCGGAACGCCGCCGACGGGCCGGTGGCGGGCGGCAGGAGAGCGGATGCGCGGCGAGGCGACGGTGCTGCATGCCGACCTCGACGCGTTCTACGCCTCGGTCGAGCAGCGGGATGCGCCCGGCCTGCGCGGGCGGCCAGTGATCGTGGGCGGCGGGGTCGTGCTCGCAGCGAGCTACGAGGCGAAGGCGTTCGGCGTGCGCACCGCGATGGGCGGCCGGCAGGCGCGCGAGCTGTGCCCGCAGGCGATCGTCGTGCCGCCGCGGATGGACGCCTACTCGGCCGCGAGCAAGCAGGTCTTCGCGATCTTCCGCGACACGACGCCGCTCGTCGAGGGCATCTCGATCGACGAGGCGTTCCTCGAGGTCGGCGGGCTGCGTCGGCTCGCCGGCGAGCCCGAGCAGATCGCGGTGCGGCTGCGCGAGCGGGTGTGGACCGAAGCCGGGCTCGCGATCTCGGTGGGCGTCGCGCGCACGAAGTTCCTGGCGAAGGTCGCGAGCGCGGTCAGCAAGCCCGACGGGCTGCTCGTCGTCGAACCCGAGCGCGAGCAGGAGTTCCTGCTGCCCCTGCCGGTCGAGCGGCTGTGGGGTGTCGGCGCGGTGACGGCCGAGAAGCTGCACCGTCTCGGCATCCGCACGGTCGGGCAGCTGGCGGAACTGGAGGAGTCGCGGGCCGAGCGGCTGCTCGGCCGCGCCGCCGGGGCTCACCTGCACGCGCTCGCGCGGCTGCGCGACCCGCGCCCCGTGGATGCGACGCGCCGCCCCTCGTCGATCGGCTCGCAGCGGGCGCTCGGCGCGGCCGACCGTGCCCGCCCGCGCTCGCCCGAGGAGCTCGACGTCATGCTGAGCCAGATCGTCGACCGCCTCGCTCGCCGCCTGCGCGACGGCGACCGGGTGTGCCGCACGGTCGTGCTGCGTCTGCGCTTCGGCGACTACGCGAAGGCGACCCGGTCGCGCAGCCTCGGCGTGGCCACCGATCGCACCAGTGTGCTGCTCCAGGTCGCCCGCGGGCTGCTCGCCGACGTGTCACCCGAGATCGCGGCGCGCGGGCTCACCCTGATCGGCGTCTCGCTCGCGCAGCTCGACCGGGCTGGTGCGCAGCATCCCGAGCTGCCGATCGAGTGGGAGGAGGGAGCCCGGCTCGACACGGTGCTGGATGCGGTGCGCGAGCGCTTCGGCGCCGCGTCGGTGTCGCGGGCGGCGCAGCTCGGGCGCGATCCGGGGTGGTCGTCGCCCGTGCTGCCGGAGCACGAGTGAGGTGCGGGGGCGCGGTGCTCGCGCGTCGTGAACGCCGCGCCTACGCCGCCGTCGCCAGGTCGCCCGCGTCGAGGATCGTGTAGCTGTAGCCCTGCTCGGCGAGGAAGCGCTGGCGGTTCTGCGCGTAGTCCTGGTCGACCGTGTCGCGGGCGACGAGCGTGTAGAAGTTCGCCGGCAGACCGCTCTCCTTCGGGCGCAGCAGACGGCCGAGGCGCTGGGCCTCCTCCTGCCGCGATCCGAACGAGCCCGAGACCTGGATGGCGACGGTCGCCTCGGGCAGGTCGACCGAGAAGTTCGCGACCTTCGACACGACCAGCACGGTCAGCTCGCCGTCGCGGAACGCCTGGAACAGTCGCTCGCGCTCGTCGACCGGCGTGGATCCCGTGAGCTGCGGCGCATCCAGGGCCTCGGCGAGCTCGTCGATCTGGTCGAGGTACTGCCCGATGACCAGGATGCGCTCGCCCGCGTGCTTGGCGACGAGATCCTTCACGACCTGCAGCTTCGCCGGCGCGGTCGCGGCGAGGCGGTAGCGCTCGTCGTCGGCGCTCGCCGCGTACTCGAGCCGCTCATCCTGGGGCAGGTCGATGCGCACCTCGTAGCAGCTGGCGGGGGAGATGTAGCCCTGCGCCTCGATCTCCTTCCACGGAGCGTCGAAGCGCTTGGGGCCGATGAGCGAGAACACGTCGGACTCGCGGCCGTCTTCGCGCACGAGCGTCGCAGTGAGGCCGAGGCGGCGACGAGCCTGCAGGTCGGCGGTCAGCTTGAACACCGGGGCGGGCAGCAGGTGCACCTCGTCGTAGACGATGAGGCCCCAGTCGAGGGCGTCGAGCAGCGCCAGGTGGGCGTACTCGCCCTTCCGGCGCGCGGTGAGGATCTGGTAGGTCGCGATCGTGACCGGCTTGATCTCCTTGACCTGCCCCGAGTACTCGCCGATCTCGTCCTCGGTCAGGCTCGTGCGCTTGAGCAGCTCAGCCCGCCACTGCCGTGCGCTGACGGTGTTGGTGACGAGGATGAGCGTGGTCGTGTCGGCCGCGGCCATCGCGCCCGCGCCGACCAGCGTCTTGCCCGCGCCGCAGGGCAGCACGACGACGCCCGACCCTCCGTCGAAGAAGTTGTCGACGGCTTTGCGCTGATAGTCGCGCAGGTGCCAGCCGTCCTCGTGCAGGTCGATCTCGTGCGGGGTGCCGGGCGTGTAGCCGGCGTTGTCCTCGGCCGGCCAGCCGAGCTTCAGCAGCTCCTGCTTGATCTGTCCCCGCGCCCAGGGCTGCAGCGTCCACTCGCTCGGGGTGCGGCGCACGCCGAGCAGCGGGCCGACCTTGGCGTTGCGGGTGATCTCGCTCATCATCGCCGGATCGGTGCTGCTGAGGACCAGCTCGCCCGGGATGGTCGTGGTCGTGCCGTCGGGGTTCTGCTGCTCGACGTCGGGGTCGCGCGAGATCACGAGCCGGCCGTAGCGGGCGACGGTCTCGTCGATGTCGATCGACACCGTCTGCGGCACGGGGAACTTCGCGAAGCGGTTCAGGGTGTCGAGCATCTGCTCGGCGGTGTGCCCGGCGGCGCGGGCGTTCCACAGTCCGAGCCGGGTGATCCGGTAGGTGTGCACGTGCTCGGGGGCGCGCTCGAGCTCCGCGAAGACGGCCAGCTCGTGACGCGCATCCTCGGCTTCGGGATGCGCGACCTCGAGCAGCACGGTGCGGTCGCTCTGCACGATCAGGGGTCCGGACATGACCTCCCAGATTAGTCGCGCCCGGGGTGGTCGCGCTGGGAGTGTGGGGACGCCCTGACGCGGCCGCGAGTTGCCCACTTCGGCCGGGTTCGGAGCGCGGAACCCGGCCGAACCGGGCAACTCGGCGGCTCAGGCGCGACGGCCGGCCGCGCTCAGTCGAGCGGCACGACCGCCGTGATCGACGAGAGCGGCAGCGTGCGCTCGAGGTCGGCGCGGGCGTCGCGGGCGCGCAGGCGTCCGCCGGCGACCGAGGCGGGCTCGAGGCGCAGCTCGACGTCGGAGCCGTCGGGCATGCGCACCGTCACGACGACGGGCGTACGGGCTTTGGCCGCGAGCTCGAGCTGGCGGGCGATCCACGCCGCCCCGCCGGTCTCGTCATCCGACCCCGAGGCTCCCGAGGTCACGGCGCCCGAGTCGCGCAGCCGGCGCACGAGCTCGACGGCCGAGTCGCGGGCCGGCTCGGCCACCGCCGGCGCGAGAGTGGAGCGCCGGGAGGCGGGGCGGATCGTGCCGTCGGCGTCTTCGAGCACGGCGGGATAGCGCGCATCCACGATCGACCAGAAGAGCACGCTCGCCTCGACGCGGCTGACGGCGCGGAGCTCGCCGCTGGGGATGAGCCCGACCGTCGCGAGTGCCGAGTCGACCGTGAGCTGGCGCAGCAGCGCGGCGTCGTCGCTGCGCACATAGCTGCGGGCGCCCGCATCGGCGGCCCGGGCGACCTCGGCGATCGACCCGACGCGCAGCGCGCCGAAGCGCTCGGCCGTGTCGCGCACGAGGTAGTCGAGCGGCTGGGGCACGCCGGTCAGCGAGATGCCGGCGAGGAAGTCGCGGATCGTCTCGGCCGTCTCGCCGCGCGCGAGCGCCCGGTTCAGCGATCCGCCGGTGATGCGATAGGTGGATGCGAGGCCCCGGGCCTCGACGTCGGCCATCGACCGCAGGCGGCTGTCGAGGTCGGCGCGCAGCGGGCCGGGCGCGATGATCGAGAGGTCGTGCTGCAGGTAGACCTGCTCGACGTGCGCGGGGAAGAGCGCGGCGAGGCGCTCGCGTGCTGCGGCGGGGCCGTCGGCGAGCAGCGCGCGCCCGGGCCCCGAGGGCGTCGCGTCGACCGTGATGCCGAGCAGGCGCGCCTGCTCGCGGGCCGAGGTGACGCGGCGCATCATCCGCTCGGCCGAGCCCGGGTAGAACCAGGTCAGATACTGCAGCAGGCCGTCGTCCCACTCGGCGGCGGCGCGCTCCTCGAGCAGGCGGCGCAGGTCGGGGGCGAGGCGGGCGATCCAGGCCGCGGCGAGGGTCGTCCAGCGCTCGGCGTCGTCGGTGCCGAGCCACTCGGCGCCCGCCGCCGTGATCGCGAGCACGGCGCCGTCGTCGCCGATCAGCTCGGCGCGGATCGCCAGGTCGACGAGCGGGGCCAGCTCGTCCTGCTCCACGCCGATCGCGGCGGCCAGGCGGCGGGTCTCGGGCAGGGCGATGCCGCCCTTGGCCAGGCGCCGGGCGGGCTCGCGCTGCAGCTCGGCGACGAGCTCGGTCACGCGGCCGGTGGCGGCGAAGGCGCGCTCGCCGGCGAGGCGATCCACGGCATCCCGGTCGGCGTCGCTGACGGGCACCAGCGCGCCGGGTGCGGGGGTCCAGATCAGCTCCTCGGCGCCGGGCAGGTCGAACGAGGGCCAGGCGGCGAGCTGCTCCGACACGGTGTCCCACGGGGCGACGCGGTCGGACTCGACGGCCGCGAGGCCCAGCTCGGCGAGCACCGCCGCGCGGCGCCGCACCTCGGTGGAGGCGCTGCCGATCCGCTCGGCCAGCTGCTCGACCGTCGGCGCGCGCCCGGCGGCGGCGAGTTCGGCAGCCCCCGCGAGCACCGCGAGCGCGTGCCGGTCGAGGCCCTCGAGCGCGCGCTGCACGCTCGGCCGCTCGAGCAGGGCCTCGGCCAGGTCGAACCAGTCGCGCACGCCCGTGGAGCGCACCTCCCGCTCGCGCAGCAGGCGCAGCAGGGCGTCGTCGTCGAGCGCCCGCAGCCTCGCCGCGAGCGCCAGTGCCGAGCTGCTAGCCGCGGGCATCCAGCGACTCGCGACGACGGCGCAGGCCGGTCGCGATGATGAAGCCCACCAGCAGCAGGAATCCGATCGGCAGGGCCGTCAGCGGCAGGATGCGCACGATCGGCCAGACGCCGTCGCCGAGGTCGACCTTCGCGACGCCCGCGATGAGCAGCACGATGATGTCGACGATCGCGATTCCGATGACCGTCGCGGCCATGACGCCGAGGATGCGTTCGATACGATTGGGGCGCACCGGGGTGTCGTTCGGCATCCCATCAGGATAGGCCCGTCACGGGTCGGTCCCGTCCCCCCAGATCGAGAGGCCCGCCATGCCGACCGGCAAGGTCAAGTTCTACGACGAGGAGAAGGGCTTCGGCTTCATCTCCACCGACGACGGGCAGGAAGTGTTCCTGCACGCGTCGGCGCTGCCCAGCGACGTCACCACCGTGCGCGCCGGCACCCGCCTCGAGTTCGGCATCGCCGACGGACGCAAGGGAGCGCAGGCGCTCTCGGTGCGCGTGCTCGATACGCCCATCCCGCTGTCGAAGATTAACCGCCGCTCGGCGGAGGACATGGCCGTGGTCATCGAAGACCTGGTCAAGCTGCTCGATGGCATCGGCGAGGGCCTGCGCCGCGGCCGCTACCCCGACAAGAGCCACGGCGGCAAGCTCGCCGCGGTGCTGCGCCGCGTCGCCGACGACCTCGATGCCTGAGTCGGCGGTGGATGCGGGGGTCGAGATGAGCAGTCGAGCCGAGATCGCCCGCGAAGCGCTGCACGAGTTCGCGCCCGCCTCGCAGGTCGGCGCGCTCGTGTCGGAGGAGACCGACGACGACGGCGTCACGACTCTGACCTTCGCCGCGACGATGCTCGGCTACCCGGGCTGGCACTGGACCGTCAGCGTCGTGCAGCTCGAGGGCGACGAGCCGACCGTGCTCGAGGCCGAGCTACTGCCCGGTGACGGAGCCCTGCTCGCGCCCGACTGGGTGCCGTGGTCGGTGCGACTCGAGGAGTACAAGGCCGCGCAGGCGGCCGAGGCCGCCGAACGCGCCGCCGCCGGGGAGCCGGACGAGGACGCGGATGACGCGGACGACGACGACTTCGGCGGCGAGTCGGAGGACGACGACGCGGACGACGAGGGCGACGACGCCGAGGACGACGAGGATTCGGACGACGACGGCTTCGGCGACGCCGACGAGCACGGCGAGGACTTCGGCGACGACGTCTACGACGGACTCGACCCCGAGTCGGCCGTCGAGCACGCGGAGTCGGACGACGCCGAGTCTGACGGCGCAGCGCGCTGATCTGTTGTGGCAGCCTGATGCCGCGGTCGACCAGCGGAATTCGGTCGAATCTCCGGGCGACTTCTGAATTATTTCTGAAGTATGGTTGGTGGCATGTCCGCCATGGTGCTTCCGCCTCGCTTTGCGTCCTCTGACCTGAGTAGACACTCCGCGCGGGTGTTCGATGCGGCAGAGGAGCGCCCGGTGGAGGTCACCCGCCGAGATGGCGAGGATCTTGTGCTGATGTCGAAGCGCGAGTCGGACGCGCGCGACAAGCTGCTCGAGATCGCAGCGACGCTCATCGCCGTCGCCACCGACGATCGCGGAACTCTCGCCGAGAGGATGTCGGACTCCTATCCGTGGATGCTGGCTTTGTCACCCGCAGATCGGGAGACCTGCGCTCGGGAGCTGCTCTCTGCGGCGCGCGCGTCGTTCTCGACGCACCAGCCCTATCTCGCTCTCGCCGAGATGACGTCGTGGTTCGAGACGGCCACGGCGATCGCGGCCGGACTGGGATCGCAGCCCGTCGAGTGGCTCGACCTCACTGAACCGGTGGAGCGCCCCGGCTCGTGACGAAAGGCAAGGTTCCACGCCCGGCCAAGAAGTCGGAGTTCGACATCGAGTTCGCCTCGCGCGACGCGACCAGCGGCTGGCGGGATCTCAAGGCGACGACTCTGAACGCGCTCGCCGACTCGTGGGATTTCCTGACCAGGACTCCTCTGGAGAGGACGCCGACCAACTATCCGCTCAAGGGCGAGCTGAGCATGGTCAGCTTCCGCGGTGAAGACTACGAGCGTTGGCAGCACAAGCCGACGCAGGGCGGTGGCTCTCGTATCTGGTTCTTCGTCGTCGGCAAGACCGTCTACCTCGAGCAGGTGCACACGCACCATCCCAATCGGACGAAGTAGTCCCGTCAGGGCTCGGAACTGTCGTCTTCAGCGGTAGCGGCCGCGGCCTCCTCGCGCCGGCGCACCCGCCCGCGGCGGATCTGCGCGTAGACGAGGCCGACCAATCCGAGCGTGATCGCGACGACGGCGGTCCACAGCCAGCCCTCGTGCCCGCCCGCGACGAGCGGTCGCAGGCCGATCAGCATCCCGCACAGCGCGAGGATCCAGAGCACGAGCCCGACGAGGATCGCCGCGCGATCATCCGTCTTCACGGGAGCCGGGTCGGGCTTGCGCTCCGAGCTCTTCACGTACCAGCGCATCCCGAAGCCCCCGCGAGCCGAACCGTCAGAACCGAACCGACCTGAAACCGAACCGTGGATGCCGCGCTCAGTCGCGCGCGACCGGCGCGTTCGCGAGCACCCAGTCGATCGTCGCGGTGAGGGCCCGCACGTCGTCGGGCTCGATCGCCGCGAAGGTCGCGATGCGCAGCTGGTTGCGGCCCAGCTTGCGGTAGGGCTCGGTGTCGACGACGCCGTTCTCGCGCAGCACCTTGGCGATCTTCGCCGCGTCGATGGCGTCGTCGAAGTCGATCGTCGCGACGACCTGCGAGCGGTGCTCCGGGTCGACGACGAACGGGGTGGCCGCATCCGAGGCGGTCGCCCAGGCGTAGAGGTGCGACGACGACTCCTTCGTGCGCGCATCCGCGAAGCTCAGGCCGCCGCCGGCGTTCATCCAGTCGAGCTGCGACTCCATGAGCAGCAGCGTCGCCAGCGCCGGGGTGTTGAGCGTCTGGTTGAGGCGCGAGTTGTCGACCGCGTTCTTCAGGCTGAGGAACTCGGGGATGTAGCGGTCGGAGGCGGCCACGCGCTCGATGCGCTCGATCGCCGCCGGCGACACCACGGCGAACCAGATGCCGCCGTCGCTGGCGAAGTTCTTCTGCGGGGCGAAGTAGTAGACGTCGGTCTCGCTCAGGTCGACGGCGACGCCGCCGGCCGCGCTCGTCGCATCCACGACCGTGAGCGCGCCCTCGACGCTGCCGGTCACGCGGGTGACGGGCGCCATGACGCCGGTCGAGGTCTCGTTGTGCGGGTAGGCGAAGACGTCGGCGTCGATGTCCGACTCGAAGACGCTGCGCGAGCCGCCGGCGGCCTTCGCCGACCAGGGGGTCTCGAGCCAGGGGGCGCTCGCGGCGGCGACGAACTTGCCACCGAATTCGCCGAAGTTCAGGTGCGCGCTGCGGCGCTCGATCAGGCCGAAGGCGGCGGCATCCCAGAGCGCGGTCGAGCCGCCGTTGCCGAGCAGCACCTCGTAGCCGTCGGGGATCTGGAACAGCTCGGCGATGCCGGCGCGCACGCGGCCGACCATCTCCTTCACGGGCGCCTGGCGGTGCGAGGTGCCGAGCACGGAGGCGTTGGCGACGAGGTGGTCCAGCTGCTCGGGGCGCACCTTCGCCGGACCGCATCCGAAGCGGCCATCGGCGGGGAGCAGGTCGGCGGGGATCTCGATGCTCGGCATGCCTCGATCCTACGGCGGCTCGGTGGCAGCACTGACCGTGTGACGGGCCGTGGATGCGGCGCGCGCGGGCCTGGGGAGGGTCCCGGTTTCTGTCGCCCGCGCAGGCTAGGGTGAGAACCGATTTCAGCGCCCGTATCGACCACCCGGTCGGGCGTGCACGGCACACGGTTTCAAGGGGACAGCGATGACCGATCTCGTCGACACCACGGAGATGTACCTCCGCACCATCCTCGACCTCGAAGAAGAGGGGATCGTGCCGCTGCGCGCCCGCATCTCAGAGCGTCTCGGCCACTCCGGCCCGACCGTGTCGCAGACCATCGGCCGCATGGAGCGCGACGGCCTCGTGCGCGTCGAGGGCGACCGTCACCTCGAGCTCACCCACGACGGCCGCAGCCGCGCGCTGCACGTCATGCGCAAGCACCGTCTGGCCGAGCGCCTGCTCGCCGACGTGATCGGTCTCGACTGGGCCTACGTGCACGACGAGGCCTGCCGCTGGGAGCACGTGATGAGCGAGCAGGTCGAGCGTCGCCTGCTCGAGATCCTCGACCACCCGACCGAGTCGCCCTACGGCAACCCGATCCCCGCACTCGAGGAGATCGGCGGCGCCAAGTCGAAGCCGTTCCTCGAGGGTGTCGTCAACATCGTCGAGCGCGTGCGCGACGAGAGCGCGGCCGTCACCGGCACCATCCGCCGCCTGGGCGAGCCCGTGCAGTTCGAGCCGGAGCTGCTCGCGCAGCTGCTCGGCGCGGGCGTCGTCCCGGGCGCCACGGCGACGATCGCCTCGGAGGGCTCGTACGTCAGCATCCAGGTCGACGGCCACGGCGACGGGCTCGAGCTGCCCAACGAGGTCGCGATCCACGTCTACGTGGCGGCGTAGGGCGCGAGCTCTCGCTCTGTCGCGCCCTGACGCGCTGACGAACATCCGGTGACGAGTGCGTGACGTGTGTCGCGCCGCGACGCGCAATCCCGGCATTCCGGGCGTGTCGGACGTACTCTGGTGTCCTCGCGTTCTGTGAGGAAGGAAGAGGAGGGCCGCATGCGCGCTCGGGGCAGCATCCAAACCGTGGATGCCCGCGCCGTGTTCCGCATACGGCACACCGTCCGCCCGAGTGTGCCCTGTCACGCTCGGATGAGGTAAGGCGCTGTCGTTCGCGACGGCGCCTTTTCTCGTCTTCGGACACCTCTCCTCCGCACCGCGCGCGGGGCTGGATCACCTGCAACCCATGCGGGTCGACTCGAGAGGACGCCATGCGCACCCTGGTACTCAACGCCGGATACGAGCCGCTCGCGGTCGTGTCGTTCAAACGAGCGCTCGTGCTCGTGATGAGCGGCAAAGCCGCGATCCTGGCCCGCGACGACGGGCACCCGGTGCTCGCGACCTCGGGGGAGTGGGATCGGCCGGCGGTGATCCTGCTCACGCGCTATGTGCGGCTGCCGCACGGGCGTCAGGTTCCCGTGTCGCGGCGGGGCGTGCTGCGGCGCGACTCGCAGCGCTGCGGCTACTGCGGCGCCGCGGCCTCGACGATCGACCACGTGATGCCGCGCTCGCGCGGGGGAGCGGACAGCTGGGAGAACCTGGTCGCGTGCTGCCTGCGCTGCAACAACGTGAAGGGCGACAAGACGCCGCAGGAGATGGGCTGGACGCTGCGGCACATTCCCAAGGCGCCGCACGGAACCGCGTGGATGGTGCGCGGGGTCGAGCGTCCGCAGGACGAGTGGAGCCCGTTCCTCGCCGACGCGGCGTGAGGGGCTGGCCGGGCTGGGCCGGCTGGGCTGGGCCTGGGCTGCCCGCCGGGGCGGCTCGCGCGTGCCCGTTTCGGTGGGGTCTTCTCCAATTGCTTTTGCTGAGCATCCATCGCGATTCCGGAGCTTTTCGGCTGTTCAGCGTGCGGATCCGCGCGAAAACCGCCGCCCCCGCTCTGGGGACTGACCTTCTCGTTATCTCAGCGTGACAATCGTTGGTGAGTCGTTTACCCTCGAAAGGTCGCTTACCCGGAGGCTGTGCTGTGACGGAACCCGAGATCCCCGATTCGTTGGGGTTTCTCTTCGGTGACCTGACTGAGTCGGGCGCTGATCGCGAGAAGAACCAGACCACGCCGAAGACGCTCGAGAACTCGAGTGCTTCCGCGCCCGCTGAGCGACCCTTCCCGTCGCGTCGCGAGCTGCGCGCCCAGCGCGAGGCCGCCGAGCGTGCTCTGGCTCGCGGGCTCGAGGTTCCCGCCGTCGAGGCGCCCGCTGCTTCCGTCGCTCCTTCTGCTGCGACCACGCCGGCCGAGTCGGCGGATGCGGTGCTCGCGAGCATCCTCGGTGCCGCTCCGGCCGCCGCGGCTCCCGCCGTCGCCGCTCCCGCTTCCCCCGCTCCGGTCGAGTCGGCTTCGGCCGCTCCCGCTGAGCCCGCCCGCGTCGTCCCCGCCGCCACGGTCGAGCCGGTCGTCGCACCCGCCGCCGCTCTCGTGGTCTCCTCGACCGCGATCGAGCGCATCGCGCCGGCCGCCGAGTCGGTCACCGCCGAGGTCGCTCCCGCGCCCCAGGCCGAGCTGCCCGGCATCCCGGCGCCGGCGTCGGTCGCGCATCCCGAGCTCGTCCCCGCCGCGTCGGCCGTTCCCGCCGCCGCCCGCGTGCGCCGCCCCGCGCGTGCCGCTCGCCCGGCCGCCGGTGCCGCGTTCTCGAAGCCGGCCGCCGCATCCGCGAAGCCCGCCTCGGCGTCGAAGCGCAGCATCCGCCAGCGAATCACCGCGACCGGCACGATGGTTCTCGTCGGCGGTCTGTTCGCGTCGCTGGCCCTGCCGGCGTACGCCTTCGACGACAGCGGCGCCCCGACGGCCGCCACGCAGCGCGCGCTCGAGGGCAGCACCCAGAAGCTCGACGTGGCCGACGACGTCGCCGTCGGAACGACCGCGCGCGACGCCTACGGCGTGACGAGCGCGGCCGACCTCCGCGGCCTCTACGCGAACGCGCTGCGTCAGAAGAACCTGCAGGCCTACCTGAACTCGGGTGCGAAGGCTCTCGGCGACGACTACCCGTGGGCGACCGACCTGACGCGCAGCGAGGGCGGCGGTCTGTCGCCGCTGCGCTACTACTACCGCGAGTGCGTCGACTTCGTCGCCTGGCGCCTGAACCGCGACGCCGGCACGACGAGCGCCCCGTACAAGTGGGACTGGTCGACGCTGACGCCGAACGGCGGCAACGCGAGCAACTGGAAGGCCGCCTGGATCAACCACGGCTGGGCCACCGGCAACACCCCCGAGGTCGGCGCCGTGGCGTGGTTCAACTACAACCACGTCGCCTATGTCAGCGGCATCCTCGGCGACGGCTCGGTGCTGCTCGAGGAGTACAACATGGGCGGCAAGCACGTCTACGGGCAGCGCGTGGTGCAGCCCAGCGAGGTGCCGCTCTTCCTCTACGCGCCGCCCGCCTGATCTGCTGGTCTTCTCCCCGTCGGCGGTCGGTGGGATGCTGACCTCAGTGGCGCCGAGCGGTGCCGGAATCGAGGGAGCATCGTGGCCATCCTGAACCCGTACCTGAACTTCCGCGACAACGCGCGCGAGGCGATGGAGTTCTACCAGTCGGTGCTCGGCGGCGAGCTGAACATCAACACCTTCGGCGACTTCCAGATGCCGGGCATCGAGGAGGCGGAGATGGGCAAGGTCATGCACGCCCAGCTCGAGACGCCGTCGGGCTTCACCCTGATGGGCTCCGACACCCCCGCCTACATGGACTTCGCGCCCGGCACGAACTTCAGCGTCTCGCTGAGCGGCGACGAGGTCGACGAGCTGCGCGGCTACTGGGCGAAGCTCAGCGAGGGCGCGACGATCCAGCAGGAGCTCGCCCCGGCGCCGTGGGGCGGCGAGTTCGGCATGCTCGTCGACAAGTTCGGCATCGCGTGGCTCGTGAACGTGAACAAGGAAGCCGATCTGGGCTGACGGTCACCCATCCGCCCGCCCGGAATTCAGAGGCCGGTGGCTCGATAGACTCGAGCCACCGGCCTCTGTAGCTCAATGGAAGAGCAGCTCCGTCCTAAGGAGAGGGTTGGGGGTTCGAGTCCCTCCAGGGGCACCGATCGACGGCGGTTCAGACCGTCACCGACAGGTCGCTGAAAACGGCTGAGCCCTCGCCGACAACGACGGGGCCGACGAACGCGCCGATGAACCCTCGCGGAGGCCCCGGGGCGATCCGCGCCACGTCGACTCGAGAGATCTCGCGATCATCGGCGACGCAGGTGACCACGAGATCGACGACACGCACGCCGAGCGAGACCGGTGCCCCGGCGACCGTGGCCGACCGCGTGAGCTCACGGACGACGCCGTCGGTCACGATGCGCACGATGACGGTGCCGTCGACGTCGACCGACAACTCGAGGTGATTCGATTCGGAGACACGAAGCAGCAGGCCGCCGCGCAGGTCGGCGCGCCGTCCGGCCAGCTCGACCGTGGCCTGGACCGCGGCTCGCTCCGCCGGCAGTCGCGTGAGCAGGGCCGAGATCGTCCCTCGTGTGCTCGGATCGTCGCCCGCCGTGAGCTGCACGCGCGACCCTGCGCTCCACTCGGCGAACGCCGCGGGGAAGCGCCCGACGCCGACCCAGTCCGCATCGGCGGCCCCGCGGCCGCGCGGTGCGGCGTCGAGCCCGTCGGTCGTGGCCGGGCTCGCCGTGGCCGACCGAGACGTGACGTCGTGGGGGATGACCAACTCGGTTGCGACGCGTCCGGTGCCCGGAGCGAACACGGGTCGTCGGTCGTGCCACTCGACCGCTACCAGCGACGTGCGGCGTCCGAGCAGGCCCCGCCGCCCGTCGACCGGATGGAGCGCGAGCACCGTCGCCCAGGTTCGGCCGAGGGCGTCGTCGACCAGGTCGGCGTGCCCGACCGCGGTGATGGCCGCATCCGGCCCGAGATCGCGATGGCTGAGTCGCGGGTTGCCGGGGTCGCCGAGCCAGGGACCCGCCATCGCGTCGGCGTAGGCGACGCAGACGGCATGCTCGAGGTCGGTGCCGCCCTCGGCGCAGACCAGCACCCATCCGCCGCCGGGGCGCGGGACGATGTGCGGACCCTCGGCCCAGACGGCGCGGGCGTCGGCACCGCGCCAGATGACGAGCAGCTCGCCGAGAAGAGCGCCGGTCGAGATGTCGATGCGACTGAGCCAGACCTCGGTCTGCCCTGGCCAGTCGGCATCGGCGACCACACGGGTCCCGCAGAGCCAGACGTCGTCGCCGTCGACCGTGAGCGAGGGGTCGAATCCGCCGACGTCGTCGATCCAGATCGGGTCGGACCAGGGGCCGCTCGCATCCGTGGCGGTGACGAGGAAGTGGCCGGTGCGCCCGGGCCAGGACCCGTCGTCGGGACCGACGACGGTGCAGACGACGACCAGCTGATCGCCGACGACGCGGATGGTGGGCGCGTAGAGACCCGATGATCCATCGAGCCCGGCGAGGTCGAGCTGCTCGGGCCGATGGATGGCGTGTCCGAGAGCGGACCAGTTCTGCAGGTCGGTCGACGCATGGATCGGCAGGCCGGGAAGGTGCTCGAACGTCGAGGTGACGAGGTAGAACGTGTCGCCTCGCCGGCAGATGCTCGGGTCGGGGTGACTGCCGGGCAGGATGGGATTGCGGAGCGTGCGCGTCATCGCGGGCCTCTCGGTGGCAGGTGGTGGCTCAGGTCGCGGATCGAGCACGCTCGGGCGCCGCGGTCGTGTCGCGCGCGATCAGGCGGGTCGGCAGCAGAACCTGCGTCTGGTCCAGCTGCTCGTCGTTCATGAGTGCGAGCAGCATCCGCGTCGCCGTTTCGCCGAGCTGCTGGATCGGCTGACGCACCGTCGTGAGCTGCGGAGTCGCGCGGGTCGCCTCGGGGATGTCGTCGAAGCCGATGATCGAGAGGTCGTCGGGCACCCGCACGCCGCGCCCCTGAGCGGCGGCCACGACGGCGAGCGCTGACAGATCGTTCGCGGCGAACACGGCCGTCGGCGGATGCGGCAGGTCGAGCAGGTGCTCGGCGGCGCGCCGGGCGGCGGCGACCTCGTATTGTCCGGCGGCGATGAGGGCCGGGTCGACGGAGATTCCCGCTGAGACCAGGGCGGCACGGTAGCCGCGCTCGCGCGCTGTGGCCGATCGGAGGTCGGGGCGGCCGGCGACGAATCCGATGCGTCGATGGCCGAGGTCGATGAGGTGCCGCACCGCCTGCTGCGCTCCGGCGAAGCTGTCGGATTCGACGGTCGGCAGATCAGCGCGCCCCGCGTGCGGGTCGACCGCGACGACGGGGATGCCGGCCTCGACCGCGAGGGTGGTGGGGGTGACCATGATCGCCCCGTCGATCAGCGTTCCGCTGAGGCGGCTGATCGATCGGCGCTCCCAGCCGGTGCCGTCTTGGTGCGACCCGCTGTAGGCGAGCAGGTCGTAGGCGGTGCCGCTGACGGCTCGGCCGACGCCCTTCAAAATCTCGGCCGAGAACGGCTCGAAATCGGCGACCAGCACCCCGATGACGCCGGTGCGGCGCGAGCGCATGCTGCTGGCGACCAGGCTCGACTCGTAGCCCAGGTCGCGCACGGCGGCCATGACCCGCTCGGTCATCTCCGGTGAGACGCCGTAGCGGCCGTTCACCGCTTTCGACACGCTCGCGACGGACACGCCGGCGGCGACGGCGACATCGCGGATCGTGGGGCGAGGGCTCACGTCGCACACCATAGCCGCAAGAAAAGGTTTTCGAAAACGTTTGACACGCCCAGCCCGGGTTGTGACACTGACCGCGAACTGCTCGCCCGTTCCCGTCGGCACGAACACCGTCGTTCGCCGCGAATGGCGTCGCGACCCGACCTGGTTCCGCCAGGACGAGCCGCACTCCGCGAAGCCGTTCGGGTCCCGCGCACCGCGCGGGAACCGCACTCGATGATGAGTAAAGGGTGGAAAGACATGAACGGCAGAAAGCTGCTCACGAGCGCCGCGATCCTGGCCGGCGGAGCGCTGGTCCTCAGCGGCTGCGCCGCCGGCGGCGACGCCGACGGCAAGACCACGCTGACCTTCTGGCACAACTCGACGACCGGCGACGGCAAGGCCTACTGGGAGGACACGGCGGCCGCGTTCGAGAAGGCGCACCCCGATGTCACGATCAAGATCCAGGCCATCCAGAACGAGGAGATGGACGGCAAGCTCCAGACCGCTCTCAACTCGGGCGACGCGCCCGACATCTTCCTGGCACGCGGCGGCGGCAAGCTCGCCGACGTGGTCAAGGCGGGGCAGGTCAAGGACATCACCGACGGCATCTCCGCCGAGGCGAAGGCGGCGGTGGGCAACTCCCTCAGCGCCTTCGAGATCGACGGCAAGAACTACGGGATGCCGGTGTCGGTTCTCCCGTCGGGCGTCTACTACTCGTCCGATCTGTTCGCGAAAGCGGGAGTGACCGAGACGCCGAAGACGATCGACGACCTCGAGTCGGCGAACGACAAGCTGCGAGCGGCCGGCATCGACCCGATCGCCGTCGGGGCGAAGGACGCCTGGCCCGCGGCGCACTGGTACTACAACTTCGCGTTGCGCGCCTGCTCGAAGGCGGTGCTCGACAAGGCCGCGTCGTCGCGGTCGTTCGACGACGACTGCTGGCTGACCGCCGCGAAGAATCTGAAGTCGTTCGTCGACTCGACGCCGTTCAAAGACGGCTTCCTCACGACGACGGCGCAGCAGGGCGCCGGGTCGTCGGCCGGCCTGCTGGCGAATCACCAGGCGGCGATGGAGCTCATGGGAGCCTGGGATCCCGGTGTGATCGCCTCGCTCACTCCCGACCAGAAGCCCCTGGCCGACCTCAAGTGGTTCCCGTTCCCGGCAGTTGACGGCGACGGCGAGCCGGGGGCGATGATGGGCGGAGTCGACGGCTTCAGCTGCTCGCAGAAAGCTCCCGCCGTGTGCGTGGACTTCCTGAACTTCATGGTGACCAAGAAGAACCAGGAAGCGTACGCGCAGGCCTTCCAGACCCTGCCCGCCTCGACCGAGGCCCAGTCGGTCGTGACCGACCCGGCGCTGCAGGATGTGCTCGCCGCCTACAACGACGCGCCCTACGTCGTGCTGTGGCTCGACACGCTCTATGGCCAGAATGTCGGCAACGCCCTCAACGTGGCCGTGGTCGATCTCTTCGCCGGCAAGGGCTCGGCGAAGGACATCGTCGACGCGGTGAACGCCGCGGCTGCGAAGTCCTGAGGCGGCCGCCGTGGCCACGGTGTCTCAGCACCTCTCGTCGGTGAGACCGGTGCCGGCCGACGAGTCGCGGGGCGGCATCCCAGCACCCGCCCCCGATGACGCCGACGGCCGTCGCGTCCCCGCCGACCGCGCTCGCGCGCGGCGGCGGGGGCGCGCCTCGGGCGAGCGGGTGCCGTTCGGCGAACTCGCTCTGCTGATCGGCCCGGCGCTGATCGTGTTCGTCGCTTTCGTGATCCTGCCGGTCGTGATGGCGGCGTACTACGGCTTCTTCAGCTGGTCGGGCTACGGCGTGCCGACCGAGTTCGTAGGCGTGCGCAACTATCTCACGATCCTCGGCGACCCCGACTTCCGCGAGGCGCTCGGGCACAACGCCGTCATCGTGGTCATGTCGCTCGTTCTGCAGGGGCCCATCGCGCTCGGACTGGCGCTGCTGCTGAATCGCAAGCTGCGATTCCAGTCGGTGATCCGCGTGCTGATCTTCGTGCCCTACGTCATCTCCGAGGTCGTCGTCGGCCTCGGCTGGGGGCTCATGCTGCAGACCAACGGCGCCGTCAACGGCCTGCTCGAGAACCTCGGTCTCGGAGCGCTCTCCGCCGACTGGATCTCCGATCCGAACCTGGCGATCTGGACACTGATGGCGATCATCACCTGGAAGTACGTCGGGTTCGCCGTCATCCTGTTCCTCGCCGGACTGCAGGGCATCCCCGACGAACTGGCCGAGGCCGCCGCGATCGACGGGGCGAGCTACTGGCAGATCCAGCGCCGGATCACGCTCCCGCTGATGGGGCCCACGATCCGCATCTGGGCGTTCCTCTCGATCATCGGCTCGTTGCAGCTCTTCGACCTGGTGTGGATCATCTGGGGCCAGTACGTCTCGTCGACGGCCGGCACCTCGACGATGGCGACCTACATGGTCGCCAACGGGCGCAACGCCGGCAGCTACGGATACGGCAGCGCCGTCGCCGTGATCATGTTCCTGATCTCGCTCGTGATCGCCCTGCTCTATCAGCGCTTCGTGCTGCGCAGGGACACCGCGGGCGCCATCACCGGAGGCGCACGATGACCGCCTTCGCCGCACCGCGGGCACGTCGGCGACCGGCACCCGGCCAGTCGCGCGGCTCGACGCTGATCGTCTACTTCATCGCCCTGGTGCTGATCGCCGTGATCCTGGCCCCCGTGGTCTACCTGATCACCGGAGGGCTGCGCACGAACGCCGAGCTGACAACCGACCCGGCAGGGCTCCCGGCCTCGGCGAACTGGAGCAACTACCTCGATGTGCTCGGCAGCGGCGTGTTCTGGGGTCAGGTCGTCAACTCGGCCATCGCCGCGATCGCGACGACCGTGGTCGTCGTGGCGCTGGGGCTCATGGCCGCGTTCGCGCTGGCGCGCTACCGGTTCCGCGGCCGAGGCGCGATCTACGCGCTGTTCACCGCAGGGCTCATGTTCCCGATGACCGTCGCGATCACCCCGCTCTACATCCTCGTGCGCGACCTGGGCCTGACGAACGGTCTCGCCGGCGTGGTCGTTCCGCAGATCGCGTTCGCCCTGCCGGTGACGATCGTGATCCTCGTGCCGTTCCTCGCCGCGATCCCGAACGAGCTGCAGGAGGCCGCCGCCATCGACGGCGCGGGCCGGCTGCAGTTCTTCTGGCGCATGGTCATCCCTCTGGCGGTTCCCGGCGTGATCACCGTCGGCATCCTCGCGTTCATCGCGAGCTGGAACTCGTACATGCTGCCGCTGTTCATCCTCAACGATCCGGCCTCGTTCACACTCCCTCTCGGCACGCAGGCGTTCTCGTCGCAGTACTCCGTCGACACCGCCCGCGTGCTGGCATTCACGTCGCTCTCGATGATCCCGGCGCTGATCTTCTTCAGCGTCTTCGAACGACGCATCGTCGGCGGTCTCACCGGCGCCGTGAAAGGTTGACCCACTCGTGACACTCGAACATCCCGCGATCGACGACCGCGAGCACGACGACCGAGCCGGTCGCGGTCCGGCGGTCTCCGACCGGGTCGCCGCCCTGCTCGCCGAGATGTCGCTCGACGAGAAGCTGGCGCAGCTGGTGGGCTACTGGGTCGACCAGGGCGATGAGATCGTGGCGCCGATGGCGGGCGAGATGGCGAGCAGCCAGAGTTATTCCGAGGCCACACGACACGGGCTGGGGCATCTGACCCGTGTCTACGGCACGCGCCCGGTCGATCCGGTCGAGCGCGCCCGGTGGCTCTGGGCGGAGCAGACGCGGCTGCGCACGCAGACGCGGCTCGGCATCGCGGCGCTCGTGCACGAGGAGTGCCTGACCGGGCTCGCGGCATGGAAGGCGGCGACGTTCCCGACGCCGCTCGCGTGGGGAGCCGCCTTCGACCCCGAGACGGTGCGGGAGATGGGGCGCCTGATCGGGGCGTCGATGCGTCAGCTCGGCATCCATCAGGGACTGGCCCCGGTGCTCGACGTGATCCGCGACCCGCGTTGGGGTCGCGTCGACGAGTGCATCTCCGAAGACCCCTACGTGGTCGGCACGATCGGCACCGCCTATGTCGAGGGGATGCAGTCGGCGGGCGTGCACGCGACGCTCAAGCACTTCGTCGGATACTCCGCATCGCAGTCGGGACGCAATCACGCGCCCGTGCACCTCGGCCGGCGTGAGCTGAGCGACGTGTTCCTGCCGCCGTTCGAGATGGCGGTGCGCGACGGCGGAGTGCGGTCGGTCATGAACTCCTACGCCGAGATCGACGGCATCCCGGTGGGGTCGGCACCGGAGCTTCTGACCGGTCTGCTGCGCGATGACTGGGGTTTCGACGGCGTCGTCGTCTCCGACTACTTCTCGGTCGCCTTCCTCGAGACCATGCACGCTGTCGCCGCCGATGCGGGCGAGGCGGCGCAGCTCGCTCTCGCCGCGGGCATCGACGTCGAGCTGCCCACCGGCGACGCGTACCTCGCGCCGCTCGCCGAACGCGTGCGCTCGGGCGCGACGCCGATCGAGCTGGTCGATCGCGCCGTCGTGCGGGTGCTCATGCAGAAGGAGCAGCTGGGGCTGCTGGATGACGATGCCAGTGAGCCGCCGACCGCGATCGATCTCGATACGCCTGCGCATCGTGACCTGGCCCGGCGGCTCGCGGAGCGATCGGCGGTTCTGCTCTCGAACGACGGGATCCTGCCGCTCGCCGACCCCGCCCCGAGTCGCGTGGCCGTGATCGGGGCGAACTCCGCGTCGTCGTCGTCGCTCATGGGCTGCTATTCGTTCATCAACCATGTGCTGGCGCATCATCCTGAGACGCCGGACGGCATCGAGGTGCCGTCGATTCTCGAGGCGGTGCGGCGACGCTGGCCCACGGCGATCGTGCATCATGCCATCGGCGCCGAGGTCGAGGGCGACGACCGCTCGGGCATCTCGGCGGCGGTCGACGCCGCGCGGGCGGCCGACGTGGCGATCGTCGCGGTCGGCGACCAGGCCGGCCTCTTCGGCCGCGGGACGGTCGGCGAGGGCAACGACGTCGAATCGCTCGAGCTTCCGGGGGTGCAGCGAGAGCTGGTCGAAGCCGTCGTCGCGACGGGCACGCCGGTGATCCTGGTGATCCTGTCGGGTCGTCCCTACGCTGTCGGCTGGGCTCTGGATGGGCCCACCGCGCCGGCTGCCGTTCTGCAGTCGTTCTTCCCCGGCGAGGAGGGCGCGACGGCGATCGCCCGACTGATGGCCGGGGACATCGCGCCGTCGGGTCGGCTGCCCATATCTCTTCCCCGATCGGCCGGAGCGCAGCCGTTCTCCTACCTGCAGCCGATCCTGGGCGGTGTCTCGGAGATCACGAGCGCCGACAGCACCCCGGTGCGGCCGTTCGGCTTCGGGCTGGGCTACACCGACATCGCCTACGACGCTCTCGCGGTCCCGCCGGCTCCGATCCCTGCGGGCGAGCCGTTCGACGCGGTCGTGCGCCTTCGCAACATCGGTCACCGAGCGACCGACGAGATCGTGCAGCTCTATGCGCGAGACACCGTCGCGAGCGCGACCCGCCCGGTGGCGCAGCTCGTCGCCTACGCGCGGGTGCCGCTCGACGCCGGCGAGGCGGCGGAGGTGCGGTTCACCGTCGTGCCGTCGCGGCTGGCCTTCACCGACCGCTCGATGAGACGGGTCGTCGAGGCCGGCGAGATCGAGCTGTGGGTCGGCGATTCGGCGACGCGTCGCGTGTCGTCATCGGTGTGGCTGAGCGGGGCGACCTATGCCGTCACGGCTTCCGACGCCCGGCGCGTCGAGATCGCGGTCGACCGCGGCGCTGACGTGCCGAACGGACGTCACGACGCGGGCGGCGACGGGGCGGGCATGCCTGCGGTCGGCTGAGGCTCCGCTGACGACGATGCGACCCGGCGGCGCGGCTGCGAGGTGACGGCTGCGGCGAGCCTGGCCGTACACCGAGGTCGAACGGGATCGCGGCGAGCTTCACGAGCATGACGCCGGAGCTCAGCTGGTCGGTGCGCCGCGCGCGGACCGTGATCACCGCATCTGCGAGCCATGCGAGAGCGCCTCGCGAAAGATGAGCGATTCACGAAGCGGAGCGGGGTTGTCCCGGGCTCGACAACGGGTGGACACTGTCCACATGACCTCCGTCACCCCGTTCATCTGGTTCGACGACGACGCCGAGCAGGCCATCCAGCTCTATCTGGGCCTCTTCCCCGACGCATCCGTGATCGAGGAGAACCGCACCCCCGACGGCGCGTTGTTCTACGCGAGCTTCCGCATCGCCGGACAGACCGTCATGGCGCTCAACGGCGGCCCGCACTTCACGAAGAACGAATCCTTCAGCTTCTTCGTCTCGGTCGAGACGCAGCAGGAGGTCGACTACTACTGGGATGCGCTGACCGCCGACGGCGGGCAGGAGTCGCAGTGCGGCTGGCTCAAGGACCGCTTCGGACTGTCGTGGCAGATCATCCCCGAGGCGCTCATGAGGTACCAGGCCGACTCCGACCGCGCGCTGGCCGGGCGGGTGCAGGCGGCCATGTTCAAGATGCAGAAGATCATCGTCGCCGACCTGGATGCGGCGGCCGCGGCGAGCAACTGAGCCTCCGGGTGACGGGATCGCGCTGCTCGCCTAGCGTGGACGGATGACCGACCAGACCAGCACCTGGTTCATCACCGGAGCCGGCCGCGGGCTCGGGCGCGCCATCACCGAGGCGGCGCTCGACGCCGGGCACCGGGTCGTCGCGACGACGCGCTCCGCACATGATCTGCCCGAGCATCCACGTCTCACGGTGCTCACGCTCGACGTGCGCGATCGCGCGGCCTGCCGCGAGGCGATCGCGGCGGCGCTCGCGCTGACCGGACGCCTCGACGTGCTCGTCAACAACGCCGGATACGGGCTGATCGGCGCGATCGAGGAGGCGTCGGAGAGCGATGTGCGCGAGCTGATCGACACCGACCTGCTCGGCGCGCTCTGGCTGACCCAGGCGGCGGTCGAGGCGATGCGCGAGCAGCGCTCGGGGCACGTCGTGCAGATCTCGACTGTCGGGGCTGTCGGCACGATGCCGACGCTCGGCGTCTACAACGCGGCGAAGTGGGCGCTCGAGGGATTCAGCGAGGCGCTCGCCGGTGAGGTGGCCGAGTTCGGCATCCGCGTGACGATCGTCGAGCCCGGCGGGCTCGATACCGCGTGGGCGACGTCGAGCATGCGCTTCGCCGAGCCGAACGCCGCCTACGACGGACTGCGCGAGCGGCTGTTCGGTTCGGTGGAGGTGCCATGGCCCGTCGAGGGTGAGGCGACCGGTGGCGGCACGCCGACCGCGGACGCCGCCGATGCGATCCTCGAGCACGTGGCCGATTCCGCCGACGAGCGTCTGCGGTTGCTCATCGGCGACGATGCGCCGGGCCAGGTCGCTGCCGCGCTCGGCTTGCGCCTCGACGACTATCGGCGTGACCCGCGGTTCGTCGCCGCGAGTCAGGAGTAGATCTCGATGCGCGAGGGGTCGTAGATCTCGATCTGCGCCACGCCTTGATAGCTCGTGATCGGTCCCTCGATGCAGATCATCGATCCGCCGCCGATCGACTCCAGCGATCCGATGTCCCAGACGACGATCTGGAAGCGGTCGGGATCGGGATAGTCGAGCCCGAGATTGAGGAACACGTCGTCGTCGGAGTTGCCGCCGCCGGCGAGCGGGCCACAGACTCGCTGTGTCGAGCCGACGTGGTTCTTCGCCTCGTTCCAGGGGATGCCTCCGCCCGGCTGCGCCGTGGTGACGGGTGTCGCGGGCGGCGACCAGGCCGGGACTGGGGTGTCCGTGCACGCCGCGTCCTCGCGCAGAAGAGTGATCGACTCGGCGGGAATCCGCCCTTCGAGGTCAGCGCAACTCTGCGCGCCGAACTGCGACACTCCCGACTTTCCCGAGAAGTAGCCGGTCGCGATCCCGAACTCGGTCTTGCAGTTGTCGGACAGCCACTGGATCTGCTCGTCGATCGCGCCGCTCGTGCGCCCGGCGCGCTCCAGAGCGACGACCGACTCGAGCACCTCATCGCAGGAGACCGTCTCGGCCGACCGCTGCGACGCCGTGTTCGCCTCGCGCTGGGCGACGGCGACGCCGATCACGACGGCGACGATCGCCACCGTCGCTATCCACCCGCCAGAGTTCATGATGCTTCGATCGTCGCGTGAGGTTCCCTCGTCGGCGATACCCAGATCGGGGGCCCGCGGCTCCGCGGCTCACGCTGCGATGCGAGGATCGCTCCATGGCCGACCTCGACGCCCCGCACGTCTTCGTCATCCGGGGTGACATCACCCACCTCGAGTGCGATGCGTGGATGCTGCCCACCGATTGGCGATTCGCGATGCACCCGGGGTGGATCGATGCGATTCCGCAGTGGGGCGAGGATGCAGTGCATCCCTCGACCGCGCGGTTCCGCTCTCGAGATGTGCTCGCCGTCGCGATGCCCTCGACTCTCGGCGGCGGACCGGTCGCGATCGCCACGGCCGTGCCGGCGCAGGGCTTCGCGGATCCGAGCGACCTCCTCCCGGCATTCCGCGAGTTCGTACGGGCAGCGGTCGCTCAGGTCAGGACGACGTCGCGCCCGCGCCCCCTGATCGCGCTCCCGGCCTTCGGCACGCGCAACGGCGGCGGCCGGCTGAGCACCGGGCAGATCCTGCGCGCGCTGCTCGACGAGAGCCGCGAGCTCGCGGCCCTGCATGAGGTGGACATCGCTTTCGTGCTCCGCGACGCCGGCGCGTACGCACTGATGCAGCGGTTGCGCCGTGAGTCGGACGCGGCCAGCTGGCCCTGGGCGCAGATCGATCGGCACGAGGTTGACCGGCTCGCGGCGCTGGCTCGTTCGAACCAGCTGGTGCCGTTCATGGGTGCGGGGATCAGCGTCGGGGCCGGCGCGCCCACCTGGAACCAGCTCATCGAGCGGCTCTCCGACGGCATCCAGCTGTCGCCGACCGAGCGCATCCACCTGCTCGACCCGGAGCGGGACACACTCGATCAGGCCGCGTGGCTGAGGTTGCGATACGAGCGGGAGAAGCCCGGCGCCTTCGCCGAAGCGATCGCGCGCGCCGTGGACATGCCCCGCTACGGGCTGCTGCCGCCGATGTTGTCGGCATTGGGATCTGAGCAGGCGGTGACGCTGAACTACGACAGGCTCTTCGAGATCGCGGCGGCAGATCAGCAGAGCCCACGGCGTGTGATCCCCGGCGACGATCATGGGGCGTTCCCGCGCTGGCTGCTGAAGATGCACGGCTCCGTCGACGACCCGCCGTCGATCGTCCTGACCCGCGATGACTACCTCGGCTTCAACACCGAGCGGGCGGCGCTCAGCGCCTTGGTGAAGGCGACCCTGATGACCCGGCACCTGCTCTTCGTCGGATTCGGTCTGCGCGATGATCACTTCTACGAGATCGTTCACGATGTGCGCCGGGCGATCGGCGGCGCCGTTCCCGGCACGGTGCTGACGCTGCGCACCGATCCCCTTGCGACGGATGTCTGGGGTGATCAGCTGGCGTTCGTCGACTTCGCGGATCCCGACGCGGGAGATGTCGGCGACCCTGCTGGCGGTGCGATCCCTCGGGCGGGTCGACGGCTCGAGATCTTCCTGGATGCGGTGCTCGCGATGGCGAGCGAGGAGTACAGCTATCTGCTGTCGCCAGCCTTCGCATCCAGCCTGAGCGCTGACGAGCGCGACATGGCCGATCTTGTGCGCCGTGTGCGCGCGAGCGTGACGGGGGAGTCGGAGCTGGCGTCGGCGCTACGTCGAGCGCTCGCGCCGTTCGGCGAGTGAACTGAGCGAAGTCGGCGCTGACCCCGGTGCTGGACCAGCGCCGGGGTCAGCGTGTTCGGAAGGTGCGGGCGGGTTTGCCGACGCCGCCGCGCTCGATGCCGCCCGTCGTGCTGAGCTGGGGCTCCATCGTGCGGCGGAACGTGTCGCGCGGCAGGTCGATGCCGAGCACGCTCTCGTGCAGGTTCTGGAGTGAGCGCAGGGTGAAGGTGCCCGGCATCAGCTGGGCCGGGTCGGGGGAGGCCGCGTAGTCGTCGCGCAGTCGCTCGACGGCCATCCTCACGATCTCGTCGTGGCCGTAGAGCAGTCCGCGCACCTCGTCGACGGGGCGGAGCTCGGCGCGCCCGGCGTCGAAGTCCAGCGCTCGATACGGAACCGCATCCAGGTGGGCGACGGACAGGACCCAGCCTCGAGGGTCGCGATCGGGAGCGTCGAAGACGTGCAGCTGCCGGGGCTCGCGGCCGTCGACGCCGGTCTTGTCACGCAGGGCCCGGAGTGCGGCGCGCGCGAGGGTCTCACCGGGATGGACGAACGTGCCGGGCAGCCGTGCGTCGTCGCCGTCGTTCGCCAGGAGCACGGCGAGGCGGCCGTCGGGGAGAACCGACAGCACTGCGGTGTCGACCGCCACGGACGGCCGGGGGTAGTCCTGCAGGGTTCTTCCGTGTGAGTCGCGGTAGGTCACTGGTTGAGTTTACGCATTGCTGCGCTAAATGTCGGTGGTGGATGTCACTCTGTATTTGCGCAGCTGAGCGCAAAAAGAGAAGGGGCCTCCAAGGCCCGGACAGGAGGTCGACATGGTCGACATGACAAAGAAGCGGATGCCGCGACTCCACGTCGGGCAGGGGCACCGGCGCGGTTCGCTCACGGTATTTCCCGTCTGGGTCGAAGGCCCCCGCACGTCGGGGGTTGAGTGGAGCCCGAACGGGCTCACGGTCAACGAACTCGACACGGGGGCGTCGGTTTCGGAGCTGGGTGTCGCGACCCGGTCGTCGAGTCCGCACGCGGTGCTCGAGGGCGACCTGCTGACGGGTGGCCTGCAGGACCGCATGGTCGCAGCCAGCCTGCTGCTGGCGCCCGAGGGGCGCGGAACGGTCGAGGCGCGCTGCGTCGAGCAGGGGCGATGGGCCGGCAGCGCCGCTCACGCCGTGGATGGGCGACGCACCTCACCGAGCGTGCGCGCTGCGTCGGCGCGGCGGTCGCCGGGTGATGCAGCGTCGCAGGATCGGGTGTGGCGTCGCATTCGGCAGTTCGACGAGCGTCTCGGAGGCAGCGATACCGGCACACTCGCGGTTCACCTCGAGCGAGTCGATCGCATGCGCCGGTCGCCGATCCCGCGCCTGACCGGCCAGCGCGGCGTCATCGTCGGCATCGGCGGGCAGATCGTCGGCGCCGAGATCTTCGGCAGCCCGACCGGGCTCGCGGCGCGCTGGCAGAGCATCGTCGATGCCGCCGAGTTGGATGCGCTGCTCGCGCCGCCCGTCGCGACGACCGGAGCGCGAGCCCGAGCGTTCGCCGCACAGCTCGAGCACACCGTGCTACTCGACGGTGAGGGAGCTGGCATCGCCCGTGCTCTTCGCGGTGCGTCGGCCGGTGTCTCGCTCGCGGGCATTCGCCTCACCGGTGGCGGATTCGACCGCGCGGTAGAGCCGTCGATCGTGCACGTCGCGGCCTGGAACCTCACCCATCCCCTTCTTCAGGAGGTCTGATCATGACGATCGAATACAAGATCCAGTACTCGGGCACGGCGGGCTACTTTCTCGGAGCCTTCGCGCACGCCGCCGGTGCCGCTAATGAGGAGACGCTGCAGTGGCGCGGACGCGAAGTCGGCTGGCAGCGGTCGATCTGGTCGTGGACGGAGATCGACGACCGCGACGACACCTGGACCACGCAAGTCGACGCTTCGCGATTCGCGGCGATGCTCTCGACGCTGCCGCTGACGTTCGACGACCCGTCGGAGCTCGTGCTCTCGACGTGGCCGGGCGAGATCGATCTGGTCGCGGGGCCAAGCGGCAGCCCCGACGCGTCGCGCGATTCGGTCGAGGCTGACGATGCTGCCGAGGCGGCCGGCTCGACCGCTGAGGAGGAGCGATGAGCGCGCGACTGGCCGACCGGGCGGTCGGCAGCCTCATCGGGCTCGCCTGCGGCGATGCGCTCGGCGCCGGCTACGGGTTCGGGCCGCCCCTGCCCGCCGACGCGCCGCTGGTGATGGGAGGTCGTCAGTGGGAGCCGGGGGAGTGGACCGACGACACGGCGATGGCGTTCGCGATCGCCGAGCTGGCGGCGGCGGGTGCGCGATTCGACGAGCAGGAGGTGCTCGACCGGCTCGTGATCCGCTGGGTCGAGTGGATGCGCGTCGCGAAGGATGTCGGCATCCAGATCTCGTCGGTGCTGCGCGCCGCCGCCGACGAGCCGACCGAGGCGCGGGCGCGAGCGGCGTCCGAAGCTCTTCACCGCCGCACGGGGAGATCGGCCGGCAACGGCTCGCTGATGCGCACCGCGCCCCTCGCGCTCGCCTATCTCGCCGACGGTGACGAGGAGGCGCTCGCCGGCGCCGCACGCCGCGTGAGTGAGCTCACGCACTGGGACGACCGCGCCGGCGACGCCTGTGTTATCTGGTCGCTCGCGTTGCGCGAGGCGGTCCGCAGCGGCACGATCGATGTTCGGACGCAGATCCGCTGGCTGCCGACGGAGCGTCAGCAGCTCTGGCACGAGGCTCTCGATCGGGCCGAGGAGGTGGAGCCGCACGAGGTGGCGAACAACGGGTGGGTCGTCGACGCGATGATCTCGGCCTGGTCGGCGATCTCGCGGTCGGACGGCCCGGTGGATGCGATCGAGCGCGCGGTGCGGTCGGGTCACGACACCGACACGGTGGCGGCGATCGTCGGCGGCCTCGTCGGCGCGGCTCACGGGGTCTCGGCGCTTCCGGCGCGGTGGCGCCGTCAGTTGCACGGCTGGCCGTCGCGTGACGGCGCCGCCTCGAGCTCGCGTGACCTGCTCGAGATGGCGGTGCTCGCGACGCGCGGCGGTCGACCGGACGCCGACGGCTGGCCGAGCGCTCCGCGCTTCGCGCCGAGCTCGGTCGACACGCTGGTGCGGCATCCGCACGACTCGGGTGTCTGGCTCGCGTCGCTAGCCGGTCTCGATCGACTGCCCGCTCAGGTGGATGCCGTCGTCTCGCTCTGTCGCACCGGTCGCGCGCAGACGGCGCTCGAGACCGTCGAGTTCTGGCTGGTCGATCGTCCCGGTGCGAACGCGAACCTCGCGGTCACCCTCGACGATGCGGCGAACACCGTGGCGGCGCTGCGTGCCGAGGGGAAGCGCGTCGTCATCCACTGTTTCGAGGGCGCGAGCCGTACGCCGACGGTCGCCGCCGTCTATGCCGCGCGACATCTCGGCGTGCCGGCGGCGCAGGCGCTCGACGAGGTCTCGGCGGCGTTGCCGCGCACATGGGTGAACCGCGAGTTCGCGGCGCACCTGCGCGGGCTCGACACGGGCGGCAAGCCGAGTGACAAGACGGCGGCGACCGCCCGCGGATGGCATGCTCGAACCGGCGGCGTCGAAGGAGTCTCATGAACGACCACATCTTGCCGGTGAACTACGCCAGCGACGGCGAGGACGAAGACGAACAGACTCCCGAGGAGGCCCGACTCGATTGGCAAATCGAGCTGCTGCAGCGCTCGATGCCGATCGTTCGTCGCGGTCTTCAGACGCTCCCGACGCTCGACGATCTCGAGCTGGCCGAGTCGCTCATCGACTTCTGCGAGGCCTCTGGCATCGGATTCCCGTACATCCCGGAAGCATCGGCCCCCGAGCTCATCGAGATGGGCGACAACTCCTGGGGGAGCGTGCACCGCCCCTACGTGCCGGGCGACATGTACTTGTTCCGACCGATGCTGAACGAGATCGCTCGCGGAGACTGGGCGCCGCGTCTTCGGTTCGGCCACGCTGGCCACGGCGTCAATTCCTCTGCCTACTCGTATCAGCTGGTCACCGATGGGTTTGCGATGCAATTCCAAGTAGGCGGAGGCGGCGCGCTCACATCGCGAGAGGACACCGCAGCGTCGTGGAACGAGCTGACCACTCGAGTGCGCTCGTTGCACGAGTACGTGATCGAGACCGGATATCGGTGCGGGCAAGACGGCATCCTCGTCGTGGCCGTGAGCGAGATGCGTCGAACATTCATCTGCGACCTTGTCACCTGGGACGACCTCACGAGCGAAGCCCCGCGCCCCTCGCAATCTGACCCCGATCAGCTCGGGTACGACGGGGGATTCAGTGCTCAGGGGCGAAAGCTCCGCGCGTTCGGAGATGCCGAGGCCGTCTTCGCCGAAGCCCGACGCCGGCTCGACATCTGGACGAGTCCTGCGCAACGACGGCAGGAAGCCCTGTGAACGCTCAGCGCGAGATCGTCGGGTACGGCAAGAGAGCATACGAGCGAGTCCGCGAGGTCGTCGGAACGCTGAAGAACGGCGACCCGCTCGCCCCCGTGACGGTCGTCGTGCCGAACAATCTGGTCGGGATCAGTCTGCGCCGGTCGTTGGCCGCGGGCGTCGGCGGTCGTCCGGGAGTCGCGGCCGTCGAGGTGACCACGATTCGGCGGCTCGCCGAGAGAATCGCGCTGGCGGACATGAGCAGACTCCGGCCGGCAACGCGAACGATCCGCGCCGCGGCGATGCGCGCCACGGTGGATGCGGAACCTGGCGGATTCGAGCAGGTTGCCGACCATCCAGCGACGGTGGAGGCGCTGATGCGGGCGAGCGTGGAGTTGGATGAACTCACCGACGAGGAGCTGGCCGAGCTCTCGCAGACCGCCGGCCTGATCGGAGAGGTCGTACGCCTGCATCGACAGAGCTTCGATCGTCTCGCGGGGAGCTGGTATCGCGAAGTCGACCTCATTCGCGCCGCCTCGTCTCAGATCGCGGCGTTCGCTCTCGGCCCCGTCGTGATCTTCCTCCCGCGCCTTCTCACGGCAACCGAGCGCGCCCTGGTCGACCAGTTGATGATGCGTGACGGCACCGTGCTGCTCATCGGCGCCGCCGACGACGAAATCGTCGACCCCGACCTCACCTCTGCGAGCTCGGACCAGTCGGCTGTGCAAGCAGACATGATCGCCGATGTCTCGGTGTTCCACGCTTCCGATGCCGACGATGAAGTGCGGTGCATCGTCCGCGAGGTCGTCGAGGCGGTTCGCGCTCATCCTGCGCACCGCGTCGGCGTCGTGTACTCGGCGGCGGCCCCCTACGGCCGTCTGCTGCAGGAGCACCTTGCCGCCGCCGGCATCCAGGTGGCCGGACGCGGGATCCGCTCCGTGCGTGAGCGCGCCATCCCCGACGCCTTCATGAGGCTGCTCGCACTCGCGGTGAGCGGCATCGATCGCGCTCCGCTCTTCGCGTTCCTCAGCCGGGCGACGACTCGCCACGGCCACCTCGACATCCCCGTGGCGCGGTGGGATCGCCTCGCACGGGAAGCCGGCGTCGTCTCCGATTCCGACTGGTCGGATCGTCTCGCCGCGCTGCGCGAATCGCGTCTGAAGCAGCGTGACGTCGCGCTCGAGCGCGACGAAGCGGCGCGTGCTGAGTGGCACGAAGGGGTCGCTGACGACGCCGAGAAGCTCGGCGAGTTCGTCGCCATGTTGCGCACGCGCCTGCAGCACGGTCGTGAGCTGCGAGACTGGCGCCTCGTCAGCGACTGGTCGACCGAACTGTTCACGAGCTTCTTCGGGAATCCCACCAGCGCAGCATCACTCGCAGCCGAGGAGCGAGCCGCCGCGACGTCGCTCTTCTTCGCGCTGGAACGACTCAGCGAGCTCGGGGACGTGGTGCCCGAGGCGAGCATCGAGCAGTTGATCTCGGTGGTCACCAGCGAACTCGATGCGATCACGCCGCGGGCGGGGCGGTTCGGCGAGGGGGTCGTGGTCGGTCCGATCTCGGATGCCGTCGGTCTCGATCTCGACCGGATCTTCGTGCTGGGCCTTTCGGACGACCTGTATCCAGGACGACTCACTGCCGACCCGTTGATCCCGGACCGGATCCGTGACGTCGCCCCATCCCTGCCTCGGCCTCGCGAGCGCATCGACCGGATGCGACGTGACCTCGCCGCGGTCACGTCCTCGGGAGCGCAGGTCACCTTGTCGTTCGCCCGCGGCGACCTGAGACGAAGCACGCCGCGCCTGCCGAGTCGATGGATGATGCCGACGCTGCGCCAGCTGAGCGGCGACCCCGATCTTGTGGCAACGGACTGGGAACAAGCCTCGTCGACGAGCATCGTGTCGTCGGCTTCGTACTGGTCGTCGAGCAGCACCGCAGCTCTGCCCGCGAGTGCTCACGAATGGCGGCTTCGATCGGCTGCGGCCGGCACGCCGCCTGACGACGAGGTTGTGAGCGCTGCAGTCGAGCTCCATCGGGAGCGATCGTCCGAGCGCTTCACCCGATTCGACGGGTTGGTCGCCGACGTCGAAGGCCTGCCGGACTTCCAGGCGATCGGGACCGAGTCCGTCGCACCGACCACGCTCGAGCGATATGCCATCTGCCCGCACGGTTACTTCGTCGAGCGACTGCTGGGCGTCCGGCGGGTCGAAGACCCGGAAGAGATCGTCACGATTCGTCCCGTCGACGTCGGAAATCTGATTCACGGCGCGCTGGACCGTCTGGTGAGTGAGAACGCGGAGGCGCTGCCGGATTACGGCGAAGCGTGGACCCCGCGGCAGAGACAACGACTTCGGGAGATCGCCGTCGAGATCGGCGATCAGTTGGAGGCGACGGGGCTGACCGGGCATCCGCTGCTCTGGGAGCGCGCTCGTCAGGAGCTTCTCGCAGATCTCGATCGCATGCTCGATCGAGATGACCTCTACCGCGCGCAGAACGACGCTCGCGTGATCGGCACGGAATTGCATTTCGATCAGGTGCAGGTGCCTACCGCGATCGATCGATCGGTGGAGATGCGGGGAAGCATTGATCTGATCGAACAGACCCGCGGAGGGCGGCTGCTAGTGATCGACATCAAGACCGGAAGATCTCGCAGCTTCGACCCGATCAACAAGGATGCGATCGCGGCGGGCACGAAACTGCAGTTGCCGATCTATGCTCGCGCAGCCGCCGAGGTCTACCCCACCGATGACGTGGAAGCCATGTACTGGTTCGTCCGCGATGACGACAAGCGCATCCGGATCGAGCTCGACGACGATCTTCGTGCGCGGTACTCCGCGGCTATCGGCGCGCTGAGTGACGGAATCGCCTCCGGAATCTTCCCGCCCAAGGCTCCGGAGGAGGCCGATCACATGTGGGTTCAGTGCGAGTACTGCAATCCCGATGGGCTCGGTCACGGCGAAGTGAGGGCTCGGTACGAACGAAAGCGCGCTGACCCGGCCTACGCGTCATTGCGTGCACTGCTGGATCCGGCCCCCGAGTCCGAGACGGAGCGAGCTGATGGATGAGCGACTCCCGGTCGATCAAGCTGCCCGCGACCTGATCGCGACCGCGACCGACCGGACCCTGTTCGTGGAGGCGGGGGCGGGGGCAGGCAAGACCAAGGCGCTCGTCGACCGGATCTCGAGACTCGTGCTGCACGATCGCATCCCGTTGTCGTCGATCGCTGCGGTGACTTTCACTGAGAAGGCGGGCGCGGAACTGCGCGACCGCCTTCGGACATCGCTCGAGCGTTCGCGTCGCAGCGCGGTGGGCGATCACGTCGCGCTCGTCGACGCTGCGCTCGACGATCTGGACTCGGCGGCCTTCGGCACCCTGCATGCCTTCGCCCTGCGCGTGCTGACGACCTACCCGATCCAGTCCGGGCTTCCGCCGCTGGTGCAGGTGCTCGACGAGGTCGCCTCGTCGGTCTCCGCCGAGGCACGGTGGCGTTCGGACTACCGAGCGCTGCTCGACGATGCCGAGATGTCTGCAGCGGTGCTCTTCGCGCTCGGCGTCGGTATCAAGTCCGACCAGCTCCGCTCCCTCGCTCGCGCGTTCGGTTCCGACTGGGACTTGATCGAGGCGCGCGTACTTCACGCACGGCTACACTCAGCTCGGCATGGCGGCGTTGCTTCCGCACAAGACACTCGCCCACTCCGCGGGTGGCGACCCCGTGCTCGTCGACGGCCAGCCCTCGAACGGAACCGCGAACCGCTCCAAGATCCTGGCGGCGGTCGACGGCACCGCGATCCAGGCCACGGACTTCGTCAAGATGAAGCCCGCTGAGCGCCGTGACCTCTACGCATCGAACCAGGTGCTGTACGTCTACCACGACACGATCGACGCGACCGGTGACAAAGCCGTGTCAGAGCACCGGACGTTCAAGGCTGCCGCAGACGCGATCGACGAGATCATCGACATCGTGAAGAAGCTGACCAGCGCAAACGCGACCAACATCCTCGTCACGGCCGACCACGGCTTCCTGTACCAGGAGTCGAAACTCGCAGCGCAGTTTAACATCACGGTGAAGCCGCAAGGCGACCAAATTGTGGTCGAGAACCGCCGGTACGTCCTCGGTCGTGCGCTGAAGAAGGACGATGCGTTCAGACACTTCACACCCGAGCAGCTCGGACTGTCGAGCGATCTTGAGGTGCAGATTCCGAACTCGATCTGCCGGATCGTGAAGCCAGGTGCGGGATTCCAGTTCGTCCACGGCGGAGCGTCGCTGCAGGAGATCGCGGTGCCGGTCATCTCGATCAACAAGGGGCGTTCCGACACCGTCGATCTCGTGAATGTCGACATCCATCCCGAGTCCGACAAGATCACCACCGGCCAGATCGTGGTCAAGCTCTACCAACAGTCCGAAGTCACCGATCAGCGCGTCGCACGCAAGCTCCGCGCCGGCCTCTACTTCGGCGACCAGCCGATCTCCAACGAGCCTGAACTGCTCTTCGACGCGGAGAGCAAAGAGGGGCGCGACCGGTTCCAGAGCGTGCGCCTGCTGCTGAGCAAGGACGCCGATGTGGCCAACAACCAGAGCGTGGAGTTCAGACTCTCGGAGCCCATCGGCGAGACCGGCGAGTGGAAGAAGTACAAGAGCGTGCCGTACACGCTCAAGCGCTCTTTCACCACGGACTTCGACTTCTAAGGAGCACTCTTGAGCGACAGCATCGACCTCACCCAACTTGAATCCCTGGAAGACGACTTCGACGGTGGTACACCCGCAGCCGGCGAGCCGAGCGACCTGGATCGAAAGATCAACGAGCACTTCGCTGGTGCGGTCGTCCGCAAGGATCTCGTGAAGGCGGTCAAGGGCAACGCCATCGTGCCGTCGTACGTGCTGGAATACCTGCTCGGCCAGTACGCAGCATCCGATGACGAAGCCACTATCCAGGCGGGCATCGACAAAGTGCGGGAAATCCTCGCCCAGCACTACGTGCACCGCAACGAGTCCGAGCTCGTCAAGTCGAAGATCAAGGAGCGCGGACGCTACCGCGTCATCGACAAGGTCAGCGTGACCCTGAATGAGAAGGATGACGTCTATCAGGCGACCTTCGCGAATCTCGGCATCAGCAACATCGTCGTCGACTCTGCCACCGTCAACGCCCACCAGAAGTTGCTCGTGGGTGGTGTCTGGTGCCTGTGCGACGTGGAGTACTTCCACACGGAAGATGCTCGGGTCTCGCCGTGGATCCTCGGCTCTTTGAAGCCGATCCAGATGTCGAACTTCGACTATGCGGGATACCTCGACGCGCGTGCGAAATTCACGACCGACGAGTGGATCGACCTGCTCATCCAATCGATCGGGTTCGACCCCGACAAGTTCGGCCGGCGTGCCAAGCTGCTGCAGCTCGTGCGCCTGATCCCGTTCGTGGAGCGCAACTACAATCTCGTCGAACTCGGGCCGAAGGGCACCGGCAAGTCGCACATCTACTCGGAGTTCTCGCCGCACGGCATGCTCATCTCGGGCGGCGAAGTCACCGTGCCGAAGCTGTTCGTGAACAACGCGAACGGGCGTCTTGGCCTCGTTGGCTATTGGGACGTTGTGGCGTTCGACGAGTTCGCGGGGAAGAAGAAGCGAACCGACAAAGCGCTCGTCGACATCATGAAGAACTACATGGCGAACAAGTCGTTCTCCCGGGGTGTCGAGACTCTCGGCGCCGAAGCCTCCATGGTCTTCGTCGGCAACACGTCGCACACCGTTCCCTACATGCTCAAGCATTCCGACCTGTTCGACGAGCTGCCCGAGAGCTACCACGACCCGGCGTATCTCGATCGCTTGCACTTCTACATTCCCGGGTGGGAGGTCGACACCATCCGCAATGAGATGTTCTCGACCGGGTACGGATTCGTCGTCGACTACATCGCGGAAGTGCTCAAGTCGATGCGCAACCTCGACTACTCCGACCGCTACCACCAGCACTTCACTTTGGGGTCGGACATCTCCACTCGTGATCGGGACGGCATCCACAAGACCTTTTCCGGTCTGATGAAGCTGCTATTCCCACACGAGCAGGCGACTCCAGCGGAGATCGAGGAGATCCTGCGGTTCGCTGTCGAAGGTCGCAAGCGGGTGAAGGACCAGATCCTTCGGATCGACTCCACCATGGCGGCAGCGAACTTCGGCTACGAAACTGGTAGTGGTGGCTGGTCGGCGGTCACGACACTCGAGGAGGACGAGTACCCGACGCTCTACCAGCGCGGGCGCTCGACCTCTGCGACCGAGGTTCCGCGCGCCGACGAGGCAAGTGCTTCCTCGTCGGCCGGCGCGTCAACGGGACCCGACGTCGATGCGTCACCGCCGCCACTGTTCGAAGGCCACCGCGACTATGTGGAGAATCAGCGCGGCATTGCGTTCTCGACGTTGCTCATGCCGTACCTGCGCGGTGCGACGGACATCGACCTGCACGATCCATATATTCGCCAGGCGCACCAGGGACGCAACCTCGTGGAACTGCTCGCGCTCATCGCGGCGGAGAAGGACCCTGCAGATGAAGTCCGTGTGAACCTCTTCACTGTGCTCGACGAGGATCCGGAGTACGAGGCGAAGCAACTCCGGATGCTCAGCGATATCGTGCAAGGCGCTGCCAAGCAGGGGGTCAAGCTCGATATTGCTAAGGACCCTGGCGGCCACGATCGATGGATCCGAACAGATACCGGATGGCGGATCAACCTCGGTCGCGGGCTCGACATCTTCCAAAAGTCAGACAGCGGCTGGTTCGACTTCAGCCTGAGCCGCCAGGAGTTCCGCCAGGTTCGCGCGTTCGGGATCACTTACATGCGGGACTTGTCAGACTGACTTTGGCCGAGGCAGCTCAGAGCCGAGCGCAAGCGCTGTGAGCTCGTCGAAGCGTTGCGCAGAGAGCGTCCTAGTGCCCTGCGCCTGGGCTGGCTTGCTGCGTGACCTACCGGAAGGATGAGGGCATGAGCGCCCCGGCCGAAGACCAGCCCGACGTCGTCATCCTCGGCGGCGGGCACAACGCCCTGACCGCCGCCGCGTACCTCGCGAAGGCGGGGCTCGGCGTCGTGCTGCTCGAGCGGCTCGAGCACGTCGGCGGGGCCGCGGTCAGCGCGCGGGCGTTCGACGGGGTGGATGCGCGCCTCTCGCGCTACTCGTATCTGGTGAGCCTGCTGCCGCGCACGATCATCGACGATCTGGGGCTCGGCATCCGGCTGGCGCGGCGGCGGTACTCGTCCTACACGCCGGTTCCGGGCGACGCCGAGGGGCGGGGACTGCTCGTCGACCGGCGCGACGCCGAGGTGACCCGCGCATCCTTCGCCGACATCGACGCGGCGTCCGACGGCGACGCCTACGCCGCACTCGGCGACGACCTCGCCCGCGTCGCCGAGGCGCTCTGGCCGAGCGTGACCGGGCCGCTGCCGACGCGCAGCGAGGCCCGCGCCGCGCTCGGCGACGATGCGCTGTGGGATGCGGTGTTCGAGCGTCCCATCGGCGAGCTCATCGAGCAGCGATTCTCGAGTGACCTGGTGCGCGGCGTCGTGGCGACCGACGCGCTCATCGGCACCTTCGCCGGCCTGCACGACGCGAGCCTCGACCAGAACCGCTGCTTCGTCTACCACGTGATCGGCGGCGGAACCGGCGACTGGGATGTGCCCATCGGCGGCATGGGCGCGGTCACCGGCGAGCTCGAGCGGGTCGCGCGCGAGGTCGGCGCCGACATCCGCACCGGGTCCGAGGTCGTGAGCGTCAGCCCCGACGGCGAGGTGCGCTACCGACGTGGAGACACCGAGCATGTCGTGACGGCGGCGCGCATCCTGAGCGGGGTCGCCCCGCACGTGCTCGACCGGCTGCTCGGTGCGGCGGACGCCCCGCCGGCGGTCGGCGCCGACCGGCCCGAGGGCGCGCAGGTCAAGGTCAACCTGCTGCTGAAGCGGCTGCCGCGCCTGAAGGATGCCGGCGTCGCGCCCGAGGCCGCGTTCGGCGGAACCTTCCACATCAACGAGACCGCCAGCCGGCTCGAGGCGGCGCGCGCGGCGGCTGCCGAGGGGCGCATCCCGAACCCGTTGCCGGCCGAGATCTACTGCCACACGCTCGCGGATCCGTCGATTCTCGGGCGTCCGCTCGCGGAGAGCGGCGCGCATACCCTCACGGTGTTCGGGCTGCACGTGCCCGACCGGATCGTGCGGGACCTCGACGACCCCGCCGCCCACGACGCGGTGCGCACGCAGCTGCAGGATGCGGTGCTCGCATCCCTGAACTCGGTGCTCGGCGAGCCGATCGAGCCGCTGCTGATGGTGGATGCGCACGGCCACCCCTGCATCGAGACGAAGACCACCCGCGACATCGAGGATGCGCTCGGCATGCCCGGCGGCAACATCTTCCATGGGCCGCTGTCGTGGCCCTTCGCCGAGGACGACGAGTTGCTCGACACGCCGGCCCGGCGCTGGGGCGTCGCGACGGCGCACGAGCGGATCCTGCTCTGCGGCTCGGGTGCGCGGCGCGGAGGAGCGGTCAGCGGGCTCGGCGGGCACAACGCGGCGATGGCGGTGCTGGAGGAGGTGGGGCGCTGAACCGAGCGGCCGACGTGCGGACTCGCTGCATCGCCTCGATCGCTCCGTGAGGCGGCGTCACCGCGATCACATGGCGCGGCGCCGTGCCTCCTCGACCACATCGGTCGCCCACTTCACCATCTCGAGAGCGTCGGCGCTCGAGAGTCGCTGGACGCCGTACTGGACTGGCGTCTTCTCTGAGAGCAAACGACGGAGGCTATTGCCCGCCTTGGTCGCCGGCCTCGTCGCCTCAGCTGCCATCTTCACCGCCTGCCCGTGATCGTCGCCGGAGCTGTGCTCGCCGAGCACCAACCCGCAGATCGCATCAGCGGCGGCGACACCCGCCAGCACGGCGATGCCGGCAGCCGCCTTGGCTTCGGCGCCGGTCGATCCGCCGACCAGAAGTTCGGCGCCCTGCAGATAGGCCTCGGCTTCGGCGAGACGGGCGAGTGCGTCTGCCCGGCTCAGGGGGCGCCTCGAGGACTTCGAAGCCATGTCAGGCCATCTCGCCAGACGCGAGTAGCGTCGCGATCGGCGGCCCAGCCAGGGCGATCGCATCGCGACGAAAAGAGTCGACGATCGGATCGGCCCGTGAGACCGATTCGCGGAGTTCGCTCCGGGTCGTGCTGTAGATCTGACCTTCATTGCCGGTCCAGGTGCGGATCTCGCTCGACAGCTCGTCCGCGACGTCGGCCATCGATCCGCGTGCGGTGCCGTCGTCGAAGATCAGGAGGACATCGACATCCGACGCCGCGACCGATTCACCTCGGGCGACCGAACCATAGAGGTAGGCGAGCAGGCCGGAGCGGCGAGCGATGGATGCGCGCAGCCGTTCGAGGAAGACCACCCGCGCCGCGACGGCTGACTCGACGGCCGGCCAGAGCACGTGAGAGCGGTTGCCGCGGTAGAAGTTGGATCGTCCGTGCGCGACCTGGTCCACGAGACCTGCGTCGGCGAGGCGAGTCAGCGCCTTGCGCATGCCGAAGAGGGAGGCGGGATTCGCCAGCCGGTGAAGTTGCTGAACCGAGAACTCCGTGTCAGCTCCAGCGAGGATGCGCAGCGCTTCGGCTTCGACCGGTGAGGCGATGGTGCGCAATGGCGACTCGATGTCCACATGATCTCCTCGCTCCGGTGGCAGTTGCAACTTTGGTTGACATTGTGCAACTACGGTTGCCGAAAAGCAATGCGAGTTGACTCGTCGCGGCACCGCCCCGCAACAAGCGGGCCGTTGCGAACAGACGTATTCACCGTCGGTCGATGGCTTCGATCGACTCGGGCAGCCGACCTGGATGCGGTCGGCGGGTGCTTCTAGGCTCCCGGCGTGAGCAGCGCATCCACTGATCTGAGCGGCGCGAGTGGCGGCTCGGGCGGCGACAGCACCGAGGAGCCTGACGCACGCGGGGCCGCGCTCGCCGGGGTGCGGCCGCACGCACGGCAGGTGGCGTGGCAGGGGCTCGAGATGTACGGCTTCATCCACTTCGGCATGAACACGATGACCGATCGCGAGTGGGGTGACGGGCACGAGGATCCGGGGATGTTCGACCCCGACGACCTCGACGCCGACGAGTGGATGCGCGCGCTCGCGAGCGCCGGGATGCGCGGGGTCATCCTCACCGCGAAGCATCACGACGGGTTCTGCCTGTGGCCGACCGCGTCGACGGCGCACAGTGTCGCGAGCTCTCCGTGGAGTGCGCGGCGGCGGCGCGAGAGCGAGGGCGCCGACGAGCGTCCGCGCGCCGACGGCAGAGAGAGCGAAGGCGCCGCCAGCAACCCCGAACCCGACCTCGTCCGCGAGGTCGCTGACGCCGCCCGCCGGCACGGGCTCGCGTTCGGCGTCTACCTCTCGCCGTGGGACCGCACCGACCCGCGCTACGGCTCCGGCATCCCCTATGACGACGCCTACGTCGCGCAGCTGACCGAGCTGCTCACCGGCTACGGCCCGATCTTCAGCGTCTGGCTCGACGGCGCGAACGGCGAGGGGCCCGACGGGCGGGTGCAGCAGTACGACTGGGATCGGTACTACGCCGTGATCCGCGCGCTGCAGCCCGACGCGGTCATCAGCGTCTGCGGACCCGACGCGCGCTGGTGCGGCAACGAGGCCGGCGACACGCGCCCCGACGAGTGGAGCGTCGTGCCGCGCGCGCTGCAGAGCGCCGAGCGCACGGCGGCCGCCTCGCAGCAGAGCGACGACGCGGACTTCGCGCAGCGCACGATCCGCAGCGACGAGCGCGACCTCGGCAGCCGCGCGGCGCTCGCCGGGGTGCCCGCCGACGAGCTGGTCTGGTACCCGGCCGAGGTGAACACGAGCATCCGACCCGGGTGGTTCCACCACCCCGCCGAAGACGGCTCCGTGACGTCGGCCGACGAGCTCTTCGAGCTGTGGATGCGCTCCGTCGGCGGCAACTCGACGCTGCTGCTCAACGTGCCGCCGACCCGCGCCGGGCGCATCGCGGCGCCCGACCGGGCCGCGCTCGCCGGGTTGGGGGAGCGCATCCGCGATTTCACGTCGCGGCGCATCGAGGGGGCGGTGGATGCGCGGCGTCACGCCGGCGGCGGGAACGCCGTGCCGGCGCTCGCGCTGGAGTTCGCGCATCCCGCGTCCATCGAGGCGGTCGTGCTGGGCGAGGACATCACGCAGGGGCAGCGGATCGAGCGGGTCATGGTGCGGGTGCGGCGGCGGGGCGACGGGGAGGATGACGGCGACGGCGACGTAGGCACTTGGGTCACCGTCGCCGAGGCGGGCGCCGTCGGCTATCGGCGGATCGTCCGCCTCGTCGACGCCGACGACGTGACGGCGGTTCGAGTCGAGCTGCCTGAGTTCCGCGCCGAGCCGGTGCTGCGCGATTTCGCGGTCGTGCGGGTCGGTGACGCGCATCGGCACTGACACGACCCGCGCCAGTGGGCCTGGCACCAGTGGCTCCTGCCTAGTCGACGAACCGCCCCAGCGCCGCCTGCGACGGGTCGGCCGGGTCGTAGTAGATCTCGGCGCGTTGGCCGCGATCGACCACCTGCTGACCGAGGAATCGCGCGTAGCGCTTGAGCCGGTCCTTGAAGGTGTAGGTCGTGCCGTCGACCTCGTAGCTCCACACGATGAAGCAGCGGCTGCGTCCATAGCGCCCGGCGCCGCGCGGACACTCGACGGCGTCGCCGACGACGACCTGCCCCTGCGCGATGATCTCGTCGGCACGGTTCTGCGTGATCACGCGGCTCGTGATGCCGATCCCGACCACCAGCGCCACGATGACCAGCGCGATCACCAGCGCCGCGACACCGCTGCGTTGCCGGCGGGGAGCGGTGGCGCGGTGCCAGACCGAGACGCGATCATTCATCACCTCGATCCTGGTGCATGCGCGCCCGCCGCAGCGACGGGCAGCGGTGCCCATGCACGCGCGAGGGCGAAGCAGGGTGCCCCGCGCGAACCGCTGCCGGACGAAGAGTGGATGCGCATCCACCTTCGACTATTCCGGCGGCTCCCAGCCGGGGTTCGCGCCGACGACCTCGCAGTCGGGGAGCAGGACCTCGACCAGCGCGCGGCAGCGCGCCTCGGCGACCGTGTCGTCGCCGGCGCCCCAGAGCTGCACGAACACCGTGCCGTCGGGCGAGAACTCGGCGCGGAAGCGGGTGGGCGATGCGGCGACGTCGGCGGGGCGAGGCGCGTCCGTCGAGGTGAATGCGTCGGCCGGGCTGGGTGCGTCGGCCGGCCGGAACTCCAGCCGGATCGCGTCGTTCCACCGCCGCTCCTCGAGCAGCTTGTGTCCGGCCGCGCGCGCTCGCCGCAGCACGTGCGCGGCCTCCGCCTCGATCGCCCGGGGTCCGCGTCCGTCAGCCTGCGCCGTGCGGGCCGAGGCGATCGACGGGATGCCCGGCGCCAGCAGCAGCATCTCGAAGCTCACGGCGCACCGGCTCCGGTGACGCGGCGCGGGCGGGTGGGGGACACGCATCCATCGTGGCCGGAATGGCGACGCGGTGCCAGCGCGATCGAGACGGTCGGGCTCAGTCGAGCAGCTCGCCGCGAGCCGCCTGATCGGGATGCGCGCGGTCGTAGTGGATCGCGGCGTGGCGTCCGATCTCCTCCTCCTCGTCGCGGTCGAAAGTGTTCAGCCGGTCTTCGAACTCGTAGCGCCGTCCGTCGACCTCGTAGCGCCAGGTCGGGAAGCAGTGGTTGTCGTGACTGAACCGGTCCTTCGTGTCGGCGCACGAGATCGAGACGCCCTCGGTGCTCCCGCCGGTCTCGATCAGCTCCGCGGCGCGATCGCGCTGGCCGTTGACGTAGAACCCGACGGCCATGACGATCACGAGCGCGATCGCCACGCCGAGCACGACGTGCCAGGGCTCGAAGCGCCGACGCGGTGTCGCGCCGCGGCGTCGCGGGGATCGGGTGCTCATCGGAGCCAGTGTGCGGCATCCTCGGATTCCCGGCGATGGTGAGCGGTTCCCATGGACCGTTGACCCCGGCGGGCGACGGGCCTACCGTCTGACGCGGGCGTCCGCTCGGGCGCGGCGCCCGCCGGGCCGCCCCGCGGTTCTCGCGGCAGAACCCGGAGCGGGAGCGCCCGAGGAGCCGGAGGAGTGCGCATGAGCGACACCGCAGGATCCGCGAGCGAGGCCGCGAGCGAGACGACCGAGACGACCGAGCCGTCCGAGTCCACCGGGCCGTCGGGGCCGTCGACGACGGGAACGCCCGGCGCCATCGACCCTGTCGCCTGGCTGCTCGCCGACGACGCCGACCCCGCGATCCGGGCGCAGGCGCTGCGCGACCTGAGCCGCGCATCCACGGCCGAGGTCGCGGGGGAGCGGAGTCGTATTCCGCTCGAGGGATGGGGTTCGGCGCTGCTCGACCGGCAGGGTTCGACCGGCGACTTCGGCGGCGTGGACGACGAGAGCGAGCGCTGGCGTTTCGACCTGTACTCGCTTATCCAGCTGCGGCTGCTGCGGCCCGACCCGGCCGACGCGCGGGTGCGGGCCGCGATCGAGCTCGTGCGCGACCGGGTGACGTGGGGTCCGTGGCACGACGAGAGCCCGTTCTTCGCGGGTGAGACCGAGCCGTGCATCAACGGCAACGCGCTCGCGATCGGCGCTTACTTCTCGGGGGCGGCGTCGAGCTCCGCGACGCCCGACGGCGTCGCTGTGATCGAGGGCACGGTGAGCGAGCCGCTCGTCGCGCGACTGCTGAGCGAGCAGCTGCCCGACGGCGGCTGGAACTGCGAGGCGCCCGACGGCAGCTCGGTCGGCTCGTTCCACAGCACGATCTGCGTGCTCGACGGGCTGCTCGAATACGAGAAGGCGGGCGGGGTGCAGGCGGTCGACGCGATCGCCGCGCGGCACCGCGGTGAGGAGTACCTGCTCGAGCGCAGTCTCTTCCTCTCGCGTCGCACGGGCGAGATCGTCGACCCGGTCATGACGCATTTCGCCTTCCCCTACCGCTGGCGCTACGACGTGCTGCGCGGGCTCGACCACTTCGTCGCGGCGCTGCCCGGCGCGCGCGAGGGCGGGGCCGTGGATGCGCGGCTCGCGCCCGCGCTCGACCTCGTGCAGCGGCGGCGCAGCGCCGACGGGCGCTGGTCACTCGGGGCGGCGGCGGGCGCGGGAGCCGGGGTCGGAGCTGGAGCCGACGCCGATGCCGCCGCGGCGGAGAGCCTCGGCGAGGAGAGCGAGTACCAGGTGCCGATGGAGCCCGCCGGGGGAGCCCCGAGCCGCTGGAACACCCTGCGCTCCCTGCGCGCGCTGCGCTGGGCGGGCCGCGCCTGACGCGCGCGCGCCTGACTCGGGCCCGCTGGCGCGTGGGCGCGCGGCGTGCCGGCTGTGCACGGTGTGAAGGTGCGGCGTTTCGGATGGACGGGGTGTTCGAGCTGTCGAGGAGCCTGACCCCACCGCCGGTCCGAAACCCTTGGCGGCCCGGGCGACCGGCGAGCCGACGCGTGCACGGAAACCGGTCAGGGGTGACGTCGAGTCGCAATACGGCCCGGTGAGGCTCTCCGCCGGTTTCCGTGCACGCCGGTCGCGGTTCGGCGTTTCGGATGGACGAGGTGTTCGAGCTGCCGGGGAGCCTGACCCCACCGCCGGTCCGAAACGCCTGACGGCCCGCGCGGCCGGCGCGCCGACGCGTGCACGGAAACCGGTCAGGGGTGACGTCGAGCCGCATGACAGCTCGGTGGTCCTCTCCACCAGTCTCCGTGCACACGCACGGGGACGGACTGGTGTACGGCGTTTCGGATGGGCAGTGCGAGCGAGCCGCGAGGGGGCTCGAGCGCGCGGCTCATCCGAAACGCGTGACGGAAAGGCGTGGGCTCAGCGGCGACGCGCGCGCAGCGCATCCACCGCCGCGACGATGAGCAGCACCCCGCTGACGATCGCGCCGCCCACGCCGACGGCGGCGGGCGACAGCACGCCCGGCGACGAGGGCGGCGCGGCCGTCAGGTAGCCGAGCGCGACGAGTCCGATCACGACGGCGACCAGCACGAGCACGACCTGCCGCACGACCGCGACCACCACACGGCGATCGCGCGCGGTCGACTGCAGGCGGATGTTGACCGTCAGCCGTCCGTCTTCGAGGTCGCGGCTGATGCGCTCGGCGCGGCGCGGGATGCGGCGCATCGAGGGCAGCATCCCGAGCGCCTCGGTCGCGATCATCGTGCGCAGCTGCGAGGGCTGCAGCTGGTCGCGCACCATCTCTCCGGCGAGCACGCGCGCCTCGGCGAGCACGTCGAACGCGGGCACCGTCGTGCGCAGGGTGCCGTCGAGGATCGCGAAGCCGCGCCCCGCGGCGACCAGATCGGGCGGCACGTTGAGCCCGTGCTTGCTGAGGATCGCGACGAGCGCGTCGGCGGTGCGCACGTCGAGCCGCGCGCCCGGTCCCAGCTCGTAGCTGAGGAACGTCGCGAGCTCCCGCCGGAACTCGCGCTCGTCGGCGCGCGGACCCAGCTCGACGAGCGAGAGCAGCGCATCCGCGAACTGCTGCGAGTCGCTCGCCAGGTAGGCGACCACGACCTCCTGCGCCGTCTCGCGCAGTCGCCGATCGAGCCGGCCGACGCTGCCGAAGTCGACGAGCGCGGGGCGCCCGTCGGGCAGGATCATCACGTTCCCCGGGTGCAGATCGGCGTGGTAGACGCCGTCGATCACGACCTGCCGCACGAAGGCGCGCATGACCGCGCGCATCGCGGAGTCGACGGCGGCGTCGCCGAGAGCCGAATCGCGATCCGGCCCGTCGACCCCCGTGGATGCGCGACTCATCCGGTGCCCGACGGTCTCGCCCTCGAGGTACTCGAGCACGAGCACGCGCCGCGTCGACAGCTCGTCGTGCAGCTCGGGCAGCACGACCTCGTCGGCGCGCGGCCCGGCGAGCATCGTGGCGCGCAGCGCGGTCAGGTTGGTGGACTCGAGCCGGAAGTCGAGCTGGCGCAGCAGGTCGGCCGCGTACTGCTCCGCGATGCGGTGCATGCCGAGGTCGCGGGCGACGGTCGATCCGTGCACGAGCGTGTGCGCGACGCGCAACGCGATCGCGACGTCGCGTCGCACCGACGGCTCGACGCCGGGGCGCTGCACCTTCACGGCCACGACCCGTCCGTCGGGCAGCACCGCGCGGTGCACCTGGGCGATGGATGCGGCGGCCACCGGCTCGACGTCGAACTCGCGGAACACGTGGTCGAGCGGGGCCGCGAGCTCGCGCTCGACCAGGGCGCGCACCTCCTCGAACGGCGCCGGAGCGACCTCGCGCTGCAGGCGCGCGAGCGCGGTCGTCCACTCGTCAGGCAGCAGGTCGTTGCGGGTGGAGAACAGCTGGCCCATCTTGACGAAGGCGCCGCCGGCCTCCTCGAGTGCGCGACGCAGCTCGTCGGCCTGCACGGCACGGCGCTCGGCGGTCGCGGGGTCGCGGCTGAAGTCGAGCCGGCGCAGCGGCAGCAGTCCGTGCCGGCGGGCGATGCCGACGAGCTGGGCGAAGCGGCGTCCCGTGCCGACGGCACGGTCCTCGCCCGCGGCACCGGCGGCGCCGCCGGCTCCGCGCGACCCGCGGCCGCTGCCGCGCTCGCCGCGATCCGCGAAATCGCCCATGGTCGGCATCCCGCCGCGGCCCGTGCTCATGCGGCTACCTCAGCACATCCCGCTGAGGAGCGCTCGGCGATCCTGATCGCCCGCCCGATCACTCGCCCCCTCGGTGCAGCAGGCGCCGCAGCACGTTCGTGTCCGCGAGGTCGACCAGCTCGTCCCCTCGGCCCGACATGACCGTGCGCAGCGCGTAGAGCGCGAAGCCCTTGGCCTGGGCCGCCGTGATGGTCGGCGGGATCGACAGCTCCTGTCGCGCGGTGACGACGTTCACGAGCGCGGGGCCGTCGTGCGCGAAGGCCTCGCGCAGCGCGCCGGGGAGATCGGCCGGCTCGGTCACCCGCGCGGCGTGCAGCCCGATCGCCGACGCGACCGCGGCGAAGTCGGGGTTGTCGAGCTCGGTGCCGAAGTTGACGAAGCCAGCCGCCTTCATCTCGACCTCGACGAAGTTCAGCGACGAGTTGTCGAACACGATCACCTTCACCGGCAGCCTGTTCTGGCGCAGCGTGAGCAGCTCGCCGAGCAGCATCGCGAGCCCGCCGTCGCCGGCCAGGGCGACGACCTGCCGACCCGGGAACGCCGCCTGGGCGCCGATGCCCTGCGACAGGGCGTTGGCCATCGAGCCGTGCGCGAACGAGCCGATCAGACGACGGCTCCCGTTCATGCGCAGATAGCGCGAGGCCCACACGACCGGCGACCCGACATCGGGGATGAACACCGCATCCTCGTCGGCCAGTTCGCTCACGAGCTTCACCAGGTACTGCGGGTGGATGGGCGTGCGCCCGTCGTCCGAGGCGAGTTCGTCGAGCTCCTCCCGGGCCTTGCGATAGTGCTTCGTCGAGCTGTCGAGGTGACGCGACGAGCGCTGGCCCTCGAGCAGCGGCAGCAGCGGCGGGATGCTGTCGGCGACGCGGCCGACGAGGCCGAGGTCGACCGGGGTGCGGCGTCCGATCTGCTCGCCCCGCGCATCCAGCTGGATGATCTTCGCCTTCGAGGGGAAGAACTGCGGGTAGGGGAAGTCGGTGCCGAGCATCAGCAGCGCGTCGCAGTCCTCCATGGCGCGGTAGCCCGACGAGAAGCCGAGCAGCCCGGTCATGCCGACGTCGAAGGGATTGTCGTACTCGACGAACTCCTTGCCGCGCATCGCGTGCACGATCGGCGCCTGCAGGCGCTCGGCCAGCGCGAGCAGCTCGGTGTGTGCGCCCTCCACCCCGGCTCCGGCCAGGATCGTCACCTTCTTCGCGGCGTTGAGGATGCCGGCCGCCTCGGCCAGCTGGGCGTCGGTGGGACGCATGACCCGCGGCGTCGTCGTGATCGGCGCCGAGGGGCGGCGGCCCACGTTCTCGGCCAGCAGCACGTCGCCCGGGATCACCACGACGGCGACGCCGCGCTTCTCGAGCGCCTCGCGCATCGCGATCTCGAGCACCCGCGGCATCTGCTCGGGCGTCGACACCAGCTCGGCGTAGACGCTGCACTCCCGGAACAGCTCCTGCGGATGCGTCTCCTGGAAGTAGGTGCTGCCGATCTCGCTCGACGGGATCTGCGCCGCGATCGCCACGACCGGCACCCGGCTGCGGTTCGCGTCGAACAGCCCGTTGATCAGGTGCAGGTTGCCGGGGCCGCAGCTGCCGGCGCAGACCGCGAGATCGCCCGTCAGCCCGGCGTCGGCGCTCGCCGCGAAGGCCGCGGCCTCCTCGTGCCGCACGTGCACCCAGTCCACGTCGTCGCGACGGCGGATCGCGTCGGTGAAGCCGTTGAGCGAGTCGCCCGGCAGCCCGTAGACGCGGCGGACGCCCGAGAGGGCGAGGATGTCGACGATGGAATCGGCGATGGTGGCCATGCCCACACGCTATTGAGGCGGTGGATGCGACGGCCCGGTCGGGCGCGGACTCCCAGCGCACGCGCACGCGGGCTCGTGACACTGCGCGGGCTCGTGACGCTGGCCGCGCGCGGGGCGCCGCCTGCGTGTCGGCTGGGGGCGCGCATCCACTCGCTCATCCGGCACGAATGCTGGATGAGGCGCCGCACCCGTCGATGCCGATCGTCGACGCCGAGCCCCGACTCGGCACCCCCGGCGGCGCCGGAGAGGACGCACCATCATGGCCTTCGTTCCCGCCGGAACCGACGACGCCCCGATCGACCTCTACGTCGAGGAGCACGGCTCGGGTCAGCCGGTCGTGCTGATCCACGGCTATCCCCTCGACGGGCAGTCGTGGGCGGCGCAGCAGCAGGCGCTGCTCGACACCGGATTCCGCGTCATCACCTACGACCGCCGCGGCTTCGGGCGCTCGACGAAGACGCCCGACGGCTACGACTACGACACCTTCGCCGCCGACCTCGATGCGGTGCTCACCTACCTGGAGGTGACCGACGCCATCCTCGTCGGGTTCTCGATGGGCACGGGCGAGGTCGCCCGCTACCTGTCGCGCTACGGCAGCGACCGCGTGGCGAAGGTCGCGTTCCTCGGCTCGCTCGAGCCGGCGCTGAAGAAGAGCGACGACAACCCCGACGGCGCGATCGACCAGGGCTTCATCGACGACTCGATCGCGCAGGTCAAGAAGGATCGCGAGGCCTGGTTCACCGGCTTCTTCAGCGACTTCTACAACCTCGACGAGAACCTCGGCTCGCGCATCACGCAGCAGCAGCTCGACGAGAGCATGGAGGTCGCGCGGAAGAGCGGCGAGACGGCGGCGTGGGCGGCGATCCCGACCTGGGGCACCGACTTCCGCGACGACATCGCCGCCGTCACCGTGCCGGCGCTGATCCTGCACGGCACGGCCGACAACATCCTGCCGATCGACGCGACGGCGCGGCGCTTCCACCGGGCGTTGCCGCACGCGGAGTACATCGAGATCGAAGGGGCGCCGCACGGCCTGCTCACGACGCACGCCGACGAGGTGACGCGGGCGCTGCTCGGCTTCGTGACGCGCTGACGGCCAGTCGGTCCGGGGTGCTCTCGATCCGCCAGGATCGACGCATGCCCCGTTCGCGATCCTTCGCCCAGGTCGACGTCTTCTCGGCCGAGCCCGGGCTCGGCAACCCGGTCGCCGTCGTGCTGGATGCGGTCGATCTGACCGAGGCCGAGATGGCCGTCTTCGCCCGCTGGACCAACCTCAGCGAGACGACCTTCGTGCTCCCGCCGACGCCCGAGGGACGCGCCGCCGGAGCCGACTACCGCCTGCGCATCTTCACGCCTGGCGGCGAGCTGCCCTTCGCCGGGCACCCGACCCTCGGCTCGGCGCACGCCTGGCTCGAGAGCGGCGGCGCCCCGCTCGCCGGCGACGTGCTGCGGCAGGAGTGCGGCGCGGGCGTCGTGCCGCTACGCCGAACCCCGACCGGTCTCGCATTCGCCGCCCCGCCGCTGCGGCGCTCCGGCCCGATCGACGCCGCCGAGCTGACCGAGATCGCGGATGTGCTCGGCATCGCGCCCGACCGCATCGTCGACCACGCCTGGGTCGACAACGGGCCCGGCTGGGCCGCCCTGCTGCTGGCGAGCGCCGAGGAGGCGCTCGCGGTCGTGCCCGATCCGGTGCGCATCCGGCACCACATGCTCGGCGTCGTCGGTCCGCATCCCGTCGGATCGCTCGCCGCGATCGAGGTGCGCGGCTTCGCCGGCCGCGTCGGCGTGCCCGAGGATCCCGTGACCGGGGGCCTCAACGCGAGCGTCGCCCAGTGGCTGATCGCCGCCGGACGGCTGCCGGCGAGCTACCGCGCGACGCAGGGCGCCGCGATCGGCCGCCGCGGCGTGATCGACGTCGACGCGGATGCCGACGGCATCTGGGTGGGCGGGCCCAGCACCACGGTCATCCGCGGCACGGTCGAGCTGTAGGAGCGGCCCGGCTCGGAGCCGCCCGCGTTCGTCCGTGTCGTCGGCGTCGTCGGCCTCGTCCGAGTCGCCCGGTCTCAGGCCCCCAGCAGCGCCTCGATCGGCCCGCGCGCGAAGAACAGCACGAAGCCGGCGGCCACGATCCAGAGCAGCGGCGAGATCTCGCGGGCGCGACCCGTGAGCGAGCGGATCAGCACCCAGCTCACGAAGCCGACGCCGATGCCGTTCGCGATCGAGTAGGTCATCGGCATCACGATGATCGTCAGGAACACCGGCAGCGCCGAGCTGAAGTCGCCCCATTCGAGCTCGCGGATCTGCGCGACCATGAGGGTTCCGACGACGACGAGCGCGGCCGCGGCGACCTCGAGCGGCACGACCCGGGTCAGCGGCGTGAGGAACATCGCGGCGAGGAACAGCACGCCCGTCACGATCGACGCGAGCCCGGTGCGGGCGCCCTCGCCGATGCCGGCGGCCGAGTCGACGAACACGGTGTTCGACGAGGTGGATGCGCCACCGCCGACGATCGCGCCGACCCCCTCCACGACCAGCGCCGAGCGCAGCCGCGGGAAGTCGCCCTTCTCGTCGGAGAGGCCGGCGCCCTTGGCGAGCCCGGTCATGGTGCCCATGGCATCGAAGAAATTCAGGAACAGCAGCGTGAAGACGAGCATGATCGCCGCGAGCGGCCCGATGCGCGCGAAGGCGCCGAAGCTGACGTGGCCGATGAGCCCGAAGTCGGGGAGCGACACGAGGCTGTCGGGCAGCGTCGGCACGTTGAGGTTCCAGCCGCCGGTCGTGTTCGTCACGCTCGAGCCGACGTGGAAGATCGCCTCGAGGATCACCGCCAGCACGGTCGTGCCGACGATGCCGATGAGCAGCGCGCCCTTCACCTTGCGGGCCACGAGAACGCCCATGAGCACGAGGCCGATCAGGAACGTGACGGTCGGCAGCGTCGCGATCGACCCCGCCTGGCCGAGCTGCACCGGCGGCGAGTTCGCACCGCTTGAGCGCACGAAGCCCGAGTCGACGAGGCCGATGAAGGCGATGAACAGGCCGATGCCGACCGTGATCGCGATCTTGAGCTCCTGCGGCACGGCGGCGAAGATCATCGCCCGCAGCCCGGTCGCGGCCAGGATCACGATGATCACGCCGTTGATCAGCACGAGGCCCATCGCCTCGGCCCAGGTCACCTGGCCGACGACGTTGACGGCGAGGAACGAGTTCATGCCGAGGCCGGCGGCCAGCGCGAACGGCAGGCGCGCGATCGCGCCGAAGGCGAGCGTCAGCAGGCCGGCGGCCAGCGCGGTCGCGGCGGCGACCTGCGCGTTCGGCAGCCAGCCGCCCTCCACATCCACGGCCGCTTGATCGGCGCTGAAGCCGCCGATGATGAGCGGGTTCAGGATGACGATGTAGGCCATCGCGAAGAACGTGACAAGACCGCCGCGCACCTCGCGCGGGATCGTCGATCCCCGCTTCGTGATCTCGAAGAAGCCGTCGAGACGACGGCCGAGCGTGCTGGCGACGGCGGACCTGACGATGAGGGGCCTCCGGTGGTGAGGGGGAGGGGTGGATGCGGGACGCGGATGCGCGAGCCCGCGGATCGAGCGTAGCGGCGGGCCGCGGCCTCGCGCGCGGCGGGCGCGCGGGCGGGCGCCCGCCGCGCGCGATGGCAGGCGCGACCGTGCGTGTCAACCCTTTGCGCGCATCCACGGCCCGCGAGAAGGTACGCAGGATGTCTGCTTCCCCCTTCGACGGATCTGCCCTGCCGACCGCCACCCTGCTCGACCAGCTCTGCGCGCATTTCCCGGGGGCCGGTCGGGGCCACGTCGAGACCGTGATGGTCGAGGAGCACGAGATCCTGGTGGGCGGCGAGCCGGGCGATGTCGTGCCGGGCGTGCTGTTCGCCGCGGTGCTGGAGCGGCTGCAGCGCGAGGCCGGCGCGCATCCCGACGGCGGGGCGCTGCCGGCCTGAACTCGCGGCCGGGTCCGGCGCCGCAGTCCCGACGCCGCCCGGAAGAGCGACGACCGCCGGCCCCGCAGAGCTCGACGGTCGTCGACGCGATCCCCCGATCGCTGGGGTCCGGCGGGTCAGTTGACGCGGCGCCAGAGGGTCTCGGTGCTGTGCAGGCGCGGCTCGCGCAGCAGGCGGGTGACGGCCTCGGGGTACTCCTCGAGGGCGATCGGCATCTCGATCGTGCGCTCGAGCACGTGCAGGTACTGGCGCACCGACATCTTGAACTCGCTCACGATGCGGCCGTTCTTCTCGCCGCCCGCGACCGTGTTCTCGGTCTCGAAGGCCAGGATGCGGTGCTGCAGCTCGTCGAGCGCGGCGGTGTTGAAGGCGGCTCCGTAGCGTCCACCGGCGGGGCGGACCATCATGTCGGTCATGCGAGAAGGCTCCAGACTCCGGCGACGGCCGCGACGAGCGCGAGCGATCCGGTGATCACGCCGGCGATGACGCCCGGCTCGGCGGTCCAGCGGGCGGGACGCTCGGCGTCGAGCGCCGCACGGCGGGATGCCTCGGGCTGCGTGCGCAGCTCGGGGCGGGAGAGTTCGGTGACGCTCATGAGCCTGACCTCCTCGACGACCGGAGCGGTATTCGCTCCGTGGACTATTTACTAGACAAACTAGTTACTAGTCCGGCGAGAAGGCAACTGCGACCTCACCTCATCATTCGGAGGCGGGTCGCAGCGGGTTCGGTGCCGCGGATCGCCGATGCGGATCGCGGATGCGAGCCCAGTGCCGCCAGCGGGATCAGTCGGCGTCGACGGTCTCGACGGCCTCGCGCATCCGGGTCAGGAACAGCACGACAGCGTCGGACTGCGCCGGCGTCAGCGACTCGGCCACCTCGACCATGCGCTCGTGCATGCGCCCGAGGGTGTGCCGCACCTCGTCGTCGCTCGACGGGGTCGCGACGACGATGATCGAGCGCCGGTCGGTGGGATGCGGGTCGCGCCGCACATGACCGCTCTTGACGAGCCGGTCGATGAGCACGGTGGTGGATGCGGACGAGATGTCGAGCCGCGTCGCCAGGTCCTTCGGCGTGACCACGTCGCCTCGCCGCGCGGCCTCGAGGAGGTAGCGGAGAGCGAGCAGATCAGTCTCGCCCATGCCCATCGACGACCGCGTGCGCCGGCGCATCGCGACCTCGGCGGAGCGGTAGCGGCGCAGGGCGTTGAGCACGTCGACGCTGGTCGTGGCGTGCTCGTCGCCATACCAGTAGCCGGAGATGCTCTCCACGCGTGCCGCAGTCATCGCCCCAGAGTCAATCCCGGGATCGCTAGTTTGTCTAGCCAAAGCGGTTGGGGTGGCGGCGCTGCACAGAGAACGCGCAGGACGCGGCGCTGTCTCTCGAGCCAGCCGAGCGTGCACGATACGCCGACGAGCGCGATCCTGATGAGCCTCGTGAGAGCCCCCTGGGAGAGACCTCCATCGCGTTGACGCCGGGCGCCGGGGTTCGGAATCGTGGCCGACTCGACGGCACGGAGCCGCGGCATCCCGAGGCCACCGTCTCACCGGATGCTCGGCACCAGGTCGTCGGATACGCAACGGACCCATCCATACGGAACCGGAGAAACCATGCTCACCATGACTCCCGCGGCCAGCACCGTGGTCAAGACCCTCATCGCCCAGAACCCCGACGTCGAGGACGGCGGCCTGCGCATCGACGCCGGCGGCGCCGAGGGCGTCGACTTCGCCGTCTCGATCACCGAGACCCCCGAGCCCACCGACTCCGTCGTCGAGTCCGACGGCGCCAAGGTGTTCCTCGGCGAGAGCGCCGTGATGGTGCTCGACGACAAGGTGCTCGACGCCAGCGTCGACGACGCCGGCGCGGTGCAGTTCGCGATCGCCCAGCAGGGCTGAGCGCTCCGACGCGCGACGGCGCCGCATCCTCCTCGCGAGGGTGCGGCGCCGTTCTGCGTCGCCGACCCGCGCACCGCAGCCGCCTCCCGGCTGCGGCCCGGGATGCGGGGATAGGGTCGAGATCGAAACGCGAATCGCGACAGGCGGGCCGGTCTCCCCGGAATCGGCGGCGTGTCGCCCTATCGTGACCGTGTGTGGCCAGCTGATCGACGAGGTGCTCTCGTGGAGGAGAACGACGGCGACGTGCGCGCCGACCCCCAGCTGACGGCTCCGCACGCCCTGGGCGTCGGAGGCGAGGACTGGTCGACGGGCAATGTCGCGCAGCCCACCTGGTCGCTCTGGCGCTCCGAGCTGAGCGAGGTCGGCGGCCGCTCGCCGCTGCTGCACTTCGTCGATGCGCGTTCCACCCGCATCGAGCTGAGCACGACGCATCCCGGCGGTCTCGCCCGCTTCATCACGGGCGCGGCGACGCTGCTCTCGAACCTCATCCGCGACGACGTCGCCCTCCGCTCGGCGCGGATCGCCGCCGACCAGATCGCCGCGAAGGGCCTCGAGCTCAGCACGACCCGCGGCATCGACGCCGTGCAGCTCGGCATCGGCATCGCCCGCTGGACGAACGCGGGCGAGGAGTTCTGCGGCCCGATCCTGCTGCGGCCGCTCGCGATCCGCCGTGCCGGCCGCGACTTCGAGCTCAAGCTGCGCGGCGGGCCCCGCCTGAACCCGGCCTTCGCGCGGGCGCTCGAGGAGCAGTTCGGCATCTCGCTCGACGCCGCGGCCTTCGTCGCGCTGACCGACGCGGGCGGCACGTTCAAGCCGAACGCCGTCATCGACCAGCTGCGCGGGCTCACCGGGCACCTGACCGACTTCGCCGTGTCGCCGCGCCTCGTCGTCTCGACCTTCGCCGACGTCGCCCACGGCCTGCTGGCCGACGCGACCGACCTCGCACATCCCGTGCTCGACGCGCTCGGCGGCAACGCCGGCGCGAAGTACGCGCTCGGCGAGGCGAACGCCGCGGTCGAGCCGAGCGACCCCGACCGCCGCGAGCCGTCGACCGACACGCTGCTGCTCGACGCCGACGCCGAGCAGGAGCAGGTGATCGCGCAGGTCGAGGCGGGCAACTCGCTCGTCGTCAAGACCATGCCGGGCGCCGGCGGCACGCAGACCGTCGTCAACGCGATCGGCGCGCTCGTGCGCCAGAACAAGCGCGTGCTGGTCGTCAGCCCGCGCCGGGCGACCCTCCAGGGCATCGCCGACCGCGTCGCGGAGGTGGGCCTGACCGGCCTCACCGTCACGCCGCGGTCGCTGCGCCGCGACGTCATCCAGGCGATCACGCGCAACGAGAAGGCGCAGCGGCCCGGTCTCGGCGACATCGACGAGGCGCTCGTGCGGCTGCGCGGCGTGCTCATCGACTACCGCGGCGCGCTCGGCCGCCCCGACGGCATCCTCGGCGTCTCGGTGCTCGACTGCGTGACCGAGCTCTCGCGGCTGGCGCTGCTGCCCGATCCCCCGTCGACCACCGCGCGTCTGCCCCGCTCGGCCGTCGAGGCGCTCGCGCTCGACCGCTCGGGCGTGGCCCAGACGATGGTGGATGCCGCTCGCCTGGGCGAGTTCCGCTACGGCCCGAACGACTCGCCCTGGTACGGCGCCAGCTTCGCCGACGGCGAGGCCGCTCACCGTGCTCACTCTGTCGCGAAGCGTCTGCACGACGAGGAGCTGCCGCGCCTGCTGGTGCGGGCCGGCGAGCTGATCGGCTCGACGCACCTGCGCCCCTTCGAGTCGGTCGCCGAGCTCGGCACCTACCTGAAGCTGCTGACCGACCTGCGCGACACCCTGGATCGCTTCCAGCCCTCGGTGTTCGACCGCTCGCTGAGCGAGCTGATCGCCGCCACCGCTCCGCGGCGCGAGTCGCCGACCATGTCGAGCGGCAACCGTCGCCGCCTCAAGGCGCTGGCCAAGGAGTACGTGCGCCCCGGCATGCACGTCGGCGACCTGCACGATGCCCTCACGCGGGTGCAGCAGCAGCGCATGATGTGGCAGCGCTACGTCGCCGCCGGGGTCACGCCCGAGGTGCCCGTCGGCATCGCCGATGTGCAAGTGGCCTGGCAGCAGGTCTCGCAGGATCTGGCCGAGCTCGACATCCCGCTCGACCGCTCGGGCGACACGCGGCTGGCCGCCCTGCCGATCGACGAGCTGGGCTCGATGGTCGAGGGGCTCGCCGCCGAGTCGGACGTGCTCGACAGCATCACCGAGCGCAGCGACCTGCTCTCGACCCTGCGCCACCTCGAGCTCGACGGCTTCCTCGGCGACCTGGCCGAGCGGCACGTGCCCGAGGACCGCGTCGCGGCCGAGCTCGAGCTGGCCTGGTGGCGCTCGGCGCTCGACGGGCTGCTCGAGTCGGAGCGCGCGCTGCTCGGCGCCAACACCGGCGTGCTCGAGCGGCTCGAGGCCGACTTCCGGCTGGTCGACGAGGCGCACGCCTCCGGCAGCTCGCAGCTGCTCGCCTGGCAGCTCGCCGAGGACTGGAAGATCGGGCTGCTCGACTGGCCCGAGGAGGCCGACGCGCTCAAGCGCACGCTGCGCGGCGGAGGCCTCTCGGCATCCGTACTGAACCGCGCCGCCCCGCACCTCGCCCGTGTCGTGGCGCCGGTGTGGCTCGCCTCGCCCTACGAGGTGCCGTCGATCAGCGATGAGCTCGCCTTCGACGCCGTCGTGCTCGTGGATGCGGGCACCGTCACGCTCGCCGAGACGCTCGGCGCGATCCGCCGGGCCAAGCAGCTCGTGGCCGTCGGCGACCCGGTCACCCAGACCCCTTCGCCGTTCACGACCGCCGTGCTGCAGCCCGACGACCCGGCGCGCACGGCGCCGTTCGACGTCGACGAGCTGCACGACCGCTCCGCGCTGGCGCAGCTCTCGAGCCTGCTGCCCGTGCTCTCGCTCACCCGCAGCTACCGTGCCGGCGGCGACGACCTCGCCGAGCTCGTGAACCGCAAGTTCTACGGCGGGCGCATCGACTCGCTGCCGTGGGCCGGTTCGTTCCTGGGGCACAACTCGCTCGCGCTCGACTACGTCGAGAACGGCACCGGGCTGCCCGACACCGTCACCGGCGCGGTCGAGAGCGTGGATGCCGAGGTCAACCGGGTCGTCGACCTCGTCATCGAGCACGTCACCACCCGTCCGCGCGAGTCGCTGATGGTCGTGACCGCGAACGAGCGCCACGCCGTGCGCGTGCAGCAGGCCGTGCTGTCGGCGGTCGGCGCGCGCCCGGAGCTCACCGACGCGCTGCTCGGCGACCGGCCCGAACCCTTCGCCGTGACCACGATCGACCGCGCGCTCGCGCAGAGCCGCGACCGCGTGATCTTCTCGCTCGGCTACGGGCGCACCCCGCACGGCCGGGTGCTGAGCGACTTCGGCGCGCTCGGGCGGCCGGGCGGGGAGCGGCTGCTCGCCGTCGCGATGACCCGCGCGCGGCGCTCGCTCGTGATCGTCACCTGCTTCCGCCCCGCCGACGTCGACGAGGGCCGCATGCAGCACGGCGCGATCGCGCTCGCCGAGATCCTCGACGAGATCGCCGACCGCCGCGACGATCCGCCGCAGGTCGACGCCTCCGACCCGATGCTGGTCGACCTGGGCCGCCGTCTCGCCGAGCGCGGTCTGCGCGTGGCTCTCGGCCACCGCGGCAAGCTCGGTCTCGTGGCCGCCAACGGCGGCACCTGCGTCGTCGTCGACACCGACGCGGCGCTGCTCGGTCGCAGTCTGCGCGAGTCGCTGCGCCTGCGCCCGGAGGTGCTGCGCCGCCTCGGCTGGCACTACGCCCGCGTGCACGCCTTCGAGCTCTTCGCCGATCCCGACGGCGTCGCCGACCGCATCGCCCGGCTGGCCGGGATCGCGACCGGTGGGCCGATCACCGAGGAGATCCCGGTCGTTGGCTGACGCCGTCGAACCGGATGCGCGACCCGGCGACGCCCCCGACCCCCGGCCCGGCACCGCATCCGCCGCCCCGCGTCGTCGCCGTCGCGTGACGACCGCGCCCCCGCCCGGCAGCGACCCGCATCCCGCGCCCGAGCCGGCCCGGGGCAGCGGGACCGACAACGACGCGCGCATGCGCGCCGAGAAGCCGCCGCACTACTGACGAACCGGCGCACGACGAAGGGCCGGGGAGCAGTGCTCCTCGGCCCTTCGCGACAACGATGATCAGCTCGCCGGCTTGGCCTCCGGCGCGCCGCTGTCGTACGGCGGGTGGTCGTCGGCGCCGCGCTGCGCGGCGTTCTGCGACGACAGCAGGTCGCGGATCTGCACGAGCAGGTCGATCTCGCTCGGCGGCTGGTCGGCCGGCGGCGCCTCCTCCTCCTTCTTCTTCGTGAAGGAGATCTTCTTGAGGTAGTTCATGGGCGTGATCAGCGCGAAGTAGACGACGATCGCGATCAGCAGGAACTGGATGATCGCCGCGATCACCGAGCCCCACGACAGCACGACCGCCGGCACGTCGCCGGCCTTCTCGCGCAGCGTGATGCCAGCGCTGTTCAGGTCGTCCGCGTTGAAGAGCAGCGTGATGACCGGGTTGAAGATGCCGTTCACCAGCGCGGTGACGATCGCCGTGAACGCCGTGCCGATGACGACACCGACGGCCAGGTCGATCACGTTGCCGCGGAGGACGAAGTCCTTGAATCCCTTGAGCATGCCGGACCTTTCCACTGAGGGGGATCCGGACGGGGACCGGATCAGCTGGAGGAGGAACCCGACGACGAGGACGAGCCCGAGGAACCCGAGGAGGCGCTGCCGGAGCTCGACGACGACGACGAGGACGACGAGCCGGAGCCGGACCCCGAGGAGCTCGACGACGATCCGCCGCCCGACTTCACGCTAGCGCGGCTGTCGGTGCGGTAGAAACCCGAGCCGTTGAAGGTGACGCCCACCGCGCTGAACAGCTTGCGCAGCTTGCCGCCGCACGCCGGGCACTCGGTGAGCGAGTCGTCGGTGAAGGCCTGCTGGATGTCGAAGGCGTTCCCGCACTCGGTGCAGCGGTAGGAGTAGGTGGGCATGGGCGACCTCAGGTCAGCGGACGGATCCGGGCGGGGGAGCGGCGGTGCTCCGGGAGCGAGCGGCGAGCTCCAGGATCAGGAGGCCCGCAGCTCGGTGATGCCGCCGGGGGTCACGACCCCGTCGACCGGCACGTCGTGGCGCTCGCTCGGCACCTCGTCGACGAGCTCGTCGTCGAAGATCACAGCATAGACGGGCGGGCAACCCTCCACCGATCCGAGGGTCTTGTCGAAGTAGCCGCGGCCCCAGCCCATGCGCATGCCCTGTCGGTCGACGCTCGCCGCGGGCACCAGGATGAGGTCGACCTCGTTGATCGCGAGGGGGCTGAGCAGCTCGCTGGTCGGCGTCGGCATGCCGAGCACGTCCTCGTCCTCCTCGGCGCCGTCGTAGGTCGCCCAGTCGAGCAGCCCGTCGACGCGGGAGATCGGCAGCAGGATGCGCACCCCGGCCGCGTCGGCGGCGCGCAGGAACGCGCGGGTCGGCGGCTCGTCGGGAGTGGAGAGGTACGCGGCGATCGAACGCGCCCCGGTGCGCTGCAGCAGCGCACCCAGGTGCGAGGTCAGCGCCTGCTCGTCGTTCGCGCGCTCGGTCGAGGTGCGGATGCGGCGGCGCTCGCGCAGCTCGGCGCGGAGGGCGCGCTTGGCCAGGTCGATGTCGTCGGGCACGTGCCGATTCTAGGTCGGCATCCAGGACAACCCGTCTCCCTGGCGGGCATGCGGCCCGCTAGCATCGCTGAATGGCCATCACGAAAGCCGTCATCCCCGTCGCCGGACTCGGAACGCGCTTCCTCCCCGCGACCAAGGCGATGCCGAAGGAGATGCTCCCCGTCGTCGACCAGCCCGCGATCCAGTACGTGGTGGAGGAGGCCGTGCAGGCCGGCCTGCACGACGTGCTCATGGTCACCGGTCGCAACAAGACGGCCCTCGAGAACCACTTCGACCGCGTGGGCGAGCTCGAGTCGGTGCTGACCGCGAAGGGCGACGTCGAGAAGCTCGAGAAGGTCAAGCACTCCACCGACCTCGCCGACGTGCACTACGTGCGCCAGGGCGACCCCAAGGGCCTCGGCCACGCCGTGCTGCGCGCCAAGATGCACGTCGGCCACGAGCCCTTCGCGGTGCTGCTCGGCGACGACATCATCGATGCGCGCGACCCCCTGCTGACCCGGATGCTCGAGGTGCAGCAGTCGCGCAGCACCACCGTCATCGCGCTGCTCGAGGTCGACCCCTCGCAGACCCACCTCTACGGCATCGCCACGGTCGAGTCGACCGACGAGGACGACGTCGTGAAGATCACCGGCCTGGTCGAGAAGCCCCCGCCGGGCGAGGCGCCGTCGAACCTGGCCATCATCGGCCGCTACGTGCTGCGCCCCGAGGTGTTCGACATCCTCGAGCAGACCCCGCCGGGCAAGGGCGGCGAGATCCAGCTGACGGATGCGCTGCAGGCGATGGCCCAGGGCCCGGCCTGGGCGGGCGGCGTCTACGGCGTCGTCTTCCGCGGCCGCCGCTACGACACCGGCGACAAGCTCGACTACATCAAGGCGATCGTGCAGCTCGCCTCCGAGCGCGACGACCTCGGCCCGGAGCTGCGGCCCTGGCTGAAGGAGTTCGCGGGCGGACTCGACAGCGACGGCTCGGCCGCCGAAGCGGACGGCGTCCGCGACGATGGCGATCCCGACGCTGCGTGACGGCGCGGTCTCGATCCGACCCATCCGGCTGCGCGACGCCCGCGCCCTCGAGCGCGAGCTGACCCTCAACCGCGCCTGGCTGCGCCAGTGGGAGGCCACGAACCCGCTGGGTCCGGTCACGATCGACACCCGCTCGAGCATCCGCTCGCTGCTCGCGAACGCGCGAGCCGGCGGCGGCATCCCGTTCGCGATCGAGGTCGATGACGAGTTCGTCGGGCAGCTGAACGTGTCGGGGCTGACCTACGGCTCGCTGTCGTCGGCGTCGATCGGCTACTGGGTATCCGAGCGCGTGGCGGGGCGCGGGGTCACGCCCACGGCGGTCGCGCTGGCGACCGACCACTGCTTCTTCGGGCTCGGGCTGCACCGCATGGAGATCTGCATCCGACCCGAGAACGGGCCGAGCCTGCGCGTGGTCGAGAAGCTCGGCTTCCGCTATGAGGGACTGCGTCGGCGGTTCATCCACATCAACGGCGACTGGCGCGACCACTTCTGCTTCGCCCTCACGGTCGAGGAGCTGCCGCAGGGCGTGCTGCGGCGCTGGCGCGAGGGGCGGGTGCCGGCGACGGTGGGCCGGGTGCCCGACGAGGACCGGCTGGCCGCCCAGCGTCCGCTGCGCTTCGGCTGAGTTCAGGATGCGCGCCGCGCGCGGCCCGCGACCTCGCGCCGTGTCCCCCGAACGGGGTGCGACCTCAAGCTGAGGTTGAAGCCCGCGCGCCTCCGCGGCGCACGCAGATCGCGCCCGTACTGTGCCCCCATGGAACTCACCGGACTCGGCACCGCGGTCATGGTCGCCGTCGCCGCGCTCCTGTGGTTCGCCTATCTGATCCCCACGTGGACGCGCCGGCGCGAGTACCTCGCGACCGAGCGCAACGCCACGCGGCTGCAGCAGACCATCCGCATCATGGCCGAGTCGGCCGAGGCGCCCGAAGAGGTGCGGCTCGAGGCGAAGGCCCGCGACGTCGCCCACCAGGCGCGACTCCTGCGCGAGCAGGACCGCCAGCGCGTCGCGCGCGAGGAGGCGGAGCTGGCTGCCGTGCGGCGCCGTGAGGACCCGCAGATCGTGCGCGCCCGTCAGGGTCGCAGCCGCCTGCGCCGCGTGCGTCTGATCAGCGCCGGCGGTCTGCTCGCCGGCCTCGTCGTCGCGGCGATCCAGGGAGTCGCGCTGCTCGCCGCCCCGGTGACCGCCGGCGGCATCATCGTGCTCGCCGTCGCGGCGATCGTCGCCGTCAGCTCGGCGGGAACTCTGCGCACACTCGCGCGTCGTCGGGTCGCGGCTCCCCGGCTCGCTGCCGAGACGACCGCGCCCACACGCCAGCAGCTGCGCGACTTCGCGATGGAGCAGAGCGGGCAGGCCGCGCCGGCGCCCGGCTGGACCCCGGTGCCGCTGCCCCGGCCCCTCTATATCGACGCGCCGCAGCGGCAGACCGCCGAGCCGGGCATCGACGCGCAGCGGCGCATGCGCGCCGCCGCGGCCGAGGCCGAGCGCCGTCTGCGCGACGCGCACGCCCAGCCGGGCGTTGTCGCGTTCCCCGCCCCACGCACGGCCGAGACCGCGTCGCCGACGGCCGAGCCGCGCCGTCGGGCCGAGGGCTCGACGAGTTCGCCGGCCCCCACCGCTCCGCCGAGCCGCTGGTCGTCGATGGGCGTCGTGGGCGACGTCGCCGGCTCGGGACTCGACCTCGACGAGGTGCTGCGCCGCCGGCGCACGGGCTGATGTCCGACTCGCTCGCGCGGCACGACGACTACGACGGGCCTCCGTTCGACGAGTCGCTGATCGATCGCGATCCCTTCGTGCAGCTGCGTCGCTGGCTGGGCGACGCCGAGGCGGCGGGACTGCCCGACGCGAACGCGATGGTGCTCGGCACCGTCGACCCCGATGGCGCCCCGAGCAGCCGCACGGTGCTGCTCAAGGGCCTCGCCGGTCCCGACGGGCCTGCGCTCGAGTTCGTGACCAACAGCGAGTCGCGCAAGGGGATCGCGCTGGCGTCCGAGCAGCGGGTCACTCTGCTCTTCCCCTGGTACGCGCTGCGGCGTCAGGTGATCGTCGACGGGGTCGCGCATCCCGCCCCTGCCGCCCTGAGTGACGAGTACTGGGCGACGCGCCCGCGCGGCTCGCAGATCGGCGGCTGGGCCAGCCGGCAGTCGCGGCCGGCGGCCGATCGCGCCGAGCTCGAGCGCGCGGTCGCCGCGGCCGAGGCGCGCTTCGCCGACGTGGATGCGGTGCCCCGCCCGCCGCACTGGGGCGCCTGGCTCGTCGAGCCCCGCTCGGTCGAGTTCTGGCAGGGTCGACCGTCGCGGCTGCACGATCGGCTCGTGCTCGAGCGCGTGCCGGCGGCCGGACGACCCGCCGTCGACGCCGCCTGGCGCCTCCTGCGCCGCCAGCCCTGAGCGTCATCCGGTGCGCCCGAAGAGCGCCCGGATGAGCACTTCCGATCCGTCCTGATCGCGATTGATCGCACCCGCGTCCGGCCTGGAAACACGGGGCAGAACCCACCGCGGGAACCCCGGGGTCGCGGTGCTACTCTCGCCCCCATGACGCGCGTCGGATACATCTGGGTCGGGCCGCTGGAGCACAACGCCGAGTTCCAGCGCGACCTGCTGCGCGCCAAGGGCGTCGACCGGATGTTCGAGGACATCAGCGCCCACACCTCGACCCCGATCCGCAGCGAGCTGACCTCGGCGCTCGAAGAGGTCGGCCCGGGCGACACGCTCGTCGTGTGGCGTCTCGACCGCCTCGGCTCGACCATGTCGTCGGTGCTCGCGCTGCTCGAGCTGCTCGGCAAGCGCCGCGTCGGCGTCGCCACGATCGCCGAGGGTCTCGACACCTCGGGCGACGGGGGAGAGGCGCTGCTCGCCACGATCGCCGCCTTCACCCAGCTCGACCGCTGCCTGACCCGCGAGCGCACGATGGCGGGCGTCTACGCGGCCCGGGCCCGCGGTCGCGTCGGCGGACGCCCCCGCGCGCTCTCGACGACCAACGTCGAGCGCGTGATCATGATGAAGGAGCAGGGCGCCACGGTGCGCGAGATCGCCCAGGAGATGGGCACCTCGCGGGCGACCGTGTACCGCGTGCTCGAGACCGCCACGGGCGGTCGGGATGCCGAGGCCGAAGAGCGCCGCGAGCTCACGGTGCGCTGGGCGACCCCGGCGATCGGCGACGGCACCGAGCCGCTCATCGCCGGCGACTGACGCTCAGAGCGCATCCCGCGCATCCCGCCCGAGATCTCCCTTCCGGAGGGCGTTCGCGCGACATGCCGCGTCACGACACGCCCGACGCGGCGTGTCGCCGACAACCCCTCCCGCGGAGTGATCTGGTGATCGTGTTCGAATCGGGATGATCGGATCTGATCCGTTTCGGACAGGTTTGTGTACTCTGTGCACGTGATCGCAGCGCAGCGACGACAGCTCATCCTCGAGACCGTGCACCGGGACGGTGCCGTGTCGATCCGCGCGCTCGCCGAGCTGCTCGACACCTCGGCCATCACGATCCGCCGCGACCTCGACTACCTCGACTCGATCGGCCGCCTCACCCGCTCGCACGGCGGCGCCGTCAGCGGCCAGCCGCTGCACGAGTCCTCGTGGTCGGAGAAGGTCGGGCAGGCCGCCGAGGCGAAGGCGGCGATCGGCCGCGCCGCTGCCGAGCTCGTCGGCGAGGGCGACGTCGTCGTGATCGGCCCGGGCACGACCACGGCCGAGCTCGCCCGGGCCCTGGCCGGCCGCGCCGGGCTCACGGTCTTCACGAACTCGCTCCTGGTGGCCGACATCCTGGTCGACTCGCCCGGAAACGAGGTCGTCGTGACGGGCGGAACCCTGCGGGCCGGCATCCGGGCGCTCGTCGGCGAGGGCACGACCCGGATGCTGCGCGGGCTGCACGCCGATCTCACCTTCCTGTCGGGCAACGGCATCGACGCCGAGTTCGGGGTGTCGACGCCGAACCTCACCGTCGCCGAGACGGATCGCGCGATGGCCTCGGCGGGGCATCGCGTGGTGTCGCTCGTCGACCACACGAAGTTCGGCGAGCGCGCCGCGATCCAGACGCTCGCGCCGTCGGCGATCGACCAGGTCATCACCGATCGGGGCACGGATGCGGCCGCGATCGCGGCCCTGTCGGCGGTCGGCATCGACGTCACGGTGGTGCCGTGATGGCCCGCTTCGATTGCGAATCGGCAACGGCGTCCGCCGGTGCTGGACTTATGAACACGGTTTTGCAACAATCACGTCCGGACACGTTCTCTTCTGAGAGTTCGTGATCCTTTCTGAGCAGAACGGCATCCTCGCCGCTCTCGCCCACCCGGCAGTCACATCAACAAGGAAGTTGGTTCCCATGGCACTCCAGCGCACCTCGCGCGGCCTGGTCGCCGCCGTCTCCCTCGCGGCGGCGGTCGGACTGATCCTCACCGGTTGCACCAACACGGGCACCGGCTCGAACACCTCGTCGGGCTCCTCCGAGCAGAAGGTCAAGTCCAGCGACGGTCCCACCTGCGACATCTCGACCTACGGCGGCGAGAAGATCGACCTCAAGGACGCCGTCGTCGGCTTCTCGCAGTCGGAGAAGGAGGACAACCCCTTCCGCATCGCCGAGACCCAGTCGATCAAGGACGAGGCCGCCAAGATCGGCGTCAAGAAGCTGATCACCACCAACGCGCAGTCGACCCTGTCGAAGCAGATCAGCGACATCCAGGACATGATCTCGCAGGGCGCCAACGTGCTGATCGTCGCCCCGCTCAACAGCGACGGCCTCGAGCCGGCCCTGTCGGCGGCGCGCGAGAAGAACATCCCCGTCATCACGGTCGACCGCAAGCTCAACGCCGAGGCCTGCAAGGACTACGTCTCGTTCCTCGGATCGGACTTCGTCGAGCAGGGCAAGCGCGCCGCCGACCAGCTCATCAAGGGCACCGGCGGCAAGGGCAAGGTCGCGATCCTGCTCGGCGCCTCGGGCAACGGCGTGACCACCGACCGCACCAAGGGCTTCGTCGACGAGATCAAGGCCGAGGCTCCCGGGATCGAGATCGTCGCCCAGCAGACCGGCGACTTCGCCCGCGACAAGGGCCAGTCGGTGACCGAGCAGCTGCTGCAGTCGAACCCCGAGATCACGGCGATCTACGCCGAGAACGACGAGATGGGACTCGGCGCCCAGGCCGCGATCATCGCCGCCGGCAAGACCCCGGGCACCGACATCCAGCTCTACTCGATCGACGGCACCAAGAACGCGGTCTCGCAGATCGTCGCCGGGCAGTACAACGGCGTCGTCGAGTCGAACCCGCGCTTCGGACCGCTGGCCTTCAAGACCCTGAAGTCGTTCCTCGCGGGTGACGCGGTCGGCCAGGACATCATCATCGAAGACGGCGAGTACGACGCCGACAACGCGAGCAGCAAGGTCGACGGGGCCTACTGATCCCTCGCCGCCGGCCCGGCGGGTCCACCACCACGGATCCGCCGGGCCGGCGCACCCGTGCCCGGCCCGGCAGGCACCCTGCACGCCGACCGGGCCACCCGAGACCCGAGGAAGAAGGACCGACTGTGACGGTGCAGTCCCCATCCACCCCCGCGACCACGTCGACCTCGCCCGTGCTGCAGGCCCGTGGCGTGTCGAAGCGCTTCGCGGGCGTCACCGCGCTCGACGGCATCGACTTCACGGTGCTGCCCGGCGAGGCGCACGCGCTCATGGGCGAGAACGGCGCCGGCAAGTCGACGCTGATCAAGGTGCTGACCGGCGTCTACCAGCCGGATGACGGCGAGCTCGCGCTGCACGGCGAGCCCGCCCGCTTCGCCCGACCGCTCGACGCGCAGAAGGCGGGGGTGTCGACCATCTACCAGGAGGTCAACCTGATCCCCCTGATGTCGGTCGCGCAGAACATCTTCCTGGGCCGCGAGCCCCGCGGGTTCCTGGGCCTCATCGATCACCGCCGCATGTACGCCGATGCGCGCGAGCTGCTGGGCACCTACGGCATCCAGGTGGATGTGCGCCGCCCGCTGCGCAGCCTCGCCCTCGGCGTGCAGCAGATGGTCGCCCTCGCCCGCGCCGTGAGCATCAACGCGCGCGTCGTCATCATGGACGAGCCGACCTCGTCGCTCGAGACCGCCGAGGTCGAGACGCTGTTCCGGGTGATCGGCATGCTGCGCGCGCAGGGCATCGCGATCGTCTACGTCAGCCACCGCATGGATGAGATCTACCGCGTCTGCGAGAAGGTCACGGTGCTGCGCGACGGTCGGGTCGTGCACGTCGGCGACCTCGCCGACCTGCCGCGCGTCGAGCTCGTGTCGAAGATGCTCGGCCGCAGCGTCGACGCCGTCGAGAAGCGCGGTGCGACCGCGTTCGGCGAGGAGTCGCACGTGAGCGAGGCGACCCCCGTGCTCACGGCGACCGATCTCAGCCGCCGTCACCAGATCGACGGCGTCGGCCTCAGCATCCGCCCGGGCGAGGTCGTCGGACTCGGCGGCCTGCTCGGCGCGGGGCGCTCCGAGACGCTCAAGGGCATCTCGGGCGTGATGCAGCTCGACCGCGGCTCGGTCGTGATCGACGGCCAGACCGTGCGCTCGGGATCGGTGCCCGCGGCGATCCGCGCCGGCATCGTCATGCTGCCCGAGGACCGCAAGGCCGAGGGCATCATCCCGGGCCTCTCGGTGCGCGACAACATCGTGCTCGCCGCGCTGCCGCGCCTGTCGCGCGCGGGCTTCAGCTCGCGCCGCAACCAGGATGCGGTCGTCGACGTGTTCATGCGCCGCCTGCGCATCAAGGCCTCGAGTCCCGACCAGGCCGTGTCGGAGCTGTCGGGCGGCAACCAGCAGAAGGTCATGATCGCCCGCTGGCTGGCCATGAGCCCCAAGGTGCTGCTGCTCGACGAGCCGACGCGCGGCATCGACGTCGGCGCCAAGGCCGAGGTGCAGGCGCTGATCGACGAGCTCGCCAAGGAGGGCCTCGCGATCGTGCTGGTCTCGAGCGAGCTCGAGGAGGTCGTCGAGGGCGCCGACCGCGTGGTCGTGCTGCGCGACGGCCAGGTCGTGACCGAGCTGACCGGCGACCAGGTCGACGAGAAGCATCTGCTCGACGCGATCGCCGGCGACGGCGCAGCGACCTCGACCGCAGCCGCCGCATCCACTGCTTCGGATGCGGCCCCCGAGACCCCGACGGAGGAGCGCGCATGAGCTCGGTCACCATCCCGCTGCCGCGCCAGGGCTCGGCGCTCAAGCTGCTGCAGAAGTACGGCGTCTACCTGGCGATCGTGCTCATCCTCGTGGCGAACCTGATCTTCACGCCCAACTTCTTCACGGTCGACAACCTGCGCACGCAGCTCGTGCAGGTCGTGCCGGTGCTGATCGTGGCGCTCGGCATGGCCCTCGTGATCGGCACCGAGGGCATCGACCTCTCGGTCGGCGCCGCGATGGCGATGGCGGCGGCCGTGCTGCCGCTCTACATCGGCTACGGATTCCTGCCGGCGCTGCTCATCGCGATCGTCGCCGCCCTCGTGATCGGCCTGGTCAACGGCGCGCTGATCGCCTTCATCGGCGTGCAGCCGATCGTGGCGACGCTGTCGCTCATGGTCGCCGGGCGCGGACTCGCGCTGCTCGTCGCGGGGGAGCAGCTGCGCCCCGTGATCGACCCCGGCGTGCTCGCGCTCGGGCGCGGCACGATCCTCGGCGTGCCGTGGGCCGTGCTGGTCGCGGCGGCGCTGGTCGCGATCGTCGCGGTGCTCGTGAACCGCACGACCTTCGGCAAGCAGCTCGTCGCGATCGGCGGCAACCGCCGCGCCGCCGAGCTCGCCGGCCTCCCGGTGAAGCGCATCCTGCTGGTCATCTACCTCGTCTGCGCCGGTCTCGCGGCCGTCGCCGGCATCATCGGCACGGCCCGTCTCGCGGCCTCGGTGCCGTCGACGATCGGCAACCTGATCGAGCTGTCGGCGATCACCGCCGTCGTGGTCGGCGGCACGCCGCTGAGCGGCGGCCAGGTCAAGATCGCCGGCACCGTCGCGGGCGCTCTGCTGCTGCAGATCATCACGGCGACGCTCGTGAAGCACAACGTGCCCGACGCGTACTCGCAGATCATCCAGGCGGCGATCATCGTGGTCGCGGTCTACATCCAGCGTGGGAAGGTCTTCAGCAAATGACCGCGATCGAGCCGAGTGCCGGCCCCGCTTCGTCGTCGCAGCTGGCGCGCGAGCGCGCCGTCGGCGTCGTGCAGTCGTTCGGTGCGCCCATCGTGCTGGCGATCGTCGTCATCGTCGCGGCGTTCTCGTTCCCGACGTTCTTCACGGTCACGAACCTGACGAACATCCTGCTGCAGTCGTCGTTCCTGCTGATCGTCGCGATCGGCATGACCTTCGTGATCGTGACCGGCGGCATCGACCTGTCGGTGGGATCGGTGTTCGCGCTGGGCGGCGTGCTCGCCGCCTACGCCTCGCAGTGGGGATGGGTGGCCGCGCTCGTGGTCCCGCTCGTCGTCGGAGCGGTGATCGGCGTGATCCAGGGCGCTCTCGTTGCCTGGGGCGGCATGGCGCCGTTCATCGTCACGCTCGCCGGACTGCTCGCCGTGCGGGGCATCGTGCTCGCGATCACGAACGGCGGGTCGACGACCCCGCTCATCACCGACCCGGTGCTGAAGGGCATCGGCCAGGGCGGCTTCGCGAGCATCGAGTGGCCGGTCGTGATCGGCCTCGTGCTGCTGGTCGTGGGCATCGTGCTGCTCACCCGCTCGCGCACCGGCCAGGGCGTGATCGCGGTCGGCGGCTCGGAGAACGCGTCGACGCTCATGGGTCTGCCCGTCGCCCGGGTGAAGCTGTCGGTCTACGTGCTGAGCGGGCTCACCGCCTCGCTCGCGGGCGCGCTCAACGCCGCGTACACGTCGTCGGGCGTCCCGGTCGTGGGCGTCGGGCTCGAGCTGTCGGCGATCTCGGCGGTTGTGATCGGCGGCACGCTGCTGACCGGCGGCAAGGGCTCGCTCGTCGGCACGCTCGCCGGTGTGCTGCTGCTCGGCGTCATCCAGAACGTGATCAACCAGGTCGGATCGCTCACCTCGTCGGTGCAGTCGATCGTGTCGGGCGGGTTTCTGGCGGTCGTCGTCATCATCCAGACGGTGCTGTCGCGGCAGCAGCGGCTGTAGCGGCGTCGGCGCTGGCCGCGCCCTCAGCGGCCGGCGGTGCCGGTGGCGGCGGCGTGGCGCGCGGAGGAGGATGACCGCATGCTCCCTCGCGCGCTCCGCCCCGCCGTGGCGGCCTTCTCGCGCACGCGGCTGTTCCGTCGCGTCGGCCCGAGCGTCATGCCCGGATTCGAGCGGATGCTCACCCGCGCGACCGGCGGACGGGTCATCTCGAGCGGGCTCGTCGTGCCCTCGCTTGAGCTGCACACGACCGGCGCGAAGAGCGGCCAGCCGCGCTCGGTGAAGCTCATGTGCTGCCCGACGCGGAGCGGCTGGTACGTGACCGGCAGCAACTTCGCGCGGGAGTCGCATCCGGCCTGGACCGCGAACCTGCTCGCGCATCCCGGCGCCTCGATCACGATCGGGCTCAACGAGGTGCCGGTGCGCGCCGCGCTCGTACCGGAAGTGCGCCGCGAGGAGGTCTGGGCCGAGCTCGAGCAGAACTGGCCCGGGTACCGCGGCTACGAGCGCTCGAGCGGCCGCGAGCTGCGCATCTTCCTGCTCGCACCGGCACTCGCCGGCTGAGCCGCCGGTCGGGCCGCCGGCCGACTCCGCGGCGGTGGATGCGGCGCCGGCGATGGTCAGGCGGCGCGGCTCCGGGATGCTAGGCTTTTCGAGTTCCGGGCCCATGGCGCAGTTGGTAGCGCGTCTCGTTCGCAATGAGAAGGTCGGGGGTTCGAATCCCCCTGGGTCCACCGTTTCCACGAATATGAAGGCCGCGAGATATCGCGGCCTTCCATTTCGGGCCTGCACTTTCGGCGAACGCGTCGCCGGCATCAGGGCCGCTCGGCGACAAGGACATCGCCGGACATCCGCAACCCTCGCGGTCGTTGGCCCCACCAGTGCCTCCACCGAGACTTCGTGACATGCGCGGATGAGCCAGAAGGTTCGGCTGAGGTCCGATCGTCACGAACTCGTGCCGTGCGGGACGTGTGTCTGCGTGCGCACACGGGTCTGCCGGCGCATACTCGCGTTGCTCGACGACGAGAGGCGGTGATCGTCACGAGCAGCGACCCGAACGAGCGCGCGGTCGTCCCCGACGGCTCCCACGTCTGGACGGTGACCAAGCCCGGCAACGATCCGCGCAACTCGAAGGGCTCGCGTGTGTCAGTGGTGACGGGAATCAGCGGGGTGAACGTCTCGGCTCATCGAGCACGCCCGCGGCGACGCAGGTCAGTGGGGCGCCGATGGCGATCACTCCGACGCAGCCGTAGAAGAAGAGCGGATTCTGCGTGGCGATACCGGCCGCGAAGGTGGCGGCGAGGGTGAACATCCAGATGCCGAACGCCCAGGAGGAGGTTCTCGCGGACCGGGCGCGCGGCAGGTCGTCATCGGCTGGTCGTGGCACCGGTCCTCTGCCCAGGGCGGCGTCCCGGTTCATGCGCGCGCCACCAGGCTCGTTCGCCATCGACTCCCCGATCATCGGTCTGCCGGTTCTCGGCCACGCCACGGTATCCGAGAGTGTTCATCTATACTGTACACGGGTGTGTGCTCGCGCTTCGTCGCTTCGAGGCGGTCGCCGCCGCAGCCCGCCATCACCCGCTCACCGAAGAGAGGCCGCCATGAAGGCACTGCAGTTCACAGCCCAGGACACCGCGGAGATGGTGGACCTGCCCGTTCCCGACATCGCCGACGACGAGGTCCTCGTCGCACTGCGCGCCGTGGGCGTCTGCCATTCCGACATCGAGCTGCTCGAGGGGCGATACATCATCCCCTTCAGCTATCCGATCATCCCCGGCCACGAGTGGGCCGGCGAGGTCGTGCGGGTCGGCGCCAAGGTGACCGACTTCGCCCCCGGCGACCGGGTCGTCGGCGAGTGCGTGATCGGGCTCGACCACTTCGGGTTCTCGATCAGCGGCGCCGGCGCCGAGTTCTTCGTCACCAAGTCCGCGTGGCTGCACGAAGTGCCCGCGAACGTCTCGTGGACCAACGCCGCGCTCGTGGAGCCGTTCAGCGTCGCCTACGGCGCGCTGCGCAAGGCGGGCAACGTGGATGCGAGCGACGTCGTCGTCGTGCTCGGCGCCGGGCCGATCGGCCTCATGATCGCGGCGGCCTCGGCCGCGCTCGGCGCGACAACGATCGTCGTGGAGCCGTCGGAATCGCGTCGCGATGCGGCGATCGCGCTCGGCGCGCACTCGGCCGTCGCTCCTGAGGACATCGTGGCGAAGCTCGCCGAGCTGTCCGGTGGACGCGGGGCCGATGTCGTGCTCGAAGCGAGCGGTCGTCCCGAGGTCATGGCGCAGGCGCTCGAACTCGCCGCGTTCCAGGGGCGCGTGATCTACGTCGGCATCGATGTGGGCCGCGACGCGCCGGCCAAGCTGGGCCTGATCCAGTCGAAGGAGCTCTTCATCACCGGCCTGATCGGCGCGCCCGGCGCCTGGCCGGCCACACTGCGCTTCCTCTCGACCACCGGCCTCGACTTGAGCTCGCTCGTCACCGGCCGTTTCGATCTGGCGGACTCGCTCAAGGCGATCGAGGCGGCGCACGACCGCACCGTCACGATCAAGGCGCACATCGAGTCGAGCGCGACTCTGTGACCGCGACGTCGAGCTCGTCCTCCACGGCGCCGTTCGCGATCGAGGCGACTCTCGGCGGCGGAGTCGCGATCGCGGTCGTGCGAGCACGCGCGGGCGCCGCGCGCGAGGATCGCGACGCGCTGCTGACCGACGGCGTCTTCGCCGTTCTGGAGCACATCAACGCCGCGACCGCGGAAGTTCCGCGTGGCCGTTCGATCCTCGATGTCCGTCTCGCGGACGACCTCGACTCCGCGCATCTGCCGGGAACCGAGGCCTTCGTCGAGGCCGTGCGCGGGCTGATGCAGGCTCACACGCTGGAGTCGGGTCCGGAAGCCCCGGCCCTCACGTTGCTCGTGTCGACCGAGGGGCAGGCGGATGCGCGCGAGCGCACGGTCGCCTACCTCACCGGCGACCACGGTGACTTCTCGCGCGGCGCCACCTACGACTTGCGGGAGGTGCGCCCGTGAGCGTGCTCGTCACCGGAGCCGGCGGGGGTATCGGATCCGCGATCGCCGCCGCTCTCGAAGCCGCCGGGCACGAGGTCGTGCGTCACGATGTCCGCGGCTCGGCGGCTCATCCGGTCGACATCGAGGGCGACATGACGGACGCGGCCGATTCCGCGCGCCTCGTCGCCGAGAGCGAGCGCCGCGGCGTCGACTCCGTGCTTGCAGCCCACGGCATCGCGGCCGCTCGTGACCTGGCGGGAACCGACCGCGCGTTCCTCGAGCGGGCGATGCGGATCAACGCCGTCTCCGTGTTCCATCTCTACGACGCCCTCGCCGAGCGCGTCCGCGCCAGCGGCGGGGCCTTCGTCGTGATCTCGAGTCAGGCCGGACTCGTCGCCGAGGCGAATAACGGGCCGTACTGCGCCTCCAAGTTCGCCTTGATCGGATGGGCGCGCGGCCTCGTCGCCGCGGGAGGTGCGCCGCGCCTTCGCGTGCTGTGTCCGGGCGCGACCGAGACGCCGCTGCTGCGATCGGCGTTCGAGGGCATGGCCGCGTCTGCAGGGATCAGCTACGACCAGGTGCTCGCCGAGCGCTCGGCGAGCGTGCCAGCCGGGCGTCTCGGTCGGCCGGAGGACCTCGGCGCGGCTGCGACGTGGCTGGTCGAGGTGCCGAGCCCTGCGCTCATCGTGGCCGCCGTCACCGGCGGTGAGGTGCTCAGCTGAGGTCATGACGCTGGCGACAGCGAGAGGGCCGGGAAGCGGATCGCTCCCCGGCTCTCTCGCTGTCCCGCGGGCGGGACGGAAGGGTCAGATACCCGTGATCAGGCGCTGGAGGTTGTCCGGCGAGCCGGCGATCTCACCCGATTCGATCAGGTGCGCGATCTCAACGGTGCGCTGGTTCGCGGGCGTCGGGACCCCGACCTGGGCTCCGATCTCGACGACATAGCCGTTGAGCTGGTCGACTTCGCCGCGGCGTCCCTTCTGCCAGTCCTGCAGCACGGTCGTCTTCGTCTTCGGCAGCGACCACTGCGTGTAGACGGCGTCGAGCATCGACTCGACGAAGCCGTCCGGGTTCGCCGGATCGACGTCGGTCAGCCCGAAGATCGGCACGACGGATCGACCGCTCGCCACCGCGACGTGGATGGCTTCCTTGCCGGTCTTCAGCATGAAGTCGTGCATGCCGGGGAGGCGTGCGGCCGACAGCAGCGGCAGGTCGACGATCGCGCTGGTGACGAGCTCGGCGGCGTTGACGACGAGCTTCATCCACTTGGCGCTGCGGATGTCGTCCACAGCCACGGCGGTGCCCGCGTGCCGCAGGATGTCGGTGATCTCGGTCTCGCGACCCACGGTCGCGTCGCTGAGGCTTCCGACGGCGAACCACGTGCCGGCGGGTCCGGTGTGGCGTTCGACGAGGCCGGGCTCCCACATGGCGGCGGCGATCTCGATGACCGCGCCGAGCGTGCGATGAGGTCCGAACACGTCGCTCATGATGTCGACGGTCATGCCGTTCTGCAGCCCGACCGCGATGCCGTCGGGCGCCAGGTAGGGCTCGATCAGCTGGCAGGCCCAGCGGGTGTCGTAGGCCTTCATGACGACGAGCACCACGTCGAAGCGCTCGCCGCGGAGGGTCGCGACATCGGAGAGGTTGAGCGCGCGGATGGGCGCGGTCGCTCGGGTTCCGTCGGGCAGATCGACCCGGATCCCGTGCTCGCGCAGCGCCGCGACGTTCTCGGGCCACTGCTCGATGATCGTGACGTCGTGGCCGGCGTCGACCAGGTCGCACGCGATTCCGGCGCCGTTCGCGCCGCTGCCCAGTATGGCGATGTGCGGCACGCCTCAGCTCCGGGCGTAGTCGACGACGGCGCGGGTGCGCACGAGCGGGTCGATCGCGGCGATTGCGGCCTGGTGCGCCGGGTGCGCCTGGTAGGCCTGCAGCGATTCGAGGTCGGGGTGCTCGGTGACGAGAACGAGCGGCCAGTGCGTTGGGATGCCTCCGATGTCGTCACCGAGCTCGAGCGAGAGCACGCCCGGAATGACTCCGGCGAGCGGCTCGAGCTGCCCGCGGATGGTGCTGACGGTCTCGGCGCGCGCGGTGGCGTCCTCGGCGACGAGATCGAAGGCGACGATGTGCCGGATCACGTGATCTCCTTTGATTGCCTGACGTGAACGCGTTCAGTATAGGTGAACAGCCTGGGCAGGGCATGGGCTCAGTCGAAGATGTGCGGGTGGCGCGCCAGCTCGAGGCGCGTGCGACGGATGTGACCGGCGAGCACGCGCTCCGCGTCGTCGGCGTCGCGGCTCTCGATCGCCCGCACCAGCATGTGATGCTCATCGTGCACGATCCGGTTGCTGTCGGCGTCGAGGCCCAGCGAGTAGAGCCGACGGTAGTGCTGAGTGCGATTCCAGAGGCGCTCCACGGTCTCGCCGAGCGTCAGGGTGCGGGCGCCCGAATAGGTCGCGAGGTGGAACCGGTGGTCGAGCTCGAGGAACTCCTCGACGGCGACTCCCGCCTCCATCCGCGCCGCGAGCGCACCCAGCTCGGCGATCGCGTCGTCGCTCAGGGCGGGGATGCTGTAGGTCAGCAGGAGCGGCTCGATGCGCTCGCGGATGCGGTAGAGCTCGTCGCATTCGTCGAGGTTCAGGCTCGACACCCAGGCGCCGGTGTTCGCCACCAGTCGCACCAGGCCCTCGGCCTCGAGCAGGCGCAGCGCCTCGCGCACCGGCAGTCGGCTCGCGCCGTGCTGCGCGGCGACGTCCTCCTGTCGGATGCGCGTGCCGGGCGGGTACTCGCCGTGCAGGATCGCCGTGCGCAGCGCTTCGGCGACGCGCTCGCTCGCTCCGCCATCGCGGGGGATCACGGCCGGCGCATCGGGCGCGGTCGGGGTCGAAGCCATGCGCACAGCCTCTCGCGCGGTCGGCGTCACGCGCTCGCGTCGGACGGAGCGGCGGGGCCGACGACGCCGTCGCGCGTGATCTCGGCCACCGCCGACCAGTCGAGCTCCGCCAGATCGGGTCGCGCGAGGGCGGCGTCGAAGATCTCGGCGAGCACGGGAGCGACGGCGAGGTCGACGCCGAGACCGGCCGCGGCGTCCTGCGCGAGACCGAGGTCCTTGCGACCGAGGCCCACGGTGAAGCCCGGGGGAGCATAGCGGCGCTCGGCGATCATCGGCCCGTAGCCGCCATAGGCGGAGCCGGTGAACGCGGCATCGGTGAGGATCTCGACGAACGCCGACGGGTCGACCCCGCCGCGCTCGACCAGGGTCACCGACTCGGCGATGGCCTGCAGTGCGTGAAGGAGGTTGTAGTTGACGCCGATCTTCACCAGGGCGGCGCGAGTCGGATCGTCACCGAGCACCCAGGTGCGCTTGCCGAGCAGATCGAGGACGGGCTGCGCGCGCTCGATCGCCGTGGCGGCGCCGGCGGCGACGATGTTGAGCTTCCCGGCTGCCGCGAGCGGCGAGCGGCCGAGCACGGGTGCGGAGACGAAATCGACACCGGATGCGGTGTGCAGCTCCGCCAGCCGCCGGCAGGCGTCGACGCTGAGCGTCGCCATCGCGATGTGCAGCGCGCGGCGACCCGTCGCGGAGCGGCCGGCCGAGGCGAGCAGATCGGCGTCGAACACGGCCTCGCTGGCGGCGTCGTTCGCGAGCATCGAGATGATCAGGTCGTGCCCCGTGGCGAGCTCCGCGGCCGAGCCGGCGAGCGCGGCTCCGCGCATGACGAGCGCGTCAGCGGCCGACGCGGTGCGGTTCCAGACCGTGACTCCGACGCCCTGGTCGAGCAGGCGTCGGGCCATCGCCGCGCCCATCTCGCCGAGTCCGATGATGCCGACCTTCATGCTGTGCTCCTTCGTCCCAATGATCGTCGCCGTGCCGTCGTCGACGGCGCTCATGCGTTCGGTCGCGCCGGATGCCAGAGCGTCCGCTCGGCATCCTTCTCGTAATCCTTGCCGTCAGGGAAGCTCACGAGCTCGAACTGCATGCCCCACGGGCTGAGGAAGTAGATCCAGCGTTGCCCGAGCGCGGCGCCGACGCTCGCGACGGGTTCGCCCATGACCCGGATGCCCTGCTCGCGCAGGTACGCGACCGCCGCATCCATGTCGTCGACGTAGAGGGCGAGGTGATGGCCGCCGATGTCGCTGTTGCGTGGTTGCGGCGCCTGGCCGTCGGCGGCGTCGTAGAGAAAGACCTCGTAGTTCGAGCCGTTCGCCATGCGGAAGAAGCGGATCTCGGTGATCTCGGAACGCGGATGCACGCCGATCTGCCGGGTCATCCAGTCGTCGTCGGCGCGCTTGGTCCCGAGGGTGTAGGCGCGCTCGCCGCCGAGCACGTCGACCAGGAATGCCTCGGCCTGGTCGAGGTCGGGAACGGTGAAACCGATGTGGTCGGTTCCGCGGAGTCCGGGAAGGGGCATATCGACCTCCTTGACGTATTTTGGATACATTACCGCGATGAGATGGGTTCGCCGACGCTAAAGACTCGTCTCGGTCTTGAGATTGGATGCAATCGCCCGTACAGTGACGACGCCGATGACCGTCGGCCCACACTCAACGGGGAGCAGCCATGCCACGCATCCGCCGACTCGAGACCGGCGTCGACTGGGTCGAGCTCACGACGACCGCCGCCGACTGGAAGGGCGCCGACCCGGTGCTGCTGCGGGGGATGCTCGCCGAGCTCCACCTGATCCGCGCCTTCGAGGAGACGGTCCTCGAACTCGCCGGCGAGGGGCTCGTGCACGGCCCCGCCCACTCGTCCATCGGCCAGGAGGGCGGAGCCGTCGGCTCGATCATCGCCCTGCGCTCCACCGACGCTGTCAACGGCTCGCACCGCGGCCACCACCAGTTCCTGGCGAAGGCGCTCACCCACGTCACCGGCGGTGAGTTCGACCTCGCGGCGCTCGTCGACGACACCACGCAGGGTGTGCTGCAGAAGACGCTCGCCGAGATCCTCGGCCTCGCCCAGGGCTACTGCCGCGGCCGCGGCGGCTCGATGCACCTGCAGTGGTTCGAGGCCGGAGCGCTCGGCACCAACGCGATCGTCGGGGGCGGCGCCGCGATGGCGGCCGGCAACGCCTGGGCGCAGCGCCACTCAGGCACGACCGACCTCACCATCAACTACTTCGGCGACGGCGCCGCGCAGATCGGCTCGGTGCTCGAGTCGATGAATCTCGCCGCGACGTGGAAGCTGCCCGTCTGCTTCTTCATCGAGAACAACATGTACGCCGTCTCGACCAGATCCGACGAGATCAGCGCCGACACGCGTTTCTCGGTGCGCGGCCAGGGCTTCGGCATCCCCTCCTGGCGCGTTGACGGCATGGACCCGCTCGCGGTGCACCTCGCCATGGAGCAGGCCGCCGAGCGGATGCGCTCGGGCGAGGGCCCCGCGGTCGTCGAAGTCGAGGTCTACCGCTTCTTCCACCAGAACGGCCCCTACCCGGGCAGCGCCTTCGGCTACCGCACGAAAGACGAGGAGGCGAGCTGGCGAGCTCGTGATCCCCTCGAGCGCGTCGCCGACGAGATGATCAAGCGCGGCCTCGTCGACGCCGCCACGGTCGCCTCGGTGCGACAGCAGGCCCAAACGGCGATGACCGCCGCCGTCGGCCAGTTGCTCGAAGCCGACCCCGAGAACGCGGGCAAGCGCCGCATCATCCCCGCGCTCTGGCCCGACCCCTCGTTCGTCGACGTGGGCGTGCGCGGCGACGCGAGCGAGCTCGACGCCCTCGCCGTCGCCGATCCCCTCGACCACACCGGCGCGTGGACCGACATCAAGTTCGTCGACGCGGTCGCGAAGACCATGGAGCGCCGGATGGACGAGGATGCGCGCATCGTCGTCATGGGGGAGGACGTGCACCGGCTCGGCGGCGGCACAAACGGCGCCACGAAGGGGCTCGCGACGCGCTTCGGCTCCGACCTGCTCGCCGAGGGCCGCGTACTCGGCACCCCGATCAGCGAGAACGCCTTCACCGGGCTCGCCGGCGGGCTTGCGCTCGATGGCCGCTTCCGTCCCGTGGTCGAGTTCATGTACCCCGACTTCATGTGGGTCGCCGCCGACCAGGTGTTCAATCAGGTCGGCAAGGCTCGCCACATGTTCGGCGGCGACAACCCGGTGCCGTTCGTGCTGCGCACCAAGGTCGCCATGGGATCGGGCTATGGCTCACAGCACCTCATGGACCCGGCGGGCCTGTTCGCGACCGCCCCGGGATGGCGCATCGTCGCCCCGTCGACGGCCGCCGACTACGTCGGCCTCATGAACGCGGCCCTCGCGCTCGAGGACCCGGTGCTCGTGATCGAGCATGTCGACCTCTACGCTCATGCCGACCGCGTCCCCGCCGACTCGCTCGACTACATCCTGCCGCCCGGCCGCGCCGCGGTGCGCCGCACTGGCGACGAGGTCACCGTCATCAGCTATCTCTCGATGGTCGGCCATGCGGCCGAAGCGATCGAGCAGACCGGCATCGACGCCGATCTCATCGACCTGCGCTGGCTCGACCGCGCTTCGCTCGACTGGGAGACCATCGAGACGAGTGTCAAGAAGACCGGCGCGGTGCTGATCGTCGAGCAGGGAGCCCAGGGAACGTCCTACGGCGGCTGGCTCGCCGACGAGATCCAGCGCCGCCTGTTCGACTGGCTCGACCAGCCCGTGCAGCGGGTGACCGGGAGCGGATCCAGCCCGAGCATCTCGAAGGTGCTCGAGCGAGCGGCCATCGCCCGCACCGAAGAGATCGTCGCCGGCCTCGGGGCCGTGCGCCGCGGAATGGGGATGTGCTGATGGCGAGCATCGTGCGCATGCCCTCGGCGCTCGCCGGCGTGACCGAAGCCGCGATCCAGAGCTGGCTCGTCGAGGTCGGCGACAGCGTCGAGGTCGGCATTCCGATCGCCGAGATCGAGACCGAGAAGGCCGTCATCGAGTACGAGGCGGAGGCCGCAGGGACGATCGGGCGGGTGCTCGCCAAGGCGGGCGCGACGCTGGTGGTGGGAGAGCCGATCGCCGTGCTGCTCGCGCCCGGCGAGAGCGACGACGCGATCGATGCGGTGCTCGCCGAGGTCGGCCACGCGTCGGCGGTGCCGGCGGTCGAGACCGAGCCTTCCGTCGGGGAGGCGGCTATCGCAGCGACCGTCGGCGGTTCGGAGGCTCCCGCCGCGACGACCCCCGCCGCGGCGACCGGCGAGTCCGGCGCCGAGGCAACCGCCGTGCCGACGCCGGTATCCGGAGCTCGCCGGTTCATCAGCCCGCTCGCGCGCCGTCTCGCCCGCCAGCGCGGCGTCGATCTCGGCGCAGTCGAGGGCACAGGACCCGGTGGGCGCATCACACGACGCGACGTCGATGCGGTGCCAGCGAACACCGAAGTCGGCGGCACCAACGTTCCTGACAGCGCTCCATCCGCTGCCGTGCCGACGTCCGACGCTGCTGCCGCAGCGCCGCCGCAGCGTTCGGCCGGCCCGCACGGCGCCGAGAGTGCCGAGATTCCGCACACCGGCATGCGCCGTGCGATCGCCCGGCGACTCACCGAGTCGAAGTCGACGGTTCCGCACTTCTACCTCGAAGCCGAGTGCCGTGTCGACGAGCTCATCGCGCTGCGCACGGGCGTCAACGAGGCGGCGGCGAAGCCGCTCTCGCTGAACGATTTCATCGTCAAGGCGGTCGCGCTCGCGCTCGTCGACGTGCCTGAGGCGAACGCCATCTGGGGCGAGGACGCCATCACGCGGTTCTCCGGCGTCGACCTGGCGATCGCGGTGTCGATCGACGGCGGGCTCGTCACCCCGGTCGTCCGCGGCGTCGAGCGGCTCACGTTGAGCGAGCTCAGCGCGAGCATCGCCGACCTCGCCGAGCGCGCTCGCGCGGGTCGCCTCAAGCAGCGCGAGCTCGACGGCGGATCGTTCTCGGTCTCGAACCTCGGCATGTTCGGCATCACCGCGTTCTCGGCGATCATCAACCCGCCGCACGCCGGGATCCTGGCTGTCGGCCGTGCCGTGCCGAAGCCGGTCGTGATCGACGGCGAGCTCGCCGTCGGCACGGTCATGACCGTCGCCCTCTCCGCCGACCACCGAGTGATCGACGGCGCCGTGGCGGCTCAGTGGCTCGGCGCGTTCCAGCGCCGCATCGAGAATCCGCTGTCGATCCTGATCTGACAGCGGTCCTCGGGGATGTCGGCGCCTGGTGGTGGTGCCGACATCCCCTGTGTCGCTCGGCCGTTCTGCCGCTCGGCCGTCCGCATCGGCGTCGCCTCCGACGACGAAGCGGGGATCCGCACCCGATGCGCATCCCCGCTTCTCCTGCCCGTGCGCCTCCCGAAGACGGGGCGTCTCTCTCAGGCCTCGCCGCGGCCCCAGCTGGTGTTGAGATGCGACTGCGAGTCGCGCTGCAGGTTCATCGGGCCGTCGATCGTGTAGTAGCGGCGACCGCCCGCGACCATGAGCTCTTCCGCCGGGAACTTGGTGATGACCTGGCAGCCGTCCTTAGTGACGACGATCTCCTCTTCGATCCTCGCGGCGCCCCAGCCATCGGCGGCGGGCCAGTAGGTCTCGAGAGCGAACACCATGCCCTCCTCCAGCACCTCGGGGTGGTCGAACGAGACCAGGCGGGAGAAGATCGGCTTCTCCCAGATCGAGAGTCCGACGCCGTGGCCGTACTGCAGCGCGAACGCGGCTTCCTCGTCGGGGAATCCGAACTCCTGGGCCTTGGGCCACACCGCGACGATGTCGGCGGTGGTGGCCCCCGGCTTCACCAGGGCGATCGCGCGATCCATGTACTCGCGAGCGCGCATGTAGGCGTCGCGCTGCGCGACGCTCGCCGAGCCGACCGCGAAGGTGCGGTAGTAGCAGGTGCGATAGCCGTTGAAGCTGTGCAGGATGTCGAAGAAAGCAGGATCACCAGGCCGGATGAGACGGTCGGAGTAGACGTGCGGGTGAGGGGAGCACCGCTCGCCCGAGATTGCGTTGACCCCCTCCACGTACTCGGAGCCGAGATCGTAGAGCGTCTTGGCGACGAGGCCGACGGTCTCGTTCTCGCGGATCCCCGGGCGCAGGAACTCGTAGAGGTTGTCATAGGCGGCGTCCACCATCGACGCGGCCTGGGTGAGCAGGGAGACTTCGTCGTCGGTCTTGATGCGCCGGGCTTCGAGGAACACCTGCTGTCCGTCGCGCACCGTGATTCCGGCCTCCTGCAGGGCGAAGAGGATCGGCAGCTCGATGACGTCGACGCCCAGCGGCTCGTTCTGCAGCCCGAGGATCTCCAGCTCGCGCCTGACCTTGACGGCCAGCTCCCTGGCGATGTTCGCATCCGGGTGGAAGGCGCCGCGCAGAACCGAGATGCCCGCGCGGGCGCCCGAGACCTCGCGCGGCTTGACGGCGCCGTGGTGGGCGGCGTGCGGGTCGCTGTCGAGTTCGGCGCTGGTCTCGTTGAGCCACGGGTTGTGCAGCTGGTGATGCTTCGCTGCCGAGCCGAAGTCCCACGAGATCGGGTCTCCGGTGCGGGCGAGCAGGGCGAAGCGGATCATCTTGTCCATCGCCCAGGTGCCGATGTGGGTCGAGGTCATGTAACGGATGTTCGCGAAGTCAAAGGCGAGCACCGCGCCGAGATCGGAGGCGTCGAGCTGAGCCCGCAGTCGCGCGACCCGCTCACGCCGAAGGCGCTCGAAGTCGACTCTCTGCTCCCAGTCGACGGCCATGGTGCCGGAGGTGGCGGTGCCCATGATGTGGTTCCTCTCGCTCGAACGACTCTGTTCTGACGCGTCGCGATGTTCAGCGACACTAAACGGAGCCAGTGTAAACACATGTTCGGCCTGGATGAACACTTCGGGCTGAGCTCGGCCAGCCGTGCACTAGTCTGGCGCCACCGGATCAGGGGAGATCCTCGCGTTTCCGGTGTCGACCGGCGAGGAGAGAGAATGCGAGCGGATCTGGGTGCGCGGCTGCGGGCGGCGCGCGAGGCGAAGGGTCTCAGCCTGCGCAAGGTCGCTGTCGAGCTCGGCGTCTCGCCCAGCCTGCTGTCACAGGTCGAGACCGGCAAGACGCAGCCGTCGGTCAGCACCCTGTATGCGCTGGTGAACCATCTCGGGGCCTCGCTCGACGACCTCCTCGGCACGGCGGCGATGCTCGGCTCCGGCGATCCGGAATGTGACGACCGTCCCGAAGACCTCCCCTCGGACGATGTCGTGCAGCGTGCCGCCGACAATCCGATCATCGACATGGAGAACGGCGTGCGCTGGGAGCGCCTTGCCGTAGGACCGGGAAACCTGGTCGATCCGCTCGTCGTGACCTATCGCCCCGGGGGCAGCAGCTCGGTCGACGGGCATCTGATGCGGCACTCCGGCATCGAGTACGGCTACCTGCTCGAGGGCGAACTCATCCTCCAGCTCGATTTCGATCGCCACACGATCCGCGCCGGAGACTCGTTCTGCTTCGACTCGATCCGGCCGCACCTGTACTCGAATGAGAGCGGCGCGCCCGCCCGCGGGCTGTGGTTCGTCGTCGGGCGGCGGGACTTCACGCCGCCCGATGCGGCCGATTCTGCCTCGCCGGAGGCGGTCGTTCGCGGCGGGATCGGCAACGCCATCGACGTGCTCAATGCGCTGCAGGGCATGAATCGTGGCGCTTCCGCCGCGGAGCTCGACTGAGCGCCACTCGACGGTTTGCTCGCATCGAACACTCGCGTTGCCGAGCGTGTAGTCCTGCTGTACAGTCGCTCCATCGACTACGCCGAGGTATCGATTGGAGACCGACATGACGACGCACGACGTCGCATCCGAACCCCTGCTCAGTCTGCGCGGCGTGAGCAAGTCGTTCGATGGAACGCCGGTTCTCAAGAACCTCGACCTCGACGTCCACGCCGGCCAGACCCTGATCCTGCTGGGAGAGAACGGCGCCGGGAAATCGACGCTGAAGAACATCCTCTGCGGGCTCGTCAGCTCCGACTCCGGAGAGATCGTGTTCGGCGGCGAGACCCAGTCCCGCTGGAGCGGCGCCCGAGCCTCCGAGCTCGGCCTCGGCGCCATCCACCAGGAACTCAGCCTCTTCCCGAACATGTCTGTCGCTGAGAACGTCAACATCCACCACCTCGGCACGCGTGGACCGTTCGTCAGCATGACCGCCCTCGAGCGTCGCACCGACGCGCTCTTCCGTGATCTGCTGGGAATCGACCTCGACAGCTCCCGCCTCGTCGGCGAGCTGCCGCTCGGTCAGCGTCAGCTCGTCGAGATCGTGAAGGCGATCCAGGTCTCCTCCAGCGTCCTCGTACTCGACGAGCCCACGACGTCGCTCAGCCTCGACGAGCGTCAGCAGCTCTTCGCTGTCATGCGCCGACTGCGGGAGAAGGGGTACGCCCTCATCCACGTCACCCACTTCCTCGAAGAAGTCGAGGCGGTCGGCGACCGGGTCGCGATCATGCGCGACGGGGCCATCGTCGCCCTCGCGGAGAAGGGCGAGCTGTCGACGCACCAGATCGAGGAGGCCATGGTCGGCCGCGAGCTGGCTGAGGTCACCCGCGACGCCAGCCGTGTCACCGCCGACAGCCCCGTCGTGCTCGAGGTGCGCGACCTGCGCGAGGATCAGCTTCTCGACGGCGTCTCCTTCTCGGTGCGTGCCGGCGAGATCGTCGGCATCGCCGGGCTCACCGGGGCCGGCCGCAGCGAGCTCATGCAGTCGATCGTCGGTGTTCGCGCCGCCGAGGGGGAAGTCATCCTCGAAGACGGACCCTTCGAGCGCCGCTCCATCCCCACCGCCAAGAAGCGTGGACTGGTGCTCGTCTCCGAGGATCGTCGCGACGAGCAGGCTTTTCTCGAGCGGCCCGTGCGCGAGAACATCACCTCGCAGCTGATGGATCGCTTCACCACCGGATGGGGGTGGATCCAGTCGCGCGTCGAGAACGAGATCGCGTCGCGTCTGGTCAAGGACTTCGACGTCAAGACCGCGGGCACCGAGGCCGATCTGGGATCCCTGTCCGGCGGCAACCAGCAGAAGGCGATCCTGGCGCGCTGGCTCAGCGTCGGCCCCAAGGTCTGCCTCCTCGACGAACCCACCAAGGGCATCGACGTTGGGGCGAAGGCTCAGGTGCAGCACACCGTGTTCGGTCTCGCCGAACAGGGCGTCGGCGTCGTGGTGGTTTCCAGCGACCTGCCGGAGCTGTTCACGATGAGCGATCGCATCCTCGTCATGAAGCAGGGGCGGATCTCCGCCGAACTCGCGCGCGCCGACTTCGACGCCACCGCGATCCTTCGCGCCGCCTCCAGCTCCGTCGAAACGGAGGGAACCCGATGACCGAGGTCTCCTCGCGCCGCCGCGTGCGCGTGCCCGTTCAATCGCTCGTCCTGCTCGGCGTGATCGTGGTCGCCTCGCTCGTGTTCTTCGTGCTCTCGCCGAGCTTTCTCAGCGTCGGCAACGTCGGCAACGTGCTGCTGCAGGCGGCACCCACCGTCGTCGCCGCGGTCGGCATGACCTTCGTCATCATGACCGGCGGCATCGACCTCTCGGTCGGCTCGCTCATCAATCTCGCGATGGTCGCGGCGATCGCCGCCTCGGGCGTCACCTCGGCATCGTCGGGCGACTCCTCAGGGTGGACCTACGTGGTCGCGATCGCCGTCGCGCTCGCCTGCGGCCTGTTCAACGGTCTTGCGATCAACCTGCTCAAGGTGCACCCGCTGCTCGTCACCCTCGGGACGCTCACGCTCTATCGCGGCATCGCCCTGCACATCACGGGTGCGGGCGACCGCGCGGCCGCCGGCCCGATCACCGCCTTGGGCCGTGGCGACATCGGCGGCATCGCAGTGCCGATCATCGTCGCGATCGTCGTCGTGCTGCTCGGATCCTTCGTGATGCGCTCGACGGTGTTCGGCCGCCAGGTCGTCGCGCTCGGCGGATCTGAGCGATCCGCTCGCGAGACCGGGCTCCCGGTCCGACGGCTCCGGATCGCCGTCTACGTGATCTCGGCGCTCTGCGCGGTCATCTCCGGCATCCTGACCGTCGGCCAGATCGGAACACTTCAGGTCTCTCTCGGCGTGAACTACGAGTTCACTGTCATCACCGCGGTGATCGTCGGAGGGACCAGCCTCTTCGGGGGGAAGGGCTCGATCGTCGGCACCGCGCTCGGGGCTCTGCTGCTGACGGTGATCGTCAACGGGCTCAACAGCATCGACGCATCCATCTACGTGTACGACGTCGTTCGCGGCCTCGTGCTCGTCGCCGCGGTGCTCGCCGACTCGCTCACCACTCGACGTCTGTCGCTGCGCCGACGCGGCCGACAGAAGCAGATCCTTGCCGAAGCCACCTCGGCGGGAGCACACGCCTGAGCCACCGGCCGCGGCGATCACACAGTACGCAACGAAGGGTATTGATCATGGGCAAGACCAGAATGACGGCGTTCGCCGTCGGCGCCGTGGTCGTCATGGCGGGCGCGCTCGCCGGATGCAGCTCGGAGGTGCCAGGCACCTCGTCCGGCTCGGCCAGCGGTGACGACATCACGATCGGCGTCTCGTTCGACAACATGACCGCGTTCCGCGAGGGCGAGAAGGCCGCACTCGACAAGGCTGCGAAAGAGCTCGGCGTGAAGCTGAAGTACCAGGTCGCGCAGCTCGACGCGCAGACCCAGTCGACGCAGATCCAGACCCTCATCTCTCAGGGCGCCAGGGCGATCGTCGCGATCCCGAGCGACATCGAGGCCATCAAGGCCGACATCGACTCGGCTCAGGCCGACGGTGTGCCGATCGTCACGCTGGACCAGGCCCCGTCCGAGACTTCCTGGGTCAGCTACCACGTCGGCGGCGACCCCCACGCCGACGGCCTGGCCGCGGGCAAGAAGTTTGTCGAGCTCGCCGCAGGCAAGCCGTACAAGCTTCTCGAGCTGCAGGGCGCGCTGAACAACGACAACGGCATCCGCCGGTCGTCGGGTCTGCACGAGGGGATCAAGGACGCGCCGAACATCACGATCGTGTCGTCGATCCCCACCGACTGGAAGCCGGAGCCCGCGCTCACCGGCATCCAGAACACGCTGCAGAAGTACCCCGACCTCGACGGCATCTTCATCCCCACCGACGGTCAGATCCCGCCGGCGTACTCCGCGCTGAAGGCCGCCAACCGCTTCGTGCCCGCCGGTCAGGAGGGGCACGTCGACATCGTCGCGATCGACGGCGACTCGAACGGCTGCAAGGCCGTCAAGGACGGGTACGTCGACATGGACATCGCCACACCGATTCCGGCGATGACCAAGAACGCTCTCGAGGCCGCCATCGCTGCGGCGAAGGGCAAGCCCAAGAACAAGGCCGAGTTCCTGCCCGGCACCCCCTACACGCCCGCTGACGTCGACAAGCTCGCGTCGCAGGTGTGGGGTTGCGCGAGTTAGAGCCCTCGTGCGGTGGCCGGGCACGCCCGGCCACCGCATTCCTCTCACCGACTCCACCACCTCGAGGAGACACGATCATGGTCCGTCGACCGTTCACCGGAATCCTGCGCACGGCGCCGATGGTGCCGGTTCTCGTCATCGCGGTGATCGCGTTCGCGCTGCTCGCGGACGGGTTCACGAGCCCGACGAACCTCTACAACATCCTGCGCGACAGCTCGGTCCTCATGGTCGCCGCCACCGGCACCACTCTCGTGTTCCTCATCGGCGGCCTCGACCTCTCGGTGGGATCGGTCGTCGCCGGCTCGGCGGTCGGCGCCGCGATCGCGATGAGCACCACCCGCAGCGTGCTGTTCGGCGTCGTGGTGGGGGTCGTGATCGGCATCGTGATCGGAGTGCTCAACGGGCTGCTCATCGGCTACGCCAAGCTCGTTCCCTTTGTGCTCACTCTCGGCATGCTCCTCGTCGTGCGCGCGGTGGCCTACCTCGCCGCGGCTGTCGCCGCCGGTGCTGGCGGAACCGCCGCCGCCGTGGGAGACCTGCCCGAGTCGGCCACTCTCTTCGGCCGCGGCTTCATCGCCGCCGTGCCGAATCTCTTCGTCCTCGCGATCGTCGTGGTCGCCGTCACCGCCGTACTGCTGGCGAAGACCCGCTACGGGCGCTACGTGCGGCTGGTGGGGCAGAACGAGACGGCTGCACGCTTCAACGGCGTGAACGTGCCTTTCATCAAGCTCGTCACCTACACGATCGCCGGACTGCTCAGTGGAATCGCCGGGGTGATGCTCTCGATGCGGCTCGGATCAGGCAACCCCGCTTCGGGAGACGACCTGCTGTTGCGCGCCATCACCGCCGCGATCATCGGAGGCACCGCTCTCGCCGGCGGACACGGCGGCGTCGTGCGCACGGTCTTCGGAGCACTCGTCATCATCGCGCTCAGCAGCGGCCTCAGCCTCATGGGATTCCAGTTCTGGGACCAGTCGATCGTGCTCGGCATCGTCATCCTCCTCGGCACTCAGCTCACGCGCCGATGGACGCGGGGGAGCCGAGCTGCCGTTCGCGCGATCTGACGTCGGCATTCACGGCGTCTCCGCACGGACGGTGAATCGGACCGCGCGCATTGATCGTCTGAGACGATAGAGACGGTGACGGTCGACAGCTGCAGGTGTTCGCCGAGGTCGCTCGTCTCGGGAGCTTCACCGCGGCAGAGCGAGAGCTTCAGGTAGTCCAGTCGGCGGCGTCGGCGACCATGGCGGCGTTGGAGACCGAGCTGGGGTGAGAGTCTCTTCGAGCGGACCACGCGGCGAGCGTCGCTTACGGCCGCGGGCGAGGCGCTGCTGCCGTGGGCGCGCCGCTCGGCCGAGGCCATCCAAGGTGGCGCGGATGCGGTCAGCAGCGCCGCCGGGGAAGTGTCCGGTCGAGCACGACTCGGCGTCGCCGTCGGCGACGATCTCCCGAGCATCCCGGCGTCGTCGGGGGCGTTCCGGGTCGCGAATCCGGGCGTAGCCGCCGCTCGAGTCATTCACCGTCTATCGAGCCAGGAACGAGTGGTCGGGTCTGATGATGTCGAACGGTCGGCTCTCGGGTGCGCCGCATCGTCTCGAGCAGACGGAAGACCTTCCTCTTTCCTGCCACTGGCGGTGTCGGATGCAGTCGGATCGAGTCGGATCTCCGGCCTGCAAACCCTGGAGAACAGAGGCGACGATCCCCGCTGGAGCGTCTCGTTCGCAATGAGAAGGTCGGGGGTTCGAATCCCCCTGGGTCCACCGGAGAACGACACGAAAGCCCCGCTCAGGCGGGGCTTTCGTCGTTTCGGGGATCGCGCCGGACACCCCCCGTGGCGCTCGCGGTCGCCGGCGCCTCAGGCCAGGCGCACCTCGCTCGCGCGGGCGATGAGGTCGAAGGCGCGATCGAGGCAGTCGCCGAGGTCGGCCGATTCGTCGGCGACCCAGAGCGCCCAGCCGAGCTCGCTCGCGGCCATCGACGCGGAGGCGACGGCCTGCGCCTCGACGGGGGAGCCGATCAGCTCGGCGAGGGCGTCGTCGAGCTGCTTGCGCTGCTCGGCGCGGTCGAAGGCGAGTCGGCGGCGCAGGGATGCGGTGGCCGAGATCATGCGGATGTGCGCGCGCAGCGACTCCGGGCGTTCGCGTGCGAGCGCGGCGGTGGTCTCGAGGGCGGCGCGCACGGCATCCATCGCACTCGCGCCAGGGGAGCGGGGGGCGTCGCGCAGGGCCTGGATGAGGGTGCCGCGACCGGTGCGGGTGGAGGTGACGACCGCATCCTCTTTCGACTCGAAGTAGCGGAAGAACGTCGCGCGCGAGATGCCGATGTGCTGCGCGATCTCCTCGACGGTGACGGCGTCGAAGCCGCGCTCGGCGCAGAAGTCGGCCGCGGCGTCGGCCAGCTGCGCTCGCAGGATCTCGCGACTCCGGTCTCTCAGCAGCTCCGCCATGCGACCGAGTCTACAAGATGATACGGTGACGCGGTACTGAGACGCCGTCTCACACGAGAGGATCCCCGATCATGACTGCCCCATCGTCATCCGACACGACGTCTGCCGCGCCATCCAGCCGGCCCGCCCGCGCCAGGCACCCGAACCTCGTCGTCGCCGTGCTGGCTCTGGCCGGCATGGGGGCCTCGTTCATGCAGACGATCCTCATCCCGATCCAGCCCGAGCTGCCGCGTCTGCTGAACGCCTCGAGCGACGACACGGCGTGGGTCATCACGGCGACGCTCGTCGCCGCGGCGGTCTGCACGCCCGTCGCCGGACGCCTCGGCGACATGTTCGGCAAGCGCCGCGTCGCCATGGCGCTGCTCATCGTGCAGGCGGCCGGCGCCATCCTCGCCGCGCTCTCGAACGCGCTGCTGCCGATGATCATCGCGCGCGTGTTGCAGGGCATGGCGGCCGGCGTGATCCCGCTCGGCATCTCGCTGCTGCGCGACACGGTGCCGCCGAAGAAGCTCGGCTCGTCGATCGCCCTCGTCAGCGCGACGCTCGGCGTCGGCGGCGCGCTCGGCCTGCCGCTCAGCGCCGTCGTCGCCGAGAATCTCGACTGGCACGTCCTGTTCTGGGTCGCGGCCGGCATCGCCCTGCTGTGCGTGCTGCTCTATGCGGTGATCGTGCCGTCGACGGGGATGCGCAGCCCCGGTCGCATCGACATCGCGGGCATCGTCGGCCTCGCGCTCGGTCTCGTGGGCGTGCTCGTCGCCGTCTCGCGCGGCGGCGACTGGGGCTGGGGCGACCCGCGCACCCTCGCGCTGCTGATCGGCGGCGTGGTCGTGCTCGTCATCTGGGGCGTCGTCGAGCTGCGCGTGCGCGAGCCGCTCGTCGACCTGCGCGTGAGCGTGCGCGGACCCGTGCTGCTCACGAACCTCGCCTCCGTCGCGATGGGCTTCGCGCTGTTCTCGTCGAACATCGTCTTTCCGCAGCTGCTCGAGCTGCCGGCGGCGACCGGCATCGGACTGGGGCTGACGCTCACGGTCGCGGCGCTCATCCTGGCCCCGTCGGGTCTCGCGATGATGGCGATGTCGCCCGTCGCCGGCCGGCTCGAGCGTCGCCACGGGCCGAAGCCGCTGCTGATCGCGGGTGCCGCCGTGATCGCGATCGCGTATGGCGGGGCGCTGCTGTTCCACGCCGAGTGGTGGCAGATCCTGGTGCTCAACATCCTGCTCGGCGTGGGCATCGGCCTCGGCTACGCGGCCATGCCGACGCTCATCATGCAGGCGGTGCCGGCGCACGAGACCGGCGCGGCCAACGGACTCAACGCGCTCATGCGCTCGCTCGGCACGAGCGTCGCCTCGGCGGTCGTCGGCGCGATCCTGGCGCAGTCGATGACCACGGTGAACGGCGTTCCCGGCCCGAGCGAGGGCGGCTTCCTGCTGGCCCTCACACTGGGACTCGGCGCGGCGGTCGTGTGTCTCGTGATCGCGGCGTTCATCCCGCGCCCGAAGAAGCTCGACACGGGAGCGATCGAGCTCGCGGAGTAGCGGCGGGCACGGCCGGCGGCCTGCCGGATTCCCGGCGGCACCTCGCCCCGCGCTCTACGATCCGAGGATGAGCAACCTCGAGCACGAGCCCGGCGAGGTGCTGCTGGCGAGCCCGCCGGCGAGCGGCATCGAGATCCTGGAGCCGCGGGAGGTGCCGCTCGGCGGACCCCGCGCGATGCTCGTGCACCGCACCCTGCCGCAGCGGGCGCGCAGCCTGATCGGCGCGTGGTGCTTCGTCGACCACTACGGGCCGGCGGACCTGGCCGAGACCGCGGGCATGGTCGTGCCGCCGCACCCGCACATCGGGCTGCAGACCGTGAGCTGGCTGTTCGAGGGCGAGATCGAGCACCGCGACTCGGTCGGCTCGCGGGCCACCGTGACGCCGGGCACGCTCAACCTGATGACGGCGGGGCGCGGCATCCAGCACTCCGAGTACTCCACGGCGTCGACGCGGATGCTGCACGGCGTGCAGCTGTGGGTCGCGCTGCCCGGCGGGGAGCGCCGTCGAGAGCCCGCGTTCGCGGCGACGGAGGCGGTCGCGTTCGAGATCGGGGAGGCGCGCATCCAGCTGTTCATCGGCGAGCTGGCGGACCGCAGTGCCGCCGCCGCGGTGCTCTCGCCGCTGCTCGGGGCCGAGGTGCGGATCGCACCCGGAGCCCGGGTGAGTCTGCCCGTCACGGCGTCGTTCGAGCACGGCGTGCTGGTCGATCAGGGCGCGGTGACCGTGGATGGCGTCGAGGTCGCGCCGACGCAGCTGGCGTACCGCGCGCCCGGGTCCGGGAGCATCGAGCTCGCGGCCGGGGCGGAGGGCGCACGACTGCTGCTGCTCGGCGGCGAGCCCTTCGGCGAGCAGCTCGTGATGTGGTGGAACTTCGTCGGCCGCGATCACGACGAGATCGCGCAGGCCCGCGCCGACTGGCAGCAGCGCCTCGGGGGAGCCGACACGCGCTTCGACGCGATCGACGACGACCGCGCCCCGCTGCCGGCGCCCGAGCTGCCGCCGGTGCGGCTGCGCCCGCGCGACTGAGCAGAGCCTGACGACGCGGGTGCTCGCGCCGGCCCCGCCCTAGCGTGGAGGCATGGTCGCCCGCATCAGCAACGTGACGTTCCACGCCGAGAACCCGACCGAGCTGGCCCGCTTCTGGGCGGCCGCGATGGGATACCCCAAGCCGACCGGCTGGCCGGCGGACGAGGTCGCCGAGCTGCGCGCCGCCGGGTTGAGCGACGACGACATCGCGGCGCGGGCCGAGGCCTGGGACCAGGATCCGGCGCACCAGCGCTTCTACTTCACCCGCTATCGGCACGAGCGCCGCCAGCGGAATCGGATGCACATCGACGTCACGCCCTTCGACGACCGGCGCGCATCCCGGGCCGAGCTCGAGGTCGAGCGCGACCGGCTCATCGCCCTCGGCGCGACGCTCGAGAAGGAGCTCACCGAGCCGTGGGGGCCCTACGAGGAGTACGCGATCATGATGCGCGACCCCGAGGGCAACGAGTTCTGCCTGCAGTGACGAGGGAGCGGCGCCGTGACGTCGGCGGCGACGTGCGCTTCCACGGCCGCATCGCCGGCTTCGGCGCGGCGTCGGGCACCCGGCTCGTCGTCGGGCACTGGGCGCGGTCGCCCTTCGGCGCGGTGACCGACGTGATGGTCGAGAACGCCGACGGGCACCGGATGCTGTTCGCCCCGCATCCCGCGCTCGCCGACTTCGTGGCGCAGACGTATCGCTTCGATGAGGTCGTGGTCGCGCCGCTGGACGTCGATCGCGAGGGCCGCACACTCGCGCTGCGCTCGCCGCGGCTCGAGCTGTCGTTTGCGGTCGGGCGGCGCACCCCTCTCGGCCGGCTGCTGCGACTCGTCCCAAGGCCGCTCGCGGTCGATCCACGCTGGCTGGCGGCGATCGACCCCGTCGCGCGCCGCCTTGCACCGGGTTCGGGCACCGCCGGGTCCGCGGGCGGCGGCGCGCGGGAGTTCTACGGCGTCACCGACGCCTGGCGCCTCGACGCCGCCGCGGCGCGACTCGACGGCGTCGGTCTGGGGGCGATGGCGCCGGTCGATCCGCCGGTCGGGTTCGGCTTCGCCTCGCCGCCGCGGACCCCGTCGATGGTCGCCGTCGTCACGACGATCCGGCGAGCATCCAGCCGCGCTCGTCGACCAGCACGATCGGATCGCCGAGCTCGTTGACCGCGCGACCGGCCCGGCCGATCAGCTCGGGCGCGAGCGCGGCGGGCACGTGCACGTCGTGCGCGCGGGCGGCCGCGACGAGCTCGCCCGAGTCGAGCGTCTCGCCGTGACGCTCGGCGAGCTCGCGCAGCAGGGCGAACTGCAGCGGATCGAGGTCGAGCAGGGTGTCGCCGCGCCAGGCGAAGCCGTCGCGGATGTCGAGCACGAGGTCGTCGACCCGCAGGCTGCCGGCGGTGAGTCCGCGGCGCCGGGCGGCTCCGGCGACACAGGTCACGACCTCCTCGACGCCGAAGGGCTTCGTCACGTAGTCGTCGGCGCCGGCCGTGAACGCCGCCATGCGGTCGTCGAGCTCGGCCCTCCCGGTCAGGAAGATGACATGGGCTCGGCTGCCGGCCGCGCGCATCCCGGCGACCACCTCGGTGCCGAGGCGGTCGGGCAGCATCATGTCGAGCAGCACCACGTCGGCGTCGACGGCCAGCGGGATCGCGGCCTCGCCGGACGCCGCGGTCGTCACGCGCCAGCCCTCCAGCTCGAGCGCGATGCGCAGCACGTGGGTGATCGGCTCCTCCTCGTCGACGATGAGGATGCGGAGCGCGGGGTCGGATTCCATGCCCCCCACTCTTCGCCGCCCAGCCGTGCGCCACGTCATCCGGCGGGAGTAGTCCGCTGAACGCCGCCCGGGAATCGGCTCAGCGGCCGGCGACGACCTGCCGCAGATCGGTTCGAGGGTCGTTTCGGGTCTCCCCTCAGTGGAAGAAGGGCACGATGAGCCAGACGCCGAACAGCACTCCGATGGCGCACAGCGCGAAGCAGATCACGGCACCGAGCCGCGGCAGCGCGGAGCCCGTCGAGGCGGTGCCAGAGCCCGATGCCGATCCGGCGCCTCCGAGGGAGTACAGCCGCACGCCCAGGGCGAACACCACCACCAGAGCCACCGAGGCGATGAGCGCCACGACGAAGACGGAGCCGAGCGCCGCCCAGTCGATCTGGATGCCTGCTTCCGACGCCGCCCGGATCATCCTCGTGCTCCCGCGCTCGCGCTCACCGGTTCCTCCTCGTCACGCACGTCGTCCGGCGAGACCGGCGCGCGGCGCGACAGCGCGACGAAGCCGAGCGTCGCCCCGATCGCGAGCACCGCCACGACCACCACGCCCACCGTGCCGATGCCCGAGAGCAGTGCGGCGAGAGCACCGACGATCGCGGCGGCCGGCAACGTGAAGACCCAGCCGGTCGCGATGCGGCCCACGACGCGCCAGCGCACGGCGGCCAGCTTGCGACCGAGCCCGGCGCCGATGACCGCGCCCGAGGTGACCTGCGTCGTCGAGAGGGCGAATCCGAGATGACTGGAAGCGAGGATCGTCGCCGCGGAGCTCGTCTCGGCGGCGAAACCCTGCGGAGTCTCCACCTTCGTGATGCGCGTTCCGACGGTCTTCATGATGCGCCAGCCGCCCAGGTAGGTGCCCAGGGCGATCGCCAGCCCGCATGCCGCGATCACCCAGAGCTGCGGGGCTGTGCCGCCGCGCTGATAGCCGGCGGCGACGAGTGTCAGCGTGATCACGCCCATGGTCTTCTGCGCGTCGTTCGTGCCGTGGGCGAGGGAGACGAGCGAGGCGGAGACCGTCTGCCCGACCTTGAAGCCGCGCTTGGCCCCCGGAATCTGCGCCTGCCGTGTGATGCGGTACGCGGCGAATGTCGCGAGCAACGCGATCACGGCCGCGATGATCGGCGACGCGAGCGCCGGGAGCACGACCTTCGAGACCAGCACGCCCCAGTCGATCGCGCCCGTTCCCGCCCCGATCAGGGCGGCGCCGATGAGTCCGCCGAACAGCGCGTGCGACGAGCTCGAGGGCAGCCCTAGCAGCCAGGTCGTCAGGTTCCAGAGCACGGCGCCGACGAGCCCGGCGAAGATCAGCACGGGCCCGACAGTCGTATCGCCGTCCTCGCGGATGATGCCGTTCGAGATGGTCGAGGCGACCTCGGTCGACAGGAATGCACCGACCAGATTGAGTACGGCGGAGATCAGCACCGCCATGCGCGGCGACAGCGCCCCGGTGGCGACGGAGGTCGCCATGGCGTTGGCGGTGTCGTGGAAGCCGTTCGTGAAATCGAAGGCGAGGGCGAGCACGATGACGAGGATCACGATGAGCAGCGGTTCCATGGCCGACGCCTTCCTGGCCCCCGTTCGGGGGACGGGGGGGATGCTACGGCCGCGGCGTGAACCCGCGGTGAACGGGCCGAATCGCCTCACCGCAGCTCGCGCAGCCGCGCCGCGACCCCGCCGCCCTGGTTCGTGCGGCGCTCCGAGCCGACCGCGATCGCGAGCAGCACCGCTCCCGCGGTCGCGAGCGTGATCCACCACGGCAGCGACTCGACTCCGCGGCCGAGCTGCGAGGCGAACACCACGACGTTCTCCAGCGGGAGCGCCGCGATGCCGAGCACGAAGGGCGAGCGCAGGCGCAGCGCGACGCCCGCGAGGATCGACACCAGCGCCACCGCGATCACGAAGATCGCGCGCCAGGTCTGCGGATCGGTGCCGGTCGCGACCACCGACGGCAGCATCGTGAGCACGAGCCCGGGTGCGATCAGGTGCGGCGAGCCGGAGAACCCGGCGGGCCACGAGCTCAGGGTCGGCGGCGTCGGCGCGGCGGGGCGCATCCCGGAGCGCAGCTCGATCACGAAGTGCACGGCGCCCGCCGCGAGCACGGCCAGGCCGAGCGGCAGCGAGAACCATTCGACGCGCAGGTCGCGCGGACTCCAGCCGACCACGCCGACCACCCACGCGATCGCGTAGACCGCGGCCGCCGGCGGCATGAGCGTGGTGATCGGCACCCGCCGCGTGCGCATCGCGATCGCCAGCACCAGGATCAGCAGCGCCATCATGAGCACCCAGAGCGTCCAGATCGCGAACCAGTCGCGACGCACCGCCGTCATCGGCCCGAGCGCCAGCATCAGCACGGGGGCGAGCAGCACCCAACGGGATGTCGCGATCGCCGCGTTGACGGTCGAGACGGCCGCGAGTGCGCGCGAGCTGCGGATCAGCGTCGCGCCGATCGCCGCGACGAGGAGGGCGCCGCCGAGCGCCAGGAGGAGCACCGGCACCATCACGGGCGCGCCCGCGACCGGAGCCGCGTCGACACCGAGCCCCCAGCGCATGCCCTGGACGGCCGCGCTCGCCGCCGCGACCCCCGACAGGGCGAGCACGGGCAGCTGGAGGCGCGCGAGGCGCCCGCGGAGTCCGCGACCCGGTCGCACGGCCGCGCCGATCGCGAGCAGCAGGGCGGAGGCGCCCAGGAGACCGATCGTGCGCCACGGCGCGAGAGCTCCCACTCCATTGCCGATCGTCACGAGCAGCACCAGGGTCGGCACGATCGCGCAGGCGAGGCCGGTGGCCGCGAGGGCGGCGCCCGCGCGCCGGCGCACGACGAGCAGGGTGCCGACGGCGAGAGCGCCCAGCGCCGGCGGGAGCAGGTACGGCTCGGGCACGTCGACCCCGGCGAGACCCCACACGCACCAGAGCGCGGCCGTCCAGCACCCCGCAGCGATCCACCATCCGGAGCGTCGACGGGCGAAGACCGACGACGCCGCGGCGCCTAGTCCGCCGATCAGCAGCACCAGGCACGCCGTGCCGAGGCCGGAGGCCTCGCGCACGAGAGCGAGCAGCACGGCGACCGCGCCGGTGACGTAGGTGGACAGCTCGATCGCGGCGCGCGCCGGCCGCAGCTGGGCCGCCGGCAGCCGCGCCTCGAGCAGCTGGCGGATCGACCCCGTGCCGCCCAGCACCGCCGCGACGAGCACGGCGATGATCGGCAGGGTCACGGGCGAGGCGCTCGTGGCGAGCACCTGAGCGCCGAGCGAGATGATCGCGACCGCCGCCGACGGGATCACGAGGGCCGCGGCGATCGCCCGCACCCCGAGCCCCGGGTCGCGGCGGCGCACGAGCAGCAGCGTCAGCGCGACTCCGCCGATCAGCGCCGTCGAGAGCGCCGTCCAGCCGGAGCGCTCGGTCAGCACCGTGCCGATGCCGATCAGGAACGGCACCGCGGTGACACCGAGCAGCGCGAACCACCACGAGGCCGGGATGCGCGGCAGCAGCGTCGCGACGAGCGAGACGACCGCCGCGGCCGAGGTGACGAGGCAGAGCAGCGCGAGCGTGCCCACCCCCGCGTCGCCGAGGCTCGAGGCGAGGATCGCCAGGGCGTAGGCGTAGCCGACGCCGACGTGCAGGGCCCGCAGCGGGGCGGGCACGGTGGCCGCGGCGAGACCGAGCACGACGATGGCGCCCGCGCCGGCGAGCTCGGGCAGCGCCGAGCCGGAGCGGTCGGCCCACGCCGCGCAGGCCGCGAGCAGCGCACCGAGATGCGCGAGGGCGATGAGCGGGGCACGGAGCGCCGGCCGGCGACGTCGGATCGCCGGGATCACGAGCAGGGCGATCGCGGCCGCGGCCGACACGGCCAGCAGCGCCCCGACCTGGGCGGCGAGCGGGAATCCCGTCCAGAGCGCGCCGGCGCCCAGCGCTCCGGCGCCGAGCCACGTGGAGACGGTCGTCAGCGGGCCGACGGCGGCGCCGGCTTCGGCGCGGGTGCGGGCCAGGAGCCGTGCGGTCACAGCGACGCCGAGGGCGACGGCGGCCAGGCCGATGACGGCCGCGAGACTCTCGGCGGGGGAGTAGATGCCGACGCGGTCCATCGTGCCAGCCACGTCGTCGGGACGGCTCGTGCCGAAGTCGAGACCGGCGGCGGAGACCGGGCCGAGCAGCGGCGTCGCCAGCTGCATCGCGGCGGCGAGGACGATCTGCAGAGCGGCGACGCCGAACGCCAGGAAGGCGCCGATGTCGAGCAGCCGCGCCCGGGCCACGACCCGCGACGGCGCCGCCGTCAGCAGCACCAGCGCGAGCGCGGCGGCGGCCGACACGAGCGCCAGGTAGGCGGCATCGACTCCCGGGCGCGTGCTGAACGGCGCGATCGCGAAAGAGCCGACCGTCAGCATCCCGGTCAGGAAGCTCCAGAAGCCGGGCAGCTGGGCGCGGCTCGCGACGGCGGCGAGAGCCGCGAGCGCCAGCAGGGTGCCGGCCACGACGGCGACCGCGTTCGCGGCCGTGCCCGCGCCCTCGAAGAACAGCAGCGCGAGGTTCGGCAGCACGCCGACGACGAGCAGCACCTGCACGACGGTCGCGGTCGTGCGGTCGGCCTCCATCGCGCCGAAGCGGCCCCGCAGCCGCGGCAGCGCCAGCAGCTGCCAGCCCGTCGCGAGCGCGAAGGCCGCCAGCTGAAGGCCGATGCGGCCGAGCGCCGGCGACACCGAGAACCCCCAGATCAGCGGAGCGACGACGATCGCGAGCATGCCGCTCCACAGCCAGGTGCGCAGGCGCAGCAGGGTTCCGATCGCGGCGAGCAGGATGCCGGCCGCGGCCGCCCCGACGGCGGCGGCCGCCCATCCGCCGAGACCCGTCGGCAGCAGCTGCGCGACCGCCCAGACGTCGAGGCCGACGAACACGACCCCGAGCGCGCCGATCGCCTCCGACGAGAAGGTCAGGTCTCGACGGCGCAGCAGCACCGCGCCCACGAGGAACACCGCCGTGGTGGCGCCGATGATCGCCGCCCGGGTGCCGAGGTCGGTGAGGTCGGGGTTGAGGAACGTGAAGACGAGCGCGGCGACCGCGACGAGTCCGGCGCCGGCGACGGCGAGCACCGACTGCACGCTGACGGTCGACTCGGGAGCGGGGACGACGGGCACCGGTCCGGCCGGGATCGGCGGGACGGGTGCGAGAGGCGGCGCGGCCGGCGGCCAGCCAGTGGCGAGCGGCGTGGATGCGGGCATCGGCGGGGCAGACATCGGCGGGGCGGGCATCGGCGGAGTGGGCTCGGGCACGAGCTGTGGGGTCGTGGCCGGGGTCGTCAGCACCCCGAGCGGCAGCGCATCGACGAGGCGCTGGCGCCGCCGCAGCGCGTCGGCCGCCTCGAGCGATGCCTGCCAGGCCGCATCCGCCTCGGGGCCCGCGAGCGCGACACCGCAGCTCGGGCAGACGCTGCCCGCCGGCAGGGGGGGGTGGAGCAGCGGGGGCAGGCGTTCGGGTCGAGCAGTCGATCGACCGTCGCCAGCGTCCAGGGAGCCGTCATGGATCGGAGTCTAGGAATGCTCGGCCGGGAATCCGACGGGGGCCGCCCGGACGTTCCCTGCACGCCGGGGAATGCTCAGCTCGCGCGGGCGAACCCTCAGGAACCCTCGGCCATGCGCGCGCGGAAGCCGGCCTGGTTGTGGCGCGGCAGGGTGCCCGGCTCGCCGAACATCAGCACGACCTCGGCGGCCTCGTCGAAGGGGTTGTGCGCCGAATGCGGCACGCCCGCGCGCACATAGGCCGCGTCGCCCGTGCCGAGGTCGTGGCCGACGCCGTCGATGTCGACCTCGAGCCGGCCGCGCACGACGAGGTAGAGCTCGTCGAGGTCGCGGTCGGTCGACTCGTCGTGCCGGTGCTCGCCTTCCGATGCGCCGGGCTCGAAGCGCCAGATCTGCACGCTCGGGCCGAGTCGGTTCTCGTCGGGGAAGTACCAGTCGACGCCGACCGGCTGGCCGCCGTCGTGCAGGGGGTAGGCGGCGTGCAGCTCGCCGCGGCGCTGGATGCTCACAGCGGGGTCTCCGATCGATCGCGTGTCCGGTGGTGAGGCGGTGCGGTGGTGAGGAGCGGATGCGGGGTCAGTGCGCGAGGCGCGCGACCAGCGCATCCATCATGGCGGCATCGACGCGCGCGAAGCCGCCGCCGCGCAATGCGCCGAAATAGAGGCCGTCGCTGACGAGCAGGATGATCTCCGCCTGCACCGGGTCGTCGACCACGCGGATGATCAGGTCGTGCCAGCTCTGCTCGGCCCGGCGCAGCGCGGCCTCGGCCGAGCCGCCGCCGAGGCGGGCGAGCGCGACCATGACCCGGTCGAGCTCGTTGTCGGTGTCGATCGACGAGCGCAGGAAGCGCTCGACGACGCCGTCGGGCTGCGCCTCGAGCTCGCGGATGTAGTCGGCGGTGAGGGTGTCGAGGTGGATGCCGATGGCATCCACCAGCGCGGCCTTGCCGGCGAAGTGGTGCAGCAGCCCGCCCTTCGACATGCCGGCGCGGCGGGCGATCGCGTCGAGCGTGAAGCCGCCCTCGCCGGATTCGGTCAGCAGGGCGACGGCGGCGTCGATCAGGTCGTCGCGGTGGGAGTCCCGGGGCACGCGACCATCCTACGCTGGCAAACTATACCGACCAGACGGTACAGTTTCAGCATGAGCACCACCGCACCGATCCACGTCGTCACGCCCGCCGACCCGGCCGACCCCGGCGACGCCCCGCGCACCGGTCGCCGCGGCTGGGCCGCGCTCGTCGTGCTCATGCTGCCGACGCTGCTCATCTCGATCGACAACACCGTGCTGAGCTTCGCGCTGCCGACCATCGCCCGCGACCTCGAGCCGACGGCGCAGGCGCAGTTGTGGATCGTCGACGCCTATCCGCTCGTGCTCGCCGGCCTGCTCATCGCCATGGGCAACCTCGGCGACCGCGTCGGCCGCCGCCGCATGCTGCTGATCGGCTCGAGCGGCTTCGCCGTCATCTCGGTGCTCGCCGCCTTCGCGCCGACCGCCGAGCTGCTCATCGCGGGCCGCATCCTGATGGGCCTCTTCGGCGCGATGATCATGCCGTCGACGCTGTCGATGCTGCGCTCGATCTTCCTGAACCGCGCCCAGCGCCGGCTCGCGATCGCGATCTGGGCCACCGGCTTCTCGCTCGGCTCGGCGATCGGCCCCATGGTCGGCGGTCTGCTGCTGCAGCACTTCTTCTGGGGCTCGGTGTTCCTCATCGCGGTGCCCGTGCTCATCCCGCTGCTCGTGCTCGCGCCCCTGCTGGTGCCCGAGAGCCGCGACCCGAACCCCGGCCCCGTGGATGCGATCGCCATCGCCCTCTCGGTGCTGACGATCGCCCCGCTGGTCGGCGCCGTGAAGACGCTCGCGACCGGGGGAGCGCCCTGGCTCGTGGCGCTGCTCGCGGTCGTCGGCGTGGTCAGCGGAGTGCTGCTGGTGCGCCGTCTGCTCGGCAGCCGGGCGCCGATGCTCGACGTGCGGCTGTTCCGCCGCGGCGCGTTCTCGGGCGCGATCCTCATCAACCTGGCGTCGGTCATCGCACTCGTCGGGCTGCTGTTCTTCGTGACCCAGCACCTGCAGCTCGTGGTGGGGCTCGACGCCTTCAGCTCGGCGCTCGTGCTCGCGCCCGGCGTGCTCGCGCTGATCGTGTTCAGCTTCGTCGCCGTGCGGCTGGTGAAGCGCATCCGCCCCGGCTACGTCATCGCGGCGTCGGTGCTGGCCGCCGGGCTCGGCTATCTCACGCTCGGCCTCGGCGGCTCGGGCGTGAGCGTGCTGCAGATCGCGATCGCCTTCGTGCTCGTCGGCGCCGGCATCGGCGCGGCCGAGACGCTGTCGAACGACCTCGTGATCGCGAGCGCCCCGGCCGACAAGGCGGGCGCGGCGGCGGGAGTCTCCGAGACGGCGTACGAGCTGGGTGCCGTGCTGGGCACGACGATCCTCGGCGGGCTCGTGACCGCGCTCTACCGCGCCAACCTCGAACTGCCCGACGGCCTCGGGGCGGCCCAGGCCGGGTCGGCGCGCGAGACGCTGGGCGGGGCCATCCACGTCGCCGACGGCCTGCCGGCCGAGCTGGGGCATGCGCTGCGCGAGGCCGCTCGCGCCGCCTTCGATCTCGGGGTCATGTCGACGGCGTTCGCCGGGGCCGCGCTCATGCTGCTGGCCGCGACGCTCGCGCTCGTGACGCTGCGCCGCGCCCGCGCCTGACGATGAGGGGCCCGACGCGCATCCTGCGCGCCGGGCCCCTCGGGTGTCAGAGCCTCAGCTCACTCCGGCAGGCGGATCATCTTGCGGTTGAGGAACTCGCCGATGCCCACCGCGCCGAGCTCGCGGCCCGTGCCGGACTGCTTCACGCCGCCGAAGGGCAGCTCGGCCGCCTCGGCGCCGACGACGTTGATGAACACCATGCCCGACTCGATGCGATCGGCGACGCGCAGCGCCTGCTCCTCGTCGGGGGTGAAGACGTAGGAGCCCAGCCCGAAGTCGGTTCCGTTCGCGACCTCGATCGCCTCGTCCTCCGAGTGCACGCGGTAGAGCGACGCGACCGGTCCGAAGAACTCCTCGCCGAAGGCGGGGTTGGCGCGGTCGATGTCGGCCAGCACGCCCGGGAAGAACTGGGTGCCCTGGCGCGGCTGCGGCTCGAGCAGCGCGGTGGCGCCGTTCTCGATCGCCCGCTTGACCTGGCCGTCGAGGCGCTCGGCGGCGGCCTCCGACGAGAGCGGTCCGAGCTCGGTGTCGTCGGAGGTCGGGTCGCCGGGGGCGATCTGCCCGATCGCGGCCGTGAACTTCTCGGCGAAGGCGTCGTAGAGCGAGTCGATCACGATGAAGCGCTTGGCCGCGTTGCACGACTGGCCGCCGTTGTCGAGGCGACCGGCGACGGCGGCCTCGACCGTGGCATCCAGGTCGTCGCTGCCGAGCACGATGAACGGGTCGGAGCCGCCGAGCTCGAGCGCGACCTTCTTGAGGTGGCGGCCCGCGATCTCGGCGACGGCCGCGCCGGCGCGCTCGGAGCCGGTCAGCGAGACGCCGCGCACACGGCGGTCGGCGATGATCGGCTCGATCTGGTCGGTCGACGCGAAGATGTTGACGTAGGCGTTCACCGGGATGCCGGCCTCGTGGAAGATCTGCTCCTGCACGAGCGCCGAGTCGGGGCACTGCGGGGCGTGCTTGAGCAGGATCGGGTTGCCCACGATCAGGTTCGGTCCGGCGAAGCGGGCGACCTGGTAGTAGGGGAAGTTCCACGGCATGATGCCGAGCAGCGGCCCGAGCGGGGCCTTGCGCAGCAGGGCTCGGCCGCCCTCGACCGCGATCGGCTCGTCGGCGAGCAGCGCCTCGGCGTTGTCGGCGTAGTACTGGTAGATCGCCGCGGCGAACTCGACCTCGCCGACCGCCTGCGGGCGGGGCTTGCCCATCTCGCGGGTGATGATCGCGGCGAGCTCGTCGACGCGGGCCAGGTGGATCTCGGCCACCTTCGCGATCGCGGCGGCGCGGTCGGCGACGGTGGTCTCGCGCGCCCAGCTGTGCCAGGCGTCATCCACCTTCGCGATCGCGGCCTGCACCTCCTGGTCGCTCGCGAAGGGCACCTCGGTGCCGGTCTGCCCGGTGAAGGGGTCGACGACGGTGAATCCGGTCACGTTCTCTCCTTGCGCTGGTGGTAGGTGGTGCACTCAGGATGCGGGGATCAGCGTGTACTTCGTCTCGAGGTACTCGTGGATGCCCTCGGCGCCGCCCTCGCGGCCCATGCCCGACTGCTTGACGCCGCCGAAGGGCGCCGAGGCGTTCGAGACGAGGCCCGTGTTGAGACCCATCATGCCGGTGTCGATGCTGGCGATGAGGCGGTGGCCGCGCGCGACGTCCTGCGTGAAGGCGTAGCCGACGAGGCCGTACTCGGTGCTGTTGGCGATGCGCACCGCCTCGTCCTCGTCGCGGAAGGTGATGATGCCGAGCAGCGGGGCGAAGATCTCCTCGGTCAGCATGCGGGCGTCCTTCGCGAGGCCCGTCACGACGGTCGGCTCGAAGAAGGTGCCCTCGCCCTCGACGGCCTTGCCGCCGGTGAGCACGGTGGCTCCCTTGGCGACCGCGTCGTCGATCAGCTCGGCGCTGTTCTTCACGGCCTTGTCGTCGATCAGGGGTCCGATGTTGACGCCGTCCTCGGTGCCGCGGCCGACCTTCATGGCGGCGACGCGGTCGCGCAGGCGCGTGGCGAACTCGTCGGCGACCGACTCGTGCACGATGAAGCGGTTCGCGGCCGTGCAGGCCTGGCCGATGTTGCGGAACTTCGCGAGCAGGGCGCCCTCGACCGCCTTGTCGAGATCCGCATCCTCGAACACCAGGAACGGGGCGTTGCCGCCGAGCTCCATCGAGGTGCGCAGCACGTTGTCGGCGGCCTGCTTGAGCAGCTGCACGCCGACCGGGGTCGAGCCGGTGAAGCTGAGCTTGCGCAGACGCGGGTCGGCGATGATCGGCGCCGAGATCTCGCGCGAGCGGTCGCTCGAGATGACGTTGACGACGCCCGCGGGCACGCCGGCGTCGATCAGCAGCTGCGCGAACAGCTGCGTGGTCAGCGGGGTCAGCGCGGCGGGCTTGATGACGACCGTGCAGCCGGCGGCGAGGGCCGGGGCGATCTTGCGCGTCGCCATCGCGAGCGGGAAGTTCCACGGCGTGATGAGGAACGCGGGACCGACCGGGCGGTGCGACACGACGGTGGTGCCGGTGCCCTCGGGGTTGAGGCCGTAGCGGCCCGTGATGCGCACGGCCTCCTCGCTGAACCAGCGCAGGAACTCGCCGCCGTAGGTGACCTCGCCGTCGGCCTCGGCCAGCGGCTTGCCCATCTCGAGCGTCATGACGAGCGCGAAGTCGGCGCGGCGCTCCTGCAGCAGCTCCCACGCCTTGCGCAGGATCTCGCCGCGCTTGCGGGGTGCCGTGGCGGCCCATGCGTCCTGAGCGGCGACCGCCGCATTCAGGGCTCGGATGCCGTCGGCGGCCGTCGCGGCCTGCAGCTCGGCGAGCACCTCGTTCGTCGCCGGGTCGTGCACGGCGAAGGTGCGGCCTTCGCTCGAGTCGACCCACTCGCCGCCGATGAGGAGGCCGGTGGGGATGCTGTCGATGAGCTGGCGCTCGCGGTCGTTCACGTCGATGTGCTCCTTCGGGAGAGGTGGATGAAGAGGGATGCGGTCGTCAGGCCCGTGCGAGCGCCGCGATCACGACGTCGAGGCCCTCGCCGAGCAGCTCGTCGCTGATCGCGAGCGACGGCAGGAAGCGCACGACGTTGCCGTAGGTGCCGCAGGTGAGCAGCACGACGCCGTCGGCGTGGGCGGCGGCCGCGACGCGAGAGGTGAGGCCCGCATCCGGCTCGCCCGTGGCGGGGTCGACGAGCTCGATCGCCATCATGGCGCCGCGTCCGCGCACCTCGGCGATGCGCGGGTCGGCGGCGGCCGCGAACTTCTCGCGGATGATCTCCTCGATGCGGCGGGCGCGGGCGAGCAGGTCGCCCTGCTCGTAGAGCTCGATCGCGGCGAGGGCCGCGGCGCAGGCGAGCGGGTTGCCGGTGTAGGTGCCGCCCAGGCCGCCCGCGTGCGGCGCATCCATGATCTCGGCGCGGCCGGTGATCGCCGAGAGCGGCAGGCCGCCCGCGATGCCCTTCGCCGTGACGACCAGGTCGGGCACGATGCCCTCGTGCTCGCTGGCGAACATGTCGCCCGTGCGGCCGAAGCCCGACTGCACCTCGTCGGCGATGAAGACGACGTCGTTGGCGTTCGCCCACGCGACGAGCGCCGGAAGGAAACCCTCGGCCGGCACGATGAAGCCGCCCTCGCCGAGGATGGGCTCGATGATGATGGCGGCCAGGTTGGCGGCGCCGATCTGCTTCTCGATCTGCGTGATCGCGATCTTCGCCGCCTCGGCGCCGGTCAGGCCGCCATCGCGCAGCGGGTAGCTGAGCGGGGCGCGGTAGACCTCGGGTGCGAAGGGGCCGAAGCCGCTCTTGTAGGGCATCGACTTGGCGGTGAGCGCCATCGTCAGGTTCGTGCGGCCGTGGTAGGCGTGGTCGAAGGCGACGACGGCCTGCTTGCCGGTGTACGAGCGGGCGACCTTGATCGCGTTCTCGACGGCCTCGGCGCCGGAGTTGAAGAGCGCGCTGCGCTTGGCGTGGTCGCCGGGGGTGAGGCGGTTGAGCGCCTCGGCGACCTCGACGTAGCCCTCGTAGCCGGTGATCGTGAAGCAGGTGTGGGTGAAGGCGTTGACCTGCGCGGTCACGGCCGCGGCGACCTCGGGGGCGGAGTTGCCGACGGTCGTGACGGCGATGCCCGAGCCGAGGTCGATGAGCGAGTTGCCGTCGGCGTCGACCACGACGCCGCCGCCGGCGGCCGTGATGTAGACGGGCAGCGTGACCCCGACGCCGTTCGCGACGGCGGCCTGCTTGCGGGCGTGGATCTCGCGCGAGCGAGGACCGGGGATCTCGGTGACGAGACGGCGCTCCTGGGGGAGTCCGGGGCCTCCGACGGTGGATGCGGTGGTGTCGACGAGCGTCATGCGCGGGCCTTCCTCGGGGTGGTGTTGCTGTCACGCTAGGCCGCGCCCGCCGGGGATGCGATGGACGACTCGGCAGATTCACCGCATCCTCTGCCGAAACGGCAGGCTGGGGCTACAGTGTGCCCATGCCGGTGACCATCGACGATCTGCTGCGCGAACGCGATCTCGGTCTCACCGCGCTCGTGCGCGGTGTCGAGCCGGCCGAGGGCGTCGGCTGGGCCTCGAGCAGCGACCTCGCCGACCCGACGCCCTTCCTGGCCGGACGCCAGCTCGTGCTCACGACCGGCAGCCAGTTCGCGGGCGACGCGGTCGACGACGACGCCTACTCCGCCTATGTCGCGCGCCTCGCCGACGTCGGCGTCGTCGGCATCGGCTTCGGCACCGAGGTCGTGCGCGAGGGCACGCCCGAAGGACTCGTGGCCGCCTGCCGCGCGCACGGGCTCACCCTGCTCGAGGTGCCGTATCGCACGCCGTTCCTCGCTGTGATCCGCTTCGTCGCGGCGCGCATCGAGCGCGAGGCGCGCGCCCGCGACGAATGGGCGCTCGCGGCGCAGCGGGCGATCTCGGGCGCCGCGCTCGGCGTGGGCGGGGCGGCGGCCGCGCTCGACGAGCTGGCGCGGCGGCTCGAGGCGCGCATCCTGTTCTACGACGAGTCCGGGGCCGTGCGCTCCCGCCACCCGCGGTCGGAGGAGCCGCGCGGCGACGCCGCCGCCGCTCTCGAGACGTCGGTCGGCGCCGAGGCGGCCCGGCTGCTGGCCGCGGGCCGTCGCGCGGGCAGCGAGCTCGACGTCGGCGACCGGCACGTCTGGTTCCAGACCCTCGGCGCCGGCGGGCGGCTCGACGGCGTGCTCGCCGGGGTCGCGGCGACCGCGCCCGATCGCTCGGGCCGGGCCGTCGTCGCCGGGGCGGTCGCGCTCACCGAGGTCTCGGCGGGGGCGGCACGCGAGGCCGTGCGCCTGGCGCGGGCCGTGCGCCGCCGTGCGCTGTCGGCGCTGCTCGCCGGTCGGCGCGACGACGCCGTCGAGCTGCTGGCCGAGCTCGGCGCCACGGTGCCCGCGGGCGCCGTCACCGTCGTGGTCGCCCGGCTCGCCGCCGACCCGGCGCGCACGCCTCGGCTCGATCGCGCCTTCGCCGCGCTCGGCGACGCGCTCGCGGCCGAGATCGACGGACGCCTCGTGCTGGTGGCCGAGCGGCTGCGCGCCGAGGCGCTGGCCGAGCGTCTGGCCGAGCTCGGGGCTGCGGTCGGCACGGCCGCCCAGCTCGGCGTCGATGCTCTCGAAGCCGGCGCCGCGCGGGCGGGGTCAGCGGCGCGGCGCGCGGCCGCCGGTCAGATCGTCGACTGGGGCGGGCTGCCGGCCGAGCCGCTCGGGCTCGCGATCGCCGGCGGCGGTCTGCGCGAGCTCGCGGCGGCGCGCCTCGGGCCGCTCGAAGACGATCCGGCGGCGGCTGAGCTGCTGCGCTGCGCGCGCGTCTGGCTGGAGCACAACGGCGCGTGGGATGCGGCGGCGCGCGAGCTCGGCATCCACCGGCACAGCCTGCGCGATCGCATCACCAAGCTCGAGCAGCGGCTCGGGGTCGACCTGGCGCGCTTCGACGCGCGGGCCGAGCTGTGGATGCTGCTGCGGGCGCGGGAGGCGGCTCAGTAGCCGTCGCGCGCGAGGGCGACCATGGCGCGGATCGCGCCGATCGCCGTCAGCAGGGTGGCGACGCCGATGATGCCGGCCAGCACGTGGACCATGAGGACCTCCTGGTTCGCGGGCCGCGCGGGTTCGCGGCAGCACGATCCCAGATTACCGGGCGCCGGGGCGTCGGTCAGACCTGGGCGTCGGGGTTCTCGGCCCACTCGGCCATGACGCGCCGCTCGGCCGCCTGGATGTCGAGCTCGCTCAGATCGACCTCGACGAAGGCGCGGATGCGCGACTCGCGGTCGCGCAGATAGCTCGCGTCGTGCGGCGACGGCAGCTCGGCGAGCCGCCGATCGAGCGCCTGCGACACCTCGAGCCAGGCCTCGGAGCGCGCCTCCTCGATCAGCGCATCCAGGGCCTCGGTGTCGTCGGCGACGGTCGCGAGCGCGTTGGCGAGCAGCCGCAGCACCTGCGGTCCGCGGCGGTGCTGCTCGTCGCGTTCGACGACCTTGCCGCCGGGGAACCGCCGGCGCGGCTTGTCCCCCTGCTCCTCGGCCCGGTGGTCCGACTCCATGCGCTGCGCCGCCGACACGTTGTGGCGCGCGAGCAGCAGGTACTCCTCGCGCGCGCCGAGCAGCAGCACGGCGTGGTCGTAGTCGCGGCGGTCGCGCAGCGCGGCCACGATCAGCAGGTTCTTGACGGCCATCCGCACGGCCGAGCGGGCGAGCAACAGGCCGTCGGAGATGACCTGGTCGAGCGGCGTCGGCGGCAGCGGCGCCGGCGGCTCGAAGGTGCCGAGGTCGGCGCGACGTCGGCGGCGGAACCAGGCCATCGTCACTCCTCTCGAACCCGCGCGGCGATGCGTGCTTCCAGGCTAGTGGCGGCCGCTGCGCGCCGGCGCATAGCTCCGTCATAGCGGTCCCGAGCATTCCCCCAGCCGGGCATAGGGATGCCATAGCGAGCATCCCTACGGTCCGAACCGGGAGCACAGCGCTCCGCATCGCATCCGGCGTCCGCGCCGGTGTCCGTCTCCGCCTCGGCGGCCCCAGCACGGGGTCGGCGACGAGCGGCCCCACAGAGGAGACCCATGTTCGGCAGGTACCTGCGCCGCGAGCTCGGCAACCGGCGGCGGCAGACCGTCATCATCGCGATCGGCATGGCGCTCGCCGTGGCCCTCGTGATCGTCGTGAACGCGGTCTCGGCCGGCGTCAAGGACGCCCAGGCCCAGGCTCTCGCCTCGGTCTACGGCGTCGGCACCGACATCACCGTGACCTCGACGCCGCAGCGCCCCGACGGCACCACCGGCCAGGGAGGACCGCAGCAGTTCGACTTCGGCGCCCAGGACGGCTCGACCTCGACGGATGGTGAGACGCAGGAGGTGAACCAGTCGCGGCTCGAGGTGGCCCGCGGCAGCGGCACCCTCACCGCGGCGAACCTCGCGACCGTCGCCAAGACCGACGGCGTCGCCTCGGCGACCGGAGTGCTCTCGCTGACGAATTCGACGTTCTCGGGCACCCTGCCCACCTTCACCCAGGGGCAGGACGGCACCCAGGGCGGCTTCGCCGGTCCCGGTCAGAGCAGCGACAGCGGCTCGACCGACTCGGCCCCCACGGGCGGCGCCGACGGCGCAGGCGGCAGCTCCTTCGGCATCGAGTCGTTCACGGTGCTGGGCGTCGACCCCACGGCGGATGCGGTGGGCCCGCTCTCGGCCGTGACCCTGAGCGACGGCGTCGGCCTCGACAAGAGCGACGTCGGCAAGGACGTGGCCGTGCTCGACAGCAGCTACGCCACGACCGAGGACCTCGCGGTCGGCGACACGATCACGCTCGCCGACACCGACTTCGAGATCGTCGGCATCGTCGCGTCGACCGACTCCTCGTCGGAGACCGCCGCGAACGTCTACATCCCGCTCGACGTCGCGCAGACGCTCAGCGGCGAAGAGGACGCGCTGACCAGCATCTACGTCAGCGCCGACTCGGCCGATGACATCGACGCCGTGCAGACCGCGCTGGAGAAGAAGCTCGAGAACACGACCGTCAGCACCCAGGCCGACCTGGCATCCACCGTCTCGGGATCGCTCTCGAGCGCGGGCAGCCTGGTTGCGAACCTCGGCACCTGGCTGTCGATCCTGGTGCTCGCCGCGGCGTTCCTCATCGCGATCCTGTTCACGATCTCGGGCGTCACCCGCCGCACCCGCGAGTTCGGCACCCTCAAGGCGATCGGCTGGTCGAACCGCCGCATCGTGGGACAGGTCGCGGGCGAGAGCCTCGTGCAGGGTCTCATCGGCGGCGCCGTGGGCGCGGTCGTCGGCCTCGCCGGGGTGCTGATCGTGAACCTCGTCGCGCCGACGCTGAGCGCCTCGGTCGGGTCCACCGGCGGTCGCATGGGCGGCGGCACGGATGCGGCGGCCGGTGCGGCTCCCACGGCGGCGGCCAGCGCGGCGGCCGGCGACGGCACGGGCCAGGCGGCCGGCGGCTTCGGCGGCGGAGGCCCGGGCTTCGGCGGCGGCGCCTCGACCTCGAGCACGACCGACATCGCCCTGCACGCCCCGATCACCCTGTGGATCATCGCCGCGGCCGTCGGCCTGGCCCTGCTCGGCGGACTGCTCGCCGGCGCGATCGGCGGATGGCGGGCCTCGCGCCTGCGCCCGGCCGAGGCGCTGCGCTCGGTGGCCTGAGCCGGCCGCCCGGCACCGCATCCCGAACCCGATCTCACGACCCTCCCGAACGGAGAACGACATGTACCAGCTGACCGACGTGAGCCGCGTCTACAAGCAGAAGAACCGCACGGTGACGGCGCTGAAAGACGTCACCCTGACCATCCCCGACGGCCAGATGGTCGCCATCCAGGGCCCGACCGGCGGCGGCAAGTCGACGCTGCTGCAGATGCTCGGCGCGCTCGACCGGCCGACGAACGGCGCGATCGAGCTCGACGGCACGGTGCTGACGAAGCTCGGCGACGCCAAGCTCGGCTCGGTGCGCGGCAGCGATATCGGCATCGTGTTCCAGGGCTTCAACCTCATCCCGACGCTCACCGCGCAGGAGAACGTCGAGACGGCGCTCGTGCCGCAGAAGGCGCCCGCCGCCGAGCGCGCCCAGCGCGCCCGCGCCGCGCTCGAGTCGGTCGGCCTCGGCGAGCGCGCCGAGCACCTGCCGGGCGAGCTCTCGGGCGGGCAGCAGCAGCGCGTGGCGATCGCCCGCGCGCTCGTGAAGGAGCCGCGCGTGCTGCTCGCGGACGAGCCCACGGGCAACCTCGACGAGGAGACGCGCGACGAGATCATGGAGCTGCTCGAGGGGCTGTGGCGCGACCGCGGGCTGACGCTCATCATCGTCACGCACGACTCGGCCGTGGCCCGGCGCGCGCAGCGTCGCCTGCACATCAAACAGGGGCACGTGCGCGAGGTGGCGTGAGCTGGTGAGGGCTGCCTGACGAGTGGGGCCCGGGGCGCCCGCCCGCGCGATCAGTCGCGCGGGCGGGCGCCCTCGAACGCGAGCAGCGCCGTCTTGGCCTCGGTTCCGCCGAGGTACTGCCCGATCGTGCCGTCGGCGCGCACGACCCGGTGGCAGGGCACGACGATCGGCAGCGGGTTGGTCGCGCAGGCCGTGCCGACCGCGCGCACGGCCTTCGGGCTCCCTGTCGCGAGGGCGACCTCGGCGTAGCTCTCGGTGCTGCCGAAGGGGATGCGCGGCAGGTGCTCGACGACCGCCCGGCGGAACCCGGCGGTCAGCCGCAGGTCGAGCGGCAGCTCGAAGGAGCGGCGTCGCCCGGCGAAGTACTCGTCGAGCTGATGGGCGGCGCCGTCGGTGCGGGCGGGGCTGCGCAGGATGCGCGGACTCAGCTTCTCGGCCAGCGACGCCAGCACCCGATCGTGGTCCTCGCGGGCGAAGGCCACGCGCACCAGCCCGGCCGGGGTCGCCGCGAGCAGCAGCGATCCGTAGGGCGAGTCGATCTCGCGGTACGCGACCTCGTCGAGTCCCTCGGCGGCGGCGGCGCGCTCGAGGCGCGTGTGCAAGGCCGCGAGCCGGGCGGCCGAGGCCGCGTCGGCCTCGGCGTCGGCGGACGGGATGCGCAGCGCATCCATCAGGTCGTCGTCCAGAGCGTCGTTCATCGCGTCTCTCCTCTGCTCGTGCCTGTCGCGCCGAGTCGGGCGCGCAGGGCTCTCACTCCGTCGGAGGCCGCCTTGCGCGCGGCGGCGCTCGTGCCGCCGATCACGCGGGCGACCTCGTCGTGGGGGAGACCGACCAGGTGGTGGTAGGCCACCGCCTGGCGCTGCCGCTCGGGCAGCCCCGCGACCGCGCGCAGCAGATCGAGGTCGCCGAGCGGGCCGTTCTGAAGCGGCGCCGGCCGGTCGGCGATCTCGTCCATCGGCACGGCCCGCCGGACCCGCGCCCGGATGAGGTCGACGCAGCGCCGGTGCGCGATCGTCACGAGCCAGGCCTCGACGTTCGCGTCGCGGTCCAGCTCGGGATAGCCGCGCAGCGCCGCCAGGAACGTCTCGCTCCAGGCGTCGTCGGCGTCGTCGACGCCCACGATCGCGCGGCACACGCGCAGCACGGTCGGCCCGTGCCGCTGCACGATCACCTCGAACGGCTGGATGCCCAGCCCGGCTCTCTCGGTCACTCCCACACCCGGTAGTCGTCGGCGGCCGCCGGGATGTGAGGTCCCACCGCGATTCGAGGTCGCATCCCGATCAGCGTGCCACGCGGCGTCCTCAGCCGACAGCTCGCACCCGTCGCCTACCCTGGCCGGGTGGTCCTGACGCGCGAGCCGGCGATCGCGCCCGCGCGGCGTCGTTCGCGCTGGCGCCCGGTGCTCGTGCTCGGCGCGGTGCTGCTCGTGCTGGTCGGCCTGCGCATCGCGACCTCGGGCGGCACGGTCAGCCTGACGAACGCCGTGCAGGACTTCGTGACGCTCTCGCTCAGCGTCGTGATCGAGTCGCTGCCCTTCGTGATCCTCGGCGTGCTGATCTCGACCGTCGTGCAGCTCTGGGTTCCGGACCGCTGGTTCTTCGCGATCCTGCCGCGCAACGGCGTGCTGCGACGCGGCGTGCTGTCGCTGCTCGGCGTGCTGCTGCCGGTGTGCGAGTGCGGCAACGTGCCCCTCGCCCGTGGCCTCGTGGTGCGGGGGCTGAGCGTGCCCGAGGCGATGACCTTCCTGCTCGCGGCGCCCATCCTGAACCCGATCACGATCGTCACGACCGTGCAGGCCTTCGGCTGGGGCGACGGGATCGTCGTGTGGCGCATCCTCGGCGGCTTCCTCATCGCCAACTTCGTCGGTTGGCTGCTCACCCGCCACCCGCATCCGGATGCGATGCTCACGCCCGACTTCCAGGCCGCCTGCGCCGCGCACGCGCACGACGCCGACGATCGCACGCACCGCCTCAGCCGCGGCGCCCGCATGGTGACGGCCGAGATGAGCGCGGTGCTGCCGGCGCTGTTCGTCGGCTCGGCGCTGGCCGGACTCATCCAGGTCGCGATCTCGCGCGAGGTGCTCGTCGGGCTCGGCGGCGACCCGGTGCTCAGCGTGCTGGCGCTCATGGCGCTCGCCTTCGTCGTGGCGATGTGCTCGAACGTCGACGCCTTCTTCGTGCTCTCGCTCGGGTCGACCTTCTCGCCCGGTGCGATCGTCGCGTTCCTCGTCTTCGGACCGATGATCGACGTGAAGATGCTCGCGCTCATGCGCACGACCTTCACGGCGCGCACGCTGCTCATCGTGACGGGCGTCGTGGCGCTGTTCGTCGCCGCTCTCGGATTGGGGCTGAACCTTGCGCGCTGACCGTCTCGTGGCCCGCTGGATCGGACCGCTGCTCGCCCTCGTCGCCGTCGTCGCGACGCTGTGGCTGGCCGCGACCGGCAAGCTGTCGCTCTACATCCACCCGCGCTACACGGTGTTCGCGGTCGTGATGGCCGTGCTGGGCGGCGTCGCGGTGCTCGGCGGCTGCGTCGTGATGCTGCGTCGAGATGCGCGCCCGCACCACCATGAGGGTGAGCACACCCACGCCCACGACGCCGACGAGATCGGCCCCGGCCTCCTGCGGCGCCCGCGCCTGCTGCGCTCGCTCACGGTCGGGCGCGTGCTGATCGTCGTCGGCGCGCTCACGGCGCTGCTCGTGCTGCCTCCGGCGGCACTGACCTCGGCGACCGCACAGAGCCGCGCGCTCGCGACCTCGGCCGACGCGCTGACCGCCGGATCCCCGCAGCTCGTCGGCGGCGACACCTCGCAGTTCTCGGTCAAGGACTGGGCGTCGCTGCTGCGCTCGGGCGGCGAGAGCGCCGTGGCGGGCAAGACCGTCGAGGTCAGCGGGTACCTGCTCGACAACGGCGACGCGGACGTCGTCTACGTGGCCCGGCTGATGGTCACCTGCTGCGCCGTCGACGCGCAGCCGGTCGGCATCCCCGTCTACCTGCCCGACTGGGCGAAGGACCACAAGGTCAACAGCTGGGTGAAGCTGACGGGCCGGTTCCAGCAGAACCCGAGCGGCTCCGGCGCCGTGCCGGTCGTGGTCGTGCCCGCCGAGCTCGCGTCGATCGCCGAGCCCGACCAGCCCTACGTCTACTGAGTCCGCCGACCGAGCAACCCGACCGAGCCATCCGCATCCCATGACCCCCTGGCACCGCACCCTCGCGATCGTCGTCGCGGCGCTCGTCGTCGTGGTCGGCGGCCTCGCGCTCGGCAACGCCGTGCGTCCGCCCGGCGTCGTGCGGGCCGACTACGACGGCTCCGCCCTCGTCGAGCAGCAGGGCGCGCGCGTCGTGCTGCACCTCGACCGTGCGGTGGAGGGCCTGAAGAAGGCGGATATCACGGTCGTCCCCGCCGCGTCGTTCTCCTTCCAGAAGTCGGGTGCCGCGGTCACGCTCACCTTCCCCGACCGCCTGAAGTACGGCGTCGACTACCGGCTGAGCCTGCGCCTGCCGGGCTCGGGCGAGCGCACGACGCTCGAGCAGCGCATCCGCACGCCCTGGCCGACCGTGCGCACCCTGCTGCGCGACGCGCCCGACCCGGATGCCGACCAGATCCTGTCGCGCTCGCTCGACGGGGGAGCCACGACGGTCGACTTCGCGGCCCCGCGCATCGCCGAGTACGCCGAGCTGCCCTCGCAGCTCGCGGTCACGACGCTCGACGACAACGGCGCGGCCACGCTGCAGCTCATCACCCTGCCCGAGCGCAGCGCCGACACGATCACGACGCCCGAGCACGCGTCGATCGATCTGCTGCGCTCCTCGGGACCGAGCGGACTGCTCGGCTACACCCTGACCACCCCGCCCGGCGTCGAGCCGGCGCTGGACCACGTGCTCGAGTTCTACGACCCGACCAGCGCGGCCGGCATCGGCACCCCGATCACCGGTCTCGACGGGCAGCCGCTCTCGGTGCTCGACTACGTCTGGGTGCCGGGCACGACCTCGCTCGTCGCGCAGGCGACCGATCAGTCGCTGCTGCTGATCGACCCGACCCGCGGGGATGCGCCCGTGCCGCTCGGCTCGCACGGCGAGCTGCGCGGATTCCTGCCGAACACCTCCACGCTCGTCGTCGCCGACCCCGACGGCGGCTCGACGATCGACTTGACGACGGGCGAGACGACGCCGCTCGCCGTGCCCGGCGATGAGCAGCCCGCCGGCGATTACCGCGGCGAGGTGACGGTGCTGGATGCCGAGGGCCGCTACCTCGAGGTCGTCTCCTCACCCGACTTCACGCGCGGCGCGACGGACTTCCGCGTCGTGCTCGCCGGGCCCGACGGAGCGCGCGAGCTGTACCGTCCGGCCGACGACGGCACGCGCATCCGGCAGGCCTGCCTCTCGCCGAACGCGCAGTACCTCGCGGTCGAGACGGTCTCGCCCGAGGGGCGCAGTGACGACTATCCGCAGACGCCCGCGTTCACGGCCATCTCGACGGTCGTGGTCGACGTGTCGACGGGTGCCGTCGCGCGCGGTCTGCCGGGCTTCGATCCGTCGTGGTGCTGACGGTCCGGGCTGACGCTTCCCCGCTGATCAGCCGCTCGCGCGCGTCGTCATCGTGACGCCGACGGCGCCCTCGAGCTCGCGGCGGGTGAGGGTGACGGTCACGGCGCCGAGCTCTGACAGCGAGCGCACGTGGGTTCCGCCGCACGGGATGCGCGCCGCGCCCTCCGGGAGGTCGGCCACCCACCAGCGGCGGTCGGTCAGGCCCTCGCCGTCGGCGTCGATGCGCACCACCGCGCCCGTCGTCGTCCAGCCAGCGAGGATGCGGTCGACCTCGTGCCCGAGCGCCGCCAGGTCGTCGAGGGCGGCCGGGTCGAAGCCGGCCTTGCGCACCGACTTGCCGACCCGGAACTCGTCGACCGAGCCGTTCGGCGTGATCGTCGAGGTCTCGATCGCGGTGCCGTCGAAGTCCGGCGCGCCCAGCGCGTCGGTGCGTCCTTCCTTGCGCCACGCGCCCGCGAGCGCCCGGTTCAGGGCCAGCGACGCCAGGTGGCAGGCCGTGTGACCCACGCTCAGCGCCTGACGCTGATCGGCCTCGACCGCGAGCATCACCGTGTCGCCCTCGGCCACCGCGGCATCGGCCGCCACGAGGTGCACGACGACGAACGCCCAGCCCTCGGTGCCCTTGCGCACGGGCACGTCGGTCCCGGCGAACAGGGTCTCGCCGTCGGTCGCGCCGACCACCGCATCCACGATCTCGATCGCCTCGCCGTTCGCGACGAGCATGGCGCTGTCGGGGCCCTGATCGGGCCAGCCGGCGTCGACGGGATGCACGGGCGTGCGATCGACGAGCACCGCCAGCCGGTCGCCGAGAGGCTGCATGTGCAGCACGGCCGCCGTCTCCTCGATCGAGCCGGCGGCGTAGGTCACGAGGGTGTCGGTGCGGGGGAGGGTCACGTCTTCACGCTACCGGGCGCTCGTAAGGCGGCACCGCGATATGGCGTCGGGCGATACTGGGTCGATGATCTCCACCGCCCTCGCGAGCGAGCTGCGTGCGGCGGGGCTGCGCTGGGATCCGATCTCGGGCGACGCCTTCCAGCTCGCCGGGCGTGAGTTCGAGGGCGACGTGTTCACGGTCAGCGACATGACGATCGAGCCGCACCGCTATGCGACCGGCATGGTGCTCGGTTTCAACGGCACGACCGAATGGGCGCTCGACTCGGTCGCGCTCGACGACGCGCTGTGGCTGCCGCGGGAGGATCAGCTTCGCGAGCTGCTGCGTGGAGCGTTCCGCTCGCTCGAGCGACGCGCGGGCTCCGTCGGCGACGACGGAGCCGCCACCTCGACCGAGTATGTCGTCACGATCGCGCTGCGGGATGCCACCCGCACCTTCGCGAGCGACGATCCGGCCGAGGCCTACGGTCGAGCGCTGCTCGAGCTCATCCGCGCGGCGGACTGAGGAGAAGCGCTCGCCGACGACGGCGCACGACCAGCAGCACCACGAGCCCGATCACGGCCAGCGCCACGATCCAGGGCGTCAGCGCGCCGAGCACGACCAGCAGTCCGGCCCAGAAGGCGAGGAACGCCGCCCAGCCGACCGCGAGGCCGTCGAGGAAGCTCTGCGGCTTCGGCGTCGGAGCGGCGGCGGGCGAGTTCAGCTCGAGCGTGATCGTCGACAGGGCCACCTGGTCGTCGAGGCCACGCTTCTGCGCCTGCAGGCTCTCGAGCTCAGCCTGACGCGCGCTCAGAGCGTTCTCGAGCGCGACCAGGTCGGACGTCGTGTCGGCCTTCGCCAGCAGCGCGGTGAGGCGGTCGACGGAGGCCTGCAGCGCCGTGATGCGCGCATCCGTGTCCCGCACGAGGGTCGTGACGTCATCGCTCGTGATCGACACCGACTCGACGTGGCCGAGCTTCTCGAGCTTCGTCCGCGTCGCATCGAGGTCGTCGGCCGGGATGCGCAGGGTCAGGCTGGCCGAGGCCGGGCCATCGGCGCTCGCCGCCTGCTCGTCGCGCGCATCCACCCGCCCGTCGACGGCCGCGACCAGCTCGCCGGCCTTCGTGGCGGCCTCGGCCGGATCGTCGACCGTCAGGGTCACGGTGCCGGTGGTGATCTTCGCGCGGTCGACGTCGGCGGGGGTCGCGGCGTTCACGCCGCCGCTGTCGGCCCGGCTGTCGCTCTGCGACGAGCCGCCGCGCGACTGGTCGGCCTGGTCGGCCGAGCGCGGGCTCGAGCCGCTGCTCGCCGTGCAGCCGGCGAGGCCGAGGGTGAGCGCGAGCGCGATGGTCGCGCCGCCGATGATCAGGGGAGTCCTCGTCATGCTCGAAGCGTGCTCGCGCAGCCGTCGCCGCACCAGACAACGTTTTGGTCGAGTTGTTCGTCGGCGTCGACTGGGCGAGCGCTGGATGCCGACTGGCAGCACCGTGCGGATCGACCCGCGCCACGTTGCCGCTTCGTAGCGTGGGACCACGGCGGACGCCCCGCACCGCCGGCAAGCCGAACGAAGGAGTGCGTATGGGAATCCTCGATGACGCCAAGGACGCGGCGCACGCCGCCGGCGAGAAGGTCAGCCGCACCGTCGACGACGCCAAGGAGCGCATCTCGGATGCCGCCGAGGAGCGTCAGGCGGATGCGAAGGTCAAGCAGGCCGAGGCCGACCGCGACCGCGTGAAGGCGAAGAACGACTTCAAGGAGGGTCTGCGCGACTGAGGTCGCCGACTCCTCCACCGGACTGCTCCGGTACCGCGATGCCCGCCCCGGGTCCCCAGGGCGGGCATCGTTCTGCGTGGGGTCGACCTGGGCGCGGGCCGACCCACCCGCGCTAACCGGCCCGCACTACTTCGGCTCGTGCAGGTCGGGGTCCATCCCGGTGCGCTCGCCGGTCTCGAGCGTGGCGATCGCGGCGAGGTCGTGCGCATCCAGCTCGAAGTCGAAGACCTCGAGGTTCTGGCGGATGCGGTCGAGCGAGTTCGACTTGGGGATCACGACGAGCCCCTGCTGCAGGTGCCAGCGGATGACGACCTGCGCCGGGGTGCGTCCGTGCCGCGCGGCGATCTCGGCCAGCACGGGCTCGTCGAGCACGGTGCCGCGGCCGAGCGGCGCCCACGACTGGGTCAGGATGCCGTGCTCGGCATCGAAGGCGCGGGTCGTGTGCTGTGGCAGTCGGGGGTGCAGCTCGACCTGGTTGATGACCGCCTTCTCGCCCGTCTCGGCGATGAGGCGCTCGATGTGGTGCGGGTGGAAGTTGCTGACGCCGATCGACTTCACGACGCCCTCGTCGCGCAGGCGCTGCAGCGCGCGCCAGGTGTCGACGTAGAGGTCCTGGGCGGGGCACGGCCAGTGGATCAGGTACAGGTCGATGTAGCCGAGATCGAGCTCGGCCAGGCTGCGCTCGGCGGCGCGGAGGGTCTGATCGAAGCCCTGGTCGTCATCCCACACCTTCGTGGTGACGAAGACGTCGTCGCGGGCGACGCCCGAGGAGCGCACGCCGCGGCCGACCTCGGCCTCGTTGCGGTAGAGCTTGGCCGTGTCGACGTGGCGGTAGCCGAGGCGCAGGGCGCCGTCGACGAGCTGCTCGGCGATGCCGGTGTCGACCTTGTACACCCCCAGACCGAGCTGCGGGATGCGGTGGCCGTCGGCGAAGTCGAGGTACGGGGTGCTCACGCTCACACGGTAGCGGCGGGGGCTGTTCGGGTCAGCAGTTCGGTCACGACTTCGGTGCGGGTCACGACCGCAGCGTCTGCACCGGCTCGGTGTCGGGGATCGGGGAGGCGTCGCGCCCGCGCAGGTCGGGCAGCGCCCGTACGGCGACGAGCGGGATGATCGCGGCGAACAGCCCGAACGCGGCCGCGGCGAGGAACCCGCCGTGCGCGTCGAAATGGTCGATCATGACGCCGGCGATCGCCGAGCCGGCCGCGGCGCCGATCAGCTGCCCGGTGCCGACCCAGCCGTAGGCCTCGGCCGTGTCGCTGAACTTCACGCTCGACGAGACCGCCGCGAACATGACCGCCAGCGCCGGCGCGATCGCGATCCCGGCGATCAGCACGGCGGCCGTGAGCGTCCAGAACTCCCAGGCGATCACGGTGCAGACGGCCCCGACGAAGAAGATCACGAGGCGCTTGCCGAGGCTCCACGACCCGACCGGGGCGTGGCCGAGCGCGAGTCCGCCGATGAGCGAGCCGACGGCGAACACCGACAGCACGGCGCCCGACTCGACGCTGCCCTCGCCGAACGACGCGACGACGCTCGCCTCGATCGCCGCGCAGGCGCCGATCAGCACGAAGCCGACGATCGTGACGACCAGCACGGTCGGGCGGGTCAGCACCTTGCCGAAGGCGCGCTTCGAGCGCGGGATGCGCACTCGGCCGACCTCGGGCGAGAAGATGAACCACGCGCCGCCGCCGACGCAGAACACGACCGCGACGAGGATCGCCACGACGGTCGAGATCTGGGTCGCGATGAAGGTCGTGACGACCGGGCCGGCGACCCAGATGATCTCCTGGGCCGAGGCATCCAGCGAGAACAGCGGCGTGAGCTGGCGCGAGGTGACCATCTTCGGGTAGATGGTGCGCACGGCGGGCTGCACGGGCGGGAACGCGAGGCCCCCGAGCAGACCCACGACCATGTAGACGGGCAGCGGCGTGCCTTCGGGCAGCAGCGCGACGAGCACCATCGTGGATGCGCAGACCAGCGTCGTGAGGATCAGCACGGGTCGCATCGCCCAGCGCCCCATCCACCGGCTCGTGAGCGGGCCGGAGACGGCCTGGCCGATGCTCGTCGCGGCGAGCACGAGGCCGGCGGCGCCGTAGCTGTGGAACAGGTGCTCGACGTGCAGCAGGTACGCCAGCGAGAGCATGCCGGAGGGGAACCGGGCGGTCAGCTGGGCGGCGATGATGCGCCCGACTCCCGCGGTTCGCAGCAGGTCGAGGTAGAGCTTCACGGTGTCTCCGAGCCTAGTGATCTGGGCGGGTTCGGGACGCGACCGGCGGCGGAGGATCGCTGTCCTCTGACGCGGTGCCGAGGCGGGCCGCCCAGCGCAGCACAGCGCAGAGCGGCGCGGCGCGGACCGGACAGGCGTCGCACGAGCGGCGCGGACTGGCGTGGCACGAGCGGCGCGGACCGGCGGACCGTCGCATCGCATCGTGTCGCGCCGCGCCGCGACGCGACGCCTCAGGTGGGGCCGCGTTCAGAGCGGTGCGGGGGCCCGATCAGAACGGCGCAGGATCGCGCCCGCGTTCGCGCGCGAGTTCGACCCCGAGTTCGTGTTCGAGTCGTTCGAAGAACCGGTCGATCGCCTCGGGGTCGGGATCGAGCGGCAGTCGCAGATCCGCGTGATCTCCGTTTCGGATGTTCGGCGATGCGGTGCGGTGAGGTGGGGGATCTGGTGGTGCGGTGCTCGGCACGGGTGCGACCGGGGGTGCCGGGGTGTCGTCGCGGTAGATCCGGCCGGTCTCGGAGGTCCATTCGAGCGTCCCACCGCCGACCTGGCGCACGCTCCATCCGGTGAACTGCTTCATCGAGTGGTGGCGTTGGCAGAGGTGGGCGAGGTTCGTGAGCGCGGTGGGACCGCCGAGGGCGTGGTCGAGGGTGTGGTCGAGTTCGCAGCGGATCGCGGCGGTGCGGCATCCGGGGAATCGGCAGTGCTGATCGCGGGCGCGGAGGTGGCGGCGCTGCGCCCACGCCGGACGGTAGCTGTCGACCGCGATCACCGTGCCCGAGATCGGGTCGGTGAGCATCCGCGTCAGAGACGGGGCATTGCGAGCGAGACGGCGGGCGGTGTCGGCGTCGATGGGGGAGCATCCGATCAGATCGGCCGGGCTCTCGTCGTGGCCGACGAGCGCGAGCGCGGGCACGACGACCTGCACCTGTGCGCGGATCGCTCCCAGATCGCCGTCCCGGTCGCCGTGGCGGGTCGGGTCGAGCGCGGGCGTGCCGGCGAGCAGCAGATCGGCGAACGCGTCGGCGCGGATCTGATCGATGCCCCGCCGGTCACGCCCCGCCCCGGCAACGCCACCGGCACCGGACCCGGCAACGGCACCGGCGCTGACAGCGTCACCATCGAGTGCGTGGGTGGATCCGTTCCGGGCCGAGTCCTGGATGCTCTGCCCCATGCGGGTGAGGCGGTCGAGGATCGCGTCGCCGATGACCATCGGCACCGTCGCGACGACGTCGCACATCCCATCCCGGCCTGGGAACACCCGCACGGCCCGCTCCCGCACAGCCTCGGCGTGACGCTCGGTCAGGCTGCGCTGAGTCAGATGTTCGGCGTAGATCTCCAACCCCGCCCGGACCCGATTCGGGGTGTCGCGAAAACAGCGGTCGAGCGCCTCCGCCTCGAACTCGGCCCGCCGTTCCTCCGGCACGGCGCGGCCGGCGGCGACGATGACGTTCATGTGGCCGCGGCCGATCAGCCCGGCCTCCCACGCCTCCACCGCTCTCGGGTAGCGCTCGACCATCTCGACCGCGTCGCCGATCCGTGCCTGCACCGTGCGATCCGAAAGACGAAGAACTCCGCCGAGTTCCGCCGCGATGGAACGCAGCTCCATGTCGTGCGCCCGAACCCGCGCCGACACCCCGGCCGCGCGCTCCACGGCGAGCCGCCCCGCGTCGGCGAGCATCCGCACCTCCGCGACCTGCGCCGCGCACACCCGCGCGACCACACCCTCCGCCCGCACGACGAGCCCGTCGAGCGTCACCTCCGCGGCGTCGCGGGCGGCGCCGAGATCACCGCCGCGGGATGCGGTCGCGGTCTTCTTCATACCTGCACTGTGACAGCGGCCACCGACATCGGAGGAGCCCTGTCGGCCGCGTCCGAAGCCCCGCAGGGACCCCGTGTCGGAGGCCCTGCGTAGGGTCGCGAGCGGGTCCGATCCCTAGCGCTTAACCGTCCACATCCTGTGGAGAAACGCCGACAACTTATTCACATCTGTGGACGACACGCCCACAAGATATTGGGGTCGAATCGAGAACGACCCCGATATATAGTGGTCGAGCCGCCGGGCCGGAGGCAGGGGATCACGGCTCGATCGCGTCCAGGAGCAGCACCGGAACACCGCCGGATCAGCACTTTTCCGCAGCACCGCACCACCCGCGACAGCACTGCACGAGCACCGCATCAGGCAGCTCGGCAGCACACCGCACGGCAGAACCCGCACCACCACACAGCACCATCCACTGGGGACGCGTCTCACGACGCACGAAGGAGAACGAAGTGGCCATCACCGTCGTCAAGCGCAACGGAGAGCGCGAGCCCTACGACGCGAACAAGATCAACCTGGCCATCGAGCACGCCGCCCGCGGACTCGACGACAGCATCACCTGGGTGACCCAGATCGCGAGCGAGCTCGAGCTGACCCTCTTCGACGGGATCACGACGCAGCAGCTCGACGAGGCCGTCATCCAGGTCGCGCTGCAGAACGTGAAGGACGACCCGCAGTTCGACACGGTCGCCGCCCGACTCCTTCTCAAGACCATCTACAAGCGCGTGCTCGGCGACTACGAGACCGACGCCGAGCTCAAGCAGCTTCACGCCGAGCACTTCGTCGCCTACGTGCACCAGGGCGTCGACGAGCTGCTGCTCGACTCGCGCTTCACCACGGGCGTCTTCGACCTCGAGCGCCTCGCCGCCGCCCTCGAGCCCGAGCGCGACAAGCTGCTCAAGTACATCGGCGCCGTCACGCTCAACAACCGCTACGGAATCAAGGCCCGCGACAACGAGCCGCTCGAGGTTCCCCAGTACTTCTGGATGCGCATCGCGATGGGCCTGTCGCTCAACGAGCCCGACGCCACCAGCCACGCGATCGCGTTCTACGACAAGATGTCGAAGCTCGAGTACCTCGCGGCCGGTTCGACTCTGGTCAACGCGGGCACCTCCTACCCGCAGCTCTCCAACTGCTTCGTCATGGAGATGCAGGACGACATCGAGCACATCGCCAAGAGCGTGCGCGACGTCATGTGGCTCACCAAGGGCACCGGCGGCATCGGCCTCTCGGTCTCGAAGCTGCGCGCGCAGGGCTCGCCGATCCGCTCCAACAACACGACGAGCACCGGCCCGATCCCCTTCATGCACACGATCGACTCGGTGCTGCGCGCGGTCAGCCGCGGCGGCAAGAAGTTCGGCGCCCTCTGCTTCTACATGGAGAACTGGCACCTCGACTTCCCCGAGTTCCTCGACCTGCGTCAGAACTCCGGCGACCCCTACCGCCGCACCCGCACCGCCAACACGGCCGTCTGGATCTCGGACGAGTTCATGAAGCGCGTGCAGAACGATGAGGACTGGTACCTCTTCGACCCGCTCGAGGTCAGCGACCTCGGCGAGCTCTACGGCAAGGCCTTCTCCGAGCGCTACGCCGAGTACGTCGCCCAGGCCGAGGCCGGCCAGCTGCGCATGTTCAAGAAGATCCGTGCGCGCGAGCAGTTCAAGGCGATCCTCATCTCGCTCCAGACCACCAGCCACCCGTGGCTGACCTGGAAGGACACGATCAACAACCGCGCCCTCAACAACAACACGGGCACGATCCACCTCTCGAACCTCTGCACCGAGGTCTGCCTGCCGCAGGACGTCGACAACGTCTCGGTCTGCAACCTCGCGTCGATCAACCTGCCGCAGCACCTCGTGCGCGGCGAGGACGGCACGCTCGGCTTCGACTGGAACCTCGTCGCCGAGTCGGCCCGCCTCGCGGTGCGCCAGCTCGACAACCTGCTCGACATCACGCTCTCGAGCGTGGCCGAGGCCGACTACTCGAACCAGCAGAACCGCGCCATCGGGCTGGGCGTCATGGGCTTCACCGACATCGTCGAGCGTCTCGGCATCTCGTACGAGTCGGAGGAGGCCTACGACCTCATCGACGAGATCATGGAGCACGTCTCCTACGCGGCGATCGAGGAGAGCGTCAAGCTCGCCGAGGAGCGCGGCTCGTACCCGAACTTCGAGGGCTCGCGCTGGTCGCAGGGCCTCGTGCCCTTCGACTCGATCGCCCTGACCGAGGCCGACCGCGGCACCGAGATCAAGGTCGACCGCACCACCCGCCTCGACTGGGACGCGCTGCGCGTCAAGGTCAAGGGCGGCATGCGCAACGCGACGCTGATGGCGATCGCGCCCACCGCATCCATCGGTCTCGTCGCCGGCACCACCCCCGGCCTCGACCCGCAGTTCTCGCAGATCTTCAGCCGCGCCACCAGCAACGGCAAGTTCCTCGAGATCAACCGCAACCTCGTCGAGGCGCTGCGCGAGGCCGGCATCTGGGAGCAGGTGCGCGAGCGCATCCTGCGCAGCCAGGGCGACATCCAGGGCATCGAGGCGATCCCCGACGAGATCAAGAACGTCTTCAAGACGAGCTTCCAGCTCTCGCCCTACGCCTTCCTCGACGTCGCGGCCCGCGCGCAGAAGTGGGTCGACCAGGCGATCAGCCGCAACATGTACCTCGAGACGCGCGACCTCGGCGACATGATGGACATCTACTACGGAGCCTGGGAGCGCGGCGTCAAGACCACGTACTACCTGCACGTGAAGCCCCGTCACACGGCCGAGCAGTCGACCGTCAAGGTCAACAAGAGCGAGGACCGCGACGGCGAGCAGACCGCCAAGCGCGGCTTCGGCGCTGCGAAGGTCACGGCCGACGCGGGCGCCTCCTCCGAGGCTGCTCCGAGTGCGGCCCCGGCCCGTCGTGGATTCGGTGGACTGGGCAAGTGAGCGCGATGACCGACAGCGCCTTCGGCGGCTCGACCGGCACCTGGGAGTACGAGGTGCCCGTCGACCCGATGGACGAGCTGCAGTGCGAGAGCTGCCAGTAGGCAGCGGCACCGCGTCCCGACGACACGCAGAACCGCGAAGCGAGAAAGAAGACTCCTGACATGGCCATCCTCGGCACCGGAATCAAGGAAGGGCTGCTCCTCAAGCCCGTCACCTACAAGTGGGCGATGGACCTCTACGACCAGGCGGTCGCCAACACCTGGTTCCCCAACGAGATCCAGCTCGGCGAGGACATCGCCGACTTCAAGAAGATGACGGACGAGGAGCGCCACGCGATCACGTTCCTCATGTCGTACTTCAACCCGAACGAGCTGCTCGTCAACAAGGCGCTCGCGTTCGGCGTGTACCCCTACGTCAACGCTCCCGAGGCGCACCTCTACCTCGCGAAGCAGATGTGGGAGGAGGCCAACCACTGCATGTCGTTCGAGTACGTGCTCGAGACGTTCCCGATCGACCGCAACGAGGCCTACAACTCCCACGTCGACGTGCCGTCGATGGCCAAGAAGGAGGAGTTCGAGGTCAACTTCATCCGCCGCATGACGGAGGAGACCCTCGACATCACGACCACGAAGGGGAAGCAGGACTTCATCCGCAACCTCGTGGCCTACAACATCATCCTCGAGGGCATCTGGTTCTACTCGGGCTTCATGGTGGCGCTGTCGTTCCGTCAGCGGAACCTGCTGCGCAACTTCGGCTCGCTCATGGACTGGATCGTGCGCGACGAGAGCCTGCACCTGAAGTTCGGCATCAACCTGATCCTGACGGTGCTGGAGGAGAACCCCGACCTGCAGACCGAGGAGTTCGCCGCAGAGATCAAGCAGATGATCGTCGACGCCGTCGCCATGGAGGAGGAGTACAACCGCGACCTCCTGCCGAACGGCATCCTCGGCCTCAACGCGAACTACATCAACCAGTACGTGAAGTACCTGGCCGACCGTCGCCTCGAGGAGCTCGGCTTCGAGCCCGAGTACAACGTGTCGAACCCGGCCAAGTGGATGGCGGCCGCGAACGACACGCTGCAGCTGGTCAACTTCTTCGAGTCGACCAACACCTCCTACGAGTCGAACGCCTCGGCCACGGTCGCGGCGAAGAGCGAGTGAGCGCGCGCTGACGCTCTGACGCGAAGGGCCCCGACCGATCCGGTCGGGGCCCTTTCGCTTGCGCGAGGTGGCGCGGAGCGAGACGGCGCCGGCTCAGCGCTCGGCGAGGGCCTTGCGGATGCGCTGGATCGAGATCGGGCCGGCGGCGCCGAGCTGCTGGGCGAACAGCGACAGGCGCAGCTCCTCGAGCATCCAGCGCACCGCGCGCAGCCGCGCCGAGGTGCCCGGCGCGAGCGGGAGCGCCCCGCCGGCCTCGCGGTAGAGGGCCGTCGCGTTCTCGACCTCGTTCTGCCAGACGCGGTCGCGTCCCGGGTTCTGAACGAGCGCATCCACCCGCGCGGCGATGCCGCGCAGGTAGATCGGCACCCGCCGCAGCTGCGTGGCCCCGGTCGCGCCGATGAAGCCCGGATGCGCGAGCGCCGCGAGCTGCGCGCGCGCGTCGGCGAGGGGCGACATGAACGCCAGGCTCGAGTTCTTCGAGATCGCCTTGTCGGCGGCGCGGGCCGCGTCGAGCACGGCGGCGGCCGTCGAGACGACGCCGAATACCGCATCCAACAAGCCGGCCGACACCTCGTCGCGCAGGGCGTCGAACTCCGCCCGCGTGCGCGGGGCGCGGTCGCCGATGCGCTCGTCGATCGCGGCGGCGAGGGCGTCGTCGAGCAGGGCCGCGGTCGAGCGGTAGGGGCTCGTGGCGAGCGCCATCTTCTCGGGCCCCGTCAGGTGCTCCTGCACATACGACAGCGGGCTCGGCAGGGCGAGGGCGAGCAGCCGACGGATGCCGCCGGCATGCGCGGCGGTCGCCTCGCCCTCGGTGCCGAACAGCTTCACGGCCACGGACCCGGGGCCCTCGTCGACGAGTGCGGGGTAGGCGCGGATCGTGTTGCCGCCCTGCTTCGTGTCGAGCACGGCCGGCAGCTCGTCGAGGTCGAAGGTCGTGAGCCCCGTGCGCTCCAGGTCGCTGCGCGGAGTCGTGGCGGCCTTCGCGACGCTCGTGCGGGCGCGCTCGCCGAGGCTCGACTTGAGCTCGTCGAGGCTCTTCGACCGGCGCACGCGGCGGCCGCGTTCATCCACCGCCGAGTAGTTCACCCGCAGGTGCTCGGGCAGGCGCGCGGGGTCGAAGTCGTCGGGGGAGACCGGCGTGTGCGCCAGCCGCCGGATGAGCTCGGCCAGGCGCTCGGTCAGGCGTCCATCGGGCTGGGCCGGCAGCTCGGCGACCAGGCGACGCGCCCAGTCGCCCGCGGGCACGACGTTGCGCCGGATCGCCTTCGGCAGGGTCTTGATGAGGGCCGTCACGAGTTCCTCGCGCATGCCGGGCACGAGCCAGTCGAAGCCGTCGGACTGCACGCCCGGCAGCAGCGCGAGCGGCACGTCGACCGTCACGCCGTCGTCGTCGGCGCCCGGCTCGAAGCGGTAGCGCAGGGCGAGTCGCTGATCGTCGCTGCGCCACTCGCTCGGGTAGAGCGACTCGTCGACGTCGGGTTCGTCGTCGGGGAGCAGGTCGGCGCGCGTCATCGTCAGCAGCTCGGGGCTCTGCTTGCGCTCCTCGCGCCACCAGCTCTCGAACTCGCGCACGGTCGCGACCTCGCGCGGCAGGCGGGCGTCGTAGAAGTCGACGACGGCCTCGTCGTCGAGCAGGATGTCGCGACGGCGCGTGCGCTCCTCGACCTCGGCGAGCTCGCGACGCAGACGGCGGTTGTCGCGATCGAAGTCGAACAGGCGGTCGCGGGCGATCTCGTTCGGCCACTCGCCGCCGACGAAGGCGTGGCGGATCAGCAGCTCGCGGGCGTAGGCCCGGTCGATGCGCGCCAGCTGCACGCGGCGGCGCGGCACGATCACGACGCCGTAGAGCGTGACCCGCTCGTTGACGACCGCGGCGCCCTGGCGCTTCTCCCAGTGCGGGTCGGCGTGGCTGCGCTTCACAAGGTCGCCGGCCAGAGCCTCGGCCCAGGCGGGATCGATCGCCGCGACCGTGCGGGCGAACAGGCGGCTCGTCTCGACCAGCTCGGCGGCCATCACGGCGGCCGGCGGCTTCGACGACAGCGCCGAGCCGGGGAACACGGTGAACCTCTGCCCGCGTGCGCCGAGGAACTCGCGGCCACGGCGGCTGCGGTTGCTCTCCTCGTCGCGACCGCCATCGCGCTTGTCGCGTCCGCCCGCGTTGGAGCCGCTCGTGCGGTCGTCGCGGATGCCGATGCGGCTGAGCAGACCCGAGAGCAGGGCGCGGTGGATGGCGTCCGCGTCGGCGCCGGTCGCGCCGGCATCCGCGGTGCTCGCTCCGGAGCCGGCGGCGCCGGACCTCTCGGCGACCGTGCTGCCGGCCGCGGCGCTGGGGGAGGTGTTCGCGGCGGTGGCGTCCGCACGACCGCGACCCCGCACATCCCGGCCCGGCGCATCCCGACCGGGCGCATCCCGGCGCTCCGCATCCCGGCCCCGGCCGCGGCCCCGCCCGCGTCCGCCGCCGTCGGCGCGGCTGCCCTCGCTGCCCTTGAGGTCGAGGGCGCGCAGGATCTGCCGGTTGAGGTCCTGCCACTCGCGCACGCGCAGGTAGTTGAGGAACTCGTCGCGGCACATGCGCCGGAAGGCGTTGCCGCTGCGGTCCTTCTGCTCGCGCTGCAGGTGGTTCCAGAGGTTGAGCATCGAGACGAAGTCGCTCGACGGATCGCGGAAGCGCGCGTGCGACTGGTCGGCCTGCGGGCGCTTCTCGAGTGGACGCTCGCGCACATCCTGGATGCTCAGCCCCGCGACGATCGCCGTGACCTCGCGCGCGACGCCGAGCCGTCGGCCCTCGACGAGCATGCGGCCGAAGCGCGGGTCGACGGGCAGGCGTGAGAGCTCGCGGCCGATGCGGGTGATCTGGCGCGCACCGGACGCCGCGCCCGATCCCGACCCGCCGCGCGCGCCGTCACCCTCGCGAGCCGCCCGCACGGCGCCGAGCTCGGCCAGCAGGTCGAGGCCGTCGGCGATGCCGCGCGAGTCCGGCGGCTGCAGGAACGGGAAGGCGTCGATGTCGCCGAGGTCGAGCGAGATCATCTGCAGGATGACCGCGGCGAGGCCGGTGCGCAGGATCTCGGGGTCGGTGAACTCCGGCCGGCGGGCGAAGTCCTCCTCGGAGTAGAGGCGGATCGCGATGCCGTCGCTCGTGCGGCCGGCGCGGCCGGAGCGCTGGTTGGCGCTCGCCTGGCTGATCGCCTCGATCGGCAGCCGCTGCACCTTCGCGCGGGGCGAGTAGCGGCTGATGCGCGCGGTGCCGGCGTCGATCACGTACTTGATGCCGGGCACCGTCAGGCTGGTCTCGGCGACGTTCGTCGACAGCACGACCCGGCGCCGCACGCCGGCCGGACGAGCGCCGAACACGCGGTGCTGGTCGGCCGCGCTGAGCCGCCCGTAGAGCGGCAGCACCTCGGTGCCGGAGGCCTCGCGGTAGCGGCCGCGCACCGCATCCTCGGCGTCGCGGATCTCGGCCTCGCCGCTGAGGAACACGAGCACATCGCCGGCGGGCTCGCGGTCGAGCTCGGCGAGGGCGTCCAGGATGCCGTCGGTCTGGTCGCGGCCGCCGTCGGCACCGGAGGCGGCGGCTGCGCCGGAGCGGTCGTCGTCGTCCTCGTCGTCATCCGCGCCGACGCCGCCGTCGGCGACGAGCGGCCGATACCGGATCTCGACCGGGAAGGTGCGCCCCGAGACCTCGACGATCGGGGCAGGCTCGCCCTGCGCATCCGCGAAGTGCCGGGCGAAGCTCTCGGGGTCGATCGTGGCGCTCGTGATCACGACCTTGAGGTCGGGGCGCCGCGGCAGCAGCCGGGTGAGATAGCCGAGCAGGAAGTCGATCGTGAGGCTGCGCTCGTGCGCCTCGTCGATGATGATCGCGTCGTAGCGCTTCAGGTCGCGGTCGCGGTTGATCTCGGCCAGCAGCACGCCGTCGGTCATGAGCTTGACCCGGGTGGATGCCGAGGTCTGGTCGGTGAAGCGCACCTGGTAGCCGACGACGGTGCCGAGCTCGACGCCGAGCTCGTCGCTCAGGCGCTCGGCGATGCTGCGCGCCGCGATGCGGCGGGGCTGCGTGTGCCCGATGTGCTCGCAGCCGGCCTCGAGCAGGATCTTGGGCAGCTGCGTCGTCTTGCCCGAGCCGGTCTCGCCGGCCACGATCACGACCTGGTTCTCGCGCACGGCCGCCAGCAGGTCGTCACGGCGCGCGCTGACGGGCAGCTCGGGCGGATACGAGATCACGTAGGGCACCGCGGCCGGGCCGGAGGGCGCGGCGGCGGAAGCGGGAGTGTCAGGCGTGGAGGTCATGGGCAGCCTTCCACCTTAGCGGCGGGTGGGGATGCGCGGCCGCCCCGGTGCGGCAGAGCGCCGCGCCCATACGGTGGAGCCATGACTTCCGACGTGCCCACCATCACGCTCAACGACGGCATCGAGATCCCGCAGCTCGGCTTCGGCGTCTTCAAGGTCGACCCGGCCGAGACCGAGCGCATCGTGACCGACGCGCTCGAGGCCGGCTACCGCCACATCGACACCGCCGCGATCTACGGCAACGAGGAGGGCGTCGGCGCCGCGATCGCCAAGTCCGGCCTCGCCCGCGACGAGCTCTTCGTCACCACCAAGCTCTGGAACGACCGCCACCAGAAGGACTCCGCGCACGCCGCGATCGACGAGAGCCTCGCCAAGCTCGGGCTCGAGCACGTCGACCTCTACCTGACCCACTGGCCGACGCCGGCGAAGAAGGACTACGTCGAGGCCTGGGAGGCGCTGCTCGAGATCAAGGAGGCCGGCAAGACCCGCTCGGTCGGCGTCTCGAACCACCAGATCGCCCAGCTCGACGAGCTCGTCGCCGCGACCGGTCAGACCCCGTCGGTGAACCAGGTCGAGCTGCACCCCGCGTTCTCGCAGCTCGAGCTGCGCATCCACCACCAGAAGCTCGGCATCCACACCGAGGCCTGGGGTCCGCTCGGCCAGGGCAAGTACGACCTCTTCGATCGCGGCCCGATCGTCGAGGCCGCCGAGGCGCACGGCGTGACGCCCGCGCAGGTCGTGCTGCGCTGGCACCTGCAGATCGGGAACATCGTCTTCCCGAAGTCGAACTCGAAGCACCGCATGGTCGAGAACTTCGACCTGTTCGGCTTCGAGCTGAGCGCGGGCGAGACGGCGGCGATCTCGCTGCTCGACGAGAACAAGCGCGTGGGCTCGCACCCCGACGACGTCAACTGACGCGGGACGCTCCGGCGTGATGCGGGTCGGCTGCGGGGAGGACGGCGGATGAGCGCGCGCGAGCGCGGTGACGACGCCCTCGCCGCCGACCCCTTCTCGTGGCAGGTCACACGGGCCGGCGTCGTGCGCATCCTGCGGGGAGGCCGCGAGGTCGTCGTGGTCGGCGGCCCGCGCGCGGAGCGCCTGCGCGCCCAGCTCGATCGCGCGTCGGAGCAGGAGGCGCAGCAGCTGCTGGCGCGAGCGACCGGCAACTACCGGCGCGGCAACGAGCGGCGCTGAGTCGTCGCGGGCGCGCCGCTGCCGCGCCGCGATCAGGGCGGGTTCGGACCCGGATCCGACCTAGAGCGCGATCTCGACGCGCTCGGCGCGGGGCGTGGTGAGCAGCAGCTCGCCGCGTCCCGCCGCCGCGAAGGCGGCCTCGAGGTCGGCGCGGCTCTCGCTGTAGTGCTCCCAGTCCTCGCAGTGCACGCCGACCACCGCATCCACGCCGAGGGTGTCGGCGGCGGTGGCGGCGTCCGTCGAGGTGAGGGTGAGCGCGCCGTCGATGCTCGGCACGCGGGCGGCTCCGGCGTTGAGCACGGCCAGGCGGATGTCGGGGAAGTTCTCCGAGATCTGCTTCACCAGACCGAGGGAGAGGTTGTCGCCGCTCACGTAGACCGTGGGCGCATCCGGGGCCTCGAGCACGAAGCCCACGACCGGCACGTCGCCGGCGCCGGCCGGACGGTGCTGCGCGGGCACCACGGTGATGCGCGCGTCGCCGAGCTGGTGCGACTCCCAGTCGTCGTAGCCCACGACCGAGCCGCCCCAGAGATCGCTCGCGGCCTCGCGTGTGCCGATCGTGAGCGGGCCCGCGGCGACGAGCTCGAGGCCCTCCCAGTCGAGGTTGTCCTTGTGGGTGTGGTGCGAGAGCAGCACCAGATCGACGGGGCCGAGGTCGCTGCGCGGGATGCCCGGACCATGCGTCTTGGTCAGCGTGGTCGTTCCCGGCTCGCTGTAGCTCTGCGGGGCATCGAAGGTCGGATCGGTCACGATGCGCAGCCCGGCCCATTCCAGGAGCACCGTCGGTCCGCCGATGTAGGTCACGGCCGTCGTCGACATGTCGCGAGCCTAGATGGTGCGGCCGACCGCGCGCCGGGAGCGCCGCGGGCCGGGTTCGTCTCGTCAGCGCGTCGTCGGGGTCGCCGCCGTGGCGCGCAGAGCGAGCGCCTGCCGCGGGCACAGGTTCACCGCGACGCGCGCGGCGCCGAGCTCACCCGGGCCGACGGGTATGTCGGAGCCGTAGCCGAGCGCCCGCGGATAGCCCCACTCGTCGAGCTGCAGCAGCTCGGGCAGCAGTTCGGCGCAGAGTCCGTGGGCGGCGCAGGCGGTCCAGTCGATGTGCAGGGCCGTCGCGGTGCCGCTCGCGGCGGTGCGGCTCGGCGACAGCGGGTTGCGCGCGGTCATCGCCCCTCCTCCTCGCAGGTGCCGGCGCGGTGCGCCGCGATGTCGCTCGCGAACTCGCGCAGCGTCGACGCGACGAGCCGCAGCGTCCCGTCGGGATGGTGGCAGGCGCCGCGCCCGGCCACGAGCTCGCCCACGCGGGCGATCTCGTCGGTCAGCCCGGGGTCGCGCTCGCCGCGGGCGACGCGTTCGAGCAGACCGGCGATGCGCGGCAGGCCGTTGACGCAGGGGCCGCACTGTCCGGCCGACTCGGCGGCGAGCATCCGGGTGATGCCGGCCGCGACGCGCAGACCGCAGCGGCCGTGCGGCAGCACGTGCAGGATGCCGGCGCCCGGCGTCGCACCCCAGGGTGCGAGTCCGGCCACGCTGAACGGAGCGTCGAGCGCCGCGGCGGGAACCCAGGCGCCGTGGTAGCCGCCGACCAGCACCGCCCGCACGCCCGCGCCGAGTCCGCTCGCGCGCACTCCGGCGTCGTCGAGTCGCGCCGCGGCGAGGACCGTGCCGAGGCGGGTGCCGCCGGCGACCTCGAGCACGGTCAGCGCCGTTCCGGGGGCGCTCGCCGTGACGAGGCGGGTTCCGGCGTCGATGGGGGAGCCGGCGCCGGCGTCGTCGGCGGGGTCGGCCGCCGCGCCGCCGATGGAACGGAACCACGCGCCCCCGAAGCGCGCGATGAGCGCGAGGTGCGCGAGGGTCTCGACGTTCTGCAGCAGCGTCGGGCGGCGGCGGTAGCCCGATCCGGTCAGACGGATCGCGTGGTCGCGGGGCACGGGGCGCCGGCCTTCCAGTGCCGACACCACGGCCGAGGCCTCGCCGCCCACGAAGTCGCCGCGCGCGGCCGCGAGCTGGATGCGCGCCCCCTCGTCGTGCGCCGCGAGCGCTGTGCGCAGCCCGGCGTGCAGCTCCGCGTCGGCGACCAGGCGGATCTCGCCGGCGCCGATCGCCTCCGCCGCCAGCAGGAGGCCGTCGAGCACGAGCTGCGGGGCGGTGCGCAGCAGCAGGCGGTCCTTCGCGCTGAGCGGCTCGCCCTCGCTGCCGTTGCCGATCACGACGGGCGTGCCGGCGCCGGGGCCGGCCCCGGTTCGTCGGTTCGTGCCGCCGCCGGCCTCGGCGGCCGCCCGCAGCTTGCGATGCACGGGGAAGCCGGCGCCACCGCGTCCGGTCAGGCCTGCGACCTCGGCCTCGGCGATGAGCCGATCCGGAGTCGGGCGCGGACGCGCGCCGAACGTCGCGCGGTGCGCGTCCGGGTCGGGTCCACCGGCGGCGAGCAGGCGCCGCACGCCGGTCGGGGCGGCGAGGGCGACGGGGTGCGACGCGGTCGGCGCCGGGTCGAGCAGGGTCATCGGGGGCCTCCGATCAGGGTCGGGGATGTGGTGGGCGCCGACGTCGGAGAGGGTCGCGACGACGCCGCACCCGGGCGACGGAACCGCGCGCTGACCCGCCAGGTGAGCGCCGTCACGACGGCGGCGATGCACATGCCGGTGAGGGCGAGCATCCACGGGGTGAGGGCGTCGGTTCCCGAGCCGATGCCGTGCGCGACCGCGATCGGCCAGAGTGCGTAGGCCGACCAGTGCACAGCCTTGAAGCCCCGCGGGCCGATGCGGTTCCGCAGCAGCGCCGTGACGGTCACCGCGATCGCGAGGTCGAGCGCGACGGTGCCGAGTCCGAGCCAGAACGGACGGTAGTCGGCGAGGAACGGCACGACCAGGTCGAGCAGGTCGAGCTGCGCGTAGGGATCGAACAGCAGCGACACGACGTGGATGCCGATGAACACGGTCGCGAGGACGCCGACGTTGCGGTGCAGCACGGCCACGCCGAAGCGGGGGAGTCCGGCCGCGGGACGACCCGAGCGGGTCAGGATGCCGAGCACGACCGAGCCGGTCATGAGCAGCAGCCCGATCGCGCCGGTCGCGCGGCCGAGAGCCCACAGCGCCTCGTCCACGATCAGGCCGCCTCGTCGGGCGCGGCGCCGGACCCGGGCGTGCCGAACTCGACCGCCGCGCGCTCGTCGACCTCGAGCGGCCAGCCGCCGAGCACGAGCACGCGTCCGTCCGCATCCACCAGCCGCGCCGGGCAGCCGAGCGCCGCCAGCCAGGGCAGGGCGGCCATGCCGCGCACGATCGCGGCCGTGCTGAGGGCGTTCGCCTCGAGGCAGCTGCGCGCCGCGATCGTGACGCTGCGCCACACCGCCTCGGCCGGCAGCCCGGTGCGCGGGTCGAGGATGTGGTGCATCCGCTCGCCGCCGCGCCTCCAGGTGCGGTGCTGGGTGCTCGAGGTCGCGACGGCCCAGCCGCCGCGCAGGCTCACAGTCGTCGCCGGGTCGCCGGGGCGGTCGGCCGCCCGCACCTGCCAGCCGCCGGCCGGGCCGCGCCCCGCGGTCGCGATGTCGCCGCCGAGCGCGACGAGGGTCGAGCATCCGGTGGCCCGGTGGATGTCCGCGGCGAGGTCGTCGGCCGTGACCGCCTTCGCGCTCGCGCCCAGGTCGAGCGCGAGGTGGCCGGGCAGGCGCAGCCGGTCGCCCTCGAGCAGCAGGCTGCGCCATCCCGGTCGCACCGTCGCGACGGCGCGCACGAGTCGTCCGTCGTCGTCGGCGACCAGCCGGATGTCGCGGTCGTACCCGACGGCGGCGAGCGCCTGACCCAGGGTCGGGTCGACATCGCCGTCGCTCAGCTCGGCGGCGTGCTGCGCGGCGCGCACGAGCCGCGCCAGCAGCGGGCTGATGCGGGCGCCGTCGGGCAGGTCGGCGGCGATGCGATTGACCTCGGAGTCGTGGCGGAAGCGGCTCGCCGTCGCGTCGACCGCCGCGGTCAGGCGGTCGGCGGCCGCGAGGGCGGCGGGCATCCGCTCGGCGGCGTCGGCGCCGTGCAGCACGAGGCGCGCGGTCGTCGACCAGAGCGGCCACTCGCGGGCGACGGTGTCGGGGGCGGTGGTGGTGGTGCTGGTGCGGGTGCTCATGGTCAGGATCCGCTCGTCGTGGCGCTCGCGTCGCCGCCGGAGCCGGAGGTGACGGGGGAATCGAAGGTGGTGTCGGTGCTGTCGTCGGAGGAGGTGCTGGAGCCGGAGGTGGTGCTGGAGTCGGAGGTGGTCGAGTCGGAAGCGCTCGCGTCGGAGGTCGCGGAGTCGCTCGAGTCGCTCGTGCTGCTGCCGGAGCTGTCGCTGCTCTCGGTGCTCGTCGAGCCGGAATCGCTCGTGCTCGTCGACGTCGAGCCCTCGCTCTCGCTCGTCGTGCTCGTGTCGGTGTCGCTGGCGGCCGCGCCGAGCGCGGCCGTGCCGACGACGAGGCCGAGCGCGCTGGCGATGGTCACGATCGCGGTCGCGAGGCGGGTGCGCAGCCAGCCGGTGCGTCGAGCATCCATGGGGGTGTCCTTCCGTCGAGGACCCCATGGCATCGCGCGCCGCTATGGCGACCCGAGGCCCCGCCTGTGCCGTTCCTGTGCGAGATCTGGCGGTCTGTCGCGTGCGAGCTCTGCGGCGGCAGAGCGCGACGCGGTGTCGCGGAACTGCGACAGGCCCGCGATGATGAGGGGACATCCGATCTCTAGCGTGAAGAACATGATCCGAACCAAGCTCGCCACCCTCGCCCTGCTCGCCGCCGCCGGCCTCACCCTGACCGGATGCAGCATCGGCATCACCGGTCCCGACGACGACGCCACGTCCGCGTCGAAGCCCAGTCCGTCGCCGTCGACGGCCGACGACCGCGCCGACGACGATGACGACACCGCCGGCGATGACAGCGCCGGCTCCTCGGGCCTCGGCTCGATCGGCGTGACGAACGGCCCCTGCGCCGGCCGCTCGTTCGAGGTCACCGACGACGATGTGTCGCTCGTGCTCACCGGGGCCTGCGGCGACGTGGTCGTCAGCGGCGACCGGGTGACCGTGAACTACGACGGATCGAGCTCGCTGAAGCTGAGCGGCGACGACATCACGATCATCACGAACGGCGCCGTCGGCGCGGTCGAGATCGGCGGTCAGAACAACTCGCTGAACGGATCCGAGCTCGAGAGCGTCGCCATCAGCGGCGACCTCGCGACGGTGCTCGGCACGCGCATCGGCAGCCTCACGGTGAGCGGCAGCTACAACACCGTCAACTGGGATTCGGGGGTCGCCGCCGCGAGCGACACCGGCACGGGGAACACCTACATCCGGGCCTGATCGGCCGAGCATCCGCCCGTTCCTCGCCTCCCGTCGCCCCTCGCACGTCCCTCCTCCCTCCATCAGAGCGCTGAGGGGTCGCGAAAGCCCCTTCCCGCCGCGGATTCCGTCGCGGGAAGGGGCTTTCGCGACCCCTCACGGGATGCGCGGGCGGGCGGAGATCGACGCGAGAGAGACCGCGCCCCGTCGCCCCGTTGCCCTGTCGCCCGGTCAGGCGCGACTCAGACCGGCAGCCGCAGCCGCACCGAGGTGCCCTCGCCGAGGCGCGAGCGCAGGTCGACCCCGCCGCCGTGCCGCTCGACGATCGTGCGCACGAACGGCAGACCGAGTCCGCTGCCGGCGACGTCGCGCGTGTGGCTGCCGCGCGCCAGCTCCTCCCAGACCAGGCCCTGCTCCTCGACCGGGATGCCGCGGCCGGTGTCGGCGACCTCGAGCGTGACCCAGCCGTCGTCCTCGGCGCCGCGCAGCTCGATGCGGTCGCCGGGCTGCGAGAACTTCAGCGCGTTCGCGACGAGGTTGTAGACCGCGAGGAACAGCAGGTCCGCATCCCCGCGCACCGGCGGCAGAGGGCGCGGCGCCCGCGGGAAGCTCACGGCGAGCGATCGATCGGACGACTCGGCCAGCTCGCCGACCGCCTCGGCGACCTCGCGGCCGAGCGCCTCGACGTCGACCGGCGCGATCTCGAGCTGCGCGTTCTCGAGCTCGCCGAGCTTGCGCAGATCGCCGAGCAGACGCGTCAGACGCAGCGCCTGCGCATCCAGCCCCGCCGCGACGTCGCTCTCGGGCAGGTTCGACAGGCCGAGGCGGATGGCGGTGACCGGGTTCTTGAGCTCGTGGTCGAGCCGGTCGACGAAGCGGCGCCGCTCGGCGCGCTCGGCGGCCACGGCATCCTCGCGACTGCGCACGGCGCGCCGTCGCAGCGCCGCCCGCACCGCGACGATCGCGAACACGAGCAGCGCCGCGAGCAGGCCGAGCTGCACCCACACCCAGGCGAGCTGCCACTGGATGAAGATCTGCCGCCGATCGCCGGCCGCGAGCGCCACGATCGTTCCGACCAGCCCGAGGGCGAGCGGGATGAGTGCCAGCCCGGCGCGCCTCATGCGCGCGTCGCCGGGGTCAGCGCGACCGGGTGCAGGAAGCGGTAGCCGACGCCCTGCACGGTGTCGATGAAGAGCGGGGTGCCGCTGTCGTCGGCGAGCACCTTGCGCAGCTCGGCGACGCGATGGTCGACGGCGCGACTCGCGACCGGCTGATCGAAGCCCCAGACCGCGGCGAGCAGGCGCTCGCGGGTGAGCACCTCATCCGGATGCGTCATCAGGTAGTCGAGCAGGCTGAAGGCGCGCGGCGTGAGCGTCGCCTCGACGCCGTCGAGCCAGACGCGGCGGGCGACGCGGTCGATGCGCAGGGCGCCGGCGCTGAGCCCGGTCGACCCGCCGAGCGCGGGCTGCCCGGCCGTGACGCGACGCAGGATCGCCCGGATGCGCGCCACGAGCTCCTGCGGATCGAAGGGCTTGTTGAGGTAGTCGTCGGCGCCCTCCTCGAGTGCGGCGGCGCGCTCGAACGACTCGCCGACCTGCGTGAGCAGGATGACCGGCAGCTGGCTGCCCGCTCGACGGAGGCGGCGCAGCACCTCGCGGCCGTCGAGCACCGGCATCAGCACGTCGAGCACGACCAGGTCGGGGGAGTGCCGCTCGACCGCCTCGAGCCCGGCGCCGCCGTCCTCGGCGGTCAGCACGTCGAATCCGGAGCGGGCGAGGAAAGGGGCCAGTGCGTCGCGGATGCCGCTCTCGTCGTCGACGAGCAGCACGCGCGGGCGCGCGGGCGGAGTGATGCTCACGCCCCGAGCGTAGCGGCGCGCCGTTTCTCAGCAGGATCGCCGCCGGGCGCCATCCGGATGGCGCGAGGGCGGCGTCGGACCTGAGAAGACGCGGGCGGTCAGCGCGACCGAGGGCGGGACGCGCGAACGGCGGGCGAGGGACGCGCGGGCGCCGAGCGGGGATGCGCGAGCGGGGCGCGCCGCGCATCCACCAGAATCGTGCGGTGAGCGAGATCGGGTACCTGACGGCGTCGGTGCCCCTGCGGCTCGCGAATGCCGCCGCGACGGTCGTGCTGCCGCTGCTCGCGGTGCAGCAGACCGGCGACATCGTCGCGGGCGGCGCGCTCGGCGGAGCTCTCGTCGCCGCCTCGCTCGCGCCGAGCGTCGTCGCGGCTCCGCTGGTGGGCGCCCTGCTCGACCGCACGCCGCATCCGCGCCGCTGGATGATGACCGCCGCCGTCGTGCAGGCGCTGTCGCTGCTGTCGGCGGCCGGGCTCGGCGTCGTGCCGCTGCCGATCATCGTCGTGCTGCTCGTCGCGGGCGGCGTCGCGAGCCCGTTCTATCTCGGAGGCATGTCGAGCTTCGTCACCGACGCGATCGCCGACGAGCGCCGCGCCTACGCCGATGACGGCGTCTCGTACAACATCGCCTCGGTCGGCGGGCCGGCGCTCGCCGCGCTCGTGGTGGCGCTCGCCGACGCGCGGATCGCCTCGATCGTGACCGCGGTGGTCGCCGCGCTCGGTGCGGTCGGGATGCTCGCCCTCCACTTCGCGCCGCGCCCGCGTCACGACGATCTGCACCTGGGCCGGGACATCCTGCGCGCCGTGCGGGCGCTCACGCGGCACCGCCCGCTGGCGGCGGTCACCGCATCCGGAACCCTCAGCCAGCTCGGGCAGGGCGCGCTGCCGATCGCGGCCATCGCCCTCGCGCACGAGCGCGCCGCCTCGGCCGACCAGGGCGCGTGGATCGTGACCGCCTTCGCGATCGGCGCGCTCGCCGGCGGGGTCGCCTATGCGCTGATCCCGGTGCGGCTGCGACCCGAGGTCGTGATGGGCGGCGGATTCGCCGTGGTCGGACTCCTCACGCTCGGCGCCGTCGCCGACCTCGGGATGCCGTTCACCCTGATCGTGATCGGCCTGTCGGGCATCGTGGTCGCGCCGAGCGCGGCGGCGATGCTGCTGCTGCGCAAGCAGCAGAGCCGGGCGCGGGTGCGATCGCAGGTGTTCACGATCGGGTCGGGGCTTCGCACGGCCGCCGCCGCGCTCGGAGCCGCGATCGTCGGTCAGCTGGGCGGTGCCCCCGCTGGTCTGCTGATCGCGCTGATCGGCGTCGTCTGGATGGCGTCGGCGGCGATCATGCTCGCCTATCCGCGCGGCGCCCAGCCGGTTGACGCCACGGCCTGAGCTGCGCGAGCCCTTTCGCAACTCAGCATCGATCGACCGAGACGACCGGATCCGGCCGCTCGCGCGTGACCTTGCTGAGTTGCGTCGACCAACAGCACCAGGGGTGGGGCGCGCGGCGACGCAATTCAGCAGGAGGTCGTCCCGGCGGCCGACGCCGGTCAGCTGCGGCGATCGATGCTGAATTGCGTCATATCGAACGGGCCGCGCGAGCGGGGCAGGGGAGTGAGATGCGGTTCGACTCAGCGCAGCGGGGCGCTGTGCACCACGACGGGCACGCCCGAGCGCGACGTCGTCGCGCGATCGAACGGCAGGCCGATGCGCTCGGCGACACGCTGCGACGGGATGTTGCCGGGCACGATGATCGCGACGAGCCGGTCGGCGAGGCGCTCGCGCTCGGCGAGGGCACGGCAGGCGGCCGCGGCCTCGGTCGCGTAGCCACGGCCCTGGTGCTCCGGCCGCACGTGGTAGCCGACCTCGAGCTCGTCGACGCCGTCGATGCTCTGCCAGGTCAAGCCGCAGTCGCCGAGGAACACCCCGTCGAGGGTCTCGATGATCCACAGCCCGACGCCGTGCCGCGCGTAGTTGCGCTCGTTCCAGGCGATCCAGTCCGCGGCTTCGTCGCGGCTCTTCGGCGCGGGGTAGTGGCGCATGACCTCGGGGTCGCCGAGGAGGCCGGCCATCGCATCCAGGTCGCTCGCGTGCATCTCGCGGAAGCGCAGACGCGGCGTCGGCTCAGGAAGCATCGCCACGGTGACGGCGACGGCGTGCGGCGGAGTGCGTCAGCGCGGGTCGCCGTCGGTCGTGCGCTGCTGCACCCGCGTGCTGCCGTTGGGGTCGACCGTGCGGTGCTCGGTCGTGACGCGACCGCGCAGGGTCGTGACCAGGCCGATGATGAACAGCACGGCTCCGGCCGCCATGAGGATGCCGCCGATGATAGGCAGGCTGACTCCGGGAACGGCGAACGAGACCGCGAACGCGAGGACCGCGCCGATCACGAACAAGACGACTCCGCCGACGATCATGTGAGTGCTCCTTCTGAAGGGGTCACCCGACGCTAGAGCGTCGCGACCCCGCCGACGGGCGGCTCCAAGGTCGCGTTCAGGCGGACCGGAGCCGCCTGAGCGCCGACAACGACCTCCGCGTCAGCGCAGCTGCTTGCGCGCGCTGATCTGGCCGGTGTCGAAGCCGAGCAGGTGCAGTCCGCCGTGGAAGCGGGCGTGCTCGACCTTGATGCAGCGGTCCATGACGACCGTGAGGCCCTTCGACTCGCCGTAGTAGGCGGCCTCCTCGTTCCAGATGCCGAGCTGCACCCAGACGGTCTTCGCGCCGATCGCGAGCACGTCGTCGATGACCGAGGGGATGTCGTCGGCGCGCCGGAACACGTCCACGATGTCGGGCACCACGGGCAGGTCGGCGAGCGACTTGTAGACCGGCTGGCCGAGGATCTCGGTCGCGTTCGGGTTGACGAAGTAGAGGTCGTAGTCGCTCGACTGCTGCAGGTACGTCGCCACGAAGTAGCTCGAGCGGGCCGCGTTGGGCGACGCGCCGACGATCGCGACGCTCTTCGCGCGACGCAGGATGCCGAGGCGCTGCTTCGCGGTCGGTCCCACCCAGGTGCGCTGCGAGCGCAGCAGCTTCGCCAGCGGCGAGTTCGCCGGGATCGAGCAGGTCAGCCCGTTGGAGAGCTGCGTGGTCTGCAGCTCGGGGGCGTCGTCGCCGGTCGAGGAGACGCCGGTGCCGGTCGCGGTGGCGGTGTCGGTCATGCGCCCATCATCCCTTCACCGCGGCGGTCAGCGCTTGGTCGAGGTCGTAGATGATGTCGTCCGGGTCCTCGATGCCGACGCTGAGGCGGATCAGGCCGCCGTCGACGCCCGCCTCGGCGAGCTGCTGCTCGGTGAGCTGCGCGTGCGTCGTCGATCCGGGGTGGATGATGAGCGTCTTCGCGTCGCCGATGTTGGCCAGGTGCGAAGCCAGCTCGACGCCCTCGATCGTGCGCTGGCCGACATCCCGGCTGCTGCGGGTCGCGGTGCCCTTCACGCCGAAGCTGAACACCGAGCCCGGGCCCTTCGGCAGGTACTTCGCGGCGCGCTCGTGGTGGGGGTGCGAGGACAGTCCGGCCCAGTTCACGTACTCGACGCGGTCGTCGGCCTCGAGCCACTCGGCGACCCGGCGGGCGTTGTCGACGTGCGCCTGCAGCCGGAACGGCAGCGTCTCGACGCCCTGCGCCAGCAGGAACGCCGAGTGCGGCGCGAGCGTCGGGCCGAGGTCGCGCAGCTGCTCGGCGCGCAGGCGGGTGAGGAAGGCGTACTCGCCGAAGTTGCCGTGCCAGTTGAGGCCGCCGTAGCTCGGCACCGGCTGGTCGAACAGCGGGAAGCGCTCGCTCGCCCAGTGGAAGCGGCCGCTCTCGACGACGACGCCGCCGAGGGTCGTGCCGTGCCCGCCGAGGAACTTGGTGGCCGAGTGGATGACGACGTCGGCTCCCCACTCGATCGGCCGGTTCAGGTAGGGGGTCGCGATGGTCGAGTCGACGATGAGCGGCACGCCATGCGCGTGCGCGACGTCGGCCAGACCCTCGAGGTCGGCGATCTCGCCCGAGGGGTTCGCGATCGTCTCGACGAAGATCAGCTTCGTCTTCTCGGTGATCGCGGCGGCGTAGTCGGCCGGATCGGAGGAGTGCACGAAGGTCGTCTCGACGCCGAAGCGGCGCAGAGTCACGTCGAGCTGGGTGATCGTGCCGCCGTAGAGCGAGGCCGAGGCGACGATGTGGTCGCCCTGGCCGGCGAGCGAGGCGAAGGTGATGAACTCGGCGCTGAGGCCCGAGGCGGTCGCGACGGCGCCGAGGCCGCCCTCGAGCGAGGCGATGCGCTCCTCGAAGCTCGCGACGGTCGGGTTCGACAGGCGGCTGTAGACGTTGCCGTACTTCTGCAGCGCGAAGCGGGCCGCCGCATCCGCGGTGTCGTCGAAGACGAAGGCGCTCGACTGGTAGATCGGCAGCGCGCGGGCGCCGGTGATCGGGTCGGGGATGTTGCCGGCGTGGATCGCGCGGGTGCGGAAGCCCCAGTCGCGATCGGTCGGGGCGACCTCGGGAGTCGGGCTGTCGGCGCTCGGGACGTCGGGCTGCGGGTCGGACATGCGCCCAGGCTATCGACGGCGGCCGACGCGCCTCGGATCGGGCGGGGCGCAGATGACGTCGTGTGACGTGGGGCGCGCATCCACCCGCACTCGTCGTGCTCGGGTGACCGGCGGCCGCCGCCGACCGACCCTCACAGCCAGCTGCGCAGCCAGTAGTGCGAGTAGATGAACTCGCGCGGCATGGGCAGGCCGATCCACATCGGGAACCAGTAGGCGCTGAGCACGACCGCGAGCACCAGGAACGTGCCGACCGTCGCGAAGCCGACGCGGCGACGACCCGGCGGGTCGTTCCAGCGGCCCAGCAGATGGGCGAGCGCGACGGCCAGACCGATCACGAGGAAGGGCTCGAAGACGATCGTGTAGAACTGGAACACCGTGCGGTGCAGGTAGCCCATCCAGGGCAGGTAGCCCGCCGCGATCGCGACGAGCAGCACGCCGACGGCCCCGTCGCGGGTGCGGATGAACCGCCACACCAGGAAGCCCAGCGCGGCCGTGCAGGCCCACCAGATGAGCGGATTCGCGATCTCGGTGATCGCCGCCGCGCTCGCCCCGCCGTCCGATTCCTGGTAGTACATGCTCGTCGGCCGCACCAGGAACAGCCACGTCAGCGGGTTCGCCTGGTAGCTGTGCGGGGTGCTCTCGCCGACGTGGAAGCCGTACATCGACGCCTGGTAGTGGTACCAGTTCTGGAACGCCGTCGGCACCCACGACAGGGCGCCGGTCCAGCGCTCGCCGCCGCCCGATTCGATCCAGTGCCGGTCGTAGCCGTCGTCGGTGACGAACCAGCCGGTCCAGCTCGCCAGGTGCACGGCCGCGGCGAGCGGCACGAGCAGAAGGAAGCTCACGGGCGCCTGCTTCAGCGCCGCGCTGGTCGGCCAGAACGCGACGCCGGCGCGACGGCGGTCGAGCGCATCCATCACGACCGACCAGATCGCCAGGATCGCGAGGAACCAGATGCCGCTCCACTTGACCGCGCTGGCGGCGCCGAACGCGACCGCGGCGGCGAGCATCCACGGCCTCCACCACAGCGACGGACCCCAGTCGGTGTGCCGATGCCCGAGCTCGCGGCGGATGACCCAGCCCTCCAGCCGCCGCCGCGCCCAGCGCCGATCGAGCAGCATCGCCCCCACGCCGAGCAGGCAGAACAGGGCGAGCACGATGTCGAGCAGGGCCACCCGGCTCATCACGATCGCGTTGCCGTCGATCGCCAGCAGCCCGCCGCTCAGCACCGTGATGACGCGGGAGTGGAACAGCCCCCGCGCGACCGCCATCGTCAGGGCGACGAGCAGGATGCCGACGATCGCGACGCTGATGCGCCAGCCGATCGCATCCTGGGCGCCGAAGGCCATGAGCCCGAGCGCGATGACCCACTTTCCGAGCGGCGGATGCGCGACGAAGCTCGGCACGTCGGTGTAGACGTCGGTGTCGCCGGCGAGGAAGCGGGCGTCGTCGCCGTCGCTCCAGCTGCCCTCGTAGCCGAGGTGCAGCAGGCTCCAGGCGTCTTTCGCGTAGTAGGTCTCGTCGAACACGAGCGCGTGCGGCTGGCTCAGCGCGACCAGGCGCGTGACGACCGCGACGAGCATGACGAGGCCGGGGCCGCCCCAGGTCCAGAGCAGGCTCCAGCGCGGCTCGCTCATCTTCGCGCGCCACCAGGCGTCGAAGCGGGTCGCGGGGCCGGGCGGCTGCCTCACGGGCAGCGGGGCGATCGGCTCGGCCGGGTAGCCGAGGGCGATGCGGGCGAAGTCGGCGTCGGGATCGGGCGCGGGCGTCGCGGTCGGCGTCTCGGCGGTCGCGGGGCCGGATGCCGCGGATGCGGCGGGCGCGGGGGTCTCGTCGCGGCCGTCCGTCACCCCGACAGAGTAACGGCGGCGCGCCGTGCCCGAGCGCGGCCGGGCCTGGGAGGATGGCCCGCGTGATCATCCTCGCGGCGACCCCGATCGGCAACCTCGGCGACGCGAGCCGTCGCCTCGTCGAGGCGCTCGAGAACGCGGAGACGATCGCCGCCGAGGACACCCGCACGGCCGTGCAGCTGATGCGCGCGCTCGGCGTCGAGAACCGCCCGCGCCTCGTGGCGCTGCACGAGCACAACGAGGTCGAGCGCTCGGCCGAGCTGATCGAGGCCGCCCGCGAGAGCGATCTGCTGGTGCTCACGGACGCCGGGATGCCGGCCATCAGCGACCCGGGATTCGCGATCGTGACCGCCGCGATCGCCGCCGACGTCACCGTCACGGCGCTGCCGGGTCCGTCAGCCGTGCTCACGGCGCTCGCGCTGAGCGGACTGCCGACCGACCGCTTCGCCTTCGAGGGCTTCCTGCCGCGCAAGGGCCGGGTCGCGGCGCTGCGCCCGCTCGCGGGCGAGCAGCGCACGCTCGTGTTCTTCGAATCGCCGCACCGGCTCGGCGCGGCGCTCGCCGACCTGGCCGAGGCCCTCGGCGCCGATCGTCCGGCCGCGGTGTGCCGCGAGCTCACGAAGCTGCACGAGGAGGTCGCCCGCGGCACGCTCGCCGACCTGGCCGAGCGCTTCGCCGAGGGCGCGCGGGGCGAGATCGTCGTCGTCGTCGGGGGAGCGGCGCCCGTCGCGGCCGACCCCGACACCGCCGTGGATGAGGTGGTCGCCCTGGCCGCCGACGGCATCCGCCTCAAGGACGCGGCCGCGCAGGTCGCCGAGGCGACGGGGCTGTCGCGCCGCGACCTCTACGAGGCGGCGCTGCGCCGCCGCTGACCCGCGCCTCCCGGCTGAGCCTGTCTGCGCGCTCGGCCGCGCCGCCGCATCCCGCCCCGCGCAGTGACCATCTCAAGGAGTTGCTGTAACTCCTGTGACTCACGAGCAACATCCGGCACTCCAGTTTCAGCAACTCCTTGAGATGGTTCGCGCTGAGAGCCGCGGCGAGTCCGCGGGAGGGGTTTTCGGCGACACGCCGCATCGACGGCACGAGCCCGCGGCGTGTCGCCGAAAACCCCTCCCGCAGAGACTCCGGATGCGCATCCACCGGCCGGAGGGCAGCACCGGCGACAGCGCCGTAACGCCCGCCGACCCGCAACTAGACTGGCCCGCATGCCCGCTCGCGACCCGTTCTACATCGCGACGCCGATCTTCTACGTCAACGACGTGCCGCACATCGGCCACGCGTACACGGAGGTCAGCGCCGACGCCCTCGCCCGATGGCACCGTCAGGGCGGCGACGACACCTGGCTGCTGACCGGCACCGACGAGCACGGCGAGAAGATCCTGCGCACGGCCCGCGCGAACGGCGTCACGCCGAAGGAGTGGACCGACCGGCTCGTCGAGTCGGCGTGGACGCCGCTGCTCGAGACGGTCGACATCGCGAACGACGACTTCATCCGCACCACGGACGAGCGTCACGAGACCGCGGTGAGCCGCTTCATCCAGAAGCTCTACGACGACGGTCACATCTACGCGGGCGAGTACGAGGGCTACTACTGCGTCGGCTGCGAGGAGTACAAGCAGAAGGACGAGCTGGTCGAGCCGACCGAGGGCGAGTTCGCGGGCCAGCTGGTCTGCGCGATCCACTCGCGGCCGGTCGAGATCCTCAAGGAGAAGAACTACTTCTTCCGCATGAGCGCCTTCCAGGACCGCCTGCTCGACCTCTACAGCCGCCCCGACTTCATCCAGCCCGAGAGCGTGCGCAACGAGATCGTGTCGTTCGTGCGTCAGGGTCTGAGCGACCTCAGCATCTCGCGGTCGAGCTTCGACTGGGGCATCCGCGTGCCCTGGGACGAGTCGCACGTCATCTACGTCTGGGTGGATGCGCTGCTCAACTACATCTCCGCGATCGGCTACGGCACCGACGACGAGAACTTCGCGCGCCGCTGGCCGGCCGTGCAGCTCGTCGGCAAGGACATCGCCCGCTTCCACGCCGTGATCTGGCCGGCCATGCTCATGGCCGCCGACCTGCCGGTGCCGAAGCGCGTCTTCGGCCACGGCTGGCTGCTCGTGGGCGGCGAGAAGATGTCGAAGTCGAAGCTGACCGGCATCGCCCCGCACCAGATCACCGACACCTTCGGGTCGGACGCGTTCCGCTACTACTTCCTGCGCGCGATCACCTTCGGGCAGGACGGCTCGTTCAGCTGGGAGGACCTGTCGGCGCGCTATCAGGCGGAGCTCGCGAACGGCTTCGGCAACCTGGCGTCGCGGGTGACGGCGATGATCACCCGCTACCGCGAGGGCCGCATCCCGGATGTGAGCACGGTCGAGCTGGCCGAGGCCGACGGCGCGATCCTCGCCACGATCGAGCGCGTGAACGCGGCCGCCGATCAGGCGATCGAGCGTCTCGCGCTGGGCGACGCGCTTGCCGCCATCTGGGAGCTCGTCGACGAGCTCAACGGCTACATCACCGAGCAGGAGCCCTGGGCCCTGTCGAAGGACGAGGCGAACGCCGAGCGACTGGATGCGGTGCTCGCGACCGCGGCGCGCGGCGTCGGCGCGCTGGCCGTGCTGCTGTCGCCCTTCACCCCGAAGGCGAGCGCGAAGCTGTGGGCGGCGCTCGGCGGCGAGGGCACGGTGCAGGAGTCGGACATCCGGGATGCGCTGAACTGGCGCGGCAGCGGGCAGGTCACGCCGCTCGAGTCGCCGCTGTTCCCGCGCATCGAGGTCGAGGCGGCGTCGGCGCCCGGAGCCGCGTGAGCGGAGCCGAGCGCATGACCGACTATCCGCCGCTGCCCGAGGCGCTCGTGGTGCCGGTGTACGACAACCACACGCATCTCGAGCCGTTCTTCGACCCCGATCACGACGCATCGGGCGACGCCGACGGAGATGCCGCGGGCTCCGGCGCGCTCGACTACCGCGAGCAGCTCGACCGCGCCTCGAGCGTGGGCGTGCGCGGCGTCGTGCAGGTCGGCACCGACCTGGCGAGCTCGCGCTGGAGCGCCGACGTCGCCGCGCGCGAGCCGCGCGTGCTGGCCGCCGTGGCGCTGCACCCGAACGACGCCGCCGAGCTGGCCGAGCGCGGCGAGCTCGACGAGCACCTGGCCGGCATCGCCGAGCTCGCGGGGCGCCCGCGGGTGCGCGCGATCGGCGAGACCGGGCTCGACTTCTTCCGCACGCCGTCGGCCGTCGGGCAGGAGGCGCAGCGCCGCAGCTTCGAGGCGCACATCGAGCTCGCGAAGCAGCACGACCTGGCGCTGCAGATCCACGACCGGGATGCGCACGCCGAGATCGTCGAGGTGCTCGACCGCGTCGGCGCTCCCGAGCGCACCGTGTTCCACTGCTTCAGCGGTGACGCGGACTTCGCGAAGCTCGTGACCGACCGCGGCTGGTACCTCTCCTTCGCCGGAACCGTCACGTTCAAGAACGCGCAGAACCTGCGCGACGCGCTCGAGGTCATCCCGCGCAGCCGAATCCTGATCGAGACGGATGCGCCCTATCTGACGCCGATGCCGTTCCGCGGCCGCACGAACAGCAGCTACCTGATCCCGCACACGCTGCGCGCCATGGCCGACACGCTCGGCACCGACGCCTCGATGCTGGCCGCGCAGATCTCGTCGAACACCGAGCTGGTCTACGGGCACTGGGACGACGAGCCGGTCGTCACGCCGCCGGGGCCCTTCGACGCGCATCCCGAGGGCACGGCGGGTCCGTGAGCGCCGACGTGCAGCTGCTCGGCCCGGCCGAGATCCGCGACCTCGCCGACCTGCTCGACATCCAGCCGACCAAGAAGCTCGGCCAGAACTTCGTTCACGACGCGAACACTGTGCGGCGCATCGTGCGCGCCGCCGGGGTCGAGGCGGGAGAGCAGGTGCTCGAGGTCGGGCCCGGGCTCGGCTCGCTCACGCTCGGCCTGCTCGAGGCGGGCGCGCACCTGACGGCTGTCGAGATCGACAAGCGGCTCGCGGCGCAGCTGCCGCTCACGGTCGCGCAGCTGGCGCCCGATGCCGACCTCACGGTCGTGACGGCGGATGCGCTGCGCATCGCCGAGCTGCCGAGCCAGCCCGTCCGCCTGGTCGCGAACCTGCCCTACAACGTGTCGGTGCCCGTGCTGCTGCACCTGCTGCCGACCTTCCCGAGCCTGCGCGGCGGACTCGTCATGGTGCAGTCGGAGGTGGGCGAGCGCCTGGCCGCGAAGCCCGGCTCGAAGGTCTACGGCTCGCCGTCGGTCAAGGCCGCCTGGTACGGCCGCTGGTTCACGGCCGGGCAGGTGAGCCGGCAGGTCTTCTGGCCGGTGCCGAACGTCGACTCGATCCTGGTCGGCTTCGAGCTCGGCGACGCGCCCGGCGACGACGCCGAGCGGCGCGGGGTGTTCGAGCTCGTGGATGCGGCCTTCGGCCAGCGCCGCAAGATGCTGCGGCAGTCGCTCGCCGACCTGCTCGGCGGCTCCGCCGGCGCGACCGCGGTGCTCGAGGCCGGCGGCGTCGACCCGACCGCGCGCGGCGAGGCGCTGACGATCGACGACTTCGTGCGGGTGCAGCGCGCGCGCTGACGCTCCGCCGCGGTGCCGGGCGCGGCGTTCGGAAGCCGGCGCGGCCTCGGCGCGGCGCACTCCTCCGCGGCGGTTACGATCGACGGGATGGCACCGCGCACCCGAGTCGAAGGTCGGCTCTCGACCTGGGATGACGCCCGCGGCTTCGGGTTCATCAGTCGCGCATCCGGTCGCGACATCTTCGTGCACATCTCGGCGTTCCCCGCCGAGGAGCAGCGCCCCGCGATCGGCGACGCCCTGACCTTCGTGGTCGAGCCGACCCCCGACGGCCGCAGCCGGGCCGCATTCGTGCACTTCGCCGGCGGCCCGCGACCGCTGGCCGCGCACCACGGCGTCGCCGAACACACCGGACCCCGCGAGCGCCTGCGGCTGGGCATCGACTTCGCCGGCGTGATGGCGATCCTCACGGTCGTCGCCTTCGTCGTGCTGGTGTTCGTCGTCAGCGTCGTCTTCGGGCTGCCGCCGTGGGTGCCCTCGCTCTACCTCGCCGCGAGCGCGGGCTGCTTCATCATCTACGCGGTCGACAAGGCCAGCGCCGTGCGCGGGCGGTGGCGCGTGCGCGAGTCGACGCTCATCCTGCTCGGCCTGGTCGGCGGCTGGCCGGGGGCGGTCATCGCGCAGCAGCTGTTCCGGCACAAGACGCGCAAGGCGTCGTTCCGCACGATGTTCTGGGTCAGCGTGGTGATCAACGTGGTGGTGTTCGCGATCCTCACGGCGAGCCCGCTGTCGCATCTGCTGAGCACCTGAGCGTCGGGGGAAGCGCGGGGCGCAGCCGCGGGGCGAGAATGACCGCATGAGCTCCGAGCCGTACCCGATCGACGCCGCCCCGATCAACGCCGTCGCGTCGATGACGAGCGACGACTCCGTGCGCGCGGCGACCGGTCGCACGCCCGAGGAGTGGTTCGCGCTGCTGGACGCCGGCCAGGCGACGACCTGGGGTCACACCCGCATCGCGCGCCGGCTCGTCGACGAGCACGGCGTCGACGGCTGGTGGGCGCAGAACCTGACGGTGCGCTACGAGCAGGCGCGCGGCCTGCGCCGACCCGGGCAGAAGGCCGACGGCACCTTCGCCGCCTCGGCCGGCCGCACCGTCGCCGACGGGCGCGCCGGACTCGAGGCCGTGATCGCGGCGGCGACGAGCGAGCTGGGATGCGCGCCCGCGTCGCAGCGCGAGCACCCCGTGCGCCCGAACGCGCGCTGGGCGCTGCCGGGCGGCGAGCGGGTGCTCGCGGCGATCGAGCCGCTCGGCGGGGCGGCCGGTGGCGCGGCCGGCGCGCCGGTGCCCAGCAAGGCCCGGCTCGCGGTGACCTTCGAGAAGCTCGCCGACGAGGATGCGGCGGCCGCCGCGAAGGCGCGCGCCGTCGCGATCCTGGATGCGGCGCTCGGCTGACCGGCGCTCCGATCGCGCTCGAGTCGGCGCGGGCGGCGCGGGGTCGCGCATCCACGGTGACGCCCCTGGACCGACTGGTCTGCGGCGCTCCCGAGCTTAAGTAGTGTTGGTGCATGAGCCCGTCCGCGCCGCCGTCCGTGCGGGTTCGAGCGCCGGGCAAGGTCAACGTCTTCCTGCGGGTCGGGGCCATTCAAGACGACGGCTATCACGACGTCGCGATCGCCTATCAGGCGCTCTCCCTCTATGAGGAGGTGCGGGTGCGGCACGCCGACGACGTCAGCGTGAGCGTCACCGGCACGGTGCAGCTCGGCCGCGTGCCGACCGACGACACGAACATCGCCGTGCGCGCCGCGAAGCTGCTGGCCGAGCACGCCGGTTACACGGGCGGCGCGGCGATCGACATCGAGAAGCACGTGCCCGTGACCGGCGGCATGGGCGGCGGCTCGGCCGACGCGGCCGCCACGCTCGTCGCCTGCGATGCACTCTGGGGCACCGAGCTCTCGCGCGACGCCCTGTTCACGCTGGCGCGGCAGCTCGGCGCCGACGTGCCCTTCGCCCTCACCGGCGGCACCGCGATCGGCACCGGCCGGGGCGACGAGCTCTCGCCCGCGCTCGCGAAGGGCAGCTACGAGTGGGTGCTGGCGCTCGCCGACTTCGGCCTGTCGACGCCCGAGGTGTACCGCGAGCTGGATGCGCACCGCGAGGCCCACGCGGGCGAGATCCGTGCCGCCGATCCGCGCCCGACGGTCGACTCCGACGTGCTGCAGGCGCTGCGGGCGGGGGATCCGCACATGCTCGCCGAGGTGCTGCACAACGACCTGCAGGCGGCCGCCCTGCACCTGGAGCCGTCGCTCGGGCGCGTGCTCGAGCTCGGCGAGAGCAGCGGAGCGCTCGCCGGCATCGTCTCGGGATCGGGGCCCACGGTGGCGTTCCTCGCCGCCGATCGCGACTCGGCGCTCGAGCTGCAGGTGGCACTGAGCGCCGCCCGGCTCAACGTCGTGCGGGCCTCTGGCCCCGTGCACGGCGCCCGCATCATCGGCGAGTAGCCGCGGGACGGGGACGGGCATGCGAGCGCTCGTGCTGGGCGGGACGGGGTGGCTCGGCCGCGCGGTCGTGGACGACCTTCTCGCCTCGGGTTGCGAGGTCACCTGCCTCGCGCGGGGCGAGTCGGGCGCGGTGCCGTCGGGAGCGGCGCTCGTCCGTGTCGATCGTCGCGCGCCCGGCGCGTACGACGCCGTGGGGGCGGACTGGGATGAGGTCATCGAGTTCTCCTCCGAGCCGGATCTCGTCGAGCCGGCGCTGGACGCCCTGGGTCCGCGCGCGGCGCACTGGACGCTCGTCTCGACCGTGTCGGTCTACGTCCGCGACGACGAGCCGGGCGCCGACGAGTCCGCAGCGGTCGTGGAACCCGTCGATCCGACCCGGTACGCCGATCGCAAGGTGCTGGCGGAGCGCCGCAGCGCCGAGCGTGTCGGCGACCGGCTGTCGATCGTGCGTCCGGGGCTCATCGTCGGCGCCGGCGACCCGAGCGATCGCTTCGGCTACTGGCCCGCCCGGTTCAGCCGAGGCGGGCCGGCGCTCGCCCCCGTGCTCGATGGCCGCTTCGCCCAGGTCATCGACGTGGGCGATCTCGCTCGGTGGATCGGGAACGCCGCACTCATCGGGCACTGTGGCGTCGTGAACACGGTCGGCGACCCGCTGCCGCTGGACGATCTGCTGCGGTGCGTCGCGGAGGTGGCGGGCTACGACGGGGAGATCGTCGAGGTCGACGACGCGACCCTGCTGGCCCACGACATCCGTTACTGGGCCGGCCCTCGCTCGCTCCCGCTGTGGCTGCCCGCGGAGGCCGTCGGCTTCGCGCAGCGCAGCTCGCGGGCGTTTCGGGCCTCCGGCGGATTCACGAGGCCGATGGCCGACTCCGTGGCCGCCGTGCTGGCCGACGAACGCGCGCGCGGGCTCGACCGCGTGCGCCGCGCCGGCCTCGCGAGCTCCGAGGAGCGGGAATTGCTCGTCGGCCTCGGGCTCGGCTGACGAGCAGCACGACGCGCGCGGCGGCGGGCCTCCTCGATCGGCCCAGGGCCGCGGTCGAGGAGACCCGCGCCCCTCAGCGCCGCAGCGCCTTGCGCGCGAGCGCGTTGCCCGCGAACTGGCCGAGCTGCACGAGCACGATGATGACCGCGACCGTGATGTAGACGATCGGCCAGTTGTAGCGCTGCGAGCCGTAGGTGATCGCGAAGTCGCCGAGTCCTCCGCCGCCGATCAGACCGGCCTGGGCCGACATGTCGACGAGTCCGACGAAGATGAACGAGAAGCCGAGGATCAGCGGCCCGAGACCCTCGGGGATCAGCACCGTCACGATGATGCGCAGCGGATGCGCGCCCATCGCCCGCGCCGCCTCGAGCACGCCGTGGTCGACGGCGACGAGGTTCTGCTCAACGATGCGCGCGACCGCGAACGCCGCCCCGAGCGACAGGGCGAACGCCGCCGCGGTCGGGCCGATCGTGGTGCCGACGACGCCGAGCAGCAGCGGCTGGATCGCGGCGACGAAGATGATGAACGGGATCGGCCGCACGATGTTGACGATCACGTTCACGATCGTGAAGACGACGCGGTTGGCGAGCAGGTGCCCGGGCCGCGTCACGGTGAGCGCGACGCCGAGCACGATGCCGATGATGCCGCTCGCGATGAGCGACACGAACACCATGAAGAGCGTCTCGCCGATCGCCTGCCAGAAGACGTCGAGGTTGGCGATGAAGTCGTTCATCGGGCGACCTCCTCGGTCGGGGCGGAGCCGTTCGGGGCGGTGCCGTTCGGGGAGCCGCCGGGCGCCGCATCCACCTGCTCGGTGATCGAGGGGATGCCCTGCGCGTCGAGGGCGGCGAGCGCGGCGTCGATGTCGGCATCCGCGCCGGTGAGCTCGTAGGTGAGGGCGCCGATCGAGCGGTTCTGCAGCTCGCTGATGCCGCCGAACACGATCGTGCTGCCGACGCGGTGCTCGCCGAGGATGCGGGCGACGGTCGAGGTGAAGCCGGGGGAGTCCTGCACCGGCACGGTCACGAGGCGGCCGTCGTGCGCCTCGGCGAGGCGGGCGAGCGTGGCGGCCGAGGGGCGGTCGTGCAGCACGGTGCGCACGAAGCGCTCGGCGGCGCGGGTCGACGGGCGGGCGAACACGTCGTAGACGTCGCCGTGCTCGACGACGCGCCCCGAGTCCATCACGGCGACTCGGTCGGCGATCGCGCGGATCGCCTCCATCTCGTGCGTGATGACGATGATCGTGAGCCCGAACTCCTGGTTGACGCGCTTGAGCAGCGCGAGCACGTCGGCGGTCGTCTCGGGATCGAGGGCGCTCGTCGCCTCGTCGGCGAGCAGCAGGCGCGGCTGGGTCGCGAGCGCGCGGGCGATGCCGACGCGCTGCTTCTGCCCGCCCGAGAGCTGCTCGGGATGCGCGTGCGCCTTGTCGAGCAGGCCGACGAAGTGGAGCAGCTGGGCCACCCGGCGGTCGCGCTCGGCGGCGGGCACGCCGGCGACCTTGAGCGGGTAGGCGACGTTGCCGGCGACCGTGCGCGAGTGGAACAGGTTGAACTGCTGGAAGATCATGCCGATCGTGCGGCGCACCCGGCGGCGGTCGCGCTCGGGCAGGGCGGTCAGCTCGTCGTCGCCGACGAAGACGCGGCCCGAGCTGGGCAGCTCGAGCGCGTTGACGAGGCGCACGAGCGTCGACTTGCCGGCGCCCGAGTAGCCGATCACGCCGAGGATCTCGCCCTCCTCGACCTCGATGCTGACGTCGTCGACGGCGGTCACGCGACCCGACGCGGTGTCGTAGTGGCGGCTGACGTTCTCGAGGCGCACGAGCGCGCTCATCGGCTGCTCCCGGGGTTCAGGGTGGTGGTGGATACCGTGGTGGTGGATGCGGTGTCGGCGTCGCCGACGGTGCCGCGGGTGCTGAGGCTGCTGCGGCACACGGCGGATGCCGCCGTCCCGAGAAGGGGGACGACGGCATCCGTCGGAAGGCTATCGGCGATCACGCGGCGGGGACTCCGCCGACGACGCGCCGGCCCGCAGGGATCGTCGCGCGACAGGTCACTTGACGCCCGCGTCGACCGCGTCCTGCTCGACCTTGGCGAGGGCCTTCTGCAGCTCGGCGGCCGTGGTCTCGCGGAACACCGCGGTGCCGGCGTTGGCCTCCTGCACGCCCTCCTCGACGGTCTTGTCGTGGTAGATCGCGGCGAGCTTGAGGTAGAGGTCGTTGTCCTTGTCGGCCTTGCGGGCGGCGAAGACGTTCACGTACGGAGCCGCGCTGTCGCTCTCGGGGTCGTCCTGCGCGATGGCGTCCTTCGGGTTGAGGCCCGCATCCGTCGCGTAGTTCTTGTTGACGATCGCGGCGTCGACCGAGCCGCTCTGCAGCGCGCCCGCGGTCTGCGAGGCGTCGAGGGCGGTGATCTCGACCTTGGCGCTGTCGATGTCCTTGACCGACGAGAAGGCGGTGCCGCCGTTCTTCAGCTCGACGAGGCCGGCCGACTGCAGCACGAGCAGACCGCGGGCCTGGTTGATCGCGTCGTTCGGGATCGCGACCTTGGCGCCCTCGGGGATGTCCTTCACGTCGCTGTACTTCGTCGAGTAGAGCGGCAGCGGGTAGATCGCGGTCGCGCCGATCGGCTGCAGGTCGTCGTCGTTGGTGACGTTGTAGTTCGCCAGGTACAGGATGTGCTGGAACTGGTTGAGGTCGACCTGCTTCTGGCTCAGCGCCGGGTTGGGCTGGCTGTAGTCGCTGAAGTTGACGAGCTTGACGGTGACGCCGAGCTCCTTCTTGGCGAGGGCGATGTAGGTCTTCCAGTAGGCCTGCGAGGCGTCGGCGACGCCGATCGTCACGGTCTTGCCGGCGTACTCGCCGGCGGCCGACGAGGCGTCGCCATCGGCACCCGCACCCGATCCGCCGAGGCGGGGGATGATCAGGATCGCCGCGACGACGACGGCGACCACGGCGATCGCGATGCCGACGATCAGGCCGGTCTTGCGCTTCGGACGGTCGGGAAGGACGGGGGCGTTGTCGGACATGCGGTGCCTCGGGTGCTCTGAGCAGGGGTGCTGCGTGGATGCTGGTGCCCGGGCCGGTCGTGGTGCGACGCGACTCCGGAGCGCCCACTGTGACAAGACTTCGCGTCCGCCTCCAACCCGGCGGGACACCGGGCGTAACAGTGGCGACACGGGGCGTCACAGAGCGGCGGGATCGCCGGAATCACGCGACAGATGATGGACATCGTGCGGTCGATGCGCCGCAGATCGCGCGCGCGTCGATCGCACGCGACGAGAAGCGGGGAGCCGGACCTCCGCAGTCCGACTCCCCGCCCCGGGTGCGCGCCGGCCGTCCGGTGCCGGCGCGCGCATCCGCCGCTCTACTCGACGAGCTTGCCGACCGTGGAGACCTCGGTCATGAGCGCGCCGATCTCGGCGGGGATGGGTGCGGTGGCCTCGCGCTCGATGGTGCCGTCGAGAGACCAGACGAAGTTGACCTGCAGCGCGGGGTCGAGCTCGGGGAAGTCGCTGCGGTTGTGGCAGCCGCGCGTCTCGCGGCGCTCGCGGGCGGTGGCGAGCGTCGCGCGGGCGGCGATGATCGAGGCCTTGAGGTCGAAGGCGTGCGACAGATCCTGGAAGCCGGCGATGTCGGGGTGCACGCCGATGTCGGCGATGCGCGCCTCGATCGCGTCGATCTTCGCGAGTCCGGCGGTGAGTCCGGCCTCGTCGCGCACGACGCCCGCGTGCTCGGTCATGGTGTCGCGAACGGCCCGCTGCAGCGCGCGCACGTTCTGCTCCCCGTCGGCGGCGAGCAGCGCATCCACCTCACCGCGTGCCTCGGCGACGGCGTCGGCGCTGCGGCGCTGGGATGCCAGACCCGCCGAGTAGGCGGCGGCGGCCTGCCCGACGATGCGGCCGTAGACCAGCAGCTCGATCAGCGAGTTGCCGCCGAGGCGGTTGGCGCCGTGGAGCCCGCTCGAGGCCTCGCCGATCGCATAGAGGCCGGTGACGTCGGTGGCGTGGTCGGCGTGGTCGACCCAGACGCCGCCCATCGAGTAGTGCGCGGTCGGCGCGATCTCGATCGGGCTCTGCGTGATGTCGAGCATCTGCAGCTCGAGCATCGTCTGGTAGACGCGGGGCAGGCGGCGCATGATCGTCTCGCGGGGCAGGTGCGACACATCCAGCCAGACGCCGCCGTTCGGGGTTCCGCGCCCCTCGGCGATCTCGGTGTAGGCGGCCAGCGCGACGCGATCCCGGGTGCTCAGCTCGAGGCGCTCCGGGTCGTAGCGCGGCATGAAGCGCTCGCCGAGGGCGTTCGTCAGGATGCCGCCCTCACCGCGCGCCGCCTCGGAGATGAGCGTGCCCGCGGCGCTCTCGGGCTCGAGGATGCCGGAGGGATGGAACTGCACGAGCTCCGGGTCGCGCAGACGACTGCCCGCCAGCGCCGCCAGGCGGAAGGAGTCGCCCGTGTTCTCGTCGCGGCGCGACGAGGTGCGGCGCCAGATGCGGTTGTGTCCGCCGGCGGCGAGGATCACCGCATCCGCGTGGATGAGCAGCCGGGTGCCGTCGACCTGGTCGAAGCCGTAGGCGCCGAAGACGACGCCCTCGTCGTTCACCAGGATGCGCGTGACGTAGACGCTGTCGAGGATCGGGATCTGCAGCTGGGCGGCCCGGTTCACGAGCGTGCGCTGGATCTCGAGGCCCGTGTAGTCGCCCGCGAACGCCGTGCGACGCCAGCGGTGCGCGCCGAAGAAGCGCTGCGAGATGCGGCCGTCGGACTCGCGGGCGAAGGGCATGCCGTAGCGCTCGAGGTCGTCGATGCCCCGAGCGGCGCCCTCGGTCACGGTCTGCACCGTGCGCGGGTCGGCGAGCAGGTAGCTCTCGGTGAGGGTGTCGGCGGCGTGCTGCTGCCAGGTGTCGGCCGGATCCATCGTGCCCAGAGCCGCGTTGATGCCGCCGGCCGCGAGCGAGGTGTGGGCGTCGCTCTTCGCGCGCTTGCCCAGCACGAGAACGTCGGTGCCGGCCTCGGCCAGCTCGATCGCCGCGCGCAGGCCGGAGCCGCCCGCGCCGATCACGAGCACGGAGGTGGAGAGGCGGCGTTCGGGGGCGGCGCTGCGGGTGTGGCTGCTGCTGGTCGGGGACTCGGGGGAGTTCGGGTGGTGCATGGTGCCTTCCGGATTCGTGGTGCGGGTGGTGTCGTCCGGGGTGGCAGGGTGCCGGGCGGCGGGTGATTCGTGGGTCGTGAGCGTGGGTTCTGTGTCGTGGGTTGGCGCGGCGGGGAAGGCTGGCGGGGACCGTTCAGTCCTCGGTCGCGTGGATGCGGTCGCGCAGCGTGCGGAAGGCGCGATCCACGCGCGGGCTCGTCGCGCAGCCGATCCACAGCGTGACGTCGGCGCCGTCGCTGTCGGCGTCGTCGGGCATCCATTCGGCGGCCCAGGCGGCGATAGCGCGGGCGGCGAGCGATCCGCGCGGGGCGAGTCCGTCGATGCGGCTGCAGCGCAGGTCGCGGCGCAGCCAGTGCACGATCACGCCGTCGGGGCGGGCGAGCGTCTCGATCTGCACGCGCGAGGCGATCTCGATGAAGACCTGACCGTAGGCATCGCCGGGCAGGTCGGCGAGGATGCGGCGGATCGACGGCAGGTCGGCGCTGTCGCCCACGAAGAGCACGCGGTTCGCGGTGGAGAGGGGGACGAGGGGATCGTCGAGCATGCGGAGGGGTCTCTCTGGGTCTCTCGGGGATCGTTCCGGTCGCGGCGGCGGGGGATGCTGTGGCGCGGTCGCGGACGATCGGTTAGGTGAGCCTTACCTAAAACACAAGCGCACTCGGCGGCGGTCTGTCAACCGTGTGACGTGGGGCGGGTGGTCGCGCGGGCGGATGCGGTGCCGGAACGAGGTGCCGGGTCGCAGTCGCGGGATCCGGAGGGCGGCGGGCGTGCGCGCGGGGGTGTGAGGAGCGTCGTTCGGGCTGTTCCAGAGGAGGGATCGATCGTGCTCTGATCGGGGGTTCGTGTGCTTCGCTTCGGTACCTCGGGATGTCGGTGGTGGTTGCCACGATGAAGTCATGGGGGAACCCGCGGCGGCACCTCGAGGCGAGGGTTCTTCCGTCGTGTTCGGGCCGTCGGTGGATGCACTGCGAGAGCTCGTCGGCGAGGCCGAGAGCGTCGCGGCGGCGGTGTCGTCGGCGCAGGTCGCGGAGGTGCGGATGCTCGCCCGCGCCGGGCAGCTGGCCGAGCTGGATGCGGCAGGTGCGTCGGCGAATGTGCGGGCGCACGACATGGCGCTGCGGTCGATCGCCGCCGAGCTCGGCGGGGTGCTGCGAGTCACGGATCGGACCGTGCAGGCGCGCATCGGGGAGGCTCGGGAGCTGGTCGAGTGCTTCCCGACCACCCTGGCGGCGTGGGAAGACGGTCGTATCACCCGCGGCCACGTGCGGGTGATCGTGGATGCCGGCCGGATCGTGCCGATCGAGGTGCGGGAGCGGTTCGAGCTCTCCGCGATCGACCGCTGCCTGACGGAGACGCCGAACCGGGTTCGCGCCGCCTTGGAGCTGATGGCCGAGCGTCTCGCCGATCGCACCCTGACCGAGCGCCACGAAGAGGCCGCGCGGGATCGGGGTGTGCGCCTCGTGCTCGGGCGGGATGGCATGTGCGACATCGTCGCGACCGTTCCGACCGTGATCGGCGACGGCATCCTCGACCGCCTGACCCGCCAGGCGCAGGTCATCGTCGACGCCCGCGTGCCCGATCCGGCAGATCCTGACTCCACGGATCGTCGGACGGTGGATCAGGTGCGCGCCGACGTGTTCGCCGACCTCCTTCTCGCCGGCACGCCGGCTCTCGACCCGACCGTCCATGGGGATGGGGAGGGTGCGTTGGGGGCGATCCGGGCGCAGGTGCAGGTCGTGGTGTCGGCGCTGTCGATCATCGGCCACGACGACACCCCCGCCGACCTGATCGGCCGTGCCCCGATCGACGCCGACACCGCCCGTCGACTCGCCCGCAATGCCCCGTCGTTGACGCGGATTCTCACCGACCCCGCCGATGGCACCGTCCTCGCCGTCGACACCTACCGTCCCGCCTGGGCGCAACGCCGGCATCTGCGGGCGCGGGACCAGCACTGCCGCTGGCCGGGATGCCGGACGGCCGCGATCCGCTGCGAACTCGACCACACCCACGACCACGCTCTCGGCGGCCCCACCGCGCTGACGAACCTCGCGCACCTGTGCCAGCGGCATCACTCGATGAAGCAGTTCACCTCCTGGACGGTGAAGCAGAAGACCCACGGCCACCTGGAATGGACCTCCCCAACTGGCCGCATCTACCGCGAAGACGCCCCCGTCCCACCCGTCGCGTTCGTCCCGTACCGGGTGCCCGATCCCGGACCCGACTGGATCTACGACGCGGCCCACCCCGACGACCCACCCGACACCGGCATCCCGACCGGGCTCTCACCCGACCCCGGCATCCCGATCGAAATCGGCGCCGCGATCGACGCGCCAGAGCCGCGCGCGCCCATGCGCGAGCCCGCTCCCTTCTGAGAGTGTCGGCGCGCCGCTATCGCGTTCCCGGTCGCATCGCACTGGCCGATCGCTCGGGGACTCGGCGTCCCCGCGCGTCGGCGACGCGCATCCCGGCCCCGTAGCCTTGAGGAGACATGGCACATCTCCTCGGCGCGGAGCGCATCCGCCTGGAATACCCGACCCGCGTGATCTTCGACGACGTGACCGTCGGCATCGGCGAGGGCGACCGCATCGGCGTCGTCGGGCGCAACGGCGACGGCAAGTCGAGCCTGCTGCGCATCCTCGCGGGCCGGCAGCAGCCCGACTCGGGTCAGGTGACGGTCCGCCGCGGCACGACCCTCGGCATGCTCGATCAGAGCGACGTGCTGCCCGCCGAGCAGACGATCCGCGAGGCCGTCGTCGGCGACCGCGCCGAGCACGAGTGGGCGGGGGATGCGCGCATCCGCGACGTGCTCGCCGGCCTGCTCGGCGACCTCGACTTCGAGGCGACCATCGGCTCGCTCTCCGGCGGACAGCGCCGCCGCGTCTCTCTGGCCGCGCTGCTCAGCCGCGACTGGGACCTCGTCCTCCTCGACGAGCCCACCAACCACCTCGATGTCGAGGGCGTCGCCTGGCTGGCCGAGCATCTGAAGCGCCGCTGGAGCGCGAACTCCGGCGGACTCGTGGTCGTCACCCACGACCGCTGGTTCCTCGACGAGGTGTCGACGAGCACCTGGGAGGTGCACGACCGCATCATCGAGCCCTTCGAGGGCGGCTACGCGGCCTACGTGCTGCAGCGCGTCGAGCGCGACCGCCAAGCTGCCGCCGTCGAGGCGAAGCGTCAGAACCTGATGCGCAAAGAGCTCGCCTGGCTGCGCCGTGGCGCCCCCGCCCGCACGAGCAAGCCGAAGTTCCGCATCGACGCCGCCAACGAGCTCATCGAGAACGAACCCCCCGTGCGCGATGCCGTCTCGCTGCAGCGCATGGCCGTGTCGCGGCTCGGCAAGGACGTCGTCGACCTGCTGGATGCGGGCGTCGCGTTCCCGGATGCCTCCACCGGCGCCGAGCGCGTCATCCTGCGCGACATCGAGTGGCGCATCGCCCCAGGCGAGCGCACCGGCATCCTGGGCGTCAACGGCGCCGGCAAGTCGACCCTGCTCGGCCTCGTCTCCGGCGCGGTGCAGCCGACGAGCGGGCGCGTCAAGACCGGCAAGACGGTCAAGATCGGCGTGCTCGACCAGCGCCTGGCCGAGCTGGAGACGATCCGCGACGACAAGGTGCGCGAGGTCATCGGCCGCTACCGCACCGCCTACCGCGTCGGCGACGCCGAGCTGTCGCCGGGCCAGCTGCTCGAGCGCCTCGGCTTCCCGACCGCGCAGCTCTCTACTCCGGTGCGCGACCTCAGCGGCGGCCAGAAGCGCCGCCTCCAGCTGCTGCTCGTGCTGCTCGACGAGCCCAACGTGCTCATCCTCGACGAGCCCACCAACGACCTCGACACCGACATGCTCGCCGCCATGGAGGACCTGCTCGACTCCTGGCCGGGCACGCTGCTCGTCGTCTCGCACGACCGCTACCTGCTCGAGCGCGTCACCGACCAGCAGTACGCGGTGCTCGACGCGCGCCTGCGGCACCTGCCCGGTGGCGTGGAGGAGTACCTGAAGATCCGACGGGATGCGCAGCGCGCGTCGAGCGGCGGCGGCACCGCGTCCACGACCGCGTCGTCAACCGCGACGGGCGGTGCGAGCAGCGCGGGCGGCGGGAGCGGCGCATCCACCCCGGCCCTGAGCGGCGCCGAACGTCGCACGGCCGAGAAGGAGCTCGCGGCGATCACGCGCCGTCTCGCCAAGGTCGACGAGCTGGTGCGCGCGCAGCACACCGCCTTCGCCGAGCACGACCAGAGCGACTACGAGGGGCTCGGCGCGCTGCAGCAGAAGCTCGGCGAGCTCGAGAGCGAGTCGGCCGAGCTGGAGGAGCGCTGGCTCGTGCTGAGCGAGCAGCTCGAGGGCTGAGCCCCGCGCGGCGTGCGTCGTCAGCGTTCCTCACCGCGCTCGTGAGACGATCCTGAGGATGAGGATCGCGGTGACCGGAGCGAGCGGCTTCGTCGGCGGCGCCGTGGCGACCGCCCTCGCCGATCGCGGCGACGACGTCGTCGGCTTCGGACGCACCCCGCGCGGCTGGGAGCATCCGCAGGGCCGCTACCGCATCTGGGACATCACGGCCGGTCAGATGGTCAGCGACCAGGAGTTCGACGCCGTCGTGCATGCCGCCGCTCTCGTCGACCCGGGCGCCTCGCGCGACGACGCGATGCTCGTCAACCAGTTCGGCACCCGCAACGTCGTGCGCAGCTTCGCCGGCGCGCGCGTGGTGCACCTCTCGACGACGGCGGTCTACGACCTGACGAAACCCAGCGTGGATGCGACGGAGACCCTGCCTCCCGCGCGCCGCTTCCTCAGCGGGTACTCCGCCTCCAAGCTCGCCGCCGAACGCGAGCTCGCCGGCGCCGACGCCGTGCTGCTGCGCCCGCACCTCATCTACGGTCCCGACGCGCCGATCGTGTCGCTCCTGACCCGCGCAGCCCGCGCCGCCCGCGGCGGACGCCTCCCGCTGCCCGCGGGCGGCAAGGTGCGCCACCGGCTCACCTCGATCGGCAACGTCGTGCACGCCGTCGAGCGCGCCCTGCGCCCCGAGACGCCGCGCGGCACCTACAACATCGGCGACGCCACCCCGGTCGAGCTCGCCGGCATCGTGCGCGGCCTGCTGGCGCGTCGCGAGCTGCCCGTGCGGCTGATCGACGTCGACGTGGATGCGGCCACCCGCACCGCCGGAGCCCTCGAGTTCGCCGCCCGCGCCGCCGGCCGCCGCCCGCTGCTCACGCGCCACTCGGTCAAGCTGATCGGCCTCGAGCGCACCTTCGACCTGACGGCCGCGCGCGAGCGCCTCGGCTTCCATCCGACGCCGACGACGCTCGACGGCGCTGAGGAGTGGTGAGCGGGGCGGAGTGGTGAGCGGGGCCCCGCTCAGGCGCCGGCGTCGAAGTCGAGACTGAGCTTGCGCAGCAGCCCTGCGATGCGCTCCTGATCGGCGGCGCTGAGGCCGGCGAGCAGCGCGCTCTCCGCATCCAGCAGCCGGCTGATCGCGCGGTCGACGCGCTCGCGTCCGCGCGGGGTCATGACCACGAGGATGCCGCGGCCGTCGTTCGGATCGGTGCGCCGCTCGACGAGCTCGCGCGTCACGAGCCGGTCGATGCGGTTGGTCATGGTGCCGCTCGACACGAGCGTCTGCTGCAGCAGGGCCTTCGGACTCAGCTGATACGGCTCGCCCGCGCGCCGCAGCGCCGACAGCACGTCGAACTCCCATGGCTCGAGCTCGCTCGCGGCGAAGGCCGCCTTGCGCTCGCGGTCGAGGTGCTTCGCCAGTCGAGACACCCGCGACAGCACCTGCAGCGGCGCGAAGTCGAGGTCGGGCCGCTCGCGCGACCACGCGTCGACGATGCGGTCGACTTCGTCGGAGGCGGGCATCCGCCCATCATGGCACCTGACCCCGCCTCCGACTCCGTCGGTCCTGCCGGCTCGGCCTACGCCGCCGCCTCGCTCTCGAGCGTGAGCGGCGCCGTCAGCACGGCGACATCGCGGTCGACGGCGCCGCGGCGCCGCGCCTGCCGCACGAGCAGCGCGATCAGGGCCGAGACGCCGGCCAGTGCGGCCGCGGTGAGGAAGGCGGCGGTGTAGCCGGCCTCGAAGGGCAGACCCGTCGCATCCACGTGGGCGAACACGATCACGGTGACGACCGAGCTGACGATCGCGCCGCCGATCGTGCGCAGGTTCGCGTTGACGCCCGTCGCGATGCCGGTCTGCGTGGTCGGCACGCTCTGCACGATGAGGCTCGTCATGGCCGCGTAGGCGATGCCGAGTCCCAGGCCGAAGAGACCGGCCTCGACGGCGACCTGCCAGGCCGCGGAGTGCAGCAGCCCCAGTCCGACCGAGGCCAGCCCGAGCAGGGCGGCGCCGCCGCCGAACTGGGCGCGGAAGCCGATGCGCGAACCGAGCGGACCGCTCACGAAGCCGGCGACCGCCATCGTGATCAGCATCGGCAGCATGAGCAGGCCCGACTGCGCGACCGTCGCGCCGAGGCCGTAGCCGGTGCTCGACGGCGTCTGCACGAAGCGCGCGAAGAACGCGAACACGGCGAACATCGCTCCTCCCAGCAGGAAGCTGGCGAGGTTCGTGCTCCAGATCGCGGGGGCGCGCATCAGGCGCAGGTCGACGAGCGGTTCGACCGAGCGCAGCTCGACCGCGACCCAGGCGACGATCAGCACGACCGCGAGGCCGAAGAGCCCGAGCACGAGCGGCGAGGTCCAACCCCAGACGGCGCCGTTGCTGAGCGGCAGCAGCAGTGCGACCAGCCATGCCGAGAGCAGCACGCCGGCGGGCACGTTGATGCGCCCGTGCTCGCGCTGGGTCGAGCGCGGGATGACGATGAACGACAGGATGCCGCTGGTCACGACGAGCGCGAAGGGCAGCAGGAACAGTCCGCGCCAGCCGAGGGCCGTGGCGAGCGGGCCGGCGATGACGGTGCCGAGGCCGCTGCCGATCGCGATGACGGCCGACATGGCGCCGATCGCCGAGGCCACCCGCTCACGCGGGAAGGTCTCGCGCAGCACGCCGAACGCCAGCGGGAACAGCGCCGCGCCGACGCCCTGCAGCACGCGCCCGACGAGCAGCACGCTGAGGTCGGGCGCCGCGAACGCGACGAGGTCGCCGATCGCGACGACGCCCGCGACCACGAGCAGCGTGCTGCGGCGGCCGAGCAGGTCGCCGACGCGGCCGATCAGGGGAGTGGCGACGGCGGCGGCGATCAGCCACGCGGTGAGGGTCCAGTTGATGCCGGCCGCGGTCGTGCCGAGCTCGCGCTGCATCTCGGGCAGCACGGGGATGACGAGGGACTGGAGTGAGCTGAGGCTCGCGACGCCGAGGGCGAGCGCGAGGAACACGGTGAGGGGTGAGCGAGGCACGAGGCCTTCTTCCTGGTCGTGGTGCTGTGTGGTGTGGATATTCGGGATGCGCGGCCCGGCTCGGATGCGATCCGTCGTCGAGCGGCGTAGAATGGAGGCTGGCTCCGATCGGAGGGAGCCTCCGCTTGTAAGAGATTAGCGGAGGGCGCCTCCGCTTCGCAAGCCGCGTTCCGCATCCCGTCTGGAGTCCCGCCGTGAGCACCCTCGTCGACCAGCTGGCCACCGTCGTCCAGCGCCCGAAGCGCGCCGACGCCGCGCGCAACTTCGACGCCCTCGTCGAGGCCGCGCGCGCGGTGTTCGCCGCCGACGGCGCCGGCGCATCTCTCGAGGAGATCGCGCGCCGCGCCGGGGTCGGCATCGGAACGCTCTATCGCAACTTCCCGACTCGCGATGACCTCATCGAGGCCGTGTACGTGGGCGAGGTCGAGGCGCTTGTGGTCGCGGCCGCCGCGACCGAGAAGCTGCCGGCCGAGAAGGCTCTCGGCGCCTGGCTGCGGCGCTTCGTCGAGTACATCGGCACCAAGCACGCGCTCATCGAGGGCCTCAACCGCGAGTCGACCGTCTTCGCGCAGTGCCGCGCCGTCATGTACGGCTCGGGCGAGCCGGTGCTCGCGCGCGCGCAGGCCGCGGGCGCGGTGCGCGACGACGTGAACATCTCGGATGTCGTGCGTCTCGTCTCCGGCGTCGCCGCGGTCGCCGTCGACGACGACGCGCAGCGCCAGCGCCTCATCGGGCTCGCGCTCGACGGGCTGCGGCCGGTCGGCTGAAGCTCGGCTGACGCGCCTCAGCGCCGTCGGGCACCGCCCGCGCTCTGGCAGACTCGTCGTGCGCCCGCGCGGCGCGTTCCGCCGTGGTGTAACGGCAGCACGACGGCCTTTGGAGCCGTGAGGTTCAGGTTCGAATCCTGGCGGCGGAGCCGAGCATGATCGCCCCGTCGCCTGTCCGGCTCCGGCGCGTCGGCTCGGCGATCGAGGGGATGATGCGATGACCGGCGATCCCGCCTCTGCGCTCGCCGCCGCGCATCCGGCGCTCGAGCCGCGCTACTTCGTCCGCATGGCGTCGGCGCTCGGCGACAAGGCGCGCATCCTGCCGCACGTCCGGCCCGGCCACGTGGTCGACGCGGGCGCCGGCGGCGGCGAGCTGGCCGGGATGCTCGCCCAGCTGCCCGACGTGACGGTCACGGCCCTCGACCTCGCTGAGGAGTCGCTCGCCCGCCTGCGCGCGAGCGCCGGCGTCGCCGGCTTCGAGGGCTCGAGCAAGGGCAGCCCGACCGGGGGAGCCCGCTTCGCCGTGCGGCGGCGGGAGCTCGGAGCGGACACCGACCCGCTGACTTCCAAGCCCGCATCCACGATCGTGTTCAGCGCGGTGCTGCACGAGGTGTTCTCCTACGCCCGCGACCCGTGGGCCGCGCTCGAACGTGCGCTCGTCCAGGCGCGCGCGACCCTCGCGCCGGGCGGCGTGGTGATCGTGCGCGACGGCGTCATGCCCGAGCGTCCCGGTGAGCCGGCCGAGCTGCTCGGCCGCGACCACGAGCTGCTCGAGCGCTACCTCGCGCTCTCGCCCTTCGCCGAGACCCGCCTCGAGCCCGTGCGCCCCGGCGTCTGGGCCGGCACCCGCCACGCCGTCAGCGAGGCGCTCTGCACGCTCACCTGGGGCGCCGACTCGCTGCCACGCGAGGCGCTGGAGCGCTTCCAGCTCGCCACGCTCGACGGCTACGCCGAGCTGCTCGAGCGCGCCGGCCTGCACGTCGTGCATCGCGAGGCGACGACCCAGCCCGGCTACCGCGAGCACCTGCGTGCGGCGGGGTGGAGGGCGTCCGGACCCGACGGCGACTGGTTCCCGCCGACCACCGGACTCTGGGTCGCCGAGGTGGCCGCGTGAGCCGCATCCTCATCGCCCCCGACGGCTTCAAGGGCACGATCGACGCCGAGCACGCGGCCAACGCGATCGGCGCCGGATGGGCATCCGTGCGCCCCGACGACGAGGTCGTGCTGCTGCCGATCGCCGACGGCGGCGAGGGCACGCTCGACGCGATCGACGCCGCGACCGCGGGGGCGACGCGGATGCCGGTCACCGTGATGGGGCCCGCGGGGGTGCCGGTCGCGGCGGCGTGGCTGCGCATCCCCGGCGACGACGACATGAACGACGGCGGCACGACCACGGCCCTGATCGAGCTGGCCTCGGCGAGCGGGATCGAGATCCTGCTCGGGGCCGGCGCTTTGCGCCCCCTCGACGCCGACACCCGCGGCGTCGGCGAGCTCGTCGCCGACGCGCTTCGCCACGGCGCGCACGAGATCGTCATCACCCTCGGCAGCAGCTGCTCCACCGACGGCGGCACGGGACTGCTGCGCGCCCTCGGCGCGCGCTTCCTCGACGCGAACGGGCTCGAGGTCGAGCCGGGCGCGCGGGGGCTGCCGCGCATCCACTCGGTCGACCTGGATGCGCTGCCCCCGTTGCCCGCCGGCGGCGTCGTGGCCGTGGTCGACGTCGACAACTCTCTCACCGGACCCGCCGGGTCGGCCGCGGTCTTCGGACCGCAGAAGGGCCTTGTCGGCGACGCGATCGCCGAGGCCGACGCGGCACTCGGAGCGCTCGCCGCGCAGCTCGGCATCGACCCGTCCGAGCCGGGACTCGGTGCCGCCGGGGGAGTGCCGCTCGCCCTCGCCGCCTGGGGCGCGACCCGCCGCGGCGGCGCCGAGACGGTCGCCGACATCCTGGGTCTGGATGCCGCGGTCGCCGGCGCCGACCTGGTCATCACCGGCGAGGGCTCGTTCGACGAGCAGAGCCTGCGCGGCAAGGCGCCTGCCTTCGCCGTCGCCGTCGCGGCGAGACACGGCGTGCCGGCGGCTCTCATCGCCGGGATCATCGCCGTCGATCCCGCCGCCGCGGGGTTCTCGGCAGCGGAGGAGCTGATCGAGGTCGCGGGCGATCCCGAGTCGGCCCTGCGAGATCCAGCGCGGGTGCTGCGGCTCGCCGGGGCGCGACTGGCGACTCGGAGCCGGTTCCCCACATCCTGACTCGCTGACAGCGCCGCCCGCGAGGGCCATCGGGACCTACCGTCGTCTCGGTGACGCGAAGACCGCCGCACCCACTCCCATCAGCGCAGCGCGAGAGGACGACGAGCATGTCCGGACTACACGAGATCGACCTTCCGATCGAGCCGGCACCCACCCAGCCGATCGACATGGCCGAGCTGCTCGAGGCCGGCCTGGAGCTGCCCGGCTGACTCGCGCATCGTCACCGCAGGCTCGGCGCGTCGCATCCGCTGTCGTGCCGGATGAGATCGCTCTCATCTTCGTGCCGCCGCCGGTCGCGGCACGGTAGACGGGAGGCATGTCGCGTGCAGAAGATCCGATCGCCCTCTGGATGATCGAGCGCATCCACGCTCGCGGCAGGTGCACGCGCGACGAGATCCTCGAGGCCGTGCGGCTCGAGTTCGGGCCGCGGGATCAGCTGGAACGGCCTCTCATGAACGCCTTCCGCTTCCACCACCGCGGCACGATCCGCTGGATCCCCGCCGGCGCCTACTGGCAGTCCAACCTCCCCGCGGCTGCCAGGACGGCGTCGGCGGCCGGGCATGCTCAGCCGCTCGCTTCATGAGAATCGTGTCATCTCGATCTGCGCGCCGGATCGGTCGCGGATGAGCCGCGGTCGTGCGGCGGAGCATCGCCGCGATCGGCATGGCGACCCGCTCACCTGGTCGCAGCTCGCCGACGGCGAATGGCGTGCGGAGGTCGATGGCCGCGAGGTCGCGCGGGTGATGAGGGTCGGTGACGGCTACATCGTCGACGGCGATCTCGTCGGCGCCAGCGAGACGCACGCCACCGCGCGCTCGGCACGCCGGGCCGTCCATCGTCGACATGACGCCGCGATGCTGGCCACCGCGCCGAGGCGATCAGCGCGCCGACGTGCGTCGGTGCTCATCGCCGTCGCTGCGATCGCGGTGGCCGCGGTCGTGGTGGCGGTTCAGATCGTCACCGCCGTTTCGTGAACGGTTCTTCATCCGCGACGTCGTCCGCCCTCATCTTCGTCGTGCACACTGATCTCTGTCGGCACTCGGGGTGTCGACATTCGGGAAGAGGTCGGGGATGAAGCCGCACCGCCGGGCGATCGGGTCGCTCGTGTTCGGTGTCGTCGCCATCGTCTCCCTGACCTCGTTGGGGGCCGCAGCGTCCCAGGGCCTGGAGCTGGGGGACAGCTCCGGGCGCGAAACCGGGGAGCCGGGGGTGGGTCAGCTGATCGCCTCCGGCCCCGGGGTTCGCATCGACTCCGCTCCGGCCGTCGCCGTCGATCGGGCGCCGGCGCTCGTCGTCGATCCGGCCACCGGGGCTGTCGACGTCGTCGGCGGCGCGTCGAACGCCGATGTCTCCGGCGCCGCATCGAGTTCGGATGGCGCCGAGAACGGGAACGGCTCGTCGAACGGGAACGGCTCGTCGAACG
>NZ_VHQH01000036.1:316851-316953 GCF_006517535.1 Schumannella sp. 10F1B-5-1
GAAAGGCTCGTCGAACGGGAACGGCTCGTCGAACGGGAATGGTTCGTCGAACGGGACGGGTTCGTCGAACGGGAACGGCTCGTCGAACGGGAATGGTTCGTC
>NZ_VHQH01000036.1:317193-405559 GCF_006517535.1 Schumannella sp. 10F1B-5-1
CGGGAACGGCTCGTCAAACGGGAACGGGTCGTCTAACGGGAACGGGAACGGTTCGTCCAACGGGAACGGGAACGGCTCGTCGAACGGGAACGGCTCCTCGAACGGGAACGGTCCCTCGAACCGGACCGGCTCGTCTAACGGGAACGGGAACGGCTCCTCGAACAACGGCTGATCGTCGTGATCCCGAGGGGTCGAGATCGTCCTCGGGCCGTTCGGACCGAACGGCGGGACGGACGCGGGAACCGGGTGCTCGAACCCGAAAGGCTGCCGCGGTCGCTCTCATCCGCGGCGATCGAACGGGTCAGTCCGTCTCGCCGACCAGCCGGTAGCCGGCTCCGCGCACCGTGCTGATCCGCTCGGCCCCGATCTTCTTGCGCAGCGAGCGCACGTAGGCGTCGACGACGTTCGAGCCGGGGTCGAAGTCGATGCCCCACACGCGACTCAGCAGCTGCTCGCGGCTCAGCACCTGATCCGGATGCCGCAGGAACTCCTCCAGCAGAGCGAACTCCCGTCCCGAGAGATCGACCCGCGCGTCGCCGATCTGGGCGCGACGGGTGCGCAGATCGAGACGGACTCCGGCCACCGCGAGCTCCAGCCCCTCATCGCGCGTCGGCGTGCCGGCGGTGCGCAGGCGCGCGCGCACGCGCACCAGGAGCTCGTCGAAGCGGAACGGCTTCGTGATGTAGTCATCGGCTCCGCCGTCGAACCCCGCGATCGTGTCGAGCAGCGAGGCGCGCGCCGTGAGCATGATCACGGGCACCTGGCTTCCGCTGCCGCGCAGGTGACGCAGCACCTCGAATCCATTGATGCCGGGAAGCCCGACGTCGAGCAGAAGCAGGTCGACGTCGCCCGATTCGGCTCGCGCGAGGGCGGCGTGTCCGTCGGAGACGGTCTCGGCCGTGTGTCCCGCCGCCTGCAGGCCCTTGCTCACGAACGCGGCGATGCGCGCCTCGTCGTCGGCGATCAGGATGCGTGCCATGGGCGGTGTCCCTCGTCTCGGCCCCGGCGGGGGATGCGGATCTCGGCGCGGTTGCCGCGCGGTTCGACGTCGGACAGCGACGCCGAACCACCATGAGCCTGCGCGATCGCGGTCACGATCGCGAGTCCGAGGCCCGAGCCGGCGCTGTCGGCGCCGCGGCCCGCGCGGTCGAATCGCTCGAACGCCCGCGTCCTCAGCTCGCGCGGCACACCCGGACCCTCATCGTCGACGCGCACGAGGATGTCGTCGCCGCTGTCCGCGGTCGCCAGGGTGATGAGGGTGCCCGGGGGTGCGTACTTCGCTGCGTTCCTGGCAAGCTCGAGCCACGCCTGGGCCAGCCGTCGCGCATCGATCTGAGCCTGGCCTGTGGCGCCGAGCGAGCTGGCCCATCGGTGTTCGGCCGACAGGGCCGACGCGCGCGCGACGACCTCGACGCCGAACGCGTGCAGGTCGGTGCTGGCGGCATCGACGAAACCCGGAGCGTCGGACCGCGCGAGCGTGGTGAGGTCGCCGATCAGCAGCGACATGCGGTCGAGCTCGTCGATCGCGAGGTCGCGGGTCGACCGCACGTCCGCGTGGTCGGTCGGGTCCATCACCTCGAGGTGTCCCCGCACGATGGTGACCGGGGTGCGCAGCTCATGGCTCACGTCGTCGGCGAGCTGACGCTGCGCCGAGAAGGCGGAGCTCAGCCGGTCGAGCATCCTGTTGACCGTCGCCGCGAGTTCGCTCACGTCGTCGCGCCCGCGCACGGGAACCCGGTCGTCGAGGTCGTTCTCCGATGCCGTCTCCGCGATCTCGCGCAGCACTCGCAGCGGGCGCAGGAGGCGCCCCGCCACGAACCAGCCGACGATTCCGAGGGCGGTGAGCGCGATCGCGGCGACCGCGGCGAAGCTGCGTGCCGCGGCGGCGAGGTCCTCGAGTCGGGCGCCGACATCCGTTCCGATCACCCAGAGTCCGCCGCTCGGATCCGCGGCGACCCCGACCGGCACGATCCGATAGAGCACGTTGCGGCCATCGACGGTCGCGACGCCGCGCACGACCCGGTCGGTGCTGGCTTCGTCGCCGACCCGGGCGAGGAAGGCGGCATCCGTGTCGAGGCGGAAGGGCAGGTCGACGCCGGGGATGAGCACCGCGCCGGCATCGTCGACCGCGAACACCGAGCTCCCCGGCGCCGGCTGAACCTGCTGCAGGCCCTGTGTCAGCAGCTCGCGCACCGTGCTGGGCGCGGCCCCGCGTCGTCCGGCCGCGATGTCGGCGACGACGGCGATATCGGCGGACTGCTCGGAGTCGATGGCTCTCAGAACCGCTGCTCGCTGAACGAGCCCCGCGACCAGTCCGGCGGCGGCGATGCCGATCGCGGCGACGAGCAGCACGGAGACGAGGATGCGCACGCGCACCGAGAGCCGGAGCCGACTTTCGCGGCGTCCCCCTGTGCGTCGCATGTCGGTCAGTATGCGACGTGGCGGCGCGATCCGTCGACTCCGCTCGCGAGCATCACCTTGTGACCGGCTGAGATCGACGCCGTCGCGCGACGATCGCTCGTACCCTCAGTGGTCCCTACCGAGAGGAGATCACAATGATCGCCGGCGGAATCGTCTTGTTCGTCATCGGCGCGATCCTCGCGTTCGCCGTCTCTTTCGCCGTCCCCGGCGTCAGCCTGCCCATCATCGGCGCGATCCTCATGGTCGCGGGAGTGGTGCTCTTCATCATCGGCCTGGTCGCGACCCTGCGCGGTCGCGTCACCACCGAGCGACGCACGGTCGACCCCGACGGCGGCGTGCGCGTGCAGCAGCGCGTCACCGACGACGAGCCGCGCTGATGCGCCGAGGCTGAATCCCGACCTGCCCCGGCGCGGCTCAGCCGATCATCCCCTTCGCGACCAGGCTCTCGGCGGCGGCGAGCGCGGCCTCGCGTCCGGGGCGCGGCGTCACGCGGAGCAGGGTGCGCAGGCGCTCGTTCGAGATCTGCTTCGCGAAGCCGAGGTCGGCGGCCATCGAGCGCAGGTTCGGGTCTTTCAGCGCCATCGCCTTCACCACGAAGTCCGGCAGTCTGCGCGTCGGCACCTTCGCCGCCGCGTCGCCGAGGTTCTCGCGCAGCAGCGCACCCACGTCGGCGAGGGCGATCGCATCCTCGCCGGTCGCGACCAGGATGCGCTTGCCCGCCACGGCATCCGAGGGCGCCGACGCGGCGGACACGTGCGCCGCCGCGACATCGCGCACGTCGACGATCGGCACGTTCATGTTCGGGAACGCGGGCATGCCGCCCGTCAGCATGCGCTGGATGATGTGATTCGACCCCGAGACGCCGGTGCCGAGCACCGGACCCATCACGGCGACCGGCAGCAGGGTCACGAGCTCGAGCTCGCCGCCGTCGGCGCGGACCTGCTCGACGAACTCCCACGCCGCGCGCTCGGCGAGCACCTTGCTGCGACCGTAGGCATCCATCCCGCGGCCGTCGAGCGGCGACCAGTCGTCTTCGGTGAACACGTCGTGGTCGTGCGGCTGGCCGAAGCCGACCGCGTGGAAGGCGCCGGTCAGCACGACGCGACGCGCGCCCGCATCCCGGGCCGCACGCAGCACGCGCAGCGTGCCCTCGCGCGCCGGACGGATCACGTCGTCCTCGTCGGTCATGTTCTCGAGGTGCACGGGCGAGGCGACGTGGATGATCGTCGGCGCCCCGGCGACGGCCTCGGCCCAGCCGGCGTCGTCGAGCAGGTCGGCGGCGACGAAGCTCAGCCGCGCGCCGTCGGCGTCGCTCAGGCCGGCGGCGGCGAGCTCGGCGCGCACCTTCGGCTCGCTCGCGAGCGAGCGCACGGTCGCCCGCACGGTGCGTCCCGCGGCGAGCAGTTGCAGGATGACGTGCCCAGCGATGAAGCCCGAGCCGCCGGTGACGAGCACCGGTGCGGCAGGCGGCGAGTCGGAAGCGATGGATGCGCCGGTTGCGGCGGGCTCGATGGGTGCAGCGGATGCGGTGGTCATGGTGGTGGTCCTTCCTCGAAGTCGCTCCCATGCTCCGTCGGCCCCGCGAGCCCGGCCAGGTATCCCGCGACACTGGTAGCGGCAGGACCAGGGACGCGTGGCACGACCGCGACTACCGTGCTGGACATGCCCTCCGACACGCCGCGCCCCGCCACCGGCGCCGCGCATCCCGAGCCGAACCTGCTCGGCGAGTACCTGCGCGCCCGCCGCGAGCTCGTGACGCCCGAGCAGGTCGGCATCCCGGCGAGCGGCACCCGCCGCGTGCCGGGTCTGCGTCGCGAGGAGGTCGCGATGCTCTCGGGCATCAGCGCCGAGTACTACCTGCGGCTCGAGCAGGGGCGCGACCGGCATCCCTCGGCCCAGGTGCTGCAGGCGATCGCCCGCGTGCTGCTGCTCGACGACGACAGCTACCTGCTGAGCCTCGCCGCCGACCGCCCGCGCCGCACCCGGCGCGCGCCGCGTCGCGAGACCGTGCCGCCGAGCACGGCGCGCTTCGTGCAGTCGCTGCCGTTCCCCGCGTTCGTCGAGGGTCGTTACCTCGACGTGCTGGTCGCCAACCCCCTCGCCGCCGCCCTCTCGCCGAGCCTCGTCGTGGGCGGCAACCGCCTGCGCGACTTCTTCCTGAACCCTGCCGAGCGCGACCTGTTCCCGCACTGGGAGCGCGCCGGCCAGGGCCTCGTCGCCGGCTTCCGTGCCGCGGTCGGCAGCGACATCGACGACCCGCGCTTCATCGAGCTGGTCGGCGAGCTCTCGCTCGCCAGCCCGGAGTTCCGTCGGCTCTGGGCCCGGCACGACGTCGGCCCGCGCGCCGGCGCCGCAATGGTGTTCGAGCACCCGCAGCTCGGCGAGCTGCGCGTCGACCGCGAGAAGCTCGCCGTCGGCGAGGGCGGGCTGATGCTCGTCGTCTACCACCCCGAGCCGGGCACGGCGGCGGCCGAGAAGCTCGCGATGCTGGCGTCGAGCGTGCTGCCGACGGCTCCGGATGCGCGGTCCCGCCCGGCGGACGACGCGCGCCGCGCATCCCGCTAGCCGCTCCGCTCCTCGATCGCGCGCAGCACCGCGCTCATGTCGTCGCGTCCCGCGCCGAGCGCGACGGCCTCGGCGTAGAGCGCCGCGCTCGCGTCGAGCAGCGGCGTCGCGGCACCCGCCGCCCGCGCGGCGTCGGCGATCAGGCCCGTGTTGGTGAGCGCATCCCGCGCCGTCGCCTGCGCCGCGAAGTCGCGCGACACGAGCTTCGGCACCTTCACCCGCGTGACGGTGCTCGCGAGCTGCCCCGACTGCACGGCCGCGTCGAACACGTCCAGGTCGAGCCCGGCGCGCGCCGCGAGGTTGACGGCCTCGGCGAGCGCCGCGATCGACACGTCGAGATAGAGGTTCACCGCGAGCTTCATGAGCAGTCCGCCGCCGACCTCGCCGCAGTCGAGCAGCTCGCGGCACAGGGGAGCGAGCAGCTCGCGCGCGGCCGCACGGTCGTCGGGCGCGCCGCCGAGCAGCGCCACCAGCTCGCCCCGCTCGGCGGGTATGCGCGAGCCCGACACGGGCGCCGCGACGAAGCGACCCCCCGCGGCGGCCACGTCGGCGGCGAGACCGCGGGCGTAGTCGGGCGAGGTCGAGCCCGTCGAGACGATCAGGTGACCGGCCGCTCGGGCGGCGAAGGATGCGGTGCCGCGACCGAGTACCGCATCCGTCACCGCCTCGTCGACGAGCATGACGATCACGGTCGACGCGGCCGCGAAGACGCCGTCGACGTCGTCGGCCACGACCGCTCCGGCCGCGCGCAGCTCGTCGGTGGCTTCGGGGCTGCGATTCCAGACGACCAGATCGCGCCCGGCTCGCAGCAGGTTGTGCGCCATCGGGCGGCCCATCACGCCGAGTCCGATGAAGCCGATCGTCGTGGTCACGGTGCCTCCTCGTGCGGTGCGCCCGGTCCGCCCGGTGCGTCGATGACCGGATGCCCGCCCTCGGGATTCTGACGCGCGCCGCCCCGCGGCGCACGAGCCACCTCGCGGTCCGCGGACCGGGCCGGGCGCGCATCCACGGGTCCTGATCTCCTCGGCCGCAAGCGTAAGCGACGCCTGTACAACAGGAGTAGCCTCGTCCAGGACGCCCACCGGCGCCCGCACCCGACCCGGGCGGCGCGCCCGGAGGAAGAAGTCCGCCGTGAAGGCCCTGCAGTACCGCACCATCGGATCCCGCCCCGAGCTGGTCGAGATCGAGAAGCCCGTTCCCGGGCCGAGCGAGATCCTGCTGCGGGTCACCGCCGCCGGCGCCTGCCACTCCGACGAGTTCATCATGGGCACCTCGGCCGAGGACTACTACTTCAAGCCCCTGCCGCTCACCCTCGGCCACGAGGTCGCCGGCGTCGTCGAGCAGATCGGCGACGGCGTGCACGACGTCGAGGTCGGCGAGTCGGTGCTCGTCTACGGACCCTGGGGCTGCGGACGCTGCTACCAGTGCGCCCAGGGCCAGGAGAACAACTGCGAGAAGGGGATGCGCGCCCCCGGCATCTTCAGCGACGGCGGCATGGCCGAGTACATGATCGTCGACGACGCCCGCCACCTCGTGCCGTTGGGCGACCTCGACCCGGTGCAGAACGTCTCGCTGACGGATGCGGGCCTCACCCCCTACCGCGCCATCAAGTCGGCCCTGCCGCACCTCGTGCCCGGCACCACGGCCGTCGTCATCGGCTCGGGCGGACTCGGCCACGTCGCCATCCAGCTGCTCAAGGCCCTGAGCCAGTCGACCGTCGTCGTGCTCGACGTCGCCGAGGAGCGCCTCGACTTCGCGCGCGAGGTCGGCGCCGACCACGCCTTCCTCTCGACCCCGGATGCGATCGCCTCGGTCAAGGAGCTGACCGGCGGTCACGGCGCGGATGCCGTGTTCGACTTCGTCGGCATCCAGCCCACCGCCGACCTCGCCGCCGGCATGATCCGCACGGCCGGCCAGATCGTCGTCGTCGGCGTCGCGAAGGGCGCGGTGCCGATCGGCCAGACGACCGTGCCGCTCGACGTCAACGGCCGCGCGATCAACTGGGGATCGCGCACCGAGCTGATGGAGGTCGTCGAGCTGGCCAAGCGCGGCGCGATCTCGATCCACGTCGAGCAGTTCTCGCTCGAGAACGCGACCGAGGCCTACGACCGGCTGCACGCCGGCCAGGTGCGCGGGCGCGCGGTCATCGTGCCGGCCTGAGCCGTGCCGGCCTGAGCATCTGCGGCACGTTCGCCGTCGATGTCGGCGGCGGTCGGCAGGATGCCCGCATGAGCGAGACCTCCGACCGCCGCGTCAGCATCACCATCGACCGCCCCGCCGAGGAGGTGTCGGCGTTCGCGGGCGATCCGGCCAAGCTGCCGCGCTGGGCGTCGGGGCTCGCGACGGGCATCCGCCGTGAGGGCGATCAGTGGTTCGCCGACTCGCCCATGGGGGCGATCGAGGTGCGCTTCGTCTCCGACGAGCCCGGCGTGCTCGATCACGAGGTCGTCTTCCCCGACGGCACGGTGAATCACAACCCGATGCGCGTGCTCGCGGTCGGAGAGCACGGCGCTGCCAGCGAGGTCGTCTTCACGGTGCAGCGGCGCGACGGGATGACCGACGAGCAGTTCGACGAGGACTGCGCCACCGTGCTCGGCGACCTGCAGAAGCTGCGCGAGCTGCTGAGCTGAGCGGCCCCGGTGCCGGCCCGTCCGACGACTTCCGCCAGAATGGCCACATGAGCGATTCGCGCCTGGCCGTCGTCGTCCTCGCTGCCGGAGCCGGCACGCGCATGCGATCGAAGAAGGCGAAGGTGCTGCATCCGATCGCCGGCGTGCCCATGATCGGGCACGTGCTCGCCACCGCCCGCGAGCTCGACCCGGCGCACGTGCTGACCGTCGTGCGCCACCAGCGCGACGAGGTCGCCGCGGCGATCGCCGAGCTGAGCCCGGAGGCGATCGTCGTCGACCAGGACGACGTGCCCGGCACCGGCCGTGCCGTCGAGCAGGCCGTCGCCGCGCTGCCCGCCGACTTCGACGGCGACGTCGTCGTCATCTCCGGCGACGTGCCCCTGCTGGATGCGGCGACCCTCGCCGGTCTCGTCGCCGCCCACCGCGGTGCGCAGGCGCAGGCCACTCTGCTCAGCGCCGTGCTCGACGACGCCACCGGCTACGGCCGCATCGTGCGCGACGCCGACGGCGGCGTCGACCGCATCGTCGAGCACAAGGATGCGGCCGAGACCGAGCTCGCGATCGGCGAGATCAACTCCGGCAGCTACGTCTTCAGCGTCGCCGCCCTGCGCACACACCTGCCCGCCCTGACGACCGAGAACGCGGCGGGGGAGAAGTACCTGACCGAGGTCGTCGGACTGCTGCGCGCATCCGGATCGGCCGTCGCCGCCGTGCCGGTCAGCGAGCCCTGGATCGTCGGCGGCGTCAACGACCGCGCCCAGCTCTCGGAGCAGGCCCGCCGCCTCAACGCGATGATCGTGCGCGGCTGGCAGCTCGCCGGCGTCACGATCGTCGACCCGGCGACGACCTGGATCGACCTCGCCGTCACGATCGGCGAGGACACCGAGATCCTGCCCGGCAGCCGCCTCCTCGGCGCCACGACGATCGACCGGGATGCCGTGATCGGCCCCGACACGACCCTCGTCGACTGCGAGGTCGGCGAGGGCGCCTCGCTCGTGCGCACCGACGCCACCCTGGCCGTCTTCAAGGCCTACTCGACTGTCGGGCCGTTCTCGTACATCCGCGCGGGCACCGAGCTCGGCGGCGGCGGCAAGATCGGCGCCTACGTCGAGACGAAGAACGCCAAGATCGGCCGCGGCACCAAGGTGCCGCACCTCAGCTACGTGGGGGATGCCGAGGTCGGCGAGGAGTCGAACCTCGGCGCCGGCACGATCACCTCGAACTACGACGGCGTGAACAAGCACCGCACCGAGATCGGCCGGAACGTGAGGATCGCGTCGCATACCGTGCTCGTCGCGCCCGTTAGGATCGGTGACGGAGCGTACACGGGAGCCGGCGCCGTGGTCCGCAAGGACGTTCCTGCGGGATCGCTGGCGCTCACCGTCGCTCCGCAACGCAACATCGAGGGCTGGGTCGAGCAGAAGCGACCGGGCACCGCGTCGGCGCAGGCGGCCGCGGAGTCCCGCGCCGAGACGCCCACCGAGCCGAGCGCCTGAGGGCAGGAAGCGAGATCGTGGCCGCGATCAAGATCACCGGTGAGAAGAAGCTCGTCCTCGTCACGGGGCGTGCTCATCCGCAGCTCGCACACGACATCGCCGCCGAGCTCGGATCGGAGCTGGTCGAGACCGACTCGCGCACCTTCGCCAACGGCGAGATCTACTCCCGCTTCGAGGAGAGCGTGCGCGGTGCCGACATGTTCGTCATCCAGTCGCACACGAGCCCCATCAACGAGTGGCTCATGGAGCAGCTGATCATGGTGGATGCGGCCAAGCGCGCGAGCGCGAAGCGCATCACCGTCGTGGCCCCGTTCTATCCCTACTCGCGTCAGGACAAGAAGGGCCGCGGCCGCGAGCCGATCTCGGCCCGCCTGGTCGCCGACCTGTTCAAGGCCGCCGGCGCCGACCGCATCATGAGCGTCGACCTGCACGCCGCGCAGATCCAGGGCTTCTTCGACGGCCCCGTCGACCACCTGTTCGCCATGCCGGTGCTGCTCGAGCACTTCCAGGCCAAGCTCGACCCGTCGACGCTGACGGTCGTCAGCCCCGACATGGGCCGCGTGCGCGTCGCCGACATCTGGAGCGACAAGCTCGGCGCCCCGCTCGCGATCATCCACAAGCGCCGCGACCCGAAGGTCGCGAACCAGGTGACCGTGCATGAGATCGTCGGCCAGGTCGAGGGGCGCGTGTGCCTGCTCGTCGACGACCTCATCGACACCGGCCGCACGATCGTCAAGGCCGCCGAGGCGCTCAAGGCGCAGGGCGCGATCGGCGTCGTCGTCGCCGCGACCCACGCCGTGTTCAGCGATCCGGCCGTCGAGATCCTGCAGAGCGACTTCATCGACTCGGTCGTCGTCACCGACACGCTGCCGGTGCCGGAGTCGAAGCGCTGGGACCGCCTCGAGATCCTGCCGATCGCGCCGCTGATCGCCCGCGCCATCCACGAGGTCTTCGACGACGGCTCGGTCACGAGCATGTTCGACGGCGCCGCCTGAGCGCTCGCCCGTGAGCGGGGCGCGCTTCGCCGAGGTCGAGCCTCGACCCGCGCGGCTCGTCGCGCTGACGATCGCCGACGTCGGCCTGGCGCTGATGTACGGCACCCTGATCGGCCTGCTCGCGGTCATCGCGGCCGCGCTGCTCGTCACCGAGGTGATGACCGGCGACCCGGCACGTGTCGGCGACGCCATCGCCCGCCTCGGGGTCGGACTCACGCTCCCGGCGTTCGCGGCCGGACTGCTGCTGCGCTTCCTCGCCGGCCCGGTCGCCGGCGTGCTGCTCGCCCGTGACGAGCTGCGCAGGCTGGATGCCCGTCCCGAGCTGATCGCCCCGCGCCGCCAGCGCGCGCTCGTCGCCGGGCAGAAGCCCTTCGACGGACTCCGGGGCTTGCTGCGCGTGCTCGCGGCGCTGTGCGGCGTCATGCTCTTCGTGACGGCGATCGTCTTCCTCATGGACCCCGACGACGACCCCGAGATCATCGGGATCGTGCTGCTCGTGATGGCCGCCGGGCTCGCGGTGTGCATCCTGGGGCTGCGGGCGTTCCGCGGCGGCGGACCCGCGTGGTGGCGCCGGCTGCGTGATCGGGTCCAGTCGCGCCGCGGGCGCGATCGCGTGGATGCGGCGGAGGCGGCGGAGGCGGCAGAGCGCGCCGATCGCGAGCGCGTCGCGGGAGCGCCGATGCGTCTCGAGGCCGGCCGCCCCGGGCACTGGCTGACGCTCGCCGTCGTGCGCGGCGGCCGGATCGCGCTGCGCACCTTCCTGATCAGCGGCGGCATCCTCATGGCGGCCGTGTTCATCCGGCAGCCGTGCCGAACCTGCTCGACGCGCTACTGGTCGACACCGGTCGAGACGTTCATCGACGTGCTCGTGCTGATCGCGACGGCCGTGGCGATCATCGGCGCGATCCTCGAGCTCGGGGTGCTCGTTCTCTGGATCGTGCGGCGCCGGCTGCGTCGCGGCGAGCTGGCGCAGCTCGCTCGCCTGACCGGCGTGAGTCTGCGGCCGTCGGAGATCTCCGACGAGCTGTCGCAGCATCCCACCGCCGTGCTGCTCGGGATGGGCGGGGTCGCGGCCGCGCTGATCGCCGCGCTCATGCTGGTGCCCGCCGTGGTCGAGATGGAGCGCACCGACGTGGCGGAGCTGGCGGCGCTGCATCCCGCGGGCGTGATCGCGCTGGTGGCGAGCGGCGTCGTCGCTCTCGTCAGCACGATCGCGATCGGCGTCGGGCACGTGGCCGGGGTGCGATTCCGCAACGGGCTGCGCGCGCGGTGGACGCCGGGCGACCCGATGCCGCCGAGACCGGCGACGGCCTCGCGGTCGTCTCGCCAGCGCAGTCCGAAGCCGACGACCCGGTGACGTCAGCGCGTGCGCGCCTCGGGGATCAGACCGAGCGAGGCGAACAGGCGCTCCTGCCGGTCGAACCCGACGCTGTAGCAGTACCAGCCGGGTCCGTCGTCGCCGAGCTCGAAGCGCACCGTGCCGTCGTATCCCGGGGCGGATGCGGCCACGATCGCCGAGCAGGTGAAGGCCGCCGAGCGCGCCTGCGTCTGCAGCGTCACGAGCATCCCCGGGATGACGAGCGCGAACACGCCCACCACGACGACGATGCGCATGATGCGCACGGTCATCGGGTGTCGCAGCGGCCGGTCGTGGGGAACGTACTCGGCCAGCTCCGGGTGGAACTCGTCGTCGCTCGGCACGCGGACCATCGTGCCACGCGATCGCTGCGCCGGTGCCGGGAGTACGGTCACGACATGGATGCGATCCGCGAGCTGGGGCTGTCGGTCGCGCCGGCGACCGTGGTCGGCGAGCGCGGACTCGCGTCGGCGTATCCGGTCTCCGACCTGGCGTCCGCGGCGGTCGGCGCCGCGGGCTCGGCCGTCGCCGGGCTGCTCGTCGCCCTCGGGCACGCCGAGCCGGCCGCGCGCGTGCGGCGCGAGCTGGCCGAGGCGTGGTTCCGCAGTCCGCTCGACCCCGTCGGCTGGGCGCCGCCGCCCGCCTGGGATGCGCTGGCCGGCGACTACCGCGCCCGTGACGGCTGGGTGCGCCTGCACACCAATGCGCCGCACCACCGCCGGGCGGCGCTGCGGGCGCTGGGGCTGGACGCGTCTGCGGAGCGAGAAGTCGTGGAGGCCGCCGTCGCCGCACTCGACGCCGACGAGGTCGAGCAGCGCGTGGTCGAGGCCGGGGGAGCGGCGGCCGCGCTGCGGTCCGCTGCGGCGTGGGCCGCGCATCCCCAGGGCCGCGCGGTGGCCGACGAGCCGCTCGTCGCCCGCGTCGCGGCGCCCGCCGGCGAACCCCGACCGGCGTCCGCCTCGACCTGGCGCCCCGCCGCGGGCCGTCCGCTCGCCGGCCTGCGGGTGCTCGACCTGACCCGCGTGCTCGCAGGACCCACCGCGACGCAGCTGCTCGCCGGACTCGGCGCCGAGGTGCTGCGCGTCGACCCGCCCGACTGGGACGAGCCGGGCGTGCTGCCGATCGTGATGTCGGGCAAGCGCGCGGCGCGCCTCGATGCGCGCACCCCGGCGGGCTCCGCGCGACTCGTCGAGCTGCTGGCGGGTGCGGACGTGCTCGTGCACGGACTGCGACCCGGGGCGCTCGAGGGGCTCGGCCTGGACCTGGCAACCCGGCACCGAATCCGCCCGGGCATCGTCGAGGTCGCGCTCGACGCCTACGGCTTCACCGGTCCGTGGGCCGGCCGCCGCGGCTTCGACAGCCTCGTGCAGATGTCGTCGGGCATCGCCGACACCGGGATGCGGGCCGCCGGCGCCGCGCCCGACGAGACCGACCCGGACGCGCATCCCGCGCCGCTGCCCGTGCAGGCGCTCGACTTCGCGACCGGGTACCTCGTGGCCGCGGCGGCGCTCGCCGGGCTCGCGGAGCGGCTGCGGGAGGGCGGGCCGGACGGCTCCGGCGCCGGCTCGATCCGGCGGCTCTCGCTCGCCCGCACCGCCGTCGAGCTCGAGCGGATGCGCGCGGCGAGCGCGACCGCCGACAACGCATCCCCGGCGGCGGTGACGCAGGCGCCGATCCTCGACCCGATCCCCGATCCGACCCTCGTCGCCACCGCCTGGGGGCCCGCCCGACGGCTCGCTCCGCCGCTCGAGATCGACGGCGTCGAGTTCGACTGGCCGGTGGAGGCCGGTCCGCTCGGCAGACACCCCGCGGAATGGGCAGACTGAGGGGAGCATGTCGACCACCCCGCACTCCACCAGCTCCGTTCCACAGCATCCCGCGCTCGCCCCCGGCGACGAGCTCGTGCACACGACCCCCGACGACCCGCGCGCGAAGCCCGTGCTCGACGACCTCGTGCGCGAATACGACGAGCGCTACCGCGACCTGTTCCCCGGCTCGGCCGCCGACGAGGTCTACCGCTACCCGGTCGAGCACTTCAGCGCTCCCGAGGGCACCTTCCTGCTGCTCCTGCGCGACGGCGAGGCGATCAGCGCGGGCGCGTTCATGCGCCTCGACCCGTCCACGATCGAGCTCAAGCGCATCTGGACCCGCTCCGACCACCGTGGCGAGGGCCTCGCCCGCGTGATCGTCGCCGAGCTCGAGGCCGAGGCGGCCCGCCGCGGCGCCGAGCGCATCGTGCTGAGCACCGGCCCCCGCCAGCCCGAGGCCGTGCGCCTCTATCTGCGCCTCGGCTACACGCCGCAGTTCGACGTGGATGCGGACCCGGCGACCGTCGGCATCCACTGCTTCGAGAAGGCGGTCACAGCATGAGCGACGCGACCAGCGCGCCCCGCGGTCGCGGCCGCGTCAGCGACGTCGATGTCGTCGTGATCGGCGCCGGCGCGATGGGCTCGGCGACCGCCTGGCACCTCGCCCGCGCGGGCCGTTCGGTGATCGTGCTCGAGCAACATTCGGCGGGCCACCATCTCGGCGCCTCGCATGGCTCCACGCGCAACCTCAGCGCCGCGTACCCGACCGACACCTACCAGGACCTGCTCACCGAGACGCGCGCCCTCTGGCGCGAGCTCGAGGCCGAGTCGGGAACCACGCTGATCGACGGGGTCGGCGTGGTGCAGCATGGCGGCGAGCTCGCCGAGCTGCAGCAGCTGCGCGAGGTGCACGAGCGCCGCGGCGTGCGCAGCGAGCTGATCAGCGCCGGCGAGGCGCGCGCGCGCTGGCGCGGACTCCGCTTCGAGACGTCCGTGCTGCACACGCTCGACGCCGGGCGCGTGCGCGCCGCCGACGCCCTGCGCGTGCTGCGCGAGCGGGCCGAGGCGCACGGTGCGGAGTTCCGCTACGCGACGCCGGTGCGCGGGCTCGTCGACGGCGCGGCCGGCCCGATCGTCACGACCGACGCCGAGGAGCTGCGCCCTGCTCAGGTCGTGCTGACCGCCGGCGCCTGGACGACCGACCTCGCCCCGGCATCCCTCGCCGCCGCGCTGCCGCCGCTGCGCGTCACGCAGGAGCAGCCCGCGCACTTCGCCGCGCGCGCCGCGTCCGGCGCCGTAGCTGACGGCTCGGACTTCGTCTGGCCGGGCTTCATGCAGCGCCCCGAGCCCGGCGAGCGCGACGCGTGGATGCTCAGCCCCACCTACGGCATGCTGACGCCCGGCGAGGGCGTCAAGGTGGGCTGGCACGGCGTGGGCGCCGAGGTGCACCCCGACCGCCGCGACTTCGCCGCCGAGCCGGTTCAGATGGATGCGCTGCGCCGCTACGTGCGCGAGTGGATCCCCGGCGCCGACCCCGACCACTTCGTGCCGATCAGCTGCACCTACACGACGACGCCCACCGAGGACTTCGTGCTCGACCGCCGCGGCGCCGTCACGGTGGGCGCCGGATTCTCGGGCCACGGCTTCAAGTTCACCCCGGTGATCGGGCGGATCCTCGCCGACGTGACCCGCGGCATCCCGGCGCCCGAGGTGTTCCGCCTGCCGGCCTGACCCCTGCGGCGTCAGGCCGATCCTCATGCGAAAGGCCGCGGCATCCCGGAGGATGCCGCGGCCTTCACCGCACGGGCGCGAGCGCGATCAGTGCGCGTCGGTCGCCTCGATCTCGGTGCGGTCGCCCGACCACAGCGTGTGGAAGGTGCCCTGCTTGTCGACGCGCTTGTAGGTGTGCGCGCCGAAGAAGTCGCGCTGACCCTGCACGAGCGCGGCGGGCAGGCGCTCGGCGCGCAGACCGTCGTAGTAGGCGAGCGACGACGAGAACGCCGGAGCCGGGATGCCCGACTGCGTCGCCGCGACGACGACGCGACGCCAGGCCTCCTGGCCCTCGACCAGCACGTCGCGGAAGAACGGCGCGGTCAGCAGCGCGACCAGCTCGGGGTTCTCGGCGTAGGCGTCGGTGATGCGGTTGAGGAAGCGGGCGCGGATGATGCAGCCTCCGCGCCAGATCTTCGCGATCTCGCCCTTCTGGATGTTCCAGCCGTACTCCTCGGCGCCGGCGACGATCTCGTCGAAGCCCTGCGAGTAGGCGACGATCTTCGAGGCGTAGAGCGCGCGGCGCACGTCCTCGACGAAGGCGTCCGCGTCCTCGGGGGCGACGGCCCACGCGGTCGACGGGCCGGGCAGGTCGGCGGCGGCGGCGCGCTGCGCCGGCTTCGACGACAGCGATCGGGCGAACACGGCCTCGGCGATGCCCGACACGGGGATGCCCAGGTCGAGCGCGCTCTTGACGGTCCACGCGCCGGTGCCCTTGGCTCCGGCCTGGTCGAGGATGACATCCACCAGGGGCTTGCCGGTCTCGGCGTCGTTCTGACGCAGCACCTCGGCGGTGATCTCGATGAGGTACGACTCGAGGTCGCCCTTATTCCACTCGGTGAAGATGTCGGCGATCTCGGTGGGGGTCTTGCCGGTGCCGCGGCGGATGAGGTCATAGGCCTCGGCGATGAGCTGCATGTCGGCGTACTCGATGCCGTTGTGGATCATCTTGACGAAGTGGCCGGCGCCGTCGTGGCCGACGTGCGTGACGCAGGGCTCGCCCTCGGCGACCGCGGCGATCGACGTGAGGATCGGGCCGAGGGTGACCCACGACTCGTCCGAGCCGCCGGGCATGATCGAGGGGCCGTTGAGCGCGCCCTCCTCGCCGCCCGAGATGCCCGCGCCGACGAAGTTGATGCCGGTCTCGCGCACGGCCTTCTCGCGGCGGATCGTGTCGGTGAAGAGCGCGTTGCCGCCGTCGACGATGATGTCGCCCGGCTCGAAGACCTTCGTCAGCTCGTCGATGACGGCGTCGGTGCCCTTGCCCGCCTGCACCATGATGATCGCGGTGCGCGGGGTGGTGAGGCTGTCGGCGAGCTCCTGGTAGTCCTTGGCGGCGATGAGGCCGGCCTCGGGGTGCTCGGTGATCAGGGTCTCGGTCTTCGACCAGCTGCGGTTGAACACGGCGACCGTGTTGCCCTCGCGGCTGGCGAGGTTGCGGGCCAGGTTCGATCCCATCACCGCGAGTCCGACGACGGCGATGTTGGCCTGAGGGCTGTCCGACACGTGCTTCTCCTGTATGTCATCGAGGGGGATGCGCCCAGGCTATCGCTCCCGGCATCCCACCCGCCGCGGGGTGCCGCCCTACGACTCGACCGCGCGTCCGCCCGCGCCTGGCAGGATCGAGAGGTGACCCAGAGCCTCCGCGTCGTCATCGCCACCCCGCTCAGCGACGAGAACGTCGCCCTGCTCCGCCGCCTCGAGCCGCGACTGGATGTGCGCCACGAGCCCGAGCTGATGGCGCCGGCGACCGCCGACTGGATGGTGCGCCTCGACCGCGATCCGGCGCTGCAGTCGCGCTACGAGGAGTACCTCGACGGCGGCGAGGCGTTCTTCGGCGTGCCCGACCAGTCGGGCACGGCGCTGCGCGCGGCGATCGAGCGCAACCCCGAGTTGCGCTGGGTGCACACGATCCCGGCCGGCGGCGGAGCCCAGGTGAAGGCCGCGAAGCTCGACGACGCGGCGCTCGAGCGGGTCGCGTTCACGACCTCGGCCGGCGTGCACGCGCAGCCGCTCGCCGAGTTCGCGCTGTTCGGCGTGCTCGCCGGAACCAAGCAGCTCGGCCGCCTGCGCGTCGCGCAGATCCGCCACGAGTGGGCCGGGCGTCAGCCCATGGGCCTCAACGCCGAGACCCGCGTCGCCGTGGTCGGCCTCGGCGCGATCGGACGCCGCACCGCCGAGCTGCTCAGCGGCCTCGGCATGACCGTGATCGGCGTGCACCGCCGCGAGGTCGACGCGCCCGGCGTCAGCCGCATCGAGCCGGTCGAGAACCTCGGCGCGGTGCTCGGCGAGGTGGATGCGGTGGTGCTCGCCCTGCCCGGAACCGAGCAGACCGCGGGCATGCTCAGCCGCTCCGCGCTCGAGGCGGCGAAGCCGGGGATCACCGTGGTCAACGTGGGTCGCGGCACCACGGTCGACGAGCCGGCGCTGATCGAGCTGCTGCAGTCGGGGCACGTGGGGTCGGCGGTGCTCGACGTGACCGCGACCGAGCCGCTGCCCGCATCCAGCCCGCTGTGGGATCTGCCGAACGTCGTGATCGCCCCGCACACGGCCGCGATCAGCGAGCACGAGCCCCGCCTGATCACCGAGCTCTTCGCCGAGAACGCGCGCCGCCTGCTCGACGGCGAGCCGCAGCTCAACGTCGTCAACACGCACGAGTTCTACTGAGCTGTCTTCGCAGGATCGCGCGGCGATCTTGAGAGCGCCGCGCGATATTTCGCGGCGAAGCCAGGATCGCCGCGCGATCCTGTCGACGCCGACGGCGAAGCGGGGCCGCAGCCTCTCGGCCACGACCCCGCTTGTCAGCGCCGCAAAGGCGCAGCCCCGCTCAGCCTCCCGTGCTGAACAGCTGCGTCACCTCGTCGGCCGAGAGCGCGCGGTCGAAGACCCGCACCCCGTCGACCGCGCCGTCGAGGTAGTCGACGGGCTTGCCGTCGTACTTGCCGCGTCCGACCTGCAGCCCGCCGGTGGCGGTCTCGCTGTTGCCGAGCACCGACACCGAGCCGGCCGCGGCGCCGTCGACGTAGATCGTCAGCTTCGACGCAGTGATGTCGCGCACGCCGACCAGGTGGTACCAGCGGCCCGGCTCGACGGTCACGCCGGTCGCCAGGGCGCGAGCCCCCGCGAACGAGAACGCGAGCTTCTTGTCAGCACCGGAGTACTGCAGGAAGAACGAGCTCTGCGTGGCGCCGTCTTCGCTCACGACGGTCTGGAACGCATCCCCGACCTGGTCGAACTTGACCCACGCGCCCACCGAGTAGTTGCGGTCGCTGGTCTTGAGCACGGTCTTCGCCGAGTCGGCCCACTGGGTCGATCCGTCGAGCTGCAGCGCGGTGCCTTCGGCCCCGTCGCGCGCCGGCACCCGGGCGGGCTCGCCGTGCAGTGTGAGCGGGTTCTTGCCCACCGCGTCGGCGGCCGTCGTGCCCGTGGCCTCGTCGAAGCCCCACGCGCCGACGCCGGCGAGTCCGGGGGTGCCGGTCGGGGGAGCCGGCGGGGTCTTGTCGCCCGCCGCGATCACCGCGAGGTTGATGGCGCGCACCCGGGCCTCGTTCACCTTCTCGACCTTGCGGTCGTAGGTGAAGAAGCCGTTCTGCTCGCCCTCGACATCCGTGATCTGGGTGTAGACGGCGCCCGAGAGCCCATACGGAGCACCCTGGTCGCGCAGCACGGCCGTGTTGGCGACGTACTTGTCGTTGAGCTCCTTCTTGTCCTTGACCGAGCCGTAGGGGTTGATCGGCGCGCCGGGCCAGGTGTGGCCCTCGACGGTCAGCGTGAGACCGCCGTGCTCGCCGTCGATGGATGCGCGCGTCGCGTCGGGCGCGGGCAGAGCGGGTCCCTGGTACTGGTGCCAGTCGATGATGTCGCCCGTGCCCGGATCACCGGGGGTGTCGCAGCAGTTCGCGCCCGAGCGGTCGTTGACCAGTCGCGACGGGTCCTGCGCCTTCACCTGCGCGCCGACCTCCGAGGCGGCCTGCACACTCCATTGTCCCCAGCCCTCGTTGAAGGGGATCCAGCCGATGATCGAGGTGACGTTCTTCAGCTGATTCACCATCGCGGCGGTCTCGGCGCGGAAGTTGGCCTTGTCGCCGTCGCTGAGGTTGCCGTTGCGACCCGTGGGCAGCGCGGGCGAGTCCTGCCAGACCATGAGTCCGAGCTTGTCGGCCCAGTAGTACCAGCGGGCCGGCTCGACCTTGATGTGCTTGCGGATCGTGTTGAAGCCGAGGTCCTTGGTCTTCTGGATGTCGAACTTCAGCGCGTCGTCGGTCGGCGCCGTGTAGATGCCGTCGGGCCAGTAGCCCTGGTCGAGCGTCGACAGCAGGAACGTGGCCTTGTGGTTCAGCGTGATGCGCTGCTTGCCGTTGACGTTCTCGACCGCGATCTCACGGAGTCCCGCGTAGCTCTCGACCTTGTCGCTCTTGCCGTTCACGGTCAGCTTGGCCTGGAACGTGTAGAGGAACGGGTCGTCGGGCGACCAGAGTCGCGCGTTCGGGATCGACACGGTCATGGGCCCGCCGGCGGCGCCGGTCGCGCTGGCGACCTTCTTGCCGTCAGCGAGCACATCCACCTTGAGGCTGCCGCCGGCGACGTCGCCGGAGAAGCCTGCCGAGATCGCGAACGACGAGGTGTCGACGTCGGGGGTGGCGGTGAAGCTGGCGATGCTCGCCGGCTGCACCGACTCCATCCACACGGTCTGCCAGATGCCCGAGGCGGCGGTGTAGAAGATGCCGCTCGGGTCGAGGCGCTGCTTTCCGATGGGGATGTTCGCCGCGTCCACGGGGGAGTGCACCGCCACGACGATCTCCTGCGGTCCGCTCTTCTTGAGCGCGCTGGTCACGTCGATCGTGAAGGCGTCGTAGCCGCCGAGGTGACGGCCGACCTGCTTGCCGTTCACGTAGACGGTGGCGTCGTAGTTCACCGCGCCGAAGTTGATGTTGACGTGCTTGCCGCCCTTCGTGAAGTCGGCGGGAACGTCGACCGTGCGGCGGTAGAACATGAACTCGCTGTGCTTCTGCACGCCCGAGAGCGACGACTCGGTCGGATAGGGCACGAGGATCTGCCCGGCGAGGTCCTTGCCGATCGGCGGGGCGCTCCAGCCGTCGGTTCCGGCGTACTGCCACAGCCCGTTGAGGTTGACCCACTCGGGGTTCGCGGCCGTGGGGCGTGCGAGCTGCGGGCGCGGGTAGTCGGGCAGGGCGTTGTCGGGGCCGACATCGGCGGTCCAGGGCGTGCTGAGCGGCGGGGTGATGCCGCTCCAGGTCTTGGTCGGCGCCGCGTCGGCGGCGATGGCCGGCAGGCCGATCAGTCCGACGGCGAGTCCGGCGGTCACGAGCGCGCCGAGCGCCCGCTTTCCGGCTCGGCCCGCTCCCGGTGCCGGCCTGAGCCGGGCCGTGTCGGTCGGATGGGGTGCAGTACGTCTCACGGGCGTCTCCCTCGTCGTGACCTGCGCTCGTCGTCGAGCGCAGTGCGGCGACGGGGCGGCGACGGGGGTCGGGATGCGCGGCCGGTGATGCCGCGGGGGATCGACTCTCGTGCGGTCTCGCCCTCGACACCGCGCGATCATCGTTTCAAAAACATGTCCGAAAGTCCATGGCGACTTTGCGACGCGGCAATCGGGTCTGATCGGCGGGCGTCCCGGTGGGCGTCTCGGCGGGCGTCCCGGTGGGCGTCTCGGCGGTCGGCGCGGTGCGTCTCGCGGAATCCCGTTCTCCACATCGTGGCAGATCTGACCCCCGAACGGGGTGCATCCCCGCTACCGTGACCGCATGGCCCGACTCGTCTCGCTGATCGTCGCCGTGGTCGCCTCGCTCGCGGGCGGCCTGCTCGTGCTGAGCCAGGGCGGCGTGCTCTATCGCCTCTATTCGCTGAACTTCGGCCGCGTCGGGCTGGAGAACCCCGATACCGTCGTGCCGGTCGCCATCGCCATGGGCCTGCTGATCGTCGGTGCGCTGCTGGTCGTCGTCGCCTCGGCGACGGCCGGGTGGTCATCGCTCGGCGTGCTCGTCGTCGGAGCCGTGCAGGTGATCGTGGGCGCGCTCGGCACCCTGCTGCCGCCGACGCTGAGCGCACGCTCGGATGCGGGATCCGCCAGTCCGGTCTACACGGGCCTGCGTGAGCTCTACCGTGTGCTGCCCGACCTGACGAACGGCCTCTATCTCGTGCTGCCGAGCGGCGTCGTGCTCGCGATCGGCCTCGCCAACGTGCTGCTCGGCATCCTCGCGGCGGCGCGTCGCCGCGGACAGGTCGCGTCGCGCGCGGCCGCGCGCGTCGTCTCGCTGCTGGTCGGCCTGGTGGTCGCTGTTCCCGCCGTCGCGATGATCGCCGTCGGCGGCTTCCTCAACTACCGCTACCTGATCACCGCACTGCGCGGGGTCGATCCGGTCGGTCTCGCGCTGCTGGGCGCGGGCGTCGTGCTCCTGCTCGTCGTGGTGTTCGCGGCGCGCTGGTCGTCGATGGCCGCGATCGTCGGCGGACTGCTCGTGCTCGGCGGCGGCCTCGCCACCCTTTTCGTGCCGCGCGCCGCGCTCGCCGTGGTGAATCGCGCCGGCATCGGTCCCGACGTCATCCAGGGCATCACGGTGCTGGGCACCGTCGGCGGCTTCGCTCTCCTCGGGGCGACGCTTCTCGGCGCAGGGATCGGGGCGCGCATCGCGGGGCGCGTCGGCGCCCGACGCAGCAACTGGGTCGCGCCGCATCCCGGGGCCGAGGGCGACGAGCCGGGCCGCCCGTGGGTCACGCCGGGCTACACCCCGGTCGACGGGGGTGGCGCCGCCGACGGTGTCGACCGCACCTCGCCGACCGTCGTGCTCCCCAGCGATCCGCCGACGAGTCCGGGGTATCAGGCACCCGGTTCGCGGTAGACGCCGCACCCCGGTACACTTCTGCGAGACCTCGGCGAGGGATGCGCGCACCGCCCGCATCCGTGATCGACGCGGTGAGCAAGGCCCCGGGCGCGTCCCGCTGTGTTCTTCCTCACGCTGTCCTGCGTTCGAGTAGAAACCGCACACGAAGACGGGCGAGAGCCCGCGAAGGAGAACCTCAGCCATGGCTGCTGACGACAACAAGCTGGTCGCCGACGAGCGCACCGAGTTCGGCAAGGGTGCTGCCCGCCGCATCCGCGCGAACGACAAGATCCCCGCCGTGCTCTACGGCCACGGCACCGAGCCGCGCCACCTGACCCTGCCCGGTCACGAGACCATGCTCATCCTGCGCAAGGCCAACGCGATCCTCGACCTGCAGATCGCCGGCGAGAGCCAGCTGGCCCTGGTCAAGGACGTGCAGAAGGACCCGGTGCGCCAGATCATCGAGCACGTCGACCTCATCGTCGTGCGCCGCGGCGAGAAGGTCACCGTGGATGTGCCCGTGCACGTCGACGGCGAGTCGGCTCCCGGCACGATCATCGCGCTCGACGCCACGACCCTGTCGGTCGAGGTCGAGGCGACGCACATCCCCGAGAACCTGCACGTCAGCGCGGAGGGCCTCGAGGAGGGCACGCAGATCCTCGCGAAGGACGTCGTGCTCCCGTCGGGTGCCACCCTGCTGACCGACCCGGAGGCCCTGGTCGTCAACATCACCGTGCCGGCCGTCGTCGACCTGCCCGAGGAGGGCGAGGAGACCGAGGGTGACGAGGCCGCCGAGGGCGACGCCGCTGAGGGCGACGCCGAGGCCGAGTCGGGCGACAGCGAGTAAGACGGATGCTCCGCCCGGGCTCCGGCCCGGGCGCATCCTCTGCTCTGTTCTCTCGAACTGACACCGCATGAGTGACGCGTGGCTCGTGGTCGGGCTCGGCAACCCCGGGCCCGCCTACGCGGCCACGCGTCACAATGTGGGTCAGATGGCGGTCGACGAGCTCGCCGATCGCCTCGGCGCGAAGTTCTCGCGCCACAAGACCAACAGCGTGGTCGCCGAGGGCTGGATCCACCCCGGCGCCGCCAAGCTCATCGTGGCCAAGCCGCTGAGCTTCATGAACAACTCGGGCGGGCCGGTCTCGCAGCTGGCGAAGTTCTACTCGCTGCCCGCCGAGCGCGTCGTCGTGCTGCACGACGAGCTCGATCTGCCGTTCGACACCGTGCGCCTCAAGCAGGGCGGCGGTCACGGCGGACACAACGGCCTGCGCGACATCATCAGCGCTCTCGGAACCCCCGAGTTCCTGCGCGTGCGCCTCGGCATCGGCCGCCCGCCGGGTCGGCAGGACTCGGCCGACTTCGTGCTCAAGCCCTTCGCGTCGACCGAACGCGCTGCTCTGCCGTCGCTGCTCACTGACGCCGTGGATGCCACGGAGCAGCTGGTCGACGACGGCCTCCTCGCCGCGCAGCAGCGCTGGCACGCGCCGCGCGCCTGATCGGCGCCTGAAGCGCGGCTCCGGCTGTCGCCGGCGCTTCCGTCGGCCCGCCTGCCTGCCCGCCTGCCCGTCGGCCCGCCCGTTGGCCCGTCGGCCCGCCCGCGTGCCTGCCGAGCCTTGGCTCACGCCGGTTGCTCGACGCCGCGCGTGCGCTTCAGCTGCGTGATCGCCCGCCCCTCGTGACCCAACTCAGCAGGGATTCGCCGACGCGTCCGACGCCGGCCATCCCGTGCGATCCATGCTGAGTTGCGTCATGCCCGATCACGGGGCTGCCTATGCAATTCAGCACGGATCGCGTCGTTCGGCCCGCGTCGGTCGCGGTGCGTCGTTCGTGCTGAATTGCGTGCACTGAGCTCCGCGGCACCGAGCGCAGGGAGGGTGAAAGTCGACTGGCAACCCTTGCTCGGCGCGGGCACCGCACAGGTGCCTCGCTCGCGCGGCGTGGGCACCGCGTCGGCGCCACGGCGGCACGGCTGCACCCCTGACACGACGCACGCGCGTGTCAGGGGTGGCACCTAAGCTTGAGCGAGTGGGTCTGCACGGTGTGATTCCGGCGCTTCAACGCGCCCGCGGTTCGGCATACCCGGAGTCGGATGCCGATCTGTCGCTGGTCGACGGGCTCCGCGCTCCGGTGCTCGGGGGCATCCTCGACAAGCTGGCAGCCGAGGCCGCTGAGGCCGGCGGCGGCACGTCCGGCAGCAACACCGGCCGCGCCCTCCTCGCCGTCACCGCCACGAGCCGCGAGTCCGAGCAGCTGCGCGCCGCCCTCGCGAGCTACCTGCCCGACGCCGAGATCCTCCCGTTCCCCGCGTGGGAAACGCTGCCGCACGAGCGCCTCAGCCCGAGCGCCGAGACCGTCGGCATCCGGCTCAACTCGCTGCGTCGCATCCACCGCTGGGATCGCGCGAACCACCTGATCCTGGTCGCGAGCGTGCGCGCCGCGCTGCAGCCGCTCGCGCCCGGCCTCGACGTGCTCGAGCCGATCGTGCTCGAGCCCGGCGCCCGCGGCTTCGAGCTGAGCCGCCTGGCGACGCAGCTCGTCGAGCTGGCCTACAGCCGTGTCGACATGGTCACCCGCCGCGGCGAGTTCGCGGTGCGCGGCGGCATCCTCGACGTGTTCCCGCCCGACGCCGACCACCCGCTGCGCGCCGAGTTCTTCGGTGACGAGGTGGATGCGCTGCGCCTGTTCTCCGTCGCCGACCAGCGTTCGCTGCCGGGCGACGTCGCCCGCGTCGAGCTCGGCGCCGGCCGCGAGCTGCTGCTGACCGATGACGTGCGGCAGCGGGCGCGCGAGCTGGAGCACGAGTTCCCGACGCTGGCGCCGATCCTGTCGAAGCTGGGGGAGGGCATCCCGGCCGAGGGCATGGAGGCGCTCGCACCCGTGCTGCTGCCGAAGCTCGTGCCGCTCACCGACTACCTGCCGGCCGACGCGACCGTCGCGGTGCTGTCGCCCGAGCGCATCGCGAGCCGCGCGAAGGACCTGCGCGAGACCGACAAGGAGTTCCTCGACGCCGCCTGGAACGCCGCGACCGCCGGCGCTGAGGCGCCGATCGACCTGGGCCGCGCGTTCCGCGACGACCTGGCGTCGGGCAGCTTCCTCACCGTCGCCGGGCTGCGGGATGCCGCGGGCCCGCACCGCACCTGGCTCACCGTGAGCCCCTTCGATGCAAACGACGACGAGGTCGTGCGCATCGCCGCGGATGCCGTGCCGAGCTTCGCGGGCCAGGCCACCGGTGCCGTCGAGCACGTCGCCGCCCTGCTGCGCGACGGCTGGCGCGTCGTGATCGTCGCGGGCGGGCAGGGCCTGCTCGAGCGCGCCGCGGATGTGCTGGGCGAGGCGGGCGCGGCCGCGCGCATCCTGGATGCCGTCGATCCCGACGCCGAGGCGGGCGTCGCCCAGCTGGTGCGCGGCTCGGTCGAGGCGGGGTTCCAGCTGTCCGACGCGAAGTTCGCGGTGATCGGCGAGGCCGAGTTCTACGGGCGCGCGGTCGGAATCGACTCGGGGCGTCCGCGCAAGCTGGCGACGCGCCGCAAGGCCGTCGTCGACCCGCTGCAGCTGAAGCCGGGCGACTACGTCGTGCACGAGACGCACGGCATCGGCCGCTTCGTCGAGCTGATCCAGCGCGAGGTCGCGAGCGGCGTGCGCACGCCGCGCGGGCCGCTCGGCACGAGCGTCACGAACGCGAAGGTGAAGCGCGAGTACCTCGTGATCGAGTACGCGCCGTCGAAGCGCGGGCATCCCGGCGACCGCCTCAGCGTGCCCACCGATCAGCTCGACCAGCTGACCCGCTACGTCGGCGGCGAGGCGCCGGCGCTGAGCAAGATGGGCGGCTCCGACTGGGCCGCCGCCAAGGGCAAGGCGCGCAGGGCGGTGCGCGACATCGCCGTCGAGCTGGTGAAGCTCTACAGCGCCCGCATGGCATCCAAGGGCTTCGCCTTCGGCCCCGACACCCCGTGGCAGCACGAGCTGGAGGAGGCGTTCCCCTACATGGAGACGCCCGACCAGCTGAACGTGATCGACGAGGTCAAGGCCGACATGCGCCGCGAGATCCCGATGGACCGCCTCATCTCGGGCGACGTCGGCTACGGCAAGACCGAGATCGCCATCCGCGCGGCGTTCAAGGCGGTGCAGGACGGCAAGCAGGTCGCGATGCTCGTGCCGACGACGCTGCTGGTGCGTCAGCACATGGAGACCTTCGCCGAGCGCTTCGCCGGCTTCCCGGTGCATCTGCGGGCGCTCAGCCGCTTCCAGACCGAGAAGGAGACGAAGGAGACCATCGACGGTCTGCTCACCGGCGAGGTGGATGTCGTGATCGGCACCCATCGCATCCTCGGTGAGAGCGTGAAGTTCAAAGACCTCGGGCTCGTCATCATCGACGAGGAGCAGCGCTTCGGCGTCGAGCACAAGGATGCGCTCAAGAAGCTCAAGACGAACGTCGACATCCTCGCCATGAGCGCGACGCCCATCCCGCGCACCCTCGAGATGGCGGTCACCGGCATCCGCGAGATGTCGACCCTGGCGACCCCGCCGGAGGACCGACACCCGATCCTCACCTACGTCGGCGCCTACAGCGACCGGCAGGTGGCGGCGGCGATCCGCCGCGAGATGCTGCGCGAGGGCCAGGTCTTCTACGTGCACAACCGGGTGAAGTCGATCACCGGCCAGGCGGCGAAGATCGCCGAGCTGGTGCCCGAGGCGCGCATCGGCGTCGCGCACGGGCAGATGAGCGAGAGCCAGCTCGAGCAGGTGATCGTCGACTTCTGGGAGCGCAAGTACGACGTGCTCGTCACGACGACGATCATCGAGACCGGCATCGACATCGCCAACGCGAACACCCTGATCATCGACAAGGCCGACAAGTACGGCCTGTCGCAGCTGCACCAGATCCGCGGGCGCGTGGGTCGCGGACGCGAGCGCGCCTACGCCTACTTCCTCTACGACGAGACAAAGCCGCTGAGCGAGACCGCGCAGGACCGCCTCGAGACGATCGCGGCGAACAACGAGCTCGGCGGCGGCATGCAGATCGCCCTGAAGGACCTCGAGATGCGCGGTGCCGGCAACCTGCTCGGCGGCGAGCAGTCGGGTCACATCGCGGGCGTCGGCTTCGACCTGTACCTGCGCATGATCGGCGAGGCCGTGTCGACGTTCCGCGGCGACGTGGCCGAGGGCCAGACCGAGCTGCGCCTCGAGCTGCCGGTGGATGCGCACATCCCCGAGACCTACGTCGAGAGCGAGCGCCTGCGCCTCGAGGCCTACCAGAAGCTGTCGACCGCCTCGGCGCCGGCCTCACCCGACGACGCGCTCGACACCGTCGTCGAGGAGCTCACCGACCGCTACGGCGAGCTGCCGCCGGTCGTGCAGACCCTCGTCGCCGTCTCGCGCCTGCGGCGCACCGCCCAGAAGGCCGGACTCTCGGACGTCGTCGCCATGGGCGGCAATCTGCGCGTCGCCCCCGCCTCGCTGCCGGACTCGCTGCAGGTGCGCCTCCAGCGCATGTACCCGGGCTCGCGCATCTTCGCCGCCCAGCAGGCGCTCTCGGTGCCCATGCCCCCCGAGGCCGTCGATGCGGAGCTCGTGTCGTGGGTCGGAACGCTGCTCGGGGCGATCTTCCCGCCGAAGGACGGTGATGTCACATCGCCATGAGCGTGGGTAGTAGGCGGCCGAAGCTGCGGCATTCCCAGGCGGACGACCGCGGTGCGCAGGCGTACTGGGCCAAGCGAGTTCTAAGGCGAAGCAGGTCCATGGATCGAGGACGCGTCCTTCTCCGGACGACGCGTGCCGTTCTGATTTGAGACGACCGGATCGCCGGGTGCCCGAACGCGCGCGTTGCACCTGCCAACTGACAGATCATCGATAACAATAGGAACAAGATGACTCGACCTTTTCGGTCACCTGTGTCTCGTGAGTACAGACGGAGCCCGGAACAATGACTAACCGATCTCGCGCACCCTGGCGCGTAGCCGAATTCTTCGCGGGGATTGGGTTGGCGGGAACCGGGCTGAGGGCGGCCGGCCTAGAGGTCACGTGGTCGAACGATATCGCCAAGGCAAAGCACGACTTGTTTCGACGTTTGAACGGGAAAATTCGAGGTCATCGGTATATCGTCGGCGATCTGGGAAAGCTTTCCTCGTCAGATCTCCCCTATGATTCGGATCTGGCATGGGCGTCTTTCCCGTGCACTGACCTCTCGATTGCAGGCACGAGAGCTGGCTTGCATAAAGGAGCAGCGAGTTCGACCTTTTGGCATTTCATCAAGGCCCTAAGTGCGCTCGGCGATAGTCGGCCGAGACTGATCGCGCTGGAAAATGTTACCGCGTTCGCAACTAGTCATTCGGGACGCGACATTGCGAGTGCAATCCGGTCGCTCAACGGGCTGGGCTACTCTGTTGACATACTGAGTATTGACGCGCGGCACTTTTTGCCGCAGTCCCGACCCCGTCTTTTCCTCGTAGGAGTTTCCGGTGCCGTCCTCGATGACGGGAAAGCTGGCTCGATCAGGCCAAAGTGGCTAGACCCAATTTATGCAGACCCGAGCCTGAGAACTCACCGGATGGGGCTGCCTGAGCTGCCGCCACTACGCACTACTGGCCTGGCGGAAATCTTGGAACAGGTCGGCGATGGCGATGATCGCTGGTGGGCTCGAGAGCGTGTCGCTGTCTTTATCGAATCGCTCTCGCGTGCCCAGCGAGCGAGGTTCGACGCTCTTCTGGCTGGTACGAGCTATTCTTACCGCACCGCCTACCGTCGGATGCGCGACGGGGTTCCGCGCTGGGAAGTTCGGTCGGATGAAGTAGCCGGCTGCCTTCGTACGTCCAGCGGGGGATCATCGAAGCAGGCGGTCGTAGAGGTTGGGCACGGAACATGCCGCGTGAGGTGGATGACACCAATGGAGTACGCATCTCTGATGGGCGCACCCTCGGCCTCGCTTAGTGGAATAAGCGACCATCATGCCTATTCGGGTTTCGGCGACGCAGTATGCGCCCCCGTAGTGGAGTGGTTGGCGCGGAACTATCTTGTGCCTGTGTTGGAGTCGGCTGCCGACGACTCTCCACAAGACACGTGGGCATTAGCCGGCTGAGCCGCCATCTTCGCCGGCCTTCTTGAGACTAGCGATTTGCTCCTCGAGCTCTGCTATTCGGAGGTCTGAAGGGGCCGGGGCCAGGTAGCGGGTAACGTAGTCCGAAATCTCGTCAGCCACACCCGTTTTCCACATTTCGACGATATCGGGATCGAAATAGTCGCTCGGCGCTGTTCCTGCCTGCTTCATGGCGTTTGATAGGGGATACACCGCGGCCCGAAACTCGGTTACTAGTTCGGTGCCAGATATTTCGCGACCTAGGTTCAGGTGTCGAACCATGGGATTTAGGATTCCGTCCACGAGATAGTTGTGGAGTTCGGGCGTCAGATCGATCGTATCGTCAGGGAGAAGGAGCTGGGCCTCTCCGCGGCCATTGGTGAGCCATTTAGGGATAGAAGAGTATTCGAGGTTGAGCTTCAAGTACTCGCTTACCGAGCGCGTCGCCCAACCCGCACCACCTTCAAAGAGGCAATATTGACTCGCGAGGAAGTTCTTGCTCGTAAGGTAGAAAATAAGGGTGTTGTCGTCCGTGATGTTACGTTTTACCACTTCATTGAGTGCTCGATCGTCCAACAGGACTTCGGTCGCGCCCAGTCTCGAAGTGAAGAAGATCTCCTCCGGGCGCGCACCGTGCGAACGCAAGAGTTCGTCGATGAATACCGCGAAGGGCGCGTCGGCTCGAGAGTGGGAGATGAATAGCCGGAAGGACTGTTTGGGTTTTACCTCGCCTTGAATCTTGTTCGTGATGACCATGTGGAGCTCGTCGCGCGAGCTCTGGGGAATTTCGGCGTGGCTATCTAGGTCGGCGCGAAGTTGTTGAGTGAAGGCTTGCTTGCCTGCGCTGTCGCGGCGCTCCTTCTCGGCCTTAGATAGAGAAGTGATCGTGCTCGCGAGTTCCATCCGATCCTCGATCAGACCGCGGACAAGCGGGCGAACCAGGGCACGAAGCAGTGTCACTCGGTTGTCGGTTTCGTCGAAGTCCTGCCGATTCGAAGTTGCTATGTCGCGCAGGTTATCGTCGTCGAGAATGTCGAAAGTGATCTCTCCCTCGATGTAGTTTGCGTAGGTTCCCGTCAATCCGAGCTGCGACAATAGCCTGTCGCTGGCGAGCTTTCCTCGAACGTAGACCCGAATCTGGGCTGGGTTATAGTATCGGTTCTTTGTGAAGCGCTCGTCATTATTTTTCGCAGCTTCGTTGTCGATTGTCGCGTGAACCCCAATCCATCCGGTCAGCCGGTACGGAATTCCGGCGTAGGTCGAGGCGTCTCGGTCGACTACATCGTCGATCTCATCCCATGCTTCGTCGTGTTCTGGATTCAAAGAGATGGGTCGTCGAGTGGGGTGGTGCTGGTAGATTTTGCTCGTTAGACCTGGGGCGGGAACTTCCAGCGGCTCGAGCGTTGACTCCAGGTCGACCGGTTTGAACGTCGGGTCAGGAAAGGACTCGATGATGCTTGCAAGGTTCCCGAAAGCAACGCTCTTCTGAACTTGAGTGAAATCTAATGGAGCTGCACCGCTAGAGGTGACGACTCGAAGCATGATCCGCGGGTTTGCGCTCTCGGGTAGTAGGAATTGATTGGCAAGGCGGGTGTCGAGTGCGCTTAGCGCTTGTGTCCCGAACCCGTTGAGATCAACTCCAAGAATGACGAGCCGCGTTCCGGTCTCGATCGAGTCCCATAGCTGGAGGTTGTCGGTGATCGGAACTTCCGCAACCGCCAACAGTTTCGGATGATCGTCCTCTTGCACCACGCCGTCGCGGGCATCAAGTTCCCAATTGGAGGTGCCCTCCACGTGTTTGGTTGACAGGAAGAAATGCGGCGATAGGAAGAGCGCGGCGAGCTTGCCGATGCCTTTTCTCCCCTTCGGCCGGTCGTCCGTGAGGTCACTGGGGTTCGGATCTCGCCGCTTGTTGTGTCCAACCTTGACGTAGGTACTGATGTCTGTGCGTGACATTCCGCTGCCGTCGTCGATCACCTCAACGGTGGCGTTCTTCTTGTCGCGCGCATCGATGTGCACGTGGACGGTCGTTGCTCCCGCATCGAGACCGTTTGCTACGAGTTCGGATAGAGCGCTCCAGGGGTTCGAGTAGAGCCCTCGACCGAGCAGCTGCAGAGCGAGCCAACTGAAGGTGAATTCTTCGTTGTCGTTAGCTGGCTCCACGTACCTCTACCTATCCACTCGTTTGTCGAGCGAACCCCGACTATCCGAAAGCTACACGTGGTGAGCAAGGATCTGGGCGAGGCAAGGCTCACCTCACCCGCACTACCCTTGACCCCATGGCCCACGAGCTCGCGAATCTGCTCAGCGACGTGGGGCCGATCGTGTTCTACCTCGTCGTGTGGGGGCTCGTGTTCGCGGGCACGGCGCTGTTCGTGGGCGTGTTCATCCCGTTCATCACGGGGGATTCGCTGCTGTTCGGCGCCGGCATCCTCACGGGAACCCACGACGACTTGTCGATCTGGATCCTCGCCCCCGGCGTCGGCATCGCCGCCGTGCTCGGCGACCAGGTCGGCTTCTGGCTCGGACGCCGCCTCGGCCGCCCGTACCTGACCAAACGCAACGGACGATGGGTGCAAGCGGGCATCCGTCGCGCCGAACGCTTCTATGAGCTTTTCGGCTGGTGGTCGGTCGTCATCAGCCGCTATATCCCCTGGGGCCGCGTGTTCATCCCGCCGATCGCCGGCATCAGCGGCATGAAGTACTGGCGCTTCGTCACCGCCAACATCGTCGGCGCCCTCAGCTGGGGCGTGCTGATCACCGTCATCGGCTACTTCGCCGCCGTCAATCCGAGCGTGCGTCCGATCGCTTACGTCGTCGCCGGCGTCGTCATCACCATCTCGGTCGCCGCGGGTGCGCGCGCGTGGATTCTCGACCGTCGCGCGCGCCGCAGCGCAGAGGCAGTTGTGGCCACGTCGGGGGCTTCCCGCGAAAGCTGAAGTTCTATTGGCTGCTCTTGATGGCTCTCTACGACTTCATTACTGCTGTCGCTGCGACCTACGAGCGTCGCCTAGATAGCGACGGCCATCGAATACTCGCGACGGCGCCAGACACGCTCGATCCGCTGCTGCCTGCCGGATACATCGTGCGCTCGGGCGGCGGGAAGGGAAGAGCGACACTCACACCTTGGTTTGCGGTGCTCGATCCAGATGAAACATCGACACCTCAAGACGGCATGTACGTCGTCTACATCTTCTCCGCGGACTTGCGTCAGGTCACTCTGCTCCTCGGACAAGGAGCCACGCGTCTGAGCGACGACAGGGGTTGGTCAGTGGCACGAGAACGGCTTCTTTCGGATGCATCAACCCTCCGCGGCGCGCTCGGTTCTGCGGTTGATGACCTTCAGGACTCGTTCGAGCTCGGCGACAGAGGCAAACGAGCCCTCTCCTACATGGCCGGCGGCATCGTGTCGAAGACGTACGAGGTCGGAGCGCTTCCCGACGATTCGGTGCTCGAACGCGATCTAGCGCGATTCATGAGCCTCTATGTCCGGGCTCGCATCGAGCGGTCCAACCACGCGCAGCTCGATCCCGGATCAATTGTTTTGCCAGCGCGCCCACTCGTTCCAAGCGAACTCGCGTTCGCCCCGAAGTCGGACGAGGACTATCTGGTGAGCATCCGTGGGGTAGAAGCAGTAGCACGGAGCCGGCGTCACGAGACGATAGTCCGAGAATTGGGCGAGATTCTTGAGGCGCGGGGCCACGAGGCCGGGACGAACGTCCACCCGATCGATCTTGAGGTCCTCGCGTTGGAACGCAGATGGATGATTGAGGTCAAAGTCGTCCGCAATGGTGACGCGCGAGCCGCTGTTCGGGAGGCGATCGGTCAGCTGTTCGAGTACCGCTACTTCCTCCGCAGAGACCAGCCGGTGACGTTGACTGCTGCGTTCTCGGAGCCCGTGGGCGACGCGTACGTCCAGCTACTTCAGGAGCTCGGTATCGAAGCGATCTGGAAGAGCCGCCCTCGGTGGGAGGGCACCCCAGACGCCCGTTTCAACCTGCTGGCCTGACGCCGCCCACGGCGCGACACGCGTCGGTAAACTTCCCTCAGTCGTGCTCGGCGCCACGTGAGCACGACGATCGCGGCACGCAGCATCCCGTCGCGGATCGACCGAGCACCACCGCCGGTCGCGCCCCCCAGCCCAGCCCAGCACCGCCAGCCCAGCACCGCCCGCCCAGCCCGCCCCACGCCAGGAGATCCCGCATGGAACGCCGCCGCTTCGAGATGCCCGCGCGCATCTCGGGCTGGCGACTCGGCGAGAAGCTCGGCGAGGGCTCGTTCGGCTACGTCGCCAAGGCCAGCCGCCTGCGCGTCGACGGCACCCGCCTCGAGGTCGCGCTCAAGGTCATGAAGCGCGACCCCGACTCGCCGCTCGACCTGGCGCACGAGTTCACGATCCTCAAGCGCATCGACAGCCCCTACGCGGTCAAGCTCATCGACAGTGGCATCGAAGAGAACGACGACGGCTCGGCGCTGCTCTGGCTGGCGACCGAGCTCATCCGCGGCGGCGACCTGCGCGACGAGGTGCGCAAGCACGGACCCCTCGGCCGCGAGGAGTGGTGGCAGCTCGCCAACGACCTGCTCTCGGCCCTCGACGCGACCCACCGCGCCGGCACCGTGCACCTCGACGTCAAGCCCGCCAACGTGATGCGCCAAGACGGACGCTCGGTGCTCGTCGACTTCGGCATCGCCTCGTTCGTCGCCATCTCCGACCCCGGGGATGCCGGCGGCGGCACCCCCGGATACTGCTCGCCCGAGCAGGTCGACGGCCGCATCGACGGCGCCGACCTGCACTTCGCCGCCGACCTGTTCAGCGCCGCCGCGACGCTCGTGTTCGCCGGCATCGGACGTCCGCCGTGGAAGGTTCCCGCCGGCGACGCCCGCAAGCTCGGCGCCGCCCTGCACCGCGTGCTCACGACCGAGCCGCCCTACCTGCTCGGGCTCGATCAGCAGCAGATCCAGCTCATCACCCCGATGCTCGCCGTCGAGCCGTCGAAGCGACCCACCGCCGCGCAGGCCCTCGACTTCGTGAAGCACCAGCGCAGCGCCCACCGCGAGAACAGCTTCGGCACCGCCGCGACCAACCTGTCGGGGCATCCCCAGTTCCCCGAGCAGCCGCTGCACCAGGTGCCCGCGGCAGGATCCTCGCCCTACCTCGCCCCGCCGGTCACGCAGTACGGCGCCACCTCGGCGACCGGGCAGCTGCCGCCGACGCATTACACGGGCACCGGGCTCCCGGGTACGGGGATGCCGGGCACGGCGATGCCGGGCACGGCGATGCCGGCGGCCGGTGGACCTGCCACGAACATGCCGGCGACCGGGATGCCGGGCTCCGGCCCGTCAGTCGGCGGCGGCACGCAATACACGGGTGCGCCGTCCGGCCCCGCGCCCTCCGGACCCCTGCCGTTCGCGACGGGCCCTTTCGGCGCCGGCCAGTCGCCGCAGATCGTCGGGGGATCGGCCCTCGGCGGGTCGATGCCGGGGGCTCCCGTCGCGCAGCCGAACCCGGCGACGCATCCCTCGTTCCCGCCGAGCACGCATCCCTCGCAGCCTTCGCATCCGTCGTCGCAGCCGTCGGGGCCGCCTTCGGGTGCGACGCACTACGGGGCTCCGCAGAACTTCGCTCCGCAGGGCTTCTCCGGTCCGTCGCAGGGCGGCTGGGGCGCGAACGGAGCGACCGGAGCGAGCGGCTCGAACCACGGCGCCACCGGCCCCGGAGCACCCGGCGGTCCGGCGACCTACAGCGACTCCGGCATCCACGGCGCGCCCGACGCGACCCTGCACCGGCTGCGCCCGCAGGCCGCGCCCGGCGAGGGGCCCAACTTCTTCACCGCCTGGCTGCTGTCGTGGCTGCTCGGCATCTTCGGCATCGACCGCTTCTACCTGGGCCGACCGTTCAGCGGAGCCCTCAAATTGCTCACGCTCGGCGGCCTCGGAATCTGGGCCGTGCTCGACGTCATCCTGCTCTCGCGTGACGTGCTCAGCGACGGCAAGGGCCGCCGGATGGTCGCGCCCGAGGCGGGCCGCGGCGCGCTGCGCGCGATCCCGGTGATCTCGGCGATCCTCTGGCTGCTGTTCATCCCGCTGTTCATCCTCACGACGATCAACCCCTGAATCGGCGACCGGCAGGCGAACGGGCCGGACAGACCAACGGCCCGACGCCGCAGCGCCGAGCCGTTGTGCTGTGGGTCAATGCCCAGTGTCACCGCGTCAGTGCGCCGCGTACCCGCCGTCGACCAGGTGGTAGCTGCCCGTGATGAACGAAGCGGCGTCCGAAGCGAGGAACGCGACGAGCGACGCGACCTCCTCCGGCTGGCCGAGGCGGCCGAGGGCGTGCTGGTCGGCGAGCGCCTTCTGGGCCTCGGGGGTGAGGTTCGCATCCACCAGCGGGGTGTGGATGAAGCCCGGGCCGACGGCGTTGACGCGCACCTTCGCCGCGCCGTACTCGAGGGCGGCGTTCTTGGTGAGTCCGACGACGCCGTGCTTGGTGGTGACGTAGGCGCCCGACATCGGGATGCCGACCGACCCGAGCACCGAGGCCATGTTGATGATCGAGCCGCCGCCGTTCTTGACGAGCTCGGGGATCTGGAAGCGCAGGCCGTAGAACACGGCGTTGAGGTTGACCTCGATGACCTTCTGCCACGAGTCGATCGGGTACTCGCCGATCGGGGCGGCGGCGCCGCCGATGCCGGCGTTGTTGACGGCGAAGCCCAGCGGGGCGAGCGCGGCGGCCGCGGCGACCGACTTCTCGGCGACCTCGGGGTCGGAGATGTCGCCGACGAACGCGGCGGCGGTTCCACCGGCCTCGGTGATCTCGGCCACGACCTTCTCGGCCGACTCGGCGCGCAGGTCGGCGACGAGCACGGCGGCGCCGCTCGCGGCGAGGGTGTGCGCGACGGCGCGGCCGATGCCGGAGCCGGCTCCGGTGACGAGGGCGGAGCGTCCGGAGACGTCGTACTGGGCCATGATGTGTTCCTTCTCTGACGGGATGTTCGATGCCCGCGTCAGAGGGTCGGATGGCCGCGGAGGCGCTGGGCGGTGCGGGCGGCGAGGGTTCGCCGCCAACCGGTTATCTTACGCCTGTTGCATGCCTTGCTTATGCATTCGCATGGATGCGCGGGGCCCGGTGACCGGATGCGCGGCGCCGACCGTGCGCGTTTCGCCGACGACGCGTCTCGCCACGCCGCCCCCAAAACGGCCGGATGTGTCGTCACGTCCCTGCCGTGGCGGTACCTTTCCCCTGATGGACGCACGTCAACGCCGCAGCCGCGCCGCACTCCGCGCCGCTGTGCTCCAGCTCGCCGCCGAAACCCCGATCGCCGAGGTCACGGCGACCGACATCGCCGCGGCCGCCGGCGTGCACCGCACGACCTTCTACCAGCACGCCGCCTCGCCGGTCGAGCTGCTGCTCGACGCCCTCGGCGCGGAGATCGACGAGGCCCGCCAGCGCACCCTCGGCGACCACCCCGAGTCGAGCGCCGCCGACGCCATCGACGCCGTCTCGCGCGCCGTGCTCGAGCACATCGATCACCACGCCGCCGTCTACCGTCGCGGGCTCGGCCCGGCGAGCGGCGGCGGCAGCCTGCACCGGATGCTCGGCGACCACTTCCTCACCAGCATCCGCCTGCTGCGCGAGCAGGGCCGCGTCGGCGACGCACCGGTCCCCGCCGGCGCCGACCACGACTACATCCAGGCCTCGTCGGATCGCCACCACGCCGACGGCGCCGCCGGCGCGATCGCCGTCTGGCTCGACCTGCCCGAGCCGCGGAGCATCGACACCTTCCTGCAGGTGCTCGACGTCATCCAGCCCCCGTGGTGGCCGCGGGCGTGAACCGGAGCTGACCGGAGTTCAGCGCGCGCGCCAGGCGCCGCCGATCGCGATCGGCAGCAGCACCATCGACCTCAGGTCGAACAGCGCGTGCACGACGATCGGCACCCAGATCATGCCGGTCACGGCATACAGGCCGAAGAACACGAGTCCGAGCACGGTCGCCATGACCGCGCCGCGCCAGCCCTGGTAGGCGTGGAGGGCGCCGAACAGCACGATCGCGATCCCGGCGGCGAGCAGGGCGGCGGGGCCGTCGCTCGACCCGGCCAGCGCATCCACGAGCACGGCGAAGAGCAGCGTCGGCACGGCGAGCCGGAACAGCAGCTCCTCCATCACGCCCGCGTTGATCGACATCCCGGCGCCCCAGCCGAGCTCGCGGCGGTTGCGCGGCAGCAGCGCCTGCACGTCGCCGATCGCCGGGATCTCGTCGACCTTGCCGCGCAGCAGCACGGCCGGCAGCAGAAGTCCCGCGAGGAACGCGACGCTGAGGCCGATGCCCAGACCCGCACCGAGCCCGCCGTCGAGGCGCGGCAGCAGCAGCGACACCGGGGGAGCGGCGCGCAGCGCGTCGAGCATCCGCCCCACCTCCGACCCGACCGCGAGCAGGATGAGCGCCGTCAGGCCCGCGAACACGCCGAATCCCTCGAGCAGCCAGCGGCGGTAGACCTTCTGCCGCGCCTCGGTCGAGTGCAGGCGGCGGAAGCGCGCGTACTCCTGCCGGTCCTTGAGCACCCCGCGCCACACGAGCACGGCGACCACGAGCAGCAGCAGCGCGAGCCGGGCGGCGGCGAGAGCATCCATCGGGTCCATCCTGCCGGGCTGCGAGGGCTCGTGCCTGAGTGCGGCTCGACGCGCGGGATGCCGGCGGCGGGGAATGCCTGTCGGCGGTGCGGGCTTCACTTGAGGTGATGACTGGATGCGCCACCCCGCCCGCGAACGGACCCCGCCGATGAGCCGCGGGGTGTCGAGCGGCCGCGCGGGCACCGCCTCCGCCGGCGTCGGCCTGCGCTCGGAGCGCGGCCCGATCCTGCTCTCGCTCATGGTGTCGACGGGCCTGATCGCGATCGACTCGACGATCCTGGCGACGGCGGTGCCGACGATCACGCACGAGCTCGGCGGCTTCGCGCAGTTCCCGTGGCTGTTCTCGATCTACCTGCTCGCGCAGGCGGTCGCCGTGCCCGTCTACTCGAAGCTCGCCGATACCTTCGGCCGCAAGCCGGTCATGCTCGCCGGCATCGCGCTGTTCCTGCTCGGCTCGATCCTCTGCGGTCTGGCCTGGAGCATGCCCGCGCTGATCGCGTTCCGCGCCGTGCAGGGGCTTGGCGCCGGCGCGATCCAGCCGATGTCGATGACGATCGCGGGCGACATCTACACGCTCGCCGAGCGCGCCAAGACGCAGGGCTACATGGCCAGCGTCTGGGCGATCTCGTCGGTCGTCGGCCCGGCGCTCGGCGGCGTGTTCGCCCAGCTCGACGCCTGGCGCTGGATCTTCTTCGTCAACGTGCCGCTCTGCCTTCTCGCCGGCGCGCTGCTGCTGCGCAACTTCCACGAGAAGGTCGAGAAGCGGCAGCATCGCATCGACTACCTCGGGGCGGCGCTGCTGACGGGCGCGCTCGCGCTGCTCATCCTGGGCGTGCTCGAGGGCGGGCAGGCCTGGGCCTGGGCGTCGCTGCCCAGCATCCTCGTCTTCGGTTTCGGAGCCCTGCTGCTCGCCGCCGCGCTCGTCGTCGAGTCGCGCGCCGCCGAGCCGATCCTGCCGCTCCGGATGCTCGGCCGCCGACTGCTCGTCACGACCAACCTGATCTCGCTCACGCTCGGCGCCGTCGTGCTCGGCCTCACCTCGTATGTGCCGACCTATCTCGAGGGCGCGATCGGCACCCCGCCGCTGCTGGCCGGTGCGGCGCTCGCCGCGCTGACGCTCGGCTGGCCGATCGCCGCGACGCTGTCGGGCCGGCTCTACCTGCGCTTCGGCTTCAAGCGCACCGTGCTGATCGGCATGATCGGGATGCTCGCGGGAACCCTGGTGCTGATGCTCACGGCCGCGACACCGAGCGTGGCGATGGTCGCCGTCGCGGCGTTCATCACCGGCCTCGGCTGCGGACTCATCGCCACGCCGTCGCTGCTCGCGGCTCAGGCGACCGCGACCTGGGGCGAGCGCGGCGTCGTCACCGGGCTGAACATGTTCGCCCGCAGTGTGGGCAGCGCCGTCGGCGTGGCCGTGTTCGGCGCGATCGCGAACGGCATCATCCAGACGGATGCGGCGGGCGACCAGACGCCGTCGTCGGTCATCGCCGGGTCGCAGGCCGTGTTCGTGGCGGTCGTCGTGGTCGCGCTGCTCACCCTCGCCGCGGCGATCGCGATGCCGCGCACGCCCGTCGCCCAGCGCGAGGCGCCCACGGCGCCGTCCGGCGACGACGTGCAGCAGCCCGCCTGAGCCGGGGCGAACCGCTAGGCGCGGATGCGCGCCGTGACCTCGATCTCGATGAGCATCTCGGGCTCCATGAGCGGCACCTGCATCATCGTCGCGGCCGGGCGCACCTCGCCGAAGACCTCGCGCAGGGCGGGCCAGCACTCCGAGAAGCGCGACCCGTCGGTCAGCAGATAGTGCACGCGCACGACGTCGGCGAACGAGGCGCCCGCCTCGGTCAGCGCCGCCCCGATGTTGCGCAGCACCTGCGCGGTCTGCTCGCCCAGGTCGCTCGAGATCTCGCCGGTCGCGTAGTCGTAGCCGGTGGTGCCCGACACGAACACCCAGTCGCCGTCGACGACGGCGCGCGAGTATCCGATCTGCGCCTCGAACTCGGAGCCGCTGGAGATGAGTCGTCGTGTCATGCGCTCATCGTGGCAGGTGGGTGCCGCATCCACTGACCACCCGACGGGCGCCACGTCGCCGCCGACCGTGCCGCAACGGCGCCGGCGGCGCACGGCGCGGCAGGATGGGGGGCATGTCGGATCTCGTGGCGGCCGTGGCCGCGCATCCCCGTCTCGACGAGCTCATCGCGGTGCTCGAGCGGCTCCGCGCGCCGGGCGGATGCGCCTGGGACCGCGACCAGACGCACGCGAGCCTGGTGCAGTACCTGGTCGAGGAGAGCGCCGAGCTGGTCGAGGCGATCGAGTCGGGCGACGACGCCGAGATGGTGGAGGAGCTGGGGGATGTGCTCTACCAGGTGGTCTTCCACGCCGACATCGCGGCCGAGGAGGGCCGCTTCACGATCGAGGACGTCGCCGCGCACATGACCGCCAAGATGGTCGGCCGGCACCCGCACGTGTTCGGCGACGGCGAGGTCGTGGCCGACACGGCCGACGCGGTCGCGTCGAACTGGGACGCCTGGAAGGCGCAGGAGAAGCCGCAGCGCACGAGCGTGCTCGACGGCGTTCCGGATGCGATGCCCTCGCTCGCGCTGACGACGAAGCTGCTCGGGCGCGCCGACAAGGTCGGGCACGTCATCGAGGTGCCCGCCGCGCTCGCCGCCGACGCGCCCGCCGACGAGGAGGAGCTCGGCCGCCGGCTGCTCGAGCTCGTCGCGGTGGCACGGGGGAGCGGACTGGATGCCGAGCGCGCCCTGCGTGGGGCGATCCGCGGGCTGAAGGACGACATCCGGGCGGCGGAGGCGGCGCGAGCGACCGAGGCCGGCTGAGCCGGACCGCGGAGCCCGGACCAGGCGGCAGAGCGCGGCTGAGTCGGCGCCGCGCGAGCGGCGGGACGGCCCGCCAGCGCGAAGCATGGCGGACCCCGCCTCGCAGCACGGCAGCACCCCCGGTGCCGCCGCTCACACAGGCCGGGTGCCCACCCGAAAAGGGAACCCGGCAACGCTGCGACGCAGACGCGCGTGCCCTCGACGACTCGCGCGGCCCCGCGGACGCGCCCCTGCGCGTTCCGCGGTGGTCGTGTGCTCCCGGCGCGGCGTTGGGGAGATGGCCCGGGCCGAAGGACCGGTCCGGGCTCCACCGCGAGGGCGCGCACGACCGCGCTCAGTGTATTCGCATAACGAACGTAATCAAAACGCTCGTGCAAGTAATAGGCTGTCAATCGTCTGAGCACGCGAGGGAGACGCCGATGCCGAGACGACCCGACCCGACCCGCAAACAGGAGCTGCTGCAGCAGATCATCGAGCATCTGCTCGGCAGCTCCCTCTCGGGCATGACCTTCCGCACGCTCGCGGACGCCCTGGGAGTCAGCACCTACTCGCTCGTGTACCACTTCGGCACCCGCGCCGAGCTGCTGCACGAGATCGTGCGCGCCATCACGGGGCGCCAGCAAGAGCTGCTGGATGCGCATCCGCCGGCCACCGCCTCGCTCGAGAGCTATCTGCAGGGCTTCGCCTCGTACTGGCAGCAGTCGCAGAGCGAGCGCAACCGCCAGCTGCGCCGTCTGGAGATCGAGGCCGCGATGATCGAGGCGCTCGAACCCGAGTCGATGGACATCGTGCGCACGGCCAATGCCTCGTATCGCGCCGCCGCCGTGGCCTCGCTGCAGGGGCTCGGCCTCACCGACCACGACGCCGAGCAGGAGGCGGGCGTCATGATGGCGATCGTCTACGGCATGCAGGTGGATGCGGTGATGACCGGCGAGACGGAGCGCGTGAATCGGAACTTCGTCGCGGCGCTCGATCAGTTCCGGCAGCGGATCGAGGTGCACCGCCGTGTGCGCGGTATCCCGCCGGAGCGCGGCGCCGGCGCCTCGCGCGCCGCTGCGGCCCGCTAGGGCCTCGCGCACGCAGGAAGGGCCGGTCGCGCGACGCGACCGGCCCTTCCTGTGCTGCCCCGCTGCTCAGTCGGTCGGGCTGCCGTCGGTGTAGGCGCCCGCCGCGATGTCCTCGAGCAGGGTCGGATTCGTCGGCGTCCAGTCGAAGCGCTCGCGCGTCACGGCGCTCGACGCGGGGATGTCGAGGCGCCAGAACATGCCGATCCAGCCGAAGTGCTCCAGCGCGTCGTCGGCCGCGACCGACTGGGTCGGGATGCCGAGCGCCACGCCGATGGCCTCGGCGATCTCGCGCGTCGCGATGCCCTCCTCGGCGACGGCGTGCACGGCCGTCCCCGCGGGAGCCGACGCCAGAGCCTTCGTGACCAGCGCGCCCGCGTCGCGACGATGCACGGCCGACCAGCGGCTCGATCCGTCGCCGACGTAGCCGGCGACGCCGTTGCGGCGTGCTGCGGCCACGATCTGCGGGATGAAGCCGTGCTCGCCGCCCGCGCCGTGCACGGTGGGGGCGAAGCGCAGCGCGATCGCGTGCAGTCCGTGCTCGACGCGGTCGAAGGCGAAGCGCTCGGCGCCGCCGCGGGGCGACTCGGGCCCGCTGGCGGGGTTCACGTCGGTCTCGACGACCATCGTGCCCGGCTGGAACGCGGCGCCCGAGGCGAAGACGAACGGCTTGCCGGTGCCCTCGAGTGCCGCGGCGAAGGTCTCGACGGCGGCGCGCTCGGCGCGGTTCGACTCGGCCATGTTCGACCAGTCGTGCTTGTTGGCCAGGTGGATGACCGCCTCCGCGTCGTGGGCGGCGGCGCTCAGGGCGCCGGGGTCGTCGAGCGAGCCCTCGCGCGGCGTGACGCCGGCGGCGCGCAGGCGCTCGGCCGAGTCGGCGGAGCGGGCGAGTCCGGTGACCTCGTGGCCCGCCGCGAGCAGCTCGGGCACGACGGCCGATCCGATCCAGCCGGATGCTCCGGTGACGAAGACCTTCATGATGTGCTCCTTCATCCCCGCCTCAGCGAGGGTTGATGTCAGGGTGTGACATCACGGTAGCACTGTCGATGTCAGAGTGTGACATCACGTAGGATTCCCCCATGGGCCGATGGGAACCGGGCGGACGCGAGCGACTGCAGCTCGCCGCCCTCGACCTGTTCCTCGAGAACGGCTTCGAGCAGACGACGGTCGCCGACATCGCCCTCCGCGCCGAGCTGACCGAGCGCACGTTCTACCGCCACTTCGCCGACAAGCGCGAGGTGATCTTCGGCGGGCAGGAGGTGCTCGTCGACGCCTTCACCGGCGCGATCGCCGCCGCGCCCGACGGAGCCTCGGCCCGCGACCTCGCCGAGGCCGGCGTCGCCGGCGCCGAGCAGTTCTTCGACGAGGAGCGCCGCCCCTGGTCGCGCCGCCGCCAGATCGTGATCGACGCCGACCCCGCCCTGCGCGAGCGCGAGTCGCTCAAGATGAACACGCTCGCTGAGGCGGTCGCCGTCGCCCTGCGCGAGCGCGGCATCGGCGACCCGGTCGCCGAGCTGGCGGCGGATGCGGCGATCTCGGTGTTCCGCATGGCCTTCGCCCGCTGGGTCGCGCCCGACGAGACCCGGTCGCTCGGCGACATCCAGCGCGAGCTCTTCGCCGCGCAGCGCGCGCTCGCCTGAGCGGCGGCCCGCGCCGCGATTCGGCTCGCGCCGCAATACGGCTCGTGCCTCAGGCGATCCGCGACCCCGCCGCGAGCCGGTGGGCGGGCGCCCGCGTCGCCCGCACGGCGCCGAACAGCGCCAGCGCCGCGAGGCCGAGGTGGATCGCGAGCCCGACGAACCAGCTCGGCACGGTCGAGTCGATCACCTCGCGCCCCGAGGGGTAGCGGTCGGAGGTGTAGTTGCAGGGGTCCTGCTGCTCGATCGGCTCCGGCGCCTTCTGCAGCTGGCGCACCGTGAGCTTGAGGAAGCCGAACAGGTCGTTCGGGTCGTCGCCGCTGCCGTAGCGCGTGGGCACCGCATCCGCCATCACGACGTAGGGGTTGGCGGCGAGCATCCACCAGACGTAGTCGGGGCGCGCCCGCGTGCTCGTCGTGGTCGTGTCGTCGACGACGCACTCCGAGTTGCCGGTGCTGTCGTCGTAGATGTAGCTCGCGCCGCGGTACTCGTACTTCTCCTGCGCGACGAGCGTGCCGAGGCCGAAGGAGATGAGGGTGCCGAGGCTGAGCATCGCGACGACCAGGTAGGTGATCGCGACCGAGAACAGCGGGCGCCGCACGAGGCCGCTGAGGCCGGTGCCGATCGCCGCGATCACGCCGAGCTCGATCGCGAGCACGAGCAGCGAGACGGCGACCATGCCCGGAGTCGTGCCGCCGATCGCCAGGCTGAGGATGAGCAGTGGCGCCGTGATCACCAGGAAGGCGAGCGTGCTGATCCACGAGGCGAGGAACTTGCCGATGACCAGCTGCGTCGTGCTGACGAGCGTGACCTGGGTCGTCGCGAGCGTGCCCGCCTCGCGGTCGCCGTTGATCGCGTTGCCGCTCAGCGCCGGCGCGACGAGCGTGCCGAGCAGCAGCACGAAGTAGACGATCGTCGAGAACACCGCGTTGCCGACGGGATCGGAGCGGTAGCCGTCGGTGAGCCCGCCGACGCCCCAGAGCACGATCAGCGTCACGACCAGGGCGAGCAGGCCGAAGACGCCGAGCAGCACCCACCAGGCGACGCCGCGGATGCGCTGCCGCAGCTCGAGGCCGGCGATCACCCGCACGCCGGTGACGAAGGGGATCATGCGGGGCCTCCGCCCGAGCTCAGGTCGAGGAAGGTGTGCTCGAGCTCGCCGACGGCGGGCGCGAATGCTGAGATCGCGATGCCCTCGCCGACGAGGCGGGTGAGCAGCTCGGCGGCGCGCGCCTCGCCCGCGACGGGCACGAGGATGCCGCCGGCGTCGGCTTCGATGCGCTCCCACGGGATCCCCGCGCGGAACAGCGCCTCGCGCAGGCGGTCGCTGTCACGCGCGAGGTCGGCCGTGCGGATGCGCCACGCGCGCTCGGAGACGCGGGTCGCGGCGATGCGGGCGGCGTCGGCCGTGACGCCGCGCTCGAGGTAGACGGCGGTGTCGGCCATCTCGTCGAGCTCGGCGAGCACGTGGCTCGACACCAGCACGGCGCGGCCCTCGTCGGCGAGGCGGCGCACGGTGCGGCGCAGCGCGACGCGTGCGGCCGGGTCGAGGCCGGATGCGGGCTCGTCGAGCAGCAGCACGGCCGGGTCGTGCACCAGGGCGCGGGCGAGGCTCAGACGCTGCTTCTGGCCGCGCGAGAGCACGCGGCTCGGGCGGTCCGCGAGCTCGCCGAGGTCGACGAGGTGGATGAGCTCGGCGGCGCGGTGGGCGGCCTGCAGCTTGTGCAGCCCGTACAGGCGGCCGGTCTGCGTCAGGGCCGTGCGCGCCGACAGGGTCGCCCAGGATCCGAGCTGGTCGGGCATCCACCCCAGCAGGCGGCGCACGGCGGCGGGGTCCGCAACCGGGTCGTGGCCGGCGATGCGGATGCTGCCGCGGTCCGGGGCGAGCAGCGAGGCCAGCATGAGCATGAGCGTCGTCTTGCCCGAGCCGTTCGGCCCGATCAGGCCCGTGACGCGGCCCATCGGCGCGACCATCGAGGCGTCGACGACGGCGTGCACCGAGCCGAACGCGCGGCCCACGTGTTCGACGACGATGCCGGGCTCGCCGGGCTCGCCGGGGGAGAGGGGGAGAGGCGGGGTCGCGGCGGCCGCGGCAGGGCCCACGCCAGCGACGGCAGCGACGGGGACGCCGGGGCCGGGCGCGGGTGCTCCCGGTGCGGGGGTGCTCGACGCGGGCTGCTGCGGCGGCACCCAGCCGCGCTCATAGGGACTCGACATCGATTCCCCCTTCGGCTCGGCGCCAATCTATCCGGGACCGGATCGCACGAGTCGGCGACCCGCTCAGGGTCAGCCCGCGCTCTGCTCCGGCGTCGGCTCGTCGGCGACCTCCGCCTGCTCGCTCTGCCGCTCGCGATAGGCCGAGACGTTCATCCGGTTGCCGCAGCGCAGGCTGCAGAAGCGCTTCGAGCCGTTGCGCGACAGGTCGACGAACACCCCGTCGCAGCCGTCGGCTTCGCAGCGGCGCAGCTGGTCGAGGGCGTTGCCGCGGATGACGTCGACGAAGGCCAGCGCGGCCTCCACCTCCATGCGCTGGGCGAGCGGCGCATCCGGCTCGGTGGCGTGGATGTGCCAGTCGAGCTGGTCGTGCCGCACGAGCTGCGGCGTGGCCTTGGTCTCCTTCAGCAGGCGGTTCACCTGGGCCGCGGCGCCGTCGCGGGTGAGGGTCCAGAAGCGGCGCAGACGGGTGCGCACGGCGCGCACCTCGTCGAGCTCGGTCTCGTCGCCGTCGCGCCGACCGGAGTAGCTGTGCTCCTCGAGAAGCCAGTCGAGCTGGTCGACGGTCGAGAGCTCGTCGTCGCCCGACGCGGAGGCGCGCGGCTCGGTGTTGACGAGCGCGACGACGAAGCCGAGAGCGTCTTCGGTGTCATCAGTGAAACGCATCTTGACTCCTGACGGGGCGGAGATCTATCGTCAGGAGCATAACGCGTGGTTGATCATTACTTTCGATTCGGAGGAATCGTGTCCGCTGACCGCGCCCGCACCCGTGCGGGTCTTGTCGTCGCCATCTCGGCATCACTGGCGTTCTCGACCAGCGGCACGATCGCGAAACCCCTGCTCGAGGCCGGCTGGTCGCCCGCCGCCGTGGGCGCCGCCCGCCTGCTGATCGCGGCCGTCGTGCTCGCGATCCCCGGCATCCTCGCGCTGCGCACCCCCGGCGCGCTGCAGGCCCTCTGGGGCGCCCGACTGCGCGTCGTGCTCTACGGCACGATCGCCGTGACGGGCACACAGCTCTGCTACTTCGCGGCGATCCAGCGCATCCCCGTCGGCCTGGCGCTGCTGATCGAGTACCTGGCGCCGATCGGGCTGCTGCTGTTCATGTGGATGCGCACCCGCCGCCGCCCCGCCACGATCGTGCTCATCGGCTCGGGTCTCGCGCTGCTCGGACTCGTGCTGGTCATCGGCGCCGACGGCGACGGCGGCATCGCGTTCGGCTCGCTCGACCCGATCGGCCTGCTCTACTCGATCACCGCGGCCGTGGGCGTCGCGGTCTACTACGTGCTCGGCGCGGTCGCCGACGACGGCGTGCCGCCGGTCGCCTTCGCCGCGTCGACGATCCTGCTCGGCGGTCTCGTCACGGCGGCGCTCGCCGCGGTGGGCGTGCTGCCCTGGCACACGACCGCGGTCGACGTGCGCCTGCTCGGCGCGGTCGTGCCGTGGTTCGCGCCGGTCATCGCGATCGGCGTCGTCTCGACGGCCTTCGCCTACGTCGCGGGCATCGTCGGCAGCTCGCGTCTCGGCGCCCGCACGGCGTCGTTCCTGGGCCTGCTCGAGGTCGTGTTCGCGGTCGCGCTGAGCTGGATCGTGCTCGGCGAGGCGCTCGGCCCGATCCAGCTGCTCGGGGGAGCGCTCATCCTGGGCGGCATCGCGATGATCCGCCCCGACGAGACGCGCGCCGTGGCGGTCGCCCCGACGGATGCCGGCGCCGCCGTGCCGGTCGGCAGCGTGCCGCTGCTCACCGGCGCGATCCCGCTGCCGCACGTGCTCGAGCCGGTCGCGGCGACGACTGCCGCGATCGCGATCATCGCGGTCTCGCAGGTCGCCGCCGACGAGGCCGGGGCGACGCCGATCGACACGCCCGTGCTGGCCGACCCGCCGACGCGGCCGATCGCGATCGCGGGATGATCGGGGTGGCGCGATGAGCGGCGCGAGAGCGAGCACCGCCGCCGTGCGCGGCGGCCCCGTCGCGCTGCTGATCGCGACCGCCTCCGCACTCAGCTTCGGCACGAGCGGCACGATCGCGAAGCCGCTGCTCGAGGCGGGCTGGTCGCCGCCCGCGGTCGTGTTCCTGCGCATCCTGGGTGCCGCGCTCGCGCTGCTCGTTCCCGCGCTCGTGGTGCTGCACCGCGGACCCGGTCTCGCCGAGGGGTTCCGCCTGATCTGGCGCGCCCGCGTGCGCGTGCTGGTCTACGGCGTCTTCGCGGTCGCGGGCACGCAGCTCTGCTACTTCGCGGCGATCCAGCGCATCCCGGTGGGCCTCGCGCTGCTGATCGAGTATCTGGCGCCGATCGGCCTGCTGCTGTTCATGTGGATGCGCACCCGCCGCCGCCCCGCGCTCGGCGTGCTGCTCGGCGCGGGTCTCGCGCTCGTGGGGCTGCTGCTCGTGATCGGCATCGACGGCTCGGTGCGGCTCGACCCGCTCGGCATCCTCTACGCCTCGATCGCGGCCGTCGGGCTCGCGATCTACTTCGTGCTCGGCGCCGTGGCCGACGACGGCGTGCCGGCGATGGCCTTCGCGTGGACGACCCTGACGATCGGCGCCGCGATCCTCGGCCTGCTGGCGGCCGTGCGCGTGCTGCCGTGGGCGAGCCCGGGGGTCAACGTGGCGTTCCTCGGCGCGAGCATGCCCTGGTTCGTGCCGGTCATCGCGGTCGCGCTGCTGTCGACCGCGTTCGCCTACTTCACGGGCATCATCGCCGCCGCGCGGCTCGGCTCGCGCCAGGCGTCGTTCTTCGGACTGCTCGAGGTGATCGCGGGCGTCGTCATCAGCTGGATCGTGCTCGGCGAGGCGCTCGCGCTCGTGCAGATCGTGGGCGCGGTGCTGATCCTCGGCGGGGTCGCGCTGATCCGGCCGGAGCCGCAGAAGGTCGAGCCGCAGAAGGTCGAGCCGCCCGACGGGCCCTCGGGCTCCGAACCTCCCGAGCAGGGCGAGGCCGCGCATCCGCAGGGCGCCTCGCTCCCCATCGTCCCGGGCTGACCGGGACCGCCCGCGTCCTGCGGCGGCCCGTGCAGGGAGCCGCCGCAGGACCCCCGGTCACGCAGCAGCTGGGCCCGGGCCCGCGCACCCGCCGCACGCATCCCGTTCGGCGCCGCATCCCCGAGCCGGGATAATGGATGCCCGTGGCCAGTCAGGTGAACCCGCCGCGCGGGATGCGCGACTTCCTCCCCGCCGACAAGGCGCGCCGTGAGCGTCTGCTCGGCGTCATCCGCGGCAGCTACCGCGCCCACGGCTTCGACGAGATCGAGACGCCTGTCGTCGAGGACTGGAGCCGCCTCACCTCGGGTCTCGGCGGCGACAACGAGAAGCTCAGCTTCGCCGTGCTGCGCCGCGGCGTCACGACCGACGAGCTGCACGCCGCGTCGTCGCCCCTCGAGCTGGCCGACCTGGGCCTGCGCTTCGACCTGACCGTGCCGCTCGCCCGCTTCTACGCGAGCCACCGGGCCGAGCTGCCCGCGGTGTTCCGCTCGATCCAGATCGCCCCGGTCTGGCGCGCCGAGCGCCCGCAGAAGGGCCGCTACCGCCAGTTCGTGCAGTGCGACATCGACATCCTCGGCGAGGGGTCGACGCTGGCCGAGGCCGAGCTGATCACGGCGACCCTCGCGACCCTCGACGCGCTCGGACTCGAGGGCGCCGACATCCGCATCAACGACCGCCGCCTGCTGATCGGCATGCTGCGCACCTTCGGCTTCGCCGAGTCGGAGCACGACTCGGTGCTCATCACGATCGACAAGCTCGACAAGGTCGGCCACGACGGCGTGATCGACGAGCTGACGTCGAAGGGCGTGAGCCCGGATGCGGTGGCCGCCCTGCAGGCCTACTTCCGCACGCCGCGCACGATGGAGTTCCTGCCCTTCGGCGAGGCCGCCATCCGCAAGCTCCTGCCCGAGGGCGCCGACGACCGCGTCGTGGCCGAGCTGGCCGGCATCGGCGCGGCCGTCGCCGGAGCGCGTGCGGCCGCCGCGGCGGCGCACCGCGCGCAGATCGGCGAGCCGGACCCCGACGCGACCCGCGACATCCCGACCCAGCCCGACATCCCGCTGACCTTCGATCCCTTCCTCGTGCGCGGCATGGGCTACTACACGGGCCCGATCTTCGAGGTCGCGCACCCCGAGGTGAGCTACTCGCTCGGCGGCGGCGGGCGCTACGACGGCATGATCGGCCGCTTCCTCGGCAGCGACGTGCCCGCGGCCGGCTTCTCGCTCGGCTTCGAGCGCCTCGTCGACCTGGTCGAGCTGCCCGCCGACGAGACCGACGGGGGAGTCGCGCTCGTGCACGACGCCGACCTCGACCCCGCCTCGCTCGTCGCCCTCAAGACCGCGGTCATCGCGACGGGCGCCCGCGTGCGTCTCGTGCGCCGCACCAAGAACGTGGCCAACCTGCTCGACGCGCTCAAGGCCGACGGCTACAGCCGCTTCGCCTTCGTGGATGCGGCGACCGGCCCCGACAACCTCGGCCTGCGTCCGCTCGACTGAGCCGTCGCTAGGCTGAAGTCACCACCACCCGTTCCACCCACTGAACCCCCAGGAGTGTTCACCGTGTCTGCTATCGAGGCTGTCAACGCCCGCGAGATCCTCGACTCCCGCGGCAACCCCACCGTCGAGGTGGAGGTGCTGCTCGAAGACGGCACCGTCTCGCGCGCGGCCGTCCCCTCCGGTGCGTCCACCGGTGCCTTCGAGGCCTACGAGCTGCGCGACGGCGACAAGAGCCGCTACCTCGGCAAGGGCGTCGAGAAGGCCGTCGACGCCGTGCTCGACGACCTCGGCCCCGCGATCGAGGGCTTCGAGGCCAGCGACCAGCGCCTCATCGACAGCGAGCTGATCGCCGCCGACGGCACCGACAACAAGTCGAAGCTCGGCGCGAACGCGATCCTCGGCGTCTCGCTCGCCGTCGCCAAGGCCGCCGCCGACTCGGCCGACCTGCCGCTGTTCCGTTACCTCGGCGGACCCAACGCCCATACGCTGCCCGTGCCGATGATGAACATCATCAACGGCGGCGCCCACGCCGACAACGGCATCGACGCGCAGGAGTTCATGATCCTGCCGATCGGCGCGCCGACCTTCAAGGAGGCCCTGCGCTGGGGCGCCGAGGTCTACCACGCGCTCAAGGGCGAGCTGAAGGCCAAGGGCCTCGCCACCGGCCTCGGCGACGAGGGCGGCTTCGCCCCCGACCTGTCGACCTCGCGTGAGGCGCTCGACTTCATCGTGGCGTCGATCGAGAAGGCCGGCTACGCCGTCGGCACCGACATCGCGCTCGGCATGGATGTCGCGTCGACCGAGTTCTTCGAGAACGGCGTCTACAGCTACGAGGGCAAGAAGCTCAGCGCCGCCGAGATGATCGAGGTCTACGCCGGCCTCGTCAACGACTACCCGCTCATCACGATCGAGGACGCGCTCGCCGAGGACGACTGGGACAACTACGTCACCCTCACCGAGCAGCTCGGCTCGAAGGTGCAGCTCGTCGGCGATGACCTGTTCGTCACCAACCCCAGCCGGCTGCAGACCGGCCTCGACAAGAAGGTCGCGAACAGCATCCTGGTCAAGGTGAACCAGATCGGCACCCTGACCGAGACCCTGGATGCGGTGTCGCTGGCCCAGCGCCACGGCTACACCGCCGTGCTGTCGCACCGTTCGGGCGAGACCGAGGACACCACGATCGCCGACCTCGCCGTCGCGACCGACGCCGGCCAGATCAAGACCGGCGCCCCGGCCCGCAGCGAGCGCGTCGCGAAGTACAACCAGCTGCTTCGCATCGAGGAGGAGCTGGGCGAGGCCGCCGTCTACGCCGGCCGCTCGGCCTTCCCGCGCTACACCGCGTAAGCGGCGACAGCACCGCCGGCGCCAGCGTCGGCACCTCACGAGAGCACGGATCTCGGCCCGCTCGGGCCGGGCTCCGTGCTCTCGCGGTTCGTGCGCCTACGATCGACGACGTGACTCGACGACCGCGCATCATCCGCGTGCCCGTCGCCATGGAGGGCGAGACCCGCGCGGCGGCCTGGCTGCGCAGCTTCCGCCTCTCGGGCTTCGCGCTCTCGGTGCTGCTGCTCATCGTCGCCGCGCTCGTCGTTCTCGCGCCGGGCCTCAAGACCTTCGTCGAGCAGCGCACCCAGATCGCCGCGCTGCAGAAGCAGGTCGACGACGCGCAGAGCGAGGTCGACGACCTGGATGCCGAGGTGGATCGCTGGAGCGACCCCGCCTACATCGAGGCCCAGGCCCGCGGCCGTCTCTACTACGTGATCCCCGGCGACGTCACCTACCTCGTCACCGGCGAGACCGCCGCCCCCACCACGACCGATTCGCAGCCGATCAGCGACGCCATCCAGACCACCCGCATCGACTGGGTGTCGTCGCTGGTGAGCTCGCTGTTCACGGCCGGCACCACCCAGGCTCCGGCCGGGCAGGGCGGCGCCGTGCAGCTCGACGACCCCACGAAGAACCAGCAGTGACCACACCTCCCTACCCCGCCCCGACCGACGCCGACATCGCGGCCGTGACCCGGCAACTCGGCCGCCCCGCGCGGGGCGTCGTCGGCATCGCCGCGCGCTGCGTCTGCGGCAACCCGACCGTCGTCGCGACCGCGCCGCGCCTCGACGACGGCACGCCGTTCCCGACCTTCTACTACCTGTGCCACCCGGCCGCGAACTCCTCGGTGTCGACCCTCGAGGCCACCGGAGTCATGGTCGAGCTGGCCGCCCTGCTCGAGGATGCCGACGAGGCCGCCGCCTACCGTGCGGCCCACGAGGCCTACCTCGCCGATCGCGAGAGCATCGACCACGTCGACGAGATCGACGGCATCTCGGCCGGCGGCATGCCCGTACGGGTCAAGTGCCTGCACGCGCTCGTGGCGCACAGCCTCGCGGCGGGCCCGGGTGTGAACAAGATCGGCGACCGCGCCCTCGAGCGGGCAGACTGGAGCCCGGAGGTATGCCGATGCGTTCCCGAGACCGGTCCCGAGGCCTGAGCCGCGGCGTGCGCTCCGCGCGCTCCGTGCGCCGCGCCGCCGCGGGCGTCGCGACCCTCGCGCTCGCCGTCGGCGCCGCACTCGTGCCGGCCGTCGCGGCGCAGGCCGACGATGTGCGCAATCGGGAGTACTGGCTGCAGGACTACGGCATCGAGAAGGCCTGGGCCACCACCAAGGGCAAGGGCCAGACCATCGCGGTCATCGACTCCGGTGTCGACCCCACGCATCCCGACCTCGCCGGCGCCGTCGTCGGCGGCAAGGACTTCTCGGGCTTCGGCGGGCCCACGGGGCAGCCGCCCGCCGGCGACGACAACGAGCACGGCACGATGGTCGCCTCGCTCGCGGCGGGCCGCGGCACGAGCGCGACCGACGGCATCATCGGCAGCGCTCCCGAGGCGTCGATCCTGGCGATCTCGATCGGCTTCGGCTCGCAGGCGCGCAACTCCGACCAGCAGATCGCGGATGCCGTGACCTGGGCTGTCGACAACGGCGCCGACGTGATCAACATGTCGTTCAGCCGCAACACCCCCGACTGGCCCGAGAGCTGGGACAAGGCCTTCCTCTACGCCATGGAGCACGACGTCGTGATCGTCGCCGCGGCCGGCAACCGCGGATCGGGCATCACCTCGGTCGGCGCGCCCGCCACCATGCCGGGCGTGCTCGTCGTCGGCGGCGTCGACCGTCAGGGCGTCACGAGCTTCGACGCCTCGACTCAGGGCATCACGATCGGCGTCAGCGCGCCGAGCGAGGAGCTCGTCGGGGCCACGCCCGGCGGCGGCCGCGCGATCTGGAGCGGCACCAGCGGCGCCTCGCCGATCGTCGCCGGCATCGTCGCGCTCGTGAAGGCCGCGCATCCTGACCTCGACGCCGACAACGTGATCAACCGCGTGGTGAAGACCGCCCACGACGCCGGAACGCCGGGCGTCGACTTCCTCTACGGCTACGGCCTGGTGGATGCGTCGGCCGCCGTCAGCGGGCAGGTCGATACGGTCAAGGCGAACCCGATGGGCGACCTGGCCGACTGGGTGCGCGTCTACCGCCGCGCTGACGGCGCCCCCGTCACGCCCGCGACCCGCGCCGACCGCAACCCGCCCGCCGCCGTGCCCGCGCCGGTCGTGCCCTGGAGTCCGGTCGGCACCCTGCTGCCCGACCCGCGGCGCCTGAGCGAGTGGGGGATGCCCGCCCTCGCCTTCACCGGACTCGCCGCCGTCTGGATCGCCCTCATCGTCGGGGGAGTGCGCACGGTCAGGAGCGGTCGCCGGACGCGCTAACGTTAAAGCGCGCACTGTCCATAAGGAGACCACCCTCGTGCCCAAGATCCTCATCGTCGGCGGCGGTTATGCCGGGTTCTACACCGCCTTCAAGCTGCAGAAGCACCTGCGACGCGGTGAGGCGACCGTCACGGTCGTCGACCCCCTGCCGTACATGACCTACCAGCCCTTCCTGCCGGAGGTCGCCGCCGGGTCTGTCGAGCCGCGCCACGCGATCGTGCCGCTGCGCAAGCACCTCAAGAACACGCGCGTCATCACCGCCAAGGTGACCGGCATCGACCACGCGAACCGCACCGCCACCATCACGCCCGCCGAGGGCGAGCCGTGGCAGGAGGAGTACGACGAGATCGTCGTCACCGCCGGCGCCGTGTCGCGCACCTTCCCGATCCCGGGCGTCGCCGACGAGGCCATCGGCCTCAAGACGATCGAAGAGGCGACCTCGATCCGCGACCGGATCATCGCCAACGTCGACAAGGCATCCAACCTGCCCGCCGGCCCCGAGCGCGACCGTCTGCTGACCGTCGTCGTCGTCGGCGGCGGCTTCGCCGGCATCGAGGTGTTCGCTGAGCTGCGCAGCTTCGTCAGCGCGCTCGTCGGCCAGTACTCGACGCTGAGCTTCGAGGACACGAAGTTCCACCTCATCGAGGCGATGGGCCGCATCATGCCCGAGGTCTCGCTCGAGACCAGCAAGTGGGTCATCAAGAACATCACCGAGCGCGGCGGCCAGATCCACCTCGACACGCAGCTGCAGAGCGCGGTCGACGGCAAGATCCAGCTCTCGACCGGCGAGGAGTTCGAGTCGGAGCTCATCATCTGGACGGCCGGCGTCATGGCCAGCCCGTCGCTCAAGGGCACCGACCTGCCGCTCGAGCCGCGTGGTCGCGTGACCGTGCGCGCCGATCTGCGCGGCGTCGACGCCGAGGGCGAGATCGTCCCCGGCCTCTGGGGCGCCGGCGACGCGGCGGCCGTTCCCGACATCTCGGGCTTCAGCCCGCTGCCCGACAAGTCGTGCGTGCCGAACGCCCAGCACGCGGTGCGTCAGGGCAAGCGCATGGCGAAGAACATCGTCGCCGTCCTGCGCGGCGAGGCCACCAAGGACTACTTCCACAAGCCCGCGGGCGCGGTGGCCGGTCTCGGTCTCGGCGTCGGCGCGTTCCAGAAGGGCAAGCTCGGCATCACCGGCTTCCCCGCCTGGATCATGCACCGCGGCTACCACGGTCTCGCGATGCCGATGTGGGAGCGCAAGTTCCGCGTCTTCGGCAACTGGTTCGCCCAGTTCATCTACGGCCGCGACCTCTCGGCGATCCCCGCGCGCGACGTGCCGCGCGAGGCCTTCGAGACCTTCGCGTCGCGCCCCAAAGCCTGACAACCGCGTCACGCCGTCGACGGCGCTCCTCCTCCGGGAGGGGCGCCGTTCGCGTTTCGCGGATGACATCGCTCGTCTGAATCCGAGCATCCGACAGCTGTCCGATAGGCTCGGCGATCGTGCTCCGCCTGCTCGTCTCCCTCGCCGTGGGTGCTCTCGTCGGCGCCGTCATCGTCAGCATCGTCGGCCCGCCCGACGGCGCCGGCGGTCTCCTGATCGGCATCTCGTCGACCGTGCTCGTCATCTCGGTCATGCTGATGCTGATCGGGCGGTCGATGCGCGGCACGGTCGCCCCCGACGCGGCGAGCCTGCAGGCCGCCCGCGATGCCCGACGGCTCGGTCTCGCCCGGGTGGATGCGCTCCGCCAGACCGGCACGCAGATCAATGACCAGCCGTACTGCGAGATCGACCTCACGGTGCAGCCGCTGCGCGGCGCGGCGTTCGCGACCACGATCGGCCAGATCGTCGCCGTGACCGAGGTCCCGGCGTATCAGCCGGGCAGCGAGCACGAGGTGCTCCTCGTCGTGGACGGTGGCCCCGAGGTCGCTCTGGTCGGCGACGGGCAGCTCTCGCTCTCCGAGCGCGGTCGGCTGCGCATCCCGGCGCGCTCGAGTGTGCCGTTCCGCTCGATCGCGCCGCACACGCGCATCGTCGGAGGGCGTCGCCGCGGACCACTGATCGGCGTCGGTGCCTCGGGGCGCCCCTGGCGTCTCGCGCTCTTCGTGGTGCTCGCGCTCGTCGCGGCGACCGCTGTCGTGCTGCCCTTCCGTGAGGCGGTCGGCCAGACCGTCGCGGCGATCGGCGACGGGCGGCTCAAGCCCGACGCACGTCGCCCCGAGATCGTGCGCGCCGCGCTCGACGCGATCACGCGCGAGGTCGGCCACGACCGCGTCGTGAGCATCGGGGTCTATGAGGATTTCGTGATCGTCGACGCTCCGATCGAGGTCGGTGGCACCCGTACCGACGAGTGGATGTACCGCGGCGGCCAGGTGAGTCACCGCGGCGCCGCGACCTCGCAGCCCGAGCTGGCCGAGGAGCAGTTCCGCAGCTCGGATGTCGCCGTCGAGCGCATCTGGGCGCTGCTGGAACGGGCGTCCGTCGACGCCGGCACGCCGATCGGCGACGCGAGCGTGCGGATCGCCCGCGCGACCGACGACGACATCGACAGCCCGACCTTCATCCAGGCGGTCGGCGATCCGGAGATCACCTTCAGCATCGGCGACGACTACGGCGACACCGCGTTCATCGCGGCGGCCGACGGGAGCGGGCTGCGCCGGCGCTGACAGCCGGGTGCCGCCGCGTCGGCGGTGCGGCGTTGCGTGCCGCGCATGGACATCGACACCTGGATGCGCGGCTACGAGAAGGCCTGGGCGAGCAACGACGCCGACGACATCGGCGCGCTGTTCGCCGCCGACGCGGAGTATCGCGTCGAGCCGTGGACCGAGCCCTGGCGCGGCCGCGACGCGATCGTGCGCGAGTGGATCGCGCGCGCCGATTCGCCGGGCGACTGGACCTTCACGTGGCACCTCGCGGGCGCCGACCCCTCGACCGACACCGTCTTCGTGCAGGGCGAGACCCGCTACGCCGAGACGGGGATCGTCTACAGCAATCTGTGGGTGATCCGGTTCGCCGCGGAGGCCGGCGCCGGCGCCGACGGCGGGCGGGCCCTCGCCTTCACCGAGTGGTGGATGGATCAGGCGAAGCCGTCGTGAGCATCCTGCCCCTCCCCGCAGCGTTCGCCGTCCGAAGTCGCTCGGTCGGTGTCGTCCGCTCGCTCTAGCATCGTCACCAGCAGGGACGCCGCGATCCCCGCCCGCCGACCGAGGAGCGCACCCCATGGCCGACAGCACCGAATTCCCGAGCACCGCATCCCCGAGCACCGCCGCGCACAGCGCCGACCGTCACGACCTCATCCGCGTGCAGGGCGCGCGCGAGAACAACCTCAAAGACGTCAGCGTCGACCTGCCCAAGCGTCGGCTGACCGTCTTCACCGGCGTGTCGGGCTCGGGCAAGAGCTCGCTCGTGTTCGGCACGATCGCCGCCGAGTCGCAGCGCATGATCAACGAGACCTACAGCGCCTTCGTGCAGGGCTTCATGCCCCAGCTCGACCGCCCCGACGTCGACCTGCTCGAGGGGCTGACGACGGCGATCATCGTCGACCAGGAGCGCATGGGCGCGAACGTGCGCTCGACCGTCGGCACGGCGACCGACGCGAACGCGATGCTGCGCATCCTGTTCAGCCGGCTCGGCGAGCCGCACATCGGCTCGTCGCAGGCGTTCTCGTTCAACGTCGCCTCGATCTCGGGCGCCGGGGCGGTCAGCTTCGAGAAGAACGGCCAGACGACCAAGGAGCGCCGCGAGTTCAGCATCACGGGCGGCCAGTGCTCGCGCTGCGAGGGCATGGGCAGCGTCAGCGATCTCGACCTGAGCCAGCTCGTCGACGACACGAAGTCGCTCAAGGAGGGCGCCATCCTCGTGCCCGGCTACACGGGCGACGGGTGGTACGTGAAGATCTTCGGCGCGGTCGTTCCGATGGATGCGCCGGTGTCGTCGTTCACCGACAAGCAGCGCCAGGAGTTCCTCTATGGCGCGAGCCGCAAGGTCAAGTTCGACAACATCAACATGACCTACGAGGGCCTCGTGCCCAAGGTGCAGAAGTCGTTCCTGTCGAAGGACCGGGATGCGATGCAGCCGCACATCCGCGCCTTCGTCGAGCGCGTGGCCACCTTCGCCACCTGCCCCGAGTGCGATGGCACGCGTCTCAGCGCAGCGGCCCGGTCGTCGAAGATCGCCGGCATCAGCATCGCCGACGCCTGCCGCATGCAGATCAGCGACCTGGCGGCGTGGGTGCGCGACCTCGACGAGCCCTCGGTCGCTCCGCTGCTGGCCGGCCTGCGGCAGATCCTCGACTCCTTCGTCGACATCGGGCTCGGCTACCTCTCGCTCGAGCGGCCCGCCGGAACGCTCTCGGGCGGCGAAGCGCAGCGCACCAAGATGATCCGGCACCTCGGATCGTCGCTCACCGACGTCACCTACGTCTTCGACGAGCCGACCATCGGCCTGCACCCGCACGACATCCAGCGCATGAACACGCTGCTGCTGCAGCTGCGCGACAAGGGCAACACCGTGCTCGTGGTCGAGCACAAGCCCGAGGCGATCGCGATCGCCGACCACGTGGTCGACCTCGGCCCGCGCGCCGGAACCGGGGGAGGCGAGATCGTCTTCGAGGGCACCGTCGGGGGGCTCCGCGCGAGCGACACGCTCACCGGCCGCCACCTCGACGACCGATCGTCGCTCAAGTCGACGCTGCGCTCGCCGTCGGGCGCCCTCGAGGTGCGCGGCGCGGTCTCGCACAACCTCACCGGCGTCGACGTCGACATCCCGACCGGCGTGCTCACGGTCGTGACGGGCGTCGCCGGCTCGGGCAAGAGCTCGCTCATCCACGGCTCCGTGTCGCCGCGCGACGGCGTGGTCACGATCGACCAGGCCGGCATCCGCGGGTCACGGCGTAGCAACCCGGCCACCTACACCGGGATGCTCGAGCCCATCCGCAAGGCCTTCGCCAAGGTCAACGGGGTCAAGCCGGCCCTGTTCAGCGCCAACAGCGAGGGCGCCTGCCCGGTCTGCAACGGCGCGGGGCTGATCTTCACCGACCTGGGCCCGATGGCGACCGTCTCGACCGTCTGCGAGGAGTGCGAGGGCCGTCGCTTCTCGTCGGCCGTGCTCGAGTACAAGCTCGGCGGCCGCGACATCAGCGAGGTGCTCGCGATGCCCGTCTCCGAGGCGCTGCCGTTCTTCGCCGAAGGGGAGGCCCGCACCCCGGCCGCGCACGCCATCCTCGAGCGTCTCGCCGATGTCGGGCTCGGCTATCTCACGCTCGGCCAGGCGCTCACGACCCTGTCGGGCGGCGAGCGTCAGCGCCTCAAGCTGGCCGTGCACATGGGCGAGAAGGGCGACGTCTACGTGCTCGACGAGCCGACCACGGGTCTGCACCTCGCCGACGTCGAGCAGCTGCTCGGCCTGCTCGACCGCCTCGTCGACTCGGGCAAGACCGTGATCGTGATCGAGCATCACCAGGCCGTCATGGCCCACGCCGACTGGATCATCGACCTCGGCCCGGGCGCCGGCCACGACGGCGGCCGCGTCGTCTTCGAGGGCACCCCCGCCGACCTCGTCGCCGCGAAGTCGACCCTCACCGGCGAGCACCTGGCGCGGTACGTGGGGGCGTGAGCGGGGGCGACAGCGCGAGATCGCTGTCAGCGCTGCTGCGGGAGCGGTGAGGGCGGTGCCTCGTTCCTGACGACGCCCTGGATGTCGCCGACCGTCGTCACGGTGTACGCCGAGAGGTTGAGTGTGTCGCCCGGATAGATCGGCCATGGGTAGCCGCCTCGGCGCACCCGATTGAGCGTGTTGAGGTAGCCGAAGTCGGGGAAGCCGAACCGCTCGGCGATGTAGTCGACGAGATCACCGGATGCCACCGTGTACGACGCCGGTCGGCCGGCGGAGTCGAGGGTGACGGCGCCGGTCGCGTACTCGCGGGATCCCGCGTCGACCGGCAGTCGCACGGCGTAGGAGCCGATCCGGTCGCCCGCCACCACGGGCGCCGCGCCGACAGAATCCGCGTTCGGTGTCGGAGTGATCGTCGCGTCGTCCATCGGATCTCCAGAGGGCATGGCCGTGTTCGTCGACGGAACGGCGGCGGAAGCACTCGCCGATGGCGAGGTCGAGCGTCGACTGTCAGCGCGATCATCGTCGGCGGGCACGCAGGCCGCGAGGGTCGCCGCCGTGATCAGTGCCATCGCCGTCACCAGCACGCGTCGTCGCATCGCTTCCCCCTCAGATGAGCGTGGCTCACACTAACCCGTCGTCGCGTCGAGGTGCGGTGCCGGCGCGCGGCGTTCGGGCTCAGCGTCGTTCGGCGCCACGGCGAGCACGCCCTGACCCGTCTTTCAGAGTCGGCGTCGGTTGATCCTCAGCGCGATGAGAGCGACGACGGTCATCACCAGACCGGAGGCCAGCATCACTCCGACCAGCGCCATGTCGCCGCGACCCCCGATCATCAGGCCGAGCGCCGAGACCACGACGATCAGGCCGCAGGCGGCGAGGAGCCAGTTCAGCCGGATCGCGGTCTTGGCGTTCATCCGGTCAGGCTGATCTGAACGACGCTCACTGTCAATGCGCGGGCCGTCGGATCGCCGCCGCGTGCCCCCGCTGGGATTCGAACCCAGACTGAGGCGATTTTAAGTCGCCTGCCTCTGCCGATTGGGCTACGGGGGCGGATGCGTCGGCGCGGGTGCCGACGGTCCTCCGCGAAAGTATCAGCGCGCGGCGAGCGCGGGTTCGACCCAGCGGATCCACGCCCAGCCGCCGAGGCACACCGCGCCGACGACGAACGCCGCGAGCATCGTGCCGAGCATCGGGAAGCCCGATCCGGATGCCAGCGCGAGCGCCGCGAGCAGCACCGCGACGAGCGCGACGCCGACCCACACGAGCGGCGACCAGTCGAAGATCGCCCGGCCCGGCAGCGAGCCGACCGGCACGAGCAGCAGCACGGCGGAGCCGAGACCCGAGACCGTGATCGCGGTGAGCACCTCCGACAGACCCGAGCCGAGCATCCCGCCCGCCCCGCCGGTCGCGTCGTGCACGACCCAGGCGACGACCGCGAGCGCCGCGATCGAGCCGATCTGAGCGAGGTGGATGAGCGCTCCCGCCCGGTCGCCGACGGCGCCGACCGCCGCGACGGCGAGCACCACGCCCACGACGAGCGGCGGCTCGAGACCGAGCCAGCGCGAGACGAGGGCGCCGAGCATCCCGACCAGCAGGAACACGGGCACGAGACGCAGCACGCGACGCACCCCCGCGGCGCGGGCGACGAGCGCGCTCGCGACCACCACGCCGACGCCGTTGACGGCGGTGACGCCGATCGCGATCGCCACGAGCATGCGGGCGTAGCGCTGCTGATCTTGCACTCCGATCGCGAGCGCCGTGATCAGCGTGGCAGCGAGCAGCAGGGCGCCGAGCACGACCCAGGGCCGCCACCGACGCCAGGCCGGGGAGGCGTCGTCGTCCTCGTCCGACGACGGGGTGCCCGACGCGAGCGAGCCGAAAGCGCGACCGCCGCCGCGCTGGTTGCGGCCGAACAGCTTCGGCAGCTGCACGCGCAGGCGCGGCCCTGCGGCGGCGACCAGCAGACGCAGCGGCAGCGCCACGAGCAGCACGAACGCGGCCGCGAGCAGCAGCCCGCTGAGCCATCCGCCGCCTCCGAGCGCCGAGGTCAGGGTGGGCAGGGCGCTGCCGAAGCGGGTCGGGTCGGCCCAGCCTCCGCCGAGACCGCCGTCGCCCTGCGGCGCCGACCCCGAGCCGCCCGAGCCGTCGGGCGTCGACGGCGGCGTCGTGCCGGGCGGGGTCGGCGAGCTCGGGTCGCTGGGCGCTCCGGGCGTCGGGCTCGTCGGCGAGCTGGGCGACGGGGACGGCGAGGGCGACGTGGATGTGCCGCCGAAAATCAGCCGCAGCACCGCACTCGGCGCGGAGTAGTTGCCGGCGACATCCCGCTGCATCGCCTGCACGACGTGGCGCCCCGACCCGGTGATCTGGGCGACGCAGCTCCAGGCGCCGGCGCTAACCTGCGCCGAGCAGAGCAGGTCGCCCTCGGCGAAGACGTCGACCGAGGCATCGGTCTCGCCGCGACCGGTGAAGGTCGTCGCGCCCGAGATGCGGCTGCCGTCGGCAGGGGAGTCGATCACGGGCGCGGCCGGCGCATCCTGGTCGATCACGAGCGTGCGGGCGGCGCTCGCCGGCGAGATCTCGCCGGGCGCATCGGGCGAGAACTGGCGCGCCGTCACCGAATAGCGGCCGGGGCCGGTCGAGATCGGACAGCTCCACGAGCCGTCGACCGCGACGGCGGGGCAGGTCGCCGTGACCGCGGCCCCGCCGCCCTCGGGCGTCGTCGTCACCGAGACGCCGGCGCGCGGGTAGCCGGTGCCGGTGATGATGCCGGTGGAGTAGATCGTGCCCGCGCCCGTGATGCTCGGCGCGCTGAGTGCACGCAGCGTCAGCGAGATCGTGGTCGGCACGGGCGACGGGGATGCCGACGGGCCTCCCGACGGCGACGGCGACGGGGATGCGGAGGCGTCGGCGGCCGGGGTCGAGGTCAGCGTCAGCTGGGTGCGGCCGTTCGGCAGGTCGATCGCGCAGTCCCAGCGGCCGTCGGAGCCGACCGTCGTCGTGCAGCTCGCGATGCCGTTGCCGGTCACCTGCACCGTCGCGCCGGGCGTCCCGGATCCCTGCAGCTCGGCGCGGGATCCGGAGACGAACTCGTCGTCGCGATGCGAGGTGACGCGGAAGGTGTCGTCGGCGGCCGCGGCGGCAGGCACGAGCGCCGGGGATGCCGCGCTCTCGTCCGCCTGCGCGGGCGACGGCAGGGCGAGCGCGACGGCCGCGAGCAGCGCCGCGACGGCCGAGAGCACGGCCGCGATGCGGGCGATCGAGCGTCGATCGGGATCGTCGAACCGCCCCGAACCGCGCGGGCTCGAGGCTCTCGTGGTCTCCCCGCGCACGTTCACCTGCACCCATGACAACCTGCGACGCGCCGGGAATCAAGCCAGGCGCGCCGAATCGGGGTCTTGCTCAGGTGATCGTGACGGTGCAAAGTGGAGGAATCCCCGACTGCGTGGAGTCGTCATGACCGTCATCGGCACCCCCTCCCGGCGCGTGCACCTGGTTCAGGCCGCGCTGCGCGTGATGGAGCGCGACGGCCTGTCCGGCACCACCGTGCGCTCGGTCGCGGCCGAGGCCGGGGTCTCGTCGAGCACCGTGCGGCGCTCCTTCGACGGACTCGACGACCTGCTCTCCGACGTGGTCGAGCTGGTCGTCGCGGGCGAGGGCGACGCGGCGCTGTGGGCTCTCATGACGGCCGAGACCGACACGGTCGCGATCATCCGGGATGCGCTGCGCGCCTACCTCGCCCTGGTGCAGCAGCATCCCGGCAGCGAGCAGACCATGCTCGAGGCGACCCTGCTCGGACTCCGCCGAGACGATCTCGCCGAGCTGCCGCGCACGCAGTACCGCCGCTATCGGGAGGTCATGCGCGAGCTCCTGTCGATCGTAGCGCGGCGGGCGGGCATCCACTGGGAGCTCGACACCGACGAGCTGGCGCGCTTCGCCCTCGCCCTGACCGACGGCGTCACGCTGGCCTGGCTCGTCGATCGCGACGACGCGGCCGCCGAGCGCGCCCTCGACCTGGCGGCCGAGTCGATCGCCCGCTACGCCCGCGCGCCGCTGCACGCCTGACCGGCCGGCAGCCCACCGCGCACAGCCCGTTCCCGGCAACCCGGGAGAACCCGCGGGTCCAACCGCGAGCGGGACTCGTAGAATGACCGCATGGAGTGGATCATCCCCGTCGCCATCATCGTCGTCCTCGCGATCATCATCGGGGTCTACCTCTGGAGCACCTACAACGCCCTGGTCACGCTCAACGTGCGGGTGGATGAGGCCTGGAGCGACATCACGGTGCAGCTGAAGCGCCGTGCCGACCTCATCCCGAACCTGATCGAGACGGTCAAGGGCTACGCGGCGCACGAGAAGGGCGTCTTCGAGAACGTCACGAAGGCGCGCTCCGAGACCGTGAGCGCCTCGACCCCCGCCGAGGCCTCGGTCGCCGAGAACCACATGCAGTCGGCACTGAAGTCGATCTTCGCCGTGGCGGAGGCGTACCCGCAGCTGCAGGCGAACCAGAACTTCCTGCAGCTGCAGGCCGAGCTGGTCGACACCGAGGACAAGATCCAGGCCGCGCGCCGCTTCTACAACGGCGGGGTGCGCGAGCTGAACACGAAGATCAAGATCTTCCCGAACACGCTGTTCGCCCGCCGTCTCGGCTTCACCGAGCGCGACTTCTTCGAGGTCGACGAGCCGGCCGCGATCGCCGAGCCGCCGCGCGTTCAGTTCTGACGCGATCCACCTCTTCGCCGAAGCGGATGTCGGGATGCCGGCGTCCGCTTCGCGCATTCGGGCCGCATCCAGCGACCGCATGAGCACCATCCAGACTTCCTTCACCCATCCGGGCGGATAATCACCCCATGTACAGCGCGATCGCGAAGAACAAGCGCAACACCGTGCTGATCATCGTGCTGTTCCTGATCATCATCGGCGCGCTCGGAGCCCTGTGGGGCTACCTGCAGGGCAGCTGGACCATCACGATCGTCGTGTTCGTGATCGCCGCCGGCTACGCGCTGTTCCAGTACTACATGGCCGGCCGCGAGACGATCGCGATGACCGGCGCGATCGAGGTGCAGAAGGGCATGCACCCGAACCTCGACCGGCTCTATCGCACGGTCGAGAACCTCGCGATCACCGAGGGCCTGCCGATGCCCAAGGTCTACGTGATCGAGGATGCGGCCCCGAACGCCTTCGCGACCGGCCGCGACCCCGAGCACGCCATCGTCGCCGCGACCACCGGGCTGCTCGCGATCATGGACGACGCCGAGCTCGAGGGTGTGATGGCCCATGAGCTCGGCCACGTCAAGAACTACGACATCCGCGTCTCGCTCGTCGTCTTCGGGCTCGTCGTCGCGGTCGGACTGATCGCCGACATCCTGCTGCGCATGATGTTCTTCACCGGCGGCGGCCGCAACCGCAGCGACAGCAACGGCGGCGGCCCGGCGGCGATCGTGTTCCTCGTGATCGGCATCGCGGCGGCCGTGCTCGCCCCGCTCGTCGCCGGCGTCGTGCAGGCGGCCGTGTCGCGTCAGCGCGAGTACCTGGCGGATGCGACGGGCGCGCTCACGACGCGGCACCCGCAGGCGCTCGCCAGCGCGCTGAACAAGCTGCAGGAGTACGGCCGGCCGGTGCAGCGCACCAACACGAGCCTGTCGCACCTGTGGATCAGCGACCCGAACAAGCCGGGCATGATGGCGCGCCTGTTCTCGACGCACCCGCCGATCGCCGACCGCATCCAGCGGCTCCTGGAGAACTCGACGAAGTTCTGAGGCTTCCCGCGTGGGCGTCAGCCGCGCGGCAGCAGGGGCACGCCCAGCGCGCCGGCGACCCGCGGCGCGAGGTCGCCCCAGTCGGCCACCTCGATGCCGGCGTCGAGGCCCTGCCACGCGGCGATCTGCTGCAGCAGGGGCTGGATGCGCTGCTCCACCTCGGCCGGAGCGCCCGGCTCGGTCCACGCCGACTGCACCCGCAGCACCCCGCGCGCCCGGTCGCTCTTGAGGTCGATGCGCCCGGCGATCTGCTCGTCGACGAGCAGCGGCAGCGTGTAGTAGCCGAAGCGCCGCTGCGGTGCGGGCGTGTAGATCTCGATGCGGTAGTGGAAGCCGAACAGCTTCTCGGTGCGCGCCCGCTCCCACACCACGGGGTCGAAGGGCGACAGCAACGCGACCGTCTCGACGCGCCGCGGCTTGCGGGCGGTCGGGTCGAGCCAGGCCTGCTTCGACCAGCCCGGCACCGCGACCGGCGTGGCGAGCCCGGCATCCGCCAGCTCGCGCAGCGCCTGCTTCGTCGGCTCGACCTTCAGGCGGTAGTAGTCGGCGATGTCCTTCGGAGTGCCGATGCCGTGCGCGACCAGCGAGCGGCGCACGAGCTCGCGCACCGCCTCGTCGCGGGGGAGCGGCGCATCCAGGGCCCCGGCCGGCAGCACCTGCTCGGGCAGGCCGTAGCGGCGCTCGAAGCGGGTGCGCCCGGCCGAGAAGACCTCGCCCCAGCGGAACAGGATCTCGAGCGCCGTCTTCACATCCGACCAGCCCCACCAGGGGCCGTTGCGCTTGTTGGCGTCGTGCTCGATCTCGCTCGCCGCGAGCGGACCCTTCTCGGCCAGCTCGGCGCGGATGAAGTCGAGCATGGCCGTGTTCTCGCGCGCCCAGCTGTCGGAGGCGCGGTGCGAGCGCTCGCGGTACTCCTGCATGCGCCACTGGATGAGCGGCAGCGCGCCGATCGGCAGCAGCGCGGCCTCGTGTGCCCAGTACTCGAAGTACTGCGCCTTCGGGCCGCCCGGACGGAACGTGAGCCGGTCGAGCAGCGCCTTGTCGTAGCCGCCGAGCCGGGCGAAGACCGGCAGGTAGTGGCTGCGCTCGTAGACGTTGACCGAGTCGAGCTGCAGCAGCCCGAGCCGATCGATCACGCCGTTGAGCTGCCGGGTGCCGACCGTGTCGGGGCGCGGACGACCGAAGCCCTGGGCGGCCAGGGCGATGCGGCGCGCGAGCGCGGGAGAGATCTCGTCGACCATCGACTCCGACCCTAGTGAGCACCGCCGACACGGGCGACGGCCGCCCCCGCCCGACCCCGCCCGACCCCGCATCCCCGCGTCACCCGCCGTTCACCCACGCGCCCTGCCCGCGACACCCGGCCCCGCCATCCTTCCTCCGTCACCCCCGGCGACCGCCTACCCACAGCGAGGCGGCCGGAGGCACGAAAGGGAAACCCGAGGATGAAGATCCGCTCTCTGACCGGTGTCGCGCTCGCCGCGGTCGTCGCCGTCTCGCTCGCCGCGTGCTCCACTGGCACGAACACCGCCGACGCCGCCGGAATCAGCAAGGAGGACGCCGCCACGGCGACCAGCGCCGAGGACTTCGGCGGCATGGACGCCCTCGTCAAGGCCGCCAAGGCCGAGGGCGAGCTCAACGTCATCGCCCTGCCGCCGAGCTGGGCCAATTACGGCAAGATCATCGAGGGCTTCGAGAAGAAGTACGGCATCAAGGTCAACTCGGCCAATCCCGATGGCTCGAGCGCCGAGGAGTTCGCCGCGGTCAAGGCCCAGAAGGGCCAGTCGACCGCCCCCGACGTTCTCGACGTGGGCACCGCGGTGCTCGAGGAGGCCGGCAACATCGACCTGCTCGCCTCGTACAAGGTCGACAACTGGGATGACATCCCCGACGACTACAAGGACGCCGAGGGCCGCTGGTACTACGACTACACCGGCGTGATGTCGATCGGCTACGACAGCTCGGTCATCAAGAAGGCGCCGACCAAGATCGACGATCTGCTCGGCAGCGACTACAAGGGCAAGGTCGCGATCGTCGGCGACCCGACCCAGGCCAACCAGGCCGCGAGCGCCGTCTACTGGGCCGCACTGCAGAAGGGCGGCTCGGCCGACGACATCAGCAAGGGCATCGACTGGTTCGCCGACCTCAAGAAGGCCGGCAACTTCCAGGCCGTGACCCCGACGCAGGCCACCGTGGCCTCGGGTGAGACCCCGGTCATCCTGCAGTGGAGCTACAACAACCTCGCATGGGGCGGCGAGAACAACGAGAACTACAAGACCGTCGTGCTGAAGGGCGCCGCGCTCGGCAGCTACTACAACCAGGCCATCAGCGCCGACGCGCCGCACCCGGCGGCCGCGCGCCTGTGGCAGGAGTGGATCTACTCGCCCGAGGTGCAGAACCTCTACCTGCAGGCCGGCGCCTTCCCGTCGACCCTCGACGCGATGGTCGCGGCCGGCACGGTCGACGAGGATGCGCTGAAGGCGGCCGGCGGCCAGCCCGCCGACCTGGTGCAGCTGACCGCCGAGCAGGCCACCACGGCCGGCGAGGCGCTCGCGGCCGGCTGGGCCGCGGCGATCTCCTGATCGATCCGATCGCATCCCGCGCATGACCGCACTGGCTGAGCAGACCGCTCCGGCCGTGACCGACCGCGGCGTCGAAGGCACCCGCCTCCGGCGCCGCGGCCCGGCGTGGCTGGGCCTCGCGCCCTTCGGCGTCTACGTGCTGCTGTTCCTCGCCGTCCCGGCGATCCTCGCCGTCACGAGCGGCTTCGCCGACGGCGAGGGCCGCTTCACGCTCGGCAACTTCGCCGCGCTCGCGAACCCGAACATCTTGCAGGGGCTGTGGGCATCCATCTGGATCTCGGCCCTCACCGCCGTCATCGGCGGCATCGTCGGCGCGCTCATCTGCTACGCGCTGCTCGGCATGAAGCCCGACGGCGCGGTGCGCTCGGTCGTCGACTCGGCGTCGAGCGTGCTGGCGCAGTTCGGCGGGGTCATGCTCGCCTTCGCCTTCATCGCCACGATCGGCGCGAACGGCCTCATCACGACGATGCTCAAGGAGTGGGGCTGGGTCGAGAACCCGCTCAACACCTTCAACGGATCGGGCGTGATGATCTACCAGATCCCCGGCCTCGTGGTCGTCTACCTCTACTTCCAGATCCCGCTCATGGTGCTGACGTTCCTGCCCGCGCTGCAGGGGCTCAAGTCCACCTGGGCCGAGGCGAACGCCACCCTCGGCGGCACGCGCCTGCAGTACTGGCTGCGCATCGGCGGACCCGTGCTGCTGCCCGCCTTCCTCGGCAGCCTCATCCTGCTGTTCGCCAACTCCTTCTCGTCGTATGCGACCGCCGCGGCGCTGGTCTCGCAGGGCGGCATCGTGCCGCTCGCGATCCGCCAGCAGCTCACGAGCGAGACCGTGCTCGGCGTCTCGAACGTCGCCGGCGTGCTCGCGCTGGTCATGGTGATCGTCATGGTCGTGCTGATGACGGCCTACGCCGCCCTGCAGCGCCGCACCGGACGCTGGCAGACCGGAAGCCGCCGATGAGCGCCCCCCGCTTCTCCGCCGAGCCGGCCCGCGCGACGAGCGTGGTCATCCTCGTGCTCGCCGCCGTGCTGTTCCTGCTGCCGATCGTGGCGATGCTCGAGTTCTCGTTCCGCCAGGGCCAGCGCATCGACGGGGTGCAGAACTACGGACTCCAGCACTGGCAGGGCATCTTCGACCCGGCCAACTCGTTCAAGTACCAGGACCTCTTCGAGGGCATCGGCAACTCGCTGCTGATCTGCGTGCTGACGGTCGTGATCGTGCTCGTGCTGCTGCTGCCGGTCATGATCCTGGTCGAGCTGCGCTACCCGCGCCTGCGGCGCGTGCTCGAGTTCGTCTGCATCATCCCGATCACGATCCCCGCGATCGTGCTGGTCGTCGGCTACGTGCCCGTCTATTCGGTGGTCGCGCAGATCTTCGGCAGCGTGCCGTGGACGATCGCCTTCGCCGCCGGCATCATCGTGCTGCCCTACGCCTACCGCCCGATCGCGGCGAACATGGCGGGCGTCGAGATGACCGTGCTCAGCGAGGCCAGTCGCTCGCTCGGCGCCGGCTGGGGCCGCACCCTGCTGACGGTGATCCTGCCGAACCTGCGCCGCGGCATCCTCTCGAGCTGCTTCATCACGATCGCGGTCGTGCTGGGCGAGTACACGATCGCCGCCTTCCTCAGCCAGAACACCTTCCAGACCGCGCTGGTGCTCATCAACCACACCGACTCCTACGTCTCCGTCATCTTCGCCGTGCTGGCGCTGCTGTTCGGATTCGTGCTCCTGCTCGTCATCGGCCGCGTCGGCGCGGTCGGCACCCGACGCGAACGCCGAACCCGGAGGACCGCATGACCATCGAGACCGGCACCCCTGCCACCGAGACCACGATCGCCGCCGGCAGCGGCGCGACGGTCGAGCTGCGCGGTGTCGTCAAGGACTACTCCGGCCACCGGGCGCTCACGGGCGTCAACCTCACGATGGAGCCGGGGGAGTTCATCGCCCTGCTCGGCCCGAGCGGCTGCGGCAAGACCACCGTGCTGCGCGCGCTCTCGGGCCTCGAGAGCATCACCGAGGGCCGCATCCTGATCGACGGCGTGGATGTCGCCGGCACCCCGGTCAACAAGCGCGACATCGGCATGGTGTTCCAGGCCTACTCGCTCTTCCCGCACATGACGGCCCAGCAGAACGTCGAATACGGGCTCCGGATGCGCAAGGTCGCGTCGGCCGAGCGACGCCGCCGCGCGGCCGAGGCGCTCGACATGGTCGGCCTCGGGCACCTGGGCGAGCGCTTCGCGCACCAGATGTCGGGCGGCCAGCAGCAGCGCGTCGCTTTGGCCCGCGCGCTCGTCACGCGGCCGCGCGTGCTGCTGCTCGACGAGCCGCTGTCGGCGCTGGATGCCAAGGTGCGGGTGCAGCTGCGCGACGAGATCCGCCGCATCCAGACCGAGCTCGGCATCACGACCCTGTTCGTGACGCACGACCAGGAGGAGGCGCTCGCCGTCGCCGACCGGGTCGCCGTCATGCGCGAGGGGAACATCGAGCAGATCGGCAGCCCCGAAGACCTCTACACGCGCCCGGCGACCTCGTTCGTCGCGACCTTCGTGGGTCTGAGCAACCCGATCGACGCCGAGCTCGCCGACGGCGTCGTGCGTCTGCTGGGAATCGAGCTGCCGCTGCTCGGCACCGGGCCCGCCGACGGGCCGGTGACCGCCTTCGTGCGGCCGGAGGACATCCGCTTCGCCGAATCCGGCATCCCGGCCACGGTCGTCGTGTCGAGCTTCCTCGGCTCGCTGCGCCGCACGCAGCTGCGCCTCGACGATGGCACGCTCGTGCAGGTGCAGCACGAGGTCGCGCACGCGCCGCAGCCGGGGGAGGCCGTGCACCTCGTGCTCGAGCCGCGCCCGGTCAGCGTCTCGGCGCGCGGCTGAGTCGCTCGCCGGGAGTCCGGGCGGCGTCTCGATCGCGGCGGCGCCGGCGCGGCGCGCATTCACCTGAATCTGGATGCGCGCCGGGCACCCGCACCGAGCCCGCCGGGAGGCCCCGGCACGCGGTCGGGGTGCCGCCCGAGGCCGGTCCTAGACTCGGCGCATGCCCGTATTCCGCTCGCGCGATGAACGCAAGAACGACGCCCTGACCCGGGAGACGCTCGACTCCGTGAGCCCGGGTATGCGGATCGCCGCGGCCTGGTCGTGGCGCCTCCTGGTGGTCGCGGCGGCGCTCGCGCTCGTCGGCTTCCTGGTCGTGCAGCTGCGTCTCATCGTGGTGCCGCTGTTCGTCGCGATCATCCTCGCGGCGCTGCTCGTGCCCTTCTCGCAGTGGCTGCAGCGGCACGGCTGGCCGAAGTGGCTCACCGTCGCCGTGAGCGAGATCGGCGTGATCGGCATCGTCGTCGGGCTCATCACGCTCGTCGTCTCGCAGGTGCGCTCGGGCTATCCGGCGCTCGCGAAGCGCACGGTCGAGCAGTACGACGCACTGACGTCGTGGCTGCACGGGCCGCCGTTCAACCTCAGCGACGCGCAGATCGCCGACTACCTCGACCAGCTCTGGAAGAGCGTGCAGTCCGACTCCTCGACGCTGCTGTCGGGCGCGCTGGATGCGGGATCGACCGCCGGGCACGTGCTCGCCGGCATCCTGCTCGTGCTCTTCTCGACCCTGTTCATCCTGATCGACGGCAAGCGCATCTTCCTCTGGATCGCGCGCCTGTTCCCGAAGAAGGCGCGCACCGCCGTCGTCGGCGCCGGCGAGGCAGGCTGGCTCACGCTGACCCGCTTCGTGAAGGTGCAGATCTTCGTCGCCTTCGTGGATGCGGTCGGCATCGGCGTCGGCGCCTGGATCCTCGGGCTGTTCTACGGCGGCTTCCCGCTCGTCGTCCCGATCGCGGTCGCCGTATTCCTCGGGTCGTTCATCCCGGTCGTCGGAGCGGTCGTGTCGGGCGTGCTCGCCGTGTTCGTAGCCCTCGTGTTCCTCGGCCCGATCCCCGCGGTGATCATGCTCGGCATCGTGCTGCTCGTGCAGCAGGTCGAGGGCCACATCCTGCAGCCCTTCGTGATGGGGACCGCCGTCAAGGTGCACCCGCTGGCCGTCGTGCTGGCGGTCGCCGCGGGCGGATTCCTCGCCGGCATCGCGGGCGCGTTCTTCGCTGTGCCGCTCATCGCCACGCTCAATGTCATGGTCGGGTACGTCGCCCGAGGAGAATGGCGAGGCAACCCGCACCCTGCCCTGGAGGACGTGACCACGGATGTCCGCTGACCTCGCCGCCGTCGACCCGGCCGATCCCGCCGACCCGAGCGTGCCGCTGCCCGGACCGACCCTCGACGACATCCGGGCCGCGCGCGAGCGCCTCGTCGGCGTCGTCGACGTCACGCCGATCCAGGGCTCGCGCTACCTCGAAGAGCTGCTCGGCGCGCCCGTGCGCCTCAAGGTCGAGAGCCTGCAGCGCACCGGCTCGTACAAGATCCGCGGCGCCTACAACCGCCTCTCGCAGCTGAGCCCCGAGGAGCGCGACCGCGGCGTCGTCGCCGCCTCGGCCGGCAACCATGCCCAGGGCGTCGCGCTCGCCGCGCGCGAGCTCGGCATCAAGGCCACGATCTTCATGCCGATCGGCGTCGCCCTGCCCAAGCTGCAGGCGACCCGCGGCTACGGCGCCGACGTCGTGCTTCACGGTCGGGTCGTGGATGAGACCCTCGCCGCCGCGGGGGAGTTCGCCGAGCGCACGGGCGCGGTCATCATCCCGCCCTTCGACCACCACGACGTGGTGGCCGGGCAGGGCACGCTCGCGCTCGAGATCCTCGAGCAGGTGCCCGACGTGGCGAACGTGGTCGTGCCGATCGGCGGCGGCGGGCTCATCGCCGGCGTCGCGTCGGCGTTCGCGCAGCTCGAGCCCGAGATCGGCCGCCGCGTGCGCATCATCGGCGTGCAGGCCGCCAACGCGGCCGCGTATCCGCCCTCGCTCTCGGCGGGGGAGCCGGTCACGATCATCACCTCGCCGACCATCGCCGACGGCATCCACGTCGCCCGCCCCGGCCGACTCAACTTCGACCTCGTGCAGCGCACCGTCGACACGGTCGTGACGGTCGACGACGACGACACCGCCCGCGCCCTGCTCGTGCTGCAGGAGCGCGCCAAGCTCGTCGTCGAGCCCGCCGGCGCGGTCGGCGTCGGCGCGGCCCTCGCCGGCAGCCTGCGCGTCGAGGGCACCACGGTCTTCCTGCTCAGCGGCGGCAACATCGACCCGATGGTCATGGAGCGCGTGATCGGCCGCGGACTCGCGGCCTCGGCCCGCTACCTCAAGGTGCGCATCCCGCTGCCCGACATCCCCGGGCAGCTCTCGACCATCTCGGCCGTCATCGCGGATGCGAACGCCAACGTCGTCGAGGTGCTGCACACCCGGCACGGGCTGGGGCTGCAGATCAGCGAGGTGTCGATCGAGATCCACATGGAGACGCGCGGGCAGGAGCACGCGGAGCAGGTGCTGCAGCATCTGCGCGAGGCCGGGTACCGGCCGTACCTCGACACGGTGTAGTCGCGGCACTCTGCCGAGAACGCCGAACGGCGGCCGCCCCGGGTCGGGGCGGCCGCCGTCAGCGGTCGTGCTGGGTGTGTGCGCTCAGCCGGTGTAGGTCTCGACGTCGACGATCTCGACGCTGATCTCGCGGCCGTTCGGCGCGGTGTAGCTGGCCTTGTCGCCGATCTTCAGGCCGAGGATGGCCTGGCCCAGGGCGCTGGTCTGCGGGTAGACGTCGAGGTCGGCGCCGTCGTCGGCGATCTCGCGGCTGCCGAGCAGGAACTTCGACTCGTCGCCGGCGATCTTCGCGGTCACGACCGTGCCGTTCTCGACGACGCCGTGGCTCTCGGGCGCGTCGCCGACGGTCGCGTCCTTCAGCAGCGCGGTCAGCGAGCGGATGCGGGCCTCGATCTTGCCCTGCTCGTCCTTCGCCGCGTGGTAGCCGCCGTTCTCCTTGAGGTCGCCCTCCTCGCGAGCCGCCTCGATCTTCTTGGCGATGTCGGCGCGCGCGGGTCCGCTCAGCTCGGCGAGCTCGGCGGAGAGACGGTCGTAGGCCTCCTGGGTGAGCCAGGTGGTCGATGCCGTGTCGGTCATTCGGGTGCTCCTCTGCGGGATACCGGGTGAGACCGGCGGATGCCGGAATCGCCCCTCACAAGAACAAGAGACCGGCCGAGCGGGCCGGTCTCTCAGAATCGCGCCAGTCTAAGAGAGCCAGCAGCGGTTGATCAACCCGGTCACAGCGGGCTCTGAGGTGCGGATCGTGGTGCTGAAGGTGCGCACCTGCTGGTCGCTCGCCGGCACCGGGATGATCTTCCAGCCTACGATCGCGTGGTTGTCGTTCTGCGCCTCGACGGCGCAGTGCACCTCGGCGTTCGCGGGGGCGCTGAGCTGCCAGCGCACGGTCGCCTCGCGCGTCGTGACGTCGTGACCCAGGTCGGTCGCCTCGACGGCGGAGCTCGGGCCCAGGATGCCGGTCCAGACGACCCAGACGATGGCCAGCGCCGAGAGCGCGACGATGCCCGACACCAGGATGATCAGGTTGCGGCGGCGCGAGCGCGGGCCGCGGCCGTAGCGCGACTCGAGCACGGCGGCGTTCGGGGTGCCGCCCGCGGGGGCCTGCTCGGTGCTCACGTCCAACTCCGTCCGACTACGCTGGAAGCAAGGCTATTCGTTCGGCTTGAGGGGAAGATCCATAGTGTTCGTGGCCACGGTGCTTTCGGCACGGATCGCGACGGCCGTGTCGCCGTCGCCCTCGCCCTCGGGTCCGCCCGACGTGCTCGTCACCCCCGGACCCTGGGGCTTCATCGCGATCGCCGGCATCGCCCTGGCCGCGATCGTGCTGATCGTCGACATGGTGCGCCGCACGCGCCGCCTGCGCTACCGCAGCGAGATCCGCGAGCGCCTCGAGGCCGAGGCAGCCGCTGCCGCCGGCGATGCCTCGTCGACCGAGGCCGAGTCGACCGGTGCGGGTCCCTCGCACGACGAGCCGGAGACCGGGTCGCGCGCCTAGCCCCTGTGGACAATTCCGTCCCAGGATGCGCGGGGTGCTCTAGCGTCGGAGCATGATCCGATCGCGCGTTCCGCTGTTCGTCGCAGCCGCGAGCGCGACCCTGCTCCTCGCCGGCTGCGTCGGCGGGGGAGCAGATCCGACGCCGAAGCCGAGCCCCTCGGATGCGCCGCTCTTCTCCTCCGGCGAGGAGGCGCTGAAGGCGGCCGAGAAGGCATACCAGGCGTATCTCGACGTCTCCAATGCGCTTGGCGCGTCAGGGTGGGTCGACCCGTCTGGGCTTCGTGAAGTTGCAACCGGAAACGCGTTGAAGGGCGATGAAGAAGGCGCAAAGGACTTCGCTTCGAAGGGACTCAAACAGCTCGGGTCGCGAACCTTCGATTCCATGCGAGTGCAGAGCGTCTCGGATTCACTGACCACGTACGTCTGCATTGATGTCTCGCAGACGGACGTGGTCGATCAGAGTGGGAACTCCATCGTTTCAGCTGACCGCCCGGGCAGAGTTCCGGTCGTCGTGACCTTCGACAGCGTGAAGGAACACCTGCTGCTATCGGAAAGCAAAACGTGGTCTGGCGAAAACTTCTGCTGACGGCGGTCGTAGCCGCGAGTTCGTTCGGTGTTGCGCCCGCGGCATCATCGGCCGCCGGCGACGGGTGCTACGCCGATTCAGTCCTGACAGGCGCGTGCACCTTCGACGGCGGCGTGAACGTCGGGGCGACCCGACCGGGGTCCGGAGCAGGCTCCCCGGCGCCTGGTGGCGCAAGCTCAGGCTCAGACGACGCTAATGCTGGCGGCGGCGCGGCCGGAGGAGGGGCGACCACCGCATCCCCGTGCGGCGACATCGAGTGCCTGCGCGACGCGATCCGCGGGTCGGACGGCGGCGCGGGCGTCATCTCGGTGTCGGACATCGCCACGTTCATCCCGCAGAAGCCGACCGCGCGCACCGAGCCGAACGGGTGGGGCGTGCGCGGGCTCGACACGAACGTGATCGCGTCGGCTCCGCAGCACACGGTCGACGGAACCCTGCTGGGCGCGACAGCGCAGGTGCGGTTCACCGCATCCGGATACCGCTTCGACTACGGCGACGGCACGCCGGCGCGGGCGACGACCGTCGGCGGCAACACCTGGGCGAAGCAGGGTCTGCGCGCCTTCGACCCACGCCGACCAGCCACGTCTATACCGCCAAGGGCACCTTCGCGGCGACGGTCTCGGTCGTCTACCGCGCCGAGTTCCGTGTCGACGGCATGACGACCTGGGCGCCGGTCACCGGCACGCTGACGATCGCGGCCGAGGCGCCGCTCAGCATCCGCGTCGCCGATGCCAGCACCGTGCTCGTCGACAAGGACTGCCGGCAGAACCCGTCGGGTCCGGGCTGCGGTCCCTGACGGGAACGGGCAGGTGTCGAAGCGCGCCGAGCGTGCTCTCGAGGACTACAGGGCCGGCGGGTTGATCGTGATCAGCAGAATGCCCACCCATTGGCACAGGAATGCGATCACCGTGCAGCTGTGGAACATCTCGTGGAAGCCGAACACCCCGGGCACCGGGTTCGGCCGCTTCGTGCCGTAGAAGATCGCGCCCGTCGTGTAGGCGGCGCCGCCGATCAGGATGAGCACCATCGTCGCCACGTTCGCGTTCACCAGATCGACGATGTAGAGCATCGCCGCCCAGCCGAGCGCCAGGTACAGCGGCACGTAGAGCCAGCGCGGCGCACTCAGCCAGAAGATGCGGAAGCCGATGCCCAGCAGCGCGCCGCCCCACACGATCGACAGCAGCACGACCGCCTTCGCGGTCGGCAGGCAGCAGACCGCGATCGGCGTGTAGGTGCCCGCGATCAGCAGGAAGATGTTCGAGTGATCGAGGCGGCGGAAGATCGCCTTGACCTTCGGGCTCCAGTTGATGCGGTGGTAGGTCGCGCTGATGCCGAACAGCAGCAGCGACGAGAGCATGAACACCGCGGCGGCGGCGCGAGCGGCCGTGTTCGCGGCCACCAGCATGAGCACGATGCCGAGCACGATCGCCAGCGGGAACGTCGCCAGGTGGATCCAGCCGCGCCAGCGCGGCTTCACCTCGTCGGTCGACGACGGCGGATGCGCGATCGCATCGGCGACCAGGGGGATGTGGTCGCGTTCGAGGTCTGCCGGTGCCGCCATGCGCCGATACTAGGGCCGCCGCGTCCAGGAAGACTGTGCGATCCCGTGGACTAGCGTTGGTGCGTGAGCGAGCAGCGTGAGACCGGCGGCAGCGGTCTGCTCTACGGCCTCTACCAGGCCCGCCTGCGTCGCGGGCTCTCGAAGCTCCAGCTTCCCCGCCACGTCGCGATGATCATCGACGGCAACCGCCGCTGGGCCCGCCTGCGCGCGCTCGAGACCGCCGCCCACGGCCACCGTGCCGGGGCCGCGAAGATGCACGACTTCCTGCGCTGGTGCGACGACCTCGGCATCCGCGTCGTCACGCTCTACCTGCTGTCGACCGACAACCTCAAGGGCCGCGACAGCGCCGAGCTCGACGAGCTCGTGCAGATCATCGCCGAGCTGGCCGACGACATCTCGCGCGAGCCGAGCTGGCGCGTGCAGCACGTCGGTGCGAGCGACGGCCTGCCCGACTCGCTCGTCGAGGCGCTGCGCGGCGCCGAGCAGCGCACCGCCGGTCACGACGGCCTGCACGTGAACCTCGCGGTCGGCTACGGCGGGCGTCGCGAGATCGCGGATGCGATGCGCAGCATCGTCGAGAAGCACGGCGCCGGCGGCGGCACCCTCGACGACCTCGCCGAGCTGCTCACGCCCGAGACGATCGGCGAGCACCTCTACACGCAGGGTCAGCCCGATCCCGACCTGATCATCCGCACGAGCGGCGAGCAGCGGCTCAGCGACTTCATGCTGTGGCAGAGCGCGCACAGCGAGTTCTACTTCGTCGAGGCGCTCGGCCCCGACCTGCGCGAGGTCGACTTCCTGCGCGCTCTGCGCGACTACGCCAGCCGGCACCGGCGGTTCGGGCAGTGAGCCCGCTGTTCGGGCGCGATCGCGCCGAGGCCATCGACCCGGTGCTCGAGGCCTTCGTCGACAGCTTCGGCGAGGAGCCCGGCTGGCTCGACTTCGGCCGCTTCGGACCCGTGGGCCGCGTCGTGCTCGACGAGGAGGCCGGACTGCGCCACGTGCTGGAGCACGTGCGCTTCGGCTCGCTCGCCGTCGTCGACGGGCAGCACGAGCGGGTGAAGCGCGCCGCCGCCGCCGTCACCGGCTTCCGCCCCGATCAGGTCGTCTTCCAGCCGAACACGACGCAGGCGCTCATGCAGGCGACCTTCGGCGTCACCGGCGACATCGCGCTCTCGCTCGGCGAGTTCCCGGCGCTGACCTTCGCCGCGCAGCGCGCCAGCGAAGTGCTCAAGGTCGGCAGCCCGCAGTGGCTGCGCACTGATCACGGCCGCGTCACGCCGGGCGAGCTGCGCGACCAGCTCACCCCGCGGGTCGCCGCCGTCGCCGTCAGCCTCGTCGACTACCGCACGGGTTACCTCGCCGACCTCGACGGCATCCGCCAGGTCATCGGCGACCGCCTGCTCATCGTCGACGCCACGCAGGGCTTCGGGGTCGTGGATGCGCCGCTCCACCTGGCCGACGTGCTCGCGGCGGGCGGGCAGAAGTGGCCGCGCGCCGGCTGGGGCACCGGGTTCCTCGCTCTCAGCGACCGCGCGGTCGAGCGGCTCACGCCGGTCTGGTCGGGCTGGACCGGCACGGACTCGCCGACTCAGCCGATGGACGAGGTGCTGCCGCCCTCGCGCAGCGCCGCCGCGTTCCAGGTGTCGAACGGCGACCCGGTCGCGCAGGCGCGCTTCGCCGCGGCGCTGGAGCAGATCGCCGAGACCGGGGTGGCGCGCATCCAGGAGCGCATCGCCGCGACCGTCTCGCGCATCATCGACCTCGCCGACGAGCACGGCCTGCCGATCGCCTCGCCGCGCGCCGAAGACGAGCGCGCGGGCATCGTCGTGCTCGAGCCGGGCGACGACCGCCTGACGACGCTCACCGCGTCGCTGCACAACCACGGCGTCTCGGCGACGACGCGCGACGGACGAGTGCGCCTGAGCCCGCACGCCTCGACCTCCGAGGAGACGCTGACGATGCTCGCCTCGGCGCTCACCGCGTTCGCGACGACCGCGCCGCGCTGACGTCGGCGGCTTCTTCCACCCGGCTCGATTCCGGAGCCTCTGTCACGCATGTGACAGGAATTCACCGACCCGTAACATCCGTTGGCGTGTCGGAGCGCGTGGCGCTGGATCGCAGGCATAGCGTCGGCCCCATCAGACACGGCGTCTGATCGGAGCGGCCACATAAGTTCGCCTCCGACGAGCCCCGGCCGCTTGCGAAACGTGAGAACCGGATGCCTCACGCATCCGGGCAAGGAGTGGCCAGTGCCCGCGCTCGACAAGTCCCTGCAGTCCTCGCCCATCGCCGCCGCCGACACGCGACGACGCACCACCAGGAAGCAGGGGGAGCGCACGTACGTGCTCGACACCTCCGTGCTCCTGAGCGACCCGCACGCCCTGTTCCGCTTCGCGGAGCACTCGGTCGTGCTGCCGGTCGTGGTGATCGCCGAGCTGGAGGCCAAACGCCACGATCCCGAGATCGGCTACTTCGCGCGGCAGGCGCTGCGCATCCTCGACGAGATGCGCATCGAGCACGAGCGCCTCGACTTCCCGATCCCGGTGGGGGATGCGGGCGGCAGCATCCGCGTCGAGCTGAACCACTCGAACATGTCGGTGCTCCCCTCGGGGCTGCAGCTCAACGACAACGACTCGCGCATCCTCGCGGTCGCGCTGAACCTGGCCGGCGACGGACTCGACGTGACCGTCGTCTCGAAGGACCTGCCGCTGCGCGTCAAGGCCGCCTCGATCGGCCTCGCCGCCGAGGAGTACCGGGCCGAGCTCGCCCCCGAATCCGGGTGGACCGGCCTGGCCGAGATCGACCTGTCGAGCGAGCAGATGGCCCAGCTCTACGACGACGACCGCCTCAGCACCCGCGCGGTGGCCGACCTGCCGATCAACACGAGCCTCGTCATCCGCTCCGACCGCGGCAGCGCCCTCGGCCGGGTGACCGGCAAGGGCGAGCTGAGCGTCGTGCGCGGCGACCGCGACGTCTTCGGCCTGCACGGCCGCAGCGCCGAGCAGCGCCTGGCGATCGACCTGCTGCTCGACCCCGAGATCGGCATCGTGTCGCTCGGCGGCCGCGCCGGAACCGGCAAGAGCGCCCTCGCCCTCTGCGCGGGCCTCGAGGCGGTGCTCGAGAAGCAGCAGCACCGCAAGATCATGGTGTTCCGTCCGCTCTACGCGGTCGGCGGCCAGGAGCTCGGCTACCTGCCCGGCGACGCCCAGGAGAAGATGAACCCCTGGGGTCAGGCCGTGTTCGACACCCTCGGCGCCCTCGTCAGCGAGAACGTTCTCGAAGAGGTCATGGAGCGCGGGCTGCTCGAGGTGCTGCCGCTCACGCACATCCGCGGCCGCTCGCTGCACGACGCCTTCGTGATCGTGGATGAGGCCCAGTCGCTCGAGCGGAACGTGCTGCTGACCGTGCTCTCGCGCATCGGCCAGAACTCGCGCGTCGTGCTCACCCACGACGTCGCCCAGCGCGACAACCTGCGGGTCGGACGCCACGACGGCGTCGCGAGCGTCATCGAGACGCTCAAGGGCCACCCGCTGTTCGCGCACATGACCCTGACCCGGTCGGAGCGGTCCGCCGTCGCCGCCCTGGTCACCGAGCTGCTGGAGTCGAACGAGCTGGCCTAGGCCCAGCCCGGCCGGCGCGCGCGACTCCGGCGCCACCCTGCCCCGAAGAGGAACACCGCACCACCGCCCCGAATCGCACGACTGCCCCATCGCACCAGGGAAGCGCCCGCATCCGAGAACCCGACGAGGATGCGGGCGCTGTCCTGTGGCGGCGCTGTCCTGATCCAGCCGACTCAGGTCGCGATGTCGAGCCGCAGATCGAGCACGTCGCCCAGGTCGAGGTCGTGCGCATCCTGCACGACCTTCTTCACCGGCACGATGTAGGCGCCGTCCTTCGGCCAGAGCGACGTGGCCCAGGTGGTCGTGCGGCCGTCGCGGTCGAGATGCGCGGTGACCGGGATCATGCCCCAGCCGTAGCTGACGGCGCCGGCGACCTCGCCGATCGCGGCGGCCTCGGCGGGCGGCACGGTCACGAAGTGGAACGGCGACGGGCCGCGCCAGAACCAGAGGTCTCCCGAGAACGCCAGCTGCATCGCCCCAGGCTAGGGCGGTCGGCGCTCGCGCCGGAAGGCGCCGAGGCCTTCCGGGCCTGTGGACAATGCGTCGCATGCCCTCGCGCATCCGCCTAGCCTCACGGGGTGATGACGGAGACGGCGAGCCCGGCGCCGGTGCGGAACGTCCTACCGCTCCGGCTCGTCTGGCAGGTGCCGGTCACGCTCGTGCTCGTCGCGCTGGTGGTCGCGACGACCGGGGTGACCATGGCCGCGGTGCCCGCCATCGCGCTCGCTGCGGTGGCGGCCGAGCTGGCGCGCACCGACGCCACCGTGCACCGCCTGCCGAACCGGCTCACCGTCCCCGTCATCGCCATCGGCCTGGTCGTCACCGGCGTGCGCCTGCTGCTCGGCGAGCTGTGGGCACCCGGACTGCTGCCCGTCGCCGCCGTCAGCGGGACCGTGCTCGCGCTCGGTCTCGTCGGCGCCTTCGGGATGGGCGACGCGAAGCTCGGGATCGCGATGGCGCTCGCGGGTCCGACGCCGCTCGTGATCGTGGCGGCGCCGATCCTGGGAACGCTGTTCGCCGGAGTCGCCGCGGTCGTCGTGCTCGCGCGCGGCGGACGAGGGCGACGGCTGCCGCTGGGTCCGTTCCTGCTGGCGGGATGGGCGGTCGCGCTCGCCCTGCAGTTCGCGCTCGCGGTGACCTCGCCTGCCTGAGACCCGCGCCGCGCGGGCTAGTCTGGAGGGCTGCGGCGTGCGCCGCCCGGTCCTGCACGGCCGACGACCCTCCACCGACGCAAGGCCAGTTCCGTGACGCTCTCCGATCGACCCGCGAGTCTGCTCGCGCCGCAGTTCCGTGCCACCACGATCGGCTCGTTCGCACTCGTCTTCCTCGGCGCTTTCGAGGCGCTCGCCGTGACGACGGTCATGCCGGCCGTCACCGCCGAGCTGAACGGCGACGCGTACTATGCCCTGGCGTTCTCGGGCACGCTCGCCGCCTCGGTCGTCGGCGTCGTGGTGGCCGGGCGCTGGTCGGATCGTCGTGGGCCGGTCGCGCCGCTGCTCACGGCGACCGCGGTCTTCCTGGTGGGGCTGATCGTCGCCGGCTCGGCGTCGCTCATGGAGGTGTTCGTCGTCGGGCGCCTGCTGCAGGGCTTCGGCTCGGGCGCGATCAACGTCGCCCTCTACGTCGTCGTGGCCCGCCTGTATCCGGCGGCGCTGCATCCGCGCATCTTCGGCGCCTTCGCGGCGGCCTGGGTTCTGCCGTCGATGGTCGGTCCGCCCGTGGCCGGCTGGGTGGCCGAGCAGATCAGCTGGCACTGGGTGTTCCTCGGCGTCGCCGTGCTCGTGCTCGGCGCCGCGGCGCTGATGGTGCCCGCGATCCGGCAGATCTCCGCGGGCGGGCGGGCCCACGAGGCGGAGGACAACGCCGTCGCCGAGCAGACCGGTCCCGGCTCGCTGGTCTCGATCGTGCTCGCGCTCGTGGTCGCGGCCGCCGTGCTGGCGATCTCGCTGGCGCAGCAGCTCCCGACCCCGTTCGACTGGCCGGTCGCGATCGTCGCCCTGATCGTCGCCGGAGTCGCGGCGCGCCCGCTGCTGCCCCGCCGCACCCTGCTGGCCGCCCGGGGACTGCCGGCGACCGTGCTGCTGCGCGGGCTCGTCGCGGCGGCCTTCTTCGCCGCCGAGATCTACATGCCGCTCATGCTGCACGAGCGCGACGGCCTGCCGCTCTCGGTCTCGGGCCTGATCCTGACCGTCGGCGCTGTGTCGTGGGCGGCGGGCTCGCATCTGCAGGGCCGCGTCGGCGAGCGTTTCGGCTCGACGGCGATCGCGCGCGTCGGCACAGCGCTCATCGCGGTCGGCATCACGGTGCAGCTGCTGGATGCGCTGCTCGGCCTGGGCCCGGTGGTCGCCGCCGCCGGGTGGCTGGTCGCCGGTGCCGGCATGGGCACCGTCTTCCCGCGCGTGGCGACGCTCGCCCTCGCCTACTCGACCCCGCGCAACCAGGGTTTCAACAGCGCGGCGCTGTCGATCTTCGACGCGGCGAGCAGCGCGACCTCGATCGCGATCGCGGGACTGCTGTTCGCCCTGCTCGGCGGCACCGGCAATCCCGTCGCCTATGCCGCCGCGTTTGCGCTCAGCGCCGTGGTGGCGCTGCTCGCGCAGCCGGTCGCGGCGCGCACGGCGGCCGCCTGATTCGGCGCCCCTCGACGGCGCGCCGAATCACGAGAGCGTCAGGGGTGCGTCATCGACGCGACGTCGAGCGCCTCGTCGAGCTGCGCCTCGGTGACCTCGCCGCGCTCGACGAAGCCGAGGTCGACGACGGCCTCGCGCACGGTCATGCCCTGCGCGACCGAGTGCTTGGCGATCTTCGCCGCGGCCTCGTAGCCGATGAGCTTGTTGAGCGGCGTCACGATCGAGGGCGACGACTCGGCCAGGGCGCGAGCGCGCTCGAGGTTGGCCTCGAGGCCGTCGATGGTCTTGTCGGCGAGCACGCGGGTCGAGTTCGCCAGCAGGCGGATCGACTCGAGCAGCGCGGTGCCCATGACCGGGATCGCGACGTTGAGCTCGAATGCGCCGGTCGCGCCGGCCCAGGCGATGGTCGCGTCGTTGCCGATGACGCGGGCGCCGACCATGATCACGGCCTCGGGGATGACCGGGTTGACCTTGCCGGGCATGATCGACGATCCGGGCTGCAGGTCGGGGATGTGCAGCTCGCCGAGGCCGGTGTTCGGGCCCGAGCCCATCCAGCGCAGGTCGTTGCTGATCTTGGTCAGCGAGACGGCGATGACGCGCAGCGCGCCGGAGGCGTCGACGAGTCCGTCGCGCGCGCCCTGCGCCTCGAAATGGTCGAGCGCCTCGGTGATCGGGAGCCCCGAGTTCTCGGCGAGCTCGGCGATGACCTTCTGCGGGAAGCCGAGGGGCGTGTTGATGCCGGTGCCGGTGGCGGTGCCGCCGAGCGGCACCTCGGCGACGCGGGGGAGCGCCGACTGCACGCGCTCGATCCCGAGGCGGATCTGGCGCGCGTAGCCGCCGAACTCCTGGCCGAGCGTGACCGGAGTGGCATCCATGAGGTGGGTGCGGCCCGCCTTGACGGCGTCCTTCCACAGCTCGGCCTTCTTCTCCAGCGCGACCGCGAGGTGGTCGAGCGCGGGGACGAGGTCGTGGATGAGCGCGCCCGTGACGGCGAGGTGCACCGAGGTCGGGAAGACGTCGTTCGACGACTGCGACATGTTCACGTGGTCGTTGGGGTGCACCGGCGAGCCGAGCTTCTCGGTCGCGAGCGTGGCGAGCACCTCGTTCATGTTCATGTTCGACGAGGTGCCCGAGCCGGTCTGGTAGGTGTCGACCGGGAAATGACCGTGGTGCTGCCCGGCGACGATCTCGTCGGCGGAGGCGGCGATCGCATCGGCGATGCCCTGATCGAGGATGCCGATCTGCGCGTTCACGATCGCGGCGGCGCGCTTGATGCGGGCGAGCGCGACGATCTGCCCGGCCTCGAGGCCGGTGCCCGAGATCGGGAAGTTCTCGACCGCGCGCTGCGTCTGCGCCCGGTAGAGGGCCGACGCGGGAACCCGCACCTCGCCCATCGTGTCGTGCTCGATCCGGAACTCTTCGGTGCTCACTGGGCGCGCAGGCCTTCCTCGGTCGGAGATGGGGGTGTCTAGTCCGCGTCGACGTCGATCACGCCGAGGGCGGCGTCCGGCACGACCCGCCCCTCGGAGAGGCGGTAGTTCGCGCCGACGATGCCCAGCGTACCGGCGGCGACCGCGTCGCTGATCAGCTCGGATCCGGCGAGCAGCTCGGCGATCGTCTCGCGCAGGTGCAGGCGGCCGATCGTCTCGGGATCGTTCTGGCCGATCACGCGGGCCCGACGAACCGAGGGGCGGATGGGGGCGATCAGGCTCGCGATGTGCGGCGGCAGGTTCGGCGGGTTCTTGGTCTCGGCGTCGATCGCGGCCTTGACGGCGCCGCAGGCGTCGTGGCCGAGCACGACGATGAGCGGCACGCCGAGCACGGCGACGGCGTACTCGAGCGAGCCGATGACGGAGTCGGAGACGACCTGGCCGGCGTTGCGCACCACGAAGAGGTCGCCGAGGCCCTTGTCGAAGATGATCTCGGCGGCGAGACGCGAGTCGGCGCAGCCGAACAGGGCCGCATCCGGAGCCTGGCCGCCGGCGAGCGACGCGCGCGTGTCGACGTCCTGGTGCGGGTGCTCCGGGGTTCCGGCGATGAAGTTCTCGTTGCCGCGGCGCATCTGGGTCCACGCCTGCTGGGGGGTGATGGTCGTCATCCCTGGTCCTCCGTCGTGTCGGTCGAGTCCGTCGTGTCGGTCGAGTCGGTCGAGTCGGTCGATGGCGTCTGGTCGCGGGATGCGGCGTCGGCGGCGACGGCCTCGGCGAGGGCGCGGAACTCGGCGTCGGTCGCCGTGCCGCTGAGCACGACGCGCGAGCCGCCGATCTCGGCCGCGAGGGCGTAGGCGAGGTTGCCCGGGTTGTCGGTGTCGCGGCGGTCGTAGACCGTCCAGACGATGCCGTCGATCGTCACGCTCTTCGTCGGGTTCGCGTCGTCGAGCCGGTTCGAGACCCAGCCGTCATCGGCGCCGACGCCCTGGCTCAGGCCGATGTACTGGCCGTCGGGGCTGAGGAAGCCGATGCGCCAGACCTCGGGCTTGCCCTTCGGCGCGGAGTAGTCGGCGCGGTTCGCGCTCCAGCCCTTGCCGGGCTCGGGCACGAGCAGGTGCTCGGCGGTCGCGCCCTGCGCGGCCTCGGCGGCGGCGGCGTAGTCGACGGGCTCGAGCTGCGAGCTCTGGTCGGGGCGCACGACCACGATCACGAGGAACGCGACGATCGCGAGCGACGCGATGAGGGCGATGACGAGGTTGAAGGTCGTCTGATTCGCGTAGTGCCTGCGGCGCGACTCGGCCTTGCGGTCGGCCGTCTCCTGCGGGGTCTCGGGGCGACCCAGCTCGGCGACGATGCGCGGTTCGGGGCTCACGAGGCGTCGTCGGCGGCCGCGCGGGCGGCATCGAGGCGGGCTCGGGCGCCGAGCAGCCACTCCTCGCAGCGCTTCGCCAGCGCCTCGCCGCGCTCCCAGAGCGCGAGGGACTGCTCGAGCGTCGCGGCGCCCTGCTCGAGCTGGGTCACGACCTGCACGAGCTCGTCGCGGGCCTGCTCGTAGCTGAGCTCGGCGATGTCGGCGTGGCTCGCGGCGGCGGTCGGGCCAGACGCGGGCCCGTCGATCAGGGTGCCGTCGGAGGGGGAGTCGGTCACGGCCACGATCCTACCCGCGGCCCTCGGCGCGCTCCGCCGCCTCGACCCCGTCGACCGTCGTCGTCACGGCGCCGTCGGCGACCGTGACCCGCAGGGCGGAGCCGACCGCCGCATCCTGGATCGAGCGCAGCGCGCGCCCGTCGGCAAGCTGCGCGATCGCGTAGCCGCGCTCGAGCGTGCGCTTCGGGCTGAGCGCGCGCAGGTGCCCGGTCAGCTCGCCGATGCGGGCGCCGGCGCGTTCGAGCCGATGGTCCATCAGCTCGCTGCCGCGCGACACCCAGCGCACGAGCTCTTCGGCACGGCTGTCGACGAGCCAGGCCGGATCGGCCATGACCGGACGAGAGCGCAGCTGCGTCAGCCGGTCGATCTCGTGACTCACGAGTCCGCTCACCCGCAGCTGGATGCGCCCCCGGGCCTGCTGCACGCGAGCCAGCTCCTCGGTGACGTCGGGCACGACCCGCTTCGCCGCATCCGTCGGGGTCGAGGCCCGCAGATCGGCGACCTCGTCGAGCAGCGGACGGTCGTTCTCGTGCCCGATCGCACTGACGATCGGCGTCTGCGCCGCGGCGGCCGTGCGCACGAGCGTCTCGTCGCTGAACACGAGCAGGTTCTGGAAGTCGCCGCCGCCGCGCGCGACGATGATGACGTCGACCTCGGGGTCCGCATCCAGTTCGCGGATGCGCGCCGCCACGTCGCTCGCCGCACGGTCGCCCTGCACGGCCGCATGCCGCACCCGGAAGCTCACGCTCGGCCAGCGCAGCTGCGCGTTGCGCAGCACGTCCTTCTCGGCGTCCGAATCCTTGCCGGTCACGAGCCCGATGCAGTGCGGCAGGAACGGCAGCTGCTTCTTGCGGCCCCCGTCGAACAGGCCCTCGTCGATCAGCTGACGGCGCAGGCGCTCCAGCCGCTCGAGCAGATCGCCGAGCCCGACGTGCTTGAGCTGCAGCACGTTCATGGTCAGGGTGCCGCCGCGCAGCCACCAGTCGGGCTTCACGAGCGCGACGACGCGGTCGCCCTGCGTGAAGTCCTCCGACAGCTTGGCGCGGGTGCTGGCCCACATCTGCAGCGAGACCGTCGCATCCTGCTCGAGGTCTTTGAGCTTCGCGTAGACGGCGCCGCCGCGCACGTTCCACTGGGTCAGCTCGCCCTCGACCCAGACCGCGCCGAGGCGGGCGATGTAGTCCTTGATCTTGCTCGAGAGCACCGAGACGGGCCAGGGCGATTCGGCCGAGGGGGCGGTCGAGTCCGCGGGGGCATCCGTCATGCGGCCAGGCTACGGGAGACGGGCGACGCGGCTCGTCGAGGATCCCCAGGCGCGTGGGGCAGGGAATCAGACGGCGCGCGATCGTGGACGGTGGATCAAGCGATCGAAGAATGGAGGCATCGCGCGCTCGAGGGCTGGAGTGCAGGCGATTGAGAACGGTAGCGATCTCGGCCCGAAAGCGCGACGACTCGATGGCACGCAGGGCCGACGTCGCGACGCCCAGTGAACCGCGGCGCTAGGGAACGGACAAGCCAGCGGATGCGCACGGGCGCGGGATCTCGCGGGCCGGCCGAGGCGACACGGAGCGCTCGGCGCGGCGCACGGCCCACGACGCATCGCGGTGCGACGCACCACGCGGCCGGGCGGTGTCGCACTAGAACGGTGGTCGCTCCGTCGCGAGGGGACCGCGCACTCGCGCGCCGATGGCAACGCCGGAGCTCGGGTCGGCACCGCGGTCGAGGCCCGGTGGGGGAGTCGGCATCCGGTCGGCCTTCGCCGTCCATCGGACTGCGACCGGCGGGGTCGGTGCGTCTTCGCGGTATACCCGGCCGGTGGGTGAGGTCCATTCGAGGATCCCGCCCGGGCGTTGTCTCACGCGCCAGGGGGTGAACTGCTTCGTCGAGTGATGTCGCTGGCAGAGGTGGGCGAGGTTGCCGAGTGCGGTGGGTCCGCCCTTCGCGGCGTCGACGGTGTGGTCGATCTCGCAGCGGATCGCGGGGCGGTGGCATCCGGGCCAGCGGCAGTGCTGGTCGCGGGCGCGGAGGTGGCGGCGCTGGTCCCCGGTGGGGCGGTAGCGGTCGACAGCGATGACCGTTCCGCGCACCGGATCGGTGAGGAGCCGGGTCAGCGACGGGGCGTTGCGGGCGAGGGTGCGCGCGGTGTCGGCGTCGATGGGGCTGCGTCCGATGAGGTCGGCGGGCTGGTGGTCGTGGCCGGTGAGGGTGAGCGCGGAGACGACGACCTGCACCTGGGCACGGATCGCGCCGAGCGCGCCCGGCCCATCGCCGTGCGCGGTCGGGTCGAGAGCGGGGGAGCCGGCGAGGAGCAGGTCGGCGAGAACGTCGGCGCGCACCTGATCGAGCGAGCGCCGGTCGGGGTCGTCGGCAGGAGCGGCGGCACGGGGCTCGATGGCATCGTCGTGCGCGCGCGCATCCACGATGACCTGCGCC
>NZ_VHQH01000036.1:405576-544133 GCF_006517535.1 Schumannella sp. 10F1B-5-1
ACCGCGGCCCGCGGCGGCGTCGGCGTGGCGTTCGGTGAAGGGGCGTTCGGCGATCTGCTCGGCGAGGATCTCCAGGGCGGACCGCACACGCCCCGGGGTGTCGAGCAGGCAGCGGTCGATCGCCTCGGACTCGAACGCGGGACGGCGATCGACGGGGAGGACGCGGCCCGCATCCACGATCACCCGCAGGTGCCCGCGCGTGATCCGGCCGGACTCCCACGCCTCGAGTGCGTGCGGGTAGCCCTCGACGATCTCGCGGGCCTCGCCGATGCGCGCCTGCACGGTGCGGTCGGCGACGCCGAGCAGCGCGGCGAGCTCGGCCGCGATCGACCGCAGCGCCATGTCGTGCGCTCGCACGTTCGCGCTCGCGCGCCGCGCCTGCTTCTCGGCCAGCCGACCTGCCCGGGCGAGCATGCGCAGTTCGGCGACCTGACCCACCGTGAGCAGCGTCGCGACGTCGTCGGCCTCCACCACGACCGACTCCAGCGCGGCGAGATCGCCGTCACTCAGAGTCGTCGTCGGGAGGTCCTTCATATGCTCATCGTGTCGCGGACCACCGACATCAGGAGGGGCGTCGGCAACGTCTCGGCGCCAGCGAGATCCGCCCACAGCCGGGCATCAGGTCGTGCCAGGCGCGCGCTCGTAGAATCACGGGGTGTCCGGCATCACCAACGGCGCCCTCGGCGTCGACCTCGCTGCGCCGCGCGTTCCCACCTCGCGCGGGCCGCTCGTCGACCGCCCCGTCGCCCATGCTGACGGCGAGGTCGCCAAGCGCGTGCTGCTGGCCGCCCCCCGCGGCTACTGCGCCGGCGTCGACCGCGCGGTCATCGCCGTCGAGAAGGCGCTCGACCACTTCGGCAGCCCCGTCTACGTGCGCAAGCAGATCGTGCACAACGTGCACGTCGTCAGCGAGCTCGAGAAGCGCGGCGCGATCTTCGTCGACGAGCTCGGCGAGGTGCCGACCGGATCGCACGTCGTCTTCAGCGCCCACGGCGTCTCGCCGATGGTCAGGAGCGAGGCGACCGAGCGCGAGCTGCAGGCGATCGACGCGACCTGCCCGCTCGTGACGAAGGTGCACCGCGAGGCGCTGCGCTTCGCGAAGCAGGATGCGCGCATCCTGCTGGTCGGCCACGCCGGACACGAGGAGGTCGAGGGCACGATGGGGCACGCCCCCGATCGCACGATCCTCATCGACAGCCCCGAGTCGGCCGACACGGTCGAGGTTCCCGACACCGACAACCTGGTCTGGATCTCGCAGACCACGCTGAGCGTCGACGAGACGATGGAGACCGTGCGCCGGCTGCGCGCCCGCTTCCCGCACCTGCAGGACCCGCCGAGCGACGACATCTGCTACGCCACGCAGAACCGCCAGGTGGCGATCAAGAAGGTCGCGAAGGATGCCGACCTGGTGATCGTCGTCGGCTCGGCCAACAGCTCGAACAGCGTGCGCCTCGTCGAGGTCGCACTGGAGTACGGCGCCCGCGCGGCCTATCGGGTCGACTACGCGGACGAGATCCGACAGGAGTGGCTCGACGACGTGTCGACGATCGGCGTGACCAGCGGGGCCTCGGTGCCCGAGGTGCTGGTGCAGGAGGTTCTGGCCGACCTGGCCGAGGCCGGCTACGGCGCGGTCGAGGAGGTGCGCACGGCGGAGGAGGACCTCATGTTCTCGCTGCCGAAGGAGCTGCGCCGCGACCTCGAGGGCAAGGCGGATGCGCGCGCCCTCGGCGGACGGAGCCGCGGATGAGCGACGAGCGCACCACCCGCGACGACACGGCCGATCGGCCGGCACGCCCCGCCTACGGCGAGTACGCCTCGCCGGCGGAGCTGCGCGAGATCCTCGGCCCCGATCATCCCCTGCTGCAGGACGCGACGGAGGCCGCGGCCGCGCCGACGAGCGGCGGCGACGCCCCGTCCGCGAGCACGGGCCCGGATGCCGCCTCGGCGACGCCGAGTGCGTCGACCGTGCCGACGTCGGCACCCCCGACCTCGGCCCCGGGCGCGTACCCGCCGCCGACCGGCGCCTACGGCCGGCCGGACGCCGACTCCTCGCCGCAGGGCACGTACCCGTCGCAGGGCGGCCCCGCGCATCCCGGCTACTCCGCACCCGCCGTCGCCGAGAAGCGCCCTCGCCCGCGCTGGGACCTGCCGATCACGGTCGGCCTGCTCGCCTACGGCCTGTTCAACGTCGTCGGCGCCTTCACGACCCGCGACCAGTTCCCCGAGCGCTTCGCGCAGGTGTTCCAGATGATGGGCATCGGCGACTTCACCGCGAAGGCCGCCGCGGCCTCCGCCGCGAACTGGGATGCGATGCTCCAGCTGGTCGTCTGGGTCGTCGTCGCGATCCTGGTCGCGCTGCTGGCGCGGCGTCTGCGCGTGATCTTCTGGATCCCGCTCGCGGGCGGCGCTCTCGCCGGGCTGATCTCGGTCGTGATCGGCGTGATCGTGATGGTGCAGGACCCGGCGTACCTGGAGCTGCTCAACCGCTGACACCGGCGGACCCGCGCCCGCGCAGGCCGCGTCCCCCGGAGCGGGGTGCCGCATCCCGACCCTGTGACGGCGTCGACCTGAGAGGATCGACCCAGTCGGCGAGAGAGGGGTCGAGCGTGCGCGTCGCCGTGCTGCCCCGTGACGTGGCGTCGGGTGTGATCACCGACACGATCACGCGCATGACCTGGCGGGTCGGCGCGATCTACCTGCTGCTCGACGTGCCGATCGTGATCGAGGCCTACCTGCGCCTCGGGCTCGGCGCCGACATGGTCGTGCCGCTGCTGCTGCTGGCTGCCCATCTCGGCCTCGTGCTGGTCGCCATGCGCTGGCCGAGCCGGCGCATGGCGTTCGCCTACCTCGGCGTCGCCGCCGTGCTGACCGCGACCTTCCAGCTGACGGTGCTCGGCGACATCCCCGATGCCGTCGACCACTACAACTTCCTGCTCAACCGCCCGGCCGTCGCCCTCGTCCTCGTCGCGACCGCCTCCACGAGCCCGCTGATCGCGAGCGCGTGGCTGCTCGCCGGCTTGATGGCGTCGTGCACGGTCACCGCGTTCGTCGCCGCGATCGGCCACCACCCCTTCGAGCCCGGGTTCGGGCCGACCATGATGATGATCATCGGCGTCGGGCTCTACGGGGTGCTGGCGGCGATCCAGCACCGGGCGCGGGCGCGCATCCCGAACTTCGACGAGCTCGAGGCCGAGACGCAGGCGATCGCCACGGGAGCCGACCTGTCGCGGCGCACGACCGCCGTCGTGCACGACACCGTGCTCAACGACCTCGCGATCGTGATGAACGGCTCCGACCAGCTCGACGAGCGCACCCGGGCGCGTCTGCGTGACGACCTCGACACGCTCACGAGTGCGGAGTGGCTGACCACCTCGCACCACGTGCCCACCGACGAATCGGATGCGGTGCTGCGCAATCGCATCGCCCGCGTCGTCACCGAGTACCAGTGGCGCGGGCTGACCGTGCACGTGTCCGGTGCGAACCACGGCATCTACTCGGTGACCCCGGATGCGGGCGATGCGCTGATCGACGCGACGCGCGCCGCGCTCGAGAACGTGCTGCGCCACTCGCACACGAGCGAGGCCGAGATCGTCGTGAGCGCGACCGAGGACATGACCTCGATCATGGTCATCGATCAGGGCGTCGGCTTCGACGCCTCGGCCGTCGCCGGCGATCGGCTGGGTCTGCGCGAGTCGATGGCCGGACGCCTGGAGCGCGTCGGCGGCCGCTTCGACGTGTGGTCGACCCCGGGCGCCGGCACCTCGGTCGTGCTGACGGTGCCGGTCGTCGCGGTCATCGCCGAGGCCGAGCCGGCGCAGCACCGCCTGATCGGCCAGGAGCTGCCGCCCGAGCCGGATGCGGAACGCGACATCGAGCGGGATGCCGCATCGGATCGCCCGAGCGGGAGGGCGGACGATGCGCGGTAGAGTCCCGATCTCGCCGCAGCAGATCGATCCGCTGAGCTGGCTGACCGGCCCCTACATCCCGGCGGCTTTCGCGGTGTTCCAGGCCGTCAGCGGAGTGCTCGTGATCGCGACCGGGCTGAACCCCCGCCACCTGCCGGGGCTGCAGCTGTTCGCGATCGCGCTGGCGGTCGCCTCCCACCTGGTGGTGCACTTCGCGGCCAGCCGCCGCTCCGGGGCGATCAGCATCGGCGCGGCCGTGACGGCGTGCTCGCTGAGCGGCGCCGCGATGCTGCTCTCGGCGGTCGGCTACCAGGGCATCCCGATCCCCGTCGAGGTGTGGTGGGGCTCGCTCGCCAGCTGCATGACCCTGGGATCGCTCGCGCCCTACCTGCCGGCGCGCTGGATCCTGGCGCTGGGAATCGGCGTCGGCGTGGCCACGGTGCCGCTCTCGGCGGCGCTCGTGACCTCGCAGGGCAACTGGGGCGTCGTGGCGGGCACGATCATCATCGCCACCCCGATCGTGGTGTCGACCGCGATCACGGTCACGTTCTCGCACGGGGTCGTGCGCAGCATGCAGCGGCTGCTCGAGGCGCGCTCGCGCACGGTCGTGGTCGCGGGCGCCGCTCGTGACCAGCAGATGCAGGAGGCGGAGCGGGCACGTCTGGCACGGCTCACCTCACGGGCCGTGCCGTTCCTCGAGCAGGTGCTCGAGCGCGGCCGCATCGACGAGGGCGATCGCGCCCTCGCCGGGCAGCTCGCGCGGCGCCTGCGCGACGATCTCGTGACGCAGGCGAATGCCAGCTGGCTCGACGAGATGGAGGGCTCGTCACGGCTCGTCGTCGTCGACCCCGACCGCCGCGCCGACCGGCTCCGTCCCCCGCAGAGGACGGCGCTGCGCGGTCTGATCCGCGCGCTGCTCGCGGCGCCCGAGGTCGACCAGGGCTCGCTGCTCGTCGAGCTGCGCGGCCGCCCTGACGGCTCGACCGCGGTCGGGGTGAGTCTCGACGTCGAGCTGCCCGACGGGCGCCGCATCATGCACCTCGCGCCGTACTACCTGACGTTGCAGATGACGGCGACCGATGTGGTCTGGAATCGCGATCGGCTGAGCGTGAGCTTCCAGTTCCCGGACGCCGACACCTGAGACGGGGTGGATGCGTCGCCCGCCCTGGTCGGACGGCGCCCGAGCCGCGCGCCCCGCACGACGAAGCCCCGCCGTCCGCGAGGACGACGGGGCTCCGCTGATCCGCTGACGAGCGGGCTGATCAAGCCGAGATCGAGTGGCCCTTCGAGCCCAGCTGCGTGGTCGCCTCGACGACGCGCACGGCCATGGCCGACTCCGCGATCTTGCCCCAGGCGCGCGGGTCGTAGATCTTCTTGTTGCCGACCTCGCCGTCGACCTTGAGGAAGCCGTCGTAGTTCTTCAGCACGGTGTCGGCGATCGAGCGGCTGTAGGCGTACTGGGTGTCGGTGTCGATGTTCATCTTGACGACGCCGTTGCGCACGGCCTCGGCGATCTCGGCGTCGGTCGAACCCGATCCGCCGTGGAAGACCAGGTCGAGGGGCTTCTCGCCGGTGCTGTACTTGGCCGCGATGCCGGCCTGGATCTCGCCGAGCAGCTCGGGGCGCAGCTTCACGTTGCCGGGCTTGTAGACGCCGTGCACGTTGCCGAAGGTGAGCGCGGCGATCCACTTGCCCTGGTCGCCGAGGCCGAGCGCCTCGACGGCGGCGGTGACGTCGCCGAGGGTCGTGTAGAGGGCCTCGTTGCTGCCCTCGTGCTGCACGCCGTCCTCCTCGCCGCCGACGACGCCGATCTCGACCTCAAGGATCGCGTTGATCGCCTTCATGCGGGGGAGCAGCTGCTGCGCGATCTCGATGTTCTCCTGCAGCGGCACGGCCGAGCCGTCCCACATGTGCGACTGGAAGATCGGGTTGCGGCCGGCCTTCACCTCCTCCTCCGAGGCGGCGAGCAGCGGCATCACGAAGCCGTCGAGCGCGTCCTTGGGGCAGTGGTCGGTGTGCAGGGCCACGGTCACGGGGTAGTTCTTGGCGACCTCGGTGACGTACTTCGCGAAGGCGAGGGCGCCCGAGGCGCGGGCCTTGACGGTCTGGCCGGCGAAGTAGTCCGCGCCGCCGGTGGTGACCTGGATGATGCCGTCGGAGCCGGCCTCGGTCAGGCCCTGGAGCACCGAGTTGATCGTCGACGACGACGACACGTTGATCGCGGGGAAGGCGTAGGCGCCGGCCTTGGCCTTCGCGAGCATCTCGGCGTACTGGTCCGGGGTTGCCACGGGCATGGGGGTTCTCCTTCGAAGCACAGGCGGGGTTCGCGACCACTCTAGCCAGGCGGAATGGGCGTTCTGCGCGTCGGGCTTGACATGCGCACCGGTCGCGCGCAATATGTGTGACCAGCAGATGGTCAGACCATCAAGCCATAAAGATTTCTCAGACGGCGCGTCCGTCTACAAAGGGGTAGCTCGGAATGAATCTCTTCCCGCTCATGCAGCAGCGCACCGCCGCGTCCGGCCCGATCCGCGTCGGCGTGATCGGCGCCGGCAAGTTCGCGTCGATGTTCCTCACGCAGGCCGTGAACAGCGACAACATCCACGTCGTCGGCGTCGCCGACATCAACGTGCCCAAGGCCAAGGGCGCCCTCGAGCGCACGGGCTGGCCGGCGGAGCGCTACGCCGCGGCGACGCTCGACGAGGCCGTGCGCACGGGCGGCACCGCCGTGATCGACAGCTCGGATGCGCTCATCACGCACCCGGCGATCGAGGTCATCCTCGAGATCACCGGCAACCCGCTCGTCGGCACCTACCACGCGGTCACCGCGATCGACAACGGCAAGCACGTCGTCATGGTCAACGTCGAGGCCGACTGCATGGTGGGCCCGATCCTGCAGCGTCGCGCGCAGGCCGCCGGCGTCATCTACACGATGGCCTACGGCGACCAGCCCGCCCTGATCTGCGAGATGGTCGACTGGTGCCGCACGGTCGGCTTCACCCCGGTCGCCGCGGGCAAGGGCACGAAGTACCTGCCCGAGTACAACTACTCCACCCCCGACACGGTGTGGAACTACTACGGCTTCACCGACGAGCAGCTGGCCTCGGGCGACTACAACCCGAAGATGTTCAACTCCTTCCTCGACGGCACCAAGTCGGCGATCGAGATGGCCGCCGTCGCGAACGGCACCGGCCTCATCCCGCAGGACGAGGGACTGAACTTCACCCCGGCCGGCGTGGACGATCTCTCGACCCTGATCATCCCGAAGGCCAACGGCGGCACCCTGTCGCGCTCGGGCACGGTCGAGATCGTCTCGAGCCTGAACCGCGACGGGACGGACGTGTTCCGCGACCTGCGCTGGGGCGTCTACGTCACCTTCGAGGCGCAGACCGACTACGCCGTGCAGTGCTTCGCCGAATACGGCGTCAAGACCGACCCCTCGGGCCGCTTCGGCGAGCTCTACCGCCCGTACCACATGATCGGGCTCGAGCTCGGGGTGTCGATCGCCGCCGCGGTGCTGCGCAACGAGGCGACGGGGGCGCCGACGGGCTTCCGCGGGGATGTCGTCACGACCGCGAAGAAGGACCTCAAGGTCGGCGAGACGCTCGACGGCGAGGGCGGCTACACCGTCTTCGGCAAGCTCGCGCCCGCCGCGACCTCGCTCGCCACGGGCGCCCTCCCGCTCGGCCTCGCCCACGGCGCCAAGCTCATCCGCGACGTCCCCAAGGACCGCACGGTCTCGTGGGACGACGTCGAGCTCGACGAGACCCAGTTCGCCGTCAGGATCCGCCGCCAGCTCGAGGCCGAGTTCCGCGCCGAGCACGCGGCGCTCGCGGTCTGACGCCGACCACGGTCTGACCGTCTTCAGGACACACCATGACGCTTACGATGAACGCGACGGACGTCGAGCAGGCGTCCGCAGCGGACACCGGAAGGGTGATGAGCGATGGGGGCCTCCGACGCCTGGGAGCCGGTGCAGCGACTGCGCACCTACGAGCAGGTCATGTCGCAGATCGAGGAGCGCATCCTCGACGGGCGGCTGAAGCCGGGGGATCACCTGCCCAGCGAGCGCGAGCTCGCGGTGGCGCTCGGGGTCTCGCGCCCCTCGCTGCGGGAATCGCTGCGGGTGCTGGAGGCGCTCGGCGTGGTGGATGTGCGCCGGGGCGGGGGAGCGGATGGCGGCGCCGTGCTGCTCCCCACCCCCGGCGAAGGCCTGGTGAACCTGCTCAAGCTGCAGTTCGCGCTCGGGCACTTCACCGCGACCGACGTGGTCGAGACGCGCACCGCGCTCGAGACCTGGTCGTGCTCGGAGGCCGCCTATCGATCGACTGAGGCCGACCACCGCGAGCTCGCCGAGATCCTGGATCGCATGGACGATCCCGAGATCCCGACCAGCGAGTTCAACCGGCTCGACGCGGCGTTCCACCAGCGGATCGCCGAATCGACCGGCAACGCCCTCACAGCCCAGGTGATGGCGTCGCTGCGCACCACCATCCACCGCCAGATGATCGAGGCCTACGCCCGCCTCGCCGACTGGAAGACCACGGCCACGACCGTGCGGGCCGAGCATCGCGAGATCCTCGCGGCGATCGTCGCCCGCGACGGCGAGACCGCTGCGCGACTCGTGCGGCACCACATCAGCAGCTTCTACAAGAACGGACAGATCGGCGGAGCGCCGACCCCGGAGTGATCCGGATGCGCTCCCGCCGGGGAGCGCGGTCACCCCGCTCCCATATCGAAGGAGATATGGACAACCGATGACCACCACCTCTGCCCCCGAGGGCACCTCGCAGGCCCGTGACGGGTCGCCCGACAAGCTGCGTACCGCCATCGGCAGCGCCGTCGGCACGACGATCGAGAACTACGACTTCCTGGCCTACGGCACCGCCGCGGCGCTCTACTTCGGCACCGACTTCTTCCCCTCGGAGGACCCAGTCGTCGGCGTGCTGCTCGGCTTCCTGACCTTCGGCATCGGCTTCGCCGTGCGCCCGATCGGTGGCCTGATCGGCGGCTACCTGGGCGACAAGATCGGCCGCAAGCCGGTGCTCGTCGGCGCACTGCTCGTCATGGGCATCTCGACCGTGCTGATCGGCCTGCTGCCGACCTACGCGCAGGTGGGCATCATCGCCCCGCTGCTCCTCGGCTTCATCCGCGTCGTGCAGGGCCTCGCCTTCGGCGCCGAGTGGGGTGGCGCCATCCTGATGACCTTCGAGCACGCCCCGTGGAAGAAGCGCGGCCGCTACACCGCGATCCCGCAGGCGGGCGTGCCCTTCGGCGTGCTGCTCGCGAACGTCGTGTTCCTGCTCTCGTCGCAGCTCGACAGCGAGCTCGCCTGGCGTCTGCCGTTCCTGCTCAGCGCCGTGCTCATCATCGCGGGCATGATCATCCGCCTGAAGGTGTCCGAGAGCCCCGAGTTCGAGCACACCAAGGAGATGGGCCTGGTCGTCAAGAACCCGCTCTGGCAGGTCATCAAGAACGACTGGCGCACCGTGCTGCGCGTCATCGCCCTGCGCCTCGCCGAGTCGGGCGGCTTCTACGTGATCGTCACCTACATGCTGTCGTACCTGACTGGCGGCGACGAGCCGATCGCCGAGCGCTCGGTCGCGCTGACCGGCCTGATCACGGCGGCCGCGCTGGGTGTGTTCACGACCATCCTGTGGGGCACACTGACCGACAGGGTCGGGCGCCGCCCGGTCTACATCGTCGGCACGATCCTGCTGATCGCCTTCGGCTTCCCGATGTTCCTGCTCGTCAACACGGCCGCGCCGTTCATGATCGTCTTCGTCTACGTCGTGGCGATGTCGATCATCCACGACATGCTCGCCGGCACCCAGGGCGCCTGGTTCTCGGAGCTGTTCAACACGAACACCCGTGCGTCGGGCGCCTCGATCGGCTACCAGTTCTCGGCCGCGATCTCGGGCTTCATCCCGCTCATCGCGACCGCGGTCGCCGTGGCGCTCGGCTGGGGCGGCGTCGCGCTGGTCTACATGGCGTGCGGCGTTCTCGGTCTGCTCGGTGCGCTGCTGACCCGCGAGACGTGGGGCAAGCGCGAGCGCGCCGACGTCGAGCAGGCGATCACCGAGGCCCGCTGAGCATGACGACCGGGATGAAGACCATCGTGCTCGACGACGACCCCACCGGCACGCAGTCGGCCACCGATGCGGTGGTGCTGCTGCGGGGTGGTGTGGATGAGCTCGAGACGGTGCTGCGCGAGCGCGACAGCGTGTACGTGCAGACCAACAGCCGCGCCCTGCACGAGGCGGATGCGGTGGAGCTGGTGCGCGGTATCCGCGCCGATGGCGAGGAGGCGGCTCGTCGTCTCGGCGCCGAGGTGCGGTTCGTGCTGCGCGGCGACTCCACCCTGCGCGGTCACGTGTTCGCCGAGACGGAGCAGTTCCTCGACGGCGATGCGGTGATGGTCTTCGTCCCGGCGTTCCCTGACGGCGGGCGCACGACCCGCGGGGGAGTGCACTACGTGTCGCTGGCCGGGCAGGACGTGCCGGCCGCCGAGACCGAGTACGCCGACGACCCGGTGTTCCCGTTCTCCGATTCGGACCTGGTCGACTACGTGGCCGCCAAGTCGGGGCGCACCGCCCACGCGGTGAGCCTGGATGCGCTGCGCTCGGGTGCCGCGGCCGCGACGCTGCTCGCGGCCGGCCCCGGCGAGGTCGTGGTCTCCGACGCGGTCGACGGCGACGACATCCGCCTGATCGCGGCGGCGATCGCCGAGGCGGAGTCGCAGGGTGCCCGGATCGTGGTGCGCTCGGCGTCGCCGCTGGCGGCCGAGCTGGCTGGGGTCGCGAGCTCCGGGCTGCTGGCGACCCCGCTCATCCCGGAACCGGCGCCCACCCTGCTGGTGTGCGGCTCGCACACCGCGGGTGCGACGGCGCAGCTCGCGCCGATCGTCGCAACCTGGGGAGAGCCCTCGGTCGTCGACACCGACGCGGCGCTCGCCGACCCGGCGGCGGCGGGACTCGCCGCGGCAGCCGACGCCGCCGACCACGTCGCCGAGCGCGGCCTCGCGATCGTGACGACCGCGCGCGTGCGCTCGAGCGACCACGGCACGCTCGACCACGGCGAGAAGGTCATGGCCGCGCTGACCACGGCCGTGCGCCGGCTGCTGCCGCAGGTCGAGGTCGTGATCTCGAAGGGCGGCATCACGAGCGCCGAGGTCGCCTCGACCGGAATCGGCGCGACGCGCGCGGTCGTGCTCGGCCAGGTGCTGCCCGGCGTCTCGGTCTGGCGGCTCACCGCGCACGACGGCCGCGAGCTGCTCTACGTCGTCGTTCCCGGCAACGTCGGCGGACCCGACACCCTCGAGCGCGTCGTGCAGTCACTCGGACTGCGCACGTCCGTCCACTCTGCCTGAGACGAGGCGGGTGCGACCGCCCGCCTCGCTAGGCTGAGTGCAGCGCCGACGCCACCTCGGGCGCATCCCTTCCGTCACTCTTCACAAGGAGGATGCCCAATGGTGACCACCGAGACCGGCACCCTGTTCCTGCACCCCGACCGCAACCTCGCCCTCGAGCTCGTGCGCGCGACCGAGGCGGCTGCGATCCGCGCCGTGCCGTTCATCGGCCGCGGCGACAAGAACGGCGCCGACGGCGCGGCCGTGGATGCGATGCGCAAGTTCCTCGGCACCGTCAACTTCGACGGCGTCGTCGTCATCGGCGAGGGCGAGAAGGACGAGGCGCCGATGCTCTACAACGGCGAGCACGTCGGCAACGGCCGCGGACCCGCCTGCGACATCGCGGTCGACCCGATCGACGGCACCTCGCTCACCGCATCCGGTCGACGCAATGCGATCTCGATGATCGCGGCCGCCGACCGCGGCGCGATGCTCGACGCGCACACGGTGTTCTACATGGAGAAGATCGTCACCGGGCCGGACGGCATCGGCGTCGTCGACCTGCGCAAGCCGATGGGCGAGAACATCCGCGCGCTCGCGAAGGCGAAGGGCAAGGACGTCAGCGAGATGTCGATCGGCATCCTCGACCGCCCGCGCCACGAGGGTCTGATCGAGGAGATCCGCGCGGCCGGCGCCGGAACCCGCCTGCTGCTCGACGGCGACGTCGCCGGCGGCATCGACGCGGCCAGCTACGAGGGCCGTCTCGACATGTGCGTCGGCACGGGCGGCAGCCCCGAGGGCGTCGCGACGGCGTGCGCGATCAAGGCGCTCGGAGGGCTCATCCAGACCCGCCTCGCCCCGAAGACCGACGACGAGAAGCAGAAGGGCCTGGATGCGGGCCTCAAGTTCGACCACGTCTACGAGGTCGACGAGCTCGTGAAGGGCGACAACACCTTCTTCGTCGCCACCGGCGTGACCGACGGCAACCTGGTCGGCGGCGTGCGCCGGAAGGGACCGATCATCCGCACCGAGTCGATCGTGCTGCGCGCCCGCTCGGGCACCATCCGTCGCGTCACGGCCGACCACCTGGTCGAGAAGTGGCTGCAGGAGGGCGAGCTCGCCGGTATCTGACGCGATGAGCATCCCTGCTCGAGAGCAGGTGCTGGCGCGTGAGTGCGTGCGCGTGAGCGCTTGTGAGTGAGCGCTCACTCAGTTAGAGTTCCGGCGTGGTGCTGCCGGAGGAGTTCGTCGAGGTGCGCGTGCGCGCCCGCCCGATGGCGCCCGAGGACCGGCGCGACGCGATCATCGACGCCGTCATCCCGCTGCTCATGGAGCACGGCCGCGACCTCAGCACCAAGCGCATCGCGCAGGCCGCCGGCGTCGCCGAGGGGACGGTATTCCGCGCCTTCGGCGACAAGGAGAGCCTGATCCGGGCCGCCGTCGCCAAGCACTTCGACCCGCTGCCGCTGCACACCCGCCTGCGCGGGATCGACGTCGAGCTGCCCGTCGAGCAGAAGCTCGCTGAGGTCATCGGCCTGCTGCGCGACCGCATGGACGGCGTCATCCGCCTCTTCACCGCGCTCGGCGGCGACCCGCCGCCCGACGAGCGCACCGACCCCGACGAGGCGTGGCTCGCCCTGCTCGGTGAGATCTTCGACCGGGACCGCGACGCGCTGCGCGTCGGCATCCCCGAGCTCGCGTTCTACCTCCGCCTCGTCGCCTTCGGCGCCTCGGTGCCGCAGTTCCACGCTCCCCACGAGTTCAGCACCGCCGAACTCGCCGCCTTCGTCACCGGCGGCGTCCTCCACCACACGCCTGCGGGAGCATCCCGCACCGACGGCTAGGACCGACGTGCTCGTCCGACTCCTCACCCGCTTCCTGCGCCCCTCCTGGCCGCTGCTGATCGCGCTGATCGTGCTGCAGTTCGCCCAGTCGATGGCCTCGCTCTATCTGCCCAGCCTCAACGCCGACATCATCGACGAGGGCGTCGCCAAGAACGACACCGGCTACATCCTCAGCACCGGCGGCGTCATGCTGCTCATCACGCTGCTGCAGGTCGCCTGCTCGATCGCCGCCGTCTACTTCGGCGCCCGCGCCGCGATGGCCTTCGGCCGGGATGTGCGCGGCGCCGTGTTCGAGCGCGTCGGCGTCTTCTCCGAGCGCGAGGTCTCGCGCTTCGGCGCCCCCTCGCTCATCACCCGCACGACCAACGATGTGCAGCAGGTGCAGATGCTCGTGCTCATGAGCGCGACCCTGCTCGTCTCGGCGCCGATCCTGGCGGTCGGCGGCGTGATCATGGCGCTGCGCGAAGACGTGCAGCTCAGCTGGATCATGGTCGTCGCGATCCCCGTGCTGCTGATCGCCGTGGGACTGATCGTCAGCCGGATGGTGCCCTGGTTCCAGCGGATGCAGGACCGCATCGACGGCATCAATCGCGTGCTGCGCGAGCAGCTCACCGGCATCCGCGTCGTGCGGGCGTTCGTGCGCGAGCCGGTCGAGGTCGAGCGCTTCGAGGGCGCCAACCGCGACGTGACGCAGGCGGCGACCGCGGCGGGCCGCTGGTTCGCGCTGATGTTCCCGGTCGTGATGCTCGTGCTCAACCTCTCGAGCATCGCCGTGCTCTGGTTCGGCGCGTACCGGATCGACGACGGCAGCCTGCAGATCGGCTCGCTCACCGCGTTCCTGCAGTACCTGCTGCAGATCCTCGGCGCGGTCATGATGGCGACGATGCTCGGCTTCCTGCTGCCGCGCGCGACGGTGTCGGCGAACCGCATCGGCGAGGTGCTCGAGACCTCGTCGTCGGTCGTGCCTCCCGCGCATCCCGTGCACGAGACCGCCGGCCACGGCGAGGTCGAGCTGCGCGCGGCGACCTTCGCCTACCCGGGCGCCGACCAGCCCGTGCTGCGCGAGGTCTCGTTCACGGCCCGCCGCGGCGAGACCACCGCGATCATCGGCTCGACCGGGTCGGGCAAGACGACCCTGGTCGGACTGCTGCCGCGCCTGTTCGACGTGACCGAGGGGTCCGTGCTGGTCGACGGCGTCGACGTGCGCGAGCTCGACCCCGACCTGCTCTGGGGGCGCATCGGGCTCGTGCCGCAGAAGGCGTACCTGTTCAGCGGCACGATCGCGTCGAACCTGCGCTACGGCAACCCCGAGGCGACGGATGCGCAGCTCTGGTCGGCGCTCGAGATCGCGCAGGCGCGCGACTTCGTCGAAGAGCTGCCGGAAGGGCTCGAGGCGCCGATCTCCCAGGGCGGCACGAACGTCTCGGGAGGCCAGAGGCAGCGGCTCGCGATCGCGAGGGCGCTCGTGAAGAGACCCGAGGTCTATGTCTTCGACGACGCCTTCTCGGCGCTCGACACGGCGACGGATGCGCGGCTGCGGTCGGCGCTCGAGCGCCAGGTCGGCGACGCGACCATGATCGTCGTCGCCCAGCGCGTGTCGACGATCGTCGACGCCGACCAGATCCTGGTGCTCGACGACGGGCGCGTGGTCGCCCGCGGCACCCACGACGAGCTGCTCGCGACCTCGGACGAGTACGCCGAGATCGTGTCGAGCCAGCTCACGGCGGAGGAGGCGGCATGAGCGACGAGACGAACCGGCCCGCCGACGAGCGTCCGGCGAGCGAGCAGACCGAAGCATCGACGCGACCCTCGGCGCCCCCACGGCGCGGACCGGGTGGGGGCGGCGGACCCTTCGGCGGCGCCGGCATGCCCGCCGAGAAGAGCATGAACTTCCTGCCCTCGGCGAAGCGCCTGCTGGGCCGCCTGCGCCCCGAGCGCGGCGGGATGATCGTGGTGCTGCTGCTCGGCGTCGTCAGCGTCGTCCTCTCCGTCCTCGGGCCCAAGATCCTCGGCCAGGCGACGAACGTGATCTTCGCCGGGGTGATCGGATCGCAGCTGCCCGACGGCGCATCCAAGCAGCAGATCATCGACCAGCTCGTCGCCCAGGGCGACACGGCGCGCGGCGACATGATCCGCGGCCTCGACCTCGTGCCCGGGCAGGGCATCGACTTCTCGGCGCTGCACCTCGTGCTCGGCTCGGTGCTGCTGCTCTATGTGCTGGCCTCCGTCTTCGGCTGGCTGCAGGGCTACGTGCTCAACGGCATCACGCAGCGCACGGTGTTCCGGCTGCGCTCGGACGTCGAGGCGAAGATCCACCGGCTGCCGCTGTCGTACTTCGACCGGATGCCGCGGGGCGAGCTGCTGAGCCGGGTCACGAACGACATCGACAACGTCTCGCAGAGCCTGCAGCAGACGATCAGCCAGGCGCTCACCTCGGTGCTGACCGTGATCGGCGTCGTCGCGATGATGTTGGTCATCTCGCCGTGGCTCGCGCTCATCGCGCTCGTCACGATCCCGTTGACGCTGGTCGTGACCACGGTGATCGCCAAGCGGTCGCAGAAGCTGTTCGTCGCGCAGTGGAAGAACACGGGCGAGCTGAACGCGCAGATCGAGGAGGGCTACACCGGCCACGCGCTCGTCAAGGTCTTCGGCCGCCACCGCGAGGTCGAGGCGCGCTTCGCCGAGAAGAACGAGGAGCTCTTCAAGGCCAGCTTCGGCGCCCAGTTCGTGAGCGGCATCATCATGCCGGCGATGATGTTCATCGGGAACCTCGTCTACGTCGCGATCGCCGTCGTCGGCGGACTGCTCGTCGCGAGCGGGTCGATGACGCTCGGCGACGTGCAGGCCTTCATCCAGTACTCGCGTCAGTTCACGCAGCCGCTGTCGCAGCTCGGCTCGATGGCGAACCTGCTGCAGTCGGGCGTCGCGAGCGCCGAGCGCGTGTTCGAGCTACTGGATGCCGACGAGCAGAGCGCCGACCCGGCGGCGCCCGAGCGCCCGGCCGGCAGCGGCGGACGCCTCGCCTTCGAGCAGGTCGACTTCGACTACGTGCCCGAGAAGCCGCTCATCCGCGACCTCTCGCTCGTCGCCGAGCCCGGGCAGACGGTCGCGATCGTCGGCCCCACCGGAGCGGGCAAGACGACGCTCGTGAACCTGATCATGCGCTTCTACGAGCCGCAGTCGGGCCGCATCACCCTCGACGGCGTCGACATCGCGCGGACGTCGCGCGCCGATCTGCGCTCGCGCACCGGCATGGTGCTGCAGGACACCTGGCTGTTCGCGGGCACGATCCGCGACAACATCGCCTACGGTCGGCCGGATGCGACCGAGGAGGAGATCCTCGACGCCGCGCAGGCGAGCTTCGTCGACCGCTTCGTGCACTCGCTGCCCGACGGCTACGACACCCTGCTCGACGACGAGGCCTCGAACATCAGCGCAGGCGAGAAGCAGCTGCTGGCGATCGCGCGCGCCTTCCTCGCGCGGCCGAGCGTGCTGATCCTCGATGAGGCGACCAGCTCGGTCGACACCCGCACCGAGCTGCTCGTGCAGCGGGCGATGGCCGAGCTGCGCCGCGATCGCACGAGCTTCGTGATCGCGCACCGCCTGTCGACGATCCGGGATGCGGACCTCATCCTCGTCATGGAGAAGGGCTCGATCGTCGAGCAGGGCTCGCACGCCGAGCTGCTCGAGCACGGCGGCGCCTACGCCCGGCTCTACCAGGCGCAGTTCGCCGCGCCGGTGGACGAAGGCGCCGAGGCCCCGGACCCCGTGCAGGGCTGAGGTCAGGCGCTGCGGCGCTCGTCCTCGTCGTCGGCCGTGTCGTCGCGAGGCGTCGAGCCCGCGAGGCCGAGGTCAAGTTCCTCGTGGCCCGTGCCGGCGAGCGCGAGCCGCTGCTCTTCGGCGATCTGATCGGTGAGAGCTGACGCGGTTACCTGGCGGGTGTCCTCGTCGATCTCCTTCAACGCCGGCAGTACTTTCGCTTCGTCGAGCTGACTGAGCCGCTTGGCCGAGGGGAGCACCTGACGTTCGAGCGAGCCGACGAACGCGTTGTAGTCCTTGACGCTTCGCTCAATTGACCGCCCGAGCTTGTCCACGCGCCCTGCCAGAGTCGTGATGCGCCCATAGAGCTCTCGGCTCACGTCGAACAGCGCTCGAGCCTCTTGGGTGACGACCTCGTGACGCCAACTGACGGCGACGGCCTTCAGCACCGAGAACAGTGTCACGGGCGACGCAAGCGCAACGTGCTTCGAGAAGGCGAACTCCATGATCGTCGGATCGGCTTCGAGCGCTGCGGACAGCAAAGACTCCGACGGGATGAATGCGACGACCATCTCGGGACTCGCCTCCAGCCCGTCCCAGTAGCTCTTGCCGCCGAGCGTCGTGATGTGGTCGCGAACCGCCTTGACATGCTGCTTCAGCAGCGCTTCGCGACGGGCGAGTTCGGCGTCTCCAGCACCGGCATCGATCGCCGACGCCTCGAGGTATGAGTTGAAGGGCACCTTCGAGTCGACGGCGATGTTCTTGCCACCGGGGAGGTGGACGACCATGTCGGGGCGTGCAGTGCGGTTGTCGATCTGGACGCTCGCCTGCACGTCGAAGTTCACGTGCTCGAGCATTCCCGCGGCCTCGACGACGCTGCGCAGTTGCGTCTCTCCCCACACTCCGCGGGTCGCATTGTTGCGCAACGCGGAAGCCAGCGAGTCGGCAGTGCGGCGAAGGCGCTCTTCCGACTCTGCCGCCGACGTCAGCTGCCGGGTGAGCTCTCCGTGCTCGCGGCTGCGCTGCTGTTCGAGCTCGGCGACCTTGCTCTGCATCGTGCGCAGCGACTCTTGCACCGGGCTGAGCGCCTGGAGCACCTTGCTCTCGGAAGCCGCGTCGGTCTGCTCCCGGTGCGCACGCTCTCGCCTTTCGGCCTCGGTGCGCTCGATGAGGTCACGGAACTGCCGCTCCTGGCCAGCGAGCGCTTCGCGTGCTGCTTCGAGGGACGCTCGGACGCCGGAGAGCTCGGCGTTCAGCTCGCCGCGCCGGCCCGCCTCCTCGGCGCGCACCGCATCCAGCTCGCGCGCGTGCCGGGCGGCGACCAGCTCGGGGTTCTCGACCGGCGCATCCACGGTGCTCTCGGCCGTGCGGCGCGACCGCAGCAGGAGCGCGGCGGCGACGGCGCCCACGACGAGGCCGAGGATCAGTCCGATGAGCAGGGAGAGCGGGTCCATGCCGACAGTGTGGCGGGGGCCGCCGACATCGGGGTCGAGGCTCGCCCCGGCGGGCGGGGATGCGGCGTCGACGACGGGGCGTCAGACGCCGAAGCTGTGGTTCAGTGCGTACAGCTCGGTGACGACGCCGTCGGGGCCGACGCGGGCCGACACGTAGTCGGCGAGCGGATTGCCGTAGTCGTCCGTGCCGCCGATCTCGTGCACGTCGGCCGCGTGGAAGCGCGTCGGAACGCCGTCGATGTCGACCGGATCCGCCGACGAGCCGGGACCCGGCACCACATCGGCCACGGTCGAGCCCACCGTCACGTCGTCCGCCCCGGCGGTGATCGCGACGTCGCCGACCTCCGCTGCCGTCACGACGTAGTTCACGAGGTTCTGGTCGGGCACGGAGGCGTTGGACTCCAGCACGCGCAGGGTGAATCCCTCCCAGGCGTAGTCGGTACCCGGCTGCTCCTCGATGTGACCGGGGTACGCCTCCTCGGTCGGCTCGGCGCCGAACGCGTCGGTGTACGCGGCGACCAGGTCATCGGCGGTCGAGGTGTAGGGGAGTGCGCTCAGCTCGGTTCCGTCGGCATCCAGCAGCTTCACGTCGGCGGCGCCGATGCGCACAGTGGCGACAGCGGGCTCGGCCGAGGCCGAGGTCGACGGGGATGACGTGCCGCTCGCGTCATCGGCGGGGGCGGAGGTGGCGCATCCCGTCAGTGCGATCGCCGCAGCGGCGGTGGTCAGGCCCAGCAGGAGGGTGCGGATGCGAGTGCCGACGTCGGAGGACATGGCCTCGATCCTGCCGAGCGAGCCTGGAGATCCAAGGAGTGGTCGACAACGATGGGGTCACGATCGGCGAGCGGCCCGAACAAGGCCCACCGGTGTCAGACCGACAGCGGCGGAGGCGCCCATCCGCCGGCGGTGAACGAGGCCGCCGTGGGGGCGGGTCGCTGCGTGGCGGCCGATCGCGACGGCGCCGACGCGCCGACTCCGCTCGGCTTCGGCGCGGTCGACGAGACCCGCACTCCGGCCGCGGCGGCCAGCGCTCGCAGGTCGTCGGCGCCCCAGCGGCGCGCGGCGTCGATCATGATCGCCGCGCAGGCCTCCGAGTCGGCGATCGCGTCGTGGTGGCGGAAGTCGTCGAAGCCCGCGGCCGCCGCGGCCGAGGGCAGTCGGTAGCTGTCGAGGTCGTAGCTCTTGCGTGCGACCTGCAGGCTGCACACGTAGTCGATGGCGGGATGCGGCAGGAAGCTCGCGGCGCACGCCGCCTTGATCACGCCCATGTCGAAGCCGGCGTTGTGCGCGACCATCATGTCGTCGCCGGCGAAGGCGATCAGGCGGGGCAGCTGCTCGGACCAGAGCGGCGCATCCACCACGTCGGCCTGCATGATGCCGTGGATGCGCACGTTCCACTCGACGAAGTGATCGTGACCCGCGGGCGGGCGGATCAGCCAGCCGTCGGTCTCGACGACGCGGCCGTCGCGCACCTTCACCAGACCGACCGAGCAGGCGCTCGCCGACGACGAGTTGGCGGTCTCGAAGTCGATCGCGGTGAAGTCCACTGGCACGTGCCGATGGTCACACGGGGCACCGACGTCGCCGCGCCCCCACGCCGGGGCGGGCCGACGCGGGCTCGTCGTGCGCCCGGCTCACATCGCGCCCGGTGCCGTGTCGCCCGCCCGGCGTAGCGTGACGAGCATGAGCGATCGAGATGCGCGAGCCCTCTCCTTCGGCACGGCGACGGAGGCCTACGAGCGCGCCCGCCCCGAGTACCCGGCCGAGATCGTCGACTGGATGATCCCGGAGGGCGCCCGCGAGGTGCTCGATCTCGGCGCCGGCACGGGCAAGCTGACCCGCGCGCTCGCGGCCCGCGGACTCGCTGTCACGGCCGTCGACCCCGACCCCGCGATGCTCGCGACGCTCAGCGCGCGCTCGCCGCAGGTGACGACGCTCGAGGGCTCGGCCGAGCGCATCCCGCTGCCCGACGCGAGCGTCGACCTGGTCACCGTCGCGCAGGCCTGGCACTGGGTGGATGCGCCCCGCGCGATCGCCGAGACCGCGCGCGTGCTGCGTCCCGGCGGCACCCTCGCGCTCGTCTGGAACGTGCGCGACGAGCGCGATCCCGGCAATCGTCGCTTCGGCGAGATCGCGGAGCGGTCGGGCGCCGAGGTGTTCCTCGACGAGGTGCCGACGCTCGCGCCGCCCTTCGGCGAGATGGCGACGCACTCGGTCGACTGGACTCGCGAGCTGAGCCGCGAGCAGGTTCTCGACCTGGTGCGCTCCCGCAGCGCGTGGATCACCCGCGACGCCGTGGGGCGCGCCGCGATGGAGCGCGGGATCGAGCAGCTGCTGGATGCGGACGCCGGCGTGCGCGCATCCGGAACCTGGGTCATGCCGATGCGCACCGTCGCCTACCGCGCCCGCCGGTAGGCTGACCTCCCGTGGCTCTCACCATCGGCATCGTCGGACTCCCCAACGTGGGCAAGTCGACCCTCTTCAACGCCCTCACCAAGAACACCGTGCTCGCGGCGAACTACCCGTTCGCGACGATCGAGCCGAACGTCGGCATCGTGAACCTGCCGGATGAGCGGCTGAACGTGCTCTCCGACGTGTTCTCGAGCGAGCGCATCGTGCCCGCGACCGTGTCGTTCGTCGACATCGCCGGCATCGTGAAGGGCGCGAGCGAGGGCGAGGGGCTGGGCAACCAGTTCCTGGCGAACATCCGCGAGGCCGACGCGATCGCCCAGGTGGTGCGCGCCTTCACCGACGACGACGTCGTGCACGTCGCCGGCGCGGTCGACCCATCGGGCGACCTCGAGACCATCAACACCGAGCTGATGCTCGCCGACCTGCAGACCCTCGAGAAGGCGGTGACGCGCCTCGAGAAGGAGGTGCGCGGCAAGAAGGCCGACCCGGCCGTGCTCGCCGCGGCCGTCGAGGCGCAGAAGGCGCTCGGCGAGGGCACCCCGCTGTCGCAGGCGAAGGGCATCGAGCTGCCGCTGCTCAAGGAGCTCGGCCTGCTCACCGCGAAGCCCGTCATCTACGTCTTCAACGTCGACGAGGGCATCCTGACCGACGCCGCCAAGATGGATGCGCTGGCCGCGATTGTCGCGCCCGCCCACGCCGTCTTCCTCGACGCGAAGATCGAGTCGGAGCTCATCGACCTCGACCCCGAGGACGCCGCCGAGCTGCTCGCCTCCACCGGCCAGACCGAGTCGGGCCTCGACCAGCTGGCCCGCATCGGCTTCGACACGCTCGGCCTGCAGACCTACCTCACCGCCGGCCCCAAGGAGTCGCGCGCCTGGACGATCGGCAAGGGCTGGAAGGCCCCGCAGGCCGCCGGCGTGATCCACACCGACTTCGAGAAGGGCTTCATCAAGGCCGAGGTCATCGGCTTCGACGACCTCGTCGCCGCCGGCTCGGTCGCCGACGCCCGCTCGGCCGGCAAGGCCCGCATCGAGGGCAAGGACTACGTCATGCAGGACGGCGACGTGGTGGAGTTCCGCTTCAACGTGTGAGGCGCGTCGCTCGGCGTCCCTCCACAGGGCGGGGAATCGAGCAGCTTTCTCGGTTCATGCCGGATCCGCGCCGGCGTGCTAATCGCTCCGGGCACGCTCGACGGATGGGAATCCGCTACTACGCGTATGCATTCGATGCCGATCAGACCGAGCAGGTCTTCGCCGAACCACGCCGCTTCCTGTCGAGTGACCCGCTCGCTGATGCGTGGGGGATGGAGCCGCACGTCTCGATGGGGACCGCCACGTTTCGACAGCGGTCCTCCGAACGGGACATGCTCTACCTCGACAAGGCGTGGCGAGAGCTCCAGATCCTGACGTTGTCGGGCGTCCAAGGTGGGCCCGCGCGCGATTCGCATCGGCTGTTCGCTGGCCGGGTCACGATGCACGAGTACGGATGGGAGAGCTGGGTCAGCGTGATCGCGCCGGACGAGGTCGCGCCGATCCAGAAGGATCTCGTTGATCTGGATGAGGCGGTGCGCCTCGAGCACTCGCTCATACCGGAATCGAGCGAAGACGATCGTTACGTTGCTGACTATCTCCACCGGGCGCGTGTCTTCGTGGACCGCCTCGCGGAGGATGGTCGCGGGCTCGTCTACCTCATCGGCTGACCGTTGTCCGATGCCGTACTCGAGGTTCGTCGGAGTGGGCGGCCCGTCGCTCACAGCGCCCGCGCCCTCGTATAACGTTGCGCGTCAATAACGCGTCGCGTTATGTTGGGTGCGCATGATCAAGTCGTTCGGCGATTCGCGCACCGAACGGCTGTGGCGACGCGAGTCGGTGCCGTCGCTCGACCCGCGGATCCAGCGGGTGGCGCTGCGCAAGCTCCGTCAGATCGGTGCCGCCGAGACGCTCGACGATCTGCGCATCCCGCCGGGCAACCGGCTCGAAACACTGCGCGGCGGCCGAGCGGGCCAATACAGCATCAGGATCAATGACCAGTGGCGGATCTGCTTCGCGTGGACCGCGGCGGGACCGGAGGGAGTGGAGATCGTTGACTACCACTGAACTGAGCAGCGTCGGCCGACTCGCTGCCGTGCATCCCGGCGAGATCCTGATGGCGGACTTCATCGAGGGCTTCGGCATCACGCAGCACCGGCTCGCTGTCGCGATCGGAGTGCCCCCGCGCCGGATCAATGAGATCGTGCACGGAAAGCGTGCGATCTCGGCCGATACCGCGTTGCGGCTCGCCAAGTACTTCGGCACGACTGCGCCGTTCTGGCTGAACCTGCAGGCGCTCTACGATCTCGACGTCGCCGACGACCGCGCCGCCGCAGACATCGCGGCGATCGTGCCGATCCGCGTCGCCTGACCGCTCCGTCGGAAGGCGGCGGGGCCGCTGACGGCGAAGCGCTGGGACGGCGGCCTAGAGCTGCTCCTGCTGCGCCCGTGCGAGGGCGTGCAGCGCGTAGCCGATCGACTGCACGGCCAACCCCAGGTCCTTGTCGCGCGCTTCGACGCGCTGGCCGTAGGTGATCGTGTTGTTCGCGTTGACCATCGCGTTGGCCAGTGCCTGCTCTGCTTCGGATCTCGAACCCATGCTGGCGACGCTAGAAGGCTGCGCCGAGGCGGACAACAGGGCCTGCCCGCACCCATCTCCTCCGGCCCGACGATCAGGATCATCATCGAGGATGACGGCCCCGGCGGCCGCGGTCGGAAGGCTGGGGGAGCGGCGGGCGAGAGGCGCACGGCGCGGAGGAGGACCATGAGCGACGGCGCGCAGACCGGAACCGCGATCGGCGACGAGGCACGCACCGCGACTGAACGCCAGAGCGAGTCCGTCGCCGGCGGCCACGGTGACGCTGCAGTCCCTCCGCGGAGCACGAGCCGCGCATCCACGGGCCGGCTCGTCGCGATCGATGTGGCGCGCTTCATCGCGATCGTCGGGATGATGGGCAACCATCTCGCGCTCGGCTACGTCGGCGCGCTGTCAGTCGCCGTCAGCGGCTTCCCGTCGACGCTGTTCGCCGTGCTCGGCGGGGTGAGCGCGGTGCTGTCGACGCGCGGCTACGTCGAGCGCGGGCAGCGGCTCGCCGCCTCGCTGTCGCTCGCGGCGCGCGGCGTCGTGGTGGCGCTCATCGGCGTCGCACTCGGGCTCACGCCGACCTTCGTCGCGGTCGTGCTCGTCTACTACGGCGTCGGGATGATCGTCACGGCGCTGCTCCTCCACCTGCCGGGTCCGGCGCTCGTCGCGATCGCCGCCGCGCTCGTGATCGGCGGACCCCACCTCAACGTCTTCGTGCACGACACCGCGAACCTCGACACGCTCGGCGAGCTCAGCTTCGCCGACCCGCTGCAGTTCCTGCGCTCCGTCGCGTTCACGGGGATGTACCCGGTCGTGACCTGGCTTGTTTACATGCTCATCGGCGTGCTCGCGGCGCGGGCGCTGCTGAGTCCCGACCGCCTGCGCGCGGCCATCCGGGTCGCGATCGTCGGCGCCGGGATGCTCGCCCTCGCCGTCACGGTCGATCTGGTCAGTCGCCCCGCGGTGATCGCCGCGCTCATGGCGCGCGGTGCCGGCCGCGACGAAGCCGACTACCTCGTGTCGGAGGACGGCTTCGGCGTTCCGATCGACTCCGGATGGATCGCGGTCGTCAACGCGGCCCCGCACACCGGGTCGACGGGCGACATCGTGCGCACCGCCGGCGCGGCGCTGCTGCTCATCGGACTGCTGGTCGTGATCGGCGAGCTGTGGCGACGCCGGGTGGCGGCGCGCTCGCTGAACGCCGTCGACGAGCGCGCGCGGCGCATCCCGCTGCTGCTGCGGCCGATCGCCGCGGCCGGGTCGGCGCCGCTCACGCTCTACACGCTGCACGTGCTCGCGACCGCGGTGATCGCCATGATCATCACCGGCGCGATCGGGCTGCCCGGCGACGGCGGCTTCGGCATGGGCTCGACCCCGTGGTGGCTCATGGGGGCGTCGGCGTGGGCCGTGCACATCGTCGCCGCGCTGCTGCTCGGGGTCGTGCTGGCCGCGCTGAAGCGGCGGGGTCCGCTCGAGGCGTTCGCGAGCCTGGTCGCGCGGGCGGCGGCGCGCCTCGGCTGAGACCCGCCGCGGCGGATCGCCAGCCACGGCCGCTCTCGCGCGGCGGTGTCGGAAACTCAGGCGTTAGTGCATGCCGCGCGCGGCATCGAGCCGCGGCCACGGCGCTCGTCTTTCACAACGCCTGAGTTTCCGACACCGGCCGCCGCTCAGGCGGGGATGCCCTCGGCGACGCCGTCGAGCTCGGCCAGCTGCTCGGTGGTCAGCGCGACCGCGCCGGCCGCGACGTTCTGCTCGAGGTGGTCGACGCCGACCGTGCCGGGGATCAGGAGCACGTTGGGGGCGTGCGCGAGCAGCCACGCGAGCCCGACCTGCGCGGGCGTCGCGTCGATCGCGGCGGCGACGCGCTGCACCGCGGGCTGCTCGGCCACCTTGGGCGCTCCGGGGAACGCCGAGCCGAGCGGGAAGAACGGCACCCACGCGATGCCGTGCTGCACGGTGAGGGCGAGCAGGTCCTCGTCGCCGCGGGCCACGAGGCTGTAGGCGTTCTGCACCTGCGCGATGCCGGCGGGCAGCGCCTGGGTCAGCTGCGCCGCATCCACGTTGCTGAGTCCGATCGCGCCGATCGTGCCTGCGTCGCGCAGGGCGATGAGCTCGGCCAGCTGGTCGTCGAGCGGAACGAGCTGGTCGCCGGTCGCGCGGATGCCGATGCCGGCGTCGACGCGACGCAGGTTGACGAGATCGAGGCGCTCGCGGCCGAGCGTGCGCAGGTTCTGCTCGATCTGGGCTCGCAGCTCGGCCGGCTTCTGCGCGACCGCGAGCGGCATCTCGGCGTCGGCGACGTGCACGGCGCCGACCTTGCTGACGATCGCGACGTCGGCGGTGTCGCCGAGGGCGGCCTGGATGCGCTGGTTGGCGACCCCGTCGCCGTAGAACTGGGCCGTGTCGATGTGGTCGACGCCGAGTTCGACCGCGCGACGCAGCACGGCGGTCGCGTCGGCGTCGGAGACGGGCGGGCGCCCGGGCAGGCCGCCGAGCTGCATGGCGCCGTAGCCGACGCGGGCGACCTCGCGGGGGCCGAGGGCGAAGCGTCCGCCGGGGGCGACGGCCGGCGCAGCGGAGGCCGGCGCAGCGGGGGCCGGCGCCGCGGCGTCGGTGTCGGGAGTCGGGGTGGGAGTCGTGCGGTCGTTCATCGTGATCCTTCGCTAGAGGGGAGGGCAGGGGTGCGGATCCGGGCGTGACGGACGGATCCGTGGGATGATGACGAGACGGAGGAACCTCCGCTTACGCCACGCTAACACAATCGGAGGAGCCTCCGCTTATGGTCGACTCGACGACCGCCGATCCGGCGACCGCAGCTTCGGCGACGGCAGCCCCGGTTGCGACGCAGGCCACCGCGCGACCCGCCGCGACCGCCGACGCTCCCCCCACCCCGCGCCGCCGCGCCGACGCCCAGCGCAACCGCGACGCCCTCGTCGAGGCCGCCCGCTCCGCGTTCACCGAGGGCGGCGCCGACGCCTCGCTCGAGGCGATCGCCCGCCGCGCGGGCGTGGGCATCGGAACCCTCTACCGGCACTTCCCGACCCGCTCGTCACTCGTGAGCGCCGTGCACGAGAGCGGTATCGACGCGCTGACGGCGTCGGTCGAGCCGCTGCTGGCCGAGCATCCGCCGGCCGTCGCCCTGCGTCGCTGGCTCGACGGCTACACCGAGTTCTTCTCCACCAAGCGCGGGATGGCCGAGGCGCTGCGCGAGGCCGCCGACGCGGGCGCGCTGTCGCCGACCAACACGCACGCGCGGGTGACCGCATCCATCGACGCCCTGCTGAGCGCGGGCAAGGATGCGGGGGAGATCCGCGACGACGCCCGCGCCGACGACGTGACGACCGCGCTCGTCGGGGTGTTCCTCAGCACACGGGATGCCGCGGACCCCGCGCAGGTGGGTCGCCTGGTCGAGCTGGTGCTGGCGGGGATCCGCGCGTGACCGCCGCGCCCGCCTGCCCCGCCTGCGGCCGGGAGACCGAAGCCGCCGTCGGCGTCTGGTGGTGCGAGCCGTGTCGTCGGGTGGCCGCCGAGATCGGCTGCTGCGAATGAGCGACGACCCGCGCATCGCGGCGGCGCGCGCCGCGATCGAGAGCACCGTGCGCACTCTCGCCGAGGCGGACGCCCGCACCGAGCTGCGCGCCGAGATCGTCGAACCGCGCCGGGTGCTCGGCGTGCGGCGCTCGCCGCAGCTGCATCCGCGCGGTCGCGTCTGGCGTCTCGGGGTCCTGCTGCTCGACGACTCCGGTGCCCTCTTCGCGACCGGCGCGAGCGTGCGCGCCGCCGATCCGAAGCACTTGGCGCTGCAGTCGAGCGTCGCGTACCAGCGCCGCGAGGTGAAGGTCATGGCCCGGGCCGCCGGCGTGCCCGACGGCGAGACGATCGACCTGGATGCGCTTCCCCTCGACCTGGCCGAGCTGACGCCGGCCGAGCCGAACCTGGGGCCGCTCGTGCTGGCCGATGACGGCGTGCGCGTGCGCTGGGCCCCCGGTGCGGCGACCGTGCCGCTCGACGCCTACCTGCGCGAGCGCGCGGAGCTGCTCGCGCATCCGCTGCCCGGCTCGGTCGACTAGCCCGGTCTGCCGGCGACCGGGCGACCAGCCGGGCATCCACCGCGCATCCCGCTCGCTTCCGGCCAGCATCCAGGCACCGCGGCCTAGGATTCCGGGGTGTCCGTGCCCTTCCCGATCGTGCGCCGTCGCGTGCGCCGCAGCCCTCTGCTGCTCGGGCTGGTCGCCGTCATCGCCTTCGCCGCCGCGCTCGTGAACGCGGGCTCGGCCGCGGGCTTCCCCTACCGCTCGCCGCTCGAGGGCCTGTTCAACGCCCTCATCACGATCGATCTGGTCGTCATGGCGGTGATCCTCGGCGGCAGCGCCGTGATCCTGCTCATGAAGGCGAACCGCGGCGAGGATGCGGTGGTCGAGCGCATCGTGATCGACTCCACCGGCGCCCCCGTCGTCGACGAGCGCGAGCCGGTTCCGGTCATGTCGATCGTCGGCGCGCTGCTCATCGGCGTCACGGCGGTCGGCTGGGTGATCCTCGGCGGCGTCCCCGTCGTCGCGGCGATGATCCTCGGCCACGCGATCAAGTACACGGCCGCGGTCGGTCCGCTGGCCCTGTTCGGACTGCTCTGGGTGCTCGGCATCTGCTTCGGCGCCCTCGGCTTCCACCGCGCCGAGAGCGCGCGCAACCGCCTCTTCTCGGCACTCGCGATCGCGGGCGGCGTGATCCTGATGGCGCCGGCGGTCGGCTTCTCGATCCTCTACGCGGCCGGCGTCACGAACTGACGGCGCGCGACCACGCGTCACCGCCGAGCCGCGTCACCGCCGAGCCGCGACACCGCCGCGCTGCAACACCGCTGTAACAGCCGCTTGCTAGGCTGACCGCGAAAATCGAACATCGGCCGCACGCGCGGCGGGAGAGTCCGGCTCGACCGGACACCGAAGGAGCAAGCCTCCCCGCCAATCTCTCAGGTCACAGCACCGCCGCGCGAGGCCACTCTGAAAAGCGTCCACCCCGGTGGGCCGCCCACGGTGAAAGCGCCCACCCGGCGTGAAACTCTCAGGCACCATGACAGAGGGGGAGTCCCGTCCACGGCCCACGTGCTCCACGGAGGACTCCTCGATGACCGACACCGACCCCACCGCATCCGGCGACACCCCCGACGGCCCCGGCCCCGACGCCGCTCCCGCGCTGCGCCGATCGCCGCTGCACGCGGCGACCACCGCGGCCGGCGCCAGCTTCACCGACTTCGGCGGCTGGGACATGCCGCTGCGCTACGGCTCCGACCTGGCCGAGCACCACGCCGTGCGTCAGGCGGCGGGCCTCTTCGACATCTCGCACATGGCCGAGTTCGGCGTCGGCGGCGCGCAGGCGGCGGCGTTCCTGGATGCAGCCCTCGCCGCCGACGTCAGCGCCATCGCCGTCTCGCGGGCGAAGTACACGATGATCCTCGCCGAGGACGGCGGCGTGATCGATGACCTGATCGTCTACCGCAACGCCGAGGACGAGTACCTGGTCGTCGCCAACGCCGGCAACCACGACGCCGTCGCGACGGCGCTGGGGGAGCGCATCCACGGCTTCGAGGCGACCCTGACCGACGCGACCGACGCGCTCGCGCTGATCGCGGTGCAGGGGCCGGTCGCCCGCGAGATCCTCGCCGCGACCGACGAGCTCGAGCACGACGACGCGAAGGCGATCGGCCACACGCTCGACACCCTGCCCTACTACGCGTGCATGGGCATGACGTTCCAGGGCCGGCCGCTGCTCGTCGCCCGCACCGGCTACACCGGCGAGGACGGCTTCGAGCTCTACGTCGACGCCGCGACCGCGCCGCTGCTCTGGGATGCGCTGCTCACCGCCGGCGCCCCGCTCGGCCTCGTGCCCGCGGGCCTCGCCGCGCGCGACACGCTGCGCCTCGAGGCCGGGATGCCGCTCTACGGCCACGAGCTCGGGCTCGACATCCAGCCCGCCCAGGCCGGACTTGGGCGCATCGCGCCGCCGAAGACCAAGACCGCCGACTTCGTGGGTCGCGCCGCCGTCGGGGCCGGACCGGCCGCCGATGCGCGCGTGCTCGTCGGCCTCGCCGCCGAGGGGCGTCGCGCCGGACGCGCAGGCTACGCCGTGCTCGACGGCGACGCGACCGTCGGCGAGATCACGAGCGGGGCGCTCTCGCCCACGCTCGGCCACCCGATCGCCCTCGCCTTCGTCGACCCCGCCGTCGCGGCCGTCGGCCAGACCCTCGACCTCGACGTGCGCGGCAGCCGCATCCCGGCCCGCGTCGTCGCCCTGCCCTTCTACTCACGGAAGAAGTGATCATGTCCGACCTCAAGTACACCGCCGAGCACGAGTGGGTCGCCGTCGACGGCGACGTCGCCACCGTCGGCATCACCGCCTACGCCGCCGACAAGCTGGGCGACGTCGTCTACGTCGACCTGCCCGCCGCCGGCTCGAGCCTCGCCTCGGGCGCGATCGTCGGCGAGATCGAGTCGACCAAGTCGGTCGGCGAGCTCTTCGCCCCCGTCGACGGCGAGGTCGTCGAGGCCAATCAGGCCGTGATCGACGACCCGTCGCTGGTCAACTCCGACCCGACCGGCGCGGGCTGGATGATCCGCGTGCGCTTCACCGAGCTGCCGACCCTGCTCAGCGCGGAGGAGTACGCCGCGCTCACCGCCGAGTGAGCGCCGCGCCGGGCCCCCGTCTGGGCGAGCTGTTCGCCGACCGCCACATCGGCCTCGACCGCGCCGCCGAGCAGCACATGCTCGACGCCGTCGGCTACGCCTCGGTCGACGCGCTGATGGATGCGGCGGTGCCCTCCGGCATCCGCCTGCAGCCGGGCGAGAACGACGGCACCGCGGCCCTGCCGCCCGCCGCCACCGAGCGCGAGGCCCTCGCCGAGCTGCGCGCTCTCGCCGACCGCAACACCGTGCGCCGATCGATGATCGGTCTCGGCTACTACGGCACGGTCACGCCCTCGGTGATCCAGCGCAACGTGCTCGAGAACCCGAGCTGGTACACGGCCTACACGCCCTACCAGCCCGAGATCTCGCAGGGGCGCCTCGAGGCGCTCATCAACTTCCAGACGATGGTCGCCGACCTGACCGGGCTCACGACCGCGAACGCGTCGATGCTCGACGAGAGCACCGCCGTCGTCGAGGGGATGCTGCTCGCGCGCCGCGCGTCGAAGTCCGCGTCGACCGCGTTCCTGGTCGACGCCGACGTGCTGCCGCAGACCCGCGCGCTGCTGCAGCACCGCGCCGAGGCCGTGGGCATCGAGCTGCGCTTCGCCGACCTGGCGGACGCCGCCGCGGCCGCCGGCGACGGCTCGAGCGCCACGGGGCTCGACGACGCCGACCTCGACGTCTTCGGCGTCTTCGTGCAGTACCCGGGCGCCTCCGGACGCCTGTGGAACCCGAGCGCCGTGTTCGCCGCCGTCAAGGAGCGCGGCGGCATCGCCGTCGCCGCCGCCGACCTGCTGGCGCAGACGCTCGTCGCCGCGCCCGGCGAGCTCGGCGCCGACGTCGCCGTCGGCAGCTCGCAGCGCTTCGGCGTGCCGATGGGCTTCGGCGGACCGCACGCCGGCTTCATGGCTGTGCGCGCGGGCCTCGAGCGCCAGCTGCCCGGCCGCCTGGTCGGCGTCTCGCTCGACGCCGCCGGCCACCCCGCCTACCGTCTGTCGCTGCAGACGCGCGAGCAGCACATCCGGCGCGAGAAGGCAACGAGCAACATCTGCACCGCGCAGGTGCTGCTCGCCGTCATGGCGTCGATGTACGCCGTGTACCACGGCCCCGCGGGGCTCAAGCGGATCGCCCATCGCGTCAATCGCACGGCCACGCGCCTCGCCGACGCGCTCGGCGACGCCGTCGTGCACGGCTCGTTCTTCGACACCGTGCAGGTGCACGTGCCGGGCATCGCGCACCGCGTCGCCGCCGACCTGCGCGACCTCGACATCCTCGTGCACGTCGTCGACGACCTCACGCTGCAGGTCAGCGTCGACGAGACCACGACCGACGCCGAGGCGACGACCGTCGCCCGCGTGATCGGCGCGGCGCTCGGCCGCCCCGAGGTGGCGCTGCCGGTCAAGGCGGCGCTCGTGAGCGTGCCCGCCGAGCTCGTGCGCACGAGCGAGTACCTCACGCATCCCGTCTTCGACACGCACCATTCCGAGACCGGCATGATGCGCTACCTCAAGCACCTCGCCGACAAGGACTACGCGCTCGACCGCGGCATGATCCCGCTCGGCTCGTGCACGATGAAGCTCAACGCGGCGACCGAGATGGCCGCCGTCACCTGGCCCGAGTTCGCCGACCTGCATCCCTTCGCCCCCGAAGCCGACGTGCACGGCTCGCTCGAGCTGATCGAGCAGCTGCAGTCGTGGCTCGCCGCCGTCACCGGCTACGACCGCGTCTCGCTGCAGCCCAACGCGGGCAGCCAGGGCGAGCTCGCCGGGCTCCTCGCGATCCGCGGCTACCACCTCAGCCGCGGGGATGCGCAGCGCACGATCTGCCTCATCCCGTCGAGCGCGCACGGCACCAACGCCGCCAGCGCCGTGCTCGCGGGCATGCGCGTCGTCGTCGTCGCCTGCACCGAGACCGGCGACGTCGACCTCGACGACCTGCGCGCGAAGATCGCCCAGCACGCCGACGAGATCGCGGCGCTGATGATCACCTACCCGTCGACGCACGGCGTCTACGAGCACGAGGTGCGCGCGATCACGGACGCGGTGCACGCGGCCGGCGGGCAGGTCTACGTCGACGGGGCGAACCTCAACGCCCTGCTCGGCTACGCCCGCTTCGGCGATTTCGGCGGCGACGTCTCGCACCTCAACCTGCACAAGACCTTCTGCATCCCGCACGGCGGCGGTGGTCCCGGTGTCGGCCCGGTCGCGGCGAAGGCGCACCTCGCGCCGTTCCTGCCCGGTCACCCGCTGCAGCAGCGCGACACGATCGACCGCGGCGGCGCATCTCTGCCCGACCACCACAACATCGTCAGCGCGGCGCCGTACGGCAGCCCGAGCATCCTGCCGATCTCGTGGTCGTACGTGCGCATGATGGGCGCCGACGGGCTGAAGCGCGCCACCGGCGCCGCCGTGCTCGCGGCGAACTACGTCGCCGTGCGGCTGCGCGACGCGTTCCCCGTGCTCTACGCCGGCGACAACGGGCTCGTCGCGCACGAGTGCATCCTCGACCTGCGCCCGCTGCGCGAGGCCACCGGCATCACGGTCGACGACGTCGCCAAGCGGCTCATCGACTACGGCTTCCACGCGCCGACCATGTCGTTCCCCGTCGCGGGCACGCTCATGGTCGAGCCGACCGAGAGCGAGGACCTCGCCGAGCTCGACCGCTTCGTCGAGGCCATGATCGCCATCCGGGCCGAGGCCGACGCCGTCGCCGCGGGGGAGTGGTCGAAGGACGACAACCCCCTCGTGAACGCCCCGCACTCCGCCGAGAGCGCGATCGTCGGCGAGTGGACGCACCCCTACGACCGCGAGCGCGCCGTCTATCCGGTGCACTCGCTGATCGCCGGCAAGTACTGGCCGCCGGTGCGCCGGATCGACCAGGCCTACGGCGACCGCAACCTCGTCTGCGCGTGCCCGCCGGTCGAAGCCTTCGCCTAGGGGCTCAGGCTCCGACCGGCGGGCCGGCTGCGCCTGGCTGTGCTTGTCAGCCGCTCCTGCGGAGCGCGGCCGGTGGAGGCGTTCGCCTCGGGCACTCGCATCTCCCTGGGCGGCGCTACACCCCGAAGAGCTGGGGGAACGTGGCGGCCGCCCAGGGGTAGCCGACGAACACGACCGCGTCGATGATCGTGTGCGCGATCACGAGCGGCAGCACGCGCTTCGTGCGGGAGTAGAGCCACCCGAAGATCAGCCCCATGATCAGGTTGCCGACGAAGCCGCCCCAGCCCTGGTAGAGGTGGTAGCTCGCCCGGAACAGCGCGGCCGACACGATGATCGCCCAGCGGTTCCACCCGGCCTGGCCGAGCCGGGCGAACAGGTACCCGATGACGATGATCTCCTCGGTCGCTCCCGCGCGGAACGCCGAGAGCAGCAGCACCGGGATGGTCCACCAGTGCTCGCTCAGACCGTTCGCCTGCACGCCCACGGCGAGGCCGAGGGCGCGGGCGCCGAGGTAGACGCCGATGCCGCCGGCGCCGATGACCACCGCGAGCCCGAGCCCCTGCAGCGCATCCCGGCCGGGCTTTGTGAAGTCGATGCCGAGCCGGCCCAGGTGCGGGCGGCTCGCGCTCCACAGCAGGAAGCAGACGAGCGCGACGGGCACCAGATCGCCCGCGATCGAGAGCAGCTGATAGAGCAGGTCGAAGATCTCGCGGTCGCTGCGCGAGGGATTGAGGGTCGTCGTCTGATCGCGCAGCGGCCCGCGGGTGCTCGCGTCGATCAGCTGCACGATCGCATACAGCGCCGACAGCCCGAGTGAGAGGCCCAGCACGATCGCGACCTCGGCATGGATGCGGGCGCGGCTCACCCGAGCATCGTACGGTCCGCATCCTGGCCGACACCGGGATGCGCGCCGCACTCCCGCGCGGCCTCGCCCACGCCATCCGGCCCACCGGCGCTACCCCCTCATCCACGCACGAATCCGCCGAATCGGGGTACATTCCGGCGCATTCGTGCAGCTCGCGCAAGATCCTGCGGCGATCATTTCCGACAGGTAACGTTTACGCCGGGGATTTGGCCGGGGTACACGACCGACCTATCGTTTCCCCAGGACACGGCGGCGTGCTCTGCATGCGCGCGTGCCGTGAAGCTTTCTGCACAGGAGGAACATTGCGAATCTCTCGGATGGGGGCGATCGTCGGCGGCATCGCCCTGGCGACCACCGTCGCCCTGGCCGGCTGCTCCACGGGGGGCGGTTCTGATTCGGGCGCCAGCGGGTACATCACCGCGAACGGCTCGGAGCCCCAGAACCCGTTGATCCCGACGAACACCAACGAGGTCGGCGGAGGAAAGATCCTCGACGCCATCTTCGCGGGTCTCGTCTACTACGAGGCGGACGGCACCCCCGTCAACGACCTCGCCGAGTCGATCACCTCGGACGACCAGCAGACCTACACGATCAAGATCAAGTCGGGCGAGAAGTTCTCCAACGGCGAGGAGGTGACCTCCGACTCGTTCATCAACGCGTGGAAGGACGGCGCGCTCCTGTCGAACGAGCGCCTCAACTCCTACTTCTTCGAGGACATCGAGGGCTTCAGCTACGACGAGGACAGCGACCTCACCGGTCTGAAGAAGGTCGACGACCAGACCTTCACGGTGACGCTGAAGTCGAAGCTCGCGGACTTCCCGCTGCGTCTCGGCTACTCGGCCTTCTACCCGCTGCCCACCGAGGCGTTCGACTCGGACGGCAAGGTCACCAAGGCGTTCGGTGAGAACCCGATCGGCAACGGCCCGTACAAGCTCGACGGCGGCAAGAAGGCCTGGCAGCACGACGTGCAGATCGACCTCGCCACCAACAAGACCTACACCGGCGGTCGCAAGGCCGACAACACGGGTCTGACGATCAAGTTCTACGCGACGCTCGACGCGGCGTACCAGGACCTGCTCGGCGGCAACCTCGACGTGCTCGACGCCCTGCCCGAGTCGGCGTTCTCGACCTTCAAGAGCGACCTCGGCGACCGCGCCATCAACACCCCCGGCGCCGTCTTCCAGTCGTTCACGATCCCGTCGGACCTGACCAACTACACCGACCAGAGCGCCTTCGCCCACTTCGTGGGTGACGAGGGCAAGCTGCGTCGTCAGGCGATCTCGTACGCGATCGACCGCGACACGATCACCGACAAGATCTTCGATGGCACCCGCACCCCGGCCGAGGACTTCACCTCGCCGACCATCGCGGGCTTCAAGAAGGACATCCCCGGTTCCGAGGTGCTGAAGTACGACCCCGACAAGGCCGCTGAGCTGTGGGCCCAGGCCGACGCCATCTCGCCGTGGTCGGGCAGCTTCTCGATCGCCTACAACACCGACGGTGGCCACAAGGCATGGGTCGACGCGGTCTGCAACAACCTGAACAACAACCTCAAGGGGATGGACTGCTCCGGCAAGGCCTACCCCACGTTCGCTCAGGCGCGCACGCTGATCTCGAAGAACGACGCCGGCAAGCGCGACATCACGACCGCGTTCCGCAGCGGATGGCAGGCCGACTACCCCGGTCTGTTCAACTTCCTCGGACCGCTGTACGCGACGAACGCCAGCTCGAACGACGGCGACTACTCGAACCCCGAGTTCGACAAGCTGATCCAGGAGGGGTCGGCCTCGGCTGACACCGACGCGGCCAACGCCAAGTTCCAGCAGGCCGAGGAGATCCTGTTCCAGGACCTCCCCGCCATCCCGCTGTGGTACCAGAACACCGTCGGCGGCTACGGCGAGAACGTCGAGAACGTGAAGGTCGACTGGCACAGCGTTCCGATCTACTACCAGATCACCAAGAAGTAGTCTCCGACTCCTTCTCCCCGTGGGGCGGCAGCGTCAGCTGCCGCCCCACACCCGTGAAACCCGCACGAAGGAAACCTTCCTCATGACCCGACGTCCGGCCAGCTGATCCCATGGTCTTCTACGTCATCCGCCGAATCCTGCAGGCGATCCCTGTTCTGATCGGCACCACGTTCCTCATCTACTTCCTCGTCTTCGCGATGCCGGGCAACCCGGTGCAGGCGCTCTTCGGCGACAAGACGCCGAACCCGGCCCTGCTGGCGGAGCTCGAGAAGCAGTACCACCTCAACGAGCCGTTCATCGTGCAGTACCTCTATTACCTGCGCGATGTCGTCACCGGGAACTTCGGCGTCTCGTTCTCGGGCCAGTCGGTCAACGACGTGCTCGCCCGCACCTTCCCGGTCACCGCGCGCCTCGCGCTCATGGCGGTCGTCATCGAGATGGTCGTCGGCGTCACGATCGGCCTCGTCGCGGGTCTGCGCAAGGGCAAGCTGTTCGACCTGAGCTCGCTCGTGATCAGCCTGCTGTTCCTCTCGGTGCCGATCTTCGTCATCTGCTTCATCGGGCAGTTCTTCCTCGGCTTCAAGCTGGGCTGGTTCCGCACCACGGTGGGCGCCGACGCCTCGATCCCGAACCTGATCCTGCCGGCGATCGTGCTGGCCTCGTCGCTGGTCGCGATCAACATCCGGCTGACGCGCGGATCGGTCATCGAGACGCTCAACAACGACTTCGTGCGCACCGCGTACTCGAAGGGCCTCTCGCGCCGCCGCGTCATCCCGGTGCACGTGCTGCGCAACTCGCTCATCCCCGTGACCACGCAGCTGGGCGCCGACTTCGGCATCCTGCTCGTCGGCGCGACCGTGACCGAGGGCATCTTCAACGTGCCCGGTGTCGGCAACACCCTCTATCAGGCGATCATCCGAGGCGAGCGACCCACCGTCGTGTCGTTCGTCACGGTCATGGTGCTGCTCTACCTCGTGGTGAACATCATCATCGACCTGATCTACGCCGTGCTCGACCCGAGGATCCGCTATGTCAAGTAACACCGCACCGCGCCGCAGCGCGGACCACTTCGTGGCGCCCGTCTCCGAGACGCCCGTCGCCGCCATCGATCAGGTCAAGCTCTCGGGCCAGCGCAGCAACCTCTGGACCGACGCCTGGCGCGATCTGCGCCGCCGCCCGCTGTTCTGGGTGTCCAGCATCTTCATCCTGCTGTTCATCGTCGTGGCGCTGTTCCCGACGCTGTTCACCTCGGTTCCGCCGAACGCCGGATGCCAGCTCGTCGACAGCAACGCCGGGCCCTCGGCCGACCACATCCTGGGCCTGACCAAGCAGGGCTGCGACGTCTACTCGCGCATCGTGCACGGCGCCGGCGCCTCGCTCGCGGTGGGCTTCATCGTGATCGCGCTGTCCGGCATCACTGGCGCCATCATCGGCTCGATCGCCGGCTTCTTCGGCGGCTGGGTCGACAGCGTGCTGATGCGCCTCGGCGACATCTTCTTCTCGATTCCCTACATCCTCGCCGCCGTCGTGATCATGTCGGTCTTCTCGGCCTACGTGAACGTCTTCGTCGTGGCACTCGCGATCGGCGCCTTCACCTGGCCGTCGACCGCGCGCGTCATGCGATCCGAGGTGCTGCGGGTCAAGAACAGCGACTTCGTCATGGCCGGCACCGCGCTCGGCCAGAGCCGCCTCGCGCTGATGTTCAAGCACGTGCTGCCCAACTCGATCCCGCCGGTGATCGTCGTCACGACGCTGTCGCTCGCCGCGGCGATCACGGCCGAGGCCACCCTGTCGTTCCTCGGCGTCGGCCTGCCCTCGGGCACGATGTCGTGGGGCAACGACATCTCGGCCGCGCAGTCGGACCTGCGCAGCAACCCGGCCACGCTGATCTATCCCTCGCTCGCCCTCACCATCACGGTGCTCAGCTTCGTGATCTTCGGTGAGACCCTGCGCGAGTCGCTCGACCCGAAGGCGCGTGCTCTGCGATGACCGACACCCGAACCCCGCTGCTCGAGGTCAAGGACCTCGAGGTCGCGTTCCGCACGCAGCGCGGCAGCGTCAAGGCCCTCAACGGCGTCAGCTTCACGATCGAGCACGGCGAGACCGTCGCGATCGTGGGCGAGTCCGGATCGGGCAAGTCGACGACCGCCGCCGCGATCATCAACCTGCTGCCGGGAACCGGTCAGATCACGAACGGCCAGGTGCTGTTCGAGGGCCAGGATCTGGCGAAGGCCAGCCGCTCGCAGCTCGAGCACGTGCGCGGTCGCGGCATCGGCTTCGTGCCGCAGGACCCGATGTCGAACCTCAACCCCGTCTGGTCGGTCGGCTTCCAGGTCGAGGAGACGATCCGCGCCAACGGCGTGGCCACCTCGCCCCGCGACGTCAAGAAGAAGGCCGTCGAGGTGCTCAAGCAGGCCGGCCTCGACGACGCCGACAAGCGGATGCGCCAGTTCCCGCACCAGTTCTCGGGCGGCATGCGCCAGCGCGTGCTGATCGGCATCGGCCTCTCGGGCGACCCGAAGCTGCTCATCGCCGACGAGCCGACCTCGGCCCTCGACGTGACCGTGCAGCGGCGCATCCTGGATCACCTGGGCACCCTGACCGGCGACGCCGGCACCGCCGTGCTCTTCATCACGCACGACCTCGGCCTCGCCGCCGAGCGTGCCGAGAAGCTGATCGTCATGTACAAGGGCGACATCGTCGAGGCGGGCCCCTCGCTCGAGGTGCTGCAGAACCCGCTGCACCCCTACACGCAGCGTCTGATCGCGGCGGCGCCGAGCCTGGCGTCGCGGCGCATCCAGGGCTCGGAGCAGAAGCTCGGCGAGCTGAAGCACGACACCGAGACGGATGCCGGCAGCGTCGACCTGATCACCGCGGCCGAGGAGCGCGCCGAGCACCTCGCCGCGAACCCGAGCGAGCCGGTCATCCAGATCCGCGACCTCACGAAGGTGTTCAAGATCCGCACCGGCGGCTTCCGCAGCGTCGACTTCACCGCGGTCGACAAGGTGAGCTTCGAGATCCCGAAGGGCACCACCACGGCGCTCGTGGGGGAGTCGGGCTCGGGCAAGTCGACGGTCGCGAAGCTGCTGCTCGGCCTCGAGAGCGCGACCTCCGGGTCGATCTCGGTCGGCGGGCGCGACATCACGACGCTGAACCGGCGCGAGCTGTTCCGCCTGCGTCGCACGATGCAGCCGGTCTTCCAGGACCCGTACGGCACCCTCGACCCGCTCGTGAACATCGGCAACACGATCGCCGAGCCGCTCAAGATCCACGGCGTCGGCGACCGCGACTCGCGGCGCGACCGGGTGACCGAGCTGCTCGAGCAGGTCGCGCTGCCGGTCGAGCTGGCCGACCGCTACCCGAATGAGCTGTCGGGCGGTCAGCGTCAGCGCGTCGCCGTGGCGCGCGCCCTGGCGCTCAAGCCCGAGATCATCGTGCTCGACGAGGCCGTCTCGGCGCTCGACGTGCTCGTGCAGGCGCAGATCCTGCAGCTGCTGGCCGAGCTGCAGAGCGAGCTCGGGCTGACCTATCTGTTCATCACGCACGACCTCGCCGTCGTGCGCGTGATCGCCGACAACGTCTGCGTCATGCAGAAGGGGCGCATCGTCGAGCAGGCGTCGACCGACGAGGTCTTCGCCTCGCCGAAGGAGCAGTACACGCGCGATCTGCTGGATGCGATCCCGGGCGCCGGCATCAAGATCGGCGTCTGAGTGATCGGCGTCTGAACACAGCGCACCACGACGAAGGCCCTCCCGCAGAAGCGCGTGAGGGCCTTCGTCGTGCGAGAGCGATCGCGCGACCGCGCCCGGGTCAAAGCGTGAGCGCGGGCACGAGCAGGAGCAGCAGCCCGGCGGTCACCGCCAGGATCCACCAGTCGATCCGGATGCGCGGCGCCTCGCCCGCCGGAGCCTCCGAGCTCACCACGCCCGCGCGGTCGTCGCGCTCGGCGGCGGCAGCACGCCAGCGCTCGATCACGAGGTCGGTCGGCGGCAGCGCGTTGCGGGAGCGGCCACGGCGCGCCGCCTGCTCGCGCTGGTCCTCGGCGACCGCCCGCGGCGCGCGGTCGAGACCGGCCGCCGGTGCGCCCCAGGAGCGGATCAGCCGCCCGTCATCCAGGTGCGCGCGCAGCTGGTACCGGCTCTCGAGGTGGTCGATGCGCTGCCACGGCAGCACGAAGCGGCGCCAGACGTTGACGATCTCGAGCCTCTCGCGCGTCACGACCACGCTCGGGCGCACGAGCACCGCGAACACGAGCCAGGCGCCGAGGGCGAGCCAGGGGAGCGCCCGCAGCGCCACGCCCCACTGCGCCCGCACGATCGCGTCGCCGAGCAGGAACACCGCCAGCGCGCCGACGGCGACGAGCAGCCAGATCGAGCTGGGGGAGCGCAGCACGAGGCGCTCGCGGGCACGGCGTTCCGCCGCGGAGTCGGTCATGCTCTCAGCCTGCCATGCGCCGCGTGGGCAGGAGCCCTGCGCGAAGGCGAGGGCCCCCGATCACACGGCGACGTCGAAGCGCTCCTCCTCGGCCCAGTGGCAGCGCACGTCGCGGTCGTGCACCGAGCGCGGGGCCGGGTCCTCCTCGGCGCAGCGGCGCTGACGATCCTCGGGCAGCAGCTTGTAGAGCGGGCACCGGCTGCGGAAGGGGCATCCGGTGATCTCGTCGAGCGGCGACGGCAGGTCGCCCTGCAGCAGCACCCGGCTGCGCGTGCGCTCGACCTGCGGGTCGGGCACCGGCACGGCCGAGAACAGCGCCTGGGTGTAGGGATGCCGCGGGTCGGAGAAGATCAGGTCGGCCGGGCCGTACTCGACGATCCGCCCGAGGTACATCACGGCGACGTCGTCGGCGATGTGCCGCACGACCGCGAGGTCGTGGGCCACGAACAGGTACGACAGGCCGAGCTGCGCCTTGAGGTCCTCGAGCAGGTTGAGCACGCCGGCCTGCACCGAGACGTCGAGCGCCGACACCGGCTCGTCGAGCACGAGGATCTTCGGCTCGACGATCAGCGCGCGGGCGATGCCGATGCGCTGACGCTGCCCGCCCGAGAACTGGTGCGGGTAGCGGGTAGCGAAGCTCGGCTCGAGGCCGACCAGCTCGAGCATGTGCGCCACCCGGCGGCGCTGCTCGTCCTTCGGGACGTCGACCACCGTCAGCGGCTCGGCGATGATGTCCTCGACCGACATGCGCGGGTCGAGCGAGGCCATCGGGTCCTGGAACACGATCTGGATCTCGCTGCGCAGCTTGCGCCGGTCGGCCGCGGTCAGCGTGGCCGTGTCGACGCCGTTGACCGAGATCGTGCCGTGCTGGGCCTTCGCCAGCTCGAGCAGCTCGAGGATCGTCGTGGTCTTGCCCGACCCCGACTCGCCGACCAGCCCGAGCGTCGTGCCGCGGTCTACCGAGAACGTGACGCCGTCGACGGCCTTGACGGTGCCGATGCGGCGACGGAACACCGTGCCCTTCATGACCGGGAAGGTGCGCTTGACGTCCTTCAGCTCGACGACGGGGGCCGACTCGGCGCGCGCCACCGGGGCGACCGCGACCTCCTCGGGGCGCGGGAAGATATCGGGCCGGCGCAGCGTGCCGGCGGCGATCTCCTCGGCGCGGATGCACGCCGCCGTGTGCTCGGCGGCGCCCGCGACGGGCGCGAGCGCCGGCTCGCCCTGCCGGCACGCGGCGAAGGCAGCAGGGCAGCGGTCGGCGAAGGGGCATCCCGTCGGGATCGTGGTCAGCAGCGGCGGGCGGCCCTCGAGCGGCACGAGGCGCTCCTCGCGCGGCGCCGCCATGTTCGGCATCGAGCGCAGCAGCCCGACCGTATAGGGCATGGCCGGCTCGGTGAACAGCGTGTCGACCGGAGCCTGCTCGACGATGCGGCCGGCGTACATCACGGCGACGCGATCGGCGTTGCCGGCCACGACGCCGAGGTCGTGGGTGATGAGCACGACGGCGGCGCCCGTGATGTCCTTCGCGGTCTGCAGCACCTCGAGGATCTGCGCCTGGATCGTCACGTCGAGCGCCGTGGTCGGCTCGTCGGCGATGATCAGCTTCGGGTCGTTCGCGATCGCGATCGCGATCATCGCGCGCTGGCGCATGCCGCCCGAGAACTCGTGCGGGAACGAGTCCACGCGCCGCTGCGGGTTCGGGATGCCGACCACGCCCAGCAGCTCCACCGCGCGGGCGCGGGCGGCCTGGTTCGAGATCGAGCGGTCGTGCAGCTTCAGGCCCTCGATGATCTGCTGGCCGATCGTGTACACCGGGGTCAGCGCCGACAGCGGGTCCTGGAAGATCATGGCGATCTCGCTGCCCCGGATGCGCGACAGCTCGCGATCGTCGAGGTCGAGCAGCTCGCGGCCGTCGAAGCGGATGCTGCCCGAGACCTGGGCGCTCGACGGCAGCAGGCCCATGACGGCGGTCGACGACACCGACTTGCCCGATCCGGACTCGCCGACGATGCCGAGGAACTCGCCGCGGTTGACCTCGTAGCTGACGCCGCGCACGGCGTGGACCGCCGACCCCTGCCCGCCGAAAGTGACGTGCAGGTCGTCGACGCGGAGGAGGGGCTCAGTCACGGTTGGCTCCGGAGGTCGGGTCGATGGCGTCGCGGAAGGCGTCGCCGAGCAGGCTGGTGGCGAGCACGGTCGCGATGAGGGTTGCAGCGGGCAGGGCGAACAGCCACGGGCGGGTCACGGCGGCGTTGCTGTAGCTCGCCAGCAGCGAGCCGAGCGATACGTCGGGAACCTGGATGCCGAAGCCGAAGTAGCTCAGCGTCGACTCGAAGATGATCGCGGCGCCGACGCCGAGAGTGGCGTCGATGATCAGCAGCGAGGCGACGTTCGGGATGATGTGCCGCCGGATGATCGTGAACGGCTTGACGCCCATGTACCGCGCGGCCTTGACGAAATCGCGCTCGCGCAGCGACATGGTCTGTCCTCGCACCACGCGGGCCATGATCATCCAGCTGAAGACCGAGATCAGCACGACGAGCGCGATCCAGCTCAGTTGCTTGAAGACCGGGCTCACCAGGACGAGGATGAAGAACGACGGGATCACGAGCAGGAGGTCGATGATCCAGACGATCACTCGATCCGCGACTCCGCCGAAATACCCCGCGATCGCGCCGACGAGGCCGGCGATCAGAGTGGCGAGCGGTCCGGCGATGAGTCCGATGATGATCGACTTCTGAAGGCCGACGAGAGTCTGCGCATAGACATCCTGGCCGATGTCGTTCGTGCCGAACCAGTGACCGTTCCCGGGAGGCGCGCCGAACGCCAGCACGTCGGAGTCGGTCGCGTTGTACGGAGCGAGCAGCGGCCCGACGAAGGCCCAGAGCGCGATCAGCGCCAGGGCGATCGCGCCGATCCAGGCGCGCTTCGCGCGGAACGTGCGTCGCAGCACGCCGTGGCGCATGTCAGGCTGCCGGGCCTCCGCTACTTCGGATTCGGTATCGACAGTGGTGGTCGTCGGGTCGGTCGACGTCATCAGACCCTCACTCTCGGGTCGAGGGCGGCATAGAGGAAGTCGGCGAGCGTGCCCGAGATGAGCACGAGGATCGAGGTGAAGAGGATCGTGCCGGCCGCCGCATTGATGTCGTTGTTGCGGATGCTGGTGATCAGGTACTCGCCCATTCCGTGCCAGCTGAACGCCAGCTCGGTCACGCTCGCGCCGGTCAGGATCAAGCCGAATGAGTAGGCGAAGAAGGTCGACATCGGGATGAGGGCGACGCGCACGCCGTGGCGGATCATGGCCGAGCCGCGGGTGCGGCCCTTGGATCGCGCGGTGCGGATGTAGTCGGCGCTCATCACGTCGAGCATCGCCGAGCGCTGGTAGCGCGAGTACGACGCGACGGCGAAAACCGTCAGGCTGATCGTCGGCAGCAGCAGATGCACGATGCGGTCGCCGAGGATCGTGAAGAATCCGCCCGTGAGGCCCGGCGTGTACTCCCCGGTGAAGTTGAATATCTGGGAGTCGGTGGTCCGGTTGATCGCCGTCGCGGTGATCATCAGCAGTACTGCGAGGACGAAGACGGGTGTCGCCAGGATCACGAAAGATGCGTAGGTCGTGATCTGATCGGGCGCCTTGTACTGCCGGACCGCACCCCAGACTCCGATGGCGATCCCGATCAGCGCGCCCAGGATCGTGCCGATCACGAGGAGCCGGAGGCTGGTGCCCGAGCGGGCGAAGATGTCGGCGGTCACCTCGGTGCCTCGCGAGCTGGTGCCGAGCGAGCCGGTCGTGACGAGATTCACGATCCAGTTGCCGAGGCGCACCAGCAACGGCGTGTCGGGGTTCACCCCGAGACGACTGAGCGTCGTGTCGATCGACGCCTGGGGGACCGGGGGGTTGCGGCCCAGGAACCGCGCCTCGGGGTTCAGGGTGCTGCTCACGAGCAGGTACCCGAGGATGGTCGCCACGGAGGTGAGGGCCAGATAGTTCAGCAGCCTCTTGAGGAGGAATCCCGCCACGTCACGCCTTCCTGCACGGTACGTCGGTCGCTTCGTCGCGACACGGAAAACCTACCGTCTGCTCGGGGAACGAGGGCACAGCATGGTCGGCCGCGACATCGTCGAGTCTCAGCGGCCCGTGTTTCCGGGCCGTTTCCCCGATGGTTCAGCAAGATAACAAAACGTCATCGGGAATGGGTCTACCCCCGACAGGGGTGCATAGTGTTCGGAACGACCCGACCGAGCCGTGCGCCGATCGCGTGCGTCCTGGGGCGGGTCGGGGCATCCATCACGAAAGGATCTTCCATGGTCTCCATGCGCAAGCCGGGGCTGGTGATCGCCTCGCTCGCGATCGCCGCCGTGGCACTCACCGGCTGCACCGCCGGTGGCGGCACCGACGCCAGCACGGCACCCAGCGACGACGTCAAGCTGCCCAGCACCGGCTGGGCGAAGGCGGACTACGACCAGGTCAAGGACGGCGGCACGGTCACCCTGCCGGTCGACGCGATCCCGGCCAACTGGCAGCTGTACAACCTCGACTCGGGCACCGTCGACGACGCGCTGCTCACGACGGTCTACCTCCCCGGATTCATCACCATCAAGGAAGACGGCACCTGGGAGCCCAATAAGGACTACGCCGAGTCGGTCGAGCTGACCAGCGAGGATCCGCAGGTCGTCGAGGTGAAGATCAACCCGGCCGCGAAGTGGTCGGACGGCACCCCGCTCTCGGCCGACGACGTCTCCGCCACCTGGAACGCGCTCAAGAGCCCCGACTCGGAGTTCGCCCCGACGTCGAGCAACGTCTGGGAGGACGTGGAGTCGGTTGAAGCCGGCGCCAGCGCTCAGGACGTGAAGATCACCTTCGCCAAGACGAACGCCGACTGGGCGTCGGTGCTCGGCACGATCTACCCGAAGTGGGCCGTGGACACGCCCGACCACTTCAACAATCTGTGGAAGAACGGGCCTGTCGCCGCTGACGGCACCACCTACGTCTCGGGTGGTCCGTTCATCGTGCAGTCGATCGACGCGAACGCGCAGGTCGTCACCTTCGCGAAGAACCCCGCCTGGTGGGGTGAGCCCGCCAAGCTCGACTCGCTGATCTTCAAGACGGTGTCGCGCAACGGCCTCGCGCAGGCGTTCGCCAACAAGGAGATCGACGCCTTCAACCTCTACGGCTCGGCCGACAACCTGAAGACGGCCGAGGGCCGATCGGATGCGGAGATCCAGCGCTCGCTCGGAACGACCTTCCGCCACGTGACCCTCAACGGCACGTCGTCGGTCTTCAAGGACGTCAAGGTGCGTCAGGCCTTCGCCAAGTCGCTGCAGCGCGACGTGCTGGCCCAGGCCATCCTGAAGCCCGTCGGCAGCCCGGTCACCGTGCTCGGCAACCTGGTGTACCTGCCGGGTCAGAAGGGCTACGAGGACGACGCGACCAGCGTCATCGGCTACGACGTCGACGCGGCCAAGAAGCTGCTCGAGGGCGAGGGCTGGAAGATGGACGGCGAGTACATGAAGAAGGACGGCAAGACCTTGACCGTGCGCTTCGTGATCCCGTCGGAGAACCAGAACTCGGCGAACATCGCGCAGCTCGTGCAGCAGCAGACGAAGGCCGCCGGATTCAAGGTGAACATCGACGTCGTGCCCTCGGATGACTTCTTCACGAAGTACATCACCACCGACGGCCGCGACTTCGACGCGACCTACTTCGCCTGGCAGGGCACGCCCTTCCCGGTGTCGAGCGTGAAGTCGATCTACTACCCGGCCAACGCCGGGCAGAACTTCCCGGGCGTCACCGACAAGAGCCTCGGCGCCGCCTTCGACAAGGCGAACAGCGAGCTCGACCCCGACAAGCGCATCGCCGATGCGCAGGCGATCGACAAGAAGCTCGTGAACCTGGTCTCGACCGTGCCGCTGTTCCCGGAGCCCTACGCCTACGGCGTGACCAAGGGCCTCGTGAACTACGGTCCGTCGCAGTTCGAGGTGCAGAACGTGCCGTGGAACCGCGTCGGCTGGAGCAGCTGACCGGCTCGCAGCACAGCTGATCACCGCGGCGGCGGCATCCCTCACGGGGTGCCGCCGTCGCGCTGTCCCCGGCGGCGCCGCGCCGGCTCCGGGCGTCGGCACCGGGGCAGACCGGGCTGTCGGCGCGCCCTTGTAGGCTGACCGGGATGAGGTTCCCCCGGCCCGCCGCCGCCGTCGTCGCGCTCGGCGCAGTTCTCGCTCTCGCCGCCTGCACGTCTCCGACGCCGGAGGTGCAGACCGGCGCCGCGCTCACGGTCAGCGCCGCCGGCACCTTCACCTCGGCCAACGCCCGCGCCGAGCACGCGCGCACCGCCGCGAACGCCGACGTCGGCTACCTCACCTCGAGCGGCTTCGGCTACTACGACCCGAGCGGGCAGCTCGTGCTCGACACCTCGTTCGGCAAGGCCGAGATCGTGAAGCAGGCGCCGTTCACGGTGCGCTACACCCTCGCCGATCAGGTGCAGTGGTCCGACGGCACCGCGATCGACGCGACCGACCTGCTGCTCACCTGGGCCGCCGAGTCGGGCGCGCTCGACAGCGACGACACCGACGGGCTCGTCGACCCCGCCACGGGGCTGCTGGGCGCCGACGCGCCCGCCGACACGGTGCGCTTCGGCGCTCCGGCCGGCGGCATCCTCGCCGCCGCGACGTCGACTCCGACGATCCGGGATGCGGGGCGCGCGATCGAGGTCGAGTACGCGCATCCGGTCGCCGGCTGGCAGATCGCGCTCGAGCCGAGCGTGCCCGCCCACGTGATCGGCGAGTCCGCCCTGAAGGCGGGGTCGGCGTCGGCCGGCTCGAAGGCCGTGCAGGCGGCGATCCGGGCGGGCTCCGGTGAGCAGCTCGCGGCCGTGGCGCGGGCCTGGGCCGGCGGATGGGACTTCACGGCGACGCCCGACGACGCCGACCTGCTGGTCTCGTCAGGCCCGTATCGCATCCAGAAGGTCGATGCCGAGACCGTCACCCTGATCCGCAACGACCGCTATCACGGGGATCGCGCCGCGCGGGTGCCGAGCCTGAGCCTCGTCTATCGCGCCGACCCGAACCAGTCGATCGCGGCGCTGTCGCAGGGCTCGCTCGATGTCGCGCGTCTGCGCATCGGGTCGGACTTCGCGGCGGTGTCCGGCGTCGAGAGCGCGTCGACCGCCGTCGGCTCGACCTCGCGCGTCGAGTACCTCGAGGTGAACACCGAGTCGCCGCGCAACGGCGCCATGCTCGACTCGGCGTTCCGCCGCGCCCTGCTTCTCGCGATCCCGCGGCAGGACGTCGTCGATCAGCTCTTCGACGGCGTCGGCACCGACGCCTCGCCCCTCGACTCCTGGGTGTCGGCGCCGGGCGACGGCGACTACGCCGACGCGGCCGCCTCGAACGGCTCGGCGGCCTACTCCGCGGATGCGAAGAAGACGCTCGACGACGTCCTCGCCGACGCGCGGGTCAGCTCGCGCTCGGTGTGCGTGCTCTACGACTCGACGAACCCGCGGCGCGTCGCGGCCTTCCAGATCATGAAGGCCGCCGTCGAGCAGTACGACATCGACCTGGTCGACTGCGGGGCGACCGACTGGCAGACGCGTCTCGCGCAGCCGTCGACCTGGGATGTGGCGCTGCGGTCCTGGGACTCGGCGCACGCGACCCGCCCCGGCGCGGTCGAGACCCTCGGCAGCGACGAGCTCGACGGCTCGCCGCTCCTGCAGCCCGATGACGAGATCGCCGACGCCGTCGATCGGGTCGCCGAGGCGACCACGACGACTGCGCACCAGAGCGCGCTGCGTGCCCTCGACTCCGCCCTGTGGTCGACCGACGACACCCTGCTGCCGCTCTACGCCGTGCCCGCGGTCATTTCGCACGGGCCGAAGCTCGGCGCCCTGAAGCCGAGTCCGCTCGCGCGCTCGGTGCTCTGGAACGCCTGGACCTGGCGAGCCGTCGCGGTCAGCTCGAGCCCGAGTCCCAGCTCCTCGTCGTGATCTCGCGCCTCCGCCCGGCCGTCCTCGCGGCCGCGGCCGTCGTCGTCGCGCTCCTCGCGGGATGCACCGGGGCGCCCCAGCCGCACCTGGTCGCCGGCAGCGCGGTGCGGGTCGGCGTCGACCAGCCGCTCACCTCGGCCAACGCGCGCACGTCACCGGCGCGCGGCAACGCGACCGATTCGGCGGTGGCCGGCCTCATCCGCGACGGCTTCGGCTGGTGGGGCGACGACGGCGAGTGGGTGGCCGACCGCGCCTTCGGCTCGGTCGACGTGGTCGCCGAGCAGCCGTTCACGGTGCGCTGGACGGTGAGCACCGGCGTCGCCTGGTCCGACGGCGTGCCGATCGATGCGGCCGACCTGCTGCTCGCGTGGGCCGCCGATTCGACCCGGCTGACCACGCCCGGCCTGCGCGTCGACGACTACGTCGACCCCGACACCGGTCGGCTCTCCGACGACCTGCCCGACGACGCGGTCTACTTCGACGGGGCGCGGTCGAGCGGTCTCGAGCACAGCACCGCGACCCCGACGGTCGGCGACGACGGCCGCTCGATCACGGTCGTCTTCGATCGACCGGTCACGAACCTGCCGGCGCTGATCGCCCCGGTCGTGCCCGCCCACCTGGCGGCGGAGGCGGCGCTGGGCACGCGTCATCAGCGCGATGGCGCCGACGCGAAGGCCGCCGTCATCGCGGCGATCGAGGGCGCCGACGCCGCGTCGCTCGCACCGCTCGCCCGCAGCTGGAACTCCGACTGGACGGTCGGCGACGAGGTGGATGCCCGCCTCGCGATCTCGTCGGGCCCCTACGCGCTCGAGACGGTCGCCGCCGACGGCTCGGCGGTGCTACGCGCCCGCGACGACTACCGCGGCACGCGGCAGCCGGGTGTCGACGAGCTCGACCTCCGCGTCGCCACCGACCCGCTCGCGGCCGTGAAGTCGTTCCGCGACGGCGACCTCGACGTCGTCTCACCGGAGCCGAGCGCCGACGTCGCCGCGCTGCTGCGCGATGACCCCGACCTCGACCCGGTCTTCGGCTCGCGGGGGCGCGTCGAGCACCTCGAGCTGCGCGCCTCGGGATCGCGGTCCGGGGTGTTCGACGATCCCCGGGTGCGCCGGGCCTTCCTCGCGGTCGTGCCGCGCGAGCGCATCGTCGCGGCGACGGCGGGGGAGGTCGATCCCGACGCGGAACCGGTGGCGGCGTCGCTGTTCCGTCCCGGCGCATCGGGGATGGCGGCCGGGAGCGCCGCGGCCGACCTGCCCGACGACCCCGACGTGGCGGCGGCGAAGCGGCTGCTGCGGCAGGCCGGCGAGAGCGCACCCGAGGTGTGCGTCCTGTTCGACCCCGACCGCGCCTCCCGGCGCACCGCCTTCGAGCTCCTCCGCGACGCGGCCGCGAAGGCCGGGTTCGTCGTGCAGGACTGCTCGACTCCCGACTGGGCCTCGCAGCTGGGCTCTGCCGGCGCCTACGACGCCGCCCTGTTCGCCTGGGACACGGCCGGCCTCCCGCCCGAAGGCCTGGCCGAGCCGTTCCGCAGCACGTCGGTCGCGAACTTCACCGGCTTCGGCGATGCCGAGAGCGATCGGCTCCTGGCGCGCATCCAGTCGGCCGCCGTGGACGGCGACACCGCCGAGCGCGACCGTCTGCTGGCCGAGCTCGAGACCCGCGTGGCGCAGGCCGCGGTCACGCTGCCCCTCTCGGCATCGCCCACCATCGTGCTCACGAGCGGCGCCATCTCGGGCGTCGTGGCCTCGCCCCTGACCGGCGGAGTGCTCGACGCGGCCTGGGCGTGGCGACCGACGGCCGACGACGGCGCGAGCGGGTAGACTGAGGGAAGGTCTCGGGCATTCCGCCCGTATCAGTGCGTTCCGTCCGCGGCGATCCGCCCGCGATGCGTCGCCGATCCGCCGCCCCTCTCACTCGATCCGAGGAAAACCGTCATGGCTGATGCCCGCCGCACCGATCTGCGCAACGTCGCGATCGTCGCCCACGTCGACCACGGCAAGACGACGCTCGTCGACGCCATGCTCCGCCAGACCGGCTCCTTCGGCGAGCACGCTCACGTCGAGGAGCGGGCGATGGACTCGAACGACCTCGAGCGCGAGAAGGGCATCACGATCCTCGCCAAGAACACGGCGGTGTCGTACTCGGGCAAGCACGCGACCGACGGTCCCGTGACGATCAACGTGATCGACACCCCCGGCCACGCCGACTTCGGCGGCGAGGTCGAGCGCGGCCTGAGCATGGTCGACGGCGTCGTGCTGCTCGTCGACGCGAGCGAGGGCCCGCTGCCCCAGACCCGCTTCGTGCTGCGCAAGGCGCTCGAGGCGAAGCTGCCCGTCATCCTGCTGGTCAACAAGACCGACCGCCCGGATGCGCGCATCGACGCCGTCGTCGAAGAGAGCCACGACCTGCTCCTCGGCCTCGCGAGCGACCTCGCCGACGACGTGCCCGACCTCGACGTCGACGCGCTGCTCGACGTGCCGGTCGTCTACGCCTCGGGCCGCAACGGCGCCGCGAGCTGGAACAAGCCCGCCGACGGCGAGCTGCCCGACAACGCCGACCTCGAGCCGCTGTTCGACGCGATCCTCAAGCACGTCCCGGCGCCCGCCTACGACGACGAGGCTCCGCTGCAGGCGTGGGTCACCAACCTCGACGCCTCGCCGTTCCTCGGCCGCATCGCGCTGCTGCGCGTCTTCGCGGGCACGATCCGCAAGGGACAGACGGTCGCCTGGGTGCGCCACGACGGCTCGCACTCGAACGTGCGCATCACCGAGCTGCTCGTCACGAAGGCGCTCGAGCGCCTGCCCGCCGAGAGCGCCTCGGCCGGCGACATCGTGGCCGTCGCCGGAATCGAGAACATCACGATCGGCGAGACGATCGCCGACCCGGAGGACATCCGCCCGCTGCCGGCGATCACGGTCGACGAGCCGGCGATCTCGATGACGATCGGCACCAACACCTCGCCGGTCGTCGGCAAGGTGAGGGGCCACAAGCTCACCGCCCGCATGGTGAAGGATCGCCTCGACCGCGAGCTGATCGGAAACGTGTCGCTGCGCGTGCTCGACATCGGCAAGCCCGACGCCTGGGAGGTGCAGGGTCGCGGCGAGCTCGCCCTGGCGATCCTGGTCGAGAACATGCGCCGCGAGGGCTTCGAGCTCACCGTCGGCAAGCCCCAGGTCGTCACCCGTCAGATCGACGGCAAGGTGCACGAGCCCTTCGAGCACCTGACGATCGACACGCCCGAGGAGCACCTCGGCGCGATCACCCAGCTGCTCGCCGCCCGCAAGGGCCGCATGGAGGGCATGTCGAACCACGGCACCGGCTGGGTGCGCATGGAGTTCGTGGTGCCGTCGCGCGGTCTGATCGGCTTCCGCACCGAGTTCCTCACGATCACCCGCGGCACCGGCATCGCCAACGCGATCGCCCACGGATACGAGCCGTGGGCCGGTCAGATCACGACCCGCGTGAACGGCTCGATCGTCGCCGACCGCGCGGGCTCGGCCACGCCGTTCGCCATGATCGCCCTGCAGGAGCGCATGTCGTTCTTCGTCGAGCCGACGCAGGAGGTGTACGCCGGCATGGTCGTCGGCGAGAACTCGCGCGCCGAGGACATGGACGTCAACGTCACCAAGGAGAAGCAGCTCACGAACATGCGCTCGGCCACGGCCGACAACTTCGAGAAGCTGACCCCGTCGCGCATCCTGACCCTCGAGGAGTGCCTGGAGTTCGCCCGCGAGGACGAGTGCGTCGAGGTCACCCCCGAGGTCGTGCGCATCCGCAAGGTGATCCTCGACCCGAGCGAGCGCGCCCGCGCGACCTCGCGCGCGAAGCGCCAGGACGCGTCGGTCGCCGCCGGCTGAGCCGCTCGCCCGTCGATCTCGGCCTGGCCGGGGGATGCGGCGGCTCCGTCAGGGGTCGCCCTCATCCGCCGGCCAGGTCTCGTTCATTAGACTCGCCCTGTCAGTTCCCCCGACCGGAGGTCCCTCATGCTCCGATCCGGCCGTCGTCGCGCCGCCGCGGCGATCGCGGTGGCTCTCGCGCTCGGCGTGCCGACGCTGCTGAGCGGCTGCTCGATCGTGCAGAACGCGGTCGAGGGCGCCTCGGGCGACAAGGTCGACATCGGCGGGCCGAGCGTGCCGAAGTCGTATCCGACCGACGAGGTCCCGCTCGTCGACGGCGAGGTCGTCTACGGCGCCGGACTGGTCGACGGCAAGGACAAGTCGTGGGCCGTCACGGTGAAGGTGGCCGACGCGGCGGCCTTCGACACGATCTCGAACCAGCTCACGACGGCCGCCGGCTTCACGGCCGCCAGCACGCCGGGCGCCGACGCCGACGGTCGCACCGGCACCTTCGCGAAGGCGCCGTACACGGTCATCCTGCTGGTCACCGAAGACAAGCAGCTCGGCTGGATCGCCGACTACACGGTCAGCTACGCCGAGCCGACCGCGAGCGCCTCGCCCTCCGCCAGCCCCGCGGGCTGAGTAGGCCGATCCGGCTCAGCCGAAGAGCTCGCGCCCGATCCACGCCCCCTCGGCCACGCCGGCCGGGATCGCGAACACCGCTGATCCCACGTGCTTGAGGTATTCGTTGAGGGCATCGCTCGCCAGGCTGCGCTGCACGGTGACGAAGTGCGCGGGATCCGACTGGTACGACAGGAAGAACAGGCCGGCATCCAGACGCCCGAGGCTGTCGTTGCCGTCGACGTAGTTGTAGCCGCGGCGCAGCAGCCGGATGCCGTCGTTGACGTCGGGATGCGCGAGGCGCACGTGCGCGTCGCGGTCGATCAGCGGCGCGTCGGTGGCGCCCTTCCGGGTGAAGTCGGGCTCGGTGAACTCGGTGCCGCCGCTGAGCGGGGCGCCCTCGCCCTTGCTGCGGCCGATCACCCGCTCCTGCTCCTCGAGGCGCGTGCGATCCCACGACTCGATGACCATGCGGATCTTGCGGGCGACGAGGTAGCTGCCGCCGACCATCCACTCGGGGCCCTGCTTCGCGCCGACCCAGACGTTCTCGGCGAGGGCGCTCTGCTCCTCGGCCTTCACATTGGCGGTGCCGTCTTTGAAGCCGAACAGGTTGCGCGGGGTGGCCTGCGACGTCGACGTCGACGAGGTGCGGCCGAAGCCGAGCTGCGACCAGCGCAGGGATGCTGTGCCGAAGGCGATGCGGCTGAGGTTGCGGATCGCGTGCACGGCGACCTGCGGATCGTCGGCGCAGGCCTGGATGCAGAGGTCGCCGCCGGTGAGCTGGGGCACGAGCGCGTCGCCGCGGAAGCGGGGGAGGGCTTCCAGCTCGGGCGGGCGCCGGTCGGCGAGGCCGAAGCGGTCGTCGCCCTCGGCGGAGGTGAAGAGGGTGGGGCCGAAGCCGAAGGTCAGCGTGAGGCCGCTGGCCGGCAGGCCGAGGGCCTCGCCGGTGTCGTCGGGCGGCGCGAGCGGCGAGCCGTCGACGGCGCCGCCGCCCACCTCGTCGCCGGCCGTCATGCGCCGCGCGGCGGCGGTCCAGTCCTTCAGCAGCTGGATGAGGTCGTCGCGGCTCGCGCCCGCGTCGACGTCGAAGACGGCGAAGTGCAGGCGGTCCTGCGCGGGAGTGCTGATACCCGCCTGATGCTCGCCGTGGAAGGGGTAGACGGTGCTCGTGCCGTTCGCGGCGGCGGCGCCGGCGATGCCGGCCGCGACGGCCGCCCCGCCGGCGCCGCCGAGCGCGAGCCCGGCCGCGCCCGCTCCGGCGAGGCCGAGCAGGCCTCGCCGGGACAGACCGCGGCCGGACTCGTCGTCGGTCACGAGCCGGAGACGCCCAGCACGGTGTGGGTCAGCTGCGAGAGCGGCTTTCCGAGGGCGTTCACGGCGTCCGAGAGCTCCTTGCGCTGCGAGTCGGTGACCTCATCGTAGGGCGTGAAGCCCGCCTCGATGCTCCCGTACTCCGCCAGCTCCGCCTCGAGGTCGTCGAAGCGGGCGTCGATCGTCTTCACGAGCTTCGCGCCGTCGGCGTCCTTGTTCTTCGCGATGTCGCGCACGATGCCGTAGGCCACGTGGGCGCCCTCGACGTTGGCGGCGAAGTCGGTGAGGTCGGTGTGCGACCACCAGTCCTCCTCGCCCTCGATCTTGCCGGTGGCGACCTCGTCGAGCAGGCCGATGGCGCCGTTCGAGATGTCGGCGATGCCGACCGTGAAGTCCTTCGCGTTCACGAGGTCCGAGAGCTGCTGCACGTCGGCGACGAGGCCGTCGGCGAACTCGCCGCGCTGCTGGGGCGTCGAGGCGGTCCAGCCCTCGAGCGCGTCGGTGCCGTCGGAGTTCACGTCACCGGCTGCCGGCGGCCACAGGTCCTTCTCGATGCGGTGGAAGCCGGTCCAGTCCAGACCCTCGGCCAGCGCATCCACCTCGCGGTAGTCGATCTTCGGGTCGAGGTCGCCGAAGGCCTCGGCGGTCGGCTCGATGCGCTCGTAGGCGACGCGGGTCGAGGCGAACAGCGCGCGAGCGGTGTCGTCGTCGCCGCTGCGGTAGGCGTCGGTGAAGGTCTTCACGGCGGGCACGAGCGCGCCGACCTGCGACTTGATGTAGGCCACGTAGTTGGTGACCGCGGCGGCGATCTGCTTCTTCTCCGAGGCCGAGCTCTCGATCTCCTCGCCCGTCACCTCGAAGGCGGCCAGGCCGATCGGCTGGCCCACCTGCTGGAACTTGCAGGCCGTGTAGTAGGTGCCGGGGTTGAGCTGGGCGACGTACGACACCGACTGGCCGGGCGTGACGTTCTCCTTCTCGCCCACGATGCGCAGCTTGTCATCCGCGAGGATCTCGAACTCGTTGACGTCGGTGCCCGAGTTCTCGATCGTGAAGGTCACGGTGCCGGCCTTGGCGGTCGCGGCCGAGACCTCGCAGCTGTCGTCGGCGATCTTCACGTCGAGCGTGGTCGACGAGCCGGTCGCGCGCGGGTTCGGCACGCAGCCGGCCAGCGCGAGGGCGACGACGCCGATCGCGGCCACGGCGGCGATCGGACGGAGTCGTGAGGACATGATTCTCCTGTCGGTGAGGGGAGGGTGCAGTGCGGAGCTGTGGACGACGTCGCGGATGCGCGTCGGGGAGCGGGCGACGCCGGGTCGGCGCGCCTGGAGCCGGTCAGGCGGAGCCGGCGACCGTCGGGTTCGCGGCCGTGCCGGTGGAGCCCGGCGCGGCGACGTCGGAGCGGGGGCGGGCGGGGCGCTGACGCAGCAGGAACAGCGGCAGCACGATCGCGACGTAGGCGACCCAGACGATGACCTGCAGCCAGGTGGGCTCGGCGGTCAGGTTGAACAGGCCGGCGAGCAGGATGCCCCACCAGCTGGTCGGCGGCACGATCGCCGCCAGGCTGAAGGCGTGCTGGCCGATGCCGGGCAGCACGCCGGCCTCCTGCAGATCGCCCACGCCATAGGCGAAGACGCCCGCGGCGACGACGACGAGCACGATGCCGGTCCAGCGGAAGAAGCGGCCGAGGTCGATGCGCAGGAAGCCGAGCGAGATCGCGGCCGACAGGGCGACGGCGGTGAGGATGCCGAGGATCGCGCCCAGGAATCCGATCGTCGGCGTCCCGGTCGCGCTGACGCTGGCCCAGACGAAGATCGCGGTCTCGATGCCCTCGCGGCCGACGCTGACGACGCCGAGCACGACCAGTCCGACGGCGCTGCCGCCGAGGATCGCGGCGTCGGCGCGCTCACGCAGCTCGCGGCTGAGCGTCGGAGCGTGCTTGGCCATCCAGAGCACCATCCACGTGACGAAGCCGACGGCGACGATCGAGAGGCCGCCGCCGATGATCTCCTGCGCCTGGAAGCTCAGGGTCGAGGGGCCCCAGGTGAGGATCGCGCCCACGCCGAGCGACAGCGCGATCGCCGCGGTGATGCCGATCCAGAGCTTCGGCAGCAGGTCGCGGCGGCCCGACTTGCGCAGGTAGGCGACGAGGATGCCGACGATGAGTCCGGCCTCGAGGCCTTCGCGGAGTCCGATCAGGTAGTTGGCGAGCACGGGCGGCTTTCGGGGGAGGGGATGGTCCCCGGGCGAGGGCCGGAGGTTAGCCTAGCCTAAGCTCACAGGTGCACCAGCCCGGTGACGATTAGCCTGGCGGGATGACCGATCCCGCGACCGCGACGCCCGCCGCCGGCGTGGTCGACGACGCGGGTCTCGGCATCATCGGATCGATCGTCGGCGCCGTGCTCGCGGTCGCGATCGGCGCCTTCGTCGGCGGCGTCCTGACGGTGCTGCACCGGCAGTGGCGCATCGGCGGCGAGGGACTGCCGCTCGGCCTCGTCGTGGCGATCGTGCTCGCCGCCTGCCTGCTAGCCGGCTTCCGCTTCGCCTTCGACAGCCGCATCGTCGCCGGCGGCGCCGCGGTCGGGCTGCTCGGCGCGACCGCGCTGCTCGCCCTGCGCGGGCCCGGCGGATCCGTGCTCGTGGCCGACGACGCGATCGGCTGGACCTGGGCCGTCGCGCCCACCGTGATCGCCCTCGTCGTGCTCGCCTGGCCGCGCATCGTGCGCCGTCGGAACCCCGCCCCCTCAACGAATAGAATCGCCCAGTGACCTACGTCATCGCCCTTCCCTGCGTCGATGTGAAAGACCGCGCCTGCATCGACGAGTGCCCCGTCGACTGCATCTACGAGGGCGATCGGATGCTTTACATCCAGGCCGACGAATGCGTCGACTGCGGCGCCTGCGAGCCCGTCTGCCCCGTCGAGGCGATCTACTACGAAGACGACCTCCCCGACGAGTGGAAGGACTACTACAACGCGAACGTGGAGTTCTTCCAGGAGATCGGCTCGCCCGGCGGCGCCGCCAAGGTCGGCCCCATCCCGGGCGACCACGCGCTGATCGCCGCCCTGCCGCCGCAGGCCTGATCGCGGGAGTCGACCCATCGTGGCTCTGCAGCTCCCCGACTTCCCCTGGGACTCGCTCGTCCCCTTCGCCGAGCGCGCCCGACAGCACGACGACGGCATCGTCGACCTCTCGGTCGGCTCGCCCGTCGACCCGACGCCCGAGGTCGTGCGCCGCGCCCTCGCCGAGGCGACCGACGCGCACGCCTATCCGGCCACAGCGGGATCGCCGCCGCTGCGTGAGGCCCTCGTCGACTGGTTCGCCCGGCGCCGCGGTGTGCCCGACCTGACGCCGGCGAACGTCATCCCGACCATCGGCTCGAAGGAGCTCGTGGCGCTGCTGCCCACCCTGCTCGGGCTGGGGGAGGGCGACGTGGTCGTGCATCCTCGCGTCGCCTACCCGACCTACGCGATCGGCGCCGCCATCGCCGGTGCCACGGCTGTCGCCGTCGACGACCCCGACGACTGGCCCGAGGGCACGAAGCTGGTGTGGCTGAACAGCCCCGGCAACCCCGACGGGCACGTCGACCCGATCGAGTTCCTCGCCCGCGCGGTCGACCGCGCCCGCGAGATCGGCGCGGTCATCGCGAACGACGAGTGCTACGCCGAGCTGAACTGGGCGGGCGACGAGCCCGCGCCGAGCATCCTCGACCCGCGCGTGACCCGTGGATCGCGGCGCCTCACGCTCGCCGTCTACTCGCTCAGCAAGCAATCGAACCTCGCCGGCTACCGCGCCGCCTTCGTCGGCGGCTGCAGCGAGCTGGTCGGGCAGCTGCTCGAGGTGCGCAAGCACGCCGGGCTCATCCCGCCGGCGCCCGTGCAGCACGCCATGATCGCCGCGCTCGGCGACGACGAGCACGTGGATGCGCAGCGCGAGCTCTACCGCGCCCGTCGCGACGTGCTGCGCCCGGCGCTCGAGGCCGCGGGCTTCCGCATCGACCGCAGCGAGGCGGGGCTCTACCTCTGGGCCTCGCGCGACGAGGACTGCTGGGCGACGATCTCGGCACTCGCCGACATCGGCATCCTGGCCGCGCCCGGCGCCTTCTACGGCGCCGACGGCGAGCGTCACGTGCGTCTGGCGCTGACCGCGACCGACGAGCGCATCGCGGCCGCCGCCGAGCGCTTGTCGGGTATCGCCAACCGCTGACGCGAGGTGTTGGCGCGATCATCAGTGGTCCCGCCGACCGCCTAGGCTGTATTCGTGAGCGATTCTGGAACCGACGACGCCTCCGAGAAGGTCACGCTGTCCTACCCGGGCGGCACCGCTGAGTTCCCCATCCTGAACGCCGTGGATGGGAAGAGCAGCATCGACATCTCGACGCTGACCAAGCAGACCGGGCTGACGACCCTCGACCAGGGATTCGTCAACACGGCATCCACCAAGAGCGAGATCACCTACATCGACGGCGACGCGGGCATCCTGCGCTACCGCGGGTACTCGATCGAGGACATCGCGGCCAACGCGACCTACCTCGAGGTGGCGTGGCTGCTGATCTACGGCGAGCTGCCGACGGCCGATCAGCTGGGCGAGTTCGATGAGAAGGTGCGCCGCCACACGCTGCTGCACGAGGACCTGAAGCGCTTTTTCTCGGCTCTGCCGCACACGGCGCACCCGATGTCGGTGCTCTCGAGCGCGGTCGCGGCCCTCTCGACCTACTACGAGGACTCGCTCGACCCGCACGACCCCGAGCAGGTCGAGATGAACACGGTGCGCCTGCTGGCGAAGCTGCCGGTCATCGCGGCCTACGCCCACAAGAAGGCGCTCGGCCAGGCGTTCCTCTACCCCGACAACTCGCTCAGCTTCGTCGAGAACTTCCTCAAGCTGAACTTCGGCACCCTCGCCGAGCCCTACGAGATCAACCCCGTGCTGGTGCGAGCGCTCGATCGCCTGCTGATCCTGCACGAAGACCACGAGCAGAACGCGTCGACCTCGACCGTGCGGCTCGTCGGGTCGACCGAGGCGAACATGTTCGCCTCCATCTCGGCCGGCATCCAGGCGCTCTCGGGCCCGCTGCACGGCGGCGCGAACGAGGCCGTGCTCACGATGCTCGCCAAGATCCGCGACTCGGGCGAGAGCGTGGAGAAGTTCGTCGAGCGGGTGAAGGCCAAGGAGGACGGCATCCGCCTCATGGGCTTCGGGCATCGCGTCTACAAGAACTTCGACCCGCGCGCCCGCCTGGTCAAAGAGAGCGCCGACGCCGTGCTCGCCGACCTCGGCGTGAACGACCCGCTGCTCGACATCGCGAAGCAGCTCGAAGAGGTCGCGCTGGCCGACGACTACTTCGTCGAGCGCAAGCTCTATCCGAACGTCGACTTCTACACCGGCGTCATCTACAAGGCGATGGGCTTCCCGACGCGGATGTTCACCGTGCTGTTCGCGATCGGCCGCCTGCCCGGCTGGATCGCCCACTGGCGCGAGTCGAACACCGACCCGAAGACCAAGATCGGCCGCCCGCAGCAGCTCTACATCGGCCCGGACACCCGCGCCTGGCCGTCGGGGCGCTGAGCGCCGACGCCGACACGAAGAACCCCCTCGCACCGATCTCGGCGCGATGGGGTTCTTCGCCTTCAGGGACTCTGCGGGAGGGGCTTCGGGCGACACGCCGCCGTGAGCCGGGCTCGGACCGGCGTGTCGCGGAAAACCCCTCCCGCAGAGATCAGCCGTGGAGGGCGGCGTTGAGCTGGATGCCGGCGCCGCTGCGCGCGAGCACCTCGACGGCGCCGGTCAGCGAGTTGCGCCGGAACAGCAGGTTCGGCACACCCGAGAGCTCGACGGCCTTGACCGTGCGGGGCGCGGCCTCGCCGGCGGCGTGGGCCCCCGCATCCGGGTCGATCAGCATGACCTTGGTGCCGGCGGTGACGTAGAGCCCGGCCTCGACGACCGTGTCGTCGCCGATCGAGATGCCGACGCCGGCGTTGGCGCCGAGCAGCGCCCGCTCGCCGATGCGCACGCGCTGCGTGCCGCCGCCCGAGAGCGTTCCCATGATCGAGGCGCCGCCGCCCACGTCGGAGCCGTCGCCGACCACGACGCCCTGCGAGATGCGGCCCTCGACCATCGAGGCGCCCAGGGTGCCGGCGTTGAAGTTGACGAAGCCCTCGTGCATGACGACGGTTCCGGGCGCGAGGTGCGCGCCGAGGCGCACGCGGGAGGCGTCGGCGATGCGCACGCGCTCGGGCGTGACGTAGTCGAGCAGCTTCGGGAACTTGTCGACGCCGAGCACCGTGTAGCCGGCCTTCTGCAGCGCGGGGCGCAGTCGGGTGAGCTCGTCGGGGTCGACGGGGCCGCCGCTCGTCCAGGCGACGTTGGGCAGCTGGGCGAAGACGCCGTCGAGGTTGATCTCGTTGGGGCGCACGAGCGTGTGGCTCAGCAGGTGCAGGCGCAGGTAGGCGTCGGGGGTGGATGCGGGGGCCGCATCGATGTCGATCTCGACCAGCTGCCAGTCGCGGCGGGTCGCGCGCGCCGCATCCTCGCCGATCCACTCGGCCAGCTCTGTCGGCGGCAGCACGCGGTCGACGTCGGCGGGCACGTCGCCCAGAGCGGGGGAGGGGAACCAGGCGTCGAGGGGCGAGCCCGCGGCGGTGTAGGTGACGAGGGCATGGCCCCAGGCGGAAGTCATGACCTCAACGCTACCGGGGCGGGATGCGGCCGAGCGCAGCCGTCCGCCGTCCGCCGTCACGGGCGAGCCTCCCTAGACTCGACGGGTGTCCGCCGCGCCCTCTCTCGATCCGACCGTCGACAGCGTCCAGCTGACCCGCGACCTCTGCGACATCCCCTCGGTGTCGGGCGACGAGACGCCCCTCGCCGATGCGATCGAGCAGGTGCTGCGGGCCGCTCCGCACCTCGAGGTCGTGCGCGACGGCGACGCGATCGTCGCCCGTACGAATCTCGGTCGCGCCCGTCGCGCCGTCATCGCCGGTCATATCGACACCGTGCCGATCAACGACAACCTGCCCACCCGGCTCGAGGACGGCGTGCTCTGGGGCCGCGGCACGGTCGACATGAAGGGCGGCTGCGCCGTGCAGCTGAAGCTCGCGGTCGAGCTCACCGAGCCCGCGGTCGACGTGACCTGGGTCTGGTACGACAACGAGGAGGTCGAGGCGACCCGCAACGGACTCGGCCGGCTCGCCCGCACGCGCCCGGAGCTGCTCGAGGCCGACTTCGCCGTGCTCGGCGAGCCCTCGAACGGCGAGGTCGAGGGCGGATGCAACGGCACCATCCGGGTCGAGCTGCGGTTCCCCGGGCGTCGCGCCCACTCCGCGCGCGCGTGGATGGGCGTCAACGCGATCCACGCCGCCGCACCCGCCCTCGCGACCCTCGCCGCCTACGTGCCCGGCGAGGTCGAGGTCGACGGCCTGGTCTACCGCGAGAGCCTCAGCGCCGTGAAGATCGACGGCGGCGTCGCCGGCAACGTCATCCCCGACGCGTGCGTCGTCACCGTCAACTACCGCTTCGCCCCCAGCCGCTCGGGTGCGGAGGCCGAGGCGCACCTGCGGGAGCTGTTCCCCGGCGTCGAGCTGGTCGTGACCGATCTCTCCGAGGGCGCCCGGCCCGGACTGGATGCGCCGCTCGCGCAGGACTTCCTGGCCGGCGTCGGCGGCGAGCCCCGGCCGAAGTACGGCTGGACCGACGTCGCCCGCTTCTCGGCCCTCGGCATCCCGGCGGTCAACTACGGCCCCGGCGACCCCTCGCTCGCGCACGCCGACGACGAGCGGGTGCCGGTCGAGCAGATCAAGCGCTGCGAGGCCGGTCTGCGGGCCTGGCTCGCGTCGAGCTGAGGCGTGCCGGGTGTCCCTCCGCGACGCCCTGATTTTCTCTCGCCCGTCGCATACGGGATAATGGGATCGCATCCACGGAAAGGGGACTACCCATGGCAGCCATGAAGCCGAGGACCGGAGACGGGCCGATGGAGGCTGTTAAGGAGGGTCGCCTGATCATCGTGCGCGTTCCTCTCGAGGGCGGCGGACGACTCGTCGTCTCCGTCAATGACGAGGAGGCCAAGGAGCTGCACGACGCCCTCGCGGCGGTCGTGTCGGCCTAGCTCCAGCTCACGGCCCGGCGGCGCGTCCGCCGGGCTTCGCTCGGTGCCCCGGATACCGAGCAGGCCGACGCAGACGGTCGACCGCCCGGCGCTCAGGCGCCGGTCGGAACCAGCTGCAGAAGCCCGTCACCCGCGGTGCTCAGCGCCGCGGTGACCGCGGGGGACTCCGCGACCGTCGAGAGAAGCGCACGGTAGTCGGCGACGGCTCCGTCACGCTGAGCGGGATCGGCGACGCGCCCACGCCACAGTGCGTGCGGCACGGCGACGATCCCGCCCGGGCGGACGAGTCGCAGGCCGTGCTCGACGTAGGCCAGCACATTGGCCGGGTCGGCGTCGACGAGCACGAGGTCGTAGGCGCGGTCGTTCATGCGCGGCAGCACGTCGAGCGCGCGGCCGCCGATCAGACGCACCTGCGTGGCCGGGTGGCCGGCGTCGGCGAAGACCGTGCGGGCCGCCTCGTGGTACTCGGCCTCGGTGTCGATCGAGGTGAGGGCCGCGTTCGGGGCCCCGCGCAGCATCCACAGACCGCTGACGCCGAATCCGGTGCCGATCTCGACGATCGACTGCGCGCCGACGGCGGCGGCGAGCACCGAGAGCTGCGCTCCGACGGCGGGGGAGACGGCCTCGACGCCGTGCTCGAGCGAGCTGCGGCGGGCCGCCTGGGCGGCTTCCGGCTCGTCGACGAACTCCTCCGCGAACTTCCAGGAGAGATCTCGATCGGCCATGGTGCGCCCCTTTCCGCCGCAACACTACGGGGCATCCCGTGGCAGGCGACGTATCCTGTCGGGGTGTCCCTCGGGTTGACCTTCGACAAGCTGCTGATCATCCTCGTGATCGCGGTCTTCCTCATCGGTCCCGAGCGCCTGCCGCACTACGCCGCCCAGCTCGCCCGACTCGCGCGCGGCGTGCGCGACATGGCCAACGGCGCCCGGGATCGCATGCGCGAGGAGATGGGCCCCGAGTTCGACGACATCGAGTGGTCGAAGCTCGACCCGCGGCAGTACGACCCCCGGCGCATCATCCGCGACGCGCTGACCGAGGATGCGCCCGGCGGCGCCGCGACGGCCGCGGCGGGTGCGGGAGCGGGAGCGGCGGCGGCAGCGGGCACGGCGTCCGCCCCGGCCGGCGAGCGGCCGCGCTACATCGAGTCGGCCTACGACCAGCGCCTGCGCAAGCAGGGCAAGGGGCGCCCGGCGCCCTTCGACAGCGAAGCGACCTGAGCGCGGCGTCCGCCTCGGCGAAGTCGCCGATCACCGAACCATCTCAAGGAGTTGCTGTAACCCCTGAGGCTGGTGTTGCTCGTCTGCCACAGGAGTGACAGCAACTCCTTGAGACGGTCAGATCAGGTGTCGGCCGTTCAGCGCAGAGCGGCGAGCGTCGAGTGGATGCGACCCCACACCTCGGTGTCGACGGGCAGCCCGGCGTGCGCGAGCGCGAGAACGCCCGAGCCGACCGCGCCGTCGGGAACGGACACGAACTCGGCGCCCTCGGGCAGTGCGGCGCGCAGCGCGTCGGCGACGATCGGCTGGTGCGCGAGCACGCTGCCGCCGAGCACGATCGGCCCCGGATGCTCGACATCGAGCACGGCCACGAGCGACCGCGCGAGCCCCGCGGCCGCGGACGTGACGATCTCGCGCGCGACCGGGTCGCCCGCGGTCGCGGCGTCGGACACGACGCGGGCGCAGCGCGCGAGCGCGACCGGCCGCTCGGCGTAGACCCGGTCGAGCAGGCTCGCGAGCAGGCGCGGTCTCCGGTGCCCGTCGCGGTCGTCGGGTTCGGGCGGCACGGGCACGTCGAGCTCGGCCAGGATGCCCGGAGTGATCGCCGTCGCGGGGCCGCGTCCGTCGAGCTGCGCGGCGGCGGCGCGGGCGCCCGCGAGGCCGAGCTGGAATCCGCTGCCGTCGTCGCCGAGAAGCCAGCCGAGCCCGTCGGCGACGGCGGCGATGCGCCGATCGCGCACCTGCGCCGCGATCGCGCCCGTGCCGGCGACGACGGCGTAGCCGACCTCGGCGAGCGTGCCCGACAGGTAGCCGGCGACCAGGTCCGCTTCGATCACGACGGTGCCGCCGACGCCCGCCTCGGCCAGCGGGCGGGACAGCCATGTGGCATCGGCCCCGCTCGCGCCGGCGAGCGCGACGGCGAGCGTGCGCGGCGCATCCCGGGGCACGCCGGCGGTGTCGAGCGCGCGCACCACGGCCTCGGTGATCGCGAGGGCGGCGTGGTCGGCGCCGACGGCGGTGCGATTGCCGCTGCCCGCGACGGCGTAGCCGAGGCACGCGCCGTGCGCGTCGAGCACGACGGCCCGCGTCGAGGAGCCGCCGCCGTCGACGCCGACGACGATCTCGGAATGTCTCGTTTTCATAACGGCGTCTGGACTCCGACCCTCGGGGTGCTGAAAATGTCTTTCAACCCGGAACCCGACACCATGTAAGGGATTTTTGATGGCACGTGCGGAGACGCTGGAGAACGGCTTCCGCGCGGCCGCCCGGATCCGGGCCAATCTGCCACAGATGTCCGCCGCCATGGCGAAGATCGGCGATCTCGTGCTCGCCGACCCGCAGGGCTCGCTCGAGCTCTCGATCACCGAGCTCGCCGAGCGCGCCGGCACCTCCGCCGCGACCGTCACCCGCTTCTGCCGGCTGCTCGGCTATCCGGGCTTCGCGCAGTTCCGCCTCGGGCTGGCCGCCGACGGCGCCGGCGAGGAGGCGCACGAGACCTGGAAGGTCGACATCGGCCGCCAGTTCGCCCCCGAGGACTCGCCGACGGACGTGCTGCGCACGCTGCTCTCGGTGCAGACCCGCGCGCTCGAGGCCACCGCATCCCTCATCGACCTCGAGCTCGTGCACTCGATCGCGCAGAGCATCTGGGCCTCGCGCCACCTCGACATCTACGGCGTCGGCGGCAGCTGGGCCGTCGCCAATGAGCTGCAGAGCCGGCTCTACCGCATCGGCATCGCCTGCCATGCGTGGGGCGAGCCGCACAGCGGCCTGGTCAGCGCCGAGTTCCAGGACGACGACTGCGTCGCGATCGGCATCTCGACCAGCGGCCGCACGGGCGAGACCGTCGACATGCTCGCCCTCGCCGCCGCGAGCGGCGCCCGCACGGTCGCCATCACGAGCGACCGCGACTCGCCCCTCGCGCGCGTCGCCGACGCCTGCATCACGACCGCGAGCCCCGAGGCCTACCTGCAGCCCACCGATCTGTCGGCGCGGCCCTCGCAGCTGCTCGTTCTCGACCTGATCTACCTGCTCGTCGCCCAGCAGGACTTCACCGCGACCGCGACCCGGCTCACCCGCTCGCGTCTGGCCGTCTCGGGGCACCGACGTGCCGCGTCCGGCCCGCGCGGGGCCCGCACGGCTCGGATCGGCGGCGGCGCGACGGCCGCGACCACGGCCTCGGCGACGGCGCCCACGACCACCACCGCGGCCCCCGCCGCGACCGTCACCTCCGGAAGGACCCCCGCATGACCGACAGCGCCCACGCCTACCTCGATCAGGTCGTCCCTCGGCTGCAGAAGCTGACCGAGCTGGCCTCCTCGGGCGGACTCGACGCGGCCGTCGACCTGCTGGTCGCGGCCGTCGAGAAGGGCGCGGTCGTACAGTCGTTCGGCACCGGGCACTCGCAGGCCTTCGTGATGGAGCTCTCCGGACGCGCCGGCGGCCTCATCCCGACCAGCGGCATCTACCTGCGCGACGTGCTCACGGTCGGCGACCGCGACCGCTCGCAGCTCACCGGCGGCGAGCTCGAGCGCGACCCGAGCGTCGTCGACGACCTGTTCTCGGTCTCGACCATCGGGCCCGACGACGTCTTCGTGATCGCCTCGAACTCCGGCGTCAACGGCTCGATCGTCGGCGTCGCCCTCGAGGCGAAGCGCCGCGGTCACCCCGTGATCGCCGTCACGAGCCTCGAGCACACCAACGCCGTCGAGCCCAAGCACCCCAGCGGCCAGCGCCTCAGCGAGATCGCGGACGTCGTGATCGACAACCTCGCCCCCTACGGCGACACGACCATGGAGATCGAGGGCGGCATCGGCGTCGGCGCCGTCTCGTCGATCACCGCGGCCCTCGTCGCCCAGCTGCTGACCATCGCCGTCGCCGAGCGCATCGCCGCCACCGGCACGACGCCCCCTGTGTACATCTCCGCCAACATCCCCGGAGGTGATGAGCACAACCGAGCGCTGGAGGACCGCTACCGCGGCCGCATCCGCCGTTCGGCCTGACCGTTCCACATCCCCCACCACACCTGGAAGGTAGGCACCACCGCATGTCACTGCAGACCGCGCCGCTCGATCGGCGCAACTTCCTCCGCGCGGCATTCGCCGGCGCGGTGGCCATCCCGCTCGGCGTCAGCCTCGCGTCGTGCTCCACCGGAGGCGGCGGAGCGACCGGCAAGGTCACCGCCAAGAACCCCTTCGGCCTGGCCGACAACACCACGGTGGATGCCGTGATCTTCAAGGGCGGCTACGGCACCGACTACGTCGACTTCGCCGGCAAGCTGCTCAGCAAGGAGCACGCGGGCTCGAGCGTCAAGGTCACCGCCTCGACGACCATCGCGAGCCAGCTGCAGCCCCGCTTCGTCGGCGGCAACCCGCCGGATCTCGTCGACAACTCCGGTGCCCAGTCGATCGGCTTCAACTCGATCCTCGATCAGCTCGAGGACCTGCAGGACGTGCTCGACGCCAACAACCTCGAGGGCACCAAGATCAGCGACACGCTGTATCCGGGCGTGCTGACCCCGGGCGAGTTCGACGGCGAGCTCAAGGCCCTCAACTACGTGCTGACGCTCTACGCGGTCTGGTACTCGGGCTCGCTGTTCGAGAAGAACGGCTGGACCCCGCCGACCACCTGGGATGAGGCCTACGAGCTCGGCGGCCAGGCCAAGGCCGCGGGCAAGTACCTCTTCGTCTGGGGCAAGGAGGCGGCGACCTACTACCAGACCCTCGCGATCGACTCGGCGATCAAGGAGGGCGGCGACGACGTACGCCTCGCCCTCGACAACCTCGAAGAGGGCTGCTGGTCGTCCGACCCGATGCAGAAGGTGCTGACGTCGCTGAAGAAGATCATCGACGCGGGCTACTTCAAGCCGGGCGGCTCGGGAACGCAGTTCACGGCGGCGCAGGCGCAGTGGTCGAACGACCAGTCGGCGCTGCTCTACCCCTCGGGGTCGTGGATCGAGAACGAGATGAAGAGCCAGACGGTCGACGGCTTCGACATGAAGGGCGTGCCGGAGTTCACCGTCTCGACCTCGTCGTCGCTGCCGCAGACCGCGCTGCGCTCCACCGCGGGCGAGCCGTTCATCGTGCCGTCGAAGGCGAAGAGCGTCGCCGGCGGCAAGGAGGTGCTGCGCATCATGCTGTCGAAGGAGGCCGCGACCAACTTCGCCAAGACGCGTCTCGCGCCCACCATCGTCAAGGACACGGTTCCGGATGACGCCTTCGGCTCGACCGCCCTGGCATCCCAGATCGAGATGCTCAACGGCGCCGGATCCGACACCTTCACCTTCACCTTCGTCGACAACTACGGCACCAACCAGGACCAGCTGGTGCTGTGGAACGCGTTCCTCGACGGCAAGTCGAGCGTGAACGAGCTCACCGACGGTCTGCAGAAGATCTCGGACAAGGTGCGCGACGACGACTCGATCAAGAAGATCAAGGTCACGTGAGTCTCGCCGGCAGCAGCGATGTCGCCGGCGCACTCGCAGCCGCGCCCGGCGGGGGCCTGAAGAGTCCCCGCCGGCGCCGCGGTGGACGACGCTGGACCTTCGACCGCATCAGTCTCTTCGTCGTCTTCCTCGGGATCCCGCTGGCGATCTTCCTCGTCTTCGTGATCTCGCCCTTCGTGCAGGCGATCTTCTACGCGTTCACCAACTGGAACGGCTTCTCGTCCGACTTCCAGATCATCGGCTTCGGCAACTTCGTGAAGCTGTTCGGCGACGACATCGTCATGACGGCGTTCCTCAACAACGTCATCCTGGCGCTCGTCGTGCCGCTCGCGACGATCGTGATCGCCCTGGCGTTCGCGAGCGCGATCACGGTGGGCGGGCCGAGCCTGGGACCGATCCGCGGCATCCGCGGCTCGAGCTTCTACCGCGTCGTCTCGTTCTTCCCCTACGTCATCCCGGCGATCGTGATCGGCATCGTGTGGGCGGGCGTCTTCGATCCCTCGCACGGCATCCTCAACGCGCTGCTCAGCGTGCTCGGCCTGCCCTTCGAGTCCTTCGCCTGGCTGGGCGAGGAGTCGACCGCCCGCTGGTGCCTGATCTTCCTCATGGTGTGGAGCTTCGTCGGCTTCTACATGGTGCTGTTCGTTGCCGCGATCAAGAGCGTGCCCTCGGAGACCTACGAGGCGGCCCGACTGGATGGCGCGGGCCGGTTCCGCATGACCATGTCGATCACGCTCCCCGCGATCCGCGACAACGTGCAGACCGCCTACATCTACCTCGGCATCACGGCGCTCGACGGCTACGTCTACGCCACCGGGCTGACGCCCGGCGGCGGGCCGAGCAACACGACTCTCGTCGTGCCGCAGAAGATCCTGCAGAACCTGTTCACGAACGGGCAGGCGTCGTACGCGAGTGCGATGGGCGTCGCCCTATCGCTCGTGACGCTGCTGTTCGCGGTGGTCGTGTTCGCGATCGCCCGCATCGCCCGCGGAAAGGACGACCCCCGATGACCGCCGTCTCCGCATCCCGGGCGTCGACGACCTCGACGGCGCCGACCGCACCGCGCCGGGCCCGCGTGGCCCCGGCCGACCGCGTTCCCGCCGTGATCTGGCACATCCTGCTGATCATCTGGTCGGCGATCGTCGTGCTGCCGCTGCTGTGGACGCTCATGACGTCGTTCAAGACGACGAAGGAGATCTTCGCCTCGCCGTTCTCGCTGCCGGCGGAGTTCAGCTTCGACAACTACGTGAGCGCCTGGACCTCGGCGGGCATCGGGGCGGCGTTCCTGCAGACGATCCTCGTGGTCGGCTCGGCGCTCGTGCTCGTCATGCTGCTCGGGGCGATGTGCGCCTACATTCTGGCTCGGTTCGAGTTCCCGGGGAACAAGATCATCTACTACCTGATGATGGCAGGGCTGACCTTCCCGATCTTCCTGGCGATCGTGCCGCTCTTCTTCACCCTGCAGGGCTTCGGGCTGCTCAACACGACGCCGGGCCTGATCCTGACCTATGTCGCGTTCGCGCTGCCGTTCACGGTGTTCTTCCTCTACTCCTTCTTCAAGACCCTGCCCGACGAGATCGCCGAGGCGGCCGCGGTCGACGGAGCGAGCGAATGGCGCATCTTCTTCTCGGTCATGCTGCCGATGGCGCGCCCCGGGCTGGCCTCGGTCGCGATCTTCAACTTCCTCGGGCTGTGGAACCAGTTCCTGCTGCCGCAGGCGCTGAACCCCGCGAACGTGCCGGTGCTCTCGCAGGCCATGGCGAGCTTCAACTCGACGGCCGGCTACGAGGTGAACTTCGGCGCCCTGTTCGCGGGCGTGATCATCACGATCGCCCCGGTGCTCGTGGTGTACCTGATCTTCCAGCGTCAGCTGCAGGGGTCGGTGTCGCAGGGGACGATGAAGTAGGTCGAGCGAGGTGGATGCGCGGCGCATCCACCTCGGCGGCGCCACGCCGTCTCGGATCCGCTCAGGCGGCGCGGTGCTTGGCCGCGACGTCGGCCGCCTCGGCCTGCAGCGCGCTGAGCACGAGGCGCACCGACGGCCGTTCGGCCGTGTCGGAGCGCAGGATCGCCCAGATCACCCGCTCGGAGCGCACGCCCTCGAGCGGCCGCGTCACGAGCCCGTTCTCGCGGTCGCGGGTCGTGAAGCGCGGCAGGATGCCGATGCCGTGCCCGGCGGCGATCACGGCCTCGACGATGTCGTTGTCGATGAAGCGCTGGGCGACGCGCGCCTCCTGCCCGGTGATGGCCTGGATGCGGTCGAGGATGCGGTCGTAGGGGAAGCCCTCCGGCACGCCGATCCAGGTCTCGCCGACGACGTCGGCGGGGGAGAGGGACGTGCGCTCGGCGAGCGGATGCCCCTCGGGCAGCACGATGTCGAGCGGTTCGCGGAACAGCTCGACGATCGTGAGGCCGCGCTCGCGCCAGCTCGGCGCGACGCCGGGCGCGTCGGCGAGCACGATGTCGAAGTCGGGCGTGAGATCGGCGAAGTCGGGCAGCAGCGGGTCGAGGTCGCGGCAGGTGAGCGTCAGGCCCGGCACGCCGGCGATGCGATGCAGCAGCCCGGGGAGCAGCATCTCGCCGCCGGTCGGGAAGGTCACGAGCGTCACTTCACCGCGCGGCTGCTCGAGGAACTCGGCCCAGACGGCCTCGGCGCGCTGGATCGCGGCGGCGAGATCCTTCGCGGTGTCGGCGAGCACGCGGCCCGCTCCAGTCAGGGCGAGGCCGCGTCCCGAGCGTTCCGTGAGCGGCACGCCGACCTCGCGCTCGAGCGCCTTGAGCTGCTGCGAGACGGCCGAGGGGGTGCGGTGCGTGGCGCGCGCCACGGCGGTCACGGAGCCCCGGTCGGCGAGCTCGCGGAGCAGATCGAGGCGGCGCACATCCATGTAGTCAGGCTACAACTCGCATGCAGAAACGTTCGCTTGTTCTTCAGAAGCTTGCGCGGTCTACTTGTCCCATGCTTACCGCGACCGTCCTCTTCTCCGCCCTGGGCGCGCTCGCCATCGCCGGCACCATCGTCACGATCGCCCGCGACGGCTACCGCGCCCTCCCGACCCGCCGCTTCCTGGCGCGCTGAGTCGCTCCTCCGCCCGCGGACGTCGTTCGGGGGCCGGGATGTCATCCGGGCCGTGCAGGGAACCGGAACCATCCCGACCTTCGAACGACGTCCGCGTCGGACCCCCCTGAAAGGCCCTCCTCGTGAGGGCCTTTCTCATGTCCGGGCGCAAACGTCGCCGCTGACGGCGGGCGCCGTCGGCGGAGTCCGGTGTGCTCGGTGCTCAGCTCGTCGAGAACGGCAGCGAGCGTCCGGCGAGCCCGCGCCCGCGGCCCGCGAGGTGCTCGGCCAAGGCGAGCACCGCGGCGGCGGCCGGGTCGGCCGGGGCGGTCAGCACGACCGGAGCGCCCGCATCCCCGCCCTGCCGCAGCGCGACACTGAGGGGCAGGCGGGCGAGCACCGGCACCTCGAGCCGGCGCGCGACCTCGTCGCCGCCTCCCGAGCCGAACAGCTCGAGCACCGAGCCGTCAGGCTGGGGGAGCCCGGCCATGTTCTCGACGACGCCGACGACCGTCTGACCGGTCTGGCGGGCGACGAGCCCGCTGCGCTCGGCGACGTCGGCCGCCGCCTCCTGCGGCGTCGTCACGACGAGCACCTCGGCGTGCGGCAGCAGCTGGCCGAGCGAGATCGCGATGTCGCCGGTGCCGGGCGGCAGGTCGAGCAGCAGCACGTCGAGGTCGCCGAAGAAGACGTCGGTCAGGAACTGCTCCATCGTGCGGTGTAGCAGCGGGCCACGCCACGACACGGCGGCGGAGCCGTCGACGAACATGCCGATCGAGATGACCTTCACGCCGTGCGCCACGGGCGGAAGGATCATGTCGGCGACCTGGGTCGGCTTCTCGCCGGCGATGCCGAGGATCGCCGGGATGGAGTAGCCGAAGACGTCCGCATCCACGAGACCGACGCGCAGGCCACGGGCGGCGAGGGCGACGGCCAGGTTCGCGGTCACGGTCGACTTGCCGACCCCGCCCTTGCCGCTCGTCACGGCGTAGACCTTCGTCAGCGTGTCGGGCGTGAACTGGCGGCGCCGCGTGCCGCGCAGGCGCTCGACCAGGGCCTCGCGCTCGGGCACCGTCATCACGCCGACCTCGAGGTCCACCGCATCCACGCCCTCGACCGCGGACGCCGCGGCGCGCACGTCGCGCTCGATCGTGTCGGCCGCCGGGCAGCCGACGATCGTCAGGGCGAGCCGGATGCGCGCCACCCCGTCGTCGATCGTCGCGCCGCGCACCATGTCGAGCTCGGTGATCGGCCGGCGGATCTCGGGGTCGTCGACGCGGGCCAGCGCCGCGAGCAGGCGAGGGTCGTCGGGCGCCGCGTCGCCGGATGCGGTGGTGCCGGATGCCGTGTCGGGCACGCCGTTCAGCGCTCGGTCTCGACGCCGTCGCCGCGCTCGGCGAGCTCGCGAGCGCGCTCCTCCTCGCGGTCGCGGTCGAGCTCCTCGAGGATCGACCGCAGCTCGGCGCGGATGAAGTCCTTCGTCGCCACGTCCTTGATCGCGAGCCGCAGCGCCACGACCTCGCGGGCGAGGTACTCGGTGTCGGCGAGGTTGCGCTCGGCGCGCTGCCGATCCTGCTCGATCTGCACGCGGTCGCGGTCGTCCTGACGGTTCTGCGCGAGCAGCAGCAGGGGCGCCGCATACGATGCCTGCAGCGACAGGATCAGCGTCAGCGCCGTGAACCCGATCGCGGCCGAGTCGAAGCGGATGCCCTCGGGTGCGAGCGTGTTGTAGCCCATCCAGAGGATCACGAAGATCGTCAGGATCAGCAGGAACCACGGCGTGCCCATCGCGCGGGCGATGCCCTCGGTGAAGCGGCCGAAGCGGTCGCGGCTCTCGAAGCGGCGCGGTCGGAACGACGCACGCGACCCCTTGGGTTCGGTCAGCCGGCTGTCATCGCGCTCGTCGCGGGCCATCGCTCGGCCTCCTTCCGCGGGTGGGGATCGTTCCTGTCGTCAGCGGAACCGGTTCGGGTTCCGCGTCGCCGGCGGTACTTCGCCAGTCGTCCGGCAGCAGATAGTCGAGGACGTCGTCGATGGTCACCACCCCGACGAGACGGTGGCTCTCATCCACGACGGGAAGCGAGACCAGGTTGTAGCTGGCGAGGATGCGCGACACCTCGGCCGCGCTCGACTCGGGCGACACGGGCTCGAGGTTGGGGTCGAGCAGGGTGCCGAGCCGCTCGTGCGGCGGGTAGCGCAGCATGCGCTGGAAGTGCACGACGCCGAGGAAGCGCCCGGTCGGCGGCTCGTAGGGCGGCAGCGTCACGCAGACCATGGCGCCGAGCGCCGGCGCGAGCTCGTGGCGGCGGATCAGCGCGAGTCCCTCGGCGACGGTCGCGTCGGCCGAGACGATGATCGGCTCGGTCGTCATGAGCCCGCCCGCGGTCTCGGGCGCGTAGTTCAGCAGGAACCGCACGTCGTCGGCCTCTTCGGGCTGCATGAGCTGCAGCAGCGCCTCGCCCTTGGCCTCGGGCAGCTGCGCGATCAGGTCGGCGGCGTCGTCGGGCTGCATCTGGTCGAGCACGTCGGCGGCGCGGGCGTCGTCGAGGTGCGTGATGAGCTCTACCTGCTCGGTCTCGGGCATCTCCTCGAGCGCGTCGGCGAGACGCTCGTCGGGCAGCTCCTCGGCCACCTCGAGGCGACGCTCCTCGGGCAGGTCGAGCAGGGTCGAGGCGAGGTCGGCGGGGAGCAGGTCGCTGTAGGTCGCGATGAGCTGCTCGGCCGACTGCGGCTCGCCGGCCGTGGTCTTCTCGGTCACGCGCTCCCAGCGCGCGAAGGTCGTCTTGCCGCGGCCGAACGGCGACGCGCTCGTGCGCGGGCGCCGCAGGAAGAGATCCTCGACCTCCCACTCGCCGGGGCCGGTCTCGCTGATCGCGACATCCTCGATCGTGGCCTCGCCCGAGCCGTCGCGCAGCGTGACCTTGCGGCCGAGGAGCTCGGCGATCACACGCACCTCGCCGCCGCGCTGCTCGAAGCGGCGCAGGTTGATCAGACCGGTCGTGATGATCTGACCCGAGCCGATGCTCGTGACGCGTCCGATCGAGAGGAACACGCGGCGCTTGCCCGGGATCTCGACGATCAGTCCGACGACGGTGGGGGAGTCGCTGGCGCGATAGACGACGATGACGTCGCGCACGCGGCCGACCTTGTCGCCCGCGGGGTCGAAGACGGAGCACCCGGCCAGTCGGGCGACGAAGACTCTCGTGGCGCTCACGCCCCGAGCCTACTCGCCGCCGCGGGGCGATCCGGCTGTCCAGCCCGCGCTCGGCGGGCATCCAGGCAGGTGTCGCCGGTCGTGGGGATAATGTCCGGTATGAGCACCCCCGGCATGTTCGGCCGTCGAGGCCAGGTCGTCCCCACTCTCCCGCGGGGCGAGGTGCTCGGCACGTACGAGACCTACCCCGAGGCCGCCCACGCGGTCGACGCCCTCGCGAAGGCGGAGTTCCCGGTCGACAAGGTCTCGATCGTCGGCAACGACCTCAAGACGGTCGAGCGCGTCACCGGCCGCATGAGCTACGGCCGCGCAGCCCTCGGCGGCGCGCTGAGCGGTCTCTGGTTCGGTCTGCTGATCGGCTTCCTCTTCACCCTGCTGTCGCCCCAGTTGGCGCTGACCTCGCTGTTCGCCGCCGTGCTCATCGGCGCCGCGGGCGGCATGCTCTTCGGCATCGCGACCTACGCCATCAGTCGCCGCAGCAAGGACTTCACCTCGTCGTCGGCCGTGATGGCGTCGAACTACCAGGTGATCGTCGACCCCGAGCTCATCAACCGCGCGCGCAACGCGCTCGGCGTGGCCGAGCAGCCGGTCGGGGGCTACGTCCCGCCCGTGGTCGAGGATCCGGCGCCGCCCGTTCCGCCGGCGGATCAGCCGGCCGGGCCGGCCGCTCCGGTGCCTCCGGCCGACGGCACACCGGAGCCTCCGCGCGCCTGAGCCCCGCCCGCCTGAGCCGCGGTCAGCGCCCGGCGAGCCACCCCTCGACCTCGTCGGCCGTGCGCGGGATGCCCGCCGACAGGTTCACGGCGCCGCTCTCGGTCACGAGGATGTCGTCTTCGATGCGCACGCCGATGCCGCGCAGCTCCTCGGGCACCGTCAGGTCGTCGGGCTGGAAGTAGAGCCCCGGCTCGATCGTGAAGACCATGCCCGGCTCGACGATCCCGTCGAGGTACATGTCGCGGCGCGCCTGCGCGCAGTCGTGCACGTCGAGGCCGAGGTGGTGCGAGGTGCCGTGCACCATGTAGCGGCGGTGGAACTGACGCTCCGGCGCCAGCGACTCCTCCGCCGTGCCCGGCAGCAGACCCCACTCGGCGGTCTTCTGCGCGATGACCTGCATCGCGGCGGCGTGCACCTCGCGGAAGCGGATGCCCGGCTTCACGATCGCGAAGGCCGCATCCGCCGCCTCGAGCACGGCGTCGTAGACGCGGCGCTGCACCTCGGTGAAGCTGCCGCTGATCGGCAGGGTGCGCGTGATGTCGGCGGTGTAGAGGCTGTCGAGCTCGATGCCGGCGTCGAGCAGGATCAGGTCGCCCGGCACGACCGGGCCGTCGTTGCGGGTCCAGTGCAGGATGCAGGCGTGCGGGCCGCTCGCCGCGATCGTGTCGTAGCCGACCGCGTTGCCGTCGGCGCGGGCGCGCCGGTTGAAGGTGCCCTCGACGAGGCGCTCGCCGCGCGGGTGGGCGATGATCTGCGGCAGGTCGGCGATCACGTCGTCGAAGCCCTGCTTGGTCGCGGCGACGGCCGCGGCGAGCTGCTCGATCTCCCAGGCGTCCTTGACCAGGCGCAGCTCGCTCAGATCGCGGGCGAGCACCGCATCCGCGTCGTCGTCGACCTCGGTCACGCCCTCGGCGGCCAGCAGCCGACGGCCGTCGATCTGGTCGGTCAGGTCACGATCGGCGCCGCGCACCAGGCGGGTGGTGGCATCCACGGCGTCGATCACGCCGGGCAGCTCGGTCAGGTCGCGGGTCGCGAGGCCGAGCTCGGCGGCGACGGCGTCGAGCGAGGGGCGCGCGCCGATCCAGAACTCGCCGATGTCGGGGTTGGCGTAGAACTCGTCGGTGCCGCGGCCGGCCGGAGCCCGGAAGTAGAGCACGGCATCATGGCCGGCGTCGTCGCCGGCGCCGGTGGGCTCGAGCACGAGCACGCTGCCGGGCACCGTGTCGGAGCCCCAGCCGGTGAGGTGCGAGAACGCCGAGTGCGCGCGGTAGGGATAGTCGGTGTCGTTCGAGCGCACCTTGGCCGGACCCGCGGGCACGATCAGGCGCTCGCCCGGGTGCAGCGCCGAGATGCGTCGGCGCTGCTCGGCGGCGTGCGCCGCCGCGTCGCGCGGGGCCACGGGCGCCTCGACCCGGTCGGCCCACTCCGAGGAGATGTAGGCCGCGAACGCGTCGGACGAGGGCGTCGTCGAACGGTTCTGCGTGGCGCGCGGCGGGGCGCTCTGCTCGCGCGACGAGGCGGTTCCGGATGCGGTGCGGGGGGAGTCGGCCATGCCTCCATCCTCCCACCGGCTCACGACACGCGCTCGAGCTGGGCGATCACCGGCCGGTGGTCGCTGCCCGCGTGGTCCTGATCGCGCACGACGCGGAAGCCCGTGAACCGCCAGTCGGAGCCGGCCAGAACGTGATCGATCGGCGCCCCCGCCTCGGCGGGGATGCGCGTCGGCCAGGTGCCGACCGCCGCATCCCCGGTCGCCTTCGCGCCGTCGTGGCAGTCGCCCAGCTCGCCCTCGCCGGCGAGGTGCGACCAGTGGTCGATCGTGCTGTTCAGGTCGCCGGCCATGATCAGGTCGGGTTCCTGGCACCGCGCGGCCAGCCACTCGAGTCCCTCGCGCCAGGCCGGCATCTCGCCGGGAACCGGGGCGACGGGATGCCCGGCGACGATCGCGGGCCCGTCGCCGTCGGCCGGGCGCCACAGCCCGCTCGGGATGACCCGGGTCGAGCCGGCCTCGCTGTCGGGCACGTAGCGGCCGAGGCTCGAGCTGATCAGCAGTGAGGTCGTGCGGGCCTTGGCGATCTGGTCGAAGGTGATGTTGTGCACGGCCATCGTGCGACCCTCGGCGCCCATGCGGTCGGCGATCTGCTGCGCGAGCTCCACGCTGGTCTCGGGCAGCACGACGATGTCGGCGTCATTGTCGAGTGCGAGCGTCGCGATGCGATCGGCGCCGGGCGCGTCGCCGAGCGTGTTCCAGCTCAGCACCGTCACGCCGCCCTCGCCCTTCGCGGCGAAGTGCTCGGAACCCCAGCCGCGCGACGCGAGCACGGCCGCCGACAGGCCGACGAACACGAGCAGCAGTACCGCCGCCGAGGCGCAGAACCGGCGAGCGCTCCGCGAGGCCAGCGCGATCACGAGCAGCACGACGACGGCCACCGCCGCCATCCCGCCGGCCAGCGCGCGCAGCGACACGAGCTGCGCGACTCCGGTCTGCGTCTGCAGGCCGAGCAGCTGGGGCCAGCCGGCGACCAGCAGGGCCGCGGCCAGCAGGAGCAGCGCCAGGGCGGCGATCACACGGCGGAACACGTCCCCGACCCTAGGCGTCACCCCGGAGAGGACCCTGACGATCGGCGGCCGCCGCGGCGGCGGCGGCTCGGCGCGGCGGCCTGCCGCACGCCTACGATGAGGGGATGCCCGCCGGAGACCACGCCGTATCCTCCGGCCACGCCGCCGACGGGCGGCGCGCATCCGGTCTCATCGACCTGCATACGCACAGTCGCGTCTCCGACGGAACGCAGACCCCCGCCGAGCTCGTCGCCGCCGGAGTGGATGCGGGCCTCGCCGTGCTCGGCATCACCGATCACGACTCGACCGCCGGCTGGGCCGAGGCCTTCGACGCCGCCCGCGGCACCGGCCTCACCGTGCTCCCCGGCCTGGAACTCAGCACCCAGCTCGACTACGCGAGCGTGCACATCCTGGGCTACCTGATCGATCCCGCGGATCCCGCGCTGCTCGCCGAGTCCGAGCGCACCCGCGAGGAGCGGCTGCACCGCGCCGAGACGATGGTCGCCCGCATCGCGAAGGACTACGACCTCAGCTGGGATGACGTGCTCGCGCAGACCGCGCCGGGCGCGACCGTCGGGCGGCCGCACATCGCCGACGCCCTCGTCGCCAAGGGCTTCGTGCCCGACCGCACGGCGGCGTTCGGCAGCATCCTGCACTGGCGCGGCGGGTACTACCGGCCGCACCGGGCGCCGGAGCCGACGGTCGGCATCCGCCTCATCGCCGAGGCCGGGGGAGTGCCCGTGATCGCGCATCCCGGAGCCCGCGGCCCCGAGCGGCTGTTCGCCGGCTCGCGCGTGCGATCGCTCGTCGACGCGGGGCTGATGGGCGTCGAGGTGCACCACCGCGACAACCCGCCCGAGGCGCGGGAGCTGTGGCTGCGGCGCGCGGCCGAGTACGGGCTGGTCGTCACCGGATCGAGCGACTACCACGGCGCCGGCAAGCCGAATCTGCTCGGCGAGAACAGCACCTCGCTCGAGGCCTACGCGCGCATCGTCGAGCTCGGCACGGGCTCGGCGCCGTTCACCGGCTGAGACAACGCGACGGCGACCGCGACGCGTCGACGGCGACCGCGACAAATCGACGGACCGACGTCAGCGGTCGAAGCGCGCGCCGTTGGGCCGCGACGGCATCGCCGCGAAGACCAGGGCGATCAGCGGGCCCACGTAGGGGATCGCGTGCAGCAGGTACAGCCAGCCGCTGTAGTCGGCGTCGTGCAGGCGGCGCACCCACAGCGCGATGAAGGGGATGACGCTGCCGAGATACCACACGCTCAGCGCGATGAGGAAGACGAACATCGCCCCGCCGGGCTGGATGCCGTCGCCGCTCGGCGAGGGCGTTCCGGTCGCGACGCCGACGATCACCCCGACGCCGCCGATCACGATCGTCACGGCGACCGCGAAGAACGCGACCCACCAGAACTCGCCGCGGCTGGCGCGGCCCGAGAAGCCGGCGTAGTTGCGGTAGAGCCGCGAGACGGCCTCGACCGGACCGGCGCCGGGCAGCGGCCGGTCGAGGCGGGGCCGACCCCGATCGTCGTGCGGGTCCTCGATCGGACCCAGGTCGGGGTCAGGCGCCTCGAACGTCATCGGCTTCGGCGGTCAGCGGCTCAGGATGCGCGGCTCAGCTCGCGGGCGGGGGCGTCGGAGCCCCGCTGCCGCTGCCGCCGCGACGGCGACGCGTGCGGCGACGGCGCTCGGGAGCGGCGCCGTCGTGCGTGCCGCCGCCCTCGCTGCGGGCCTCCTCGGTCGCGGTGCCGGTCGCGGCAGAGGCGGACGAGCCGCCCTCCGTCGATCCTCCGCCGGAACCCGAGCCGCGTCGACGGCTGCGCGAACGGCCCGAGCCGCTGCGGTCGCCACCGCGCTCGCCGCGGTCGCCACCGGGTCGGCGCTCCGCGTGCGGAGCGGCCGGCGACGGCTTGAGGCGGCCCTTCGAGCCCTCGGGGATGTTCAGGTCGCTGTAGAGGTGCGGCGACGACGAGTAGGTCTCGGTCGGCTCGGGCTGCCCGAACTCGAGGGCGCGGTTGATGAGCGCCCACTTGTGCAGGTCGTCCCAGTCGACGAAGGTCACCGCGGTGCCGGTCTTGCCGGCGCGGCCGGTGCGACCGGCGCGGTGCAGGTAGGTCTTCTCGTCGTCGGGGATCGTGTGGTTGATCACGTGCGTGACGTCGTCGACGTCGATGCCGCGGGCGGCCACGTCGGTCGCGATCAGCACATCCTTCTTGCCGGCCTTGAACGACGCCATCGAGCGCTCGCGCGCCTCCTGCGTCATGTCGCCGTGCACGGCCGCGGCGTTGAAGCCGCGGTCGTTGAGCTCCTCGACGAGCTTCGAGGCGGCCCGCTTGGTGCGGGTGAAGACGACGGTCTTGCCGCGGCCCTCGGCCTGCAGGATGCGCGCGACCACCTCGTCCTTGTCGAGGCTGTGCGCGCGGTAGACGAGGTGCTTGATGTTCGCCTGCAGCTGGCCCTCGTCGGGGTCGCTGGCGCGGATGTGGATCGGCCGGTTCATGAAACGGCGCGCGAGCGTGACGACCGGTCCCGGCATGGTGGCCGAGAACAGCATCGTGTGGCGCGTCGGCGGCGTCTGCGCGAACAGCTTCTCGACGTCGGGCAGGAAGCCCAGGTCGAGCATCTTGTCGGCCTCGTCGAGCACCATCACCTTGACGTTGGCGAGGCTCAGCAGGCGCTGGCCGGCGAGGTCGAGCAGACGGCCCGGGGTGCCGACGACGATCTGCGCCCCCGCCTTGATCTGCTCGATCTGGCCCTCGTAGGCCTTGCCGCCGTAGATCGCGACGACGCTCGTCGAGCGGTTCGAGGTGGCGAGCTCGAGGTCTTCGGCGACCTGCACGCAGAGCTCGCGGGTCGGCACGACCACGAGGGCCTGCACGCCCGGCTCGGGTTCGAGGCCGAGAGCCTGGATCACCGGGAGGCCGAAGCCGAAGGTCTTGCCGGTTCCGGTCTTCGCCTGGCCGATGATGTCCTGGCCGGCGAGCCCGAGCGGGATGGTCTGAGACTGGATCGGGAACGGGTCGACGATGCCTTGGGCAGCGAGTGCGTCGACGATGTCCTGGTCGATGTCAAGATCGGAGAAGGTCACTGATCACCTGTCGTGGAAGTCGATCCGCCCACTCTACCGGCCCGCGCGCATCCACCGGCCCCGCCCGACCGGGCGCCCGCCTCGCCTGCCCTACGATGAGGGCGTGGCGAACTGGTTCCGACGGCGGCGTTCCGCGACCCCGGCACCCGTGGTCGGCTCCCAGCGGTCGACGGTGACCGCGAAGGTCGAGCTCGCCGATCTGACCCCCGAGGTCGACGCCTATCTCGGGCGCGCCGCCTATCTGCAGCTCGCGCTGTTCGAAGACGTCTCGCGCGCGATCTCGGCCGCGCCGTCGACCGTCGCGAAGACCTCGCTGGCGCGCGTCGCCGGGCCGCACCTGGACGCGCACCGCGGGCTCGTCGCCGAGCTCGTGTCGCGCGGCGTCGATCCCGCCGTCGCGATGGAGCCGTACCGGCTCGACATCGACGACTTCCAGCGCCGCACGCTCGGCCAGGACTGGTTCGAGACGCTCACCACCTGCTACGTGACGGCCGGATTCCTGACGGACTTCTTCCTCGGCCTCGCCGCGGGCCTGCCGAGCGAGCTGAAGGCCCGGGTCGAGGCGCTCCTCGACGTCGAGGCCGGCGAGGACGTGCTCATCCAGGAGCTGCGCGACGGCATCGACGCGAACCCGCGTCTGGGCTCGCGACTCGCGATGTGGGGCCGTCGTCTGGTGGGCGACACGATGCTCGTGGCGCGATCGGCGCTGGGCGTCGGCGACGAGGCCCCGGGCGAGGAGCGCATCGAGCCGGTGTTCACCGAGCTCGTCGCGGCGCACACGCGACGCATGGATGCGCTGGGCCTGACCGCCTGAGCGGCTTGCTCTCGGCACGCTGGACGGAGCCGGAGCGCTGCCGGACGCGAGGCCGGGTCAGGAAGCCGTGCGACCGCCGGAGAGGTGGTGCAGGCGCTGGGCGTCGATGCTGTGGCGCGCGCGGTCGATCAGCAGCGCCACGACGATCGCGATCACGCCGGCGCCGCCCAGGGCGACGAGCCAGATCCACGGCTCGTCGGGCTTCCAGCCGAGCCAGGTGAGGCCGGTCCACGCGGCCGCGGTCCATGCCGCGCCGATCGCCGGCAGCAGCAGGATGCCGTACGACCGTCGCCCGGGGACGAGGTAGCGGATCACCGTCGCGATGCCGAGTCCGACGACCGTGGCGTAGACCATCTCCATGGCGGGAACCCTAGCGGACTCGCGTCAGGCGACGAAGCCGACGCGACGCGTCTCCTCGGCGCCGATCTCGAGGTACGAGAAGCTCGCGACGGGGACGATGTAGAGGCGGCCGCGCTCGTCGGTGAGCTTCAGGTACTTCTCCGACTCGAGGGCCTGCGACACGGTCTTCTCGATGTCCTCGGGGCTCTGGCTGGTCTCGAACGAGATCTCACGGGCGGAGTTGGCGATGCCGATGCGAATGTCCACGTGCACAGGCTAGCGAGAGCATCCGGCCCCGCGCGTCGATTCCGCCCACGGCAGAACGGGATGCGCGGCGCGCGTCGATCGGGTGTCGGAGCTCGTCGCTACCGTGGCTGACGTGCACCCCGATCCCTCGCAGCTCGCCGTCCTCGACCTGGCGCCCGGGGCGTCGGCGGTCGTCGTGGGCGCGCCGGGCTCGGGCCGCACCTCCACGCTGATCGAGCTCGTCGCCCGCCGGGTCGAGGCCGACGGATTCGCGCCCGACGAGGTCATCGCCCTCGCGGCCGGGCGGGCCAGCGCCACCCGTCTGCGCGATCGGCTGGCCGAGCGCCTGCGGGCCGTGCCCGACGCGCCGGTCTCCTCCGGACCGCTCGCCCGCACCATCCCGTCGCTCGCGTTCGACGCGGTCGTCGCGCGGGCCGCCGCCGAGGGCGCGCCGCGACCCCGCCTGCTCTCGGGGCCGGAGCAGGACCTCCTGATCGCCGAGCTGCTGCACGGCGCGATCGACGACGGCGGCGGCGCCGACTGGCCGCCGCATCTCTCGCCCGCCGTGCGCCGGCTCCCGGTGTTCCGCACCGAGCTGCGCGAGCTGCTCATGCGGCTCACGGAATACGACATCCCGACGCGACGGCTGAGGGCGGCTGGCGGCATCGCCGGCCGACCCGAATGGGTCGCCGCCGCGGAGTTCGCCGAGGAGTACCGCGCCGTCGTCTCGGCGGTCGGCGGCAGCTCGCTCGACCCCGCCGAGCTCATGGCCTACGCCGACGCGGCGGTGCGCGCCGGGCACACCGGCGAGCGCCTCGCCCGGGCGCGTCTCGTCGTGGTCGACGACCTGCAGCAGGCGACGGAGGGCGCGATGCGGCTGCTCGCGGCGATCGCGGCGCGCGGCGTGCCGATCGTCGCCTTCGGCGATCCCGACGTCGCGACCGAGTCGTTCCGCGGTGGCGAGGCCGACGCCCTCGCGGCGTTCCCGGAGCGGATGGGGGTGCCGGTCGTGTCGCTGCGGCTGCAGCAGGTGCACCGGCAGTCGCCGGCGCTGCGCGCGCTGACGACCGAGGTCACCGGGCGCATCGGCGCGGCCGGCGCGGGCACGCAGCGGGCGGCCGCGGCGAGCGGCGACGACGATCCGGCGGCCCTGTCGGCGATCGCCGCGGCGACGCCCGCCGCCGAGCACCGCGCGATCGCGCGCGTGCTGCGCGAGCGCCACCTGCTCGACGGCGTGCCGTGGTCGCAGCTCGCGGTCGTGGTGCGGTCGGGCGCGGCGATCCCGGCGCTCTCGCGAGCGCTCGCGCTCGCTCAGGTGCCGACGCGGTCCACCGCCGGGAGTCGCGCGCTGCGCGACGACCCCGCGGCGGCGGCGCTGCTCGAGCTCGTGTCGGTGGGAACCGGTCGACTCGCGCTCGACGGTCTCGTGGCGGAGCGCATCCTGACCGGCCCCTTCGGCGGGCTGGACCCGGTGGCGCTGCGGCGCCTGCGCGTGGCTCTGCGCGCCGAGGAGCTGGCCGGCGGCGGCACGCGGCTGGGCGCCGCGCTGCTGGCCGAGGCGCTCGACGACGAGCACGGATTCGCCACGATCGATCATCAGGTCGGCCGACGGGCGGCGCGGACCGCGCGACTGCTGGCGCGGCTCCGTGCCGAGAGCGCGCGCGGGGCGAGCGCGGAGGAGCTGCTCTGGACGGCGTGGGAGCGCAGCGGCGTCGCCGACGACTGGCGCACGACGGCGCTCGGCACCGGCATCGCGGCCGAGGAGACGAATCGCGCGCTCGACGGCGTCGTCGCGCTGTTCGCCGCGGCGCGCCGCTTCGTCGAGCGCGAACCCGAGCGCGAAGCCGAGGCGTTCCTCGCCTCGGTGCTCGACGCCGACATCCCGGAGGACACGCTCGCTCCCCGCACCTCCGGCGAGGCGGTGCTGGTCACGACTCCATCGGGTGCGGTCGGGATCGAGGTCGACACGGTCGTCGTCGCCGGGCTGCAGGACGGCCAGTGGCCGAACCTGCGGCCCCGCGGCTCGCTGCTGCGCGCCGGCGAGCTCGGCGACGCGATCGCCCGACTCGACGCCTTCGGCCAGGTCGGCGGGGCGAGCTCGGCAGCGACCGAGCCGGCGCCGTCGAGCGCCGCGACCGCCGTGCCGGCCGCCGGCGTGATCGACGAACGACGCGCCGTGCTCGCCGACGAGCTGCGGATGTTCGCTCTCGCCGTCTCGCGGGCGTCGCGACGTGTGGTGCTCGCCGCCGTGGCGGGCGACGACGAGGTGCCGAGCCCGTTCCACGGCTTCGCCCGGCGGGTCGCCGGCGACGCGCTCGTCGAGCCCGACGGGGATGCGGTTCCGCTCGACCTTCGCGGTATGACGGGCCGGCTGCGTCGCGCGCTCACCCAGCCCGGGGCCGCGCCCGAGCAGCGGCGCAGCGCGGCCGGCGCCCTGGCGCGACTGGCCGCGGCCGAGGTGCCGGGCGCCGACCCGGCGACCTGGCACGGACTTCTCGCCGCCTCCACGGATGCGCCGCTGCACGACCTCGGCGACCCGGAGGTGCGGGTGCCCGTGTCGCCGTCGGCGCTCGGCACGCTGGAGCGCTCGGCCATGGAGTGGTTCGTCGAGCGGATGGCGGGCAGCAGCTCGTCGCTCAGCGCGAACATCGGCTCGCTCGTGCACCACGCACTCGAGCACGCGGTGGATGCGGATCCCGAGCACCTCTGGCAGCTGGTCGAGTCGCGCTGGGGGGAGCTGACCTTCGACTCGCCCTGGGCCGAGGAGGTGGAGCGCCGCCGGGCTCGCACCGCGGTGACGGCACTCGCCTCCTACCTGCGCACGGTCGAGGCCGAGGGGGTAGTGCTGGTCAGCGCGGAGGGCTCGTTCCGCCTCGACGTCGCACCCGCCGTCGTCAACGGCAAGATCGACCGCGTCGAGTCGCACGGCGGGCGCATCGTCATCGTCGACCTGAAGACGGGCTCGGTCGTGAGCGCGCGCGAGGCCGAGTCGCATCCGCAGATGTCGGCCTATCAGCTCGCCTACGACGGCGGGGTGCTCGACGGGCTGCCCGAGGGGAACAGCGCCGGCGGCGCCCGGCTGCTGTTCACGAAGAAGGGCGTCGCGGGTAAGCCCTACACGCTGCGCGATCAGGCGCCGCTCGCGCCGGAGCAGCTCGAGGAGTTCCGGGGCACGCTGCGCGCCGCGGCTGTGACGATCGCGGGGCCGGCCTATCCCGCGACGCTGATCGACGACCCCTTCGAGCACGGCGGCGCGCTGCGTGCCGTGCACCTGCCGGGGGAGGTCACCGGTGACTGAGAGGACCGAGGTGGAGACGACCGGCGCGCTGTCGGAGGCGGACTCGGACACGAGGACTGACCCCGCGACGGCGGCGACGGACGTCGCAGTGAGCGACGGAGCGCGCGAGCTCGTGCCCCGGCTCTCGGCGCGCGAGATCGCCGCGGCGCTCGAGCTGCCGCCGCCGACCGACGAGCAGGTGGCCGTGATCGAGTCGCCGCTCGCGCCGGCGCTCGTCGTGGCCGGCGCCGGAAGCGGCAAGACCGAGACGATGGCCTCGCGCGTGCTGTGGCTGGTCGCGAACGGCTTCGTCGACCCCGCGCAGATCCTCGGGCTCACCTTCACCCGCAAGGCCGCCGGCGAGCTGGGCGAGCGCATGCGGCGCCGCATCGCGCAGCTGCGGGCGATCGGGCTCGTGCCCGAGCGCGCCGACGCGGTCGACGACCCCGCCGCCGATCTGCTCGACACCCCGACGATCGCGACCTACAACGCCTTCGCCAGCGCGATCTTCCGCGACAACGCGCCGCTCGTCGGCTACGACGGCGACGCGGTGCTGCTCGGCGAGGCGGCGACCTGGCTGATGGCGCGCGAGCTCGTCGCGCGCAGCGCCGACCTGCGCCTGGCCGACACCGAGAAGTCGGTGGATGTGCTCACGACCGCGGTCGTCACGCTCTCGAACCAGCTCGGCGAGAACGTCGCCGATGCCGAGGCGGTGCGTGCCATGTCGGCCGACTTCGGCACCCTCCGCGACCTGCCGCTCGGCGGCACCAAGGCCTACAGGGGCGACGGCGAGCTCGGGATCATCGAGCGGGTCGCCGCCCTCCCCGCGCTGCTCGACCTGGCGCTCGAGCTGCGGCGCGCCAAGCGCGAGCGCGCGGCGATCGAGTTCAGCGACCAGGTCGCGACGGCGCTGCGCATCGTCGAGGCCAACCCGCACGTCGTCGAGGAGCTGCGCACGCGGTACCGCGTCGTCATCCTGGACGAGTACCAGGACACGAGCGTCGTGCAGACCCGGCTGCTCGCGGGGCTGTTCCGCGCGCATCCGGTCATGGCGGTCGGCGACCCGAACCAGTCGATCTACGGCTGGCGCGGCGCGAGCGCCGCGGGGCTGGCGCAGTTCGGCGCCTGGTTCGGCGACCGCGACCCCGACCGCGATCGCGACGACCGGACCGAGACGGGGACTCCGCGGACGCCGGGATCCGCGCCCACCGCCGCGCGCTTCGACCTCAGCACGAGCTGGCGCAACGGCCGCCGCATCCTCGACGCCGCCAACGTGCTGATCGCGCCGCTCGCGGGGGGCGCGGGGCGCGGCGCCTCGGTCGCGGTGCGCGAGCTGGGCGCGCGGCCGGGCGCCGACGAGCATCCGATCGAGCTGCGCTATCCCGAGACGGTCGTCGACGAGGCGGATGCGGTGGCGGCGTGGTTCCGCGACCGGCTGGCCGATCCGGGGGAGTGGAAGGACGTCGACGGCGTCGCCACGCCGCCGTCGGCCGCGCTCATCCTGCGGGCGCGCGCCACGCTCGAGCAGTTCCTGCGCGCGTTCCGCTCGGCGGGAGTGCCGTACCACGTGCTCGGCGTCGGCGGCCTGCTGGCCGAGCCGCTCGTGGCCGACCTGGTCGCCGCGCTCGCCGTGCTCGACGACCCGCGGGCGAACTCCGAGCTCATCCGCCTGCTGGTGGGCTCGCGCTGGCGGCTCGGCACCGCCGACGTGGCGGCGCTGCACGAGCTCGCGCGCTGGCTCGAGCGTCGCGACCTCGCCCAGCAGCCGCTCGATCCGGAGGTCGTGCGGGCGCTGCGCGGCTCGCTCGCCGACGACGACAGCGCGTCGCTGGTCGACGCGCTCGACTTCGTCGCCACGGCGCGCGACGATCACCGCGCGCTCGGCGGCTTCAGCGACGAGGGGCTGCGGCGACTCCGTGAGGCGGGCACGCTGTTCGCCGGGCTGCGGCGCCGCGTGCGCCTCGACCTCGACGATCTGGTGACCATCGTCATCCAAGAGCTGGGCCTCGACATCGAGGCCGCCGCCAACGAGACGCGCGCCGGCTCGGGGCGGGTGCTCGAGGCGTTCTTCGACGCGCTCGCGGGGTTCCAGCAGATCGGCCAGCAGGCCTCGCTGCGGGCGTTCCTCGGCTGGCTGCGCGAGGCGGAGGCGCGCGAACGCTTGTCGCCGCGCTCGGATCCGCCCGAGCCGGGCTGCGTGCAGATCATCACGATCCACGGCGCGAAGGGTCTCGAGTGGGACCTCGTCGCCGTCTCGCGCCTGGTGACCGACGAGATGCCGTCGAAGGTGCGCGACGCCTCGGGATGGCTGGCCTTCGGCCAGCTGCCCTACGAGTTCCGCGGCGACGCCGATGCGCTCGCGCCGCTCGACTGGCGCACGGTCGAGACGCGCGCCGAGCTGAAGAGGCGCATCGAGGGCTTCAAGACCGAGTTCAGGGCCGATCAGCTCGCCGAGGACCGCCGGCTCGCCTACGTCGCGGTGACGCGCGCGCGCCGCCGGCTGCTGCTCACCGGGTCGTTCTGGTCGTCGCAGAAGGAGTCCCGCGCGCCCGGAGCGTTCCTGCAGGAGCTCGCCGAGGCTGGACTGCTGCAGGCGCTGCCGGAGGCCCCGGTCAACGAGACGAATCCGCTGGCGGTCGAGCCCGAGCGCGTCGCCTGGCCGCGCGAGCCGCTCGGCTCGCGGCGGGCGCGCGTGGAGGCCGCCGCCGACTACGTGCGGCGCGCCGACCCGGAGCACGCCGGCGCGTGGGCGCGCGACGTGGAGCTGCTGCTCGAAGAGCGTCGCCAGCGCCTCGCCGGAGCGGATGCGGCCGTCGTGCCCGAGCGCATCCCGGCCTCGCGCTTCAAGGACTGGGTCGACGACCCCGCCGCCGTGCTCGCCGAGCTGCGGCGCCCGATGCCCGAGCGTCCCTATCGAGCGACCCGGCTCGGCACGCTGTTCCACGCCTGGGTCGAGCACCGCAGCGATCCGGATGCCGCCATGGCCGGCTTCGACGAGCTGGATGCGCTCGCGACCGAGCTCGACGGCGGCGACGATGATCGGCTCACGGCGGTCGACGCCGAGCGCTTCGCGCAGCTGCGGGCGACCTTCGAGGCCTCGCCCTGGGCGGCGCGGCGCCCGGTCGACGTCGAGCGCGAGATCCACCTGCCGCTGGGCGGGCGCACGGTCGTGTGCAAGATCGACGCCGTCTACGCCGACGGTGAGCCGGGCTCGGAGCGCTTCGAGATCGTCGACTGGAAGACCGGCCGTGCGCCTCGCGATGCGCGCGACCGCGAGCTCAAGCAGCTGCAGCTCGCGCTCTACCGGCTCGCCTACGCCCGCTGGCGCGGCGTCGATCCCGAGCGCATCGACGCGGCGTTCTACTTCGTGGCCGACGACGAGGTGCTGCGCCCCGAGCGGGTCGACGACGCCGAGGAGCTCGCCGCCCGCTGGCAGGCTGCGATGACCCGCCTCACGCCGGGCGACGCGGAGGCGGTGCATCCCCGCCGGTGATGGCGGTGATGAGCGCCTCGACCGGCTCGCGCGGCGCGCGGGGATTGTCGAGCAGGGTGAAGTCGATCTCGCGCAGCAGTGGCAGCCCGAGCTGCGCGGTGACGTCGCGCAGGTTCTCGGGCACGAGGTTCTGCGGCAGCACCGTGACCCCGAGCCCGGCGCGCAGGGCCGCGTGCACACCGTTGATCTCGCGCACCGTGCAGGTGATGCGCCAGCTGCGGCCCACATCCTCGAGCGCCTGAATCGCGACCGACCGCGAGAGACTCGGCGCCTGGTACGCGACCAGGGGGAGCGGGGCGTCCGGGTCGATCTCGAGGTCGCGGTGCGCGACCCAGACGAGCCGCTCGCGGCGGACGAGCCGGCCCTCGGCGCGCCCGGACTCCTGCTTCACGAACACGAGATCGAGGGCGCCGGCGGCCAGGCGACGGGCGAGCATCCCGCTCTGCGCGACCGTCAGCTCGAGCGTGATCTGCGGGTGCACGCGGCGGAATCGACGCAGGATGCGCGGCAGCTCGGTCTGGGCGAGGTCGTCGGCCGATCCGAAGCGCAGACGGCCGCGCATGGCCGAGCCGCTGAAGTAGGCCGCGGCGCCGTCGTGCGCCGAGAGGATGCCGCGGGCGAATCCCAGCATCGCGCGGCCGTTGTCGGTCAGCGCGACCTGGCGGGTGTCGCGCTGCACCAGCGCCCGGCCGGCGGCGGCTTCGAGGCGCTGCACGTGCTGGCTGACGGTCGGCTGGCTCAGGCCGAGCTGCTCGGCGGCGCGCGTGAAGCTCAGGGTCTCGGCCACGGCGGCGAAGGTGCGCAGCAGCTGCGGATCGAACATCCTGGGCTCCCGTCATTGATGAACTCAATGAGACTAATAGCGGTGATCGGGTCGAGCAATGATGCCCGATGTGGTCATCTGGGAGGGTGAGTTCTCGACCCGCCCGCAGCGCAGCGCCGATCGTCGATCCGACCGTGACCGAGCCCATCCCGGTGCTGGAGCAGAGGCCCCGCTGGCGCGACACCGTCAGCGCGCTGCGGGCGCACAACTACCGGCTCTACCTGCTGGGCCAGGTCTTCGCCAACACGGGCGGCTGGATGGCGCGCATCGCGATCGACTGGCTCGTGCTCGAGCTGACCGGCAATGTCGCGCTGGTCGGCCTGGCCGTGACCCTGCAGTTCGCCCCCACACTACTGCTCGGGCCCTGGGCCGGCGTCATCTCCGACCGGTTCCGACGGCACAGCGTGCTCATCGCGACGCAGAGCGTCGGCACGATCGCCAACGCCGTGCTGGCGGTGCTCGTGCTGACCGGCGCCATCGCGGCGTGGCACGTCTTCGTCGTCGCGGGGGTGACGGGCGTCTCGATGGCGATCGACGGGCCGTCGCGCTCGGCGTTCGTGGCCGAGATGGTCGGCACCCACCGCCTGCGCAACGCGATCAGCATCAACGCGACGATCTTCCACCTCGGCGGACTGCTCGGCCCCGCGATCAGCGGCGTGCTGATCGTGCTCGTCGGGTCGGGCGTCTCGATCGCCATCAACGCCGGCACCTCGCTCGTCGCCGTGCTCGCGCTCGTGCTGATGCGGCGCCACGAGCTCATCGCGGTGGCACGCACGCCCGCGGCGCCGGGCCAGATCCGCGAGGCGCTGCGCTACCTCGTGCGCAAGCCCACCATCCTGTGGCCGATGGTCGTGCTCGCCTCGGTCGCGATCTTCGGGATGAACCTGCCCGTGCTGTTCACGGCGGCGGCGAACGAGGGCTACCACACGGGCGCCGCCGGCTACGGGCTCTACAGCTCGCTCGCCGCGGTGGGCGCGTTCATCGGCGCGATCCTCTCGACGCGCCGCCGGGCGCTGCGGCTGCGGGCGATCGTCGGCGCCGCCATCCTGTACGGCGTGGTCACGATGCTCGCCGGCGTCGCGCCCATCGTGCTCGTGTTCCTCGGCGCGCTCGTCGGCATCGGCATCACGCGAGTGACCTTCGCGACCGGAGCCGAGTCGCTCACCCAGCTGTCGACGAACCTGGCGATCCGCGGGCGGATCATGTCGTTCTACCTCATGACGGTGGTCGGCGGTCAGGCCCTCGGCGGCGTGCTCATGGGCGCGATCGCGGAATCGTTCGGGCCGACCGTCGCCTTCGTCGTCGCCGGGGGAGTGCCCGCGCTCACGGCGACGACCGTCGCGATCGTGCTCGCCCGCCGCGGGCGCCTCGGACTCACCTTCGCGCTGCCGTGGCGCGGACGCTTCGTGCGGATCGTGCCGCGCGCGATCTGAGTGCGCGAACCTCTGCTCGCGCCGGGGCCTCAGCTCGCCTTCTCGACCCGGTCCTTCTCGACGCGGTCCTTCTCGATGCCGTCGAGCAGCTGCTCGACGTCGGTCACGGCCAGAACGGGCGCGGTGGGCGGCCCGAGCTGGTTGCCGAGCTGGGACTGCACGTCGTCGACCAGACCGTGCAGCATCCGCACCGCGTCGTCGACGATGTCGGTGCTGCGCGTCTGGGTGCCGTGCAGCAGCCAGCTCGCGATCTCGAGCTCGGCGTAGAAGCTCGCGCGCGCGCCGATCTGGCGGTCCGCGGCCGGACGCGCCTGCAGGTAGGCCGCGATGGCCGTCTCGGCCAGCTCGCTGCGGCGGCCCGAGAACAGCCAGGCCAGGTCGCGCGCCGGGTCGGCGACGCGCAGCTCGTGCCAGTCGAGCACGCCGACGACCTGCTCGGCGTGGCTGAGCACGGTGTCGGCGCCGAGGTCGCCGTTGATCACGGTGGGCTGGTACTGCCAGAGGCGGTCGTCGGCGAGGGCGCCCTCCCAGCGCTCGCGCAGCGCGGCCGGCAGCAGACCGGTCTCGATCGCCTTGGCGACGAGCGCACCCGAGGTCTGGTGCGCGTGCACCGGGCCGAGCGAGGGGAGGCCCACCTCGGTGACGCAGCTGGTCGGCAGCGAGTGGATGGCGGCGATGGCCTGGCCGATCGACGCGGCCAGATCGGCGGTCAGCGACGAGACCGGCGTCTTGGATCCGCCGACGAACTCGTAGACGACGGCGCGCGTGCCGTCGACCGGGGTCTGGCCCGCCGGTGTAGTCACCTCGAAGGGCAGACGCGACCGGGTTCCGGCCGTCAGCGCGCCGAGCGCCAGCAGGTCGGCCGACTGGCGCGACTCCGCCGCCTCGGTGCGCGGAACCCGCACGACGAACCAGCGCTCGTCGCGCGTGCTCAGCAGAGCGGTGTCGAAGTCGCCGCCCGCGGCGCCGATCCGCGAGGCCGCGACCACGTCGAGCCCGGCCACAGCCGAGGTGGCGAGCGCGGCTAGAGTGAGAGGGGTTCTGGCCATGCCCCACAGGGTAGGTCGGCGAGCCCCGCGCGAAGCCCGCGCCACGCCCGTGCCCGCCCGTTCCGCAGTCAGGCCGACATCCATCCGCGAAGCGCCGACGCATCCCGTCGGCGAGCCAGGAGGCCCCGTGACCCCGTCGTTCGCCGAGCGGCTCACCCTCGCCCGTGCCGAGCTCGACCGCGATCATCTGACGCGAGCGACGCCGATCGACGAGCTGCTGGCGACACCCGGCGCGCGCACGGTGCTGCTGCACGACGGTCAGGCGCTCGTCGACGGCGCCGCTCTCGTGCTGCTGCCGCCGGCCTCGACGGCCGCGACGACCGCGGCGCAGGGCGGCTTCGCGCTCTATCTGGGGCGCACGCTCGCGGGCGCTCCGGATGCGGACCTCGACGCGCCCGTGATCGCGCTGGTCGTCACCGACGACGACGCCGCCGAGCGCGCGCTGGCCAGCGCCCGCGAGTCGGGGCGCGATCTCGCCTGGGGCGACCTGCGTCGCCTCGGCGCGGAGATGTCCACGCGCGACGCCGGCATCTTCACCGAGGCCCTCGCCCTGGCCAACTGGCACCGCTCCTACGGCTTCGCTCCCGCATCCGGTCGCGCCACCGAGCTGCGCCAGGGCGGCTGGGTGCGGGTGGACGCCGACACCGGCAAGGAGTTCTTCCCCCGCACCGACGCCGCGATCATCGTGGGCGTCATCGACGCCGACGACCGCCTGCTGCTCGGCTCGAACGCGCTCTGGCCGGCCGATCGCTTCTCGCTGCTGGCCGGCTTCGTCGAGCCGGGCGAGTCGCTCGAGGCGGCCGTGCAGCGCGAGGTGTTCGAGGAGTCGGGGGTGCGCGTCGTCGAGCCGCGCTACCTGGGCAGCCAGCCGTGGCCGTTCCCGGCGTCGCTCATGGTCGGCTTCCTCGCGCGGGTCGCCGACGGCGCGAGCGTCGAGACGCGTCCCGATGGCGAGGAGATCCTCGACCTGCGCTGGTTCACCCGCGCCGAGCTCGCGGCGGCCGTCGCCGACGCGACCCTGCGGCTGCCCGGTCGCAGCTCGATCGCCCGCGCGATCATCGAGGAGTGGTACGGCGGCGACCTCGGCGACGACAGCTGGTGAGCCGGTGAGCCTGATCGACCCGGGCGCCCCCGATCTGCTCGCCGGCCTCGACGAGCAGCAGCGTCTCGCCGCCGAGACCCTGCTGGGCCCCGTCTGCATCCTCGCGGGCGCCGGCACCGGCAAGACCCGCGCGATCACGCACCGCATCGCGCACGGGGTGCAGACCGGCGCCTACGCGCCGAACCGCGTCCTCGCGCTGACCTTCACGGCGCGCGCCGCCGGCGAGCTGCGCACCCGGCTGCGCGGGCTCGGCGCCGGGGGCGTCGCCGCGCGCACCTTCCACGCGGCCGCCCTCTCGCAGCTCAACTACTTCTGGCCGACGATCGCGGGCGGCCTGCCTCCGCGGGTGCTGCCGGGCAAGGCCGGCGTGCTGGCGCAGGCCTCCGAGCGGCTCAAGCTGCGACTCGACAAGGCGGCGCTGCGCGATGTCGCCGGCGAGATCGAGTGGCGCAAGGTCTCGGGCCTCACCCTCGACGCCTACGAGCGGTCGGCGCACTCGCGTCCGCTGCCCGGCGGGCTCGGCGCGAGCGCCATGGTGAGCCTGCATCACGCCTACGAGACGCTGAAAGACGAGCAGCGGCGCATCGACTTCGAAGACGTGCTGCTCGTCATGGCCGGGATGCTCGACGCCGAACCCGCCGTCGCCGACGAGGTGCGCGGGCAGTATCGCTTCTTCGTCGTCGACGAGTATCAGGACGTCTCGCCGCTGCAGCAGCGGCTGCTCGAGCTCTGGCTCGGTCCGCGCACCGATCTCTGCGTCGTCGGCGACGCAAGCCAGACCATCTACTCCTTCGCCGGGGCGACGAGCGAGTACCTGCTCGGCTTCGGCGGCCGCTACGACGACGCGACGGTCGTGCGCCTCGAGAATAACCACCGCTCCACCGGGTCGGTGCTCGATCTCGCGAACCGGCTGATGCGCGGTCGCCCGGGCGCGCTCGAGCTGCACCCGGCGACGCCCGCCGATCGCGGCGAGCCGCCCGTCGTCACCGAGCACGCGAACGACCGCGCCGAGGCCGACGCCGTGGCGGCGGAGGTGGCGGAGCAGCTCGCGGCGGGCATCCCGGCCGACCGCGTGGCGGTGCTCTACCGGGTCAACGCGCAGAGCGCGGCCCTCGAGCAGGCGTTCTCGGCCCGCGGCATCGCGACCCGGGTGCTCGGCTCGTCGCGCTTCTTCGACCACCCCGCCGTGCAGCGCGCGATGCTCGAGCTGCGCAGCGTGTCGCAGACGCCCCGGCGCGAGCCGCTCTTCCAGTCGGTGAGCGATGTGCTGCAGAGCGCGGGGTGGACCCTCGAGCCGCCGAAGGCCGGTCCGGCCGAACGCGAGCGCTGGGAGCTCCTCAACGCGATCGTCGAGCTCGCCGACGCCGCACCGGACGGCACGACGCTGCGCGGCTTCGTCGACGAGCTGTTCGAGCGCCAGCAGGCGCAGCACGAGCCCGCGATCGCGGCGGTGACGCTCGCCACGCTGCACAGCGCGAAGGGCCTCGAATGGGATGCGGTGCACCTGATCGGCCTGAGCGAAGGACTGCTGCCGATCGTGCACGCGCGCGGCTTCGACGCGATCGACGAGGAGCGGCGGCTGCTCTACGTCGGCATCACGCGGGCGCGGCGACAGCTCGGGCTGAGCTGGTCGGCATCGCCGGGGTCCGACGACACTCCGGGCCCGGGGCGTCGTCGTGCGCCCAGCCGCTTCCTGGACGAGCTGCGCAGCGGCATTCCGGGTGCGGCATCCAGGTCCGCTCGCTGATCGCGCCGTCGCGGAGGTCGACGCGCAGCTCGACGCCGCGCATCCGGCTCTCGTCGACGAGCGTCGATGCCACGATCCGTCCCGCGTGGGCGAGAGCGAGGGCCCGCGACAGCCCGTCCATCCGCGGTGCCGGTCGATCGAGCAGCTGGGCGGCGAGGGCCGGCCAGGCGGGATCGTCGTCGACGCGGTGACGGTGCACGCAGTGCAGACACGCCGACGCTCCGGGCTGCACGAGCGGACCGATCACGAGCGTGTCGTCGGCGAGCACGATCGGCAGGTGCGGCACATCCCGCCGCAGCCAGTGCCCCGCGACGGCCGGGGGCACGATCCACGCGGCGAGCACCACGGCCAGCCGCGCATCGCCGGCACGCCCGGGCCGGGCGAGCAGGTCGCGCTCGTGCAGGGCCGAGGCGAGCTCGGCACCGAAGGGCAGCTCACCGAACAGCGCGGCCCGCTCCCGTCGCCGGGCAGGGCGCGATCCGTCCCGATCCGGCACCGATCGCGAGCCCGGCGCCGATCCCGGCCCCGGCGCTGCCGCACCGCCGGGCGCCGTCGAGAGCACCGCCGGGCCGAGCCGCCGCAGCATCTCGTCCGCGTCCGCGGCCGAGCCTCCAGCCTGCTCGGCGACGACCGCCAGCGCCGCCGGATCCGCGCCGCCGCGCAGGGCCTGGATCAGACGCTCCTCGACCCGGCCGACGGCGTCGAGACGCGCCACGACCCGCAGCGCACCGAGCTGCGCCGACTGCGGCGTGCGCCACAGCAGCGGGATGTCGGGGTCGAGCAGCAGCACCATGGCGCCATCCTGCGCCGAGCGGCGCACGCGTGCGCCGAACCGTCCACAGGGCGGACCCGGCACAGCCCGGCCCGGCTACGCCCGGCCCAGCCGCCCGGGCGACGGCCACGCGCTACTCGGTCGGGCGCTCGCCCTCGTCGCCGAGCAGCTCCTCCAGGGCGCGGTCGACGTCGTCGTCCTGCTCGCCGAGTCCGCCGGTGAGCCGGGTCACGAGGAACGACGGGTCGTCGATGTCCTGGCTGCCGGGCAGGATGTCGGGGTGCGCCCACAGGGCGTCGCGCCCTTCCGATCCCACCGCATCCGTCACGGACTGCCACATCGCGGCCGCCTCACGCAGCCGGCGCGGGCGCAGCTCGAGTCCGACGAGCGTCGAGAACGCCGACTCGGCCGGGCCTCCGGTCGCGCGGCGGCGGCGCATCGTCTCGGCCAGCGCGTCGGCGCGGGGGAGGCGCGAGGTCGCCTGCAGGGTCACCACGTCGACCCAGCCCTCGATGAGGGCGAGCATCGTCTCGAGCCGGCCGAGCGCGGCCTGCTGCTCAGGCGACTTCGGCGGGATCAGCGCGCCGCTCGTCATCGCATCCCGCAGCTCCTCGGGGTTCGCCGGGTCGAAGTCGGCGGCCAGCTCCTGCAGCCGCTCGGTGTCGATGCGCACCCCGCGCGAGAACTCGGCGATCTGGGTCAGCAGATGCAGCCGCAGCCACTTGGCGTGCCGGAACAGCCGGGCGTGCGCCAGCTCGCGCACCGCGAGGTAGAGCGCGACCTGGTCGTCGGGGATGTCGAGGCCGCGGCCGAACTCATGCACGTTCTGCGTCACCAGGGCGGCCTGCGTGGTCTCGCCGTCGAGCAGCGGGATGCCGACGTCGCCGCCCGAGACGACCTCGGTCGAGAGGCGCCCGACGACCTGGCCGAGCTGCATCGCGAAGAGCGTGCCGCCGACGTTCCGCATGATGCGGCCGGCGCTCTGCGCCACGCCCTCCATGCCCGGGGTGTCGCCCATGCCCTCGTCGTCGAGCACCTGGGTGAGGGCCGTCGCGATCGAGTCGGCGACCGGGGCCGCGAGCTGCGACCAGACCGGCATCGTGCGCTTCACCCACTCGGTGCGGCTGAGCAGAGCCGGCTCGGCCGTCAGCGACGTGATCTCGGTGGCCTCGTCGAGCCACAGCGCCGCCACGTGCAGGGCCTGCTCGAGAGCCGAGCGCTCGCCGGGCGTCGACACCACGCTGCTGCGGGTGGCGAGCTGGGTCGCCTGCTCGACGCCGACGTTCCAGTCGATGCCGTCGGCCGAGTTCTGCAGGGCCTGCTGCAGCTGGCCGATCAGGCGGTTCAGCAGCTCCGGGTCCGACGGCAGGCCGGCCGCCGAGGCCAGCTTGGCGGGGTCGAGCTCGCCGCCTCCCGCGAGGAACTGCCGCAGCATCTCGCGGAACTCCTCATCGCCGGGATCGCTCGGGCGGGGTTCCTCAGACATGCCGACTACGCTAGCCTCCGCCTCGCCGGCCGAGCCGGGAGAACGGGGCTTTCCGGGCCGGTTCCCGTGCGCCCCTGGCGAACAGCAGAGGTGAGCGCGTCGGTCCTCCTCCTTCCCGCCACGAGATCCCCGAGACGGCGCGCATGACCTTCCTCACCGACACCCCCGCCCCGCCGATCGAGCCCGCGCCGCGGCGTCGCGCCCCCCGCTCGGTCGTCGTGGGCTGGGTGCTGCTGATCGTCGGCGTGATCGGCACGCTCGTGGTCGGCATGACCCCGGCGCCCTACGTGATCGAGCGACCGGGACCGGTCTACGACACCCTCGGCAGCCAGAAGGTCGACGGCAAGCAGACGCCCCTGATCTCGATCGACGGCGCGACGACCTACGACACCGACGGCCGCCTCGATCTGCTGACCGTCAACATCCTGGGCTCGCGCGAGCAGCAGCTGAACTGGGTGGATGTCGCCCTCGCCTGGTTCGACCCGGCCGAGGCCGTCGTGCCGCTCGAGACGATCTACCCCGAGGGCGTCAGCGACGACGAGGTCGATGAGCAGAGCCGGGTCGAGATGCAGAACTCGCAGCAGGAGGCCATCGCGGCCGCCCTGCGCAGCCTCGACTACCCGGTCACCGGCTCGGTCGAGATCGTCGGCACCAGCGAGGGCAGCCCCGCCGCCGGCAAGGTCAAGGACGGCGACGTCGTCATCTCGGCCGACGGCGAGCAGATCGGCGACCTGGATGCGCTGCGCGAGATCATCGCGAAGCACGACGACGGCACGGCCGTGACCCTCGTGATCCGCCGCTCGGGCGTGGAGCGCACGGTCGAGATCGTGCCGGCCGCGGCGAAGGCCGCCGACGGCAGCGACACCGTCGCGGTCGGCGTCTACACGAAGATCGACTACTCGTTCCCGATCGACGTCGAGCTGAAGCTCGACAAGGTCGGGGGCCCGAGCGCGGGCATGATGTTCGCCCTCGGCATCGTCGACAAGCTGACCCCGGGCGCGATGACGGGCGGCGAGCACATCGCGGGCACGGGCACGATCGACGCCGACGGCCAGGTCGGCGCGATCGGCGGCATCCGTCAGAAGATGTACGGCGCCGAGCGAGCCGGGGCGACGTGGTTCCTGGCTCCCGCCTCCAACTGCGACGAGGTGGTCGGCCACATCCCCGACGGCCTCACCGTCTACTCGGTGAAGACCCTCCAGCAGGCCGAGACCGCCGTGGAGGCGATCTCGAGCGGGAAGGGACGCGCGGCGCTGCCGACCTGCGGCAGCTGAGCCGCAGCCGGGCCCGGGCGGCGTCGGCTCGGCGACGCGCCTGTCCGCCCCCGGCGATCTCGCAGAGACCGCCCGGCGTGCGCGCCTAGGATCGGAGCACGCCGCGGCGTCTCGGCACCGGCGCACACCCACAGGAGCACTCTCGTGACCGCCACTGCACCCCGGCCTGCTCGCTCTCGACTGCGCGGCACGATCGCGATCGCCGCCGTCATCCTCGCGGTGATCGTCGTCGCGTTCTTCGCGTTCGCGAGCCTCTACAGCGACTTCCTCTGGTTCGACCAGCTCGGCTACCAGAACGTGCTCACGACCCAGTGGATCGCCACGGTCGTGATGTTCCTCGTCGGCTTCCTCGGCATGGCGGTCCCGGTGTTCGTCAGCGTGCAGATCGCCTTCCGCGCGCGCCCCGTCTACGCCAAGCTCAGCGCCCAGCTCGACCGCTACCAGCAGGTCATCGAGCCGCTGCGCCGTCTCGCCATGTTCGGCGTGCCGGCCGTGCTCGGCCTGTTCATGGGCGTCTCGACCTCGATGCGCTGGCAGACCGTGCTCGAGTACCTCAACCGCACCTCCTTCGGCGTGAAGGATCCGCAGTTCGGCCTCGACAACTCGTTCTACGTCTTCGAGCTGCCCTTCTACCACGGCATCCTCGGCTACGCGTCGGCGGCCGTGATCGTCGCCGGCATCGCGATGCTCGCGACCCACTACCTCTACGGCGGCATCCGCGTCGGCAACCGCGAGGTGCGCATCACGCGGGCTGCGCGCGTGCAGATCGCCGTGACCGCCGCGGTGTTCCTGCTGCTGCAGGGCGTCAGCATCTACTTCGACCAGTTCTCGACGCTCACCGATTCGCGCGGCGTCAGCAACCTGTTCACGGGTGCGACCTTCGCCGACGTCAACGCGGTCATCCCGGGCAAGCTCATCCTGGCGATCGCCTTCGCCATCGTCACCATGCTCTGCATCGTCACCGCGGTGATCGGCCGCTGGCGTCTGCCGATCATCGGCACCGGCTTGCTCGTCGTGGCCAGCCTGGTCATCGGCACCGTCTACCCGGCGCTGATCCAGCGCTTCCAGGTCGAGCCGAGCGAGCAGGCGCTCGAGCAGGAGTACATCGAGCGCAACATCACAGCGACGCAGGATGCGTACAACATCTCGGGCATCGACACGGTCGCCTACCAGGCGACGACGGATGCGACTCAGGGCGCGCTGCGAGAAGACGCCGACACCACCGCGAGCATCCGCCTCATCGACCCGAACGTGATCAGCCCCACCTTCTCGCAGCTCGAGCAGGTGCAGCAGTACTACCAGTTCCAGTCGCAGCTCGACGTCGACCGCTACACGATCGACGGCAAGACGCAGGACACCGTGATCGCGGTGCGCGAGCTCGACCAGAAGAATCAGAGCGCCGGCGGCTGGATCAACGACACGGTCGTCTACACGCACGGCTACGGTGTCGTCGCCGCCTACGGCAACCAGCGCGAGGACAGCGGCGAGCCGAAGTTCATCGAGTCGGGCATCCCGACCACCGGACAGCTGGGCGAGTACGAGCCGCGCATCTACTTCGGCGAGTCGTCGCCGTCGTACTCGATCGTGGGCGCCTCGGAGGACGCCAAGCCGGTCGAGATCGACTACCCCGCCAGCGACAAGGACGACGACAGCGCCGCCCGCAAGTACACCTACCAGGGCGACGGCGGCCCGAAGCTCGACAACGCCTTCAAGCAGCTGATCTACGCGATGAAGTTCGGCTCGGAGCAGATCCTGCTCTCGAACTACGTCACGAAGGACTCGCAGATCCTCTACAACCGCGACCCGCTGCAGCGTGTCAAACAGGTCGCGCCCTACCTGACGCTCGACAGCGACGCCTACCCGGCGGTCGTCGACGGACGGGTGCTCTGGATCGTCGACGGCTACACGACCACCGCCGACTACCCCTACTCGCAGACCGAGCAGCTCTCGTCGGCCATCGCCGACACGAACACGCCTCAGCCCGAGTACGCGCTCGACGACGTCAACTACATCCGCAACAGCGTCAAGGCCACAGTCGACGCCTACAGCGGCAAGGTGACGCTCTACGCCTGGGACGACAAGGACCCGCTGCTGCAGACCTGGGGCAAGATCTTCCCCGGCACCCTGACCTCGCAGAGCAAGATGAGCGAGCAGCTGCTCGAGCACGTCCGCTACCCCGAGGACATGTTCAAGATGCAGCGCTCGATCCTCGAGACGTATCACGTGACGAACCCGAACACCTGGTTCTCGCGCGACGATCAGTGGACGACGCCGAACGACCCGACCTCCGACGAGGACAAGAAGCAGCCGCCCTACTACCTGACGATGAAGGTGCCGGGAACTGACAAGTCGGCGTTCACGCTGTACTCCACGTTCATCCCGGCCTCGACATCCAGCGAGTCGCGCAGCGTGCTCAAGGGCTATCTGACGGCGAACGCCGACTACGGACCGGACTACGGCAAGCTCACCCTGCTCACGCTGCCGAAGCAGGATACGGTGCCCGGCCCCGGTCAGGTGCAGAACACCTTCAACACCTCTGACGACGTCGCACCGCAGATCAGCCTCCTGAAGCGCGGCAACACGGATGTGCGGCTCGGCAACCTGCTGACGGTGCCGGTCGGCGGCGGCCTCCTCTACGTGCAGCCGGTGTACGTCGAGTCGACGACCGGCACGAAGTACCCGCTGCTGCGCAAGGTGATCGTCGGCTTCGGCGACCAGGTGGCGTTCGAGGACACCCTCGATCAGGCCCTGGATGCGCTGTTCGGCGGCGACTCGGGAGCCTCGGCCGGCGACACCGGCGTGCAACCCGGTGACGGCACCGATACCGGGGACGGAACCGACACCGGCGGCGACACCGGCGGCGACACGGGCTCGGGCGGCGACACCGGAACCGGCACGGGAACCGGAACCGCCGACGAGGCCGCGGTGAAGGCCGCCCTCGCCGACTACCAGGCCGCGCTCGACAAGCGCACTCAGGCCTACGCCGACGGCGACCTGGTCGCCGCCGCCGAGGCCGACAAGGAGATGCAGTCGGCCGTCGAGCGGGCGATCGCCGCGTCGGGGGAGTAGCCCGCATCGTTCACCCCGTGGTCATGAGCACCCCGCGACCCGTGTTAGGCTCGTTCATGCACCGCGGGGTGGAGCAGTTCGGTAGCTCGCTGGGCTCATAACCCAGAGGTCGCAGGTTCAAATCCTGTCCCCGCAACCAAGAGATAAGGGCCCCAGTCGTCGACTGGGGCCCTTTCGTTTCGCGAATGACGACAACTCTGGCTACAGCGCGTTGAGGCGTGATCGGTTCGTGCCCAGGCTCCAAGTCTCGTTCTCGAATCGACGCGGATTCGTGCGGGAGCGGTGACGCGTTCCTCGCCGGAATGCTTCCACCACGGGGTTCCCCGCTCACCCGCGACCCTCAGCGACCCGCGAGTCCCAGTGGGGCGACGACGACGTCGAGATCGTCGAGGAATCCCTCCGGGTCAGAGAGGCCGAAGGCCGTGCGCTGCAGCACGAACCCGTGCAGCAGAGCCATGACGACCCGGGTCGTGTGATCGAGGTCGAGGTGCCGGTCGACGCGCCCGGACTCCTGTCCCCGTCGGAGCGCGGCGGCCATCTCGGCGCGCATCGTCTCGAAGCCGGCGGTCGCGCGTGCGCGCAGGTGCTCGTCGCGGAGCAGCTCGGCCCACGCCTGCACCGCGCAGTTCAGCAGCTCCCCGACGGGCACGGGCGCTCCGGAGGCGTCGACGGCGACGTCGTCGCTCGCGCTCGTCACGGACGCCCGGATCAGATCGGCGACGGTGAGGGGCTCGCCGCGATCGACCGCGCGTTCGAGCGGGGCGAAGATCAGGTGGAACGCGTCGCCGGCGATCTCGAGGATGAGCTCGTCCTTGCCGGTGAAGTATCGATACGGCGCGCCAGTGGAGACGCCGGCCTCGGCGGCGATGTCGGGCATCGAGGTCTGGTGGAAGCCGTTGCGGGAGAAGCAGCGTCGTGCCGCCGCGACGATCGCGGCCCGGCGCTGCGCCCGTCGCTCGTCCGTGATCCTCGGCATCTCATCTCCTGGATCTCGCATCAGCGAATGATGATTCATCTTGACACACTCCGCATCGAGGCGCATCGTATTCCGCGAATGGTCATTCACTGAGATGGCCGGATGGAGGACGACGAGATGAGCGACGTGACGCTGAAGATCGGCGGCTACCGGTACGAGCACACGCGGGCGGTATTCGACGGGGAGATCCCGATCGCCGGGGTGGACCCGGTGTTCACGACCTCGGCGCTGATCTCGGACGTGTTCGAGCAGATGGCTCGAGGCGAGCTGGATGTGGCGGAATACGGTCTGACGTACTTCCTGCGGAGCTGGGACACGGAGGCGTCGCCGTACCTGGCGCTGCCGATCTTCCCGAACCGCAACTTCCGTCACGAGGCGCTGTTCGTGTCCGAGCGGAGCGGCATCCGGCGGCCCGAGGATCTCGCCGGGCGGACGATCGGCGAGTTCGCGCTGTGGGGAAGCGACCCTGGCGTGTGGATGAAGGGCCTGCTGGCCGACGAGTACGGCGTGACGCCGGATCAGTGCCGGTGGATGATCGGCGGCACGGATCACCCCGTTCCGGCATTCGACTGGATCCCGCAGCCGGTGCCGGAGGGTGTGCAGGTCGAGCACGCGCCGGACGGCGCAACGCTCGCCGACCTGCTGGAGTCCGGCGAGATCGACGCGCTGCTCTCCGTCGACGTGCCGCAGCGGCTGCTCGACGGCTCGCCGACCGGCATCCGGCGGCTCTGGCCCGACTACCCGGAGGTGGAGCGCGACTACCACGCTCGCACCGGGATCTTCCCGATGATGCACGTCGTGGCGATCCGGAAGGAGCTCGTCGCCGAGTACCCCGAGCTGCCGCGGGCGCTCTACGACGCGTACCTCGCCGCGAAGGACGCGACGGAGGCGTGGTACCTCGATCAGGCGTCGAAGCAGCACATGGGCGTCATCACCCCGTGGTTCAGCGCGCACTTCGCGGAGAACCGCCGGATCTTCGGCGACGACTGGTGGCCCTACGGCGTGGAGCGGAACCGGAAGGCCGTCGATACCTTCCTCCGGTACCACCACGAGCAGGGGCTCTCGCGTGCTCTGCTCACGAGCGAGGTCATCATGGTGCCGTCGCTGCTGGACACCTGATGCTGACCGGAACGCGCGTGATCGCGCTGGAGGAGCATGTGGTGATCCCGGAGCTGCTCGACGCGTGGACGCGGCTCGATCCCGCTGATCGCGACCTGGCATTCGGGCCCGCTGCGGACGGCGAGACGGGCCGGCGTCTGCTTGAGGTCGGCGACGAGCGCCGCGCGGCGATGACCGCGACCGGGGTCGACGTGCAGGTGCTGTCGCTGACCACGCCGGGTCTGCAAAACCTGCCGGTCAACGAGGCCGTCGCCCTCCAGCGCGTCGCGAACGACCGGCTCGCAGCGGCGGTGCGCGATGACCCCGTGCATTTCCAGGGACTCGCCGCGCTCGCGACCTCCGCACCGGACGACGCTGCCGATGAGCTCGTCCGGGCCGTGCGCCGACTCGGCCTCGACGGCGCGATGCTCTACGGGCGCACTGGTGACCGTGGTCTCGACGACCCGGCGCTCGAGCCGATCTGGTCCGCCGCCGAAGAGCTCCGCGTGCCCCTCCATCTTCACCCGCAGTCGCCGCCGGCGGCGGTGCGCTCGGCGTACTACGACGGGCTCCCGGACGCTGTGGCGTCAGGGTTCGCCACGCATGCCATCGGCTGGCACTACGACGCCGGCGTGCAGGTGCTGCGACTCGTGCTCTCCGGGGTCTTCGACCGTCATCCCGGACTCAGACTCGTGGTTGGGCACTGGGGCGAGACGGTGCTGTTCTACCTGGAACGCGCCGCCCCCCTTGCCGCGCTCGCGCGGCTGCCGCGAACCCTGGACGAGTATGTGCGGACGCACCTCTCCGTGACCCCGAGCGGGATGCTCAGCGAACGGTATCTGCGATGGGCGACCGAGGTGATCGGCGTTGACAGGATCCTGTTCGCCACCGACTACCCGTTCGAGGCGGCGTCGACGGCCGGAGCGCGCGACTTCCTGGACCGTGCGCCGGTGTCGGACCCGGAGGCCGATGCCATTGCCTCCGGCAACTGGGAGGCGCTGAGAGCGAGGATCCGGCGTTGACGCGAGACCGCCGCGTCACAGGGGTCTGATGCGTCACGATCCGGACCCTTCGTCGTGCGAGCCCCGTCCGATGGGCTCGGCGACGGGCCTCTACTCTGGAGGGGTGAGCGAGTTCCCCTCCGACCCGTCGCCTGTCGTCGACGCCGGCGCCGCCGAGCTGGGCGTCGCCGTGCTGCAGTTCGCTCCGGGAGCCGACGGTGCCGAGAACCTGGCGACGATCGAGCGGCTCGGCCGACGCGCGGCCACGGCGGGCGCCCGTCTGATCGTCGCGCCCGAGTACTCGTCGTACTTCGTGCCTGCGCTCGACCTCAGCTGGATCGCGAACGCCGAGGAGCTCGACGGCCCGTTCGTCACCGGCCTGCAGCGGCTCGCGGCCGAGACGGGCGCGGTCGTCGTCGCCGGGCTGGCGGAGCGCATCCCGGGCGAGACCGAGCGCTTCGCCAACACCCTCGTCGCGGTCGACGGGGATGCGGTGCTCGCGACCTACCGCAAGATCCACCTCTACGACGCCTTCGGCAGCCGCGAGAGCGATCGCATCGTGCCGGGGGAGATCGGCGCTCCTGCCGTATTCGACGTCGACGGTGTGCCGGTCGGCCTGCAGACCTGCTACGACCTGCGCTTCCCCGAGGTGACGCGACGACTCGTCGACGCCGGCGCCGAGCTCGTGCTGCTGCCCAGCGAGTGGGTGCGCGGGCCGCTCAAGGAGTTCCACTGGCGCACGCTGGTGACGGCGCGCGCGATCGAGAACACCGTCTACGTCGCCGCGGCCGACCACGCCCCGCCGATCGGCGCCGGCAGCAGCATGATCGTCGACCCCATGGGCGTGCAGCTCGCCGGACTGGGGGAGCAGACCGAGATCGCGGTCGCCCGGATCAGCCGCGCGCGCGTCGCCGAGGTGCGCACCGTGAATCCGGCGCTCGCGCTGCGGCGGTTCCGGGTCGAGCCGCGCGACTGAGGTGCGGTCGGCTCGCCGGCTGTGAGCGGGCGAGAGCCGCCGTCGTCAGCTGAACGTCGAGGCGAGGTCCTGCGCGTAGGCGTGGTAGATCTCCTTGCCCCGCGTGGTGTCGGCGGCATTCGTGTCGACCAGCTCGCGCAGCGCCTCCTCGATGCCGCGCGCGGCGCGGTCGAAATCGACCGTCGCGGCGCTCAGCGCCAGCCCCGCCGAGAGCGCCGTGAGGATGGCCGAGACGGTAGGCGGGTGGCTGTCGTGGCGCACCATCCCGGCCTCCTGCAGGTCGAAGACCAGCTGCTCGGGGATCGCGGTGCGCGGCTGGAACTCGAAACCGTCGATCGCGCTGACGATCCGGCCGAGCGAGCGCGGATCGGCGAGATAGAGCTGCCGGATGAACGGGTTCTCGTAGACCGAGATGAGCACGTAGTAGTAGATGCGCGAGAGCATGCCGCCGCGCGGATCGCGGCTGATGTTGTCGAGGGCGATGTGCAGCATCCGGTTCGTCTCGCGCTCGAGGGTGCGCACGACGATCCACTCGACGCTCGGCACGAGGGCGGTCAGCTCATCCTCGGAGCAGTCGAGGTGGCGGGCGATGGAGCGCAGGTCGACACGGTCGAAGCCGTCGTCGATGATCATCCGGACGACGACGTCGATGACCGCATCCAGGTCGAGGTGCGTCATAGCAGGCCTGTCTGTGTGAAGTTCGGGGCTTCGGGTTGGGACAGTCTAGGCAGGCGGTGAACCGTTCTGTTCGCCCCCGATCCTCCCCAGTGCGGGGGACGTTCTGCGATGGATGTCGGATATCGGCCGCGGCGACGGGCGCTCTCCTCCCCAGACCGCCGCCGGCTCCGGTGTGCACAGTTCGTCCGCTCCGGCGCTCCCGGGGGCGGCCGCCGACCTACCGTCGGCGGCATGCCCGCACGCCTCCCGCTCCTCGCCCTCGCCGTGATCGGCGGTCTGCTTCTCACCGGATGCGTGGCCGGCGACGGCGCGGCGAGCGAGGGCGCGCCCGCGCCGGAACAAGGAGCCGAGCGCGCCCGGCTCGAGCTGCGGGCGCAGCAGGAGGCCCACACCGCGCTGCGGCGCTATCGCGAGCGCGCCGACGAGGTCGGCGCCTTCGGCTGGGTCGCCCCCGCGTCGCTGCGCGGGCTGGTCGGCGCCCATCGATTCGAGCGCGAGCAGGCCGACGCCGAGCGGATGCGGGCCGAGGGCTGGGTGCAGGTGGGCCCGACCGTGGTCACGGCGGTCGAGGTGCTCTCCCTCACGGCGGGACACGGTCGCATCGGGCGCGTCGTGGCCCAGGCCTGCATCGACGGCAGCGGGGCCCGACTCGTGCGGCTGACCGACGACGATCCACGGCAGCGCGATCTCAGCGAGCCGAGCGCCCGGATCGTCGAGGTCGACCTGCAGCGGGCGCGGTCCTCGTCGCCGCTGCGCGTCGTCGCGCTGCGCGAGACGGGGGAGGAGTGCTGAGGCGAGGCGCGTCGCGGCGCGGGTCGTGGCTCGCGACGTTCACGAAGGAAGGCTGAAGTACGCTCCCAGGGTCGACATAGAGATCGCACATCCAGCGCCGCGAATCTGGCACCGCTGGAAAGGAGCACCACCGACATGACCGAGAACTCCCGCACCCCTGACGAGGAGCCCACCGGCTCGACCGCGCCCGGCTCGTCGGAAGCCGGCTCGACCGACGCGGCGACCGCGCCGCAGGTCGACGCCGACAGCTCCGCCCCCGCCGCCCCCGCTCCGACTCCGGCGCAGCCGGCGTTCGGCTACGGCGCCGAGCAGAGCGGCGACCACAGCGCCTACGCGGCCCCCGCCGCCTTCGGCGCCCCGGCGTCGCACTCGCCCGCCTCGGCGACGCAGCCCGTCGGCGCGACCCAGCCGGCTCCGGCCCCGCACGCGGCCCCGACCTTCGCCGCCCCCGCCGAGGCCGGCGCATCCGCTCCGGGCGCCTCATTCGGTCCGGCTGCCGCCGCGCCCGACTACGCCTACGCGACCGCTCAGCCCGGCGTCACCGGCAGCGGCGCGCCGGCTCCGAAGACACGCAAGCGCTCCGCCGCGGTGCCGATCATCGCCGCTCTGGCGATCGGCGCCGTGCTCGGCGGCGCCAGCGGCGCCGGGGTGACGGCCGCGACCATGTCGTCGCTGGTCGGCACGACGAGCGCGGACTCCGCCCGACCCACCACGGTGACGGTCAACGACTCGACATCGGTCAACCAGACCACCGCGGTCGCGGCGAAGGCGACCCCCTCGGTCGTGACGATCTCCGCCTCGTCGACGAGCGCCGCCGGCACCGGCTCGGGCGTCATCCTCGACGACAAGGGCTACATCCTCACCAACACGCACGTCGTCACGCTCGACGGCGCCTCGGGCGACGCGACGATCGAGGTCACCCTCAGCGACGGCCGCATCTTCGCGGGCAAGGTCGTGGGCACCGACCCGACGGTCGACCTCGCGGTCGTGAAGATCGAGGCCGATGACCTCACTCCGATCACCTTCGGCGACTCCGACAAGCTCAACGTCGGCGATGCGGCGATCGCGATCGGAGCCCCGCTCGGCCTGTCGAACACGGTCACCGACGGCATCGTCAGCGCACTCGACCGCAGCATCCAGATCGCCTCCTCGGCCGCGCCCGACACGGGCGACCAGAACCAGGGCGGCAACGGCGGCAGCGACGACGGCAGCCCCTTCGACTTCTGGAACAACCAGCAGGGCGGCAGCTCGTCGAGCGGCGCCACCAGCTCGATCTCGATCCCGGTCATCCAGACCGACGCATCCATCAACCCCGGCAACTCGGGCGGTGCGCTCGTCGATGACGAGGGCAAGCTCATCGGAATCAACGTGGCGATCGCGAGCGCCGGCGGCAGCTCCTCGTCGAGCAGCCAGTCCGGCTCCATCGGGGTCGGCTTCTCGATCCCGGCGAACCTCGCCAAGCGCGTCGCCGACGAGATCATCGCGAACGGCACCGCCACGCACGGCCTGCTCGGCGCCTCGGTCTCCGACGCCACGCTGAAGAGCAGCAGCACCGTCGGCGCCGTCATCGCCGAGACCCCGGTCTCGGGCGGCGCCGCCGAGAAGGCGGGCCTGCAGAAGGGCGACGTCGTCACCGAGTTCGACGGCCACCCGATCACGAGCGCGACCGACCTGACAGCGCAGGTGCGCGCCGAGGCCGGCGGCTCGACCGCGAAGCTCACCTACGTGCGCGACGGTCGTGCCACGACGGTCGAGGTCACGCTGGGCACCTACTCCAGCTGACCCGCACGCAGCTCCGACTCGGGGCCGCCCGCCATCCCCTGGCGTGCGGCCCCGAGCCATGTCTGGTGCCGACACGGACACGGATCGGGTTCTCGGCCGACTGCTAGGCTCGCGACGAGTCGGCGCACGGTCGACGATCCGCCCGGACCGGGAGAGCACGATGGACCCGACTCCGTCTGACGCCCCCGCCCTGCCTCCCCTCGCGGAGCAGCCGGGGGTCTCCTATGTCATGCCGGTGCTCAACGAGGCGGGCTACATCGAGTCGGCCGTCGCGAGCATCCTCGCTCAGGGGAATCCGGGCGAGAGCGAGCTCGTGCTGGCGCTCGGCCCGTCGACCGACGGCACCGACGCGATCGTGCAGCGGCTGGCCGCGGCCGAGCCGCGCATCCGCATCGTCGACAACCCGCAGAGCGACATCCCGATCGGCCTCAACCGCGCGATCGCCGCGAGCTCGCATCCCGTGATCGTGCGGGTGGATGCGCACACCGAGCTCGCCGAGGGATACACGCTCCGCGGCGTCGAGACGCTGCGCCGCACGGGAGCGGCGAGCCTGGGCGGCGTCATGCAGGCGACGGGCAGGCCCGGCGTGCAGGCGGCTGTGGCGCGGGCCTACAACAGCCGCTTCGGTCTCGGCGGCGGCGCGTACCACGGCGGCGACGACGTGCCCGAGGGGCCCGCCGAGTCGGCCTACATGGGCATCATGCGCCGCGAGGCGGTGGATGCGGTGGGCGGCTTCGACGAGACGCTGCGCCGCGGCGAGGACTGGGAGTTCAACCACCGTCTGCGTCGCGCGGGCTACCTGGTCTGGCTCGACCCGAAGCTCGAGGTCACGTACTGGCCGCGCAGCACCTTCGCGCGTCTGGCGCGGCAGTTCCTCGCGACGGGCATCTGGCGCGGCGAGCTGGTCCGCCGTCTCGGCGGCAGCAACCCGGTGCGCTTCTTCGCCCCTCCGGTGCTGCTGCTGTCGCTCGTCGTCTCGGTCGTGCTGCTGCCGCTGCACGCGACCGGCGTGCTCCACGGCGCTCTCGGCTGGATCCTCGCGCTCGCCTACCTCGGTCCGCTCGCCTACCTCGCCCTGCTGGTGCTGGCGGCGGCGACGACGAGCGGCTCGCTCGCCGACCGCATCCGATTCGCCGGCGTGCTCGCCGTCATGCACCTGAGCTGGGCGTGGGGCTTCGTCGTGGGGCTGCTGCGCGGCGCGCGCGACGCCGTCGACACGAGTCGCACCGAGTCCTGACCGGCGACTCGTGGACCGCCGGCCCTGAACCGGCCGGTTCGCCGGCCTCAGCCCAGGCGGCCCTCGTCGAGGAGACGCTGCACGACCCGCTCACCCGCATGCCCGTCGTCGTTCGGCGCGTAGCGGGCGCGCCACTCGGCGCGGCGCTCGGCGAACTCGCCGGCGCGCGCATCCCCGCTCAGCAGCTGCAGCAGCTCGTCGCGCGTCGACACGACCGGTCCGGGCGCCTCGGCGAGCAGGTCGAAGTAGAAGCCGCGCAGGTCTTCGCTGTAGTGCGCGAGATCGGGCGTGAAGAACACGATCGGGCGCTCGGTGGCGGCGAAGTCGAACATGACCGACGAGTAGTCGGTGACGAGGATGTCGGCGGCCAGCACCAGGTCGGCGACATCGGGGTAGGTGGTCACGTCGACGAGCCGATCGCCGCGCAGGTCGCGACCGTAGGGGAGCGTGCGGGAGTGACCGCGCACGAGCAGCACGGTGTCGTCGGGCAGACGAGCGGCGAAGCCCTCGAGATCGAGGTAGTCGACGATCTCGGTGCGGTCGTCGCGCCAGGTGGGCGCGTAGAGCACGACGCGCGCCTGCGCCGGGATGCCGATCCGTCGTCGCACCGCGGCCGGGTCGCCATCGCGCAGCACGTCGTTGCGCGGGTAGCCGAGCTCCCAGATCGGGCCCGAGAAGGCGTAGGCGCGGCGGAACACGGCGGCCGAGTAGTCGTTCTGGGCCAGCATGACGTCCCACCGGTCGCTCTCGCGCCGCACGGCGAGCCGGGTGCGCAGTCCGCGGCCCGGGCGATCGAGGGCGAGGCGCTTGATCATGGTGCCGTGCCAGGTCTGCAGCACGGTCTGGTGCCGGCGCCGCAGGAAGCGCTTGCGCAGCCAGTCGTTGACGATCAGCACGCGCGCGGCGCCGCGGGCGCGCCACCAGGCGCGGGAGCCCTCGATCACGCGCACGGCGCCGGGCGGCACCGGCACGGAGGCGTCGGCGACGCTCCAGTAGCGGGTGGTCTGGGGGCGCAGGCGCGCGAGGGCGCGATCGACGCCGGCGGGATTGCAGGCGACCGTGCGGCCGTAGAAGCTCTCGAGGAACACCGCATCCTCGGGGCGGAAGATCGACCGGAAGTACGCCGTCTGCAGTCGACGCTGGGCGGCGCGGCCGCGCTCGTCGGCCGCGAGGGGCGGCGCGACGCGCAGTCGCAGCCCGCCGTCGACGGGCTCGGCGGCGAGGTGCTCCAACTCGTGCTCGAGGCGATACGGCGCTCCGGCGCGCACGCCGGTCGCGACGTCGAGCCGGGTCGAGGGCTCGTCGCCGTCGACCAGCAGCTGCAGGCGGTAGTCGCCCGACGGCAGCGCGAGGTGGTCGGCGCCCCACCGCGACAGGGTGAGGGGGATGCGCGCCACGAGCCCGTCGGCGGTCGCCGTGACCACGCCGTCGACGCGAGCGCGGGCGCCCTCGAGGCGCACCCGCGGGGGAGCGGCCGACGTCCCCGGGGGATCGGCGGCACCGGAGGGGCTCGCCGGGACCACGAGCGTCACCGTCAGCTCGGGTGCGCCGGCCGCGTCGAGCCCGAGCGCCAGGCCGGAGACCCGCGGGCGGGCGACGGGACGCGCATCCACGCCGACCAGACCCGCCGGCACGTGCTCGCCGAGCCGCCGCAGCAGCGTCGCGAGCACCCGGTCGGCCGCGTGGCCGTCGAGGTGGTCCACGTGCTCGCGCACGAGGTGGCGACGGTGCCGCTCGGCGTCGGCCGGATCGGCCAGCAGACGATCCAGACGACTCAGAACGCCCGTCCAGTCGATGGCGTGGTCTCCGCCGCTGAAGTCGCGGTAGGGCTCGTAGAGTCCGCGCTTCTTGCCGTACTGCTCGAGGTCGGGGGCCAGGAACACGGCGTGGCCGCCGGCCAGCGCGTGGTCGTAGGCGATCGAGGAGTAATCCGTGACGAGCACGTCGACGGCGCTGAGCGCCGGCGTCACGTCGCCCAGCGCATCCGAGCCGAGCATCCGCACGCGCGGCGACGCAGCCGCCCCGGCCAGGTAGTCGCCGACGCCGAGCGGATGGCTGCGCACCAGGAGCGTGGCGTCGTTCCGCTCCAGCCAGTCGGCGATCGCGGCCCAGCCGGTGCCGTCGGGAGCGGCGGGGTCGGGTGCGCCATCGCGCCAGGTGGGGGCGTAGAGCAGCACCGGTCCGCCGCCCAGATCGCCGACGACACCTTCGACCAGCGCACGGGCGGTGGCCCGGCGTGCGTCGGCGTCACCGCGCAGCAGCACGTCGTCGCGGATGTCGCCCGTGATCGGCAGGCGTGACAGCGGCACGCCGAACGCGCTCGAGATGCGCCCCGCCACGAGCTCCGAGGCGACCGGGAACAGCGAGATGCCCCGCCCCGCGACGCGGTACGCCCGCGCCATGACCGCGCGCACGAGCCGGTGGTCGGGCAGCGGCGAGAGCTTCAGCGCAGCGGGGGTGTCGAGATGCAGCCGCTTGAGCGGGATGCCGTGCCAGAGCTGCACGACGGTCGCCCCGCGGGTGCCGAAGCGGTTCACGTCGCCGAAGCCGTGCGTGACGATGGCCACGCGAGCGCGCAGCGTGAGGGCGAAGCCGTGACGGCCGTGCTTGAGCTGCGCATCCCAGCCCCGGGCCCGCGCGGCGGCGAGTTCGCGGTCGTCGGAGGCCAGCCAGACGACGCGTCGCGGGCGTCCGTCGGCGGTCGTCGCAGCCCGCTCGCGCGCGAGCTCGTAGAACGGCACGGCGCCCTCGCCGAGCCCGATTCCGCAACCCACGACCCAGAGGTCGCGGCGACGCGGCACCACGAGGGATGCGGCGGCGCCGAGCGCGTAGAGCGGGAGGCGCAGCAGCTTGCGCAGATTCCCGGCGCCGAAGGTGAAGCTCGCCATGGGTGGTGCGGGTCCGTTCCCTTCTGCCGCTGGAACGGCCCGTCGCGCCGCCGCTGGAGCGACTAGTTCACGATTCTGGCACGATCCCCCGGATCGCGACCCGGCTCTCGCGGGCTGTGCTGGGATGTTCGGGTGCCGCTGATGAACGACATCCGCTCTGCCCGGCGCGTTCTGCGCAACATCCTCCGCTCCCGCCGCACGCGGCGCGAGATCGCGCAGCGCCAGGCCGAGTTCCCCCGCCCCCGCGTCGACTCGATCGACGTCGCCGTCTACTTCGCCGACACGCGCACGAACCTCTACCAGATCCGCCAGTGGTACGCGCCGCTGCGCGAGCTGTCGGCCGAGCACCCCGTCGCGATCATCACCCGCAGCCCCGGCGCGGCGCTGACGATCAACGAGGAGTCGGGGCTGCCGGTGCTCTACCTGCGCAAGGTCACCGAGCTCGAGGAGTTCGTCGACCAGCAGAAGCTGAAGATCGTGCTCTACGTGAACCAGAACACGAAGAACTTCCAGATGTTCCGCTACGGCCGCATGTGGCACACGTTCATCAACCACGGCGAGTCGGACAAGATGTACATGACGACGAACCAGTTCAAGTCGTACGACTACGCGCTCGTCGCCGGCCCGGCCGCGATCGACCGCCTCTCACGCAAGCTCTGGGACTTCGACGTCGACAAGCGCGCGATCGAGATCGGGCGTCCGCAGGCCGACCACTTCGCCGGCACGACCCCGTACCCGCACGACGACCGCATCGTGGTGCTCTACGCGCCGACCTGGGAGGGCGACCGCCCCGCCGCGCTCTACGGCTCCATCGCCTCGCACGGCGTCGCTCTGGCCGAGGCCGTGCTCGCCTCGCCCAGCCACCGGCTCATCTACCGTCCGCATCCGCGCAGCGGCGTGCTCGACCCCGCGTACCGCGCCGCGAACGAGCAGATCATCGCGGCGATCGCCGCCGCCAACCAGCGGGATGCGTCGGCTCACCACGTCGTCGACGACGGCCCCGAGATGGGCTGGCAGCTGGCCGCCGCCGACGTGGCGATCACCGATGTGTCGGCGATGGTCTACGACCGCCTCGCGACCGGCAAGCCGATCATCGTGACCCGTCCGCTCGCGCCCGAGGCCGAGGTCGACGAGGGCGGCTACCTCGGCTCGGCCGAGTGGCTGTTCGCCGACCGCGCCGGCGACGTGCTCGGCGACGTCGACCGCGTGCTGCGCGACGCCGAGGCGCAGGCCACCCTCGCTCACTGGGCGCGCCACCACTTCGGCGACACCGCTCCCGGCTCGGCGACGCGCCGCTTCCACGCGGCGATCGATCACCTCGCCGCCGAATGGGATCGCCACGCGGCGATCCACGCCGGCGACGCGCCCGAGCGCGACAGCGGCGACCCCCTCGACGACGAGGATGACGAGGAGGGCATGCCCGCGACCGGCGACTGACCGATCAGACCTCGGCGTCGGCCCGGTCGGTCTGGTCGTCTCGGCGGCGCCAGTCGATCACGTGGGTGCCGCCGACGGCATCCAGGGGCTCGTCCGTCGCGGCACGCCGACGCAGCGGCAGCCGCACGTCGGGCAGGCGCAGTCCGCGACGCTCGCCCGAAGGTCGCGGGGCCCGGATGCGCGGCTCGAGCTCCGCCGGAAAGACGGCGGGCGGCGCCCCGAACGCGGTGCGCGACGACGTGACCACCTTGCGGCCGAGCAGGTGGCTGCCCGTTCCTCCGATCACGGCGCCGATGCCGAAGGGGATCATGCGGCCGACGACCGAGGCGCCCTGCGACGCGGCGAAGCGCTTGAGGAACGCCGACTTGAGCCGGTCGGCGACGATGCCGACGGCGCCGCTCGGCAGCGACGACGAGACCATCTCTCCCCAGAACGCCGAGCGCGCCACGCCGGCGCCGGCGGCCTGACCGGCGAACTGCTGCAGCAGCTCGACGCCGCCTCCGCCGAGCATCATGGTCATGACCAGGGTCCGGGCGCGATCCGGATCGGTCACGGGGATGCCGTGCACCTCGGTGACCGACTGGGCGAACAGCGCGCTGACCTCCAGGAACCCGGCCGTCTCGACGCCGGAGAGCGCGATCGAGGCGCCGACCCCGACCGCGGGGATCGCCGAGGCCGCGCCCACGGCGGCGCCGCCGCTGGTGACCGCGGCGAGGTAGCGCCGTTCCAGGATCGTGATGACCTCGGCGGGCGAGGCCTCGGGGTGGCGGGCGCGGATGCCGCGGATGTGCGCGAGCACGACCGGACGCTGAACGCTCAGCAGGCGGTCGAACCCGCCGGCGACCTTCGGATGCACGTCGCCCTCGGCGGCGCGACGCAGGGCCTTCGGGGGCTTCGGGGTGGGCATGGGGTCAACCTAGACCGGGGCTCGGGTGCGCGACCGGGTTCCCGGCCCCGACTCAGGGGAGGGCCAGCAAGCTGTGTCGCATCCGTTACCGGGCGAGGGGCATCCATTCCGCAGGCGGCATGGACGCCGTGGGCACAATGGACGCTCAGTCGGCGGCGGGCTTCGCTGCGCGGGCAGCGGGGGCCTTGGCCGCCGGCTTCTTCGTTCCGTAATCCGAGTTGTAGCGGTCGACGACCTGCTGGATCGGCGCATCCAGCACGAGCGCGCCCTTGTCGAGGTAGAGGCCGCGCGTGCAGAAGCGCAGCAGATCGCGCTCGTTGTGCGAGACGAAGAACAGCGTGCGACCGCCGGCGAGCAGCTCCTCGATGCGCCGGTAGCACTTCTCTTTGAACGCCTTGTCGCCCACGGCCAGCACCTCGTCGACGAGGATGATCGGCTCCTCGAGCCGGGCGATCACCGCGAAGGCGATGCGCACCTTCATGCCGCTCGACAGGTGCTTGTAGGGGGTGTCGACGAAGTCGGCGATCTCGGCGAAGTCGATGATCTCGTCGAAGGCCTCGTCGATCTCGCGGCGCCGCATCCCGTGCAGCCCGGCCGTGAGGTAGACGTTGTCGCGCACCGTCAGGTCGCCGACGAACCCGCCCGTGATCTCGATCAGGGGGGCGACGCCGCCGCGCACCGAGACCGTGCCCTCGTCGGGCAGCACGACCTGGGCGACCAGCTTCAGCAGGGTCGACTTGCCCTGGCCGTTGCGGCCGACGACGCCGATGGCCTCGCCGGGTGTCACGTCGAAGTCCACGTTCCGCAGCGCCCAGAACTCGCCGGGACGCGTGCGGCGCTTGCGGCCGGCGAGCAGGTCCTTGAAGCTGCGGCGCGAGCTGCGGTTGCGCTTGAACCGGATGCCGACGCCCGAGACCCGGATCGCGAGATCGGGGTCGGGATGCGCGGCCGCCGGGCCGGGGGAGGAGCTCGTCGTCTCGCTCATCAGATCTCCTTGAGCACGGCCGGCAGGCAGCGACGGAACACGAGCACGCCGACGATCAGCAGCACCGCGGTCATCCCGACGCTGATGAGGATCGAGAACGGGTCGAGCTCCTTCGCGAAGATGCCCGCCCGATAGAGCGACATGATGCCGGTCAGCGGGTTGAGCGAGCCGATCACCTCGAAGGTCGGGTGCACGCGGCGCAGGTCGTCGAGGCTGAAGATGATCGGCGAGGCGTAGAACGCCAGGCGCAGCAGCAGTCGCACGGCGCGCTCGAGGTCGCGGAAGAAGACGACCAGCGGCGCGACGATGAGTCCGATCGCGGTCGTGAGCAGAGCCTGCAGCACGATCGCGAGCGGGAAGTAGAGCAGCTGCCAGTTCAGCGTCGCGGGCGTCGAGGTGAACTGCGAGATCACGATGAACGCGGCGAGCACGGGCAGGCTCAGCAGGAACTCGATGCCCTTCGAGAGCACGATGCGGGTGACCCAGATCGAGCGGGGGATCGTGGTCGAGCGGATGAGCTTCGCGTCGCGGGTGAAGGCCTTCGTGCTGTCGCCGACGGCGCCGGTGAACCAGGTCCACGGCAGCAGCGCCGCCATGAGGAAGACGATGTAGGGCTCGTGGTTGATGCCGCGCTGGAAGACCTGCGTGAACACGAACCAGTAGATGCCCGCCATGAGCAGGGGATCGAGGATCGACCAGACCCAGCCCAGGGCCGAGGTCGAGTAGCGCACGCGCAGGTCGCGCGAGGTGAGCAGCCAGAGCGAGCGGCGATAGCGGGTCGCCGGCGACCAGGTGCGCCCGACGACGGGCGCGCTGCTGACGGTGGTGCGGGTCACGGGTCAAACGATACTGGCGGCCCGCCGAAGCGGACCGCCAGTGATGTCGCTGTGTCGGATCGACCGGCTCGGCGAGCGTCGATCAGACGAAGAGGTTCGCGCGCTCGAGGTCTTCGGCGAAGTCGACCTCGACGGCGTACAGGTCGGAGATGTCGACCGGCTCGAAGCGCACCTTGTCCTGCTCGATCGCGAGCTCGATGCCGCGCTCGAAGTAGTCCTGGTCGCCGACCTTGCCGAGCTGGCGGATGAGAGCGGCCTTGTCGCGGCCGGCGACGTAGTTGATGCCCACGGCCTCGCCGAGACCGCCCGTGACGGTCTTCGACAGCTCGTCGATGAAGCCCTCGGCGTCGACCGTGTACTTGACCTCCTCGTCGGAGACCTTCGCGGTGTTGACGCTGACGAAGCTGCGGTCGCCCTCGACGAGCTCCGAGGCGCGGATGAGCGCGGCCGGGTCGAAGACCACGTCGCCGTTCATCCAGAGCACGCCGCCGTCCTTGGTGGCCTTGAGCGCGCGGAGCAGGCTCTTCGAGGTGTTGGTCTGGTCGTACTGCTCGTTGTAGACGAACTCGGCCTGCGGGAAGGCCTCGACGATGTACTCCATCTTGTAGCCGACGACGATCGTGACCTTGGCCTTCTTGCCGAAGGCGGCGCGGATGTTGTCGAACTGCTGCTGCATGATGGTGCGGCCGTCGCTCAGCTCGGTGAGGGGCTTCGGCAGCGAGCGGCCGAGACGGCTGCCCATTCCGGCGGCCAGGATCACGATCTGCGTGGTCACGTGTGCATTCTCCTCGATCAGGGGCGTCTGCGAGTCTGTGCGCGGGATGTTCGCGGGAGCTCGTCTCCTGCGCGTCACCGGCTGTTCCGCGAAGATGTCGCGGTTCAAGCGGAGTTCACCGCGCCGACTCGAATCAGACACCACGTCGTGTGCTCGAAGTTTAGCCAGGCGAACTATTCCGGGTCACGCGTGCCCAGGGTTCTGCAATGTATTCGTGACCGCTTCGTGACCCGGCCCGCGGAGCTCGGGAACCCGATCTGTCCACCCCGTCGGTGACAGCCGGTCACGCTCCGACGACCGTGTGTTTCTCTCGACAACAGCATGGGTAGAGTTGTCGGGTGACGACGAACGAGCCCGCTCCGGACGCCGAGGGCGCCCCCGCGGCTCCCCGTCGGACCACCCCGCGATCCCGCTCGACGGCGGCCTCGAAGGCCGCGTCGACGAAGGCGGAGCAGGCTGACGCGGCTCCCGCCGACGGCGCTCCCGCGCCCCGTGCGGCGCGCGCTCCGCGCAGCACCGCATCGCGCACGCGCAAGCCCGCGGCGACGGGCGACGACGCCCCGGCCAAGCCCAGTTCGCCGACGCGCAAGACCTCGCGCGGCAGCGCCGCGAGCTCGCGATCGACGGGAGCCGCCGCGCGCGCCGCGGGGTCCGCATCCACCTCGTCGACGTCGCGCGCGAAGGGCGCCGGCAGCCGCAGCGCGGCCACGAATCCGCGCACCCGCAAGCCCGTGTCGCGGGCGTACGCCCCGGCGCCGAGCACGGTCGCCGCCGACGCTCCCGCGAAGACGGATGCCGCCGAGACGGAGGCCCCGGAGGTCGAGACGGAGGCCGTCGAGTCCGAGGCCGTCGAGACCGAGGCGACCACGGAGGTTGTGGAAACCGAGGCGACCACGGAGGTCGTCGAGACCGAGCCGAAGGCGGATGTCGTGATCGAGGCTCCCGCTGAGGAGACGGCGGCCGAGGTCGTCTCCGACGCTCCCGGGGGCGACGCGCCCGCGGGGGCGGGCGTCATCCCCGAGGAGGAGATCCGGGTCGACCCCCTGGTCAGCGCCGACGATCAGGGCGAGGATTCTCCTGTGACCGAGGACGCCCCCGTCATCGAGTCGGCAGTCGAGCCCTCCATCGACCTGCCGCAGTCCGACGTGCCGACGACCTCGGTGCGGATCGTGACCGAGAGCGAGACCGTCGAGGTCGAGACGCCCACGCCCACCACGGTTGCAGCCGAGCCCGACGAGCCGGTGCTCGAGCGCGAGCTGGTGCTCGACCCGAGCGCGCACGTCGCCGACGCCGTGCTGCAGAGCGTGCTGACGCCCGACGCCGATCCCGAGGATCTCCCCGCCGTCGCGCTGACGATCCGCGGGCTGAGCAAGAGCTTCGGCTCGGTCAAGGCCGTGCGCGACGTCGATCTGACCGTGCACGCGGGCATGTTCTTCGGCATCGTCGGCCCGAACGGCGCCGGCAAGACCACGACCCTGTCGATGATCACCGGACTGCTGCGGCCGGATGCCGGCTCGATCGAGGTCGGCGGCGTCGAGGTCTGGGCGTCGCGTCGCGCCCGCACCGACGGCATGGGCGTGCTGCCCGACCGGCTGCGTCTCTTCGACCGCCTGACCGGCGCCCAGCTGCTGCACTACGCGGGATCGCTGCGCGGCCTCGACCGCGCCACGATCGCGCAGCGCAGCCGCGACCTCGCGATCGCCTTCGGCCTGACCTCGTCGCTCGGCCGCCTCGTCTCCGACTACTCGGTCGGAATGACGAAGAAGATCGCGCTGGCGGCGGCGATGATCCACGCGCCGCGGCTGCTCGTGCTCGACGAGCCCTTCGAGTCGGTGGATCCGGTCTCGACCGCGGCGATCATCCGCATCCTGCGTCGCTTCGCCGCCGCTGGCGGCACGGTCGTGCTCTCGAGCCACAGCATGGACCTGATCGAGCGCGTCTGCGACGAGGTCGCGATCATCGCGGAGGGCTCGGTGCTCGCCTCGGGCTCGATGCGCGACGTGCTCGGCGGCATGTCGCTCGAGGACCGCTTCGTGGAGCTCGCCGGCGGCGCCGGCGCGGTGGAGGGCATGGAGTGGTTGCAGAGCTTCTGAGGCTGAGGCTCACGCTGCTGCGCAACCGTCTGCGCACGCCCCGCGGCGCACTCGTCTCGCTCGTGCTCGCCGCCGTCTCGATCGTCGGCGTGATCGCGCTGGCCTCGGCGATCGCGGGTCTCGCATCGGCGAACGACTGGATCTTCCGTCCGGCGGTGACCACGGCGGGCGCGCTCGCGCTGCTGGTCTGCCTGCTCGTGCCCGTGATCGGCGCGCGCGACGAGCCGCTGCACGCGCGCGGCTTCGTCGGCTACGGCATCCCGCCCGGGTTCCTCGCGCTCGTCCTCCCGCTGACCGACCTGATCTCGATGCCCGCAGTGCTGCTCGTGCTCTACGTTGCGATCGTGTCGAGCGGCTGGGCCGCCGTGCCCGGCGCGGTCGGCGTGGCCGTGGTCGCCGGCGTGCTACTCGTGATCCTGGGCCTGCAGCTGGTGCGGCTGGGGTCGACACTCGGCGCCTGGCTCGCCCGTCGCGAGCACGGCGTGGTGGTGCGCGCCGCCGCCCTCGTCGTGCTGCTCGCGATCGTCGCGATCGTGCTCGTGCCGACACTCGCCGACCCGCGCTACCTGGGCGCCGCGCTCGTGCCGGTCGGCGGACTGCTGGCCGCCACGCCCTTCGGGGCGCTGTGGGATGCCCCGGGCCTGGTCGCCGACGGCCGCTCTCCCTGGGGTGTGGTGCTGATCGGCCTCGGCGTCGTCGTGCTGCTCGGACTCGGCTGGTGGTCGGTGATCGCGCGCGAGTTCCACGGTCGCCGCGCGCCGCGCTCCGACGAGGTCGTCGACTCGGCGCTCGGCGGGTTCCGCTTCGTGCCGGCGGGCCGCCTCGCGGCCATCACGGCGCGCAGCGCGACCTACTGGATGCGCGACCCGCGCTACCGCGTCTCGCTGCTCGCCCTGCCGGTCATCCCGATCGTGACGCTGGCCGCGGGCGTGGTCGGCCGCGTGCCGGCCGAGTACTTCGCGCTCATCCCGGTTCCCGCCATGCTGCTGGTGCTCGGCTGGGCGACCATGCACAACGACGTCGCCTTCGACTCGAGCGCGGTCTGGAGCCATGTCGTCGCCGGGGTGCGCGGCGTCTGGGACCGGCTCGGCCGCGCGATCCCGCCGTTCGTGATCGGCGTCGTGATCCTCGCGGTCGGCGTTCCGCTCAGCGCCCTCGCGGGCGGCGACGCCGCGCTCGTGCCGCCGCTGATCGGGCTCGGCGCCGCGGCCCTGCTGGGCGGCATCGGCGTCTCGAGCGCGGTCTCGGCGCGGTTCCCCTATGCGGCCCCTCCGCCCGGGGCGGGCGGCTTCGAGGCCCCGTCGAGCTCGAGCAGCGGCGCCGGCGCGCAGACCCTGAGCTTCTCGGCCGTGCTGCTCACGGTCGCCCCCGCGGCGGCCGCGACGGTGCTCTGGTTCCTCGAGGGCGGGGCGTGGGGCACGATCGCGCTGTTCGCCGGCGTCGGGATCGGCCTGATCGTCGCGATCGTCGGCATCCTGGTCGGCGGTCGCAGCTTCGAGCTGCGCGGCCCGGAGCTGGTCGCCTTCTCCGTGCGAAACTGAGTGCGTGGACTTCCAGAGCAGAACGCAGAACCCGGATGAGGGCGGCGCCGGCGGCGTCGACGTCATGGACCGCGAGCTCGAGAAGCTGCTCGAGGACGCGCAGCTCGAAGAGGGCGACCACGAGCGCTTCTCCCACTACGTGAAGAAGGAGAAGATCCTGCAGTCGGCGCTCTCGGGCAAGCCCGTGCGCGCGCTCTGCGGCAAGAAGTGGATCCCGGGTCGCGACCCGGAGAAGTTCCCGGTGTGCCCCGACTGCCAGCGCATCTACGAGCGGATGAAGGACTGACCGCTCCGCGCCGGGCGACCGCTCAGCGGTAGACCGTCGGGATCGCGGCCTCGCCCCGCGCGAGCGACTGCGCCTCGAGGGGCAGCTCCGCGATCGCGGCGGCGTGGTGCTCGCGCGCCCGGCGAGTTCCCTCGATGCCGATGGCCTGCGCATCCACTTCGCCGTCGGTCACGAGATCGACCAGCAGGGTGCGCCCGGCCTCGGGACCGGCCGGCGGGTCCTCGACGTGGATCGTCTCCTCGACCGCGACACCGTCGACGAGACGGCGCACGGGCTGCTTGCGACCGCCGACGGTCGCCTTGGCCTCGGACTTCTTGCCGACGCTGACCCACGCGCCGTCGGCGTCGTGGTGGGCGACGAGCTTGTAGACCATCCCGGCGGCGGGGGAGCCCGACCCGGTCACGAGGGCGGTGCCGACGCCGTAGGAGTCCACCGGCGCCGAGCGCAGGCCCGCGATCGCGAACTCGTCGAGGTCGTTCGTCACCGTGATCTTCGTGCGCTGATTGCCGAGCGCATCCAGCTGCGCGCGCACGGCGGCGACCGTGGGCGCGAGATCGCCCGAGTCGATGCGCACGGCGCCGAGCTCGGGTCCGGCCACGCGCACGGCGGTCGCGACGCCGTCGGCGATGTCGTAGGTGTCGACGAGAAGGGTCGTCCCGGCGCCGAGCGCGTCGATCTGGGCGCGGAAGGCCTCCTCCTCGCTCGCGTGCAGCAGCGTGAAGGAGTGGGCGGCGGTTCCCATGGTCGGGATGCCCCAGGTGCGGCCCGCCTCGAGGTTGCTGGTGGCGCCGAAGCCGGCGATCCAGGCGGCGCGGGCGGCGGCGACCGCCGAGCGCTCGCCGGTGCGCCGCGACCCCATCTCGGCGAGCGGGCGGCCGTCGGCGGCCGACACCATGCGCGCCGCGGCGCTCGCGACCGCCGAGTCGTAGTTGAAGACGCTGAGCGCGAGCGTCTCGACGACGACCGCCTCGGCGAAGCTGCCCTCGACCACGAGGAGGGGCGAGCCGGGGAAGTAGAGCTCGCCCTCGCGATAGCCGCGCACCCGCCCCGAGAAGCGGAAATCGGCGAGGAACTCGATCGTGGCGGGCGAGACGACCCGCTCGTCGCGCAGCCAGGCGAGCTCCGCATCCCCGAATCGGAAGTCGCGCAGCAGCTCGAGGAAGCGGCCCGTGCCGGCGACGACGCCGTAGCGGCGTCCGGTCGGCAGGCGGCGGGCGAACAGCTCGAAGACGCTCGGGCGCAGCGCGCGCCCGTCGCGCAGCGCAGCGTCGATCATCGTCAGCTCGTAGCGGTCGGTCAGCAGCGCGCTGGTCATGCGCCGAGCCTAGGACTCCGCCGTCGCGAGCGCCCGGGTAGGCTCGGGACACGTGACGCCCGCACCCGCATCCGACGCCCCGATCGGCGTGTTCGACAGCGGCGTCGGCGGTCTCACGGTCGCCCGCGCGATCCTCGACCAGCTGCCGCGGGAGTCGATGCTCTACGTCGGCGACACCGCGCACTCGCCCTACGGCCCGAAGCCGATCGCCGACGTGCGCCGCTACGCCCTCGAGGTGCTCGACGACCTCGTCGCGCGGGGCGTCAAGGCGCTCGTGATCGCCTGCAACACGGCCTCGGCCGCGATGCTGCGGGATGCGCGCGAGCGCTTCGAGCAGGGCTACGGCATCCCGGTGGTCGAGGTGATCCAGCCGGCCGTGCGCGCCGCCGTGCGCAACACCCGCAACGGCCACATCGGCGTGATCGGCACCGAGGGCACCATCAACTCCCGCGCCTATGACGACGCGTTCGCGGCCGCCGCGCACATCCGGCTGACCACGCAGGCGTGCCCGCGCTTCGTCGAGTTCGTCGAGGCCGGCGTCACGAGCGGACCCGAGCTGTTCGCCGCCGCCGAGGAGTACCTCGCCCCGCTGCGTGCCGCCGGCGTCGACACGCTCGTGCTCGGCTGCACGCACTACCCGCTGCTCTCGGCCGCCATCAGCTACGTCATGGGTCCCGACGTGACGCTCGTCTCGAGCGCCGACGAGACCGCCGCCGACGTCTACCGCGTGCTCGTCTCGCACGGCATCGCCGCCGACGGCGACGCCCCCGCCCGCCGCGAGTTCGAGGCCACCGGCGCCGACGAGGCCGGCTTCCGCCGTCTCGCCGCGCGCTTCCTCGGACCCGAGGTCACGCACGTCGAGACCTTCGAGACCGGCACGATCCCGCTGCCCGTGCGGCTGCAGGACGGCGCGCGCTGACCCGCTCGACACCCGCTCGTCACCCGCTTCACCGAACGACCCGCCCGAGAGGATACCGATGACCGACAGCACCGCATCCGGACCCCGCGCCGACGGCCGCGCCGCCAACCAGCTGCGCCCCGTGACGATCGAGCGCGGCTGGAGCGAGCAGGCCGAGGGCAGCGCGCTCATCTCCTTCGGCCGCACCAAGGTGCTCTGCACCGCCTCGTTCACCAATGGCGTGCCGCGCTGGCTGACCGGCAAGGGCCGCGGCTGGGTCACCGCCGAGTACTCGATGCTGCCCCGGTCGACCAACGACCGCATGGACCGCGAGGCCGTGAAGGGCAAGGTCGGCGGGCGCACGCACGAGATCTCGCGCCTGATCGGCCGCAGCCTGCGCGCCGTCATCGACACCAAGGCGCTGGGTGAGAACACGATCGTGCTCGACTGCGACGTGCTGCAGGCCGACGGCGGAACCCGCACGGCGGCGATCACGGGCGCCTACGTCGCGCTGGCGGATGCGGTCGAGTGGGGTCGCGAGCGCGGCTTCATCGGCAAGAAGGCCGTCGCGCTCACCGATTCGGTCGCCGCTATCAGCGTCGGCATCGTCAAGGGCGAGCCGCTGCTCGACCTGATGTACACCGAGGACTCGACCGCCGAGACCGACATGAACATCGTCGCGACCGGCCGTGGACTGTTCGTCGAGGTGCAGGGCACCGCCGAGGGCGCGCCCTTCGACAAGCGCGAGCTCGACCGCCTGCTCGACCTCGGGCTCGGCGGCACGGCCGAGCTGACCCGCCTGCAGCGCGCCGCGCTCGGACTCGAGGGCGACGCGATCGCCGAGGCGCTCGGCCGCGTCGGGAGCTGACGATGCAGATCGTGCTCGCCACGCACAACGCGCACAAGGTCGACGAGCTGCGGCGCATCCTGGGCGATCGTCTGGGCGAGCACGAGCTCGTCGGCTACAACGGCCCGGAGCCGGTCGAAGACGGCGAGACCTTCGCCGCGAACGCGCTCATCAAAGCCCGCGCCGCTGCCGAACACACGAGTCTGCCGGCGATCGCCGATGACTCGGGCATCGCCGTGGATGCGCTGGGCGGCGCCCCCGGGATCTTCTCGGCCCGGTACGCGGGCACCCGCGATGACGGCGACAACCTGCGCCTGCTGCTGACGAACCTCGAGGGCGAGACCGATCGCCGCGCGGCGTTCGTCTGCGCCGCGGCGTTCGTGCTGCCCGGCGAGGGCGGCTCGGTCGAGCATGTCGAGGAGAGCCGCTGGGCGGGCACCGTGCTCGAGCAGGCGGCGGGAGTCGGCGGCTTCGGCTACGACCCGATCTTCCGCCCCGACGGCGAGAGCCGCAGCGCGGCGGAGCTGAGCGCCGACGAGAAGAACGCGATCAGCCACCGGGCTCAGGCGTTTGGAGCGCTGATCGGGTTCGTGCGCTCTACCCTGGACGCGTGAGCCACGACCACGGGCACGGCGCCGCGAACCGCACGCGGCTCGCGATCGCGCTCGCCATCACGGGCACGGTGCTCGTGGCGGAGGTCGTCGGCGGCCTGATCTCGGGCTCGCTCGCCCTGCTGGCCGATGCCGGCCACATGGCGAGCGACGTGATCGGCCTCGTGATCGCGCTCGTCGCCTCGCTCGTCGCGACGCGCCCGGCGACCGCGCGGCACACCTTCGGTTTCCAGCGCTTCGAGGTGCTCGGCGCGCTGCTCAACGGCCTGCTGCTGATCGGCGTCGCGGTCTTCGTGGCGATCGAGGCCATCCGTCGTCTGGTCGAGCCGGCCGATCACGAGGTGTCGTCGCTGCCGATGCTGACCGTCGCGGTCGTCGGCCTCGGCGCGAACGTCGTGAGCCTGCTCGTGCTGCGCGGCGGCGACCGCGAGTCGCTCAACCTGCGCGGCGCCTACCTCGAGGTGCTCGGCGACCTGATCGGGTCGATTCTGGCGCTCGCGGCCGGTGTCGTCATCCTGCTGAGCGGCTGGATGCCCGCCGACGCGGTCGCCTCGCTGCTGGTCGCGGCGCTGATCGTGCCGCGCGCCCTGCTGCTGCTGCGCGACGTCGTGCGGGTGCTGCTCGAGTCGACGCCGCACGACACCGACGTCGAGCAGATCCGCGAGCACATCCGCGACACCGAGGGCGTGGTCGCCGTGCACGACGTGCACGTCTGGTCGATCACCTCGGGCAGCCGGGTGTTCACGGCGCACGTCGTCGTCGACGACGAGATCTTCGAGCGCGGCGAGACCGGCGCGATGCTCGACCGGCTGGGGGGCTGCCTGCACGGGCACTTCGACGTGGAGCACTCGACGTTCCAGCTCGAGCCCGCGGGGCACGCCGATCGCGAGGAGCACGCTCATCGCTAGCGGAGCCGGCAGCGGCATCGGCGGGTCGAGCGGCGGCGGTGCTCGGGTCGCGCGCACCTCGAGCGAGGTCGTCGAGGACTACCTGAAGGTCATCTACGGCCACACCGAGTGGCAGGACGACCCGATCACGCCCAAGCGGCTCGGCGAACGACTGGGACTCTCGCCGTCGTCGGTGACCGAGACGGTCAAGCGCCTCGCCGCCCAAGGGCTCGTCGAGCACGCGCGCTATGGCGCGATCACGCTCACCCCCGCCGGCGAGGCCGAAGCGCTGCGCATGGTGCGCCGTCATCGCCTGGTCGAGACCTGGCTCGTGCAGGAGTTCGGCTACGGCTGGGACGAGGTGCACGACGAGGCCGAGGTGCTCGAGCACGCCCTGAGCGACCGGATGCTCGACGCGATCGACGCGCGACTGGGCCACCCGGTGCGCGACCCGCACGGCGACCCGATCCCGGATGCGCAGGGCGCGGTGCCCGCATCCACGGGTCTGCTCGTGGCCGAGGTGACCCGCGGCGTCGCCGGGCGTGTGGTGCGGATCAGCGACGAGGACCCGGCCGTGCTGCGCGAGCTGGCCGACGCCGGCGTGGGACTCGACTCGTCGGTGCGGGCGGGGGAGCTGTCCGTCGGCGCCGAGAACGCGATGTGGGTGGTCGTCGAGCCGGCGGGGTGATAGTTTCGGCCCACCGAAAACCTGTTTTCGGTCGACCGAAACCCGCGGTGATCGCGCCGCATCCCGATTGCGAGCTCCATGACCCTGCGCACGCGCGACAGCCGCACCGTCGACGGCGCGCGCGAGACCCCGACCGCCGCCCCCTCGGGCACGCGGCTCGCGCTGCTGCTCGGTCCGGCGCTCGTCGCCGGCGTCGCCTACCTCGACCCCGGCAACGTCGCCAGCAACATGAGCGCCGGGGCGCGCTACGGCTACCTGCTCGTCTGGGTCGTCGTGGGCGCGAACGCGATCGCCTGGCTCGTGCAGTACCTCTCGGCCAAGCTCGGGGTCGTCACGGGCGAGAGCCTGCCGAGCATCCTCGGCCGGCGCATCCGCTCGCGCTGGCTGCGCCGCGCCTACTGGCTGCAGGCCGAGGCCGTCGCGATGGCGACCGACGTCGCCGAGATCGTCGGCGGCGCGATCGCGCTCAACCTGCTGTTCGGCCTGCCGCTGCTGCTCGGCGGCGCGATCACCGGAGCCGTGTCGCTCGTGCTGCTCGCGCTGCACGGTCGCGGCGGCGCGCGCGCCTTCGAGCGCGTCGTGATCGGCCTCGTCGCCGTCATCGCCATCGGCTTCTGCGCGGGCGTCGTCGTCAGCCCGCCATCGGCGACCGGCGTGCTGGGCGGTCTCGTGCCGCGCTTCGAGGATGCGGGCTCGGTGCTGCTGGCCGCGTCGGTGCTGGGCGCGACGGTCATGCCGCACGCGATCTACGCGCACTCGGCCCTGACCCGCGACCGCTTCGGCCGCGTCGAGGGGGCACGCCTGCCGCGCGTGCTGCGGGCGACCCGCATCGACGTGACGGTCGCGCTCGCGATCGCCGGCACGGTCAACGTGGCGATCCTCGTGCTCGCGGCGGCGACCCTGCAGGGCGTCGGCGGCACCGAGACCCTCGAGGGCGCCCACGCCGCCCTGCGCACGGCCCTCGGCCCGGTTGTGGCGACGCTGTTCGCGGTCGGACTCCTCGCCTCCGGACTCGCGTCGAGCTCCGTCGGCGCCTACGCGGGCGCCGAGATCATGCGCGGACTGCTACGCGTGCGCATCCCGCTGCTGCTGCGGCGTGCCGTGACCCTGGTGCCGGCGCTGGCGATCGTGGCGAGCGGCGTCGAGCCGACCCTCGCCTTGGTGATCAGCCAGGTGGTGCTGTCGTTCGGAATCCCCTTCGCGCTGATCCCGCTGGCCGTGCTCACCTCGCGGCGCGCGGTCATGGGCGCGTCGGCGAATTGCTGGTGGACGACCGTGCTCGCGGTCGTCGCCGTCGCGCTGCTCAGCACGCTCAACGTCGTGCTCGTGGTGCTGCTGGTCAGCGGCGGCTGAGCTCAGGCCTTCGGCGCGCCGTCGTCGTCGAGGTCGAGCGCGAGCGATCCGGTCGCGGTCGTCGGCGCGCCGGCCAGGCGGGCCTTCTTCGCCTTGCGGAACGACTGGATCGTGTGGAATGCGGTCGGCACGATCGCCACCACGACCGCGATGATCAGGATGACGTCGATGTAGTTCTTGACGAAGTCGGCGATCGGCGGCACAAAGCCCAGCAGGAAGCCGAAGAAGGTCAGCCCGGCGCCCCAGATGAGCGCGCCGATCGCGTTGAACAGCGAGTAGCGGCGGTAGTTCATGTGCCCGACGCCGGCGGCGACGGGCGCGAAGGTGCGCACGATCGGCACGAAGCGCGCCGCGATGATCGCGAACGGGCCGAAACGCTCGAAGAACCGGTTCGTGCGATCGACGTTCTCGCGGCTGAAGAGCCCGCTCTCCTTGCGCTCGAAGATCCGCGGACCCGCGCGATGGCCGATCAGGTACCCGACCTCGCCGCCGAGGAAGGCGGCGAACGCGATGGCGAGACACACCAGGTAGATCGGGATCTGGATGCCCGCCGGCGGGTCGGTCATCGTGCCGCTGAACGTCAGCAGTCCGGTGATCACGAGCAGCGTGTCTCCCGGGAGCACGAAGCCGACGAGCAGGCCCGTTTCGGCGAAGACGATCAGGCACACCACGAGCAGAGCCCACGGCCCGGCGATGTTGATGATGTTCTCCGGATCGAGGAACGGGAACAGGGCGGTGTGGACGGGAGGGATCACGAGAACTCCGAGAGCGTCGGTCGCCGTGGCGATCGGCGGATGGTGAGGTCAGAGTACTCGCCGAAAGCTTCGAGAGAACCCAGGGAGGACACCGAGGCCGGGAATGTCATCCGCTGGTCTGACGGGAGGCGCGCATCCCCTCGCCCGACCGGCGGACATCCGGCCCGGATCAGCGCGGTCCGCCCCCTCCGCCGGGCGTCGCCCCGGCGCTCGGCGTGGTCGTCGTGTCGACCCGCACGGTGAGCGCCGCGGTGTAGCCCGAGGTCGCGTCGCCCGTCACCGCGGGCAGCTGCAGCACGCCGCTGTCGTCGCCGAAGACGTTGTCGCTCGCGAGCGTGATCTGCGACAGGTTGCGGGTCGAGCCGTCGTAGGCCGAGCCCTGGTAGACCGTCGTGAGCATGCTCTCGGGGAACGCCATCTGCGAGGTCGCGATCGCGTTGCCGGCGTCGCTGATGTCGCCGACGGCGGGGTAGACCTCGAAGTGGATGTGCGTCCAGCGTCCGCTGTAGCAGCCGGGCACGATCGAGGTGAAGGTCACCTGGCCGTTCGCATCCGCCACCTGCACGCCGCGCAGCCAGGTCTCGTCCTCGACGCCCGAGGAGTAGAGCGAGTAGCGGCCCTGCGCGTCGCAGTGCCAGGCGTAGACGGCCACCCCGGCGAAGGGCGCGTCGCCGTTCGCCATGTCGGTGATCGTGAAGGTGAAGGTGAGCGGCACCCCGTCGACGGGCGAGCTCGTGCCGAGGCTCGAGCGGATGTCGGAGCGCACGATGCCCGACTCGTCGAGCACGTCGGGTCCGTTCGAGCCGTCGCCGGGGTACGGGCCGGCGGTCTCGTCGGGGATCTCGGCGGAGGGCAGGGCGCCGGATGCGGCGGTCGCGCTCGCCGACGGGCTCGCCGAGCTCGTCGCGGTGCTCGTCGAGCCGCTGCCGGTCGACGCGGTGCTCGTGCAGGCGGCCAGCGCGGTCGCGCCGACGCCGATCCCGATGATGCTGAACACGGCGCGGCGGTCGAGCAGCGTGCGCAGGTCGAAGCCGGCGCCCTGGTCGACGACCTCCTCATCGGGGCGCACCAGCAGCCGGCCCTCGTAGGCCGGGCCGTCGGGGGTCTGGACGGGGTCGGGGATTCCCTGGGCCATGATCGTCTCCTCTGTCGCGGCGGGCCGCTCGTCACTCGTCGGTCGTGCGAGCTGAGACGAGGATGCGCGGTGCGCCAGTGCGCGGACAGTGGGACGGCTATGCCGTGGCTATGAATTCGGCGGCGACGGCCGTGCGTCGTGCGTCGTGCGTCGTGCGGAAGGTGGGACTCGAACCCACACGCCTCTCGGCACAGGAACCTAAATCCTGCGTGTCTGCCAGTTTCACCACTCCCGCGGGCGGGCTCCAGTCTAGGGAGCGGCGTCCACGCTGACGGCGGCGCCGGGCGCGCGCAAGGGGTTGATCGGCGAGCGCCGGGAGCGCACACTTCGTGCAGCGCATCCGGTGGAGTCCTCCCCGAACCCGCCAGTTCGCGGGGGAGGGCTCCATCGGATGCGGCTCGGATCGTCGCTCGCGCTGCTCATGTCGGTCGCGCCGGGCAGGATCGAGGGGTGCGCAGCATCCTCTCCGTCGATCCCCGACTCGACCTCGACGGGGTGCTGGCGTTCCTGCGGGTGCGGGCGATCCCCGGCATCGAGGAGGTCGGCGAGCACGACTATCGCCGCTCGCTCGTGATCGACGGCGAGCCCATCGTGGCGGCCATCGAGATCGGGTCGGCGGAGGCGGGGAGTGCGCGCCACGTCGTCGTGACGACGAGCTCCGACGACGCGGCGCGGCACGCCGAGGTCGAGCACCGGGTGCGGCCTCTGCTCGATCTCGACGCCCCGGCCGACGAGATCGACGCTGCCCTCTCGCGCCACCCCGCGGTGGCGGAGCGGGTCGCGCTGCGGCCCGGGATGCGCATCCCGGGCACGCTCGACGCGCCCGAGATGCTCGTGCGCGCGATCGTCGGGCAGCAGATCTCGGTCGTCGCGGCGCAGCGCCACCTGCGCGAGATCGCGATCAGCGGAAGCGCGCTGCCCGCGCGGCTCGCGGCGACGACCGACGGCGCGATCACGCGGCTGTTCCCGACCCCGCGCGAACTGCTCGACGGCGGCGCCGACCTGCTGCGCGGTCCGGAGTCGCGGCGCACCACGCTGCGCGGGGCCGCCGCCGCGCTCGACTCCGGCGAGCTCGCGCTCTCCCTCGACGCGCCGGCCGAGCCCGCCCGCCTGCGCGAGCAGCTCATCGGCCTGCGGGGGATCGGCCCGTGGACGGCGGACTACCTGGTGCTGCGCATCCACGGCTCACCCGACATCGCGCTGCCCGGCGACTCGGCGGTGCGGCTCGGGATGCGGCGGCTGGGCGAGACCGAGAGCGATCCGGCCGCGGTCGTGCGCTTCGCCGAGCAGTTCCGCCCGTGGCGCTCGTATCTGATGCTGCACCTCTGGGCTCGCGCCGCGGAGGGCTGACGCGGGTCAGTCGGCCCCCGGTTCGGTCGCGGGCTCGACGCCGGGACCGGTCGAGGTCTCGGTCGCGGGCCGTCGTCGCCACCGTCGCGTCAGTCGCTCGGCCGCGTCGTCGGTGAAGCGGTTCGAGAGCGCGAGCGTCTCGGCGCCGAGATCTCCGCCCGCGAAGATGCGGGCCAGAGTCTGCTCGGCGCGGGCCTGCTGCTCGGCGGCGCGGAGGCGACGCGCGTCGGCGGGGTCGACCCGGTCGGAGGTGTCGGCCGGGCCGGGGGTCGCGTCGGCATCGGGGTTCGCGGCATCCATCGTCGCCATGCTCGCACGCGTCGCTCGCCCGCGGCGCGGAGTGGGCGCGCGCGCATGGCCACGCCCCTGTGGACAACTCGGCGCACGACCACGCGGATCGCGCCAGGCTGTCGCCGTGGAGTCGCCCGTCGCCCTGATCACCGAGCAGGTGCGCACCCGCGTGCGCCGCGACGGCGTCGACCTCGGCGGCGACGGAGCGCTCGCGTCGCGCTACGTGCGCGACGAGGTGCGGCGCTACAGCGAGCGCGCCCTCGGCGGCGGCACACCGATGCTGCGCGACGAAGACGCGGTGGCCGCGCAGGTCGTCGCGACGCTCACCGGCTACGGCGCACTGCAGCCCTACCTCGACGATCCCGAGGTCGAGGAGATCTGGGTTAATGCACCCGATCGCATCTTCATCGCCCGCAACGGCGTCGCCGAGCGGACGCCCCTGGTGCTCGATGCCGCCGAGGTGCGCCGTCTGGTCGAGCGGATGCTGCACAGCAGCGGCCGGCGCGTCGACTTGAGCAGTCCCTTCGTCGACGCCTCCCTGCCCGACGGGTCGCGCATCCATGTCGTGATCCCCGACATCACTCGCAGCTTCTGGAGCGTGAACGTCCGCAAGTTCCGACGCAGCATCCGGAGCCTCGACACCCTCATCGAGCTCGGGTCGGTGCCGCCGCGCGCCGCCGACTTCCTGCGCCTGTGCGTTCTCGCCGGACTCAACATCCTCGTCTCGGGCGCGACGCAGAGCGGCAAGACCACGCTGCTCGGAGCCCTGCTGGCCGAGGTGCCCGACTCGGAGCGCATCGTCACGGTCGAGGAGACCTTCGAACTCGACCTGGATGCGCCCGATATCGTCGGGATGCAGTGCCGTCAGCCGTCCCTGGAGGGGACGGGCGAGGTGACCCTGCGTCGGCTCATCAAGGAGTCGCTGCGGATGCGTCCGGATCGGCTGGTGGTCGGCGAGGTGCGCGAGGCGGAGGCGCTCGATCTGCTGATCGCGCTCAACAGCGGACTGCCGGGCATGTGCAGCATTCACGCCAACAGCGCCGCGGATGCGCTGGTCAAGCTCTCGACGCTGCCGCTGCTCGCCGGCCGCAACATCGACTCGGGCTTCGTCGTGCCGACCGTCGCGGGCAGCATCGACCTCGTCGTGCACTGCGAGCTCGAGCGAGGCGGACGACGCAGGATCGCCGAGATCGTCGCGCCGACCGGCTCGGTGATCGGGGCGACCGTGCCGTCGACACCGCTGTTCCGCACCGTGGCCGGAGAGCTCTCGCCGACCGGCGAGCCTCCCGCCCGCGCCGAGAAGTTCGCCCGCCACGGACTCGATCCGCGGGCTCTGATGGGCGTCGCGCGATGACGATCGCACTCGGGCTCCTGCTCGGCGCCGGGCTGGTGCTGATCGCGTCGCCGCTGCTCTGGCCCGCGCGGGAGCCCAGCGCGCCGCGCGAGCCGTCGCGGGCCGCGCGGGCGCTGCGCGAGCGTCTCGTGCAGGCGGGACTCGGCGATCTGTCGCCGATCGTCATGATCGTGCTGTGCGCGCTCAGCGGCATCGCCTGCGGTGCCGTCGTGTTCGCGCTCGCTCCGGTGCCGGCCCTCGCGGCCGTCGGCGCGCTCGTCGGTGCGGTGCTCCCGCTCGTGCTGCTCGGCTGGCGCGCACGGCGGCGGCGTCGTGCGACGCGCGTCGTCTGGCCGGATGTGGTCGACAACCTCGTGTCGGCGGTGCGCGCGGGGATGTCCCTGCCCGAGGCGCTGGCCGAGCTCGGCCGCAGCGGACCCGCGCCCACGCGCGCGGCATTCGCGGCCGCCGATCGCGAGCTGCAGGCCACCGGCGACCTCGGCGTCGCCTTCGACGGGCTGAAGGATCGCCTCGCCGACCCGGTCGCCGATCGCATCGTCGAGACGCTGCGCATGGCGCGCGAGGTCGGCGGCACCGAGCTCACGACCGTGCTGCGGGGGCTCGCGGCCTACCTGCGCCAGGATGCCGCGCTGCGATCCGAGGTCGAAGCACGTCAGGGCTGGGTGAAGAACGCGGCACGGCTCGGCGTCGCCGCGCCGTGGATCGTGCTCCTGCTCCTCGCGACCCGCCCCGAGGCGGCGCGCGCCTACGACTCGCCGCTCGGCGCCGCGCTGCTGGTCGGCGGCTTCCTCGTGTCGATCGTCGCCTACCGGCTCATGCTCGCCGTCGGTCGGCTCCCCGAGGAGAAGCGGTGGTTCTCGTGAGTCCCGCGATCGCGTGGGCGGTGCCGGTCGGCATCCTGCTCGGACTCGGGCTGTGGACGCTGTCGAGCCTCGTGCCCCGGATGCGCGGCCCGCGCCTCGCAGAGCGGGTCGCCCCCTTCGTGCTCGATGTGTCCGCCGAGGCACGCGAGCTGATCGCCCGGCGTCCGGCCGAGCCCAGCCCGGTCTTCGGCGCTCTCGCCGGAGCGGTCGGGCGCCCTGCTCGCGACGCCGTGTCGCGCATCCTGGGCGGCGACGAGGTGATCGCCGCGCGCCTGCGCCAGGCGGGCCGCGATGACGGGGTCGAGGCGTTCCGGTCGCGTCAGCTGCTCGCGGCGCTCGGCGGCGCCGGACTCGGCGTGCTGGTCGCGGCCTGGGGTCTGCGGGTGGGCACGCTGCCGCTCGTGCTCGGCGCCGCGATCGTCGTGGTGGGCGCGGCACTCGGCCTGCTCGCGCCCGAGCAGCTGCTCGCCCGCGCCGCACGGCGCCGGGGCCAGCGGATCGCCGAGGAGCTGCCGACCGTGCTCGAGTTCCTCACGCTCGCCCTGGCGGCGGGCGAGAGCCTCAGCGATGCGCTCCGCCGCGTCGCGCGCACCGGCAACGGCGAGCTGGCGACCGAGCTCGGGCGGGTGATCGCCGAGGTCAACAGCGGCATCCCGCTCACCACCGCCCTGTCGGGCGCCGCCCGCACGCTCGACGTGGCCGCCTTCTCCCGCACGGTCGACCAGCTCGTCCCCGCACTCGACCGCGGAACCCCGCTCGTCGAGGTGCTGCGCGCGCAGGCTCAGGATGTGCGCGGCGACGCTCAGCGCGCCCTGATCGAGTCGGCGGGCAAGAAGGAGGTCGCGATGCTCGTGCCTCTGGTCTTCCTGATCCTCCCGATCACGGTCCTCTTCGCGATCTTCCCCGGCATCCTCGTGCTGCAACTCGGGTTCTGAGACCAGCGAACTTCGTTGAACGACATGCATGCCAGAAGTGAGCAGATCATCCCTTCCGATCGGCTCGTTCTCGCGCGAGACCTCCGCCATTGGGCGAGATCGGTTGCATTCAACCCTCAGGAATCTGAACCCAGCCGGTGAACTCGCCGTCGAACATGAGCATCGAGGCCTGGAACATCATCTGCACGAAGTGGAGCAGCTCTGCGTCCTCCATACGAGACCCCTGGATACCGCTTCCGATCCAGAAGCCGTTGCTGTCGCCCCTGCCGACGAGTCCGGGGTAGTTCGGCTCGATCCTGTCGATCTGCGGTCGCCCCGGGATGAGCTTGATGCGGATCGGTCGCGCCGGAGGCAGGCCTTCGATCGATCCGTGAGCCTGAACGCCGAGGCCCTCAGGCTTCGGCATGACGTACAGGTTGGCGATCCGCTGCGTCAGCCCCGTCGGGGCCGGGCCGTACGGCGAGACCTCCCAGCGGGTGGTCCCGTCCGGTTCCTCGACGGTGGTCGCATCGAGGAACTCGCCTCGTATCGAGTAGCCGGGAGTGATCTCGTAGAACACCGCGTCGATCCACTGCGGTTCGGGCCGGCGAAGGCGCACCAGGATGTCGCCGTCGGCGTTACAGCTCCACGCGATGCCGACGCGGTCGAGCGCCGCGCCGACCGAGCTCGCGCTCGTGAGATCCAGTATCTGGAGACTCCCCACGGCGCCTGATGACGGGCGATTCAGAAGCCGATGGGCACCGCAGTATCCAAAGATCTGTCAGCACTGGCGCAGGCGGCGCCGTGCTCTGGGCTCGTAGCTCAGTACCGTCGCGGAGGCGGCTCGTCGCCGAGCCGTACGTGCGCCGCGGGCGTGACCGGCGGCAGCAGCGCCAGGCCGTGCGCGTCCACAAACGCAGCATGCACAGCGAACACCGCCTCCAGGAGAGTTCTCCAGGTGCCGAGGTGCTCGGCGGACGGCAGCTTTCAGGCGCCGTAGACGACCTGCTGCGCAGCCGGCCCAACCTGCGCGGGCAGGCTCGCCTCTGCGGCGGGACCTCGCCGCAGGATCTGCACGCGGCCGTACTCGCGACTGTCGGGAGCGACGAGGGTCCAGGTGCCGGTCGGCGACTCTCGGGTGGCGAGGACCGGATGCCACCGCGGTTCCTCCGGCATGCGCGGTCCAGCTGTGCCGTGCGGCTCGCCGTCGAACCGCGCAGGATCGCCCCGGCGATCGCTCCGAACTGGGGTGCTGGATCTGCGCGGCCCTGCGGATCGACTGCGTTCCGCGAGAGCTCGCTGTTTTCTGGCGCGGTACATCTCCCAGATCACCTCGGCGGCGAGGCGCGTCTGCGGGAGGTACCCGATGAAGCGTCTGCTGCCGACCTGGGCGAGCGCATCCGCGCGGATCAGCTTCTCCCTGCCGATTGCCGGCGAGGACGCGCGAGAGAGCCGCCAGGCGGGTCCGCCCGTCGAACATCAGCGCTGGCCCGTGCGGGATGAGAGTACGTCCGAGCACCGTCGTCGACGGAAGTGGAGCCGGTTGCGGTCGACGTCAGTAGCGCGAATCGCGTCAATAGCGCCATTGGAGTCAATGGCACCAATGGAGCCAATGACGTCATTCACGTCAACAGCGTCGTTGCAGTCGATCTCGAGCGCCGCGCGACACGAGCGCTGTGAGACGCAGAGAGCCCCTGCAGCGTCGCTGCAGGGGCTCTGCTCGATCCGGTGGATCAGGTCTGGTCGCTGGGCTCCGGGCTGCGCATCAGCAGACGCAGCCCTTCGTAGGTGACTGCCGCGACGGCCAGCAACGCAGCGAGCAGCGTCGCCGCGATCGTGAGCCACGAGGCTGTGCCGGAGATCTCCAGCACGACAGCGGCGAGGGCTACGACGAGGGCGGCGATCGCGAGCGCCAGAAGGAGCCGAGAACGCTCACCCCGGCGTCGGTTCGCGATCACGGATCCGGCGACCAGTGCAGCGACGACGAGTGAGACGATGACAGAAGACAACGTGAGCACCTCCTCGATGCAGGTTACGTCACCGGGTCGAGCAGGACTCGAGGCGAGGCCCGCTCGACGCCGCAGTGTGGGCAGCGTGGCTACTGGGGCAGGCAGAAGTAGCCCTGCCGCACCCACCAGGGTGCGAGCTGCGGCGGGATGCCGCCGGCCAGGTACGTCCAGCCGAGGATCACGCCGCGTCCGTTCGCGTTGCAGCCGTTGAACAGCGCCACCCCGACTCCGATCATGGCGACGGCCATCTTCGACGCAGTCTGCACGTAGGCGTTCGGGATCAGGCCGACCAGCACGGCTGCGACCGCAGCGGTTCCAGCACCGATCGCGAGCAGGTTCGCGAGCTTGTGGTGGACGCTGTTCGAGACGAACGCGTTCCACCCCCACCAGAACGTCGGGTCGGCGACGACCGGGAAGGCGGTGTCGGCGGTGAAGTCGACGACCTGGCGCAGTTCGCCCTTGTCGACCTCGTAATGCGTCGGAACGGCATTGCCCTTGGCGTCGGTCGCCCACGCGGGAGCGACCGTGCCGAACTCGATAGTCACGCTCTCGTCGGCGGCCTCGCCGACGAAGGTGGCGGCGAGCTTGACCGAGCCGTCGGCGAGGAGCACCGGGGTGATGTCCTCGGGCAGCGCGTAGCTGTAGCTCCCGGGGGACTCGGCGTTCTGGATGATCGTGCTGATGCGCAGGCCATCGGCGAAGGGCTGAGCCACGCTCGAGGCGCGGTCGCCCTCGTAGCTCGCCGACGTCGGGGTGGTGCGGGCAGAGCCGTAGGCTGCGTTGTCCGGCAGCCCGATGGTGAGACCCGTGCTGACGAGGTTGCCGCCGTCGATCGCGCTGAGGGCGATCGTGCCGTCGGCGGTGGCCGGCAGGCTGACGGCGCTGGTGTCGCTCGCCGCGACGGTGCCGCGGCCGGCGGAGGCGAGCGTCAGCGCAGCGCCAGGATCCTCGACGTGGTCGGGGACCGCCGCCGTGGCGGTGGACTCCAGTGCTTTGGCCTCGTCCGGAGCCGCGTTGGCGACATTCACGGATGCGAGCGAGAGCGAAGTGGCAAGCGCGAGTCCGAGCCCGAGCTTGATTGCGGTGGTGCGGATGATGACCTCCCAGGGTCGATCGGTTTGATGCGGTGGGAACGCTACCGATGACGTGAGATTTGGTCAGTAGGGCGAAGCGCCGACATGCGGCGAGCACCTGCCGGTGATACGCGCGCGCGTTTAGCTCAAGCGGGCGACGGCGTGAGGTGGCCGGCTCAACGTGCTCTCTGGTCCGGGATGCTGCGGAACGCGCGGATGGTCAGCTGACGCTGCTCGTCGCTCAGCGGCGGCGCCTCGGCGGCGATGCGCTCGGCGTGCTGGCGGATCGTATCCTGCCCCTCGGGCAGCGGCTTCGGCGCCCGGCGGAATTGCGTCTCGAGCGCGCGCCGGGTCAGGTGATCCCGGCCGTCCACCTGCACGGTGTCCAGGTCGCCGGCGACGATGCTCCGATACAGGCGCACGGTGCCGGCTTGGTGCAGATCAGCCGTGTCGTCGATCGACATCGGCGCATCCGGGTCGATCGGCGATTCAGCACTGCTTGCACCGCGCGCACCGTGGGTGCAAGCCACTGCGTCGCGGTGCTGGTGGTCTGGGTGCTCATGTCCCGGCGTTCTCGATGGCGGGTGCGAGATCAGCGCGGAGATGACCTGTCCCGGGTTCGGTGGAGTCCTAGCATCGGGTCGT
>NZ_VHQH01000037.1:0-70952 GCF_006517535.1 Schumannella sp. 10F1B-5-1
ACCTCGTGGGAGAGTAGGACACCGCCGGACTTCTTTCAGAAGAAGCCCACCCGCAAGCCGGGTGGGCTTCTTCTGTTTAATCAGCGCGCGCTGGGATTCATCGGCCTCCGCGGAGCGGGCTCTGGGAGCCGCGGGCCGCGAGCCGCGAGCCGCGAGCCGCGAGCCGATTCAGCGGACGCGAAGCGCCACGATCATGCTCCGCAGTGCGCGGAGTGCGCTCTCGCGTTGCTCGTCGCCTAGGCTGCCGAGCATCCGCAGTTCCACCGCACGGACCGCGGCGCTCGCCTCCATCAGGGCGGCGCGACCGGAGTCGGTCAGCTGCGCCGGCTGGGTCTTGCCGACGTGCGCGTCCGTGGGCCGGGTGACGGCGCCGGCGCGCTCGAGCGACTGCAGCAGCACGTTCATCGACTGCCGGGTGACGAAGGCGCCGCGCGCGAGCTCGGAGTTCGACATCCCGGGGCGCTGCGCGAGCAGTTCGAGGCACGAGTAATGCGTGATCGTCATGCCGAGGGGGCGCAGGGCGTCCTCCATCGCGGCCCGCAGCGCGCTCGAGGCCTCCTTGAGTGCGTAGCCGAGCGAGTTCTCGAGGTCGATTCCCGCATCCGCAGCGTTCATGTCAGGAGTCTGACATGACATGATTGTGTCAACTAACTGACACGAATCGAAGGAGCATCATGCCCGTCACCGGACCCGACTTCCTCTCCCTGCAGGTGCGTGACCTCGACGCCGCGCAGGCTTTCTACGAGAAGTACCTCGGCCTCGTGCGCTCGCCGGCCGGGCCGCCGCATGCGGTGGTCTTCGCGACGCAGCCGATCGCGTTCGCCTTGCGCGACCTGACCCCGGGTACCGACCTCGACGCCGTCGCGCAGCCTGGCATCGGCGCCGCCATCTGGATGCACGCGAACGACGTGCAGAGCATCCACGACGCCCTGGTCGCCGACGGGCACATGATCGTCACCGCCCCGTTCGACGGCCCGTTCGGTCGCACCTTCGCCTTCGTCGACCTCGACGGCTACCAGGTGACGCTGCACGACCGCGCCTGAGGGCGTGAGTGCGTGACGGAGTGAGAGCGCGGCGCGGGAGGCCGTCAGGGCTTCTTCGGCGCCGGCATCTCGCGCACGGTGCCGGTGCGCTTCGCGATCGCGATGACGCGTCCCGGTCCGAGCAGGAACCAGGCGCCGACGACCAGCAGCAGTGACACGACGAAGACGATCAGCCCGACGGCGTCGTCGGCGTCGCGGGCGGCGTACATCGTGTTGAGGTTGCGCAGCGCCCCCGTCGTCATCACGAGCCCGACGTGCACGATCGTGAACGCGACGAAGTACCAGAGCACGAGAGCGTGCACCCGGCGGGCGAACAGATCGCCGAGGATGCCGGTCGCCCGCTTCCAGCTCGCCGGCCAGCCGGGCGAGAGGCGCAGGCCGGTCAGCAGCGCCAGCGGCGCGGCCAGGAACACCGTCGCGAAGTAGCTGAGCTGCTGCAGGCTGTTGTAGTTCGTCCAGCCGTGGTGCGCTGGCCAGTCGAGCGAGAGGTACTGCACGCCCGCCGACAAGGCGTTCGGCACCACATCCCAGCTCAGCGGCACGACGCGCATCCACTGGCCCGTCGCGAAGAGCAGCACGACGAAGACGAGGCCGTTCAGCACGAACAGCGAGTCGACGACCAGGTGCCACCAGACATGGATGCTGAGGCGCCCCGGCTTGCCTTTGAGTTTCGGGAAGCGCTCCGGGTCGCGGGTCCAGAACGCGGGAGGTCGCTGCTTCGCGCGGATGCGGAGCCCCGACGTCACGATGAACAGCAGGAAGAAGGCGTTGAGCCCGTGCGACCAGTTGAGCCAGGCCGGGAATCCGACCGGGGTGCCGGCGGCGGGCTCGACCTCGCCGGGGAACGCGGAGAGGAACGACGCGCCGGCGTCGGTGCCGCGCCACCAGCGCGCCACGACGATCGCGACGATCAGCACGACGAGCGCCGCCGCGGCCGTGATCACGACCGTGCGGACCGGCCAGCCGAGAACACGGCGGGGCTCGGGGTGACTCACGCCCCCGAATCTACCGGGCCGCGCGGGCTCTCCCGATCCGATCAGGGCTTCCGGCGTCGCCGGCCGTCGGTGTCGCCGCCCGGCGGGGTCGGCGACTCGCGCGTCGCCGGCCCATGGCATCCTGGAAGGCGGAGGCCGCGCTGCCGCGGCTCCGCACCGAGCGGCACACCACCGCTCGAAGAGAGGGAGAGCATCCATGACCCTGGAGCGAGCCGTCGCCCCCGCGCAGCGGGCGGTCGACATCCTCGGCGGCGACGTCAGCGAATCGGCCCTGAAGGGCTACCTCGAGGGCCTGCCCGGTGTGGATGCGGTGGGCCTCGAGCAGCGGGCCGCCGGCCTCGGCACCCGCTCGATCAAGACCAGCTCGAAGGCGTGGGCGCTCGACCGCATCATCGAGCTCATCGACCTGACGACGCTCGAGGGCGCCGACACCCCGGGCAAGGTGCGCTCGCTCGTCGCGAAGGCGCTGGTGCCCGACGCGAGCGACCTGACGACGCCGCGCGTCGCCGCGGTGTGCGTGTACGGCGACATGGTGCCGCACGCGGTCGAGGCGCTCGGCGCCGCGCACGGCGACCCCGACCAGGGACTCGTGAGCGTCGCGGCGGTGGCGACGGCGTTCCCGAGCGGCCGCGCATCCCGTGCGGTGAAGCTGGCCGACACCCGGGATGCGGTGGCCGCGGGCGCCGACGAGATCGACATGGTCATCGATCGCGGTGCGTTCCTCTCGGGGCGCTGGGGCCAGGTCTTCGACGAGATCGTCGCGGTGAAGGACGCCTGCCGCAAGGCGGACGGCGGCTACGCGCACCTCAAGGTGATCCTCGAGACCGGCGAGCTCAACACCTACGACAACGTGCGCCGCGCCTCCGTGCTGGCGATCCTCGCGGGCGGCGACTTCATCAAGACCTCGACCGGCAAGGTCAGCCCGGCGGCGACGCTGCCGGTCACGCTGCTCATGCTCGAGACCGTGCGCGACTGGCACCGCTGGACGGGCGAGAAGATCGGCGTGAAGCCGGCCGGCGGCATCCGCACCTCGAAGGATGCGATCAAGTACCTCGTGACGGTCGCCGAGACGCTGGGGGAGGAGTGGCTGGTGCCGCACCTGTTCCGCTACGGGGCGTCGTCGCTGCTGAACGACGTGCTGCTGCAGCGGCAGAAGCTCACGACGGGCCGCTACAGCGGGCCGAGCTACGTGACGATCGACTGACCGGCTCGCGACGACGCGACGACTGACGACGCAGAACAGGAACACCATGAGCTTTCTCGAATACGCCCCGGCGCCGGAGTCGACGTCGGTCCTGAAGCTGAAAGACGCCTACGGCCTCTTCATCGACGGCGAGTTCGTCGGCGGCGGCGGCGCCGCCTTCGACACGATCTCGCCGGCGACGGGCCGACGCATCGCGACCGTCGCGACGGCGGATGCGGGCGACATCGACCGCGCGGTCGCCGCCGCCCGGCGCGCCTACGACGGCACCTGGTCGCGCCTCAGCGGGCGCGACCGCGGCAAGTACCTGTTCCGCATCGCGCGGCTCGTGCAGGAGCGCGCCCGCGAGCTCGCGGTGGCCGAGAGCCTCGACAACGGCAAGCCGATCAAGGAGACCCGCGACTTCGACATCCCGACCGTCGCGGCCTGGTTCTTCTACTACGCGGGCTGGGCCGACAAGCTCGACCACGCGGGCCTCGGGCCGGCGCCGCGCTCGCTCGGCGTGGCCGCGCAGGTGATCCCGTGGAACTTCCCGCTGATGATGCTGGCCTGGAAGATCGCGCCGGCTCTCGCCGCGGGCAACACGGTCGTGATCAAGCCGGCCGAGACGACGCCGCTGACGGCGCTGATCTTCGCCGAGATCCTGCAGCAGGCCGACCTGCCGGCGGGTGTCGTCAACATCGTCACGGGTGCGGGTGAGACCGGCGCGGCTCTGGTCGCGCATCCCGGTGTCGACAAGGTCGCCTTCACCGGCTCGACCGCCGTCGGCAAGCGCATCGCCCAGACGATCGCCGGCCAGGGCAAGAAGCTCACGCTCGAGCTCGGCGGCAAGGGCGCGAACATCGTCTTCGACGACGCGCCGCTCGAGCAGGCGATCGAGGGCATCGTCAACGGCATCTTCTTCAACCAGGGGCAGGTGTGCTGCGCGGGCAGCCGCCTGCTCGTGCAGGAGAGCGTGCACGACGAGGTCGTCGAGCGACTGCGCGAGCGGATGCGCACGCTGCGCGTCGGCGACCCGCTCGACAAGAACACCGACGTCGGCGCGATCAACTCGGCCGAGCAGCTGCAGCGCATCACGGCGCTGACCGAGGCGGGGATCGCCGAGGGCGCCGAGGCGTGGAGCCCCGACTGCGAGCTGCCGAGCGAGGGATTCTGGTTCCGCCCGACGCTGCTGACCAACGTCGCGACCTCGAACACGGTCGCCCGTGACGAGATCTTCGGACCCGTGCTGTCGATCCTGACCTTCCGCACGCCCGCCGAGGCGGTCGCGAAGGCGAACAACTCGCCCTACGGTCTCTCGGCAGGGATCTGGAGCGAGAAGGGATCGCGCACCCTGGCGCTCGCCGACAAGCTCAAGGCCGGCGTGATCTGGTCGAACACCTTCAACAAGTTCGACCCGGCGTCGCCGTTCGGCGGCTACAAGGAGTCGGGCTACGGCCGCGAGGGCGGCCGCCAGGGCATCGGCGCCTACCTGCAGGCGGCGGATGCTCCGGCTCCGGCGCGGTCGCAGGCGGCGCTGGATGCGGCATCCGGCGCGACCACGACGGCCCGGCCCGCGGTGAAGCGCGCGGCGAAGGCGGTCGCGAAGACCGTGACCAAGCCGGCCGCGAAGGCCGCCGCCAAGCCCGCGAAGACCTCGACTCGGAAGGCCGCGAAGTGACCCGTCTCACCGTGCCCAAGACCTACAAGCTCTACCTCGGCGGCAAGTTCCCGCGCAGCGAGTCGGGCCGCACTTACGAGGTCGCGACGCCGGCGGGGGAGTTCCTCGCCAACGCCTCGCTCGCCTCGCGGAAAGACGCGCGGGATGCGGTTGTCGCCGCGCGCGGCGCGACCGGCGGCTGGGCCGGTGCGACCGCCTACAACCGCGGCCAGGTGCTCTACCGGGTCGCCGAGGTGCTCGAGGGCCGTCACGCGCAGTTCGTCGACGAGATCGTCGCGCAGGAGGGCGTCTCGCGCGCCGCGGCGACGGCGCAGGTCGACGAGGCCATCGACCGGTGGGTCTGGTACGCGGGCTGGTGCGACAAGTACGCCCAGGTCGCCGGCAACGCCAACCCGGTCGCCGGCCCGTACTTCAACATCTCGGCGCCCGAGCCGACGGGCGTCGTCGCCGTGATCGCCCCGCAGGACTCGTCGCTGCTCGGCCTGGTCAGCGCGGTCGCCCCGGCCCTCGTGACCGGCAACACGGTCGTCGTCGTGGCGAGCGAGCGCTTCCCGCTCTCGGCGATCAGCCTGGGCGAGGTGCTCGCGACGAGCGACGTGCCCGGCGGCGTCGTCAACGTGCTGACGGGCTCGCCGGCCGAGATCGCGCCGTGGCTCGCCTCTCACCAGGACGTGGATGCGCTCGACCTGGTCGGCGCGGGCGAGCTCGACTGGCCCGCGCTCGAGCAGGCGGCCGCCGAGAGCGTCACGCGCGTCTCCTGGCCCGAGCAGGGTCCGGATGCGGCGACGCCGTCGATCGAGCGGATCCGCGCGTTCACCGAGACGAAGACCGTGTGGCACACAAAGTCGCTGCTCTGAGTCGCTGACCTGCCGCGCCGCCGGCCTGGGCTGCAGGCCTGGCCTGCCGGCCTGCGCTGCCGGTCAGGCTGGACCGGTGCCGTCCCCGCCGACGCGCCCGGGCATCCGGCCCGTGGTCGGCGGCGGCTCCGGCGTAGGGTAAAGTGATTCCTCGGCCCGGCTTGTTCCGGATGCCTTGGGGTATGGTGTAATTGGCAACACGGCGGTTTCTGGTACCGTTGTTCTTGGTTCGAGTCCAGGTACCCCAGCAAGTTCCAGCTCGAAGATCACGGCCCCGACGGGGCCGTTTTTCTTTGCCCGGATTCCGGTCCGGCATCCGACATCGGCGGCGTGCCCGCGCGAGGCGGTCGCGTCTGCCAGGCTGGTGATGATGTCGCCCGTGACCCCCGAGACTGCCGCGGTGTCGCCCGCGCGCCGCTGGATCGGCCTCCTGGCCGTCGGCCTGATCGGCGGTTTCCTGTCGGGGCTGTTCGGCGTCGGCGGCGGGATCGTCATGGTGCCGCTGCTCACGACCGTGCTCTGCTTCGACCAGCGCCGCGCGGCCGCGACCTCGCTCGCGGCGATCGTGCCGACCGCGATCGCGGGCACGATCAGCTACGGGATCGGCGGGCAGGTGCAGCTCGTCGGCGCCGCGCTGATCGGCGTCGGCGGCATCGTCGGCGCGCAGCTCGGCTCGCGACTGCTGCGCCGTCTGCCGCTCGGCTGGCTGCGCTGGCTCTTCGTGGCTCTCCTGGCGGTCGTCGCCGTGCGCACCCTGCTCGAGGTGCCCGCCCGCGGCGGCGAGCTCGCGATCACCCCGTTCAGCGCGCTCGGGCTGATCGCCGTCGGGCTCGTGATGGGCATCGCCTCGGGTCTCTTCGGCATCGGCGGCGGCATCCTGGTCGTGCCGGTGCTGATCGCGCTGTTCGGCGCGAACGACCTGCTGGCCAAAGGCACCTCGCTCGCGGCGATGATCCTCACCGCGCTGTCGGGCACGATCGCGAACGTGCGGGCGCACCTGGTGCGCCCGGTCGACGGGCTCGTCGTGGGCGTCGCCGCGGTGGCAGCGTCGTTCCCCGGCGTCGCACTCGCCTTCGGACTGCCGCCTCTCGTCGCGAACCTGCTGTTCGCGGTGCTCGTCGCCGTGTCGGCGGCGCAGATCGTGATCGCGGCGCTGCGCGATCGGCGTCGACGCCGATCCTGAGGCGCGACGTCGACCGGGGGTCGACCGGCGACGTCGCCGGCTCGTCAGCGGGCCGTCAGCCGACGGTGACCGCGTCGAAGCCCGACGCGATCCGCACGGCCAGCGAGTCGGGCGCGTCCGTCGAGTAGGCGAGGCGGAAGGTCGCGCTCTCGCCGGGCTCGACGACGCCGGTGCGGCCGGCGCTGAGGCCGAGGGCGCTGTCGATGATCGGCGTCGTCGCGGCGCCGCCCGCCGAGGCCGAGATGACCAGGTCGAGCTCGGTGCTCTTCGAGCCGGTGTTCGTCGCCGTGACGGTCACGACGCGCTGCGCCGACTGCTCGTCGCCGCTCGCGCGCCGCGAGGGCTCGAACTCCGCCGGGGCCGACACGGTGACGTCGAAGTCGCCCACGTGCACGGTCTGCCCGAAGACGGGCGCGGCCGGGGCGTCGGCGCCCGCGCCGGCATCGGTGATCGAGGCGGCGCTGCGTCCGGTGTCGGCGAGGGCCGCATCCGCCGCGATCGGCGCCGAGGTGTAGCCGAAGATCGCCGCGAGCGCGATCGCCGAGAACGAGAGGGTCGCGCCGAACAGGGCGACGGCCTCGCCGCGTCCGCGTCGGCGCGAGAGCACGATGAGGCCCGCGATGATGCCGACGAAGCCGGCGCCGGCCGCGACGTAGGTCGCGCCCTGCATCGCCGAGAACGCGGCGGCCGCGATGCCCAGTGTGAGCGAGAGCGTCGCGAAGACGATCGCGGCCGGTCCGTTGGAGCGGGCGTCGGAGTCGGAGACCGCGTCGGCGAGAGCGGAGCCGTCGGCCGGCGTGAGCGGCGCATCCGGGGTCGACCCGAGCACCAGACCCGCCGCGCCGCCGTTCGCGTGCGCGAGGGCCGAGACGGGCGCGGCCTCGCCGGGCAGGGTCGCACCGCTGGGCACCACGACAGCCGGCCGCGCCGGTTCGAGCACCGACGCGACGACGGCGTCCACCACGGATGCCAGGGTCGGGTCGGATGCGCTCACGGTGACACAGTGCGCCTCGCGCGCGGGGTATGAGCAGTCCCAGTTCGAGTGTGCCCCGTTGGGGGGCGCGTGCCGCGGGCCCGGGTTACAGGTCGATCGACTCGCCCGGCTGCAGCACGAACGACTCGCCGCCGACCTGCTTCGTCATGCCGGCCAGGCGGTCCTGTGCGAGCGCATTGCCGGCCTGGGAGTAGATCATCTCGTGGATGGGAAAGGTGCGCTTCGGCTTCACCTCGAGCACGTAGTCCATGAACTCGGCCATCTTCAGCCACGGCGCGCTGACCGGCACCGCCAGGGTGTCGATCTCGACCTCGGGCACCGTGAACGAGTCGCCCGGATGGAACAGGGTGCCGTCGACCAGCACCGCGACGTTGTCGATCTGCGGGATCGACGAGTGGATGATCGCGTGCCGCCCGCCGTGGAAGCTCAGCTCGAACGGCCCGACCTGGGCGACGTCGCCCGGCTTCGCGATGATCACGTCGAAGCCGGTCGCCTGCTCGGCCACGGCCGTCGTGGAGTAGACCGGCGCATCCGGGTTCAGCTCGAGCACCCGCTCGACCTGCTGCTGCGTCCAGTGGTCGGGGTGCTCGTGCGTGATGACGATGCCGACGACCCCCGGCAGATCGAAGAGCGGGGTCGTGAAGTTGCCGGGATCGATCACGAGCTTCTCGCCGTGCTTCTCGAGGACCAGGCAGGAGTGCTCGAACTTCGTCAGCTTCATGCGGTGACGCTATCGCCCGGCGCCGACGCCCGTGCGGCGGGCACGTCGGGCGCTCAGGTTCGGCGCGCCCCGGGGCGCGCGCCGCGCATCCACCGGTCGAGGTCGAGGGCGACGACGCGGCGGCGCCACGGCCACTCGCTGTGCGTCCACAGGCGGTGGCGCGCGCGGTCGACCGCGATGTCTTCGGGGCCCGACGGCAGCACCTCGCGATGACGTTCGAAGCCCGTGTCGGGGGAGCCGACCCAGAGGTCTCCGCGGCGGCGGTCGCCGTTGGTCGAGGTGAGCATCCAGGTGCCGTCGACGACGACCGCGCCCTGCAGCCCGCGCAGACCCGAGGCGTGCACCTCGTCGATCGGGATGCGGTCGGGCTCGTCGCCGGCGTCGCCGCCGCAGCCGTCGAGCAGGGCGGCGTCGTCGAGGGGGAGGCGCAGCAGGCGCCCGCCGGCCTCGGTGTTCGAGAACTCGCCCGCGACGAGGTGGGCGCGGCCCTCGCCGGCATCGCTGCTGCTGCTGTCGCTGCTGCCGCCGCCCGAGCTCCCGCCGCTCTCGAGCGAGAGGAACGAGAAGCGCAGCCGCCCGCGCGCGCCGAGCGACGCGTAGGAACGATGCTGAGGCAGCACCAGGCGGTGGCCGTAGGTCTCGCGCCGCGCGGTCTCGGCGTCGAGCAGCAGCAGATCGCCCAGCCGGAACTCGCGGATGCCGCCGCCCGATGCCGCGACGAGCAGCCGGTCGCCGGTCCAGGCGATGCCGCCGGCGTGCACCTCGACCGAGGAGATGCGGGATGTGGCTGCGGCCGGCTCGGCGGGCGCGGCGGCCGAGCCCGCGCCGTGCACGGCATCCGGTTCGGCGTCGATGCCGTCGCTCGTCGCCTCGACGAGCAGCACGTGCCAGTAGCGCGGTCGCCGCGCGCGCAGGTCGATCACGCTCACGCGGGCGCCCTGGCTCGTGCCGCGGCGCTGCTGCGCGAACCAGCTGACCAGCAGCACGTCGCCGCGCACCGGACGAACCTCGATGCCCTGCGGCCACCAGCGCTGACTCGCGTCGTCGACGAGGCTCCAGCGCAGCGTCTGCACGGCGGCGGGCGCCTGCGAGCGGATGCGCGACATGCGCCGGGGCCGCGGGATGCGCGCCGCGCCGGATACGGAAGTCGAGCCGCGGGCGGGGTGGTGCTCGCCGAGGCCCGGGCGGCGCTCGCCGAGGTCGCGCAGTGCGCGCAGCATCCCGGCGAGCTGGCCGGCAGGCCCCGCGTCGCGGCGGCCTTCGCGCAGCAGCCCGTCCATCCCGAGGCGCACGTGGCTCGCGATGAGGCGCTCGCGTGCGGCCTCGTCGACGCCGCTGCGCCGGAGCCCGTGCCGTTCGCTCGCCACGCCCCGAGCCTAAGCGCGCCTTCCCGCGCCCCGCACTGGGGGAGCGCGGCGCCGCCGGAGCGCCGCGGCCGTCTGCCATGATGCGAGGCATGTCTCGCGAGGATGCCCGCCCGCGCCGCGTGATCGTGGCGATCAACCCGAGCGCCTCGTTCGGCGCGAAGTCGACGGTCGGCCCCGCCCTGGTGCAGACGCTGCGCGCCTCGGGGCACGACGTGACCTCGCTGACCGAGCCCGACTTCGAGCAGCTGATCGCCTCGGCCGAGCGCGCGATCCGCTCGAAGCCCGACGCCTTCGTCGTGGTCGGCGGCGACGGCATGGTCAACCTGGCCGCGAACCTGCTGGCGCGCACGAAGGTGCCCATGGGACTCGTGCCCTCGGGAACCGGCAACGACATGGCGCGCGGACTCGGCATCCCGCACGACGACACCGAGGCGGCCATCCGGCACCTGGATGCGGCGCTGCGCCGCCCGCCGCGCACGATCGACGCGGCCGTGATGCGCTTCGCCGACGCGAAGACCGGCGCCGCGACCGAGAAGTGGTTCGCGTGCATGCTCAGCGCCGGCTTCGACGCGATCGTCAACGAGCGCGCCAACCACCTGCGCCACCCGAAGGGCGCGAGCCGCTACATCCTGGCGATGCTGATCGAGCTGCTGAAACTGAAGCCGATCAGCTATCGGCTCGAGATCGACGGGCGCGTGCTCGAGACGCCGGCGAGCCTCGTCGCGATCGGCAACGCGATCTCGCTCGGCGGCGGCATGAAGCTCACGCCCGACGCGAAGGTCGACGACGGGATGCTCGACGTCGCGGTCGTACAGCCGCTCTCGCGCCTCGGCTTCCTCAAGCTCTTCCCCTCGGTGTTCAAGGGCACGCACGTGCGCGACAAGCGCGTCGCGATCTACCCCGCCAAGCGGGTGCGCATCGAGGCGGATGTGGTGGCCTACGCCGACGGGGAGCGCGTCGCCCCGCTGCCCATCGACGTCGAGGTCGTGCCCGGCGCCCTGCGCGTGCTCGCCTAGACGGGGCCCGGCTCACTCCGCGCGCAGCGCCGCCAGCAGGTCGGCGAGCGCCTCGGGGTCGGCGCGGTGGTTCAGGAAGCGCGGCTCGATCACGAGGCGGTGCTGGGGCATGAGCGTCGCGAGACGATCGGCGGCGGCGATGAGCACCGGGAAGGTCTGCTCGCCGCGCACGATCACCGCCGGCACGCCGACGTTCAGCATCTCGGGCGTCGGCACGGCGAAGGTCAGCGCGATCGTCGCGTCGTAGACGGTCGACTGGGCCATCGGCAGCAGCGCCTCGAACATCGGCGACTGTCGGATCTGCTCGATCATCTCGTCGGGCAGGCCGACGCCCTCGCGCTGGAACGTCACCACCGCATCCCCGGGCTCGCCGGCGTCGACGAACGCCTGCAGGCGCTCGGGCAGGTCGGCGGCGAAGGGGTTCTCGAACAGGAACGGCGGCTCCGACAGCACGAGCCGCGAGATGGGCGCACCGGCGGCAGCTGCGGCCAACGCGAGGATCGCGCCCGACGAGTGCCCGACGACGGTCGCGGTCTCGGAGGTGTCGCTGCCGGAGCCGAGCGCGCCGATCACCGCGATCAGGTCGTCGATCTCGCGGTCGGGGGAGTAGGGCGCGGTGTCTCCGCTGTCGCCCCGCGAGCGCCGGTCGAAGGTCGCGACGCGGAAGCCGCGGTCGGCGGCGCGGGCGGCGATCTCCGCTCCGTCGGCGCCGCGCGAGAACGCGCCGCCCACGATGACGAGGGGATGCCCCTCGCCGACGATCTGCACCGCGAGGGGCGTGCCGTCGGCCGACGTGACGGCGGTGGTCTCTGCGCTCATGAGGCCATGACAGCACTGACCGCCGACAGGGGGAAGGGGCGGATGCGCGCGGCCGCGGACGCGCCTCGTCAGGCCAGCGATGGCGGCCGACACGCCGACGAGCGGCGGCGGCTCCGCTCGATTTGGAATGCCGTCAGCGCCTGTGTCATACTCGTCCAGTTGTCGTGACGGCCCCATCGTATAGTGGCCTAGTACGCCGCCCTCTCACGGCGGTAACGCGGGTTCGAATCCCGCTGGGGTCACCAGCCGTTGAAGCCCTCGATCAGGTTCTGATCGGGGGCTTTCGCCTTGTCTGCGCACCCGCATGACACGCAGCTCAGACAGACGAGAAGCCCCGCTCCGAGCATCCGGAGCGGGGCTTCGTCGTATCAGCGCGAGGACAGCGCGAGGTCAGCGCGAGGTCAGTGCGACCCCGGCGCACCGGGGGTCGAGCCGCCGGCGCCGGCCGCACCCGCGATCCCCGCCGCACCGAGCGCGACGCCCGCGGCGCCGACCTCGGGCGCCGGTCCGGGCACCGAGATGGTGCCGCCGTCGGCGGTCGGGATCGAGTGCTTGAGCGACCATTTGTCGATGAGCGCGAGCGCGATCGCCGAGACGATGAAGGTCAGGTGGATCATGACCTGCCAGAACACGCCCTCGCTCGTGTAGTTCTCGCCGGTGACCGAGTCGCTCGAGGCGCCGGGCGCCCCGAGGTCGCCGACCTCGATGAAGGTCTTGAGCAGGTGGATCGACGAGATGCCGATGATCGCCATGGCGAGCTTGACCTTGAGCACGTTCGCGTTGACGTGCGACAGCCACTCGGGCTGGTCGGGGTGGCCGTCGAGGTCGATGCGCGAGACGAAGGTCTCGTAGCCGCCGATGATGACCATGATCAGCAGGTTCGCGATCATGACCACGTCGATGAGGCCGAGCACGCCGAGCATGATCGTCGCCTCCTCGATGTGCAGAGGATCGTGGATGACCTCCTCGGCGAGGTGCCAGAGCTCGACGATGAAGACGATCACGTAGATGAGCTGAGCGATGATCAGGCCGATGTAGAGCGGGGCCTGCAGCCAGCGGCTGAAGAAGATGAAGTAGCCGATCGCGGTCGCGGCGCGTCCGCGGGCGGCGGGCGGGACGGAGTACGACGGGGTCGAGTCGGGGCGCGGCGCGGTCATGGGGGCCTCAGGTCTCCTGGCTGGTCGGCGGGGGCATTAGGATATGTCCCGCGAGAGGGAGTATCCCGAACATCCGCTTCCGTCAGGACGGGCGCCGACGACGTCGCCCCGGGACCGGACGCATCCACTGCACCGATCGGCCACGCGGCCGTGACCAGCAGGGTGGATGCGGGGAGAGACTCTCGGCCCCGTGCCGTACCCCGGCATCGACCGAGAGAACTCCGGAGTCTGAATGACCCTCGCCCTGCCCGCCGCCTTCGAGATCGGCACGTACATCGTGCTGCTGCTGATCCTGACCGCGGACGTGATCATCGCGTTCAAGCGCCCGCACGTTCCGTCGACCCGCGAGTCGGCGCTGTGGATCGGCTTCTACGTGGCGCTCGCGCTGATCTTCGCCGGCCTCATGCTCTGGCTCGGCGACGCCGAGCACGCGGGGCAGTTCATCGCCGGATGGCTGACCGAGTACAGCCTGTCGATCGACAACCTGTTCGTGTTCCTGCTGATCATGGCCCAGTTCAAGGTGCCCCGGAAGTACCAGCAGGAGCTGCTGATGGTGGGCATCATCATCGCGCTCGTGCTGCGCGGCATCTTCATCATCATCGGCTCGGCCGTGATCGAGCAGTGGAGCTGGATCTTCTACATCTTCGGCGCGTTCCTGCTCTACACGGCCGCGAACCAGGCGTTCACGAACCACGACGACGAGGAGCAGACCGAGAACCGCCTCATCCGCTTCCTGCGTCGGCGCATCTCGATCACCGACGACTTCGAGGGCGCCAAGCTGCGCACCACCGTGGATGGCCGCCGCGTGTTCACCCCCGTGCTGATCGTGCTGATCGCGCTGGGCACGACCGATCTCGTGTTCGCGCTCGACTCGATCCCGGCGATCTTCGGCATCACCCAGAGCCCGTTCATCGTGTTCACCGCCAACGTGTTCGCGCTCATGGGGCTGCGCCAGCTGTACTTCCTGCTCGGCGACCTGGTCGAGAAGCTGGTGTACCTGAAGTACGGGATCGCGTTCATCCTGGCCTTCATCGGGGTCAAGCTGGTGCTGCACGCCATGCACGAGAACGAGCTGCCGTTCATCAACGGGGGCGAGCACATCGAGTGGGCTCCCGACATCCCGACCTTCGTGTCGCTGGGCGTGATCGTGGCGTCGATGGCGGTGGCCGTCGGCGCGAGCCTGATCAAGCTGCGCATCGACGGTCGACGCCCCCGGGCGGGGAACATTCCCGCGCCCTGATCCCGCGTGGAAGTGCCGCCGCGGCACCGGTCCACTCGCGGCGACAGTGTCGGCGTGAGCGCGGGCTCGTGGATACTGGACGGGCGATCATGACCGACGACGACCTCGACCCCTCCGCCGCGCGCCCGCTCTCGAGCGCGCGCAGCGACGTGGGCCGCGTGCGCAGCGTCAACGAGGACACGGCGCTCGCCCGCTATCCGCTCTACGTCGTCGCCGACGGCATGGGCGGCCACGAGCGCGGCGACCGCGCCAGCCGCACCGCGATCGAGACCCTGGATGCGCTGGTCCCCGCCGACGCGGAGGTCACCCCGGCCGTGCTGCTCGACGCCGTGCGCGCCGCGAACACGGCCGTGCGCGAGCTTCGCGACCCCGTCACCGGAGCGCTCTCGGGCACCACGATCACCGGCCTCGCGGTCGTGCGCGCCGAGACCGGCGCGACGCACTGGATGGTCTTCAACGTCGGCGACTCGCGGGTGTACCGCTGGAACGGCCGCACGCTGAGCCAGCTGACGGTCGACCACTCGGTCGTGCAGGAGCTCGTCGACGCCGGGCACATCACCCAGCTCGAGGCCGAGCACCACCCCGACCGCAACACGATCACGCGCGCCCTCGGCGCGGCCGACGAGGTCGAGATCGACGCCTGGCTGCTGCCCTACGCGGGCGCGCAGACGTTCCTGGTCTGCTCCGACGGGGTGACCAAGGAGCTCGGCATGTTCGACCTCGAGAAGCTGCTCTCGGGCCACGCCGATCCCGACCGCGGTCTCGCCGACAGCATCGTGCAGGCCGCGCTGGATGCCGGCGGCCGCGACAACGTGACCGCGATCGTCGTGGAGTCGGGCGAGTTCGTCGACGCCGCGATGTTCAGCACCGAGAAGCGCGACCGCGCCTTCGAACTCGACGACACGCATCCGCGGAGCCCGCTGTGACCCGCGTCGCGACCCCGACCGCCCGACCCGCGCACCGCATCCACACGAGGAGCCAGCCGTGACCATCTACTCCGTGACCCCGGGCGCCCCGGGCGAGTGGGCGGCGCTCGCCGCCGACCGTCTGCTGCTGGTCGTGAAGGCGGATGCCCAGCTCGAGCCCGCCGCCCTGCTGGGCGAGCTCGCGGGCGCCGAGCCGGCGCGACGGGTGATCGAGGCGCTGACCTCGCGCGGCCTCGCCGCGACGCCGTCGTTCGCGCTGATCGAGCACCCCGCCACGTCCGGACCCGTGCGCGTGATCGTGCGCGGCGAGATCACGGTCGCCGGCAGCGGCGCCGCGGGAGCGGTGGAGCTGTCGGGCACGGGCGTCGCCACCTGGGCCGAGCGTCTGGTCGACGGTCTCGCCGACGTGATCGTGTCGACCTCGGGCGAGGCGACCGGCACGGCGCTGCCGCTCGGGCACGGCGCCGTCTGGGCCAGCGGCGTCGCGGTCGTGGATGCGGCGACCTCGCCGATCGCGGCAGCCGCCGCCCACGTCGAGCTCGAGTCGTCGATCGCCGGCCCCGGCGCCCCGGTCGCCCCGTCGGCGCCCGCCGGCATCGGCGCCCCGCCGGTCGCGGCCCCCACCGCCGGATTCGTCGCCGCGGCGCCGGTCGCCGCGGTCGCGGCGGCCGACCTCGCCGCCGAGGGAGCCGGTGCGGTCGGCGCCGTCCCGATCGCCGAGGGCGACGCCGAGGTGGAGGCCGAGCCGCTCGAGGCCGATGCCGAGGCCGAGCCCGCTGCCGAGGACGGCGCGGCCTCCGACGTCGCCTCCGAGCAGACGATCGTCGACCTGCCCGACGAGCTGGCGACGATCCTGCCGCCGAGCGACGACGAGGGCGCCGCATCCGACGCCGCCGAGTCCGGCGCCGCCGACGACGAGCCCGGCACCATCGCCGACGGATCGCTGGCGGGCGTGCCCGAGGCCCCGGCCGAGGCCAGCGAATACGACCACCTCTTCGAGGCGACGATCGTGCGCCCGATCGAAGACGCCGCCGTGCGCCCGCCCGAGGAGGGAGAGGAGGAGGCCGCGGCCGCCCCGGTGCTGCCTGGGGCCGCCCCCGCCCCCGTCGCGCCGAGCGCATCCACCGCCCCCGAGGACGACGGCGACCACGACGGCATGACCGTGCTGAGCGGCGACCTCGCCGGCTTCGGCGACCGTCAGCGCCCCGCCGAGCACGAGATCGCGGCGGCTCCGGCCGGCCCCGAGTTCTGGCTGGTGCTGCCCGGCGGCGCCCGCGAGCAGCTGACCCACGAGACGCTGGTCGGCCGCGCGCCGGCCGGCAAGGTCACGGGCGGCGAGCTGCCGCGCCTCGTCACCCTCGCCGGCGACCCCGACATCTCGCGCACGCACGTGCGCTTCCTGCTCGAGGGCGACACGGTCGTCGTGACCGACCTCAACTCGCGCAATGGCACCTCGGTCGTGCTGCCCGGCAAGCCCCCGCAGCTGCTGCGCGGCGGCGAGCCGGTCGCCGTGATCGCCGGAACCGTCGTCGACCTCGGCGGCGGCAGCGCCATCACGGTCGAGCAGGTGGGCTGAGCATGACGTCCGCACCGACCCTCGCGACGACCCCGACCCTCGACCGCACGGAGGCGCCGTAGTGCGTCGCCCCGCGTCCACCCCGCCGAACCTGCCCGGGTTCGACTTCGTCAAGCTGCTCGGCTCGGGCGGCTTCTCCGACGTCTTCCTCTACCAGCAGCAGCTGCCGCGCCGGCAGGTCGCCGTCAAGGTGCTGCTGAGCGAGGAGCTCACCCCGGCATCGCAGCGGGCCTTCGTCGACGAGGCGAATGTGATGGCGCAGCTCTCGGCGCATCCCTACATCGTCACGATCTACGGCGCCGCGGTCGCCGAGGGCGACAAGCCCTACTTCGTCATGGAGTACTGCGCCGGGCCGAGCCTCAGCGATCGCTACAAGCGCGAGCGCTTCAGCTCGGTGGATGCGCTGCAGACCGGGGTGCGCCTGTCGAGCGCGATCGCGACGGCGCACGCGGCGGGCATCCTGCACCGCGACATCAAGCCCGCGAACGTGCTGACCAACGACTACGGCTGGCCCGCTCTCACCGACTTCGGCATCGCGTCGACGCTCGAGGAGCTGCCGGTGCACACGACCACGGCGGGCGCGATCGCGGATGCCGTCGGCACGACCGGCAGCACCGGAACGGGCAGCCAGTCGGTCGGCATGAGCGTGCCCTGGTCGCCGCCCGAGATGTTCGAAGACGACCCGCAGCCGGATGTGCGCAGCGACGTCTTCTCGCTCGCCGCCACGATCTGGACGCTCATGGCGGGCCGCACGCCCTTCGAGGTCAGCGGGCGCCCGAACGGCACCCTCGACCTGATCGGCCGCATCGAGCGCGGGCTCGTGACGCCCCTGGGCCGCGACGACGTGCCCGCCTCGCTCATCGCGGTGCTGCAGAAGGGCATGTCGGTGCGTCGCGCCGACCGCTACCAGACGGCCATCGAGTTCGCCCGGGCCCTGCAGCGCGTCGAGCTCGAGCTCGGCTACGCCCCGACCACGATCGAGGTGCCCCGCATCGCGGTCGAGGAGCCGGCCCCGGCCGACTCGGGCGCCGACGAGACGCGGGTGCGCTCGGTCTCGACGATCGCCGCGCAGCCCGTCGTGGCGCCCACGCCCGCGCCCGGCGCGCCGGGAACGAGCGCTCCGCCCGCCTCGCCGGCGACCTGGGGCGGTGCGCCGACCCAGCGCGTGACGCCGACCGCACCGCCGGCGCCCGCCGCGCCCGCTGTCGACGCGACCCAGATCCGCGGCATGCAGACCGTCGCGCCGCAGGCTCCCGCCGCCGTGCCCGAGGGCACGATCGTGCGTCCGCGCGGCCCGGTCGTGGATGCGCAGCCCGGCGTCGCGTCCGGCGGCGCCGCGTTCCCGGGGGCCCCGGGCGGCCCCGCGACCCCGGCGCAGCCCGGAATCGCTCCCGCCGCGCCCGGCGCCGACCGACCTGCCCGTCGCATCCCGCTCGCCGCGCTCATCGCCGTGCCCGCCGCGCTGCTCGTGATCGGCGCCGTGGTCGCCGCGCTCGTGATCGTCGGCCCGCCGAAGGCCGATCCCGACCCCACGGCATCGCCGAAGCCGAGCGGCGGCAGCGCGCTCAGCGGCTCGTCGGTGCCGGCGCCCGAGTACCTCTCGGCCGAGCCGAGCGCCGACGGCACGAGCGTCACCTTCACCTTCGCCCCCGTCGACGACGCCTCGGGCTACCGCTGGGCGCGGTCGGAGCAGCCCGACGCGCTCGCCCCGCTCGACGGCCCCGTCGTCGTGCGCGACGGCATCACGCCCGGAACCCGCGTCTGCGTGCAGATCCTCGCGATCGCCGACGGTCGCACCTCGCAGCGCACGGAGGCCTGTTACCCCTCATGAAACCCGTTACGGTCGACTTCATCGGCGAGGAGTACTCCGTCGCCCACCCGAACGACTTCACGATCGGGCGCGACGCCGACCTCACGATCGACGACAACCCCTACCTGCACCGGCACTTCCTGCGCATCTACGAGGACTTCGGGCTCTGGTGGCTGGCGAACGTGGGCTCGCTGCTCTCGGCGACCGTGAGCGACGGCACCGGGCAGGTGCAGGCGTGGCTCGCGCCGGGCGCGAAACTGCCGATCGTGTTCCAGACGATGCACGTCATGTTCAGCGCCGGATCGACGACCTACGACTTCACGATCCACACCGACGAGGACTACTACAACACCTCGACGGCGGCGGTCGCGCAGGGCACCAGCACCACGATCGCGCCGGTCACCCTGACGACGAGCCAGCGCCAGCTCATCCTGTCGCTCGCCGAGGGGCTGCTGCGCCAGACCGTGCCCGGCCGGGGCGACATCCCGACCTCGGCGGATGCGGCGAAGCGGCTGGGATGGTCGATGACCACCTTCAACCGCAAGCTCGACAACGTCTGCGACAAGCTCGACAAGATCGGCGTGCAGGGTCTGCGCGGGGGAGCGGGCAAGCTCGCGACGAACCGCCGGGCACGGCTCGTCGAGTACGCGATCGCGAGCCATCTGGTCTCGGTCGAGGACCTCTATCTGCTCGATCTGCCGAAGGATGCCGGCGGGGCCGGGAAGAGCGCCGATGGGGAGTAGTCCCCATTTCTGAGGGGTCGTGCCCGCGTGTTACCGTGTGCGCGGTCTTTCGCGACGAATAGTCGCATGACGGCGGGGTTGAGATGCTACGGGTGCTGAACGGGTGGAGTCGCGGTCGCAAGGCGGTCGCTTCCGCTGTCGTGATCGCCCTCGCCGCGGGCGTGCCGATCACCGCCGCGATCCTGCACCAGGGCTTCCCGGTCAGCGACGTCGACCTCGACAGCCGTGACGTCTGGGTCACGAACGCGAAGGACCAGCTCGGCGGTCGTCTGAACCGGCAGATCGAGGAGCTCGACGCCTCGGTGCAGGGCACCAGCTCGAGCATCGACGTGCTGCAGAACGGGCGCCAGGTCTTCCTGACCAACGAGAACGCGCACTCGATCGAGCGCATCGACCCCGCCTACGCGAATCTGCAGCAGAAGGCCGATCTGCCGAAGAAGGCCGAGACGGCGCTCGGCGGCGAGACGCTCGCGGTGCTCGACCCGAAGGACGGCGCCGTCTGGTCGGTCTCCGTGCGCAATCAGCTCGCCTTCGACCCGAGCACGAAAGACCCCGACATCGAGCTCGGCGCCGGCGCCCATGTCGCCGTGACCGCTGACGGCGCGGTCGTCGCGACCTCGCCGAAGAAGAACGAGATCGTCACGATCGCGCAGCCGGGCGCGCTGCCCGAGACGCGCTCGCTCGACATCCCGACCGCCCATCAGCTCGCCCTCGTCGGCGACACGGCGGTCATCCTCGACACGAAGGCGAACACCGTCATCTTCGGCAACGGCACGCGCACCAAGCTGCCGGTGACCGGGATGCGGCTGCAGCAGTCGAGCGCCGAGCACGACTACGCGCTGGTCGCCGCGTCCGATCGGCTGCTGAAGGTGCCGCTCTCGGGCGGCGCCGTCAGCGAGGTGAAGGCCGACATCCCCGAGCGGAAGAGCTCCGACGGCGTCGCCGCGCCGGTCTGGCTCGACGGCTGCGCGCACGGCGCCTGGGCCGACGGGCAGCGCTATCTGCTCGCCTGCGACGGGCAGAAGCCGCAGACCGAGACGATCGAGCAGAACACCGCCGGCGACCGGCTCGAGTTCCGCGTGAACAAGCACGTGATCGCGCTGAACAACCTCGACGACGGCAACGCCTGGCTGCTGAACCAGACCCTGCGCATCGTGAACAACTGGGATGAGGTCACCCCGCCCCAGCAGGAGGAGAGCGACCAGGAGAGCGACGAGAAGGCCACGGTCCAGTCGTTCGAGGACACGCTGGCCGAGCGCACCGAGGTCAATCGGCCGCCCGTGCTGCAGCCCGACAGCTTCGGCGTGCGCGCCGGCCGCACGACCGTGCTGCCCGTGCTCGACAACGACACCGACCCCGACGGCGACGTGCTCGTCATCACCGACTTCACGGCGATCGACCCGGCGGTCGGCCGCCTCGACCTGATCGACAACGGCCGCGCGCTGCAGTACACGCCGGCCGCGAACGCGGTCGGCACCTCGTCGTTCCGCTACACCGCGAGCGACGGCCGCGAGAACGGCACGGCCGAGACGACCGGCGACGTGCACGTCGTGCCCGCCGAGCAGAACAGCGCGCCGCACGAGAACCGCACCTCGTCGACCACGGTCGAGACCGGTCAGAGCATCGACTACAACGTGCTGCTCAACTGGATCGACCCCGACGGCGACGAGCTGCAGCTGGTCGCGGCCACCGCATCCAGCACCGACCAGGTGCGCTTCACGCCCGACGGCACGATCACCTTCTCGCACACCTCGGGCGAGGTCGGCGACAAGGAGATCACCTTCACGGTCAGCGACGGCCGGGCCACCGCCGACGGCGTGATGAAGGTGACGGTGCAGCCGGCCGGGTCGCAGAAGCCGGTCGGAACGCCCGACTTCGCGCAGGCGTTCACGGGCGACACGGCCGTCATCCACCCGCTCGACAACGACCTCAGCCCCTCCGGCGCCCCGCTGCGCCTGCTGGGCGTGCAGAACTTCCCCTCGGGGGCGACCGTCACGCCCAACCTCGACCAGGGCACGATCGACGTCACCTCGAACCAGACGGGCGCGATCTACTTCGAGTACTCGCTCGGCGCCGGTGCGCAGAGCTCGGTCGGGCTCATCCGCGTCGACTTCACGAAGAAGCCCGACGACGCGCCGCCGCCGGTGCCGGTGAAGGATGTCGCCTACCTGCGCGAGGGCCAGACCACCTCGGTGAGCGTGCTCGACAACGACGTCTCGCCCACCGGCCGCGTGCTCGGCGTGCAGACGATCGACACCGCGGCGACGAACCCCGCCGTCAAGGTCGAGCTGCTCAACAGCACGATCATCCGCGTCAGCGCCTCCGCGGCCCTGACCGATCAGACTCAGTTCACCTACACGGTGACCGACGGCTACTCGACCGCGGTCGCGGGCGTCACCGTCGTGCCGGTCGCGCCGACCGTCGTGCGGCAGCCCCCCATCGCGGTCGACGACCAGGTCACCGTGCGCGAGGGCGACATCGCGACGGTGCACGTGCTCGACAACGACCGGCACCCCGACGGCGCCGAGATGAAGGTCGACCCGCAGCTCGCCGACGTGCGCGGCATCGGCGACGGCCTCGCCTTCGTGCAGGGCGACACCGTGCGCTACCAGGCGCCGAAGAAGGCCGGCAACTACACGCTCACCTACCGCGTGCGCGACCAGTACGGCGAGAGCGCGACCGCCAACGTCACCTTCAACGTCAATCCCCGCGACGACGAGAACGACCGCGCGCCCGAGCCGAGCCCCCTGACCGCACGCGTGTTCTCGGGCTCGTCGGTGCGCATCGACGTGCCGCTCGACGGCATCGATCCCGACGGCGACTCGGTCACGCTGGTCGGCTACACGACCGCGCCGCAGCTGGGCCGCATCACGAAGGATGCCAGCGACCACTTCGTCTACGAGGCCTACGCCACCGGCTCGGGCACCGACACGTTCCGCTACGCCGTCGCCGACACGCTCGGCAAGACCTCGGTCGGCGAGATCCGCATCGGCGTGCTGCCGCGCGCCGACAAGGCCCTGCAGCCCAACGCCGTCGACGACCAGGTCGAGGTGCGCCCCGGCAAGACCGTCTCGCTGCAGCCCCTCGCGAACGACTCCGACCCCAACGGCTACACGCTCACCCTCGACAAGCAGCTCGTCGAGGTCGACAAGGGGCTCGACGCCTCGGTCGACACAAAGGAGGGCAAGGTCGTCATCAAGGCGCCCGACAAGCCGGGCGCGTTCAACGTGCGCTACCGGGTGTCGAACGGCAACGGCGGCCAGGCCGACGCGTTCATCATCGTCAAGGTGTCGCGCGATGCGCCCATCCAGTTCCCGACGGCCGAGGACTTCTACCTGCAGGCCGACGACATGGTCAAGAAGTCGACCGTGACGGTCGACGTCGGCAAGCTCGTGGACAACCCGAACGGCCTCGACCGCGACCTCGTCGTCGCCGTCACGGGCCCCTCGGCCGATCTCGGATCGGTGCAGGGGAACTCGCAGAAGGTCGAGGTGACCCCGCAGGACGGCCGCTCGGCGATCGCCTACACGGTGTCCGACCCCGACGACGACCAGCTCACGGCGACGGCGTTCATCATCGTGCCGCCCAAGATCGACTCGTCGTACTCGCCGCCGCCCTACCTCGACCCGAAGCTGCCGAAGCAGGTCGTGCCGCAGAACGGCGAGAAGGAGTGGGACCTCAAGGACATCCTGATCGTGCCGTCGGGCCGCCCGGCGATCATCACGGATGCGCAGATGGTCAGTGCGAACCACAGCGACGGCACCGGGCTGGTCGTCGACAAGGACACCCTGCGATTCGGCGCCGAGAAGGACTTCCGCGGCGCCACCGCGATCGTCTTCCAGGTGACTGACGGCGACTCCAAAGACGACAAGACCGGCCGCACCGCGCTGATCACGATGGACCTGCAGGTGGGCAAGGACGACCAGAGCGACGTCGCGCCGCGGTTCACCTCATTCACGCTTCCGATCGAGGCCGGCGAAGCGGCGAAGACCGTCAACCTGCGCGACTCGACCGCGCACCCGAACCGCAGCGTGATCTCGCAGGTGTCGTACTCGAACCTGAAGGGCGTCGTCGCCCGCATGCACGGCGACCTCAGCGGCTCGAACCTCACGGTCAGCGCCGACCAGGGCACCAAGGTCGGCACGTCGATGGATCTGACCTTCGACCTGAAGTACCTCGACTACACGGTGCCCGCGACCATCCACGTCGTGACCGTGCCGTCGACCCGCCCGCGCGCCCAGGCCGTGACCGACGAGGTCAAGGCCCAGCGCAGCAAGGCGATCTCGACCAACGTGCTCGCGAACGACTACAACCCGTTCCGCGATCAGGGCACGCCGCTCAAGCTCATCGACGCGAAGGTCGACAACGCGGCCGAGTCGTCGGCGCAGGTGTCGTTCACCGCGGCGGGCGACGTGTCGGTGACGCCGGGTCCCGCCTTCATCGGCATCGCGAGCATCACCTACACGGTGCAGGACGCGACCGAGGATGCGAGCCGCAACGTCACGGGACGCCTGCTCGTCAACGTGCGTGACCGGCCCGACCAGATGAGTCCGGTCACGATCGAGTCCGAAGACGACCAGGCCGTGCGAATCTCGTGGAAGACGCCGGCCACCAACGGCGAGCCGATCGAGAACTACACGATCAAGTGGGGTTCGAACGGGTCGAAGACGGTGCTGCCCACGGTGTCGGCGACCACGATCGATGGCCTGACCAACGGCACCAGCTACACCTTCACGATCACCGCCGAGAACGTCCTCGGCATCTCGACACCGTCGAACCCGAGCGCCGCCGCGGTGCCCTACGGACTGCCCAGCAAGCCGACCGGGCCGACCCTGGCATCGAGCGACAACGGGTCCGGATCGGTGACGATGACATGGGGTGCGGCCGACGGCAACGGCCGCGCCGTCGCCGACTATGAGTGGCGGCTCTCCGACGGGCAGACCGGGCGCACGGGCGGCGGACGCTCGGCGACCGCGAACGTCGCCGTCGGCAAGGCCGCCACCTTCACGGTCAAGGCCATCGGGCCGCGAGGGGAGGGCGCGTCGAGCGCCGTATCCAACGCCGTGACGCCGAAGCCGGGTGTCCCGCGCAACGCGACGGCGACCGCCGGCGGAGCCGGAGACAAGACCGTCCGCATGACCTGGGCCGCTCCGAGCGGCGGCGCCCCCTCGTCCTACCAGGTGAGCATCGACGGCGGCGCCTGGCGGGGCGCGAACTCGGGCGACACCTACGAGGGGCAGTTCGGCAAGTCGACCTCGTTCCGCGTGCGCGGAGTGGTCAACGGAGTCGAAGGCGCCGCCGACGCGTCGAACTCGGTGACCCCGAAGGACAACGAGCCGCACGCGACCGTCTACAAGGGGGGTCCGGGCAGCGGCTCGAACTGCGCCAGCAACTGCCGCTACGTCGCCGCGCACTACACGAACCTGCCGCAGGGCACCTACACGGTGACCCCGCAGTACAAGCACTGGGGAACCGGCGACTGGGTGTCGATGTACGGCGCCCGTCGCACGATCGGAGGCAACGGCGACGTGCAGTCCGACTCCTTCCTCGGACAGGCCAACCCGGCCGAGTTCCCGCAGGTGCGCATGCACTTCGAGGGCCCCGTCGACTTCTACAGTGAAGTGGCGAACTGGGGGAATCTGTGATGAGTCAGGCCGAGCGCCGCGTCCCCTCGCGCCCCGAGATCCACCGCACCCGCACCCGAACAGGAGCATGATGCCCGTCAGCGAAGAACAGGCGGCCTGGTTCGCCGACGCGTTCACGAAACTCGTCGACAACGTCGACCAGGCGATCCTCGGCAAGAAGGAGGTCATCCGCCTGGTCGTGACCGCTCTGCTCAGCGAGGGCCACGTGCTGCTCGAGGACTACCCGGGCACCGGCAAGACCGTGCTGGCGAAGGCGCTGGCGAACACGATCGACGGCAGCAACTCGCGTGTGCAGTTCACGCCCGACCTGCTGCCTTCCGACGTCACCGGCGTCACGATCTACGACCAGGGCAAGGGCGTCTTCGAGTTCCACAAGGGGCCGATCTTCGCCTCGATCGTGCTCGCCGACGAGATCAACCGTGCGAGCCCGAAGACGCAGTCGGCGCTGCTCGAGGTCATGGAGGAGGGCGTCGTGACGGTCGACGGCGTCGGCCACTCGGTGGGCGCCCCGTTCATGGTCATCGCGACGCAGAACCCGGTCGAGCAGGCGGGCACCTACTCGCTGCCCGAGGCGCAGCTCGACCGCTTCCTCATGAAGACCTCGCTCGGCTACCCCGACGACGCGACCGCCGTCTCGCTGCTCATGGAGTCGTCGAACCGCGCCCGCGCGACGCTGGTCTCGCCGATCATCGCCGCCCAGTCGGTCGCGAGCATGTCGGCGCTGACGAGCGACGTGTTCGTCGACCCCTCGGTCATGCAGTACCTGCAGGCGATCGTGACCGGCACGCGCACCCACAAGGACGTCGTGCTCGGCGTCAGCATGCGCGGCGCCCTCGCGCTGGCCCGCACCGCCAAGACCTGGGCGCTGTCGCGCGGGCGCGGCTATGTCACGCCCGACGACGTTCGCGAGCTGGCCGTGCCGGTGCTCGCCCACCGCATCATCGTCGACCCGGAGTCGGAGTTCGCGGGGGTGTCGGCGATCGACATCGTCAACCGCATCCTCGTCGACGTCGAGCCGCCCGCGTACCGCGCGGCATGACCACGACCCTCGAGCCGCCGACGTCGGCGCCGACCCCGCCGCCCGGGAGCGATCCCGCGGCGGCGCGGTCGCGTGCGCGCCGGCGGGCTCGACGGGGATGGCCGGCCTGGCTGCGCTGGATGCCGGCGACGGGCGCCCGCATCGCGAGCGTCGCCCGCGTGGTCGGGCTGCTGGCCGCGCGGCTCTGGGGCGTGCTGCGTCCCCGGCTCGCGGTCGTCAGCGCGATGGGCTGGCTCGTGCTGGCCGCGGCTCTCGCCTTCGGCGTCGCCGGATTCCTGCTCGGCTGGCAGGAGTTCGTCTACCTGGCCGTGACCCTGCTCGCCGGTCTGCTCGTCGCGGTCGCCTTCGTCTTCGGCCGCGCCAGCTTCCGCGTGCTGATCGAGCTGACCCCGCGCCGCGTCGTCGCCGGCGATCGCGCCCTCGGCCGGATGCTCGTGACCAACACGAAGCCGAAGCGCAGCACCCCGGCCCGCATCGAGCTGCCGGTCGGCGCGGGGCTCGCCGAGTTCATCGTGCCGCCGCTGCGGCCCGAGGCGGAGCACGAGGAGCTGTTCGCCGTTCCGACGAACCGTCGTGCCGTCATCGTCGCCGGTCCGGCCGTCTCGGTGCGCGGCGACCAGCTCGGCCTGCTGCGCCGCACCGTGCGCTGGACCGACCCGGTCGAGCTGTTCGTGCATCCGCTCACCACCCGTCTCGCGCCGAGCGCGGCCGGACTCGTGCGCGATCTCGAAGGCGAGACCACGAAGACGATCACGAACAACGACATCTCGTTCCACGCGCTGCGCGCCTACGAGCCCGGCGACGACCGCCGCTACGTGCACTGGCGCACCTCGGCACGCACCGGGCAGCTCATGGTGCGGCAGTTCGAGGAGACCCGCCGCTCGCAGCTCACGATCGTGTTCAGCTCCGACCGGCGCTGGTACGCCGACGAGGTCGAGTACGAGCTGGCGGTGTCAGTCATGGCCTCGCTCGCCCAGCAGGTCATCCGCGACGGCACCCGCGTGAACGTGGTCAGCGAGGTGCAGCAGCTGCGCACGATGACGCTCACCGCGATGCTCGACGACAGCTGCCGCCTCGAGCCGGTCGCGAGCCCATTCCCGACGCCGCGCGAGTTCGCCCGCCAGGCCACCCTGCGCCTACCGCCGCCGAGCGTCGCGATGATCGTCGCCGGCTCGCTCATGCCGCTCACCGATTTCCGCTCGATCGAGCGCCTGTTCGGCCTCGACACCCAGACGGTCGGCTTCCGCACCGAAGTCGGCGCGACGCCGCGCCTGGCCTCGATCAGCGGCCTGCGCGTCGGCACCGTCGGCGAGCTCGCCGACCTGCAGAAGATCGTGCGGAGGATGTCGTGAGCGCCGCGTCGCCCGAGACCCTGCCATCGCCGCCCGACGCCGGCGGTCCGGGGGATGCGCGCCCCGCCGCCGCGCGCACCCGCCCCGCCCCGCGCGCGGTCAGCCTGCGCAGCTGGACCGACGTCGGCGTCATCGTCGCCCTGACCCTGATCGGCCTGGTCGGGCTCGGCACCGCCTTCACCGACTTCGGCTACCTGCTCGCGGGCGTCGGCGGCATCGTCGTGGGCGGGGGAGTGGCGTTCCTCGCCGCTCGCTACCGCCTCGGTGCCCTCACCACGGTCGCGATGGCGGTCGTCGCCTACTTCCTGCTCGGCAGCGCGCTCGCGATCCCCGAGCAGGCGCTGCTGCACGTGCTGCCGACGCTGCAGACGCTCTCGGGGCTCGCGGTCGGCGCCGTGTTCGGCTGGGCCGACCTCATCACGCTGCGCGCGCCGGTCAGCCTGCCCTACTACGTCAACGCGGTGCCCTACGTCAGCACCTGGCTGGTCAGCCTGGTCAGCGTCACGCTCGCGCTGCGCTGGCTCGCCGACCGGCGCCGCACGGTCTGGCGCGCGTCGCTGCTGCTGATCGGCCCCGCGGTGGTCTACGTCGCCGGCGTGCTGCTCGGCACCGACGAGCCCTACTTCGCGGCGGTGCGCGGCGTCGCGTTCGCCGGCATCGCCCTCATCTGGCTGGGCTGGCGCCGCCGCGAGGGAGGTCGCCTCAACGTCGGCAGCGGCAGCCCCATGCTGCGCCGCAAGATCGCCGGAACCGCGATCGTCGTCGTCGCGGCCGTCATCGTGGGCGCCGTCGGCGGCACGCTGCTGGCCCCGCCGCCCGACAACCGCTTCGTGCTGCGCGAGCAGGTGCAGCCGCCGTTCGAGCCGCTCGACTACCCGGCTCCGCTGGCCGGCTTCCGCAAGTACACCAAGGACCTCGACGAGACGAAGCTCTTCACGGTGTCGGGCCTGAAGTCCGGCGACCGCATCCGGCTCGCGACCATGGACACCTATGACGGCGTGGTCTGGGGCGTCGCGGGTGCCGACGTCGACGTGCAGGGCTCGGGCAGCTTCCGCCTCGTCGGCCGCACCATGCCGGCGCCGTCGCTCATCACCCGCGGCGGCACCCGCGACCTGGATGTGACGGTCGACGGCTACAGCGACGTCTGGATCCCCGACACCGGCTACGCGACCGGCCTCGACGTCGGCGACGTGCGCAGCGGAACCGGCGAGGACGTGCGCTACAACGGCGTCACCGGCACCGCGGTCATGACGACCGGGCTGAAGAAGGGCGACGAGTACCGCGTCGAGGCCGTCACCCAACGTGCCGTGAACGACGCCGACCTCGAGAAGGTGCCCACCGCGTCCATGGCCCTGCCGCCGGTGCGCAACATCCCGGATGTCGTGGCCGCCAAGGCGAGCGAGTGGGTCGACGGCAAGCAGACCCCGATCGAGCAGGTGCGCGCGATCGCCGAGCGGCTCTCGACGACCGGCTACCTGAGTCACGGCACTGCCTCCGATCAGGCGCCCTCGCGCGCCGGCCACGGCTCCGATCGGATGGCCGAGATGGTCGAGGCGCAGCACATGGTCGGCGACGAGGAGCAGTACGCGTCGCTCATGGCGCTGATGACGCGCAGCCTCAACATGCCCACGCGCGTGGTGATGGGCTTCAAGCCCGACATCGCCGACGGCGGCGGCCCCGTGACGGTGACCGGCGACGACGTCACCGCGTGGGTCGAGGTCGCCTTCGAGGGCGTCGGCTGGCTCGCCTTCGACCCGACGCCCGACGACACCGACGTGCCGCAGGATCAGACGCCGAAGCCCAAGACCGAGCCGCAGCCGCAGGTGCGTCAGCCTCCGCGCACCGAGAACGACCAGGACGACCTGATCACGCCGGTCGAGATCGACGACTCCGACAAAGACGACGACAGCCTGTTCCAGCTGCCGGCGTGGGTCATCCCGCTCGCGCTGAGCATCCTGATACCGCTCGCGATCGTCTTCCTGCCGATGCTCGTCATCGCCCTGCTGAAGCGCCGCCGCATGGGTCGACGTCGCCGCCCGGGCGGCGACCGCTCGGTCGCCGGCGCCTGGGATGAGATGGTCGACCGCCTGAGCGAGCTCGGCTTCGACGCGCCCACGCGCGTCACGCGGCCGCTCGTGGCGCAGGGGCTCGCGCCCGGGCTCGGCGCCGAGGGCGGGTCGAGCGTCACACTGCTCGCGGAGCGGACGGATCAGGCCGTGTTCGCCGGACAGGACGTCGCCCCCGAGCGCGTGGACGCCGCCTGGGACGAGGCGCTCGGCGTCGTCGCAGGCGCCGGCACGAGCGTCGGACGCGGGCGCCGCCTGCTCAGCCGCTACCGCATCGGCGCCGTGCGGCGCTGGGCCGGCCGCCTCTCCGACGCCGCCACGGCCGCGCGCCGACGCGACCCGGGCGCGCCCGAGCTGTAGGGGAGCCGAATGGGGAGTGGTCCCCATTCCGAGAATTCCTACGCACCACGTAGATTGAAGGCACTTGGTCACCTGAGAGGGATGGCCTCAGGACCGAACTAGGGAGTGATCCACTAATGCCGAACGTCAACGTCACGTACAGCGACATGACCGATGCCGCCAACCGTCTCATCGCCGGTAAGGACGACATCACCGCGAAGCTCACCGAGCTGCAGACGCTGGTCAACGGACTCGTTCAGGGCGGCTTCGTGACCGACGCCGCGTCGGGCGCGTTCCACACCTCGTACGAGCAGTTCACCAAGGGCACCACCGAGGCGGTCAACGGCCTCGACGGGATGTCGCAGTTCCTCACCAAGGCCGCCGACGCTCTGCAGAACGTCGACAGCGAGCTCGCCAAGGGCATCGGCGGCTGATCTCAGTCGCCTCACGACGTCGGGGCGCGGCCGGATCCTCGGATCCGACCGCGCCCCTCGTCTGTCACCGGGCCCCCGTCCGGCGGCGCATCGGACCGACCCATCCCGGGTCGTCAGCGAGGTCCGATGCGTCGCGGGACGGGGGCCCGGTGTCGTGGAGCGAGGTCGGGGTGCCGCCGGTCAGACGACCGAGTCGGCGATCGTCTCGTCGAGACCGGCGCGCAGGCCCGCGGCGGTGACGATGCCGGCGACGACGAGCAGCAGCGCTCCGAGCACGGCGACGATCACGGCCAGCTCGACGGGCATCAGCCCCGTGTCCTCGGGGAGCGCCGCGAAGGGCGCGACGGCGACGAGGGCGGCGCCGAGGAAGCCGATCCAGTGCTCGATGCGCCACGAGCCCGAGAGCGTCTTCCAGGCGGCGCTGGGGGCCTTCTCGCGGGCCACCCCGGCACGGCGGAGCAGCCGCTTGAGCAGCGAGATCAGGAACACCCCCACGACCCCGCCGGCGATGAAGCCGTAGAACAGGGTGAGGAACCAGAAGTCCTCCGAGGCGCGCGGCGGCGGAGCCGCGACCGGCCAGAGCACGAGCGCGGCCCAGATCACCACGGGGACCACCGCCCACGCGATCACGACGCCGAGCGGGAGGCGCCGGATGCGCACCCGCGACGCTCCGCCCTGCAGCACGCGCATCTCGCGGAAGCGCCAGGATGCGCGGCGCAGGAGCTCGCCGGTGAAGATCCCCGCCAGAGCGACGAGAAGGAGACACCCGGGGATCGCCTCGCGGGGGATGTCGTCGGCGACCGTGCGATACAGCCCGCTGAGCTCGTCGCCGGCGGCGCTCGTCAGCAGGAGCTGGATCAGGGAGCCGACCCCCAGCGCAAGCGCGATCGCCCCGGCCGCGTAGAACGGCCAGGGCGGGGGAAGGCGGACGGTCGCCGGATCAGCTCGCTTCGGCACTCGTCCCGTTCGGCTGGTCGAACCATCGGATCGAGTCCACGATCGCGTCGAAGAGCGCCACCACCGGCTCCGGCTCGCTCTCGATCGGCACGTCGACGACGACCTGCAGCAGCTGCGACGCGTCGGGCACGAGCACGTGGTACTCGAGCTTGATGTCGGGCTGGGTCGACTCGCCGACGCGGATGTCGACGACCTCGACCGAGCGGATCGCGATCCCGGACTCCAGCTCGAGCACCTCGCCGCCCGGCGCCATCCGGTCCAGGCGCTGCGGCAGCGTCAGGCCGCTCTCGCGCGCGCTCTCGGACCACGGCTTGTAGACCGACATGATCGAGGCGGGGAACGGCAGGCCCGGCATGAGCTCGAGCGACACGGCCAGCTGCACCGCGTCGGCCTCGCGCGCATCCCGTGCCAGTTTGAGCAGCTGCACCTTCGCGTCGCGTCGCGTCGTCGCGAGTCGGTCGTCGCGCCCGACCTGCTTCTTCACGAGGCGCGCGATGAGCGCCTCGCCGGCCTCGGGGTCGTCGAGCGGGATGTTCGCCCACGTGCCCGGCAGGATGACCGACATGCGGTCCTGGTCGGCCCGCCAGCGGCGTGCGTCGCTCATGCCGCCACCGCCGTCAGCTCGGTCGTGAGCGAGCGGACGATCGCGCCCGTCTCGGCGCGCATGTCGTCGAAGACGCCGAGGTCGGCGACGGTGAAGGTCAGTCGCACCATGTCGACCGCGGCGTCGGGGAAGACGCCGAACATGGTGCGCTCCTCGAGCGTCGCGAGGTCGTCGTCGAGGGAGGCGATGTCGAGTCGCTGGTAGAGGCCCACGACCGTGCGGTCGTCCTGACGCTCGCTCCACACCTCGGCCACGTGGTTGCGGTTGCCCGGCGCCATCGTCTCGGCGCCCTGCTGCAGCATCGCGGCGAAGACCTCCGGGCCGTCGTCGGCGTCCATGGCGAACTGGTCGATCGTCAGCAGGCAGCCGATCGAGACCTCGAACTCGGGCCGCACCGAGACGACAGCCGTCGCGACCCCGTCGGCCAGCAGTCGGCGTCGCAGCTCGACCAGCTGATCGGCGAAACCGCCGATCTCGCCGACCTGCTCCGCCTGCTCCTCGACCTCGGCGACGACGCGGTTCGCCCAGGTGCGGGAGTCGACGTCGTCGGCGCCCTCGAGGGGGATCTGCCACCATCCGCCGGGGATGTCGCAGCTGTAGGAGGCGATCTCGAACTGACGACCGGTCATCCCCGGATCCTACTTTCGATCGCGTTGCCGCCGGCCTTGAGCACGCCCTCGGGCTTGATCTCGATCTGGTGCTGGCCGCCGCCGAACATGTCGTCGCCGGCGTTCCAGAGACCCTGGCCCTTGCTCAGCACCGTGCGGCCGTCGGCCACGATCAGGCCGACCTTGTTGACACCCCAGTCGAGGTTCTTGAACGCCGCGAGGGTGTCGCCGTCGCCGAGCTTGAGCCCGAGCGGGTTGCCCTTGAAGTCGCCCCAGCCGCTCTTGAGGCCGGAGAGGAACTTCTCGGAGAACTTCGCGCCCTCGCCGAGCTTCAGATCGAAGGGGTTGCGGATCTCCTTCATCATCGTCTTGAAGCCCTGGCTCTGACCGTGCTTGAAGGTGCCGCCGAGCCCCTTGAGCGTCTTCGTCTTCGTCAGCTTGAAGCCGGCGCTCGTGAACTGGAACTTGTTGAGCTTGGTCACGGCCTTGAACTTGGCGAGCTTGCCGAGGTAGGTGGCGATCTTGCCGCCGAAGCAGGCGAGCGCGACGCCGACCACGGCGAACAGCACGTCGGTCCAGCTGCCGCCGTGCCAGAGGTTCACGATCGACTCGACGAGTGTGATCACGGCGCCGAGGATCGCGAGGCCGACCAGGATGGCGCCGAGCACCGGCACCCAGGAGAGGAAGATCGCCAGCACCCCCGCGATCTCGCAGATGACCTTGACGACCTCGACGATCTTGCCGGCGACGTGCTTGATCTTGTCCCAGCGGCTGTCCTTGAGGTCGTGCACGAGGCGGCCCTCGGTCACGACCTTGATCGCGGTGATGGCCTCTCCGGCGGCGGTGTTCTTCTTGGTGCGCGCGGTGCGCCAGTCGTCCTGCGCGTTCGTGACCCGGGTGCTCGCGGTGGTGACCGCGGTGCCGGCGTCCTCGACGGCGGTGTCGCTGGCCTTCTGGTCCTCGTCGGAGCAGGTCTCGGCCTTGTCCTTGGCGTTCTTCTCATCGGTCTTCGCGTCATCCAGCGCGCACTGCGCGGTGTTGAGCGCCTCGATCGCGGTGTCGGCGAGCTCCTGCGCGGCCTTCAGCTTCGAGGAGTAGGTGATCAGCGCCGCGGCCGTGTGCGTGTAGCGGTCGGAGGCCTTGGTGATGTCGTCGTGCACGTCGCCGGCGGTGTCGCGCACCTTGTCGACGGCCTTGCTGACCATGTCGCCGGTGTCCTGCAGCTTCTTCAGCGCCGCCACCGAGCGGATGATCGCGTAGCCGATCTCCTGGTAGTGGGTGCCCTTCTCGTCGAGCTTGCTCCAATTGCCGGTGAGGGGCTCGAACTCCCTGTCGCTCATCTCGCTTCTCTCTCGTCTCGCGTCGTGTCGTCTCGTGGGTGCCGCGTGGCGGCGGGTCAGGAGGGGACGGCGTCCGGGTTGTTCTTGGCGACGTCGGCGGCGGCGTCTTCGAGCGCCTTGGCGAGATCTTTGTCGACCGAGGTGAAGTTGTCGCTGATCGCCGCGATCTGCTGCTGCAGCGTCTCGACGTTCTTCAGCATCTTCTCGCGCTTGATGTTCCACTTCTCGGCGAAGTCGTGAACCAGCCCGCTGAGCTCGTCGTGTCCGGTCGCGGAGGCGACGCCGTCGCTGAAGTCCTCGGCGTTCTTGAACTCCTTGACGATCGCCTCGAGGTCGTCCTTGAGCTGGTGCAGCAGCTGCAGGTCGAGTTTCAGATCCGACACGAGAGGCCTTCCTTCCGGGGCGACGGCGGTGCCGCGCGCTCCTCAGACGCTATCCCGAGAGTGAGCGGAACTTGAATGGGGAGGCCTCCCCATCCGCTCACCCGACGAGGGGCAGCTGGATGCGCACGGCCTTCCCCTTGGCGATGAGCACCCCGCGTCCGGGCGGGAACTCGGAGCGGTTCATGCGCGGCAGCGCCGTCTTGAGCAGGATGTCGCCCTCGACCGCCTCGGGCTGCAGCAGCAGGCCGCGACGGGCGTTCTTGACCTCGCCGAGCAGCGGCCACGACGAGCTCCACGACGAGGTCTCGCCCTCGGCGAGGAGGAAGTGGTCGCTGCGCTTGATCGCCCGGATCAGTTCGACGAGCGGCGAGTCGGCCGGCGTCTGCAGGAAGTCGCCGATGCTCTCGACGACGACGGCGATGCGCCCTTCCGTGTCGGGGTCGGTCACCGCATCCACGAGCAGCTTGGCGAGCTCGGCGACCTTCTCGGGCGTGGTGGCCGCGTCGACCCACTCCCGCGAGCGCCCGACGTTCGAGCGCGTGTTGCCCATGTAGTAGAGCCGGGTCTCGGGCTCGGCGCGGCCGATGGCCTGGGCGATCGTCTCGAGCGCGGTGCTGCGGCCGCTCGCGGGCGGACCGGCGAGCAGCAGCGTGCCGACGGGCTCGAAGCCCCACGGGCCGAGGTCGACGTCGCTGAGGCCGATCACGGGCTGGCCGCCGAGCTGGTCGGGCAGCGTCGACTGCACGTACTCCTTCGGCAGCGAGCCGACGCCGGGAGCCTCGGGCACGCCGGCGCGGCGCATGGCCTCGCCGAGCATCCGGGTCGCCGTCGACTGCTCGGCGACGACGCGGCTGCCGCCGAGGATCGCGATCTGCGTCTCGAGGCCGTCGACGATCGCGCGACCGGCGGGCGAGGCGGTGCTGAGCACGTCGCTGGGCGCGTCGACCATGCCGTAGCTGTCGTCGGCGAGGCGCAGCACGACGCGGCGCTGGATGTTCGAGCCGACGGCGGTGGGCACGGCACCCGGCCGGTCGGCGGTGAGGGCGACGTGCATGCCGAGCTGGCGGCCGTCGCTGAGGATGTCCTCGAACACCGAGTACCACTGCGAGCGGCCGGCGGGGATCTCGAAGTCCTCGCGGAAGTTCGGGAAGCCGTCGATGAGCAGCAGGATGCGCGGCTCCTGCGTGCGCCCGGTCAGCCCGCGGTACTCGGCGATGCTCGAGGCGTTCGCCTCGGCGAAGCGCGGGGCGCGGCTCTCGAGCTCCTCCTTGAGGCGGCGGAACAGGCGGATGACGCGCTCGGTGTCGTCGCCGTTGATGATCGCGCCGACGTGCGGCAGCTGCTCGAGCATGCGCAAGCTGCCGGCGCCGAAGTCGAGGCCGTAGACCTGAACGGGCCCGCCACGCGGGGTGATCGCGGCGGCGCCGGCGAGCGTGCGCAGCACCGCCGATTTGCCGGTGCCGCCCGTGCCGAGGATCGACAGGTGGCCGTCGACGTCGGGCAGGAAGTAGACGGGGCTCTGCCGCTGCGCCTGAGGCATGTCGCTGACGCCGAGCAGCAGCTCCGCATCCGTGCGCTGGCGCAGCCGGCCGAGGTCGTAGACGCTCGCCAGCTCGTCGAGCCACGGTCGACGCGGGGCGGGCAGCTGGGCCCCGGAGGCGGCCTTGATGATCGAGGCGACCAGGCGCTGCTGGTCGGTGGGGCCGAGGTCCTTCTCCTCCGAGGGCGCGTCGGAGCGCGGCTCCTCCCAGCGGATCTCGCCGCCGAAGCGCAGCTCCGAGACCTGCACCTCGGCCGCCTCGGGCTCGCGGCTGGTCCAGCCGCCCGCGTAGGCCGACTGGAACTGGGCGAGGCGGCCGGGGCCGGTCTTGGCGACGCCGCGGCCCGGGATGCCCGGGTCGAAGTGCGCGGCCTCCTTGATGCCGACCACATCCTGGCTGTCCGACTCGTCGGCCATGCGCAGAGCGACGCGCATGTTCGTGTTCGCGCGCAGGTTGTCCTTGATCACGCCGGCGGGGCGCTGCGTGGCCATGATCAGGTGGATGCCGAGCGAGCGGCCGCGCTGGGCGATGTCGACGACGCCGTCGACGAACTCGGGCACCTCGCCGGCGAGGGCGGCGAACTCGTCGATCACGAGCACGAGCGCGGGCGGGCTGTCGGGGTCGCCGCGCTTCTCGAGCTCGAGCAGGTCTTTGGCCTTCTTGCGGTTGAGCAGGTGCTCGCGGTGGTGCAGCTCGGCGCGCAGGCTGGTGAGCGCGCGGCGCACGAGGTGGGGGCTCAGGTCGGTGACGAGGCCGACGCAGTGCGGCAGGCTCACGCAGTCGGCGAATGCCGATCCGCCCTTGTAGTCGACGAAGAGGAAGGTGACGCGGTCGGGGCTGTACTCGGCCGCCATGCCGAGCACCCAGCCCTGCAGGAACTCGCTCTTGCCGGCGCCGGTGGTGCCGCCGACGAGGGCGTGCGGGCCCTGCGTGCGCAGGTCGAGGTGCATCGCATCCACACCCGCGCTGCCCACGATGGCGCGCAGCTTGCCGGCCTTGCGGCGCTTCGGCTGGATGCCCGGGGTGCGGTCGTGCATCGACTCGTTCTGCCGCCAGCGGTCGATCACGGCCTCGCTGGTCTCGACCAGCTCGTGGCCGAGCAGGGTGATGAGCGAGATCGAGCGGGGCAGGTCGCTCGCGTCGGCGACGAGGGCGCCGGCGTCGATCACGGGCGCGAGCCGGCGGGCGTAGTCGAGCGCGCGGTCGGGCTCGACGAAGTCGACCAGCACGTTCTCGATCGTGTCGCCGAGGCGCACGAAACCGACGGTCGGCGTCGCGAGCGTCGGGATCATCTCGACCTCGGGCTGCGGCAGCGGCGGCAGGCCCTTCTTGCGGCGCTTCGCCTCGGCCTTGCGCTCCTTGGCCTTCTTCTTCGACAGCTTGCGCGCCGCCTTGGAGCCGACCGGCGGGCGCTCGGCCTTCTCCTCGGGCTTCGGCGCCATCACCGTGGTTCCGGGCACCGGCAGCGACAGGAAGGTGCGGCAGACGGCCGGCAGGTCCTTCTGCTCGGAGGCCAGCCAGATCGGGTAGACGCCCGCGTCGGCGGCCTGCTCGGCGAGCTGCACGAGGCGGGCGCGGTCGACGGCGACGTCGTCGCTGATCAGCAGCACGAGCGCCGGGATGGGCGAGCGCGTGCCGGCGGAGGTCTGCGACTCGCCGACCACGGCGCCGCGGTCGAGGGCGGTCTGCTCCTCGGTGGTCGCCCCGCGTCGGCCGGCGTCGCCCTTCTGCGCCGCGAGGCGGCGGGTCACGAGCTCCTCGATCGCGCTGATCAGCGCGGCGCCGCTTGAGGCGCTGTCGGCGAGGTGGCTGCCCTGGATGGGGCTGTGCGGCGACGAGGTGTGGGGCATCCACTTCAGCCAGTCGAAGCCGTTCGACCAGGCCGGCGTGATGAGCGCCGCGATCGCGAGTTCGGCGGGGGAGTGCAGTCCGGTGAGCTGCACGAGCAGGGCATTGGCGGCGCCGACGACCTGCGCGTTGGGGCCGGCGATGCCGATCGCGCCCGAGTCGTGCAGGTTGTCGACGAGCGGCACCTGCTCGACGTGCCTGTTCTCGCCCGCGACCTCGTCGAAGCGCTCCTGGTAGTCGGGCAGGGTGTCGTTGCCCTCGCTCTTCGACTGGATGCTGTTGCGCGAGAGCATGCGGCCGACACCGAGCCGCACATTGAGGAACGACCAGTGCTCGGGGCGGCGGGTCCAGAGCAGCGTGTCGCGGTGCAGCGAGGCGTCGAGCACCTCCTCGGTGGAGGGCGCCTCGCGGTGGCGGCGCTCGTGCTCGGTCACCTTCTCCTCGGCGAGCGACTCGGTCAGCTTCTCGAGGTGACCGTCGAACTTCTCGATCGACTGCCGCTTCTTGCGCCGCCGGTTGAGCGCCTGCGTGATGTAGTTGCCGATCATCAGCAGCGGCGACATCGCCACGAACAGCAGCGACTGCGGATTGCGCGTGACGATGTAGAGGCCGACGCCCATGCCGAGCGGGGCCACCATCGACAGGAACGGGAACGGCTGGCCGTCGCCCTCCTTGGGCACCTCGGGTCCGGGGAACTCCTGGCCGGGGTAGCGCGGCTCGACCGCGGGCGAGCGGTTGAAGTAGACGGGGCCGGCGGTCGGCGCGCCGCCGAGCTCGGCGACCTCCTGGTCGACGTCGATGCGCATGGCCGTGTCGCCGATCGTCACCGTCTCCGACTTCTCGATGCGCAGACGGGTGACGATGCCGCCGTCGACCTCGACGCCGTTGGCCGAGCCGAGGTCGACCAGCTCGACCGCCGCATCCGCCTCGAGGCGCAGGTGACGCTTCGACACGAGCGGGTCGTCGATCACGAGGTCGCAGCCGGGGTCGCGGCCGACGACCGTCGTTCCGGCCTGCAGCTCGACGACCTTGCCGCTCTGCGAGCCGGTCAGCATCGTGATGCGCGCGACCGTGTGGCCGCGGCCCACCGAGGCGGGGGAGAAGTAGCGCCCGGCGTCGACGAGCTGCACGGTCGCGCCCGAGCCGATCCACGACTCGCCGACGGGGCCGTCGGGCGGCAGCACGAGCGCCTGGCTCGAGCCGGGCAGCACGGCGCTCAGCGTGAGCGACCCGGGCTCGGCGGGTCCGGGAGATGAGGGATCGACTCGGCGGATGGCTCCGGCGACCTCGGCGATCGTCGCCGCCGCATCCGTCGTGATGACGATGTCGTCGCTCGAACCCGAGTCACGTCTCAGCGTCAGCTTGAGTCGCACGCTGCCTCCCTCTCACCCCCGGGGCATCGCTGTGCACCCCTCGGAACCCTATCCGTCGAGGGTCGCTCGATTCCTCCCCCGAAGATGGGGATGACTCCCCATCGGGGTCGCGCGCGCTAGCATCTGCGACGGAAAGGGCGCACCGACATGAGCGACGACAAGCGGTTCCTCATCACGCCGCCGCCGGGCCTGCTGCCCGAGCCGCCGGCGCCGCCGGTCGAGCCCGCGCCCGCCCGCGGCGACGAGGTCGGTCACGACTCGTCGACACGTCGGCTCTCGCCGAATCGGCCGCCGTCGGCGCCGGCGTTCCCCTTCGGCTCGCCGCCCGCGGCCGCTCCGGCGCCCGCCGCTGCTCCGGCGTCCGCCGCGCCCGGCTCGTCGCCCGCCGCTCCGCCGGTGCCGCGCACGAGCGCCGAAGCCGATGTGCCGACGGGCGAGAACCCCGTGCTGCGCCCCGGCTGGTCGATCCAGCTGCCGGGCGGCGTGCAGCATCCGGTCACGACGGCGGGCCTCGTTCTCGGTCGCAACCCCAGCGCCCCCGAGCGCTGGCCCGACGCGCAGGCCGTGCTCATCGCCGACCCCGACCGCTCGGTGTCGAAGACCCATGCTCTGCTCGTGGTCGTCGGCGACGAGCTGCGCCTGATCGACCTCGCCTCGACCAACGGCGTCGCCGTGACGGCAGACGGTCTGCGCCAGAAGGTCGCGCATCCCGACGGCGTCGTCGTCGGCGACCCGGCCGTCATCGAGCTCGGCAGCTTCCAGCTGGGCGCCTCGCGCGACTGAGCCGGGCGCCGCCGAGCTCCGACCGGACACGCACGGGGAGCACTCCCCATCCCCGGATGCGAGGGATCGTCGCTACGGTGTGGTCATGGCCGACCTCCGGATCGACGGCGACCGTCTCCACACCCTGCTCGACGAGCTCAACCGGGTCTCGCGCGAGTTCTCCCACGCCGAGCGCTTCAGCGACGACGTCGCCGGGATGGTCGGTCACGACGATCTCGCCGGCACGGTGCGCGACTTCGCCGGCAAGTGGAACATCCGCCGCGAGAAGCTGCAGACCGAGATCGACGACGTCGCGGATGCGGTCGACACGATCCTGCAGACCTTCAGCGAGGCCGACCTCGAGCTCGCCGGCACGATGGACGAACCGCAGTGAGCGCCCTCGCCCCGCTGCCCGGCGATCCTGACGGCGTCGCCGGCTACGGCACCCGCTACACCGGCATCGCCGACAGCATCGCCGCGATCTCGGCCAAGCTCACCTCGCTCGCGTCGGGCACCGGATCGGCCGGCGCCGCGATCGACGCGCTCGAGGAGCGCGCGCACGACACCGGGCGCCACGTCGCGAAGGCCGAGCCCCGCTATCGCGAGACCGCCGTGGCGCTCAGCGAGTACGCGGTCGCCCTCGACAGCGCCCAGACTTCGGCGAACAACGCGATCGACGCCTACGACAACGCCAGCACCGACCTCAACCACGCCCGCGCCGCGCACACCCGCAAGATGAGCGAGTACGACCAGGGCTACAGCTGGAACCCCGGCCCGCCGCCGGGCGATGACGAGGGCCGCCGCGAGCTGCAGCGACTGAGCGAGCAGGTGGATGCCGCCCAGGGCGACGTCGCGAGCGCCCAGGCCGCCTACGACCGCGCCGTCGACTACCGCGACGCCGCCGCGCGCATCGCGATCGAGCGCATCGAGCCGACCTTCGACGCGCTGAACGACCGCATCCGCGACCGCATCGCCGATGTCGTCGGCGCGCTGCCGGGCTGGCTGCAGGGCGTCGGAGCCTGGGTGGGATCGATCCTGGAGCCGATCCTCGAGGGGCTCGTCGCTATCGTCGAGTTCATCGGCGACGCGTTCTCGGCGATCGTCACCTACATCTCGCTCGTCGCCGAGGTGCTCGCGAACCTCCCTCCCGAGATGTGGCTGGCCGTGCTGATCAGCCCCGGGCTCGGGTCGGTGCTGATCCTCGCGATCGCCCTCGCGCTCGGCGGCGTGCTGATGCGCGAGCCGGGCACGCCGACGCCGGTCATGAACCCGGTCGCCGGATATCCGCACGAGGGCGACAGCGGCGCGCCCGGGAGCGCCTACTCCGACCTCATGGCGACCAACGTCGACCTCGACGACACGGGCGGCGAGGACTCGACGGTGGTGCAGATCACGAAGGTCGTGGATGCCGACGGCACCGTGCGCTGGCGCGTGAACGTGCCGAGCACCCAGGACTGGGAGTGGGCGGGCGGCATGGCCGGCAAGGCCGCGCACGGCGACTACGGCGCCATGAACGACTTCGGCTCGAACCTGGCCCTCATGCTGACCCCGAGTCAGCAGGCCGCCTACGAGCGCGCCGTGACCCAGGCGATGCTGCGCGCCGGGATCGGACCCGACGACGAGGTCATGATGAGCGGCTGGAGTCAGGGCGGCATCCTCGCGGGCAAGATGGCGAGCGACCCCGACAGCCCCTTCAACATCACCGCGATCTCGGTCGCCGGGGCGCCGATCGACGCCATGCCGATCCCCGACGGCGTCAGCGTCATGGCGATCCAGCACACCGGACCGAGTGCGTTCAGCGAGCCGGTCGTGATCCTCGACGGACCGGTCAGCGCGCCGCCGCACCAGGGTCCCAACTGGGTCACGGTCGTGCAGCCGGCGCCGCAGCTCGACCCGCCGAACGACCCGAAGTACCACGATGGTGCGGAGTACCAGAGCACCGCGGCGAACCACGTCGACACCTCGACCGATCCGCGGGTGCAGGCGATCAAGGACGAGCAGTCCGTGTTCTTCGAAGGAGACCAGACCGTGTACCGCTACGAGGGGGCCGAGGGATGAGATCACGCGGGCTGACGGCCGTGGTCGTCGGATCGGCGGTGGCGCTGGGGCTCTCCGCCTGCGCTCCCGCGCAGCCGCCGGCCGACACGGCGCAGGATGCCGAGGTGGTCGAGGCGGCGGTGCGCGCCGCGGTTCCCGAGGCCACGGACGTGCTCGTGAAGGAGTCGGGGGGCTTGCGCAGCCTGGCTGTCGCGACGCGCCTCTACGCGCCGGGCGCCGACGAGAGCGCCGCGGCGCACATCGTCGACGCGGCGCTCGCGGCGGTGTGGGAGTCGGCGCCGAACGGGATCGACCACATCTCGATCTCGCTCGCTCTGAGCGACCCGCCGGCCCGGCCGAGCCTCTCGGAGGTGGACGGCGTCGACATGGCGGCCGTCGCCGAGACCCTCGGGATCGACGACCCCCAGATCGTCGACGGCGTGCGCCTGCGGGTCGCGGCGCGCGAGCTCGCTCAGCGCTACGGCGCCCGCCCGTCGACGGGAGCGGACTCGGATGGCTGAGCCCGTCGCATCCGCGTCGTCGACCGCGCCGAGCGACCGGGTCGAGCCGCCGCTGCCCCAGCTGCGCTTCCGGCTGCCGGGGGAGTGGTGGCCGGTTCCGCTGACCGACCCGACCGCGCTCGAGGAGTCGCTGCGGGGCCTCGCCCGGCGGAAGATCGGCCCGCAGGACGATCGGGCGGTGCTGCGCGCCCAGCTGCGCGAGCGCACCCGCGCCGCCGCGCTCGCCGCCCGCGACGGCGGCGGGGTCATGACCTATCTCGCGCTCGAGATCGTCGAAGACGCGCCTCTGCCCACGAGCTTCACCGTGTTCCTGCCCGAGCAGCGGCTGACGCCCGTGCTCGGCACGGGTCCGGATGCGGTGGTCGACCTGATCGAGCAGGGGCTCCGATCGCTCGGCGTGAACGGGATCGAGAGCGCCGAGCGCCTCGACACCCCGGTGACGCAGGGGCTGCGCATCCACCGCACCCTCGTCACCCCGCTCGCCGAGTCCGACCGCCCGGCCGGTTCGGTGCCCGACGAGGTGCCCTGGGCTGCCGAGGAGCGGCGCACGCTCGTCGCCGACTACTGGCTCGCCGTGCCCGGCCGACGCCGCTTCGTGCTCGTCACCTTCTCGACGCCGCTCGTGCCCCTGCAGGACGTCATGCTCGGCCTGTTCGACTCGATCGTGCAGGCCGCGTACTGGGCCGAGGCCCCGTCGGCCGCGTCGGCGGACGCCGAGACGACGGTGGTAACCTGACGCGATGCTCGATCGGCTCCTTCTCCTTCGTCGCCGCGACGAGGCCTAGTCCCCGGCCTCCCTCGTCGCGGAGTGTGTCGTGGGCCGACACCGATCGAAGTCGAAGAAGGACCGAAACGCATGAGCACCGAATCCGCCGCCGCGGAGCGCCGCGCTTCCGAGCGCGTCGCCGCTGAGGCCGCATCCGCCGCCGACGTCACCGCGAAGGCGGCGCCGAAGACCCTCGCCGAGAAGGTCTGGGCCGACCACGTGGTCGTCGCCGGCAAGGACGGCGAGCCCGACCTGATCTACATCGACCTGCACCTCGTGCACGAGGTCACCAGCCCGCAGGCCTTCGACGGCCTGCGTCAGGCCGGTCGCCCGCTGCGCCGTGTCGACCTGACGATCGCCACCGAGGATCACAACACCCCGACCCTCGCGATCGACCGGCCCATCGCCGACCCCACGAGCCGCACCCAGATCGAGACGCTGCGCACCAACGCCGAGGAGTTCGGCGTGCGCATCCACTCGCTCGGCGACATCGAGCAGGGCATCGTGCACGTCGTCGGCCCGCAGCTCGGCCTCACCATGCCGGGCATCACGGTCGTCTGCGGCGACTCGCACACCTCGACCCACGGCGCCTTCGGCGCGATGGCCTTCGGCATCGGCACGAGCGAGGTCGAGCACGTCATGGCCACGCAGACCCTGCCGCTCAAGCCCTTCAAGACCATGGCGATCACGGTCGAGGGCGAGCTGCGCCCCGGCGTGACCGCGAAGGACATCATCCTGGCCGTCATCGCCAAGATCGGCACCGGCGGCGGGCAGGGCTACGTGCTGGAGTACCGCGGCAGCGCGATCCGCTCGCTGTCGATGGACGGCCGCATGACGATCTGCAACATGTCGATCGAGGCGGGCGCCCGGGCCGGCATGGTCGCCCCCGATCAGACGACCTACGACTACCTGAAGGGGCGCGCCCATGCGCCCGAGGGTCAGGACTGGGACGACGCCGTCGCCTACTGGGAGACGCTGAAGAGCGACGACGACGCCGTCTTCGACGCCGAGGTCTTCCTCGACGCGGACGAGCTCGAGCCCTTCGTCACCTGGGGCACCAACCCCGGCCAGGGCGTCTCGCTGAGCGAGAGCGTGCCCGACCCCGAGCAGATCGCCGAGCCCAACGCCCGCGCCGCCGCCGAGCGCGCGCTGGAGTACATGGACCTCGCCGCCGGCACCCCGATGAAGGAGATCGCGGTCGACGCGGTCTTCATGGGCTCGTGCACCAACAGCCGCATCGAGGACCTGCGCGCCTTCGCGTCGATCATCCAGGGGAAGAAGAAGGCCGACGGCGTGCGCGTCATGGTCGTGCCGGGCTCCGCCCGCGTGCGCCTCGAGGCCGAGGCCGAGGGCATCGACAAGATCGTCGAGGCCTTCGGCGCCGAGTGGCGCTTCGCCGGGTGCTCGATGTGCCTGGGCATGAACCCCGACCAGCTCGCCCCGGGCGAGCGCTGCGCGTCCACCTCGAACCGCAACTTCGAGGGGCGTCAGGGCAAGGGCGGTCGCACCCACCTGGTGTCGCCGGTCGTCGCCGCGGCGACCGCGATCCGCGGCACGCTGTCGTCGCCGTGGGACCTCGAGGCGGATGCCGCGGTCGCGGCCGATGCGGTGGATGCGTCGGCCGACGCGCGAGAGGCGGTCGCCTGATGGAGAAGGTCAGCGTCATCACCGGCACCGCCGTGCCGCTGAAGCGATCGAACGTCGACACCGACCAGATCATCCCCGCCGTGTTCCTCAAGCGGGTCACCAAGACCGGCTTCGACGACGCGCTGTTCCACGGCTGGCGTCAGGACCCCGAGTTCGTGATCAACCGCCCCGAGTTCCAGGGCGCGACCGTGCTCATCGCCGGCCCCGACTTCGGCACCGGCTCGAGCCGCGAGCACGCCGTGTGGGCGCTGCGCGACTTCGGCTTCCGTGCCGTGATCAGCCCGCGCTTCGCCGACATCTTCCGCGGCAACTCGGGCAAGCAGGGGCTGCTGACAGGAATGGTCACCGAGGAGCAGGTCGAGGTGCTGTGGGCCGCGATCGACGCGAACCCCGGTGTCGACGCGACCGTCGACCTCGAGGCCCGCACGGTCTCGGTCGGCGACGTCAGCTTCCCCTTCGACATCGACGACTACACGCGCTGGCGTCTCATGGAGGGCCTCGACGACATCGCCCTCACGCTGCGCGACGAAGACAAGATCACCGCTTTCGAGGAGACGCGCGCCGCCTGGCGGCCGCGGACCCTCCCGGCACGCTAGGAGGACGCCCGGGTGGCAGCAGATCAGGCGGCATCGCTCGCGAAGGACGCGGTCAAGTCCGGCGAGCGGGTCGGGCTCACGGCCGATCGCATCACCGTGCACGGCGGCAAGCCGCTGCGCGGGCGCATCCGCGTGCGCGGCGCGAAGAACCTCGCCACCAAGGCGATGGTCGCGGCGCTGCTCGGCGAGACGCCGAGCGTGCTGCAGGACGTGCCGCTGATCAGCGACGTCGACATCGTGACGCGCATGCTCGAGGCCTACGGCGTCGCCGTGTCGAGCCCCGAGGACGGCACGCTCGTGCTCGACCCGAAGAACGTCGAGAAGGCGCACTTCGCGAAGATCGACGCGCTGGCCGGCTCGAGCCGCATCCCGATCCTGTTCTGCGGGCCTCTGCTGCACCGCCTGGGCGAGGCGCTCATCCCCGACCTCGGCGGCTGCCGCATCGGCGACCGCCCGATCGACTTCCACATGGATGCGCTGCGCGCGTTCGGCGCGATCGTCGACAAGAGCTACGAGGGCATCACCATCACGGCTCCCGACGGCCTGCACGGCGCGCACATCGAGCTGCCCTACCCGAGCGTCGGCGCGACCGAGCAGGTGCTGCTCACGGCCGTGCGCGCCGAGGGCGTGACCGAGCTGAAGAACGCGGCGATCGAGCCCGAGATCCTCGATCTCATCGCGATCCTGCAGAAGATGGGCGCGATCATCTGGGTCGAGCCGAACCGCACGATCTTCATCGAGGGCGTCGACCGCCTCGAGGGCTACACGCACCGTGCGATCGCCGACCGCAACGAGGCCGCGAGCTGGGCCTCGGCCGCGCTCGCGACCCGCGGCGACGTGTTCGTCGAGAACGCGAAGCAGCCCGAGCTGCTGACCTTCCTCAACGTCTTCCGCAAGGCGGGCGGCGCCTTCGACGTCGCCGACGACGGCATCCGCTTCTACCACCCGGGCGGCGCGCTGAAGCCGGTGCAGGTCGAGACCGACGTGCACCCCGGCTTCATGACCGACTGGCAGCAGCCGCTCATCATCGCGCTCACCCAGGCCGAGGGCATCTCGACCGTGCACGAGACCGTCTACGAGAACCGCTTCGGGTTCACGGATGCGCTCGTCGACATGGGCGCCGACATCGTCGTGCACAAGGACGGGCTCGAGTCGGTCACCCGGCGCGTGCCGCGTCGACGCCTCGAGCAGGCGGCCGTCATCACGGGGCCGACCGCCCTGCACGGCGCCGACGTCCACGTGCCCGACCTGCGCGGCGGCTTCAGCTACCTGATCGCGGCGCTCGTCGCCGACGGCACTTCGACGATCAGCAACCTCGGCCTCATCAGCCGCGGCTACGAGCACATCATCGACAAGCTCACGGCGCTCGGTGCCGACTTCGAGCTCGGCTGAGCCGGCCGGCGACGCGGACCTGCGAGCGTGAGCGCCTCGACGAACGTCGACCTGCCCCGCACCGGACCCGACTGGGACCGCGGCTGGCGCGCCTTCGCCGTGCCCGTGCTGCCGCTCGCATCCCGGGTGGCGAAGCTGCGCATCCGGGGCGAGCGGAACGTCCCGCAGACCGGCGCGTTCGTGCTCGCGCCGAACCACTACTCCAACATCGACCCGATCGTGGTCGGGCTGTCGGTCGCGCGGATGGGGCGGGTGCCGCGGTTCCTGCTCAAGGCGTCGATCCTGCGCATCCCGATCGTGGGCGGCATCCTGCGCCGGCTCGGGCAGATCCCGGTCGAGCGGGGGATGCGCGGCGGCGGCAACCCGCTGGCCGCGGCCGCCGAGCTGGTCGCCGCGGGCGGCGGCATCGTGATCTACCCCGAGGGCACGCTGACGCGCGACCCCGAGCTGTGGCCGATGCGCGGCAAGACCGGGGCGGCGCGGGCGGCGCTGGCGAACGGCATCCCGCTCATCCCGATGGCGCACTGGGGTGCCCAGAAGGTGCTGCCGCAGTACGGCGGGCGGCTGAAGATCGTGCCGCGCCAGACGGTGCAGGTGCTCGTGGGGGAGCCGCTCGACCTGTCGCCGTGGGCGGGGCGCCCGCTCGACAACCGGGTCGCCGACGAGGTGACCGAGGCGCTCATGCAGCGCATCGCGGAGCTCGTGGGCGAGCTGCGCGGCGAGACCCCGCCGAGCGAGCGCTGGGATCCGTCTGAGCACGGGCAGAGCGAGTTCGGGCGGCCCTGACGCCTCATCGCTCGGCGCCCGGCTGCCGCGGCGGATCAGCCTCGCGCCTTGCGCGGTGGTGCGGATCGCGATCGAGCGCGCGGCGCGCGAGCAGCGTCGCCCCCGACACGGCGGCGGGCATCGTCACGATCGCGCCCAGCGGCACGAGGAACAGCAGCTGCGTCGCCACCCCGAAGCCGAGCTGCTCGGCGCGCGAGCCGCGCAGCAGCTCCCGGCTCTCGCGGCGGCCGATCCCGCGGGCCTCGAGCGGACGCGTCACGAGCTCGGCCGCCAGGATGCGCCCCGAGAGAACGGTGCCGATCACGGTGCCCGCGATCCCGCCGACGACCGGGATGAGGCCGATGACGAACACGAGCGCGCCGACGCCGATGCCGGCCACGACGAGCACCAGCGCATCCCGCAGCGCCCGGCCGAAGCCGAGTCCCTCGCCCGCCGGAGCGTCGCCGAGCAGCACCTCGGTCTCGCGCCAGATGCGCTCGTAGAACGGGTCGCCGATCGCGAGCGTGAGACCCGTGAACGCGAGCACGCCGATCGCGACGAGACCCACGAAGACCAGCGCGCCGAGGGCGCCGCGCAGCAGCGCCGACCACGCCGGATCCCAGCCGTCGGCGAAGGGCGTCGCCCACGTCACCAGCGGTCCGAGCCCGAACGCCGCCGCGACGAGCAGGGCCACGCCGCCCGAGAAGACGATCAGCGGCGGCAGCATGCCGAGCAGCATGAGCGCGGGCCGCGTGCGCCACAGGCCGAAGCCGCGCAGCAGCAGCCCCGCGCCCACGGCGAAGCGCCGGGCGGCGGAGGCGGTCGCCGTGGCGGCGGGGCGGGCATCCATCGCGCTCACCCTAGGCGGTGCGGCGCACCCCGCTGCGAAGCATGCGGCAGACTGGTGCGGATGCGACAGGCAGCCGTGCTGGGAGCGGGCTCCTGAGCGGTGCGGCGCACCCCGCTGCGATGCATGCGGCAGACTGGGTCCGATGCGACAGGTAGCCGTGCTGGGAGCGGGCTCGTGGGGCACCACCTTCGCGAAGGTGCTGGCCGACGGGGGATCCGAGGTGACCCTCTGGGCGAGGCGCCCCGAGCTGGCGAGGGAGATCAGCCAGTCGCGGCGCAACAGCGACTACCTGCGCGGCATCAACCTGCCGCGCACCCTCTGGGCCAGCTCGAACCTGCACGATGTGCTCGACGACGCCGAGCAGGTCTACCTGTCGGTGCCGAGCCAGTCGCTGCGCGAGAACCTGCGCATCGTGCGCGATCTCATCCCCGACGGCGTGCCCGTGGTGTCGCTCATGAAGGGCGTCGAGAAGGGCACCCGCTATCGCATGAGCGAGGTGATCCAGCAGGAGCTGGGATGCGATCCCGACCGCATCGCGGTCGTCTCGGGTCCGAATCTGGCCCTCGAGATCGCGAAGGAGCAGCCGACCGCCTCGGTGGTCGCCTCGTCGAGCCCGGAGACCGCGGCGGCTGTCGCGACCGCGGCGACGAACCCGTACTTCCGCTGCTTCATGAACAACGACGTGATCGGCACCGAGTTCGGCGGCGTGCTGAAGAACCTGATCGCGGTCGCGATCGGCATCGTCGACGGCGTCGGCTACGGCGAGAACACGAAGGCGTCGATCATCACCCGCGGTCTGGTCGAGATGACCGACTTCGCGGTGGCGCACGGCGCGCGCGCCGAGACGCTGAGCGGACTCGCGGGCCTCGGCGATCTGATCGCCACGTGCGAGTCGCCGCTGTCGCGCAACAACACGGCGGGCCGCCTGCTCGGCCAGGGCTACGCCTTCGCCGACGTCGTGAAGCAGATGAACCAGACCGCCGAGGGTCTTTCGTCGGTGGGCCCGGTGCTCGAGCTCGCGGCCGCGCACGGCGTCGAGATGCCGATCGTGGCGCAGGTGGCCGAGGTGCTCGCGGGCACTCTCGACCCACGCGACATCGCGCCCCACCTCACGACCGACGACAGCCCCGAGCCGCCGACCGAGGAATGACCGCGGCGCATGAAGCATCGAGGAACGACCGAATGAGCATCCTGTGACCCTGCGCATCGCCCTGATCTTCGGCGGCCGCTCGAGCGAGCACGCGATCAGCTGCGCCACCGCCGGCGGCGTGCTCGGCGCAATCGACCGCGAGCGGTTCGAGGTGGTGCCGATCGGCATCACCCGCGACGGCGCCTGGACGCTGCAGCCCGATGACGCCGGCCGCTTCCGCCTGGCCGACCTGCCCGAGGTCGCCGACGACGGCTCGCGCGTGCACCTGCCCGCCTCCGCGTCGACGCGCGAGTGGACGGTCACGCACGCCGACGGCACGACCGCCTCGCTCGGCGAGATCGACGTGGCGTTCCCGCTGCTGCACGGCCCCTTCGGCGAGGACGGCACGCTGCAGGGCGCGCTCGAGCTCGTCGGCGTGCCCTACGTCGGCAACGGCGTGCTCGGCTCGGCGCTCGGCATGGACAAGCACTTCACCAAGACCGTGCTGCAGGGCGCCGGCGTCGAGGTGGCGCCGTGGGTGACCGTGACCGAGCAGTCGTGGGCGGCCGAGCGCGAGCTGTGGGAGCGCCGGATGCACGGCCTCGACCTGCCCGTGTTCGTCAAGCCGGCCCGCGCCGGGTCGTCGGTCGGTGTGAGTCGCGTGAGCGACTGGGCCGAGCTGGATGCGGCGCTCGCCGTGGCGTTCCACGAGGACAGCCGCGTGCTGGTCGAGCAGGGCATCGTCGGCCGCGAGCTCGAGTGCGCCGTGCTCTCGGGCCGCGACGGCGGTCCGACCCGCGTGAGCGTGGCGGGCGAGATCGTCGTGACCGGGCGCGAGTTCTACGACTTCGAGGCGAAGTACCGGGATGCGCCCGGCGTCGACCTGGTCTGCCCCGCCTCCCTGGACGAGCAGGAGCTGGCCGAGATGCAGCGCACCGCCGCCCGCGCCTTCGAGGCGATCGGCGGCTCGGGGCTCGCGCGCGTCGACTTCTTCTTCACGGGCGCCGATTTCGTGGTGAACGAGATCAACACGATGCCCGGCTTCACGCCGATCTCGATGTTCCCCGCCTGCTGGCAGGCGTCGGGCGTGAGCTATCCCGAGCTCATCACCGAGCTGATCGAGCTGGGGCGCGCGGCGATCCGCTGAGGGCCGGCGCGCTCGCAGCGCTGCGCTCGCAGCGCGGCGCGCCGCGATCAGCCCTGCACGCCGAGCGAGTCCTCGACGTCCTGGCAGGTCAGGCCGTTCTTCTTCGTCTCCGATACCGCATCCGAGAGGTCGTAGAGCACCTGGCCGGGGGCGACGCGACCGCTCGACTTCGTCTGGTCGGAGCGGATCGCGACGTCGATCGCGGGCTCGCGCCCGAAGCTCGTGAAGATGTAGAGCGGCGCCTTCGAGTCGTCGCGCAGCCAGAGCACGTTCTTCGTCTGCACGCACGGCAGCTCCGAGGCGGCGGGCACCTTCACGCCGCAGGTCAGCAGCACGTCGGCCGGGTCGCCCCAGGCGGCGGTCGCCTGCGCGTTCGTCTCGCGCTTCGCGAGGCCCTGCGTCTCGGCGGGCAGGCGCACGATGACCTCGGCGCAGCCGGGGTTGTTGGAGTCGGCGGCGGGCTCGGTGGCGACGATCGGGGTGCAGCCGGCGAGCACGGCGGTGAGGGATGCCGCGAGCAGCAGGAGGGCCGCGACAGGTCGGGTGCGCATCGGCACGAGGGTACCGCGCGGCGGCTGGGTGCCGGCCCGCGGGCCGGGCGGGCCGGGCGGGCGGCGCAGGCGATCGGCGGCGGCCGCGCATCCACCGCCCGCTACCGTGGACGGGTGACCGCGACCCCCGCCGAGACCCTGCGCGACATCGGCGAGGCGGCCGTGCTGCAGCGCATCTTCCCGAAGCTGCCGGCGGCGGATGCGGCGCTCGTCGGCCCCGGAGACGACGCGGCCGTCGTGGCCGCCCCCGACGCGCGCATCGTGATCACGACCGACACGATGGTGCACGGCCCCGACTTCCGGCTCGCGTGGTCGACGCCGCACGACCTCGGCTGGAAGGCCGCCGCGACGAACCTGGCCGACGTCGCCGCGATGGGCGCGACGCCGACGGCGCTCGTGGTCGCGCTGACGGTGCCCGCCGAGACGCCGGTCTCCGATCTGGAGGCGCTCGCCGACGGACTGCGCGAGGCGTGCGCGGCTTTGGCCCGCGGCTGCGGTGTCGTCGGGGGAGACCTCGGCGCCTCGCCCACGTTCACGATCTCGGTGACCGCGATCGGCGACCTGGTCGGTGGCGACCCGGTGCTGCGCTCGGGCGCGCGGCCGGGTGACGTCGTCGCGGTCGCCGGGCAGCTCGGCCTGGCCGCGAAGGGCCTCGCGCTGCTGTTCGCCCGCGGCGTCGACAAGGAGGGGAATCCGGATGCGCGGCGCGCCCGCAACCTGCGCTCCCGCTTCCCGGCCGAGGTGTCGGCGCAGCTCGCCCCGCGTCCGCCGATCTACGCCGGCCCGGTCGCGGCGCTGTCGGGCGCGACGGCGATGCTCGACGTGAGCGACGGGCTGCTGCTGGATGCGCGGCGCATCGCCCAGGCCTCGGGGGTCGTGCTCGACCTCGCGGGGCGGGGCGAGGGTGGCGCGAGCGCCGCGACGACCGGCGTCGCCGAGGTGCTGCACGGCGGCGAGGACCATGCGCTGCTGGCCTGCTTCCCGCGCGCGGAGGACGTGCCGCCGCCGTTCCGCGTGATCGGGCGGGTGCTGGCGGCGACCGAGACGGATGCCGACGGGCGCGACATCGGCTCCGTCACGGTCGACGGCGAGCCGGCCGAGGAGCGCGGCGGATGGGACCCCTACGCCGAGTGGGCGGGCGGCGCCGGCTGAGAGTCCGGCCGCACGGCGGGCGTCAGCGGCAGGACAGCGACTCGACGACCGCGTAGGGCGGGCCGCTGGGCCAGTGCTGCACGATCAGGTCGGCGGGCGCATCCGTGCCGAGTCCCGCGATCGGGTACTCGCGGCGCTCGCTGGGCGCATCGGTCGCCGTCGCCGAGAACGCGACGGTCGCGATCGCCGTGCCGTCGCAGGAGTCGGTCGAGGCGATGGTCCAGATCCAGCACTGCTGACCGACCGTGCAGTCGCCGGCGCCGGGGGTGTCGACCGAGGCCGATTCGAAGGCCATCGCGGTGCCGTCGTGCGCGGGCGCCGGCGCGTCGTCGCCGCGCTTCTGCGGGTGCGCGGCCGGCAGCGTCACGCCGTCGTCGGCGGGCTCGAACAGCTGCGGGTTCGCGGCGATGAGACCGCCGACGACGATGCCGATGACGGCGATCGCGGCGCCGAGCGCGATGGTCCATTTCTCGCGGCGGCGCCGGCGGGTCACGCGCTGCACCTCGACCTCGGCGGTCGACAGCGTCTCGTCGGCGTCGGGCACCCAGCTGCTGACGGCGGGCTCGGCCTCGTGCCAGCCCGGCTCGACGGAGTCCGCCTCGTCGGCGCTCTCGGGCGCGAAGCGGCTGGCGCGGCCGGCGCCGTGTCCGCTGCCCGCTCCCTCGGCCGCGGTGGGCGGCATCCAGTAGCTGTCGCCGGTCGGCTGCACGGGAGCGATCGGCTCCTCGGGCAGCGGGCTCAGCACGACGTCCTCGCGGTCGTCGACGGCCGGCGGCGGAGCCCACTGCGAGGGATCGGCGGCCAGGTCGGCGAGCGTCGCGGCGGGGTCGTCGGGGAGCCCGTCGATGTCGTCGATCGGGTCGGCGAAGGGTCGCGCATCCCCGGCCGTGCGGAATCCGCCGTCACCCGAGCCGGGCGCGAAGGCCGTGCCGCCGGGAGCGAAGGCGGTGCCGCCCGGGGCGAAGCCCGAGGTGCGGCGCGCGGTCGTCGTCGAACCCGAGGCGCCGGATGCGGAGGCCGCGCCGGCGTAGGGCCCGGTCAGGATCGCGAAGGCGGGCCGGGTCAGCTCGTCGCGCAGCAGGTCGCGGGCGGCCTGCGCGCGCCCGAAGCGCTCGGCCGCGGCGCGCAGCTCGTCGGGACCGGCCTCGAGCAGCAGATCGGGGTGCGTCGCGCGGGCGACCTTGCGGAAGGCGCGCTCGATCGACTCGAGCGGCGCACCCGGCGCCAGCCCGAGGATCTCCTCCGCCTCATTCGGCGTCACGCGTCCCCCCGCACCTCGGCAGGCTATGCGGGGCGCACCGGCCGTGTCTCACCCCAGATCGGGGCGGACGCGCGGCGCGGGCTCCGGGAGCGCGTCGTCACCCGCATCCGGGGCGGTGTCGGCGATCGGGAGCGCCCGCTCGCGCCACAGCCGCTCGGCGCGCCGACCCCAGAGCGTCGCGCCGATCAGCACGACGGCGCCGATCAGCCCCGGAACGCCGATGCGCTCGCCGGCGAGCACGACGGCGATGCCGAGAGCCCAGATCGGCTCGGTTCCCAGCAGTATCCCGGCGCGCGAGGCGGAGGTGCGCCGGGTCGCCCAGAGCGTTCCGAGGAAGGCGGCGATCGTGCATCCCAGCACCAGGTAGGCGATGCCGGCCCACTGCGCCGGGCCGAAGCCGCCGATCGCGGCGAGTAGCGGCCCGCCGCCGACGATCGCGAACGCGACGGCGCCGACGCTCAGCTCGACGGTCGTCAGCGCGATGACGTCGCTGCCGGGCTGGGCGGCGGTGCGGCCCTCGGCGACCCCGAGCCCGGCCCGCGTGACGGCGGCGCACAGGATGAGGGCGTCGCCCGGGTTCGGCGCGGTCAGCCCGCCGCCGCTCACCAGCAGCCCCACGCCCACGACGGCGAGCAGGATGCTGCCGATCAGTCCGCGCGAGAGCGGGCGGCGCAGGCGGGCGGCCTCGATGAGCGGCGTGATCAGCACCGAGAGGCCGATCAGCAGGCCCGCGTTGGCGGCGCTCGTGAGCGTCACCCCGACGGTCTCGAGCGCGATCGTCGCGGCGCGGAGGGCGCCGAGCGTGACGCCGGCACGCAGGGAGCGGCGGAGGGCGCCGGGGGCGGCGCCGCGGCGACCGGTGCTGGCGCGTCCGGCGCCGCCGAGCGCGCCCGCGCGTCGGGCCGCGCACAGGCCGAGCAGCAGCACGGCCGCCGGCACGAAGCGCGCGCACATCACGGCGGCGGCCGACGAGGCCGCGGCGAGGTCCTTCGACGCGAGGTAGCTGCCGCCCCAGACGACGGCGATGCCGAGCAGCACGAGGTCGGGCGACTGCGCGCGGAGGGCGCCGCGGAGAGTGGTCATGCCTTGACCGTGGCGTGCGCATCCATTCAGAACAACGGGCACTCTGCTCAGGTACCGATAAGTTCTGCTTCATGGATCCAGTTCACCTGCGCACCCTGCGCGAGCTGCGCGACCGCGGCTCGGTGACGGCCGTCGCCGTGGCGCTGCACATCTCGGCCTCCGCCGTGTCGCAGCAGCTGGCCGCGCTGCAGCGGTCGGTCGGCGTTCCGCTGACCCGGCTGCAGGGGCGCGTGCTGGCCCTGACCCCGGCGGGCGAGAGGCTCGCCGACGCGGCCGGCGAGGTGCTCGGCGCGCTCGCCCACGCCCGGGATGCCGTGACCGACTACCTGGATGAGCCCGCGGCCCCGGTGGGCGTCACCGCCTTCCACAGTGTCGGGCTCGCCTGGTTCCCGCGGCTGATCGCCGCCGCGCTGGCCGACGACGCGGTGCCGAGCATCCGCTGTCGCGATGAGGACGTCTCGATCGGCGACTTCGTCGACCTGGTCGCCGACCACGACGTGGTCATCGCGCACCGTCCGCTCGCCTCGGCGCCGTGGCCCGAGCGGCGGGTCGTCGTGACGCCGCTCATGGTCGAGCCGATCGACCTCGCGCTCGCCGCCGACCACCCGCTCGCGCGCCGGACGTCGATCGCGCTCGCCGACCTCGCCGACACGACCTGGCTGGCCGCGCACGAGGGCTTCGCGCTCGAGCCGCTGCTGGTGCAGGCGCTCGCCGCGACGACCGGCAGGCCGATCGACATCGCACATCGGGTCAACGAGTTCAACGTGGCGGCGGCGATCATCGCCGAGACTCCGGTCGTCGGGCTGCTGCCGCGGTTCACGGGCGTGCCCGAGGCCTACCGCGACCGGGTCGTGCTGCGTCCGCTCGCCGACCTCGAGATCGGCCGCCGCGTGGATGCGCTCACCCGTCCCGAGTCGATGGCCCGCCGCAGCGTGCGCTCGGTGCTCGACCTGCTGACTCGCATCGCCGACGAGACGGTGCGCGGGTCGCGAGGGTGAATCGGCACCGGCCCGGCCCGGCGCGGCGCCGGCGCTGCTGCGGGCCGGGCCAGTCAGTCCTGCGCGTCGAGCGCCGCCTCGAGGCGCTCGAGCTTGCCGTCGATCTCGCCCGTGTGACCGGGGCGGATGTCGGCCTTCAGCACGAGCGACACCCGCGAGCCGTAGGCGCCGACGGCTTCGGTGGCGCGCTTGACGACGTCCATCACCTCGTCCCACTCGCCCTCGATCTCGGTGAACATCGAGCTCGTGCGGTTGGGCAGGCCCGACTCGCGCACGATGCGCACGGCCGCGGCGACGGCGTCGTGCACCGAGTCGGCCGCCGCGGTCGGGTCGGCATCCGAGCCGGCGGGGGCGGATGCGGGGCGGCCGCTGGGAGCGACCGAGAACGCGACGATCATGGGGTGTCCTCCTCGGTGAGGTCGGAGTCGGGGTCGGGGGCAGAGCCGGCGTCAGCGCCGGAACCCGCGACCGGCGTCAGCCAGTGCACGGCCGTCTCGCCGTAGTTCTTGGTGCGCTCGAGCTCGAGGCCGTCGGGCAGCGCGGGTAGCGCATCCCGGGCCGAGCGTTCGAGCACGACGACCGCGTCGGCGCTCAGCACCGGCGCGAGCGCCTCGAGGTTGTGCGTCAGCTCGACGCCGCCGAGGTCGTAGGGCGGGTCGAGGAAGACGAGGTCCCAGGGGCCGACCGTGCCGCCGAGGAACGACTGCACCGGCTGGCTCGTGACCGTGATCTTCGGGGCGGCGCCCCGCGGGGCGGCCTTCGTGACGAGGCGCGCGTTCTCACGGCCGACCTTCGTGGCGGCGTTGCCGCGGTCGACGAGCACGACCTCGGCGGCGCCCCGGGATGCGGACTCGAGCCCGAGCGCACCCGAGCCGGCGTAGAGGTCGAGCACGCGCATCCCGTCGATCGCGTCGCGGGCCTCGAGCGCCGAGAAGATCGCCTCGCGCACGCGGTCGCTCGTGGGCCGGGTGCCGAACGGCGGCACCGCGAGCCGCAGCGAGCCGGCGAAGCCCGAGATGATGCGCGTCACGCCCACCACGCTAGTGCGCCCCGCCGTCGCGACCGGCTCGGCGACCGACACCGCCGTCAGCTCCGTCGTCGGCACGACGCATCCCGAACCATCTCAAGGAGTTGCTGTGACGGGTGGGGCGGATGAGCAACAGCGGTCACTCTGGTTACAGCAACTCCTTGAGACGGTCAGGAGCAGGGCGAACGGCGTGGGCGCGGTCGGGCGCAGGGCAGCGCAGCGCCGCCCGATCCGCGCCGGAACGCACCCGCGACACCGGGCGGGCCTACGATGCACGCGTGACCGACACCCTGCGCCTCCCGCCGAGCGTGCTGAAGAACGTCGTCTACGAGAACGGCGCGCGCCTCGCCGCCCCGCCGAGCTTCGCCGAGACGTTCCGGCTGCTGGAGGCGCATCCCGACGCCCTCGCCTGGATCGGCATGCTCAAGCCGACCGCGACCGAGCTGGCCGAGCTCGCCGAGGAGTTCGACCTGCATCCGCTCGCGATCGAGGATGCCGTCACCGCCCACCAGCGCCCCAAGATCGAGCGCTACGGCGACACCCGCTTCATGGTGCTGCGCGCCGCGTACTACGACGACGCGGCCGAGCAGATCACCTTCGGCGAGCTGCACGTCTTCAGCGGCGCGAACTTCGTCATCACGGTGCGGCACGGCGAGTCGCCGAAGCTGACGCCGGTGCGCGAGCGCATGGAGACCGAGCCGGATGCGCTGAAGGAGGGCGCCGAGGCGGTGCTCTACGCGATCCTGGATGCCGTCGTCGACGGCTACCTGCCGGTCGTGAAGGGCCTCGCGAACGACATCGACGAGATCGAGACGCAGGTCTTCGACGGCGACCCGCTCGTGTCGCGCCGCATCTACCAGCTGAACCGCGAGGTCATCGAGTTCGAGCGCGCCGTCAGCCCGCTGATCGGCATCATCGACGAGCTGTCGTCGGGCTGGGTCGACGGGGATGCGAGCGAGGTGCTCGAGCAGTACCTGCGTGACGTCGCCGACCACGTGGTGCAGGCGAAGGAGCGCATCGACGAGTTCCGGGTGCTGCTGCGCGACATCCTGCAGGTCAACACGAACCTGGTCGGGCAGCGGCAGAACGAGGAGTCGCAGCGGCTCTCCGCGGCGTCGAACCGGCAGGCGGAGGAGGCGCGGCGCATCTCCGGATGGGCGGCCATCCTGTTCGTGCCCTCGCTGATCGGCTCGATCTACGGCATGAACTTCAAGTACATGCCCGAGCTCGACTGGCCGCTCGGCTACCCGATGGCGCTCGGCATCATGCTCGGCTCGGGCGTCGCGCTCTACTTCGTGTTCAAGCGGCGGGGTTGGATCTGAGCGCCTCGCCGGCGACTGCAACGCCACCGGCTCGGCCTCTCAGTCCGCGCCCGCGCAGGATGCGTGACGCCGGCGCTCGATAGCCTCTCAGCGTGACCCCGAGCCTCGATCCGAGCGCCGCGGCGCCGGCCGCCGCCGCGCACGCGGGCGACGTCGGCCCGCTCGAGCGCAAGCTCGGCGCGCTGCTCGGCGGGCGCACGGCCGGCGCCTTCGAGCGCGGCCTCGGCGTGCGCACGGTCGGCGACCTGCTCACGCACTACCCGCGCCGCTACGCCCGCCGCGGCGAGCTGACGGCCCTCGCGAGCCTGACGGTCGGCGACGACGTCACGATCGTGGCCGAGGTGCGCAAGGTCAACGAGCGCGTCATGCGGGCGCGGAAGGGCTCGATCCTCGAGGTCGAGGTCACCGACGGCAGCGGCATCCTCAGCCTCACCTTCTTCAACCAGGCCTGGCGGTCGCAGCAGCTGCGCCCGGGCGTGCGGGGCATGTTCGCGGGCAAGGTGGGCGACTATCGCGGGCAGCGGCAGCTCGCGCATCCCGACTACGAGCTCTTCGACGCCGACGACCCGCGCGCGCAGCTGACCGAGGGCAGCGACGAGGCGAAGGGCTGGGCCGAGCAGCCCGTGCCGGTGTATCCGGCGACGTCGACGCTGCCGACCTGGAAGATCCAGCAGGCGGTCGAGGTCGTGCTCGACGCCCTGCCGCGGCTCGACGACCCGGTTCCGGATGCGGTGCGCCAGGAGCGCGGGCTCGTCGACTTCGCCCGCGCCCTCGAGCTCATCCACCGCCCCCAGCGCGACGCCGACTGGCGGGCGGCCCGGGATGCGCTGCGCTTCCAGGAGGCGTTCGTGCTGCAGTCGGCGCTGCTGCGGCAGCGTGCCCAGCGGCGGGCCGAGGCGGCCGCGCCCCGGCATCCGGGAAAGCTGCTGGCCGAGTTCGACGCGGCGCTGCCGTTCCAGCTGACCGGCGACCAGCGGCTCGTGGGGGAGGAGATCGAGCGCGACCTCGCCTCCGACGCCCCCATGAACCGGCTCGTGCAGGGCGAGGTCGGCTCGGGCAAGACGCTCGTCGCGCTGCGCGCGATGCTCACGGTCGTCGACTCGGGCGGGCAGGCGGCGCTGCTGGCGCCGACCGAGGTGCTCGCGGCGCAGCACCTGCGCTCGATCGTGCGCTCGCTCGGTCCCGACCTGGCCGCGCGCCTGCGCCCGACGCTCGTGACCGGGCAGCTCAGCGCGGCCGAGCGGCGCCGGGCGCTGCTCGCGGTCGCCTCGGGCGGCGCCTCGCTCGTCGTCGGCACGCACGCGCTGCTCGGCGACACGGTCTCGTTCGCCGACCTGGGCCTCGTCGTCGTCGACGAGCAGCATCGATTCGGCGTCGACCAGCGCGAGGCGTTGCGGCTGAAGGGGCGCTCGCCGCACGTGCTCGTGCTCACGGCCACGCCCATCCCGCGCACCGTCGCGATGACCGTCTTCGGCGACCTGGACACCTCGACCATCGCCGAGCTGCCGGCCGGGCGCTCGCCCATCGCGTCGTTCGTCGTCGGTCTCGCCGACCATCCCGGCTGGGAGCGCCGCATCTGGGAGCGGATGTCGGAAGAGCTCGCGCGAGGCCGCCAGGCCTTCGTCGTGTGCCCCGCGATCGACGCGAAGACGCCCGATCCCGACCTCGCCCCGGCGCCCGACGCCGCCCCGGCTCCAGCGGCCGCCGACGGCGACGGCCCGCCCCCGCCGCCGATCGCCGCCGTTCTCACCGTGGTGGAGGAGGTGCGGCGCAACCCGCTGCTCGCCGGCCGCCGCATCGAGGCGCTACACGGGCGCATGAGCGCCGACGAGAAGGATGCGGTCATGCGCGCCTTCGCAGTCGGCGACATCGACGTGATCGTCGCGACGACCGTGATCGAGGTCGGCGTCGACGTGCCTAACGCCTCGACCATGGTCGTGCTCGACGCCGACCGCTTCGGCGTCTCGCAGCTGCATCAGCTGCGCGGCCGGGTGGGCCGCGGCGGCGTGCCGGGGCTCTGCCTGTTCGTGACGCACGCGCCGCCCGAGACCCTCGCGCGCGAGCGGGTGGATGCGGTGGCCGCGACCCTCGACGGATTCGAGCTGGCGAACGTCGACCTCGAGCTGCGTCGCGAGGGCGACGTGCTGGGCAGCGCCCAGTCGGGTGGCCGTTCGTCGCTGCGGCTGCTGCGCGTCGCGAAGGACGGCGACCTGATCGGCGAGGCCCGCGAGGCCGCGGCCGGGGTGCTCGAAGCCGACCCGGCGCTGGCCGCGCATCCCGCCCTCGCCGCGGCGCTCGCGCGTCGACTCGATGAGGCCGAGGCGGCGTTCCTGGCCAAGGGCTGACCTCTCGCTCGCGTCACGCGTGATTCACCGGGACGCGCCCACTCACCCGAGGATCACCTCCGCGTCGCTCGACGCCGTGCCCGCGCATCCGTAGCGTCGAGATCGTCCGAACCCCCCGAACGGGGGACATCGAACGATTGGGGAGAACATGCTCGAGAACGACCGGCGACCCCGCCGACTGACCGCGCTCGCCGTGCCGCTCACCGCGGCGCTCGCCGCGGCCGCGCTGGCGCTGCTGCCGACGGGAGCGGCCTGGGCCGACCCGCCGGGCGCGATCCCGGCGAACGCCACGTCGGGGGATGCGAAGTGGCAGCCGGCCACCGACTACGACGGCGACGGCTGCTATCCGAGCGTCGCCGTGGCCGGCGACGGAACGCCCGCCGAGGGGCTCAACAACTCCGGCGCGCTCAACGGGAACTGCCGTGACCAGAGCGACCTCGACAACGTCAACACCTATGTGCGCACGATGTGCGTGGGCGACGGCTGGTGCGCGCACATGTACGCGTACTACTTCGAGAAGGACCAGGTCGTCGCCGGTGCGGATGCCTTCGGTCACCGTCACGACCTCGAGCACGTGATCGTGTGGGTGCAGAACGACCAGGCCCGCTACGTCTCGGCGTCGGCCCACGGCGACTACTCGACCCGCGCCGCGGCCGACGTGCTGTGGGACGGCACGCATCCGAAGATCGTCTACCACAAGGACGGCGGCTCGACCCATGCCTTCCGCTTCGCCTCGGCGGGCGACGAGCCGCCGGAGAACCATTACGGAACCTGGCAGCGCCCCGTGCTGCTGAGCTGGGACCTGATGAGCGACCCGGTGCGGAACACCATCAACACGCACTCCTACGGCTCCGCCAGCTTCGACATCAAGGACTCCAACTACGCGGGGAAGATCGCGCAGTGGGCTCCGGACGAGGCGCCGTTCTGATCCTGCGCGCGAGCACGGGATGACCGGGGCCGGGTGCGACGTCGCGCCCGGCCTCGGCTCGTGCGCCGCGCATCCACTCGGTAACGAACCGGTCACAGAAGGTCGCTACGCTGGAGCCGTGAGCAGGATCGCCGTCGTCCCCGGTTCCTTCGACCCCGTCACCCTGGGGCACATCGATGTCATCGAGCGTGCCGCCGGCATCTTCGACCAGCTGCACGTGCTGGTCGTGCACAACCCGGGCAAAACCGCGCTGCTGCCGATCGCGCAGCGCGTGTCGCTCATCCAGGACTCGATCGCCGAGGCCGGCATCAAGGGCGACATCCTCGTGACCAGCTGGAGCGTCGGCCTGCTCGTCGACTACTGCACCGACGTGGGCGCCTCGGTGCTCGTGAAGGGCATCCGCTCGCAGGTGGATGTGGCCTACGAGACGCCGATGGCGATCGTCAACCGCGACCTCGCCGGCGTCGAGACCGTGTTCATGCTGCCCGACCCGGCGCACACGCACGTGTCGTCGTCGCTCGTGCGCCAGGTCGCCTCGCTCGGCGGGGATGTGCGGCCCTACGTGCCGACGCCGGTCGCCGACTACCTGCAGACGCCGCGCTAGCCGGGAGCTGCCGCGCCGGCGGCCGGACGCCGACCGTGTGGACGCCCGGCCCGCGACCTACGCGTCGGTGCCGCGCAGCCGGCCGATGACGCTCATCAGGTGGTAGACGACGATCGCCGCCACCGTGCCGAGGATGATGCCGGTGAACTGCATCGCGCCGGCCTCGAGCGTGAAGTTCGCGATGCCCATGATGAGCGCGACGCCCGCCGTGAGCTGGTTCTTCGGCTTCGAGAAGTCGACCTTGTTCTCGACCCAGATGCGCACCCCGATGATGCCGATGAGGCCGTAGAGCGCCGTCGTGACGCCGCCGAGAACACCCGGCGGAACGGTGTAGATGATCGCGCCGATCTTGGGCGAGAGGCCGAGCAGGATGGCGGCGATGCCGGCGACCCAGTAGGCGGCGGTCGAGAAGACGCGCGTGGCCGCCATGACGCCGATGTTCTCGCCGTAGGTCGTGGTGGGCGAGCCGCCGCCGATGCCCGCGAGCACCGAGGCGACGCCGTCGGCGAGCAGCGCCCGGCCGGTCAGCGGCGACAGGTCGCGATTCGTGAGCTGGCCGACGCCGCGGATGTGACCCACGTTCTCGGCGATGAGCGCGAGAACGACCGGCAGGAACATGAGGTAGATCGGCAGGTGGTCGAGCGAGAAGGTCGGGGTCGTGAACTCGGGCAGGCCGATCCACGCCGCCTTCTCGACGCCCGAGAAGTCGACCTCGCCGGCGATCACGGCGGCGATGTAGCCGACGATCACGCCGATCACGATCGACAGGCGGCCGAGCAGCCCCTTGAACAGCACGGCCGACAGGATGACCGCGAGCAGCGTGATGAGCGCGATGCCGGGCGACTTCGCGAAGTTGTCGCGCGCGGCCGGCGCCAGGTTGAAGCCGATCAGGGCGACGATCGCCCCGCTGACGATCGGCGGCATCAGCAGGTCGATCCAGCGCGTGCCGGTGGCCTGCACGATCAGTCCGACGATCACGAGCAGTGCGCCGACGATGATCACGCCCGCGAGCGCGGCGCCGCGGCCGTCGGCGGCCGTCGCGGCGCCGATCGGGGCGAGGAACGCGAACGACGAGCCGAGGTAGCTGGGCAGGCGGTTCGCCGTGATCACAAGGAAGAGCAGCGTGCCGAGTCCCGAGAAGAGCAGCGTCGTGCTGGGCGGGAAGCCGGTGATCAGCGGAACGAGGAACGTCGCGCCGAACATCGCGACGACGTGCTGCACGCCGAAGCCGATCGTGCGCGGCCAGCTGAGCCGCTCCTCGGGGTACACGATCTCGGTCGCCGAGACCGCCTTGCCGTCGCCGTGTAGCTTCCAGATCGCCACGAAGGCTCCTCTCCCGGGGCGCGCCCGGCGTGGTCGGGCGGCGGGGGTGCCGCGCCTCGCCCGACATTAGCGGGATGCGCGACGACGCCGAGTGCGCATCCCGGAGACTGAGGTTAGGCTTGCCTTCTATGGCAAAGAACCCGAGGCTCGTGCCCGCCGACCCCCGCCTCTTCCGCGCCCAGGTCGTCGACAGTCGGATGCTCACCCCGTCGCTGCGGCGGGTGACGGTGGCGGGCGACGAGCTCGCCGAGTTCGACCACCTCGGCTTCGACCACTGGTTCCGCCTGTTCCTGCAGCTGCCGCACCAGGATGAGCTCTACCTGCCGGCCGTCTCGGGCCGCAAGTGGTGGACCGCCTACCTCGACATCCCCGAGGAGCGCCGCCCGCACTGCGCCAACTACACGGTCGCCGCCTTCCGCCCGGCCGAGCGCGAGATGGACATCGACTTCGTGCTGCACCGCTCCGCCGCCGGCGAGCTCGAGGGCGGCGCCGCGATCTGGGCCGACGCGGCCCGGCCCGGCGACGGCATCGCCTTCCTCGACCAGGGTGCCCTTTACGACCAGCCCGACGACACGAGCGAGGTGCTCGTCGTCGCCGACGAGACCGGACTGCCCGGCGCCGCCGGCATCCTCGCCTCGCTCGCTCCGCACACGACGGGCCTGCTGATCCAGGAGGTGCCGACGCGCGGCGACGTGCGCGAGCTGCCCGCGCCGGCCGGCGTCGAGGTGCGGTGGATCGTGCGCGACGAGCTGGATTCGGGCGCCGGGCTCGACGGCGCCGCGGCTCACGCCATCCCCGGCCGTGCCGCCCTCGCCGAGCTCACCCGACTCGAGTCGACCGCCGACACCGCCTACGCCTACGTGGTCGGCGAATCCGACCTCGCCACGAGCGGCCGCCGGCACCTGCGCCGCCTCGGTCTCGCCAAGGAGCGCATCTTCTTCAGCGGCTACTGGCGCAGCGAGAAGAAGGACGCGCTGCAGCCCGCCTGACCGGGCGCCTCAGCGACCCGGCGCGCCCCGCCGCATCCGGCTGAGCTGGGCGACGCATCAGCGACCCGGCGCATCCCGTGCTCGGGGTGCCAGGATCGGACGGTGACTCTGACACTCGGATACAAAGCCTCGGCCGAGCAGTTCGCCCCGCGGGAGCTCGTCGAGATCGCGGTCGCCGCCGAGGCGCACGGCATGGAGTCGGTCGCCGTGAGCGACCACTTCCAGCCCTGGCGTCACGACGGCGGGCACGCGCCGTTCTCGCTGGCGTGGATGGCCGCGGTGGGCGAGCGCACCTCGTCGATCCGCATCGGCACGAGCGTGATGACGCCGACGTTCCGCTACAACCCGGCGGTCGTCGCGCAGGCGTTCGCGACGATGGGATGCCTGTACCCCGACCGGATCTTCCTCGGCGTCGGCAGCGGCGAGGCGCTCAATGAGATCGCGACCGGCTTCCAGGGCGCGGGCGAGCAGCAGTGGCCCGAGTTCAAGGAGCGCTTCGCCCGCCTGCGCGAGTCGGTGCGGCTCATGCGCGAGCTCTGGAAGGGCGACCGGGTCGACTTCGAGGGCGAGTACTACTCCACGCACGGGGCGTCGATCTACGACGTGCCCGAAGGCGGCATCCCGATCTACATCGCGGCGGGCGGGCCGATGGTCGCGCGCTACGCGGGTCGCGCCGGCGACGGGTTCATCTGCACGAGCGGCAAGGGCATGGAGCTCTACACCGACGAGCTCATCCCCTCGGTCGCCGAGGGGGCCGAGAAGGCCGGACGCGACGCGAGCGCAATCGACCGGATGATCGAGATCAAGATCAGCTACGACACCGACGCCGAGGCCGCCCTCGAGAACACGCGGTTCTGGTCGCCGCTGTCGCTCTCGAAGGAGCAGAAGCACGACATCACCGATCCGATCGAGATGGAGAAGGCGGCGGATGCGCTGCCGATCGAGCAGATCGCGCAGCGCTGGATCGTCGGCTGCGACCCCGACGAGGTCGTCGCCGAGGTGAAGAAGTACGTGGATGCGGGGCTCAACCACCTCGTCTTCCACGCGCCCGGCCACGACCAGCGCCGCTTCCTCGAGCTGTTCGAGCGCGACCTGGCGCCGCGGCTGCGGGCGCTGTGAGGCGCTGAACGCGCATCCTGAGCCGGCGCCACGGCGACACCCGTCCGGGGAGTCCTCCTAATGGGGGACTCCCCGTTCTGTCTGTCCTCCCTCAGAATCGAACCGTCGCACGATGACGCGAGCGGGGGCTCGCACCATCCCGAGGCTCGTCGTGCGACGGGGGAGTAGCAATGTTCACGCGCCAGCGTGCCGCCGGAAGCGCCGAGCGATGACGGCCACCTGGGCCCAGGGGGCCCCGATCGACAGCCGGCAGACCGCCGTGAGCTTCGAGCCCGCGGCCGAGGTCGGCGGCGTCTCGGGCACCGGCTGGGCGCGCGTCGCCGTCGCCGTGCACGGCGTCGGTCCGACGCCGTCGCCGGTCGTGATGCGGCTCGACGTCGCCGGCTACCCGCCCATCCTCATCGACTTCCGTCACCGCGCCTTCGAGTCGAAGCTGCCGATCGGCGGCTACCCCTCGGCGCCCGAGAGCGTGCTCGTGCACCAGGCCCGCCTGGCCCAGGGCGACGCGGCGGTCTTCGGCCTGCCGGGCAGTGACCTCGACAAGCTGCTGTGGCGCATCGGCTTCACCTGCTTCGGCGACCAGCCGGCCCCGTGGCTGCTGGTCGGCGAGCGCTACCGTCTGCAGCGCTGGCCCAACTTCGTCGATCTGGCGCACCACATGGACCACATCCGCATGTCCGCCGCGTTGGCCAACGGCTTCCACACCGCCGACGAGCTCGCCAAGGCCGCCGGAACCGATCGCTCTGCGGCCCAGCGCCTCATCAACGCCTTCACGCTCATGCGCGTGGTCGAGGCGTCGATGACCGCCGCCGTGCCCGTCACCGCCGCCGCGAGCGCCGATGCTCCGCGCAGCCTGTTCCGCCGTCTGCGCGAGAAGCTGGGGATGTAGTCCATGGCCGAGCACGTCATCCTCTTCGCCGGGCCCATGGGCGCCGGCAAGACCACGGCGATCCGCAGCCTGAGCGAGATCGACGTCGTCAGCACCGAGGCCGCGAACAGCGAGCGCCACGTCGTCGACAAGGCCACCACGACCGTCGCTCTCGACTACGGCGAGATCACCCTCGGCGCCGAGGACAAGGTGCGCCTCTACGGCGTCCCCGGTCAGAAGCGCTTCGACTTCATGTGGTCGATCCTGAAGAAGCGCGCCCGCGGCATGATCATGCTGATCAACGACGACGCCCCGGATGCGGTTCAGACGATGATCGACTACCTCGACGACTTCAGCGAGCTCTACGACCAGGGCGGCGTCGTCATCGGCGTCTCGCGCACCGACCTCGGTGTCGGTCCCGGGCTGCAGGCCTACACGGCCGCGCTCGCCGAGCAGCGTCCGCAGTTCATCGCGCCCGTCTTCGGCGTCGACCCGCGTGACGAGAACCACATGCGCACCGTGCTCATGACCCTGATCGCCAACATCGAGATGCGGGCCATGCTCGCCCCGGCCGCGGAGGCGGCAGCACCATGACCATCGCACTGCACCAGGACCCGGCCGCGATCGAGGAGGGCCGCGCCGCCCTCGCTGGCATGGGCGAGATCAGCCCCTCGATGGTCTACGCCGCGCTGCTGACCGACGACGGCTTCGAGATCGTGCACGTCACGCGCATCCAGACGGATGCGACCCGGTTCGCCAGCATGTCGAGCTCCATCCAGGCGCTCAGCGACGCCGTCGGCCACGAGCTGCGCATCGGCGCGAGCGACTACGTGATCATCGGCAGCGCGCAGGGCCACGTCATCCAGATGCGCGTGCCCGGGCGTCCGGTCGTGCTCGCCGCGCTGTTCCAGTCGCACGAGACGCTCGGCAAGGCGCTCTCGACGACCCGCGTCACGGCCGAGCGCATCTCGCATCGCTTCGCCGCATCCTCGGTGCCCGCGATGGCGGCGCCGAACTTCTGAACTTCCGGCATCCGCCCGGAGCACTCCACACAGATCACACGAACACCGAACTCGAAAGAAGAACCACCATGACCGACATCGCCACTGTCTCCAACGTCCAGACCTCGCTCGAGTCGCTGCTGCGCATCGAGGGTGCGATGGCCGCCGCTCTCGTCGACTCGGGCAGCGGCATGCTGCTCGGCGGCGTGGGCTCGGGCCTCGACCTCGACGTCGCCGCCGCGGGCAACACCGAGGTCGTGCGCGCCAAGCTGCGCACCGCCAAGGCCCTCGGCCTGGGTGACGCGATCGACGACATCCTGATCACGCTCACCACCCAGTTCCACATCATCCGCCCCATGGCGAAGACCCCCGAGGTCTTCATCTACCTGGTGCTCGATCGCGAGCGCTCGAACCTGGCGATGGCCCGCATCAAGACCAAGGAGGTCGAGGCGCAGCTCGCGCTCTGACCTGCTCTTCCCTGCTCTTCTCCGCGACCCCGGCATCCTCGACGGTGCCGGGGTCGTGGTGTTTCCGGGCGCACCTGGCCGGGTTGCGAATCAGGATCTGATGTGGGGTTCTGGTGTCGCGGATCGGGTCGGTTCGGTACCTCGGATGTCGGTGGCTGTTGCCACGATGGAGTCATGAAGGAACCCGCGACGGCACTCGGAGGCGACGGCTCTGACGTCGCCGATGCGGCGTCCGGGTCGTCGGTGGATGTGCTGCGGGAGCTGGTCGGCGAGGCCGAGCAGGTCTCGGCGGCGGTGTCGCTGGCGCAGGTCGCGGAGGTGCGGATGCTCGCCCGCGCGGGACAGCTGGCCGAGCTGGATGCTGCGGGTGCGTCGGCGAATGTGCGGTCGCATGACATGGCCCTGAGGTCGATCGCGGCGGAGCTCGGTGGTGTGCTGCGGATCACCGACCGGACCGTGCAGGCCCGCATCGGCGAAGCCCGCGAGCTCGTCGAGTGCTTCCCGACCACCCTCGCCGCATGGGAGGACGGCCGCATCACCCGCGGGCACGTGCGGGTGATCGTGGATACGGGGCGGATCGTGCCGATCGAGGTGCGGGAGCGGTTCGAGCTCTCCGCGATCGACCGCTGCCTGTCCGAGACTCCGAATCGGGTGCGCGCCGCGTTGGAGCTGATGGCCGAACGTCTCGCGGATCGCACGCTGACCGAGCGCCACGAGGAGGCGGCGCGGGGCCGGGGTGTGCGTCTGGTGCCGGGCCGGGATGGGATGTGCGACATCGTCGCGACGGTTCCGACCGTGATCGGCGACGGCATCCTCGACCGCCTGACACGTCAGGCGCAGGTCATCGTCGACTCCCGTGCGCCGGAGGGCAGCGATGCGTTCGGCGTCGGCGGGCCCGTGCTCACCGATCCCGCGGCCGCTTTCTCCTTCGACGGTGCCGTTCCTGGCACGGCAGGTGACTTCACCACCGGTGGCGCTGGCGGCGGCGAGACCGTGGGCGACGGCACGAGCGCCCTCGCGACGGATCGCCGGACAGTGGATCAGGTGCGCGCGGATGTGTTCGCCGATCTTCTCCTCGCCGGCACGCCCGCACTCGATCCGACCGCCCACGGTGATGGGGAGGGTGCGCTGGGTGCGATCCGGGCTCAGGTGCAGGTCGTGGTGTCGGCGCTGTCGATCATCGGCCACGACGACACCCCCGCCGACCTGATCGGCCGCAGCCCGATCGACGCCGACACCGCCCGCACCCTCGCGAAGAACGCCCCGTCGTTGACGCGGATGCTCACCGACCCCGCCGACGGCACCGTCCTCGCCGTCGACAGCTACCGTCCCGTCTGGGCGCAGCGTCGGCATCTGCGGGCGCGGGATCAGCACTGTCGCTGGCCGGGATGTCGGATGGCGGCGATCCGCTGCGAACTCGACCACACCGTCGACGCCGTGCTCGGCGGTCCGACGGCGCTGACCAATCTCGCGCATCTGTGCCAGCGGCATCACTCGATGAAGCAGTTCACTCCGTGGACGGTGAAGCGGAAGACCCACGGCCATCTGAAATGGACCTCCCCGACCGGCCGCATCTACCGCGAAGACGCCCCCGTCTCACCGGTCGCGTTCATCCCGTACCGGGTCCCGGATCCCGGACCGGACTGGATCTTCGACGCGGCACACCCCGACGACCCACCCGACCCCGGCGCGCTCGCCGGCATCCCCTCGGACACCGGCGACTTCGGCGACCTCTGCGACCGATCTGGCCCCGGGATCCCGCTCGAGGCCGACCGTCAGATCACCGCGCTCGACCCTGCCCCGTTCTGAGTCGGCGGCCGCCGACGTCGTGGCGCGCCCGGGCGGCTGCACGCCCCTGCGCCCCGCGCGCGATGCCGTCAGGCACAGCGGGTGCGAGGCACAGCCCGGGCCCCTGCGCCCCCGCGTCCCGCGCCCCTGCATCCACCGGAACGCGCGAGGATGAGCACATGACGCTGCAGGTCGGATACGCCGCGATGCTCGAGCAGTTCGCCCCGCTCGAGGTGCTCGAGCTGGCCGAGACCGCGGAGCGGGCGGGCTTCCGCGGTGTCATGGCCGCCGACCACTTCCAGCCCTGGCTGCCGCAGCAGGGTCAGGCCGGCTTCGTGTGGAACGTGCTCAGCGCCCTCGGCCAGCGCATCGACGCCGACCTCGGCACCGGCGTGACGGCGCCGACGTTCCGCTGGCATCCGGCGATGGTCGCCCAGGCCTCGGCGACGCTCGCCGCCCTCTACCCGGGCCGCCACTGGCTCGGCCTCGGCAGCGGCGAGGCCATCAACGACCACATCGTCGGACAGTACTGGCCCGAGGCCCCCGAGCGCATCGACCGGATGTTCGAAGCCGTCGACATCATCAAGAAGCTGTTCGCGGCATCCCTCGCCGGCCGCGACACGAAGCACGAGGGTCGCTACTTCAAGCTCGAGGCCACCCGCCTCTGGACGATGCCGCCGACCGCCCCGCCGATCCTCGTCGCCACCGGCGGCCCGATCACCGCGAAGCGCGCCGGCCGCGCCGTCGACGGACTGATCACCGAGAGCGTCACCCACGATCGCGCCGCCCAGCTGCTCGCCCGCTTCGCCGAAGGCGCCCGCGAGGTGGGCCGGGATGCCGCATCCATGCCCCAGGTGCTGCGCCTGCACCTCAGCTGGGCCGCGACCGACGAGGAGGCCATGGCCAACGCGCTGCGCGAATGGCCCAACGCGGGCCTGCGCTTCCCGAAGTCCGACATCCGCTCCCCGCACGAGCTCGAGCAGATGGCGCGGATGGTGCGTCCCGACGACTTCGCCGGACGCATGACCGTCTCGGCCGACCCCGACGTGCACCGTGCCGAGATCCAGCGCTACGCCGACCTCGGCTTCGACCGCATCTACCTGCACAACGTGGGCCGCAACCAGCGCGAGTGGATCGACGTCTTCGGCCGCCTCGTGCTGCCGGCGCTGCGCGGCTGAGCCTTCCCGCGCGGCGCCGACACGCCGCACCGAAGCCGAGGGCGGTTCGTTAACCTTCGCCTGTCATCCTGTTCACCCGCCGTTCAGGATCGGCGCCCACGAGGAGGACCCATGGCCCGCACCAAGAAGCTCGAGCGCGAGGCGAAGAAGTCGCTGAAGGCCGCACTCAAGGCCGTCGACGAGGCCCGCGCCAAGGCCGAGAAGCTGGGGCGCAGCGCCCGCAAGGACGCGAAGAAGATCGCCGACCAGCTCGAGAAGCGCGCCGCCAAGGCGAAGAAGTCGGCCGCGAAGTCGGTGTCGAACCTCGAGACCACCCGCAAGGATGCCGCTGCCGCCGCCAAGAAGGCCACCGCCGTCGCGAAGAAGCGCGCCGCCGAGACCGCCACCGGCGCGAGCGCCGCCGTCGCGACCGCGGCTGAGACCGCCGTCGCCGCCGCGAAGCCCGTGGTCGAGAAGGTCACGGCGCCCGCGAGCACGGCGCCCGCGAGCACGGCGCCCG
>NZ_VHQH01000037.1:70957-159531 GCF_006517535.1 Schumannella sp. 10F1B-5-1
GCCTCGGCGTCGTCGAAGAAGCCCGCCCCGGCGCGCAAGTCCGCCGTCGCGAAGAAGCCTGCGGCTGCTGCCGCCGCGCGCAAGCCCGCCGCCGCGAAGAAGCCCGCGGCCCCCGCGAGCAAGCCGGCCGCGAAGAAGCCGGCCGCGCGCAAGCCTGCCGCCGCAGCCCTCACCGGCCTCTCGGTGGCGCAGCTGCGCGAGCGGGCGAAGGCGGCCGGCGCGACCGGCTACTCGCGCCTGACGAAGCCGCAGCTGATCGAGCTGCTGGAGCGCTCCTGATCCACACGCCGCGACGGCACCCGCGCTACCGCCGGTTCACCTCCCGTCCACCCGTCGCCCCTAGCGTGCGGAGGCGTCGAGAGGACCCGAGTTCTGTGACTGGTGAGTCGATCCGTGACCGCTGAGACCGCATCCGCGTCGGCGGCCGCCGACCCCGAGCCGTCGCCGATCCTCGGCTCGCTCGACCTCGCGGCCCCGCCGCGCACCCTGCTCGACGTGCTGCGCGACACGGCGCAGCGGCATCCCGAGGCCTCGGCGATCGACGACGGCGAGCTCGCGCTCAGCTACCGCCAGCTCATGGCGCGCGTCGTCGCCCTCGCGGCGGCACTGCGCCAGGCGGGCGTGCGCCGCGGGGACCGCGTCGGCGTGCGCATGCCCTCGGGCAGCCACCGCCTCTACGTCGGAATCCTCGGCGTGATCGCCGCCGGCGCCGCCTACGTGCCGGTGGATGTCGACGACCCGCAGGAGCGCGCCGATCTGGTGTTCGGCGAGGCCGGTGTCGTCGGCGTGCTCACGGGTGACGGCGACTACACGCCGAGCGCCGGCAGCGCGAGCGGAGCTACCGCCTCCTTGCTCACGAGCACCGGCGCCGCGCATCCCAGCACCTCCGCGGTGCCGGTCATCGACCCGCCGACGCTCGACGACGACGCCTGGATCATCTTCACCTCCGGCTCGACCGGCACCCCCAAGGGCGTCGCCGTCAGCCACCGCTCGGCGGCCGCGTTCGTGGATGCGGAGGCCCGCCTGTTCCTGCAGTCCGAGCCGCTCGGCCCCGGCGACCGGGTGCTGGCGGGCCTCAGCGTCGCGTTCGACGCGAGCTGCGAGGAGATGTGGCTGGCCTGGCGCAGCGGCGCCTGCCTCGTGCCGGCCCCGCGCGCCCTCGTGCGCACCGGCATGGACCTCGGCCCCTGGCTCGTCGCCCGCAACGTGACGGCCGTGTCGACCGTGCCGACCCTGGCCGCGCTCTGGCCGGCCGAGACGCTCGAGAACGTGCGCCTGCTGATCTTCGGCGGCGAGGCCTGCCCGCCCGAGCTCGGGGAGCGCCTCGCGGTCGAGGGCCGCGAGGTCTGGAACACCTACGGCCCCACCGAGGCGACGGTCGTCGCCTGCGGCGCCCTGCTCGACGGCAGCGCCCCGGTGCGCATCGGCCTGCCGCTCGATGGCTGGGAGCTCGCGGTCGTCGGCGACGACGGACTCCCGGTCGCCGAGGGCGGCGTCGGCGAGCTGATCATCGGCGGCGTCGGGCTCGCCCGCTACCTCGATCCGGCGAAGGATGCCGAGAAGTACGCCCCGCACGAGGGTCTCGGCTGGGCGCGCGCCTACCGCTCGGGCGATCTGGTGCGCTTCGAGCGCGCGGGCCTCGTGTTCCAGGGCCGCGCCGACGACCAGGTGAAGATCGGCGGACGCCGCATCGAGCTGGGCGAGGTCGAGGCGGCTGTGCAGGCGCTCGACGGCGTCTCGGCGGCGGCCGTCGCCGTGCGCGAGACCGGCGCGGGCACGAAGATCCTGGTCGGCTACACGGTTCCCGCCGATCCGGAGGCGTTCAACCGTGCGGCGGCGATCGCCCGCCTGCGCGAGGAGCTGCCGGCGGCGCTCGTGCCACTGCTCGCGATCGTCGACGATCTGCCGACCCGCGTCTCGGGCAAGGTCGACAAGAACGCCCTGCCGTGGCCGCTGCCGTCGGCGGGCGGAGGCGAGGAGCCCGATGATTCGGCCCTCGATCCCGCAACGCGCGAGCTGGCCGGCCTCTGGCAGTCGGTCCTGGGCGTGCCCGTCACCGAGGCCGACGCGAACTTCTTCGAGCTCGGCGGCGGTTCGCTCGCGGCCGCGCAGCTCGTGACGCGGGTGCGCGAGCTCGACCCCGAGTTCACGGTCGCGCAGGTGTACGAGCATCCACGTCTCGGCTCGATGGCCGAGGAGCTGGCCGAGCACCTCGACGCGCGCGCGGCCGACGGTGGCGGAACAGCCGGCGGCAGCGGCGGTGCCCGCGAGTTCCACCGCACGACCCCCACCCCGCGCTGGTTCCTGACGGCGCAGACCCTGCTGGGCGCGCCGCTGCACATCCTCGCCGGCCTGCGCTGGCTCACCTACCTGTTCACGGCGACGACGATCCTGCACCTGTTCGGCGGCTTCGACGCGCTGCCGAGCATCCCGCTCGGGCTGCTGGCGATCGCGCTCGTGCTCTTCGTGACCCCGTTCGGGCGCATGGCGATCGCGGTCGTGATCGCCCGCGTGCTGCTCGCAGGCCTGCGCCCGGGCGACTACCCGCGCGGCGGCGGCGTGCACCTGCGGCTCTGGATGGCGGAGCAGGGCGCCGCCCTGGTCGGCGCCGCGAGCCTGTCGGGCGCCCCCTGGATCAGCTACTACGCCCGCGCCCTCGGCGCGAAGGTCTCGCGCGACGTCGACCTGCACGCGCTGCCCCCGGTGACCGGGATGCTCAGCATGGGCCGGGGCGCGGCGGTCGAGCCCGAGGTCGACCTCACCGGCTGGTGGATCGACGGCGACATCGTGCGCGTCGGCGGCATCCGCATCGGCGCCGGCGCGACCGTGGGAGCGCGCAGCACGCTCGCACCCGGAACCCACCTCGGCAAGCGCTCGGAGATCGCACCCGGCTCGAGCGTCTTCGGCCGGGTGCCCTCGGGTCAGCTCTGGGCCGGATCGCCCGCCGCGCGCATCGGCTCGGCCCGCGCCTGGTGGCCGGCCGAGCGCCCCGAGCGCCGCAGCCGGTGGATGCTCGCCTACGGCGCCTCGTCGATCGCGATCTCGTTGCTGCCCGTGCTCGCCATCGCGGCCGGTGCGGTCGTCGTCGCGGCGTTCGTGCGCGACGCGACCTCGGCGGGGCAGATCGTGCTGGGCGCGCTCGCCGCGCTCGTGCCGGCGACCCTCGTGACCGGCGTCGTGGCCGCGGGGCTCGTGCTCGCGGGCGTGCGACTGCTGGCGATCGGGCTGCGCGAGGGCGTGCATCCCGTGCGCAGCCGCATCGGCTGGCAGGCCTGGGCGACCGAGCGGCTGCTCGACCTGGCGCGCACGCTGCTGTTCCCGATCTACTCGAGCCTGTTCACCCCGATCTGGCTGCGGATGCTCGGCGCGAAGGTCGGCCGCGAGGTCGAGGCCTCGACCGTGCTGCTGATCCCCTCGATGACCGAGATCCGCGATGGCGCGTTCCTCGCCGACGACACGCTCGTGGCGCCCTACGAGCTCGGCGGCGGCTGGGTGCGCATCGCCCGCGCGCAGCTCGGCGCCCGCTCGTTCCTCGGCAACTCGGGGATCGCAGGCGGAGGACGCAAGGTGCCCCGCGACGCCCTCGTCGCGGTGCTCTCGGCCGCGCCGAGCAAGTCGAAGGCGGGCTCGTCGTGGCTCGGCTCGCCCGCCATGCGACTGCGACGCCAGGTGAACGAGGGCGACCTCGCGCGCACCTTCGCCCCGCCCGCGCACCTGCGCGTCGCCCGCGCGCTCTGGGAACTCGGCCGCATCGTGCCCGTGCTGCTCACCTGCGCGATCGGCCTCGCGGTCGTGCTGACCCTCGCCGCGATCACGGTCGCGTGGGGGCTCGGCTGGGCGATCGTGCTGTCGGGGCTCGTGCTGTTGGCCGCCGGGGCCGTGGCCGCGGCGCTGTCGACGGCCGCCAAGTGGATGCTGGTGGGTCGCATCCGCGCGGGCGAGCATCCGCTCTGGTCGTCGTTCATCTGGCGCAACGAGGTCGCCGACACCTTCGTCGAGATGATCGCGGCGCCGTGGTTCGCGACGACGGCGATCGGCACGCCCGCGCTCAACGTCTGGCTGCGCAGCCTGGGCGCGAGGATCGGCCGCGGGGTGTGGTGCGAGAGCTACTGGCTGCCCGAGGCCGATCTGGTGGTGCTGGGCGACGGATCGACGGTCAACCGCGGGTGCGTCGTGCAGACCCACCTGTTCCATGATCGGATCATGAGCATGGATGCCGTCGCCCTCGACCCCGGAGCCACCCTCGGCCCGCACAGCGTGGTGCTGCCCGCCGCCCGCATCGGCGCGCACGCGACCGTCGGCCCCGCCTCGCTCGTCATGCGCGGCGAGTCGGTGCCCGAGGGCAGCCGCTGGAGCGGCAACCCGATCGGGCCCTGGCGCGAGGTCGTCGTGGCGCCGTACTCGGCCCAGCCTTCCGGCCGATGACGGGCGCTCTGCGCTCGGCGATCTCGGGCGGCGTCGATCCCTACCTGCCGGGCATCGGCGACGACGGCTACGCGGTCGATCAGTACACCCTCGACCTCGACTACCGGGTGGCCGCGAACCGGCTCAGCGGCTCGGCGGAGATCTCGGCGATGGCGCTGCGGGCGCTGCCGCGCCTCCGCTTCGACCTGTCGGGTCTGCGCGTCAGCCGGGTGCGGGTCAACGGCCTCAAGGCCCGCCACACGCAGACGCCGCACCACCTCACGGTCACGCCGGCGACGCCGATCGCGGCCGGCGACCGCGTCACGGTGCAGATCGACTACGCGGGCTCGCCCCGCTCGCGGCGCAGCACCTGGGGTCCGGTCGGCTGGGAGGAGCTCGACGACGGGGTGATCGTGGCCGCGCAGCCCTCGGGCGCCTCCACCTGGTTCCCCTGCAACGACCACCCGAGCGACAAGGCCCACTACGACATCCGCATCGTCGCGGATGCCGGCTACACGGTCGTCGCGAACGGCCGCCAGGTCTCGTCGCGGCCGAGCGGCGGGCGTCGCGCCTGGCATTTCGTGCAGGAGCAGCCGACCTCGACCTATCTCGCGACCGTGCAGATCGGGCGCTACACGAGCACGAAGGTCGATCTCGACGGCGTCGCCGGCCACCTGGTCTATCCGCCGGCGATCGCGCCGCGGGTGAAGCACGACTTCCGCGAGCTGGGCGCCATGATGGCGCTCTACCGCCGCCTGTTCGGCGAGTACCCCTTCGACGGCTACACGGTCGTCGTCACGGCCGACGAGCTCGAGATCCCGCTCGAGGCGCAGGGCGCGGCGATCTTCGGCGCGAACCACGCCGCCGGCGACGACGCCTGGAACCGGCTCATCGCGCACGAGCTGGCGCACCAGTGGTTCGGCAACAGCGTCGGCGTGAGCGCGTGGGAGCACATCTGGCTCAACGAGGGCTTCGCCTGCTACAGCGAGTGGCTGTGGTCCGAGGATCGCGGCGGCCCCACGGTCGAGGAGTGCGCGCGCCAGCACTACGGCGGCCTCGAGGAGCAGCCCGAGGACATCGTGATCGGCGCGCCCGGCGCGGCCGACATGTTCGACGACCGCGTCTACAAGCGCGGCGCTCTCACCCTGCACGCGCTGCGGCGGCTGCTCGGCGACGACGCCTTCTTCGCGCTGCTGCGCGACTGGTGCGCCGACAACCGCTACGGCTCGGTCGGCACGGTCGACTTCCTGCATGCGGCATCGGCCGCGGCCGGCTCCGGGCGGGGCGGCGCGGTGCGCGAGCTGCTCGAGAGCTGGCTGTTCGCGACGGCGCTGCCGGCGTTCCCTCGGGGCTGAGCGCTCCGGGCTGAGCGCTCCGCCTGAGCTTCTCGGCCGAGCTAATCGCCGTCGGGCACCGCGAGGCTGACGAACAGCTCCTCGTCGTCGAGGTCGAACAGCCGCCAGGCCGGGCCGGGGCTCGACCCGGGCACCTGGATGCGCGCTCGCGCGGTCTGGCGCGGCAGCGGCGAGAACACGACATGACGCGGGTCGACGCGCAGCCCGCGGCCGTCGCCCTTGAGCACGGCCTCGATGCGCGTCCAGCGCAGCATCGGCTCGCCCCGCCCGGGAGCGATCTTGCCGATCGCCTCCACCCGGTCGGGCCGGGTCACCCGCAGCTCGGCGTCGACGCCGATCGCCCGTTCGCGCAGCGACGCCGCCACGACCGTCAGGTCGCCGGCATGGCTGATGCTGACGGCGGCCGGCAGAGCGGCCGTGGCCGAGATCACGAGCGCGGTCGGCCGACCGTGGTCGCCGCCGCAGAACGCGCAGCTCGTGTCGAGGATCACCGAGCCGGCACGCACATCGGCCAGCTCGGCGACCAGCTCGCGCGCGGCCGCGCGGGCCCGCTCGCGCCGCTCGGCGGGGTCGTCGGCGGCGGCGATCACCACGACGCGCACGCCGTCGGGGGTGTCGAGCTCTCGCAGCGCATCCACCCTCGAACCCTCTCACGTGCACATCTCTAGAGTGAGCGGGTGCGTTTCGAACCCGCCCTGCAGATCGCCCTCGTCGACGGGATCGGCGAGATCGAGCCGGGCGCCGACCTGCCGGCGCTGATCGCGGAGGCGGTGGCCGAGGCGGTGGCCGACGGCGACATCCTGGCCGTCACGTCGAAGATCGTCAGCAAGGCCGAGGGGCGTCTCGTGGCGGCCGACGACCGCGAGCAGGCGATCACCGACCAGACCGTGCGGCTCGTCGCCTCGCGCCGCAATCCCGAGACCGGCCACGTGATGCGCATCGTCGAGAACCCGCTCGGGCTCGTCATGGCGGCGGCGGGCGTGGATGCGAGCAACGTGCCCGAGGGCATGATCCTGCTGCTGCCCGAGGACCCCGACGCGAGTGCCCGCGCGATCGCCGCGGCCGTGCGCGAGCGTTGCGGCGCGCGCATCGGCGTGATCGTGACCGACACGATGGGCCGCGCCTGGCGCGTCGGGCAGACGGATGCGGCGATCGGCGCCGCCGGGGTGCGCGTCGTCGACGACCTGCGCGGCACGACGGATGCGAACGGCCGCGTGCTCGACGTCACGGTCGCCGCCGTCGCCGACGAGATCGCGGCCGCCGCCGACCTCGTGAAGGGCAAGGCCAGCGGGCGGCCCGTCGCGATCGTGCGCGGGCTCGGGCATCTGGTCGGCGACGCCGACGGAGCGGACGCGCTGTCCGGGGCACGCACACTCGTGCGCACGGGCGAGGGCGACCTCTTCCGGCTCGGCGCCGAGGAGGCCCGCGCGGAGGGCTACGCGGCGGGCTGGGCCGCCGGGCGCGCGGCGGGAGAGCACCGGGATTGAACCGGCACTGATCCGTGCCGGGGATGCTCACCGCATCCAGGGCGGATCTACAGGGCGGATCTACAAGGCGGATTTGCAGGGCGCGCAGAGCGCACACCGTGACAGACTCGGCAGACCATGACGTCGCCGAATCCTCACGACCAGGACCAGCGCACCACCCCGAACCCGTACTCGCCCGACGGGGTCGCGCACGCGGAAGCGATCGCGGCCGAGCAGGCACGCGCGCAACCCGAGACGATCGTCTCCGACGGCGTCCTCGCCGCCGACGCCTTCCAGACCCTCTCCGACCGTGTGATCAGCGCCGTCGAGACCGTGATCGACGGCAAGCGCGACGCCATCACGACCGCACTCACCGTGCTGCTCGCCGAGGGGCACCTGCTGCTCGAAGACGTGCCCGGCGTCGGCAAGACCGTGCTGGCCCGCGCGCTCGCCTGCAGCGTCGACTGCAGCGTGAACCGCATCCAGTTCACCCCCGACCTGCTGCCCGCCGACATCACCGGCGTCAGCGTCTACGACCAGACCCGCCGCGAGTTCGAGTTCAAGCCCGGTCCCGTGTTCGCGAACATCGTCATCGGCGACGAGATCAACCGCGCGAGCCCGAAGACCCAGTCGGCGCTGCTCGAGAGCATGGAAGAGAAGCAGGTCACGGTCGACGGCCGCAGCTATCCGCTCAGCGCCCCCTTCGTCGTGATCGCGACGCAGAACCCGATCGAGATGGAGGGCACCTACGCCCTCCCCGAGGCCCAGCGCGACCGCTTCATGGCCCGCATCAGCATGGGCTACCCGGATGCGGCCAGCGAGGTCGCGATGCTGCGCACCCGCGAGACCGAGAACCCCCTCGAGCAGCTGCGCCCCGTCGTCGACCTGGCCGGACTGCTCGGCATGATCCGCACCGTGCGCCATGTGTTCGTGAGCCCGGCGATCGAGCACTACGCCGTCGCGATCACCTCGGCCACCCGCACCGACCGCGAGCTGCGCCTCGGCGCGAGCCCGCGCGCCACCCTGCAGCTCGTGCGCGCCGCCAAGGCCCGCGCCGCGATCGCCGGCCGCGACTTCGTGCTGCCCGACGACATCGACGCGCTCGCCGTGCCCGTGCTCGCGCACCGTCTCTTGCCGGCGCGTGCCGTGGGCGGCTCGGCCGCGCTCGGCATGGAGGGCCTCGGCGAGGTCGTCTCGCGCATCGTCTCGATGATCCCCATCCCGCTCGGCGCGGGGCGCTGACGGCAGCGAGCCGAGAGCGCACCCCATGGCCCGTCGCCCCGACCGCACCCGCTCGGTGTGGACGACCGTGCGCGGAACCGTGACGCTCGTGATCGGGGCGCTCGTCATCCTGTTCGCCTACTTCGGCGCGTGGCCCGAGGCTCTCGTCGCCGGCGTCGCCGCGCTGCTGCTGTCGCTCGTCGGACTGCTGACCGTGCGCCTGACCCGGCCCAAGCTGACCGTGACGCGCGAGTTCAGCCCGCCGATCGTGTCGGCCGGAACCCCGGTGCGGGTCGTGCTGGGCATCGCCAACGCGGGCGCCCGCTCGACGCCGCCGGGGGAGTGGAATGACAGCCTGCCCTGGCACGAGTCGCAGCGCCCGCAGCCGCTGCCCGCGCTCGGCAGCACGATGGAGCAGGTGGCCGCCGGCGCAGGCTCGGGACGCCGCGCACGGGCGATCGCCTTCGAGTACGAGCTGCATCCCGAGCAGCGCGGCGTCTACCCGGTCGGCCCGCTCGCCGTCGAGCACCGCGACCCCTTCGGCATGGCCCGGTCGGTCACCGCGCAGGGCGGCCGCGACGACCTCGTCGTGGTTCCCGAGCTCGTGAGCCTGCCGCCCGGCGCGCTGTCGACGGCCGAGGCCGAGGGCAACGCCCTGCTCGTGCAGCGCCGCGTCACCGGCAACGACGACGACCTCACGACCCGCGAGTACCGACCCGGGGATGCGCTGCGCCGCGTGCACTGGCGGGCGTCGGCCCGCCACGGCGAGCTCATGGTGCGGCAGGAGGAGCAGCGCAGCTATCCGAAGGTGCGCCTGCTGCTCGACACCCGCCGCGACGGATACTCCGACGCCGCCCCCGATGGGCTCGCCGACAGCGCCGCCGACGAGAGCGAGAGCTTCGAGTGGATCGTGCGCTTCTTCGCGTCGCTCTCGCTGCACCTCTTCGATCGCGGATTCGACGTGCAGGTGCACGAGACGGCCGAGCCGCAGGTCGCGACCTTCGGCGACCGCTGGGAGGGCATGCAGCGCGACCAGCGGTTCCTGCGCAGCCTGGCCGGCATCCACCTGGTGACCACGACGTCGCGCGAGGCGCCCGAGCCGCCGCCGACCTCGGATGCGCCGGGCCCGGTCTTCGCCCTGCTCGCATCGCCCAGCACGCCCACCCTCGACTGGATGCGGCGACAGCGCCGGCCGGGCGAGGCGGCGGTGGCCTGGATGCTCGGCGGCCACAACGACGACGCCCGCGAGGTGCTGCGCGCCTCGGGCTGGACCGTCGCGAACCCGGCACTCTGGGACGACCCGGTCGAGGCCTGGCTGCAGGCCCACGAGATGTACGGGATCTCGCGTGGTTCTCGCTGACGGCCGCCGGACCGCTCCCGCCCCGCGTCCGAGTGGCGACGGCCGTGCGAGCGGTCCCGATCGCCGCCGCCGCATGCCCGGCACGAGCTCCTGGCCCGACTCGCTGCTCGGCCTGCTGGCGCTGAGCGTCGCTCTCGCGGCCCTGCATCCCCTGCTCTCGGGCATCGGCTGGTGGATCGCGGGCGTCTTCTTCGCCGGGATCGTGATGGGCGTCGCCGCGCTCGCCCGCCTGCTGCTGCGCAGCGTCATCCTGCCCCCGCTGCTCGGTGTCGCGGTCGGGCTGCTCGCCGTCGTCGGCGTCTTCCTGCGTGGGCAGGCGCTCGCCGGCTTCGTGCCCACCGCCCGCACCTTCCGCGCCGCGGGGGCGCTCGCCGACCAGGGCGTGCGCTCGATCGCCGAGCAGGCCGTGCCGGCCGAGCCGGTGCCCGGCATCCTCTTCCTCATCGTGCTCGGGGTCGTCGGACTCGCCTTCGCGATGGACCTGCTCGTCGTCGCCACGCGGACTCGCGCGCTCGCCGCGCTGCCGATGCTCGCGCTGCTGATGGTGCCGATGCTCGTGCTGGCCGGCAAGTCCGACGCCCTGGTCTGGATCGTCGCGGTGCTCGTCTACCTCGTGATCCTGCGCCGCGGCGCGCGCCCCACCTCGCGGCTCGCGACCGGTGGCATCGCGGCCGTCGTCGTGCTGGGCTCGCTGCTCATCCCGAACCTGCTGCCGCCCGTCGCGCAGACCGGCGGCGCCTCGGGCGGCCTCGAGACGCGCGTCAATCCGCTCGTCTCGCTCGGCCAGGATCTGCGCCGCGGCACCGCCGTGACCGCGCTCGAGTACCAGACGACCAGCAGCGAGCCGATGTACCTGCGCCTCGCCACCTACGACAGCTTCACCGGCGAGACCTGGTCGCCCACGGTGCCCGACGAGCAGGATCTGCGCAGGCTCGACGGGCTGCCGAGCGCGATGGGGCGTTCGAACGAAGTGCCGACGAACGACGACGAGGTGCGCATCCAGGTGCAGCGCGTGGGCGGGCAGTGGGCGCCGGTGCCGTATGCCGCGACGAGCATCCGGGGTCTCGACGGCGACTGGCGCGCCGACGCCAACGGGCTCACGGTGCGCTCGGGCGGCGCCGACATCAACGGCGCCCGCTACACGGTCGACTTCGAGTACCCGACGGTGACCCCCGAGGAGCTCGTCGCGACGAGCGACGACGGCGTCGGCCGCTACGACTTCGACGTGCGGCCCTACCTGGCGACCCCGTCCGGCATGGATGCGGTGATCGCCCAGACCGCGCTCGAGGTCGCCGGCGACCAGCCCTCGGCCTGGGATCAGGCGATGGCGCTGCAGGACTGGTTCCGCAGCGACTTCACCTACTCCGAGGAGACCCCGGTCGACGAGGACTACGACGGCTCGGGCGTCGGTGTCATGCCGGAGTTCCTCGAGGTGAAGTCGGGCTACTGCGTGCACTTCGCCTCGACCATGACGGTCATGGCGCGCACCCTCGGAATTCCGGCGCGCATGGTCGTCGGCTTCCTGCCCGGTGATCGCGTCTCGACCGACGAGAACGACGTCGTCACCTACCGCACGTCGTCGCACGAGCTGCACGCGTGGCCCGAGCTCTACTTCGAGGGCTACGGCTGGCTGCGCTTCGAGCCGACGCCGAGCCGCGGCGACATCCCCGCCTACGCCGTGCGCCCCGGCGACGACAGCGCCGAGACCGACCCCAGCGCCGAGCCGAGCGACACCCCCAGCTCCACGCCCTCCGACGCGGCCTCGCGTCCCGCCCGCGACGACACCCCCGCCGACAGCGCGGCCGCGCAGGCGCAGCGCAGCGCCGAGGGCGCGGTGCAGGCGGCCGGCATCGTGCTCGGCGTCATCCTCATCGTGCTCGTGCCCTTCCTCGTGCGGCGCGGCATCCGCCTGCGGCGCTTCTCGCGCATCCGACGCGGCCGCGACCCCGCGCAGGCGGCCTGGACCGAGCTGCGCGACACCGCGCGCGACCACGGCTGGGATGCGCTCGAGACCGAGAGCATCGAGCGCCTGACCGCGCGCCTCGTCGACGGGATGCGCGACGACGAGGCCCAGGCCGTGCGTCGCCTGGCGCGCGGCGTCGAGCGCACGGCCTACGCCCGCCCGGATCGCTCTGCCGTGAGCGTCGAGGACCTCGACGCGGCCCTGCACGCGATCGAGCGCGACACGCCCGCGGCGCTGCGGGTGCGCGCGGCGCTCGTGCCGGCGTCGCTGTTCCGGCGGGTGCTGGCGGTGGCGGACTCGTAGGTCTCGCCCGCGCCGTTCGGTCTACCTCAGCGGGCTCGCCGCGAGCACGGGCCTCCCCGTGTTCGGATCCGCCAGCCAGGATGCGCGCACCCCGTAGACCTCGGCGAGCAGCTCGGGCGTCAGGGTGTCGAGTGGCGCGCCCTCGGCGACGACCCGGCCCTCGTGCAGCACGACGACGTGGTCGGCCCACGCGGCCGCGAGCCCGAGATCGTGCAGCGCGGCCAGCACGGCCACGCCCTCGCCGACGAGCCCGCGCAGCAGCGTCAGCGCGGCGAGCTGCGCGGCGATGTCGAGGTGGTTCGTCGGCTCGTCGAGCAGCAGCAGACGCGGATGCTGCGCGAGCGCCCGCGCCAGCAGCACCCGCTGACGCTCCCCGCCCGACAGGCGGGTGATCTCGCGCCCGCGCAGGTGGTCGATTCCGGCGGCGGTGATCGCCGCATCCACGGCCGCCGCCGCATCGCGGTCAGGTCCGCCCAGCAGCGCGCCGTAGGGGGTGCGACCGAGCCCGACGACCGACTCGACGCTGAGCGGCAGCTCGGTGCCGGCATCCTGCTCGACGAAGGCGAGTCGGCGGGCGCGCTCGCGCCGTCCGAGTGCGGCGAGGTCGGCGCCGTCGAGGTGCAGGCTGCCCGCGGCGGGACGCTCGGCGCCCGCGATCGCGCGCAGCAGACTCGACTTGCCGGCGCCGTTCGGCCCGACGAGCGCCGTGAGCGCGCGCGGGGGAGCCGTGAAGGCGGCGGCGTCGACGACGGAGCGATCGCCGATGCGCACGGTCAGGCCCGCGACGGCGAGGCCGGGCGACGCAGCGCCCGCGCCGGTGCCAGCGCCCGTGCCCGTGCCAGCGCCGCTCACGCCTCGCTCCGCCGCCGCGCGAGCAGCAGCGCGAACACGGGCGCCCCGATGAGCGCCGTCACGATGCCGACCGGCAGCTCCCGCGGCGCGAAGGCGCTGCGGGCGAGCGTGTCGGCCCAGATCAGGAACACGGCGCCGACCAGCGCCGAGAGCGGCAGCAGCGTGCGGTGCCCCGGCCCGACCACGAGCCGGATCGCGTGCGGCAGCACGAGCCCGACGAAGCCGATCGACCCGCTCACCGCGACGAGCGCGCCGGTCAGCAGCGCCGTCGCGCCGAGCAGGATCCAGCGGGTGCGCTGCACGCCGATGCCCAGACTCGCGGCCGTCGTGTCGCCGAAGGCGAAGGCGTCGAGGATGCGCCCGCTCAGCAGCAGCGGGAGGCCGATCACCAGCACCGCCACCCCGGCGATGCCGACCGCCGGCCAGCGCGCCCCCGCGAGCGAGCCGAGCAGCCAGCCGAGGATCTCGCGGTAGCTGTCCTGCTCCGCGCTCCAGAAGATCGCGAAGCTCGTCGCCGCCCCGGCCAGACTCGACACGGCGACACCGGCGAGCACCGTGCGGGTCGGCGTGATCGCGCCGAGGGCGCCCGCCAGCCCGAGGGTGGCCGCGAGCGCGAGCAGCGCCCCGCCGAACGCGGCGACCGGCAGCACCACGGCGACCCCGAGCAGGATGACCGACACCGCCCCGAGCGACGCCCCCGACGAGAGGCCCAGCAGATAGGGGTCGGCGAGCTGGTTGCGGGTCAGCGCCTGCATCACGGCGCCGGCGATCGCCAGCCCCGCGCCGACGGCCGCCGCCGTCAGCACCCGCGGCACGCGCAGCTGCCAGACGATGCCGTCACGCAGCCGGTCGAGCGGGTTCGCTCCGATCAGCTCCCGCGGCACCCCGAGGTGCGACAGGATGCTGCGCAGCACGTCGCCCACGGCCAGGTCGGCCGAGCCGATCGTCGTCGCGACCACGATCGACGCCGCGAGCGCGAGCACGAGCAGCGGCGCCAGCACGGCGGTGCGGCGGCGCGCGCGGCGGCGCGCATCCACCTCGGGCCTGCCGCCCCGGGGTGCCGCCGTGCTCGCGATCGTCGCCATGCTCGCCTCAGAACTCCAGCTTCGCCAGCTGCGTCGCCAGCGAGCCCGCCGCCTCGACCGAGCGCACGCCGGCCTCGCTCGCCGCGAAGGGCAGCGTCAGGTAGCGGTGGTTCTTCACGGCCGACAGGTTCGCGGTCGCCGGGTTCGTCTCGAGCTGCTCGATCTTGCTCTTCGCCGTGTTCCAGTCGGCGTCGATCAGCACGATCACGTCGGGGTCGGCATCCACGATCGACTCCCAGCCGAGCGAGGTCCAGGTCTGCTTCACGTCGCCGGCGACGTTGCCGAGGCCGACCGCCTCGAGCACCATCTCGGGCGCGCCCGTGCCGCCGCCGACGTAGGGGGTGTCGGTGCCTGACGAGTACCAGAGGGCGGTCAGGCCGCGGTCGTCGGGCTGGATGCCGGCGAGCTGCTTCTTCTGCGCCGCCACCAGCTTCGTCGCGGTCGACTCGACGCCGAAGATGCGGCCGGCCTCGTCGATCTCGCTGAACACGTCGTCGAAGCCGAGCTTCGCCGGCGCGCCCTGGCTGCGGCAGGCGGCCGGCTGCACATAGCTCGCGATGCCGAGCTGCTGCAGCTCGTCGCGGGTGCCGGCGGCGTCGGCGCTGAACGCCGACTCCCAGCCCGAGTAGACGAGATCGGGCTCGAGATCGAGCACCGACTCGGGGCTCGGCATCTGGTCGCTCACGTCGTTGCGCTCGGGCGCATCCTTCTTCCACTTCGACGGCACGGCCCCGTCCTGGAAGGCGGTGCCGACGATCCGGTCTCCGACGCCGAGCGCCAGCATCATCTCGGTCGACGTCGACTTGACCGTGATCACGCGCTGCGGCGGCGCGGCGATCGTCTCGTCGAAGCCGCAGTTGTCGAGCGTGACGGCCGCGGCGCTCGCGCTCGAGTCCGGCGACGTCGAGCTCGACGCGGTCGCGCCGGAGGACGCGCATCCGGTCAGCAGACTCAGGGTCGTCGCGGCGACGGTCACGGCGGTCAGCGCGGATGCGGCGGGCACGGCGCGGAGGCGAGTGCCGCCGGGCGCGGCAGCGGTGCTCGGAATCGCGGCGGTGGATCGGGGGAGGGCGCGCAGTCGCACGGGGGACCTCTCGGTGGTGCCCGACCGACGATCGATCGCGCGGCGGGCAGGGGCGGACGGCGGACGCGAAACGGCCCGCAGGATCCGTGCCGCCCGAGAGCCGGGGCGGCGCACCGGACGCCAGAGTGGCGACCGGGGGTGCTGTCAGCGTAGCGGCGCGGGGGAGCGGCGCGCCGGTCGCGACGGGACGCTGCTCGCCCGATCCGGCGCGGCACGTCGGCGGCGCGCTCGGGCGCGGGAGAGGATGGGGGCATGCAGTGGCAGGTCATCGTCCCCGTGAAGCCCGCGGTCCAGGCGAAGACCCGACTCGGGGCGGATGCGCGCCTGGCCCGCGCGATCGCCCTCGACACGATCGCCGCCGCGCTCGAGACCCCCGAGGTCGACCGGGTCACGGTCGTGACCGGCGACGTGCGCCTCGCGGCGGAGCTGACCGAGGGATCCGACGCGACGCCTGATCGCGTGACCGTGATCCCCGAAGCCGAGGCGACCGGCATCGCCGCGGCGATCGCCCTCGCCCTCGACCAGATCGACGAGGATTCGCCGCGCGCCGTGCTGCTCGGCGATCTGCCCGCCCTCTCGCCCGCCGACCTCGGCACCGCGCTGCGCGCCGCCGAGCGCGTCGAGCGGAGTTTCGTGCCCGACCGCGACACGGGCGGCACGACCCTCGTCACCGCCGGCCCCGGCGTCGAGCTGCTCAGCCGCTTCGGCGACGGCAGCGCCGTGCGGCACGCCGCCCTCGGGCTCGTGCGCCTGCACGTGCCGCGCGACTCGACCCTGCGCCGCGACGTCGACACCCCCGATCAGCTCGACGCCGCCGCCGCGCTCGGCCTCGGCGTGCGCACACGTCAGGCGCTGCAGAACCCCGAGTCCTGACCGGGGCGCTACCCGCGGCGCGATCCGCCTCAGCGTCCGGCGAGCTCCAGCGCGTCCGCGACGAGCTGCACGCCCGTCGGCTCGTCGCGCAGCCACAGCGGCACCGCCGCCGAGCGGATGCCCTCCGCCTCGAGCGCGGGCACCGCATCCGCATCCACCTCGTCGACCAGCCAGGCGTCGAGCACGCCGTCGTTCCCCATGCCGCGCGCCCCCAGCAGCCGCGCGACCGCCGCCGCCGACGTCGGCACCCCGATCACGTCGAGGCAGGCGTCGGCCATGCCGCGCACGACCGCGCCGCCGATGATCGGCGAGATGCCGACCACGGGCGCCGGTGTCGACTGCAGCGCCGCGTGGATGCCCGGGATGTCGAGGATCGTGCCGATCGACACGACCGGGTTCGACGGCGCCAGCAGCACCACGTCGGCGTTCTCGATCGCGTCGAGCACGCCCGGCGCCGGGGCCGCGCCCGCCAGGCCTCGGCGCTCGAAGCCGTGCGTCACGACCGTCGCGCGGTAGCGGGTCCACCACTCCTGGAAGTGCACGACGCGCTCGACGGCGCCGGCCTCCGACTCCGGGTCGTCGATGCGCACCCAGGTCTCGACCTCGTCGTCGGTCGCCGGCAGCAGCCGCACGCCGAGATCCCAGCGCGACGTCAGCCGCGGCACGATCGAGCTCAGCGGAACCCCCTCGCGCAGCCACGCCGACCGGGCGATGTGCGCGCCCAGATCGAGGTCGCCGAGCGTGAACCACGGCCATCCCGCACCCCACTCGCGCAGCTCGGCCGACACCCGCTCGGTCTCGCCCACGCGGCCCCAGCCGCGCTCGGTGTCGTTGACGCCGGCGAGCGCATACATGATCGAGTCGAGATCGGGCGTGATGCGCAGCCCCACGTGCCACATGTCGTCGCCGGTGTTGACGATCGCCGTGATCTCGGCGTCGGGTCGGTGGACGCGCGCCCACGCCCGCACCGCGGAGAGGAAGCGGGCGCCGCCGACGCCGCCGGCGAGCACGGTGATGCGCGAGGGGAGGGGGAGCACGACGCTCACCCTAGGCGCAGGCCGGCGGCTGGTGCTGCCCGGCCCGCGCAGGCGGAACCGCCGCGCCCGGCGTAGGATCGAGCGCTATGCCTGCCTTCCGAGCCACGCCCTACACCGTGCCGGTGCACGACGTGATGCACCGCCCCGGCGAGATGCGCGAGCACGAGCTCGTCATCACCCTGCCCGAGCGTCTGGGCGAGGGCGCGGCGAGCGTTCCCGAGGGCTCCAAGCTCACGATCGACCTGCGCCTGGAGGGCCTGCACGACGGCGTGCTGGTCACCGGCGAGGTGGATGCGACGGCCCACGGGGAGTGCGGACGCTGCCTCGACCCGGTCACGATCCCGGTCGAACTCGAATTCCAGGAGCTTTTCGCGTATTCTCCTGACGAAGCTTTCGACTACTCGGTTCGCGATGATCACGTGGATCTCGAACCGGTGGTGCGGGATGCGGTGGTGCTGTCACTGCCGTTCCAGCCGGTCTGTCGGCCGGACTGCCCGGGCCTCGACCCCGAGACGGGGGAGAAGCTCACGGCCAGCCCGGATGCAGATGAGCGTGCGGTCTCCGACCCGCGCTGGGCGGCTCTCGAAGGATTCCGGGCAGCACACGATGACGTTGACGACGCCGCAGGCGTCGCAGGACAGGACGCCGCAGGCGTCGCAGAAGAGAAGGAATAACCATGGCTGTTCCCAAGCGCCGCCAGTCGCGAGCCAACACCCACGCCCGTCGTTCGCAGTGGAAGGCCACCGCGCCGACCCTGGTGAAGACCGTCGAGAACGGCCGCGTCACCTACAGCCTCCCGCACCGCGCCAAGGTGGTCGAGGACTCGGCGGGCACCCCGCTGTTCCTCGAGTACAAGGGCCGCAAGGTCGCCGACGTCTGAGTCGCCCCTCTCCGGGCTTCTCTCGTCGGAGTCGACGACGTCCACGTCTTCTGATGCTGCCGCCGCGAGCGTGAGTGCTCTCGGCGGCATCGTCGTGCCCGGGGATGCGGGCGCGGGCTCCGTGGATGCGGTGGCCGCCGAGCGCGCCGAGCTGACCGCCGCCCTCGGCCTCGTCATCGACGCCGAGCTGCTGCAGACGGCGCTGACGCACCGCTCCTACGCCTACGAGCACGGCGGCGTTCCGCACAACGAGCGCCTCGAGTTCCTCGGCGACTCGATCCTCGGCCAGGCCGTGACGGTCAAGCTGTTCCGCGAGAACCCCGACCTCGACGAGGGCGAGCTCGCGAAGCGGCGCGCCAGCCTCGTCTCGACGGTCGCGCTCGCCGAGATCGCCCGCGGGATCGGCCTGGGCCGCTTCCTGCTGCTCGGCCGCGGCGAAGAGCTCACGCGCGGCCGCGACAAGAACTCGATCCTCGCCGACACGGTCGAGGCGATCATCGGCGCCGCCTATCTCTCGGCCGGCCCCGACGCCGCGACCGCTCTCGTGCTGCACCTCGAAGAGCCGCTGCTCGCCGACCCGGAGCGCTTCGGCGCCGCGATGGACCCGAAGACGAGCCTGCAGGAGCTGGCCGCCCGCCGCGGCCGCGGCCTGCCGCACTACTCGGTGACCGACAGCGGCCCCGACCACGACAAGCGCTTCACCGCCGTCGTGCGCCTCGGCGACGAGGACCTCGCCGAGGGCTCCGGCACCAGCAAGAAGCAGGCCGAGATGGCCGCCGCGCTGGAGGCGTGGACGCGCCTGCAGGCCGGCCGCTGAGCCGGGCCGTCCTCCGCACCGTGACCGAGCGCATCCATGCCTGAACGGGCCGAGCATGCCTGAACTGCCCGAGGTCGAGGTCGTGCGCGCCGGCCTGGCGCCCGCCGTCTCCGGCGCCGTCGTCGAGCGCGTCGAGGTGCTCGACGAGCGCTCGCTCAAGCGCCACGCCGGCCCGAGCGAGGACTTCGTCGACCGCCTCACCGGCGCCACGCTCGCGCCGCCCTCGCGTCGCGGCAAGTTCCTGTGGGTGCCCATCGAGTCGGCATCCGGCGAGGCCAGCGCGCGCACCGAGGCGCTCGTGGTGCACCTCGGCATGAGCGGCCAGGTGCTGCTGCGCACCCCCGACGCGCCCCGCGACCGACTGACCCGCATCGTGCTCGACGTGCGGCATCCCGAGCACGGCCCGCTGCGCGTCGACTTCGTCGACCAGCGCATCTTCGGCTCGATGGCGGTGGATGCGCTGCTCCCGACCGCGGACGTGCCGGCCGAGCGCATCCCGAGCCAGGTCGCGCACATCGCCCGCGACCCGATGGACCCGCACTTCGACGACCGGCGCTTCCTCGCGGCGCTCGCCCGCAAGGACACCGGGATCAAGCGCGCGCTGCTCGACCAGACGCTCGTGAGCGGCATCGGCAACATCTACGCCGACGAGGCGCTGTGGGCCTCGCGCATCCACTACGACCAGCCGACCCGCGCGCTCAGCCGTGCGAAGGCGACCACGCTGCTGGCCGAGGTGCGCCTCGTGCTCGGCAAGGCGCTCGCCGAGGGCGGCACGAGCTTCGACGCGCAGTACGTCAACGTCAACGGCGCCTCGGGCTACTTCTCGCACTCACTCAACGCCTACGGTCAGGCGGGGGAGCCGTGCCCGCGCTGCGGCCGCGCGATCGTGCGCGAGCAGTTCATGAACCGCGGCTCGCACTTCTGCCCCTTCTGCCAGCGCGTGCGAGCCGCCCGCCCCGTGCGCTCGTGACATCGCGGATCGCGTTCGGCGCGGCTCTGATGGCCGCGCTCGCGGTGCTGCTCTGGGGCTCACTCGCCTTCGCGACGTGGCAGGGGCGAAACCCCGACTTCGACTGCCAGCAGAGCCTGAGCGTTCCCGACGACACGATCCCCGAAGGCGCGTCCGGCCACTGGTCGCCGTGGCCGCCCATCGGCCGGACGTGCTCCTATCCTCGCGAGGCCGGCGGCACGATCGAGGTGCCGCCGGAGCCGAGCCTGACCGTCGTGTTCTCCGCCGCCCTCGGCAGCAGCGTGCTCGCCGTCGCCCTGGCTGCGACGTCGCTGGCGATGGGGAGACGGTCGAGGGGCGTCGCGGCGCGGGCTGACCGGCTCAGTTGAACGTCGGCCCGACGGTCGGCTGCGGCAACAGGATCACGAAGACCGCGAAGGCGACCACGGTCACGCCGCAGAACAGCGCCGCTCTCGTGCGCGGCGGCGTGAACGGCACGGCTCCGACCGATGCGCCGATCAGCGCCGACCCGAAGAGCAGCACGATCCACGCAGGAAGCAGGTACTGGTTCTCCGGGAACCTCACCGGGCCGACGAGCACGAACCAGCGGCAGGCGCCCCAGAGCACCACGTCGATGGCGAGCGCCAGCGGCACGGTCCACAGGAGGTGGACGATCCGTCCGTCGACGCTCGACCAGCCTCGTTCCGCAGTCTGACGGACGGGTGTCTCCCCGATGCTCGACATGACGGGATCCTCGGTCAGAACGCTCGGGAGCACACTGCCCCCGACCGAGGGGCCGCCCTAGGCTGACTCCATGAGCGCCGTCGGAGTCGTCGTGTCCATCCTCTGCAAACCGGGTCGCGGCTCCGAGCAGATCGCCGCGTTCGACGAGGTCGCCCCGCTCGTGCGCGCCGAGGACGGCTGCCTGCACTACGAGCTGCACGAGGTCGTCGGCGACCCGGATCGCTTCGTGATCATCGAGTGGTGGGCGTCGGCGGAGGCGCTCGAGGTGCACGGAACGGCGCCGCACATCGTCGAGCTGGGCAAGCGCACGCCGCTGTTCCGCGCCGAGCCGGCGACCCTGACGCGCATCGAGCCGGCGCACCGCATCCCGAGCTGACGGAGGGCACGCTCGCGATGGGTGCGACCCTCGAGGGCCCAGGTCAATCGCGCTAGAATCGTGTACATGACCACGATCTCTGTCGCGGATGCGCGCAACGGCCTGTCGCAGCACATCGAGTCCGCTGCGTCGACACACGAGCGGTTCGACATCACGCGCAACGGATCGCGGGTCGCGGTGCTGCTCGGTGCCGACGATTTCGACGCGCTGCTGGAGACCGTGGACATCCTGAGCAGCTCCGACGAGATGGCGGCGCTGCAGTCGGCGATCCGCGAGATCGAGTCGGGAGACGTCTTCTCCGGCGATGAGGTCCGCGCCGCGCTCGCCGCGCGCCGGTCCGGCTCGAACCCGGACGCGACTCCCGCCGCGTGAGCGACCGCTACGAGGTCGTCTTCTCGCGTACGGCGAAGCGCGCGATCGCCGAGGAGCTGCCCGAAGGCGTCGCCGCAGCGGCGCTCGAGTTCATCCTCGGCCCGCTCGCCGAGAACCCACGCCGCGTCGGCAAGCCGTTGCGCAGCCCGTTCGAGGGCCTGCACTCGGCCCGCCGCGGCGAATATCGCGTGATCTACCGCATCGAGGATCGGAAGCTGATCGTGCAGGTGGCGAGCGTCAGTCACCGCCGCGACGCGTATCGCTCCTGATCTCGCGCCTCCCGGCGGCGAGTTGCCCAGTTCTGTCGCATTCCGAGGGCGGAACGCGACAGAAGTGGGCAACTCGCAAGGGGTGTGGAGGCCGGAGCCCGGCGCCCGCCTAGCTGCGACCCAGCGCCGCGAAGCGGAACTTGTACGTCGCGTCGAGCGTGTCCTTCAGGCCGGTCACGCCCTTCACCGCGACGACGGTCTCGCGACCCTGCAGCAGCGGGATGATGCCGGCCGACTGGGCGACGAGCGTCTGCATGTCCTCGATCGCCTGGGTGCGCGCCGCCGCGTCGGAAGCGGTCGCCTCCTTCTCGAGCGCCGCGTCGATCTCGGGGCTGGTGAGCCCGTTCGACACCGAGCCGCCGGTCGAGGAGTAGCCCGAGCGCAGGAAGTTGTCGGGGTCCGGGTAGTCCGGGAAGAACCCGAGCTGGTAGGCCGGGTAGCTGTCGCGCTGGCCGACGTAGCTCGTCCACTCGGTCGACTGCAGTGCCACCGTGAACAGATCCGACTCCTCGAGCTGCGACTTGATCGTGGCGTACTCCGTCGACGAGTCGGGACCGTAGTGGTCGCTCGTGTACTGGATGGGCAGGTCGACCGGGGTGCTGACCCCGGCATCCTCGAGGATCTGCTTCGCCTTGGCGACCGAGGGCTTCGCGCCGTACTGGTCGGCGAACGCCTCCGTGGCGCCGTTCTGGCCGTCGAGCACGAGGCTGTAGGCGGGCGCGTAGGTGCCCTTGAACACCGAGGTGGCGAGCTCATCGCGGTCGATCAGCGTGGCGACGGCCTGACGGATGGCGAGCTTCTGCGCGTCATCGGCGCCGGGCTGCGCATCCTTGTTGAAGACCAGGAAGCGCACCGAGCCACCGGGGCCCGAGACGACCTGCAGCTTCGAGTCCTTCTCGAGCGAGGCGACATCGGTGGAGGTCAGCGAGCGGTAGGCGACGTCGATCTCCTCCTTCGAGATGTCGAGCTTGAGGTTCGACGAGTCGGCGTAGCTCTTCAGCACCACGTTCGCGGTCTTCGGCGCGTCGCCGTCGTACTCGCTGTTGGCCGTCAGCGAGAGCAGGCCCTTCTTCGAGTAGTCGGCGATCTTGTAGGGGCCCGAGCCGATCACGTCGGCATCGGCGAGCAGCTCGTCGGCGGGGAAGACGTCTTCATCGACGATCGGACCGCCCATGCTCGTGAGCACGAAGGGGAAGGTCTGGTCGTTCGGGGTCTTCAGGGTGAAGACGACGCCGAGCTCGCCATCCTGCTTCACGCTCTCGATGCCCGAGAGCAGCGGCGCCGGACCGCTGTCGGCGTTGATCTTCACGGTGCGCTCGAACGAGAACACGACGTCCGACGCGGTGAGGTCGTCGCCGTTGCTGAACTTCAGACCCTTCTTGAGCGTGCAGCTGTAGGTCGTCGCGTCGTCGAAGCCGCACTCCTCGGCCGCCTCGGAAACGGGAGTCGTGTTGCCCGGCTCGTAGCTCAGCAGGTGCTGGTAGATCTGGTTCTGCGGCGTGAAGCTGCCGCGATCCCAGGCGCCGGCCGGGTCGAGCGAGACGATCGCGTCGGTCGTGCCGATCACGAGCTGGTCGCCGGCGGCGCTGTCGGAGCCGGCGGCGCAGGCGGTGAGCGCGAGCGCCGTGGCGCTCACGGCGAGGGCCGCGGTCGCGGCGCGGAGCAGGGGTCGGGTCATCTCGGGGTGCTTTCGATCGGGGTGGATGCGGTGGTGCAGTTCGTGGAAGCGGGCCGGGCCTACGCGCCGCGCAGCGCGTCGACCTCGCGCCGCGCGGGCATCGCGGCGGCGACGGCGGCCTCGTCGGTGACGTCGTAGTCGACGCCGTCGAAGCGGTCGGGCCGGTACAGCTCGGGGTCGCCCGCGCTCGGCGCGGCGCCGGTGACGAGCTCGGCGGCGAGGCGTCCGAGACCGGGACCGTGCGTGACGCCCGACTCGTTGTCGCCCGCGACGACCCAGAGGCCCGCGGCCTCGGGCACGGGGCCGACGATGAAGCGGCGGTCGGCGGTCATCGACACGATGCCCTGCGTCCACTCGGCCGTGTCGGCGTAGTCGCCGCCCGCGGGGATGAGCGCCGCGAGCCGGGGCGCGAGATCGGCGCGCATCGCGTCGATCAGGTCGGTGCGCTGCGGCCGGCGTTCGGCGGGCACATCGCGCGAGCCGAGCGCCTCGTAGCCGCCGCCGTGACCGTAGGTGAGGCCGCCGCGGTGCTCGCGCACCCACAGCCCCTGCAGCTCGGGCAGCATCAGCGTCGGGATCTCGCCGAGCCCGAACGGCTGGGTCGTGAGGCGCGAGGCGAGCACGCGCGCGAACGGCAGCTGGCGGCCGAGCGGCGCGAGCAGGGCGTTCGTCCACGAGCCCGAGGCGAGCACGACCTGGCCGGCGCGCAGCTCCTCGCCGGCGGCCGTGCGCACGCCCGTCGCGCGGCCGTCCTCGACGAGAACCGACGTCACCGCGGTGCAGCTCTGCACGCGCACCCCGGCGCGCACGACCTCGGCGGCGAGCGCGAGCGCCGCATCCGGGGCGCTGATCTGGATGCCGGCCGGATGCAGGAAGCCGCCGGTCACGGCCGCGGCCGACAGCCCCGGGATGACCTCGGCGGCCTCGTCGGGCGTCAGCAGCCGGGCGCCCTCGGGTTTCAGCGGGTGGCGGTCGAAGGGCAGGATGTGGTCGCGGTACCCCGCGTCGGTCACGCTCAGCCAGGCGTTGCCGCGGTCGCGGTAGCCGATGTCAGCCGTGCGGGCGAGCTCGCGGTAGAAGTCGATGCCGTACTGCTCGAGGTCGCGCTCCGATTCGTTCCAGTACCAGGCGTAGCCGGCGGCCCAGAGGCCCACGAAGCCGGCGCCGGCGGCGGTCGTGCCCGAGGCGGGCGTGCCCTCGTCGACCACGAGCACACGGCGACCGGCGCGCGCGAGGTGCAGCGCGGTCGAGAGTCCGAAGAGACCCGAGCCGACGACGAGCACGTCGGGCGGCGCATCCGGGTGCTCGACGCTGCCGCTGAGCGTGCTGCCGACGGCGGGGACGTGCGTGCTGGCGTCGGCGGACGACATGGCTGACCTCGGATTCGCGCTCGGGGCCGGTGCGCCGTCGGACCGACAGGTGTTGTGCTGCGGTCAGGCTAGCGGCGGACCCGGGCGCGCCGGGAAATCCTGTGACGCCGTGTGACGGTGCGAGACGCGCGGCGACGTCAGTTCAGGTCGAGCCGCCACGCACCTTCCGCCGCGACCGGCACGAATCCGACCGCCTCGTTCACGTCGAGCATGAAGCGGTTCTCCTCGGCGTTGAAGGTCAGCACGGCCGGATGCCCGGGCCGCTCGCGCTGCAGCTGATCGAGGTTCGCGACCTTGACGAGCATCCCGAGCCGATGCCCGCGGTGCTCGCGCAGCACGATCGTGTCCTCCTGCGAGACCGGGCGGCTCGGGTCGGCCGCGGCCTCGAAGTAGGTGAATCCGGCCAGCTCGCCGCTCGGCAGGTGCCGCGCGGCCGCGGCGATCCACTCGGTGCCCGACTCGGCCTGCTCGGCCTCCTCGTCGATGAGCCGCTCGACCGTCCACGGGTCGTCGGGCTCCTCCATGCCCGCCGAGGGCGCATCGGCCATGGCCGTCTTGAGGTGCACGACCTGCTCGCGCCACTCGGGCGGCGTCGCGCCGATCCAGGTGACGACGTCGTAGTCGGGCCCGGATGCGGCGCGGCCCGCCGCCAGGCGCTCGGCCAGCTCGTCGGCCGGCATGGGCAGCGGCACGGCGCTCGCGCGCTCGACCTGCTCGAGGCGGGCGCCGCGGCTCAGCGCGAAGCGCACGCTCGCGTGGTCGGCGGGCACTCGGCCGACGCCGGTCGGCGGCACCAGCACCTCGACGCCGGCGGCGACAGCGTCATCGTCGACGATCGGCGTCGCCGCCCAGGCCAGCATCTTCGTGACGCCGACGGCGCGCTCGAAGATGCTCGAGCCGGTCGGCGAGGGCGGCTCCGATGCCCTGGCGCCGCGCATCCTCGACCACCGACACGTGCACGAAGGCGGTCTCGGGGCTCGAGACGGGGCTGTGCGCGGCGCCGCGCCCGACGACGCGGCCGTCGAGCTTCGCCAGCAGCATCCGCCGGCGCTCCCAGCGCTGGTTGCGCCAGCTCGGCAGCGACTCCTCGGCCGCGCGCCGATCGGCGGCCGGCCCGAACGACTCGAGCTCGATGGCGTTCCAGATCTCGACCGCCGCTCGGAAGTCGTCGCCGCCGGGCGCATCCAGGGTCTCGGGGATGCTCAGCTCGACGATCTCGAGCCCGGCGGGCGGCGTCGTGGTCGACGGGTCGGCGGGCGTGGCGGGGGTCATCGCGGGATCCTCTCGCTGCCCGGTGGTGGAGCGGGCAGCGGACCAGGATGCGCCGGAACCGTTCCCCAGCGCAACCTCCATCGTGCGACAGCGTCCGCTGGCACCCGCGGGGCGACCCGGCCGATCCCCGTGATTCCGGTAGGTTCGACGGATCGTCCGAGCCGCGCCGTGCGGCCCCGACGACGGTCGTGAGACGGGAGCAGCGTGTACCTGAAGAGCCTGACCCTCAAGGGGTTCAAGTCCTTCGCGCAGCCGACCGTCTTCGCGTTCGAACCGGGCGTCACTTGCGTCGTCGGGCCCAACGGCTCGGGCAAGTCGAACGTCGTCGATGCGCTCGCCTGGGTCATGGGCGAGCAGGGCGCCAAGACCCTGCGCGGCGGCAAGATGGAGGACGTCATCTTCGCGGGCACCTCAACCCGTGGTCCCCTCGGCCGCGCCGAGGTGACGCTGACGATCGACAACAGCGACGGCGCGCTGCCGATCGAGTACGCCGAGGTGACGATCTCGCGCACCCTGTTCCGCAACGGCGGCAGCGAGTACGCGATCAACGGCCAGAACTGCCGCCTGCTCGACGTGCAGGAGCTGCTGAGCGACTCCGGCCTCGGCCGCGAGATGCACGTCATCGTCGGCCAGGGCCAGCTGGATGCGGTGCTCCACGCCTCGCCCGAAGACCGCCGCGGTTTCATCGAAGAGGCCGCCGGCATCCTGAAGCACCGTCGCCGCAAGGAGAAGACGGTGCGCAAGCTCGACGCGATGCAGGCGAACCTGACGCGTCTGAGCGACCTCGCGGGCGAGATCCGGCGTCAGCTGAAGCCGCTCGGCCAGCAGGCCGAGGTGGCGCGCGAGGCGCAGACGATCGCCGCGGTCGTGCGCGACGCCCGCGCCCGCCTGCTCGCCGACGAGGTCGTGACGCTGCGTCAGCAGCTCGGCGAGATGTCGAAGAGCGAGAGCGAGCGCAAGACCGAGCGCCTGGTGCTGCAGGAGCAGCTCGACCAGGCGAAGCTGCGCCAGGCCCGCCTCGAGCAGTCGATGAGCGGCGACGAGGTGGATGCGCACCGCCGTCTGGCCTTCGGGCTCGAGCAGGCGCAGGACCGCCTGCGCTCGCTGTCGTCGATGGCGACGCAGCGGCTCACCCTGCTGAGCCAGCAGTCGGAGCTGCCCGGCATGACGCAGACCGTCAGCACCGCGATGATCCAGGATGCGCGCGACGAGGCCGTGCGCCTGCAGGGCGAGGTGACGGTCGCCGAGGATGCGCTGGGCAAGTCGGGCGCCGTGACCGCGACCGCGCGCGCGAACCTCGACTCGCTCGACGAGGAGATCAGCGCCCAGAGCGCGCTCGTGTCGCAGCACGATCTCGAGCAGGCCCGCCTGGGCAGCCAGGTCGAGCTGGCGACGTCGCGCCTGACGGCCGCGCAGCAGCAGGTCGAGCGTCAGCGCACGGCCGCCGCGCAGGCCGAGGAGCGGCGCGAGCAGGCCCGCGCCGAGTTCCACGTGGTCGACGGCGACGAGGCCGCGCCCGAGGGCGACGCGCAGATCCTGGCCGAGCAGGTCACGGTCGCCGAGGCCGAGGTGCAGCGTCTCGACGACGAGGTCGACGAGCTGCGGGATGCGCTGCACGCCGCCGAGCGCGAGCGCGACGCCCTGGCAGCCCGCGTGAGCGCGCTCACGATGGCGGCGGATTCGCGCAGCGGCTCGGGCGCGATCGCCGAGGTCGACGGCATCGGCGGGCTCGTCAGCGACGCGATCAAGGTCGAGGCCGGCTGGGAGGCGTCGATCGCCGCCGCGCTCGGCTCGCTCGCCGAAGCGGTTCTGGCCGAGAGCCGGGATGCGGCGCTCGCCGCCCTGCAGCACGTGCACGGCACCGACGCGGGCCAGGTCGAGATCGTCGTCGCCGACGCCCGCGCGATCGACGCGCCCGCGGGGCTCCCCGACGGAGCGCGGGCCGCGGTCGATCTCGTCGACGCGCCCGACGGCATCCGGGGCCTGCTCGCCCGCGTCGTGATCGTCGACGACCTCGACGCCGCGCGCGCCGCCTGGCCGGCCCTGCGCGAGCACGACGGCGTGACGGTCATCACGCGCGACGGCGACGTGCTCGGCGAGCACGTGCTGCGCGGCGGCACCGGCGGCGCCCGCAGCCGGCTCGAGCTGCTGGCCGAGCGCGACGACGCGCAGGAGCGCCTCGTCGAGGTCTCGACGCAGATCGAGCGCAGCGGCTTCGAGCTGGGGCAGCGCCGCGAGGCGCTCGCCACGGCCCGCACCGCCGCCCGTGAGGCCGCGACCCGGCAGAAGGAGTTCGACGCCGAGCTCGCCGCCCGCAGCGAGGCGCTCGGGCGCTCGCGCGTGCAGCTCGAGGCGGCCGAGGCCGAGGCCGAGCGTCTGAGCGACGGCATCGCCGCGCTCGCCGAGGCCGTGCGCGAGGCCGAGAAGGCCGCCGAGCGCGCGACCAGCGCCCACGACGAGCACGCCGCGACGCCCCGCCCGATCCTGGATGTGTCGGCTCGCGACGGCATGCTCGCCGAGCTGGAGGAGGCCCGTCAGCGCGAGGTCGAGCTGCGCGTCACGCTCGAGACCGCCCGCGAGCGCGTGCGCGCCCAGCACGCCACCGCCGAGCAGCTGCAGAAGCAGCTCGAGGCCGAGCGTGCCGCCGCCGAGGAGGCCGCCCGCGTCGCCGTGCTGCGCCGCCGCCAGATCGAGACCGCATCCTCGGTGCTCGCCGCGCTGCCGCCCGCGATCGACGTCGCCGACCGCTCCGTCGCCGAGGCCCGCGCGCAGCTCGCCGTCGCCGAGCGCGAGCGCGCCGAGCAGAACGAGGAGCTGAGCGGGCTGCGCTCGGCCGAGTCGGGCCTGCGTGAGAAGCTCGCAGGACTCAACGAGAACGTGCACAGCCTCGAGATGCAGGCCTACGAGAAGAAGCTGCACCTGTCGCAGCTGCTCGAGCGCGCCGCCGGCGAGCTCGGCCTCGATGAAGACGTGCTGGTCGCCGAGTACGGGCCCGAGGTGCCGGTTCCGGTGGATGTCGTGGTGGCGGCTTCGGCGTCGCAGAAGACCGCAGAGAGCGATGCGGAACGGGAGACTGCCGAGCCCGAGCAGGAGCCCGAGCCCGAGCTCGACGTCGATGCGCCCGTCGAGGCTACCGGCGGTGCCGCCCCCGTCCGCGGCATCCCCTTCATCCGCCGCGAGCAGCAGACCCGCCTCGCCGCCGCCGAGCGCAAGCTCGGCCTGCTCGGCCGGGTCAACCCGCTCGCGCTCGAGGAGTTCGCCGCCCTCGAGCAGCGCCACAAGTTCCTGACCGACCAGCTCGCCGATCTCACCAAGACCCGCAAGGACCTGATGACGATCATCGAGGAGATCGACGAGAAGATGCAGGACATCTTCGCGTCGGCCTTCGACGACACGAAGGCGGCGTTCAACCGCGTCTTCCCGATCCTGTTCCCGGGCGGCACCGGCAGCATCCTGCTCACGAACCCGGATGACATGCTCACGACCGGCATCGAGGTCACGGTCAAGCCGGCGGGCAAGAAGATCGAGCGGCTGTCGCTGCTCTCGGGCGGTGAGCGCTCGCTGGCCGCGGTCGCGCTGCTGATCGCGATCTTCAAGGCCCGCCCCAGCCCGTTCTACATCATGGACGAGGTCGAGGCCGCCCTCGACGACGCCAACCTCGGCCGCCTGCTGACGATCTTCGACGACCTGCGCCAGAGCTCGCAGCTCATCGTCATCACGCACCAGAAGCGCACGATGGAGATCGCCGACGCGCTCTACGGCGTCAGCATGCGCCAAGACGGCGTGAGCGCCGTCGTCGGCCAGCGCGTGCAGACCGAGGCCGAGCGCGAGAAGGCCCGCGCCGAGCTCGGCCGCGACCTCGACTGAGCGCGCGACCGCGCCTCGACACGGCATCATGACGGCATGAGCCTCGATCGCGAGACCCGCCCCCTGCCCGGCGTGGCCGGCCGCATGCGCCGGATGCTCGGCCGCGACCCGCACGAGTCCGAGCGCGCGGCGACCCCGCTCGAGCTGCTGTTCGATCTCGCGTTCGTCGTCGCCTTCGGCATCGCGGGCGAGCAGATGGCGCACGCGCTCGCCGAGGGGCACCTCTCGACGGCACTCGGCGGCTTCGGCTTCGGGATGTTCGCGATCGTCTGGGCCTGGATCAACTTCTCCTGGTTCGCCTCGGCCTTCGACACCGACGACTGGGTCTACCGGCTCACGACGATGGTGCAGATGGTCGGCGTCGTGATCCTGGCGCTCGGGCTCTCGGACGTCTTCCACTCGCTCGACGAGGGCCACAGCGTCGACAACACGGTCGTCGTCGCCGGCTACATCGTCATGCGCGTCGCGATGGTCGCGCAGTGGCTGCGCCTCGCCGCCCAGTCGCCCGAGCATCGCGGCACCGCGCTGACCTATGCGGTGGCGATCGCGATCGCCCAGGTCGGCTGGATCGCGCTCGCCGCGCTGCACCTCGAGCTCACCCCGACCCTGATCGGCATGATCGTGCTCTACCTGGTCGAGCTGGCCGGGCCCGTGATCAGCGAGCGCCGCGCATCCACGCCCTGGCACCCGCATCACATCGCCGAGCGCTACGGACTGCTCGCGCTCATCGCCCTCGGCGAGGGCGTGCTCGGCACGGTTGCGGCCGTGCAGCCGATCATCGAGGAGCAGGGCTGGTCGGGCGACGCGATCGTGCTCGTCACGGCCGGCGTCGTGCTCACCTTCGGCCTGTGGTGGGCGTACTTCGCGGTGCCGTTCGGCGACCTGCTGCACCGGAAGCGCAGCGGCGCCTTCGCCTTCGGGTACCTGCACATCATCGTGTTCGCGGCGATCGCCGCTGTCGGCGCGGGGCTTCACGTCGGCGCCTACGTGATCGAGGGCGAGGCGCACGTCGGCTACGGCGCGGCCGTGCGGGCGGTCGCGATCCCCGTCGCGATCTTCCTGATCGGCTACCTGGCGATCGCCGACATCCTCACGCGCCGGGTGTCGCCCGCTCAGCTCGGGATGCTCGCCCTCGCCGTCGGCGTGCTCGTGCTGGCCGTGGCGCTCTCGGAGACCGGCACGCCCTTCGCGCTCGACATCCTGCTCGTCGCCGCGGCGCCGTGGATCGTCGTGATCGGCTCCGAGACCTTCGGGCGCCGGCACCTGGAGCGGCACCTGGCGGCTTCGTAGGCCGGGCAGATCAGGCGGGGCGGCCCACGAGCGTCGCGAGCTCGTGCGCACCGAACCAGCCGTGCATCCACGCCCCGATGCGCACGGTGCCGTCGTCGGCGACCGCGAGGCGCGCGGTGAGCGTCTGCGGCGTCGCCGTGAGGTGGATGCGCAGCAGCCACGAGTCGCCGATCCACGCCGCGCTGGCCGCGGCGGGCGTCGGCGCCCCGCCCTGCGTGAGGGAACCCGCGAGCGCGGACTCGGGATTCTCGGCCCAGGCGCCGGAGCCGATGCGCAGGGTCTCGGTGCGGGTCTCGGTCTCGATCGTCATCGTCCAGCCGCCGGTCTCGTCGGCATCGATCCGCAGTGCGCGCAGTCCGGCCGGCCCCGCCTCGACCTCGACGCGTCGACCGAGCAGGCGCGCGGCTGCGGGGGAGGAGCTCGCGCCGTGCTGCGGCGGCAGCGTGAGCGCGGCGAGCTGCGCCCTCAGGCGAGCCTGCGCATCCACACCGCCGGCGGCGACGGCGGTGCTCGTGGCGCCGCCGATGCCCGGCGTGTCGAACCCCGGCAGCAGGTGCTGCCACACCGCGTCGAGCACGGCCGCCATGTCGTCGAGTCCGGCTGTCGTGACGATGACCGCGTCAAGCTCGGGCAGCGCGACGATGAACTGCCCGAAGGCGCCGTCGGCACGGCAGGCGCCGTGCGAGGTCTGCCAGAACTGGAAGCCGTAGCCGAGCTCCCAGTCGCCGAGGGGTGCACCAGGATCCGACGGAACCGCCATCGTCTCCACATGCCACGACGTCGCCTCGTCGATCCACGCCGCGTCGACCAGCTGCCGGCCGTTCCACGATCCGCGCTGCAGCAGCAGCTGCCCGAGCAGAGCCAGCTCCTCGGTGCGCAGGTGCAGTCCGCTGCCGCCGAAGTCGACGCCGTCGGCGCTCGCATCCCACTCGCGCGTCGTGATGCCGAGGGGCTCGAACAGGCGCGGGGCGACCCAGTCGAGCAGCCGCTCGCCGGTCAGCCGCTGGATGATCGCCGACACCAGGAAGGTCGAGCCGGTCGAGTAGACGAACCGCTCACCGGGCTCGTGGTCGAGCGGCTCGTTCAGCACGAAGCGCACCCCGTCGGCGATCGCACCGGAGCGCACGCCGTCGAAGTCGGGCTCCGCGCATCCGCGGGTCATCGTCAGCAGGTGCCGCACGGTCAGCCGGCGCTGCCGGGCGCTCGGCTCGGCCGGCGCGTGGTCGGGCAGCAGGTCGAGCACGGCGTCGTCGAGGTCGAACAGGCCCTCGTCGAGGGCGATGCCGACCGCGAGCGCCGTGACGCTCTTGCTGACCGAGTTGAGCGTGTGCGGCAGCTCGGCGCGATACGGCGCCCACCATCCCTCGGCCACGACGTGCCCGTGCCGCACGAGCATCAGGCTGTGCACGGCCCCGGCCTGACCCGAGCCGGCGTCGCCGCCGCCGATGCGGCCCAGGGCGGATGCCAGCGCGGCGATCGCGCTCGGGTCGACTCCCTGCGCGGCCGGGGCCGAGCGGGGAAGCGAACCCGGGCGGGTCGTCGGTGCGGCGTCGGTCAGGAGGCCACCTCGACGGCGGCGCCGTTGACGGTGAGCACGGTCGCGGCGCTGGGCCGGTCGGCGCTGCGCGCGTCGTCGCCGATCTCGACGAGCGACACCGTCGCGTTCTCGATCGTGTCGACCTTGTAGCCCACGATGTCCGAGAGCGTGTAGCGGATGATCGTGCCGTGGCAGACGACGATGACGTCCTGCCCCGGGTGGTCGGCGCCGATGCGGGCCAGCGCGCGGTGGCCGCGCTCGACGACCGAGTCGAGGGTCTCGACGCTCGGCTCGCTCTTGCCCGGCCACAGGCGCTCGACCTCGCTCTCGGTCACGCCCTCGAGCACGCCGTAGTCGCGCTCGATCAGCTCGTCGTAGGTTCCGCCGAGCGGCACGCCGAGCTCTTCGGCCACGATCTCGGCCGTCACCCGCGCGCGGGCGAGCGGCGAGCTGACCACGACCGACCAGGCGACGCCCGCGTCGCGCAGCACCGCCACCGCATCCTGGGCCTGACCGCGGCCGGTCGCGTTGAGCGGGGTGTCGCTCGAGCCCTGCAGCAGACCCTGCAGGTTCCAGTCGGTCTGACCGTGGCGGATCAGCGCGAGCGTCGTCACGCCGACTCGACCTCGAGCTCGACCACCAGCGGCTCGCCGCCGAAGGTGTGCACGACCCAGCCGTTCTCGCCGGCGCTCAGTCGCGACGCCGAGGCGTTGGGCAGGAACCCGAGCTCCTGGCCGCTGAGCTCCATCAGCACGGTGCGGATGATCGTGCCGTGCGCGGCGACGATCACGTCCTGTCCGGCGAAGTCGTCGGCGACCTGCTCCAGCGCGCCCAGCGCCCGCACCTTCAGCAGGGCGTCGCTCTCGCGGCCCTTCGGGTCGCGGTTCGGCCAGCGGCGCAGGGCCTCCTCGACCGCGACGCCCTCCGCGTCGCCGAAGTGCTGCTCGAACCACTGCGGGTAGGTGCGCACGAACGGCACCTCGAGGCGCGCGGCGATGATCTCGCCGGTCTCGCGGGCGCGGATCGCGCTCGAGCTGACGACGGCGGCCCAGTCGTGCTCGCCGGCGGCGCGCTCGGCGACGAAGAGCTCGGCCGCGTCGCGGGCCTGCTGACGCCCGGTGTCGTTGAGGGGGATGTCGCTCGAGCCCTGCATGCGGTGGGCGGCGTTCCAGTCGGTCTCTCCGTGGCGGACGAGTGCGATCACGTGGATGTCTCCTTCAAGTCACCCCATTCTCCCGGATGCGCGGTGAACGGTTGCCGGGAGGCGCGTGAACGGGGCTCTCGGCGCTCGCGCTCGTCAACGCTCGGTGCGGCCCGCCGCGAGCCGCACCGCCACGATGCGCGCGAGCGCCCGCAGCTGCACGATCCCCGCGATGAGCAGCGGGATGCCGAACACGGCGAAGGCGGCGCCGAGCGCGGGATCCCGCACGGCCACGGCTGCGCTCGCCGCGCCGGTGAGGCCCAGCACGACGCACACGATCCCGCCCACGGCCCGCCAGAACACGAAGGGCTCGAAGGCGAACAGCCGCGCGGCGTCGGGGTCGTCGGCGCCGAGGCCGCGCAGTGAGCCGTAGCGGCGCATCCACCACTCCCAGGCGCGGACCATGCGCGCGTTCGACCAGGCCAGCAGCGCCAGGAGCAGCGCGGGGAGCAGCTGCAGCGCGAGTGCGCCGGCGACGCCCGAGATCGCGCTGAGCAGCAGAGTCGCGATGCTGAGCGCCAGGGCGACGGCGCCGAGCAGCACCCGCCGCATCCCGAGCCCGCGATGCAGCAGCCGGATCGCCGCGAGCGCATCGGCCGGTGCGCCCGCGTGCCGCTCGGCGGCCTCCACGACCGCCTCGACCCGGCGCGGCACCGGCGCGGTGCCGGCGCGGCGTGCAGCGCGCCCTGCGGCGTCGTCGGCGTCGGGGATCATTCCGTCACTGCAGGCGGGCGGGTGCGCGAGATCATGCCGAGCGGATCCGGATTCGGAGGGGATGATCAGCTCGTGTGCTCGAACGCGGCGAGCACGGCGGTGCCGACCTGCGCCGCGTCGTCGAGCATGAACTCCACTCGGTGCTCCAGCAGCGGGGTCATCCCGGCCGCCGTGCCGCCGTTCTGCTCGGGCGTGACCTTGATGAGCCCTGGCGTTCCCTCGGTGACGATGAACACCGACACCGAGCGCAGTCCGCGGATGTACTGCGCGTAATCGTCGAAGCCGAACTCGTCGAGAAGCGGCTTCGCCGGCGTCGAATCCCGCGTCAGCGGCGGCAGATCGTCGCGCGAGCGGTGCATCGCCGCGATCACGGCGGCGCCCAGGGCCTCGGCGCCGGACCCGGCCGGCAGACGGGTGATCGGTCCGTCGAGCACCCACGGGCCGCCGGCCCGGGACTCGGTCATGACGACGTACTCGCCGTCGGGGCGGCGATCGACGCTGGCGAGCTGGCGTTTCATGGCATCTCGATCTTAATGAGGGTCACCGGGGGCACCTTCCCCGCCGCGTACTCCGCCATCCTCGCGAACACCGCCGCCTGGCTCGCCGTCTCGCCCGGCGGGATCGCGACCTCGAGCGCGCGGTGCGAGATGTCGTCGACGTCGATCCGGGTGCCGTCGAATCGTGCGCCGTTGAAACCGCCCACCTTGTCGATGTACTCCGTCAGCCGGCGCTCGAGATTGCCGTCGACGGCGTAGGTCTTCGCTTTCAGGTCGATGCTCTTGATGCTGGTCACCGTCTCGGTCGCCGCGTCGAACCTGTCGATCGTCGGGAACGACCTCGGCAGGTTGCCACCCAGCTCCGCCTCGATCTCGAGCCCGCGCGTGAAGGGGTGGCTCTGCCAGAAGCTGCGCACCGGCGTGGGCGTCGCCCGCACCGGCGCACCCCCGGCGCGGTTCGGGATGAACTTCGCGAACGCTGCCGCCGCCCGCTCGAAGACCTCGATGAGCTGCTTCGCCAGCCCCGACAGCTTTCCGATGCTGCGCACCAGCGCCGTCACGAACCGCCCGACCTTCGCGGCGAGGGCGCTCACCCGCGCCGTCACCTGCGCGACCGCCGCCGGCGCCCCCACGCCGAAGGTCGCCGCGGTGGTGATCGCGGCGCTGATCACGCTGCCGACGATGCCCGCGAGAGCCTCGCGGGTGATGTCGTGAACGGCCTTCACGATCGTCGAGGCGATCTGCATGCCGGTTCCGATGGCGGTGGCCCAGTCGGCGGAGGCGGCGATCGCCGTCGCCGCGTCGGCGCGGCTCGCCCGATAGGCGTTCATCGTCGCGCCCGCCAGATTGGAGGCCTTCGCGAGCGAGTCCTGCAGCTCGACTCCGGTCTGCTGCAGGTAGGCGGCGACGTTCTGCCAGGTCTGGGCGAAGCCGGCGACTTCGCCCGCGTCGCCGGTCAGGTCGTTCATCCACCCCTTGAGCGGCTCCAGGTGCTCGAGCACCCAGCTCAGGCCGTAGGAGATGAGCGAGCCGATCGGATCGATCGCCAGCGCCGCGGCATCGAGCGCCATCGAGAAGGCGCCGATCCCGCCCTCGACCCAGTCGCCGTTCTGGATCGCGTGCGCGACCGTCTCGCCGTCTTCGACGACGCCGAGACCCGTCAGCGGTGTGCTCATCTCGACGGGCGCCGCGACGAGCTCCGGGGCGTCGCTCACGAGTCCGACATCCCCGCACCCAGCGCGCGCAGACCCTCGACCGCCCCGGCTTCGAGCCGATCGAAGTCGTCGACGGTGGCGCGCAGGGCCTCCGCCTCCCGCTCGAGCATCGACTGCGCCTCGACCAGGGTGCGGTCGGCCATCGCGGTCACGCTCTGCGCGATCGGCACCAGGAAGGCGCACATGATGCCGAAGGCCCCGCCTCCGAGGTCCATCGAGCCGACGGCGCCGCGCGCGTGCGCGATCGCTTCGGCCGCGCGCTCGGAATCGCGCGCCTGCGCGAGCAGCGTTTCGGCGTCGATGCTGATCTGCTCGCTCACCGGAGCCCTGCCTCCGGCGCCGCGCGAGGGGTGCTTCCGTCATCCTCGTCGGGCTCGCCGAGGTCGCCCAGGCGGCTCTCGTACTGACCCCGCAGCTGATCGACGAGACCGCCGCCGATCGACGACTCCGTGAGCCGCACGGCGGCACGAGCGGCCCGCTTCTGCGCGGCTGCCGAGGCCTCGAGCACGAGCTTCTCGAGCTGCTCGGGCCCCGATCGCAGGCTCTCCGCGGTGATGGCCACGCCCTGCAGTCGACCCGAGGAGTCGACCCGCACGGTGACCTCGCCGCCCGACGACGATCCCGCGGCTTCGATGCTCTCGATCTCGGTCACCAGCCGGGTCGCCGCGTCGGAGCGCGCCTGCGCGGCGAGCACCTGGCGTTCCACCTGCGCGACGATCTCGTCGGGGTCGCCGGACCAGAGTCGTGCATCGCTCACGATGTCACCCTAACGAGGGGTGCTCGGATCTGTCAGCCCCCGCAGCGCCGCCAGGATCCGGTGATCACTCGCCGGGGCGGCCGAGGAGGCGGTGCTGGATGGGGTCGCGCAGTGAGTGCGCCACGTTGATGCGGGTCGTCGCGATGAACAGCACGACCCCCTCGATCGCGAGCAGAGCACCCGCCGCGAGCATCCCGACTCCGGTCCCGACCGCGTCGGTCGCCAGCGCGCGACCGCCGATGCTGAGGAACATGATCGCGCCGAGCAGCGCCAGGGCGGCGACCGCGATCCGCCAGAACAGGTAGGGCTCGAAGACGTGCAGGCGAGCGCTGAGGGCATCTCCGGCGCCGCGCTGCCGCCGCCCGCCATGCCGGTCCTGCAGCGCGCGCGCGAGCGCCCGGCTCAGCACGCTGCCGCTGCGGGCGAAGGGCACGAGCCCCGCGACCGCGCCGCCGAACAGCAGGGCGCCGACGACGGCGGTCGCCACCCCGACCCAGGCGAGGCCCGAGGTAGCCCCGGTGAGTCCGGCCGCCAGCACCAGCGCGCCCAGCACCGCCACCAGGGTCAGCCCGACCTCGATCAGCAGCCGGGATGCACGGCCGTAGTCCTTGCGCAGCGCCTCGACGTCGCCGCTCATCGCCGGCGTCGCCAGCCGCTGTCGTGACGCGGGCAGGATGAGGCGGAACGGCATCCGGTCAGCCTAGGGAACGGCGAGCACCGCCCACGCCGTAGGCTCGGCGCATGGCTTCCTGGTCTCTCGGCGGCGCGCTGCGCGGCATGTTCGCCAAGCCCACGATCGACGCGACCACGTGGGAGGACCTCGAGGATGCGCTGATCGGCGCCGACTTCGGCCCCGATCTCACCGAGCAGATCGTCGACGAGCTCCACGCGAAGGTCGACCGCTATCGCACGACCGACCCGAAGGACCTGCAGCGGATGCTGCGGGAGACGATCGAAGAGCGTCTCGCCCGCCTCGACCCGACGCTCAAGCTCAGCGAGCGCCCCGCGGTCGTGCTCGTCGTCGGCGTCAACGGCGTCGGCAAGACCACCACGATCGGCAAGTTCGCCCGCTTCCTCGTCAACGCCGGCCGCACCGTCGTGGTCGGCGCCGCCGACACCTTCCGCGCCGCCGCCGTCGAGCAGCTCGCGACCTGGGCCGAACGCGCCGGCGCGACCGTCGTGCGCCCGCAGCAGGCGGGCCAGGATCCGGCGTCGGTCGCCTTCCAGACCGTCGAGCTGGCCAAGAGCCAGGGCATCGAGATGGTGCTGGTCGACACGGCCGGCCGCCTGCAGACCAAGAGCGGGCTGATGGACGAGCTGTCGAAGGTGCGCCGCGTGATCGAGAAGCAGGCGCCCATCAGCGAGGTTCTGCTCGTGCTCGACGCCACGACCGGGCAGAACGGACTCGCCCAGGCCGAGGCGTTCATCCAGCACGCCGGCGTCACCGGGCTCGTGCTCACCAAGCTCGACGGCTCGGCCAAGGGCGGCTTCGTGCTGGCCGTGCAGGAGAAGACGGGCATCCCGATCAAGCTCATCGGGCAGGGCGAGGGCATCGGGGACCTGACGGGCTTCACGCCGCACGTCTTCGCCCAGCAGCTCGTCGGCTGAGGGTCGCCCGCGAGAGCCGCGCCGTGTCGGCGGCCCGACCTACTCTGCCCGCATGGCCGAGGGAACGAACGAGAACCCGCACACCTACCCGCAGGGCGTGCCCTGCTGGATCGACACCGAGCAGCCCGACCCCGAGGCGGCCGCCCGCTTCTACGGCGAGCTGCTCGACTGGACCTTCGTCGAGGCGATGCCGCCGGGAGCGCCCGGCAGCTACCTGATCGCCCAGGCGGTCGGCGGCGACGGCGAGCGCAAGGATGCGGCGGCGATCGCGCCGGCCGCGGATGCCGGCGCCGACGACGCCGACGCCACGTGGACGACCTACATCGCCGTCGACGACGCCGACGCGATGGCCGCGCGCGCCGCGGAGCTCGGCGGCGAGATCGTCGAGCAGCCCGTCGACGCTGGCCCGGGCGGCCGCTACGCGACCGTGCGCGACCCCGGCGGCGCGGTGTTCCGGCTCTGGCAGGCGCGCCGCCGACTCGGCTCGCAGATCAACAACGCCGCCGGCAGCTGGAACTTCAGCTACCTGCACGTCGCCGACCCGGCCGCGGTGCTGCCGTTCTACCGCGAGCTGTTCGGCTGGCAGGTGTCCGACATGGGTCCGGATGCGGGAGCCATGATCGGCGTGCGCGGCTACGGCGACCACCTCCAGGCGACGGTCGACCCCGACATCCGCGTGCGTCAGGCCGACGCGCCGCCCGGGTTCGCCGACGTCGTCGCGCAGGCCGAGCCGAGCGCGCCCGGCGAGACGCCGCAGTGGCACGTCGCGTTCTCGGTCGCCGACCGCGACGCGAGCGCCGCCGTGGCCGAGCGGCTCGGCGGCACGGTCGTGTCGCGCGAGGATGGCGTGTGGACGCTCGCCGCGCGCATCCGCGACCCCTGGGGCGCCGAGTTCACGCTGAGCCAGTTCACGGGTCCGGGCGACTGAGACGCGCCGGCCCGCGGCGCCGACCGGCTACCAGCCGAGCACCTCGCCCGGGTGGCTCAGCCGCCACCAGGCATCGGGCTGGCGGATGCCGCCCTGCAGCACCACCGGAACCGTCTCCGAGCGCGCTCCCGCCGTGTAGGTGACGGTGCCGACCTTCTCGCCGTCGCGGCCCGTCTTCAGGGCGGTCGTCGTCAGTTTCGCCGTGATCGGAGCATCCGACCACGTCACGATGTTCGCGCCGCCGTCGAGCACCATCTCGGCCTTCGCGCCCCAGGCCGTGCGGTAGCTGCCGACGACCTCGCCCTTCGCCGCGAGCGGCACCGAGTGGAACCCCGCCTGCAGCGCCCCGAGCCAGTCGCGCACATCGGCGACGATCTGATCGCGATTGCTGCCGAGCACGACGCCGATCACCGTGAGCGGCTGGTCGACGCCCGTCACCGGCACGGTGGCCGAGAACAGCAGGTTCGTGCCGTAGTCCTCCAGCGTGCCCGTCTTGATGCCGTCGACCCCGTCGACCCCGAGCAGCGGATTCGTATTCGAGAAACCCTGCACCGGGGCGAAATCGAGACCCGTCTTGGCGACGATCGCCGTGAGCGCCGCATCCGCCTTGACCAGGCGGCCGAGGGCGATCAGGTCGCTCGGAGTGCTCGTGTTGCGTGCGTCCAGGCCCGTCGGCTCCGAGAACGTCGTCGCGTTCAGCCCCTGCTTCTTCAGCCACGAGCGGGCCGCCGACAGGAACGCCGACTGCGATCCGAACGCCCAGGTCGAGACGGCCTCGGCGTAGTTCGACGCCGAGGCGACCAGCATGGTCTCGATCGCGTCGTGCTCGCTCATCTGCGTTCCGGTCGGCATCGGCGCGATCGTCGCGTTCAGCAGGTAGTACTTGTCGTAGAGGTCGTGCGCGGCCTTGTCGAAGGTGATCGTCGGACCCGTCCCCGAGCTGCCGAGCGGCTTGCGGTCGAGCACGACGAGCGCCGTGACGAGCTTGCTGATGCTCGCCATCGGCTTCGCTGCGTCGCCGCCGCCGGCCTGGAAGACGCCGGCCGCGTCGGGGCCGAGGAACTCGTCGGCGCCGCTGACCGACACCGCGAACTCGCCGCGCACCGCCGGCCACGCCACGGCGCCGCCCGGCTCGGGCTTCGGCGCGGTCACGACGCCCTTCGGCAGGGCGAGCGGGGCGTTCAGCGCGGCCGAGACGTAGCCGCCGACGAGCGCCGCGATCACCGCGATCGCGACGACTGCGCCGATCACCTGCCGCCGGCGACGCCGGCGCCGGCGCCCGGGCTCCGCCGGGTCGTCGCCGTGGTCGGCGGCGGAGCCGGGATCGCGCTGCTCGGCGCGGCGCATCATCCAGTCGAGGCGGTCGAGATCGTCGTGGGGCACTGCGGTGGATCCGTTCGGAGGGAAGAGCCTGGCGCATCTCGAGGCTCCGTCGCACTCTAGGCTCGCGCGCCGAGGCCGTCGTCGGGGCTGGCCCTGCCGCCCGATCGTCGGCTCAGCAGGGCGGGGCTCGGCGGGGCTTCGCGACGGTTCCGGATGCGCGACCCGCGTCTCCCGCGATGCCGACGGCATCCGGGGTTCGAGACCCCCGAACGGGGTACATCCGGTGGGGCGAAACGCCCACCCGGGGCTGGCAAGCGCCCGGGAGGGGCCGGAGAAGAGGCCCGCGCGCGATCCATGCGCGTGCATCGAGTGTCAGCGTCGAGGCATGAGAACAGCTCCTGCGTCGATCGCCCTGCTCCTGCTCCGCGTCGTGCTCGGCGTGGTCTTCATCGCCCACGGCTGGCAGAAGCTCGCCACCCAGGGCATCCAGGGAACCTCCGAGGGCTTCGCCCAGATGGGCGTCCCGCTGGCCGAGATCGCGGGCCCCGCCGTGATCGCCCTCGAGATCGGCGGCGGCGTGCTGCTGATCCTCGGCCTCGCCACTCGCGTCGTCGGCGCCCTGCTCGCGATCGACATGATCGTCGCGTGGGCGCTCGTGCACGCGGGCTCCGGATTCTTCGCGCAGGACGGCGGCTTCGAGTACGTGCTCGTGCTGACCGTGATCGGCGCCGCGCTCGCCGTGGCCGGCCCCGGCACGATCGCGCTCGACGCGGCCGTCGGCGGCGCCGTGCGGTCGCGCCGCACCCGCCGCGGACTCACACCGGCGCGCGCCTGACCCCGCTCCGACGGCGACGTCCCGTCGCCGGACCTCACGGCCTCAGCCCTCGATCGGGCTCACGACTCGATCGCGCTGAGGCCGCGATGCACGTCGGCCAGTCCGCGGTACTGCACGGCGTTGCGGGCGATGCGGTCGCGCATCCCCTCGTCGGTGATCTCGCCGCGCACCTTGGCCGGCACGCCCGCGGCGATGTGGTCGTCGGGCACCTCGTGTCCTTCCAGCAGCACCGCGCCGGCGGCGAGCAGTGCCCGCGCGCCGAGCTTCGACCCGCTGAGCAGCCGCGAGCCCATGCCGACCAGGGCGCCGTCGCCGATGGTCGTGCCGTGGATGATCGCCGCGTGCCCGATGCCGACGCCCGCGCCGATCACGGTCGGGTTGCCGAGATCGGTGTGCACGACCGAGTTGTCCTGGATGTTGCTGCCCTCGCCGAGGTCGATCCACTCCAGGTCGCCCCGCAGCACGGTGCCGTACCAGACGCTCGCGTGCGCGGCGATGCGCACGCGGCCGATGATCGTGGCGTTCGGGGCGACGAATGCGGTCGGGTGGATCTCGGGGGTGTCGCCCTCGAAGGGCAGGATCAGCGCCATGGGCCGAGCCTAGGGCGGGCGATGCCGCTCCTGGAGCGGGCGATGCCGCGCGCGCCCGGCGCCATCATCCGCCCCGCGTAGAATCGGCGGATCATGGCCGCTTTCGCCTCCCTCTCCGATCGCCTCACCGCGACCTTCCGCAACCTGCGCACCAAGGGCAAGCTCACGCCCGCCGACGTCGACGGCACCGTGCGCGAGATCCGCCGCGCGCTGCTCGACGCCGACGTCGCGCTCGAGGTCGTGAAGCAGTTCACCGGCACGGTGCGCGAGCGCGCCCTCGGCGACGAGGTCAACAAGGCGCTCAACCCGGCGCAGCAGGTCGTGCAGATCGTCAACGAGGAGCTCGTGGGCGTGCTCGGCGGGCAGCAGCGCCGCCTCGAGTTCGCGAAGCAGCCGCCGACCGTGATCATGCTCGCCGGCCTGCAGGGCGCCGGAAAGACGACGCTCGCCGGCAAGCTCGCGAAGCACCTCAAGAAGGAGGGGCACACGCCCCTGCTGGTCGCGAGCGACCTGCAGCGCCCCAACGCCGTGACCCAGCTGCAGGTCGTCGGCGAGCAGGCCGGCGTGCCGGTCTGGGCGCCCGAGCCGGGCAACGGCGTCGGCGACCCGGTGACGGTCGCCCGCGACGGCGTCGCCGAGGCGCGGCGCCGCCAGTTCGACACCGTGATCGTCGACACCGCCGGCCGCCTCGGCATCGACGCCGAGCTCATGAAGCAGGCCTCCGACATCCGCAAGGCCGTCGACCCCGACGAGGTGCTGTTCGTCATCGACGCGATGATCGGACAGGATGCGGTGACGACCGCGCGCGCCTTCCAGGAGGGCGTCGACTTCACCGGCGTCGTGCTGTCGAAGCTCGACGGCGACGCCCGCGGTGGCGCCGCCCTCTCGGTCGCCTCGATCACCGGCCGACCGATCATGTTCGCCTCGACGGGGGAGGGACTCGACGACTTCGAGCCCTTCCACCCCGACCGCATGGCGAGCCGCATCCTCGACCTCGGTGACATCCTCAGCCTCATCGAGCAGGCCCAGCAGGCCTTCGACGAGGAGCAGGCGCGCGAGGTCGCCGAGAAGTTCGCGACCGACAGCTTCACGCTCGACGACTTCCTCAAGCAGATGCAGCAGCTCAAGAACATGGGCTCGCTGAAGGGGATGCTCGGCATGCTGCCGGGCGCGCGCGGCATGCGCGAGCAGCTCGACAACTTCGACGAGCGCGAGATCACCCGCACCGAGGCGATCATCCAGTCGATGACGCTGAAGGAGCGCCAGCAGCCCAAGCTGCTCAACGGCTCGCGCCGCCTGCGCATCGCCAAGGGATCGGGCACGACCGTCACCGAGGTCAACGCGCTCATGCAGCGCTTCGAGCAGGCCTCGAAGATGATGAAGACCGTCGCCAAGGGCGGGATGCCGCAGGTGCCCGGCATGGGGCCCATCCCAGGCATGGGCGGCGGCCGCGCCTCGGCGAAGAAGGCCGCCCAGGCCAAGAAGAAGGGCGGCTCGAAGAGCGGCAATCCGGCGAAGCGCGCGGCCGAGAACGCGGCGATCGCCTCGGGCAAGCCGACCGGCCCCACGACCGCGGGCGGCTCGGGCTTCGGCCTCGGCGGCGGAGCCGGTGCCGGGGGCGCGGGCGGCGCGAACGGGCAGCCGAGCGACGACGACCTGGCGGCGCTGGGCAAGTTCCTCGGCCGCTGAGCGCGCCGCGGGCGCCTCGGCCCGGGGCCGAGGCGACCTGCTCTGAGGGGTGAACCGGGGGGAGTCCGGGATGCCACGGAACCCGACAGGTGTCGGGGTGAGGTAGTCTCAGCTCGCCGGTGCGTCCTCATCGGCGATTCACAGCATCCCTCCGCCCGAAAGAGAACAGCTCCGTGCGCTCCCGCTCCCGCCTCCTGCTCGTCCCCACCCTCCTCGCCGCGGCCATCGCGCTCGCCGGCTGCTCGATCGGGGGCGGCTCGTCGGCCGACGACTCCGGCTCCTCGAAGTCCGACTCGAGCTCGTCGAAGGACGACGCCAGCCCCGCCGCCGACGACACCGCCGCCTCGGGCGGCTGCCCCGCGTCGATCACGACGGCGCTGAAGTCGCAGACCGACTCCTCGACCACCACGGCCGAGGGCACCGTCGACGACCTCGCCTTCCCCGGCGACCCGGCGCTCGTCGCCGAGGCCTGCATCCTCACCGTCGACACCGGCGCCGGCACCTCGGTCATGGCCTTCGTGCCCGGCGAGGCCGACGCGGCCGCCGGCATCAGCGCGGCGATCGAGACCGCCGGCTTCACGGTGCTGACCTCCGACGAGAACAGCACCTTCTACACGAAGGACAAGGAGAGCTGGATCGTCGCGACCAGCGCCGCCAGCAACCCGCTCTCGTCGGCTTTCGGCGACAAGTTCTCGGGGCCGATCATCACCGTGATGCACATCGTCACCACCTGATCGGCTGCTGATCGCGCCATTCCTGCGAGGGGATGCCCGGCCCGCCCAGCGGTGCCGCGCATCCCCTCGCTAGCGTGTGGCCATGACCACCAACCGCCCCGTTCGCATCGGCGTGCAGGTTCAGCCGCAGCACGCGCTCTACCCCGACATCCGCGACACCGTGCGCGCCCTCGAGGACCTCGGCGTCGACATCGTCTTCAACTGGGACCACTTCTATCCGCTGAGCGGCGAGCCCGAGGGCCTGCACTACGAGTCGTGGACGATGCTCGCCGCGATCGCCGAGCAGACCGAACGCGTCGAGCTGGGCGCGCTCGTCAACTGCAACTCGTACCGCAACGCCGACCTGCAGGCCGACATGGCCCGCACGATCGACCACATCAGCGCCAAGAACGGCACCGGCCGTTTCATCTTCGGCACCGGCTCGGGCTGGTTCGAGAAGGACTACGACGAATACGGCTACGAATTCGGCACCGTCGGCTCGCGCCTCGACGCCCTCGCCGAGTCGCTGCCGCGCATCGAGGCCCGCTGGGCGAAGCTCAACCCCGCGCCGACCCGCGAGATCCCGGTGCTGATCGGCGGCGGCGGCGAGAAGAAGACCCTGCGCCTGGTCGCGAAGCACGCCGACATCTGGCACAGCTTCGCCGACCCCGAGACCCTGCAGCACAAGATCGGCGTGCTCAAGGAGTGGTGCGCCAAGGAGGGTCGCGACTTCGACGAGATCGAGCTCTCGAACGAGCAGCGCCAGAAGGACCTCGGCCTCGCCGACCAGCTGCACGAGGCGGGCGTGACCCTGTTCACGATCGGCATCGGCGGCCCCGACTACCCGCTCGAGCAGGTGCGCGACTGGGTGCGCTGGCGCGACGAGCTGAACGGCTGACCCGGCCGGTCGCCGCCTCGTGCTGAGGTGAGCCCTCGGCGTCAGACCGTCGAGGGCTCGCCCGTCGCGAACTCCGCGACGAGCGCCGCGACCACCGCGCGGGTGTCGCCGCCGTGCGCCTCGGCGATGCGGCGCTGGCGCTGGTAGCTGGCGCCGCGATCCAGGATGAGCTGCACATCCGCCAGCTCGCCGGCGCAGTCGAGACGCTCGGCGATCGGCGCGAGCCGCTCGAGGGTCTCGGCCAGGTGCTCGGTCACGAGCCGCTCGTCGCCCGCGCGATTCACGATGACGATCGCATCCAGGCCGTAGCGCGCCCCGCGCCACTTGTTCTCGCGCACGAACCACGGGGGCATCGACTCGAGGTCGCCGCCCGCGTCGAGCGTCTGCTCCGCCTCCTCGATCAGGCACTGGGCGAGCGCCGTCAGCGCGCCCACCTCGCGCAGGGTCGACAGCCCGTCGCAGAAGCGGATCTCGATCGTGCCCCACTTCGGCGAGGGCCGCAGATCCCAGCGCAGCTCGGAGTGGTCGTCGATCACCCCGACATGGGTGAGCTCGGCGACGATGCGCTCGTACTCCTCCCAGGCACCGAGCTGCGGCGGGAGCCCCGCGGTCGGCAGCTGCTGGAACATGAGCGCGCGGTTCGAGGCGTAGCCAGTGTCGATGCCCGTCCAGAAGGGGCTGGATGCCGACAGTGCCTGGAAGTGCGGGTAGTAGGTGAGCAGGGCGTTGAGGATCGGCAGCACGCGCTCGCGGCGGTCGACGCCGACGTGCATGTGCACGCCCCAGATCAGCAGCTGGCGGCCCCAGTACTGCGTGCGGTCGATGAGCGTCTGGTAGCGCTCCTTGCCGGGCGTGACCTCCTGGTGCTGCCACAGCGCGAAGGGATGCGTGCCCGAGCACATCAGCTCGACGTCGAGCGCGCGGGCGGCGTCGAGCGCGGCACGTGACTCGCCCGCCAGATCGGCCACCGCATCCGCGACCCGGGCGTGCGGACCGCTGACCAGCTCGACCGTGTTCGTCAGGAACTCGCCCGTGGCGTGCGGGAAGGCGGAGTCGTCGCTGTCGAGCGCCGCGAGGATCGCGGGGGCGGCCCCGGAAAGGTCGCCGGTCGCGCGATCAATGCACTGCAGCTCCCACTCGATGCCGACGCTCGAGCGGGGCGAACCGGCGAAGGGGATGCCCATGGCCCGAGTCTGGCAGGAGACCGCGCGCGGATGGCGCTTCTGCGTCTTCGGATGTCGTCGGCTCTCCCTAGCGTTCTGCTGTGAGCACGAACGACGTCCCCTCCTCAGCCGGTATGCGCCGCGAGAAGCTGCTGCTCGGCGGCGCGATCATCTTCACGGTGCTCGCGTGGGCGAGCGCGTTCCTCGTGATCCGCGGCGTGGCCCCGCACATCCACCCCGGCGGCCTCGCCTTCGGCCGACTGCTGGTCGGCGCCGTCACGCTCGCCGTGCTGCTCGCGTTCTCGCGGCGCTGGGTGCGCCCCACCGGGCGCGAGTGGGCGCTGCTCGCCGGTTACGGCGTGCTCTGGTTCGGCCTCTACAACGTCGCCCTCAACACGGCCGAGACCACGCTCGACGCCGGCACGACCGCGATGATCGTCAACGTCGGCCCCATCCTCATCGCGCTCGGCGGCGGCCTCATCTTCCACGAGGGCATCTCCCGCTGGCTCGCGATCGGCTTCGTCGTCGCCTTCGCCGGCATCGTGCTGATCGGCATCGGCAGCGGGGCGCACTTCGGCGACCTGAGCGGGATGCTGTGGTGCCTGGTCGCGGCCGTCACCTACGCCGCGGGCGTGCTCACGCAGAAGCCGACGCTGCGACGGCTGCCGGGCATCCAGGTCACCCTGCTCGGCTGCCTGATCGGCGCCGTCGTGACGACGCCCTTCGCCGGGCAGCTGGTCTCCGGCGTCGAGGGCATCGCCGCGGGAGATGCGCCGCCCGCCGCGCTGGTGGGCATCGTGTACCTCGGCGTCGTGCCGACGGCTCTCGCCTTCACGACCTGGGCCTATGCGCTCGGCCGCGTCCCGGCCAGCCGCCTTGGGATCAGCACCTACGTCGTGCCGCCGATCGCCGTGGTGCTCGGCTGGGTCGCCTTCGGCGAGGTGCCCGCGCCGCTCGCGCTCGCCGGTGGCGTGGTCTGCCTGGTGGGCGTCGCGCTGAGCCGTCGGCGCTCGCGCCCGGCGGTCGTCGTGGCGGAGCAGGCGCCCGTCTCCGAGGCGGCGCCCGGGCGCTGAGCGCGAGCTCGCGTGGCGATCCCCGCCGCGGCGCTCAGCGCAGCACGCGACGCCGGTGCCGCGCGGGCGAGTGCCCGTAGCGGCGCCGGAACGCGTCGATGAACGCGGTCGGAGCGGAGTAGCCGACACGGGCGGCGACGCTCGTGACGGGCACACCGCGCTCCAGCAGCGGCAGCGCCGCGCTCAGCCGTGCCGCGCTGCGCCACTGCGGGAACGTCATCCCCGTCTCGGCCCGGAAGCTGCGCTGCAGCGTCTTGGCGCTCGTGTGCACCAGGGCCGCCCACTCCTCGAGGCTGCGCGCCGAGTGCGGCTCGGTCAGCAGCGCCTCGGCGACCTGGCGGGCGCGGTCGTCGTGCGGCAGGCACAGCGCCGCGGCCGCGGTGATCAGGCTCGGCAGCAGCTCCCGCACCTGCGCGCGCACCGGCTCGGGGTCGCGGTGCTCGCTGAGGCCCGGCTGCAGCAGCTCGCGGCAGAGCCGGTCGAGCTCGGCCGTGCGACGCACGGGCGCGGTGCGGCGCACCAGGTCGGGCGCATCGACGATGCCGATCGGGAGGGGGAACACGAGGCTGTCCTCGCGGGGGAGCACCTCGTGCTCGACCCCGGCCGGGATCCACAGCGCGGTCTCGGTGTCGACGCTCCAGGTGACGCCGTCGATGCGGATCGCGCTGCTCCCGCTCGCGACCCAGGTGAGCTCGTCGCCGTCGTGCACCGTGAGGGTCGTCGCCAGCATCCTGCCTCCTCCGCCTCGTCGGCGCCGTTCGTCCGTCGGTCTCGGGGCGTCGTCGGCCGAGTTCCGTCCAGTCAGCGGAGGGTCGCGTCCAGACAGCCGAGCTCCGCGATCTTAGGCGAGCCTAACCTGATCTCGACCCCGGGAGATGCTCTGTGACCCTGCCCTCGACCTCGCTGTCGGCCCTCGACCTCGCGCCGAGCCGCGCCGGCATCCGCACCGTGACCCGGCCGCTGCGCCGCCGCGTGCTGACCGTCGTCGCCGTGCACGACATCAGCGCGAGCCTGGTGCGCGTCGTGCTGGCCGGCGAGGCGGTGGATGAGACGACCCTCGCGCCGTTCGCGCCGGTCGACCACGTCAAGCTGTTCTTCCCGGATGCGCAGGGCGAGCTGCACCTGCCCGAGGTCGTCGACGACCGCCCGGCGCACCTCGACCGCACGCGCGCGATCTTCCGCGACTACACGGTGCGGGATGCCGATCCCGACGCGGGAACGCTCACGATCGACTTCGTGCGGCACGACCACGGCCCCGCCGGGCGGTGGGCGATCGCGGCGCGACCCGGCGACGAGATCGGCGTGCTCGGGCCCCGCGGCTCGCACGTGTATCCCGACGGCCACGCCCGCTACGTGCTGGTCGCCGACGAGACGGCGATCCCGGCGCTCGCGCGCTGGCTCTCGGCACCGCTCGCCGAAGCCGAGGTGCACGCGGTCGCCGTCGTGGCGAGCGCCGACGACGTGCCCGAGCTGCCGTCCCCGCCGCTCGGTCAGCGCCGCAGCATCCAGGTCGTCACCGCACCCCAGTCGGAGCGAGCGGAGGCGCTCGCCGCCGCGGTGAAGGCGCTCGACCCCGCGCATCCCGACACCTTCTGGTGGATCGCCGGCGAGGCGGGATCGATCGCCCCGCTGCGACGGACGCTGCGCGACGCCGGCGTCGACCGCGGCCGACGCGACATCGACGGCTACTGGCGCGTCGGCGTCGCCAACCTCGACCACCACGTCGAGGACGACGACTGAGCCGGTCCTGACGCCGCACCCGGCGGTCTCGGCTCGCCGCCGTGCCGCGACCGCGAGCGCCCGCATCCATCGCACCACTCCTGCAGCACCACCCCCACAGAACCGAGGTACCCATGTCCCACGCCCGACCCCGCCTGCGCACCGCGCTCGTCGTGCTCGCCGCCGCGACCGCCCTCGCGCTGACCGGATGCTCGGCCGAGACCGTCGACGCCGGCGACTCGGCCGACAGCGGCTCCTGGCCGCGCACGATCGAGCACGAGAACGGCAGCACCGAGATCCCGGCGAAGCCCGAGAACATCGTCTCGACGTCGATCACCCTGACCGGCACCCTGCTCGCGATCGACGCGCCCGTCACCGCCACCGCGACGACCACGCCGAGCGAGATCACGGATGACGACGGCTACTTCGCGCAGTGGGCCGACGTCGCCGCCGACCGCGACGTCGTCGAGCTCTACCCCGACCTGACCTTCGACGAGGAGGCCGTGATCGCCGCGGCCCCCGACCTGATCGTGGTCTCGGCGTCGGGCGCCGACTCGACCGTCGAGCAGTACGACCAGCTGAGTGCGATCGCGCCGACGATCGTGCTCGACTACGGCTCGCACACCTGGCAGGAGCTCGCCGAGCAGCTCGGCGAGGCGACCGGCCACGAGGACGAGGCCGAGGAGGCCGTGAGCGACTTCGATGCGCGCGTGGCCGAGGTGGCCGATGCGATCACCGTGCCGGAGGGCACCGCGAACGCGATCGTCTGGAACGGCACCGAGAACGACACGGCTTTCGCCAAGCCCGAGGGATCGCACGGCAAGCTGCTCGAGGCGCTCGGCTTCGACATCCAGGGCGCCGACGACAGCCTCGACACGAGCACTCAGAGTCGCAACGACTTCGCCTTCGTGTCGATCGAGAACGCGGTGGGCGCGCTGACCGGCGAGACCGTGTTCCTGATCAGTGGCGGCGACGCGAAGGTCGACGACCTGAAGAGTGCCGCGGTCATGGCCAACGCCCCCGCCGTCGCCTCCGGTGCGCTGCACCCGCTCGGCGACACCTCGTTCCGCATCGACTACTACAGCGGTCTGCAGATCGTCGACGCGGTCGAGAAGCAGTTCGGGTGAGACGAGGTCTCATCCTCCTGATCGGGATGCCGGTGCTGGCCCTGCTGGGCTGCGCCGGCATCCTGATCGGATCGCGGGTCATCGACCCGGCCACGGCCTGGCAGGCGCTGACCGCCTTCGACCGCGCCGATGACGCGCAGCTGATCGTGCGCGAGCTGCGGGTGCCGCGCACCCTGCTCGCGATGCTCGTCGGCGCCGCGCTCGGCGCGGCCGGGGCGATCATGCAGGCGCTGACCCGCAACCCGCTCGCCGAGCCGGGCCTGCTCGGCATCAACGCCGGGGCGGGCGCCGCCGCCGCGACCGGCATCGGGCTCGGCTTCACGGTCGGGGCCTTCGGCCACGTGCTCTTCGCCTTCGCCGGCGCCGCGATCGCCGCGGTGCTGGTCGCCGCGCTCGGCGGGGCGTTCGGCGCCGGCTCCGATCCGGTACGGCTCACGCTCTCGGGCGCGGCCCTCAGCGTCGTGCTCGGCGCCTACACGCAGGCGCTGCTCATCAACTACCCCTCGGTATTCGAGGACTTCCGTTTCTGGGTCGTCGGCTCGCTGCAGGGGCGCGACTGGGAGCTCGTCCCGGCCGCCGCGGCGGTCATCATCCCGACCCTGATGGTCGCTCTGCTGCTCACCCGCTCGCTCAACGCCGCCGCCCTCGGCTCCGACCTCGGCCGGGCCCTCGGCGCCGACCTGCGCCGCACCTGGATCGTGTCGGCCCTCGTGGTGATCGTGCTGTGCGGCGCCGCGACCGCCGCGGCCGGGCCCATCGGGTTCCTCGGCCTCGTCGCGCCGCTCGCCGCGCGCCAGCTCGCGGGCCCCGACTACCGCTGGATCGTGCCGCTGTCGATGGTCGGCGCCGCCGCGCTGCTGACCGCGGCCGACGTCGTGGCGCGCGTGGTGACCCCGCCCGCCGAGACCCGCACGGCCATCCTCATGGCGCTCATCGGCGCGCCCGTGTTCATCGCGGTCGTGCGCCGCCGCCGGCTGGTGCGGCTGTGAGCGGGGCGACCTCGCGCTCCTGGCGCGCCTGGCGCTCGCCGGGCGACGCGCTGTCGTGGCGCTGGCGGCCGCGCGCCCTCGTCGTGGCGCTCGTGATCGCCGCGCTGCTCGTGCCGCTCGGCGCCGTCGTGCTGACGACCGGCACGCTGCGGATCGAGCTCGGCGACGTGCTGCCCGCCCTGTTCGGGCAGGGCGAGACCGCGGATGTGCGGGTGCTGCAGCTGATCCGCGCGCCCCGCCTCGTCGCCGGTCTGGCCGTCGGGGCCGCACTCGGCATCAGCGGTGCGCTGTTCCAGTCGCTCTCGCGCAACCCGCTCGGCTCTCCCGACATCGTGGGCTTCCTCACCGGCGCCGCGAGCGGCGCGATCGTGGCGATCCTCGTGCTGGGCGCACCGCCGCTCGGCATCGCGGCGGCCGCCGTCATCGGCGGGGTCGTGACCTCGGCGCTCGTCTACGTGCTCGCGTTCCGCCGCGGCGCGACCGGCGGCTACCGCCTGGTTCTCGTCGGCATCGGCGCCGGCGCGCTGCTCGGCGCCCTCAACGACCTGCTGATGACCCGGTCGGCCGCCGAGAACGCGATCGTGGCGCAGCTCTGGCTCACCGGCACGCTCAACGCCCGCACCTGGGCGCACGCGCTGCCGGTGCTGATCGCCGTGCTGGTGCTCCTCGTGCCCGCGGTCGCCCTCGCGCGCGGCCTCTCCGCTCTGGAGCTCGGCGACGACGTCGCCACCCAGTCGGGGATGCGCGTCGAGGCCGTGCGCATCGGCACCCTCGCGGTCGGCATCGGCCTGGCGGCGCTCGCCGTCGCCGCGGCCGGACCCGTCTCGTTCGTCGCGCTCGCGGCCCCGCAGATCGTCAAGCGCCTGAGCGGAGGGGGCGGCCCGTCGATCGTCGGATCGGCGCTGCTCGGCTCCGCGCTGCTCGTCGGCGCCGACGTGCTCTCGACGACCCTGCCGCTGCCCGTCGCCGTGCCCGTCGGGCTCATGACGGGACTGCTCGGCGGCATCTACCTGATCTGGCTGCTCGGCCGGGGGCGCCGGTGAGCGCCCACGACGACGGCCGCCGAGGAGGGACCATGACCACCGCATCCACCCGCCTCGAGGCGCGCGACGTGACCCTCGGCTATGAGCAGCGCGTGGTCGCCGAGGGGCTCACGCTCGCTGTGCCCGACGGGCGCGTGACCGTGATCGTCGGGCCGAACGCCTGCGGCAAGTCGACCCTGCTGCGAGCGCTCGCGAGGCTCCTCGCCCCGTCGGCGGGCACGGTCGTGCTCGACGGCGGCGATGTGCGCGGCTACCGCACCAAGGAGGTCGCCCGGCGACTCGCGCTGCTGCCGCAGGCCGTCGAGGTGCCCGACGGCATCTCGGTGCTCGATCTCGTGGCGCGCGGGCGCTTCGCCCATCAGCGAATGCTGCGGCAGTGGTCGCGCGACGACGCGACCGCGGTGCGGGCGGCGATGGCGGCGACCGGCGTCGACGAGCTCGCCGATCGCGGCGTCGGCGAGCTCTCGGGCGGGCAGCGGCAGCGCGTGCTGCTCGCCATGGTGCTGGCCCAGCAGAGCGGGCTGCTGCTGCTCGACGAGCCGACGACGTTCCTCGACCTCGCCCATCAGTACGAGGTGCTCGAGCTCTGCCGCCGCCTCAACCGCGAGCGCGGCGACACGATCGTGGCCGTGCTGCACGACCTCAACCAGGCTGCGCGCTACGCCGACCACCTCGTGGTCATGTCGGCGGGGCGCATCGTCGCCGAGGGACCACCGGCCGAGCTGCTGGATGCGGAGCTCGTCGAGCGCGTCTTCGGTCTGCCCGTGCAGGTGATCGCCGACCCGGTCACGGGGTCGCCGCTGGTCATCCCGCTGCCGGGATTGGATGCTGGAGCTGGTCCGGGCGCCGGCGCTGCCGCGCACGCGGGCGGCGCGCCGTGATCGGCACCGCGCTGCGGGCCACTGCGACTCCGCGCGATTACGACGGCGGCCCGCTGCGCATCGACAGCGCCGCCCTCCGCGCTCTACGGGCGGGTGTCCCGCTCGACGAGATCGCCGCCGCCGGACACCATCCGGGGGAGTGGCCGGTCATCGGCCCGCTCGTCGAGCGCGAGGGCGTGCGCCTGCGCGAGGTGACCTTCGTGGCCGACGACACCGGCATCCCGACGCTCGTGCACCTCAACGGCATCACGGATGCGCACCGCCGCGACGTGCGCCCCGCGCTGCTGCACCCGGTCCCCGGCCGCGACCTGCGCGCCCTCGCCTACCTGCTGCCCGAGGGGCTGACGGCCTCGTACCGGATCGCCGCGGTGCCCGAGCTGCCGGTCGACGCGGGCTCGACCCGCGAGGGGTGGATGCGCGTCCACCGTGCCGGCCAGCCCGACCCCCGCAATCCGCACGGCATCCGCACGCCGCTCGGCGGCGCCTCCTCGCTGCTGCGGATGCCGGGGTGGGAGCCGCATCCGGCGCGGGCGTCCGCACCGCTGCGCGACCTCGCCACACGAGAGCTGCGCATCCCGGGCCCGTCGGGCGAACGCTCGGTCTGGGTCATCACTCCGCGCGCCGAGCCGGTGCCCGACACCCTGCTCGTGCTGTTCGACGGCGACACCTGGATGGACGCCGGCATCGAGCGCCTGCTCGCCGCCCGCACCGGCCCGGCCGTCGCGGTCGCCGTGGTGTCGTCGATCTCGCTCGCCGTGCGCTCGGCCGAGCTGCCGCATCTTGCCGTCATCGCCCGCGTGCTCGCCGACGAGGTGCTGCCGGCCGTCGCGTTCTCGCTCGGCCGGCGTCACGGCTCCGAGCAGGTCATCGTCGCGGGGCAGAGCTACGGCGGGCTCGCCGCCGCTGCGCTCGTCGCCCGGCATCCCGAGATCACGCGCACCGGCATCGTGCAGTCGGGCTCGTTCCACTTTCGCGCGGCGGCCGCCGATCATCCTCCGGCCGAGCGGCCCGGTGACCTGGTCGAGTGGATGCGCGATCGAGCGCTCAGCGGCCGTCTCGTCGTGCAGGTGGGCACCGAGGAACCCGACCTGCACCGTCTCGCCCGCGAGTTCGTCGCGGTCGCCGAGAGCGCCGGGATGGACCTCAGCTCGCGCCTGGTCGCGGGCGGTCACGACTACGCGTGGTGGGTCGACGGGGTGCTCCACGCGCTCGATGAACTGCTCATCCGGAACGTGGTTGGAGCACAGCCCCGGGATCTGTCAGAATAGGCAGTCGAGTCTGCGCGCCGTCCGACCCTCTATCCGACCCGCTGCAGGCCCCATCAGAGCCTCGCGTCCGAGCGTGCACCCCACGAGCACGGCCGCTGTTCGACTTTCAAACACTCACCACTTTGGAGAATCGTGGCTGTCAAGATCCGCCTGAAGCGGCTCGGTAAGAAGTTCGCCCCGTACTACCGCATCGTCGTCGCCGACTCGCGCACCAAGCGCGACGGTCGTGTGATCGAGGAGATCGGCAAGTACCACCCGACCGAGAACCCCTCGTTCATCGAGGTCGACTCGGAGCGCGCGCAGTACTGGCTCGGCGTCGGCGCGCAGCCGACCGAGCAGGTCGCCGCCATCCTCAAGCTCACCGGCGACTGGGGCACCTTCAAGGGCGACAAGAACGCCAAGTCGACCGTCCAGGCGCCCGAGGGCAAGGTCGAGTTCGTCGCCGACGAGAAGAAGAAGGCCGTTCTCAAGCCCAAGGCCGAGAAGAAGGCCGAGGAGGCCCCCGCGGCCGCCGAGGCTCCGGCTGAGGAGGCGCCCGCCGAGGATGCCGCCGCCGAGACCGCGACCGACGCCGACCAGGCCTGATCGTCGTGCTCGCTCCCGCGCTGGAACACCTCGTCAAGGGGATCGTCGATCACCCCGATGACGTCCGCGTGGACTCGATCGACTCCTCGCGCGGCGAGGTCCTCGAGGTGCGTGTGCACCCCGAGGACCTCGGTCGCGTGATCGGGCGCTCGGGACGCACCGCGAAGGCGCTCCGCACTCTCGTCACCGCCCTCGCCGACGGCCGCCGTGTGCGCGTCGACGTCGTGGACACCGACGAGGCGTGAGTCCCCGCAAGCCTCCCCGCCCGCCCCGCACGCAGCTGCGGGTCGCGCGCCTGGTCAAGGCCCATGGCCTCAAGGGCGCGCTCAAGCTCGAGCTCTACACCGACGACCCGGAGCGGCGTTTCACGCCCGGCGCGTCGTTCGCGCTGCAGGTGCCGACCTCGTCGTCGTGGCACGGCAAGTCGCTCGAGCTCGCCGAGCTGCGCTGGTACAACGGCAGCCCCGTCGGCTTCTTCGTCGACGTCGACGACCGCACGGCCGCCGAGTCCCTCGTCAAGGCTGTGCTCTGGATCGATCACGACCCGGATGAGCTCACCGACGAAGAGGACGCCTGGTTCGACCACCAGCTCGTCGGTCTCGCCGCCGTGCGCGACGGCGAGAAGCTCGGCCAGGTCGCCCGTGTCGAGCACCTCCCCGCGCAGGACCTGCTCGTGATCGCGACCGACGCCGGCGAGGTCATGGTGCCGTTCGTCAAGGCGATCGTGCCGAGCGTCGACATCGACGCCGGCACGGTCACGCTGACCCCGCCGACCGGCCTCTTCGAGGAGCTGCCGGCCGACGACGACGCCGAGGCCCCGGCAGCCGGCGACGAGGCGGCCGACGACGCGGCGAACGGCAACCGGCGCCCGCCGGCGCCGCGCCGCCGCACGGCACGCCGCCGTCCCGCCGCCGACAGCTCCAGCTCGGACGACGCTTCGGCCGCTGCCCAGACCGGCGCCGACGCAGCCGACGCCGACTCCGCCGAGTAGCGCCCTGCCGCGCGGCTACGCTGGGCCGGTGCGCGTCGACATCTTCACGATCTTCCCGGAGTTCTTCTCCGTGCTCGACGTCTCGCTGCTCGGCAAGGCCCGCACGAGCGGACTCCTCGACCTCGGCGTGCACGACCTGCGCGAGTTCACGACCGACCGTCACCGCAGCGTCGACGACACGCCCTACGGCGGCGGCGCCGGCATGGTCATGAAGCCCGAGCCGTGGGGGCAGGCCCTCGACACGGTCGTGACGGCCGCATCCACGGTCATCTTCCCGAGCCCCGCCGGCGAGGTCTTCACCCAGCGCCGCGCGCGCGATCTGGCGACCCGCGAGCACCTCGTCTTCGCCTGCGGCCGCTACGAGGGCATCGACCAGCGCGTGATCGACGACACCGCCGGCCGCGCCGAGGTCATCGAGCTGAGCCTCGGCGACTACGTGCTCAACGGCGGCGAGGTCGCCACGATGGCCGTCGTCGAGGCGGTCGGACGACTCGTCCCGGGCGTCGTCGGCAACCCCGAGAGCCTCACCGAGGAGAGCCACGAAGACGGCCTGCTCGAGTACCCGAGCTACACGAAGCCGGCCAAGTGGCGCGGGCGCGAGGTGCCGGCCGTGCTCTTGAGCGGGCACCACGCGCAGATCGCGGCCTGGCGCCGCGAGCAGCAGATCGAGCGCACCCGCCGCGTGCGGCCGGAGCTGCTGCCCGAGGAGCTGCGCTAGCGAGCCCGACCCGAGGCCGGCCCGCCGCGAGCGTCAGCTCGAGCGCGCCGTCAGGATGATCGGCCCGTCTTCGGTGATCGCGACCGTGTGCTCCCAGTGGGCGCCGCGCGAGCCGTCGGCGCTGCGGAGAGTCCAGCCGTCGGGGTCGGTGAAGATCTCGTCGGTGCCGAGCATGAACCAGGGCTCGATCGCGAAGACCAGGCCCGGACGCAGGGGGAGTCCGCGCTTGCGGCGGCCGTCGTTCGGCACGTGCGGGTCGCCGTGCATGACCCGGCCGACCCCGTGGCCGCCGAAATCGAGGTTGACCTCGAGCCCCGCATCCGCCGCCACGTCGCCGATCGCGGCCGAGATGTCGCCGATGCGCTTGCCGACGACCGCCTGGGCGATCCCGGCATCCAGCGCCTGCGAGGTCACCTCGATCAGGTCGAGGTCCTCCTGCCGCGCCTCGCCGACGACGAGCGAGAGGGCCGAGTCCGAGACCCAGCCGTCGACGCTCGCCGCGAAGTCGAGGCTGAGCAGATCACCATCCTTCAGCCGGTAGTCGTGGGGGAGGCCGTGCAGCACGGCGTCGTTGACCGAGGTGCAGATGACCTTGCCGAACGGCGAGGCGCCGAACGACGGGTGGTAGTCGATGTAGCAGCTCTCGGCGCCGGCCGCGCGGATCAGGTCGTGCGCGAGCTCATCCAGCTCGAGCAGGTTCACGCCGACCGCGGCGGCGTCGCGGGTGGCCTCGAGCACGCTGGCGACGAAGGCGCCCGCGGGGCGCATCTGCTCGATCTCGGAGGGGGTGCGCAGTTCGATCACCCCGAGAGCCTAGCCGCCGAGGGCGCGGGCGACGCGGGATGCGCGGCCCTCGCTTTGCCAGAACGCCCGGTCATCTGGCAAACTGATCGCTTGTGCCCGGCGCGGCTCTGCCACAGGGGAGCCCGGATCATCGGAGCACACGACTTCTTCCCTTACTTCTACCGCGTGCGACCTGTGGCGGGCGCAGAGAGCGATATCGAAATGCACCTCCTCGACGCCGTCGACGCTGCATCCCTCCGGTCCGACGTTCCGGACTTCCGCCCCGGTGACACCATCAAGGTGCACGTGAACATCATCGAGGGCAGCCGCTCCCGCATCCAGGTCTTCCAGGGCGCCGTCATCGGCCGCTCGGGCGAAGGCGTGCGCGAGACCTTCACGGTCCGCAAGGTCAGCTTCCAGGTCGGCGTGGAGCGCACCTTCCCGGTGCACTCGCCGGTCATCGACCACATCGAGATCGTCACCCGCGGTGACGTCCGTCGCGCCAAGCTCTACTACCTGCGCGAGCTGCGCGGCAAGAAGGCCAAGATCAAGGAGAAGCGCGACGCCTGAGCGTCCCGCTGAACCGCGCATCGCGCCCGCATCCTTCCGAGGATGCGGGCGCGAGCTCGTTAAGGCGCGGCGCGATGCGGCTGCGGCGCGGCGCGATGCGGCTGCGGCGCGGCACGGCCGGCGCCGGTGCGGCGCGGGGTGCGTCCCGAGCCGATTGCCGGGATGCGCGGCCTATGCTTGCCGGGGGCCGCTCCGGCCCGCACGACCCAGGGGAGCGCATGAGCACGGCCGACGAGAGCGCGAGCGCATCCGAGAACAGCGTCGGCGCCGACGACGAGGTCGTCGAGCGCCCGGTGCGCCGCGGAACCGAGCCGCGAACGGCCCACCTCGACAAGCGCAAGCCGCGCGGCTGGAAGCTGTTCCTGCGCGACCTGGTCGTGATCGTGGTCGCGGCGGTCGTGATCTCGTTCCTGATCAAGACCTTCCTGATCCGCTCGTTCTACATCCCGTCGGAGTCGATGGAGTCGACCCTGATCGTGAACGACCGGGTCATCGTCAACGAGCTGCAGCCGAAGGCCTTCGGCCTCTCGCGCGGCGACATCGTCGTCTTCAAGGACCCGGGCGGCTGGCTCGACGGCACGACCGCGACCGAGCAGCCGACGGGCGTCGCCGGATTCTTCAACGAGGCCCTCGGCGTGATCGGCCTCACCGCGCCCGACAGCGACGACCACCTCATCAAGCGCGTCATCGGCCTGCCGGGCGACACGGTCAAGTGCTGCAACAGCCTCGGCCAGATGACCGTCAACGACGTGCCGCTCGACGAGCCCTATGTGAAGCTGCCCGACGGCACTTCCCGCGTCTCGGCGATGGACTTCGAGGTGACGGTGCCGAAGGACTCGCTCTGGGTCATGGGCGACAACCGCTACAACTCCAAGGACTCCCGCTACAACCAGCAGAACCCCGGCAACGGCTTCGTGCCCTACGACAACGTCGTCGGGCGGGCGTTCGTGATCAGCTGGCCGACCAGCCGCTGGACCTGGCTCGACGACTACCCGCTGACCTTCGAGGGCGTGCCCGACCGTTCGTCGTCGGCGAAGTCGGCATCCGGATGACGTCCGCCGTGACGCTCGCCGGGTCGACCGGATCGACGACGGGGCTGCCGCGACGATGACCGTCGTCGATCCCGACCTGCGCTTCGAGAAGAAGCTGCTGCGCGAGCGCGCCGAGCTCGTGATCGGCGTGGATGAGGTGGGTCGCGGCGCGATCGCCGGTCCGGTCGCGGTCGGCGTGAGCGTGATCGATGCACGGGTGGCGCGCATCCCGGTCGGTCTGCGCGACTCGAAGCTGCTCAGCGAGAAGCGGCGCGAGCAGCTGCATCCGCTCGTGCAGCGCTGGGCGCGGCATTCGGCCGTCGGCGTCGCCTCGAACGAGGAGATCGACCGACTCGGCATCATCGCCGCCCTCGGTCTGGCGGGGACGCGGGCGCTCGCGTCGGTCGTCGACGGCGGCGTGTCGCTCGGCGGAGCCCGGGTCATCCTCGACGGCTCGCACGACTGGCTGACGCCGGCCCTGGGCGCCGCGGGACTGAGCGGCGCGGGCGCCCCGACCGGTCTCGCCGTCACGACCCGCGTCAAGGCGGACATGACCTGCGCGAGCGTCGCCGCGGCATCCGTTCTCGCGAAAGTGCAGCGCGATCGCTTCATGATCGAGTCGCACGCGCGCCTGCCCGAGTACAACTGGGTGGCCAACAAGGGCTACGCCTCCTCCGACCACTACGCGGCGATCGACCGCGTGGGTGCGAGCGATCTGCACCGCTGGTCGTGGCTGCGCCAGCCGACGCTGCTCGACCTCTGAGGCGGCGCCGCCGACGGCCGCGCCGGTGCACGGCGTCGGGCCTGTGCACGGCGTCGGCGACACCGTCGCGGCGGAACTAGACTGACGCCGATGGATGACGAGGATCTCGACGACTACGACCGCGAGGTCGAGCTCGCCCTGTATCGCGAGTACCGCGATGTGGTCGGGCAGTTCAAGTACGTGGTCGAGACCGAGCGGCGCTTCTATCTGGCCAACGAGGTCAGCTTCGAGCGCAAGGACACCGAGCACGACTTCTACTTCGAGCTCGAGATGAAGGACGTCTGGGTCTGGGACGTCTACCGCGCCGACCGCTTCGTGAAGAGCGTGCGCGTGCTGACCTTCAAAGACGTCAACATCGAGGCGCTGGGCGAGCGGGAGCTCGAGCTGCCCAAGGAGCTCGCGATCGACGAGTAGGCGGTTCCGCCTCCTCGGGTGACGGCGCTGCGCGTCGGCGGTGCTCCGTCGTCAGCAGGCGCCCCACAGACCCGCTCCGGATGCGCGCGCCCGAGCCTCGGCATCCTGGAACTGCTGCCATCGCGCGTGCCGATCGCGATACGCCTCGGCGGCACCCTCGTCGACGAGCTGCAGGTTGATCAGCGTCCCCGACGTCGCGGACCCCGCAGCGGGCGCGTCGGCGGCCGGGACCCACAGATAGCGCAGCAGGCGCCCGTAGCGGTCCGCGTCGCCCTGCGTCGGGTCCGGCTCGAGCCGCACCGCCGTGCCGACGGGGAGCAGCGCGTGCGCGCGGTCGCTCGCCTCGGGACCCCAGCACTCGACCGGGCTGTTCGGCTTGACCGTCTCGGGGGTGTCGATGCCCGCGAGCCGCACCGTCTCGTCGTCGGTGCGCCCGGCGCGACGCACGACGACGGTGTCGCCGTCGACGACGCGCACGATCGTCGCCGCCTCGGCGGAGGCCGGCATCGCGGTGTCCGAGCCGACAGCCGGACCGGACGGCGTGGTCGGCGGCGCGCTCGGCGTCCTGCTCGGCCCGGCGCCGGCGCCGGCGTCCGATCCGGAACTCGTGCCGGTTCCGAGCACGCTGACCAGGTCGTCGAGCTTCAGCGCCCCGGTCAGCACGCCGATCACGACGAGCGCGACCGCCGCGACGAGCACGATCATGCGCCGGTGTCGACGAGTCATCCGCACCTCCATCTCGATCATGGCGGATGCGGCCGACACGGCCTCGCGGTCGCTCTCTCCGCGCGCTCCTGTTCGTAACTCGGGCTTCGCCGCTGCGGCGGATACGGGTGCCGCCGGGCCCGCCGCGCCCGCCACCCTCGACCCATGGCAGCGAAAGACGAGCTCGGACGCCACGGCGAACGCCTGGCCGAGCAGCACCTGACCGGGCGCGGCATCCGCGTCGTCGACCGCAACTGGCGGTGTCCGCTCGGCGAGATCGACCTGGTGGCGCGCGATGGCGACGACGTCGTGTTCGTCGAGGTGAAGACGCGGCGGGGCGTGGGCTACGGGCATCCACTGGAGGCGATCACGGCCGTCAAGCTCGCACGACTGCGCCGGCTCGCGGGGGCCTGGTGCGCCGCGCATCCCGAGGTGCGGGGATCGGTGCGCATCGACGCGATCGGCATCGTCGCCGTGCGCGGCGCGGAACCCCGCATCGAGCACCTGCAGGGGGTGTACCGATGAGCGTCGCCCGCACCCGCGCGATCGCCCTGCTCGGCATCGAGGGCGCGATCGTCGAGGTGGAGGCCGACCTGCAGCAGGGCGCGCTGCCCGGCTTCTCGCTCATCGGCCTGCCCGACACCTCGCTCGGCGAGGCGCGGGAGCGGGTGCGCGCCGCCGCGGCGAACTCGGGGCATCCGCTCTCGCCGAGGCGCATGACGATCAACCTGTCGCCCGCGTCGCTGCCGAAGCACGGCTCGGCCTTCGACCTGGCGATCGCCGTCGCGGCACTGGCCGCCGAGGGCGTCGTGTCGCCCGAGTCGGTCGAGCGGGTCGCGCACCTCGGCGAGCTCGGGCTCGACGGCCGTCTGCGGCCGATTCCCGGCGTGCTGCCGGCCGTGCTGGCCGCGGCTCGCGCGGGCGTCGAGACGGTCATCGTGCCGAGCGGCGACGAGCCCGAGGCCTCGCTCGTGCCGGGCATCCGGGTCGTCGGCATGCCGAGCCTGCGCGAGACGTTGATCTTCCACGGCGCCGAGCTCGAGTCCGAGCCGGTCGAGCCGATCCTCCGCGCGCTCGGCGGCGACGACGACACGGCGACGACGCGCACGGAGGAGGCGCTCGACCTCGCCGACGTCGCGGGCAACCGGGAGGCGGTCGAGGCTCTGCGCATCGCCGCGGCCGGCGGACACCACCTCTTCCTGCTCGGACCACCCGGAGCCGGCAAGACGATGCTCGTCTCCCGGCTGCCCGGCATCCTGCCCGACCTCAGCGCCGAGCAGGCGCTCGAGGTGGGATCGCTGCGCTCGCTCTCGGGTCTGCCGCTCGGCGCGAGCCTCTCCCACCGGCCGCCGCTCGAATCGCCGCATCACACGGCGACGACGGCCTCGATCGTGGGCGGCGGGTCGCGGGCGATCCGTCCGGGCGCCGCGGCGCGCGCATCCCACGGCGTGCTCTTCCTCGACGAGGCGCCCGAGTTCTCGCCGGCGACCCTGGATGCGCTGCGCCAGCCGCTCGAATCGGGCACGCTGACCGTGCATCGCGCCAGCGCGACCGCGCGCTTCCCTGCGGCGTTCCAGCTCGTGCTGGCGGCGAACCCGTGCCCCTGTGGCCAATCCGGCGCTCCCGATGCCGAGTGCGTCTGCACGCCGACGGCGCGACGGCGCTACCTGCAGCGGATGAGCGGTCCGCTGCTCGATCGCGTCGACATCCGCCTGCGCGTGCACCGGGTGACGGCCGCGCAGCTGCGCCTGGCCGCCGAGACGCCGACCATGTCGACAGCCCAGGCTCGCGAGGCCGTGCTCGCCGCGAGAGAGCGGGCCCGCCAGCGGCTGCGGGGCACGCCGTGGCGGCGCAACGTCGAGCTGCCCGGCACGTGGCTGCGTTCATCCGCGGGCGCACCGAGCCCCGGCTCGACCGATCCGCTGGAGCGCGCCCTCGAGCGCGGTGTGCTCAGCATGCGCGGCTTCGATCGCGTGCTGCGCGTGGCCTGGACGATCGCCGACCTCGATGGCGTCGATCGGCCGGGACGCGACCAGATCGGCCGTGCCCTGCACCTCCGGCAGGCCGCGGCATGAGCGCGCTCGGACTCTCGCGCGCGGCGATCGCGCAGCTCGTGCGCGGTGTCGCCGACGACCCGGGGGAGTGGGCCGGCGTCGAGGAGCGGTTCGCTCGCGGCGTCTGGAGCTGTCTGGTCGAGCCGGGGGATCGGGTCGCAGGTGCGCTCGTCTCCGTGCTGGGGGCGCCCGCGGCTCTGCGTCCGCTCGTCGACGACAGCGGGGTCGACGGGTGGATCGCGCTGCTCGAGCGCGCCGTCGCCGACGCGACGGGCGCCGAGACCGTCGCCGACGGCGCCGGCTCGGATCCCGGCGAGCTCCTCGCACGGGAGGAGCTCGCGGCGGCGGCCGCGCGCTGGTCGCCGCGCTTCGCGACTCGTGCGGTCGAGCTCGCCTTCCGCCAGGCGGAGCGCTTCGCGACACGACTCGTCGTACCCGACGACGCGAGCTGGCCGGAGCGGCTCGACGATCTCGGAGCTCACCGTCCGCTCGCGCTCTGGTCGCGCGGCGACGCGGCGCTGCTCGGCGGCCTGGATGACGCGATCGCCCTCGTCGGGGCCCGCGCGGCGACGGGCTACGGCGAGCATGTGACGGCCGAGTGCTCGGCTGGGCTCGTGGATCGCGGCTACGCGATCGTCTCCGGCGCGGCCTACGGCATCGACGGGGTCGCTCACCGCGCCGCTCTCGCCTCGGGAGGAACGACGGTCGCCGTGCTCGCGGGCGGACTCGACCGCTTCTACCCCTCCGGACACGAAGCGCTGCTGCAGCGCATCGTCGACCGCGGCGTCGTCATCTCGGAGGTGCCCGCCGGCTCGGCACCCACGAAGTGGAGGTTCCTGCAGCGCAATCGGCTGATCGCCACGCTCGCCGGCGCCACCGTCGTGGTCGAGGCCGGGCGCCGCTCGGGTTCGCTCAACACCGCCGGTCACGCCGCCGAGCTCGGACGGCCGCTCGGAGCGGTGCCGGGCCCGGTCACGAGCACGGCGTCGGCGGGCTGCCACCGGCTGCTGCGCGACTACGGCGCGACGTGCGTCACGAACGCCGACGAGATCGCCGAGCTGGCTCCGCACAGCGGTGCGGCGTCAACGCCTGGTGCCACGAGCGGCGAGCATGCGGCCGACGGCGCCTCGAGCGGCAGCGGGCGGCGCTCCGTCGGCGAGGTCGACGGCGCGACGCTGCGCGTGCTCGACGCGCTCGCGCCGCGGGCCGCGCGCACGGTCGCCCAGCTCGCCGCCGCGAGCGGACTCGCCCCCGATCGGGTGAGCGCCGTGCTCGGGATGCTGGAGCTCGAGGGCGGCGTCCGTCAGGCGGGAGCGGGCTGGGTGCGCTCGCCGCGCGGATCTGCAACATAGACGCGGTGAGGACTCGCATAGGATCCTCATGATGTCGACGACGAGTCCCGGCCGTGTCGCGCGGCCGTTTAGGCCGCGCCTCGAGCATTCCCGGTTCCTGACTGAGCGCCACTTCGGCGCTTTCGACGGCGTGCGTGCGATCGCCGCCGCCATGGTCGTGCTGTTCCATTTCGGGGGTGCCGCCACCGCGCCGATCAACGGGTGGCTCGGAGTGCATCTGTTCTTCGTGCTGTCCGGCTTTCTCATCACCACTCTGCTTCTGCGGGAGGAGGCCCGTCGCGCGCGCGTCTCGCTAGTCGAGTTTTGGATCCGGCGTCTCTTCCGCATCGTCCCGGCCTATGCCGTGGTCCTCGCGATCGCTCTCGTCTTCGTCGCGCGGCTCGGGCCGGCCGACTACTCGTCGCTGCCGTACTACCTCTCATTCTCGGTCGAATGGGCGCCACCCGGTCCTGGGCTGGGCGCGTATTACGGACACGCGTGGACGATCGGGATCGAGCAGAAGTTCTATCTAATCTGGCCGGTCATGGCCTTCGTCGCGGTGCCTGTCGCATTCCGGCGCCCCGCATGGCGCCTCGGTGTCATCACCGGCCTCGGGTTCGCGACGATCTGGTTCCCGGGCGTGCTCGTGCACTACCTGGTCATCGGGTTCGGCTGCGCGATCGCCGTCCTGATGAATTCCCGCCGCGGTTTCGCCGTGGTCCGACCGCTGACCACTCCCGTCGGCGGCGCGGCCGCGCTGAGCGCGCTGATCGTCGTTCAGATCGTCGCCCGAAGTGCCGCCGATTCGCTGGGAAGCGAGGTTCCGGTGGTGCTGGCCTACGGCGCCTGCGCCGCTCTCGCGATCCCCGGGTTCGTCGTGCCGAGCGGCTTCGTCACCGCCGTTCTCTCCGCCGCTCCGCTGCGCTGGATCGGCGCGCGCTCGTACTCGCTCTATCTGATCCAGACGGTCGCCGCGGTCACGGTGGGCCAGGTCATCCGCCCCGCACACATCGGTTGGGGGGGCGCGCTGGTCGCACTCGCCGCGTCGCTTCTGGCCGCCGATCTGATCTACCGGTATGTCGAGCAGCCGATGATCCGAGTCGGCAAGCGCCTCGTCGGCAGGCATCGGGAGCGCTCCGAGCGGGATCGCGGGCTGACCTCCGAGCCTGGCGGAGGCGCCGTCTCTGAGATCGGGTGACGCCGCCGCACGATAGGAGACCGTCCGGCCCCGGTGTCACCGCTCAGCGCGATCAGGGCTTGGTGACGAAGCCGTTCTTCTCGAGGAAGTCGAAGGCGACATCGCCCGGGTCCTCGCCGCCCTCATCCACCCGCAGGTTCAGCTCCTGCAGCGTCTCGTCGGTGAGCTTCGGGCTGATCTGCTCGAACACGTCGGCGAGGCCCGGGTACCTCTTCAGCGTGTCGGTGCTCACCACGGGAGCCACGTTGTAGGCCGGGAAGAACCCGAGATCGTCCTCGAGCACCGTCAGGTCGAGGCTCTTGATGCGGCCGTCGGTCGTGAAGACCTCGCCGAAGTTGCACGCCGTGCCCTTGTCGGTCGCCGTGTAGACCGCGCCGGTGTCGTAGATCTTGATGTTCGAGTTCGGCACGCCGTCGGCCGAGCCGCGCTCGAGGCCGTACTTCTTCAGCATCGGGGTGAGTCCGTCGCTGCGGGAGTTGAACTCGGACTCGACGCAGATCGTGCGCTCGTCGACCGGCAGCTTCGCGATGTCGCTCAGCTTCGACACCCCGAGCTCCTCCGCGGCCTCGGACCGCACGGCGAGGGCGTAGGTGTTGTTCATCGGCGCCGGCGGCAGCCAGCTCAGTCCCGACCTCGCGTCGGCGTCCTTGACCGCCTGGTACTGCTCCTGCTTGTCGGGGATGCCCTGCTCGTGCCCGAGGAAGGTCAGCCAGGCGGTGCCGGTGTACTCCCACGTCATGTCGGCGTCGTGCGACAGCATCAGCTGCCGCACCGGCACGCTGCCCGGCACGTTCGTCTTGTCGACGACGTCGAAGCCGGCGGCCTTCGTCGCGATGACGGCGATCTTGCCCAGCACGAGCTGCTCGGTGAAGTTCTTCGACGTGATCGTCAGCTTCGCGTCGGCCGGCAGGTCGTCGATCTTCTCGATCGAGCCGGGCGCCGCGTCGGGGGCGTAGGCGGCGGCCGACTGCAGTCCGCATCCGGTCAGCGCGACGAGCGCCGTCGCGGCGAGCGCCGAGGCCGAGACCGCCCGCGCACGGAGGCGGGCGGGAGTCGACGTGGATGCGGCGCCGCGGCCGCGGAGTCGGGTGCTGCGAGCGGTGGGCATCAGAGTCCCTTCGGTCGGGCGACGTGCTCGACGACACGGCCGGCCCAGTCGACGACGAGGGCGAGCAGGGCGACGATGACGGCGCCGGCGATGAGCACGGAGTACAGGTACAGGCTCACGCCCGTGGTGATGAGGAGGCCCAGGCCGCCGCCGTTGACGAACGCGGCCAGGGTCGCCGTGCCGACGAGCAGCACGAGCGCGGTGCGCACGCCCGAGAGCATCACGGGCACGGCCAGCGGCAGCTCGACGCGGAACAGCACCGCGGCGGCGCTCATCCCCATGCCGCGACCCGCCTCGATGAGGCGCTGGTCGACGGCGCGGATGCCGAGCATCGTGTTGCGCAGCACCGGGAGCGCCGCGTAGAGCACGAGCGCCGTGATCGACGCCCAGTAGCCCGAGCTGATGAACACCGACAGCAGCACCACGAGCCCGATCGCCGGGGCGGCCTGGCCGAAGTTCGCGATCGCGAGGATCGGCCCCGACGCCTTGCGCAGAGGACCGCGCGTGAGCAGCACGCCGAGTGGGATCGCGATCACGAGCACGATCACGCCCGAGACGAAGGTCAGGGAGAGGTGCTGCACGGTCGAGTTCCAGAGCGCCGCGGGCGCGAGCGTCCCCCGCTCGGTCGCGCTGAGCGGGGCGACGGTGATCCAGATGCAGACCGCGGCCAGCACCGCGAGGATCGCGACGATCTGGATGATCAGCAAACGCCAGCCGCTCTTCCGGCTGGATTCGACGCGCGTGGCGGTGTCGCTCATCCGGCGGCGCCTCGCTCGGTGTCGGTGGTCCCCTCCGTCGACCCGGCAGCGCCCGCAGCGGAGTCGCTGCCCGCGTCGGGCGCGACCTGCGCTGCCTCGCCGGCGGCGACGAGCGACGGGGTCAGCCCGATCGAGCCGGAGTTCATGCCGACGGGCGCGCCCTCGGAGTTGGCGGCATTCGCGCGCGCGTCGCGGATCGCATCCATGACGGTCTCGACGTCGATGACGCCCTCGAAGCGGTCGCGGCGTCCCGTCACGAGGGCCGCGCCCGCGCTCGAGACGAGCATGGTGTCGAGCGCGTCGTTGAGCGTCGCGCTGCTGCCGACGACCGGCAGCGCCGGGTCGGCCTTCGCGTCGATCGTCTCGATGCGGGCCAGCTGACGACGAGACAGCCACTGCAGCGGACGCTCCCGCTCGTCGACGACGACCACGTGGCCGTGGCCGGCGTTCTCGGCCTTCTGCAGGGCGTCCTTGCCGCTCGTGCCGGGGCTGACGGTCACGGCGGACGCGACGTCGACATCCCGCACGCGGCGCAGCGTCAGCTGCTTGAGTCCGGCACCCGAGCCGATGAAGTTCTCGACGAACTCGTTCGCGGGCTCGGCGAGGATGCGCTCCGGGGTGTCGTACTGCACGATCCGGGCGCCCTCCTCGAAGACCACGATCCAGTCGCCGAGCTTCACGGCCTCGTCGAAGTCGTGCGTGACGATGACCATCGTCTTCTGCACCTCGTCCTGGATGCGGATCAGCTCGTCCTGCAGGCGCTGGCGCGTGATCGGGTCGACGGCGCCGAAGGGCTCGTCCATGAGCAAGACGGGCGGGTCGGCGGCGAGCGCGCGGGCCACGCCGACGCGCTGCTGCTGGCCACCCGAGAGCTCGCGCGGGTAGCGGTCGCGATAGGTGTCGGGGTCGAGCGAGACGAGCTCGAGCAGCTCGTCGACGCGCGCCGCGATGCGCTCCTTGTCCCAGCCGAGCATCTTCGGCACGAGCCCGATGTTCGTCGCGACGGTCATGTGCGGGAACAGTCCGCCGGCCTGGATGACGTAGCCGATGCGGCGGCGCAGCTCGTCGCCATCGATCGCGGTGACGTCCTCGTCGCCGAGCACGATGCGGCCCGTCGTCGGCTCGATCAGCCGGTTGATCATCTTCAGGGTCGTCGTCTTGCCGCAGCCCGACGGGCCGACGAACATGACGACCTTGCCGGCCGGGATCTCGAGCGTGATGCCGTCGACCGCGGGCTTGGTCTGCCCGGGGTAGCGCTTCGTGACGTCGTCGAGGCGGATGGGGCGCCCGCTGACCTCAGCGGGAGCCTGCTCGATCGTCGTGGTCGTATCAGACACGGATTCCTCTCGGGGTGGTCAGCCGGCCGAGGCCGACGAGAAGCAGGTCGAGCACGAGCGCCAGCAGCACGACGCCGACGACGCCGACGACGATCGACTCGGTCGCTCCAGCGCCGCCGAGTCGCGACAGGCCGGAGAAGATGAAGCCGCCGAGGCCGGGGCCGAGCACGTAGGCGGCGACGGCGGCGATGCCCATGATCATCTGGGCCGAGACGCGGATGCCGCCGAGGATGACCGGCCAGGCGAGGGGCAGCTCGACCCGCACGAAGGTGCGCATCCGGCTCATCCCGATTCCGCGGGCCGACTCGACGAGCGCGGGGTCGACGCCGCCGAGCCCGACGATCGCATTGCGCAGCACGGGGAGCACGGCGAAGAAGGTGACCGTGACGACCGCCGGGGTCACGCCGAAGCCGAGGGGCGCGATCATGAGACCCACCAGCGCGAAGGCCGGGATCGTGAGTCCGATGGCCGAGACGCTGTTCGCGACCGAGGCGAGCGCCGGGCGGCGGTAGACGAGCGCGGCGATCACGACCGCGATGACGACCGCGAGGATCAGGCACTGCGCGACGAGGGAGAAGTGCTGCCAGGCCGAGAAGCCGATGGCTTCGAGCCGGCTGGAGATGTAGTCCCACATCGTCGCGATCGCGCCATCCGTTCCGTGTTCGTGTGCGTTCCGTGCCGTGCTGCGTCGTGGATGCGGTGATCACGGCACTGCGGAAGCGCGCCGTGGCCCGGCTCCGGACGACCCGTCGAACCTAACGAGAAGACGGAAGCTCAGGTCGGCTCCCGCGGACGAACCGATCTGTCTGCCCCGATTCGCCGCGCGGTGAAACCCCAGTTCAGGGCGCCGATGACGCGCGAAGGTCCACGAATCCTGGGAACCTCGGCGCCGAATGAGAGGTCGTGCTGGTATCGCGCGCACGCGCCGACGCGCGGGAGAAGCGGGAGACGCTGTGCGGCGCGACTCGACGACGTCGACGGCCGGCGTCGGGCCTGCACGGCATCCCGGTCACGTCGCTGGCGGCCGGTACAGTGACCGCGTCGCCGCGCACGGGAGCCGCGGCGCCGACCGCAGGAGGCATCGTGGTCCAGCTCGGGCAGCATCCGGAACCGCTGCACACCATCGCGCACATCAGCGACACGCACTTCCTCGATGGGGCCCGACCCCTCTACGGGGCGCTGAGCTCCGAGGCGACGCTGCAGCGGGCGCTCGAGCAGCTCGAGATCTCGGGTCTCGACATCGAGGCGATCGTGTTCACCGGCGACCTCGCCGACCTGGGTGAGACAGATGCCTATCAGCGGCTGCGCGCGATCGTCGATCCTGCCGCGGAGCGGCTCGGCGCGCGCCCGATCTGGGTCATGGGGAATCACGACGAGCGCGAGCCCTTCGCCGAGCACATGCTCGGTGCGGCGCCGTCGAGTGCGCCGCAGGACGCCGTCTACGACGTGAACGGCCTGCGCATCGTGGCGCTCGACTCGACCGTGCCCGGCTATCACCACGGCGAGCTCACCGCGGAGCAGCTCGACTGGCTGCGCGGAGTGCTCGCCGAGCCGGCGCCCCACGGCACCCTGCTCGCTCTGCACCACCCGCCCATCCCGTCGCCCGTCGAGATCATGGCGATCCTCGAGCTGCAGGACCAGCCCGCGCTGGAGGCGGTCGTGCGCGGCAGCGACGTGATCGGGATCGTCGGTGGTCACCTGCACTACTCCACGCACTCGACCTTCGCCGGGGTGCCCGTGGCCGTCGCGGCGGCGACCTGCTACACGATGGACGTGCTCGCGCCCGTCGGCACGCTCGCCGGCGTGGACGGCGGGCAGTCGGTGCATCTGACGCAGGTCTATCCCGACCGTGTCGTGCACTCGATCGTGCCCGTCGGCTCTCCGCCTCGGGTGTCCGGCTTCAGCGGGCGGGTGCTCGAGCGACTGGCGGCGATGACCCCGGATGCGCGCCGCGAGGCCTTCTCGAACAAGAGGTCGGTCTGGAAGCTGCCGCCGGAGGCGTGAGCGGGTGACGAGCTCGGCGGGGCGCCCGACGGCTGAGCACGTGGCGCGCGACGATGGGGGCATGCGCCTCGACGCGGCGATCGACGCCTACTCCCGCCACCTGGCGGCCGAGCGCGCCTACAGCGACCACACGATCGCGGCCTACCGCGCCGACCTGAGGGCTCTGGCCTCGCACGCCGAAGAGCGCGCCGCCGAGGAGGTCGAGCACCTCGATCTGGAGCTGCTGCGCGACTGGCTGTGGGCCTCGACCCAGCAGGGGCTCGCGAAGTCCACGCTCGCGCGCCGTGCCGCCTCGGCGCGCGGCTTCACGCGCTGGCTGACGACCACCGGTGTGCTCACGAGCGATCCGGCGGCCCGCCTGAAGTCCCCGCGTCGCGACAGCCGGCTGCCGCGGGTGCTCGGCCGCGAGCAGATGGATCGGATCATCGCCGGGCTCGCGCAGCGCGCCGCCGACGGCGATCCGGCCTCGCAGCGCGACCTGGCCGTCATCGAGCTGCTCTACGCCTCGGCGCTGCGCGTGAGCGAGCTGACCGGCCTCGACCTGCCCGACATCGACAGCGAACGCCGCACGGTGCGCGTCGTCGGCAAGGGCTCGAAGGAGCGAGTCGTGCCGGTCGGCGCTCCCGCGCTGCGGGCGATCGAGACCTGGATGCGCGAGGGCCGGCCGGCGATCCTCGCAGCGACGACGGCATCCACGACTCCGACGCGAGCCGTCTTCCTCGGCTCCCGTGGCGGACGCCTCGGCAGTCGCGCCGTCTACCAGCTCGTCTCGACCCTGCTCGCCGAGGTCCCGGGTTCGGGTCCCGCCGGGCCCCACGCGCTGCGGCACACCGCGGCGACGCACCTGCTCGACGGCGGTGCGGACCTCCGCGCGGTGCAGGAGATGCTCGGTCACGCCAGCCTCGGCACGACGCAGATCTACACCCACGTCTCCGCCGAGCGGCTCAAGCAGGTCTATGCGCAGGCGCACCCCCGCGCCTGACGGCGACTCCGGAGCGGACGCGTCGATCGCGCTCACCGCGATCGCGCTCACCCCGATCGCCGTCATCCCGACCGACCCGTCGGCAACAGCACCGCCCGCGGCACGCCGCCGAGCCACAGCAACGGCGAGACGTACTCGCCGTCGACCCGCACGCCGAGGTGCACGCACGCGGAGTCGCCGCAGTGCCCGGGCTGCAGGGTGCCGATCACCTGCCCGCGCACGACCGCATCCCCCTTCGCCACCAGGGGCTCGACCGGCTCGAGACTGCTGAGCACACCGCCGCCGTGGTCGATCGACACGAGGGGCCGATCGACCACGACGCCGGCGAAGTGCACCACGCCGTCGGCGGGGGCGAGCACGGGGGAGCCCGCCGCCGCGCCGATGTCGATCCCGCGATGCCCCGCCGAGTACGGCGTCGGGGGCGCCGCGTAGGGGTTCACCACGGGATGCGGTGCCGCGACCGGCCACAGCCAGCCGCCCGTCGCCACGGCGACGGCCGCGAGCATCCGCAGCAGCCGGCCGGGCGCCACAGGCGACCGTTCGGGGGAGAGGTGGCCGTTCCGCATGGGACCACGGTGGCGAGTCGGCGTCGCGGGCGGAGCCGCGCGGACCGGATCGGTGCAGAACCCGATCTGACCAGGGGTTGGGGAGGAGAGTGCAGTGCGGCGACGACATGAGCGCAGGCGCGGAGAGCGCCCGCCCCGGTGCTATGCTTCCCCCAGCACCTCGCTTGCGGGGTGACTTCGCGCGCCCACAGCGTCGCCGCTCCAGCCTCCGGTCACCGGAAGCCGAGAGCAGCGACGCGGCAGCACATCCATCAGTCTCCGATCCGTCGGAAGCGGATGCGCGCCGGGCGCCAGGGACCAGGCCGCCGGCCCGGTCGACAACTGAGAACGCGCGGGACGCGGCCGACGGCCGTGCCCGCCAGAGAAGGAGAACGGCCATGGCCGTCGTCACCATCCGCCAGCTGCTCGACAGCGGCGTGCACTTCGGACACCAGACCCGCCGCTGGAACCCGAAGGTGAAGCGCTTCATCCTCACCGAGCGCTCGGGCATCCACATCATCGACCTGCAGAAGTCGCTGGCCTACATCGACCGCGCCTACGACTTCGTCAAGGAGACCGTCGCGCACGGCGGCACCGTGCTCTTCGTGGGCACGAAGAAGCAGGCCCAGGAGGCCATCGCCGAGCAGGCGACCCGCGTGGGCCAGCCCTACGTCAACCAGCGCTGGCTCGGCGGTCTGCTCACCAACTTCCAGACGGTCTCCAAGCGCCTCGCGCGCATGAAGGAGCTCGAGGAGATCGACTTCGACGACACGACGAAGGGCTTCACCAAGAAGGAGCTCCTCATCAAGAAGCGCGAGCTCGACAAGCTGCACAAGACCCTGGGTGGTATCCGCAACCTGACGAAGACCCCCAGCGCGATCTGGGTCGTCGACGCCAAGCGCGAGCACCTCGCCATCGACGAGGCCACCAAGCTCGGCATCCCCGTGATCGGCATCCTCGACACGAACGCCGACCCCGACGAGCTGCAGTACCCGATCCCGGGCAACGACGACGCGATCCGCTCGGTGGGCCTGCTCACCCGCATCATCGCCGACGCCGCCGCCGAGGGCCTCGTGCAGCGCCACCAGGCTCCCGCCGAGGCCGGCAACGTCTCGGCCGTCGAGCCGCTCGCCGAGTGGGAGCAGGAGCTGCTCGCCGCCAGCGAGACCCCCGCGTCGACCGCCGAGAAGATCGAGGCCGTCGACCAGGGCGCCGACGCCGCCGAGAAGGTCGCCGAGGTCGTCGAGGCCGAGACGCCCGTCGCCGAGAACGACGCGGATGCCGCCGCGGAGGCCGACCTGGCCGCGCAGGCCGACGAGTCGGTCGTCGCCGAGCACGCCCCGGAGTCGGACGAGGCCACCGAGGCCCGCATCGAGGCCGAGGCGACCGAGGCCGAGAAGAAGCCCGCGAAGAAGTAGTCCAGGCGTTCTCCGCCTGTTCATCACGACTCAGTAAGGAATAGTCCATGGCCAACTTCAGCCTGGAAGACGTCAAGACCCTCCGCGAGCGCCTCGGCACCGGCATGGTCGACACCAAGAACGCCCTGGTCGAGGCCGAGGGCGACATCGAGAAGGCCGTCGAGATCCTGCGTCTCAAGGGTGCGAAGGGCAACGCGAAGCGTGCCGACCGCTCCACGAGCGAGGGCCTCGTCGCCGTCGTCGAGAGCGCGACCGCCGTCACCCTGATCGAGCTCGCCTGCGAGACCGACTTCGTCGCCAAGAACGACAAGTTCGTCGCGCTGGCCGAGAAGGTCGTGCAGGCGCTGGCCGACTCGGGCGCCGAGACCGTGGATGCCGCTCTCGCGGTCGCGGTCGACGGCGGCACCGTCGGCAGCCTCATCGAGGACCAGGCCGCGACCATCGGCGAGAAGATCGAGCTGCGTCAGGTCGCTCGCATCGCCGGTGACAAGTTCGCCGTCTACCTGCACCGCACCTCGAAGGACCTGCCGCCGCAGATCGGCGTCGTCGTGTCCTACACGGGTGACGACGCGGAGACCGCCCGCAGCATCGCCCAGCACATCTCGTTCGCCGCTCCGACCTACCTCTCCAAGGACGAGGTGCCGGAGGCCGACGTCGCCAACGAGCGTCGCATCGTCGAGGAGATCAGCCGCGGCGAGGGCAAGCCCGAGGCCGCCCTGCCGAAGATCGTCGAGGGTCGTCTCGGCGCCTACTTCAAGCAGGTCGCCCTGCTCGAGCAGGACTACGCCCGCGACAACAAGCTCGCGGTCAAGAAGGTCGCCGAGGACGCGGGCCTGACCATCAACGGCTTCGCCCGTTTCAAGGTCGGCGCGTAAGCAGAACCACCACACGAGGGGCCCGGATGCGCAAGCATCCGGGCCCCTCGTGCGTGCGCCGGGCCGTGTGCTGCGCCTCGGGCCGGCGCGAGCGTCATCCGTCGCGGCTAGCATCGAGGCGTGAGCGACCCTCAGCCGCCGTTCGGCTATCCGCGCGACGATCGACCGCCGCATCCGCACGCCGGAGTCCCCGCGAGCGCCCAGCAGAATCCGTACTTCCCCGGGCCCGGAGCACCGGGAGGGCCGGCAGTCCCCGGAGCGCCGTACGGCTTCGCCCCCGCCCCGCCCCGCCGCGGGCTCTCGGCGGGCGGCATCATCGCGATCGTGCTCGGCTCGGCGGCGCTCATCCTCGTCGCGGGATGCGTCGTGCTGGCTCTCGTGCTCGGCTCGATCTTCGCCGCACCGCGCAGCGGCTCCCCGGTCGCCGGTGCGTCGCCGACCGCGCAGTCCACCTCGCAGCCCCCGTGGCCCGGACCGGGCTCGAACTCGGGGTCGGGCAGCTACAGCATCGTCGATCGCCCCGCCTACGCGACCTACGCGCTGCGCGTGCGCGACATGCACCTCAAGTACCAGACCGCGCTCAAGGACGGCAGCATCCACCAGTGGGTCGTCGACTCCCCGACGGGCGACACCTACGCGCAGGCGTTCGTGTACTTCCTGACCGACAAGAAGGTCGCCCTGCTCTGGATCTCCGACTCGAGCGACGACCCGGCCGAGCTGGATGCGACGGTCGCCGAGTGGGACGCCGAGCTCACCGAGCTCGAGCGCAAGTTCCTGGCCGGCGAGCCCTTCGGCGGCGACGTGACGATCACGAAGTCCGACGGCACGACGTTCCACTACGACAGCGCCGCCGGACCGAACGGCTGACGCCCAGCCGGCTCCACGGCATCGGACGGCTCCCGCCCAGGCGGCTCCGCGATCCCGCCTCTAGGGTGACCGCATGACGCGTTCTCCCGGGCTGTCGGCGCTCGTCGCCGACGGCGTGTTCCTCGCCCACGAAGCCCAGCTGCACCTCACCGACCTCTTCGGCGAGCACGAGCGCTGGGATGTCGACCTCGAGAACCGGCAGTTCCGCTTCACCGGGCCGACGCCCGCGACCCTGCCGCTGCAGCTGCTCGGCTCGGCGGCGCCGGGTCCGCGCAGCTGGCTCTGGGGCTGGGCGAATCCCTCCGGCTACGGCCCCGAGGTGCTGGCCGGCGCGAACGCGGCCCGGGCGCTGGGGGAGCGGTACCGCATCCCCGAGCTCGTCGGCGGCGAGGTGCCCTTCGACGATCCCGCCCCCGAGCAGGAGCCAGAGCCCGGCTACGAGCTCGGCTGGGATCTCTCGATCGCCGCCCGCGTCGCGAGCGGGATCTGGTTCGGCTACAGCGGCCGGGTGCAGGGCGGCACTCGGGTCTGGATGCTGCTGGAGGGCCTCGAGCTGCCGGCGCCCTCGACGCCGCGGGTCGCCCGGATCATCGGCGAGGCGCTGATGACGACGACGGTGACCGATCATCGCCGCGCCGTGTCGAGCTATGCGGCCCTGCGCGGCATCGCGTGGGACGGCGCGACGCTGACGCTGCCCGACGGCCGCCTCTCCGTGACCTTCGATGAGCAGGGGCGCCTGGCGGGCCTGAACGGAACGGCCGGACCGGCCTGAGCGCTGCACGACCCGGCCCTCCGCGGGTCCGCCCCGACGAGCCGCCCACCCGCGTTCCGGTAGCCTGAACCGACCCCCGACGGAAGGACCCCTCGCGATGACCGATCGCCGACGCCGCGTGCTGCTCAAGCTCTCCGGAGAGGCGTTCGGCGGTGGCTCCCTCGGCGTGAATCCCGACGTCGTGTCGGCGATCGCCAAGGAGATCGCGGTGGCGACGACCGACCCCGACGAGTCGAAGCGGGTCGAGGTCGCGGTGGTCGTCGGCGGCGGCAACTTCTTCCGCGGCGCCGAGCTCAGCCAGCGCGGCATGGACCGCGGGCGCGCCGACTACATGGGCATGCTCGGCACCGTCATGAACGCCCTCGCGCTGCAGGACTTCCTCGAGCAGGCCGGCGCCGCGACGCGCGTGCAGTCGGCGATCCAGATGACCCAGGTCGCCGAGCCGTACATCCCGCTGCGCGCCGAGCGCCACCTGGAGAAGGGCCGCGTCGTGATCTTCGGCGCGGGCGCCGGTCTGCCCTACTTCTCGACCGACACGGTCTCGGCGCAGCGCGCGCTCGAGATCGGCGCCGACGAGGTGCTGGTCGCCAAGAACGGCGTCGATGGCGTCTACACCGCCGACCCGCGCCTCGACCCGACCGCGACGAAGATCGACGAGATCACCTACGCCGAGGCGCTGCAGCAGGGCCTCAAGGTCGTCGACTCGACCGCGTTCAGCCTCTGCATGGACAATCGGATGCCGATGCACGTGTTCGGCATGGAGCCCGCGGGCAACGTCACCGCCGCCGTGCGCGGCGAGCGGCTCGGCACCCTGGTCACGGCCTGAGCCGCGCATCCCGCGCCTTTCGACCCCGACCGAGACCGCCTGCACCATGGCCCGCCGCGACGACGTCTTCCCGTTCAAGGCCACGCACGACCCCGAGAGGGAGCGCCGAGAGCGCGGCCCGATCAAGACGGGGGATGTCGCGCTCTCGATCCTGCTCGTGATCGTCGGCGCGAGCGGGGTGGGCATCGCGATCGCCCTCGCGCTCGTCGAGGCCGCCCTGACGACGGGCACCCCGGATGCGCAGGACGGCTCGATCCACGCCGCCATCGCGCTCACGGTGGTCGGCCCGGCGCTGAGCTGGGCGATCGGCTCGCTGATCGTGCTGGTGCGGGCGGTGCGCCGTCAGCGCTCGTGGCGCGTCGCGCTGATCTCCCTCATCGTCGGGCTCGTCAGCGGCGCCGCGGGTGCGCTCTGGTGGGCGGCGCAGGCGGGCGTGCTGAACTGAGCGTCGTCGCCGCGCAGACCCGCTCGGGATGCGCCCACTAAGCTGGGGCGACGCAAGGCGTGAAGGAGTGCACCCCGTGATCAGCGACGTGATGTCCGAGACCAAGGACAAGATGCTCAAGGCCGTCGAGGTCGCCAAGGACGACTTCTCGACGGTGCGCACCGGCCGTGCCAACCCGGCGCTGTTCGAGCGCATCAACGTGGAGTACTACGGCACCCCGACGCCGCTGCAGCAGCTCGCGAGCCTGCAGAACCCCGAGGCGCGCACGATCATCATCACGCCCTACGACAAGACCGCCCTCAAGGACATCGAGAAGGCCATCGTCGCCTTCCCGAACCTCGGCGCCGCCCCCTCGAACGACGGCAACATCATCCGCGTCACCATGCCCGAGCTCACCGAGGAGCGCCGCAAGGAGTACGTGAAACTCGCCCGCGCCAAGGGCGAGGACGCGAAGGTCGTCGTGCGCAACCTGCGACGCAAGGCGAAGGACGACCTGGATGCGCTGAAGAGCGAGGTCGGCGACGACGAGGTGGCGCGCGCGGAGAAGGAGCTGGAGGCGATCACGAAGACCCACACCGACGCGATCGACGAGGCCCTGAAGCGCAAGGAAGCCGAACTGCTCGAGGTCTGAGCGTGACCGACGACGACCACCACGGTCACTCCGACCCGGAGCACAAGCGCCACACCCGCGCCGAGTTCGAGGCGAAGGCCCGTGCCAACGTCGCGGAGTTCGAGGCCCAGGTGCGCGCGACCCGTGCGCAGTTCGAGGAGGCGAACGCGCGCATCGAGGCGCGCGCCGGGCGCAACCTGCCGTTCGCGATCGGGGTCGGCATCCTGCTCGGCGGGCTGCTGATCGTCAGCCTCGTCATCCTGAAGTGGCTGTTCATCGTCTTCGGCGCCGTGCTCGTCGCCTTCACGATCTTCGAGCTCGCGAGCGCGCTGCGCTTCGCCGGGCGCGACGTGCCGCGCGTGGCTTCGGTGGTCGTCGGCGTCGCCGTGATGCCGGCCGCGTTCTTCCTCGGCGTCGAGGGGCTCTGGCTGGCGACGCTGGCGGCGATCGCGATCATCTCGCTCTACCGTCTGATCGAGCTGGCGTCCCCCCGCGGCCGCGCACCGGCGCGCGAGGTGATCCTCGACCTGGTCTCGGGTGCCTTCATCCAGCTCTACGTCACGTTCCTGGCGGGTTTCCTTGTCGTGCTGACCAGCGAGGAGAACGGCCAGTTCTGGACGCTGACGTCGATCATCGTGGTCGTCGGCGCGGACATCGGCGCCTACCTGTTCGGCGTGCTCTGGGGCAAGAACCTCATGGCGCCGAAGATCAGCCCCAAGAAGACCTGGGAGGGCTTCGGCGGGGCCGCGGTCTTCGCGATCGGCACGGCCGTGCTCTGCTCGTGGCTCATGCTGGGGCAGCCGTTCTGGCTGGGCATCCCGCTTGGCATCCTGCTGCTGCTGACCGGCACCGGCGGCGACCTGGTCGAGTCGCTGATCAAGCGCGACCTCGGCATCAAGGACATCTCGAGCTGGCTGCCGGGGCACGGCGGCTTCCTCGACCGCCTCGACTCGATCCTGCCCTCGGCGGCGATCGCCTACGGCGTGTACCTCGTCGCCACTCAGCTCGGCGGCTGACGGCCCGCCCTAGACTGACCCCGTGAGCTCGACCTTCCCGCACGCCCGCCGCTCACGGCAGGGCTACGACGTCGACGAGGTGGAGCAGTTCCTCGCCGACGCGCGCAGCTCCTATCTCGCCGAGCCGGGGGCCCGCGAGATGAGCTCCGACGACATCCGCACCACCGGCTTCACGCTGCGCAAGGGCGGCTACGCCACCGAGCACGTGGATGCGGCCCTCGCCCGCCTCGAAGACGCCTTCGCGGGCCGCGAGAAGCAGCGCGCCCTCGCCGCCGACGGCGACAAGCACCTCGCCGAGGCCCGCGATCTGGCGCAGGTCATCCTCGACCGTCTGGTGCGGCCGCACCACCACCGCTTCCGCCGCACGAGCCTGTTCACGGTCGGCTACGCCCCGGTCGAGGTCGACGCCTTCGTCGATCGCATCGCGGAGTACCTGCAGGGCGGCGAGGCCGTGACGGCCGACGAGATCCGCGAGGTCGCGTTCCGTCCGAAGCGCGGCGGCTACGACGAGACCCAGGTCGACGTCGTGCTGGATGCGATGGTCGACGTGATCCTCGCGGTGCGCTGAGCCGACCCCGTTCGCGACGTCGTCGCCTGGTCGTCCCCTGAACCGGGCTGGGCTTACGTCCAGGTCCTCGGGTAAACTCGTCGGATCGTGAGCAGACACCGGACTTCCCGCGCGCCCGGCGCTCTCGTCACCCGACCCCGATTCAGCACGGCCGTCGCGATCCCGCGCCACGTGCGCCGGCGCCACTCGCTCCCGCTGTTCGCGGGCCTCGCGACGCTGGCCTTCGTGCTCGTCTCGATCGTCGATCCCTACAGCGGCGCCTACGCCTCGGCCGATGTGGCCCCGGGCCAAGACGGCCGGTTGCAGACCTACCAGGCGGGCTCGGACTTCCAGAACTCGACTCAGCGCGACGGCTACCAGGTCATCAAGCCGCAGCCGGTCGTCGTCGCGGCGAAGAGCGGCGGCGGCTCCGCCCCCGCGGCGGGCACGCCCGATCCGGGCACGGCGAAGGCGATCGCCTACGACATGGTCATGGCCCGCGGCTGGGGCCAGGGCGAGTACGACTGCCTCGTGTCGCTCTGGAACAAGGAGTCGCACTGGAACGTCTACGCCCACAACTCGGGCAGCGGCGCCTACGGCATCCCGCAGGCGCTTCCGGGATCGAAGATGGCGAGCGCCGGCGCCGACTGGCAGACGAATCCCGCGACGCAGATCACCTGGGGCCTCGGCTACATCACGGGCCGCTACGGCACGCCGTGCGGGGCGTGGGGCAAGAGCCAGGCCTCCGGCTGGTACTGAGCCCGGCCGACGCGGAGCACCGCCCCGTAGACTCGAGCGCATGCCTCGCTCGAACCGCCCGCGCCAGCAGCGCCGGGCGGAGACCGAGCCGCTCGATCTGAGTCGCGTGATGGGCGGCCTGCGCCGCACCGAGTCGAAGCGCGACGGCGAGTGGAACGTGCAGCCCCAGTCCGCGGGCGCCGCCGTCAAGGTGTACACGTGCCCCGGATGCGGTGGCGAGATCGCCGAGGGGATCGCGCACGTGGTCGCCTGGCGCGCCGACGGCATCATGGGCGAGGCCGACGATCTGGCTGCCCGCCGCCACTGGCACAGCCGCTGCTGGAGGATGCGCGCATGAGCGACCCGAGTCCCACGCCCGACGCGAGCGCGACCGCGCCGGCACCGACCGAGCCGACCGCATCCGCGCCGATCGAGATCCGCGGCGCCGTCGACCTGCCCGCCCGCCGCGAGGACGTGACGTTGTCGACGGACGACGGCCTGACCCTCGTCGGCGAGCTCGCCCTGCCCGAGTCGGCCGCGCCGGCCGGCACGCTGCTCTTCCTGCACCCGCTGCCGACCGCCGGCGGGTTCATGGACTCGCACATCGTGCGCAAGTCGTCGGGGCGGCTGCCCGCGCTCGCCGACCTGGCCGTGCTGCGGTTCAACTTCCGCGGCGTCACCTCGCCGCGCGGCACCTCCGAGGGCGTCTTCGGCGAAGGGGTGGATGAGCGCCACGACCTCGAGGCGGCACTCCGCCTCGTCGCCGAGCGCGGCCTCCCGAAGCCCTGGCTGGTCGGCTGGTCGTTCGGCACCGAGGTGCTGCTGAAGCACGGCCGCGACGCCGACATCGCCGGCGCGATCCTGCTCTCGCCGCCGCTGCACCGCACGAGCGACGCCGAGCTGGCCCGCTGGCGCGACTTCCCGCATCCCCTGGTCGCGCTCGTGCCCGAGCACGACGACTTCCTCAAGCCCGCCGAGGCGACCGAGCGCTTCGCGATCGTGCCGAACCTCGAGCTCGTCGCGGTCGAGGAGGCCAAGCACCTCTGGGTGGGCGAGAAGCAGACCTACCGCGTGCTGAGCGAGATCGTGCAGCGCGTGAACCCGGCGGCGCTGCCGCTGCCGACGCAGTGGCCGGCCGGCTGAGCCGGCCCGCCGAACGAGAGGAGCGCCCCGTGCGCAGCATCACCGTCCAGCAGCTCAGCGAGCTCGACGCCCCCAGCGTGATCGACGTGCGCGAGCCCGACGAGGTCGCCGCCGTGCGCGCGGTCGGCGTCACGCCCATCCCGATGGCGACCGTGCCGACCCGGCTCGACGAGCTGCCCGACGGCACCGTCTACCTGATCTGCAAGTCGGGCGGCCGCAGCGGTCGCGTGGCCGAGTACCTCGAGCAGCAGGGCTACGACGTGGTCAACGTCGAGGGCGGCACGGATGCCTGGGTCGCCGCGGGCCTGCCGACGGAGTCGGGGGCGGCCTGACCGCCGGGCCTTCTCGCTAGAGCTCGTTCTGGCGGGGGATCACGACCTGCTTGACGATCAGCAGGATCGACGCCGCCACCGGGATGGCGATGAGCGCGCCCAGGATGCCGAGCAGGGTTCCGCCGGCCAGGGCCGCGACCACGACGACGACGCCGGGCACCTTGACCGCGCGGTTCATGATGTTCGGGCTGAGCACGTAGGCCTCGACCTGCATGTAGACCACGTAGTAGATCGCGACCGCGATGACCGAGGGCGAGCCGTTGAACAGCCACACGGCCAGGGTGATGACGACCGAGCCCGAGATCGTGCCGACGAGCGGGATCAGCGAGAACAGGAATGCGATGAACGCCAGCAGCGCCGAGTACTTCGCCCCGACGATGAAGGTCAGGAAGATGAAGCTCAGGATGCCGTTGCAGAGGCCGAGCGCCACCTGTCCGACGACGTAGCGGCCGACCGAGGCGGTGATCTGCTCGGAGATGTCGACGAAGCGCTCGCGCTTGGTCGCGGGGACCAGCTGGTACAGCCCGCGCTTGATGCTCGCCAGCGAGGCGACGAAGTAGAGGGTCAGGATCAGCACGATCAGCCCGCCGAACGCGCCGTTCGCGATCGTGAAGACGGTGTTGAGCGCCGCGCCGGTGATGCCGCCGAGGTTCTTCGTCAGCTCGTTCTGCACCGTCGTGAGGGTGTCGTTGAAGTCGAGCCAGGGCAGCGTCGCCTCGAACCACTTCTGGATGTCGTTGTTCTCGAAGGCCTTGACGATCGTCGGGATCTGGTCGATCAGGGCGCCGACCTGGTCGCTGACGACCGGGATGATCGCGAACACGAGCCCGGCGAAGATGCCGAGGATCACGACGAGCACGATGAGGATCGCGAGCCAGCGGGGCAGCTTGCGGCGCTCGAGGAACGAGACGGCCGGGTCGATGCCGAGAGCGAGGAAGATCGCGGCGCCCACGTAGGTGAGGATCGTGGCGAGCGAGCCGATCGCCGAGCCGATCACGATCGCGACGAGCACGCCGAGCCCGCCGAACAGTCCGAGACGGAACGCGTTCTGGATCTTCATCTGCCGTCCTTCGGATCGGTGAGCTGGCGGGTCACCCGCGCCGGGGCGGCGCGGATGAGCCTGTCAGCGGTGACGAGGCCGGAGCCGGGGCTCCGGGCCGGGATTCAGCTTCCGCTTCCGATCTTCTCAGCCTGGCCCAGCATCCCGCGCAGGCTCTCGAAGTAGTTCGCGACCGCGTCGCGCTCGACGCGGATCTTCTCGAGGCGCTCCTCGGCGTCGGCGAGCAGCTCGGCGGCCCGCTTCTCGGCGTCGGAGATGATCGCGGTGCTGCGCTTCTCGGCGTTGGCGAGGATCTCGGCGGCTGTCGTGCGCGACTCGTCGAGACGCTGCTTCGACTCGCGGTTCGAGCCGGTCGTGAGCTTCTCGGCCTCCTCGCGGGCGGCGGCGGCGCGCTCGGTCGCCTCGGCCAGCTGCGCGTTGGCCTCGTCGAGGTAGGTCTTGGTGGATGCGGCGGCCGCCTGGTGGGCCGTCTGGTACTCCTTCTCGGCCTCGTCGCGGCGCGCGGTCAGCTCGACCTCGAGGTCGGCGCGCGCCTGCTCCGCCTCGCGGGCGAGGGTCGTGCGCTGCTCGTCGGCCTCGTGCTCGAGCGTCGCCCGGGTCGTGGCGGCCTCGGCGGCCAGCTTCTCGCGCTGCCGCGTCGTGTCGCGCTCGAGGTCGGCGCGCTCCTTGGCGATGTCGGATTCGAGCTTGCTGCGCACGTCGGCGAGGTCGTGATCGATCTCGGCGCGGCCGGCCGCGATGTCGGCGTCGAGCTCGGCCCGGCGTCCAGTGATCTCGGCCTCGAGGGTCTCGCGTGCGGCGGCCGACTCGGCGTCGAAGGCCCCGCGCTCGGTCTTGAGCGCCGCCTCGTGCTTCTCGCGGCCGGTCGCGATCTCGGACTCGAGCGCGGCGCGGGCCTCGGCGAGCTCGCGGTCGAGCTCGGTGCGGGCGTGGGTCAGCTCGGCCTCGAGGGTCGTGCGGGCCTGGGTCGTCTCGGCTTCGAGGGCGGCGCGCTCGCGCTCGGTGTCGGCGGTCAGGGCGGCGCGCGCATCCGTCACCTCGGTCTCGAGGGCGGCGCGGGTCTCGGCGACCTCGGCCTCGAGCTCGGCGCGGGCGCGCTCCTGCTCGGCCTCGAGCGCGGCGCGGCCGGTGGCGACGTCGGCCTCGAGCTTGCGGCGGGTGCGGGTGTCTTCGCCCTTGAGCTTGGCGCGACCGCTCGTGAGCTCCTTCTCGAGCGCGGCGCGGGCGTCGCCGACCTCCTTCTCCAGCGCGGCGCGCGTCTCGGTGACCTCGCGATCGAGCGCCTCACGGCCCTCGGCGTCGTCTTTCTCGAGCTTCGCGGTGACGGCGGCGACCCGGGCCTCGAGCTCGGCGCCGGTCGTGCTGACGTGCTCGTCGTGCGCGGCCTGCGTCTCGGCGAGGTGCTTGTCGTGCGCGGCCTGCGTCGTCGCGAGGTGCTTGTCGTGCGCCGTCTGCGTCTCGCTGATGTGCTTGTCGTGCTGCGCGGTCGACTCGGCCAGGTGGGTGTCGTGCTCGGTGCGGGCGGCGCGCAGCTCCGTCTCCTGCGCCGTGCGCGCGGCGCCGAGCTCCTGCTCGAGCTGGGCTCGCGCGGCGGCGAGCTCATCGGCCAGCGCGTCGCGGGCGTTCGCGACCTCGGTCTCGAGCGCGGCCTTCGTCGTCGACACCTCGGTCTCGAGGGCAGCCCGGGTCGTGGCGACCTCGTCGGCGAGCTCGGCGCGGGCGCTCGTCACGTCGGCATCGAGGGCTGCCTTCGTGGTCACGACCTCGTTCTCGAGCTGGATGCGCGTCGACTCGATCTGGTTCGCCAGCTCGGCCGAGCGCGCCGAGATCTCGTTCTCGAGCGCGGTGCGGCGGCTGCCGACCTCGGTGTCGAGCTCGGTGCGGGTGCGCAGCACGTGGTCGTCGATGCCGGCGCGCTCGCGGGCGACGTAGGCGTCGACCTCGGCGGTGTCCTGGCCGATCTTCGCCTCGAGGGCCGCCGTCTTCTCGGCGACCTCGGCGTCCACCTCGGCGCGGCGCTCGGCGAGCTCGGCGTCGAGGGTGGCGCGGGTCTCCTTCTCGAGCGTCTCGACCTCGGCGGTGCGGCGCGCGACGTCGGTGTCGAGCTGGATGCGCGTCGAGTTGAGGTGCGAGTCGTGCGCCGAGCGCTCGCCGGCGATCGCGGCGTCGTGGTCGGCGCGGGCCTGGCCCAGCTCGCCCTCGAGCTCGGCGCGGCGCTGGGCGAGCTCGGCGTCGAAGGCCTCGCGCACCTGGGCGATCTCGGTCGCGAGCTCGGCGCGGGCGGCCCGCAGCTCCTCGGCGAGGTCGGCGCGGGCGATGCGCTGCTCGGCCTCGAGCGCCTCGCGGGCGGCGGCGGTCTCGCTGCCGAGCGCGGCGCGGGCCGTGGTGGTGTCGTGCTCGAGCGCGGCGCGCTGCTTCGCGGTCTCGGCGTCGAGCGCCGCCCACTTCGCGGTCGACTCGTTCTCGAGGGCCGTGCGGTCGTCGGCGAGGGCGCGCTCGTGGTCGGTGCGGCCCTGCTCGATCTCGTGGGCCAGCTCGGTGCGGGCCTGCTCGCTCTCGGCGGCGAAGGCGGCGCGCTCGCGCTCGGTGTCGCGGGCGAGGGCGGCGGCGGCCTCGCGGGCCTGGGAGCTCTCGCGCTGGGCGACGACGCGCAGCTCGGCGATCTCGCGCTCGGCCTCGGCGCGCAGGGCGGCGGCCTCGCGCTTCGCGGCGGCGCGCGCATCCGCCGATTCGGTGGCGACGGCGCCGCGGATCGAGGCGGCCTCGCGGATCGCATCCTGGGTCGTGGCCTCGGCGGCGACGCGGGCCGAGGTGCGGGCCTGCTCGGCCTCGTCGCGGGCGTCGTCGAGCATGCGGGCGGCGCGCTGCTCGGCGTCGGCGATCGTCGTGGCGGCGTGAGCGGCGCTCTCCTCACGAAGCTTCTGCACCTCGCTCGAGACGCTGCCGCGCAGCTTCTCGGCGTCGATGTCGGCCTGGCTGATCAGGCGGGTGGCCTGCTCCTCGGCGGTGCGCAGCGTGCTCTCGAGCTTCGTGCCGAGGCCGCTGTAGGTGGGGGAGCCGACCTCGTCGATCTCGGCCTGCAGGTCTTCGACCACCGCCTGGAGGCGCTTGATCTCCTTGGCCGACTCGGTCTTGTCGGTGTTGGCCTTGATGAGGTCGCGGCGCAGGGTGCCGAGGGCCTTGTCGACCTCGTCCTTGCGGTATCCGCGCAGCTCGGTGCCGAATCCGGTGTCGTCTGCCGCCACTGTCAGCTCTCCTGTCGTCGACCCCGTCCCGGGCCGGCCGTCGTCACGAACCCGGAAAGTCTAGCGAGGACGGTGATCGCGGGCATCGAGGGGCCTCTCGCCCGCGCGGGAGCAGTCGGCGGCGTCGTCGAGCACCCGCAATCGGAGGCACCTCCCACCGCGCATCCAGGCTGCTCTTGGGTGGCGGGCGACTCGCCCGGTATCCTGGGTTGTCTTTGTCTGCTGCCTGACGCGGATGAGCGCCTCGCGCTCGCCGTGGGGACTCCCCGCCGGAACCCCGGCGCACTGCCGGAGTGGGGCGGGCCACGAGCCGCTTCGCAGCACGAGAGGAGTTCACCCGTGAGATTCGTCCTCGCGATCGTGCTGTTCGTGTGCGCGCTCGCGTCCGCCGGTCTCGGCATCGCCCAGCGCACCGTGCTCGCCGGTCCCGACCAGCTGACCGTGTCCGCCGACGTGCGCTCGACCGCGCCCATCACCGTCATCAGCGGCAAGACCCTGAGCGCCCTCGACGGCACGCAGCAGCTGACCATCGGCGGCTCCGACGAGGTCAACGTGGCCTACGGGCGCACCGCGGATGTCATGGCCTGGGTCGGCGACAGCAGCTACAACACGGTCTCGTTCGACAGCGAGGAGCGCACGCTCAGCGGCAAGACGGTCGACGGCTCCGACGACGACGCGATCCCGTCGGCCATCGGCAGCGACCTCTGGCTCGACGAGAAGAGCGGCGAGTCGAGCGTGAGCTGGCCGCTGAAGCTGTCGAGCGACTACTCGGTCATCGTGACGGGGGCGAAGGATGCCGCGGCACCGGGCGAGGTCGGCATCCGCTGGCCCATCGACAACTCCGCGCCGTATTCGGGTCTGCTGATCCTCATCGGCGCCGGCCTCATGATCCTCGGCCTGCTGGCGTTCATCTGGGCCCTCGTGCACGCGCGCCGTCGCCGCGGTCCGCGCCGCAAGCAGCCGAAGCTGCCTCGCGCGCCGCGGCCCAAGGCCATCACCGCGCGGTCGGCTCGCGCGCTCCCGGCCGGCCCCAGCGCCTCCCGCGGTCGACGCCGCGGCTTCGTCGTGGTGCCCGGCCTGCTCGCCGGCGCGCTCGTGCTCTCCGGCTGCTCGGTCGTGGGCGACCTCACCTCGAGCGCCGGCTCGGCCTCGCCGTCGCCGAGCGCCTCCGGCTCGGCCAAGGCCGCCGACACCCCGCCGGTCGCCGTCACGGCGCCGCAGCTCGACCGCATCGTGAAGCGCGTCAGCGAGTCGGTCGGCAAGGCCGACGCGGCCCTGGATGCGACCCTCGCCGAGGACCGCCTCACCGGCCCCGCCCTGCAGACCCGCACGGCGAGCTACACGATCCGCAAGGCCGACGGCAACCAGGCCGCCGAGCCCGCCATCCCGGCGAGCAAGGTGCAGGTCGACCTGCCGCAGCAGAACGCGAAGTGGCCGCGCACGGTGTTCGCGGTCGTCGCCGATCCCGAGCAGCCGACCGTGGCGCCGATCGCGCTCATGCTCATGCAGGAGACGCCGCGCGACCAGTACAAGGCCGAGTACGTGCTGCCGCTCGAGCCGAAGGCCGAGGTGCCCGAGCTGGCGCCCGCCGACGTGGGCGCGGCGCGGGTCAAGTCCGACGTGAAGTACCTCAAGCTCGAGCCGAGCAAGATCGTCGACGCCTACGCCGGCATCCTGCTGCAGGACACCGCGGCCGCCGACTACGACCTGTTCGACGCCGACGGCGACGGACTGCGTCAGGCGCTCGGCGCCGCCTACAAGCAGCAGCGAAAGTCGAGCCTGCCCGCGTCGGCGACGATCGACTTCACGCACGCGCAGGGCGCGGGGGAGACGATCGTGTTCGGCACGAACGACTCGGGCGCGATCGTCGCGGCCGACCTCAACGACATCGAGACGGTCAAGCCCGCCGAGTCCGGCGCGGCGATCAACCCCGACGGCCGCGTCAAGCTGCTGTCGGGCATCTCGCAGACCACCAAGGGCATCCAGTCGACCTACGACGTGCAGCTGCTCTTCTACGTGCCTCTCGCGACCGACACGAAGGCCAAGATCAAGCTCCTCGGGTTCTCGCAGGTGCTGTCCGAGGCGAAGGAGCTGCCATGACCGACCCCCGACTCGCCGGAGCCAACCTGCGTGGAGCCGTCGACCTCAG
>NZ_VHQH01000038.1:0-335181 GCF_006517535.1 Schumannella sp. 10F1B-5-1
AGAAGGTCGTCGAGGCGAACACGCTGCTCTCGGGGCTCGGCTTCGAGTCGGGCGGTCTCGCCGCCGCGCACGCGATCCACAACGGACTCACCGCCGTGCCGCAGACCCACGGACTCGCGCACGGCCAGAAGGTCAACATCGGCTCGCTCACCCAGCTCGTGCTCGAGGGCGCGCCGACCAGCGAGATCCGCGACTTCGTCGAGTTCACGACCCGCGTCGGGCTGCCGACGACCCTCACCGAGGTCGGGCTCAAGCCGAGCGACGCCGACGAGCTCGCCGCGGTCGCGGCCGCCGCGACCGTGCCGACCGAGACCATCCACTCGATGCCGTTCGAGGTGCGCGCCGCGGACGTCGCGAGCGCCCTCGCGTCGATCGAGGGCTTCGCGCGCCGCGTGCGCGCCGAGGCGGGGCTGCCCGAGCCGGTGGAGTTCCACGCGAAGCACTGAGCGCGCATCCACCTGCGAGGGTGGCCACGAACGCACGCGACACGCCGCGGCAGGCGCGCATTCGTGGCCACCCTCGGGCCCGTGGGTTTCGGGGGTGGCCAGAGATGCCCGCGACGCGCCGGTGGCGGTGTGCATTCGTGGCCACCCTCGGGAGGTTGACGTGGGCGACGGCCGCGCGAGGGGCGGGCGGCATGAGCCGGCGGATGCGGGCGCGGCGGGCATCCCCGCGTAGCCTTCCGGGGTGCGGTGCGACTACTTCGATGCGGGGCTGTGCCGCGCGTGCTCGCTCATGGGCGTGCCCTACGCGCAGCAGCTCGCCGACAAGCAGCGCGCCGCCGAGTCGACCCTCGCCGAGCACACCGGCCTCGCCTGGCTCGACCCGGTCGCGAGCCCCGAGAGCGGCTACCGCAACAAGGCCAAGATGGTCGTCGGCGGCAGCGTCGCGAAGCCGACCCTCGGCATCCTGGATGCGGCGCAGCGCGGCATCGACCTGCGCGGCTGCGGGCTGCACGACGCGAGGCTGACCGGCGTCATGCCGGTGCTGGCGGACTTCGTGGGAACCGCGCGCCTCGAGCCCTACGACGTCGTCGCCCGCCGCGGCGAGCTGAAGCTGCTGCTCGCCACCGTCTCGCCCGACGGCGAGCTGCTGCTGCGATTCGTGCTGCGTTCGCAGGAGTCGGTGGCGCGCATCCGCAAGCACCTGCCCGCCCTGCGCACCGCGCTGCCGCAGCTGCGCGTCGTGTCGGCGAACCTGCTGCCCGAGCACCGCGCCGCGATCGAGGGCGAGACCGAGATCCTGCTCGGCGACGAGCAGGTGCTGCCGATGCGCCTCGGATCGCTCGAGCTGCATCTGCGCCCGCAGGGCTTCTTCCAGACCAACTCGCACGTGGCCGAGCGCCTCTACGCGCACGCGGGGGAGTGGATCGCCGAGCTCGACCCGGCGAGCGTGTGGGACCTCTACTGCGGCGTCGGCGGCTTCGCGCTCAGCGCGGCGGCCCCGGGGCGCGACGTCGTCGGCATCGAGCTCAGCGGCGAAGCGATCGCGGCGGCGCAGTCGGCGGCCCGGGCGAGCGGCGTCGACGGGGTGCGCTTCGAGGCGGCGGATGCGACCACCTGGGCCCCGGGAACCGCGGGGAGCGGCGTGGGCGCGCGCGCCGGCGCCGGCGCGGGCGTGGGCGCGCACGGCGACGCGGGCACCCGCGCATCCACCGCCCTCACCCTGCCCGAGACGGTGATCGTGAACCCGCCGCGGCGGGGGATCGGCCCGCTCGCCGACTGGCTGGAGCGCACGCCCGAGGTGCGCTCGGTCGTCTACTCGAGCTGCAACGTCGACTCGCTCGCCCGCGACCTGCGCGCGATGCCGTCGTTCACGGCGCGCGCGGCGCGGGTGCTCGACATGTTCCCGCAGACCCCGCACAGCGAGGTGCTCGTGCGACTCGAGCGCTGAGGCGGCGCTGCGCGCGCTCGCCGATCGCCCCGACGCCCGAACCGTGGATGCGCGTCCACCGCTGTTACGCCCGGTTGCGCCCCCGACCGGCCGCATCGCCGGTCGCGGCTAGCGTCGAGGCGATGCCCACGCCCGACAGCACCGCAGCGCCCGACAGCACCGCCGCGCCCGCCCGCGCCCACGACGACACGATCGTCGGCCTCGCGACCGAGACCCGCCGTTTCGCGCCGAGCCCCGAGTTCGCCGCGGCCGCCAACGTGACCGCCGCCGACGCCGCGGCGCTGCGCGCGTTCCACGCCGCCGATCCGGTCGGGTTCTGGGAGCAGCACGCCGCCCGCCTCGACTGGCACACGCCGTGGACGACCGCACACCGTCACGAGCCGACCGATGGCACGAGCATCCCGAGCACGACCTGGTTCGAGGGCGGGCGGCTCAATGTCGCCGTGAACGCGGTCGACCGCCACGTGGATGCCGGCCACGGAGACCGCGTCGCCTTCCACTTCGAGGGCGAGCCGGGCGACCGCCGCAGCCTCACCTACGCCGAGCTGCAGCGCGAGGTCGCGAAGGCTGCGAACGCGCTGACCGCCCTGGGCGTCTCCACGGGCGACCGCGTCGTCGTCTACCTGCCGGTGCTGCTCGAGACCGTGATCATCACGCTCGCGATCGCCCGCATCGGCGCCATCCACTCGCTCGTGTTCGGCGGGTTCTCGGCGGATGCGCTGCGCTTCCGCGTCGAGGACACGGCGGCGAAGCTCGTGGTCACGACCGACGGGCAGTTCCGGCGCGGCAAGGCGGTTCCGGTGAAGGCGGCCGTCGACGAGGCCGTGGCGGGCGTCGACTCGGTCGAGCACGTGCTCGTGCTGCGCCGCACGGGCGATCAGACTCCGGACATCCCGTGGACCCCCGGCCGCGACGTCTGGTGGCACGACACCGTCGACGTCGCCTCCGACATCCACGAGCCGGAGTTCTTCGACGCCGAGACGCCGCTGTTCATCATCTACACGAGCGGCACGACCGGGAAGCCGAAGGGCCTCGTGCACACGAGCGGCGGCTACCTGACGCACGCGAGCTGGTCGTACTGGGCCGTGTTCGACGCGAAGCCCGAGACCGACGTCTACTGGTGCACGGCCGACCTCGCCTGGGTCACGGCGCACAGCTACGTGCTCTACGGCCCGCTGACGAACGGCGTCACGAGCGTGATCTACGAGGGCACCCCCGACACCCCCGACCGCGAACGGCACCTCGAGATCATCGAGCGCTACGGCGTCACGACGTACTACACGGCGCCCACGCTCATCCGCACCTTCATGACCTGGTTCCCCGAGGGCCTGCCGGCGGCGCGCGACCTCGGCAGCATCCGCCTGCTCGGCTCGGTCGGCGAGGCGATCAACCCCGAGGCGTGGGTGTGGTTCCGCGAGCAGTTCGGCGGCGGCCATGCGCCGATCGTCGACACCTGGTGGCAGTCGGAGACGGGCGCCGCGATCCAGGCGCCGCTGCCGGGCGTCGACGTGCTCAAGCCCGGATCGTCGCTGCGGGCGCTGCCCGGCTTCCGCACCAAGATCGTGGATGCGGACGGCGTCGAGGTGCCGCACGGCTCCGGCGGCCTGCTCGTGGTCGAGGGCACCTGGCCGGGCATGTCGCGCACGGTGTGGGGCAACCCCGAGCGCTACCGCGACTCGTACTGGTCGCGCTTCGCCGCGCACGGCTACTTCCTCTCCGGCGACGGCGCCAAGTACGACGACGGCGGGGACGTGTGGGTGCTCGGCCGCGTCGACGACGTCATCAACGTCTCGGGCCACCGCCTCTCGACGATCGAGATCGAGTCGGCGCTGGTCGCGCATCCGCGGGTCGGCGAAGCCGCGGTCGTCGGGGTCGCCGACAGCGTCACGGGCGAGGCGATCGCCGCGTTCGTGATCGCGAACGGGGATGTCGACCCGGCCGAGCTGCGCGCCCATGTGCGTCGTGCGATCGGCCCGGTCGCGACGCCGAAGCATCTGTTCCTCGTGCCCGACCTGCCGAAAACCCGCAGCGGCAAGATCATGCGGCGGCTGCTGGTCGACATCGCCGACGGACGCCCGCTCGGCGACACGACGTCGTTGCAGGACGAGACGGCGCCGGCGCGCATCCAGGAGGTCGTCGCCGCCGCACGCTGACGCGACGACGGGCCGTGGATGCGCGGGCCGATGCCCGTCGCAGTGTTGCGTCGTGTTGCGCAGGGATTCGCGCGAGTCGCCGAGGGCGCGGAACATGGCCGCATGACCTCCGCTGACCCGAACGGCGCGCCCAAGCAGATCCGCTTCAACGCGTTCGACATGAACTGCGTCGCCCACCAGTCCTCGGGACTCTGGCGCCACCCGCAGGATCGCTCGTCGACCTACAACACCCTCGAGTACTGGACCGAGCTGGCGAAGCTGCTCGAGCGCGGCACCTTCGACGGCATCTTCATCGCCGACGTGCTCGGCACCTACGACGTCTACGGATCGAGCAACGTCGCCGCGATCCGCAACGGCGCCCAGGTGCCCGTCAACGACCCGCTCATGCTGGTCAGTGCGATGGCGCTCGTGACCGAGCACCTCGGCTTCGGCGTCACCGCCGGAACCGCCTACGAGCACCCGTACCCCTTCGCGCGCCGCCTCACGACGCTCGACCACCTCACCAAGGGGCGTGTCGGCTGGAACGTCGTCACCGGCTACCTGCCCAGCGCCGCCCGCAACATGGGCCACGACGACCAGCTCGAGCACGACGACCGCTACGACCACGCCGACGAGTACCTCGAAGTGCTCTACAAGCTGTGGGAGGGCTCGTGGGAAGACGACGCCGTCGTCAAGGACCGCGAGTCGGGCGTCTTCACCGACCCGGCGAAGGTGCACGACATCCAGCACCAGGGCAAGCACTTCAGCGTGCCCGGCATCCACATCTCCGAGCCGTCGCCGCAGCGCACGCCGGTGATCTACCAGGCGGGCGCGTCGTCGCGCGGCATCGCCTTCGCGGCCGGCAACGCCGAGGCGATCTTCATCGCCGGCCCCTCGAAGGAGGTGCTGAAGTCGACGGTCGGCAAGATCCGGGATGCGCTCGAGGCCGCCGGCCGGCCGCGCGACTCGGCGAAGATCTACGCCCTGCTGACGATCATCACTGACGAGACCAGCGAGAAGGCCCAGGCCAAGTACCAGGACTACCTGAGCTACACGAGCGCCGAGGGCGCCCTGACGTTCATGTCGGGCTGGATGGGCGTCGATCTGTCGAAGTACGAGCTCGACGAGCCCGTCGGCAACGTCAAGTCGAACGCGATCCAGTCGGTGCTCTCGAACCTCGAGCACGAGAAGGAGCTCGGCCGCGAGTGGACCGTCGGCGACCTCGCCCGCGAGGGCGCGATCGGCGGCCTCGGGCCCTACGTCGTCGGCTCGGGCGAGGAGATCGCCGACCTGCTGCAGGAGTGGGTGGCCGAGACCGACATCGACGGCTTCAACCTCGCCTACGCGATCACGCCCGGCACCTTCGAGGACGTCGTCGAGCACGTCATCCCGATCCTGCGCGAGCGCGGCGTCTACCCGACCTCCTACGCCGAGGGCACGCTGCGCGAGAAGCTGCACGGTCGCGGCGACCGCCTGCCCGCCGAGCACAAGGGCGCCGGCTACCGCTGGGGCGCGGCGAACTCGACCGCGCAGGCCTGACCCACCGGGCCGGGCGTCGACCGCCCGGCCCGCCCCGAGCATCCAGGAGCTGAAGCATGTCCCGTCTGAAGATCGTCGCCGTGAGCGGGAGCCCCACGGCCCCCTCGCGAACCACGGCGCTCGTCGACGACGTGGCGCGCTCGCTCGCCGAGCAGGTCGACGGCGAGGCGCAGCTCATCGAGCTGGCCCCGCTGCTCGGCCAGCTCGCGCAGGGCGTGTGGCGCACCGAGCTCGGCGCCGCCGCGCAGGCCGCGCTCGACGAGGTCGAGCAGGCGGACGTGCTGGTCGTCGGCTCGCCCGCCTACCGCGCCAGCTACACGGGCCTGTTCAAGCTGTTCTTCGACCACATCGGGCAGTACGCCCTGGTCGACAAGCCCATCCTGCTGACCGCGACCGGCGGCAGCGACCGGCACGCGCTGCTCGTCGAGCACCAGATGCGGCCGCTGTTCGGGTTCTTCCAGTCGCACACGCTGCCGCTGGGCATCTTCGCCAGCGAGGGCGACTTCGAGAACTACCGCGTGACGAGCGACGACCTGCGCGCGCGCATCGACCTGTCGATCCGCCGGGCGCTGCCGTTCATCCGCGCGAGCGCCGCCGACCGCGACGCGCTCGCCGTCGGAGCCCGCCCCGACGCGTTCTGACCCCGCCCGCCGGTATCGCACCACCCCGCTCCCGCTCCCTGAACGCAATTCAGCACGGATCACGGGCCCGCGCCGACGCGGGCTCACCACGCGCATCCGTGCTGAGTTGCGTGCGAGGCTGGCGACGCAATTCAGCATGGATCGCGGTCACGCGCCGACGTGGGGTGATCACGCGCATCCGTGCTGAGTTGCGTCAGAGTGGGGTTCGTCAGGGGGCGTTCGGGATCGGAGGCGCTGACAGGTCGCGCGGCGCGCCCGCTCAGAGGTAGCGCTCGAGGAACGCGCGCAGCAGGTCGTGAGATGCGCTGACGTCGCGGCTCGCGGCGCGGGCGATCACCGCATCCACCTCGTCGGGCTCGAAGTAGCCGTTCTCGCGGTAGATGCGCACCCGGTGCGCCAGGTCGTCGAGCGTCAGCTCGGGGTGGAACTGCGTCGCATAGGCGTGCTCGCCCACCCGGAACGCCTGCACAGGCGCGTCGTCGCCGCTCGCCAGCAGCACGGCGTGCGGCGGAAGGGCGCTGATCGCCTCCTTGTGGCCGACGAAGGCGTGGAAGGTGTCGGGCATCGCGCCGAACACCGGGTCGGCGCGGCCGGCGTCGGTCAGGTGGATGGGCACCGGCCCGACCGCCTCGCCGTACTGCCGGTCGATCACCGCGCCGACGTAGCGGCCGAGCGTGCCGACGCCGTAGCAGGCGCCGAAGAACGGCACCTCGCGCTCGAGCACGCGGTCGAGCATCCGCTGCAGCTCGCCCTCGACCCGCCGCTGCGTGGGCGACTTCGACTCCTCGGGGTCGGTGACCGTGTAGGGGCTGCCGGTGACGACGACGGCCGCGAAGTCGGCCGCATCCAGGCCGGCGAGGCTCGCGCGCTCGGCCCGGTGATGGTGGATGCGCTGCTCAGGCACCCCGCCGAACCGCGAGATCGCCCGCACCTCCGCAGCGACCGCCGTCTCGTCGTCGCGCGACGTGATCACGAGCACCTTCGGCATATGCCGAGCCTAGAGCGGTGCTCGGCAGGAAACAGTGCGATAACAGTGGCGCTCTCCGGGCCTGCACCCCTCGACCGGTCGTTCCGCCGTCGGGTAATATCACGAGGCTTGCGTCATCCGCGCAGCAACCGCCGTCATCCCACGAAGAAGAGCATGGCCGACGACTCGATCCACCTCAGCCGCGACGCGGCACCCCGCCCCGATGGTCCGTCGTGGTGGTACCCCGGCGCACCCGGAGCCCGTCAGGCCGAGCCCGAAGAGGCCCGCGAAGTCGAGGGATCCACGCGGTATCCTCGCGGAATGGATGCTCGGGCGGTCGCCTCGGAGCTCACCGCACGTCTCGCGCAGCTCGGCATCGGGCACAGCGTCGAGGTCGTGCAGGGCGCTCAGGCCGACGGCGTGCTCGTGCGCAGCCCCTACGCCGACGCGGTGACCGTGGTCGACAACGATGGCAAGTACACGCTCGTCGCCCGCGGCGGTGACGGCGGCGCGAAGCTGGTCGACACCGAGCTCGCCTCCGAGGCGCCGGTCGAGCTGCTCGCCCTCTACCTCGCGTTCCACTCGCTCTGGGCGATGAAGCGCACCGTCGACCGCCACGGCGCCGAGGCCGTCGCGCGTCGCATGCCGAACCTGCTCACGCACCAGCAGCTCGTGATCACCTTCATCGCGGCGTCGCTCACCTCGCCCGAAGACGGCATCCGCACCTACGCCACGGGCCTCATGACCACGGCGACGAACATGCTGCGCGCCTGACCTCGGCACCGCCGACCAGCACGACGCACGAGAGCCCCGCACCGGATGGTGCGGGGCTCTCGTCGCGTCAGCCGGCGACTCGATCGCCGCTGGTGCGAACCGTGTCAAGGAGTTGCTGTGCCTGCTGTGGCGGATGCGCAACACCAGCATCAGGAGTTGCAGCAACTCCTTGAGATGGTTCGGCCGCGCGGCGACGTCACGCGTGCAGCGGCCTCAGGCCGCCGCGACCTCCGGCTCGGGGGTCGGCTCGCGGTCTTCGCCGGTGATGCCGCGCGCCTCGAGCGAGTTCTCGACGATCGTGAGGCCCTCGAGGCCGGGCAGGCGGGCGATGTGCGCGTCGATGCCGCGCACGAGCTTGCGGCCCTCGGAGCCCTGGAACAGGTGGCCCATCACGTGGGTGACCTCGTCGGGCTCGGCGATGGTCGAGCCGACCGGGCCCCAGAACTTGCGCAGCGCGAAGCGGGCGATGACGCGGGCCTTCTTGCTCTTGGCGAGGCGCTCGCGGGCCTGCGTGGCGTAGAAGGCGACGTGCTTGGTCTCCTGCTGGGCGATGCGCTTCAGCAGCTCGGCGAGCACCGGGTGGTCGGCGCCCTCGAGCGCGGCGAGGCGGTGGTAGGCGGCGTTGGCCGACCACTCGTTCGCGGCGCCCCAGGCCATGTGCACGGCGGCGAAGTCGATGCCGATGAGGTTCGAGCCGAACGACTGCTTGATCGGGTCGAGGCGGTCCTTGAAGCCGAGCTTGAGGCGCTTGGCCTTGAGGGCGCTGTAGTCGACGTGGATGCCGTGGCGCTCGAGCACGGCCGACAGGGCCTCGCCGTGCCAGAACTCCTCGCGGTTCCACATCGTCATGAACGCCGCGATCTCGGGCTCCTTGTGCGACGGCGTGGTGAGCATGTCGCGCAGGTAGCAGACCGTGTGGTACTCGACGTCGCACATGTAGCGCAGGCTGCGCAGCACGTGGTCGGGGAGGGGGTTGCGCTCGAACTCGTCGAAGTCGAGGTCGCTCCAGCCGACGGCGTCGGAGGCCCGGGTGTACTTGACGATGTCGAATGCCATGCGCGATCGCGGATCCCTAGCTGGGGGTCCGCTCTCCTTCCTCGACGGTGCTCTCAGGTGCGGTGCTGTCGGATGCCGGCGCGGCGGGCGATGCCGACGAAGCCATCACATCACGCTTCGCCTCGGAGCCGCCCGACTTCCACTTGACGATCCTCCATGCTCTTCGGAGCGCCTCGCGGGAGAGTTCGGCATCCGGGTTCACGGCGGTGACGTTGCCGACCAGTCCGAGCCATCCGAGGTCGGAGTGGTTGTCGCCGTAGCCGTACGACTGGCTCAGGTTGATGTCGTGCTCTTCGGCGTAGCGGCGCAGCCAGGCGCCGCGCGCCTCATCCACCAGCGGGGGCTTGGCGAGGTAGCCGGTGAGCACGCCGTCGCGCTCGTGCATGGTCGAGCCGACGACCTCGTCGAAGAGGTGCGCGAGCGGCGCGGCGAGCAGGCCGATGGAGCCGGTGACGAGCACGGTGCGGTGCCCGGCCTCGCGGTGCTCCTTGATGCGGGCGATCGCCTCGGCGCTCGCGTGGCGGCGCATGGTGTCGGCGTAGTCGCGGCGCACGATCTTCTCGAGGCGCTCGACCGGCATCCCGGAGTAGCGGCGCAGGAAGGCGCGGATGAACTCGCCGCGGTCACGGCGCTCGGCGCGCAGGTAGCCGGGCACCGAGGCGAGCAGGCGGGCGGCCTCGCCCGGCCAGGCGGCCTTGCGGAAGCCGGAGGAGCGCACCCAGAGGTACTGCTCGACGATGTTCGAGTCGACGACGGTGCCCTCGAGGTCGAACACGGCGACGACGTCGCTGCGCTGCGGCAGCGCCTTCGGCGTCTGCGGGCGGTTCGCGATGCGCGTGGCCGCCTGCTTGCGCCGGCGGTAGGCGTTGGTCATCTCGGTGATCGCCGGGAAGTGCACGTTCTGCAGGTAGTCGTCCCAGTCGATGCGCTCGACGTCGAAGCCGCGGTCGTCGCGCAGCTTCGCCGGCAGGGCGGCGTTGAGGGCGCGGGTGTTGCGGTCGTCGAAGATGATCTCCGACTGCACGTAGGCGCGGTACAGGTCGGTGAAGTTCTGCAGCGTCTCGATGCCGGCCTTGGTCTTGGCTAGCTCCGACTGCCAGGCGCGCGTGCGCTCGTTCGAGGGGATGCGCGACAGGGCCAGCTCCTGCAGGCCCGTCCAGCGCTTCGCGAGGGCGAGGTCGCGGGCGACCTTGCGCTCGCCGGGGAACTTCCAGTTCGGCACCGTCACGTGCCCGTCGCCCTTCGGCATCGGGTGCTCGGTGTAGTAGTGGCGCACGTTCTCGAACATCCGGTGGAACGGGATGGGGTTCGAGGCGCCCGAGGCGACGTGGAAGTACTCGGGCTCGTTCTTCGCCGAGGGGTTAGCGGCGGCCGCGATGATCGCGTTCACGACGAAGTCGACGGGGATGAGGTCGAGGATGCTGTCGGGCAGGCCCGGGAACTCGGGCAGCTGGCCGCGGCCGTAGGCGAGGATCAGCGGGTCGGCGACCTTGAAGCCGTCGATCCAGCCCGGGAACGGGTGCTGGAAGGCGCTCTCGATGATGGTCGGGCGCACGATCGACAGCGAGTGGCCGGCCTGGCCCCACACGGTCTCAGCGGCGCGCTCGGCGAAGGCCTTGGTGAGCGTGTAGACGTCGGTCCACCCGAGGCTCTGGGCGCGCATCCGGCCGGCCGAGACGAGCTCGTCGTTGACCCACTCGACGCGGGCGGCCTCGGCGGCGGTGGCGACGGCGTTGGGGCCCTGCTTGCCGTGCTTGGCGCGGGCGGCGGCGATGAAGCCGCCGAGCACCTCGGGGCGGCGCGAGGCGAGCTCGACCTCCTTGGCGGTGGCCTGCGCGGCCTCGTACTCGGCGCGCCAGTCGACGTCGTGCTGCAGGCTCGCCTCGGGCGCGATGCCCTTGCGCAGTCCGCCGACATAGCAGGTGCTGACGTGCACGACGTGCGGGTCGCTGCCGCTCGCGAGCAGGGCCTCGTAGAGGCCGAGGGCGCCGCCGACGTTGTCGCGGAAGCCGTGGTGGATGGGCGGGTCGAACGAGACCGACGCGGCCGAGTGGATGACCACATCCAGGTCGCTGGGCAGCGGCGGCACCGAGGTGAGCCCGCCGTCGAGCACGTTCACGCGCTCCGCGAACGCGGCGGCAGCGGCCTCCTCGCCGATGGCCTCGCGCCACTTCGAGAAGACGGGCTTCTTCAGCAGCTGACGCAGGCGGGCCTCGGCCGTCAGGCTGCCCTTGCCGCGCACCAGCACCGAGATGCGGGTCTCGGGATGCTGCGACAGCAGACGCTCGAGCACCGCCTGACCGACGAAGCCGGTCGCGCCGGTGAGGAAGACGTGCGCGGGGCCGAGATCGGTCTTGGCGCGTTTGGGGGTCACGGAACCAGCCTTGCTTCGATGGTGCTGCCGACGGCGGTCATGCCGGGCAGCGCCGAGATGAGGGCGCCGATGCCGCGAGCCTCCTCGCGGCCCTCCGCGCCGCCGAACACGATGCGCTCGAAGAAGCTGCGCTCCTCCGCGGGCCGCTCGACCGACCCGATGGGCCAGGCCGTTCCGAGCAGCTCCTTGCGCGTGATGCGCCGCGCCTTGGGGGATTCGCCGAGGCGACGCTCCGCTTCCTCCTGGAAGAAGCGGATGTGGCGGTCTTTGACCTCGAGAACGGTCTCGACCACCGACGACAGCGACTCGGCGATGCCGGCGAGACGGCGATATGCCGCGTGCGTGATCCACTCGTCGGCGAGGCCGGCGGTGACGTGCGCGGCGACGATCTGCGGGCCGGCGAAGTTCGCCGAGATGGCGCGGCGGATGGTTCCGCGGCGGTCGCGGCGCTCGCTCACCGTCAGGCGGTGGTGGCCCTCGTCGGCAGGCAGGTCCTCTTCGGCCCTGCTCGCCTCGAGCACGGCGTCGAGGGCGTCGGCCAGCCAGAACTTCTCGTAGGCCCAGGTGGTGAGGAAGGCGGTCACTCGCGCGTCCTTGTGCGTCGCGGTCACCAGGAGGTTGCGCATCCGGGCCATCGTCGAGCGCTCCAGGTCGCGCAGCACGCGCAGCAGTCGGGCGGCGTCGGGCTCGAGCCCGTGCTGCTCGAACTGCTCGAGGTCGAGCTCGTCGCGGTGGAAGCCCTTGGCCGTGCGGGCGAACTCGCTCACGTCGAAGGCGGTCGCCGCCGGGGCGATCGTCGTCTCGTCGTTCGTCGTCATGATTCCGTTCGCTCTCCCGCGCGCAGGCGCGTGCGCGCGCAATCGGCCCGCACCGTATCGTAACGGGCATGGTCACTGCTCTGGTCACCGGCGGCACCTCGGGTATCGGAGCCGCCTTCGCTCGCGCCCTCGCTCAGCGGGGCGACGATCTGGTTCTGGTCGCGCGCGATGCCGCGCGCCTGGAGGAGGTCGCGAACGAGCTCCGCGCTCTCGGCCGGCAGGTCGAGGTGCTTCCCGCCGACCTGGCGAACCGCGCCGACGTCGACCGGGTCGCCACCCGCATCGAGGATGCGGAGCGCCCGATCGACCTGCTGGTCAACAACGCCGGCTTCAGCGTGCACACCAAGCTCACGTCGCGCTCGATCGAGGATCACGACCGCGCCTTCGAGGTCATGGTGCGCGCGGTGCTGGTGCTCGGCGGCGCCGCCGGGCGCGCGATGCGCGCGCGGGGTCGCGGGGCGATCGTCAACGTCTCGAGCACGGCCGGCTTCATCACGATGGGGGCATACAGCTCCATCAAGGCGTGGGTCACCTCGTACACCGAGGGGCTCGCGAACGAGCTCCACGGCACCGGCGTCACGGCCACGGCGCTCTGCCCCGGGTGGGTGCACACCGAATTCCATGAGCGTGCGGGCATTCCCAAGTCCAGCATCCCGAACTTCCTCTGGCTCGACGCCGAACCCCTCGTCGCGACGTGCCTGCGCGACGTGGAGCGCGGTCGGGTGATCTCTCTGCCGAGTGTTCGGTACAAGGTGCTCATCTGGTTGCTCCGCCACCTGCCGAAGGCCGCCGTGCGGGCGATCTCGCGGAAGATTTCGTCCGGCCGCCGCGATAGTCTGAAGGAATGACCGCAGGCGGATCAGCGATCCGTCGAGAAGGGATGCCGATGGCAGCGATGAAGCGCGATCGCTTCACCTCGCGACCCCAGGCGGCGGCCCGCTTCGTGGCCCAGCGCCTCATCCTGAAGCCCGTCGTGTGGACGGTGACGAAGGTCACGGTCATCGGTCGCGAGAAGGTCAAGAAGCTCGACGGCTCGTTCGTCGTGGTCGCCAACCACTCCAGCCACCTGGATGCGCCGCTCATCATGGGCGGTCTGCCCTGGAAGCAGGCGCGCACCCTCTCGACCGGCGTCGCGGCCGACTACTTCTTCGACGTGTGGTGGCGCCGCGGCCTCACGAAGCTCTTCTTCAACGCCTTCGCGGTGGAGCGCAGCGGCGGCCAGCGTCGCGGCGAGAGCGCGAAGGTGCTCGTGCAGCGCGGCGTCTCGCTGCTGGTGTTCCCCGAGGCGACCCGCTCGCGTGACGGCGGCCGCTCGCTCGGCGCCTTCAACCCGGGTGCGGCGGCGATCGCCCGCTCGGTGGGGGCCCCGTGCGTGCCGATCGCGCTGATCGGGGCCGGGCTCGCGCATCCCCGCGGCTCGAAGTGGCCGGGGCCCGGCCGCATGCCGGTCGGCATGGTGATCGGCGACCCGATGCGTCCCGGTGACGACGAGAGCGCCGCCGACTTCATGGAGCGCGTGCGCGACGAGATCGCCCGCATGATCGTGGCCGAGCGCGACGGCATCCTCGGCGCCGAGGTGGCGGCCGAGCTGCACGGCATCGCGCCCGGCATCCCGCCGAAGCCCCTGCCGCCGCGCGGGCCCAAGCCGCCGAAGAAGCCCAAGGAATCCCGCCTCCGCTCGCGCAAGAAGCCCGAGACCCCGAAGCCCGAGACCCCGACCTCCGAGACACCCGAAGGGACCGCTCGATGACCGACGTCAAGCACATGAAGTGGTGGGGATGGGGCGTCGACGGCGTCGCGTTCCACCACGAGGACAAGCCCGGCTTCGCGCCCTTCGTGCTGAAGGCGGTGGGGCTCGACCTGAACACGGCCGAGCGCACCGAGAAGCCCGACTTCGCCGATGTGCAGGTGGCCGACTCGGTCGCCCCCGCCGCGCTGATCACCGCTCTGAAGAAGGCCGTCGGCGACGAGAACGTCACGACCGACAAGCTCGACCGCGTCGTGCACACCTTCGGCAAGAGCCTGCGCGACCTGGTGCGCATCCGGGCTCTGAAGATCGATCGCGCGCCCGACGTCGTGGTCTATCCGGCCGACGAGGATGCGGTGGCCGGCGTGGTCGCCGCGGCGGTGAAGTCCGGCGCGGTGCTGATCCCCTTCGGCGGCGGCAGCAACATCGCCGGCAGCCTCGAGCCGCACGCCGACGAGACGCGCCCCGTGATCTCGCTCGACCTCGGCCGTCTGCGCCAGCTCATCGACATCGACGAGGAGTCGGGCCTGGCTCGCATCCAGGCCGGAGCCCTCGGCCCCGACCTCGAGGCGCAGCTGGCCGAGCGCGGCTGGACGCTGGGGCACTTCCCCGACAGCTTCACGCACTCGACCCTCGGCGGCTGGATCGCGACCCGCTCGAGCGGCATGCAGTCGGACAAGTACGGCGACATCGCCGACATCGTGCGCGGCTTCCGCGTGGTGCGCCCGAACGGCACCCTGGTGATCCGGGCGATCCCCAGCGCATCCACCGGACCGAGCGTGCGCGAGATGATCGTCGGCAGCGAGGGTCGCCTCGGCGTGATCACCGAGGCGACCGTGCAGGTGCACCGCGTGCCCGAGAAGCGCGTCATCCACGCCTACTTCTTCAAGAACTGGAATCACGCCATCGAGGCGATGCGCCAGATCTCCGAGAGCGACGCCGCGCCGAGCGTCACGCGCGTCTCCGACGGCAACGAGACCGGCTTCTCGCTCGCGACGAGCAAGGAGTCGAAGGGCGTCTCGAAGTTCGTGCAGGACTCGCTGTTCTCGTTCCTCGAGGGCCGCGGCTGGAAGCCGGGCGAGGTCTGCCTCTCGTTCATCGGCTTCGAGGGCTCGCCCGAGCACGTGAAGCGCACCAAGGCGATCGTCGACAGGATCGTGAAGAAGAACTCGGGGCTCGGCGTCGGAACCGGCCCGGGCGTGCTCTACGACCAGAAGAAGTTCGACACCCCCTACCTGCGCGACTTCCTGCTCGACATGGGCGCCGCGGGCGACGTGTCGGAGACGGCGGCGCCGTGGTCGAAGCTCATCGGCGTGCACGACGCCGTCTACGCGGCGGCCAACGGCGCCTACGAGCAGATCGGCCGCCAGGGCTGGATCATGTCGCACCTCTCGCACTCGTACCACTCGGGCGCGTGCCTCTACTTCACCTTCGCGTTCGTGATGGGCGACGACCCGCTGGGCGAGTACGACATCGTCAAGCAGGCGATCCAGCAGGCGTTCATCGACGCCGGCGGCACGATCTCGCACCACCACGGCGTCGGCCTCGAGCACGCGCCGTGGCTCGAGCAGGACATCTCGACCGAGGGCGTCGCGGTCATGAGCGGGCTGTTCTCGTCGGCCGATCCCGACGGGCTGTTCAACCCGCGCAAGATCGTCGTCTGATCCGCGGTCGGCCCGGATGCGCGACCGCACGATCCGTCGCCGCCGTACCCGCGCCCGGGCCTGGGCCCTCTCCGCCGCGTCACCCGCTGGGGTTACGCGGCGGAGGCGTGTCGCGGCCGTTCGGTCTGTCCTCCATCGCATCCGGCCCGATAGCGTTCTCGGGATGCACCAGTTCTCACCCCTGAGTCACCCTCGGCAATGACGCGCCGGGTGATCGCGGTCGGCGATGTCAATCACGACATCCTCGTCTCACCGCACCACAGCGTCCGGCCGAGCTCCGACACGCCCTCGACCGTGCGCTTCCGCCCCGGTGGCAGCGCCGCCAACACCGCGGCGTGGCTCGCCTCGCTCGGCGTCGGCGTCGACCTGGTCGGCGCGATCGGCTCGGCCGACTACGACCGCTACGTCGCCGAGCTCGAGGATGCCGGGGTCACGCCGCGCCTGCAGCGCGAGGTCGGCATGACCACCGGCACGATCATCATCATCGTCGAGCGCGGCCAGGACCCGACGATGTTCACCGAGCGCGGGGCGAACGCGCTGCTCTCGCCGGCGGCCGTGACGCCCGAGCTGCTCGCCGAGGCCGCGGCCGTGCATCTCAGCGCCTACAGCTTCGTCGACGGCTTCGGCGTCTCGGGCGCCCGCGACGTGATCGACCGCTCGACCGCCGCCGGCGTGCCGGTCGTGGTCAATCCGAGCTCGCCCGACTACATGCGCGACTTCGGCGTCGAGGCGTTCCTCGAGGCCTCCCGCGGCGCCTCGGTGATCTTCCCGAACCTCGAAGAGGGCGAGCTGCTGACGGGCGAGTCGAGCCCCGAGCGGATGATCGCGGCCTTCCACGACATCGCCGAGACGGTCGTGCTGACCCTCGGCGCCGAGGGGGCGATGGGCCAGCACCGCTCGGGCTCGCCGATCGTGCGCGTGCCGGCCCCCTCCGTGCGCGTCGTCGATCCCACGGGCGCCGGCGACGCCTTCGCCGCCGGGTTCCTCAGCACGTGGATCGACGATCAGCGGCTCGAGCCGGCGATGCAGTCGGCTGTGCAGGCGGCGGCCCGAGCGATCATGCTCATCGGCGGCCGCCCGGGCGTCTGAGCGCCCGTCGCGATTCGCAATTCAGCATCCGGCGCCCCTGCCGGCCGAAGCCGGCTGTCTGCGGCGTCTCGTGCTGAGTTGCGACGGCCTCGTCGCACAACCCTGTCCGAATAACCCCTGAATGACCCCCATTCGGGGGTCGTGCGTCCCCTAGGGTGTCAGGGCGGCAACGGAGCCGCGGCAGCGACGGAGCTGCCACGAGAAGGGGAGACCTCGTGAATCAGACCAGAAGAAGAAGCATGCCCACGCGGCGGCTCGCGCTCGTCGCGGCCGCGGCGGTCGGCCTGGCGGGCGCCATCACGCCCGCCCTTTCGGCGCAGGCGGTCGACACCAGCGACACGCCCGATTTCGGCAGCAGCGTCAAGATCTACGACCCGTCGACGCCGGCGGCGACGATCCAGGGCGACGTGGATGCGGCCTTCAACGCCCAGCTGCTGAACCCGGATGCGCAGTTCGGCTCGCAGCGCTACGCCTTCCTGTTCAAGCCCGGCGACTACGGCCGCGTCTGGGCGAACCTGGGCTTCTACACCTCGGTCGCCGGACTCGGCAAGAACCCCGACGACGTCAAGCTCACCGGCGCGGTCAACGTCGACTCGGGCTGGAACTACGGCGACCAGTCGAACGCCACCCAGAACTTCTGGCGCTCGGTCGAGAACATCGCGATCATCCCCGACGGCGGCACCGACCGCTGGGCGGTCTCGCAGGCCGCGCCGATGCGCCGTGTGCACATCCAGGGCGACCTGACGATGGGGCCCTCGAACCAGGACAACGGCCAGGGCTACTCGTCGGGCGGCTACATCGCCGACAGCAAGGTCGACGGCACCGTCACCTCCGGCTCGCAGCAGCAGTGGTACACCCGCGACTCGTCGCTCGGCGCGTGGCAGGGCGGCAACTGGAACATGGTCTTCTCGGGCGTGAACGGCGCCCCGGCGAACGACTTCTCGAAGAGCTACACGACCCTCGACAGCACCCCGACGGTGCGCGAGAAGCCGTACCTCTACATCGACGACGCCGGCAAGTACCACGTCTTCGTGCCCTCGCTGCAGCACGACCGCAGCGGCGTCTCGTGGCCGAACACGCCGGGCACCGACATCCCGATGCGCGACTTCTACGTCGCGCACCCGGGTGACAGCGCATCCACGCTCAACGCGGCGCTCGACCAGGGTCTGAACCTGTTCTTCACCCCGGGCACCTACCAGCTGGATGCGCCCATCGACGTGACCCGCCCGGGCACCGTCGTGACGGGTATCGGCTTCCCGACGCTCACGCCGACCAACGGCAACGCGGTGCTCACGACCGCCGACGTCGACGGCGTGAACATCTCGAGCCTCGTCGTGGATGCGGGACAGCAGAACAGCGACCAGCTGATCCGCCTCGGCACCGCCGGATCGCACACCGACCACGCGGCCGACCCGCAGACGATCCAGGACGTGTTCGTGCGCATCGGATCGAGCATCCAGGGCAACGCGACCACGACCCTGCAGGTCAACGCCGACGACACGGTCATCGACCACATCTGGGCCTGGCGCGCCGACCACGGCGGCGCCCCGACCGGCTGGAACGTCAACCAGGGCGCGACCGGCGTGCAGGTCGACGGCGACGACGTGCTCGCCACCGGACTGTTCGTCGAGCACTACCAGAAGCACGAGGTGATCTGGAACGGCGAGCGCGGTCGCACGATCTTCTTCCAGAACGAGCTGCCCTACGACGTGCCCGACAATGCGTCGTGGCAGAGCCCGACGGGCGCCGGCTATGCGGCCTACAAGGTCGCCGACGGCGTGACCAGCCACGAGATCTGGGGCGGCGGGGTGTACTCGTTCTTCAACGTGAACCCCTCGGTCGTCGCCGACCGCGGCTTCGAGTTCCCGAACGCCGCGGGCGTGCGCGGACACAACCTGTTCACGGTGTCGCTCGGCGATGTCGGCACGATCAACCACGTCGTGAACGACGTCGGAGGTCCCGTGCCGAACCCGGCGGGCAACACGACGCCGAGCCGGGTCGTCAGCTACCCGGGATGATCTGATCCGGATGCGGTCACCCCGCGTCCGTCGCGTCTGATCGCGCCCCCGTCGGCCTCGGCCGGCGGGGGCGCGATCACGCCCGGGTCAGCTGTTGCGCAGGTGCGCGTAGGCGTCGAGGGCGGCCTGGCGCGACTGCTTGAGGTCGACGATCGGCTCGGGGTACTCGTCGGTGCCGAGTTCGGGCACCCACCGCTTCACGTAACGGTCGTGCTTGTCGAACTTCTCGCGCTGCAGCTCGGGATTGAACACGCGGAAGTAGGGTGCCGCATCCGCCCCGCTGCCGGCCACCCACTGCCAGTTGCCGGGATTGCTGGCCTCGTCGGCGTCGACGAGCGTGTCCCAGAACCACTGCTCGCCCACGCGCCAGTCGATCAGCAGGTTCTTCACGAGCAGGCTCGCGACGACCATGCGCACGCGGTTGTGCATGTATCCGGTGTGCCAGAGCTCGCGCATCCCGGCGTCGACGAGGGGGATGCCGGTGCGCCCCTGCTGCCAGGCCTCGAGCTCGGCCGGGTGCGGCTTCTCCCAGGGGAAGGCATCCCAGTCGGGGCGGTAGTTGTCGGTGTGCAGCTTCGGCTGCTGGAACAGGATGCTGTGGTTGAACTCGCGCCAGCCGAGCTCGCTGAGGAACTTGGCCCGGTTGCGGCGGGCGGCGTCGTCGAGCTCGCCGTGCAGTCGATCCCAGATCTGGATGGGGCTGATCTCGCCGAAGCGCAGGTGCGGGCTGAGTCCGCTGGTCGCCTCGACGGCGGGCTCGTCGCGGCGGTGGTAGTCGGCGAGGCGGTCCTCGACGAACGCCTCGAGGCGGTGGCGGGCGCCGAGCTCGCCGGGCTCCCAGGTCTCGCGCAGGCCGCCGGCCCAGTCGGGATGCGTCGGCAGCAGCCCCCAGCCGTCGAGGCGGTCGCCGTCGGCGCGCCGCCCATCGATCTGCCGCGGCTCGGGCACCGCGTCGCGGAACGGGCGCTCCTGCGCGGCCTTCCAGAACGGCGTGAATACCTTGAAGGGCTCGCCCTGCCCGGTCGTGACCTCCCACGGCTCGACCAGCAGATTCGCGCCGAAGCTCGCGACCTCGAGGCCGTCGTCGCGCAGGCGGGTCTTCAGGCGGGCGTCGATCTCGCGGGCCGCGCCGTAGCGGCGGTTCCAGAACACCGCCTCGGCGTGCGTCTCGGCGACGACGGCCGGCACGACGTCCTCGGCCTTGCCGCGGCGGAGCGTGAGCGAGCCGCCGCGGTCCTCGAGCCGCTGCTGCAGCGCCGCGAGGCTGTGGTGCAGCCACCAGCGGCTCGCCCCGCCGAGCGGACGCACCTCGCGGCTGTCGTCGTCGAGCACGAACAGCACGACGACCGGACGGTCGGAGTCGACCGCGGCGCGCAGGGCCGGGTTGTCGGCCAGGCGCAGGTCGTCGCGCAGCCAGACGAGGGCGGGATGGCGCGGGCTCACGCGGCTCCGGAGTCGGCCGTCGCGGGCGGCGGGGGCACCGCATCCACGTCGTCGGGTCGCTCGGGCGAGCTGGAGCCGCGCAGCTTGTCGCTGAGGCGCCGCAGCTCGGCGAGCTCGTCGTCGTCGAGCGAGGTGAGCATGCGGTCCGCGATATCGCGGCCGTGCTCGGCCCCGACGCGACGGAACAGCGTGTAGCCCTCGTCGGTGAGGGTCGCGATCGTGCCGCGCGCGTCATCCGGGTCGGTGCACTTGCTGACCAGGCCGCGGGCGACCAGGCGGTCGAGCAGGCGGCTGACGCTCGGCTGGGTCAGTAGCAGGTGGCGGTTCAGATCCCGGATGCGCAGGGCCCGGCCGGGCGCCCGGGAGAGCGTGAACAGCACGTCGTACTCGGTGAAGCTGACGCCCTCGGGGAAGCGGGAGCGGATGTGTCGCAGCACGCTGACCTGGGCGCGGTAGAGGCTCTCCCACGCGGCGACCGCGTCGGTGCGGCGCGAGGTGGCGGCGGGGGCCGCGGCAGCGGCGGCCGCGGGGTCGGCGTTCGAGGTCGTGGCCGGCGCCGTCGTCGGCGCGTCGGCCGAGGCGGAGTCGGGTCGCTCGGACATGCGACAACCCTACGGCTGACGGGTGACGCGAGGGCGGGCGATCAGCGCTCGGACAGGTGCCGGAAGGTCGTCACGGTGAATCCGTTGACCTGCCCCGGGCAGATTCGAGGGCCGGCCGCAGAGGCGAGCGGCCGGCCCTCTTCCCTTGCACCAAGAGTGTCCTGCAATCACATTCGCTCCGGCTGCCACAGCAAACAACCGGCGCTGCTTGAAATGTATAACGGCGAGGTAACGACGTCTAGTTATCTGTTCGTTATTTTTCCTGGGTGTTCGCCGAGCGTGCGGAATCGTGTCCGGATGCGCGGGCGAGCACGGCGGTGAACGCGGCGTCGAGTGCGCCGGCGATCGCCGCGGGGTCGCTCAGGTAGCCGTTGACCATGGCGCCATCGCGCAGCAGCTGCAGCTGGCCGGCGACCGCTTCGGGGTCGTCGACGTCGGCCTCGGTCGCGATCGCGGCGAACTCCTCGGCTGTCCAGCGGCGATGCTCCTCGACGGCCGCGCGCACCGGGTCGTCGGCGTCGGCGAACTCGGCCGCCGCGTTGATGAAGGGGCAGCCGCGGAACCCCGGACGGCAGCTCGCCGCGCCGATCCCGGCGGCGAGAGCGTGCAGCGAGGCGACGGGGTCCCCGTCGGAGCGGGCGGTGCGCATCCACTCGCGCTCGCCCTCGGCCTGCCGCTGCAGGTAGGCGACGACGAGGTCGCTCTTGGTGCGGAAGTGGCGGTAGAAGGTGACCTTCGTGATGCCGACGTCGTCGATCACGCGGTCGGCGCTCGTCGCCCGGATGCCCTGCTCGTAGAAGCGCGCGGTGGCCGCGTCGAGGATGCGCTCGCGGGTCGAGGCGGCGCGGGGGCCGGGCGTCGTCGCCGCGTCGGTCGCGCGGGCGGCGCTGGCGGTGCGGGCGGCGCTGGCGGCGCTGTCGGCGGGCATCGGATGCTCCAGGTCTCGGGTGCTGGGGGATCGCCGCCGACCGTGCTGCTTGCGGCGGGGCTCGGCGTCAGCCTAGGATGCATAGGTAGACGTACTAGTAACTATACATCCCCCATCGGACAAGGACCCCTCATGACGACCGACACCCCGACTGCCGCCGCCGCCTCGGCGACGGCCCTCGCCCCGGCGCTCCGCCGCCTCTACTTCGTGCGCTTCGGCTTCGCCGTCGTGTGGGCCGCCGTGCTCATCGCGATCTCCGCCGCGGGTGCCGCACCCGACATCCTGCTCGGCGTGCTCGTGGTCGTGTACCCGCTCGTCGACGCCGCCGCCGTGCTCTGGCAGCTGCGGGCAGGCGGGGCAGAGGACGCGGGCGCAGGTGCCGCTTCACCGCACCTCGCGGAGTGGCTCAACGTCGTGATGAGCGTCGTCGCCGCGATCGCGCTCGGGATCGCCGCCGCCTCGTCGGTCGGCGCGGTGCTCGCCGTCTGGGGCGTCTGGGCCGTGCTGTCGGGCGTGACCCAGCTGGTCACCGCGGTGCTGCGGCGGCGCTCCGGCGGGCAGGTGCCGCTCATCCTCAGCGGGGGCATCTCGGTGCTCGCGGGAACCGGCTTCCTCGTGCAGGGTCTCGGTGGCGCGGCGAGCGCGACGGGGATCGGAGGCTACGCCCTGGTCGGCGGCGTGTTCTTCCTGATCGCGGCGATCCGGCTCAGCGTGCTGCTGCGTCGGGCGCGCTGAGCCGGGACGGGCACGCGGGCGTCGGCGCCCCGCGGGCCCCTCCGGATCGGCGCGGGCGCGCCGGCTGGGGCGCCGCGCGTCAGTCGGCCGAGCGCTTCACCGCGGTCGGGTGGATCACGATGCGCACCCACTCGAGGCCGCGCCACTCGTCGAGCACCGCCTGGTGCTCGGGTGCGAGCTCGTCGCCCCAGTAGCGGTGCGCGAGCGTCTCGGCCAGCTCGAGCGCTCCCTCGGAGTGCAGGGTCACGTCGCCCTCGACCGCGACCCAGCGCTCGGGCTCGCCCGTCGGCGCGGCCACGACGGCCGTGGCGCGCGGCACGGCGCGCAGCCGGGCGACCCGCGCCGTCGACGGCGACGAGAACAGCTGGATGTCGCCCCCGGCCGTCAGGTCGAACCAGACCGGGCGCGGCGCCGGCAACCGGTCGGGCTTCGCCACGGTCGCGACGAAGGCGTGCAGCGGGCGGGAGAGCAGGGCGCGGTCGACGTCGGTGAGCATGCTCCACGGTAGGCGGCGGAGGCGGCGGGGCGCTGGGCTCGCGGAGTTGCTGGGCGGCGTCGGACGCGGGGTGGACGCGCATCCAGGCCGATGTCGCCGGCGTCTGCCACGCTCGAGGCGTGACCGAGACCGCCGCGCCCTCCGCGCCCGACACGACCGCGTCCACGACCTCCGACACCCGTGCCGCCGCGCTCGCGACGCTGCGCGCGCTCGTCGGGTCGCCCGACGCCGACTTCCACGACGGGCAGTTCGAGGCGATCTCGGCGATCGTCGACGAGTCGCGCCGTGCACTCGTGGTGCAGCGCACCGGATGGGGCAAGTCGGCCGTCTACTTCGTCGCCACCCGGCTGCTGCGCGATCGCGGCGCCGGACCGACCCTGCTCGTGTCGCCGCTGCTCGCGCTCATGCGCGACCAGGTCGCCGCGGCCGCGCGGGCCGGGGTGCGGGCGGCATCCATCGACTCCAGCAACCAGCACGACTGGGATGCGATCCGCGAGCGCCTCGCGGCCGACGAGATCGACGTGCTGCTGGTGTCGCCCGAGCGGCTCAACAACCCCGACTTCCGCGACACCCAGCTGCCCGCGCTCGCGGCGCGCACGGGACTGCTCGTGATCGACGAGGCGCACTGCATCTCCGACTGGGGGCACGACTTCCGCCCCGACTACCGGCGGCTGCGCGACCTCGTGGTCGAGCTCGGCGACACCCCGGTGCTCGCGACCACGGCGACGGCGAACGGCCGCGTCGTCGACGACGTCACCGAGCAGCTGGGCGGGACGGATGCAGTGCTCACCATCCGCGGGCCGCTCGCCCGCGCATCCCTGCGCCTCGGGGTGCTGCGCACGCCCGACCAGCGCAGCCGACTCGGCTGGCTCGTGGAGCACCTGCGCGAGCTGCCGGGCAGCGGCATCGTCTACGCGCTCACCGTCAGCGCCGCCGCCGACACGACCCGGCTGCTGCGCGAGGCCGGCTACGACGTGCTCGCCTACACGGGGCAGACCGAGAACGCCGAGCGCGAGGAGGCGGAGCTCGCGCTGAAGCAGAACCGGGTCAAGGCGCTCGTCGCGACCAGCGCGCTCGGCATGGGCTTCGACAAGCCCGACCTCGGGTTCGTGGTGCATCTCGGGGCGCCGTCGTCGCCGGTCGCCTACTACCAGCAGGTCGGCCGCGCCGGCCGGGCCACCGCATCCGCCGACGTGCTGCTGCTGCCGGGCACCGAAGACGAGGCGATCTGGGAGTACTTCGCGACCGCGAGCATGCCGACCCGGGCCAGCGCCGACGCCGTGCTGGCCGCGCTCGAGCCCGAGCGGCCGACCTCGACGCCCGCGCTCGAGGCGCTCGTCGACGTGAAGCGCAGCCGGCTCGAGCTGCTGCTCAAGGTGCTCGATGTCGACGGAGCTGTCGACCGGGTGCGCGGGGGCTGGGTCAGCACGGGCCGCCCGTGGACCTACGACGCCGAGCGCTACGAGCGCATCGCGGTCGCGCGCCGGGCCGAGCAGCAGCACATGCTCGACTACGAGGCGCTGCCCGCCGGCCAGTGCCGCATGGAGTTCCTGCAGCGCGCGCTCGACGACGAGAGCGCCGCGCCGTGCGGTCGCTGCGACAGCTGCACGGGCGCGTGGTTCGCGAGCGAGGTGTCCTCGGCGTCGACCGCCGCCGCGACCGCCGCGCTCGACCAGGTCGGGGTCGCCCTCGAGGCGCGCAAGCAGTGGCCGACCGGCGCGGCCAGCCGCGGCATCCCGGTCAAGGGCAACATCCCGCCGACCGAGCGCCCCGAGGAGGGGCGCGCGGTCGCCCGGCTCACCGACCTCGGCTGGGGCGGACCGCTGCGCGAGCTCTTCGCACCGGGCGTCGCCGACGGGCCGGTGCCGCGCACCCTGGTGGATGCCGCGGTCGCGGTGCTCAAAGACTGGGACTGGGCCGAGCGCCCGGTGGGCGTCGTCGCCATGCCGAGCGCCGCGCATCCGCAGCTCGTCGGGTCGCTCGCACACGCGATCTCGGAGCTCGGCCGGCTGCCGCTGCTCGGCGCGCTCGAGTCGACGTCGCCCGACCCGACGCAGTCACCCGCCGGCGCGGGCGGACCGAGCGTCGGGCGGCTCGCCGGGGTGTGGTCGGCGTTCCGCGTCGGCGAGGAGCTGCGCGCGGCGCTCGCCGACACCGCCGGGCCCGTGCTGCTGGTCGACGACCTCGCCGACAGCCGCTGGACCTTCACCGTCGCCGCACGCCTCCTCCGCGAGGCGGGCGCGGACGCCGTGCTGCCGTTCGCGCTGGCGCTGCGCGCCTGAGGAGCGCGCGAAGCGCAGCGACGCTGATGGCAGCGCGCCGCGGCGCGTGCCCGACGTGATGAGTCGCGGCGGCCGGCGCCACCCATCCGTGCTGTCGTCACGCAATTCAGCACGGATGCGCCGCCGCGGCCCGCGCGGGCCATGCCGCCGCCCGGGTGCTGAGTTGCGTTGCGCGCCTTCGAATCCCCGGTTCGCAATTCAGCAGGGATGCGCCGTCTCGACCGGCACGGGTCATCGGGCGTCGTCGGTGCTGAATTGCGTCACGACAGCGTGGCGCGCCGCGCGGAGCGTCAGGCCGTGCGCTCGTAGCGGCGGGCGCCGCCCGTCACGCCGGCGAAGCGGAACGGCCCGGTCGTCACGCGCGGGTTCTCGCGGTCGAGGCTCGACGCCGATCCGGGGCCCGAGTGCGAGGCGTGCAGCGCACGGTAGTCGCCGACGGCGATCGGGGTGCGCGCATCCAGGGTCGCGGCGACCGAGCCGGCGTCCGTGCGGCGCAGCGTGCGGTAGCCCGGCTTCACGATGCCGGTCAGCAGCTCGCCGACGCTGCCCGAGCCGTAGCTGAACAGCGCGAGGCGGCGGCCGTCGAGGTCGTCGTCGAGGTCGAGCAGCGCCGCGAGCGCCAGGAACACCGACGCCGTGTACGAGTTGCCCGTGCGCCGGTTGTAGGTGAAGCCCGTCGCGAGGTCGTCGTCGGAGGTCTCCGCACCCGCGTGCTTGCCCCAGGCGCGGTGCGCCTTGAGCGCCATCTTCGTGAAGGGCTGGTGGTGCAGCCAGCGGTCGATCTCGTGCGGGGCGGGGCCGCCGCGGGCAGCGAGGTCGTCCCACGAGCCGAGCAGTGCATCCACGTAGGCGGTCACCGACAGGCGCCCGTCGACGAGCGCGGTCGAGCGGTCGTTGGGTCGCCAGAAGTCGTCGACGTCGGCCGAGAACAGTCCCGACGCGGGCTCGATCTCGACGAGCTCCGGATGCGCCCCCACGAGGAACGCGACGGCGCCCGCACCCTGCGTCGGCTCGGCAGCCGAGTCGAGGTCGTAGCGGGCGACGTCGCTCGCGATGACGAGCACGCGCTCGCGCGGGTCGCGGGCGACGATGCCGAGCGCCGCGACGAGCGCCGCGGTGCCGCCGTAGCAGGCCTGCTTCAGCTCGACGGCGCGCACGGTCGACGGCAGGCCGAGCAGCCCGTGCGCCACGACCGCGGCCGACTTCGACTGGTCGACGCCCGACTCGGTCGCGAACAGCACCGTGCGGATGCCCTCGACGCCGTGCCGCTCGATCAGCGGCAGCGCGGCGGCGGCGCCCATCGTGACGATGTCCTCGTCGGGGGCGGGCACGCTGAACGCGTCCTGCCCGAGCCCCACGTGGTACTTCGCCGGGTCGACGCCGTTGTGCGCCGCCAGGTCGTCGAGGTCGAGCACGTGGTGCCCGGTCGCGACGGCGAGATCCAGGATGCCGACAGGCACCGGTCCGGGAAGCGCCGACGTCGCTTCGCTCACGCCGCCACCCACGCCGCCGCTCACGCCTGGCCCCGCTTCGCGCCGCGCTCCATGGCCACGTGCGCGGCCATGAGCTCGCCGGGGTTCGTCTGCGCCGCGAGCAGCGAGATCTCTCCGCACAGCACGCTCGCCGCGATCAGCGCGGCCAGGCGGCGGGCGTTCGCTCCGGGCTCGCGGTCCTCCCGGCATCCCAGTCGCTCGAGGGCGGCGTTCACGCCGACGAGGTGCTTGCCGTTGCCGACGGTGCCGACGATGAGATGCGGCAGCGTCGTCGAGAAGTACAGGTCGCCGTCGCGGTTCTCGGCGAAGGTGATGCCCTGCGAGCCCTCGACGATGTTCGCCGCATCCTGACCCGTCGCCAGGTAGAAGGCGAGCAGCATGTTCGCGTAGTGCGCGTTGGCCGAGCGCAGGGCGCCGGCGATGGTCGAGCCGACGAGGTTCTTGCCCGTGTTGAGGTCGACGATGCGCTGGGTCGAGCTGCGCAGGGTGGTCTCGACGAGCTCGGCCGGGATGAGCATCTCGGCGACGACGCTGCGCCCGCGACCGAGGATGCCGTTGACGGCGGTGGCCTTCTTGTCGCTGCAGTAGTTGCCCGAGATCGAGCCGTACTCGAGCTCGGGATGCCACTGCAGGATCACCCCGAGCAGCGCCTCGGAGGCGGCGGTGACCATGTTGTGGCCCGAGGCGTCGCCGGTCGTGAACGCGAAGCGCAGGAACAGCAGGTCGCCGACGATCTCGGGGTGCATCTCGACCAGCTGCGCGAAGCGGCTCTGCGCCGCCACGACGGCGGCGAGCTCGTCGAAGCGCTGCTGCAGGTCGAGACTCGCGAGGTGCGCGGCGCCGGCTCCGGATGCGCGCAGCAGCACCGAGCGCGTCATCCGCTCGCCGACGACCGTGGCGACGATGCCGCCCTCGACCTGGCGCGAGAGGCGCGCGCCGCGGCCGACCGAGGGCCAGAGCGGGCTCTCGTAGGTCGCCAGCGGCACCTCGATCTCGCCCTCGACGGCGTTGCCGCTCACGCGGATCGGGCCGACCCAGCGAGTCGGGATGGGCGTGATGCGCTCGTCGTATTCGGGGGCGGCGGGCGCGGCGGCGGGTGCCGCGGCGGTGCCGGGCGCGTCGGCGGGCGTCGCGCCCGCGGTGCTGTCAGTCATCGACGGATCCTTCCGGAGGATGCACGGAGATCGTGAGGTGGCGGATGTCGTGCGACTCCCACGAGCGCAGCATCCCGGTGAGGTCGGCGTCGGCCGGCGCGAGCACGATCCCGCAGTCGCCGCCGCCCGCGCCCGAGGGCTTGCCCGCGGCTCCGGCGGCCTCGGCCGTGTCGCACAGTCGGGCCAGGCGGTCGGTCTCGATCGCGGTGCCCGACTGGGCCCCGAGGCGCTGGAGCAGCCGCCGCGACCGGCGCAGCGCATCCAGGGCCAGGGTGTCGTCGCCGTCGTCGAGTCCCGTGACGAGGTCGTCGACGCAGGCGCGGCTCTCGAGCAGGAACGCGGGGTAGTCGAGGTCGGCGCCGATGCGTCGGCGGCGCACCCCGCCGACGAGGCGCTCGGTGGATGCGGGAGATCCCGTCCACCCGACCAGCAGCCGCAGCCCGTGCGGCGGCGCGAGGCGCGCCATGTCGAAGCCGGCCCAGCCGTCGCCGTTCAGCACGGCCGAGACGGAGCGGTCGCCGAGCTGCTCGCGCAGCACCGAGCGGTCGGGGGCGCTGTAGCGGATCCAGCCGCCGAAGGTGCTGGCGGCGACGTCACCGCCCGAGGCGTTCGGGCTGACCTGGATCGTCGCCAGCAGGCCCAGCTTGAAGCGCTCGCGGCGCGTCAGCCCGAGGCCGTAGAAGCGGTCGAGCGCGTGCACGGTCGCGACCACGACGGCGGCCGACGAGCCGAGGCCGAACTTGCGTCCGCTCGCGTCGTCGAGCTCGCTCTGCACGCGCAGGTCGTAGAAGCGGGCCGGGATGCCGAGCTCGCCGCGCAGCTGCTCGACCGTCGCGAGCACCGACATCACGTAGTCGTAGGGGTGGTGCTCGCGGTCGAGGGTGAGCCCGTCGTCGTCGCGGCGCCAGACGAGCGGGATCTGCCCGTACTCGGGCGAGTGCACGCTGCCCGCATCCCGGCTCTCGGTGAGCGTGACGGTCAGGTAGCGGTCGACGGCGATGAGCACCGACGGCTGGCCGGGCTCGACCACCGCGTACTCGCCGGCGATGAAGAGCTTGCCGGGGGCGCGCATCTCGATCATGCGGGGGCCCCGGCTCCGGGGGCGGTACCGGCTCCGGATGCGGCGGGCCCGGTCGCGTCGGCCCCGCCGCCGCTCTCGAGGCGCGCGGCCGGTCCCGGCAGGGTCGTGACGGGCTGCGCGATCCCCGCGTTCGCGCTCAGCTCGGCGGCGACCGCCTCGCGGTCGTCGGGGCGCGTCAGCACGACGACGTTGGGCCCCGCATCGGCGGTGGCGTAGGCCTCGAGGCCGGCGACGCGCATCCCGGCGACCGCATCGAACACGCGCGTCGACGCGGCCGTGAGGTAGCGGATGGGCGGCTCGGCGCTCTGGATCGTGGCGTGCATGCGCAGCGCGTTGCTCTCGGTCAGCTCGCCGATGCGCGTGAAGTCGCCGGCGGCGCAGGCCTCGACCATGCGCTCCAGGCTCGCGGCGGTCGAGGTGACCCAGGCCGGGAAGAACGGCGAGGTGGCGATCGTGCGGCGCATGGCCTCGCGACTCGACACGTGCTTCTCGCCGGCATCCACGGTCGCGATGACCATCGCGAGCGGGGGAGCGGCGACGGTCTCGCTGAACGACGCGGCGTCGTCGCCGGCGTGCCAGATCGCGACGCCGCCCGGGATGCTGCGCGACGCCGACCCCGACCCGCGGCGGGCGAGGCGGCTGAGCGCGCGGACGTCGAGGTCGAGACCGTAGGCGGCCGCCGCGGCGGTGGCGAGGGCGGCGAAGCCGGACGCCGAGGAGGCGAGTCCGGCGCCGGTCGGCACGGTGTTCGTGCTGACGACCGCGGCGGGCCGCTCGTCGCCGGCGAGCTCGCGCACGAGGTCGAGGAAGCGGGTGACCCGGCCGAGCTCGGCGTCGGTCGCCGGGCGGTCGTTGAGGGTGAGGGTGTCGGGAGCGGTGGCGTTGCTGCCCGCGCCCGCGCCCTCGCCGACCGTGACGGTCGTGCGCGTCGGGAACACGTCGAGCGTCATCGACAGGCTCCCCGTCGCCGGCAGCGACATCGCCTCGTCGGCCTTGCCCCAGTACTTGATCAGCGCGATGTTCGGGTGGGCGATCGCCGTGGCGGTGGTCACGTCCGGTCCTCCCTGGTGCTGGTGCTGGTGCTGGTGCTGGTGCTGGTGCTGGTGTCGGCGGCGGTGGATGCGGGCGGTGCGTCCGCCGGCCCGGCCGGTGTCGGCGGCAGGCGCACGGTCCAGGTGGATGCCGCCCCCGCGCCGCGCAGAGCGCCCGCGATCCGCGCCGCGCCGTCCGCGTCGGCGGCGAGTGCGAGCAGGCATCCGCCGCGTCCGCCGCCCGTCAGTTTCGCACCCAGGGCGCCCGCCGCGCGCGCCGCGGTGGCCAGGGTCTCGAGCTCGGGGCCGCTGACGCCGAGCTCGCGCAGCTCGGAGTGCACCGCATCCATGTCGCTCCCGAGCGTGGCGGCGTCGCCCTCAGCCAGGTGGATGCGCCCCGCGCGCGTGCGCTCGGCGATGCGCCGCACGGCCGCGTCGACCGCCGCGGGGTCGGCGTCATGGCGGGCGCGCACGCCGGCGACCGCTCCGCGCGTGCCGCTGGCGACGCCGGTGTCGGCGATCACGAAGCGGAGTTCGGCGCCGACCGCGGCGGGGATGGCCTCGCCGTTCTCGAGCCAGATCGGGGCGCTGCTGACGGTCGTGCGCGCATCCAGGCCGCTCGCGCTGCCGTGCGCGATGCGCTCGCTGCCCTGCACGAGGTCGAAGCGGGTCTGCGCGTCGAAGGTCGCGCCGAGGGCGTCGGCGACCGCGTCGATCACGGCGCCGGCCGAGGCCGCGCTCGAGCCGAGCCCGCGGGCGACCGGGATGCCGCTCTCGATCCGGATGCGCAGGGTCGCCTCGGGTGCACCGGCGGCACGACGTGCGGAGTCGAGCCCGGCGACGATCGGGGCGAGCTCGTCGGGGGCCGAGCGCAGCGGACCGGCGTAGACGCTGGAATCGAGCCAGTCCTCGTCGTGCGCGGTCGCGGTCGCGACGACCGCGAGCTCCGGGATCGGCAGAGCGAACGCGGGAGCGCCGTAGAGCACGGCATGCTCGCCGAGCAGGATCGTCTTGCCGTGCGTGCGGCCGACGCCGACGCGCGCTTCTCCGGCCGTCGAGCTGCCTCCCGGGGTCGCCGACGATGCGGCGGAGTCGCTGCTGGGAGCGGCGCTTTTCGGCGCGCTGACCTGGTCGGAATTCTGCTGCATGGCGGGTTAGGCAAGCCTAATCGCCCACGGCGGGCCCTCGCCGCGCGGTCACCTCGCGCTCAGGAAGGGATCAGGCGAGGTGTCTGCGGGAGGGGTTTTCGGCGACACGCCGTCGGCCCGTCCCGTCAGCACGGCGTGTCGTCGAAAACCCCTCCCGCAGAGAGACGCTCAGCGCGCATCCCAGGCGTACCAGTGCCCGTCGTCGTGGAAGACGTGCCAGTTGCCGCAGACGAGTCCGTCGTCGGGCACCTCGTCGGGCCACCAGCTCGCGTCCGATCCGCCGTCGCCGCGCATCGACCCGGCCGCGCAGTAGTCGGCGGTCGGTCCCGTCTCGCTGTCGAAGCGGAACCACGCGCCCGTCGTCTGCAGGTCGTAGCGCAGCCGGATGTCGGTCGCGTCGTCGGGCACGAGCATCGGCACGCGGTAGCCGTCGTCGCTCTTCTTCGCGGTGTCGTAGTCGTTCCAGCTCACGTTCGCGCGGCCGACCGGGTTGAGCGACATGCCGCATCCGCTCAGCAGCAGGGTCGCGCCGACGGTTGCCGCCAGCGCGGCGACGAGGGCGAGGGCCGGGATGCGGCGGGCGCGAGCGGCAGGGCGCGTACCGGCGGTGCGGGATGCGGTGGTGGTGCGGGATGCGGCGGTGCGGTGCGTCATGCTCCCAGCACAGCGGCTCGCGCGGCCTCGGGCGTCGGTCGCAGGAGGGGTGCGCGTCGTCCGCGCGGCTGATTCCCGCGCATCCCGTGTCTCGGCTGAGCCCCTCGGGTCAGGGCAGCAGCACGAGCTTGCCGCGCACGTGCCCGGCATCGCTCTCGCGGTGGGCGTCGGCGGCCTCGCCCAGCGGGTAGGTGCCGGCGATCTCGATGTCGAAGCCGCCCTCGGCCGCGAGCTCGGAGGCGAGCACGATCCCGGCGAGGCGCAGCGCCTGCTCCTCGTCGGTGAGCGGGATCGGGCTGCCGCCGCTCCACGCGCGGATGCCCCAACCGGCCGCCTCGCCACCGCGCACGATCGTGCCGATGCGGTCGCGGTCGGCGACCAGCTCGAGCGACACCGCGATGGCCTCGTCACTGCCCGCCGCATCCAGGGCGACCGTGACGCCGTCGGGCGCGAGCGCGCGCACGCGGTCGGCCAGCCCCGCGCCGTAGGCCACGGGCGTCGCGCCGAGCGCGGCGAGACGCTCGTGATTGCGTTCGCTCGCGGTCGCGATCACCCGGGCGCCGGCGCGCACGGCGAACTGGATCGCGGCCTGCCCGACCGCGCCCGCGCCTCCGTGCAGCAGCAGGGTGTCGCCCGCGGTGACGCCGAGCGAGGTGACCGACTGATACGCCGTGCCGGTCGGGATGCCGAGGGCGGCCGCGCGGGTCCAGTCCAGCTCGGCGGGCTTCGGCAGCAGCTTGGGTCCGGCCTTGGCGACGACCTCGGTCGCGTAGGCGCCGGCCGCGCTGACCACGATGACCTCGTCGCCGACCGCGACACTGTCGACGCCCGCGCCGACCGCAGTCACGACGCCGGCGGCGTCGCTGCCGATGCGACGCGCGCTGCCGTCGGTCGGCGCCGGACGCATGCCCGAGCGCAGCTTGCCGTCGATCGGGTTCACGCCGGCGGCGCGCACGGCGACCACCACCTGACCCTCACCGGGAGTCGCATCCGGGATCTCGACGAACTCGAGCACCTCGGGTCCGCCGTTGGAGCGGTAGACGATCGCGTGGGCCATGGGTGTCTCCTTCGGATGCGGACGGAGGGCGGGAGAGGACGGAGCGGGAAGGGAGGCGCGTCAGCGCGCGGCGATCGGCAGCGGCTCGCCGTCGGTCGACGCGATCACGACGATCGTCGCGCCGTCGACGCTGCGCAGCTCGGCGTGCTCGCCGGCATCCCACAGGATCGCGGCGCCCGCCGCGACCTCGACGCCCTCGGCGCCCGCGACGACATCGCCGGCCACGACGATCGAGAGGCGCTCACCGGGCTCGACCGCACCCGACCAGCTGCCGCCGGCATCCAGCCGCACCAGCCGGGCGCGGGTGCCGGTCTCGGCCAGCCGGCCCTCCTGCACCCCCTGGGCGCCGGGATGCGCGCTGTCGCGCTCGAGCAGATCGTGAAGGCGGATGAGTCGCACGGTGTCGACCCTAGGCCGCGGCGCGCGCGACCGGAACCGGCCGGCGCGGTCTGAGTGCCGGACCGGACAGAGCCGGCGCGGCCTCAGAAGATGTCGGGCGAGGGCGTCGACGCCCAGCGGATCGCGACGTCGGCGTGGCGGTCGAAGCGGTATCCCGAGCCGCGCACCGTGCGAACGATGTCCTCGAACGCGCCGAGCTTCGAGCGCAGGCGGCGCACGTGCACGTCGATCGTGCGCTCGTTCGGCACGTCCTCGTCGGTGCCCTCCGACCACAGGCTCGAGAGGATCTCGGCGCGCTCGACGGTGCGGCCCTCGCGCAGCACCAGGAACTGCAGCAGCTCGAACTCCTTGTAGGTGAGCGGGGCGGTCTCGCCGTCGAGCACGACGCGCTTGCGCGAGATGTCGATCACGACGCCGCTGCGCGGCTCGGGCGCCGCCTCGGGCTCGACGCGCGCCTTCGGCTGGGCCGACGGGTCCTGCAGGGCGCGACGCACCACATCCACGTCGCGGCCGCCGGCGCCGGCCGGGGCGAGGGCGACGGCGGCGTAGCTCTCGGCGTCGGGAACGAGCTCGCCCACGAGCTCCTTGAGCGCGCGCACGACGGCGCCGAGGTCGGTGCCGGCGGCGAGGGCCTTGGCCTCGTCGATGCCGATGTAGAGAGCGAATCCGCGGGCCTCGGTGCCCTCGGGCACGGCGCGGATGCGGCTGGGGGCGCCGGCCGGTGCGGCGGGCGCGACCGGGGCGAGCGGCTCGGCGGCCGGCTGCGGCACGGCGCGGAGACGGGGAGCGGTGGTCGGGCGGAAGTCGTCGAGAGCGGCGATGGACATGGTGTCGAATCCTTCGGAAGCCTGAGGCGCTGCCGGGGTGTCGAAGTCAGACATGAGCCTCAGAGGGTGTGCGGTGCTGGTGCGGGAGACGGGTCCATCCGATGAGGACGGAGAACCCGGGGGTCCGCGGGCCGGACGCCGTCTCGACGAGCGGGATGCTCGGAATCGAGAGGCTGGTCATCGGCAGGACCCGGCGATGGTCTCGCTGGTCAGGCACACATTCGACAGCACATGACCGCACGCGCCGGCATCATCATGCCGGCATCCCCGAAGGCCTCGAAGGAGGTCTGGGCGTGCACGTTCGCGGTCATGCACGCAAGTTTCATGCACGCACGCAACATTCGTCAACATCCGGTCGGCTCGGATGCGACCGGGCGCGTCACACGGCGTCACATTGCGCGACGCGCACAGCGCGCAACGCGCAGCAGGTGGAGCGGGTACGCGCTCGGGCTACACCACGCCGTAGAGGCGGTCGCCCGCGTCGCCGAGGCCCGGGATGATGTAGCCGTTCTCGTTGAGGTGGTCGTCGACCGCACCGAGCACGACCGTCACGTTGCGGCCGGCGGTCGCCTTCTCGACGGCCTCGAGGCCCTCGGGGGCGGCGAGCAGGCAGACGGCCGTGACGTCGACCGCGCCGCGGTCGAGCAGGTAGTCGATCGCCGCGATGAGCGAGCCGCCCGTGGCGAGCATCGGGTCGAGCACGAAGCACTGGCGGTCGCTGAGGTCGTCGGGCAGGCGCTCGGCGTAGATGTCGGGCTGCAGCGTCTCCTCATTGCGCACCATGCCGAGGAAGCCGACCTCGGCTGTCGGCACGAGCTTCACCATGCCCTCGAGCATGCCGAGACCGGCGCGCAGGATCGGCACCACCAGCGGCCGCGGCGTCGCGATCGCGAGACCCGTGGTCTCGGCGACGGGCGTCTGCACCGGAACCTCGACGACGCGCACGTTGCGGGTCGCCTCGTAGGCCAGCAGCGTGACGAGCTCCTCGGCCAGCGCGCGGAACGTCGGCGACGGGGTGCGGTGGTCGCGCAGCACGGTCAGCTTGTGGGTGATGAGCGGATGGTCGGCGACGTGCACTCGCATAGGCTTCAGGCTACCCGGCGCGCGGCCGGCGCCGAGACGGCGTCGCGCATCCACCGGGCGTCAGGATGCGCGGCGCGTGCGACGCGCGGAGTGGTTGCCGAGCAGCTCGAGTCGAAGGGCGGACCCGCGTGGAGTCGTCGCTCGCGATCTGGGAGCCGTGGATGCGCCGGGCCCTCGCCGAGGCCGACCTGGCCGAGCGCGGCGGCGATGTGCCGGTCGGCGCGGTGCTGCTCGACGGCGCGGGCGAGCTGCTCGCGACCGGGCGCAACGAGCGCGAGCTCAACCAGGATCCGACGGCGCACGCCGAGGTCGTCGCGATCCGGCGCGCGGCCGCGCTGACCCGCGACTGGCACCTGGCCGACACGACGCTCGTGGTCACGCTCGAGCCGTGCGTGCTCTGCGCCGGCGCGATCGTCGCGGCGCGCATCCCGCGGGTCGTCTTCGGGGCCTGGGATGCGAAGGCGGGCGCCGCCGGCAGCCAGCACGATCTGCTGCGCGACCGCCGGCAGAACCACCGCGTCGAGGTCGTGCCGGGCGTGCTCGAGGCCGAGTGCGGGGCCGTGCTCGAGCGGTTCTTCGACGCGAAGCGCTAGCGGAGCGCCGGCGAGGCGCTGGCGGAGCGCTGGCGGAGCGCTGCGGGGCGCGGGCGACGTGCTGTCGGGAGACCCGCTCAGCCGGTCTGACCGCGCGAGCAGGTCTGCTGCGCCGCCGACTGGCCGGTGATGCTGCTCGGCAGCTCGACGGGGGTGTTCGGGTCGGCGGATGCCGCCCCCGAGGGGTCGCCCGACGCGCTCGCGCCCGGCGACGCGGTCTGCGTGGGATCCGCCGAGGCGCCGCTGTCGACCGCAGCCCCGCCCAGCTTGCCGGCCGTGACGGCCTGGTCGGCGGCGATGGCGTCGGTGAGGATCGTCGCGTCGCGCTTGTTGGCGATCGTCACGCTGACTCCGTTGATGTAGGTCGGCGTCGACGGGTACTGCACGAACGAGATGCGGTCGGCCGGGATGTCCTTCAGCGCGACGGCGATCGAGATCATCGTCTCGTTGTTCGCGAGCTCGGTGCTGAGCTGCATGTTGTCGGCGGCGGCCGTGGCCAGGTTGTAGAGCGTGACCGGGTTGGTGAGCGTATCGGCGCTCCTGATCTTGCGGATCAGCGCCGACATGAAGACCTGCTGGTTGCCGATGCGCATGAGGTCGCTGCCGTCGGGCAGGCCGTGGCGGGTGCGCAGGAACGCGAGCGCCTGAGCGCCCTGGATCGTGCTCGACCCCGCCGGCAGGTCGAGGCCCGACTTGGGGTCGTCGATCGGGGTGGCGAGGCAGACCTCGACACCGCCGACCGCATCCGACATGGCGACGACGCCGTCGAACTCGATCTTGGCGGCGTAGTCGACGTTCAGGCCCGTGAGGCCGGTGACGGCGGCGGCGACGCAGCCGAGCCCGCCGCGCGAGAGCGCCTCGTTGAACTTGACCTGGCTGACGGCCGAGGCCTTGCTGCCGTTGTCGCGGGTGCAGGCGGCCTGGGGGCCGTAGAGGTCGCGCGGGATGCTGAGGGCCGTGACCGACTTCGACACCGGCGAGATGTGCACCAGGATCGTGACGTCGTTGAGGTTCTCGCCGCGGTCGCCGTAGCTGCTGTTGCCGCCACCGGAGTCGCTGCCGACGAGCAGCAGGTTGACGGGGCCCGAGATCGCGCCGACCTTGGGCGGCTTCTGGCCCTCCTGCGTGATGCTGACGGCGTTCTTCGAGATCGTGTTCGAGATGCGGTAGACCGCGAAGGCGGCGACCGATCCGGCGCTGATCACGCCGACCGCGAGGGTCAGGGCGAGCACGCCGGCGATGGTGCGCGCGGCGCCGCGGCGTCGCTGGCGCCCGTGCCGGGCGCGGGTCGCGGGCACGGTCGTGTCGCGTTCGCTCCGGCCCGGCATGCGGTCACGCTAGCAACGCGCGACCCCGAGCGACCTGGAAGCGCGCCGGATTCCGGGCCCTCGTGCCGTGGACTGGGGGCGTCAGTCGGCCGACTTGATGATGATGCGGTCGGTCGAGGGCGCATCCGCCGCCGACGGGATGTAGATGTCGGGCTCGATGTAGATCACGCGCGCCTGCGGCACGGCCTCGCGGATGTCGGACTCGATCGTGTTGATCGCCGAGGCGATCTCGGGCAGGCGCGTCGCCCGCGGCAGGGCGACCTTGGCGGCGACGAGCAGCTCGTCGGGGCCGAGGTAGAGCGTCTTCATGTGGATGAGCGCTTCGACCTGCTGGTGGGCGTTGAAGGCGTCGCGGATGCGCACGGTCTCCTCGGGGCTCGCGCCCTCGCCGATCAGCAGGCTCTTGGTCTCGATGCCCAGGATGATCGCCACGAGCACCAGCAGGATGCCGATGAGCAGGGTCCCGATCGCGTCGAATGCGGCGTTGCCCGTGATCGCGGTGAGTCCGACGCCGAGTGCGGCGAAGACGAGGCCGGTGAGCGCCGCCGTGTCCTCGAGCAGCACGACCGGCAGCTCGGGCGCCTTCGCGCGCCGCACGAACTGCACCCAGGTGCCGTCGCCCTTGAACGGACGCGACTCGTTGATCGCGGTGCGCAGCGAGAAGCCCTCGAGCACGATCGCGATGCCCAGCACGACGAGCGGCAGCCACACGTTCTCGAGCTCGTGCGGGTGCTGCAGCTTCTCGATGCCCTCATAGATCGAGAACACGCCGCCGATCGTGAACAGGATGATCGAGACGATGAAGGCGTAGAGGTAGCGCACGCGACCGTAGCCGAACGGGTGCTCCGCATCCGCCGCCTTCTTCGCGCGCCGGCCGCCGATCAGCAGCAGCACCTGGTTGGCGGTGTCGGCGAGCGAGTGCACGCTCTCGGCGAGCATCGAGCTCGAGCCGGAGAAGAGGAACGCGATGAACTTCGTGATCGCGATGCCGAGGTTGGCTCCCATCGCCGCCAGGATCGCCTTGCTGCCACCGCTCGCGCTCACGAACCGCACCTCGTCTCGTCTCGACAGTGCCCCCAAACCTACACTTGCGAGAGTGACTGATCTTCCTGCCATCGCGATCCTCGGAGCCGGCTCGATGGGAGGGGCGATCCTCAGCGGTCTGCGCTCGCCCGACGTGCATGTCGACGGCGGCATCCGCGTCACCAACCGCACGGTCGCGAAGGCGGATGCGCTGGCCGGCGACGGCGTGACCTCCTACGCCCTCGAGCGCGACGCCGAGGGCAGCGCGCTCGCGCTGACGGGCGCGAAGATCGTGCTGATCGGCGTGAAGCCCTACATGGTCGCCGATCTGCTCGACGACATCCGCGACCACCTCGAGCCCGATGCGATCGTCGTCAGCCTCGCCGCCGGCGTCACGGCGGCGAGCATGGAGGAGCGCATTCCGAACGTCGTCGTGCGCTCGATGCCGAACACGCCGTCGACCGTCGGGCTCGGTGTGACCGGCGTCGCGGGCGGCTCGCGCGCCTCCGACGACGACGTGGCGCTCGTCGCCCGCCTGTTCGAGACCGTCGGCTCGGTCGTCGTCGTCGAGGAGGACCAGATCGCCGCGCTCTCGACGATATCGGGCTCGGGCCCGGCGTTCGTGTTCCTCTTCATCGAGAAGTACATCGAGGTCGCCCGCGGTCTCGGCTTCGACGCCGAGCAGGCGAGGACCATGGTCGAGGGCACGTTCCGCGGCGCGAGCGAGCTGCTCGCCGCCGCCGGCGACGACGTGGATGCGGCCGAGCTGCGCCGTCGCGTCACCAGCCCGAAGGGCACCACCGAGAAGGCCGTCGAGGTGCTCGAGTCGGGCGACCTGGCCGGACTCTTCGCCCGCGCATCCCAGGCCGCGATCCAGCGCACGCAGGAGATCGCCGAGGGGCGCTGAGCGCGCATCCCGGCTGGAGAGCTCGCCTCAGGAGCTCTGGGCGAAGCGCTCGATGTCCTTCGAGTTGCCGCTGGCGATGATCAGATCGTGGTTCGAGACGACGGTCTCGGGCGTCGCGTAGGTGAAGTCCTTGCCGGGGCTCTTGACGCCCACGACCGTCACGCCGAACTTCTTGCGCACCTGCGAGTCGGCGAGCGACATGCCGCGGATCGGCTTCGGCGGGTACATCTTGACGACCGCGAAGTCGTCGTCGAACTCGATGAAGTCGATCATGCGGCCGTTGACCAGGTGCGCGACGCGCTCGCCGGCCTCGGCCTCGGGGTAGATCACGTGGTTCGCGCCGATGCGCGACAGGATCTTGCCGTGCGACTGACTGATCGCCTTCGCCCAGATCTGCGGGATCTTGAGGTCGACCAGGTTCGCCGTGATCAGCACGCTCGCCTCGATCGACGAGCCCACCGCGACCACCGCGATCGGGAAGTCGCCGGCGCCGATCTGGCGCAGGGCGTCGATCGAGCGCGCATCCGCCTGCACGGCGTGGGTGACGCGCTCCGACCACTTCTGCACGAGGCCGGCGTCCTCGTCGACGACGAGCACGTCGCGGTCGAGCCGCTCGAGCTGACCGGCGGTGGCGGCGCCGAAGCGGCCGAGTCCGATGACGAGCACCGGCGCATCCGCGGGGATCCTGTCAACCAACGATGGGCCTCTCTTCCGGTCGCCTGAACAGCTGCCGCCGGGTCGACGACGCGAGCGCGGCGGCCAGGGTCACCGTGCCGATGCGCCCGAAGAACATGGTGGCCGCCAGGATCCACTGTGCCGGTTCCGAGGCGGATGCGGTGAATCCGGTCGACAGTCCGCAGGTCGCGAACGCGCTGATCGCGTCGAACAGGATGTAGTCCAGCCGCTCATCGGGGGTGATCCACAGCAGCAGCACCGATGACACCGCGACCGTCGTGGCGCCCCACAGCACCACGCTCACCGCCAGCCGCAGCACATCGGGCGGGATGCGGCGCTCGAAGGCCTCCATGTCATCCACGCCCTTGGCCTCGGCGAACGCCGCGAGGAACAGGATCGCCAGCGTCGTGACCTTGATGCCGCCGGCGGTCGACGCCGAGCCGCCGCCGACGAACATCAGCATGTCGATGACCATCAGGCTCGACCCGTCGAACTGGTGCATGTCGAGGGTCGCGAATCCGCCCGACCTCGCCATCGATGAGATGAAGAAGCTCTGCAGGATGCGCTGGCCCGGGTCCATGCCCTTCATCGACGCCGCATTGTCGAACTCGAGCACGAAGAACACGACGGCGCCGGCCACTAGCAGGAACAGCGAGGTGACCAGCGACAGCTTCACGTGCAGCGACCACTGGCGCGGATGCAGCAGATGCCTGCTCAGCACGTAGATCACCGGGAAGCCGATCGCGCCGAGGAACACCCCGATCATCAGCACCGTCAGAAACCACGGGTCGGTCGCGTAGGGGTCGAGGCCCTCGGAGGTCGGCAGGAATCCGGTGTTCGTGAACGCCATCGCCGAGATGTAGACCGACTGCCAGGCGGCGCTGAGCGGGTCGACGCCCTGGATGAGCATGCGCGGGAACAGCAGCGCCGCGACGCCCGCCTCGATCACCAGCACGCTCAGCGCGACCGTGCGCAGCAGGCTTCCGGTCTCGCCGAGCCGCACGGCCTGCCCCTCGGAGACCGGGCCCTTGCGCAGTCGCAGCGGGTTCGCATCCCCGGCCGCGATCAGCCGAGTGCGCAGGCCCAGCTTGCGGCTGATCACGAGCCCGAGGATCGACGCCAGCGTGAGCACGCCGATGCCGCCGATCTCGACGCCGATGAACACGAACAGATGGCCCCAGCCCGACCAGTAGGTCGCCATGTCGACGGTCGAGAGGCCCGTCACGCAGATGACCGACACCGCCGTGAACGCGGCGTCGATGAGGTTCGGCACCTCGCCCGAGGTCGTCGAGATCGGCAGCAGGAACAGGCCGGTGAAGAGCAGGATCAGGATGCCGAACACCGTGAGCGCGAAGCGCGCCGGGGTCGAGCCAGCGAAATCCTCGACGCCCTCGCGCAGGCGGTAGAGCAGGGGGTCGCGCTGCACGGGCTTCGTGCGCATCGCCACCCCCGGGTCTCGTGCGGCCGGGCGCATCCCGACGACGCGGGCCATGGTATCCCCGAGGGATGCCCGACTAGGTTTGAGGAATGGCGGACATCTTCGACGTGGTCGCAGACCCCACCCGACGACAGCTGCTCGGGCGGCTCCTGCAGCTCGCACCCCGCCCCGGCGTGGCCGGCGAGATCAGCGTGGGTCAGCTCGTCATCGAGCTCGGCATCAGCCAGCCCACCGTGTCGAAGCACCTCAAGACGCTGCGCGAGCACGGACTCGTGACCGTGCGCGAAGAGGGGCAGCACCGCTACTACCGGCTCGACCCGGAGCCGCTCATCGAGGTCGAGCAGTTCATCGGCCCCTTCGCCGAGGCCGCGGGCGTGACCGCCGCCGACCGCGAACCCGACCCCCTCGCCCCCGTCTACGCCGCCTGGGCCGGCACCGAGGTCGGCAGCCGGCTCGGCCGCGCCGCCGCCACGACCGCCTTCGGCGCGCGCTCGGCGCTGGCCGGCGCGCAGGAGCGGCTCGGCGAGCTGGGCGAGGCGCTGCCCTGGGCGAAGCGCGGCTGAACCCCGCGCTCGCGGCGTTCGCGGGACGCGCGTGCTCGCGCACCGCGCTTCGACGACGCAACTCAGCAGGGATCGCGCTCGGCGACCGACGCGGGTCACGTGGGCGGGCTCGTGCTGAGTTGCGTCACGGCGCCCGCGCGACGGCACCTGCACTGGGGGCGGATGCGCACAGCAGGTGCTGAGGGAACCCCTAGACGCGCATCCACATCTGCCCCTATGCTCACGCTCGAGCACTCCAGTCACACTGGTCACAGCGTGCTCGTGGACTGGATCGCACCGCACTCGCGTGCTGGAACTCAGGGGCTCGAATGGCAGGGGAACTCTCCGACGTGCGCTTTCTCACCGTCGCCGAGGTGGCGGAGATGATGCGCGTGTCGACCATGACCGTGTACCGGATGGTGCACGCGGGCGAGCTGCCGGCCGTGCGCTTCGGGCGGTCGTACCGCATCCCCGAGTCGGCGGTCTCGTCGGCCATCGGGCTCGGCGACAGCCAGGTCGGCTGAGCGCTCGCACGTCGTCCGCGGGCCTCACGACCTGGTCGTGAACGGTCCGCATCCGGGGCGGAAACGCTCCCGGCCAGCCTCGGCTAGAATGTCGCGGTTGGCTTTTCCGAGGTTCGGCACGGACCCGGGTGTCCGCGAACCGAACGATTCGAGGTGAACTATGGGTTCCGTCATCAAGAAGCGCCGCAAGCGCATGGCGAAGAAGAAGCACCGCAAGCTGCTTCGCAAGACGCGTCACCAGCGTCGCAACAAGAAGTGACGACCGACTAGGTCGTTTCGAGAGCCCCGGGCCGTCAGGTCCGGGGCTCTTCTTCGTTCCTGGGCCTCTTAGGCCTCGTCGGCTTCGGAGCGGTGCTGCAGGGGAGCGGTGGGGGATGCGCGCCGCGCGCTCTTGCGCACCGCCCGCGCCTCGCGCTTCACCCGCTTCTGCGCCTCGCGCAGGCTCGAGCTCTTGAGCTGCAGCACCGGCCAGCCGTGCTCGCTCGCGTGACGCTCGAGCAGCGCATCCGGGTTCACCACGACGCGGTTGCCGACCAGGTTGAGCAGCGGCAGGTCGTTGCGGCTGTCGGAGTAGGCCCAGCAGTCCTCGAGTCGGGCGCCGATCGCGCCGACCAGCTCGCGTGCGGCGACGGCCTTGCGCTCGCCGTGCATGACGTGGCCGACGAGCTTGCCCGTGTACTGCCCGTCGACGACCTCGACGCGGGTGCCCAGTGCCCCCGTGAGTCCGAGGCGACGGGCGATCACGTCGCCGACCTCCCACGGAGTCGCCGAGATGAGCCAGACCTCGTGGCCCTTGGCGATGTGCTCCTGGGCCAGGGCGACGGTCTCGGGCCAGAGCCGGGGGTGGATGCGGTCCTCCCAGATCGACTCGGCCAGGTGCGCGATCTCGTCGGGCGTCTTGCCGGCGACGAGCTCGAGGGCGCGCTCGCGGGCGGAGGCCAGGTGGGCGTCGTTCTCGCCGACACGGGTGAAGCGCATCTGGTGCCAGGCGAACGGGGCGATGTCGCGCCAGGTGATGACCTTGCGACGGAACGCCTCGACGCCCACGTGGAACAGGCTCGTGCCGCGCATGAGCGTGTTGTCGACGTCGAAGAAGGCGACGATCGGGCGGTCGCTCGAGGATCCGCCCGCGACCGGATCCGCGTCCGCGTCACCGCGCGGGGTCTCGCCGGTGACGTCGCTCATCGTCGGCCTAGTCTAGGCGAGTGCCGCGTCTCACCCTCATCGGAAAGCCGGGCTGTCACCTCTGCGACGACGCCCGTTCGGTGATCGAGGGCGTGCTGCCCGAGTTCCCCGGAGTCGAGCTCGGCGAGCTGTCGATCCTCGACGACGCCGAGCTGCACGAGAAGTACGTCGAGGAGATCCCGGTCGTGCTGGTCGACGACCGCGTGCACACGATCTGGCGCGTCGACGCCGACCGGCTGCGCACGGCGCTCGCCGCCGCCGCGACGCGCTGAGCGGGCCGACCGATTCCATCCCGCCCCCTCAACGGGGACGTAGACCGGGGTAGACCGATCGGGTGACCATGGCCTGGTCATCCGATCGGAGGGGGAATCGGGATGCGTCGCTCACGTCTGCTCGCCGCGGTCGGCTTCGGCCTCGGCATCCTGCTGGCCCTCGCCGGCGTCGCGGTCACGCTGTCGCTCGTCGGCATCGGCGTGTGGCTCGAGACGCCCTCGGCGCCCAAGCCCGACGTGACGGTGGCGACGATCGGCCTGCTGCTCGTCGGCGGCGCCGGCTACCTCGTGTTCCGGGGCGGATGGCAGATGCTGCGCGCCGCGCGCGTCGCGCTGCGCGCCCCCGGCCGGCCCCGCCGGGTCGCCGCTCGCCGACTGAGGTCGGGGCTCCCGGCCGCGCGGGACCGCGCATCCCGGGTCGTCGACGACTCAGTCGATCCCGCCGACCAGCAGGCTCACGCCCAGCGCCACGACCACCGTGTTGAAGGTGAACGACAGGATGCTGTGCACCGTCACGATCTTGCGCATCGCCGTCGAGCGCACCTGCACGTCGGAGCCGGCGAACGTGGTCGACACCTGCGCGGCGAAGTAGACGAAGTCGGCGAAGCGCGGCTCGGCGCCGCCCGGGAACTCGAGTCCGCCCTCCTCGGCGTAGGCGCGGGCGTAGCGCACGGCGTAGGACACGATGTTGGCCGCGAAGCTGGTCGCGATCGTGATGACGCCGCCGAGCAGCAGCAGGCCGGGTGACGTGACGATGCCGCCGAGCACGGCGATCGCGAGCAGCGCGATCAGGGTCGTCGCGGTGCCGCCGCCGGCCCAGTAGATCGCACCGCCGCCGTTGAACCCCCACCACAGCCGCCAGAGCCGGCCGCGCCGCGGATTCGTCGCGCGCAGCCCGCGCATCAGCTCGCCCGAGGTGGCCCGGCCGAAGGCGACCGTGGCGAGCACGATCATCACGACGGCCATGACGGCCCACAGCGCCAGGATGATCACGAGCGACACGCTGACCGGGTCGCGGCGGGCGAGCCCGACCGCCCCGAGCGCCCAGCCGAGCGGCAGCGACAGCACGAACATCGTGCCGAGCGCGATGTAGTGCCGCACCACATCCGAGGCGAGAACCGGGGCGTCGCGCGTCCGTCGGGCCATCCGTCGAGTGTAGGCAGGGGCCTCGCGCGGGGGAGCGGATCATCCACAGCGCTCGCCGCCGCCCCCGCAATAGCGTGGAGCCCATGAGCTCCGACACGTCGACCCCCGCTCCGCTCCCGCACCGCCCGGCCTCCACGGCGGGCCGACCCCCGCTGGCGATCGTCAACGCGCGCCTGATTCCGGTGACCGCCGAGCCGATCGCCGACGGCGCGATCGTCGTCGAGCACGGCCGCATCACGGCGCTCGGCCCGGTCGCCGAGGTCGGCATCCCCGAGGGCGCGACGGTCGTGGATGCGGGCGGCCGCTGGGTGCTGCCCGGCTTCCTCGAGGCGCACGGCCACGTCGGCATCCACGAGGAGGGCATCGGCGTCGAGGGCAACGACACGAATGAGATGACCGGGCCGAACATGGCGGGCGTGCGCGCGGTGGATGCGATCGACGTCGACGACGAGGGATTCCGCGACGCCCTGCGCGGCGGCATCACGAGCGTCGTCGTCAAGCCGGGCAGCGGCAACGTGATCGGCGGCCGCACTGTGGCGATCAAGACCTGGGGCGGCCGCACGATCGACGAGCAGCTGCTGCGCCCCGAGGTGAGTGTGAAGTCGGCGCTCGGCGAGAACCCGAAGCGCGTCTACGCCGCCAAGTCGCAGACGCCGTCGACCCGGCTCGGCGTCGCCTACGTGCTGCGCCAGGCCTTCGAGGATGCGCGGCACTACGCCGCCACCCGCGCCGAGGCCGCGACCGAGGGCAAGGCCTTCAAGCGCGACCTCGCGCTCGAGACGCTCGCCGCCGTGCTCGACGGCGACCTGGTCTGGGACCAGCACGTGCACCGTCACGACGACATCGCCACGGCCGTCCGCCTGGCCGAGGAGTTCGGCTACAAGCTCGTGATCAACCACGGCACCGAGGGCGACAAGGTCGCCGACGTGCTCGCCGAGAAGGGCATCCCGGTCATCTTCGGGCCCATGTTCACGAGCCGCTCGAAGGTCGAGCTGAAGGACCGCGCGATCAAGAACCTCGCCGCGCTCGCCCGCGCCGGCGTGCAGGTCGCGATCACGACCGACCACCCGGTCGTGCCGATCGACTTCCTCGTGCACCAGGCGTCGCTCGCCGTGAAGGAGGGGCTGCCCACGCAGACCGCCCTCGAGGCGCTGACGATCAACCCGGCGCGGATGCTCGGCCTCGACGACCGCATCGGCGCCCTGGCCGTGGGGCTCGACGGCGACCTCGTGCTCTGGTCGGGCGATCCGCTCGACGTGAATTCGCGCGCCGAGCGCGTGTTCGTCGAGGGCGCGGAGGTCTACGCCTGGGACGCGTCGGCGGGAGCGGGCCGTACGGTCGAGCGCGCATCCCGTTTCGACACCTGACGCCTTCGGCGAACCATCTCAAGGAGTTGCTGTGACTCCCGGGGCGCATGAGCAACATCCGCCCCACCTGTTGCAGCAACTCCTTGAGACGGTCACCTCCGCACTCTGCGGGAAGGGTTTCTCGCGACACGCCGCCGCCTGCACGCGAGAACTCGGCGTGTCAGCGAAAAGCCCTCCGCCAGAGATCTGACGGAGGGCTTTCGCGTGCGGGATGCGGCGCTTACGGCTGCAGGCGGTTCGGCCCGCGGAAGAGGTAGATGACCTCGCGGATCGACGGCAGGCCGAGCATCAGCATGATCACGCGGGCGAGACCCATGCCGAAGCCGCCGTGCGGCGGCACGCCGTGGCGGAAGAAGTCGAGGTAGAACTCGAGCTCCTCGGGGTCGAGGCCCTTCTCCTTCGCCTGCTCGATCAGCACGTCGACGCGGTGCTCGCGCTGGGCTCCGGTCGAGATCTCGGCGCCGTTGTAGATGAGGTCGTAGCTCTTGGTGATCGAGCCGTCGCCCTCATGACGCTGGTGGTAGAAGGGGCGGATGCTCGAGTCGTAGTCGGTGACGAAGACGAAGTCGGAGCCGTGGTTGGCCTTGACCCACTCGCTGATGCGGCGCTCGGCCTCGGGGTCGAGGTCGCCGTCGGCGCGCGGGATCTCGTAGCCGCCCTCGGCGACGATGCGGCGCACCTCGGCGAGCGGGATGCGCGGGAACGGCGCCGTCGGAACCTGCAGGTCGATGCCGAACAGCTCCTGGATCGCCTCGCCGTGCTTGGCCTCGACCGCAGTGAGCCCGGCGACGAGCAGCTGCTCGTGCACGGCCATGACGTCCTCGTGCGAGTCGATCCAGCTGAACTCGCTGTCGACGCTGATGAACTCGGTCGCGTGACGGCTCGTGAACGACGGGTCGGCGCGGAACGCCGGCGCGATCTCGAACACCTTGCCGAAGCCGGCCGGCTGGGCCATCTGCTTGAAGAACTGCGGGCTCTGTGCGAGGTAGGCGGTGGTCTCGAAGTAGCCGACCTCGAACAGCTCGGCGCGGCTCTCCGAGGCGCTCGCCATGAGCTTCGGGGTGTGGATCTCGAGGAAGTCGTTGTCGATCCACCAGGTGCGCAGCGCGTGCTCGAACGTGGTCTGCACGCGCGCGATGAGGTTCTGCTCGGGGCGGCGCAGGTCGAGGAAGCGCCAGTCGAGGCGCTTGTCGATCGACGACTCGGCCGTGATCGGGGGCTCGGGGAAGGCGGCTCCGGCGACATCCAGCGACTGGATCTTGACCTCGAGTCCGCCGAGCTTGACGCGCTCGTCGGCCTTGAGGTCGCCCTCGACGCTGAGGAAGGTGCCGTGCGTGAGGGCCGAGATCTCGGCGGCGATCGGGTCGTCGACCGGGTTCTCGCCGACGTCGGTGCGCGGGTGCACGAGCTGCACCGCGCCGGACTCGTCGCGCAGCACGATGAACTGCACCTTCTTCTGATCGCGCACCGTCTCGACCCATCCGGCCACGCGGACGGGACCGTCGGGGGTGGAGGCGAGCTGCTGGACGAGAGTGCGTTCGGTCACGGGGGCCGAGTCTACTGAGCGCGCGCCGCGCCCGCGCCCGGGGCTGTCAGGCCGCCGGCCCAGGCCGGGCGTCAGACCGACGCGTCGGCGGCGACCCCGGCCAGTCGCTCGACGAACTCGTCGGCCATGCCCGCCTTGCGGTGCAGGTCCTCCTGCCGGGTGCGGGCGTCGTCGAGCCAGGTCGCCAGCGTGGATGCGCGGCCCGGCGCATCCACGTCGTCGACGACCGCGAGCAGCTCGCCCATCTGCTCGAGCGTGTAGCCGAGGGGCTTCATGCGACGGATGAGCAGCAGGCGCTCGAGGTCGGCGTCGGTGTACTCGCGGAATCCGCCGGCGGTGCGGCCGCTCGGGGTGAGCAGGCCGACCTCGTCCCAGTGGCGCAGCGAACGCAGCGAGAGCCCGTTCGCCTCGGCGACCTCGCCGATGCGGTGGGTGCGCGGCGCGGGGGCGCTGGCGGCGATCGCCTCGCTGGGCTCGCTCAGCTCGCTCATGGCTCAAACCTCACGTTACGTAACGGTAGAGTGGATGCGCGGCGCAACGGAGCGCGGCCCATCCGCCGTCACCGTACCGAACGGAGCATCCGTGTCCGCCGCCCCCGCCCGCGTGCTCGACGCCCTGCGCTCGCCGCGCCTGCTGACCCGCGAGGCGCTCGCCGGTCTCGTCGTGGCCCTCGCCCTCATCCCCGAGGCCATCTCGTTCTCGATCATCGCGGGCGTCGACCCGCGCGTCGGCTTGTTCGCGAGCTTCACGATGGCCGTCACGATCGCGATCGTCGGCGGACGCCCCGCCATGATCTCGGCCGCGACCGGCGCCGTCGCCCTGGTCATCGCGCCGCTCGTGAAGTCGCACGGCGTCGACTACCTGGTCGCGGCCGTGCTGCTGGGCGGCGTCATCCAGATCGTGCTCGGCCTCGCCGGCTTCGCCAAGCTCATGCGCTTCGTCCCGCGCAGCGTCATGGTCGGCTTCGTGAACGCGCTCGCGATCCTCATCTTCATCGCCCAGCTGCCGCACCTCATCGACGTGCCATGGATGGTCTACCCGCTCGTCGCCGTCGGCATCGCCGTGATCGTGCTGCTGCCCAAGCTCACGAAGGCGGTGCCCTCGCCGCTCGTCGCGATCGTGCTCGTCACGGCCGCCGTGCTGATCGCCGGGATCGCCGTGCCGACCGTCGGCGACGAGGGGGCGCTGCCGCACGGACTGCCCGTGCCGGGCATCCCGCAGGTGCCGTTCACGCTCGAGACGCTCGGCATCATCGCGCCCTACGCGCTCGGTCTGGCGGTCGTCGGACTGCTCGAGTCGCTCATGACCGCGCGCCTCGTCGACGAGATCACCGAGACCCGTTCCTCGGCGACCCGTGAGGCGTGGGGACAGGGCGTGGCCAACCTGGTCACGGGTGTCTTCGGCGGCATGGGCGGCTGCGCCATGATCGGCCAGACGATGATCAACGTGCGCGCCTCGGGCGCCCGCACGCGCATCTCGACCTTCCTGGCAGGGGTGTTCCTGCTCATCCTCGTGGTCGTGCTCGGCGACGTCGTCGCGATCATCCCGATGGCCGCGCTCGTGGCGGTCATGGTGATGGTGTCGGTCGGCACCTTCGACTGGCACAGCATCCGGCCCTCGGTTCTGAGGCGGATGCCGCTCGGCGAGACCACGGTCATGGTCGTCACGGTCGCGGTGGTCGTCGCGACGAGCAACCTCGCGATCGGCGTGGGCGTCGGCGTGCTGGTGGCCGCGGTGATCTTCGCCCGCCGGGTCGCGCGCTTCGCGACCGTGCACCGTGAGGCCGTCGAGCCCGCCGGCGATGCCGTGCTCGTGCGCTACCGGGTCGAGGGGGAGCTGTTCTTCGCCTCGAGCAACGACCTCGTGAGCCGCTTCGACTACGCGGCCGACGAGGCGGCCGGAGGCGCCGCGGGCGGTGCGGGCGTCGACGTCGAGATCGATCTCAGCGCTTCGCACATCTGGGATGCGTCGACGGTCGTCGCGCTCGACGCGGTCACCCGCCGCTACGCCCAGCACGGCATCGAGCCGCGCGTGGTCGGCCTCAACGCGCCGAGCGCGGCGCTGCGCGAGCGCCTCGGCGGAGTGCTCGCCGGCCACTGAGCCGTCGATGGACCGTCGCAGAGCGGATGCCGGGGTGGGCGTCCAGCGCCGAGCGCGTAGGATTCCCGCGTGCCTGCCGACCGCATCCATCTCGTGCGTCATGGCGAAGTGCACAATCCCGACCGGGTGCTCTACGGCCGCATCCCCGGCTACCGGCTGAGCGAGCTGGGCGAGCGGATGGCGGATGCCGCCGCTGCGTCGCACGCCGCGCATCCGCCCGTGCGGCTCGTCGCGAGCCCGCTGCAGCGCACGCAGGAGAGCGCCGCGCCCTGGGCCGAGCGCTACGGCCTCGAGATCGTGGCCGACGCCGACCTGATCGAGCCGCACAACCGCTTCGAGGGCACGCACGTGCGCACCGCGATCCGCGACGTGCGCAACTGGCCCTACCTGGTGAACCCCTGGCGTCCGAGCTGGGGCGAGGCGTTCTCGTCGATCGCCGAGCGCATGATGCGCGCCGTCGACACCGCCTGGAACTCGGTCGACACGGGCGAGGTCGTGCTGGTCAGCCACCAGCTGCCGATCTGGATGGTCGCCCGCACCGTCGCCCGCCAGCGCCTGGCCCACGACCCGCGCGCGCGCCGCTGCACCCTCTCGAGCATCACGAGCCTCGAGCGCCGCGACGGCCGCTTCGTGGAGGTCGACTATCAGGAACCCGCGCGAGACTTGCTGGCGCAGTCGACCGATCTGGGAGCCGTGTGAACGCCCGAACCCGCCCCGCCTTCGCGGCGCGCGCCGCCGCGATCGCCGCGGTCGCCGCGCTGGCCCTCGCCGGATGCACGGCGCAGGCCGACACCCTGTCGAAGGACTACCGCGACAACGCCGGCAAGAACTACGTCTCCTCCGACGGCTCGACGCAGACCTTCGCCCCCGACGACCGCAAGGCCGCGGTCGAGTACGGCGGCGAGACGCCCGAGGGCGACACCATCACGAGCACGAGCCTCAAGGGCAAGGTCGTGGTGATGAACTTCTGGTACGCCTCGTGCGGGCCGTGCCGCATCGAGGCGCCCGACCTCAAGGACCTCTCCGACGAGCTCGCCGGCGACGACGTCAGCTTCCTCGGGGTGAACGTGCGCGACGACGGCGCGACGGCGCAGACCTTCGAGAAGAAGTACGACCTCGCCTACCCGACCCTGCTCGACGCGGGCGACAACGAGGTGCAGCTCGCCTTCGCCGGCGCCGTCTCGGCGAACGCCGTGCCGACGACCCTGGTGATCGACCAGGAGGGCCGGGTGGCCGCCCGCTTCAGTGGACGCATCCAGAGCCCGGATGTGCTGAAGCAGGTCATCGAAGACACCCTCGCCGAGGCGAAGTAGTGGGCTCTCCCGGCGAGATCGTCTACAGCGGCGGTCTCTGGCTCGCCCTGCCGATCGCGCTCGCCGCGGGCATGATCTCGTTCCTCTCGCCGTGCGTGCTGCCGCTCGTGCCGGGCTACCTCGGCTTCGTCAGCGGCGTCACCAGCGGGGCCCCGCGCTCGCGCAAGCGCATGGTCGCGGGGGCCGGGTTGTTCGTGCTCGGCTTCTCGGTCGTGTTCCTGCTCGCCTTCCTGGTGCTCGGCTCGTTCGGCACGTTCCTGCTGCGCTGGCAGGACATGATCCTGCGCGTCGCGGGGGTCGTCGTCATCCTGCTCGGCATCGTCTTCATCGGGCAGATCAGCTTCCTGCAGCGCTCGATCAAGTCGACCTGGCAGCCCCGCACCGGCCTGATCGGCGCCCCGCTGCTCGGCGTCGTCTTCGCCGTCGGCTGGACCCCGTGCATCGGCCCGACCCTCGTGGCCGCGCAGTCGCTCGCGCTCAACACCGGGGATGTCGGGCGCTCGCTGCTGATCGGCGTCGCCTACTGCGTCGGGCTCGGGCTGCCGTTCGTGCTCGTCGCGCTCGGCTTCGGCTGGGTCGGGTCGAGCGTGCGCTGGGTGCGCCGCCACATCCGCCTGGTCAACATCATCGGCGGGGTGCTGCTGATCGCGATCGGCCTGCTCATGGTGACCGGACTCTGGCTGCAGTTCACGACGAGCCTGGGGGCGGTGATCGACGACTATGTCCCCACGCTCTGACGAGGACGGCGCGGCGAAGAAGGCCAAGCCCGCCAAGGTCGCGGCGAGCGACCCGCTGCGCCCCGACGACTACATCGGCAGCCCCGACCCCGTGGATGCGCGCCCCGCCCGCACCGCGAAGGGCTCTGCCGCGGCATCCAGCGAGGCCCCCGTGGCCGCCAAGCTCGGCCCGGTCGGCTGGGTGCGCTTCGTGTGGCGTCAGCTCACGAGCATGCGCACGGCGCTCGTGCTGCTGCTCCTGCTGGCGCTCGCGGCCGTTCCCGGATCGCTCGTGCCGCAGAACAGCGCCGACCCGAACGGCGTCATCCAGTACCAGCAGCAGAACCCCGAGCTCTACAAGGTGCTCGACGCGCTGCAGGTGTTCGACACCTACACCTCGTTCTGGTTCTCGGCCATCTACCTGCTGCTGTTCGTCTCGCTCATCGGCTGCATCATCCCGCGCACCGTGCACCACCTGAAGGCGCTGCGGGCGAAGCCGCCGACCACGCCGGCGCGGCTGTCGCGTCTGCCCGGACACCTGGTCTCGTCGACCGGGGCCGACGCCGAGACGGCCATCGCCGAGGCGACCCGCGTGCTCAAGCGCCAGGGCTACCGGGTCGAGCGCTACGACCGCCGGGGTCGCGTCACCGTGTCGGCCGAGCGCGGCTACCTGCGCGAGACCGGCAACCTGATCTTCCACACGGGGCTCCTCGCGATCCTGGTGCTCGTCGCGACCGGCGGCGGCTTCATCTACACGGGCGAGAAGCTGCTCGTGCAGGGCCAGAGCTTCACGAACGCGCTCGCCGGCTACGACACCTTCAGCCCCGGCCGCTTCTTCGACGAGGCCCAGCTGAGCCCCTACTCGCTGCGGCTCGATGACTTCGACGACGAGTACTCGGTCGACAAGCTCACCGGCCAGTCGCATCCCGAGGACTACACGGCCAAGGTCAGCACCCGCACCCTCGGCGGCGAGTGGGAGAAGCACGACATCAAGGTCAACTCGCCGCTCTCGATCGGCGGCACGCAGGTCTACCTGCTCGGCAACGGCTACGCGCCCGAGCTGACGGTGCGCGACGCCGACGGGAACATCGTGTTCCAGGATGCGGTGCCCTTCCGCAGCCAGAACAGCAATCTGACGGGGCTCGGCGTGCTCAAGATCCCCGACGGGCTGAAGGAGCAGGCGGGCTTCATCGGCTACTTCTATCCGACCCCGGCCGAGAGCGCCGACGGCCTGTTCACGTCGGTGTACCCGGGCACGAGCTCGTCGAGCCTGATCAGTCTGCAGATGTACACGGGCGACCTCGGCCTCGACACCGGCGAGGCGGTCAACGCCTACAACCTGGACATCGACGACCTCACGCAGGTCGCCGGCGCCGACTCGGCGACGAAGTCGCTGCAGCTGCGCGTCGGCGAGAAGGTCGACCTGCCCGACGGGCTCGGCTCGCTCGAGTTCACCGGCATCAAGCGCTACGTCGGCATCTCGATCCACCACGATCCGACGCAGGGCTTCGTGCTGCTGCTCGCGGTGCTCGCGATCGTCGGACTGCTCGTGAGCCTGTTCATCCCGCGCCGACGGCTCTGGGTGGCGGCGACGTCGGCCGACGGCGGGGGAGCCGCGCTCGAGTTCGCGGCGCTGGCCCGCGGCGACGATCCGCGTCTCGACGACGCGGTGCTCGCGGTCGAGCGCGAGCTCGCGAAGCGGCTGCGCGCGTCGGCTCCGGCGCCGGCTTCGCCCTCCGAGTAGCCGGCGTCCGCGAGTTGCCCGGTTCGGTCGGGTTGCGGCGCCCGAACCCGGCAGAAGTGGGCAACTCGCGCCAACAGACGCGGGCGTTCGGCGCACAGGCCGCAGACGCAGGGTGACGGCGGTGCGGGGTGCGGCATTCCGTTCCCGAGCGAGAGCCCACAGGCCGCAGACGTAGGATGACGCCCGTGGATTCCGACTCCCTCGCGACGCTGTCGCTCGTCGCCGTGTACTCGGCGATCGCGGTCTACGTGCTCGCCTTCATCGCGTTCGTGCTCGACCTCTCGGCGCGCAGCGCGCGCGGCCTGAAGCTCGACGCCGAACGCGAGCGCGACGCGGCCGCCTCCGGCGACGTGGATGCGCGGCGCGGCCAGCTCGCGGGTGCCTCCGCGGCGGCCCGCGGTGCGGTCGCCGGCGCGACCGCGACGGCCGCCGGGGTGCTCGAGCGTGCGTCGAGCATCGGGGGCGCATCCACCGGCTCGAACGGCGCCGGCTCGACCGCGACCGTCGACGACGAGGTCAACATCGGCAGCCGCTGGCAGCGCACCGGCCTCGCGCTGACCGTGATCGCCTGGCTGATCCACGTCGCCGCGATCGTGATGCGCGGCCTCGCCGCCGGCCGCGTGCCGTGGGCGAACATGTTCGAGTTCGCGATGACCGGCACCGGCGTGATCGTGACCGTGTTCCTGATCGTGCAGTTCTGGCGCGACCTGCGCTTCCTCGGCGCCTACGTCACGGGCATCGTCGCCCTGCTGCTCGGCCTCGCGACCGTCAACTTCTACGTGGCCGTGACCCCGCTGCCGCCGCCCCTGCAGTCGGCCTGGCTCGTCATCCACGTCTTCGTCGCCACGCTCGGCACGGGCTTCTTCGCGGTCGGCGCGGGCCTGTCGATCCTGCAGCTCATGCAGGTGCGCCGCGAGGCCGGCGGCATGCAGCGCGTTCCGCTGCTGCGCACGCTGCCCTCGTCGGAGGCGCTCGAGAGCATGGCCTACCGCGTGATCGTGGTCGGCTTCGCGTTCTGGACCTTCACCCTCATCGCCGGCGCCATCTGGGCCGAGCGCGCCTGGGGCCGCTACTGGGGCTGGGACACGAAGGAGGTCTGGACCTTCGTGATCTGGGTCGTCTTCGCCGGCTACATCCACGCCCGCGCGACGAAGGGCTGGCGCGGCTCGCGCGCGGCCTACCTCGCGGTGATCGGCTTCACGGCGGTGCTGTTCAACTTCACGATCGTGAACCTGTTCTTCAAGGGCCTGCACTCGTACTCGGGGCTGGATCTCGACACCGGGATGTGACCGGAGGCGCGGCCGTCGCCCCGCGCCTCAGCTGCTCGGCTTCTCGCTGAGGTCGTCGTGCGGCGCGAGCATCCGGATGCGGTGCTCACGCAGGCTCGCCAGCAGCCGTCGCACGCACAGCACCAGCAGCACGGCTCCGCCCAGGGCGAGCAGGAAGGCGTAGACCGCTCCGCCAGCGGTGAGGGCGATGCCGCCGACCAGGGCGACGGCGCTGACGAGCAGCCCGAGCAGGGGCGGCACGTCGCTCTTCACGAGCGGCTCGGTCCGTCGGGGGTCGGCTGCGCGGCGTCCGCGGGGGCCGCGGCGCCTGCGGCGTTCGTGGTGCTTGCGACGTTCCGGGTGCCCCCGGTGCCCGCGGCCAGCAGCGCGTGGCACCGGGCCAGACGCGCGCGCCACCAGGCGTCGCGCTCGGGCGACGCGGCGTGCGCATCCAGCAGCTCGGCGTCAGGATCGACGCGGCGCACCGCGATCGAGCCGCGCTCGGCGCGCAGCGGGGTCGAGGTCACGTCGGCCGCCAGCAGGGATGCGGTGCCGAGCCCGCAGTCGAAGTCGAGCTCGGGCAGGGCGGCGGCCAGTCGGGCGCCCATCGCGAGGCCCACGCTCGTGTCGATCGCGCTCGAGACGACCGCCGGAACCCCCGCCTCGGCCACGATCCGCAGCGCCGCCGCGACCCCGCCGAGGGGCTGCGCCTTCACGACCACGAGGTCGGCGGCGCCCTCGCGCACGACCGCGATCGGATCGCTCGCCTTGCGCACGCTCTCGTCGGCGGCGATCGGCAGATCCCAGTCGTGCAGCCGCTGGCGCAGCTCGGCCAGCTCGGGAACGGTCGCGCAGGGCTGCTCGAGATACTCGAGGTCGAACGCGGCCAGCTCGTGGGCGGCGTGCTCGGCCTCGTCGATGTTCCAGCCGCCGTTCGCATCCACCCTGATACGCCCCTCGGGCCCGATCGCCGCGCGCACGGCGCGCACGCGCGCCACGTCGTCGGCGAGGGTCTGACCGCGCTCGGCGACCTTGACCTTGACCGTGCGGCAGCCGTCGAAGCGGGCGAGCACCTCGGGCACGCGCCGCGCATCCACCGCCGGCATCGTCGCGTTGACCGGGATGCGGTCGCGCAGCACGGCGGGCTGGTCGCGCTCGGGCGTCCAGCCGAAGTCGAGGGCGGCGGCGAGCCAGGCGCTCGCCTCGGCGTCGTCGTACTCGGCGAAGGGCGAGAACTCGGTCCAGCCGGCCGGTCCGCGCAGCAGCAGCGCCTCGCGCACGTCGATGCCGCGGAACCGCGTCGCGAGCGGCAGCGCCACGACCCGCGCGCTCGCCAGCACCTCGTCGAGCGGGGGGAGCGCGGCGAGCCCGGACTGCGCGGCATCGGACATGCGAGTCAGTGTGCCACGGGCATCCCCGCCACGGATGCTCGCGGACAGGCGCTGGCGTTCGACGCCGGGGCTGCGCGCGGTCGGCGTCGCCGGCGCATCCGCGTCGACCCGAGGGTGGCCGTAGATGCACGCGATCATCGGCGTGTCGCGGGCGTTCGTGGCCACCCTGACGAGAGTGGGGTTCGCGGGTGGCCACAAGTGCACGGATGCGGCGGCGTGTCGCGCGCATTCGTGGCCACCCTCGGGAGAGCGGTGGTCGTGGGTGGCCACAGGTGCTCGGGCGTGGCGGCGTGTTGCGGGCATTCGTGGCCAGCTCCGTGTGGCGAGGTCGTGGCCTGCAGGTGGATGCGACGCCCCGAAGTCAGGGAGAGGCAGGAAGTAGGCTGGAGGGGATGAGCGATCAGCAGCCGTGGACTCCGGGGCAGCAGCCTCCGCCGACCGCCGCGCCGCAGTGGTCGCAGCCGCAGCAGCCCGCTCCGCAGCAGCCCGCTCCGCAGCAGCCCGACCCGCAGTGGCAGCAGCCTCAGCACCCGCAGCCGGGCTACCCGCAGCAGGCGCCCGCGGGACAGCCGTCGGTCGCGCCGCAGTGGCAGCAGCCGCCGGCCGCACAGCCGGCCCCGCAGCAGCAGCCCGGCCCGGCGCCAGTGCGGCCGGTGCAGCAGCCCGCTCCGGTGCAGCAGCCAGCGCAGCCGCCGCTGGTGGCCGCGCCGCAGTTCACCGGGCCCGCGCCGACGGTGGTGCTCCCGGCGCACGGAGGCACCGCATCCACTGACCCCATCGGCGACGCCGGGGCGACGGCCGACAGCGCGCCCGACTCCAGGCGCCGCCGCGGCACGGGCGTTCTCGCCCTCGTGCTCGTGGTGCTCATGCTCGTCGCGACCGGCGTCGGCATCGCGGTGTCGCCGGGCAGCGCGACCGCCGGCATCGTCTGGTCGATCCTCGCGATCGCGCTCGGCGTCGGCGCGCTCGCCGTGGGCCTGACGGCCACGATCCTCGGCCGGGGCCGCGCCCTCGGCATCGTCGCGATGGTGCTCGGCGTGGTGCTGAACCCGCCGGTGCTCGCGTTCCTGACCAATGTGGGGGCCTGATCCCGATGTCCGCGACCGTCTCCGAGCTGTTCGACGCCGAGGTGTGGGCCGAGGTCGACGGCTTCGCCGACCTGACCGACATCACCTACCACCACGACACGACCGGGCGCATCGCCCGCGTCGCGTTCGACCGGCCCGAGGTGCGCAACGCCTTCCGTCCGCGCACGGTCGACGAGCTCGCCGCCGTGCTCGACGACGCCCGCCAGAATCCGCGCATCGGCGTCGTGCTGCTGACCGGCAACGGGCCCAGCCCCAAAGACGGCGGCTGGGCGTTCTGCTCGGGCGGCGACCAGCGCATCCGCGGCCGTGACGGCTACAAGTATTCCGACGACGCCACCGAGGTCACGCCCGAGGGCGCCGCGCGCGCCGGACGCCTGCACATCCTCGAGGTGCAGCGCCTCATCCGGTTCATGCCGAAGGTCGTCATCGCGGTCGTGCCCGGCTGGGCGGCTGGCGGCGGCCACTCGCTGCACGTGGTCTGCGACCTCACGATCGCCAGCCGCGAGCACGGCCTGTTCAAGCAGACGGATGCGGATGTCGGCAGCTTCGACGCCGGCTACGGCAGCGCCTACTTCGCCAAGCAGGTCGGGCAGAAGTTCGCCCGCGAGGTGTTCTTCCTGGCCGAGACCTACGACGCGCAGCGGGCGCTCGAGATGGGCGCCGTGAACCGGGTCGTGCCGCACGCCGAGCTCGAGTCGACCGCGCTCGAGTGGGCGCGCACCATCCTGGGCAAGAGCCCGACCGCGATCCGCATGCTCAAGTTCGCGATGAACGCCGTCGACGACGGGATGGTCGGCCAGCAGATCTTCGCCGGCGAGACGACCCGCCTGGCCTACGGAACCGACGAGGCCGTCGAGGGCCGCGACTCGTTCCTCGAGAAGCGCGAGCCTGACTGGTCGCCGTTCCCGTGGCACTACTGATCGCGTGACCCGCCCGTGACCCGGCCGCTGCAGGCGCTCGGCGCCGACGCCGACGTGTTCGCGGCGCTGCGCGCGGCGCTCTCGGGCGGACCCGCGATCCTGCCGCTCGCGCCGGGCGAGCACCGCGGCGACCGCGCCGACCTGCCGGCCGAGGTCGAGCAGAAGGTCGCGCTCGTCGTGCAGACCAGCGGCTCGACCGGGCGTCCGAAGCGCGTCGCGCTGTCGGCGGATGCGATCCTCGCGAACGCAGGCGCGAGCCAGGCCGCGCTCGGCGGCCCCGGGCAGTGGATCCTCGCGCTGCCGACGCACTACATCGCCGGCCTCAACGTGCTCAGCCGCTCGCTCGCCGCCGGCACCGAGCCGGTCATCGTGCCCGGCGAGCACTTCACGGCCGACGGCTTCGTCGCGGCGACGCGCGAGCTGAGCATCCCGGAGCGCTTCGTCGCCCTCGTGCCGGCGCAGCTGACGACGCTGCTCGACGACCGCGCCGCGCTCGCCGAGCTGCGCCGGTTCCAGCGCGTGCTCGTCGGCGGGCAGGCGACGCCGCGTGCGCTGCTCGAGCGGGCCGAGGATGCGGGCGTCGCCGTGTCGCGCAGCTACGGCTCGAGCGAGACGAGCGGCGGATGCGTCTACGACGGCGTGCCGATCGGCACGACCCAGGTGCGCATCGTCGACGGCGAGGTGCAGCTCGGCGGGCCGAGTCTGGCCGAGGGATACCTCGGCGACGCGGAGCTGACGGCCGACCGCTTCGTCGTCGACGAGGGGATGCGGTGGTACCGCACCTCCGACGGCGGGCGGCTCGAGAACGTCGTGCCCGACGCCGCTGCCGACGCGGGCGCACCGGCCGTCGAGCGCCTCGTCGTGACCGGCCGCCTCGACGACGTGATCATCTCCGGCGGCGTCAAGGTCGCGCTCGCCGCGGTCGAGCGCACGCTGCGCGAGCTGCCGGGGCTCGTGGATGCGGTGGTCGTCGCCGCGGACGACCCGCGCTGGGGCGAGGCCCCCGTCGCGTTCACCGCCGCTCCCGCCGACCGCGTCGACGATGCCGCCCTGGCGGAGGCGATCGCCGAGGTCGGGCGTCGGCTCGGGCCGGCGTCGCGCCCGCGCGCGATCGTGCGCCGCGCATCCCTGCCGCTGCTGGCGAGCGGCAAGCCCGACCGTCCGGCCCTGCGCCGCGAGGCCGCCGCGCTCTGACGCCGCGGGCTGCTCGCTTCGCAGACGCTCGACGGGGGCTCATGACACACCGCCTAGGATTCGGTGCGTGGCACGACCGAAGCAGCAGCGCATGGACCCCCGCAAGCTCGACGACGCGATGAGCGGCACGTCGCCGAAGGCGGCCGCCACTCCCAAGGGATCCGCGTCCACCGCGAAGAAGGGCGGCGCGACCCCGAAGGCGAACGGCGCGGTCGCGAAGACCCGCCGCGGCGCCTCCGGTCCCGCCTCGGCCGCCGCGCGCGCCGGACGCAGCGAGCAGCAGGAGAACCGCGCCCGCGCCAACGCCGGGCGCTCGGGTCGCCCCGGCGGACGCCCCGTCTCAGTCGAGCGACCGCTGCGCTGGACCGACTGGATCAGCGCCGCCCGCCCGCAGACCCTCGCGCTGGCGATCGCCCCGGTCGCGCTCGGCACCGCCACGGCAGGCCTCGTCGCGGGCGGCTGGACGCAGCACTGGGTGCGCGCGATCGCCTGCCTCGTCGTCGCGCTGGCCCTGCAGATCGGCGTGAACTTCGCCAACGACTACTCCGACGGCATCCGCGGAACCGACACCGTGCGTCAGGGCCCGGCTCGCCTGGTCGGCTCGGGCCGCGCGAAGCCGCGCACCGTGCTGATCGTGGCGCTCGTGTTCTTCGGCATCGCCGCGGTCGCCGGGGTGTTCCTCGTCGTCCGCAGCGAGCAGTGGTGGCTGCTGGCGGTCGGCGCGGTCTGCATCGTCGCCGCCTGGTTCTACACCGGCGGCAAGCGCCCCTACGGCTACATGGCGCTCGGCGAGGTCGCCGTGTTCATCTTCTTCGGCCTGGTCGCGACCGCCGGCACGATGTTCGTGCAGGTCGGCACGGTCAGCTTCGAGGCGTGGATGGCGGGCGTCGCCGCCGGCCTGTTCGCCTGCGCCGTGCTGATGGTCAACAACCTGCGCGATCGCGAGCAGGATGCGCTGGCCGGCAAGCGCACGCTGTCGGTGCTGATCGGCGACCTGCCGTCGCGTATTGCCTTCGGCGTGCTGCTGCTCGCGCCGTTCGTGATCAACGTGTTCTTCCTGCTGCTGTTCGACAACGCGCTCTACGTCTACTTCGTGCTCGTCGCGGCGCTGCCGGCGGTCGTCATCACGCTGACTGCGAAGACGGCGAAGGAGCTCGTGCTGGCGCTGCGCCTCAGCGTGCTCAGCTCGCTCGCGTTCGGGCTCGCGCTCGCCGCGGCGATCGCGTTCTAGCCCGAAAGCGCAGGTCGGCGACTAGCTCTCGTCGGCCGCGTCCTCGGCGCTCTCGTCGCTGGTGCGGCGCGGGCGCCGATTCGCCATCTGCTCGGCGACCTGGTCGCGCTGGCGGCGGAAGAAGATGAAGCCGACGCAGAAGCCGATCACGGCGGCGATGAGCGCGGCCCAGAGCCAGTCGATGCCGAGCATCAAGAGCACGATCAGCACGACGGCGAAGGTGCCCACACGGATGAGGGCGTAGCGCAACCAGGCGGGCATCCCCCCAGTGTAGGAAGCGCGAGCCGGGAGTCCGCCGCACGGCGAGATGCCTCGGGTGCGCGCGCCGACGATGATGGAGGGGATGCCGACGACGATCGAGACCGGAATCCCCCAGCGTGACGAGGCGGTCGCGCTCTATGAATCGGTGGGCTGGACGATCTACGTCGCCGACCCGGAACGTCTCATGCAGGCGTTCCACGGGTCCGACCTCGTGGTGACGGCGCGCGACGAGGTCGGACGGCTCGTCGGACTGGCTCGCACGGTCTCCGACGGCGCCACGATCGTCTATCTGCAGGATCTGCTCGTCGTGCCCGAGCTTCACCGGCAGGGTGTCGGGGGAGCCCTCCTCGACGAGGTGCTGCGGCGCTCGTCCAGAATCCGGCAGTTCGTGCTGCTCACCGACGACGACGAGTCCCAGCGCGCGTTCTACGAGGCGCACGGCCTCGTCGAGGTGAGCGATATCGAGCCGCGACCGCTGCGATCGTTCGTGCGCATCGGCTGATCTGTCGTGCCCGGTCGCGCGCGCCCGCCCGCGTCCGCGCTCACCCGGAGTGACCCTCGGGAATCGCGACGTAGACTGCCCGTGTGGGCAAGGTCTATTTCATCTACGGGCTGATCTCGCTCGCCGCCGTGGTCATCGCCGTGGTCGACATCGTGCGCACCGACGACCTGAAGATCAAGCACCTGCCGAAGTTCGCCTGGGTCATCATCGTGATCCTGCTGAGCCTGCTCGGCGCGCTGCTGTGGTTCTTCCTCGGAAAGGACCGCCCCGAGCGCGATCGCGCCGCCCGCCAGGCGCGCGACGCCGGGCATCCCGTCGGCACCGGCTCGCTGCGCCTGACCCGCCCCGTCGCGCCCGACGACGACCCCGACTTCCTCCTCCAGCTGCGCAAGGAGCGCGAGCAGGAGGAGCGCATCCGCAAGCTCGAGCAGAAGCTCGCCGAGCTCGACGATGACAGCAAGCCCAAGGAGTAGCTCGCCCGCCAGCGCCGTCGCCACCCTGCTGCTGCGGGGTCTGATCGCGCTCGGCGTGCGCGACCTGGTGCTCTGCCCGGGCTCGCGGTCGCAGGCGCTCGCCCTGGCCGCCGCCCAGCTCGAGCGCGACGGCGAGCTGACCCTGCACGTGCGCCTCGACGAGCGCGGTGCCGGCTTCTTCGCGCTGGGCCTCGCGGTCGAGTCGGGCCGGCCGGTGCCGGTCGTGATGACGAGCGGAACCGCGGTCGCCGAGCTGCACCCGGCCGTGCTCGAGGCCGCGCACTCGGGCGTTCCGCTGATCGTGCTGAGCGCCGACCGGCCCGCCGAGCTGCGCGGCATCGGCTCGAACCAGACGACGGTGCAGCCGGGGATGTTCGCCTCGGCGGTCGTCGGCGAGTGGGATGTCGCCGCGCCGGATGCACAGACCGACGTGCCGGCGCGGGTCTCCGGCCTGCTCGGCCAGCTGGCCGCAGCCCTGGATGCGCGACCCGGGCCGCTGCACCTGAATCTGCAGTTCCGCGAGCCGCTGTCGGGGCCCGTGCCCGCGGAGCTGGAGCTGGTCACGGGCGAGGAGCTGCTGGCGGGCACGGGCGCCGTCGCTGAGACCGCCGCTGCGGCCGGGCCCGGATCCGATGCCGCCGCTCCCGCATCCACCATCGACCCTCTCGTGCTGCGCCCCGAGCCCGGCACGGTCGTGATCGCCGGCGCCCGCGCGGGGGAGCGCGCCGAGCAGCTCTCCCGCGAGCTCGGCGCCCCGCTGCTCGCCGAGGTGTCGAGCGGCGCCCGCTTCGGGCCGAACGCCGTGCCCGCCTACCGCGAGCTGCTCGACGAGCCCGGCTTCGGCGACGAGATCCGCCGGGTGGTCGTGCTCGGCCAGCCGACCCTCAACCGTCAGGTGCCCGCGCTGCTGCGGCGCGAGGGCGTCGAGACGATCGTCGTGCGCGCACCGGGCCGCGACGCCTACGATCCGGCGGCCGTCGATGGGCGGCCCGCTCGCGTCGTCGACGACGTGGTCGTCGAGGACGAGCATCCCGAGGGCACCCGCGCCTGGGTCGGACGCTGGGTGTTCGCGTCGCGCGCGCTGCTCGAGCAGCGCGCCGAGGACGTCGGCGCGGTCGACCCGCCCGCCGCGATCGACAGCACCGACTACCGCGAGCGCGCGGCGTTCGCCCGCTCGCAGCTCGAGCGGATGCGCCGCCCGGTGACGCGCGAGGAGCTGGCCGGCGCGGTCTGGTCGGCGACCTGGCCGCACGACCGCCTCGTGCTCGCGGCGTCGCGCCTCATCCGCGTCGCCGACGACACCGTGCCGGGCAAGCGCCTGCGCGTGCACGCGAACCGCGGCCTGGCCGGGATCGACGGCACCGTCGCGACCGCGCTCGGGGTCGCCACGGAGTCGCAGCGCGAGGGTCGGTCGGCATCGGGCACGACGCGGCTGCTCATCGGCGACCTCGCCCTGCTCCATGACGTCGGGTCGCTCGCGCTCACGCCCGGGGAGGCGCGGCCGCGCATCCAGGTCATCGTCGGCAACGACGGCGGCGGCACGATCTTCGACGGCCTCGAGGTCGCCGGGTCAGCCGACCCGACGCTGTTCGACCGCGTGCAGCTGACGCCGCAGCAGGTCGACCTGTCGGCCCTCGCCGCCGCCTACGGCTGGGAGTTCCGTCGCATCGCGAACCGCGGCGAGCTCGACGAGGCGTTCAGCGCGAGCGCCGCGCCGACCCTGATCGAGGTCGTGCTCGGCCGGTGAGCCCGGAGGTCGGCGGCGGACCGCGCGCGCCCGGTCGCTGAACGGCGCCGAGCCGCGCGCCGGCCGACGCCGACGCGTTGCTCGACGCCTGACGCGCATCTGTCACCTGCTGTCGGCAGGTCGTACCCCATTCGTACCCCGATGGCTCCCCTGCGTCCCCCTCGTTGGGGACTGGGCATGTACCCCGCGTGACCGCACACTGACTAAAACGTTTGCGAAGCGCCGTCCCAGCGCCGCCGACGACCCGAAACGCAATACCCGCACCACCACCCGAAGCACCACCGAACCCGACCGCGCCGCCGACACCGAAACCGGCGGCCGGCCCGGCCCTCGACACCGAAGGCACCGTCATGCCCGCGCTCCGCCGCATCCTGCCCGTCCGTCACGCCCGCGCGCTGACGACCGGCGGCGTCCCCGCTCTCCGCGTCCTCGCGACCCGCCGCGCCCGCGCGCTGACCGCCGGCATCGTCGCCGCGCTGGTCGCCGTCGCCGCTGTGCTGGTCGGCGTCGCGCCCGCGCAGGCCGCCGGCTCGCCGCTGCTGACCGACACCTTCACGACCGCGACCGTGGGCAACACCCACTACGTCGAGAACGGCACCTTCACGCCGTGCCTCACGGTGCAGGGTGCGCCGAGCGGCCAGCTGCCCGGCAGCTGCGCCAACACGACCGACACGAGCGGCTCCGGCGCCCTGCGTCTCACCGCCCTGCCCGGGTCGCAGTCGAGCTACTTCCTCTACAACAGCCCGCTGCCCTCGCGCGCCGGTCTCGACATCCAGTTCACGCAGTACCAGTACGGCGGCTCGGGCGCCGACGGCATCTCGTTCTTCCTCACCGACGGCCAGTACCCGCTCACCACCGCCGGCCCGGTGGGCGGCTCGCTCGGCTACAACACCCGCGGCGGCGTGCCCGGTCTCGCCCACGCCCTGATCGGCATCGGGCTGGATGCCTGGGGCAACTACCCGATCGAGACCAACGCAGCCGGATGCGACGCCCAGTACATCGAGACCGGCCTGATCAAGAACGTGATCGCGATCCGCGGCCCCGCCTCTGACGTCGCCGCCGCCGGCGGAACCACCTCGGGCTACTGCCTGCTCGCCAAGCGCGTGCAGCTCGCCGGCACCACCGCGCAGCCGAACGCCACGACGGCCGCGCAGACCCCGAAGCCGACCACGCGCGGCACCGGCGTGCCCGTGCGCATCGTCGTCGACCCCACGAGCGACCCGACGAACTACCCGAACCCGCAGGTGCGCGTCTACTGGAACAACGCCGCGACCCCGATCATCACCGTGCCCGCCCCGCAGGCGCTCAAGGACGCCTCGACCTTCAAGTTCGGCTGGGCCGCCTCCACCGGCGGATCGAACGACATCCACGAGGTCAGCGCGCTCAGCATCTCGACGATCGAGCCGCTCGAGCCCGGCATCACCGTCAGCGCCTCCGCCCCGACGACCGCGGTCGCCGCGAACGGCACGACCTCGAGCCCGGCCAGCGTGACCCTCGGCTTCACCGGCACCGACGGCCCCGCCGTCTCGCCGATCCCGGTCACCGTCAGCATCGCCTCCGGTGCCTTCGCCGGCGCCCCGAGTGGCACCCGCTGGAGCTGCCCGACCCCGACCCCGACCACCGGCCAGACGAGCCTGAACTGCACCTTCACGCCGAACACCTCGGCCGACGTGCCCGGCGCGACCTCGCCCGCCCTGAGCGTGCCCGTCACCTCGACGAAGAGCGGCGCCGTCAAGGTCACCGCGACGGTGAACTACACGAACAACCAGGTCACGGACCCGACGAAGAAGACCTCGAGCGCCAACGTGCCCTTCGCCCCCGTCGCCTCCGCCGTCAGCGGCAGCGGCGTCGCCGCGGCGACCAGCCCCGCGACCGTCACGATGACCGCGTCGACCTCGTCGACCGCGACCTCGGGCGCCACGACCTACACGAAGGCCACCGACCCCGCCAACGGCACCGCGAGCATCAGCGGCAGCACGATCAGCTACACGCCGAACGCCGGCTTCAGCGGCACCGACAGCTTCACCTACACCGCGAGCGCCGACAGCCAGACCAGCGCCCCCGCGACCGTCAGCGTCACGATAACCCCGACGAACGCGGCATTCAGCGTCAGCACCTCCGCCGGCACCGCCGTGGATGCCGACCTCGCCGCCCACAGCTCGGGAACCGGCCGCAGCTACTCCACCCGCAACCCGTCCGCGGGGATCGGCTCGCTCAGCGTGACCGCCGCGGGCCTCGCGACCGTCACCCCGGCATCCGGATTCTCGGGCGACGCGACGTTCCAGTACCGGGTCAAGGACTCCGCTGACGGCCTCAGCGGCTGGAAGACCGTCACGGTGCATGTCTCGCCCGTCACGGGCGACGTCGCTGAGACCGGCACCCTGAACGCCGACGGCGACGCGACCGTCACGACCGACGCGCCCGCCACCACCGCATCCGGAACGAAGCAGTTCGCGCTCGTCGCGGGCAGCGCCTCGCCCGCCGGCGTCGGCGCGTTCTCGATCGACTCCGCGACCGGCAAGGTCACCTACGTCGCCGCGAACGGCACGAGCGGCGTCTTCACCGCGCGCTACACGGTGACCGCCGACGGCGGCGCCAGCACCGAGCACACCGCCACGATCACCGTGCGGCCCTACGCCGACGGTGTGAGCGGCTCGACCCCGGCGAACACCGCCGTCGACCTGCCCCGGCCCGCCCAGAAGGGCAGCGACCTGCACTGGGCCATCACGACCGCGCCGAGCCACGGCACGGCCACGGTCGACGCCGCCACCGGCGTCGTGAGCTACACCCCGAACGACGGCTACTCGGGCCCCGACAGCCTGAAGCTCACGCCGACCAGCGGAACCGGCCCGAACGCCGTCGCCGGCGACCCGGTCACCGCGAGCGTCACCGTCACGCCGGTCGCGAAGCCCGTGTCGGGCACGGCCACCGCCTCGGCCACGCCGGCCGCGGTCGACATCGCGATCGACGCGATCGGCGGCACCGCCGCCGCGCCGCTGAGCGTCACCGCGACCACCTCCGACGCCCGCATCGCCTCGGTCTCGGTCGTGAACGGCGCCGTGCGCATCAGCCCGGCCGCCGGAGCGAGCGGCAAGCTCGTCGCGAGCTACACGGTCAGCGACGGCACCAGCTCGACCAGCTCGACCGCGACCCTCGAGGTCACGCCCGTTGCGGCCGCGGCGACCTTCAGCGTCGACAACGGTAGCGGCGACACCTTCGCCCTGCCCGCCCCGACCGGCACCGGCCCCGTGACCTACACGCTCGTCTCGGGCACCGTCGGCACGATCAGCGGCTCGAGCTTCGTCGTGCCGACCCAGCCGGCCGGCACGAGCGGCGACCGCACCGCCACCTACACGGTCACGACCGACGGCCTGACCAGCGCGCCCGCGACCATCACGGTGCACGTGCTGCCGACGGCCGCGTCGACCACCGAGTCGACCGACGCGGGCCAGGCCGTCACGACCGACCTCGCCGCGCTGAGCGCCGGAACCGACCTCGGCTACACGTTCACACAGCCCGCCACCGGCACCGGCTCGGTCGTCCTGAGCGGCGGCGAGGCCACGTTCACGCCCGCCAGCGGCTTCACCGGCACGACGAGCTACACCTTCACTCCGGTGGATGCGCAGGGCAACGCCGCCGCGCAGCCCGCGACCGTCACGGTCACGGTGAAGCCCGTGCTCGCCGACCTCAGCGCCGAGGTCACGCTCGACGCCGACGGACTCGCCACGGTGAGCGCTCAGCCCGCGACGCAGGCCGGCACTCCCACGTACGAGCTGGTCGGAACGGCCGACTTCGGCAGCGCATCCATCGACCCGAACACCGGGAAGATCACCCTGCAGGTCGCCGACGGCACCTCGGGCGTCTCGACGGTCGGCTACCGCGTCACCTCGGGCGGCCAGTCCAGTGCCACGAAGCACGCCGTCTTCACGGTGCGTCCGCGCGCCACGGGCGTCTCGGGCAGCACCACCGCCGGCACGCCCACGGGCGTCGCCGTCGACCTGCCCGCCCCGGCGAAGCAGGGCACCGACGTGACCTTCGGCATCCAGACCGGGCCGTCGCACGGCACCGCCGGCGTCAACACCTCCACCGGCGTCGTGCACTACGTGCCCGCCGACGGCTGGTCGGGCGACGACAGCGTCGTGCTCAGCGTCACGAGCGGCAGCGGCGCCTCGGCCGTCAGCGGCGCGGCGATCACCGCCGCGGTGCGCACCTCGCCGGTCGCCCGCCCCGTCTCGACCACCGCCACGGCGTCCACCTCGGCGCAGACCGCGAGCGTGGCCGGCGACGCCACCGGCACCGGCCTCACGCTCGTGCCCGGCACCGTCACCGACCCGCGCGTCACCGGCGTCAGCGTTGTGAACGGCGAGCTCGCGATCACCCTCGCGGCGGGAGCCTCCGGCGAGATCACCGTGCCCTATTCGGTGACCGACGGCACCAGCTCGAGCGTGTCGACGACCGCGACCGTCTCGGTCGCCCCGGCCGCCGCCGGCGACGAGTTCTCGGTGAACACGGGCGCGAGCGCCACGCGTCAGCTGCCCTCCGCGGTCGGCACCGACCCGCAGTACCGGCTCGAGACGGCCTTCGGCGACGGCATCCTCGCGACCATCAGCGCGGCCGGTGAGCTGACCGTGCACACCACCTCGGGTCAGAGCGGCACCTTCACCGCCGAGTACGTCGTGTCGAGCGACGGCGTCGACAGCGCCCCGCAGACCATCACCCTGCACGTGCTGCCCACCGGCACCGCCGCGAGCCAGACCACGTCGGTCGACCACGACGCCGACCTCGACCTCGCCGCCCGCTCGAAGGGCACCGACCTGAGCTGGAGCTACACCCAGCCCGCCGCCGGCACCGGCTCGGTGACCGTCGACCAGGCCACCGGTCTCGCGACCTACACCCCCGCCGCGGGATGGGCCGGCACCACCAGCTGGACCTACACGCCCGTCGACGCCCAGGGCAACGCCGCCGCCGCGGCGAGCACCGTCAGCGTGACGGTCGTGCCGACGGCCGGCGACACCGCCGCCTCGACCGCGCTCGACAGCGACGGGGATGCGACGGTCACCGCGACGCCGACCACCACCGGATCGGGCACGAAGCACTACGACATCACGGTCGACCCGGCCGCGGGCTCGGCGAGCTTCGACCAGAGCACCGGCGTGCTGACCTACCAGGCCGCGAACGGCGTCTCGGGCGTCTTCACCGTGAAGTACACGATCACGAGCGGCGGCGTCACGAGCGCCGAGCACACCGCCACGATCACCGTGCGCCCCTTCGCGAAGGACGTCACCGGCAGCACCGACGTGAACACCGCGGTCACCCTGCCCGCGCCCGTCGCCCTCGGCTCGACGCCGTTCACCTGGACGGTCGCGACCGCCCCGCTGCACGGCTCCGTCACCGCGCTGAACACGGCCACCGGCGCCGCCGTCTACGAGCCCGCCGAGGGCTTCGCCGGCGACGACAGCTTCGTGTTCGAGCTCGCCGACGGCCGCGGAGCCGCTACGCAGGTCACCGTGACCGTGCACGTGCGCCCCGCCGCCGGCGACGTCAGCGCCACCACCGCCGCGTCGACCAGCCCCGCCGAGGTGCGCATCCCGCTCGACGGCACCGGCGCGATCCACCACTACGAGATCACCACCCCGCTCGCGTCGAGCCTCGGCACCGCCGTGATCGACGGCACCGACCTGGTCATCACGCCGGCGTCGGGCGTCAGCGGCGCCCTGGTCGTCGGGTACCGCGCCGTGGATGCGGACGGCAACGTCAGCGCCCCGGCCACCGCCACGCTGACCGTGCGCCCCGTCGCGCAAGGCGGATCGATCACCGTGCCCAGCGGCGGCACCGCCTCCGAGGCGCTCGGCGCCCCCGTCGGCAGCGGCCCGCTCACGGCGACCGTCACCGCCCCGCTGCCCGCCGGCATCCTCGCCGCGAGCGTCGACCCGAGCACCGGCCGCATCACCGTCGCGACCGCCGACGACTTCAGCGGCACCGCCACGATCACCTACACGGTGACCAGCGGCAGCGGCGCCAGCGCGGTGACCAGCGACCCGGCGACCGTGACCGTCACGGTCGACCCGACGCTCGTGCCGGCCGCCCCGGCCACGACGACGGCCACCCCGGCCGGCGCCGCCCCGCACGGCGTCACCGGCAGCCCGAAGGCGACCGGTGCGGGCCCCCGCACCTGGACGCTCGGCACCCCGGCGACGACCTCCGGCCCCGCCACGCCCTTCACGCTCGACCCCGCCGTCGGCACCGCGACGATCGACCCCGCCAGCGGCCAGATCGTCGTCACCCCGGCGGCCGGCTTCAGCGGACCGATCGACGTGCCCTTCACGGTCACCGACGGCAACGGCGAGACCCGCAGCGGCACCTTCCACGTGGATGTCGACCCGCTGACCTCGGCGACGCCCGGCACCGGCGCCTCCCGCGGCGTGTACGGCGCGAGCCAGAGCTACGCGCCGCCGGCGCCCGTCGGCACCGCGCCGTTCACCTACCGCATCTCCACGCCGCCGACCGCGGCGCAGGGCACCGCCACGATCGACCCCGCCACCGGCGTGATCACCTTCGTGCCGGCCGCCGGGTTCCACGGCGTCGCCGAGATCTCCTACGAGGTCGTCGACGCCAGCGGACTCGTCGGCGCCCCCGCGGTGGTCGCCTTCACGGTCGACCCGCCGGCCACGGTCGCGGGACTCGCCCACACCGGTGTCGACGGCATCCTGCCCCTCGGCCTCGCGCTGGCCGGCCTGCTCGCCGGCCTCGCGATGGTGCTGACCGTGGTGCGCCGTCGCCGCCTCGAGCAGGCGGAGGTGCCCGCCGCGCAGGCGTGACGCGCTCGCGGCGCGCGGTTCCCCGCGCGCCGCGCCGCGCGCCATCCCAGCTCGCGGGCGGTCGGATCGTCCCCTGATCGCCCGCCCGCGACCGACCCCTCCGTTTCGGTGTCGTGAGGGGTCGCATCGAGCCCCTTCCCGGGAGCGTTTCGGGCCCCGGGAAGGGGCTTCCCCCTGCCCGCCCGCGATAGCGTCGGGGCATGGCCCTCGAGATCCGTCCCACCGAGGAGGACGACTGGCGGGAGGTGCGGGCGCTGCGGCTCGAGATGCTCGCCGACACCCCGATCGCGTTCGAGGAGCACCTCGAGGCGGCCGAGCGCCGCAGCGAGGAGGAGTGGCGTATGCGCGCCGCCCGCGGCTCGGCCGGCCGCAACGCCGTGACCTACGCCGCCATCCTCGACGGCCGCTGGGTCGGCACGATGGGCGTCTACATCCCCGCCGGCGGCACGCTGCCGTTCCTCGTCGCCGTCTACGTCACCCCGCGCGAGCGCGGCCGCGGCCGCGGGGTCTCGGATGCGCTTCTCGCCGCCTGCGAGGACTGGGCCCGCCAGCACGCCGACACCCTCGTGCTCGAGGTGCACGACGGCAACGCCCGCGCCCGCCGCTACTACGAGCAGCGCGGCTGGGTGCTCACCGGCCGCACCCGCCCCTACCCCTTCGATCCCGCGGCGAAGGAGCTCGAGATGGTCAAGCGGCTCTGAGCATCCCTTCTCTGCGAGTGGATGCGCGGCTACCGTGAGCGCATGACGGCAGAGTTCTCGGCGCAGGTGCTGCGCGCATCCCACCCGCTCGACCTGTCGGCGATCGACACGAGCGCGACGCCCGGCTTCGACGGCGGAAAGAAGGCCGGGCGCGCGGCCCTGGAGGCGGGGGAGGAGCGCCTCGCCGAGCTGCAGGAGAAGCTGTTCGCCGAATCCACGGCCGGCGGCACTCGCAGCGTGCTGCTCGTGCTGCAGGCCATGGACACCGCGGGCAAGGGCGGCATCGTCAGCCACGTCGTCGGCGCCGTCGACCCGCAGGGCGTCGCGCTGCACGCCTTCAAGTCGCCCACCGACGAGGAGAAGGCGCACGACTTCCTCTGGCGCATCCGCCAGCAGCTGCCGCCGGCCGGCCGCATCGGCGTCTTCGACCGCTCGCACTACGAGGACGTGCTGATCCACCGGGTGCGCGGCTTCTCGACGCCCGAGGTGATCGAGGAGCGCTACGGCATCATCCGCGACTTCGAGCAGGAGCTCGTGGATGCCGGCACCAGCATCGTCAAGGTCATGCTGCACATCGGCGCCGACACCCAGAAGCAGCGGCTGGCCGACCGCCTCGCCGACCCGACGAAGCACTGGAAGTTCAACCCCGGCGACCTCGACGAGCGCGCCTTCTGGCCGCAGTACATGGAGGCCTACGAGATCGCGATCGACCGCACGGATGCCGACGTCGCGCCCTGGTACGTCATCCCCGCCGACCACAAGTGGTACGCGCGGCTGGCCGTGCAGAGCCTGCTGACCGAGGCGCTCGAGAAGCTCGACCTCGCGTGGCCCGCCGCCGACTACGATGTGGCGGCCGAGACGGCCCGCCTCGCCGCGAGCTGAGGGGTCAGCCGAAGGCCTCGACGATCGGGCGGAACTTCAGCGTCGTCTCGGCGAGCTCCCGCTCGGGGTCGCTCTCCGCGACGATGCCGGCACCGGCATATGCCGTGATCGTGCCGTCGGCGTCGATCTCGGCCGAGCGCAGGGCGACCGCCCATTTGCCGTTGCCGGCCGCATCCACCCAGCCGACCGGGCCGCCCCAACGGGCGCGGTCGAAGGGCTCGAGCTCGGCGATCGTCGCCAGCGCCGCCGCGCGCGGGGTGCCCGCGACCGCGGCCGTCGGGTGCAGCTCGCACACCAGGTCGAGGGCGGTCGAGCCGTCGGCGAGGGTGCCCTCGACGTCGCTCGCCAGGTGCCACAGGTTCGGCAGCTTGAGCGTGAAGGGCAGCTCGCTCGCCACCAGCGACGGGCTGTGCGGCGCGAGCGCGTCGAGCACGCTCTGCACGGCGAAGCGGTGCTCGTCGAGGTCCTTCTGCGAGGTCGCCAGGGCGAGCGCCTCGGCGTGGTCGCTCTCGGCGTCCTTGCCGCGGCCCGCGCTGCCGGCCAGCACGCGCGCCGTCACGGTGCCGTGGGCGACCCGCACGAGCGTCTCGGGACTCGAGCCGAGCAGGCCGTCGACCGCGAAGGTCCAGGTGTCGGGGTAGCCGAGCGCCAGCTCGGTCAGCACCCGACGCAGATCGGCGCCCTCGGGCAGGTGCCCGACCTTGTCGCGGGCGATGACGACCTTGCCGAGGCCGGCATCCGACTGGATGCGCTGCACCGCCGCCGCGACCGCCTCGCGATAGGCGTCGGGACCCTGGGCGCCGGGCTTGAGCAGCAGGCGGTACTCCGGCCCGAGCGGGGTCGACTCGAGCGCGTCGTCGGCGTCGTCGATGCGGGTGACCCAGCTCTGCCCGTCGCGCCGGCCGACGATCACGCGCGGAACGATCAGCACGCTCTCGCGGGCGCTGTCGTCGGCGAACGCGAAGGCGCCGAAGGCGATGAGCCCCGTGCCCGAGATGCCGATCGGGTCGTCGATCGTCGCGGCGGCGGCGATGCGCTTCCAGACGGCCGCCGCATCCCGGATGCGGTCGGGCCCACGGAAGGTCAGCCGCAGCGTCTCGCCCAGCCCGGCGACGCCGTCACCGCGGCGCAGGAACACGAGCGGGCGCACGCCGTCGATCAGCGGCAGCAGCGACGGCAGCTGGGCGATCGGCGTCGTGACGACCCGGAGAGCGGGAACGGAATCCGCGGGATCGGTCACGCCGTCGAGCCTACGCCGGGATTCCGGGCGACAGCGCCGCTCCACCGCCGCCACGAGGCTCAGGATGCGCGTCCCCGCCGGTCCCGTCGGCGCCCTGCACGATCGTGCAGCCCGGGCGCTCTCGCGCACCGGAAACACGCACCCGCGCCCAAGTAGGATGGTCGATCGTGAGTCGCGCCGATCTGAGCAAGAACCCCGACGAGGTGTCGGGCATGTTCTCGCAGGTCGCCAAGGGCTACGACCGCACCAACGCGATCATGTCGCTCGGCAACGACAGCCTGTGGCGCATCGCCACCCAGCGGGCCGTCGATCCGAAGCCGGGCGAGCGCATCCTCGACATCGCCGCCGGCACCGGCACCTCGTCGGCCAGCTTCGCCCGCAGCGGCGCCACGGTCGTCGCCGCCGACTTCTCGCCCGGCATGATCGAGGAGGGCCGCCGCCGGCATCCCGAGATCGAGTTCGTCGAGGCGGATGCCGAGAAGCTGCCGTTCGGCGACGACGAGTTCGACGCCGTCACGATCAGCTTCGGTCTGCGCAACGTCGCCCACCCCGAGGTCGCGCTCGCCGAGATGTACCGGGTGCTCAAGCCCGGCGGGCGACTCGTGATCTGCGAGTTCTCGACCCCGCCGCTGGCCGTGATGCGCCTCGGCTACGACCTCTACATGAAGCGGTTCGCGCCGACCATCGCGCGGCTCGCCAGCTCCAACCCGGAGGCCTACACCTACCTCCGCGAGTCGATCGAGGACTGGCCCGACCAGGGCACCCTCAGCCAGTGGATCCGCGGCGTCGGGTTCACCCGCGTCGCCCACCGCAACCTCACGGGCGGCGTCGTCGCGCTGCACCGCGGACGCAAGCCCATCGACCCGGCCGTGCGCGCCTCCGCCGCACGACGCCGGGCGAGCCGACAGCGCGCCGGCACCGAATCATGAACGACGCGCGCCGAGGCACGGCCGCCGACCATCACCGCGTCGGCCGCCTCGCGCGCATCCCGGAACAGGAACTGAAGGCCACCCCGTGAACCCCACGCCCCTCGTGCGCCGCCGCAGCCTCAGCGGCTCGCTCGGCCTCGGCGAGAAGCTCTTCGCCTCGGCCGACGAGCGCCGCTTCGCCGACGCGATCGAACGCGGACTCGAGCAGGTCGAGCAGGGGCTCGCCGAGCAGTTCGGCTACGCCGACGACCTGGCCGACACCACGAGCCGCTACCTGTTCGAGGCCGGGGGCAAGCGCATCCGCCCCACCCTCGCGCTGCTCACGGCGCAGCTCGGCCAGGGCACGACCGACGACGTGCTCACCGGAGCCAAAGCAGTCGAGATCACGCACCTCGCCTCGCTCTACCACGACGACGTCATGGACGACGCCGACCTGCGCCGCGGGGTGCCCAGCGCGCAGACCGTGTGGGGCAACACCGTCGCGATCCTCACCGGCGACCTGCTGTTCGCCCGCGCCGCCAGCCTCGTCGCCGAGCTCGGCCCCGAGACGGTCAAGCTGCAGGCGCAGACCTTCGAGCGCCTCTGCCTGGGCCAGCTGCACGAGACGATCGGCCCGCGCGACGACGAGGATGCGGTGACCCACTACATCCAGGTGCTCGCCGACAAGACCGGCTCGCTCATCGCCGCCGCCGCCGAGATCGGCGTGCTGCACTCGGGCGCCCCGCAGGAGTTCCGCCCGGCGGTCACCGAGTTCGGCGAGCGCATCGGCGTCGCCTTCCAGCTGATCGACGACATCATCGACCTCTCGGCCGAGACCGGGCAGACCGGCAAGAACGCGGGCACCGACCTGCGTGCCGGTGTGCCCACCCTGCCGCTCATCCACCTGCGTCGCGAGGCGCAGACGGATGCGGCATCGGCCGACCTGCTCGCGCGCATCGAGCAGTCCGCCGCCGACGAGAGCGACGCCGGCGGCGCCGCCTTCGCCGCGGCGATCGCGGAGCTGCGCGACCACGCCGTCACCGCCCAGACCCGCGCCGAGGCGCAGCGCTGGGCCGACGACGCCGTCGCCGCGCTCGCTCCCCTGCCCGAGGGGCCCGTCAAGAAGGCCCTGACGAAGTTCGCCGAGGCGGTGGTGACCCGCTCCAACTGAGCGGCTCCGCCTCCTCGCGTCTCGAACGACACGACATCCAGAGAAGAGACACACCCGTGCCCAAGCTCCGCCTCGCCGTGGTCGGCGCCGGCCCCGCCGGTATCTACGCGTCCGACATCCTGCTCAAGCACGAGCGGGCCTTCGACGTGTCGATCGACCTGTTCGACCACCTCCCGGCGCCCTACGGCCTCGTGCGCTACGGCGTCGCCCCCGACCACCCGCGCATCAAGGGCATCATCAACGCCCTGCGCGACGTGCTCGACCGCGGCGACATCCGCATCTTCGGCAACGTGCGCTTCGGCGTCGACATCACGCTCGACGACCTCAAGAAGCACTACAACGCGGTCATCTTCGCGACCGGCGCCGTCAAGGATGCGCCCCTCGACATCCCCGGCATCGACCTGCCCGGCAGCTACGGTGCCGCCGACTTCGTCAGCTGGTACGACGGACACCCCGACTTCCCGCGCGAGTGGCCGCTCGAGGCGCAGTCGCTGGCCGTGATCGGCAACGGCAACGTCGCCCTCGACGTGGCGCGCGTGCTCGCGAAGCACGCCGACGACCTGCTGCCGACCGAGATCCCCGCGAACGTCTACGAGGGGCTCAAGAAGTCGCCCGTGACCGACGTGCACGTCTTCGGCCGCCGCGGACCCATGCAGGTGAAGTTCACCCCGCTCGAGCTGCGCGAGCTCGGCGAGCTGCGCGACGTCGACATGATCGTGCACGACGAGGATTTCGACTACGACGAGGCCTCGCTCGCCGCGATCAAGTCGAACAAGCAGGTCATGGTGATCGACAAGGTGCTCAAGCAGTGGCGTGAGCGGCCGGTCGGCGAGGCGTCGCGACGCCTGCACCTGCACTTCTTCGCGAAGCCGCTCGAGGTCGTCGCTGGGCCGGACGGCTCCGTCGCGTCGTTCAAGTACGAGCGCACCGAGCCGGATGGCGCGGGCGGCGTGCGCGGCACCGGCGAGATCCGCGAGGTGCCCATCCAGGCGCTCTACCGCGCCGTCGGCTACTTCGGCTCGCCCCTCGACGGCGTGCCCTTCGACGACGAGCGCGGGGTCATCCCCAACCACGAGGGCCAGGCGCTCGACGAGCACAACCAGATCGTGCCCGGCGTCTACGCCACCGGCTGGATCAAGCGCGGACCCGTCGGCCTCATCGGCCACACCAAGTCCGACGCGATGGAGACCATCTCGCACCTGGTCAACGACCAGGCCTCGTGGTGGACCCCGGAGTCGCCGTCGGAGGACAGCGTCGTCGAGCTGCTCGACTCGCGCGGCGTGCAGTACACCGACCTCGACGGATGGCACCGCCTCGACGAGCACGAGATCGCCCTCGGCGCCGCCGAGGACCGCGCCCGCATCAAGGTGGTGCCGCGCGACGAGATGGTGAAGGTCTCGCGCGGGGAGTAGTCGGGGGCGTCGGATGACGTGATGACAGGCCCGGTGCGGCGCTTCGGCGTCGGCCGGGCCTTTTGCGTTGCCGTCGTCGCGGTGCCCCGTGACGTGTGTGCCTGGTTTCGGATGCACGGCGCGCTCGGGCCGCAGGAAAGCTCGGGCGTCGCCTCCATCCGAAACCGCGCACGGTCGCGGGTCAGCGGCGCACGAGGTCGGCCGTCACGGGGAAGTGATCGCTCGGCCAGACCGCGCCGTCGTGCTCGGGCGACGCGCCGTGCGCATCCAGGGTCGCGGTCGCCGTGACCTCGAAGCCGCGCTGCAGGATCCAGTCGATGCGCTCGCCCGGCTCTCCGGCGTCGGTCGCCGCGGCGGGGTCTCCCGTGAAGGCGTGGAACGTCGCGTCGGGACCGGTGTGGTGCGCGGCCGGGGACTCGCGCGCATCCACGAAGCCTGCCCGGATCAGGGTTTCGTGCGTCGCGGACTGCGGGCCCGTGTTCATGTCGCCGAGCAGCACGATCGGCGCTTCGGCGGCGAGGGCGTCGAGCTCGGCGGCGATCAGCTCGGCTGAACGGATGCGCGCCCGCTCGTCGGCGGGTCGGTAGGGCAGGTGGGTGACGGCGACGAGGAGGTCGGCGGCGGCGTCGGTGCTCTCATGTGTCGGGATCTCGCGGTCGCGGAAGCGCGCCCACGTCACCATGCGCGGGAAGAGGTTGCCCCAGGTGATGCTGCCCGGCTCGTGCAGGGTGTCCGAGAGCCAGAAGTCGCCGCCGTCGAGCAGCTCGAGGCGGTCGGGGCGGTAGAGCAGTCCGACGTGCTCGTCGTCGTGGCCGCCGCGGCGGTCGCGTCCGAACCAGGCGGTGCCGGGCATCCACGACAGCAGGTCGACGGCCGGGCCGCTGCGCAGCTCCTGAACGCCGATCACGTGCGTGCCGCTGTCGTGCAGGGTGCGGGCGAGCAGGCGGCCGCGGGCGCTCCAGGATGCGGTGCCCGCGTCGACCGGGATGCGCACGTTCGCCGTCGCCACCCGCAGCGCGGGCGCGGGGCGGGCGGTGCTCGCGGGGATCTCGGACTCGAGCGGCTCGACGGTCATGCGCGGCGCGGTCATCTCGTCGAGCCTACGAGCCGCGTCCCTGCTCCGGGGCGTGGGGCGAGGGGTGCGCGGCGACGAGGCGTGCCGTGCCGCGCCGCCTCGGTACGCGGTTGCGGATGGAGCGCGAGGGCGAGCCGTCCTGAGGCTCGGCGTGGTCCCTCATCCGAAACCGCGTGCACGGAAGCTGGTCAGGAGCGGTGTCGAGGCGCAATACGGCTCGACGGTCGCGCTGACCTGCTTCCGTGCATGCGTGCCGCGCCGTGCCGCGCCGTTACGCGGTTGCGGATGGGGCGGCAGGGCGAGCCGTCCTGGGGCTCGAGGAAGCTCCTCATCCGAAACCGCGTGCGCGGAAACCGGTGTGGGAGTGCGGCGAGCCACAGTGCGGCGCGGTGGTGCTGCTGGCCGGTTTCCGTGCACGCGCGGATACCGGTCTGGCGGGACGCGCCCGCAGCGGCGCAGGATGAGCGCATGAGCATCGCGCGCCGGATCGGCGGCCTCGGAGTCCGCCTCGGCGGCAGCGGATCGGTCGAGAGCGGATCGCTCGGCAGCGTCGGCTCCCGGGGCTCGATCCGATCGGTCGGCAGCGTCGGGTCGGTCGGCAGCGTCGGATCGATCGGATCGGTGGGGAGCATCGGCTCGATCGGGTCCATCGGCAGCATCGGCTCGATCGCGTCCATCGGCAGCGTGGGCTCGATCGGCGGCATCGGATCGGTCGGTTCGATCGCGAGCATCCTGGCCGTCGGCGGCATCGCGGCGGTCGTCGCCGTCGGAGCGATCGGCGTCGTCGGGGTCTCCGCGATCCGAGCGTTGCGTCGCTGGCCTCGTCGATCGTGATCGTTCCGGCCTGGCGCGGCACCGACCGACCCCTAGGGTCGGGTCGGGGGAGTGAGGATTCCCCGCGAGGAACCCGAGGAGTCCGCCGTGCGTTCTGCCGCCCCTCGTCCTACCCGGCTGACCGCCGCCCGGGCGACCGCTCTGCGCGCCAGTGCCGCGCTCGCGGTCGGAGCGCTCGCCCTCGCATCCCTGACCGGATGCACCTTCACGGCGAAGCAGGACTGGGCGAAGTACGAGGCCGCGATCGAAGCCGTCGACGGGGTGGATGAGGCCGTCGGCGGGCTCACCTACAACCTGCCCTTCTCGCCCAGCGGTGAGATGTCGGTGCGGTTCCCGGCCGAGAAGCCGACGCTCGACGCCGTGGACGACGTGGCGTGCGCACCGCCGTCGGGCGTGCCGACGCGCGTCGACTACGACCTGGCGTCGGGGAGCGGCGTGACCGAGGTCCCCGCGTGCGGACGTCCGGCGCCGTCGGATCCGCTGGCGCTCGCCGAGGCGTTCGGCGACTCGCTCGCCGCCTCGGGGCTGCCCGCGGCGACATCGGATCCCTTCGACTTCCCGGCTCTTGTCGTGAGCAGCTACACCCACACCGAGTACCGCGCCGAGGTGCGCGGCACCTCGGCCGGATTCACCGCGCAGGCGGCGGCGCTCGCCGCGGCCGTCGAGCATCTGGACGGCCCGGCGGGCGAGCTGGGCGGTGACCGCATCGCCCTGGTCGGCATCCCGGCCGGCGAATGGGCCGACTACCTCGACGACGCGGTGGCGCTCGACGCGGCGTTCCCGCTCGAGCGCTTCGACATCCGCCGCGGATCGCTCGCGATCACGACGCTGCAGAGCGATCCCGACGCGGATGCGGTGCAGCAGGTACTCGAGTCGCGGTCCGCGGCCCGCTACGCCGACCTCGATATGACGGTCGCGGGCGCCGGGGCCGGCAGCGGGGTCGGCTCGGGCGGCGTCTCGGCGGGCACGTCGCAGGCGGCGATCGATCTGGTCGCGATACTGCGGATCGCGCATCCCGATGTCGACTTCCTGGCCTACGGCGACGGCGTCAGCGCCGACGTCGACGACTGCGCCGCGCTGCTGCCGATCGCCGCCGACGCCGCCGCGGCCGGTGACGGCACCGTCGCGGTGGCGCTGCGCCCGCAAGGAACGCCGTCCTTCGGCATCCGCGAGGCGCCGTTGCTCGGTCCCGACACGAACCCCTACCCGGACTGGTGCGCCCAGTACGCCCAGATCGCGGCCGATTCGGCGGCCGCGTCGGTCTGGTTCAGCGCCGACCTGCTCGAGGTGTGGCCGACGGCCGACACGCGTCGCAGGTCGGCGGAGCTGCGCGACCTCGAAGCGCTCGTCGAACGCGTCGCACGCGCGGGCGGGTACTCGGCCTACGCGATCGCGCGGGACCGCGTCGACCTCTGAGCGGCCTCCGAGGCTGCGGAAGCTTCCGCTGACGCCGCGACTCCGTGGATGCACGTCACCCCTAGTGGGGAGCGCCGCGCCGCACGCCGCGGCGTAGCGTCGCCGCGTGACCTGGCAGCTCGGACCGCACCCCGACGACGCCGCGCGCGCCGCGGCGGCGGCGCCGGGCGGCACGGGATCCAGCGGCACGGGCGCGGGCACCGGCCCGGGCCTCGGCGCGGGCGAAGCCGACCCGAGCGGTCCCTCCGACGCGACTCCGAGCGTCCCGCACCTGCCGACCCGTCCGCAGCTGCGGCGTCCCACCCTGGTGCTGCGCCCGCGCGCCGACACCCGTGACGCGGTCGTGCTCGAGCTGCTGCCGCTACTCGCCCCGGCGCTCGCGATCGGCGCGACGCAGCTGCTGCTGCCGTGGAGCACCCTCCTGCTCGCCGCCTGCCTGGCGGTCACGAGCCTCGCGCAGCTCGTCGTCGCCTCGCGTGACGCGGCGCTGCTGCGCTCGCGCGGATTCGTCGGCACCGCGCCGTCGGCGCTCGCGCTCGTGAGCCCGATCCTCTACCTCGCCGTGCGCGGGCGCGTCTGCTCGCAGCACGACCGCACTGCCTACGCCCCGGTGCCGTGGGCGATCGGCTCGACGGTCGTCGCGATCGGCGCGCTGGCGCTCACGGCGTGGCTCGAGGGCTCGGTGGATGCCTCCCTCGGCGGGATGCTGACCGGCCTGTTCTGAAGGCCGGCGGCCAGCTCGGCAGCGTCGCGCCGCCGGCTCGATCGCGCCGTGCGTCAGCTCATCCGCGCCGCCGCGCGAGCTCGGCGGACCGCCGTGCGATCATGCGCCGGCGCAGCCGCACCGCGAGCTTCATGAGCGCCGCGACACCCGCGGCGACGAGCGCGCACGCGACGATCGCGCCGAGCAGCAGGAGGGCGTTCATCCCGAGCTCTACTGCAGCGCCGCGGTCAGGCGGGCGAAGTTGTCGAGCACCTTGCGGCGCAGGGGGCGGGCCATCCACTCGTCGAGGGTGATCTCGCGACTGTGGGCGCGATAGTCGTCTTCGATCGCGCGCAGGCTCTCGGTGAAGCCGCGGTCGCGCACCATGACCGAGATCTCGAGGTCGAGGGTGAAGGAGCGCATGTCCATATTGCTCGAGCCGATGACCGAGACCTCGTCGTCGATCGTCATGTGCTTGGCGTGCAGGATGGTCGGCTTGGCGTAGAGGAAGATGCGAACCCCCGCCTTCAGCAGCGCCTCGTAGTAGCTGCGCTGCGCGTGGAAGACGAAGAACTGGTCGCCGATCTCCGACACGAACAGCTGCACCTCGACGCCCTTCTGCGCGGCCGTGGTGATGGCGTAGAGCATCGAGTCGTCGGGCACGAAGTAGGGGCTGACGACGATCGCCTTGCGCTGCGCGCCGTAGAGCAGCGCGTTGAACAGGCGCAGGTTGTTCTCGCCGGGGAAGCCGGGTCCGCTCGGCACGACCTGGCAGTCGAGCGATCCGTGCACCTCGTCGCGCGCCTCGGCGGCCTCGCGTTCGAGCAGCTCGTCGGTCTCGCTGTACCAGTCGGTCACGAACAGCGCGTCGATGCCGGCGACGATGGGGCCCTCGAAGCGGGCCATGAAGTCCTTCCAGTGCAGCCCGCGGCGGTGGTTCTTGCGCGACTGGTAGGGCGTCTCGATGACGTTCTGCGATCCCGTCCAGGCGACCTCGCCGTCGATCACGAGCAGCTTGCGGTGGTTGCGCAGGTCGGGACGGCGCCAGTGCCCCTGCAGCGGCAGCACGGGCAGCATGAGGTGCCAGTCGGCGCCCATCTCGGTGAGTCGCTTCTTGGTGCGACGGAAGCCGGGGTAGCGGAAGTTGCCCAGGTGATCGAGCAGCACCCGCACCTTCACGCCGCGCTTCACGGCATCCTCGAGCGCCTGGAAGAACGGCTCGGTCGTGCTGTCGAGGCTGAAGATGTAGAACTCGCAGTGGATGAGGCGCTTCGCCCGCCGGATCTCCTCCGTCATCGCGCGCAGCGCCCGGTCGTTGTCGTCGTAGAGCTCGGCCGTGTTGCCGCCGACGAGCGGCATGGCGCCGAGGGTGCGGTTGAGCTCGACGATCGGGCGCAGCCAGGGCGGCCACGGGTCGCTCTCGGTGACCCGCTCGATGCCCTCGGTCTGCTCGAGGATGTACTGGTTGATCTCGCGCTGCTTCTGCCGGCGGCGTCGCGGCAGCCGGTGCGACCCGAACAGCAGGAAGATCAGGATGCCGAGGTACGGGATCAGGAAGATCGCCAGCAGCCACGCCATCGCCGTCTGCGGGCGGCGGTTGCGCGGGATGATCGCGAGCGCGGCGATGCGCGCGGCGAAGTCGATCACGAGCAGGGCGATCACGATGGCCAGCGTCAGCCAGCCGACCCATCCCTCACCCATGTGAGGAACTCTAGGGCGTGGGCACCGTCGGCACCGCCGCCCCGCTGAGCCGCAGCGCGTAGAGCGCGGCCCCGAGTGACGGGTCGTGCAGCGGCGCGCGCAGCTCGAACGGCAGCCCCGTCTCCTCCAGCGCGGCGGCGAAGCCCGCGACGAAGCCGGGTGCCGCGAACACGCCGCCCGAATACGACACGGGGATCGTCTCGTCGTCCGGCGCGGCCAGACCGGCCCGCACGGCGGCGACCTGCGCGGCGAGCTCGTGCTGCGCATCCACCAGGATCTGCTGCGCCACCGGGTCGCCGGCCGCCGCCGCCGCGGTGGCGACCTTCGACAGGTCGGCGATGAGCCCGCGCTGCGACGCCCACTCGCCCACGATGACGCCGATCGCGTCGAGGTCGTCGGCGACGCCGAGGCGCTCGCGCATCATGCCGTGCAGCGCGGTGCGGGGCAGGCGCCCGTCGGCCATGCGGCTGAAGGCGCCGAGCGCGCGCACCGCGATCCAGTACGCCGAGCCCTCGTCGCCGAAGATCTCGCTCCAGCCGCCGGTGCGGTGGCTGACGCCGGCGCGCTCGCCGTAGGCCATCGATCCGGTGCCGGCGATCACGTTGATGCCGTCGGCGGCGCCGAGCGAGCCCGCCCATCCGCTGATCATGTCGTTGCCGCAGCGGTAGCGGTCGTGCCCGAGGATCGGCGCCGGGATCGCGTCGAGCGTCGGCACGTCGGCGCTCGCCTCGCCGTAGCCGGGCATCGCGTAGAAGACGAAGTCGAGCTGGTCGCGGGTCACGCCGCTCTGCGCCTCGATGTCGGCGAGGCCGTCGGCGAGCACGTCGCCGACGAGCTGGATGCCGCGCTCGGTTCCGAAGTAGTAGCAGGTGCGCTGGCGCGACTCGGCGATGCGGGCGCCGGTCTCGTCGATCAGCAGGAACGCGGTCTTGGTGCCGCCGCCGTCGATGCCGAGGTAGTGCGGCATGCAGAACTCGCTTCGCTGTGAGGGGATGTCTCGCTCACACTCGCGGTTTCTGCGCGTCGGCGCAAGATCCTGCGCGAAAGCGACAGTCGGCCTGCGCGGACGCGCAGTCTGCGTGGAAGATTCGGGGGTCAGCGGCCTCAGCGGCCTCAGCGCATGTTGACGAACTGCAGCGCTACGTCGAGGTCCTTGCCCTTCAGCAACGCGATGACCGACTGCAGGTCGTCGCGGCTCTTCGACTGCACGCGCAGCTCGTCGCCCTGGATCTGGCTCTTGACGCTCTTGGGGCCCTCGTCGCGGATGATCTTCGAGATCTTCTTCGCATCCTCGCTCGAGATGCCGTTCTTCAGGCCCACCTCGATGCGGTACTCCTTGCCGCTCGGGTACGGGTCGCCCTCATCGAGCGAGCGGATGCCGATGCCCCGCTTGATGAACTTCGCCTCGAGCACCTCGAGCACGGCCTTGACGCGCTCCTCGGCGCTGGCCTTGAGCAGGATCTTCTCGTCACCCGACCAGTCGATCGACGCGCCGACGCCCTTGAAGTCGTAGCGCTGGGCGATCTCCTTCTGCGCCTGGTTGACCGCGTTCTGGGCCTCCATGTGGTCGACCTTGCTCACGATGTCGAAAGAGGAATCAGCCATGAACCCAGGGTAGCGGGATGGTCACCGGCACCCTGCGCGACCTGTATTCTGTTGCGTGCGCGTTCGGTCGGTGCCTACACGGGTCGGGAGCGTCTGGCGGGTTACCCAAGCGGCCAAAGGGATCTGACTGTAAATCAGACTGCACTGCATTCGGGGGTTCGAATCCCTCACCCGCCACATCAGCGTGAGACGCACGAGGCCCCGGTTCGCCGGGGCCTTCGTCGTGTGCGGGGTGCTGCGCGGGTGCTGCGGTGTCGGGATGCGCGCGCGGCGTCGGCGGAACTCCGCGCATCCATCAGGGCTCGCTCATCCATCAGGATGGTCGCGTGAGCAGCGTGCCCCTCGAGATCCGCGTCGACGACCTGAGCGGCGCGGCGACGCGGGCGCTCATCGCCCACCACCTCGACGGGATGCACGACGGGTCACCCGAGGAGAGCATCCACGCGCTCGACCTGGCCGGGCTGCAGTCGCCGGCGATCACGGTGTGGTCGGCGTGGGCTTCGTCGGCGGGTGCGTCGGCGTTGAGGTCGGCGGATGCGGCGGGCGGCGCGGGTGCGGAAGCGGACGCGAGCCCGGAGTCGCGGCTCGCCGGCATCGGCGCGCTCAAGCGCCTCGACGCGACCCGCGGCGAGCTCAAGTCGATGCGGGTCGCCGGCGCGTTCCTCGGCAAGGGCGTGGGCCGCGCGATCCTGCGCCACATCGTCGCCGAGGCCCAGGCGGAGGGTCTGCGCACGCTCTGGCTCGAGACCGGCGCCGGCCCGCAGTTCACCCCGGCGCAGCGCCTCTACGCGAGCGAGGGCTTCGGCTTCTGCGGCCCCTTCGACGGCTACGTGGATGACCCGCTCTCGGTCTTCATGACCCGCGCGATCTGAGGGCGCCTTCGCGGGGGTCTCTCGTCGCTCTGATGGTCCGGCGAGCGGATGGTCCACCGCACCGACTGTCGCCCGCGCTGATCTCTCGCCCGTTGGGTAGTCGGGGCGTCGGACTGGATTCGGTCCGTTTCTTGCTGTTTCAGCAAGGATGATTGCCGGAGCGCGCTGCTGGCGTCACGGTGGGACCATGACCGAACCCCATCCCGAGCCCCTCGACCACGATCCCGTCCCCGCTCTCGCCGCTGCCGACGCCTCCGATCTCTGGGACGCCGTCGTGATCGGCGGGGGAGCCGCCGGCCTCAACGCCGCGCTCATGCTCGCGCGGTCGCGCCGGCGGGTGCTCGTGGTCGACGCGGGGAGCCCGCGCAACCGCTTCGCCGAGGGCGTGCACGGACTGCTCGCCCGCGAGGGGACGCCGCCGGCCGAGCTGCTCGCGCGCGGTCGCGCCGAGGTGCAGAGCTACGGCGGGGTCATGCGATCCGGGCGCGTCCGCTCGGTGAGTGGTGCCGACGGCGCGTTCGCGGTCGAGGCCGATGCGCTCGAGGCGGCGGGCGGCGAGGGCCGCGCATCCACCGGACCGATCGCGCTCGCCGCGCGGCAGGTGATCGTCGCGGCGGGCGTGAGCGACGCGCTGCCCGACATTTCGGGGCTCGCCGAGCTGTGGGGGAGCGGGGTGCTGCACTGCCCCTACTGCCACGGCTGGGAGGTGCGCGACCGCCGCATCGCCGTGCTCGCCCAGGACCCGGCGGCCGCCGTGCATCAGGCGCAGCTGTTCCGGCAGCTGAGCGCCGAGGTGGTCGTGCTGCAGCACTCGGCGGCTCCGTTCGGCGACGTGGATGCGCGGGGCCTGGCCGCCCGCGGCATCCGGGTGATCCCGGGGGAAGTGGTCGCGCTCGAGCAGGCGCACGGCGATGCCAATGGCGATGCCGACGCCGACGCCGGCTCCGGTCGCCCGACACTGAACGGCGCCCGCCTCGCCAACGGCACGGTCGTGCCGATCGACGCGCTCGTGGTGGCGTCGGTGCCCGAGGCGCACCTCGACTTCCTCGCGCCTCTCGGCCTCGGCGCCGAGCCGCATCCGAGCGGACGCGGACAGCACCTGCCGACGACCCCGTTCGGCGTCACGAGCGTGCCCGGGCTCTGGGCCGCCGGCAACGCGACGGACCTCATGGCGCAGGTCGGCGCGGCGGCCGCGACGGGGGCGATGGTGGGCGCGCAGGTCAACGCGGCGCTCGTGGCCGCCGAGGTCGCGGCCGCCGTCGAGGGCGTGCGCACCGCATCCTGAACTCGCGCGCGAGCCCGCCCGTCGCTCAGCGCTCGGGCGACGCGGCCTCGGCATCCTCGTCGTCGGCGCTGATCGGCGCGACCGCGGCGGTGACCGGCGGCACGCCGTGCACGCGGCGTCCTTCGGCGTCGAAGAGTCCGAGGAACTCGACCGTCTCACCGTCGGCGCTCGCGAGCCAGTGCGGGGTGCGGCAGTCGAACTCGGCGGCCTCGCCCGAGGTCAGCAGGAACTCCTCGTCGTCGAGCACGAGCCGCAGGGTGCCCTGCAGCACGTAGAGCCACTCCCATCCGTGGTGCTCGCGTCGCTGCTCGACCTCGGTCGCGGTGCGCCCGGGAAGCACGAACTTGACCGCCTGCACGCCGTTCGCGCCGCGCCCGAGCGGCAGGATCGTGCGGCCCGCGTGCCGCACCGGACGGATGTGGATGCGCGGGTCGCCGGTCGGCGGCGCCCCGACCAGGTCGTCGAGCGGCACCCCGTACTCCCGCGCGAGCGGCAGCAGCAGCTCGAGCGCGGGGCGGCGCGTGCCGGACTCCAGTCGCGACAGGGTGCTGGTCGAGATGCCGGTCACCGCGGTGACGTCGGCGAGCGTGAGGTTGCGGTTGACCCGCAGCCGGCGCAGGCGCTCGCCCACTCCCGCGAGGGTGCGCTCGATCGGCTCGTCGGCCATGACCCCACCCTGCCACGGGGATGCGCGGCACGCCCGGGCTCGCGCGGAGTCTCGGCGAGCCGTTACCGACGGCGGGCTGGAGTGGCCCGGGCGGGCGCGGCGTGGCGTCGCGGCGCGGCGCGGCGCAGGGAATGGTGTCGCACCACGCGGTCCTCCCTGCCGCCCCATCCCGTCGTAACTCAGCAGGACCGGGCCGGGATGCCCCGCGCGGGTCGGCAACCGCAGTTCCTGCTGAGTTGCGTCACGCGTGCTCCCGCCAGTGCGATCGCAATTCAGCACAGATCGTGCCGGACGACCGAGCCGGGGCGTGACTGACGTCCCCTGCTGAATTGCGTGGCGCGCGGAGCCGGGGCGCGCAATAGCGTGGGGGCATGGTCGACGACGTCCGAGACGGATCCGCACATCACGCGAGCGGCGTCGACCCGGGCCCCGCGCCGAGCCTCGACCCGGGCCTCGCCCACATCGTCGACCGGCCGACGGGCGCCGACCGCGAGCGCATCACGGCGCACTCCGACTTCGACCCCGACGACGCCGAGTGGATGCGCCCGGCCCGGCCCGAGCACGTCGTCATCGCCGAGCCCGACCCCGCGTGGCCCGAGCGGTTCGCCGCGCTGCGGACGCGCATCCGCGACGCCCTGGGCGATGCCGCGCAGAGCATCGAGCACGTCGGCTCGACGTCGGTGCCGGGGATGTCGGCGAAGCCGATCATCGACATCGATCTGACGGTCGCCGACAGCGCCGACGAGGCGGCCTACGCCGAGCGTCTGCAGGCGGCGGGCTTCGTGTTCGTGCTGCGCGAGCGGCGCTGGCACGAGCACCGGCTGTTCACGGCCGACGAGCCGCGGGCGAACATCCACGTCTGGAGTCCCCACAGTCCCGAGGCGGTGCGGCACCGGATGCTGCGCGACTGGCTGACCGAGCACGCCGACGATCGTGAGCTCTACGCGGCCGCGAAGCGCGAGGCCGCGGCGCCGACGGCCGACGCGCCGGGGCTCGTGCAGGCCTACAACCAGCGCAAGGAGCCGGTGATCCGCGAGATCCTCGACCGGATGTTCCGCGCCCACGGGCTCCTCTGAGCGCGACGACCGCACCGCGGCCCCACCCCACGACGCGCGTGATTGAGTGGAGCCATGACCGACGCCAGCGCACCCCGCGAGCAGTCCGCCGCGGCCGAGCAGCCCGCCCCCGCCGACCTGCTCGCGCTCGCCCGCGAGATCGCGCTCGAGGCCGGAGAGCTGGCCGCGCGCCGGCGCGCCGAGGGCGTCGAGGTCGCGGCCGCGAAGTCGAGCCCGGTCGACATCGTCACCGCCGCCGACCGCGAGGTCGAGCAGCTGGTGCGCGCGCGTCTCGCCGCAGCCCGCCCCGACGACGGCATCCTCGGCGAGGAGGGCGGGTCGGCGGGCGGCACCTCCGGCCTCACCTGGGTCGTCGACCCGATCGACGGCACCGTCAACTACCTCTACGGCATCCCGCACTACGGCGTCAGCATCGCGGTCGTGCAGGGTGACCCCGACCCGCAGCGCTGGACCGCCCTGGCCGGCTGCGTCTTCTCTCCGGGCGAGGGCGAGCTGTTCACGGCCTCCCGCGGCGGCGGCGCCCACCTCGAGACGCGGCCGCGAGCGGGGGTGGATGCGCCGCTCCCGTCACCCGAGTCGGGAGCCGTGCGTGCGCTGCAGGTGCGCGAGCCGATGCCGCTCGGCCAGGTGCTCATGGCGACCGGCTTCAGCTACGACGCCGAGCGCCGTGCGCACCAGGCTCAGGTGATCGAGCGGCTCATGCCGCATCTGCGCGACATCCGCCGCTTCGGCGCCGCCGCGCTCGACCTGACCGCGCTCGCCGCGGGCCGCGTCGACCTCTACGCCGAGCGCTACACGAACGCCTGGGACTTCGCGGCGGGTGTGCTGATCGCCCGGGAGGCGGGAGCCGCGGTCGTCGGCCACGGCGGGGCGGAGCCGGACACGCGGATGGTGCTGGGCGGGCATCCCGAGGTCGTGGCGGCGTTCGCGCCGCTGCTCGCGGACGCGGGGTTCTGACGCGGTTCGACAGCCCTTCGGCGCCGGCCCACCCGCCCGAGGGGTGGCGGGCTCGAAGCACCCCTTCTACAATCGCGGGGTACGTTCGTGCGCCTGAACCCGAAGTCCGGGCGCCGCGAGAGCCGCTCCGCCGCCGTGCGGACCATCTTCTGGAGCCTTCCGATGACCACTGACGCGCTGGTCATCGCCGCGACCCTGGACGGCTCGCTCGCCGCCGCATCCCTCTTCAGCGAGGGCGTCTAATATGCCCCCCGCCTCCGAGAGCTCTCCGCTGACCCGCCGCGACCTGCGGGCCCGTCAGCAGAGCGCGGAGGCGACCCGAGCCGCCCGCACGGCGCGTCCGCTCGCCCGCGCGGGACGCGCATCCCGACCCGCCCGCGGGGCCGGCTATCGTCGCGGATTCGCCCGACAGGTGCTCTCGGCCGGCGTGCTCATCGCCGTCTTCGCCCTGGTCGTGTCGGTGTCGGTGCCCGCGTCGGTGTTCGGCACCCCGTCGGCGGATGCGGCGACCACGGGCGCGCCGCTCGTCGGCAGCGTCGGCGACACCCAGACCTTCCGCGTCTCGGCCGACGCCGCGGCCGACGACACCAGCCGCGACGCCTACGGCGCGACCAGCCGCGCGGAGTTCCTGGCCGCCGCCAACGCGGCCGCGGCGAAGAAGGCCAAGGCGAGCGCCTCGCAGTACTCGAGCACCTGGAACCCGGGCATCGGACCGGTGCGCTGGCCGTACCAGGTGATGCCCAAGCTCGGCCCCGGGTTCGGCGCTCCCGCCACCTGCTCGACCTGCATGTCGGTGCACCAGGGTCAGGACTACCTGGCCGCGAGCGGCACCCCGATCTACAGCATCGCGACGGGCATCGTCACGAAGCGCCAGGAGGACGGCTACGGCTGGGGCAACCACATCGTCATCACCTCGTCGGTGAACGGGCAGACGGTGTCGTTCCTCTATGCGCACACGCAGAGCGGCTCGATCTCGCTGCAGGTCGGCGACACCGTCGAGGTCGGCCAGTTCGTCGGGCTCACCGGCTCGACCGGATCGGTCACGGCCCCGCACCTGCACCTCGAGCTGCAGCTCAACGGCACCAAGGTGAACCCGCACACCTGGCTGCAGGCGAACGTCACCGGCTGAGTCGGCTGAATTCGATCGTCTGACCGCGGGCGTGAGCCGCGCATCCCGGCGGTGAGACAATCGAGGGGATGAACCTCTCCGACTTCGCTCGGAGTCTCGTCGCCTTCTCCCCCTCACCGCGCCGCTGGCCGGTCGCGGTGCAGGCGGGCCTGTCGATGCTGATCCCCGTGACGGCGTTCGCGCTGGCCGGGCATCTGGCGCTCGGCGCGGCGGCGAGCCTCGGAGCCTTCACCGCGATCTACGCGGGCGCGCTGCCCCGACGCCACCGACTGCGCACGATCGCCTTCGTCGCCGCGGGGTTGATCGCGTCGGCCGCGGTCGGCGCGCTGCTCGCGTTCTCGGCGGTGACGTCGGTCGTCGGCGTCATCCTCGTCGCGGGCGCGGCGGCGTGGCTGTGCTCGGCCGTGCGCCTCGGCCCGCCCGGGCCGATGTTCTTCGTGCTCGTCTCGGGGGTGGCCGCGCAGGCGGCTCGGCCGGCCGATCTCGGGGGAGCGGGCGGCAGCGGGCTGCTGACCGTGGGCCTGGTGGCGCTGGGATGCGCGATCTCGTGGATCATCGCCGCGGTCGTCATGCGCGTGCCCCGGGTGCGTTGGCAGACCGGCCCCATCCCGGTCGTGCGGGCGCCGCGCCTGAGCTCGCGCGCCGACGGGGTCGAGGTGCTGCGCCAGGTGCTGGCCGCGGCGATCGCGACGCTCGTGACCGTGCCGTTCGATCTCTCGCACGCCTACTGGTCGGCGGCGTCGGCGCTGGCCGTGCTGGCGGTCGCGCGCGGCAGCCGGGTGACGCTGTCGCGGGCCGTGCACCGCGTGCTGGGCACGGTCGTCGGCGCGGCCGTGTTCCTGGGGCTCGCGGCGCTGCACGTCTCCGACCTCGGGACGCCGCCCGGGCTCGTGCTCGCGCTCGTGCTGGGCCTGCTGCAGTTCGCCGTCGAGCTGCTCGTGGTGCGGCACTACGCGCTCGCGCTCGTGCTGATCACCCCGCTCGTGCTGCTCATCGCGCACGCGGCGCATCCCTCCGACCCGGTGCCGATCGCGCTGCAGCGCCTGGCCGAGACGGCGGTGGGCGCGGCGGTCGCGGTGCTCGTCGGGCTCGCGACGATTCCGCTCGCGCGCCGCGCGGCGGCCGACCCGCGCTGAGCCCCGTCCCGCGCCGAGCCGGCCCCGACCCGAAGCCGACCTGCGCTGAGCCGTCCCGCCGCATCCCGAACATGACGGCGGCGCCCGCACCGGATCGGTGCGGACGCCGCCGTGGCCCGAGCTCGGCCCACCCGAAAGGCGAGCACGGGCGGGGGAGGGCCCGTGATGACGGCCCTCCCAGCCTGCTCAGCTCTCGCTGTCGGTGATCGTCGGGTCGCCCGCGTCGCCGCGGCGACGACGCACGATCCAGGCGCCGGCCAGCACGGCCAGCACGCCGGCCCCGATGGCGCCGAACGCGAGGGCTCCGACCGGCTGGGCGCCGTCGACGCCCGTCGCGGCCAGTCCGCCGTAGGCACCCGGCAGGATCGGCGCCTGCCCGTCGACCTGCGGCAGCGCGGCGGCGATGCGCAGCGGCGTCGAGGCGCTGAGGCCCGAGGTGAGCCCCACGACCTCGATCGTGTGGTCGCCCAGCGGCACGTCGCTCGGCAGGCTCACCGAGGTGGTGAGCACGCCGTCGCCGTTGGCCTGCGCCTCGGCGAGCACGATCGGGTCGGAGTGCAGGATGATCCGCACGCGCTCCCCGGCGAGGAATCCGCTGATCGTCACCTGGAAGGTGTCGCCCGGGCGGGCGATCTCGACCGAGATGCTCACCGTGCAGCTGCCCTCCGGCGGCGTGGTCGGCTTCGCGGTGACCGCGAGGATGCCGTCGGCCGGCACCGCCGAGACGGCGCCGATCGCGCGCACCGGGTAGCTGCCCGCATCCGCGGCGGCCGGCACGGTGACGGGGGCCGAGATGGCGCCCGAGCCGTTCGCGATCGCGTCGACGACCACGGCCGGGTCGCTCGACAGCGTCACCTTCACCTTCTCGCCGGCGGCGAAGCCGCTGCCGGTGATCGTGACGGTGTCGCCGGGGTGGGCCCCCTCGCGCGGCACCTGGATACTCGGCGTGTACGTCACCGGGTCGGCGACGACGACCGTCGTGACGCCGGCGGCGCTGCGGATGCCGTCATCCACCGTGACCGTGACCGTGTAGCGGCCGGCCGTCGCGTAGCGGTGCGTTCCCGCGACCCGGGCTCCGCCCGCCTCGCCCGCGGCCGCCGTGACGGCGCCCTCGGTCGTGGCGGTGCCGTCGCCCCAGTTCACCGTGGCGGTGCTGTCGGCGCCGGCGTGGCCGCCGGTCGCGGTGGCGAGGTCGGCCGTGAACTCGACGCCGGTGACCTGCTGGCCCACGACCTCGCCGCTCACGCTCAGCGCCGCGGTCTCGGGGGCGCGGTCGCCGTCCGAGGCGATCGCGAACACGTGGATGCGGCCGTCGGGGCGCGGCGAGCCGGGCTCCTTCGGCAGCGTCACCGAGGCGACCGTCTTGCCGGCCGGGATCTCGTAGGCGGCGGTGGCGTAGATCGCCGCGACGGCCGTGTCGGTGCCCGTGGCGCCGCGGCTGCGGCCCTCGGACTTCGCCACGATCGTGTTGCCGAACTGCGGGGTGGTCGCGGCGCCCGTCCAGTCGCCGAAGGCGATCGTGATCGGGGCCGAGGTGCCGTCGGTGAAGTTCACCGTGCCGCCGTCGCGCGAGAGGTGCTTCTCGGTCGCCGTTCCGATGAACGACAGCTTCGTCGCACCCGCGCCGAGGTCGACCGCGATGGTCTGGCCGCGGCCGGTGGCGTTGTCGGGCTGACCCGGCTCGACCTGCGGCAGGTCGAAGTCGAGGTCGGTTCCCGGAACGGCCACGGTCGAGCCCTGCACGAAGCCGTTCGCGGCGAGCTTCGCGCGCAGGAAGCCCGCGTCGAGGTCGTCGCAGTCGGCCGTCACGCCGTCGCCGCCGATGCACACGCTGTCGAAGGCGCCGGTGAGCGACTGGTCGCGGCTGATCGCGATGGATGCGGTGGCGCTGGCCTGCTGCATCCCCTCGGTCACCGTGATCTTCGCCGAGTAGGTGCCGGCATCCGCGAAGGTGTGCGGGGCCGAGATCTGCCAGGCGCCGAGCGGCGACTTCGTCAGCTTCGCCGCCTGCGGGCCGCTGCCGTCGAGGTAGTCGACGGTCGCGGTGTAGTCGGCCGCGTCGGACGAGGTGCCGCCCGAGAGCGTGGCGAGCGTGCTCGTCAGCTCCACGCCGGCGGTGCCGGTGATCGACGGGGCGGCGTCGAGTCGGAACTCGCTCGCCTTCGCCGCCGGGTCGGCCAGCAGCTCGACCTCGGCGAGCGTGGCCGGCTTGCCGTCGCTCGTCGCGGTGATGTGCAGGCGGTAGTGGTCGAAGGCGACGGTCTCGTCGACCTTCGATCCGCTGCCGGAGCCGTCGCCCGAGAGCACGAAGGGCCGCGTCTGCGTGGCCCAGGCGAACTTCTCGCCCGTGCGCTCATCCAGCTTCAACCAGGTCTGCCCGTCGCTGGAGCCCTCGAGGGTCCAGGCGGTCGGGGTCGACCCGGTCGCGCCGTTCGTCAGCGTGTACGAGGTCAGCTGCACGGGGCCGCTGGCCGAGGTCCACTCGATCGAGGGCGTGGCGCTCGTGAAGGTCGCCGACGAGCGCGAGTTGTCGTCGACCAGGGCCGTCGCATCCGTCTCGGCGGTGGTTCCCGACTCCGAGACCGTCGTGGTGCCGTAGGCCGGCTTGGTGGCGTCGACGTGCGGCACGCGCGCGCCCTGGTCGGCGGTGCGGGTGCCCCACTCCGACGGGGATGCGCCCATCTGCAGGTTCAGCGTGCCGCCCTGGTTGAGCGTGGTGGTCGGGATGACCGCCGAGTCGATCGCCTGGCCGTCGAAGCTCGCCGACTGCACGAAGACGTTCTTCGTGCTGTTGCCGGGAGCGTTCACCACGAGGTCCTTGCCGTTGGCGAGGTGCACGGTGGCCTTGTCGAACAGCGGCGAGCCGATCACGTACTCGCCCGAGCCGACGGCCTCGGGGTAGAAGCCGAGCGCCGAGAAGATGAACCACGCGCTGGTCTCGCCGTTGTCCTCGTCGCCGGCGTAACCCTGGCCGATGTCGCTGCCCACGAACAGGCGCTGGGTGATCTCGCGCACGACCGCCTGCGTCTTCGACGGCTCACCGGCCGCCGCGTACAGGTACGGGATGTGGTGCGAGACCTGGTTGCTGAAGCCCAGCTGGCCCATGCGCACGTCGCGCGCCTCGAGCATCTCGTGGATCACGCCGCCGTAACCGCCGGGCTTGTCAGCCTTCTCCGGGGTGGCGAAGAACTGGTCGAGCTTGGCGATCAGCCCGTCGGTGCCGCCGTAGAGCGCGGCCATCCCGTCGATGTCGAACGGAGCGTGGAACGCGAAGTTCCAGCCGTCGCTCTCGGTGAAGGCGTCGCCCCACGAGCCCGGGTCGAACTCGTCGCTCGGGATGTGCCAGCTGCCGTCGGCATTGCGGGCCTGGAAGAAGTCCGCATCCTGGTCGAACAGGTTCACGTAGCTCCACGAGCGGGCCAGGAAGTAGTCGGCCTCCTCCTTCAGCTGCGCGCGGCGCGACTCGGGCGTGGCCGGGTCGTCGGCGAGCTTCGCCGCCATCCGCCCGATCCCGTAGTCGTTCGTGCCGCCCTCGAGACCCCACGAGACGCTCTCGCCCGTGCTCGCCGGCGTGTAGCCGAGGAAGGTGGAGGTGTCGAGGCCCTTGCGGCCCACGGCGCTCGAGGTCGGCAGCACGGTCGCGTTCTTCAGCGCCGCGTCGTAGGCCTCGAGGGCGGTCTTCGTGTCGAGCGCGCCGTTGAGGTACGCGTCGGCGAAGGCCACGTCAGAGCTCGTGCCGGTCATCAGGTCGGCGTAGCCGGGCGACGACCAGCGGGCGACCCAGCCCGCGTCACGGTACTGCTGCACGAATCCGTCGACGAGCTCCTGCTCCATCTCGGGGTAGAGCAGCGAGTAGGCCGGCCACACGGTGCGGTAGGTGTCCCAGAAGCCGTTGTTGACGTAGACCTTGCCGTCCTTGACCTGTGCGTTCGTCGTCGTCGCGGTCGGCTCGCCGACCTTCGGCGCGACGGGGCTCGCGTACTGGTACTTCGGCGCGGCGGCCGTGCCCGTGTTCTCGAACTGCGAGTTCGGGTAGAGGTTCAGGCGGTAGAGGTTCGAGTAGAGCGACTGCTTCTGCGCGTCCGTCGCCCCCTCGACCTCGATCACGCCGAGGCGGTCGTTCCACTGCTGCTCGGCGTCGTTCTGCACGGTGTCGAAGCTGCGGCCGGTGACCTCGAGGTCGAGGTTCTTCGTGGCCTGCGCCTGCGAGATGAACGAGGTGGCGAGGCGCAGGGTCACGACCTTGTCGGCGCCGCTCGTGTCGAAGGCGGCGTAGCGGGCCGAGTCGCTGCGGTTGCCCGTCGCGCTGCCCGCGCCGGTCGGGGTCTTGTCGAACTGACCCGAGACGAACATCCGGCTGCGTCCCGCGCTGAGTCCGCTGCCGCCGTCGACCCAGCCGGTGACGGCGCCGCTGGCGCTGACCGCGAGGCCCGAGAGCGAGTTCGAGGCGACCTTGTCGAGCAGCACGCTGCCCGTGCTCCCCGTGAACTGGAAGCGGTAGATGCCGCCGTGGTCGGTCGGGGTGACCTCGGCGATCATGCCGTTCGTGAACTTCACGCTGTAGAGGTCGGGGCGGGCGATCTCCTGCCCGTGGCTGAACTCGAGCTGACGGTCGGTCAGCGTCGAGGTGGGCACGGCGGATGCGGAGGGCAGCACCGCGAGCTGGTTGCGGTCGCCCATCCACGGGCTGGGCTCGTGCGAGATGCCGATGCCCTGCAGGCGCGGCAGGTTCGCCGCGTTGTTGTCGCTGAGGTAGCTGTAGAGCCACGAGTCGGTGTTCGCGTTCGTCATCGGCGTGAAGAAGTTGAAGCCGTTCGGAACCGCGGCGGCGGGGATGTTGTTGCCGCGCGAGAAGCCGCCGCTCGACTGGGTGCCGCGGCGGGTGTCGACCCAGTTGACGAGGCTCGAGTCATCCACCTGCACCTTGGGCGCGAGGGCGATGTCGTCGACCCAGCCCGAGAAGCCGTGGCCGGCCCGGCCGTTCGGGTCGTCGTAGCTGAACAGGATCTTGTCGATCTTCTGGCCCTCGAGGCCGCTCAAGTCGACCTTGACCGAGTTCCACTGGCTGGCGTAGAGCGCCTTCGCGGTGCCCTGCTCGCGCGCCGAGGCGCCGAAGCCGTTGCCGTCGACGAGGCCCTTCTGCGACAGGCGCGAGCCGTCGGCGAAGACGAGGTCGATGGCCGCGTAGGTGGCCGAGTAGGTGAGCGCGTCATCCAGGATCGGCAGGATCTTGTAGCTCAGCTCGGTGTCGGCGCCGACCGTGAGATCGACGTTGTAGAGCAGGTTCTGCCCGGTCGTGGCGCCGTCGGCGATCGGGGCGCCCGCGTAGCGCAGCGCCTTGAGGCCGCTGAAGCCGGCGTTGGGCTTGATGTTGTAGCCCGAGACCGGGCCGTTGCCGACCGCGGTGACCATCGGCGTCACGGGCGGCGTCGGCTGGGTCGAGTCGAGGATGTCCCAGTCGGCCAGCTGCGTCAGGCTGTCGCCGCTGTTGGCGGTGACGTTCAGGCGGTAGCGGCTGTAGGTCTGCGGCGCGCTCAGCGTGTAGCTGTTCTTCGCGAAGCGGTCGCGGAAGGTCTGGTTCGCGCGGGTGTCGAGATCGGTCCAGGTCTGGCCGTCGTTCGAGCCCTGCAGCGTGAAGTTCTTCGGGTCGCGCCCGGGGGTGTCGTTCGCGCTCGTGAGCGTGTAGCTGTCGATCGTGGTGGCGCCGCTGAGCTCGTAGGCGACCCATCCGGTCCTCGCGCGGGTCAGCCACTTGGTGCTGCTGGCGCCGTCGGCCAGGTTCGCGGCGACCTCACCGGGAGGGTTCTCGCCCGAGGTGGTGACCTTGCCGACCTTGCCGAGCTGGCTGCCGGCGCCGAAGCTCGAGCCGGTGACGTTCGTCTGATCGCCCTCGGGCTGGCTCGTCTTCGCCGGCGCGTCGGACTCCTCGAACGAGCTGAGGAACAGCGGCTCGTCCGATGCGGCGGCGTTCGCCGCGGTGGGCTGCGCGAGGCTCAGGCCGGCGGCCGCGGTGGCGGCGGCGACGAGCAGCGCGAGCGCGGCGGCGGGGCGCACGGGCGCGGCGGCGCGCAGGCGGCGCGCTGTGCTGGCGGCGGCGATGCCAGCGCTGCGGGTCGCGGTGCCGATGTCGCGCGCGGGGCGGCGGTCGGGCGGGGATGCGGGGCGCTCGTGTCGAGGCGTGAGCGCACGGAGGATCGACGGCATTGTCCTGAGCTCCAGGTTTCGGGGGTGGAACGACGCCGTCCGGAGATGACAGCGCTGTCACGGGGAGTCTGGACGCAACCTGGCAACGCTGTCAACCCACTGCGGCGCGCCGTGCCGTTCCGGCATCCGTCACCCGCGGTTCACCGGGCGCTCAGCTGTCGTGCTGATCTCGCGAGTTGCCCACTTCTGCTGGGTTGGCGGCCTGCAACCCAGCAGAAGTGGGCAACTCGGTGGGGCTCGGCGACGGGGAGCCGATGTCGTTTGGGAGCCTCGTCAGCACTCGACGACGTTGACGGCCAGGCCGCCCTCGCTCGTCTCCTTGTACTTGGTCGACATGTCGGCGCCGGTCTGGCGCATCGTCTCGACGACCGTGTCGAGCGAGACGTGGTGAACGCCGTCGCCGCGCAGGGCCAGGCGCGCCGCCGTCACGGCCGTGGATGCGGCGATCGCGTTGCGCTCGATGCACGGGATCTGCACGAGCCCGCCGACCGGGTCGCAGGTGAGGCCGAGGTGGTGCTCCATCGCGATCTCGGCCGCGTTCTCGACCTGCGCGGGCGTGCCGCCGAGCACGGCCGTGAGCCCGCCGGCCGCCATCGCGCTCGCCGAGCCGACCTCGGCCTGGCAGCCGCCCTCGGCTCCCGAGATCGACGCGTTCGCGCGGAACAGCGAGCCGAGCGCCGTCGCAGTCAGCAGGAAGTCGTGGATGCCGGAGCGCGCGTCGGCGGCGGGGTCGGGCTGGTCGGCTTGATCAGCCTGGTCGGCGAGGTCGTCGTCGCTCGTCATGCCGTCGGCGGCCCGCGCCGCGCACAGGAAGTCGACCCAGTAGCGCGCGACCGCGGGCAGGATGCCGGCCGCGCCGTTGGTCGGCGCCGTCACGACGCGTCCGCCGGCGGCGTTCTGCTCGTTGACCGCGAGCGCGTAGATGCCGAGCCAGTCGCCGGGCAGCGCCGTCGCGGGCTCCGCCTCGAGCTGGGCGCGGATCGCCGCCGCGCGTCGCCGCACCCGCAGCCCGCCGGGCAGCTCGCCGCCGCTCTGCAGGCCGGCGTCGATGCAGTCGGACATGGCGGTCCAGATCGCGTCGAGGCCCGCATCCAGCTCGCCCGCGGTGCGGCGCTCGAGCTCGGCACGACGCGCGACCTCGGCGATCGACTCGCCCGTGGCGGCGCACAGGGCGAGCAGATCGTCGGCCGTCGCGAAGCGGGCCGGCGGGAGCGCGGTCGGGGCATCGCCGGTGTCGGCGGCATCCGCCGTGTCGGTCGCAGGGATCGCTGCGCTCGCCGACGGCGCGCTCTCCGGTGCCGGAACCGCGGCCGCGTGGTCGGCATCCGCCGCGTCGTCGCGCCGGATGAACCCGCCGCCGACCGAGTAGTAGGTGCGCCGCAGCAGCTCGTCGCCGGCGGCGTCGACCGCGACGACGGTCAGGGCGTTGGGATGCGCGGGCAGCCGCGTGAACGGACGGAACACGATGTCGCCGCGCGAGAACGGCACCGGATGCGCGCCGCCGAGCAGCAGCGTCGCGCCGTCGGTCCACGAGCCCCAGGCATCGCGCACGACGGCGGGGTCGACGGTCTCGGGCTCGGCGCCGGCGAGTCCCGCGACGACGGCGTCGGGCGTGCCGTGGCCGATGCCGGTGGCGCCGAGCGATCCGAAGAGCTCGACCGTGACGTGGGCGACCCCGGCGAGGCGGCCGTCGGCGCGCAGCTGCTCGATCGCATCCCGGGCCGCGCGCATGGGGCCGACGGTGTGCGAGCTCGACGGGCCGATGCCGATCGAGAACAGCTCGAGCGCCGAGACGTAGGCGCCGTCGGGGGAGCGCGGCGGGCGCGGGGCGTGGACCGGAGGAGCGGGCGGGGCCGCCGGGGTGCTCACGGGCGGCGCGACGGGGGCGGTGGATGCGGTGCTCGCGGTCATGGGCGTGCCTCGGGCCGGAGCGCCGCGGGGTGCGGCGGCGCGGATGGCGAGCGGCGGATCCGGCGGTCCGTCGCGGCGGCGGCGCCGGTCGTGGCGGCGTCGCACTCCGCAGGCTACCCGCCGCGCATCCCGGTCGGGCGGAGCGCGCGAGCGCCGCGCACGGGTGGCGTCGACGCTCGGCCCCGGGGCGAGTCCGCCCCGCCCGGCGTGACAGCGTTGTCATCGGATGTCAGACTGGGCGCCGATCTCCGGCCGCGCGGCCGGCGGTGCCCGATCCGGGCCGCCCGCCGATCCGCCGCCGACCACCCGCCACCTGCCGACCGACCGCCACCCGCCGACCGACCGAACCGAGGAGGACGCCGTGGGGATCCCCGCCTCCGGAGCGACGACGCTCGCCGACGTCGCGGCGCGCGCCGGCGTCAGCCTCAAGACCGCGTCGCGCGCCGTGAACGGCGAGCAGCACGTACGGGAGGAGACGCGCGCGAAGGTGCTCGCGGCGGCCGCCGACCTCGGCTTCCAGCTGAACTCCTCGGCGAGCCTGCTCGCGCGCGGCATCGCGTCGAGCTTCGTCGGCGTCGTGACGGGCGACCTCGCCAACCCCTTCTACGCGGCGCTCGCGCAGGGCGCCGCGAGCGAGCTGCGCAGCCACGGGCTCAGCGTGACGCTCGGCAGCTCCGACGAGTCGTCAGCGCAGGAGGGCGTGCTCGTCGACGAGCTCGCCCGCCGCTCGGTGCGCGCCGTGATCGCGGCGTCGGCGATGACGTCGCACGCGCCTTACGAGGCGCTGCAGCGGCGCGGCGTTCCGGTCGTGTTCGTCGACCGCGCGCCGACCGACATCGCGGCCGACTCGATCGTGCTCGACAACGTCGCCGGAGCCCGCGTCGCCGCCGAGCACCTCGTCTCCGGCGGGCACCGCCGCATCGCGTTCCTCGGCGACTTCGAGCGCCTGCCCACCTACCGCGAGCGCCTCGACGGGTTCCGCGCGGCGATGCAGGCGATGGATGCGCGGCTCGCGTCCGACGCGGCGCCCGCCACCTCGGCTGCGGACGCCCCCGCCGGCGGGGCCCGCACCGCAGCCTGGGCCGACCTCGTGCGCGAGGGCGCCCACGATCCGGAGGTCGCGGCGCGGGTGACGCGCGAGCTGCTGGATTCCGCGCATCCGCCGACCGCGATCCTGGCCAGCAACAACCGGGCGACGCTCGGCGTTCTGCGCGAGCTGGCCCGCCGCGGCGACACGACGACGGCGCTGGTCGGCTTCGACGACTTCGACCTGGCCGAGGTGCTCGGCGTCACGGTCATCGCGCACGACGCCCGCGCGATGGGAGCGCAGGCCGCGCGGCTCGTGGTCGAGCGCCTCGCCGACCCGCGCCGCGAACCCGAGCTCGTGCGCCTGCCGACGCGCCTCATCGAGCGCGGCTCGGGCGAGCGTCCGCCGCGCGCCTGAGCCCGCGCATCCCGCGGGGCCGCGAGTTGCCCACTTCGCTCGGGTCGGCGCCCCTCAACCCGGCAGAACTGGGCAATTCGGCAGATCAGCGGACCCCAGCCCAGCTCTGAATACGCGAGTTGCCCGCTTCTGCGGCTTCCCGGGAGGGACATGCCGCGGAAGCGGGCAACTCACGAACCAGGTGGGCGAGCGCCCACCCCGCGCGCCTACTTCGCGTCGAGCGGCAGCAGGATGTTCTTCACGTCCTTGTTCGTCGCGAGGAACTCCTGCACCTCCGGGTCCTTGAAGGCCTTGATGAGCTGCTGGATGTTCTTGCTCTTGAGGTACTTCGTGCCGACCGTCAGCTGGCCCGCGAACTCGTCGGGCGCGGCGGGCGCGAAGATCTGCTTCTCGATCGGGATGCCGGCGGCGAGGTAGTACTCGGTGTAGCCGACGGCCGCATCCAGGTCAGGAAGCGAACGGGACTGCGCGGCGAAGTCGAGCAGCGTGAACTTGAGGTTCTTCGGGTTGGTGGCGATGTCGTCCTGCGTCGCCTCCCACTTGTTCACGCCGTCCTTGAGCGTGATCAGGCCGGCGCGCTCGAGCACCCAGAGGCCCTGGGCCTCGTTGGCCGGGTCGGAGTAGAGCGAGATGTTCGCGCCGTCGGGGATGTCGTCGACCGAGCTGTACTTGTCGCTCCAGAGCCCGAAGCCCCAGCGGAACACGGGCGTCGCCGCCGTCTCCTCGAAGTCGGGGTTGGCCTCGAGCACCTGGCTCAGCCAGAGCTTGTGCTGGTAGACGGTGCCGGCGACCTCTCCCTCGCTCACGGCGCGGTTGAGGGTGGTGCTGTCGCTGAGGCCCTTGAACTCGACCTTGATGCCGTACTTCGGCGCGATCTTCTCGCCGACGAACTTCACGAGGGCCTCTTCGCTCGCGTTGCCCTCGGCGGTGACGACGGTGAGGGTGGCGCCCTCGGTGTCGTTGGCCGAGGCGGGGGCGGCGAAGCGGGGCACGACGATCGCGGCGGCGACGCCGAGCACGACGACGGCGGCGCCGGCGATCCAGGGCCAGCGGCGCTTCTTCGTGACGGTGAAGCCGTGGTCGGCGGCGGGGGTGCTGTTCTCGGACATGAGGTCTCCAGGTGCGGTGCAGGGGTCGGTGACGGGATGCGCGCGGTGCGCATCCCGGGATCTGAGGTGTCGGGACGACGGGTTAGGTGCGGGCGGCGGCTCGAGCCGCGGCCGGTCGGGGGTGCGCGGACCAGGCCGCTGTCGGTCGGGGTGCGCGGCTAGGCCGCGACGGGCATTCGCTCCTCGGCGACGCGGCCGTTGCCGGTGCGGCCCCCGCGATCGCCGCGTCCGGCGCGGCGCCTGTCGCGCGAGGCCGGCGTCAGCGCCCGGGCGACGCGGTCGCCGAGCAGCTGGGTGAGGGCGACGGTCGCGACCAGGATGATGATCGTCGCGATCATCACGGCGTGGTCGAAGCGCTGGTAGCCGTAGGTGACGGCGACGTAGCCGATACCGCCGGCGCCGATCGTGCCGGCGATGGCCGAGTACTCGATCATCGCGATCGTGTTGATCGTGAGTCCGCCGATGATCGACGGCACGGCCTCGGCGAGCTGCGCGGTGATGATCACCTGCACGGTCGACCCGCCCGACGCGATCGACACCTTCGCGTACTCGCGCGGCACGCTGCGCAGCGAGTTCTCGACGATGCGCGTGAAGAACGCGATGCCGGCGATCGACATCGGCACGACCGCGGCCGGGATGCCGATGTTGGTGCCCGTGATGAGTCGCGTGAACGGGATGATCGACGCCATCAGCACGAGGAACGGCAGCGAGCGGCCGATGCTGATGATCCAGCTGAGCACGGTGTGACCGGCGCGGTGCGGGAACAGCCCGTCGGGGCCGAGGTTGTGCACGATCGCGCCCAGCGGGATGCCGACGAGGACGACGATCGCCATCGTCACGCCGACCATGATCAGCGTGTCGCCGAGTGCCGGGATGACGAGGGCCGGGATGTCGGGCAGCGGCACGCGGTTGTCGGCGCGCACCGCTCCGGCGGCGTGAGCGGTTCCGGCGGCGCTCGCGGCGAGGGTGAGGGCGCTCATGCGCGGACTCCGATCAGCTCGGTCAGGTCGTCGGCGGCGGGCTCGGCGGGCTCGGCGGCCGGTTGCGCATCCACGTCGTTCTTCGACGCGCTCGACGCGACCGCAGCTCGCCGCACGGCCAGACCGAGCTCGCTGAGCGCGGCCGCGACGTCGTCGGCGACGAGCGAGGCCGGGATGCCGAGGCTCGCGCGGCCGACCGGCACGCCGTCGATCTGCTCGACCGCGGCGCCGAGCAGCGCGATCGGCGCGGCGAGGCGGGCGCCGAGGCGGCCGATCCAGTCGCCGGGAACGTCGCCGGCGTAGGAGACGGTCCAGACGCGGTCGCCGTCGGCCGCGGGCAGCGCGGCGCGCGCGGGCCGCAGCTGCGCGCCGAGGGCGGAGTCGGGGTCGCGCAGCAGCGCGGTCAGCTCGCCCTGCTCGACGATGCGGCCGTGGTCGAGACGGGCGACCGAGTCGGCGACCTGCAGCACGGTGTCCATCTCGTGCGTGATGAACAGGATCGACAGGCCGAGGTCGTCGCGCAGCTCGCGCAGCAGACGCACGATCGACGCGGTCGAGTCGGGGTCGAGGCCCGAGGTGGCCTCGTCGCTGAGCAGCACGCTGGGGCGCAGGGCGAGCGCGCGGGCGATGCCGACGCGCTGGCGCTGGCCGCCCGAGAGCTGGTGCGGGTAGTGCTTCGCCTTGTCGGCGAGGCCGACGCGGTCGAGCAGCTCGGCGACGCGGGCGCGCGTCTCGGCCTTGGTCACGCCGAGGTACTGCAGCGGCAGGGCGACGTTGTCGGCGGCGGTGCGACGCGAGAACAGGCCGTCCTGCTGGAAGATCGTGCCGATGCGACGGCGGGCGACGCGCAGATCGTCGGCGCCGAGGGCGGTGAGGTCGTCGCCGTTCACGACGACGCGGCCCGAGGTCGGCTTCTCGAGCAGGGTGACGCACTGCGCGAGGGTCGACTTGCCGGCGCCCGAGGGTCCGACCACGGCGAAGACGCGACCGGTGTCGACGGCGAGGTCGAGGCGGTCGAGCACGGTGGCGGCGGCGTCACCGGAGCCGTACACCTTGCTGAGCTGGTCGAGGCGGATCATGCGGCGACAGTAGGGCCGTCGCGCCCGGTTCTCGAGCGCCGTCGTCACGATGCGTCGCGTCGCGTCACGCGACGAAACACAGCGCAACCGAGCGACGCGCAGAGCCCCCGGATGCCCGACGGACGTCGCTCATCCGATCGAGTTCCCGCGCTGTCCGCGGCGTGGTCTGGCAGCTGGCGTGGTGGCAGGATCGCCGCGCGATCCTGGCTTCGCCGCCCGATATCGTGACGCGCGACCGAGATCGTGCGGCGCTCTCGGGAGATCGCTCCCGTACGCCCTCCGGTTCGTGCGGGATCGCCGCGCGATCCTGTTATCGCCGTGCGATGTCGGCGCGCGATTCCAAGATCATGCGGCGCTCAGGCGGACGGTGCCGCAGAATCTGCGGATGCGGCGGCCGTCGCGCGCAGGGTGCCGGGGGCGAGGCCGAGCGTCCACTCGGCCACGTCGGCGACGAAGCCGCGCTGCACGGGGTCGACCTCGGCCGAGCTGTTGATGTACGAGCCGGTGCCGTCGACGGCGAGCAGGATGCGCCGGGCCGCGGTCTCGACGTCGAGCTGGGTCTGCTCGGTGCCGCGGCGGTTCGCCGCGATGCCGGCCCCGGCAGGGCGCCCGAAGTCGCCGCTCGCGACACCGTCGACGATGATCGACCGCAGCCGCTCGCGGTCGAGGGCGTCCTGCTGCTGCAGCGCCGTATCCAGCGCCGGCACGAAGCGCGACAGGTGCTGCGCGTTGAGCCAGAGGCGGGCGAGCGGCGCGGAGAGTCCGCGCTCCATGTGGTCGACGAAGTGCGCGAGCCGTCCGACGGGGGTGCGGTCGCCGGTCGGGAAGAACAGCTCGCGCTCGGTCGCCGAGGCGCGGGTGAAGGCCTCGACCACGAGGTCCTCGGCGGCCGGGAAGTAGTGCGTGATCAGGCCCGGACGCACGCCGAGGCGCTCGGCGACGGCGCGCAGGGTGATGCGCTCCATGCCCTCGTCGAGGGCGATCGCGGCGGCCGCGTCGACGATCTCCGCGCGGCGCTCCTCGGGGCGCTTGCGGGTGCGATTCGACGTCGTCGTCGAGGCGGGTCTTGACGGCATGGTCCTCAGGCTATTGAATGACTGACCAACAGTCCATTGGTCGCATGGCCAATAAGCGAATCCCGCCCCGAGCACCACTCCGCATCCCGCATCCCTCGGAAGGCCGCCGATGTCCGCAGAACCCCAGCTCGACGCGCCGAGCCCCGGCGCGAGTGCCGACCCCGGCGCCCCCGCGCGCCCCGCCGACCACGTCGACTCCGCCGCCCGCCCCGAGACCCGGGGCATCGAGCTCATCGCCGACTCCGAGCGGCACGGCCGCGCCCGCGACCTGTTCCTGATCTGGGCGGCGCCGAGCTTCAGCATCCTGAACTTCACGGTGGGCGCGACGCTGATCCTGCTCGGACTCGAGGTCTGGCAGGCGGTGCTGGTGATCCTCGCCGCATCCACGCTCTGGGTGCTTCCGGGCGTGATCGCGGTGAGCGGTCCGTCGTCGGGCACATCGGGCTCGGTCGTCACCCGCGCCATGTACGGGATGCGCGGCAACCGCGTCTTCGTCGTGCTGGTCGGCTGGTTCATCGGCGCCGTGTTCCTGGCGCTCACCTGGCTCGGCTCGTCGTTCCTGGGCGCCGATCTGCTGCGGCGCGTCGGCGTCGACGACCCGGTGTGGGCGCCGATCGGCGTGACGATCGTGATCTCGGCGATCACGGTGCTCGTCGCGATCTTCGGGCACGGGCTGATCCTGCGCATCTACCCCTACATCGCGGCCGCGATCTTCGTGGTCTTCGTGCTGGTCGCGGTGTTCATCCTGCCGACCGTCGACTGGGCGTACCGTGCGCCCGCGACCCTGCACGGCGTGCCGCTCTGGGCTGCGGTCAGCGTCGGCTTCACGATCCTCGCCTCGACGCCGCTGTCGTTCATCAACAGCCCCGACATCGCCCGCTACCTGCCGCGCGACACCCGCCCCGGCGGCATCGTCGCGGCGACCGCGCTCGGCGGCGCGCTGCCGGCGATCGTGTTCACGACGCTCGGCGCGCTGCTCGCGACCGGACTCAGCGCCGAGGCGATCGCGGGCGGCATCGACGCCGCCCTGTTCGACGTGCTGCCCGCCTGGCTCGGCCCGGTGCTCGTGATCGGCGTGATCCTCAACACGATCGCGCTCAACGCCATGACGGCCTACACCTCGAGCATGTCGCTGCAGTCGATCGGGCTGAAGCTGCGGCGCATCCCGGCGACCATCATCGTCGGGCTGGTCGGCACCGCCCTCACGGTCTACCTGGTGCTGTCGTCGAGCCTGCTCGACGCGGTCAACCTGATGATGCAGTTCCTGGTGATCGTGTCGGGCCCGTCGATGGCGATCTTCGTCGTCGACGTCGTGCGCCGGCGCTTCGCCTACGAGGGCGTCGAGCTCTTCGACGAGCGCCGCGGCGGCGCCTTCTGGTTCAGCGGCGGATGGTCGCTGCCCGGTGTCATCGCCGTGCTGCTCGGCGGCGTCGTCACGGCGCTCAGCCTGTCGACCGACGTGTCGACCGGGCCTCTCGCCGCCGCGCTCGGCGGCATCGACCTCTCGGTTCCGCTGGGCATGATCGTCTCGGCGGTCGTCTACGCGGCGCTGAAGCGAACCACTCTCGGACGGGAGGAGCGGTCATGACGACCACCCTGTACACGAACGCGCGCGTCTTCACGGCGACCGATGCGGCCGCGGGGGCGGTGGATGCGCGGACCTGGGCCGAGGCCGTGCTGGTCGACGGCTCCACGATCGCCTGGGTCGGCGCCGCCGCGGACGTGCCGAGCATCCCGGCCCCCGATCGCACGGTCGACCTGGGCGGCCGCCTGCTGATGCCGGGCTTCACCGACGCCCACGTGCACCTCGTGATGATGGGCGCCGCGCTCGCGCAGGTGAACCTCGACGACGCGCGCACGCTGCCCGAGATCCAGGAGCGGCTGCGGTCGGCGCGCGACGCCGCGCCCGACGCCGAGCGCATCTGGGGGCGCGGCTGGCTGTTCGACGCCGTGCCGGGTGGCCGCCCGACCGCCGCGATGATCGACGAGGCCGTCGGCGACCTGCCGGTGTTCCTCGACGCGAACGACTACCACTCCTGCTGGGTCAACGCGGCCGGGCTCGAGGCGCTCGGCATCACCCGCGACACCCCCGACCCGCTCGGCGGCGAGATCGTGCGCGACGCCGCCGGCGATGCGTCCGGACTGCTGCTCGAGACGGCCGCGACCGAGATCGCCTGGGCCTACCGCGACCGCATCACGAGCGACGACGACCGCGATGCGGCGGCCGACCGCGCGATCGACAGCTACCTCGCCGCGGGCGTCACCGGCGTCGTCGACATGATGCTCGACGAGCACAACCTCGCCGCGCTGCAGCGGGCGAGCGCGCGACACGGTGGGGAGCTGCCGATCCGCGTCGCGGGGCACTGGCTCGTCGAGAACCGCGGCGACGACGCCGCCAACCTCGCCCAGGTGGCGCGCGCGGCCGAGCTGGCCGCCGCATCCGCATCGCACTGGCTGCGGGTCATCGGCATCAAGCTCGTGCTCGACGGCGTGATCGACGCCTGCACGGCCGCGATGCGCCACCCCTACAGCGACGGCTCGAACGCCGGGCCGATCTGGCCGCTCGAGCAGCTGACGCCCGTGGTCGTGGCGGCGGATGCGGCGGGCCTGCAGATCGCGCAGCACGCGATCGGCGACCGGGCCAGCGACATCGCCCTCGACGCGCTCGAGCGCGCGATCGAGGTCAACGGCGACCGCCCGCGCCGGCACCGCATCGAGCACCTCGAATACGCGGCGCCCGAGACGCCCGCGCGGATGGCGCGGCTCGGGGTGACCGCATCCATGCAGCCCGTGCACTCCGACCCGGCGATCTTCGCCAACTGGGCGGCGATGCTCGGCGACGAGCGGGTCGAGCGGGCGTTCCCGTGGCCCGAGTACGAAGGCGCGGGCGCGCTGCTCGCCTTCGGAACCGACGCGCCGACCGCGCCCTACGCGGCGCTCGCGAACATGTACGTGGCGACGACCCGGGCGTCGGCGCTCGACCCGCGGGTGCCGGCGACGCATCCGCAGTTCGCGCTGCCGATCGAGCGCGCGCTCGGGCACGCCACGCGCGACGCCGCGGCATCGATCGGCGACGGCTCCTGGCGCGGACGCATCGCGCCCGGATTCGCCGCCGACCTCATCGTGCTCGACCGCGACCCCTTCGTCGACGGGCCCGCCTCGCTGCTCGAGGCGCGCGTCGCCGAGACGATCGTGGCGGGGGAGTCGCGGTACCGGGCGGAGTGAGGGTTAGCCTGCCCGCGTGAGCGAGTCGACCGCGCCCGCCGAGCCCGCCCCTGACCCCGCCGCCGGGCCCACCCAGACCAGCGAGCGCGTCGCGGTCGCGGCGCCTTCGCCCTACACGGCGCTGCGCACGGCCGAGGCGCCCGTGCTCGACGGGCGTCTCGCCTCCCCGTGCTGGAGGCGGGCACCGCGCTCGCCGCGCTTCGTCGACCTGGTGAGCGGCGCATCCACGGCTCTCGACACCCGCGCGGCGATCCTCTGGGACGACGCGAACCTCTACGTCGGCGCCTGGCTCGAGCAGCCGTCGGTCACCGCGACGCTGACCGAGCGCGACGCCGAGATCTGGCACGACGACGACGTCGAGCTGTTCATCGCCGGGCCCGACGGCGCCGGCGGCCGCGCCTACTACGAGCTCGAGGTCAACGCCTTCGGCACGATCTACGAGGTGCTGTTCGCCTGGGGTCGCGAGCGCTCTCCCTTCGGCGTGGATGCACCGCCCGAGCTGCACGCCGACCACGAGCTGGCGCGGGAGTTCCCGGGCGTCGGATACGCGCATCCCCGCGGCCCGCGCACCGGATTCTGGGGCTGGGATCTGCCGGGCCTGCGCACCGCCGTGCACGTCGACGGCGCGATCAACGACCCGTCGGTCGTCGACCGCGGCTGGAACGTCGAGATCGCGGTGCCGTGGGCGTCGCTCGGGGTCGTGATGGGCGGTGACGGGGGCCCGGATGCGCGGCTCGCGCCCGGGCACGCGCCGAGCCCCGGCGACGAGTGGAGCATCGAGGTCTCGCGCTTCAACGTCGCGCGCCACGGCGAGGGCGATTCGGGCGGCTGGTCGTGGAGCCCGCACGGCGTCTGGGACTCGCACCTGCCCGAGCTGTTCCCGCGCATCCGCTTCTCCGACGACCTGGTCTGACCCGCTCTCCCGCTCCGGGAGTTGCATCCGCCCTGCAACGGCCCGCAACCCCGGCCTGCCTAGCGTCGGCGGTGCCGCATCCCCTCCGATGCGGCGCCACCACGACGACGAAGTCTGGAGAGTCGATGTCGACCATCACCCCCGCCCCCACCACCGGCGCCGCACCCGGCGTCCGCGGATCCGTCCCGACCGGCACGATGCGCGCCGCCGTGGTCACCGCCCCCGGCGCCCCGCTCACCGTGACCGAGGTGCCCATCCCGACCCCCGGGCCGCACCAGGCGCTCGTGCGCGTGCAGACCACGGGCGTCTGCCACACCGACCTGCACGCGGCGAAGGGCGACTGGCCGGTCGCGCCGAAGGCCGACCTCATCCCCGGCCACGAGGGCTACGGCGAGGTCGTCGCCGTCGGCGACCAGGTCACCCTGCTCGAGGTCGGCCAGATCGTCGGCAACGCCTGGCTCTGGTCGGCCTGCGGCACCTGCCAGTACTGCCGCACCGGCTGGGAGACGCTCTGCGAGGAGCAGCAGAACGGCGGCTACAGCGTCGACGGCAGCTTCGGCGAGTACATGCTCGTCGATGAGAAGTTCGCCGCGCGCATCCCCGGCGGAGCCGACCCGGTCGAGGTCGCGCCCGTGCTCTGCGCCGGCGTCACCGTCTACAAGGGGCTCAAGATGACCCAGGCCCGACCCGGCGAGTGGGTCGTGATCTCGGGCATCGGCGGGCTCGGTCACATCGCGGTGCAGTACGCGGTCGCGATGGGGATGCGCGTCGCCGCCGTCGACATCGACGACGCCAAGCTGGCCCTGGCGAAGAAGCACGGCGCCGAGCTGGTCGTGAACGCGGCCGAGCACGACCCGGCCGAGTACATCCAGGCGCACACCGGCGGAGCGCACGGCGTGCTCGTCACGGCGGTGCACCCGAAGGCCTTCGGCCAGGCGCTGGGCGTCGCTCGCCGCGGCGCCACGATCGTCTTCAACGGGCTGCCCCCGGGCGACTTCCCGGCGAACATCTTCGACATCGTGCTGCGCGCCATCACGATCCGCGGCTCGATCGTCGGCACCCGCCAGGACCTCGCCGAGGCGCTCGAGTTCTACGCCCAGGGCAAGATCCACCCGACCGTCGCGGTCGAGTCGATCGACGACATCAACGACATCTTCGAGCGCATGGAGCACGGCCAGATCGACGGCCGCATCGTCATGAAGTTCGACCGCGCCTCGTAGCGCGACCCCGACTCGGCCGGGCGGCTCATCACGCCCGGCCGATCCGCTCGGGCCGGATGCGCTTCAGGGAAGGTGCGCCTCCGGCCCGGAACCCTCCCGGGGCGGCCGCTCGTGTGCGCGGGGCCGCCCCGGGTTCGCGCGAGCTCGTGAACCCCATCGAGATGTCAGAGATGTCTCGCTCGCGCGGCGTGTCGCGTGGATCTTCGACATCTCGAGCGGGTCGCGTGGCACCGCGCGCTCAGCCCGCCCCGCCCGCGCGCCGCTCGAGCAGCGGACCCACGCGATACGGCAGTGCCTCGTCGAGCACGATCGCCGTGCTCGACCGCAGCACTCCGTCGACCTCGAGCATCGCGTTCGTGACGCGGTAGAGGTCGGGGGTGTCGCGGGCGACGACGCGCGCGAGCAGGTCGGCGCGGCCCGTCGTCGCGTGCAGCTCGACGACCTCGGGGATGCGCGCCAGCTCGCTCACCGCCGAGCTCGAGTGCCCCTGGCTCAGCACGACCTCGACGAAGGCGAGCAGCTCGTAGCCGAGCGCCCGGGCGTCGACCCGCGCGCTCGGAACGGCGAGGTGCCCCTCGCGCTGCAGCCGGGCGAGCCGCGCGTGCACCGTGTTGCGGGCGATGCCGAGGGTGCGCGCGAGTGCGACGGCGGATGCGGTCGGATCGTCGTCGAGCGCGAGCAGCAGGCGGGCATCCAGGGGATCGATCGAGCTCATGGTGAGCATTCTGCTCAATAGACACGCTCAATGCGAGCAGATCGATGCATCCGGGCCCATCGAGTGGAACGGGCGCCCTGCCGCGTCCGATGATCGGGGGATGCGCCTCCGCCGCCTCACACCCGACCCGCCAGCCGCTGCATCGGCCGACGTCACGTCGGTCGGCACGGCGGCGGAGGCGCCGGGGGACGCCGATCGCATCCGCGACGACGCTCCCGACACCGCACCCGACGCGCGCGACGAGCCGGCCGAGGCCCCGCATCCCGAGCCCGCTCCCGCGATCCCGCTGCCGCACGGCCGCGTCGAAGACGTCGCGGGCCTGATCGTCGGCTGCCTGCTCGCCTCGTTCGGGCTGTTCGTGCTCAAGGCCGGCGGCGTCGTCACCGGCGGCACGGCCGGTGTCGCGCTGACGATCAGCTACGCGAGCGGCTGGTCGTTCCCGATCCTCTTCGTGCTGGTGAACCTGCCGTTCTTCGCGCTGGCGATCCGCCGCCGCGGCTGGAGCTTCTCGATCCGCTCGCTGCTCAGCATCGCCGCCGTCTCCGCCGGGGCGGCGGGTCACGCGCTCGTCTGGCCGCACGTCGAGATCCCGCCGATCTACGCCGCGATCGTCGGCAACGTGCTGGCCGGCGTCGGGCTGATCGTGCTGTTCCGGCACAAGTCGAGCGTCGGAGGCTTCGGCATCCTCGCGCTCATCGCTCAAGACGCCCTGGGCTGGCGCGCCGGCTGGGTGCTGCTCGTGCTCGACGCGATCGTGCTGCTCGTGTCGCTGCTCGTCATGCCGCCGCTCGTGATCCTGGTGTCGACGCTCGGCGCCGTCATCCTGAACGGCATCATCTCGCTCAACCACCGCCCCGGCCGCTACACCGGCAGCTGAGCGCGGCGGTCTCTCTCCGCCTCGCGACCCATCCCGGCTCGCTCGAAGGTGGCCACGAACGCCCGCCTCGCGCGGCGTGTTGCGAGCTTTTCCGGCCATCCTCGCTTCTCGCCGGATCGAGGGCGGCCACGAATGCACGCCTTTCACGGCGTGTCCGGTGCATCTCTGGCCACCCTCCGGCGTGCGCATGACGAGGGTGGCCGCGAATGCCCGCTTGCGGCGGCGTGTCCGGTGCATCTCTGGCCACCCTCCGGCGTGCGCATGACGAGGGTGGCCACGAATGCTCGCGGGATCCGGCGCGTCGCGTGCATTTCTGGCCACCTCGCGCTGCTCGAGCGACGAGAGGTGGATGCGGTGCCGGTATACAGAAGGTGGCCGCGAGGCATCGGAAGTAGGCCGACGGGCACGCTCGGGATACACGGGCGTAGAGTGACCGCGTGCGAGCGAGCGATGCGGCCTACACGCGACTGCGTGACGACATCGTCGCGTGGCGGCGCCGCCCCGGCGCGGTGCTCAGCGAGATCGACCTCGCCGCCGAGCTCGGCGTCTCGCGCACGCCCCTGCGCAGCGCTCTCGCCCGGCTCGCGATCGAGGGGCTGGTCGACACGAGCCGTCGCACGGCCGTCGTCTCGGCCGTCTCGAGCGACGGCGTGCGCGAGCAGTTCGAGGTGCGCGAGGCGCTCGAGGTGCAGGCCGCCCGGCTCGCGGCGCGCCGCGGCGACCCCGCCGTCTTCGCCGAGCTCGCCGAGCGCTTCGCCGCCGCATCCACGACCCTGAGCGACGCGGGCGTCGACGCCTACTACGCGGTCGTCGCCGACTTCGACGACGCGGTGGGGGATGCGGTGGGCAATTCCGCGCTGCGCTCCGCCCTCGCCGGCATCCGCACGCACCTGCAGCGCGCGCGCCGCAACGCCGCCGACGACGTCGACCGGCTGCTGCGCGCGGCCGACGAGCACCGGCTGATCTGCCTCGCGATCGGCGACCGCGACGAGGTGCTGGCGGCCTCGGCCACGACCGTGCACCTGCGCGCCTCGCTCGCGCACCTGCTGGCGACCCTCGGCCGCGCCGACGCCGCCGACGCTGCCCGCGAATACGCCCCGCAACCCGACTCCGACACGAACCCCCGCCCCACCTCGAAGGAAGGCCGTCGATGAACCTGCACCCCCTGCGCGTCTACCGCAGCGAGGAGCCCCTGCCGCGCGAGCAGCAGCTGGCCTGGAAGGTCGCCGAGGTCGCGGCCGATCCGGTCGCGGTCGAGCCCGAGGTGGTCGACATGATCATCAACCGCGTGATCGACAACGCGGCGGTGGCCACCGCATCCCTCGGCCGGGCGCCGGTCGTCGCGGCCCGCGGCCAGGCGGAGGCGAACCCGAAGACCCCGGGCGCGACGGTGTTCGGCCGCGAGCAGGAAGCCCGCTTCAGCCCCGAGTGGGCCGCCTTCGCGAACGGCGTGGCCGTGCGCGAGCTCGACTTCCACGACACCTTCCTGGCGGCCGACTACTCGCATCCGGGCGACAACATCCCGCCGATCCTGGCCGTCGCCCAGCACACCGGCGCGGACGGCGCGGCGCTCGTGCGCGGCATCGCGACGGGATACGAGATCCAGGTCGATCTGGTGAAGGCGATCTCGCTGCACAAGCACAAGATCGACCACGTCGCGCACCTCGGCCCGAGCGCCGCCGCGGGCATCGGCACGCTGCTCGGCCTCGACCCGGCCGTGATCTACCAGGCGGTCGGCCAGGCGCTGCACACGACGACCGCCACGCGTCAGTCGCGCAAGGGCGAGATCTCGACCTGGAAGGCCTACGCCCCGGCCTTCGCCGGCAAGATGGCGATCGAGGCCGTCGACCGGGCGATCCGCGGGCAGTCGAGCCCGAGCCCGATCTGGGAGGGCGAAGACGGCGTGATCGCGTGGCTGCTCGACGGTCCGGATGCGCGCTACGAGGTTCCGCTGCCCGGTGCCGGCGAGGCCAAGCGCGGCATCCTCGACACCTACACGAAGGAGCACTCGGCCGAATACCAGGCGCAGGCCTGGATCGACCTGGCTCGCAAGCTGGGGTCCGAGCATCCCGAGCTGCGCGACCCCGCGAACGTCGAGCGCATCGTGATCGCGACCAGCCATCACACGCACTACGTGATCGGCTCGGGCGCGAACGACCCGCAGAAGTACGACCCGACCGCGAGCCGCGAGACGCTCGACCACTCGGTGCCGTACATCTTCGCGGTGGCCCTGCAAGACGGCACATGGCACCACGCCGACTCCTACGCTCCCGAGCGCGCGGCCCGCCCCGACACAGTCGCACTGTGGCACAGGATCACCACGACCGAGGATGCGGAGTGGACCCGCCGCTACCACTCGATCGACCCGGACGAGAAGGCCTTCGGCGGTCGCGTCGAGATCGAGCTGACCGACGGTCGCCGCATCGTCGACGAGATCGCGGTGGCGGATGCGCATCCGCTCGGAGCCCGGCCCTTCGCCCGGGCCGACTATGTGCAGAAGTTCCGCGAGCTGGCCGAGCCGGTGCTCGCGGGCACCGAGATCGAGCGCTTCCTCGAGCTGGCCCAGCGCCTGCCCGAGCTGAGCGCCGCCGAGCTCGGCGGCCTGACCGTGTCCGTGACCGAGGGCGCGCCGATCGGCGACCTGCCCGTCTCCCCGAAGGGACTGCTCTGATGCTGCAGTCGACCCTGCCCCCGCACGAGAAGCGCGCCGCCTTCCGCAGGGCGCTCGCGAGCGGGCGCCTGCTACGCCTGCCGGGGGCCTTCAACCCGCTGAGCGCGCAGCTCATCCAGGAGAAGGGCTTCGAGGGCGTCTACGTCTCGGGCGCCGTGCTCAGCGCCGATCTCGGCCTGCCCGACATCGGGCTGACGACGCTGACCGAGGTGTCGCAGCGCGCCGGTCAGATCGCGCGCGTGACCGATCTGCCCACCCTGGTGGATGCCGACACCGGCTTCGGCGAGCCGATGAACGTCGCGCGCACCGTGCAGCTGATGGAGGATGCGGGCGTCGCCGGCATCCACATCGAAGACCAGGTGAATCCGAAGCGCTGCGGCCACCTCGACGGCAAGGAGGTCGTCGACACCTCGACCGCGCTGAAGCGCATCGCCGCCGCGGTCGCCGGACGGCGCGACGAGAACTTCCTGATCATGGCGCGCACCGACATCCGCGGTGTCGCCGGGGGAGAGCAGGGGCTGCGCGATGCGGTCGACCGGGCGAAGCAGCTGGTGGATGCGGGGGCCGACGCGATCTTCCCCGAGGCGATGGCGACGCTCGAGGAGTTCGCCGCCATCCGCGCCGCCGTCGACGTGCCCGTGCTGGCGAACATGACCGAGTTCGGCAAGAGCGAGCTGTTCACGACCGAGCAGCTCGCGGGCGTCGGCGTGAACCTCGTGATCTTCCCGGTGTCGCTGCTGCGCCTCGCGATGGGCGCCGCCGAGCGCGGGCTCGACGCGCTCGCCGCCGAGGGATCGCTGCAGAGCCAGGTGCCCGCGATGCAGACCCGCGCGCGGCTCTACGAGCTCGTGGACTACTCCGGCTACTCGTCGTTCGACGAGGGCATCTTCACCTTCGATCTCTCGAACAACAGGAGCTGAGATGACCGACATCAAGAAGGGGCTCGCGGGCGTCGTCGTCGACACCACCGCGATCTCGAAGGTCAACCCCGACACCAACTCGCTGCTCTACCGCGGCTATCCCGTGCAGGAGCTCGCCGCGGCGCTCTCGTACGAGGAGGTCGCGTGGCTGCTCTGGCACGGCGAGCTGCCGAGCGACGCCGAGCTCGCGGCGTTCGTCGACCGTGAGCGCGCCGGGCGCGCCCTGGCCGACAACGTGAAGGCGGCGATCGATCTGACGCCGCTGAGCGCGCATCCCATGGATGTCGTGCGCACCGCGGTCAGCGTGATCGGCGCGAACGACGCCGAGGCCCACGACTCCAGTCCGGAGGCGAACCTGGCCAAGGCCGAGCGGCTGTTCGCGGCGATCCCGGCGGTCGTCGCCTACGACCAGCGCCGCCGTCGCGGCGAGGACATCGTGCCGCCGCGCGACGACCTCGACTACTCGCGCAACTTCCTCTGGATGACCTTCGGCGAGGAGCCGAGCGACACGGCCGCCGACGTCTTCCGCATCTCGATGGTGCTCTACGCCGAGCACTCCTTCAACGCCTCGACGTTCACGGCCCGCGTCGTCACGTCGACGCTCGCCGACCTGCACTCGGCCGTGGTCGCGGCGATCGGCGCGCTCAAGGGGCCGCTGCACGGCGGAGCGAACGAGGCCGTCATGGACGTCTTCGACGAGATCGGCGACGCCGACGGCGCCGGGGCGTGGCTCGAGAGCGCGCTCGCCGAGAAGCGCAAGATCATGGGCTTCGGCCACCGCGTCTACAAGAACGGCGACTCGCGGGTGCCGACCATGCAGGCGGCCTTCGAGCGCCTCGTGGCCGAGCAGGGCGGGTCGGCGGATGCGCTGCTCGCGCTCTACCACCGCCTGGCCGACGCGATGGATGCCGCGAAGAGCATCAAACCGAACCTCGACTACCCGAGCGGCCCGGCCTACCACCTGCTCGGCTTCGACACGACGACGTTCACGCCGCTGTTCGTGGCGGCGCGCGTCGTCGGCTGGACCGCGCACGTGATGGAGCAGCTCGAAGCCAACGCCCTCATCCGCCCGCTGTCGGAGTACGTCGGACCCGACGAGCGGCACCTCGAGGACTGAGCCGAGCGGCACCTCGAGGACTGAACCGCGCCGTCACGCACGAAGGGCCGCCGATCGCGATGATCGGCGGCCCTTCGTGATCAGAGCGAGTGGATGCGCCCCTCAGGCCGCGTCGAGGTCGCTCGCGAGCAGGTCGACCAGCTCGGCGAGCACCTCGTCCTCGCGTTCGCCCGTGACGGTCAGCTCGACCTCGGCGCCGTGGCCGGCTCCGAGCGTGAGCAGCGCGATGAGGCTGGCGGCGTTGACGGCCGGCTTCTCGCCCGCGGTCAGCCGCAGCGTCACGGTGTGACCCGACTTGGCCGCGGCCTGCGCGAACAGCGAGGCGGGGCGGGCGTGGAGTCCCGAGGCGGAGGCGACGGCGACGGTCGCGGCGGCGGTCACGCGCGGGCTCCGATCGCCTCGCGCACGGTGGCGACGACGTTCTCGACCGTCATGCCGCGCGCGGCCAGGGCGTCGGCGGCGGGCGCCGAGAGGCCGAAGCCGTCGATGCTCACGATGCGGCCGTGCGGTCCGGCCACGTCGTGCCAGCCGAACGAGGTCGCGGCCTCGACGACGACGCGCACATCCATCCCGGCCGGCAGCACCGACGCGCGGTAGGCGGCGTCCTGCTCGGCGAACCATTCCCGCGACGGCATGGAGACGACGCGCAGCTGGGTTCCCTCGGCGGCGAGCTGCTCGGCGGCGGCGAGCGCGAGGCTCACCTCCGAGCCGGTCGCGACGATCACGGCGGCGGGAGCGGCGGCGTCGCGCACGACGTAGGCGCCGCGGCGCACGCCCTCGGCGACGACCTCGGCCGGGGTCGCGGCGACCTCGATCGGCTGGCGGGCCAGCACGAGTCCGGCCGGGCCGCGGCGCTGCAGGATCGCGAGCCAGGCGGCGGCGGTCTCGGCGGCATCCGCGGGGCGCACGACGCTGAAGCCGGGCATCGCGCGCAGGGCGGCGAGGTGCTCGATCGGCTGGTGGGTGGGGCCGTCGGAGCCGAGGGCGACCGAGTCGTGGCTCCACAGGTAGGTGACCGGCAGGCCCATGAGGCTGGCCAGGCGGATCGACGGGCGCTGGTAGTCGCTGAACACCAGGAAGGTGCCGGCGAAGAAGCGGTTGCCCGACACGAGCGAGATGCCGTTCATCGCGGCGGCCATGGCGTGCTCGCGCACGCCCCAGTGCACGTTGCGGCCGGCCGGGGTGGCGGGCAGGAAGGATCCGCCGCCGTGGATGGCGGTGCGGTTCGGCTCGGCCAGGTCGGCCGACCCGCCCCACAGCTCGGGCATGAGCGCGGCGAGCGCCTGGATGACCTTGCCCGAGGCGTCGCGCGTGGCGAGCGCGTCGCCGGGGGCGAAGGTCGGCAGCGCGGCCTCGAGTCCCTCGGGCAGCAGGCCCGACTGGGCGCGGTGCAGCTGCGCGGCGGCCTCGGGATGCGCGGCCGTCCACCCCTCGAACGACTCCTGCCAAGCGGAGCTCAGCTCGGCCCCGCGGGTGAGCGCCCGGCGCGACTCGGCGAGCACCTCGTCGGCGACCTCGAACGGTCCGGTGGTGACGCCGAGCACGTCACGGAGTGCGGCGGCCTCGGTGGCGCCGAGCGGGGCGCCGTGCGAGGCGGCCATGCCGACGGCGTTGGGGGCGGGCCAGGCGATCTGCGACTTCAGCACCACGAGGCGGGGCTTGCCGGCGCGGGGTGCGGAGAGCGCCGCATCCAGGGCCTCGATGTCGACGTCGCCGTCGGCCGCGAGCTCGACGCGCGCGACGTCCCAGCCGTGAGCGGTGAAGCGTCCGGCGACGTCCTCCGAGCTCGACAGCGTGGTCGCGCCCTCGATCTGGATGTCGTTGTCGTCGTAGATGACGACGAGGTTGTCGAGGCGGTGGTGCCCGGCGATAGCGGCGGCCTCGGCCGAGATCCCCTCCTGGATGTCGCCGTCGGAGGCGAGCACCCAGACGGTGCGGTCGAAGGGCGAGGCGCCCGCGGCGGCGTCGGCGTCGTAGACGGCGCGCTCGTGCTTCATGGCCATCGCCATGCCGACGGCCGTCGCGAAGCCCTGGCCGAGCGGACCGGTCGTGGTCTCGACGCCGGGGGTGTGGCCGTACTCCGGGTGGCCGGGCGTGAGCGAGTCGAGCGCGCGGAACGAGCGCAGGTCGTCGAGCTCGAGGCCGTAGCCGGTGAGGAAGAGCTGGGTGTAGAGCAGGATGCTGGCGTGCCCGCACGAGAGCACGAAGCGGTCGCGGCCGGCCCAGTCGGGCTGCGCGGGGTCGTGGCGCAGGTGCTTGCGGAACAGCAGCTCGGCGACCGGCGCGAGTGCGATCGCGGTGCCGGGGTGGCCCGAGCCGGCGGCCTCGACGGCGTCGAGCGCGAGCAGGCGGGCGGTGGTGACGGTGTCGACGGCGGGTGCGGTCGCGGTGCCGGCGGCGTCGCTCGGGGCGACTCCGGGGGCGGCGGGGGCGGCGGTGCTCATGCGTTCTCTCCTGGTGTCGCGTCCGCGCCGGGTCTCGGCGGCGGTGTTGTCGGCAGGGGCGACGATAGTGTAATAATCATGTCGTCATAACGAATCAGGATGATCTGCTCCGGGATGACCGCCAACGTCACCGCGCGGCCTCGGCCCCGCGGCACCCATCGCGAAACGCATCACTCAACGGGGAGGCGCCGATGCCCACCGCCACCGGCACGAGCAAGTACGTCGCCGTGCGCGAGCACCTGCTCACGCGCATCCGCGACCTCGAGGTCGGCACCCGCCTGCCCGCCGAGCCGGTGCTCTGCGACGAGTACGGCGTCAGCCGCATCACCCTGCGCCACGCGGTCGACGGCCTCATCGCCGACGGCGTGCTCGTGCGCGAGCAGGGCCGCGGCACCTTCGTCTCGGCGCCGCGCTACGCCTCGCGCTACCCCGAGCGCTTCGCCGACCAGGTCAGCGGATTCCACACCCAGCAGAGTCGCGAGGGGCACCGGGTGCACACCCGCGTCGTCGGCTTCGAGGATGCGCCGGCCGGCTCGTTCAGCAGCGACCGGCTCGACGTGAGCAGCGCCGACCGCGTCGCCCGCCTCACCCGTCTGCGCTACGTCAACGACGCCCTGCACCACCTCGCGATCACCGACCTGCCGCTCGACCGCTTCCCCGGCATCCTCGAGGTCGACTTCACCGACGGCTCGCTTTTCGACTGGCTGCGCGGGCAGGGCGTCAAGCTCGCCCGCAACGAGGTCGTCGTGTCGATCGACACCGCCGACACGGCGCTCGCCGAGCACCTCGGCGTCGATGTCGGCGAGAAGGTGCTGCGCGTCGACTCCACCGTGTTCGACGCCGACGACCGCGCCGTCAGCTACGGCACCTCGCACTTCACCCCGCAGAACAGCGAGATCGCGTTCGGCCTGCACGGCTGAGCCGAACCCGCCGCCACGCCCCGACCGCATCCCGCCACCCCGACCCGCACCGATCCGACCGAGAGAACCGCACCGCATGCTGAGCGACAACCTCACCCCCGAGCGCATCCAGTTCGCCGAGAACGTGGATGGCTGGCGCACCGCCGTCGAGCAGGTCGCCGCCCCGCTGCTGGCCGACGGCTCGATCGAACCGGGCTACGTCACCGCCATGACCGACTCGATCGCGAACGGCGGCACCTACATCGACCTCGGCTTCGGCATCGCGCTCGCGCACGCCCGCCCCGAGGCCGGCGTGAACCGCACCGGCCTGTCGTACCTGCGCGTCACCCCCGCGGTGCTGCTCAACGACGAGGCCGCGCATCCCATCGACCTCTTCCTGTGCCTCGCCGCGACCGACCCGAGCGGGCACCTGGAGACCATGCAGGAGCTCGCCGGCCTGCTCACCGACGCCGAGCAGCGCGACGCGCTGCTCGCGGCCACCACGCCCGCCGAGGTCTCGGCGGTCATCCACCAGAACGGACACGAATGATGAAGTTCCTCGCGGTCTGCAGCACGGGGCTGGGTTCCAGCTTCATGGTGCACATGAACATCGAGAAGGTGCTCAAGGAGCTCGGGATCACCGGGGTCGACGTCGACCACGCCGACCTCGGATCCGTCGCCAAGGGCGACGCCGATGCGGTCTTCGTCGGAGCCGACCTCGCCGAGGCCGCCGCCGGGCTCGGGGATGTCGTGGTGCTCGACAGCATCATCGACATCAATGAGCTGAAGACCAAGGTCAAGGCCACCGCCGAGCGCAAGGGCCTCATCGCGGGAGGTGCCGAGTGAACCCGGTCGTCGACGGCATCCTCTCCGTCTTCCTCGACATCTTCCGTCAGCCGGCGATCATCGTCGCGCTGATCTCGCTCATCGGCCTCGCCGTGCAGCGCAAGACCTTCAGCGACGTGCTCAAGGGCACCGTGCGCACCCTCGTCGGCTTCCTCGTGCTCGCCGCGGGCGCCGGCGTCGTGGTCGGCTCGCTCGGCTTCTTCGGCGACATGTTCCAGCACGCCTTCGACGTGCAGGGCGTCGTGCCGAACAACGAGGCGATCGTCGGCCAGGTGCTGCTCGAGTACGGCTCGGCCGCCGCGCTGATCTTCTTCTTCGGCATGATCGTCAACATCGCCCTGGCGGCGCTGACGCGCTTCAAGTTCATCTACCTGTCGGGTCACGTGGCGTTCTACATCGCGGCGATGATCGCCGTGATCCTCGGCGTCGCCGGCTTCGACACCTGGGCCGTCGTGCTCTGGGGCTCGCTCGCGCAGGGCGTCTACATGACCCTGTCGCCGGCGCTCATCCAGCCCTTCATGCGCAAGGTCACCGGCAACGACGACGTGGCCCTCGGCCACACCGGCGGCGTCGGCATCGCGCTGAGCGGCCTGGTCGCCACGGTCACCCGCGGCAAGGGCACCTCGAAGTCGACCGAGGAGATCAAGTTCCCGAACGGCCTCGGCTTCCTGCGCGACACGACCGTGATCGTCGCCCTCTCGATGGCCGTGATCTACGTGATCGTCGGACTCTTCGCGGGCGCCGCCTACATCGAGGGCGAGCTCAGCGACGGGCAGAACTTCATCGTCTTCCTGCTCATGCAGGCGGCGACGTTCTCGGCTGGAGTGTTCATCATCCTCGCCGGCGTGCGGGTCGTGCTCGCCGAGATCATCCCGGCGTTCAAGGGCATCTCCGACCGCCTGGTCAAGAACGCCAAGCCCGCCCTGGATGTGCCGATCGTCTTCCCGTTCGCCCCGAACGCGGTGCTCATCGGATTCCTGTCGAGCTTCGTCGGCGGCATCGTCGGCCTGGTCGCGATGGTGTTCATGGGCGGCGCGATCATCGTGCCGGGCGTCGTGGCGCACTTCATGACCGGTGCCGCCTCGGGCGTCATCGGCAACGCCGCCGGCGGACGTCGCGGTGCGATCCTCGGCGCCTTCGCCAACGGCATCGCGATCACCTTCCTGCCGCTGCTGCTCCTGCCGGTGCTGGGCGAGATCGGATTCGCCAACTCGACCTTCTCCGACGCCGACTACGGCATCGTCGGCCTGTTCCTCGGCTGGCTGTCGGTCGGCGGCGGGCAGATCGCCGTCATCGCGGGCATCCTCGTGTCGATCGTCGCGATGTTCGTCGCGACGGTGGCGCTGCGCGGTCGCGACCGCCGCCGCGCCGCGGGCGAGGGCGCGTCGGACGCCGAGTCGGCTGGCGCGTCGGCCGACGCTGCTGAGGCTTCGGCGAGCAAGTGAATCGGCTCTCGGCGCGCTGACACCGGCGGGCTGAGACCATAGGGATGCGGGGCGGCTTCGGTCGCCCCGCATCGTCATGAACGGCGCCGCCCTGCGCCTCGGGCATCGAGCGCGGGCGGCGCGAGCGCGCTGCCGACCGCGGCGCCGAGCGCCCCGCCACCGCGAGCGGGGCGAGCTGAGGAGAGAACCCATGGTGCGCATCCCCGTCGAGGGTCTGCTGTTCGACTGCGACGGCGTGCTCGTCGACTCGATCGAGTCGGCCGGGCGCGCCTGGGGTGTCTGGTCGGAGCGCTGGGCGCCCGAGTTCGACTTCCACCGCGACATCGTGCACGGCGTGCGCGCCGTCGAGACCGTGCGCACCCTCGTCGCCGCCGACGACGTCGAGCGCGCCAACGCCGAGCTCGAGCGCCTCGAGATCGAGCACGTCGAGGGCACCGCCGCGATCCCGGGCGCCGTCGAGCTGACGGATGCGCTGCCCCAGGGAGCCTGGACGGTCGTCACCTCGGGCGCGCGCGAGCTCGCCGCCCGCCGCCTCGCCTCGGCCGGCATCGCCCGCCCCGACGGCATCGTCGCCGCCGAGGACGTGTCGAACGGCAAGCCCGACCCCGAGCCCTACCGCCGCGGCGCCGAGCTGATCGGCATCGATCCCGCCGCCTGCGTCGTCTTCGAAGACGCGCCGGCCGGCATCGCCGCGGCCCGCGCCGCCGGCGTCGGCACGATCGTCGGCGTCGGAGCGGGCGCCGCCGCGGGATCGCCCGACGTGCTCGTCGCCGACCTGCGCGACGTGAGCTGGGACGGCGCGGCGCTCGTCGTCACCCCGGCCGAGCCCGCGCCCGTGGCCTGAGCCGCTGCGGCGGCCGTGCCGCCCGCGGCCCCGCGTTCCGCGCCCGCGCCCCGCGCGCCGTACGCCGTTTCGGATGGAGCGGATCGCCGAGCCCGATGGCGGCTCGGCGGTGCGGTGCATCCGAAACCGCGCACGTCGCGGGGCGGCACCGCGCCAGGTCGTCGCGCCCGGCGCTCGGCGCCCGAGCCTCGGCGTCGCGCGCCGTACGCCGTTTCGGATGAGTGGGGTCGCCGAGCCTGATAGCGGCTCGGAGGGCTCGTGCTTCCGAAACCGCGTACGCGAACGACGCGACGCGACGCGACGCGGCGCGGAGCGGTTGGGCGCTCGGCGCCGCGCGTGCGGTTCGCGTGGAACGGGCGTACCGTGGCCTCTCGTGAACACCGGGATCGCGACGCCCCACGGGCGTGAGGAGGTCGCCGGCGCCGTCTGCGCCGGCACCAGGTAGCCGCGGTCACCCGACCCCGCGCATCCACTGCTCTCCGACACCCGGCCTCGCTGTGCCGGGGTCCCGCTCGAGCCATCGCCCTCGCGTTTGCCGTGAACGCGATCGAGCCGACGCGGGTCGATCAATGGATGCGCGTCCTCACCGACCGTCGCCCGCTCCGCGACCGCGCGCGGGCATCCCGAAAGGCTTCACACCCATGCACTCCTTCGACGAGAAGGCTCTCCGTGCCGCGTTCGTCAACGCGTCGCGCAAGGATCTCAGCGACATGACCCCGCCCGACCTCGGCGTGGTCGACTTCGACCGGCTCGACTACCTGGGCTGGCGCGACCGCAAGCTCGCCCGCCGGGCGTATCTCGTGGTGCCCGTTCCTGAGCTCGATCCGAGCGGCGCACCCGTGCCCGACGGCGCCGAGCGCCTGGTCGGCATCGTGCTGCGCCAGGCCGAGGCCGCGCCGCGCGCGCGGGCCCAGTGCTCCTGGTGCCAGGACGTGCGCCTGCCCAACGACGTCGTGTTCTTCAGCGCCAAGCGCGCCGGTGCGGCCGGCCGCAAGGGCGACACGGTCGGCACCCTGATGTGCTCGGAGTTCGAGTGCTCGGCGAACGTGCGCACTCCGCCGCCGCCGGCCTATCTCGGCTTCGACGTGGATGCGGCGGTGCGAGAGCGCACCGGCCGCCTCCGCGAGCTGGCGGCGAACTTCGGCCGCACGCTGCTCGGCGACGAGGGCTGACGTTCGCCCGGCTCAGGTGGCGCTGCTCCTCAGGCGCAGCGCCACCGCGGTCGCGCACGCCGCGATCACGACGGCCGTGCCGATCAGCACCGCCGGGAACGAGAACAGCGGCGCGAGCACGGCCAGGATCGCGGGCAGGAAGAAGCCGGCGTAGGTCATCGAGTAGTAGACGGCGGTGAGTCCGGCGAGGTCGTGCGGGGTCGCCATGTCCTGCACGGCGCCAAGCCCGAACACCATGCAGGGGCCGTAGCCCGCGCCGAACAGGGGCGCCGCGATGAGCACGGCCGCGATCGCCGTGCCGCCCGAGCCGACGGCTGCCGCGATGAGCAGCAGTGCGCCGCCCGCGATGAACGCGAGTCCGACCACGCCGCTGCGACCGCGGGTGAGTCGCGCGATCGGCGCCGACAGCAGCTGCACGACCGTGCCCGTGCCGAGCGTCACGACGGTCGCGAGCGTCGCGAAGCCGACCCGGAGCGCCCCGGTCTGCTCGGCGACGAGACTCGGCCCGACCGCGAAGGCGAGCGCCGGCGCCGCGAACACCCAGGGGGCGAGCGGCAGCACGACGCGCACGAATCGACGACGGGCGTGGCGCGGGATGCGCAGGTCGCCGAGCAGGGATCGCACGGCCGGGTCGGGCATCCGCGTCTCGGGCGCGCGCAGCAGCACGACGCCGGCGAGCATCGTCGCCGCGATCTGCACCAGGTAGGGCAGCAGGGTCGGCAGGGGAGCGAACTGCGCCAGTACTCCCGCGATGCCGGCGCCGCCGCCGAAGCCGGCCGTGAGCGAGAGCGCCGATCGACGGGCGCCCGACGACGAGCGGCCGGAGGTGACCGACAGCTCCTTGATCCAGCTGCTGCCGACGACCATCCCGACCGCGACGCTGACGCCGCTGACCAGGCGGCCGACGCTCATCCCGATCACGCTGAAGCTGGCGGTCGCCAGGATCACGCTGCCGATCACGCCGATCAGCAGGCCGACGAGCATGACCGGCTTGCGGCCGAAGCGGTCGCTCCAGGCGCCCGCGAGCGCGAATCCAGGCACGAGTCCGATCACGTACGACGCGAGGAACAGGTCGACCTCGACGGTCGAATAGCCGAACACCTGCTCATAGAGCTGCATGAGCGGCACGAAGTGGTTGCCGCCCCAGGCCAGGGCGACGACGATCGGGGCGACCCGCAGCCAGCCGTGCGGTGCGGTGATGCCGGATGCGGGGGAGCCGTTCGATCCGCCGGTTCCGCCGGTTCCGCTCGACGGATCCGGCGTGCTGCTCACCGCTCGACCCTAGCGGCGCGGCGGTTGCGCTCGCGTTGCAGGCGGCGGTCCGCCCGGGCGCGGGTGGACCGGTCGCCGAAGGCCGATCTCGCGCAGAGCTTGACGCGCGCATCCCCGAGGCCGATAGTTAACGCAGTCGTTAAGTGAAACGAGGATGCCATGCCCGCCGACCAGCTCAGCCTCACCTTCGCGGCGCTCGCCGACCCCACGCGACGCGCGATCCTGGGCCGGCTGATCGACGGCGAGGCGACCGTGACCGAGCTCGCCGCCCCGCACGCCATGAGCCTGCCCGCCATCTCGCGCCACCTGAAGGTGCTCGAGCACGCGGGGCTGATCGCGCGGGGGCGCGAGGCGCGCTGGCGTCCGTGTCGGCTCGAGACCGCGGCGCTCGCCGATGCCGACGCGTGGATCGAGCCCTATCGCCGCTTCTTCGGCGCCGCCGTCGGACGACTGGATGCGCAGCTGCGGGCCGAGAACGCGACGGCCGCACATCCCAGGCCCGAGGGCGATACCGCCGCCGTCGAAGAGAACCACCGCCGACTCGACGACGAGGGGAACTGACATGACCGACCACGACAGCAGCAGCGGCACCGCCCGCGGCTTCACCCTCGTCTGGCGGCTGCCGGCATCGCGCGAGCGCGTCTTCCGCGCCTGGACCGATCCCGCCCACCTCGGATGGTTCTTCAACGACGAGCAGCCCGTGCCCTCGGAGCCGATCGAGGTCGATCTGCGCGTCGGCGGAGCGTGGCGGCAGATGATGGTGATCGACGCCGACACCCGCTACGTGACCGGCGGCGTCTACCGCGAGATCGTGCCCGAGGAGCGCCTGGTGTTCGTCTTCGGCGCGGTCGGCGGCTGGCCCGAGCTCGCCGGGCCGGGTATCGACGACGCCCCGCTCACCACGCTGACCTTCGCGGACGCGCGGGTCGACGGCGCCCCCGGCGACGCGTCGCTCGGCACTCTGCTCACGCTCGAGGTCGAGCTGCCCGTGCACGTCGACGAAGAGGTCGCCCGGCGGCTGCTCGGCGGGATGCGGCCCGGATGGATCCAGACCGTCGGCCGCCTCACGGGCGAGATCGGCGGCGCGCCCGCCTAGGCGTCAGGCGTCAGGCCGCGGTCGTCTTCGGCGCGGCCGCGGTCGGCGTGGCGCGGTGCAGCAGGCCGCGGCGGCGCATCCACAGCTCGAGCGGAACGGTCACGAGCGGCGGCACCGCGGCGGCGAGCGCGAGCAGGATGACCCACCAGCGCCAGCGGAACGCGATCGCACACACGATCGCCAGCGCTCCGTAGAGCAGGAACGCGCCGCCGTGCGCCGTGCCGAACACGGTCACGACGTGGTCGGTCGTCTCGGTCACGTACTTGAGGAACATGCCGACCAGCAGCCCGGCCCAGGTCACGGCCTCGAGCGTCGCCACCACGATGAAGACGCGGCCGAGCGGGCTGACCCGCGAGGGCGGCGTCGCCGAGACCAGGCGACGCAGCGGACCCGGCGACGCGGGCGTGGATGCGCGAGCCGATGCGTCGGTCGCGGCGGAAGGGGTGGAGGTCACCGGCGCGGTCCTTTCGTGGAGGGCGTCAGGCGGCGCATCCACGGTATCGACACCGCCTGGGAGCTCCCGGCTCCGCCTCCCGGTCACCACTCGCCGAGATGTCGGGATGTCGAGACGTCGAACTGCCGAGTTGCCCACTTCTGCCGGGTTCTGACGCCGCAACCCGACCGAAGTGGGCAACTCACCCGAATCGGCAGGCGCCGAGATGGTGAGTTGCCCACTTCTGCGGTACTTCGAGCACGACAAGCCGCGGAAGTGGGCAAGTCACATGGATGCGCCGGGCCGATGCCCTCGAGTTGCCCACTTCTGCGGGGTTCGGACGCCGTGACGCGATCGGACTGGGCAACTCGCCTCAGGCGACGGGGGCGGCGTCGAGGCGGCCGGCCCTCAGGCCTCCGCGGCGGCGTCGAGCGCCTGCAGCAGGTCGGCCGCGAGGTCGTCGATGTGCTCGATGCCGACCGAGATGCGCACGAGCCCCTCGGGGATCGTCGCGACCTCGCCGGCCCAACGGCGGCGGCGCTCGAGCGTGGTCTCGACCCCGCCGAGGCTGGTCGCGAAGCGCGCGAGCTGCGCCGCGGCGACGAAGCGCTCCGCGGTCGCGGCGTCGGGGAACACCGGGGCGACGATCGCGCCGAAGCCGGGGTAGCGCAGCTCGGCGAGGGCCGGGTGGCCGCTCATCCGTGCGACGAGCTCGGCCGCGTTCTGGGATGCGCGCTCGACGCGCAGGGCCAGCGTGCGCAGGCCGCGGAGCACGAGGTAGACCTCCATCGGCCCGGGCGTGGCGCCGAGGATGGTGCGGCGGTTCACGAGGCGGGCGTGCAGCTCGGCGTCGCGCACGATCAGGGTGCCGAGCACGGCGTCGCTGTGGCCCGAGAGGAACTTGGTGGCCGAGTGCAGCACGACGTCGGCGCCGACCTCGAGCGGACGCTGCAGGATCGGCGTCGCGAAGGTGTTGTCGACCACCGTGAGAACGCCCTGCGCGTGCGCGGCGGCGATCAGCGTCGGCAGGTCGGCGACCTCGAGGGCGGGGTTGGTGGGCGACTCGATCCACAGCAGGGACGCGCCGTCGAGCTCGGCGAGTACCGCATCCGTGTCGCTGATGTCGACGTAGACCCGGGTGAGCTGGCCGCGCTCCTGCGCCTCGTCGAGCTGGGTGAGCGAGCCGAGGTAGGCGTGGTTCGGCGCGACGACCTTGGCGCCGACGGGCAGCGTCGCGATGAGCGCGTTGGCCGCGGCGAGGCCCGAGGCGTAGACGAGCGCGTCGCCGCCCTCGAGTGCGCCGATGGCGTCTTCGAGCGCCGTCCAGGTGGGGTTGCCGAAGCGGCCGTACTCGAGCTCGCCGCCGCCGATGAAGGTCGAGGCGAACACGACGGGCGTGTTGAGCGGCGCGTCGGGCGTCGGCGCGGGGCGTCCGGCGACGACGGCGGTCGTGGCGGGCTGTAGCGGCGTGCCGGCGTGCGCGGCGGAGTCTGCGGTGCTCATCGGGTCAACCCTGGCAGATGCGGGGGAGTGTGACGTGCACGGCGGCCGGTCCGCCTGCGAGGGCGTGGCCGGATGCGCTCAGTACGCCGGACGCACCCAGTGCAGCGACGTGAGGTCGAGACGACGACGCACGGCCTCGAGCAGCGACTGCACGGGCACGAGGTCGAGGTCGGGCATCCACGAGCGGTCGGTGGATGCGGCACTCGCGGCACCGGGCACGCCCGATGCGCCCGCCGTGGCAGATGCGTCGCCCTCGCCGGCCGCGGTGCGGTCGCTCGAGATGGTGGCGCCGAGGCGCTGGAGCGCCTCCATGATCGGTGCGATCACGTCGCGCCCGTCGTCGTCGGGCTGCCAGCGGTAGCGCTCGATGAGGCCGCGCACGTGCGCGCTGGTGCTGCTGAGGGCCGACGAGAGCTCGACCATGCCGATCGCGAGGAAGCGGGCGCGGGCGCCGGAGGCGTCGATCTCGAAGCGGTGCCCGGGGGCGCCGGCGACGGTCACGGCGGGGGCCGCGGTGACGGTGTCGGGCGCGGCGGCCGCGTCGGCGTCGCGGTTCTCGAAGCGGGCGCCGAGCGCGACCATGTAGTCGACGACGTCGCGCACGATGCGCTGGGCGGTCGTCAGATCGTCGGCGTCGGTGCGGTCGGCGTCGAGACGCGCGACGATCGCGAAGGTGGAGGAGCTCACGTCACCTGCTTCGGGCGGGGATGTTCTGGCCTGATGTGCCGACGCGGTGTCGGCGGGACCTCGTCGAGGTCGCCCCGGTCGGCCGCTGCTCGGTCGGGTCGCCGGCCGGTCATGTCGGGGGATGCGCGGCCGGCGGATCGCGCGCGGCGCACTATCCCGCAGAATACGCCCATCGGAGCTGTGCGCACGCATCCATGTACTCTGTACGTACAGAACGTACAACGGCGTGCGAACATCGTGATCATCAAAGGAGAGACACATGTCCGAGCGTTCGGGCTCCGCGGGAGCACGGCTCCTCGACCGGGTGGGCATCCCCGCCCCGCTGTTCTTCGGCTTCGTCGGAGTGCTGCTGTTCATGATCGGCGACGGCGTCGAGTCGAACTACCTCTCGACGTTCCTCGCCGAGCAGCCGGGCCTCTCCGAGAACGCGGCTGCTATCACGATCAGCCTCTACGGCATCTTCGTCGCGATCGGATCGTGGTTCGCCGGAACCCTGTCGAGCATCCTGGGCCCGCGTCGCGTGATGCTGATCGGCGGCATCGCGTGGATCGTGCTCGAGGTCGTGTTCCTCGTGGTCGGCATCGGCGCGAACGTCACCTGGCTGGCGATCACGAGCTACGCGCTGCGCGGCATCGGCTACCCCTTCTTCGCCTACGCCTTCCTGGTCTGGCTGAACACGGCGACGCCGGCGCACCAGCGCGGCTCGAGCGTCGGATGGTTCTGGTTCGTCTTCGGCGCCGGCCTGCCGACGATCGGCTCGCTCGTCGCGAGCTGGACGATCCCGCACATCGGCGAGATGGGCACGTTCTGGCTCGCGGCGGTCATCGTCGCGGTCGGTCTGCTCGTCGCCTTCTTCGGCGTGCGCGACCTGCGTCACGCCGGCCCGACCCAGCCCGACTCGGCCGGGGCGATGAGCGAGCTCGCGAAGGGCCTGACGATCATCTGGCGTCAGCCGCGCGTGACCGCCGGCGCCTTCGTGCGCCTGGTCAACACGACGCCGAACTTCGCGCTGTTCGTGGTCGCGCCCTTCTTCTTCGTGCAGCAGGTGGGCTTCACGCAGGAGAACTACCTGCTGATCGTCACGATCGTCTACACGGCGAACATCTTCGCCAACCTGTTCTTCGGCATCGTGGGCGACCACTTCGGCTGGAAGCGCACCGTCACCTGGTTCGGCTGCGTCATGTGCGCCGTCGGCGTGCTGGCGCTCTACTACGTGCCTCTGCTGATCGGCCCGAACTTCTGGGTCACGGTGCTCTGCTGGGCCGTGTTCGGCATCGGCCTCGCCGGCTTCGTGCCGCTGACCGCGCTCGTGCCGTCGATGGTCAGGGTCGAGGACCGCGGCAGCGCGCTCGCCGTGTACACCCTCGCCGCGGGACTCTCCGCGTTCCTCGGGCCGGCCCTGGTGGCGCTGCTCGGCGGCGTCGCGCACATCACGACGCTCATCTGGGTCTTCGCGGGCCTCTACGTCGTCGGCGCGATCGTGACCCTGGTGCTCAAGACCGACCAGGATCCGGGCCAGGCGAAGCGCCTCGGCCGCACCGCGCCGGTCGAGGAGACCGCCGCGGCGTGATTCCCGGGCCCGGGCGGCGCATCCGCTGCCCGGGCCCCTCAGATCCGGCGTCGTCCGGTGATCGTGTGGCGCGATCATCGGGCGGCGCCGTCGTCGTTCTCGGGCGCTGGTGCGCGTGACGTCGCCGGCGAATCGGGGCACGCGGCGATGTGGATGCGGGCTCCCGGCCGCGAACACGAGCAGGGCTCCGGGCACGGTTCGATCACGAACGGGGGTAGACGCGGAAGATGATCTTGCGCGGCGCGAGGGATCATGTACCTTCTGTACGGACAAGACGTACAGCCCGCGCGATGATGCCGGATCAACGGAGATCGCGTACACGTCCTGCTACTTCAGAGAGGAAGTCTGCAATGCGCACCACTGCACTGGCTGGAGTCGCCGCCCTCGGCGCCGCCACCCTGCTGCTCGCCGGCTGCTCGACCGGCGGCGCCGCTGCCGGAGACGGCAAGCCCGCCGACACCCAGCTCAGCTACTCGCAGCCCCACACCGACCCGTTCCAGAACGCCGAGAACGTCGGTTCGATGCAGCGGTTCAAGGAGCTCGGCTACGCGACCATCCCGGCCACCAACGCCGACCGCGACCCCGCCCAGCAGATCACCGACATCCAGACCCTCATCAACAAGGGCGCCAAGGGTCTCGTGATCTCGGTCGGCGACGCCGACGCGATCGTGCCGGCCATCGAGTACGCGAACGACCAGAGCGTGCCGATCGTCGCGATCGACGAGGCGCCCGCCTCGGGCAACATCGCCATGATCGTGCGTGCCGACAACGTGCACATGGGCGAGCTCGCCTGCAAGGAGATGGGCGAGCGCGTCGAGGCCGGCACCGCCGTCATCACCCTCGACGGCGACCCGGTCACCTCGAACGGCCGCGACCGCACCAACGGCTTCAACGACTGCATGAAGAAGAACTATCCCGACGTGAAGCTCGTCAACGTCGCCACCGAGTGGGACCCGGCCAAGGCCGCCACCGGCATCGAGACCGCGCTGAACCAGTACGACAACGTCTCGGGCATCTACAACCAGAGCGACGCGACCTTCTTCCCGACCATCCTCGACACCCTCGACTCGCTCGGCCGCCTCAAGGCCGTCGGCGAGGAGGGCCACCTCGTGCAGGTCTCGGTCGACGCCAGCCCGATGGCGATGACCGCCATCCGCGACGGCTACCTGGATGCCGCGGTCGCGCAGCCGATGACCGACTACATCGACTACGGCGCCGACTACCTGATCAAGGCCATCAAGGGCGAGAAGTTCACGGTGGGCAAGACCGACCACGGCAGCGTGATCGAGAAGCGCAACGGCAACCTCGTCGACCTGCTCCCGACCCCGGTCGTGAACAAGGACAACGTCGAGGACCCGGAGCTCTGGGGCAACAAGAAGTTCGCCCTCGAGGCCTTCGGCGCCTCGAAGTAGTCCCCGCTTCCGCACCACCATCGAGACGGAGACGTCATGACAACCGCAACCGCCACCGTGCCCGCGATCGCGATCGATCGCGTCAGCAAGACCTACGGGGCGACGAAGGCGCTGCAGGACGTCTCCGTCTCGATCCTCCCCGGACAGGTTCACGGACTCATCGGCCGCAACGGCGCCGGCAAGTCCACCCTGCTCCGCATGATCACCGGGCTCGAGACGCCCGACACGGGCTCGCTGAGCTTCTTCGGCGAGGAGGCGCCGGCCGCCGCCGACGCCAAGGGCTGGCAGCAGCGCGTCGCCTGCGTCTACCAGCGCCCGTCGGTGTTCACGAACCTCACGATCGCCGAGAACCTCTTCGCCGGTCGCCTTCCGGGCTCGGGCCCGAAGATCTCGTGGCGCACCATGCAGAGCGAGGCCGAGCGCATCCTGTCGGAGTGGCGGATCGACCTCGACCCGCGCTCCCTGCTCTCGGACGCGCCGATCGAAGAGCGTCAGATGCTGACGATCGCGAAGGCGCTCGACGCCGGCACGCGCATCGTGCTGCTCGACGAGCCGACCGTGCAGCTCGAGGGCTCGGCGATCCGCCGGCTCTTCGACAAGGTGCAGGAGCTGCAGGAGGCCGGGGTCACCTTCGTCTTCGTCTCGCACTTCCTGCGCGAAGTCACGGCGATCTGCGACTCGGCCAGCGTGCTGCGGGACGGCAAGCTGCTCTGGTCGCGCACCGGAGACGACGTGCGATCCGACGACCTCGTGGATGCGCTGCTCGCCGGCCAGGAGCAGCGCCGTCACCGCGTCGAGACCGCCGCCGCCTCCGGGGTCACGCCGGCGCTCGAGCTGCGCGGGGCGACCGAGAAGACCGGCGCGTTCACCGACGTGAACCTGCGCGTCGCCCCGGGCGAGCTCGTCGCGATCGGCGGCGTCGGCGGCTCGGGCAAGTACTCGGTCGGCGAGGCGATCGCCGGTCTGCGCCGGCTCGGCTCGGGCGCGGTCGTCGTGAACGGCGACGAGGTCGCGAGCGGCAAGGTCAAGGCCAGCCAGAAGGCGGGCATCGGCTTCGTGCCCGCCGACCGCCACAAGGACGGCTACGTGCCGCAGCTCAGCGTGGCCGAGAACATGACGATGGGCGTGATGGACCGCCTCGCGCCGGCCGGGTTCTTCTCGCCGCGCAAGCAGACCGAGATGTCGGTCAAGCTCATCGACGACGTCGCCCTCGTGCCGCCGAACCCGAAGCTCGCCGTGCAGGGTCTGAGCGGCGGCAACCAGCAGAAGGTCGTGCTGGCGCGCGCTCTCGCCCGCGACCCGCGGGTGCTCGTGCTGATCTCGCCGACGGCCGGCGTCGACATCGCCGCCAAGGACGCGATCTACGCGCTCATCCTGCGCGCCCTCGCCGACGGCGTCGCCGTCGTGCTGATCTCCGACGACGTCGAGGAGCTGCTGGTCAGCTCGCGCGTCCTCATCATGCGCGAGGGCCGTGTCGCGGCCGAGCTCGCCGACCCCACCGAAGAAGACATCGTTCGAGCCATCGAAGGCCTGGAGTGAACACCGTGAACAGCGCCCGCACCACCGTCATCACCGCACCGACGATCAGGAACCCGTTCCTCGGATCGGTCGTGCGCAACGTCCGCGAGCTGAGCGTGCTGCCCGGCCTCGTGATCGTCGCCGTGATCGGCGCGATCGTGAGCCCCGCGTTCCTCACCGCGCCGAACCTGACGCTCATCCTGCGTCAGTCGGCCGAGCTCGGCATCGTCGTGATCGGCCTCACCTTCATCCTGCTGACCGGCAAGCTCGACATCTCGCTCGAGTCGACCGTCGGCCTCGCGCCGATGGTCGCGGCCTGGCTGCTCATCCCGGCCGCCATGGGCGGGCTCGGCACGATGATCAACCCCTTCGTCGCGATCCTGCTCACGCTCGTGATCGGCGCCGCGATCGGCCTCTTCAACGGGCTGCTGGTCGTGAAGGTCAAACTCGATCCCTTCATCGTGAGCCTGGCGATGCTGATCCTGCTGCGCGGCATCACGCTCGGCGTCAGCCAGGGCAAGACCCTCGCCGGCCTGCCCGACGCGTTCCGCTACATCGGCTCGGCCCGCTGGTTCGGCGTCCCCGCCGCCATCTGGGTCACCGGCATCCTGTTCGTGATCGCCGCGCTGGTGCTGCGCTACACCGCCTGGGGCCGCGCGCTCTATGCGATCGGCGGCAACGCCGACGCGGCGCGCGCCGCCGGCATCCGGGTGGATGCGGTGCTCATCACCACCTTCGTCGTCGCCAGCACGCTCGCCTCCTTCGCCGGCCTGATGCTCGCGGGTCGTCTCGCCTCGGTGACGAGCGGCATGGGCCAGAACCTGATCTTCAGCGCCCTCGCGGCGGCCGTGATCGGCGGCGTGCAGCTCACGGGCGGCCAGGGCCGCATCGTCGGCGCCCTGCTCGGCGTGCTGCTGCTGGGCACCCTGACGAACGTGCTGACGCTGGCCGGCGTGCCGACGTTCTGGATCAACGCGGTCTACGGCGGCGTGATCCTGCTGGCGCTCTTCGTCGGCCGCTTCGGCGCTCGCCCGTCGACGACCTGACGGCCGGCGGCCGGCGCGAGCCGGCCGCCGCTCCGCACCGCCTCATCACTCAGCTCGACCAGATCCAGCTCCACCAGATCCCAGATAGGGGAGGACAGCATGTCCGACTTCCGTGAGACCAGCGCCGCCGTCGTCGCCGAGCTCGGCGAGGTGTTCCGTCGCGTTCCGCTCGACCAGATCGACGCCGCGCTCGACGCGCTCGAGAGGCACCAGCGCATCTTCGTGCTCGGCATCGGCCGCGAGGGGCTCGGCTCGAAGGCCTTCGCGATGCGCCTGACCCACTTCGGCAAGACCGTGCACTGGGGCTGGGATGACACCACGCCGGCGGTGACCGCCGACGACCTGTTCATCATGCCGACGGGCCCGTCGAACATCCCGCACCTGCACTACATCGCCGAGCAGGTGAAGAAGACGGGCGCGACGCTGCTGGTCGCGACGGCGGTGCCTGACGGCCCGACCGCGAAGCTCGCCGACATCGTGCTGACGATCCCCGCGCACACCTACGGCGCCGACGACCCGACGGGTCTCGTGCCGACGATCCAGCCGATGGGCAGCCTGTTCGAGCAGTCGCTCTGGATCTTCTGGGACGTGCTCTACTTCCAGCTCGTGCAGCGCACGGGCGCGAAGTTCGAGGACCTCGTCGCGCGGCACCGCAACTTCGAATGAGCCGGATGCGCGGGTGGTCGTGACGGCGCCCGCGCATCCCACTGCATCCATCGCGGCCATTGCTGTCGACCATCTTGTACGTACAGACGGTACGATAAGTACCAGGATCGACGGATGCGGCCTCAGCCGCCCCGATCGCCCCCTCCCGCCGCTGCCGAGCAGCGGCCCCCGAACCGGAAGGACCCCCTCCATGCCTCTCGTCAGCGGACACGACGTCATCAGCGAGTGCGTCTCGCGCGGCCTCGTCGCGGGTGCGTTCAACACCACCAACATCGAGACGACCATGGGCATCGTCGACGCGATCGAGAAGGTCGGCGTGCCGACGTTCATCCAGGTCGCGCCGACCAACGTCGCGCTGTCGGGCTACGAGTACATCTACGACATGGTCGCCCGCCGCCTGGCGACGACGAAGGTGCCCGTCGCCCTGCACCTCGACCACGGCAAGTCGCTCGACGCCGTCGAGAAGGCGCTCGCCGCCGAATTCACGTCGATCATGATCGACGACTCCGAGGCGTCGTTCGACGACAACGTGGCCACCTCGAAGAAGGCCCGCGAGATGTGCGGCACCGCGATCTCGCTCGAGGCGGAGCTCGGCAGCATCGGCGGCAAGGAGGACGACGTCGCCCCCGAGCGCGCCAGCATGACCGACCCGAGCGAGGCGAAGGCCTTCGTGGATGCGGTGGGCAACGACATCCTGGCCGTCTCGGTCGGCAACGTGCACGGCTACGCCCCGAACGCGCACATCGACTTCGACCTGCTCGACGAGGTGCGCCACGCGAGCCCGGTGCCGCTGTGCATCCACGGCGGCTCGGGCCTGCCGGCCGAGGAGTTCGGCCGCCTGCACGAGTTCGGCGTCGTCAAGGTGAACATCGCGAGCGACCTGCGCAACGCGATGATCCGCAGCTTCGGCGAGGCCTACAACGCCAACAACAACGAGAACTCGCTGATCCGGGTCTCGAAGGGCGCGGTCGTGGCGATCTCGGATGTCGTCGAGCGCCGCATCCGCCAGTTCAACCCCTCCGTGGCGTAAGCACCCGGAACGAGAAGGACAGGATCGCCGTGCTCACCACGATCACGGTCGACGTCGGCACCACCAGCGTGAAGCTCGGGCTCTTCGATCCCGAGGGGGTGGCGACGGTCTCGACCTCGCATCCCACCCCGACCGTGCGCGACGCCGACGGCGAGGTCTACGACCTCGACCTGATGGCCGAGCTGATCGGCGGGTTCATCCGCGGCCTCGACGCCGACCGGCGTGCCGCGGTGAAGCGCATCGCGATCACCGGCGTGGGGGAGTCGGGCGGCCTCGTGCTGCCCGACATCTCCCTCGCCTCGCCGATGATCCTGTGGCACGACCAGCGCGGGCTGCCGCTGCTGGCCGGCCTCGACGCGGCCGACCGCAGTCGCGTCTACCGTGCGACGGGGCTGCCGGTCAGCGGCAACTACGGGCTGTCGAAGATCGCCTGGGCGCTGCGGGCCGCCGGCGACGCCGGGCGCGGCGCGCAGTGGCTCAACATCTCCGAGTACATCGCCGCGCGGTTCACCGGCGTGCGCTGGTCGGAGTACTCGCTCGCCAGCCGCACGCTGGCTCTCGACCTGACGACCGCGGGCTGGTCGCAGGATGTGGCGGGCCTGCTCGGCGTGCACGCCGAAGTGCTGCCCGAGCTGCGTCGCGCCGGCGACGGCGTGCCGATGCGCGCCGAGTGCGCGCGCGGCTTCGGCCTGGGCGACGACGTGCTCGTGCACGTCGCCGGCCACGACCACATGGTCGGCGCGGTCGGCGCCGAGCTCGCCCCGGGGGAGCTGCTCAACTCGACCGGCACGACCGAGGGGCTGCTGTTCCTGCACGACGCCCCGAGCCTCGACGGCGACGCCGAGCGCGCGAAGCTCGCCAACGGCATCCACGTCACCGGGCCCGCCGTCGACGACGCCTTCACGCTGTTCGCCTCGATCCCGACCGGCGGCTCGGCGTTCGCGACCCTGCAGTCGATGCTGGGCGTGGATGCGCCGACCCTCGCCGCGCTCTGCGACGAGCTGCACGCCGACTGGGTCGCGGGCCGCGTCGACCTCGACCGCGTGCCGATCGTGCTGCCGCAGTTCCGCGGCAGCCCCAGCCCGGCCAAGAACCCGCGGGCGCGCGGCGCGATCGCCAGGCTCGCGACCGACACGACCCGCAGCGAGCTGGTGTTCGGCGCCTTCGTCGGCATGGCGTGGCAGTTCGCCGACGTGCTCGAGCTGTTCCGCATCCAGCCCGACCGGGTGAAGGTGATCGGCCCGGCCAGCCGCAACGCGCTCTGGCTGCAGCTCAAGGCCGACCTGCTCGGCGTCCCGCTGAGCGTGTCGGGCCACCCCGAGGTCGTGTCGCGCGGGGCGCAGCAGATCGCCTCGGGCGGGTCGGGCGCCTGGACCGACTGCGACCCGGTCGACGTGCTGCCCGATCCGGAGCGCCACGCGGCCCTCGCCGCCTGGGCCGAGACCCAGCGCCCGATCTGGACCCACCTGAAGGCACTTCCCGCATGAGCGTGCAGCCAGCCGCGCGCCTCGGCGTCACACGAACGGAGGTCGGGCGATGACGCTCGTCGCAGGAGTCGACTCGTCGACCCAGAACTGCAAGGTCACGGTGCGCGACCTCGCCACCGGCCGCACCGTGCGTGAGGGCAAAGCCTCGCACCCCTCGGGCACGATCATCGACCCGAACCGGTGGTGGGATGCGCTGCTCACCGCCGTGCGCCGCGCCGGCGGCCTCGACGACGTCGCCGCGATCTCGGTCAGCGGCCAGCAGCACACGCCGATCCTGCTCGACGCGGATGGGGCGATCGTCGCCGATTCGCCGCAGTGGAACGACACCGGCTCGCACCCGCACATGATGGCGCTCAACGCCGAGCTCGGTCGCGACGAGTGGATCCGCCGCACGGGCCTGCCGCTCACCCTGTCGGATACGGCGCCGAAGCTGCGCTACATGCGCGACCTGCACCCCGAGGCCGTGAGCCGCACCGAGGCCGTCGCGATCGTGCACGACTGGCTCACCTGGCGCCTGCGCGGCTTCGGCCCGGGCTCGGGCGTGGCCGGGCTGCACGAGCTCGTGACCGACCGCTCCGAGGCGAGCGGAACCGGCTACTGGTCCCCCGAGACCGACGAGTACACGATGGACCTCTGCGAGCACGCCCTCGGCCGCACGGCGATCCTGCCGCGCGTGCTCGGCCCGCTCGACCGCGCCGGCGTGACCGCCGAGGGCATCCCCGGCATCCCCGCGGGCATCCCGATCGGGGTCGGGGGCGGCGACAACGCGGCGGCCGCGCTCGCGCTCGGGCTGCAGCCCGGGGATGCGGTGCTCTCGCTCGGCACCTCGGGTGTGGTCTACGCCCGCTCGAAGAGCCCGGTGCACGACTACGCGGGCTACGTGTGCAGCTACGCCGACGCGACCGGCGACCACCTGCCGCTCGTGGCGACGCTCAATGCGGCGCGCAACTTCGAGCTCGCCACGGGACTTCTCGGCTGCACCTTCGACGAGCTGTCGAGCCTGGCGCTCGAGGCCGAGCCGGGTGCCGGCGGGCTGACCCTGCTGCCGTACTTCGAGGGCGAGCGCACCCCCGACCTGCCGCACGCGCGCGGGTCGCTGCACGGCGCATCCCTCACCAACTTCACCCGGCCGAACATGGCCCGCGCGATCATCGAGGGCACGCTCGCGAGCCAGGTGGCGATGCTGGATGCGCTGCACGCCTGCGACGTGCCGACCGGCAAGCTGCTGCTGATCGGCGGCGCGGCCGAGAGCCCGGCGGTGCAGCAGGTGCTGACCGAGCTGGTCGACATCCCGGTCGTGGTGCCGGCGCCCGACGAGTACGTGACGATGGGCGCCGCGATGCAGGCCGCGTCGACGCTCGACGGCGCGTTCCCCGAGTGGGGCGTCGAGATGGTCGAGCTGGCGGATGCGCCGCTCGAGCCGGGCGTGCTGCACCAGTACGCGGCGGCGAAGGCGTCGATGGGCTACATCGACGTGCTCGCGGCGGGCGCCGGGGCCGGAGCCGCGGCGCCGCTCACCCCGGCGGGCTGAGCACCGCGGGGATGCCCTCCTGCTCCGCGCGGTAATCTCGCCCTGTGGTGAGCACGACGCGCGGCGCGGTCAGCCTGGGCGTCGACATCGGCACCACCAACGCGAAGGTCGTGGCGATCGACGCCGACGGCGTGGTCGTGTCGCGCGTGATCCGTCCGACGCCGCGCGACCCCGGAACGCTGCTCATCGACGCGGTCGCGCTGATGGATGCGGTCGAGTCGATGGTGCTGGCCGCCTGCGGCGAGGCCTACGCCGTGCACGCGATCGCCTGCGCCGGCGTCGGGGAGGACGGGGTGCTGCTCGACGCCGAGCTGCGCCCTCTGACTCGCGCCCTGGCTTGGTTCGACCCGCGGCGGCAGCGGCTGTTCCGCGAGCTGCCCGAGTCGCTGCGCGGCGACCCCGGCTTCGACGTCGCGAGCGATCCGGTCAGCACGCTCGTCGGCTGGCACTGGGCGCGCACGCAGCCGTCCGCTTCCGACGCCCGCGCGTGGTCGGCGCTCGCCGACCTGCCCGCCGTCACCTGGACCCGTCGGCCCGTGATGAGCGACACCCTCGCCTCGCGCACCTCGGCGTGGCGCGCATCCGACCGCCGCTGGGATGCCGACCGCGTCACGGTCGCGCTCGGCGACCTCGCGCTGCTGCCGTCGATCGTGCACGCCGGCGAGGTCGTCGGTGCACTCGATTCGCCGCGGCTGGCCGCCGCGGGCGTTCTGGCTCCGGATGCGGTGGTCGTCGCCGGCGGCCACGACCACCCGATCGCGGGCTGGGGCGTCGACTGCCTCTCGCCGGGCGTCATCCTCGACTCGATGGGCACGGCCGAGGTCGTCGTGACCCGCGCGGCGGCGTCGGTCGAGCGCGGTGCCGACGACGACCTGGCGCCCGGCGTCGGCGCCGAGGGGCTCACGCTCATGCGCGTCGAGGAGCTGGCGCGCAACGTGCAGTGGGCCTCGCAGGATCCGGCGGTCGCGGCGCGCATCCGCACCCTGCTCGAGGGCAGCGCCGAGATCGCGCCCGTGCTCGGCGCCGACTACTTCCGTCCCGGCGGTCGCGGCGGCGGCCAGCCCAGCTACGCGCTCGACGTGCCCGCCGATCCGCACGCGCGCGCCTCGGCCGTGCTGGTGGCGCTCGCCGCCGCGGGCCGGGATGCGGTGGCGGGCGTGCGCGCCGCGATCGGCCCGTCCGCGGCCGGCGCCGAGGTGCGGCTCGCGGGCGGCTGGACGCACTCGCCCGGCTGGCTCGAGATCAAGGCCGCCGTGAGCGGCTACCGCGCAGCGCCCATCCTCGAGCCGCAGGTCACGGCGGTCGGCGCCGCGATGCTCGCCGCCGAGGCGCGCGGCTGGACGCCCGACCCGGCGACCGCGCTCGGCGGCTTCACCTCGATGATGCTCGGCTGAGCATCCGGAGCTGTCCGGGGTCTCGGGGCGGCGATTGCAAAGAATTGCAATCAAGTGGGAAAACCCAATTCAGCTCGCGCTGACGCTCACCTCGAGCGGGATGATGTCGGTCAGCACCCAGGTCTCGTAGTAGTCGAAGCGGACGCCGCTCTGGTCCCACGAGAGCGACCGCACGCGCAGGACCGGCTGGTCGGCGTCGATGCCGAGGCTCGACGCCACGAGCTCTGTCGGGCGCATCGCGCGGATGACGCGCTTCGCGCCGTGCGTGAAGTGGCCGGCGCGGCGCAGGGTCTCGTTGACCGAGCCGGTGCCGCCGACCACGTCGGCGTCGTCGGCGATCGTCTGGCCGACCGCGCGCGGGAACCAGTTCGTGCTGAACATCGCGACGCGGCCGTCCATCGAGCGAACGCGCTGCAGGGCGAAGACCTCGGTGCCCTCGCCGGTCTCGAGCGCCTCGCTCACGTGCTGGGCGGGCACAAGGAAGCGCGCATCCACGACCTTCGTCGCGATGCCGGTGCGTCCGTGCCGCACCTGCGACTCGAGGAAGCCCTCCTGCACGGTCCAGCCGGTGGGCTGCTCGGGCGACGAGGCGAAGACGCCGCGGCGGGCGACGCGGCGCGCGTAGCCCTCGCTCTCGAGCTTCGACATGGTCTGCCGCACGGTCGCGCGTGAGAGGCCGAACTCGCGGCACAGCTCCATCTCGCTGGGCAGCCGCACGTCGGGCGGGAACTCGCCGGCGACGATGCGCTCGCGCAGGATGCCGAAGAGCTGCTCGTAGTAGGCGACGGGGGAGTCCCGTTCGATCGTCGCGGCCATCGTCGGTCGACCCCCTTCGTGCTTTCGCACGAGCGTACAGCCGGGCCGTCTGGTTGTGTCGGTACGGGGTGTACGGACACGCGGAATCGCCTGCGAGTCGGGTGACACCGGCCCGGATCGAGTGGATGCGCTGGCTACGGTGCGAACGTGCCCCCAGCTGCGAGCGACCCGAGCCCCGACGCCCCTGCCGCCGACCCCCGAGCCGCCGAGCCCGGCGCCGCCGAGCCTCACCCCGCCGGCGACGACTTCACGGATGCGGTGCGCGACGGCCGGCCCGAGACCGAGAACCAGCGCCTCGACCGCAACTGGTCGGAGCTGTTGCAGGAGCTGCGCGTCACCCAGACCGGCACGCAGATCCTCACCGGCTTCCTGCTGACGCTCGCCTTCCAGGCGCGCTTCACCGAGCTCGACGACTACCAGCGCGCCCTCTACCTCGGGCTGGTCGGCCTCGCCGTGCTCGCGACGGTGCTCGCGCTCGCGCCGGTGAGCTTGCACCGGCTGCTGTTCCGCCGGCAGGTGAAGGGGCGCATCGTGCACACGACCGATCGCGTGCTGCAGGTGACGCTCGTGGCGGTCGGGCTCGTGCTGGCCGGAACGGTGTCGTTCATCGTCGATGTCGTCGTAGGCCGCACGCCGGGTCTCGTGGCGGGCGGCGTCGCGCTCATCGTCGTGGTGCTGCTGTGGGCGGCGCTTCCGCGGTTCGCGCGCCGCGGAGCGCCGGCGCGCGACGATCGATGACGAGGAACACGACCGCCAGCACGGCCGCGTAGGCGACCACCGCGAGCGCGCCGAGCACGGCGCCGCCGAGCCCGACCTGGTTCACGTCGAGGAAGGGATACGGATACCAGCCCGTGATCGCGCCGCGCGTGAAGGTGACGGCGAGCCAGACGGCCGGCCAGATGAAAGCGAGCAGCGCGAGGCGCGCATCCCACTGCCGCCGCGGGCCGAACACGAGCCACGCGAGCGCGAACAGCACCGGGCTCACGTTGTGGAACAGCGCCGTGGCGACCACGGCCTCGCCGCGCAGCTGCAGGCCGGGCGCGAGGATGAGTCCGAACACCGAGCCGGTGACGACGATGCTCAGCAGCGCATCCAGGTGGATGAGGCGCCACAGCCACGAGGCGCCGCGCCCGGTCGCCTTCGCGATCGCCACGACCAGCACGAGCACGTTGCTGAGGATCGTGAAGAAGCTGAAGAGCCGCGCGAAGCGCACCGCCAGCGGGATGCTCGACCCGGCCTCGCCCGAGTTCGCATCCGCTCCGCCGGTGAAGAGCAGGTAGAACTGCAGCCCGAACGCGACCAGCAGCACGAGCGCGATGACGGCGTAGGTCGCGCGTTCGGCGAGGCGGATGCGATCAGTCGTCATCGCTCAATGCCTCGAATAGGTCCACCGCGAGCAGATGGGTCGACGCCGCCACTTGGGCTGGGTCTCCGAGCTCAGCTTCGGCCGCGCCAGCCATGGTGTTCCCGGCGCTGGAGACGTCCGCGGCGAAGTACGCGCCTAGATGCTGCAAGGCCACCGTTACAACCTCGGAACAGGTTTCGTCAGCCCGCAGCGCCTCGATCGAACGGGCCAGGACGTCGGTTTCGATCGCGATCAAGATCCGATAGATGTCATGGGCGTCTTTGTTGTCGAGTGCGCGTCGCTGGTCGACCCTCTCGCCAAGCTTGTGCAGCTTTGCGATCAAGAGCGCAGCGGGGCCCGCCACGAGCGTGCTGAAGCTGCGCTGGTCCTCCGGCTCGAAACTGCTGATCCTCCGGAGCTCTCGATCGACGAGGGCGGCCTCGAGTCCTGCGCTCTTGCGCATCGAATGAGGATCGTGGGGTGGCGCGTCGACCGAGCGACGTCCCTTGCCTGCCACGAGCGCCGGAACCATGAGATCTACCTGCACGCCGTCGCGTGAGATCCAGACACCGGGATTCGTCGTTCCTCGTGTGAACCCGGCTGCCGTCATGGCGGCCTCGATCAGAGGATCGTCTTGCAGCGCTCGCGGATCGATAGCCAGATCGGCGTCGGTCGTGAACTCCGCGATCGCCACCTCGGCGGAGCCGGTATGGAGATAGATCGCCTGAGCCCCGACCAGGATGATCGACTCGGCTTGATCGCCCAGGGCTTCCAGGGCGTCGAGCAGCGCGCGACGTGCTGCGATGACCAACTCGTCGGTCATAGCCGCCAGCTCTCTTCGTTGTCGTCCATCCAGGCGATCAGCGCCTCGCCCTCACTCGGATTGCGGCCGGGACCGTTGAGCAGATCGGCCGCGACCTGGGCGGGGGCAGCGACGATGAACCCCGGCGCCGCCAGTGAGGTCCCGACGAGCGCGATCCCATCGGGCACGCTCGGCTCGATCAGGAGAACGTTCGCGGTCCCTTCCGGGGCAGGACGGAGTCCCCAAGCCTCGCTCGTTTCATCCGGCGCCTCGCTGTATGCGAGCGCCGCCCGTGTCGGCGCGAATGGAGCCCACTGCGCAGCCGCGACCGAGCCCGTGAACGCGTAGCGGCTGCTCAGCTCCGCGCTGGCGGCGCGGTCGAGCACGGCCTGAATTCCCCGCGGGTGGATCCAGCGGGTGACGCGATTGACGGCGAAGGTGTCGTAGTCAGCGCTCCACGCCCGAAGGAGGGAGGTCCATTTCGTGACGCGGAAGGTCTTCGACTCGTCGCGCTCGGTCACGAGGCCCTGGGACTCGAGGTACTCGACTGCGCGGTAGGTGGCGCCCACCGAAGCCCCCGATGCCGTCACGAGGTCCTTGATCCGCCAGCTACGGGAGCTGTCGAGCAGCGCGCGCACGATCCGTGCCGCTGGCTCGCCCTTCAAGGTGTTTCGCGGACGTCCGGCGCCCCGCGTGGGATCCGAATCCGCGCCGCGATCGGAGAGGAACAACCCCGGTGTCGCGAGTTCCATGCGGACGTTGCCGGTGAGGTCGAGATAGGAGATCCGGCGATCCTCCAGCTCCGCGCGAAGTGGTGCGCTGAGGTAGCGCGCGACAAGAAGGCCTGCCGTGGGCAGTGGTTCCGACTCGACCGCCCTCTGCAGGGCCCTCGTGATCTGGTCCAGCGATCGACGCTCCACAGTGCCGCGTGTCTCGATCGCGATCCATCCTCGGGATCCGTCGGGGGCGGTGACGACCAATGTCAGATCCGCGGCGCTCCGGCTGGATGTCCAGGTGCGGATCTCCCAGCCCCGGGGCAGTCGTTCCTCGAGCGCTCGAATGACCTGCCGCGGCGTCGGTTCTGCCGCGGTCGTCCGTTTCATGGGCGAGTTCCTTCCCGATTCGGGTAATTATCCCCCTCCGTCGCCAGCGGAATAAACCTATTACCCGAATTCGGTTTCCGAAACCCCCTCGTCGGGATCGGGGGTTGCGCATCCACTATTCGGCGTTACTATCTAGTGGTACTCATCAATGCTGAATACCAGCGACACCGAGTAGCGGAGCCGCGAGGCTGCGCGAACACAGGAGGACGGCTGATGCCGAAGCAGATCACCGAGATGCTCAAGGGGACCCTCGAGGGCATCGTGCTCGCGATCCTCGCCGGGCGCGCCGCCTACGGCTACGAGATCACGGCCTGGCTGCGTGAGCAGGGCTTCACCGAGATCGCCGAGGGCACCGTCTATGCGCTGCTGCTGCGCATCGAGCAGCGCGGCCTCGTCGACGTCGAGAAGGTGCCCAGTGAGAAGGGTCCGCCGCGCAAGGTCTACACGCTCAACGCGGCCGGCCACGAGCAGCTCGACGACTTCTGGAGGAACTGGAGCTTCCTCGCCGAACGACTCGATCAGCTCCGCACGGGCGACGCGCCCACCGCATCCACCACTGCGAACGAAGGGGAATGACCATGGCGAAGAACATCATCGAGCTCGTCGTCGGCGACCTGGCCGATAAGCGCAAGTACCGCGAGTACAAGGCCCGCGCGAAGGCGCTGCCGGCCGGCTATCGCGAGGCTGAAGCCGCCGTCGAGCGCTACGTCATGTACCTCGGGCCGACCGACGACGGCGCCAGCCTCATCGCGATGCTCGGCGACCTCGCCGACCTGTTCGAGCAGGCCGTCGCCGACGGCACGAGCGTGCGCGACCTCGTCGGCGCCGACCCGGTCGAGTTCGCCGAGACGTTCATGGCGAACTACTCCGGCGGCAGCTGGATCACGAAGGAACGCGCACGCCTCGCCGCATCGATCGACGAGGCCGTGGGCGACGCGGGCGGCGGCACTGCGGGCACGGGATCCGGGAGCGCATCGTGAACGCCGTGCTCGACCGTCCGCCCGCGCCCGTCCCGACGGCGGAGCCGGCGATCGCCGTCGCCGGGCTGCAGAAGGCGTTCGCGAAGACCGAGGTGCTGCGCGGCGTCGACCTCACGGTGCAGCCGGGCGAGATCTTCGCCCTGCTCGGCGCGAACGGGGCCGGCAAGACGACGCTCATCCGCATCCTCAGCACCCTGATGCGAGCGGATGCGGGCTCCGCGTCGGTCGCCGGGCACGACGTCGCCTCCCAGCCGGGCGCGGTGCGCGAGTCTATCAGCCTGACCGGGCAGTTCGCCGCCGTCGACGAGAAGCTGACCGGGCGCGAGAACCTGGCTCTGGTCGCGCGGCTGCGGCACCGGCCGACGCCGAACGCGATCGCCGACGAGATGCTGAGCCGCTTCGACCTGGTGGACGCGGGGTCGCGGGCCGCCGCGACCTACTCGGGCGGCATGCGCCGCCGGCTCGACATCGCGATGAGCCTGATCGGATCGCCGGCCGTGATCTTCCTCGACGAGCCGACCACGGGTCTCGACCCCGAGGCGCGTCAGGAGGTCTGGGCGACCGTCAAGCATCTCGCCCGCGGCGGCACGACCGTGCTGCTGACCACGCAGTATCTGGAGGAGGCCGAGCAGCTAGCCGACCGCATCGCGATCCTGCACCGCGGCCGCATCCTCGTCACCGGCACGCTCGCCGAGCTGACCGCGCTGCTGCCGGCCGCGACCGTCGAATACGTCGAGAAGAGGCCCAGCCTCGAGGAGGTGTTCTTCGCACTGACCGGCGAGGAGGGCGCGGGCGAGACGGACGCAGGCCCCGCATCCACCGACAAGGAGACCGGACGATGACCACCGCATCCCACGCCCTCGGCGACACCGCCACGCTGACCCGGCGCTCGCTCACGCACGTGCTGCGCAGCCCCGACACGATCATCACGACGGCGCTCATGCCGATCGCGTTCCTGCTGCTGTTCGTGTTCGTCTTCGGCGGCGCGATCGACACCGGATCGGGGCCGGGCGAGGGCAGCTACGTCAGCTACCTGCTGCCGGGCATCCTGCTCATCACCGTCGCCTCGGGCATCTCGTACACGGCCTACCGGCTGTTCCTCGACATGCAGGCGGGCATCGTCGAGCGCTTCCGCTCGATGCCGATCGCGCGCTCGTCCGTGCTCTGGGCGCACGTGCTCACCTCGATCGTGGCGAACCTCGTGTCGCTCGCGCTCGTCGTCGGGGTCGCCCTGCTCCTGGGTTTCCGCAGCTCGGCGGGCGTGCTCGACTGGCTGGCCGTGGCCGGCATCCTGGTGCTGTTCACGCTCGCGCTGACCTGGCTCGCGGTCATCCCGGGCCTGACGGCGAAGTCGGTGGATGGCGCGAGCGCGTTCTCCTATCCGCTCATCTTCCTGCCGTTCATCAGCTCGGCCTTCGTGCCGACCGACTCGATGCCGGGTCCGGTCGCGTGGTTCGCCGAGCACCAGCCGGTGACGGCGATCGTCGACTCGATCCGGGCGCTGTTCGCCGGGCAGCCGATCGGCGGCGACATCCTCGTCGCGCTCGCCTGGTGCGTCGGCATCCTGCTCGTCGCCTACGTCGCGGCGAACGTCGTCTACCGGCGGCGGGTCGCCTGAGGTCGCGTGCACGGAAACCGGTCACCGGCGGCGCCGAGCTGCATGACAGCTCGAGCGTGCTCGTGACCGGTTTCCGTGCACGCGGCGATCGGGCGCCGAGGGTGTCCCTCGGGGTACCAGGGTCGCGAGGGGTCTGGGCCGGCGGCCCCGACGGGCGTCGAATGGATGCGTCAACAGAAGGAGCGCATCCATGCAACTCGCCAATCGCACCGTCTTCATCGCCGGAGGCACCTCCGGCATCGGCCTGGGCCTCGCCCGCCGGCTGGCCGACCTCGGCAGCACGGTCGTCGTCGGCGGCCGCAGCCCCGAGCGCGTGACCGATCTCGAGGCCGTGCGCATCGACGTGACCGATCCCGCCTCGGTCGCCGAGGCCCGGGATGCGGTGCTCGCCGCGCATCCGGAGCTCGACCTGCTCGTCACGATGTCGGGCGTGATGCTCATGGAGGACCTGCGCGACCCAGCCCACTTCGCCGCCGCGGAGCAGACGATCGACGTCAACCTGCTCGGCACGATCCGGGTGATCGACGCGTTCACGCCGCACCTGCTGGCGCGCGGATCCGGCGACATCGTGACGGTGTCGTCGGGCATCGCCTTCCTGCCGTTCCCGCTCATGGCGAGCTATGCGGCGTCGAAGGCGGGCGTGCACGCCTACAGCGAGGCGCTGCGCGCGCAGCTCGCGGGCGCCGGCGTCGGCGTCACCGAGCTCGTGCCGCCGGCCGTCGCGACCGCCGGGCAGGAGAACGTGAACCCGGCCGCGCTGCCGCTCGACGGCTTCCTCGACGAGGTGCTCGGCCTGCTCGGTCAGCAGCCGACGCCGAACGAGATCGTGGTCGAGAAGGCGCTCGAGCACCGCTGGGCCGAGCGCGACGGCACCTACGCCGAGCTCGTGGCGCGGCGTTCGCAGTCGCTCGCCTCGCTGCCCGGGCGCTGAGCCCGGATCAGCCGGCGGCGGCCGTCGTCGCGGCCGCGCTCGCGTCGAGCGACAGCACGAGCAGCGTGCTCGTCGCCGACGCGACCGCGCGGCCCTCGGCGTCGAGCACCTCGGCCTCGGTGAAGATCACCCGTCGACCCGGCTTCTTGACGGTGCCGATCGCGCGCAGCATCCCGTCGCCGGCGCGCACCGGGCGCAGATAGCTGACCTGGATGTCGATGGACGTGTAGCCCGAGCCAACCGGCAGGATCGACTGGCCCGCGCATCCCGTCGCCGAGTCGAGCAGGGTGCACAGCACGCCGCCGTGCACCGAGCCGAGCGGGTTGTAGAGCGACTCGTCGGGCTCGCAGCGGAACTCGACGCGCCCCGCCTCGACCGAGCCGAGCGTCATGAGCATCGCGCCCATGATCGGCGGCGGCGGCAGTTGCCCGTCGCGCATCGCCTCGAGGTACTCGAGGCCGCTGAGGGTGGGCATGGCCGCGACGCCGGGTCGCGGGTCCTGCCAGGTCACGGTGCGCTGTCGCTCGGTCACCCGCTCATTCTGCGCCGAGCCGCCCGGTCAGTCGTTGCCGATCGTGAAGCGCAGGCGCATCGCCGGGTCGACGATCGACGACGACTCGGTCAGCGCGCTGGTGTGGCTGATCTCGACCGGGTCGAGGTCGCGCACCCAGTCGAGCGGGAACAGCGCGATGATGCGGCGATCGCGCACCCGCGTGCGGGCGCGGCCCGACCGGCGGATGACCTGGTGCTCGAAGTCGACCATGAACGCGCGCGCCGCATCCAGCGTGACCTCGAGACCGAGCTGGATCGGTCCGGCGGCGTTGCGCGGCAGCCACACCGTGAGCAGGGCGGGCGTCGTCGAGGTGTCGAGCGGGCGGGCGAGGTTCCACGTCACGACGAGGGCGTTCTCGCCGACCGCGGCCGTCGCGTCGGTGATCGGCGGCGGCTCGTGCGTCTCGGGGGTGTCGAGCTCGTGCTCGGTCAGCGCGCGGATCCTGCGGGCCATAGCGCCTCCTCGGGTGAGCGGTGCGCAAGCGCACCGTGCGGGTGCGCCCACTGTGCGGCCCCGAGCGCGTCATCGCGCCGAATCGCAGGCAGATGTCAGGTGCGCGGGTCGTGCCGCTCGTCGGTCGCGCGGGCGACTCCGAGCAGCTTCTGCGCGGCCGTGCCCAGCGGCTCGGTCGCCCAGATCGCCGTCAGCGGGCGGCTCAGATCGAGGCCGTCGACGGCGACGCGCTCGAGCCGACCCGCATCGAGGTCGTCGCCGACGAGCCGGGCGCTGACCACCGCGGGCGCGACTCCGGCGATCGCGCTCGCCCGCACCACCCCGCTCGTCGCCAGGACGGCGGCCGGCTCGACGGGACTGAGCCCCGACGCTCCGAGTTGCGACTCGAGGGTGCTTCTCGTGCCGGAGCCGACCTCGCGCACCAGCAGGGGGGTGTGTGCGAGCATGATCGCGTCGACCGATCGGCCGGCCCAGGGGTGGTCGGGTGCGACCACGAGCACCAGCTCGTCTGCGCCGATCTGCCGGGTGAGCAGGTCGCCGGGCAGATCCGGCGTCTCGATGAAGCCGATCGCGGCGCGACCAGAGCGCACGAGGTCGGCGGTCTCGCGCGAGTTGCCGGCGACGATGCGCACGTCGACGTCGGGGGAGTCGGCGCGCAGAGCCTGGATCCAGCCCGGCAGCAGAGCCTCGGCGATCGTCTGCGAGGCGGCGACGACGAGCGGGCGCAGCGCGCCGCCGAGCGCCGGGAGCTCCGCTTCCAGCCTCTGGGATGCGCTCAGCACGGGTGCGGCCAGCTCGCGCAGTCGCGATCCGGCGTCGGTGAGAGCCGAGCCTGCGGCCGTGCGCTCGACGAGCCGGATACCGAGTCGCTGCTCGACCGCCCGGATGCGAGCGGACACGGCCTGCTGGGTGATGCCGAGCTCGATCGCCGCGCGCGAGATCGATCCGGTGTCGCCCACGCGCGCCAGCACCTCGAGGGTGTCGAGGTCGAGCACCCGGTCGGTGAGTCGGCGGGAGGCCACGATCCCCGATTCTGGCACGGCTTGTACCGCTGTGAGGGGCGAGGCATCGGCGGCCGATGTCGTGGATGCTGTGCAGGTGAGCGCTGAAGAGGAGGCCGTCGCCGGCCACGATGCCGGCGTCGCCGGCGCGCTCGACGAGCTGACCCGGCGCTGGCGTCGGCGATGGCCGACCCGGCTCATCCCGGGCTTCGATCCGGGATCGGCTCGCGAGGCGGCGCGCATCCTGGTGCTCACGCAGTCGCCGGCGCGCTCGACCGCCGTGGGCGGCGCCGCGGCGGTGTGCGGCGAGGGCAACGACAACGCGACGGCTCGCGCCATCGTCGATGCGCGACGAGACGCGGGACTGCGGCGCGATCAGTATCTGCGCTGGAACGCCATCCCCTGGCCCACCGAGGGGACCCCGCGAGCGGGGGAAGCCGCGGAGGCTCGGGAGGCGCTCGAGGAGCTCGTCGCCGCACTCCCGCAGCTGCGGGCCATCGTCGCCGTCGGCGCGGTCGCGCGCCGTGCGGTGAGCCAGCTCGCCGCAGGTCGCGGTGACATCCCGATCTTCTTCGCGCCGCATCCGTCGCCCGCGAGTCCGGTCCCGCGCGACGTGAAGCACCGGGAGGCGGTCCTCGCCTTCGCTGCGGCATCCGCCGCCGCGCTCGGTGATGACAAGGGCACAAGCTGAGGTTGTGAGCCTGCAGATCGACCGCTGTTCCGCTGCGCGGTCGCACCGGGAAGCATCGGAGCATGACCTCGACCCTGCTCGACCCGCCGACGCCGACCCCCGCGCCCGAGGGACCGCGCGGCGGTCGGCGGCTGTTCCGCGAGCTCGAGCATCCGGGGCAGATCGTCGCGAACCTGACCCCCAACTGGTTCGCCTCGATCATGGGCACCGGGATCGTGGCGAACGCCGCAGCCTCCCTGCCGCTGCAGTTCCCCGGGCTTCGCACCGCGGCCACCGTCGTCTGGGCGGTCGCGTCGCTGCTGCTGGTGGCTTTGACCGTCGCGACGGTGCTGCACTGGATGCGCTACCGCCACGTCGCCCGCGGACACCACCTGAACCCGGTGATCTCGCACTTCTACGGAGCTCCGCCGATGGCCTTCCTCACCGTCGGCGCCGGGGCGCTGCTGCTGGGTCGTGACTGGATCGGGCTCCCCGCCGCCCTCGGCATCGACTGGGTGCTGTGGACGCTCGGCACTCTCATGGGCCTCGCGACCGCGATCGCGGTTCCGTATCTCGCGTTCACCCGTCATGAGGCGAAGCCCGAGTCGGCGTTCGGCGGGTGGCTCATGCCCATCGTGCCGCCGATGGTGTCGGCGTCGACCGGGGCGCTGCTGCTGCCGTATACGCCGGCCGGTCAGCTGCGGGAGACCCTGATGTGGGCCTGCTACGGCTTCTTCGGGCTCAGTCTGATGTGCTCGGTCGTCGTGATCGCGCTGATCTGGAACCGGCTGGCCCAGCACAAGGTGGGCGCCGCGGCGATGGTGCCGACGCTGTGGATCGTGCTCGGTCCGGTCGGCCAGTCGATCACCGCCGTCAACCTGCTCGGCGGCAACGCCGCTCTCGTCGTCGACGGGGGCACGGCGCGGGCCCTGCAGGCTTTCGGGCTGATCTTCGGCATCCCGATGCTCGGCTTCGCTCTGCTCTGGACCGCGATCGCCCTGCTGCTGACCGTGCGCACCGCGCGCGAGCACCTGCCGTTCTCGCTGACCTGGTGGTCGTTCACGTTCCCGATCGGCACCTGCGTGACGGGCCTCAGCGGCCTCGCGCTGCACTCGGGTCTCGTCGTGCTGCAGATCCTCGCGGTCGTCTACTACGTCGGGCTGGTCGCCGCGTGGGCGGTCGTCGCCGTGCGCACCTTCCACGGCTCGGTCATCCGCGGCGCCCTGCTGGCGCCGCCGAAGCCGGCCTGATCCCGGTCCGGCGCGCGTCATCCTGCGAGTGATACCCTAGATACCCCAGGGGGGTATATGGAGGAGTTCGCATGACCGATCGGCAGACCGAACGCCACGATGCGGAGAGCACCGGGCACGCGCACCACGAGGACCACGGCGGTCACGGCGGCCACGCGGGTCACGGCGACCACGTCGCCCGCTTCCGGCGACTGTTCTGGATCATGCTCGTGCTCGCCGTGCCGGTCGTCGGCGCCTCCGGGATGTTCGCCATGCTGCTCGGCTACTCCGTGCCCTCTGCGGGATGGACGACCTGGATCTCGCCGCTGCTCGGCACCGTGATGTACCTGGTCGGCGGCTGGCCCTTCCTCTCGGGCGCAGTGGCCGAACTGAGGTCCCTCAAGCCGGGCATGATGCTGCTGATCGCACTGGCGATCACGGTCGCCTTCGGCGCTTCGTGGGGTGCTCACCTGGGCGTGCTCGACCACCAGCTCGATTTCTGGTGGGAGCTGGCGCTGCTGATCGTGATCATGCTGCTCGGGCACTGGCTGGAGATGCGGTCGCTGGCGCAGACGAGCTCGGCGCTCGACTCGCTCGCCGCGCTGCTGCCCGATGAGGCGGAAGTCGTCGACGGTGCCGAGACACGGCGCGTCGCGCCGTCGGATCTCGCGGTCGGAGACCTCGTGGTCGTGCGACCCGGCGGGCGCATCCCGGCCGACGGCCGCATCGTCGACGGCGAGGCGAGCGTCGATGAGTCGATGATCACGGGCGAGTCCCGGGCGGTGCGGCGCTCGACCGGCGACGTCGTCGTCGCGGGCACGGTGGCGACCGACTCCGGGCTGCGGGTCGAGATCACGGCGACCGGTGACGACACCACCCTGGCGGGCATCCGCAAGCTCGTCGCCGACGCGCAGGCCTCGTCGACGCGGGCGCAGCGCATCGCCGATCGCGCATCCGCGCTGCTGTTCTGGTTCGCCCTGGTCTCGGGGCTGATCACCATCGTCGTCTGGTCGCTCGTGGGCGGCGTCGACGAGGGGATCGTGCGGGCGATCACCGTGCTCGTGATCGCGTGCCCGCACGCGCTCGGCCTGGCGATCCCGCTGGTCGTCTCGATCGCGACCGAGCGCGCCGCGCGCGCGGGCGTTCTGATCAAGGACCGGCTGGCGCTGGAGAGCATGCGCAACGTGGATGCGGTGGTCTTCGACAAGACGGGCACTCTGACGCGGGGCGAGCCCGCCGTGCTCGAGATCGCCGCGGTCGACGGCGACCGGGATGCGCTGCTCGCTCTCGCGGCGGCGGCCGAGGCGGACAGCGAGCATCCTCTCGCCCGGGCGATCGTCGCCGCGGCACGACAGCAGGGGCTCGACGTGCCTGCCGGCTCGGACTTCCGCTCCGAGCCGGCGGTGGGGGTGACTTCCCGAGTCGACTCGCGTCGCGTGCAGGTCGGCGGGCCGGGCCTGCTCTCGGCCGAGGGTGCGGAGCGCCTGGGCGAGACCCGGTCGTGGAGCGACGGCGGCGCCATCGTGCTCCACGTGCTCGTCGACGGCGTCGTGGCGGGTGCCCTGCGTCTGGCCGACGAGGTGCGGCCGGAGTCGGCCGAGGCCGTCGCCTCGCTGCAGGCGCAGGGCGTGCAGGTGGTGATGATCACCGGCGACGCCGAGGAGGTCGCCGCCTCGATCGCACGGGAGCTCGGCATCGAGCGCTGGTTCGCCGGGGTGCGCCCCGAAGACAAGGCGGCACGGGTTCAGGAGCTGCACGGCGAAGGGCGCTCGGTCGCGATGGTGGGCGACGGCGTCAATGACGCGCCCGCCCTGGCGCAGGCCGATGTCGGCATCGCGATCGGCGCCGGAACGGATGTGGCGATCGCGTCGGCCGGAGTGATCCTGGCGAGCGACGACCCTCGATCGGTGCTGGCGGTGCGGGAGCTCTCGCGCCGCACCTTCGCGAAGATGAAGCAGAACCTGTGGTGGGCGGCCGGCTACAACCTGCTCTCCGTGCCGCTGGCGGCCGGGGTGCTCGCCCCGATCGGCTTCGTGCTGCCGATGTCGGTGGGGGCGCTGCTCATGTCGCTGTCGACGATCGTGGTGGCGCTCAACGCCCAGCTGCTGCGTCGCATCGACCTCCGACCCGAGGTGCTGGCGCGCGACGGTCGCCCAGCTTCGTGACGTAGCGTCGTCGAGAAGTACCCTTGGGGGGTATCGACGAGCGGGGAGGGCGGGTCTGATCGTGATGACTGAGCGCAGTGCGGTCACCGCGTCGGTGATGCGCGTCGCCGTGCTCGTCGCACTCGTGATCGCCGGCATCCTCGGGATGCATGTGCTCGCCGCGGAGGGTTCGCACGCCGTTGCGATGCCCACCGCGGTCTCCGACTCCGACTCCGAGTCCGCATCGTCGACGGCGCAAGCGTCGATGTCGCACGCGGCCACGGTGAACGCGCGTGGCGCGTCGAGCGGCCTCGCCGCCGACGCGTCCGGTGGCGCCTGCGCCGGTGACGGGTGCGGCGATCCGATGGGCGATCACCTGGCGATGGCGATGGTCTGCGTGCTCGCGCTGCTGCTGTCGATCGTCATCGTGGCTGCGCCGACGCGCGGGGCGGCGTCGCATCTGCCGGCGGTCGCGCACGGCGGGCTCGGAGGCTCCGGCGACGACCGTCGTCCCCGCCCTGATCTCGTCTCTCTGGGCATCAGTCGAACGTGAGCCGCAGGGCGATCCTGCCCTGACAGCGGCGCATCGCGCCCCTCACATTCTTCGACGACCCAGAAAGACGAATCACCATGATCAGAATCCGTACCACCGCCCTGCTCGCCGCCGGCGCGCTCTCCACCGCCCTCGTGCTCGCGGGGTGCAGTCAGTCCGGCTCGATGTCGGGAATGGATCACGGCAGCGAGCCGAGCTCGTCGGCCAGCGCATCCGCCTACAACGACGCCGACGTCATGTTCGCCCAGATGATGCTCGCGCATCACGAGCAGGCGATCGAGATGTCGGACATGCTGCTGGCGAAGGACGGCATCGACGAGCGCGTGGTCGCGATGGCGCAGAAGATCAAGAAGGCGCAGGCCCCCGAGATTTCGACCATGAAGAGCTGGCTGACCGCGTGGGGTCAGTCGGTCGACAGCGACATGGCCGGGATGGGCCACGGCGACGGCATGATGTCGGAGCAGGACATGGCCGACCTCGAGGCCGCGTCGGGCTCGGTGGCCGCCAAGCTCTTCCTCGACCAGATGGTCCAGCATCACGAGGGCGCCGTCACGATGGCGAAGTCCGAGGTCTCCGATGGCGAGAACTCGGATGCGGTCGCGCTGGCAAAGTCCATCGTGACCTCGCAGACCGACGAGATCGCGACCATGAAGGCGCTTTCAGCCGAGTTCTGAGCCGGTCGGTGCGGGCGTGCCTCAGGGGCGCGCCCGCATCTCTCGCCGGCACCCGCGGTCGGCCGGGCCGTGCCCGCGGGCTCAAGCCGGCAGCGTCAGGATCTCGGCCCCGTCGTCGGTGATCAGCACCGTGTGCTCGCTGTGGGCGGTGCGGCATCCGGTCGCGCTGCGCAGCGTCCAGCCGTCGGCGTCGGTGACGAGCTCGTCGGTGTCGGTCATGACCCACGGCTCGAGCGCGAGCAGCAGGCCGGGTCGCAGCTTGTAGCCGCGGCCGGGGCGGCCGTCGTTGGCGACGTGCGGGTCCTGGTGCATGGTCGTGCCGATGCCGTGGCCGCCGAACTCGAGGTTGATCGGGTAGCCGGCCTCGCTCAGCACCGTGCCGATCGCGTGCGACAGGTCGCCGATGCGGGCGCCGGGCCCGGCCACGGCGATCGCGGCGGCGAGCGCGCGCTCGGTCGTCTCGATCAGGCGCACGCTCTCGGCCGGGCGGCTCTCGCCGACGACGAAGCTGATCGCCGCGTCGGCGGCGACGCCGTCGAGCACGACGGCCAGGTCGAGGGTGAGCAGGTCGCCGTCGGCGAGGATGCGGTCGTGCGGCAGGCCGTGCAGCACGGCGTCGTTCACGGCGGTGCAGATCCAGTGCCCGAAGGGCCCGCGGCCGAAGGAGGGCGCGTAGTCGACGTAGCAGGACTCCGCGCCCGCCTCGAGGATCATCTGCTTCGCCCAGTCGTCGATCTCGAGTAGGTTCACACCGGGCCGGGCGCGGCCGCGCAGGGTGTTCAGGATGGTGCCCACGAGTCGTCCGGTGGCGCGAGCGCGGGGCAGCTGGCTGGGGGCGAGGATCTCGATCACCGGATGATAATACCGGTCAAAGTATCCCGGTATTAGTATCGGACCATGGTCCGCCTTCCGCTCACCCCCGAGCAGCTCGAGCGCGGTCAGCGGCTCGGCGCGCTGCTGCGCCGGGCCCGGGGCGACCGCTCGATGCTCGGCGTCGCGCTCGACGCCGGCGTCTCGCACGAGACCCTGCGCAAGATCGAGTCGGGCCGCATCGCGACGCCGTCGTTCCCGACCATCGCGGCGCTCGCCGAGGTGCTCGGACTCTCGCTCGACGAGGTCTGGGCCGAGGTGACGCGCCGCGACAGCCTGGTCTCCTGACCCGACTCCCGCGGCGTCCGCTCACACCGCCGCGTGCGCGCTGTCGTCGATCTCGCCGACCAGCTCCTCCAGGATGTCCTCGAGGAACACCGTGCCGTGGATGCGCCCCTCCGCGTCGGCCGTGCGGGCGACATGCACCCCGTCGCGGCGCAGGCGGGCGAGTGCGTCCTCCAGCTCGGCGTCGCGGCCGATCGTGACCAGGCGCCGCATCCGCTTCGCCGGAACCGGCTCCGCGTCGGCGTCGCCGGTCAGATCGAGCACGTCCTTGAGGTGCAGGTAGGCGACCGGCTCGCCCGCGTCGTCGGCGATCACGAAGCGCGACCAGCCGGTCTCGGCGACCGCGCGCCGCACGTCGGCGGGCGTGCTCGCGCGGGTGAGGGTGCGCATCCGCTCGGTCGGCACCTCGATGTCGCTCACCCGCTTGTCGGTGAACTCGAATGCGGCCGCGAGCGCGCCGGTGCGGTCGTCGAGCACGCCCTCGCGGGTCGACACCGCCACGATGCCGGCGACCTCCTCGAGCGTGAACGCGCTCGTCGCCTCGTCCTTGGGCTGCACCCGGAACACCCGCAGGATGCCGTTGGCCACGCCGTTCAGCGCCCAGATCACCGGGTACAGGATGCGCGACACGAGCACGAGCGGCGGCGCCAGGATCAGCGCGGCGCGGTCGGGCACCGAGAACGCGAGGTTCTTCGGGATCATCTCGCCGAACACGACGTGCAGGAACGTCACCGACACGAGCGCGATCACGAAGGCGATCACGCCGATCGCCTCGGCCGACAGCGCGGTGAAGCCGAGCGGGATCTCGAGCAGGTGGTGGATGGCCGGCTCGGAGACGTTGAGTATTACGAGCGAGCACACCGTGATGCCGAGCTGGCTGGTCGCCAGCATGAGCGTCGCGTGCTCCATCGCCCACAGGGTCGTCGTGGCGGCGCGGCCGCCGGCGGCCGCGCGCGGCTCGATCTGCGAGCGCTTCGCCGAGATGACCGCGAACTCCGCGCCGACGAAGAAGCCGTTCAGCACGAGCAGAACGACGAGCCACAGGATGCCGGGCAGGTACTCGCTCATGAGCTCGCCTCCGTCGTGGTGCGGGCCCGGCCGGCATCGGACGCGGCGGCATCGGCGGTCGCGGCGGTCGCGTCGCCCGAAGCCGCCGGCGTCCAGCGCAGGCGCGCCAGGCGCACCCCGTCCATCCGCTCGACCCGGATCACGCCGTGCTCGAGCGCGACCTCGTCGCCGACCTCGGGCACCCGCTCGAGCCGGTCGAGCACGAGCCCGCCGACCGTGTCGTAGTCGTCGCCGGCCGGCACGATCGCGGCGGTGAGACGACGCAGCTCGTCCGGTCGCAGGCCGGGGTCGAACATCCACGTCGCCCCGTCGGCGACGACGGACTGGTGGATGCGGTCGTGCTCGTCGCGCAGTTCGCCCACGATCTCCTCGATCAGGTCCTCGAGCGTGACGAGCCCGGCGGTGCCGCCGTGCTCGTCGAGCACGATCGCCTGCTGCTGGCCCGAGCGTCGCAGCGTCTGCAGAACTCCGTCGACCGCTGCCGTGCCCGGCACGAACAGTGCCGGCACGGCCAGGTCGGCCGCCGTGACGCCGACGCGCTCGGCCGGCTCGAGACGGAACGCCTGCTTCACGTGCACGGTGCCGACGATGTCGTCGCGGTCGACGCCCGTGACCGGGAACCGCGAGTGCCCCGAGCGCAGCGAGGCCGCCACGATCTCGTCGGCGCTCGCCGTCGCGGCGACCGACACCATGCGCACGCGCGGGGTCGTGACGTCGTCGATGTCGCGCTGCGAGAAGCGCAGGGTGCGGTCGAGCAGCGTCGCGTGCTCGGGGTCGAGCGTGCCCTCGAGGGCCGAGCGGCGCACGAGGAAGCCGAGCTCCTCGGCGCTGCGCGCGCCCGAGAGCTCCTCCTTCGGCTCGATGCCCATGCGGCGGATGAGCGCGTTCGCGGTGCCGTTGCACAGCGCGATCACGGGGCGGAACGCGGTCGTGAACACGACCTGCAGCGGAACCACGAGCTTCGCCGTCTGGCGCGGCAGGGCCAGCGCGAAGTTCTTCGGCACGAGCTCGCCGAGGATCATCGAGAACAGGGTCGCGAGCACGATCGCCACGATCGCGCCCACGGCCGGGACCACCGCATCCGGGATGCCGACGGCCGTCAGCGGTCCGGCGAGCAATCGGCTGATGGCGGGCTCGAAGGTGTAGCCGGCCAGCAGGGTCGTGAGCGTGATGCCGAGCTGTGCTCCCGAGAGGTGGGTCGAGGTGATGCGCAGAGCGCCGATCACGGGTGCGAGGCGCTTCTCACCGCGGTCGCGCCGCCCCTCGAGCTCGTGCCGGTCGAGATTGACCAGGGCGAACTCGCTGGCGACGAAGACGCCGGTTCCGACGGTGAGGAGCGTGCCGACGATCAGGCCGAGCCACTCGGGCACGAGTCACCCCCGACAGAGCGGAGGAGCCCGGTGGGGCAGGTGGGCGAGGGTCTATGGCAGTCGTCCATGCGACGACCGTAAGACGGCTTTCTTCGAGAACGCTCGATCGTCGATCTCATCACTGCACACCGAGATGTGAGCGGGCACATGTGGCAGGTCTAGCGTCAGCCGCCTAGCGAAGTGAGGCTCGTCATGAGCGACTCGGCCCGGTTCAGTCCCCAGCACGACGGAAGGCATCGCGCCGAGCGTGGCGAGATCACGCGGCGGGGCCGGGCGCCCGTGCCGCGGCCGGCGCCCCGGCGACTCGCCGCGGCTGATGCGGAGCCCATCGCGCCGCAACCCGACGTCGAGGAGCGCCCCGAACACTGACTCGACGGGAGCCGCGCCGCGGTCCCGGACAACAGCTCACGCCTGCGCAGGCGGCTCCCCGGCCGCCGCCGGTCGTGCGATCGACGGGATGGCGTCCTGTCGGTCGGATGCCGTCGCCGTCAGCCGCCGGCGACGGCATCCTCTTTCCCTCCCCCGCCCGCAGCGACGACCGCCGCGGTGAGCAGAACGGCCCGCGAGGACTCTCATGACCATGACCATCACGACCACCAGTCCCGACACGATCGAGCGCACCGCCCTGGGCCTGCGATCCGTCCTCGTCGGGGCGCTCCCCGTCTCGCTCCTCACGGTCGACGCACCCGAGCGCTACACGGTCGAAGCCGTGTTCTCGCGACGCCCCGAGAGAGAGGAGATCGACGGCATCCTGGCGGCATCGACGCGGCGCCACCTCGGCGACGAGGGGTATCCGACGATCGAGCTGAGCGTCTCCGACCGGCGCCTCGAGATCTCGAACACGAATCTCGAAGAGCTGCGCGACGGACTCGGCACGGTGCTCGCTCAGCGTCTCGCGGCGATCAGCGCCGAGGTCGTCGCCGCCCGGCTCGTCGCTGCAGCGCGCGCGCAGGAGTCGTCGCGGGTGGAGCACCGTCGGGCGGCGGCCGTTATCGCGCTGGCGGAATCGATCTCATTCGTCCGCTGATCGTCGCACCCCGCTCGAGCGGCTCCCGTTGCCGGCCCGTCGCCGATTCCGTGAGGCGCGTGTGGCGGGCCGGCCCATCGATCAGGGAGAGAGATGGGGTGGTGCGACGGTGACCAAACCGTCTCGCGCAGGTTAGCGCGCGCGGGGTAGACCAGTCATTCTCCCCGAACTGGGGGTGGACGCGGCGCGAATTCGATTCATCGACGCGAACGCGAGTGATCTACACTCCATCGCCATGACGATGAAGTGGCTCGGGCGTCCGCGCGAGAAGCTGCTGCGCCGTCTCGTCTTCTCGGCGCGCGAGCGCTGCGACTGCGGCGCGGGCCTCGCCTACGACCGCCGCGCCGGGCATCCCGTCTGGGACTGCAGCGCGATCCTGCTCGGCGACGCGCTCATGGTGGCGGGGGAGCGCGGCGTCGCCGACCACCGCATCCCGTGCTCGTTCTTCGAGGTGCTGTCGGAGCGCAGCCCGGCCGCCGACGGCGCGTCGACGCGGCCTCCCGGGCTGCGCTGAGTCGCTCGCGCGGCTCCGATTCCAGCTCGCTCAGTGCACCGCGGCCGTGACCGCGACCATGAGCCCGGCGATCACGGTGACCACGAGCCCGAGCACGGCTCCGACGATCGCGACGACGACGCGGCGCGTGCGCCCGGTCTCGAAGCGGCGGATGCCGGCGATGCCGAGCCCCAGCGCCGCCACGCCGGCGACGAGTGCGACGACGTCGCCGATCACCGGGATGACGAGGAACGCGAGCGCCAGTACGGCGACGACGGTCGACCAGACGCTCACGGCGTCGTGCGGGGTCGGCTCGTCGGGCATGCTCTCTCGTCGCTCGGGTGGTCGCTCGCTGGTCGCTCGGCACTTCACGCTAGCGGCCGGTCGGCAGTACGCGACGGTCACTTGATTAATACATCGAACGCTGTACTGTCGGGTGCGTGACCGGAACCGTGACGCTCACCCACACCGCGGCCCTGGCGCGTCTGGGCTACGCGCTCTCCGACGAGACGCGCACGCGGGTGCTGCTGGCGCTGCGCGAGGCGCCGGCGTTCCCCTCCGACCTCGCCGACGCGCTCGAGGTCTCGCGCCAGTCGATGTCGAATCATCTCGCGTGCCTCCGCGGCTGCGGGCTGGTCGAGGGCATCCGCGACGGGCGCAACACCTGGTATCGGCTCGCCGACCCGCACCTCGCGCCCGCGCTCGACGACCTGCTGCGCCTGATGCTGGTCGTCGACCCGGGCTGCTGCGCGGGCGAGGAGTGCAGCTGCGCATGACGCCGATCGAGACCCGCACCGCGCTCGACCCTCGGCGGCGCGCGGTGCTGCAGCGTCGCATCCGCTGGATCGTCGCCGCGACCATCGCGTACAACGTGATCGAGGCGATCGTCTCCCTGAGCGCCGGGGCCGCCGCCTCATCGAGTGCGCTCATCGGCTTCGGGCTCGACTCGATCGTCGAGGTGCTCTCGGCGGCTGCTGTCGCCTGGCAGTTCGCCTCACCCGAGCCGCAGCGACGCGAGCGGGTCGCGCTGCGCGTGATCGCGATCTCGTTCTTCGGGCTGGCGCTGTTCGTCGCCGTGGATGCGGTGCGCGCGCTGCTCGGGTTCGCCGAGCCGCAGTATTCGATCGTCGGCATCGCGCTCGCCGCCGTGAGCGTGGCGATCATGCCCGCGTTCTCATGGTTCGAGCGGCGCACGGGGCGGGAGCTCGGCTCGGCCTCGGCGATCGCCGATTCCAAGCAGACGCTGGTCTGCGCCTGGCTGTCAGCGGCGGTGCTGGTGGGTCTTGGCCTCAACCTGCTGCTCGGATGGGCGTGGGCCGATTCGGTCGCTGCCCTCGCGATCGCCGTGTTCGCCGTCAAGGAGGGCGTGGAGGCGTGGCGCGGAGATGCCTGCAAACAGCCCATCTCGGCGCTCACCGATCCCGCCAGTGAGACCTGCGACTGCTGCTGAATCAGACTGTGCGCAGCAGATCGGCGATCTTGTCGAGCGATCCCGGCACGAGCGCGTAGTAGGCCCACGTGCCGCGCTTCGAGCGGGTGAGGAAGCCGGCCTCCATCAGCACTTTGAGGTGATGCGAGACGGTGGGCTGAGACAGACCGAGCGGCTCCTGAAGGTCGCAGACGCACGCTTCCTGGCCGACGTGCGACGCGACGATCGAGACGATCCGCACGCGGGCGGGGTCGGCGAGCGCCTTGAGCGCGCGGGCGACGGTCTCGGCATCGGAGGGGGCGATCGCCTGCTTCGTGAGCGGCGCGCAACAGGCGGCGGCCGAGACGTCGGTGATCGGGAGCAGCTCGGCGACAGGCATGAGGCCATCATGCGCTCATCCATCGACAAATGTCTATATTGACGAACGTCGATGTTCGGGGTCACACTGGCGTTGACCGATCGTCTGGAGGATCCGATGCCCGACAAGCCCACCGTGCTGTTCGTGTGCGTGCACAACGCCGGCCGCTCGCAGATGGCCGCCGGGTGGCTGCGCGAGCTGGCCGGCGACCGCGTCGAGGTGCTGTCGGCCGGCAGTGAACCCGCCGATCAGCTGAACCCGATCGCGGTCGCCGCGATGTCCGAGGTCGGCATCGACATCGCCGACGCCGAGCCCAAGATCCTGACCGTGGATGCCGTCCGCGAGTCCGACGTCGTCATCACGATGGGCTGCGGCGACACCTGCCCGATCTTCCCCGGCAAGCGCTACGAGGACTGGGAGCTCACCGACCCGGCCGGCAAGTCCCTCGACGACGTCCGCCCCATCCGCGACGAGATCCGCGGTCGCATCGAGGCCCTCATCGCCGAGATCGTCCCCGCCCAGGGGGCGACAGCATGACCACCACCGACAGCGCGCCTATCGCGGCGGTCGCGGGCCACCGCGAGACCAGCCTTCCCGTCGTCATCATCGGAGCAGGTCCCGTCGGCCTCGCCGCCGCCGCTCAGCTGCTCGAGCGCGGCATCGAGCCGCTCGTCCTCGAGCAAGGCGACCATGCCGGTGCCGCGATCAGTGAGTGGGGCCACATCCGGCTCTTCTCGCCGTGGCGGCACGTCACGGACGCAGCCTCGGTGCGGCTGCTCGAGGCGCAGGGCTGGACGCCGCAGCATCCCGACGCGCTGCCGACCGGTCACGAGCTCGTGAAGCACTACCTCGCGCCGCTCGCTGCGACCCCGCAGCTGGAGTCGCGCATCCGCTACGGCGTCACCGTCGAGAACGTCTCGCGCGACGGCATGGACCGCACCCGGACCGCCGGCCGCGAGTCGACGCCGTTCCTCGTCCGCATCGACTCCACTGGCGACGAGGACGAGATCCGTGCCCGAGCCGTCATCGACGCCTCCGGCACCTTCTCGACCCCGAACCCGGTGACCACATCCGGACTCGCCGCGCGACACGGCGCCGAGGTCGCCGACCGGCTGACCCACGGCCTGCCCGACGTGCTCGGTCGCGACCGCGCGCAGTTCGCCGGACGCCGCGTCGCTGTCGTCGGCGCCGGGCACTCGGCCGCCAACACGCTCATCGCGCTGCGCCGCCTGGCCGAGCAGGAGCCCGGCACGAGCATCACCTGGGCGATCCGCTCGGCGAACCCGCACCGCGTCTTCGGATCCGACGACGACCAGCTGCCGGGCCGCGCATCACTCGGCGCCGCCACGCGCGAGCTCATCGACGACGGCGCGGTCTCCCTGATCGATCAATTCTTGATCGACGACGTCGAGCCGCGCGACGACGCCGTGGCGCTGGTCGGCAGACGAGACGGAACATCGACGGTCGTCGAAGCCGACGTCGTCGTCGTCGCGACCGGGTTCCGACCCCACCTCGACGGACTCCGCGAGATCCGGCTCCGCCTCGATGACGTCGTCGAGGCGCCGGAGAAGCTGGCGCCGCTCATCGACCCCAACGAGCACTCCTGCGGCTCGGTGCCGCCGCACGGCGTCGACGAGCTCAGCCACCCCGAGAAGGGCTTCTGGCTGGCCGGGATGAAGTCCTACGGCCGTGCGCCGACCTTCCTGCTGCTCACCGGCTACGAGCAGGTGCGCTCGATCGCCGATGAGCTCGCCGGCCGCCACGACGAAGCCCGCCGAATCGAGCTCGTGCTGCCCGAGACCGGCGTGTGCTCGACCGACCTCGCCACCGCCGCCTCCTGTTGCTGATGCGCATTCGCGCCATGGCCGAGGACGACTGGCCCGCCGTCGAGGAGATCTACCGCGCCGGCATCGCCACCGGCAACGCGACCTTCGAGTCCCAGCCGCCCACGTGGGAGCGGTTCGATGCCTCTCGTCGGAGAGAGCTCAGGCTCGTCGCTGCCGACGAGGGCGGCGACGTCGTCGGCTGGGCTGCGGTGTCCGGGGTCTCCGCCAGGCCGGTGTATTCCGGCCTGGTCGAGCACTCCGTCTACGTGCACCCCGGCCACACGGGGCGGGGCATCGGCCGGGCACTCGTCGACGAACTCATCGCGCAGGCGCCGGATGCCGGGGTCTGGACGATCCAGTCGAGCATCTTCCGGGAGAACACCGCGAGCCTCGGGCTCCACGCCAACGCCGGATTCCGAACCGTCGGGACGCGGGAGCGCATCGCGCTCATGACCTACGGGCCGTACGAAGGGCAGTGGCGAGACACGATCCTCATCGAATGGCGCGCTCCGGAATAACGTCGTCGCGACTCTCCGACGCCCCGGGCGGCAACGAAAAAGCCCCCGACTCGCGGGGGCTTTCGCTGTGGCTCCGACCGGCGTCGATCCGGTGACCTTCCGATTTTCAGTCGGACGCTCTACCAACTGAGCTACAGAGCCGAGGGCTCGAGGTGAGCCCGGATGGAGAAGAACCCCTCCAGGAGAGGGGTTCGCTTCCGCGACCCTGACGGGACTTGAACCCGCGACCTCCGCCGTGACAGGGCGGCACGCTAACCAACTGCGCTACAGGGCCTTGCTTGTTGAGTTGTTGCGGTTGCCAACTGTACTGCCTTCTCAGGCTCCGACCGAATCGGCCGGATTCAGTGACCCCAACGGGATTCGAACCCGTGCTGCCGCCGTGAAAGGGCGGTGTCCTAGGCCACTAAACGATGGGGCCGTGCAGTGCGGACGCGATCTGCCGAAGCAGGCGGCGTACCGAACGGCAACCGAGGAGTAAGCATAGGTGGCGCTCGGGCAAAACGCGAATCGAGCGCGAGTCGCCGAATCCGGCGCTCGCGAAGGGCGTCGAGCGCCGGGATGCCGCACCCCAGTTCGGGGGTGGACCGCGCATCCGGGAGCTCGTGCCGATTCCGCGGCGCTCGCGCGGATGTCCCCGGCAACCGCGGCATCCCGGCGTAGTTTCAACCCGACATTGAGGCTTGGCCCCCGACGGGCGTGCCCATCCGTCGTGGAATCCGTGCTGGTCTGATGCCGACACGTGTTGTTACTGTGATTGATGTTGTCAATGTGAATAGCGCGAAGAGGGCGCGATGGCAGCGATTCGGGGACACATGCACGACACGACCGGCCGGGGGAAGGCCGTGACCTGGAGGGGACGCGCACTGCGCGCCCTCGCGGTCGCGACCGCACTGGCGGTTCTGCCCGTCGCGGGGGTCGTCGGCTCGCCGGCTCAGCCGGCGTACGCCGCCGAGTACCCCAGCTGGCAGGACGTGCAGAACGCCGTCGCCAACGTGAACAACGCGCAGGCGCTCGCGAACCAGGTGCAGGCGCAGATCAACGCGCTGAGCGCCGAGGTCACCCGCACTCAGCAGGTCGCCCAGCAGGCCGGCGAGGCCTACGCGAAGGCGCAGGAGGAGTACGACAACCAGGTCGTCGAGACCCAGAAGCTGCAGGGCCAGGCCGACGCCGCCAAGGCCGAGGCCGACAAGGCCAAGGGCGTCGCCGACCGGCTCATCGCCGAGCTCGCGAAGCCCGGCGGCGGCAACCTCACCACGAACCTCATCGCCCGCCCCGGCAAGGCATCCGACCTGCTGAAGAAGTGGGGCACGATGTCGAAGCTGACGGAGAGCTCGAAGAGCATCTTCGATCGCGCCTCCCAGCTGCAGGGCACCGCCCAGTCGCTCACCGACCAGGCGAACACGGCCCAGAAGGAGCTCGACCGCCGCAAGGTCGTCGCTCAGGATGCGTTCACGGCCGCGCAGACGGCCGCCGCGGCCGCTGAGACCGCGCTCGACGCCGAGACCGAGCACAAGGCCCAGCTCGAGGCCCAGCTCGTCGTGCTCAAGGAGCGCCGCGCCGCCACCCAGGCCGACTACCAGAAGGGTCTCGCCGCCCAGTGGGGAGCGGGCGCCGCCGGCGAGGTCTCGCCCTCGGGCTGGGCTCGCCCGGCCGCCGGCCCGATCACCTCGAGCTACGGCCAGCGCTACCACCCGATCTACCACTACTGGCGTCTGCACACCGGAACCGACATCGGCGCCGGCTGCGGAGCCCCGATCTACGCCACGCACGGCGGAACCGTCACCTACTCCGGCTGGAACGGCGACCTGGGCAACTTCATCCAGATCGACCACGGCGACGGCACCTCGAGCGGCTACGGCCACATCGTCAACGGCGGGCTGCTCGTGCGCATCGGCCAGCAGGTCGGTCCCGGTCAGCAGATCGCCAAGGTCGGCACCACCGGCGGCTCGACGGGCTGCCACCTGCACTTCATGATCCGCATCAACGGCAACCTCACCGACCCGGTGCCCTTCATGCGCACGAAGGGGATCTCGCTCGGATGATCCGCACGGGGAAAGGCGGCGAACGGAGCCGATGAATGAACGCAGACGCCCTCGGGGGGCGGCGGCTGCGCTGGTTCTGGCTGCGCTGATCGTCGGACTCCAGGCACCGGTCGCGGCCTCCGCCGATCCCAGCTATCCCAGCTGGGATGACGTGCAGCGCGCCAAGGGCAATGAGGCCGCGAAGGCCGCCGAGATCTCGAAGATCGAGAAGCTCATCCAGAGCCTCGAGACCAAGGATGCCGACCTCGGCAAGCAGGCCTCGGTCGCCGCTGAGAACGTGCTCATCGCGCAGGCGGCGCTCGACGCCGCCCAGCGCAAGGAGGACACCCTCGCCGCGCAGGCGAAGACCGCCGGCGCGACCGCCGACGCCTCGGAGCTGCGCGCGAAGCGCCTGCTCGCCCAGCTCGCCCGTCAGGGCGGCGGCGACGTGACGCTCTCTCTGCTGCAGGGCGACGCGAAGGACACCGAGAAGACGCTCTACAAGCTCGGCATCATGAGCCGGCTCTCCGGCTCGTCGAGCGCCGTGTTCGCGCAGGCCGACTACGACCGCAAGAACGCGGATGCGCTCACCGCCGACGCCGCCAGCGCCAAGAAGGCGCGCGACGCGAAGAAGAAGGCCGCCGCATCCGCCCTCGCCGCCGCGCAGAAGGCGCAGACCGACGTCGAGTCGCGGCTGAAGGTGCAGGACGAGTCGTCGAAGACGCTCTACGCCCAGCTCGCCTCGCTGAAGGACACGACCGCCGAGGTCGAGAAGGCCTACCAGGACGGCCTGGCCTGGGAACGCGCGCAGGAGGCGGCGAAGACCCCGCCGGCCCCGCCCGCATCCGGCAACACCGGCTCGCCGTCGAACCCGCCGGTCACCCCCGACACCCCGCCCGCGCCGCCGGTCACCGGAGTCGTCGACACCGCGATCGCCTACGCCAAGGCGCAGCTCGGCGAGCCCTATGTCATCAACGGCGCCGGCCCCAGCGGCTGGGACTGCTCGGGGCTGACGATGATGTCGTACTCGGCCGCGGGCGTCTCGATCGGCGGCCACGGCTCGAACCTGCAGTACAACTACCTCGCCGCGCGCGGACGCCTCGTGACGCTCGCGAACATGCAGCCGGGCGACTTGCTGTTCTACTCCGACGGCGGCGCCGTGGGCGGCTCGAAGTACCACGTGACGATGTACATCGGCGGCGGCCAGATGATCGAGGCCGCCTACCCGGGCACGAACGTGCGCATCAAGGCCGTGCGCTACGGCGACCTCGTGCCCTACGCCGGCCGCCCCACGGGCTGACCCGCACGGGGCACGACGAAGGGCCTCGGGATGCGCATCCCGAGGCCCTTCGTGTTCGCCGGCGCGACCGGCGCGGGCTCAGTCGCTCAGCAGCTCAGCTCAGTGCGAGCCGGGCACGTAGGCCGCGACGCCGGCCTCGATGATCTTCTCGGCCTCGGCGGCATCGCCCCAGCCCTCGGTCTTGACCCACTTGCCGGGCTCGAGGTCCTTGTAGTGCTCGAAGAAGTGCTCGATCTCCTTGCGGGTGTACTCCGGGATGTCGTTCACGTCCTGGATGTGCGCCCAGCGCGGGTCCTTCGCCGGAACGGCGATGACCTTCGCGTCGCTGCCGCCGTCGTCGGTCATGTTGAACACGCCGACCGGGCGCACCTTGACGCCCACACCCGGGAACAGCGGGTAGTCGAGCAGCACGAGCACGTCGACGGGGTCGCCGTCGAGGCCGAGCGTGTTCTCGAAGAAGCCGTAGTCGGTGGGGTAGACGAAGCCCGTGAAGAGCACGCGGTCGAGGAAGACGCGACCGGTCTCGTGGTCGACCTCGTACTTGTTGCGGCTGCCCTTGGGGATCTCGATGACGGCGTCGTATGCGGCCATGTCGGGGGTTCTCCTCGTTGATCGGAGTCGGTCGGATGCGGGCCCCACCAGCGCGGCACCGGATGCGGCGGCGCGGGAGACGCCCTAACGTTATCCGGTGCCCGATCGACCCCGGCTGACTCCCGCCATCGCCGACACCCGACGGGCGGTGCGGGATGCGCTCGCCGAGCTCCCCGCCGACGCTCTCGTGCTGGTCGCCCTGAGCGGCGGACCCGACTCGCTCGCCCTCGCGGCGGCGACCGCGTTCGAGGCGCCGCGGGCGGGGTTGCGTGCCGGCGCCGTGGTCGTCGATCACGGGCTGCAGCCCGGATCGTCCGCGGTCGCCGAGGACGCCGCGGCCGCGGCGCGCGAGCTCGGACTCGACCCTGTGCTCGTGCAGTCCGTGTCGGTCGCAGGTCGCGGCGACGCCGACCACGACGGGCCCGAGGCGGCGGCCCGGGATGCGCGGTATGCCGCTCTGGCGGAGGCCGCCGCATCCACGGGTGCCGCGGCCGTGCTGCTCGGGCACACGCTCGACGACCAGGCCGAGACCGTGCTGCTCGGGCTCGCCCGGGGATCCGGGGCGACGAGCATCCGGGGCATGGCCGCCGTGAGCGGACCGGCCGGGCTCCACCGGCGCCCGCTGCTCGGCCTGCCGCGCGCGATCACGGTCGCCGCGTGCGCCGACGCCGGCCTCGAGCCCTGGATCGATCCGCACAACGCCGACCCCGCCTACGCCCGCGTGCGCGTGCGGCAGAGCGTGCTGCCCGTGCTTGAGGCCGAGCTCGGCCCGGGCGTCGCCGAGGCGCTCGCCCGCACCGCCGCGCAGGCCGCCGAAGACGCCGACGCCCTGGATGCGATGGCTCGCGAGGTCGCCGAAGACGTCGTCGAGCTCGAGGAGGCCGGCGTCTCGCTCAGCGTCAGCGCGCTCGCGGCGAACCCGGCCGCGCTGCGGCAGCGGCTGATCCGACTCGTCGCGGACTCGGAGTTCCACGTCGCGCTGAGCCGCGCCCAGACGCTCGAGATCGGCCGTCTCGTGACCGACTGGCACGGGCAGGGGCCGCTCGACCTGCCCGGGTTCCAGGCCTCGCGGGCCGGCGGCCGCATCCACCTCATCTCGACCCGCGCGGGCGAGCTCACCGGTCAGAAGCCCCCGCACGACCACTGAAGCCCCGCGCTCGCGCCTCCCGACGCCGTTAGGCTCGGTGCATGGAGACCTCCGACGTCGCGAACGACCTCGCCGAGATCCTCGTCACCGAGGAGCAGATCCACGCCAAGCTCGCCGAGCTGAGCCGGCAGATCGAGGCCGACTACGAGGGTCGCGAGATCCTGCTCGTCGGCGTGCTGCGCGGCGCGGTCATGGTCATGGCCGACCTCGCGCGCGAGCTGAGGGCGCACATCGAGATGGACTGGATGGCCGTGTCGTCCTACGGCTCGGGCACCAAGTCGAGCGGGGTGGTGCGCATCCTGAAAGACCTCGACAGCGACCTGACCGGCCGCCACGTGCTCATCGTCGAGGACATCATCGACTCGGGCCTCACGCTCTCCTGGCTGCTCGAGAACCTGCGCAGCCGCGGCGCCGCGAGCGTCGAGATCTGCGCTCTGCTGCGCAAGCCCGATGCCGCGAAGGTCGAGGTGGATGTGCGCTATATCGGCTTCGACATCCCCAACGACTTCGTCGTCGGCTACGGCCTCGACTACGCCGAGAAGTACCGCAACCTGCGCGCCGTGGCGGTGCTCGCGCCGCACGTCTACAGCTGACCCGCGCGCGCCCAGCAGAAGGCGGGTGCGCCTCCGGCGAACACGCAGGGGTCGCAAAGACGCGGAGCGTTACTCTGACTTCCACGTATTCCTAGGAAGGATGCGGGCACAGCCCGCACAGCATGGACTTCAAGCGCATCTTCCGCGGGCCGCTGATCTACATCGTGCTCGGCCTCGTGGTGCTGCTGATCGGCTTCAATCTGCTGAGCAGCACCGGCTACCGCGACATCCCCACGCAGGACGGCATGAGCCTGCTCGCGGGGAACAACGTCAAAGAGGTGAAGATCACCGACGGCGAGCAGCGCGTCGACCTCACGCTCAAGAAGGCGTACGAGAAGGACGGCACCGACTACGGAACGCAGCTGCGCTTCAACTACGTCGAGGCCCGCGCCACCGATGTGAAGGATGCCGTCGACGACTCCGGCGCCACCTACAGCGACGAGGTGCCGCAGACCAACTGGTTCATGAGCATGCTCAGCATCCTGCTGCCGTTCCTCATCATCGGCGTCATCTTCTGGTTCCTGCTCTCGAGCATGCAGGGCGGCGGCAACCGCGTCATGCAGTTCGGCAAGTCCAAGGCCAAGCTCGTGAGCAAGGAGAGCCCGAAGGTCACCTTCGACGACGTCGCCGGCAGCGACGAGGCCGTCGAGGAGCTGCACGAGATCAAGGACTTCCTCAAGGACCCGGCCAAGTTCCAGGCCGTCGGGGCGCGCATCCCCAAGGGCGTGCTGCTCTACGGGCCTCCCGGAACCGGCAAGACCCTGCTCGCCCGCGCCGTCGCCGGCGAGGCCGGGGTGCCGTTCTACTCGATCTCGGGTTCGGACTTCGTCGAGATGTTCGTCGGGGTCGGCGCGAGCCGGGTGCGCGACCTCTTCGAGCAGGCCAAGCAGAACTCGCCCGCGATCATCTTCGTCGACGAGATCGACGCCGTCGGCCGCCACCGCGGCGCCGGCCTGGGCGGCGGTCACGACGAGCGCGAGCAGACCCTCAACCAGCTGCTCGTCGAGATGGACGGCTTCGACGTGAAGACGAACGTCATCCTCATCGCGGCGACGAACCGTCCCGACATCCTCGACCCGGCGCTGCTGCGCCCGGGCCGCTTCGACCGCCAGATCGGCGTCGACGCCCCCGACCTCAAGGGCCGCGAGAAGATCCTGTCGGTGCACGCCAAGGGCAAGCCGATGGCGAAGGGCGTCGACCTCGAGGTGCTCGCCCGAAAGACGCCCGGCTTCACCGGCGCCGACCTGGCGAACGTGCTCAACGAGGCCGCGCTGCTCACGGCGCGCTCGTCGGCGCAGCTCATCGACAACCGCGCCCTGGATGAGGCGGTCGACCGCGTCATGGCCGGCCCGCAACGTCGCACCCGCGTGATGAACGACAAGGAGAAGCTCATCACCGCGTACCACGAGGGCGGCCACGCTCTCGCGGCGGCGGCGATGCGCCACACCGACCCGGTCACGAAGGTCACGATCCTGCCGCGCGGCCGCGCCCTCGGCTACACGATGGTGCTGCCCCTCGAAGACAAGTACTCGGTCACTCGCAACGAGCTGCTCGACCAGCTGACCTACGCCATGGGCGGTCGCGTCGCCGAGGAGATCGTGTTCCACGACCCGACGACGGGCGCCTCGAACGACATCGAGAAGGCCACCGGCATCGCCCGCAAGATGGTGACCGAATACGGGATGTCCTCGGACATCGGCGCGGTCAAGCTCGGTCAGTCGCAGGGCGAGGTCTTCCTCGGCCGCGACATGGGCCACCAGCGCGACTACTCCGAGGACATCGCCGAAAAGGTCGACGCCGAGGTGCGCACGATCATCGAGGCGGCGCACGACGAGGCCTGGCAGGTGCTCAACGACAACCGCGACATCCTCGACAACCTCGCCCGCGAGCTGCTCGAGAAGGAGACGCTCGACCACGAGCAGCTGGCGGCGATCTTCGCCGACGTGCGCAAGCTGCCCGAGCGCCCGCAGTGGCTCTCGTCGTCGAAGCGCCCGCTGAGCGATCTGCCCCCGATCGAGATGCCCGCCAAGGCCCCGATCGACCAGGGCGCCGTCGACGGCGGCGTGGACAGCGAGGCCGGCGCGACCAAGCCGAAGCGCGCGCCGCGCCCCACCGGCAACCCCGGCCTGTCGCCGGCCTGAGCGACATGGCGATCGACACCGGGCGCATCGAGGCGGCCGTGTCGGAGCTGATCCGCGCGATCGGCGACGACCCGGACCGCCCCGAGCTGGCATCCACGCCCGCCCGGGTGGCGACCGCCTACACGGAGTTCTTCGCCGGCATCGGCGTCGACCCGCTCGAGGTGCTCGGCGACCCGACCGAGATCGACCTCGGCGCGGGCGAGACGGGCGAGATCGTCGCGCTGCGCGACATCGAGTTCCGCTCGGTGTGCGAGCACCACCTGCTGCCGTTCACCGGCGTCGCGCACGTCGCCTACCTGCCCGACCAGCACGTCGTCGGCCTCGGCCGCATCCCGCGCGTCGTCGAGGTGCTGAGCTCGCGGCCGCAGCTGCAGGAGCGGCTGACCGAGCAGATCGCCTCGGCGCTCGACGCGGGCCTCTCGCCGCGCGGCGTGCTCGTCGTGATGGATGCGCGGCACGCCTGCGTCGGAGCCCGCGGGGTGCGCCAGTCGGGCAGCTCGACCGTCACGGTCGCGAGCCGCGGCGAGCTGCGCGATCCGGTCGCGCGCGCCGAGGTGATGGGGATGTTCGCGCTGAGCCGCGGGGTGGATGGCGTCGGTGCCGCGCCGGCCGCGCCCGCTGCGCCCGCCGCGGGTGCCGGGAGCGACTCGTGAGCGTGACCGTTCCGCAGATCCTCGGCATCCTCAACGTCACGCCCGACTCGTTCAGCGACGGCGGCTCCTATGCCGAGACCGCCGCGGCCGTCGAGCACGGCGCGCTGCTGTTCGAGCAGGGCGCCACGATCATCGACGTCGGCGGCGAGTCCACGCGGCCGGGCGCCGACCGGGTCGATCCCGAAGAGGAGCGGCGGCGCATCCTGCCGGTCATCCGCGAGCTGAGCGACCGGCGCATCCCGGTCAGCGTCGACACGGTCAACGCGCGCACCGCCGCCGAGTCGATCACCGCCGGAGCCGTCATCGTCAACGACGTCTCGGGTGGCCTCGCCGACCCGGCCATGGCCGAGGTCGTCGGCGACGCGGGCGTGCACTTCGTCGCCATGCACTGGCGCGGCGGCACCGACGTGGATGCGCGCTACGGCCACGTCGTCGCCGAGGTGCGCGATGAGCTCAAGCGCCGCGTGGCCGAGTTGGCCGTGGCGGGCGTCGACCCCTCGCGCGTGATCCTCGACCCCGGTCTCGGCTTCGCCAAGAACGCGGAGCACAACTGGCAGCTGCTGCGCGGGCTGGGCGACCTCGCCTCGCTCGGCCACGGCATCCTCGTCGGGGCGTCGCGCAAGCGCTTCCTCGGCGGCGTCGTTACCGAGGGCGCGACCGTGCTCGACCGCGACCTGCCGACCGCCGTCGTCAGCGCGCTGTCGGCGCAGGCCGGCGCCTGGGCCGTGCGCGTGCACGACGTGCCGTCGACCCGCGTCGCCCTCGACACCTGGGCCGCGTGGCAGAACGGCGGCGTGGATGCGGAGAACCGGTCGTGAGCGGAGACCCCGGCGCGGCACCGGCGCACGCTCGCCCGGCGGACGCCCCGCTCGACAGCATCCGCGTGACCGGACTGCGTGCCTTCGCTCACCACGGCGTCTTCGAGCACGAGCGCGTCGACGGGCAGGAGTTCGTGATCGACGTCGAGGTGCGACTGCCGCTCGGACCGGCCGCCGGCGGCGACGACCTCGAGCGCACTGTGCACTACGGCGAGCTGAGCGAGGCCGTCGTCGAGGCCGTGCGCCGCGATCCGGTCGACCTGATCGAGACCGTCGCCGAGCGCATCGCCGGCGTCGCCCTCGGCTTCCCGGCCGTGCACGAGACCGTGGTGACCGTGCACAAGCCGAGCGCGCCCATCCCGGTGCCCTTCGACGACGTCGCCGTCACCATCACGCGGCGCCGCGCGCCGGCCGCCCCCGCCGCCGGAGCCGCCGCCCCGACCATCCCTGCCACGACCCCCGGAGGAAGCGAATGACCGAGGTGCCCCGCACCGCTGTGATCGCGCTCGGCGCGAATCTGGGCGAGCGCGAGCAGACGATCCGGCAGGCCGTCGCGCAGATCGAGTCGACCGAGCAGATCGACGTGCTCGCCGTCTCACCGCTCTACGAGACGACCGCGATCACCCTCGACGGGCCCGACCCCGACAAGCCCGGCTACCTCAACGGCGTCGCGCTCGTCACGACGACGCTCGACCCGGAGACCCTGCTCGACGTGCTCGAGGGCATCGAGCGCGCGCACGGGCGCGAGCGCACCGAGCGCTGGGGCGATCGCACCCTCGACCTCGACATCGTCGACTTCGGCGGGCTCACGCGCGACTCCGACCGGCTGACGCTGCCGCATCCCCGCGCCGCCGAGCGCGACTTCGTGCTGCGGCCCTGGCTCGACATCGATCCGGATGCGCAGCTGCCCGGCGAGGGCCGGGTCGCCGAGCTGCTCGCCCGCCTCGACCGCTCCGGCTCCGACCGGGACCGCTGAGGATGGGACGCACCACCGTCGGCGCCCTGATCGCGCTCGGCGTGATCGGCGGAGTCGCCGTCTTCCTGCTGCAGACCGCCGTGGTCGCGGTGGGCGGCGCGCGTTACGAGCCGGCGCTGAGCCTGCCGATCGCGCTGGTCGTGATCGGCGTGATCGTGATCGCGATGGCCGTGCCGATCTTCCGCACCACGCGCGGTCACAGCGAGCGGCGCGTCGAGCCGCTCCTCGCGGCCCGGGTCGCGCTGCTGGCCAAGTCGAGTTCGCTCGCCGGCGCGCTGCTCGTCGGGGGCGGCCTGGGACTTGTGGGATATCTGCTCACGCGCTCGGTCGCCGGGGTAGGGTCGATGGCCATGGCGCTCGCCGCCCTGGGCGGTGCGATCGTGCTGCTCGTCGCGGGACTCGTCGCCGAGTTCCTCTGCACCGTTCCCCCGAACGACGACGACGAGCACGGCTCGCCCTCCGGCGGGGCGCGCGCCTAGAGCCACCCTGCGGGGAGTGCCACGAGCGCCGACCGCCCGAGAGGATGCCGTGAGCGACAGCCCCCAGAACCCCACCCCCGCTGCGTCGTCGGATGCGGCCGGTCCCGCTGCCGCGGATGTCGCCGCTCCGGTCGTCGCCGACGACCCGCGCCGGATCGAGCCGGTGCCGGGGGAGTGGCGGCGGGTCTCGCCGAAGTACCTGCGCTACGACCTGATCTCGATGGCGATCTTCTCGGTCGTGTTCATCTTCGCCATGGCGCTGCCGTGGCTGCTCAGCGGCATGGACATCTGGTTCCTGCTCCTGCTGCCGATCGGCACGTTCGTCGTCATGGCGCTGGTGCTGATCTTCACGCCGCGCCGCGTGCGCGCGATCGGCTACCAGCTGCGGGAGGACGACCTCGTGCTGCGCCGTGGCATCCTCTTCCAGCGCTTCGTGGCTGTGCCCTACGGCCGCATGCAGCTCGTCGACGTGACCCGCGGGCCGATCGAGCGCTCACTCGGCCTCAGCCAGCTCAAGCTCGTCACGGCCGCCGCCGCGAGCAACGTGCAGATCCCCGGGCTGACCGAGGCCGACGCGGATGCGCTGCGCGACCACCTCGTCGAGCTCGCGGAGACGCGGCGGGCGGGGCTGTGACCGACCCGCGCGAGGGCGCGTCGGGGGAGTCGGTCGAGCCCGTCGACGCTGCCGCGCCTGCCGAGCCGATCGCATCCGCAGAGGCGGCTGTGCCGGCCGAGCCGGTGCCCGACGGCGAGCTCGCCGACGACGAGTGGCACCGTCTGCATCCGGCGACCCCGCTGCTGCGCGGCGGCATCGCGCTCATCGCGATCATCGGCTTCCTCATCGCTCAGTTCCGCGAGCGCGCGATCGACTTCGTGATCGCCAACACAAGCGGTCGCGGCGGCGGTCGCGGCCCCGAGGACCCGCTCGACTGGCTGCTGAGCTCCGGCCTGCTGCCCGCGGTGCTGGGCGGCGCCGTGCTCGTGATCGCGCTGGTCGTGGTGCTGTTCTGGCTGTCGTGGCGCATGCACACCTACCGCGTCACGCCCGAGCTGGTGGAGGTGCGCAGCGGCGTGCTGTTCCGCACCCACCGCAAGGCGCGACTCGACCGCATCCAGGGCATCAACATCTCGCGACCCGTGATCGCGCGTATCTTCGGCGCCGCGAAGTTCGAGGTGCAGGTCGCCGGCGACGACGCCAACGTCAAGCTCGACTACCTGCGCAGCGCCGACGCCGACCGGCTGCGCCTCGAGGTGCTGCAGCTCGCGTCGGGTGCGCAGGCGGTCAAGCGGGCGAAGGCGGCCGGTGGCGCCCGGGGTGAGGGTGGCCCGGCCGGCGCGGCGGCGGGTGGGGGCGGCGCTGCCGCCGCGACGGGCGTGAGTGGCGCATCCACGGCCTCGGCGAAGCTGAGCGGCTTCGTCGACGACCGCGTGCAGGAGTTCCTCGCGCCCGAGCTCGACCCGAACGCCGCGCCGCCGGAATCGGTCGTCGAGATGCACGCCGGTCGCCTGGTCGGCTCCACCGTCGTGAACGACAGCACGATCTGGCTGCTCGTGCTCATCGCCGGCAGCGTCGTCGCGGTCGTGCTGAGCGGCGAGCCATGGATCCTGTTCACGACGATCCCGCTCATCCTCGCCTTCGGGTCGTTCCAGATCCGCAAGGTGACCAAGTTCCTGCGCTACACGATCGCGTCGACCGAGCACGGCATCCGCGTCGGCTACGGCGTGCTCTCGACCTCGAACGAGACCATCCCGCCGGGCCGCATCCACTCGATCTCGGTCAACCAGCCGCTGCTGTGGCGTCCGTTCGGCTGGTGGCACATCCGCATCAACCGGGCGTCGCGCTCGGGCTACGGCGGCAACGGGGATGCGCAGCAGCAGCAGAACGCTGTCGTGCTGCCGGTCGGCAGCCAGGACGACGCGCTGCGGGTGCTCGAGCTGCTGCTGCCGGGGCACGACCCGGCCGAGCTGCGTCCGGTCGTCGAGAGCGGCTTCGCGCGCGACCGCGGCTCGTCGGAGTACACCGTCTCGCCGCGGCGGGCGGCCGTGCTGCGCTGGTTCTCGTGGCGTCGCAACGGCTTCGCGATGCTGGGGGATGCGGTGCTGCTGCGCCGCGGTGCGATCTGGCGCGAGCTCGTGATCGTGCCCTTCGCGCGCATGCAGAGCGTGTCGCTGTCGCAGGGCCCGCTCAACCGCTCGCTGAGCCTGTCGGTCGTCAACGTGCACACCGTGCAGGGGCCGATCTCGGCGCGGCTCGGCGCCCTCGACGTGCGGGATGCGGAGGGACTGTTCCGGCAGCTCGCCGTGTCGGGCGTGGCCGCCGCGGCCGGAGATCTGACGCACCGGTGGGGTGCGAGCCGGGTACAGGAGTCGGCGGCGCCGGCGCCGTCGCCGGAGCTCCCGGGCGAGTCAGCGACGTTCGTTTCTCAGGAGAACTCGCGCGATCTGCCGGACGGACAGCGGGAAGCGCCCTCCGATCCTGAGATAGCGCACTCTGATCCCGAATCGCGGCGCGACGACCCGCCCGCGGACCCGCCCGCGGCCCCGCGGACGCCTCCCGCGGCGGACCCGACGGCACTCGGGCCGGGGGACCGCGCGTGAGCGGCATCGGAACCCCGCCCGATCGGCGCTCGGGACGGCTCGGCGTCGGCATCGTGGGCGCCGGACGCGTCGGACCCGTGCTCGGTGCCGCCCTCGGCGGAGCCGGCCACGCGATCGTCGGAATCAGCGCGGTCTCCGAGGCGAGTCGCGAGCGAGCGGATGCGCTGCTGCCGGGCGTGCCGGTGCTGACGGTGCCCGAGGTGGTCGAGCGCAGCGAGCTCGTGATCCTGGCCGTGCCCGAGGACCAGCTGCCCGAGCTCGTGGCGGGCCTCGCCGCGACCGGAAGCTGGCAGCCCGGCCAGCTCGTGCTGCACACCGCGCCCGGTCACGGCACGGCGGTGCTGGCGCCGGCGATGGCAGCGGGTGCGATCCCGCTGGCCGTGCATCCCGCGATGGCGTTCACCGGAACCAGCCTCGACCTCGCGCGACTGCAGGAGAGCTGGGCCGCCGTGACCGCGCCTGCCCCGGTGCTGCCGATCGCGCAGGCGCTCGCGGTCGAGATGGGCGCCGAGCCCGTCGTCGTGCCCGAGCAGCATCGGCCCGCCTACGCCGAGGCGGTCGCCACCGCATCCTCGTTCTCGACCGCGATCGTGCAGCAGTCGATCGCCCTGCTCGCCGGCATCGGCGTCGACGAGCCCGGGCGCCTGCTCGGCCCGCTCGTGCGCTCCGCCGTCGACAACGCCCTGCGCGGGGCCGCGCCGGCGCCGGTCGAGCCGCCGCGCGACTGAGTCGCTCGCGCGCGAGGGCGCGCCGCCCGCCCGACCACGGCCAGCCCTCTCGTCCGCCAACTGGCCGCATCGTGCGCCTCATGGGGTGACGCAACTCAGGAGATTCGTCGCCAGATGGGGCGTCTGCCTCGCCCGGGCACGTTTCTCCTGAGTTGGGTCGACGACGAGCGTGGTCGGGATTCGCAACTCAGCACGGATCGGCCCTCTTGACCGGCGCCGGGCCGGCCGCGCGGATGATGCTGAATTGCGTATCGAGGAACTGCGGGAGGCGCGTGAGGTGCGCCCGGGCAGCCGGCAGCGGGGTAGCGGGCAACGGGCGGCGCGTGCGCGCGGGGTCAGCCGAGCAGGCCGCGGATGTCGTCGGCGGTGAGCGGGGCGGCGAACAGCTCGCCCTCGTCGACGACCTGGTCGAACAGGATGCGCTTGCCCTCGCCGAGCGCCAGCACCTTCTCCTCGATCGTGTCGCGGGCGACCATCCGGTAGACGTTGACGGGCTTGTCCTGCCCGATGCGGTGCGCGCGGTCGACGGCCTGGTCCTCGGCGGCGGGATTCCACCACGGGTCGAGCAGGAACACGTAGTCGGCCTCGGTGAGCGTCAGCCCGAACCCACCGGCGCGCAGGCTGATGAGGAACACCGGCGCGTCGCCCTCGCGGAACCGCCGCACCACCTCGTCGCGCTTCAGCGTCGAGCCGTCGAGGTACTCGGCGGCGATGCCGACCGCGTCGAGCCGTTCGCGCACGAGCGAGAGGTACGACGTGAACTGGCTGAACACCAGGGCGCGATGCCCCTCGGAGCGGAGCTCGTCGAGCTGCTCGAGCAGCGCATCCAGCTTCGCCGAGGTGGATGCTGACCCGCCGCCACCCGCCGGCGCCGCGTCCTCCGGTGCGTCGCCCAGCGGCCTGCTGCTCGAAGTCTCCTCGCGCAGCGTCTCATCGATCAGCCGCGGATCGAGCGCGAGCAGCCGCAACAGCGTCAGCGAGCGGAACACGATGAAGCGGTTGCGATCGAGGTCGTCGACGAGCCCGAGCAGCTTCTGTCGCTCCCGCTGCAGATAGCGGTCGTAGAGCGCGCGATGCTCGGGGCCGAGCTCGATCGACAGCACCTGCTCCTGCTTCGGCGGCAGCTCGGCGGCGACGGCCTCCTTGGTGCGCCGCAGCATGAGGGGGCGGATGCGCCGCCGCAGCTCGGCGATGCGCTCGTCTTTCGCGACCTTGATGTAGCGCTGATCGAAGCGGATGCGCGACGGGAACAGCCCCGGCGCGACGATGCGGAACAGCGCCCACACGTCGAGCAGGGTGTTCTCGAGCGGGGTGCCCGTGATCGCGTACTTCACCGGCACGTCGAGGTCGGCGACGGTCTGGTGGATCTGCGACGCGGGGTTCTTCACGAACTGCGCTTCGTCGAGCCAGAGCGCCGCCCACGGGCGGTTCGTCAGCCGCGGGCGTCGGCGACGGTCGGGGGCGCCGGGATGCACGGCCGACCCCGCATCGAGTCGCAGGATCGCGTAGGAGGTGACCACCACATCCACGTCGTCGGGGATCGGCGCGCGGGCGCTGTCGACGACCGCGACGCGGAGGCTGGGGGCGAAGCGCTCGAGCTCGGCGGCCCAGCTGCCGACGACCGACGACGGCGCGACGACGAGGTGGGGAGGTGCGGCGTCGCTCCCGGCTGCCGCTGCCCCGGCCGCGGCCTTCGCGTGCAGCATCAGAGCGATCGCCTGCACGGTCTTGCCGAGCCCCATGTCGTCGGCGAGCACGCCGCCGAGTCCGTGGTTCCAGAGGTGCGCGAGCCAGCGGAAGCCGTCGAGCTGGTACGGACGCAGCTCGGCCTGCAGCCCCTCCGGAGCATCCAGAGCCGGTGGTGTCGTGCGCAGCGCCGCAGCGGTCGCGCGCCAGTCGAGGGCGGCGGGCAGCTGGTCGGCGAGGTCCTCGAAGGGCTCGAGCAGGCTCGCGCGATAGCGGCTGATGCGCGGTCCGGTCTCCCACTCGTCCAGGTCGACGGCCTCGGCGATGAGGTCGCGCAGCGGATCGAAGACGGGCTGGTCGAGGTCGAGGTAGGAGTTGTCGACGAGCTTGATCTTGGTGCGCCCCTTGCTGAGCGCGGCGAAGAGCTTGGCGAGCGGGATCTGCGCCGTGCCGACCGTGACGACGAAGCCGAGGTCGAGCCAGTCGCGGTGCTCGCTCGGCACGGCCGTCAGCTTCAGCTCGGGCTGCTCGGTGCGCTTGCGGTAGGCGGGCCGACGGCCGGCCTCGACCACGCGGATGCCGTCGGCCTGCAGCCGCGGGATGCTCTCGACCGTGAAGGCGGCGGCATCGACCCCGCGCAGCGCGGCCGGCACGTCGACCGGGGCGCTCGCCGCATCCAGGGGCTCGCGCAGATCGCCGAACCAGCGCTCCCAGCGGGTGGCGAGGCGGTCGCGCGGTCCGTGCTCGACGATCAGCACGGGCTCATCGCGCAGCTCGGGCAGCGCGATGCTCAGGCCGATGACGGGCACGCGGCGCACGAGTCGCGGGAAGTATGCGCGCCAGAACTCGTCGGCGTCGGCGCGCGGGATGCGCACGGTTCCGCCGCGCAGGGCGTCGGCGGCGCCGGCGGGGGTCGCGTGGCGCGGGCCGACGGTGTTGGCGGGGGAGCTCGGCGCAGCGTCGGAGTCGCCCGCGCGGGTGTCGCGGTCGTCGCCGGCGTCGCGGTCGGATCCGCCCGCGACGCGCCCGTGATCCGCGCCCGCCCGCGCCACCGCGAACGGCGCCAGCAGCACGCTCGCCGACACCGGCCCGGCCCCCTTCTTCGCCGCGGTGGGCCCGGCATCCCAGACATAGAGCCCCTGGTCGCCGAGCAGGCCGGTCGCCGCGACTTCCTCGCCGCCGATGCGCGCGACGGGATGCACGATCAGCCCGACCTGTGCCGCCGACCCCGTGGCGTCGGCGGTCGCGGCGGGCCGCGAATCCCGGTCGGGCATGATCTCGACGTGCACCTCGGCCGGCGCGGCCAGCTCGACGTTCTCGGCCCGCGGCGAGCTCGCGAAGCGGATGCCGAGCTCGCGCGCCTCGGTCAGCATCGGCCAGAGCACGGGCCCGGCGAGGTCGTCGAGGTAGAGCCAGTCGGGTTCGTGCGCGCGGTAGCCGTCGGATCCGGCGCGGTGCAGCGCCGCGAACTGCCCGAACCAGCGCACCTGCGCCGGGTCGAGCCGCAGGCGCTCGACCGTGAAGCCGAGCGAGCCCCAGCCGACCGTGCCGGTCGTCCAGTTGCCCGTGGCGCTGCGCAGCGCCGGACGCACGGCGAGCCGGTGCTCGCGTCCGGGCTCGAGCGCCGCGGCCGGCTCGGCCTTCGGGGCGGTCCACTGGCTGCCCGTACGGGTGATCGCGCGCAGCTGGAACAGCAGTGCCAGCTCGGCGTTCGGCGGCGGCGGGATGCTCGGCATCACGCCGCGCGCATCCCCCGCGCGTGCGCCCGCGCGCCCTGCGCCACTGCCCAGCGCCCCGCCAGTGCTTCCCGCGCCCACGCCGCCGGGTCGCCCGAGCCGCACGCGCCACTCGGCGGCGGGCTCGGTGTCGTTCACGCCTTCATGCTGGCACGCCCCGCCGACGTCGCCCACGTTCCCGCCGATACCGTCCCGCATGTGCCGACGTCGCCCGCGATCGTGTGCACGGAAGCAGGTGAGTGAGCACGTCGAGCCGCACTGCGGCTCGACGGCCCTCCTCACCTGCTTCCGTGCACGGGTCTCTCGCGCGTCGACGGCAACACGAGAGCGATCAGGCTTCGGCCGGTTCGACCGGATGAGCCCGCGCGTAGCTGCGCGCTCGGCCGTAGCGCACAGCGAGGAAGACGATGGTGAGCACGGTCAGCACGCCGAGCGCGCCGCCGAAGATGCCGAACACGAGCGCGTCGGCCCGTCGGACGACGGCCTGCACCCCGAGATTCAGCGCGATCCCGCTGAAGGCGAGCGACTGCCCGATCCCGGTAATCAGATCGATTCGGCCGAGCGCTCCGGCCCATATCGACGCGGCGCGGGCCCCTGCCTCGCCGAGGGGCTCGCGGCTCTCGTCGAACACCGCCCGCATGATCCGCCCGCGCAGACGCTCGTCGACGTCCATCGCCGCAGTCAACCGTCGCTGGAGTCGGATTCCGACGACACCCGCGACCGTGCCGACGATCACCCAGACGAGCGCTAGGCACCCCGCGACGCCGAACCCCAGGTTCTCCAGCACGAGAACGCCCAGCACCGATCCGCCGATGAGCGCTGCGATCACCCCGACGGCGGCGACGCGGATCAGGATGCGCGTCCCACGCCGGATCGCGAGGTCGACGTCGTCGCGAGCACGGACGACCGGGGCGTCGGAACCCTCGTCCTCGCCCGGGTGTTCGGCCTCGCCGGGGTCGGTCGGATGGCCCGCCGTCATGACCCGAACCCGGTGACCGCACGTCGCTGCGCTCGTCGCCGTCGTACGGTGGCCGAGGAGACCCCGACGATCACGAGAACGAGGAGCAGCACCGCTGCACCGCCGGCGACCACACTGATCCCGCCGTCGCCGCGGATCGCCTCGCCTGCGAAGACCGCGGACAGCCCCGCGCACAGCAGAACGGCCTGCGCGGCGCGCAACTGGTCGAGCTCGATGACCGCCGGAGCCCAGACCGATGCGGTCGCGGCATCCTGGTGGCCGAGTGGATGCGCGTCGCGGTCGAGAATGCCATCCGCGACCCGTTCGAAGCGGCGCAGGTCGTCACCGACCTCGCGCAGCAAGGGGCGTGTGATCTGTCCCTGCGCCCAGCGGAGGATGGGACTCAGGACCAGCAGCCAGGCGCCGAGGCCCCAGAGCCAGCCGAACAGATCCGAGCCGACGAGCTGGCTCGCCACGGATCCGCCGATCGTCCCGATCGGGAGCGCCACGGCGACGCCGATGCTCACGCGCCGCCGGGCGGCGACGATCGACTCCCGCGCCGCATCGACAGGCGGGATCGAGTCGCGACCCGACTCATCCACCGGCCGACTCCTCCAGCAGGTGCCGGCGGCTCTCGGCGTAGCGCTCGACCCGGCGCAGGCGACGCAGGGTCAGCAGGACCGCCACCACCGCGATCAGGAGCGTCACGACGAACACGAGGAACAAGATCCCGTTCTCCGCGGGATCACGCAGAAAGAACTGCGCCTGGCTGGCGACCAGTCCGAGCCACAACAGCACTGTCCCGAGGATCCGGAGCCGCTCGAGGGTGGGCGAGACGCTGGCCCAGCGGGCGGCGAGCACCCGCTCGTCGTCGTCGAGCTCGCTGTCGTCGCCCGAGGTGATCGCCTTGCCGACCCTGCGCGCGACCACCGTGTCGCGATCGAACCAGCCGCGCAGCACGGCGCCCTCGTTCCAGCCGCGGAACATGATGAGCACCGCCCCGGCGAGCAGCGGGAACGCGGCCAGTGTGAGCGACAGCAGTCCCCGGTCGTCCGCCTCGCGCAGCAGATCGAAGGGCATAGCGATTGCGATCACGAGCCCCAACCCGATTCCGATCAGTATCCCCGTGCGCCGCAGCGTCGTGCGCACGAAGTCGTCGAGCGGCTCGAATGTCGGCATTGCAGTCGCGCTGCCGCGACTCGTGGATGCGCGACCGATGCGCCGCCCGATCGGCTCCGCTGCGACCGCGCCCCCGATCCCGACCACGCAGATCACCGCGATCGCCCACGGGGCCGTGCCGACCAGCACTCCGCCGACGATGACCGCCGCGACACCGACACCCGCGGTCGCGCCGGTGACGATCCTCCAGCGGCGAAGCCCGACCGGATCCTTCGCGACATCCCAGGTCGCGGCGATCGTGCCGCGCACGAGCGGGGCCAGGAGCACGGCGGCGATCCCGATGCCGAGGACCGCCGCGGCGACCTGATTCTGCGTCGACGAGGTCAGCGCCACCAGGAACAGTGCGCCCGTGACGACGGCGGCGATCGCCAGGAGCAGGCCCAGGTAGATCCCGATGCGCATCTCAATCCCCGCTCTCGTTCGACGGCACGGAGTCGGCGAACCCCACGGCGGCCTGCTCCGCGACACGCGCTGCGCGCTGCCGGTTGCGGATCAGGATCGGGAGGCTGCCGCCGAAGAACACCAGCAGGATCGCGGCGCAGACGATCCCGATCGGGGTCGGAGCGTTCAGCGCGGTGACTCCGATCGTCGCCACCCACACGAACATCAGCACCTGGACGAGCAGCTGGGGCCGGACCCAGTCCCCGTAGGCCCGAGCCCAGCGGGTCGCCGCCGCCAGATCTGCGTCGGTGAGGCCCGCCGTGCGCTGACGCAGCACTGCGCGGCTGATGCGCTTCTGGCCTTCGCGGCTGATGTCCGGGCCGAGCGCGGCACCCAGCCCGGGCAGCAGCTTCGCCGACGCCACCATCCCGGGGATCATGACCGGCAGCAGGGTGACGAAGAGCACGACGGCCGTCGAGGTGAGCGGGGTCAGGCCGCCGAAGACAGCGAGCAGGGTCGTGCTGACCAGAGCGACCGGCAGCGCGATCGCGGCGATCCGGAGCGTATGCCGGCGCATCGTCGCGACGACGCTCGATGCGTACTCGGGCCACGTGGGTGCCGCGGGCCGGGCGCGGGAGGCTGGTGCATCAGGTCGCGGCGATCGTGCGATCCAGCCGGCCCACCCTGCGAACGCCCGAACTCCGGCGAGCAGCGCGGCCGCGACAGCGGCGACGACGATCGGCGTCCAGAGCGCCGAACTCACGATCACGGCCGCCACGATCACGAGCGCGACCCCGGCGGCGCTCGTTCCCACTGCAATCCACCACGCTCGACGCGCGCTGGCCAGCAGAGTGGGAACGGCAGAGAGATAACGCAGCTGCACCACCCACGCCGCGGGGCTGAGGAGGATCATCGTCCGGCCGAATCCGATCAGGAGATCGGTGACCGCGGTGACGGAATCGCTCGCGTCGTCGCGTCCGGTCGCGACGATCAGCACCGTCGACAGCGTCGTCGCCGCGAGCCCGACGATCGCGAGCACGACCGTTCCCGCGATGATCCGTCGACGTGTCGCGCGCACACGAGCTCCTCTCCGGGCCGGAGCACGCCCTCGTCATCCCGGGCACGCTACGCGCGGAGCTGACGGGATCTCGGCTCCTCTCAGGCGACTACCATCGTTCCCCGTGCCCGCCGCATCCGACCGCCCCGAGGTGATCACGTCGATCGCCGCCCTCCGCGAGCGCTTCCCGGCGGGAACGGTCGCGCTCGTGCCGACCATGGGCGCGCTGCACGAGGGGCATCTGGCGCTCGTCGACCGGGCCGCCGCGCTCGTCCGCGCTGGCGCCACCCCCGGCAGCACGACCCCGACCCCCGCCCCCTCGGCCGTCGTCGTCTCGATCTTCGTGAACCCGCTGCAGTTCGGCCCGAACGAAGACCTCGCCCGCTACCCGCGCGACCTCGACGCCGACCTCGACCTGCTCGCCGGGCACGGCGTCACGGCCGTGTTCCACCCCGACGTCGACGAGATGTACCCGGGCGGACCGTCGCAGACCCGCGTGACCGCGGGCGACGTCGGCGCGCTCTGGGAGGGACGCAGCCGTCCCGGCCACTTCGACGGCATGCTCACGGTCGTGGCGAAGCTGCTCGGCATCGCGCGCCCGGCGGTCGCGCTGTTCGGGCAGAAGGATGCGCAGCAGCTCTTCCTCGTGCAGCGCATGGTGCGCGAGCTCGACATCGCGACCCGCATCGAGGGCGTGACGACGGTGCGGGCCGGCGACGGCCTCGCGCTCTCGAGCCGCAACCGCTACCTCGACCCGAACGAGCGCATCGCCGCCCGTGCGCTCAGCGCCGCGCTCGAGGCCGCCGGATCGGCGGGCGACCGCGGCATCGACGCTGTGATCGCGGCCGCCCAGTCGGTGCTCATGGGCGAGGAGCTGGTCGAGCTCGACTACCTTGGGATCGTCGACCCGGCCACGTTCCGCCCGGTCGCCGACGACTTCCGGGGCCCCGCCCGCGTGCTCATCGCCGCGAAGGTGGGCCCGGCCCGACTGATCGACAACGCCGACATCTACCTGAACCGAGCAGCATGACCGCCGACCGCGACGCCCAGCCCACCGCATCCACGCCCGCCGGCGCGCCGGCCGCGACCAAGCCGGCCGACACGAAGCCCGCCGACGCCACCAGCGCGCCCGAGACCAGCGCCGAGGAGATCGCCGAGCAGAAGGCCGTGCGTCTCGCCAAGCGCAAGCGCCTGATCGCCGAGGGCGACGAGGCCTACCCGGTCAGCCTGCCGATCACGACCACGATCCCCGAGCTGCGAGCCCGCTTCGGCGACCTCGAACCGGATGCCAGCACGGGCGAGCAGGTCGGCGTCGCCGGCCGCGTCGTGCACCTGCGCAACACCGGCAAGCTGTGCTTCGCCGCGCTGCAGTCCGGCGACGGCAGCCGCATCCAGGCCATGATCTCGCTGGCCGAGGTCGGCGAGGAGTCGCTGCAGCGATGGAAGGAGCTCGTCGACCTGGGCGACCATCTGTTCGTCGCCGGCGAGGTCATCTCGAGCCGTCGCGGCGAGCTGAGCATCATGGCGACGGGTTGGCGCATCGCGTCGAAGGCGATCCTGCCGCTGCCGAACCTGCACTCCGAGCTGAGCGAGGAGACGCGGGTGCGCCAGCGCTACCTCGACCTGATCAGCCGCGAGCAGGCGCGCCAGGTCGTGCAGACCCGCGCGCAGGTCATGAAGAGCCTGCGCCGCACCTTCGACGACCGCGGCTACACCGAGGTCGAGACGCCGATGCTGCAGACGATCCACGGCGGCGCGAGCGCCCGCCCGTTCTCGACGCACTCGAACGCCTTCGACACCGAGCTCTTCCTGCGCATCGCGCCCGAGCTCTACCTCAAGCGCGCGGCGGTCGGCGGCATCGACCACGTGTTCGAGATCAACCGCAACTTCCGCAACGAGGGCGCCGACTCGACCCACAGCCCTGAGTTCGCGATGCTCGAGGCCTACCAGGCCTACGGCGACTACGAGTCGATCGCCGAGCTGACGCAGACGCTGATCCAGGATGCGGCCCGCGCCGTGTTCGGATCGACGACCGTGATCCTGCACGACGGCAGCGAGTTCGACCTCGGCGGCGACTGGCGCCGCATCCGCATGTACGAGTCGCTGAGCGAGAACGCCGGCGTCGAGATCACGCCGCAGACGAGCGTCGCCGAGCTGGCGAAGCTGGCCGAGAAACTGGATGTCGAGGTCAAGACCCCGACGCACGGCAAGTACGTCGAGGAGCTGTGGGAGCACTTCGCCGGCGACGACCTGGTGCAGCCGACGTTCGTCATGGACTTCCCGGTCGACACGAGCCCGCTCGTGCGCGAGCACCGCACCACGCCCGGCGTGGTCGAGAAGTGGGACCTCTACACGCGCGGCTTCGAGCTCGCCACCGGCTACTCCGAGCTCGTCGACCCTGTCATCCAGCGCGAGCGCTTCGTCGAGCAGGCCAAGCAGGCGGCGCGCGGCGACGACGAGGCCATGCGCCTCGACGAGGAGTTCCTGCGGGCGATGGAGCACGGCATGCCCCCGATGGGCGGCATGGGCATGGGCATCGACCGCCTGCTGATGGCGCTCACCGGCCTCGGCATCCGCGAGACGATCCTGTTCCCGCTTGTCAAGTAGTCACCCCTCCCCATCGCGGCGGGTCTGAGGTGTGCTCGATACTGAGCGCATGAGCGATCCCGCCGGTTTCCCGCCTCTCGTCGTCGGAACCGATCGGGCGGCGGTGCTGCGGCTCTTCCGTCCGATCCTCGCGTTCATCGTGGTCGTCTGCGTCGTCGTCACCCTCGCCGCCGTGACGATCGCGGCCCTGCTAGGTTCGCTCTCCGGCTTCGGGCTCGGTCTGGCCGGGGCGGCGTCGCTGCTGATCGTCGGCGGCTACCTGTTCTTCCTCGCCCTGCACACCGCGACCACGATGACCGCGCGCGCGGCGGCCGGCACGGTGCTCACCCTCGACGCGACCGGGATGCGGTGGGTGACCCCGCAAGGTTCGCTCGATCTGCCGTGGGATGCCGTCGATGCGGTGACGCTGCGCGGATCCGCTCGCCGCCGGGTCGCCGTCTACCGGCTCAATGCCGCCGTCAGCCCCACGTCGCCGGGGGTGCGCACCGACATCCGGGCCGACATCCTCGCTCGCGCGACGAAGAGCGGGATGCGGCTCGGATCGGTCGGCCTCGACCAGCCGCTCGACACGATCCTCGCCGCCACGTCAGCGTTCACCGCGGGGCGGCTCGTCGCGCGCTGAGCGATCGTGCGCACGACGTCGTGCGCACTGCTCTCGAAGGATTATCGTGTTCACGGCAAGGGGGATCGATGGCTGACCTGATCGTCGACTACGAGCTGCTGCGCTCCATGAGCGCCCAGCTCGCCACGGTGCGCGCCGAGTTCGAGAACGCGAACGCGCACTCCGATGCGGTCGCCGTCGCCGTGGGGCACGGGAAGCTCGGCGACAAGGTCGAGAACTTCGCGCACAACTGGGATCAGCGCCGCAAGGATCTCGTCGAGCAGATCGAGCAGGTCGAGAAGGATCTGCAGAAGATCGAGGAGAAGTTCAGCGACGCCGACACCGAATTCGCGACGGCGCTCGCCGACGCGGCCGCCGACGGCAGCATGGCGAAGGACGGCTGATGGCGCGCCCGACCTACTGGGCCCCGCTCGGGATCTACGACGATCCGACTCCCGGTGATCCGGGCGTCGTCGAGACGGCCGCCGACGACTACGCCGCGGTGGCGACCGCCATCCACGACGCGAAGGCGAACATCGACGCCGTGTTCAACACCTCCGAGATGCGCAGCGACGCCGTGGATGCGCTGCGCGAGACCGGCCTCGAGGTCGCTCGGCGCATCGGCAAGGCCCATGCGCGGTATCAGGGCGTGTCCACGGCGCTGAGCGGCTACGTCGAGCCGCTGCGCACCGCCCAGCGCGATGCCGACGCCCTGCTGGATCAGGCCACGAACGCGCAGAACGACCAGGCGCACGCTCGCGACAAGGTCGATCACTGGCAGAGCGAATGGCTCAAGGCGAGCGCGGCCGGCGACGACCAGGCGGCGATCGACGAGGCGAAGCGCTGGCACGACTTCTGGCAGCGGGCGCTCGACAGCTCGGTCGCATCGCAGAGCGACGCCGCGAAGAGCCTGGCGGCGATCATGCAGGCGCGCGACGCGGCCGCCGAGACCGCGATCGCGCTCATCGAGCAGGTCGAGAACTCGGGCGGCCTCAACGACGACTTCTGGGACGACCTGGATCAGTTCTTCGACGAGAACCCGTGGATCGACGACGCGCTCGCGATCGCCGGCGCGATCGCCGGGGTGCTGGCGATCATCGCCCTCTTCGTGCCCGGCCTGAATCTCATCGTCGGGATCATCGGCGCGATCGTCGCCGTCGCGACCGTGCTCAATGCGGTCGGCCAGGCCGCGGTCGGTCGCAAGTCGTGGGGCGAGGCGATCTTCGAGATCGTGATGGCCGTCGTGCCGTTCGGCGCCGGCAAGGTGCTCGGCCACTTCTCCGAGGCGGCCGTCGGCGCGGTGAAGTCGACGGCGGTCGTCTCGGTGATGAAGAGCGCGGCCGGCAGCGGCGTCTCGGGGGTCACCCGGGTCGTCGCCGCCGAGAAGGTCGGACAGGTGCTCGAGACGAGCCTGCTCGGCCGGTTCCCGGGCGGCCCCATCGTCGAGATCAACGCGCTGGCCAAGATGGCGATGACGTCGGGCGAGACGTCGCCGGCGATCTTCGCGGCGCAGCAGAATGCCTACCGCTGGATCGCGACCGAGCTGGGCGCCGAGGCGGTCGCCCGCTGGACCGAGACCGGGCACGCGATCGCCGAGAACGCCGCCGAGGGCTCGGGAGAGCCCGAGGAGCGCACCGACTTCGGCGCCCGGAACATGAACTGGTGAGCGCCGACGCCGCGCTCGCGAGCCGGGCCGCGATCGGGATGCACCTGCTGCTGCCGCCCGGATGGGAGCAGCTGATCGTGGCCGCCGATGGCACGAGCCCCGATCTCGAGCGCCTGCTGACCCGCGCCGTCGCGGCGCAGTCCGGCGAGCAGCGTGCGGGCGTCGCCGCGCTGCTGGAGACGCTGCGCTCTCAGCTCGTCGGATCGCTCGCGGCGCAGGGCCAGAGCGTGCTGCTCGTTCCGACCCGCCCGATCGAGGGCATCCCGGTTCCCGCGTCGATCACGGCGCGACCGCTGACGCCGCCCGACGACGGGCGCACCGCCGAGGACGTGCTCGTCGCGTTCGCCGCGCGGCATCGCTCGACCGCGGTCGAGCTCGACGGCGCCCTCGGCCTGCGACGCGAGCAGTCGACCGCCGCGCGGACGGCCGACGATGGATCGATCGTGCCGGCATCCCGGCGCATCTCGTACCTGCTCCACCTCCCGGGCGGCACCCGGTGGGCGCTTCTCGACGCGGTCATCCTGCGTCCGGATGTCGAGGGCGCCGACGACGCACTCGTGGCGGTCGACATGCTCTGCGACGCGATCATGTCGACCGTGTCGTTCGATCGGTCGGCGAGCTGATGGCCTTCCTGATCGAGCATCCGGCCGACTGGATCGGGGTCCCCGAACGCTGGCCCTTCCCGCGGCCCGACGGCGGCGAGATCGCCGACGCCGCGCAGTGGGCCGAGGAGCTGGTCGAGGAGCTCGACATCGAGAACGACCTGCGCCGGGCTGAGCGGGTCGTCGTGCGCGAACTGGCGCGCGCCGCTGCGGAGCTGGCCGAGCGACGCGGCAGTCGCACCTTCATCGCCTTCCACGGTTTCGATGCGGGTTTCGTCGCCGCCGCCGAGGTGCATTCCGGCCCGGAGATCGCCGCCGCCGAGCTCGCCGAACTCGTGGTCGCGGGGTCACCCGCGAGCGTCGGCCGCGACGACGTCGCGCCGTTCACGACGAGCAGCGGCGTGGTCGGGATGCGCGCCTACCGCTACCTCCCGCTCGCCGCGGCGACGGCCGACACCGCCACCTCGTCGGCCGATCTCGCCGGGGCGCCCGCGGACGCCGTCATCGGCCGCGCCGACTACGTGCTGCGCGCCGGCGACACGGCTCTGTGGCTGACCGCCGCCGAGGTCGACTTGGTGTGGTTCGAGCGGGTCAAGCCGCGTCTCGAGGCGCTCGCCGCCTCGGTGACCTGGCGGTGACGACGGCGAAGCGCGCCCCGGTGCGCCGTGCCCGCGTGGATCGCGGGGGCACGGATCCCCTGCGGCAGAATGACGGGATGCCCACCCCGACCCGGCGCAGCCCGGCTGCGCAGCCGAGTCGGCCGGCTCGGATCGGCGCGGCGGTCACGGTCGTCGTGGGTGTGGCCGCGATCCTGCTCGGACCGGCCTGGGGGATCGCCATGCTGGTCACCCGCACGGCGACGCCCCCGTCATGGCCGTGGTTCGCGCTGATCGTCGTCGCCGAGGCCGCTCTGCTCGTCCTGGGCTGGACGCCGCGTCATCGCGTCGCGGGAGCGTGGCAGTCCGGCGGCTACCTGGTCGGCGCGGGCCCTCTTCCGGTGTCGGTGCTCGCCTGGGGATGGGCGGCGACCTCGCTCGCCGCATCCCGGGTCGTGCCATTCGGCGCGGCGACCGCGCCGTACGTCGTGGTCGCGGTCGCCTCGATCGCGGTGGCGGTCTCGGCCGCGGTGGCGATCGGCCGTCGCGCTGCAGCGTCCGGCGGCGCGTCGGACGGCGCGGCCGATGTCGCGCCCGCCGCGGCGCGCCGACGATCGCTGCAGCCGCTGCCGCGTCTCGCGTTCGAGCGGTTCCGCCCCGAGTCGCGGGGATTCGCGCTGCGCCCGTCGGCCGACTGGATCGAGATCCCCCGGCTGGACCGGGAGCAGAGCTGGATCGATCACGTGCTCGGCGAGCTGGACCAGTCGCATCCGCTCGCCGACGCCGAACGCGCTCACGTCGGATCGTCGCTCGCCGCGGCGCTGGAGCTCGCCGACCGCGACCCGCAGGTGCACGTGCTGCTCGGATTCGAGAGCTGGGACCGCCCGGTCGTGGTCACGTGGCGGGTGATCGACGAATCGTTGCTCGACGGGGTTCCGCTCGCGACATGGCTCACCGCCGCAGATCGGGTGCCGGCTCCGGCCGCGGCGCGCGCCATCACGACCCGCAGTGGCCTCGCGGGCGTCGCCGCCTACCGACGCGTCGACTACGCGACTCCGGCGGAGGGGCTCGACGACGGGCCGGCGCGCTCCGACTTCGCGTTCGCGCGCCAGGGCGAGGTCGCCGTGATCTCGCACGAGGCCCGCTCGGTCGCCGATCAGCGCCGCGTGCTCCACGACGTGAAGCTGCTGGCCCGATCGCTCGTGTTCCGCGCATGATCTCCTCCGCCCAGCTCGCGCGCGACCGCGCCGTCGGCCGCGTCGCCGCCGTCGCGATCGTCGTCGTCGCCGGTGTCGCGGTTCTCGTCGGCCCGGTCGGCACCACCGTCGGGGGCGCGATCGGGTTCGGACCGATGCCGTGGTTCGCGTTCCTGCTCGTTCCGGCGGCGCTGCTCGTGCTGACCTTCGTCACCTGGACGCCCGGGCGGCGCAACGTCGGCACCCCGGCGCAGGGGCGGGTGCTGCTCGGCATCACGCCCGGCGGGATCGCGGCCTTCGCCGGCGTCTGGGGCGTGACCTGCTTCGTCACCTCCGGCCAGGTGCCCTTCGGCTCCTCGGGCGGGCCCTATGCGCTGGTCGCCCTGCTGAGCTTCGGCGTCGCCGTGCTCGCCTCCACCCGCACCAAGAAGCCCACGCCCAAGCCGCCGACGCCGAAGCGGCAGCGCGCGCTCATCCGGCTGCCGCGCTTCGCCTTCGACCGCTTCGCTCCCTCAGGGCCGGGCTTCGTGCTGGATGCGCCGCTCGAGTGGATCGAGGTGCCGCGCCTGCCGCAGCCCGAGCCGTGGATCGCGCACGTCGTCGCCGAGATCGAGCGGGCCCCGGCGACGACCGCCCCGTCGGCGTCGGCGTCGGGCTCGGCGTCGCGGCCAGGGGCGTCGTCGACCGCGGCTGCGCGCGCGACCCCGTTCGGCGACCCCGAGCGCGCCGCCGTGACCGCCGCGCTGCACCAGGCGATCGCCTTCGGCGCCGCGAACGACGTCGACTGCTACGTCGCCTTCGCCCGCTGGGACGACCCGTTCATCGCCTACAGCCGCGTCGTGCCGCGCGAGCAGCTGCGCGGCCTCGAGCCCGGCCCGTGGATGGTGTCGGCCGACGAGCGGCCGGCGCCGCGCATCCACTCGTTCACGACGCGCAGCGGGGTGCAGGGCGTCGCGGCCTACCGCCGGGTCGGGCCGCTTCCCACGGCCGAGGCAGGCGAGACGGGCGGGCCGGCGCACCGCGCCCCCGACCTGCAGGCCGACGGTCCGGCGCGCGCCGACTTCGCCTTCGCGGTCGACGACGAGGTCTTCGTGCTCAGCCTCGCCGAAGCCAGCGAGCAGCGGATGCGCCGGGTGCTGCCCGAGCTGCGGGAGCTGGCGCGTCGCATCGACCACCGCGACCCCGACCCGCGCGATCCGGAGCGCGCGTCGGCGAAGCGGGCCGCACGCCGGCGTCGTGCCGCCCGTGCGGCGGAGAGCGACCGCTCCGCCGGTTAGGGTTGCGGTGTGAGCGACCCGAAGGGCGACGGACCCCAGAAGCCCAGCATGACCCGCATCCTCGTCTGGGTGGGTGTCGCGGCCGTCGCGGTCTGGCTCATCATCTCGGGCATCTCGGGCATGATCGCCCGCGGCGACTTCTGAGGTCGGCCGTGGATCGCAAGACCTCGCGCTTCATCGCGATCGCCGGACTCGTGCTGATCGTCGCCGTCATCGCCGTCGCCTGGGCGTTCGGCGTCGGCCGGTGAGCCGCGAGCACCGCGAGCGCCCCGACCTGCGGCGCTCGCCGGGCGGGGACGCGAGCCCGAGCACGGCGTCGTCGGTCGGCGGCGACCTCGTGCGGCGACGAGCCGAGCGTGCAGCGCAGGTGCCCGTCATCCGGCCCGAGGCCGCGACGGCCGCGACGCCGCTCGCTCGCAGATCGGGTGCATCCACGCCGGGATATCCTGTGCGCATGAGCCCCTGGAACACCGCGCTGCTGTCGATCCTGCCGACGCTCGTGGTCGGCGGCATCTTCTGGTTCACGATCCGCGCGATCATCCGCGCCGACCGCACCGAGCGCAAGGTCTACAACCGCATCGAGGCCGAGGAGCGCGCGCGCCTGGGCCTGCCGCCCGTCGAGTAGTCGCCCGGCCGCGCTCGCAGCCTCGTCGCCCAGCGGTCCAGCTCGCCGTCAGGTCGCCGGACTCGCGCTCAGCGCACGACGAGCAGCTCGCCCACCTCGCAGTCGAGCGCGTCGCAGATCGCGGTCAGCGTCGAGAAGCGGATCGCCCGCGCGCGGTCGTTCTTCAGCACGCTGAGGTTCACGAGCGACACCCCGACGAGCTCGCTCAGGCGCGTGAGCGTCATGCCGCGCTCGACCAGCAGCTCGTCGAGTCGGCAGTGGATGCGTCCCGCCTCGTCGTCCGGGTCGGCCGGCGCCATCAGACCAGGCCGTCGCTGTCGCGCTCCGCGCGCTCGGCTCGGGCGCGCTGCTCGGCGGCCTCGCGCTCGAGGCGAAGTCGCTCGGGGTCGGACGGGCGGGCGAGGCGGGCGACCAAGAGCACGACCCCGACCACGGCGGCGGCGAGCACGACGAGCACGGCCAGGATGAGGAGCAGGTGCGCTCCGCTGAATGATTCCATCGTCGGATCTCCTTATCGACTGTCGTTAACTTAACGAGTATCGATAAGTCACGCAACCGTGGACGCCCGCTCGCGTGACCCCGCGCGACCCCGTTCACGCCCACGGCGAACAGGGGCAGGAACCGCCCCGGCCCCTGGTTACTCTCTTTCGTATCGGCGCCGCCTCCGTGTGCGGCGCCGGAGGAGTGGACATGTTCGAGAGATTCACCGACCGGGCCCGACGGGTCGTGGTGCTCGCCCAGGAAGAGGCGAAGCTTCTCAACCACAACTACATCGGCACCGAGCACATCCTGCTGGGCCTCATCCACGAGGGCGAGGGCGTCGCCGCCAAGGCGCTGGAGTCGCTCGGCATCTCCCTGGATGCCGTGCGCGAGCAGGTGCAGGACATCATCGGCCAGGGTCAGCAGCAGCCGACCGGCCACATCCCCTTCACCCCGCGCGCCAAGAAGGTGCTCGAGCTGAGCCTGCGCGAGGCGCTGCAGCTCGGCCACAGCTACATCGGCACCGAGCACATCCTGCTCGGCCTCATCCGCGAGGGCGAGGGCGTCGCCGCCCAGGTGCTGGTCAAGCTCGGCGCCGACCTCAACCGCGTGCGCCAGCAGGTCATCCAGCTGCTCAGCGGCTACCAGGGCAAGGAGCAGGTCGCCGTCGGCGGCAACGACCAGGCCCCCGACAAGGGATCGCAGATCCTCGACCAGTTCGGGCGCAACTACACGCAGCTCGCCCGCGACGGCAAGCTCGACCCGGTCATCGGGCGCGAGAAGGAGATGGAGCGGGTCATGCAGATCCTCTCCCGCCGCTCGAAGAACAACCCCGTGCTGATCGGCGAGCCCGGCGTCGGCAAGACCGCCGTCGTCGAGGGCCTCGCCCAGGCGATCGTGCGCGGCGACGTGCCCGAGACGCTGAAGGACAAGCAGCTCTACACGCTCGACCTCGGCTCGCTCATCGCCGGCTCCCGCTACCGCGGTGACTTCGAGGAGCGCCTCAAGAAGGTCACCAAGGAGATCCGCACCCGCGGCGACATCATCACCTTCATCGACGAGATCCACACGCTCGTCGGCGCGGGTGCCGCCGAGGGCGCGATCGACGCCGCCAGCATCCTGAAGCCGATGCTGGCCCGCGGCGAGCTGCAGACGATCGGCGCGACCACGCTCGACGAGTACCGCAAGCACTTCGAGAAGGATGCGGCCCTCGAGCGCCGCTTCCAGCCGGTGCACGTGCACGAGCCCTCGCTGCCGCACACGATCAACATCCTCAAGGGACTCCGCGACAAGTACGAGGCCTTCCACAAGGTGTCGATCACGGATGGCGCGCTCGTCGCGGCGGCGAACCTCGCCGACCGCTACGTGAGCGACCGCTTCCTGCCCGACAAGGCCATCGACCTGATCGACGAGGCCGGCGCCCGCCTGCGCCTGTCGATCCTGTCGGCGCCGCCGGAGCTGCGCGAGTTCGACGACAAGATCGCCGAGGTTCGCGTCGGCAAGGAGTCGGCGATCGAGGACCAGGACTTCGAGAAGGCCGCGAGCCTGCGTGACGAGGAGAAGAAGCTGCTCGGCGAGCGGCTGCGCCTCGAGAAGCAGTGGCGCTCGGGTGACGTGGCCGCCAGCGGCACCGTCGACGAGGGCGTCATCGCCGAGGTGCTGGCGAACGCCACCGGCATCCCGGTGTTCAAGCTCACCGAGGAGGAGAGCTCGCGCCTCATCTTCATGGAGAAGGCCCTGCACGAGCGGGTCATCGGCCAGGAGGAGGCCATCTCGGTCCTCGCCAAGACGATCCGCCGCACCCGCGCCGGCCTCAAGGACCCGAAGCGCCCCTCGGGCTCGTTCATCTTCGCCGGCCCCACGGGCGTCGGGAAGACCGAGCTCGCCAAGGCGCTCGCCGAGTTCCTGTTCGACGACGAGGGCGCGCTGATCTCGCTCGACATGTCGGAGTACGGCGAGAAGCACACCGTCTCGCGCCTGTTCGGAGCCCCTCCCGGCTTCGTCGGCTTCGAGGAGGGCGGTCAGCTCACCGAGAAGGTGCGCCGCAAGCCGTTCTCGGTCGTGCTCTTCGACGAGATCGAGAAGGCGCACCCCGACATCTTCAACTCGCTCCTCCAGATCCTGGAGGAGGGACGTCTGACGGATGGCCAGGGTCGCGTCGTCGACTTCAAGAACACCGTGATCATCATGACCACGAACCTCGGCACGAAGGACATCACCGGCGGCCCCGTCGGCTTCACGCTCGAGGGCAACGTCGAGAACAGCTACCGGGCCATGCGCGCCAAGGTGGTCGAGGAGCTGAAGAAGCACTTCAAGCCGGAGTTCCTGAACCGCGTCGACGAGACGATCGTGTTCCCGCAGCTCTCGCAGGACGAGCTGAAGCAGATCGTCACGCTGTTCCTCAAGCGCCTCTCGGAGCGTCTGCTCGACCGCGACATGACGATCGAGGTCTCGGATGCCGCGCAGGTGCGCCTGATCGAGATCGGCTGGGAGCCCACGCTGGGCGCCCGACCGCTGCGCCGCGCGGTGCAGCACGAGATCGAGGACCGGCTCTCGGAGGAGATCCTGCACAACCGGCTCGTCGCCGGCGACCACGTGCAGGTCGACCTGAAGGACGGCGAGTTCGTCTTCTCGACGGGCCGTCAGCCGGGTCGTGAGCTGACCGAGGCGGCGGCTCCGGCCGGCGCCGGCGCGGGCGCGGCTCCGTCGGGCTCGGTCGAGGGCTCGGCGTCGGCGTAGTCGACGGATGCGGGGCGCTCGCGCCGCGCATCCACTGATCCGCTCCGGAACGGGGCGGGGACCTTCGGGTTCCCGCCCCGTTCTCGTGTGCGGGCGCGATCTCGAGGGTGGCCGGAGATGCTCGCGCGCGGCGGCGTGTTTCGGGCATTCGTGGCCACCCTCGACCTCGGGGTGGCCAGAAACGTGCGCGTGGGGCGGCGCGTCGCGGGCATTCGTGGCCACCCTCGAGGCGGTCCTAGGCTTGAGCGGTGCCCTCCGAGTTCTCCGTGCGCCGCGCGCGCACGACCGACGTGCCCCGCATCCTCGAGCTGATCGAGCCGCTGGTGCAGTCGCGCATCCTGCTCGGCAAGGAGCGCGTGGTGCTCTACGAGGCGGTGCAGGAGTTCCGGGTCGCCGAGGCGGCCGACGGCGAGCTGCTGGGATGCGGCGCCCTGCACGTCATGTGGGAGGACCTGGGCGAGGTGCGCACCCTCGCCGCCGCCGACTCGTGGCGGGGCGCCGGCATCGGCCACGCCATCCTCGACCGGCTCGAGCAGGACGCCCTGGAGCTCGGGCTGACGCGCCTGTTCTGCCTCACCTTCGAGACCGAGTTCTTCGGCCGACACGGATTCACGCCGATCGGCGAGGGCGTCGTGCCGCCCGACGTCTACGCCGAGCTGGTGCGCTCGACCGACGACGGCGTCGCCGAGTTCCTCGACCTCGCCCGTGTCAAGCAGAACACCCTCGGCAACACCCGGATGCTCAAGACGCTGGTCTGAGCCTGCGAGGCGCGTCGCCGCCGACCGCCGCCGCTGGGCCGTTGCCGAACTCGCGCGCGCCCTCCCGGGTCGCGCCGCGAGCGGGCCTACCCTGTGGCCATGTCGACGCCCGAGAGTCCGCGATCGCAGCCGCCGTCGGTCTACCGCCGTCGCCGTCTCGTGGTCTTCGGCGGGCTCGCCGTCGTCATCATCGTCATCCTGCTGATCGTGTGGCCGCGCGGCGACGCGCGCGACGTCTCCGACGTGTCGCCCTCGCCGTCGCCGAGCACGAGCAAGGGCCTGCAGGACCTCGACCCGAGCGGCGCACCCGCCGACGGCGACGTCGCCGCCTGCGCCCCGTCGACGGTCAAGATCGAGGCCGTGCTGGATGCGTCGAGCTACGGCGGCGAGCAGCAGCCGCAGCTGTCGATGTCGATCACGAACTCCAGCGCCACGGCGTGCAGCGTCGACGTCGGCACCGCGGTGCAGGAGTACATCATCACCTCGGGCGAGGACCGCATCTGGGACTCGAAGGACTGCCAGAGCGACGCCACGAACGACGTGCGCACGATCAAGGCCGGCGAGACGCTCTCGACGACGCCGCTCGCCTGGGACCGGACGCGCTCCGACCCGGCGACCTGCGACCAGACCTCGCGCACCCCGGCGATCGCCGGCGGCGCGACCTACCGCCTGCAGGTGAAGCTGGGCGACCTCGAGTCGGAGACGAAGATCTTCCTGCTCAACTGAGCACCCGCGCCGGAAACCTGCGCCTGAGCGCCGCGTCTCGGCTCCAGGTCGACCAGTGCGACCGGTCGAGCCGAGGCTCAGAACTCCGGGATGTCGGGGCGCGCCTCGGCGACGGCGTTGCGGAAGGCGCGGCCCAGCGCATCTCGCAGCGGCCCGGCCGAGGAGTCGAGCAGGGTCGTGTATCCGAGTCGACGCCCCTCCTGCACGCGCTGCTTCGCCGAGCTGACCGGGCGGATCTCGCCCGCGAGCGAGATCTCGCCCACCGCCGCGAGCTCGTGCGGCAGCGCCTTGTCGCGGTAGGCGCTGGCGATCGCGAGCGCGATCGCCAGGTCGGCGCCGGGCTCGGTGAGGCGGATGCCGCCCACCGTCGAGACGTAGACGTCGGCCGTCGACAGCTTGAGCCCGCAGCGGCGCTCGAGCACCGCGAGCAGCATCGCCACCCGCGAGGCGTCGACCCCGTTGACGACCCGTCTCGGCTGCGGCGCCTGCGAGCCGACGATGAGCGCCTGCACCTCGACCGGGATCGCGCGGCGGCCCTCGACCGCGATCGTGACGCAGGTTCCGCTGACCGGCGTCGCCGCCCGCGACAGGAAGAGGCCCGAGGGGTCGGGCACCTCGGCGATGCCGTCGCCGGTCATCTCGAAGCAGCCGACCTCGTCGGTCGGGCCGAAGCGGTTCTTGAGTGCGCGCACGAAGCGCAGCGCGGTCTGGCGGTCGCCCTCGAAGCTGCACACGACATCCACCAGGTGCTCGAGCAGCCGCGGCCCGGCGATCGAGCCGTCTTTCGTGACGTGGCCGACGAGCAGCACGGGCAGGTCGCGCTCCTTCGCCACACGGATGAGCGTGCCCGCCACCTCGCGCACCTGCGCCGGCTGGCCGGCGGCGCCGTCGCTCAGGGCCGACGACACCGTCTGCACCGAGTCGACGATGAGCAGCTGGGGGCGCACCGCATCCACCTGGCCCAGGATGGTCGCCAGGTCGGTCTCGCTCGCCAGATAGAGCTCGTCGTGCAGCGCGTTCGTGCGCTCGGCGCGCAGCCGCACCTGCGACGCCGACTCCTCGGCGCTGACGTAGAGCACGCGCTGCCCGGCGCGCGCCGCGCGCGACGCGACCTCGAGCAGCAGCGTCGACTTGCCGACGCCGGGCTCGCCGCTCAGCAGGATCGCGGCGCCGGGCACCACGCCCCCGCCGAGCACGCGGTCGAACTCGGCGATGCCGCTGGGGGAGCGCACGACCTCGCTCGTGCCGAGCTGGGTGATGGGGCGGGCGGCGCGCGCCTCGCTGACGCGGGCCGGCGCGACCGCTGCGCGGGGCGCATCCCGCTCGATCACGGTGCCCCAGGCCTGGCACTCGGGGCAGCGGCCCATCCACTTCGCGCCCGCCCAGCCGCACTCGGAGCAGACATACGCGGAGGGTGCGGGGCGGGCCATGCGATCAGGCTAGGCGAGGCCGCCGACGTCGGCTGCGGGGCATCCACGGCTCCGGCGTCGGCGGCCTCGAATGACGGAGCGCCGGCACTGTCTCGGTGTGCCGGCGCTCCGGGTTTCCGCGGTCGAAGGACCCTTCGCGACGCGGGCCATATGGGGGAGATGCCCTGTGTCGCGCGCGATCCGTGACCGCGGAAGCTCTGTTCAGTTCTGGGGTGCGCGGGGTGGTCTCCGACCCTCGCGCGAGTCAGGTGGATGCGCGTCAGGTGTTCGACCCGCTGGAGCTGCCGCTCGAACCCGAGTCGTCGCTCGAGTCGAAGCCGCTGCTGTCGTCGCCCGAGCCGCTGCTCGAGTCGTCCTGGCCGGGAGCGCCGGGCATCTGGCCGGATCCCGGGCCGAAGCCCTGACCCGAGCCGGGGCCGCCCTGCTGCCCGCCGGTCCCGCTCTGGCCGCCGGGCCCGCCGAAGCCGTTCTGGCTGTCGTAGCCGGTCGTCGAGCCGGGACCGAACTGGCCCGTGTTCACCGCATCCACGCCTCGCGGGATGCCGTAGCCGATCGCGCCGCCGACGAAGGCGCCGACGACGAGGGCGATTGCGGAGGCGGCGGCCGGGACCCGATACTTCTTCGCCCTCTGCGAGAGCGTCAGTGTCGGCCCGGCCACCGCCTGCGGGAGGGGCGACGTCGTGTCGGTCGCCGCGGCCCCGGCCGCTGGCTGCTCGCCGGCGATCTGGGGCGCGGTCTCCGACTCGGCTCCGGTCGGCGGCTGCACTCCGCTCTCCGGGGCGGTGTCGCCCACCCGGACCTCGGGCTGCACGGCGGCGTCCTGCGCCGGATCACCACTCCGGCGGTCCTGCTCGTCCATGCTGTCCTCCGAGATCCAAGCCCGTCGTTCGGGCATGTCTCGAAGGTAGGAACCGAGTCTCGGTGAAACCTATGCGCCCGGTGCGCCACCACCCCGAGGCTCGTGAGCGGATGCTCGACGCGGAGATGCGCATCCACCGGCCAGGGGGATGCGTGCGCCACCCGGAATACGTGACTTGCCCACTTCCGCGGTACCTCGTCGACGACAAGCCGCGGAAGTGGGCAACTCACGATCCCGTGTCAGCGGATCACGGCAGGTAGTACGTCGGGTTAGGCAGCTTGACCGCGCTCAGCGACGAGCCGCCGAGCAGGTCGCTGTACTGGTCGCCGAAGTTCGCGACGATCGTGTGCTTGCCGCCGTCCTTCGCCTGCACGTGCGCGCGGGTCTGCGACTTGTACTCGACGGTCGTGCACTTCGCCGCGGCGCAGTGGATGTACGACGGCTGCTGCGACGCCCCGACCCCGGTCCACTTCGTGTAGTAGTTCTCGGCGGTGAATCCGGAGTAGCCGACCTTCGCCAGGTTGGCGATGGTCGCATCCTTCTGGTCGTCGTTGCGCCCGGTGAGGCCGACGATCGTGCAGCCGGCCTTCTTCGCGACCGAGACGAGCGACTGCATGCTCGGCGTGGCGGGGAAGCGCTGGTCCTGCACCCAGACGTCCTGCTCGGCCGGGTCGAAGACGAACTTCATGTCGGCGACCTCCATGTCGTACGTCCACAAAGTGGTGTCGTCGGCATCCAGCACGATGGCCGGGTTCTTGTGCAGCTTCGCGCCCAGGTAGCAGGCGGCCGCGACGCGGGGGATCTGCTTCGACACGATCGAGCGCAGCTCGCGGATGTAGGGCGAGTCGGTCTTGTTCGCGATGCCCGTGCCGGGGTCGCCGTAGTAGGTGTAGATCGTCGACTTGACGCTGTCGATGTTCGGGATGCCCTCGCCGCCCTGCGTCGCCCCGCTCGAGCCGTCGGGCGCCATCGTGAACTGCGTGCGCGGCGCCAGGTTCGGCTCGCTCACGCCCGGCAGGTTCGTCGACGGGAGGTAATAGGTCGGGTTCGGCAGCTTGACGGCGCGCTCGGCGAAGCCGCCCTGCAGGTCGCTGAACTGGTCGCCCAGGTTGACCGTGATCGTGTAGCCGAGGTCCTGCTCGATGTGCTTGCGCGTGCCGGCCTTGTACTCCACGGTCGTGCACTTCGCCGCGGCGCAGCTGATGTAGTCGGGCTGCTGGGAGGCGCCCACGCCGGTCCACTTCGTGAAGAAGTTCTGGGTGCTGAAGCCCTCGTAGCCGAGCTTGTCGAGGTTGCCGACCGTGGCATCCTTCTGGTCGTCGTTGCGGCCGGTGAGGCCGAAGATCGTGAAGCCGAGGTCGTGTGCGGCCTTGACGTAGGCGAGCATGCCGGGCGTGGCCGGGAAGCGCTGATCCTGAACCCACACGTCCTGCTCGGCCGGGTCGAAGACGAACTTCATGTCCGCGACCTCCATGTCGTAGGTCCAGAGCGTGGTGTCGTCGGCATCGAGCACGATCGCCGGCTTCTGGCCCGCGGCGATCGCGGCATCGTAGGCGGGCTTCAGCTTCGCGGTCTCGGCGGCGGTCAGCGCATCCATCTCGCGGATGTAGGGCGAGTCGGTCTTGTTCGCGATGCCGGTGCCGGGGTCGCCGTAGTAGGTCGCGATCGTCTTCTTGACGCTGTCGATGTTCGGGATGCCCTCGCCGCCCTGCGTCGCGCCGCTCGAGCCGTCGGGCGCCATCGTGAAGGTGGTGCGCGGGGTGAGCTTGCTGTCGTCGACGCCCCAGCCGGAGCCGGGCCAGGTGGGGGAGCCGCCCTGCCAGCCGCCGTGGCCGCTGCTGCCGCCCGAGCCGCCTCCGCCGTAGCCGCCCCCGTGGTCGCTGCCGTGCGCCTGCGCGGTCGTCGCGCCGGCGAGGGCGACGCCGAGCCCGAGTGCGAGCGCGATGGCGCTGCGGGCGGCGGTGGATGCGGTGGTGCGGCTGGTGCGAGAACGCAGGAACGACACGGAACTCTCCCTGGGTGTGCAGTCGGGTGGTCGCGTGGCCCCCGAACGGGGGCCGCGACCGAACCTAGACCCGTGCTGCGCCGGAGTCGAGCGGCGGGTGCGACAGCTAGCTTCGAAAGGTGGATGACGACCAGGACGGGCGCGAGTTCGCGCGAGGTCGGCGCCTCGAGGAGGAGGCGGGTCGCGATCGGGCGGCGATGTTCACTCTGCTGGCGATCCTGGCCATCTTGGTGTTCCTCTTCCTGCTGGCATCCGCGTATGTGCGCTATCGGGAGGAACGGGAGAGCGGCGGCGTCGACCCATCGCTCCAGGGCGGGTCGTCGGTCGACGACGCGACCCTGACCCGCATGTTCGCGCTCAACGACGCGATCGACGAGGGGCTGCGCGCCGACCGCGGATATCCGTTCGCGGATGCGGTGGCCGGCCTCCCCGACGCGGGCACGGCTCTCGCCGACCTCGACGTCGACGGCCTCGCCTACGGACCCGCGCAGGTCTCGCCGGACGGCGTCTCGACGCGCTTCGCGACCGTGCTCGCGGTTGGTGGGAAGCATCCTGCTCACGTCTGCTTCGTTCTGCGGCTTGATCGCAAGCCGACTACGGAGGCTCTCGCCGACTGGACGTACGAGAGCCAGGGCTGCTCGCCGTCGCAGACGCGCGCGGTCGGTGACGGGTCTCGGGAGATCGACTTCCACGAGCTCGACGGCTGACGGATGCGCGGCCGGCGTCTCTCGTCGCCCGCGGTCACGAGCACCCTCGCGTCTGGGCTAGACTCGTCGGCGGTACCGTGTCCGAGCGGCCGAAGGAGCATGTCTCGAAAACATGTGATGGTGCAAGCCATCCGTGGGTTCAAATCCCACCGGTACCGCCACCGAAGGCCCCCTAGATCACCGGAATTCCGGGGATCTCAGGGGGTCTTCGCTCTCTAGTAGCCGTCTTATGGCCACACTTTGGACACAGACCGCGCGGCACGCGCAGCGTCGAGGGCCGTAGCGACGGCGTCGAGATGGTCGTCAAACAGATCTGCGTAGATGCGCTCGACGCTGGCACCTGTGCGATTCGAGATTGCCTGCCTCCCACGACTCACCCTGGGCTCGGAGACCGAGAAACGTTCCGTCTTCGATCGCGATTCGCTCAAGTGCAGCGGCTGTGAGGGCACCTGCCCTTGCAATTGCGGCATCGGAGGGCTCGACGTGGGCCGCGGCCTCATCGTTGTCCGGCACGGAGCTTTTATGCATGCGCGGAGTTGCTTGACTCCGATGGGGCCATGATGACGGAGGATCGGACTAGTGCGGCGCCAGACACCGAGCTTCGTCGGATTTCGGCTGCCCGAACTTGAGTCGAACGGCGCGAGAGGGGTGCAGGCGGTTGGCGCCAAGAGCGGGCGGAGAAGCCGACAAGCTCGGAAATCTCTTTGAGGCCAGATGGACAGTCCGTCAGATGTTCTCCGTGCTCTCGGGAGTCGCTGAGTGGATCGAGATCGAGCCGCTAGTCAACGGTGAGGGCGTCGAGTTTCTTGTTGGGGCGGCCGGCGAAGTCGAGGCTCACCAGGTCAAACTTCAGAACGGAATCCAGACGTCATGGACTCTGTCGGCGCTTGAGGCTGAAAGCATTTGGTCCTCGGCTGCCTCGCACGTTGCTGCGCATCGCAAGTTTGTTTTCGTCTCGTCGACTCCCGCGCCGCTCGCTCAGGAGCTAGCCCAACGCGCTCGTCGAAGCGACGACGTGGATCGGTTCGTGCTTGGGCAGCTCACAAGCCAGAAGTTGGTTGAGGGCTTCACTGCCGTGTCCACGGCCCTCGGTTCTTCCACCGTCGCCTGGGAAACCTTGCGCGGGTGTGAGTTTCGGACGATCGATCCAGCACAGCTTGTGACGGACAATTTGACTCTCTCGCGGGTGTTGATCTCCGGTGAAGGCCGGCTGACCAGTGCCGCTCTTCAAGACATCGCTCTTCACGAGTTGGGCGTGCCGCTCGATCGTGGCCGGCTGATTCGCCGTCTGAACAAGTCAGGGCTCAGCGCCGCGGGCGGTCGAACACCGAGTCTCGATGCAGAATCTCATGCGACTTCTTGGTCGCAGGCCGTCGTTGCACAGATGTTCGAGCCTGGTATCGAGCGGACAGAGGCCAATGAGATATTGGCGGCCGTATCCCACTCGAAGATCACATTCTTGGTCGGGGATGCTGGAAGCGGAAAGAGCGTCGTGGCTCAACAAGTCACACGTCGACTCCAAGCGGCCGACGTCGCAGTCCTTCCCCTGCGACTCGATCGAATCGAAGACTGGTCGACGACCTCCTCTGTCGGCGCGGCGCTCGGGCTCACTGAGTCTCCGGTGGCAACGCTCGGAGCAGCGGCCGCGGGGCGCGAGTGCCTGCTGGTCATCGAGCAGGCCGATGCGGTCAGTCTCGTGTCTGGACGTGCACCGGAAGGCTTTGACCGGCTACTCGACCTGCTAGTCGAAGCAGGAGCCTTCCCGCAGATGAGGGTGGTCATTGTCTGCAGGAGCTTCGACCTGGAGAACGACAGCCGACTACGACAGCTAGACAAAGGCGATGCGACTCCCACCGTCGTAATGCGGCAGCTCGAGGAAGAGCAGGTCGCATCTGTCCTCCGCGCGTGCGAGGTCGACCCGGATGCATTGTCGGCGACCCAACGCGAGATCCTGCGCGCACCGATCAACCTGACTATGTATCTGAACGCAAGAATGTCTGGGTTGGGATGGAACTCCGACCATGAGTTGCTCGAGGCGTTCTGGGACGCGAAGCGGCGCGAAGTCGAGGCGCGTCGACGCGGCACGAGGTTCGTCGATGTCGTCGATCTTTTGGCGTCCAAGATCGCAGCCTCCCGACGCCTAGCAGTGCATGCGCACATCTTTGACGAGGGCGCCCTCGCGGCTGATGCAGACGTCTTGGTCTCGGAGCGGGTCTTGGTGCGTGACGGTCCATTGGTCGGGTTTTTCCACGAGTCCTTCTTTGACTATTCGTTTGCTCGACGTTGGGTTCGCCAAGGACGCCCGCTGGAGGAGCTTCTGCGCGCGGACCAGGGACTGTTCGTCCGGGGACAACTGCGACAAGTGCTTACCCATCTTCGTTTCGTAGACCGCGCCGCCTATAACCAAGAAATGCGACTAGTCCTCTTCTCTGGATGGGTGCGATTTCATCTGAAGCAGGCAGCCATATCTGTGCTGATCGACGATCGTCAACCCGGAGACGACGAACTCGGTCTCCTTCTTCTTGCGCTCGCGGACGATGATCTTCAAGTGCGGTGCTCGCCGGCGTGGGGTATGTACAGGTGGGCTGAGCTGCTGGACCGGCGGGGTTTGCTCGACCGGTGGCTCTCGGCTCGTGACCCGAACGGCCAGCGCGCGCTCGTCGCTCATGCGTTTGAGAATCCGGCCCGAGCCGTGCAGCTCATCCGGGCGATGAAGCCCGATGAGCGACTTCACGCGATCCGGAGTGTCTTACACGCCGAACCATTCCTCAAAGAGACCAGGGCGCGTCGACTGGTTCTGACTGCCGCAGAACAGGGAGTCCTCTTTGAGGACACCGCGCAGGCATGGTGGCTGCTGGTTCATCAGGTCGCGGACACCGAGATCGGCCTCGCGGTGCTTCGCGGGTACCTCCTTGGGGCGCTTTCGGACGAGCGAACAGACAGCCTGGGACGCGTGGCAGCGTTGGCCGCTCATGATGACGGCCTGGATGACTTCGCACAGTGGCTGGCGGAACAACGACCTCGAGAGTTCGCCACTCTGACCCTCCCCTTCATCGACGCCCTGGGCCGCGTGGCTGACGACTACGGGTTTTCCCAGTCCCCGGATCCATCGTTCGTCAGTGGGTTTGTGAATGCGCACAGTCGGGACAGTCGAGGCGAGGCCATCTGGGAGTCGACGCTGAGCGCACTGGTGCGGTTGGGACAGCAAGACCCCGCGGAAGTGCTGTCGCTACTGGAACCGTTCGTCGGCACTAGGAACACGGACCTCCTGACTCTGATTGCAAAGGTGTACACGTCGGCCCCGCAACACTTTCACAGCGAGTCGAGCGAGCTCTTGCGAGGAAATGCCCTCGTTCTGACGCTCGGGTACTACGACAGTCCGGTATGGATTTCGCGCGACCTGTTGGCCGCTTCAATTCGTTTTTTCAGCGATAGTGATCTATCGGAGATTGAAGATCTTGTCCGCGATTTGAACCTCCCGGGGCAACGGCGGCCGAACGGTCGATTCGCGTATGACCTGCTTTCCGCCATTCCAGAAGGCCGCCTGTCTCAGACCGGGGCGCGAAGACTCGCCGAATACCAGAGAAAGTTCGGGGCGACGCCTAGGCCTCCGCGCGGAATCTTTAGCTACTCGGTCGAGTCTCCAATCGATGCGGATCGCGCGGACCGCATGAATGACCGTCACTGGCTGAACGCCATGCGTCGCTATAAGGAAGAGGAGCGAGTGGCCCTCGAGCGAGGTGGGCTGCACGAACTAGGGCAGGTTCTACGGGCGCAGACGGTGAAGGATCCCGCCCGCTTCGCGCGACTCGCATTGAGAATTGATGACTCGATCAATCCGGCCTATCTGGCCGATATTCTCCTCGGGCTTGGCGAATCGACAACCATTGACGACCCCAATGAGGTGTTCCGGGCAGTTCGATGGTCAGCGGAACGCAGGGCGCCCGCAGTCGACCGATGGCTTGGGTTTGCGCTGCAGAAGGTCCGAGAAGATGTCCCTGACGATCTCGTCTCGACCCTTGCTGATCGAGCCGTTACGTCGAGCGATCCTGCACCGGGCGACGATGGGATTCGAATCCGCAGCTCGACCGAGGACGGCGCGACGATATCAGATGTTGTGACCTCGGGTTTGAACACGGCGCGCGGTTCGTTGTGCGAGGCGTTGGCAGGGCTTATCTACGCAAACTTGGGATCTCGTCGCGCAGAGCTTTGCCTCGGCGCGATGGCCGAGTTGGCGCGGGATCCTGCTCTACCAGTTCGGGTAATGGCGTCGGAATTGGTCCGTGCGGTGATGCGCACTCACCCGGACGACGCGGCCAAAACTGCAAACGAGATGCTCGACCACCACCCGGAGATGCTCGCCTTTGGCCCAGTCCAGTCCTTGTGCCTCGCCTGGGGATACGTTGATGCGGATCGCGTCATGGAGGTGTGCCTTCGCGCAACCGAGTCGCCGAATCCGAAGACGCGTATCGGCGCGGCGATCGTAGTGGCGTTCGGTGCGCTCGAATGGAACCGCGAAGACGCGCTCCGGTGGTTACTCCTAAACGCAGACGAAGAAACGAGCGAAGCCGTGGCAAGGGTCTGCGCTGCGCGGGTCGTCGTCGCCGACAATCCGCAACTCGCGTCCGAATCGCTCGGTCAGCTATTTCACCATTCCTCCGCTGAAGTGCGGAATGCAGCGGCGTCATTCGTGCGCAGCGTGGACGCAGATTCCTTCCTTCGAGCGTCGGGGTTGATCCGGGATCTGCTCGACTCGCCGGCTGCAAGCTCCGACCTCCATGGGACTATTCGGCTACTGTCCCAGGCTCGCGAACGCGTGGATGATCTCGTTGTTGCACTGACTGTGGCGGTAACCAACCAGGTCGAGGAGGGTCCCTCCCTTCGGGGTTTCGAAGCGGCTGAGCTTGCCGCTGTCATTCTCCGAGGACTCGCTCAACGTGGGTCAGGGGACGACTCGTCGGCCTTGCTGGATGCTCTCGACGAGCTATTGAAGCACCCCTCGTATGGACTCGATGAGGCGCTTGCGCGGTCTGAGAGATAGATCCTCTCCCGCCGGAACTCTCATCGATGGACACACAAGCTGGCCTTGCTCCGCCAGGAACAGATTGGACACAAATCGCCGGGAACGCGCCTCAACGCACGTCATTTCGTGTGACCGTGCGATAGCGAAATCGATGCGAACTTCGCCGAGCAGCGCAACTCGCGTGCGTGGGATTCGGGTTCAAATCCCACCGGTACCGCCAGTCGAAAGGCCCCGATCCTCACGAGGATCGGGGCCTTTCGCATCGTCACGGCCGTGCTGCGCTACACGGTCAGCACGACATGCACAGGCGCGCCGAGCCGAGCTCGTCCGTCGAGGTCGCCGAGCTCGAGCGCGACCGCGGTGCCGGCGACGACCCATCCCGCCGACTGGATGAGACGGTGCGCGGCAGCGAGGGTGCCACCCGTGGCGAGCACGTCGTCGACGAGGAGCACCCGGGTTCCGGGCGGAAGGAGTCCGGCGGACACCTCGATCGTGTCGGTGCCGTACTCGAGCCCGTAGTGCTCGCTGAGCACCGGCGCGGGGAGCTTGCCCGCCTTCCGCACGAGCAGGGTGCCGCGTCCGGTGCGTGCCGCGATCGCCGCCGCCAGCGGGAAGCCGCGCGCTTCCACGCCCGCGACGATGTCGTAGCCGCCGCCGAACGGCGCCGCCAGTTCGTCGGCCAGCGCAGCGAGCGCCGGGCCGTCGGCGAGCACCGGCGTCAGGTCGCGGAACACGATCCCCGGCTCGGGGAAGTCGGGGGTCTCGCGCATCAGGGTGCGAAGCAGGTCAGCGGCGGAGCTCATCCCCGCAGGCTAGGCGAGCATCCCGATGCTCACGAACGGCGCTAGGGCACGCGTCGTCTCAAGTCAGCTTCTCGAACACCATCGTCGCCTGGATGCGGTCGCCGCCGGCGAGCCCCTTGCTGCCCGACGAGGCGGTGCTGATGGTGTGCAGTCGGTAGCCGAGCGAGGCCTGCGCGTTGATGGCCTTCTCGAGCTCGGTGAGGTTGCCCGAGCCGGTGCCCCACAGCTTCTCCTTGAGCACGACGTAGTTCATGCCGTTCGCGGCGGGGCGCGCCTGGCCGCCGGCCACGGCATCCGCCCGGATGTGGTCGATCAGCGCCGACGGGCTGTCGATCGGGGCGGCGGGCTGGCGCTGATCGGTCCACTGCGCGACGCCTCCGCGCCGCCGCGCTGGCGACACGCTAGTCACCGTCGAGCATCCCTCGGCAGTCGCCCGTTCGGGGGCGTGGATGCGCAGGCTTGGATGTCGTCGGAGCCGCGGCGTATCGTCCCGGGCATGTGCCGCAACATCCGCGTGCTCCACAACTTCGAGCCGCCGACGACCGATGACGAGGTGCGCGAGGCCGCGTTGCAGTTCGTGCGCAAGGTCAGCGGATCGACGCATCCCTCCCGCGCGAACACCGAGGCGTTCGAGCGTGCGATCGACGAGATCGCGCACGCCACGCGCCACCTGCTCGACGCCCTGGTGACGAACGCGCCGCCGAAGAACCGCGAGGCCGAGGCGGTCAAGGGGCGCGCCCGTCACGAGGCGCGCATGGAGCGCGAGGTGCGCATCCGCACCGCCGCCGGCTGACCGGCTGCTCGCCCGTCGCGCGACGACGCCCACCTGGGCGCGCACTGGGTGACCCGTGGATGCGCGGCCCCGCGTCGCTAGCGTCGGCTCAGGCCGCGCGAGCCCCGTCGACCCGGCGGGCGCCGCATCGCGTCGCGGTCGGATCGGAGCTCCTCATGTCGCGTCCCGGCACCGTCACCGCCGCCCTCATCCTGTGGGTGCTCGCCGCGATCCTCGGCATCATCGGCGCGATCATCGGGTTCGTCGCCCTCGGAGCGGCCGGCGCCGCGGCGGCGGCCAGCGGCACCTCGGGTGCCCTGCTGCTCGGCGGCGCGATCGTGGCGCTGATCATCGCGGTCGTGCAGATCGCCGTGCTCGTGAAGTTCGCCCAGGGGCGCAACTGGGCGCGCATCCTGCTGACCATCATCGGCATCCTCGCGATCATCGGCGCCGTCAACAGCGGCTCGAACGGGCAGGGCACCTCGTGGTTCACGATCGCGTTCTATGTGCTGGCGATCGTGCTGTCGTTCGTCGGGGGAGCGAACGGCTACTTCCGCCGCCGCGCCTGAGCTCCGCTCCGCCTGAGATTCCCTCTTGACGCACCCACTTGTTTTTTGCAAGTGTGTGTACACCGTCCACATGCCGTCCGGCAGCGGACCCATACGAGGAGTTCAGAGATGACCACGATGTTCGTCAACCTGCCGGTGACCGACCTGGAGCGCGCGAAGGCGTTCTATGAGGCGCTCGGCTTCAGCATCAACCCGCTCTTCACCGACCACAACGCCGCCTGCGTCGTCGTCGAAGAAGACCACAGCTACTTCATGATCCTCGTGCGCGAGTACTTCCAGACCTTCACCGATCTGCCGCTCGGCGACCCGGCGACCAACCCGTCGGTGGCCGTCGCGCTGTTCCAGAACAGCCGCGAGGCCGTGGATGCGGTGGTCGCCGCCGGGCTCGCCGCGGGCGGCAGCGAGGCGCGCGAGGCCTCGGACTACGGCTTCATGTACCAGCGCCAGCTCACCGATCCCGACGGCAACATCCTCGAGTTCGGGTGGATGGACCCGGTCGCCGCCGCGCAGGGACCCGAGGCCGCGATGAGCGACAGCGCGCCGGCCGACGCGGCGCCGCAGGCCTGAGCCGACCGGCGACGGCGGCAGCGGTACCGGCACCGGACAACAGCAGGGAAGGCAGACGGGCATGGCCGCGCGCGAGTACGGGCAGTACTGCGGCGTCACGCGAGCTCTCGAGCTCGTGGGCGAGCGCTGGGCGCTGCTCATCGTGCGCGACCTGCTCGTCGGGCCGCGCCGCTACGGCGAGCTCGCGGCGGGCCTGCCGCGCATCCCGAGCAACATCCTCGCCGCGCGGCTGAAGGAGCTGCAGGAGGCCGGCATCATCCGCCGTGGACCGCGCTCGCGCATCGTCGTCTACGAGCTCACCGACTACGGTCGCGAGCTCGAGCCGGTCGTGCTCGCGCTCGGCACCTGGGGCTTCAAGGCGATGGGCGACCCGCGCGACGAGCAGATCGTCACCCCCGACTCGATGACGATGGCTTTGCGAACGGCCTTCCGGGCCGACGTCGCGGCGCGCCTGCCGGCCACGGACTACGGCGCGCGCTTCGGGGGGGCGGAGCTGCGCATCCATGTCGCCGGGGGATTGCTCGAGGTGACGCGGGATGCGGCGCTCGCCGCGTCGGTCGACCTCTCCTTCGCGGCGGGGCCCGGCATCCGGCGCCTCATCTCGGGCGAGCTCGCCCCCGACCGCGCGATCGACACCGGCGTGATCGAGGTGCTCGGCGGGCGGCGCGAGCTGCTCGACCGCTTCGCGAGCACGTTCCATCTGGCGGCCTGACGGCTCTGTCGGGGCGGGCGGCCTGACGCGCAGCGCGCCGCTCGGCGGGATGCGGGGCGCATCGGGCAGCCGGATGCGTCGGGAGCCCGGCGCGGCCGACAGAATGTTGTCGTACGCGCCGCTCTGAGAACCGCCCTCCGCTTCCTCACCCGACGGGTGTGGGTGCGCGCGCTGATCTTCACGGTCGCGGGAGTCGTGCTGGCCCTCGCCGCCGGACTGCTCGGGCCGCTCATCCACGTCGACGCCGGATTCGACCTCGGCCAGGACTCGGCCGGCTCGATCCTGCAGATCATCGCCACGGCGATGCTGACCGTCACCACCTTCTCGCTGACGACGATGGTCACCGCTTACTCGTCGGCGACGTCGATCGCGACGCCGCGCGCCACCCAGCTGCTCGTGCAGGACCCGACCTCGCAGAACTCGCTCGCCACCTTCCTCGGCGCCTTCGCGTTCTCGCTGGTCGGCATCATCGCGCTGTCGACCGGCTACTACTCGGCGTCGGGTCGCACCATCCTGTTCGGCGGCACGCTGGTCGTCATCGCGATCATCGTCGGAACCCTGGTGCGCTGGATCGGCCACCTCTCCGACTTCGGCCGCATGTCCGACGTGATCGACCGCGTCGAGACCGCCACCCTCGCCGGGCTGCAGCGCTGGGCGAAGGAGCCCGCTCTCGGCGCGCGGATCGCCGCGGCCCCGGCGCGCGGCGCGACCGCCGTGTTCGCCGAGTCGACCGGCTATGTCACCGTCGTCGACCTCGAGACGCTGTCGGACATCGCCGAGGATGCCGGCCTCGACATCCACATCGCCGCCCTCCCCGGCGCGATCGCGGGGCCGTCGTCGCCGGTCGCGTTCGTCGCCCGCGGCACCGATCGCGCTCCGCGCCGCGACGCCGACGGCGACGGGCTCGACGACGATCTGGCGACGCGCATCCGCCACGCGTTCACGATCGAGCGGCACCGCAGCTACGACCAGGACCCGCGCCTCGGAGTCATCGCTCTGGCCGAGATCGCGAGCCGGGCGCTCTCGCCATCGACGAACGACCCCGGCACCGCGATCGAGGTCATCGCCGCGCTGCACCGGGTGTTCGCGCAGGCCCTCGCGGTCGAGCCCGACACCGAGGTGCGGTTCCCGCGCGTGTCGATGCCCGCGCCGGGCGTCGACGAGCTGCTGGTGGATGCCTTCCGCCCGATCGCGCGCGACGGCGCCGGCATGGTCGAGGTGCAGATGCGGCTGCAGAAGACGCTCCGGATGCTGGGCGAGAGCGCACCCGAGCACCGCGCCGAGCTGCGCGATGCCCAGCGCACAGCCCGGCGCTACTCCGACCGCGCCCTCGACGCGGTCGAGCGGCGGCTGGTCGCCGAGGCGGCGCGGGGCTGAGGTCGTGCGGCTGGCGAACTCAGCCGAGTGCGCCCTGCCGACGGCGTCGCGCTGGCTGCCCCGGCATCGTGAGCGGATCATCCTCGCGGCTGATCCGCTGCGCCTGGCATCCGCCTAGGTTCGAGAGCATGAGGGCCGCTCGCCGAGTGCTGCTGTCGGGCGTCGTCGTCGCGGCGATCGGCGGCCGTGTCGCTGGTCTACCTGTTCCAGCCCTGGCGCACGTGCCCCTACGACGACAGCCCCGCGGCGTGCGCGATGCTGCCGATGGATGCGACGGTGCTGGCCGTCGCGATCGCCGTCACGTTCCTCGGGCTCGCGACCGTGCTCGTCGGCGTCGGCCTCGGAGCGCGTCGGGCCCGCTGAGAGCACTGTCGGCCGCGCATCCACCGTCGTACTCTGAGCGCATCTCACCAGACACGAGGATGTGATCGGCATGGGCAGGATCGTGGTGCAGGAGTTCCTCACGCTCGACGGCGTGATGCAGGCGCCGGGCGGCAGCGACGAGGACCTCGAGGGCGGCTTCGCCCACGGCGGCTGGTCGATGGACTGGGATGCCGAGCACGGCGACGACGAGGGCGGCGCCCTGATCGGCGAGTGGGAGTCGCGCACCGAGGCGCTGCTGCTCGGCCGCGTGACCTACCAGATCTGGGAGGGCGCCTGGGGTGTGTGGCCCGAGGACGCACCCGGCTTCGAGGGCGAGCTGACCCGCCGCTACAACCGGGTCACGAAGCACGTCGCGTCGTCGACCCTCACGGATGCCGACCTCAGCTGGAAGAACAGCGAGCTGCTCGGGCCCGACCTCGCGACTGCGGTCGCCGAGCTGAAGGCGCGGCCGCCGCAGCAGCCCGACGGCGAGATCCGCGTGTGGGGCAGCTCGGGTCTCATCCGCTCGCTCGCCGAGCACGATCTCGTCGACGAGTACCGGCTGATGATCTACCCGATCGTGCTCGGCGCCGGCAAGAAGCTGTTCCCCGAGGGCTTTCCGCCGACGACGCTCGAGCGCCTCGAGGTGCGGCCCTTCGCGTCGGGCGTGACGCTGCACGTGCTGCGGCGCGAGCGCGGCTGAGGGCCGCGCTCCGCCGCCTCAGCGGTGCAGCAGGTCGAGCGCGTGCCGCGCCTGCTCGCGCCGCTCGGCCACCGGGCGATCCCACCAGTACGGGCCGCGCTCGCCGAGACCGAGCTTCGCGAGCTGCACGCGTCGGCGCGCCTGCTCGAGAGCGGCATCGTCGTCGGCCGCCTTCGCCGACTTCACGGCCGCGCGCCCGCGCCCGAGTTGCGAGCGCAGGCTCGCGACGGTCTCGGCATCGAGCATCGGGTCGGTGCGCCGCCAACGCCGCCCGTCGACGATCAGCCAGCGCTCGGCAGGATCGAGGTCTCGATCGCGGGCGCTCTGGTGCGGGGTCATGCGGGCATCATCCGCCCGGTTCGGCGCCGCGTCGAGGCATTGACAGGAGGCGCGCGGCGGCGTTGTCTGGAAAGACTGCGCGCGGCGGCCGACCGGCACGGTGGACGACCAGCGCCGGCGGGCACGGCCGACCTGCGCCGCGCATCCCGCGCATCCGGCGACCCGAAGGCGAGGACCCGATGACCGCATCCCTCAGCGTGACCGAGAGCGTCAGTCTCGACGGCGTCATGCAGGGGCTCGGGCGGCTCGATGAGGACACGCGCGGCGGCTTCGACCGCGGCGGATGGGGCGACGGCTACCAGGACGACGTCTCGTTCCGCTTCATGAGCGAGGGCATGAGCCAGGGCGGCGTGATGCTCTTCGGGCACCGCACCTACCGCGACGTGCTCGGGCACTGGACCGCCGTCGACGAGCCGAACCCGTTCACCGACCACCTGGTCGCGGCATCCAAGTACGTCGTCTCGCGGTCGCCCGCGACGACGCTCGCGTTCCCGAGCTCGACCCTGCTGGCGGGGGATGCGGTCGAGACGGTCGGCCGGCTGAAGCAGGAGGTCGACGGCGCGATCTCGATCATCGGCAGCGGCGAGCTCGTGCGCGCGCTGCACGCCGCCGGGCTCGTCGACGAGTACACGCTGCAGATCCACCCGATCGTGCTCGGCGCCGGCACGCGGCTGTTCGGCGAGGGCGACCGCAGCGATCTGCGGCTCGAGCGCTCGGTCGCGACGACGACCGGCGTGATCATCGCGCAGTACTCGGTTCGGCGCTGAGCGCAGGCCTCCGTCGAAGGCCCCGCCGACTTTCTCGGGGCGTGGGGCGCGCATCCACCGACCGTCTCAAGGAGTTGCTGTCACAGATGTGGCTGGTGAGCAACACGAGCCACTCCTGTGACAGCAACTCCTTGAGACGGTTCGGGTTCGCGCGCACTCCCGCTGCGCGCGTCATGAACGCGGCAGCCGCGTTCACCACCTCGGCAACGACAACGCCACCACGGGGTCGATGGACATGAACGCGCACGGCATCGCCGTCTACGGCACGAACGCGAGCGCCGCGATCACGAACCTGACGATCAGCGGCAACGAGGTCGACGACCTCAAGCTCGGCGCCAGCGAGGCCGTCGTCGTGAACGCAGCAGATCCTCGAGACCATCCGCGGCTATCCGGCTGACATGGGCACTTCGATCCTCACCGACCGCGAGGCGGGACGTGCTCTGGAGTGGGACATCCGCAACGGCGTCGTGCGGCGGCTCGGGCCCGCTGCTCGCGGCGACGAGCGACGGACTCGGTTGAGCCGCTTGCCCGACTCGGCCCGGTAGCGTCGGAGCGTGCCGATCGAGATCACCGCCGCCGGATTCCTCTTCGACATGGACGGCACGCTCGTCGACTCGCACGCCGTGGTCGAGCAGGAGTGGGCCCACTTCGCCGCCGCCTACGACCTCGACGCCGCGGAGATCCTCGCGGTGTCGCACGGCGTGCAGGCGATTGACACCGTGCGGCGCTTCCTGCCCGAGCGCAGCGACGACGAGCAGCGCGCGATCGCGGCCGAGCTGGTGCGGCGCGAGACCGCCGATACGGCGGGCATCGTCGAGATCCCCGGCGCGGCGGCCGTGATGGATGCGCTGCTCGCGCTCCACGCCCCGGTCGCCCTCGTCACGAGCGCACCGCGCGACCTCGCGCTCGTGCGCCTCGCCGCCGCGGGCGTCGCCGTGCCGCCGGTCGTGGTGACGGCGGAGGACGTGCAGCGCGGCAAGCCGCATCCCGACGCCTATCTCGCGGCGGCCGCCGCTCTCGGTGTGGACGCCGGCGACTGCGCCGCGTTCGAGGATGCCGAGGCCGGCCTGCTCAGCGCCGTCGCCTCGGGCGCGCGCACGGTGGTGGTCGGCGCGCATGCCTCCGCGACGACCGAGCCGCTCGTTCGCCTCGCCGACTACACCGGGGTGACGGTCGACCGCGCGACCGACGGCGTGTCGCGCTGGCTGCTCTCGCGCCCCTGAGCGACGGTCCGAGACGCGGACCCGCGGACCCGCGGAACCGCGACGCGGACCCGCGACGCCGCAGCTCGGCGGTCATTGCCCGTTGATCCCGCCCGCCCGCGCGTGCCCGGCCAGGAAGACCTGGTGGGCCGCCGCGCACGCCGCCCGCAGCGATCGGTAGTAGCCCACGAGCCGCCGGTCGGCGCTGCGCTCGGCCCAGGTGACGGCGCGGTAGCCGACCTCGTCGCCGATGCGCAGCATCCGGATGATCGCGTAGTCGCGCACCTGCGACCGCATGACCCAGGTGCCCGGCTCGACCTCGTCGGCCGAGAGCACGGGATGCCAGTCGGCGGAGTAGCCGCGGCGGGCGCGGGCCGCCGCATCCACACCGTCTTGCGGGTCGCTGTTGACGGGCACCGGGCTCCTCGTGGTCGGGTCGACGAGCGCCCGGCCGCGCTGATGCGGCGATGCTACGCCCGGCCGGCGACAGCGGCGAGGGCTGATCGGTGCGCGGTGATGCCGTGGCGCCGCGGTGCGGTGCCGGTGCGCGTTGACGCGCGCGCATCCGGCTCGGGATGATCGGCCCATGCCTGCGAAGCACGCCAGCGTCGACGACTTCCTCGCCGCGCTCGACGATGACCGGCGTGCCCGAGCCGAGTGGATGCGCGCCCTGCTGCTCGAGGTCGAACCGCGCCTCACCGAGTCGATCAAGTGGAACGCGCCGAGCTACGCCCGAGGCGACGCCGACCGCGTGACCATGAACGTGCAGAATCGCGAGGGCGTCGTGCAGGTCGTGCTGCACCTCGGCGCCGATCGGCCCGAGACCCGCGGCGCCGCCCCGGTGCTCGACGATCCGACCGGACTCGTGCGCTGGCTGAGCGACATCCGCGGGGTGCTCGTCGTGCCCGACCCGGGCGGCGCCGAGGCCGACGCGCGCCGCGTCGAGCTGGCCGCGTTGCTCTCGCGCTGGGTCAGCATCCCCTGATCTGAGCCCGCGTCGTGATACCGCCGGAGTCGGTTCGCGCGATGCCGAACCATCTCACGGAGTTGCTGTGACTGCTGGGGCGGATGTTGCTCACCAGCCTCGTGAGTCACAGCGACTCCTTGAGATGGTTCGGGTCGAGAGCGCGCACGACGCGCCGGGAGCACCGGGCGGAGGGGTTTCTGCCGACACGCCGTGCCGCGGGCCGCGCCGTGCCTCACGCCGCCCCGCGCGGCGTGTCGGCGAAAAGCCCCCCCCCCCCCGCAGATCCGGCTCGCGCCGCTGGTACCGTGCGGGCATGGGCTGGGGGCGCGCGTACTTCGCCGTGCAGGCCGTCGCCGGGGCCGCGTGGTGGGTGGCCGTGTTCACGATCCCGCTCGTGCGCGAGCTCACCCTCGGCTCCCTGGATGCGCGCCTCGTCGCCGCGGCCGACATCCCGCTGTTCGTGGTCGCGTCGGCGCTCGCCGCGACGCTGCCGATCCGTGCGGCGCGCCCCGCCGCGATCGTCGCGACCGCCTGGACGGCGCTCGTCGCGATCGCCATGGCGCTCTTCGCGACCGTCACGACCGAAGCCGGCTGGGGCGTGCTGATCATGGCCGCGGCGACGGGATGCTCGGCGCTCGCGCTGGCCCTGCTGCTGTGGGGGCGCATCCCGACGCGATGGATCGTCGCCGGGCCGTTCGCGTTCCGCCCGGCGCGCGCCACCGCGACGACGCGAATGCTCGGCGCGCTGATCTCGGCGCAGATCGCCGTGTTCTGGGGCCTGTTCCTCGTGGTCGGCCCGCTCGTCATCCGGGCGCTGGAGCGGCGCTGGCGGCTCGCGCTCGAGCTGTCGGCGAGCGCGGCGCTCGCGATCACGGTGGTCGGCGCGATCGTGTTCGTGCTCGCGGCCGCGCTCGGGCTGTGGTCGTCGGCGAGCATGGCGATCGTCGGGCGCGGCACCCCGCTGCCCTCGGCGATGGCGAACCACCTCGTCGTCGCCGGGCCGTATCGCCTCGTGCGCAATCCAATGGCCGTCGCCGGCATCGTGCAGGGCGCGGCCGTCGGACTCGTGCTCGGCTCGTGGCTCGTCGTCGCCTATGCCGTCGTCGGCTCGGTGATCTGGAACTACGCCGTGCGCCCGCACGAGGAGGCCGATCTCGAGCGGCGCTTCGGCGACGAGTTCCGCGCCTACCGGGATCGGGTGCGGTGCTGGGTGCCGCGCATCCCGGCACGCACCGTGTCGACGACCTGAGCGCGCCCGCTCAGCCCTCGGTCGCCGCGGGCAGCGGCTCGGCGGGCAGCTTGCGCACCTTGGCGCGGCGACGACGGCGCTCGGGCACCATCGAGCGCATCTCCTCGAGCTTGCCGAAGCAGAGCAGCCGGTCGCCGGCCTCGAGCGCGACGCGGTTGCGGGGGTTCGGCACGACCTGGGTTCCGCGGTGCAGGGTCAGCACGGTGATGTCGCGCTCCGACAGGCTCGACTCGCCGATCGTCTTGCCGACGAAGTCGCCGTTGTTGCGCACCAGCAGCTCGGCGACGCCGTAGCCGGTCGAGACGCTGAGGCGCTGGCGCACGTCGATCTCGGGGAAGGCGACCTGGTTGCCGATGTAGTCGACGATCGCGCCGGCCACATCCAGCTGGGTCGCGGTCTCGATGCCCTGCAGACCCGGCGAGGAGTTGACCTCCATCACGAGCGGCCCGTCGGCGCCCTCGAGCATGTCGACGCCGGCGACCTTGAGGCCCATGATCTGCGCCGAGCGCACAGCCGTCTGCTCGTACTCGGGCGAGAGCTCGACCCGCTCGACCGAGCCGCCGCGGTGCACGTTCGAGCGGAACTCGTCGCCCTCGGCCCGGCGCCGCATCGCCGCGACGACGCGGTCGCCGACGACGAGCGCGCGGATGTCGCGGCCCTTGCTCTCGCTCACGAAGCGCTGGATGAGCACGTTCTGGTTGGTCGAGTGCAGCGTCTCGATGATCGCCTCGGCGACCTTCACCTCGGGGGCGAGGATGACGCCGATGCCCTGGGTGCCCTCGAGCAGCTTGATCACGACCGGGGCGCCGCCGACCCGCTCGATCGCGGGGCGCACGTCGGCGCGGTTGCGCACGAAGGTGGTGGCGGGCATCCCGATGCTGTGGCGCGACAGGATCTGGGTGGCCCGCAGCTTGTCGCGCGCGTTCGAGATGCCGTTGGCGGTGTTGGGCGTGTAGACGTCCATCTGCTCGAACTGGCGCACGACGGCGGTGCCGAAGTAGGTGATCGACGAGCCGATGCGCGGCAGCACGGCGTCGTAGTCGCTGAGGCGGCGTCCGCGGAACTGCAGGTCGGGCTCGTCGCCGGAGAGGTCGATCGCGAAGCGCAGGGTGTTGAGCACCTTGACCTCGTGGCCGCGCTGCTCGGCGGCGGCGCGCAGACGCTGGGTCGAGTAGGCGCGGGGTGCGCGCGACAGGATGGCGAGCTTCATCGGTCGATCCCGTTCGAGGTCGGGCGCGCGGTCGGCGCGGAGGCGGCGGTGTGTCGGGGGATCACCCGGCCGACGGCGAGGGCGTCGGCGACGGGCGGGGCGGCGCTGGCAGGATGGGGCTGTGCACGCATCCCCTCATTCAAACACCCTCGCCGGGTGGCGCGAGTGGGTTCAGCTGCCGGATGTCGGCGTTCCCTGGATCAAGGCGAAGCTCGACACCGGCGCCCGCACCTCGGCCATCCACGCCTACGACATCGAGCCCTTCGAGCGCGACGGCGCCGAGTGGGTGCGGTTCACGATCCGTCCCTGGCAGCGCACGACCGACGGCCAGGTCGCGGTCGAGTGCCCGGTCGCCGACCATCGCGCCGTGCGCAGCTCGTCGGGTCACGTGCAGCACCGCTACGTCGTCGAGATGACGCTCGTGCTGGTCGGCCGAACGGTCACGATCGAGGTGACGCTGAGCAATCGCGACCGGATGGGCTTCCGCATGCTGATCGGGCGCGAGGCGCTGCGGCAGGGCTTCCTGGTCGACTCCGACGCCTCGTTCATCGGCGGCAAGGCTCCGCGCGGCGCCCGCCGGCAGAACCGCGGCCTCGAGGAGAAGTGATGACGACCTGGGCCGAGCGCATGGGACCGGTCGGCGTCTGGCGCAGCGTCGGCGACGTGGATGCGGCGCTCGCCGCCGACATCGAGCGGCTCGGCTTCGGCGCGCTCTGGCTGGGCGGCTCGCCCGGCTCCGACCTGCGCGCGGCCGAGGAACTGCTCGACGCCACGTCGACGCTCGTCGTGGCGACGGGCATCGTGAACATCTGGAAGTCGGACGCCGCCGAGCTGGCGGACTCCTGGCACCGCATCGCGGCGCGGCATCCCGGCCGTCTGCTGCTCGGCATCGGCTCGGGGCACCGCGAGGCGACGCCCGAGCGGGTGCGTCCGCTCCACGCGATGGCCGCCTATCTCGACGTGCTCGACGAGCGCGGGGTTCCGGTGGATGCGCGCGTGCTGTCGGCGCTCGGACCCAGGATGCTGGCGCTCGCCGCGGAGCGCAGCGCGGGCACGCATCCCTATCTGACGATCCCGGTGCAGTCGGCCGAGGCGCGCGCCGCGCTCGGCCCCGACCCGCTGATCGCACCGGAGCAGACGCTCGTGCTCGACCCCGATCCGGTGTCGGCGCGGGCGACCGCGCGGGTGTTCCTCGAGCGCTACCTCGCGATGTCGAACTACGCGGGCAACATGGTGCGCGGCGGCTTCGAGGAGTCGGACGTCGCGGGCGCGGGCAGCGACGCCCTGGTCGACGCGATCGTCGTGCACGGCGACGTGGCGACGCTCGCCGAGGCGGTCTACGCGCAGCTCGACGGCGGCGCCGACCACGTGTGCGTGCAGATCCTGCCGGCCGCGCAGAGCCCGGTGCCGGCGCTGACGGCGCTCGCAGCGGAGCTCGGCCTGACCGACTGACGCCGCATCGGGCGTCGCCGTCTGATCACCGCGATGACACCGGGGCGCGCCAGGATGTGCGCATGAGGATCGAGCTGACCAGCATCTTCGTCGACGACCAGCGCGCGGCCGCCGACTTCTACACGCGCATCCTGGGCTTCGAGAAGCACCACGACCTGCCCCTCGGCGACGACTTCTGGCTGACCGTGCGGTCGGCCGAGAGCCCCGACGGCCCCGAGCTGCTGCTCGAGCCCTCCGCCCACCCGGCCGTGAAGCCGTACCGGGATGCGCTCAAGGCCGACGGCATCCCGCTCGCCCAGTTCGCGGTCGACGACCTCGCCGCCGAGCACGAGCGGCTCACCGGTCTCGGCGTCGTGTTCACCCAGCCGCCGATGGATATCGGGATGGCCTGGATCGCCGTGCTCGACGACACCTGCGGCAACCTGATCCAGCTCATCCAGGCGAAGACCGACCCGGCGTGAGCGGCGTTTCGCCGCGCGTCCCATCTCGTGCGCTGCCCTGGCTGCTGCTCGCCGCGGCGGTCGTGTGCGAGGTGTCGGCGACGCTCGCGCTGAGCGCGGCGCAGAGGCATCCCGGCTGGTTCGCGCTCGTCGCGGCCGGCTACGTCGGCGCGTTCACGCTGCTGCCGCAGGTGCTGCGGCGGGGCGTTCCGCTCGGCGTCGCCTACGGGCTCTGGGGCGCCTCGGGCGTCGCGCTGACCGCGGCGCTGAGCGCCGCGCTGTTCGGCGATCCGCTGACTCCGACGATGCTCATCGGCATCGTGCTGATCATCGCGGGCGTGCTCGTCGTCGAACTCGGGTCGCAGCGGGCCGAGCGCGCGCGGGCGGCGCGGGAGCGGGCGGCCGGAACCGCGGAGGCCGCGGGGGTCGCGGAGGTCGCCGAGTGAGCTTCCTGCTGCTCGCCGGCGCGATCCTGTTCGAGGTCAGCGGGACGCTCGCGCTGCGCATGGCCGCGCACCACGGCCGCCGCTGGATCCCGCCCGTCGTCGTGGCCTACCTGCTCGCCTTCGCCCTGCTCTCGCTCACCCTGCAGTCGGGCATGACCGTCGGCGTCGCCTACGGCATCTGGACCGCCGTCGGGGTCGCGCTGACGGCGATCGCCGGCCGCATCCTGTTCAAGGAGCCCTTCACCTGGCTCATGGGACTCGGCGTCGCGCTGATCATCGGCGGCGTGCTGCTCGTGGAGCTCGGCGCCGAGCACTGAGCGCGTCGGCGGATGCGCGGCGCACCGTCCGCGATGCCACTCCGGGTCGGGCTCAGCCGAACGGTGTGACGACGCGGGCGACGCCGTCCCAGTGCCGCAGCGCGTCTGCTGTGCCGCGCAGTTCCGGCGCCGGGTCGATCGCGTCGAGCACCGCCAGCGCCTCGCCCAGACGGGCCAGCGGGATGCGCCGCGCGAGCGTCACATGGGGCGTCCAGTCGCCCGGGCGCGAGTGCGGCGCATCGGCGCCCGCCCCGTCAGCGTCAGCGACGGCGCCGGGGCCGACGCCCGCGTGCAGCTCCGCGTGCAGCGCCAGCAGCTCGGCGCTCGGCACCACGAGTCGCGCGAGCACGCGCCGCTCGCCGGCGCCGAACAGCACGGGCGCCCCGAGTTCGAGCGCCAGGGGCAGACGCGCGGCGGCGATCGAGCTGACCCCCTCGACCGCCGCACCCGCCGACGGCAGCGCATCGCGCACCAGCAGCGTCACGTGCGGCCGGTTGCTGGCACCGGTGTGCTGCGCCTGACTCGGCAGCCCGGCCTCGGCGAGCGCGGCCCACTCGGAGCGCACGGCGGCGTCGAGCCGCGCATCCAGGGTCAGCTCGAGGCTCTGCACCACGGGATCGGTCCGCTCCCGCTCAGACGGCGTCGGCCGCGCCGGCCGCGAGCCGGGCGATGCGGATACGCACCCGCGCGTCCGGGCCGGCGACGGCCCGCACGGCCTCGGTCACGGCGGCGAGCACCTCGCGGGCCGACGCGACCGCATCGACGCCGATGCTCAACTCGACCACGTCGCCGCGCACGGCCGCGTTCGGCAGCGGGGTCTCGCGGTCGGCGACCTGGGCGAGCGCCCGCTGCGCCGCCGAGTCGGCGGGGAACAGGCGCATCACGCCGGGCACGGCGGCCACCGCGTCGTCGATGCGGGCGGCGGTCGCGGCGAGCTGGGCCGGATCGCTCATGCGCGCTCCTCCTCGGCGGCGGGGTCGGCCGCGATGTCGGGAAGGTGGATGTCGTCGATCGTGACGTCGATCGCGCCCGGCTCGAGCGGTGTCGACCGCAGCAGCGCGGCGCTCGCCGCTGCGCGCACGGCGTCGGCCGCCGCCGCGAGCGGGGTGCCGTGCGCGACGCTGATCCTCACGTCGACGTCGGCGCGGTCGAGGGCGGGCGTGGCCTCGGTCGTGCCCGAGCCGTCGTCGCCGGCCCCCGGCGCGGCGGTCACGCGCAGCCCGACCCGTCCGACAAGAACGCCCGGCACCGCATCCCCGGCCTCGCGCAGCAGCTGACGCACGGCGCCCTCGGTCACGACGAAGCGCGCCGTGTCGTCGCTCTCGGGGAAGGGGATGTCGCGGCCGGCGCGCACCTCGCGGGTGATCGACTCCAGCAGCGCGCGGATCCAGTTCTCGTCGGGCGGCGGCATCCGCTCGGCGTCATCGGCGACGAGCTCGCGGGTGAGCGTGCCGAGCCGCTCGATCGAGTCGAGCACCGCGAGGCACTCGGGGTCGGCGTCGATCGCCGCGATCGCCGGCGTGCGCCCGCGGTCGGCGTAGGCCGACAGCGCCTCCAGGTCGTAGCCGGAGTCGCCGATGCCGTTCGTCTCGGTCATGATCGCCTCCACTCCATCATGCGCTCGAGCAGGTGCGCCCGGGCTCGCGCGAGTCGCCCGCGCACGGTCGACACGGGCACGTCGAGCCGCGCGGCGATCTCGTCGTAGCTCGCGCCCGACACCTCGCGCAGCGTCCAGGTGATGCGCACCTCATCGGGCAGCTCGTCGAGCGCGGCGGTCAGCTCGCGCATCTGCTGCGACAGCTCGGCCCGCTCCTCGGGGCCGCTCGCGGTCGCGGCCGGCTCGTGGTCGTCGATGTCGTCCGCGACGCGGCGGGCCCGGATGCGGTCGGTCGCCTTGCGCGCGACGATCGTCGCCAGCCAGCCGCGCACCTGACGGGGGTCGCGCAGCTCGGGCAGCTTGTCCCAGGCGGTGATGAGCGCATCCTGCACCGCGTCGTCGGCGTCGGCTCCCGAGCGGGTCAGCCGCAGCGCGAAGGCCCGCAGGTAGCTCGCGTGCCGGCGCACGAGAACCGCGAAGGCGAGCTCGTCGCCGTCCGCGGCGCGCTGAGCGAGCAGCGCATCAGCGGCGGAGTCGAGGCCGCTCACCGCTCGACTCCCTGCACGGCATCAGATTCTGGCATCCGTCACGCCGTCGGCGTCGCGCTCAGGAATCTGCCAGCAAAGCCCGCGTGACGAATGCGGCTCCCGCCGCGTCTCATCCGTGACGACGCCGACACGGACCCCCGAGCCGGCGCATCCGATGAACCACCCGATGAAGGAGACCCCTCATGGCCCAGGCCGGAACCCCCATCCCCGCTCCCACCGCCCCGCAGGGCAAGAACACGATCGTCGACCCGGTCGTCGCCAAGATCGCCGGCATCGCCGCCCGCGAGGTGCCCGGCGTTCACGCGCTCGGCGGCGGCGCCGCCCGCATCATCGGCAACGTGCGCGATGCGCTCGGCAGCACCGACCTGACGCAGGGCGTCAAGGTCGAGGTGGGCGAGACCGAGGTCGCCGCCGACGTGACGATCGTCGTCGAGTACCCGCAGCCGCTGCAGACCGTCGCCGAGGGCGTGCGCGCGGCCGTCGCGGATGCCATCACCGGACTGATCGGCATGCAGGTCGCCGAGATCAACGTGATCGTGACCGACGTGCACGTGCCCGGCGAGGAGCCCGCCGAGACCGCCGAGTCGCCGGCGCGCGTCCAGTGAACGGCTGGGTCGTCGGCGGTGCGGCGGGGGTGATCGTCGCCTTTGCCGGACTCGCGTTCGGGTTCTGGGGCGTCGTGCTCGTGGTCGTGCTCGGTGCGGTCGGCGCCGTCGTCGGCGCGGCCGTGACCGGACGCCTCGACCTGCGCGCGGCCGTCGATGCGGCGCGCGGGCGCCGGGTCGGATGACGCCGGTGAGCGGCGGCTCCCCGGTTCCCGCCTCGACCACGTCGACGTCGGACCCTGCCGCACCCGATTCCGCAAGGCACGACTCGGCCGCAGTCGGGGTGGTGGGCTCGCGTTCGCCCATCCCCGGCCGCGTGACCGTGGCCGAACGCGCCCTGCGCGGTGTGCTCGCGGCGGTGGCGGCCGAGCAGCTCGGCAGCCGAGCCGGTGACGTGGATGCGCGCATCCACGACGATCGCGGCCGCCTCGCCGTGGCGGTGACCGGTCCCGCGCGCCCCGGCACGTCGGGCGAGACCCTGATCGAGGTCGGGCGCCGCACGCGCGAGGGACTCGCTGCCGAGGGCGCGCGTCTCGCCGGTGTGCAGCTCGGCGCGATCCGCGTGCGCATCAGCGGACTCGCGAGCGGCGCCGCGAGCACCACCCCGATTCCCGCCTCGAACACCATCCCGACCACCCGGAGGGTGCGATGACCCCGCAGCGCTTCCGCGACCTGCTGGCGCGCCGCGAGCTGAACCGCTCGCGCTCGGTCGCCGCGTCGCTCGGCTTGATCGTGCTCGCGCTGGTCGCAGCGTCGATCGGCACCGAGTGCGTGCTCGCCCTGGCCGGGCTACCGCCGCTGCTGCTCTCGCCGGCCGACGCCGTCGACGGCTGGATCGCGGCGGGCGTCACGAGCGGGCTCGCCGTCGACGGCGACGACTTCGCGACGCTCGCCCTCCTCGTCGCCGCCGGTGCGCTCGCCGTGCTGGGCCTGATCGCGCTCATCGCCGCCCTCGTGCCGGCACGTCGCCCGCGGCACCGGCTCCGGGATGCGCGCACCGTCCTCCTCGTCGACGACGACGTGCTGGCGAGCGCCGTGTCACGGCACGTCGCCCGCACGAGCGGTGTCGCCGCCGAGCAGGTGCGTACGGCCGTCGGCCGCCGGGTGCTCGCCACCCGCGTGCGGCCGACGAGCGGGCATCCCCTCGTCGCGGCCGAGCTCGAGGCCGACTCGGCGGACTACGTGCGCGGGCTCGATCTCGCGCCCGCGGCCCGCGCCCGCGTCGCGGTCGCCGCGAGCGGGGTGATCGCGCGATGACCCGCAGCAACCGCACGCTCAACCGCGTGCTGCTCGCGCTGGCGGGGCTCACGCTGCTCGCCCTCGCCGCCGTCGCGGCGTGGCCGGTCGCGGCGCGCCTCGTGCCGGGACTGCTGTCGCCGGCCGACCTCGGGCTCGGCGCGACGACGCTGCGCCGGGGCGCCGAGCAGCCGCTCGTGCTCGGCGCGGTCGCCGCGGTCGCGCTGCTGCTCGTCGTGCTGGCCTTGTCGTGGGCGGTCTCGCGCGGGCGCGGCGGCACGGCCGATGTCGCGCGCGGCGTCGGCGGCGACCCGATCGACGCCGGTGTCGAGATCGACATCCGCACGGTGCGCGAGCTGCTCGGCGCCCAGCTGGATGCGGTCCCCTCGGTGCTCGGCGTCGACGCGAACGCCTATCGCCTGCGCGGACGCACCGCGCTGCGCGTCACGGTGCGCACCCGGCGCCACGCCGACCTGCCGGCGCTCGCGGCGGCGGTGCGCGCATCCATCGCCGACCTGGATGCGGCGCTCGGCATCGAGCTGCCGGTCGTCGTGCGCCTGGTGACCGGCCTGCGCGCGCAGCTCGCGCGCGAGCAGCGCGCTGAGTAGTTGGCTCCGCCGCGGCTCCGTTTCCGCGAGAGCCGCGCGGGACGAACGTTCAGGCTTTTTGCAACAAGCTTCTGAACAGGGATTTCATCGATTCACCCCTGACTGCTCCATCCGCCATGCCCCCCGAAGTGGTTACAGTCGAGAGCACCGGACGATGGCGTCCGGCTCGGCGCCGCGACCCTCGACGGTCGCGGTCGTCGACTCCGATCGCGGCTCTGGGGAGAGCCGCAGACAAGGAATCGACATGATCCGCTCAGCACGACCGACCGCGATTCGGCGCAGTCGGCCAGCCCTGTTCGCCCTCGCGGGAGTCGCCGTGCTCGCCGTCGGGGCGACCTCCGGCATCGCGAACACCGCAGCCGCTCCGGCAGCGAAGGCCGACACCCTCGTCTGGTCTCAGGACTTCGACGGGGCCGCCGGCTCGGCGCCCGACAGCTCGGTGTGGAACCTCGAGACCGGCGGGGGCGGCTGGGGCAACAACGAGCTGCAGAACTACACCGACTCGCGCGCGAACTCGCAGCTCGACGGCAACGGCAACCTCGTCATCACGGCCCGCCAGGAGGGCGACGGCTCGTACACCTCGGCGCGCCTGACGACGGCCGGCAAGTACCAGCCGCAGTACGGCCGGGTCGAGGCGCGCATCCAGATCCCGCGCGGTCAGGGCATCTGGCCGGCCTTCTGGATGCTCGGCGGCGACATCGGCAGCAACCCGTGGCCGGGCTCGGGCGAGATCGACATCATGGAGAACGTCGGCTACGAGCCGCACCGCGTGCACGGCACCATCCACGGCCCCGGCTACTCGGGCGCCGCCGGACCGACCAGCACCTACCAGCACCCGCAGGGCTGGTCGTTCGCCGACGACTTCCACACCTTCGCGGTCGACTGGTCTCCGGGACGCATCGCGTGGTCGGTCGACGGCAACGTCTACTCCGAGCGCACGACCGCCGACACCAACGGCAACCCGTGGGTCTTCGACAAGCCGTTCTTCATCATCCTGAACGTCGCGGTGGGCGGCAACTGGCCCGGCAACCCCGACGGCTCGACGCAGTTCCCGCAGTCGATGAAGGTCGACTACGTGCGGGTGTACTCCAGCTGATCGGCGTCGTTCGCTGATCTGACCGAGTCAGAGGCGCGGGGTCCTGGTGGGTTCGTCCCGCCGGGACCCCGTCGTCGTCTCCCCGGTCGCACCGGCTGTCGCACCGGTCGCCTCGAAGGCGGCGGCGAGACGCAGCAGGCGCGTGTCGTCATAGGCGCGGCCGGCGAAGGTCAATCCCACCGGCATGCCGATGTCGGCCATCGTGCCCATCGGCACCGTGACGGTCGGGATGCCGAGGTGGCGGATCGCCAGGTTGCCGTTCGCGACCCAGACGCCGTTGCGCCAGCCGAGATCGGCCGACGCCGGGTCGACGTCCATGTCGGCCGGGCCGACGTCGCTCACCGCGGGGAACACGATCGCGTCGAGACGCTGCTCGTCGAGCCACGCCTCGAGGTCGTCGCGGCGGGTCTGCTCGAGGCCGCGCATCCCGGCTTCGAGCTCGGGGATGTCGAGGAACGACGTGACCTCGGGATGCGCGCGCACCCACTCGGGGTAGTCGGCGATGTCGTCGTCGAATCCCGTGTACCGGTCGGGCAGGGCGCCCTCGGGATGCGGGAAGACCCGGGCGCCGTCGACCCCGGCGAGCGAGTCGAGCGCCGGGTCGCCGTTGGCCTGCAGGAAGTCCTGCCACCCCCACGCCGAGAGGTCGACGATCTCGCGGCGCAGGTACTCGGGGCTCACGAGGCCGCGCGTCGCGATGGTCGGCGCACCGGGCCGATCGCCCTCGTAGTTCGACACGACCGGGAAGTCGGTGTCGACCACGGTCGCACCGGCCGCCTCGAGGTCGCGGCGGGCCGCCTGCCAGAGCGCGACGATCGACGGCCGGGTCTCGATGCGCTGCCCGGTAGGCCCGCCGATGCCCGGGTTCTCGGCCGTGCCGGCCAGCGGGTCGCTGCCCAGGTACATGCTCGGGATGCCGATGCGGGCGCCGGCGAGCGGGCCCGGGCCGGGCGACGCCACGCCGAGCGCGACGTACGACGGCGGGCGCACGGCGCTCGCCGCGGGGATCTCGATCCACGGCTGCGCGCGCCACAGGTCGCCGCGGGTCTCCGGGTCGTCGGCGACGATCACGTCGAGCACCTCGAGCAGGTCGGCCATGGTGCGGGTGTGCGGCACGACGACGTCCATGGTCGGCACGAGCGGCCAGTTGCCGCGCGTCGAGATGACGCCGCGCGAGGGCGTGTACGCGCAGAGGGCGTTGCTGGATGCGGGACCGCGTCCGCTCGACCAGGTCTCCTCGCCGAGCCCGAAGGCCGCGAAGCTCGCCGCGGTCGCCGTTCCCGAGCCGTTCGACGAGCCCGACCCGAACGGCGCCGTCAGCCAGTCGGCGCTGTACGGGCTCTCGGCCCGGCCGTAGACGCCGCGCTGCATGCCTCCGTTCGCCATCGGGGGCATGTTCGTCAGCCCCAGGCAGATCGCGCCGGCGCCGCGCAGGCGCTCGATCGTGAAGGCGTCGCGCTGGGCCACGAGATCGGCGAAGGCGGGGGAGCCGGCCGCGGCGGTGAGGCCGGCGACGAGGTAGCTGTCCTTCGCCGTGTACGGGATGCCGTCGAGCGGGCCGAGCGCGGCACCCGCGGCGCGCCGCGCATCCGAGGCCTCGGCCTCCGCGCGCGCGGCGGGGTTGCGCACGACGACGGCGTTGAGGGCGGTCGCGGTGTCGGCTCCGTCGTAGGCGTCGATGCGCGCGAGGTACGCCTCCACGAGCTCGACCGACGTGCTCGCCCCGCTCTCGAGCGCGGCGCGCAGCTCGGCGATCGACGCCTCGACGACGTCGATCATCGGGCGCTGCTCCCGGCGCCGGTGGCCTCGGAGCCCGTGGCCTCGGCGGCCGCGTTCGTCGCCGTCAGCGGCTGCTGCTGCGTGATGCAGTGGATGCCGCCGCCGCGCGCGAAGATCGGCCGCGCATCCACGGTCACGACCTCGCGGCCGGGGTAGGCGTCGGCGAGGATCGCGCGCGCGTCGGCGTCGGCCTTCGCCTCGCCGAAGCCGCAGGCGATGACGCCGCCGTTGACCACGTAGTGGTTCACGTAGCTCCAGTCGACGAGGCCGTCGGTGTCGTGCGTGGTGGCCGGCGCGGGCAGGTCGACGATCTCGAAGCGGCGACCCGCGGCATCCCGCTGCTCGCTCAGCAGCGCGCGCAGCACGCCGCTGACCCCGTGGTCGGGATGCGCCGCGTCGCGCTGCTCGTGCAGCAGCAGCCGACCGGGCGAGGGGATCGTCGCGACGATGTCGACGTGCCCGTTGGTGCCGAAGTGGTCGTAGTCGCGGGTGAGCCCGCGCGGCAGCCAGATCGGGGCGGTGGCGCCGATCGTGCGCGCCATCTCGGCCTCGACGCTCGCTCGGGTGGCGTGCGGGTTGCGGCGCGGGTCGAGCTGCACGGTCTCGGTCAGCAGCACCGTGCCCTCGCCGTCGACGTGGATGCCGCCGCCCTCGTTCACGAGGTCGGAGTCGACGAGCTCGGCACTCACGGACTCGGCGATGAACCGCGCGATGCGGTCGGCCTTCTCCCACTCGGCCCACTCGTTCGCACCCCAGCCGTTGAAGACCCAGTCGACCGCGCCGAGCACGCCGGGGCGCTCGGGGTCGAGCACGAAGGTCGGGCCGAAGTCGCGCATCCAGAACTCGTCGAGCGGCGCCTCGACGCGGGTGATCGTGCCGCCCAGCATCCGCTCGGCGCGGGCCGTCTCGGTGGGGTCGACGACCATGGTGAGCGGCTCGAACTCGGCGATCGCACGGCCGACGGCGGTCCAGGCGGCGTAGCACTCCTCGCGCTCGGTGGTCGTCTCGCCCAGGGTCTCGCCCTCGCGGGGGAACGCCATCCAGCTGCGCTCGTGCGGGTGGGTCTCGCTCGGCATGCGCCAGGTCATCGTCGGCTCCTTCGCGGCTGATCCCTCGCGGCTGCTCGAGCGGGGGCTCTCGGCTATTGATCGAATGATCAATATGCGGCAGAGTACGGACAGGACAACGATGACGTCAACACCCACCGCACCCCGCACCCGCAAGTCGCCCGCCGAGCGCCGCGACGAGATCGAGCGCGCCGCCCGAGAGCTCGCGCTCGAGCAGGGCCTCGCCGCGCTGACCCTGCGCGCGGTCGCGGCGCGGGCGGGCGTCGTGCCCGGACTCGTCGCCCACTACGTCACCGGCATGGACGACCTGGTCGCCGCGACCTTCTCCGCGATCGTCGCCGACGAGCTCGCCGAGGTGCACGCCCTCGTGCGCCGCGAGCCGGCGGTCGCCCGACGCATCGGCGCCCTCGTCGACACCGTGCTGCACGGCGGGCGCGACGACGTCACGCTGGTCTGGGTGCAGGGCTGGGCGCTCGGTCCGGCGAACGCGGCGCTCGCCGCCGCCGTGCGCGAGCAGATGGATGCCTGGCACACCATGATCGTCGAGCTCATCTCCGACGGCGTCGACGCCGGCGCCTTCGTCGTCGACGACGCGCACGCCGCCGCCTGGCACCTGCTCGCCATGATCGACGGACTCAACGCCCATTCCCTCGTGCGCTGGCACGACGCCCCCGACCGCCGCGACATGACCCTGCGCGTCGTCGCGGCGCTGCTCGGGGCGGAGACCGCGGCGATCGCATCCCCCATCACCACCGAGGAGACCGCATGACCGACCCCACGACCTCGCGCCCCGAGGCCCGGATGCACGCGGTGCTGCCCGAGACCGCCGATACCGTCGACGAGGTGCTCGACTACGCGCGGCGCCGGGCGCTCGCGACCGACATCCCGCTCGACCAGGCCCTGCGCCCGCGCGACCTCGAGCGGCTCGCGGGCCGCACCGTCACCCCCGGCGGCATCGGCGCGCGGCGCGCCACGGCGGTGTTCGAGAACATCCTCGCCCCCGCCTGTCTCACGACCGACCATCCGGGCTACCTCTCCTTCATCCCCTCCGCCCCGAGCAAGGCGGCGAGCGCCTTCGACGTGATCGTGTCGGCGTCGTCGGTCTACGGCGGCTCGTGGGTCGAGGGCTCGGGCGCCGTCTATGCCGAGAACGAGGTGCTGCACTGGCTGGCCGCCGAGTTCGGCCTGCCGCAGGGCGCCGGCGGCGTGTTCATGCAGGGCGGCACGATCGGCAACCTCTCGGCGCTCGTCACCGCGCGCGACGTCGCGCGACGCCGCTTCGCCGACGAGGGCCGCGAGCGTCCGTCGCGCTGGATCGTCGTGTGCAGCGCCGAGGCGCACTCCTCGATCGCCTCGGCCGCCGACGTGATGGACGTGCAGATCGTCGGCGTGCCCACCGGCGCCGACGGTCGCCTGCACGGCGACGCCGTCGCGGCCGCACTCGACGAGCACGGGGATGCCGTCTTCGCCGTCGTCGCGACCGGCGGCACCACCAACTTCGGCATCGTCGACGACATCGCCTCGATCGCCGCCGTCACCCACGAGCGCGGCGTCTGGCTGCACATCGACGGCGCCTACGGTCTCGCCGCCATGCTCGTCGAGCGGATGCGCCCGACCTTCGCCGGTGTCGAGCTCGCCGACTCGGTCATCGTCGACCCGCACAAGTGGTTGTTCGCGCCCTTCGACGCCTGCGCGCTGATCTACCGCGACCCGACCGTCGCGTTCCGCGCGCACACGCAGCACGCCGAGTACCTCGACACGCTCACCGAGGCCGCCGACTGGAACCCCTCGGACCTCGGCATCCAGCTCACCCGCCGCGCCCGCGGCCTGCCGCTCTGGTTCTCGCTCGCCACCCACGGAACCGAGCGCTACCGCGAGGCCATCGACTACGGCATCCACCTCGCCCGCCGCATCGCCGACGAGATCGCGGCGCGCCCCGGTTTCTCGCTCGTGCGCGACCCGCAGCTGTCGGTCGTCGTGTTCCGCCGCGACGGCTGGACGCTCGCCGACTACGACCGCTGGTCGCAGAAGCTGCTCGACGACCAGATCGGCTTCGTCGTGCCCAGCTCGCACGCGGGCGAGCCGGTCGTGCGCTTCGCGATCATCAACCCGATGACGACCTACGAGCTGCTGGTGGAGATCCTCGACTCGATGGAGTGAGGCGGGTCCGGCTGCGGGTCAGCTCGCGACCGGGGCGCCGGCGACTGCGGGGCGATGCCGCAGCGACCGGTCGACGAGCGAGAGCAGCAGGAACAGCGCGCTCGCCACGAGCGACACGATCGCGACCCGGTGCAGTCCGTCGGTGTCGGCGGCCTCGCCGAACAGCAGGGCTGTGGATGCGCCCGACAGGATCGCTCCGAGGTAGAAGAAGGTGCGCATCAGCCCCGCCGCCGATCCCATCTGCGCGGCCGGGGCGACCGCGATGAGCGCCTGCTGGTTCGTGACATTGCCGAGCCCCTGCGAGACGCCCATGACGACGGCGGCGCCGACCAGCATCCACAGGGGAGTGCGGTCGCCGACCAGCAGCAGGATGACGCAGGTCGCGAGCTGCGCGGCGGCGGCGATCGCGAGCTTCGGGCGCAGCCGCGCGATGCGACCGGTGAGCGCCGAGATGACGATCGCGATCGCGAAGGTCGGCAGCAGCACCAGTCCGGCGGTCGCGGGCGCGAGGCCGCGGGCGTGCTCGAGCCACTGGGTGAAGCCGTAGAGGAAGGTGTAGCTGACGAGCGCCATGAGCGTCGCCCGCACGTAGGTTCCGAGCAGCGCGCGGTTGCCGGCGATCATGCGCAGGTCGATGAAGGGCTCATGCGTGCGCAGCTCGCGCACGGTGAACCCGATCGCGGCCGTGACGGCGATGGCGAGCATCCACGTGAATCCGGCGGCGGGCTCCATGATCACGACGAGCAGCGGCACGAGCGCGAGCGTGAACAACGCGAGGCCGGGCAGGTCGAGGCGCACGCGGCGGCGGGGGGTCGCCGGGCTGACGATCGTCGCTGTGGCGGCCGTGGGCGGCGCGGCGGTCGTGGCGGCGGTGGACGGCGCGGCGGTCGTGGATGTGCGACGCGAGCTCGGCAGGAACAGCCCACCCAGCAACAGGCTCGCCAGCCCGAGCGGCACGTTGATCGCGAAGACCGCGCGCCAGCCGGCGCCGCCGATGAGCAGTCCGCCGAGCGTCGGGCCGATCACGGCGACCGTCTGGGTCGCGACCGCAAGGATCGTCAGCAGACTGCGGGTGCTCTTCGCGGTCGGGTCGGTGGTGCTGCCGCGCACGATCGACATCGAGGCGGGGTAGCCGGCGCAGGTGCCGAGCCCCAGCACGACACGCGCCGCGATGAGCCAGCCGAAGCCGGGAGCGAGCGCGCCGAGCACTCCGGCCGCCATCGTCAGGGCCGCGCCGACGAGGAAGACGGGCTTGGCGCCGAGCGCATCCACGAGGCGTCCGGCGAGCGGCTGGCCGATGCTCGTCGCCAGGTAGAGCCCCGAGACGAGCCAGGCGGCCTGGGATGCGGGCACCCCGAACGCGGCCGCGATCGGCACGAGCGCGACGGCCACGATCGAGGAGTTGATCGGGTTGAGGATCGTGCCGATGATGAGCGGCGCGTACAGTCGGCGGGCGACGCCTTCGGGCTCCGCGGCGGTCATCGCGGTCGGCGTTGCGGGTGCGGGTGCGGGACGCGGGGCGGCGGGCGTCGCAGGGTCGCCGACCGTGGTGTCGGATCGCAACTCAGCAGCATCCGCGACTCCCGACCCGGTCGGGTCGTCGGCCGTGATCGGTGCTGAATTGCGTTCGGAGGTCGCGGGCGTGGATGCGGTGGCGGGTGCCGCGGTCGCGTCGGTGCGGCGGGCGCTCATCGGGCGAGCTCGGGCAGCAGCGCGAGCACCTCGGCGGTCGTGCCGGTCTCCGCGAAGCGGGTCAGGGCGGTCGTGGCGCTGAAGTCGTGCTCGACGGGGGAGCGGTCGCTGCAGGCGTCGGTCGCGACGGTCACGTGGAAGCCGAGGTCGGAGGCGGCGCGGGCGGTCGACTCGACGCCGGCGCTCGTGGCGACGCCGGTCAGCACGATCTGCGTGACGCTGCGCTCACGCAGTCGCGCCTCGAGGCCGGTGCCGGCGAAGGCGCTGACGGCGCGCTTGGTGACGAGGATGTCGGCGTCGCTCGCCCCCAGCTCGGGCAGCAGCTCGGCGAAGTCGGCGGGGAACTCGCGCGGCCCGGCCCCGCCCATGGCGGCCCCGGCGCCGGTGCCGGCCGCGGCGGCCATCGCGGCGCTGCGGTCCGTGCGCACGCCCGGTCCGCCGGCGACGTTCACGAGCACGACCGGCAGCTCCCGCGCCCGGAAGGCGTCGGCCAGCGCGACCGTGTTGCCCACGACCTGCTCGACGGGATGCGCCATCGGCGGTCCGACGATGCCCTTCTGCAGGTCGATGGCGACGAGGGCGGTGACGGGGTCGAGTGCGGTGGCGGGCATCCGGAGCAGATCCTTAGGTATACGAATCAAATTACTTCGTTATGCTAAGCATCCATGGAGCGCGAAGCAAGTCCGGCATCCCCGACCGGCCCCGACGGCGGCGCCGATGAGGCGTTCGCCGGTACGACCGCCGACCCTGCCGACCCCGCCGACCCCGCCGATCGCGCGGACCTCGCCGACCGCGCGGGCCGCGAGCTCGGCCAGGACCTGCGGCGCAGCATCGCCGCGATCTACCGCCGCTTCCGCAGCCTGCGCGCGCAGGGCGAGCTCGGCGAGAGCGCGACCGAGGTGCTCGCGGCGATCACGGCAGCCGGTCCGCTGACGCTGAGCGAGCTCGCCGACCGCGACCGGGTCGCGCTCTCGACCATCAGCCAGACCGTGAACCGGCTCGAGAAACTCGGCTACGTCGTGCGCGAGCCCGACCGGGTCGACCGTCGTCGGGTGCGGATCGTGCCGACGGATGCTGGGGCCGCGATCGCGGCGAGCGACCGCGAGAAGCGGCACGCCTGGTTCGACCGGCTCATCGCCGAGCTCGACCCCGCCGACCGCGCGGCGCTCGAGCGCTCGGCGCGCATCCTGCGCGAGCTCGCCGAGGTCTGAGCCCCTCCCTGCGCTGCGTCGCGCGGTGTGCGCCGTGCGCCTGGCGTCGTGCACGGAGCCGGGCCCGCGATCGGATCGATCGGTCGCCAATTGTCGGCAGGAGGCCCGCAGACGGCGATCTACGTCGGCGTTCCTGCCGCGCTGGAGTCGTTCCGGGTGGCCGAGAAGGTCATCACCGAGATGCGCGGCGACGCTCCCGGTGCGGATGCGTGAGGAGCGTTAGATTGACGCAACCCCCGGAACCCGAAGCGAGCCGTTCATGAGCACCCCCGCCAACTCGATCGCGATCTCCGGCCTGATCGCGCCGGTCGGCCGTGTCGCCGCGCCGCTGCGCGAGCAGGTCATCGGCCGTCTGCGCCAGGCGATCCGCGAGTTCGAGCTGCAGCCCGGGCAGCGCCTGGTCGAGCGCGAGCTGATCGAGTGGCTCGGCGTCTCGCGCACGACCGTGCGCGACGCCATCCGCGAGCTGGCGACCGAGGGCCTCGTCACCGTGGTGCCGCAGAAGGGCGCGGTCGTCGCGACGCCGTCGCTCGCCGAGGCGGAGGACCTCTACGAGGTGCGTGCCGGGCTCGAGTCGCTCATCGTGCGGCGCTTCGTCGAGCGGGCGAGCGACGAGCAGGTCGCACGCCTGACCGCGACGGTCGACGAGCTCGCCGAGGTGACGACCGACCAGACCACGATCCGCGAGCTGCTGATGGCGAAAGACGACTTCTATGTCGTGCTCGTCGAGGGCGCCGGCAGCGCCGCGCTGCAGCAGCTGCTCGAGAGCATCCAGGCGCGGGTGCAGGTGCTGCGCGCGACGTCGCTGTCGGAGAAGGGGCGGCCTATGGAGGTCGTGCGCGAGCTGCGCGGCATCGTGGATGCGATCGGCCGCCGCGACGCGGAGTCGGCGTCGGCGCTGTGCGCCGTGCACGTGCGCACCGCCGCGATCACGGCGCTGTCGCACCTGCGGGCCGAGCAGGCCGCGACGCTGTCGCCCGCATCCTGAGCGCGGCCGCCCTCGACTCGCGCCGAACCTGGGCGTCGGGGGTTCCCGGCCGCCAGGACCCTCTGTTACCCTCGACGGCTGCATGACCCGCGCATCCACTCGACTCACTTCAGGCCGCTCCCGGTCAGCTGAGTCGACCCCGCGGGCCGCCCACCGCGTCGGCGGAACGCCCGACGTGTCGCTGCGTCGCCGGGCCCTCGTCGAGACCCTGATGGGCGCCGCGCTCGTCGCGAGCCTCACCGTCACGCCGGCCGTCGGAGCGCACGCCTCGACCCGCAACGGCGAGCGGCACTTCGCGCCCGGCACGCCCGCGCAGATCCAGAGCGGTGACGTGCGCACGACCGCCGAGCTCGACGCCGCGCTGACCGTCGACGGCGACGTCACCCCGAGCGACGTGACCCGCGACACCGTCATGGCGACCGCCGGAATCGAGACGCTCAAGCAGAGCGGGACGAACGCCGACTGGGCCAAGATGGTGCTCCTCTTCGGCGGCTGGAAGCAGACCGACGCCAACGTGACCGTGATGCTGCGCTGGATGCGCCAGGAGAACGGCGTGGACGACTGGTGGAACCGCAACAACCCGCTCAACAACGGCTACGGCTCGGGCGGCGGATCCGGCCTCGGCAGCTACACGAGTCTGGTGGATGCGGCGCGCTACTGCGCCGAGAACATCCAGAGCGGGCGCTACCCCGGCATCGTCGCCGGCCTCGACGCCGGCACCTCGGCCGACGCGACCGCGCAGGCGATCTGGGCCTCGCCGTGGGCGTCGAGCCACTACGCCAACGGCTCCCACTGGAGCACCCGCGAGGTGACGATCGTCAAGGCGCCCGTCGACGCCTGGGGCTGAGCCCCGCATCCACTCGGGCTTGGCGGCCGGGCTCTGCTCGGGCGCTCGGGCCTCGTGAGTCAGGCGTCGAGCACGCTCAGGTGCACCGTGGTCAGGTCGCCGATCTCGAGAGAGTGCTTGCGGCGCACGGCGCCCTTGATCGGCAGCGAGTAGAGGTCGCCGTTCGGGAAGATCGACGTGCGCCAGCGCGTCGCGCCGATCATGACCTCGACGCGCACCGAGCCGAAGCCGCGAGGCGGCAGCACCTCCGACAGCTCGCGGATCTCGGCCGACGCCTCCTCGGGCACGCTCACGAAACCCCAGTCCTCGCGGCGCACCTCCCACCGCCACAGCTGCGCCTCGAACTCGAACTCCATGCCCCGAGTGTGGCACCCGCGACCGACGTCGGCGGGGGCCGCCGCCGACGCGCGCCCGGCTCGGGATGCGGCTCGGGATGCGGGGGTGAACGAGGCTGTTCTCCGGGCTGACCCGCGATCACGGGCGAGGAGGGGTGATTTTCCCTCGGGCCTCTTGCTCTACCCCCGAAGAGGGGGCACGATTCACACATCCCGGAGGCCACCCGAAAGCCGCCGGGGAGAGGGATCCCGTGCCCGCCTTCACCGAACTCGACTTCGATGACTTCCTCGCCGCCGACTACGGTCGCGCCGTGAGCGCCGTCGGCGTGGTCACGGGAGACCGCGGACTCGCCCGGCAGGCCGTGGAGGACGTGCTCATCGGGCTCGTCGCCCGGCCTCCGGCGCGAGTGATCGAGAACCGCATCGCCTGGGTCGTCGCCGTCGCGAGCGAGCGCGTCGACGAGCTGCGCCGCCGCGAGCGCGACGGCGACCTCGAGGGCGTCGAGAGCGACCCGGTCGCCGTGCATCGCGACCCGACGGCACCCGAGACCGGCAGCATCCCGCTCTCTCCCGACACCGACCCCGGCCACACGATCGAGGTCGCGATGCTGCGGCGGCTGCGCGATCTGCCGATGCGCACGCGCCAGGTGTGCGTGCTCAGCTACCTGCTCGGGCTGTCGATCGAGCGCATCGCCGAGGGTCTCGGCGTCGCCGACACCGTGATCTCGCGCGAGCTGCAGACCGCGCGCGCCGAGCTCTTCCCGCCCCGCGAGGAGGCCGCATGATCGTCAGCAGCGACGAGCGCCTGCGCCGGGCGCTGGCCTCGGCGGCGACCCCCACGGCCGTCGACCTGGATGCGCGGCGCGACGTGCTGCTCGACCGCATCGCGTCGGGCGACCAGGGCGTGACCGGCACGGGCGTGCCCGCATCCTGGCGTCGCCGCCGCTCGCGGCCGATCGTCGCGACGGGGGCGCTCGCCGCAGCTCTCGTGCTGGCCGGCGGCGTCGCCTTCGCGGCGACCGGCGGCGTGGGCGCTCGTCAGCAGACCTCGGCGCTCGACGCGGCGCCCGTGGCGCGTGGCGCGGGCGACTCGGCGATCCAGTCCGACGCCGAGGTGCAGATCGGCTCGACGCCGGCGACGCAGCCCGCGGTGCCGGGCGCGGTCGCTCCGGCTCCGGCTCCCGCGCCGCGCTCCGACTCGGGCACGCGATCCGACTCGGGGCGCATCGCCTCGCGCAAGGGCTCGAGCTCGGGTGGTTCCGCGAGCGGCGGAGCGTCGGGTCGCGGCTCATCGAGCGGAAGCCCCGCCGGCGGGTCGACGCCCACGCCCGGTGGCTCGTCGTCGAGCGGCGGCTCCGGATCGGGCTCGACCGGCGGCTCGGGTTCGACCGGCTCCGGTTCGACGGGGTCCGGATCGTCCGGCTCGGGCTCGACCGGGGGCGGGAGCTCAACCGGCGGGGGTTCGACCGGAGGAGGCTCGACGGGCGGCGGCACCTCGGCGGGCGGCGGGTCGACCGGTGGAGGCTCGACGGGCGGGGGCTCGACCGGCGGGGGCTCGACGGGCGGGGGCTCGACCGGCGGGGGAACCACGCCGACCGATCCGACTACGCCGACGGATCCGACGCCGACCGATCCGAACCCGCCGACGCAGCCCGAGCCGCCGGCCGACCCTCAGCCGCCGGCTCCGGTCATCCCCGTGATCCCGATCGTCGACGACCTGCTGCCGGGCGTGATCCCGAACCGGCCGATCCCCTGATCGCATCCGCGGCTCCGACGCCTCCACGGCCGCTCAGGTCTGGCAGTGCGGGCAGGAGTAGACGACGCGCTCGGTCAGCTCGTCGGCGCCCAGCTCGCCCTGGCGGATTCGCGTGCCGCAGCGCCGGCACGGGCGGCCGCGGCGCCCATAGACCCAGGTGCGGTTGCCCGGCCGGGCGTCGCCGGTCGTGATGCGCTCCATCCGATCGCGGTTGATCGTGATGAGCCGGTGCGCCAGGTCGATCAGGCCCGGGATGTCGTCGACCTCGCCCATCGGGCGATGCGGGTCGATGCCGCGCAGGAACAGCAGCTCGTTGGCGTAGACGTTGCCGAGGCCGGCGAGGTTGCGCTGGTCGAGCACCGCCACGAAGGCGGGGCGCTCGGCGTCGGCGCGCAGGTTCTGCTCGGCGACCACGGCATCCCAGTCGGGGCCGAGCAGATCGGGACCGAGGTAGCCGACGGTCGCCTCCTCCTCGTCGCGGCGGATCAGCTCGACGATGCCGAGCGCGAAGCCCACCGACTGCAGCGCGGACGTCGACAGGATGACGCGGGCCTGGTGCGCCGGGCGCTGCCACTTCTGCCCGGGCGAGTAGACCCGCCAGATGCCCTCCATCTTGAGGTGCGTGTGCAGGGTGAAGTCGCCGATGCGGTGCAGCAGGTGCTTGCCGCGGGCGACGACCTCGTGCACGGTCTCGCCGCTCAGGTCGGCGGTGGCGAAGCGGGGCACCCGGAGATCGGATGCGGTCAGAACCTGGCCGGCCAGCGCACGATTCTGCTCGCGGGCGGCGCGGAAGACGGTGTCGCCCTCGGGCATCCGGATCCCCTAGCCGCGCAGCCGCAGGCCCTGCGGCGTGGTCGCGAAGCCGGCGTCGGTCAGGGCGATGCCGAGCGGGGTGCCGACGGCGAAGTCGCCGTCGATCTTCTCGATGCGCAGGGTGCCGCCCGTCGCGCGGATCGTGTCGGCCAGCGAGTGGGCGGCGACGGTCAGCCGCGCGCGGGCGGCGTCGTCGAGGTCGTCGGCAGCGTCGTCGCGCGCGGCCGGGCTCGGCAGGCCGAAGGTGAGCACGGTCTTGCCGCCGCGCTCGACATAGATCGCGAGCCGCCCATCCACGAGCACGACCAGGGCGCCGGCCTTGCGTCCGGGGCGATGCCCGGTGCGGCCCTCGGGCCAGCCGAGCGCGGCGCCGTAGGCGTTCGCGGGATCGGTCGCCGCGAGCGTGACGGCGCTCGGCGGGGTCTCGTCGTCGGGATCGCGGCTGAAGCTGCGCAGCCGGTCGACCGTGGCCGGGGTCGCGAACTGGGCGGCGCCGAGCTGCTCGACGAAGTAGCCGCGGCGCACCCGGCCGGTCTCCTCGAGGCTCGACAGCACGCGGTACGCCGTCGAGAATCCGCCGCGCACGCCCTCCGCGACGACGGCGCCGCGGGTGACCACACCGTGACGCTCGAGCAGCTGCTCGGCGATCGCCGTGGCCCGCACCGTGCTGTCGGACTCCGCGGCGGGCAGCAGGCTCCAGCGGCCGCTCACGGTCGGCGGCGCGGTCGCGGCGATCGCCGCGGCCGCCGCACGGGCGGCGCCGTAGCGCGACCGGCCGCGATAGCCGCGGGCTCGCGGGGCGGAGCGTGCGCGGGTGGGACTCGACTTCGATCCCAGACGCGCCCGCAGCGGTGCGATCGTGTCGTTGCCGACGATCCCGGCCCAGACCAGATCCCAGAGCGCGGTCGCAAGGTCCTTGTCGTCGACCGGAGCCCCGTCGATCGGTCCGACCGCGGTCGCGAGCTGGCGGAAGAAGTAGGCGCCGCCCATCACCAGGATCTCCTGCAGCCGGTCGTGCAGCGGCGTGCGATCGAACTCGCCGGGCTCGGCGAGCGTCAGCGGCGCCGAATCGGCGAGGTGGAACGACACCCAGCCGTCGCCGCCCGAGAGCTCGCCGGCGCCCGACCAGATGACCTCGCCCGTCGTCGTCAGCTCGTCGAGCCACGCGGGCGTGTAGTCGCGTACCCGCGCCGGCAGCACGAGCGACTCCCACGACGACGCGGGCAGGGCGAGGCCGGCGAGCTGGTCGATCGTCTGCACGAGGCCGTCGACGCCGCGCAGCTGTCCGGTGCCTCGATTCGGGATGCGCGCGGCCGCGCTCGCGGCGGCGGCCGGGTCATCGCGGCCCGCCCCGTCGCGGTTCGCTGCCGCCCCGCGCTGACCGTCGCGCGACGCCCCGCCGCGCCGCCCGATGTGCTGCCACTCGGGCAGGAAGCGGGCCAGCGCATCCTGGGTCACCGGCTCGACCTCCTGTCGCAGCGCGGCGAGCGACCGGCTGCGCAGGCGCCGCAGCACCTCGGAGTCGACCCATTCCGTGCCGCTCGCCCCGGGGCGGAACTCGCCCTCGGCGACGCGGCGATCCGAGCCCAGGCGGCGCAGCGCATCCTGCACGACCGCGACGCCGAGGCCCAGTCGCGCGGCGGCCTCGGCGACCGTGAACGGACCGTGCGTGCGGGCGTAGCGGCTCACCAGATCGCCGACCGGATCGGGCACCGGGTCGAGGAACGCGCTCGGCACCCCGATCGGCAGCGGCACGCCGATCGCATCGCGCAGGCGCGCCGCGTCTTCGACGCCGGCCCAGCGCTCCTCGCCCGCGATGCCCGCGCGGATGACCCGGTTCGCGCGTGCGAAGGCGGTCATGGCCTGCTCGATGCCGTCGGCGTCCAGCCCAGCGGCACCGGCTGACGTGCCGGTGCCCGTTCCCCCGGCCTCGCCTGACTCCGTGCCGTCGCCGGGCGCCCGGGTGCGGGCGGCGAGCTCCGCGGTGGTCAGCGGACCCAGCAGCCGCAGCAGGTCGATGAGTCCCTCCGCGTCTTTCGCCTTGCGCTCATCGACGAGGCGCTGCAGCTCGGCCTCGGTCTGCGCGATGACCTTCTCGTCGAGCAGCTCGCGCAGCTCGGCCCGGCCGAGCAGCTCGGCGAGCAGGCCGGGATCGAGGCTCAGCGCGGCGGCGCGACGCTCGGCGAGCGGACTGTCGCCCTCGTACATGAACGCGGCGACGTAGCCGAAGAGCAGGGTGCGGGCGAAGGGCGAGGGGCTCTCGGTCTGCACCTCGACCAGGCGCACCTTGCGGGCCGCGATGTCGTGGGTGAGGGTCGCGAGCGAGGGCAGGTCGTAGGCGTCCTGCAGCACCTCGCGCACGGTCTCGAGGATGATCGGGAAGCTCGGGTACTTGCGCGCGACCTCGAGCAGCTGCGCGCTGCGCTGCCTCTGCTGCCAGAGCGGCGAGCGACGGCCGGGGTTGTAGCGCGGCAGCAGCAGGGCCCGGGCGGCGCATTCGCGGAAGCGCGCGGCGAACAGCGCCGATCCGCCGACCTCGTCGGTCACGAGCTGCTCGAGCTCGTCGTGCTCGAAGACGAAGAGCTCGGCACCCGGCGGGTCGGCGTCGGTGTCGGGCAGGCGCACGACGATGCCGTCGTCACCGGCCATCGCCGAGCCGTCGACGCCGAGCCGCTCGCGGATGCGCGCCGTCACCGCGAGGGCCCAGGGCGCGTGCACCGGCATGCCGTAGGGCGAGTGCAGCACGAGCCGCCAGTCGCCGAGCTCGTCGCGGAAGCGCTCGACCAGCAGCGTGCGGTCGGTCGGCACGGCGCCGGTCGACTCCTTCTGCTCGGCCACGAAGGAGCGCAGGTTGCCGAGCGCCCACTCGTCGAGTCCGGCCTCCGCGAGTCGCGTCGTGAGCGCGCCGCCGGTCTCAGCCGCGAGCTCGGCCGTGAAGGCGCCGATCGCCCGCCCCAGCTCGGCGGGACGGCCGAGGCCGTCGCCTTTCCAGAACGGCACACGACCCGGCTGACCGAAGGCGGGCGAGACGAGCACGCGGTCGGAGGTGATCTCCTCGATGCGCCAGCTGGTCGCGCCGAGCGCGAAGACGTCGCCGACGCGCGACTCGTAGACCATCTCCTCGTCGAGCTCGCCGACGCGGCGGGCGCCGTCGTCGGAGCCGACGATGAACACGCCGAAGAGCCCGCGGTCGGGGATCGTGCCGCCGCTCGTGACCGCGAGGCGCTGCGCGCCCGGCCGCCCCGTGATCGTGCCGGCCACGCGATCCCAGACGATGCGCGGGCGCAGCTCGGCGAACTCGTCGCTCGGGTACCGGCCGCTCAGCAGGTCGAGCGTCGCGTCGTAGGCGCTGCGCGGCAGCGTGGCGAAGGGGGCGCTGCGCCGCACCGTCTCGAACCAGTCGTCGACGCCGAGCTCGTCGAGCGCGACCGCCGCGACGGTCTGCTGAGCCAGGATGTCGAGCGGGTTCTGCGGAACCTGCAGCGCCTCGATCAGCCCGGTGCGCATCCGCTCGGCCGCGACCGTCGTGTGCAGCAGGTCGGCGCGGTGCTTCGGGAAGAGCACGCCCTTCGAGATCTCGCCGACCTGGTGCCCGGCGCGGCCGATGCGCTGCAGCCCGCTCGCGACGCTCGGCGGCGACTCGACCTGGATCACGAGATCGACCGCGCCCATGTCGATGCCCAGCTCGAGCGAGCTGGTCGCGACCACGCACCGCAGCCGGCCCGACTTGAGGTCGTCTTCGATGACCGCGCGCTGCTCCTTGCTGACCGAGCCGTGATGCGCCCGCGCGAGCACGGGGCCGTCGTCACCGTCGTCGCCGATCGATTGACCCGGGGCGAGCTGCGTGGATGAGCCGGTGATGCCCGAGCCCCCGACGGCCTCGGCCGGGAAGCGCCGGGTGGTCGAGGGCCGGCCGGGCGTCGCTGTCGCAGCGCCGGCCGAGGGCGTCGTCGAGGTGGATGCGCGCCCGGCCACACCCGCGAGCTCGACCTCGTCGTCCCTCGCGTCGGCGTCCCACGCCGCGGCGCCCGCCTGCTCTGCCAGCCGCTCCTCGTAGAGCTCGTTGAGCCGCGCGGTGAGCCGCTCGGCCAGACGACGGGAGTTCGCGAACACGATCGTGGAGCGGTGCCGCAGCACCTCGTCGATGATCGCCGCGTCGACGTGCGGCCAGATCGAGCCGGCGCTCTGCAGACCGGTCTCGTCGGCTTCGCCGAGCGCCGCATCCACCGGCTCGGTGGAGCGCACGCCGAGCTCGGTCATGTCCTCGACCGGAACCACGACGCTCAGGTCGAAGGTCTTCTCGATCGGCGGGGCGACGATCTCGACCGGCGCGGTGCCGCCGAGGAAGCGCGCGACCTCCTCGCGAGGGCGCACCGTGGCCGAGAGGCCGATGCGCTGCGCGGGCTTCTCGAGCAGCGCATCCAGTCGCTCGAGCGAGACGGCGAGATGCGCGCCGCGCTTCGTCGCCGCGACCGCGTGCACCTCGTCGATGATGACGGTGTCGACCCGGGTGAGCGTCTCGCGCGCCGAGCTCGTGAGCATGAGGAACAGCGACTCAGGCGTCGTGATCAGGATGTCGGGGGGCTCGCGCTGCAGCAGCCGCCGGTCGGCGCTCGTCGTGTCGCCCGACCGCACGCCCACCGTGATCGCGGGCGGCTCGGCGCCGAGGCGCTTGGCCGTCTGGGTGATGCCGACGAGCGGAGCGCGCAGGTTGCGCTCGACGTCGACGCCGAGGGCCTTGAGCGGCGAGATGTAGAGCACGCGCGTGCGGTGCCGGCGGTCGTCGGGCGACGGCGTCGTCGCGAGCCGGTCGAGCGACCAGAGGAACGCCGAGAGGGTCTTGCCCGAGCCGGTCGGCGCGACGACCAGGGCGTTCGACCCCGACGAGATCGCCGACCAGGCCCCGGCCTGCGCGGCGGTCGGGGCGCGGAAGGCGCCCTCGAACCAGGCGCGCGTCGCGGGGGAGAAGCGGTCGAGCACCGGGCCGCGGTCGCCGGCGGAATCGTCGCCGGCGCGCGCGTCGTCGCCGGGCGGCGTCGCGCGTTTCGGGGTCATGTGCTCATCCTGGCAAGCGCCGCCGACATGCGTGCAGTGCGCACGGCGGGTGCTCAGGGCCGGTCCGGGACCTCAAGATGCGCCGCGCATCCACGCCTCAGCCCAGGCGCGCCGCCAGGAACGCGGCGATGTCGGTGATCTCCTGCGGCGACACCCCGTGCCCGAGCCCCGGGTACACGCGCTCGGTCAGCGTGGTGTGCGTGGCGAACCACGGGATGCTCCAATCGACCGACGAGATCGGGATCATCGCATCGGCGCTGCCGCGACCCCAGAACACCGGCGGCGGCAGCTCGCGCAGCCGCGCATCCCCGTCGTGCTCCTCGCGCGGTACGTAGCCGCTGAGGGCGACGGCGTAGTCGAAGCGCCGCGGTGCGAGGCGCAGCAGCTGGGCGGCCGTCATCGCCCCCTGGCTGAAGCCGAGCAGCCCGACGCCGGCGCTCGTGTCGACCTCGTCGAGCCAGGCGAGCACCGCCTCGGCCGCGTCATCGGCGACATCGCCGCTGACGTCGCCCGGGGTGTAGCCGCCGCGCGGGAACCACGAGAACCCCGGTCCGTCGGCGATCGGAGCCCGCAGCGAGGCGATCGTCGCGCCGAGCGGCAGGTGCGGGGCGAGGCCGAACAGGTCGCCCTCGTGCGAGCCCATGCCGTGCAGCATCACCAGCAGCGGGCGGCCGGGGGCGCTCGGCCTCGGGGGTGCTCCAGAGCACGGCGTCGCGGTCGATCGTCAGCGGGGTCACGCTCCGACCCTAGGCGGCGCGTCCGACGGCGCGCAGTCCGGCGCGATCGCCAGCGCTCCACCCCGGAGACCCACCGCCCGTGACCGTCTCAAGGAGTTGCTGTGAATGGTGAGGCCGATGAGCAACGTGAGCCACAGGCGTGACAGCAACTCTCTGGGATGGTCACTGCATCCGGTGAACGGCGACCCGGGATGCGCGTTGCCGCGCCCTGCGCGGAACGGAGGCCGCGCATCCGTACGATCGGTGTATGGCGAACGTGGGAACCCCCGACCGACCCGGCACCCCCGACGACGGATCCGGCGACGGCATCGGTGCCGGCCGTGGCGACGGGCTCGGCGGCGGCGCGGGCGACCCGCAGCCGAACTCGGCGTGGCTGAGCGATGTCGAGCTCGCCGACATCCGCCGCCGTCTCCCGCTGCTCTACGTCGAGGCGGTGCCGGTGCGCGTCGATGGGATGGGCGTGGTCACGAGCGTCGGCGTGCTGCTGCGCGCGAACGACGCCGGCCAGATGACGCGCACGCTCGTCAGCGGACGCGTGATGTTCGGCGAGACCCTGCGCGACGCGCTGTTCCGTCACCTGGAGAAGGACCTCGGGCCGATGGCGTTCCCGCAGCTGCCGCCGAGCCCGGTGCCGTTCTCGGTCGCCGAGTACTTCCCGATCCCGGGCCTGTCGGCGTACGTGGACGAGCGGCAGCACGCCGTCTCGCTCGCCTACGTCGTGCCGGTCACCGGCACCTGCGAACCCCGCCAGGATGCGCTCGAGCTGACCTGGATGACGCCCGCCGAGGCCTCGTCGCCCGACATCCACGCCGAGATGGAGGGCGGCCGCGGCACCCTGCTGCGCGCGGCGCTCGCGTCGGTGGGCGTGCTCGGCTGAGCCGCCACGCATTACGCGCCGCGCGCCACGCGCGCCCGGCGCGCCCGTGCGGTGCGGGGTCCCGCATCCCTAGGCTGATCCGCATGACCGACACGCTGGGGTGGGGCATCATCGGCGCCGGCGGCATCGCCCGCGCCTTCGCGCGGCAGCTGCCGCAGAGCGCGACGGGCCGGCTGGTGGCCGTGGCGAGCCGGGAGCTCGCGCGGGCACGTGCCTTCGCCGAGGAGTTCGGCGGCGACGACGGTCCGGTGCCGCACGGCTCCTACGCTGATCTGCTCGCTGACCCGGCGGTGGATGCGGTCTATGTCGCGACGCCGCATCCGCAGCATGCCGAGTGGGCGATCCGGGCGGCCCGGGCCGGCAAGCACGTGCTGGTCGAGAAGCCGATGACCGTCGATCCGGCGCACACGATGGCGGTGCAGCAGGCGGCGCGCGAGAACGGCGTCGTGCTGCTCGAGGCCTTCATGCACCGCGCGCACCCGCAGTGGCGCACGCTCGAGACGATGCTGCGCGACGGCGAGCTGGGGCGCATCCTGTCGGTGTCGGCGCACTTCGCCTTCGCGGGCTCGGACGAGCCCTCGCGCATCACCCTGCCCGAGCTGGCCGGCGGCGGCGTGCTCGACGTCGGCTGCTACACGCTCTCGGCCTTCACCCTGGTGGCGGATGCGACGGGTCACGATCTCTCGGCGGCCGCGCTGGAGCGAGCGCGGATCGCCACCGCGGGGCGGGCCGACGAGAACGGCGTCGACCGCTGGGCGGCGATGACGATCGCGCTCGAGGGTGAGGATGTCGGCGACGGCGCGGGCAGCCCCGGCGGCGCCGCCGACGGCAGCAGCGCCGACAGCGCCCCCGCCCGTCTCCCGCTCACCGCCCAGCTCGAATGCGGGGTCGCGATCGCGCTCGAGCCGCAGGTGCGCGTGGTCGGCGAGGCCGGCATCCTGACCCTGACCGACCCGTGGACGCCCGACCCCGAGCGCCCCGCCCGCGCCCTGCTGCAGCGGCCCGGCGCCCCCGACCAGGAGCTGCTCTTCCCGCCCTTCTCGCAGTACGCGGGCGAGGCGGATGCGCTCGCCGAAGCCGTGGCGGCCGGCGCGACCGAGTCGCCGCTCGTGCCGTGGTCGCACAGCACCGCGATGGCGCTGCTCGAGCGGCGCTGGCGGCACGGCATCGGCGCGGTCTACGCGAGCGAGCGCGACGACGCCCCGACTCCGCCGGTCGCCGGCGAGACGCTGCGCCGCGCGGGCCGGGGCTCGATGCCGATGGGACGCGTCGAGGGAGTCCGCGTGCCGCTGTCACGTCTCGTCATGGGCGCCGACAACCAGAGCAGCCTGCGCCAGGCGGCCGTCATGTTCGACGACTACGTCGAGCGCGGCGGCACCGTCTTCGACACCGCCTGGCTCTACGGCGGCGGACGCCAGGAGCGCCTGCTGGGCGAGTGGATGCGGCAGCGCGGCGTGCGCGACGAGGTCGCCGTGATCGTGAAGGGCGCCCACACCCCGCACTGCGACCCCGAGTCGGTGACCCGTCAGCTGCACGAGAGCCTCGACCGGCTGAAGACCGACCGCGCCGACCTCTACTTCCTGCACCGCGACAACGAGAGCGTTCCCGTGGGCGAGTTCGTCGACGTGCTCGACGAGCACTGGCGCGCGGGGCGCATCGGCGCGTTCGGAGGATCGAACTGGTCGATCGAGCGCATGGATGCGGCGCGCGAGTACGCCGCCGCGAACGGCCGGCAGAGCTTCACCGTGCTGAGCAACCACTTCGGTCTGGCCGAGGCTCTCGACCTGCCGTGGGAGGGTTGCCGGCACGCGACGGACCCGGCCTCGAAGGAGTGGCTGGAGCGCACGCAGACGCCGCTGTTCCCCTGGTCGTCGCAAGCGCGCGGCTTCTTCGCGCGGGCGGATCCGGGCGATCGCACGGATGCCGAGCTGGTGCGCTGCTACTACAGCGACGCCAACTTCGAGCGGCTCGCCCGCGTGCGCGAGCTGGCGTCGCGGCACGGGGTCGCGCCGACCGCGATCGCGCTGGCCTACGTGCTCGCGCAGCCGTTCCCGACGTTCCCGCTGTTCGGCCCGCGCTCGCTCGAAGAGACCCGCAGCTCGCTCGCCGCGCTCTCGGTCGAGCTCGCGCCGCACGAGGTGCTCTGGCTCGACCTGCGGATCTGAGGCGCGGGCGGGGCGCGTCGGGTCTGCGGGCTGTGGTTCCGCGGCCGTGCCTCCGCGGGCGGGCGGTGCCTCGGGCGCGGCGCCGCCGCGTGCCGCGCACTGGGGCCAGAAGGATGCTTCCGCGCTTCTGAGGGATCGCATAGCTTGGCCCGACACCACCCGCGCTCGCCGCGGTCCCGCCCTGCACCGAACGGAGCCGCCGTGCGCCCCGCCCGCATCCTCGCCGCCGCCCTTCTCGCGGCCGCCGTCGCCGTGTCGCTCAGCGGATGCGACGTCGTCACGACCGCCCGCGACCTCGGGCGTCAGCTGGCCGGGGGAGGCGGAGGCTCGGCCGGCGCGCCCGGATCGGCCGGCGGCGCGGCGAGCGGTTACGACGACGCGATCGACGACCTGCAGCCGGGCGACTGCTTCGCCGACCCCGACGACGACTGGTACACCGACGTGGTCGAGTGCACCGAGCTGCACGACAACGAGGTGACCGCCCGCATCGACCTCGGGGATGCCGGATCGGACTTCCCGGGCGACATCCGCGTCGACAAGCTGTCGCGCGCCGCCTGCGAGAAGGCGCTCGTCGACTACGACGGGGCGCCCTTCGCCGAGTCGACGCTCGACTACTCCTACTACCCGCCCGACGAGACGCTCTGGCGCGGCGGCGACCGCTCGGTCATCTGCTACGGCTACTCGTGGAACTACGACCAGCTCGAGAAGAGCTTCCAGGGCGCGAAGATCTGACCGGGATGCGCGGCTCCCGCCTCCCCGTTCGCGAGGGAGCGTCCGGTCCGTCTCCTTCGCAATTCAGCATGAACGTGCGCGGGCGCCCTCCGTCGGTCACCCTGCGCGATCCGTGCTGAGTTGGGATCACACGACCGCGAGGCGCGTTCTCGCAATTCAGCATGAGGAGACGGAAATGCCCCGGGCCGGTCGGCTCGGGGCATTCCTGCTGAGTTGTGGATGCGCATCCACGGCGCGGGAATCGACGCTGCGTCAGACGCTGCGTCAGACGCTGCGTCGGGCGCGGCGGCTCAGCGGCCGGTGCGGCGTCCTCCGCCGTTCTGGCGCACGACCGAGCCGACCATGAGCTTCGGCGCACCGCCGGTCGAGCCCGCGGCGGCGCCGGCGCGACGGCCGGTGCGGCGCTTCGACACGCCGGCGCGGCCGGCCTCCTCGTGACGCGCGTGCTGGTGCTTCGACGGGGCGCTCTCGCCCGAGCGCACGCCCGAGGGGCGACCCGAGCGGTCGCGGCGCTCCTCGCCGACGGCCGCCTTCGCGCCCGTGCCGGCACCGGCTCCGCGGCCACGACCGCGGCCGCCGCCGTTGCCGCGGCCCTCGCCGGGCTGTTCGTCGCGGCCGTCACGTCCGTCACGACCGCCGCGGGGTGCGCCCCCGCGCTGGCCGTCGCGCTCGGCGCGGGCCGCGCGCTTGCGCTGTGCGTTCGCGCCGGTCGAGCGTCCGCCGCCGCCCTGCTGGGAGCGCGCCTGCTTCGGCACGGGCGTCACGTAGTCCGCCACGTCGCCGACCAGCGCATCCACCGCGGGCGAGGCGGCCGTCACCGTCTGCGGCTCGACCTGGATCGCGGCCTTGCGCAGCAGCTTCTTCAGGTCGTCCATCTGCGAGGGCATCGCGATCGTGACGACCGCACCCTCGGCGCCCGCGCGGGCGGTGCGGCCGCTGCGGTGCAGGTAGGCCTTGTGCTCCATGGGCGGGTCGACGTGCACGATCAGCTCGACGTTGTCGACGTGCACGCCGCGCGCGGCGACGTCGGTCGCGACGAGCACGCGCACGTCACCGCCGCCGAAGGCCGCGAGGTTGCGGTCGCGCTGCGGCTGGCTCAGGTTGCCGTGCAGGTCGACGGCCGGGATGCCGGCGGCGGTCAGCTTCTGCGCCAGCTTCTTGGCGGCGTGCTTCGTGCGCAGGAACAGGATGCGCTTGCCGGTGCCCGAGGCGAGCTTCTGCACGAGCTCGGTCTTGCCCTCGGCGCTCTCGACGCGGAAGACGGTGTGGCTCATCGCGGCGACGGGCGAGTGCGCCTCGTCGACCGAGTGCAGCACCTCGTTGGTGAGGAAGCGGCGCACGAGCTTGTCGACGCCGTTGTCGAGGGTGGCGCTGAACAGCATCCGCTGCCCTTCGCTGCCGGTGGCGTCGAGGATGCGGGTGACGCCGGGCAGGAAGCCCAGGTCGGCCATGTGGTCGGCCTCGTCGATGACGGTGACCTCGACGGCGTCGAGCTTCACGAAGCCCTGCTTCATGAGGTCCTCGAGGCGGCCAGGGCAGGCCACGACGATGTCGACGCCGGCGCGCAGCGCCTCGACCTGGCGCTTCTGGTTGATGCCGCCGAAGATCGTGGTCGTGTTGAGGCCGTAGGCGGCGGCGAGCGGCGCGAGGGTCGCGTCGATCTGGGTCGCGAGCTCGCGGGTCGGCGCCAGCACGAGGCCGAGCGGGCGTCCGGGGCGGCGGGCGCCGCCGGCGAGGCGGGTGCCGAGGCGGGCGACCATCGGGATCGAGAAGGCGAGGGTCTTGCCCGAGCCGGTGCGGCCGCGGCCGAGCACGTCGCGGCCGGCGAGCGTGTCGGGCAGGGTGTCGACCTGGATGGGGAAGGCGCTGGTCTTGCCCTGCGCGGTGAGGGCCTCGACGAGCGGGTAGGGCACGCCGAGCGTGCTGAAGTCCGTGGACATAGGTGTATCTGGTCTTTCGATGGGAACGGGCGCCGTCGGGCCGTCGAACCGGGGTTCGCGGGAGCCGGGCGCTGCGCCGTTCTGCGATGTCATCCGAGCGTGCGGGAGGCGGCCGATTCAGTCGGGCTGATCGGCACGAGGATCCCGGTCGGAGAGGGAAGCGTGCGACGACGCGAAAAGCCGCAGTCGGTGCGGCGAGTCGATCAAGGGTAACAGCTTGAAGCGCGCGAGAGCCAGAGGCCCCGCTCAGCGCTCCCGCACGATGCGCGCCGCGAGCCGGCGGATTCCGCGCCCGCGCCACTGCCAGAACACCCACAGCGCGGGCCACACGAGCAGCGTCGCCCAGCCCGCCGAGAAGCTCAGCTGGTCGCGGAACAGCGTGCCGCCGTCGCGCCCCGGAGCCACGGCCATCTGGTGCCGCCAGCGCTTCACGAGGGTGAGCGCACCCGCGGTCGGGCCGCCGGCATCCGTGAAGATGCGCGCCGCGCCGGCCTCGCGGAACGACACGTCGATCGTCTGCTCGCCCACGCGGCCGAGGCCGAACAGGGCGTGCACCTCGACGGGGTAGGCCTGCGCATCCCAGCGGTCGGGCAGGCTGGCCGCCTCGACCGGGTCGAAGCTCAGCCACGGCCGCGACACGGCCGTCAGGGCGCCGGGGGAGCGCACGAGGTCCCAGGCCTCGTCGGGCGTGCACGGCAGCTCGAACTTCAGACGCACCTTCACCCGCTCCATTCCACCGGATGTCGGCGGTGCGCGCCACACTGCCGTCACGGGTCGACGCGTGACCGTGCGATCGGGCGCGTTCGACGCCGGCCGCGACAGGAGAGGACTGGGCATGAAGTTCTGGATGGGCGTGGTGCAGCGCGAGCACGTGCACCGGGGCGTCGCGCTCGGCATCGCGCAGACGAATCACGGGGCGATGACCGGCGTGCGGCGCATGACCGGCGGCGACCGCATCGTCTACTACTCGCCGAAGACGGCCTACCCCGACGGCGACCCGCTGAAGCAGTTCACCGCGATCGGCACGATCGCCGACGGCGAGCCGTGGCAGACCGACGGCATGTGGCGTCGCCGCGTCGACTACATCGAGGGCGTGCGGCCGACGCCGATCGCCGAGCTGAGCGGCGAGCTCGAGCTCACCAGCTCGCCGAACTGGGGCTACGCGCTGCGGCGTGGGCTGCTCGAGCTGAGCGAGCACGACTTCGCGCTGATCGCGACGGCGATGGATGCGCGCGAGCTGATCCCCGCCTGACGCGCCGCGTCCCGCCGCTTCTCCTCCTTATCCGCTCGTCCTTATCCGCTCGCTAACCCGGCGTCGCGCGGCGTGAACCATCTCAAGGAGTTGCTGTCACTGATGTGACGGATGTTGCTCACCGCCCCCAGGAGTCACAGCAACTCCGTGAAACGGTTCAGCCCCGGCACGTGGCCGCTGCGCTCGACGTCTCGTGTGACGTGCTGTTGCGCGCGGGTCCGGAGCGCCCGTGCGCTCTGGCTAGCCTGGCGTGCATGAGCGCGACCGTTCCCTCGCACCCCTCCGCCCAGGCCTCGTACCAGGTGCGTTTCGACTGGGGCACGGCGGGCGCCGCGGCGCTCGCCGACGCCGACCTGCTCGTCTGGGTCGACCAGCTCGGTGCGCAGTCGGCCCCCGCGCATCCCGGTGTCGAGACGGCGCTCGTCGACGACGCCGAGCGCATCGGCGACCTCGTGCTGCGCCGCCAGGAGGAGCGCGGCGACCGGGTGTCGATCGCGGTCGTCGCCGCGGGCGAGCCCGGTGAGTCCGGCGCGCTGCGCTTCGCGGTCGAGGACCTCCTGGCCGCGGGCGCGATCATCGACCGCCTCGCCGATCTCGGCATCGACCACTGCTCGCCCGAGGCCGCCGCCGCGGGCGCCGCCTACGGCGGACTGCGCAACGCGACTCGCCACCTCATCAGCGCCTCGGTCACCTCGCGCCTCGCCCGGCTCGCCTGAGCCCGTCTCGCCTGAGCCCGTCTCTCCTGACCCGGCCGCCGATCCGCTGGGAGCGCCCGCCGCATCCCAGCGCCGCGTCGGTCGCCCGGCGTAGCGTTCCGATCGAGCGGATGCGCCTGCGCCCGCCGATCCCGAGGAACGGAGCGCCCATGCCCACCGCCACCATCGACGGCGTCATCGTCGCCCAGGCCGACGAGGCCGACGTGCTGCACATCGAGGGCAACGTCTACTTCCCGCCGGCGAGCGTGAACCGCGACCTGCTGAAGGACAGCCCGACGCCGTACACCTGCCCCTGGAAGGGCGAGTGCCAGTACTTCTTCGTCAAGAGCGGCGAGGAGTGGCTGCAGGATCGCGCCTGGACCTACCCGCACCCCTTCCCGACCGCCGAGCAGCGCGTCGGCAAGGACATCGCCGGCTACGTCGCCTTCTGGAAGGAGGTCCAGGTCAGCTGACCTGAGACCGACCTCGTGGTCAGGCCGTCGCCGCTCCCGAAACGGATGCGGCGGCGGCCTGCCGCGCATCCAGCTCCTCGCGCCGCACCCAGGTGATCGCGGCGCGCGGGTCGTAGCGGCGCGAGCACTTCGCGCACGAGAGCTCGCGCGTCGGCTTGCGGTAGCGGTAGTGCGTGTGCCCGCTGGGGCAGGTGCCGATCCACGGTGCCAGCTCCTCGGCGACGCCGCCGCCGTGCAGCCGCGAGCCGACGTAGCCCAGGGATGCCGCGGTCTCCTTCCAGCGCGGCCCGTGCCCCGCCTTCGGTCCGGCGAGCGCGTGGGCGACCTCGTGCAGCAGCACCTGGTGGATCTCGTCGTCGTCGAAGCGCGCAGCCAGATGCTTCGACACGCTGATGCGCCGGTGGGTGTAGTCGCAGAGCCCGGCACGGGTCTTGGCCGAGTCGAAGGCGAAGGTCCACGTCGCCGGGTCGAGGTGCAGGCTGATGAGGGCGTCCGCCCAGCGTCGCACCCGCTCGAGATCGGCCATCAGCCCTCCACCAGCGCGGTGAGCGGCACCTGGATGAGCTTGTCGTCGTTCTGCTTCGGGTCGCCGCGGCCGTCGGTGTTGTTCGTCAGGATCCAGAGGGTTCCGTCGGGGCCGGGCACGGCATCCCGGATGCGCCCGTACTGCCCCTCGAAGAACGCGGCGCCGGTGGCGCTGGTGGCCTGCGGCCAGCCGCGGCCGAGGTCGCCGGGCGTGATCGCCCAGAGCCGCTGGCCCTTGAGCGCGGCCAGGTAGAAGGTGCCGCCGACGTAGGCGAGGCCGCTCGGGCTCGCCTCGTCCGTCTTCCACTGCACGAGCGGGTCGACGTAGCCCTTCTTGTCGCCGGCGCCCTCGACGATCGGCCAGCCGTAGTTCTTGCCGGGCTGGATGCGGTTGAACTCGTCCCAGGTGTTCTGCCCGAACTCGGCGGCGTAGAGCTGGCCGGTGGCATCCCAGGCGAGCCCCTGCGGGTTGCGGTGACCGAGTGAGTAGACGAGCGAGCCGTCGAAGGGGTTGTCGTCGGGCGCGCCGCCGGTCGGGGTCATGCGCAGGATCTTGCCGTTGAGCGAGCCGCGGTCCTGCGCGCGCGCCGACTGGCCGGCGTCGCCGACGGTCGCGTAGAGCATCCCGTCGGGACCGAAGGCGATGCGGCCGCCGTTGTGGGTGCTCGACTTGGCGATGCCCTTGAGCACGACCTGCGGCGTGCCCAGGCCGAGCTCGTCGCCGAGCGGCATGCGCACGATGCGGTTGTCGTTGTTGGCGGTGAAGTAGGCGTAGAGCCAGCGCATGCTGCCGTCGTCGAGCTCGGCGAGACCGAGCAGTCCGCCTTCTCCGCCGGAGACGACGCCGGGCACGGTGCCGATCGTGCGCACCTTGCCGGCGTCGGTGATCTGCACGATGTCGCCGCTGTCGCGCTCGCTCACGAGCGTCTCGCCGGTGCTGAGCCGCACGATCGACCAGGGGGCGTCGAGGCCGTTCGCGATGACGGTCGGGTCGCCGCTCGGCGTCGTGTAGCCGACGGGGGCGGCGACGCTGCCGGTCGCGGTCGGCGAGGGGGTCGAGGGCGCCGGGGCGGCGGGGGCGCAGGCGCTCAGCGCGAGTCCGGCGAGGGCCGCGGTCGCGAGGGCGGTCACGGTGCGTCGGGTCATCCCTCGACGGTAGCGCGGTCGGCTGAACCCGCTCACGGCACCTGGAACACGCTGCGCGCGGGCGGCGGCGAGGGGATGGCGGTGGCGTCGGTCACGACCGGGGCGCCGGCGACCCAGTCGCGCAGCTCGCGGCCGTGCACCACCTTGGCCGGATGCGGTCCGCCGGCGAGCAGGCGCGGCACCCACTCGAGCGGCAGCTCGCTCGGCGAGGCGACGAGCACGACGTTGCCGAAGCGGCGGCCCTTGAGCATCTGGGTGTCGGCGAGTGCGGCGACGTCGGCGAACACCGAGCCGAGCGTGGCGGCTTGGCCGCGGGCGAAGGCGAGGCCGGCGCCGTCGGCGATGTTGGCGAGCAGCACGCCGCCCGGCGCGAGCAGCGCGGCGCACTCGCCGTAGAACTCGGCGCTCGTCACGTGCGCGGGGATGCGCGAGCCGCCGAACACGTCGACGACGAGCACGTCGACCGTGCCGTTCAGGGCGGCGGGCAGCTTGGCGAGGGTCTCGCGGGCGTCGCCGTAGCGCACGCGGATCGCGGCGTCCTTGGGCAGCGGCAGCTCGCGGCGCACGAGGTCGACGAGCGGGCGCTCGAGCTCGAGCACCTGCTGGCGCGAGCCGGGGCGGGTCGCGGCGACGTAGCGCGGCAGAGTGAGTGCGCCGGCGCCGAGGTGCACGGCGGTCAGCCGCCCGTCGGGCAGCTGGTCGATCACGTGGCCCATGCGGCGCACGTACTCGAAGAAGAGCTCGTCGGGCCGCTCGAGGTGCACGTGCGACTGCGGGGTGCCGTCGACGACGAGCTCGTAGGCCCCGTCGTTCCAGCGGTCGGGGCGCACCTCGGCCCAGAGTCCGCTGTCGAGCACGATGCCCGGCAGCGATCCGTCGTCGATCAGCTTCGCCACCCGCACAGCCTAGGTCTCGTGCCTCATCTCACCGAAAACCTTGCAATCGATAGGTTTTCGCGGTGAAATGGATGCACGAGATCCGAGAACAAGGGAGTTCCCGATGAGACGCTCGACCCGCACCCTCGCACCACTCGCCGCGATCGCCGCCCTCGGCATCGCGCTCGCCACCCCCGCCGCCGCGAACGCCGGCGGCTCGGGCGGTCCCGGCGGTCCCGGCCACGGCGGCGGACCGGGAGGCCCCGGCCACGGCGGCGGATCCGCCGCCGACGCCACCCTCAAGCAGTACGCCGCCGACACCTGGCGCTCGATGGACGCGATGACCGACGCGGCCACCGGCCTGCCCGCCGACAACATCACCGGCGATCTCGCCACGCCGAGCGGCGAGACCAGCCCCACCAACATCGGCGGCTACCTCTGGTCGACGATCGCGGCGCGCGACCTCGGCCTGATCGACAGGAAGGATGCGCGCACCCGCCTCGCGACGACGCTGACGACCCTCGACGGCCTCGAGCGCCACGACGCGAGCGGCATGTTCTACAACTGGTACTCGCCCACGACCGGCGCCAAGCTCACCACCTGGCCCGAAGACGGCTCGACCGTCTACCCCTTCCTCTCCACCGTCGACAACGGCTGGCTCGCCGCCGCCCTCCGCGTCGTCGGCAACGCCGAGCCCTCGCTGAAGAAGCAGGCCGGCGCCCTCTACGCCTCGATGGATTTCTCGTGGTTCCACGACAAGGCCGCCGCCGCATCCAAGCCCGGCATCGACCCGTCGCTCGGTCTCAACCGCGGCGGCTTCTGGGTCGACCCGCCCGGCGACGGCTGCACCGTGCCCGGTGACTACACCGGCAGCGGCGAGACCGTCTACTACACCTGCCACTGGTACGACACGACCGTGAGCGAGGCGCGCATCGCGACCTACGTCGGCATCGCCAACGGGCAGATCCCCGCGAACGACTATTACGGCACCTACCGCACGATGCCCGATCAGGGCTGCGACTTCGGCTGGCAGGAGCAGAAGCCGACCGGCGAGACCCGCACCTACAACGGGGTCAGCGTCTACGAGGGCACCTACTCCTACGACGGCATGCAGCTCGTGCCGGCCTGGGGCGGCAGCATGTTCGAGGCGCTCATGCCCGACCTGTTCGTGCCCGAGGCGCAGTGGGGCCCGACGTCGTGGGGCGTCAACCACCCCGCGACGGTGAAGGCGCAGATCCACCACGGTCTGGATGAGGCCGGCTACGGCTACTGGGGCTTCTCGCCCGCCTCCGACCCGGCCGGCGGCTACCGCGAATACGGCGTGGATGCGGTGGGCATGCAGAGCGACGGCTACACCTCCGACCAGGAGCGCACCGACGTCGACCTCGGCTACGAGGGCTGCCGCGAGGCGACCAACCCGACGCCGACCTTCGGGGACGGCGTCGTCACCCCGCACGCCGCGTTCCTCGCCTTGCCCTACGACCGGTCCGCGGTGCTGACGAACCTCGACGGCATCAAGAACACCCTCGGCGCCTACGGCCCCGGCGGGTTCTACGACGCCGTCGCGGTGAAGTCCGACACGGTCGCCCAGCGCTACCTGTCGCTCGACCAGTCGATGATCATGGCCGCGATCCTCAACGACCTCGGCCATGACCGGCTCAAGTCGTACTTCGCCGACCGCGCCTTCGAGAAGGCGGTGCGTCCGGTCGTGGCGGCCCAGGTGTTCGGCTCGAAGCTGTAGGAGGCATCTCCTCCGGCGGCGACAGCCGACCGGTGCCGGCGGACTCGTGGTGGTGCCCCGCCGGCATCCCTCACCCGACGCGGGTGGAGACCGTGCAGGATCTCCACCCGCGTCCCCACCCTGCGGGCGATCCGCCGCGGGCGCGGCCTCGCGACAGTGGACTCATGACCACGCAGAACGTCCTCTCGATCGTCCTCGGCCTCGCCCTCGTCGTGTTCATCGGCGTGCGGCAGTCGATGTGGCAGAACCTCACGCCGCGCTCCACCTGGCTGCTGCCGGCGATCCTCGCCGTCGTCGGCTTGGCGCTGCTCGTGAACCAGACGCCCGCCTCCGCGTTCACCGCCGCGGGTCTCGGCCTTCTCCTCGTCGAGGTCGCGCTGAGCGTCGGCATCGGCGTCGTCATGGGCTGGATCACGCGCTTCCGCCGTCTCGACGGCCACGTCGTCGACGGCCGCGGCCGGCGCATCGAGTGGCAGACCCGCACGGGCTGGCTCGGCGCCGTGCTCTGGGTCGCGCTCATCGCGCTGCGCATCGGCGTGGACGTCTGGGCCGGCAACGTCGGACTCGGCGCTCTCGTCGCCTCGACCGGAGCGATCCTGCTCGTCGTCGGCGCCAACCGCCTCACCCGCGCCGGCATCATGCAGCTGCGCCTGACCCGCCACCAGGAGCTCGAGGCGGCGGCCGCGTGACGCTGGGCCTCCGCGCTCGCCGCGGTGCCGCATCCCTCACCGGATGCGGCGCCGCCGCATGCGCAGCTGCACCTGATCGCTCCCGCCGGGGCCGCGACGCGGGCAGGATGGGCTCGTGACCGCCTTCACGACCGCCGCCGACGCGATCTCGCGCGCCGGTCAGCGCGGGGGCGGGCGCAGCTGGCTGTTCAGCGTCGTCTGGGGTGGCGTCTATGCGCTGGGTCTGGTGACGATGCTCTCGGGTGAGCAGCGGCATCCCTGGGTCTGGGCGCTGTGCGCCCTGGGCCTGATCGCGTGGATCGTGCGCTCGGCCCTTCCCGATCGGATGCCGCGCCGCCAGTTCGCCGCCGAGCTGACGATGATCGTGATCGGCGGGCTCGTCGCCTTCGAGGCGAACGTGCTCGGCGGCGTGCCGCTGGCGGTCGGCCTCATGCTCGTGATCGGACGCACGGAGCGGCCGCTCAAGGCCGCTGCGGTCGCGATCCCCGTCGGCATCGCCGCGCTCGGGATCGGCATGCTCGTGGCGGTGCCCGAGCGTCGCGACCTCTCCGGCGTCGTCGTCGGGGCGATCGCGATGCTCGTGATCGCCGTGCTCGTCGGCGTCAGCCGCCGCCAGGGCGCCGCCTCCGCGGCCCGGGCCCGCGAGCTCGACGAGCAGCGCCGCCGCGCCGAGCGCCTCGACGACCACGCCCGCGTGGCCCGCGAGCTGCACGACGTGCTCGCGCACGGACTCGGCGGGCTCGTGGTGCAGCTCGACGCCGTGGATGCGCTGCTCGAGTCGGGCCGCGTCGACGACGCCGCCACGCGGGTGCGTGCCGCCCGCGAGCTGGCCGTGGCCGGGCTCCACGACGCGCGCCGGGCGGTCGACGCCCTGCGCGGCGACGACGCCGAGGCGGCTCCGGTCGCCGGCGCCGAGCTGACGGCGGCGCTCGCCGAGCTCGTCGACGCCCATCGGGGGCTCGGCGGCGAGGTGGATGCGCGACTCGCGACGCCCGTCGCGCCCGTGCCGGCCGCGGTCGCCGCCGCGCTGCGCCGCATCCTGCAGGAGGCCCTGAGCAACGCGCGCAAGCACGCGGCGGGGGAGACGGTGACGGTCGTGCTCGAGACGATGGATGCCGGGGCGGGGTCGGGCGGCGCGGTCGGCGGCTCCGTCGGCGCTCGCCTGGTGCTGACGGTGACCAATCCGCTCGGCGCCGCCGGCGCCGCGGCGGCCACGGGAGGCGGCCGCGGGCTCGCCGGGATGGAGGAGCGCGTGCGCGAGATCGACGGGGCGACGCTGAGCGCGGGCGTCGAGCCGGGCCTCGGGCCGGACCTCGAGCCGGGCGGGGGCGCGGAGCGCTTCGTCGTGCGCGCGGAGGTCCCGGCGTGAGCGGTGCCGCCGCCGACACGATCCGCGTGCTCGTCGCCGACGACCAGGCGATCGTGCGCGACGGCATCGTGACCGTGCTCGGCCTCGAGCCCGACATCGAGATCGTCGGCGAGGCCGCCGACGGCGCGGAGGCGGCCGACCTGGTCGCGCAGCTCGCGCCCGACGTCGTGCTCATGGACCTGCGCATGCCGGTGCTCGACGGGGCGGCGGCGACCGCGCGCATCCACGCCGAACGGCCCGCGACGGCCGTTCTCGTGCTCACGACCTACGCCGACGACGCCTCGATCATGGGCGCCCTGCGCGCCGGCGCCCGCGGGTACCTCACGAAGGACGCCGGCCGCGCAGAGCTGGCCGCCGCCGTGCGGGCCGTGCACCGCGGCCAGACGACGCTCGCCGCCGAGGTCGGCGCGCGTCTGATCGGCGGGCTCGCCGCGTCGACCGGTGCCGATGCGGCATCCGTCTCGTCCGGCGACGCCGCGGAGTCCGCGTCCGCATCCGCATCCGCATCCGCATCCGCGACGTCCGGCGGTGCGGCGTCCGCCGCGGTCCCCGATCCAATCGCCGCGCTGCGCGCCCGCGAGCCCGAGCTCACGGCGCGGGAGGCCGAGGTCGCCGTCCAGCTGGCCGAGGGACTCGCGAACCCCGAGATCGCGGCGGCGCTCTACGTCTCCACGGCGACGGTCAAGACCCACGTGAACGCGATCTTCGCCAAGCTCGCCGTCACGACCCGAGCCCAGGCCGTAGCCCGCCTGCGCCCCTGACCCGCCGGGTGGCCGCGAACGCACGCGACACGCCGCGTGAGGCGGACATACGTGGCCACCCTCGAGCGATCACGGCGGCGATGGCGCGTCCTGAACCCCGAGAAACCGGGGATGTCAAGGGCCTTATACGCGCATCCACGAACCGAGTCAAGGAATAGGTAGACGTGGCGCGTCGTTCCGGGCTATAGTTGCACCTTGCGCTCCCACTCTCCCATGCCGTCATATTGCGGTCGGCTGGTGCGCCCCGAAGATAGCGGCGGGGCCGGACCGTTTTCGGCGAGCTTTCTCTCACACGAACCGACAGACAACTGAGATCGACGGATCTCACGGAGGTTGTTTCCTTGGCTGCTGCGCGCTCCGCATCCAGTAAGAATTCCCCCAAGAACGGCCGCGGAGCCTCGCGGCTCTCGTTCGCCAAGATCTCGGACACGCTGACCGTCCCCGATCTGCTGGCCCTTCAGACCGAGAGCTTCGACTGGCTCGTCGGCAACGACGCCTGGAAGGCGCGTGTCGCGAAGGCCCGCGAGGCCGGCGACGCGGGGGTGCCCGAGACCACGGGCCTCGACGAGATCTTCGAGGAGATCTCCCCGATCGAGGACCTCGGCGAGACCATGCAGCTCAGCTTCTCGCAGCCTGAGCTCGAGCCGGCGAAGTACTCCATCGAGGAGTGCAAGGAGAAGGGCAAGACCTACTCCGCGCCGCTCTACGTGAACGCCGAGTTCATGAACCATCTCACCGGCGAGATCAAGACCCAGACGGTCTTCATGGGCGACTTCCCGCTCATGACCGAGAAGGGCACCTTCGTCATCAACGGAACCGAGCGCGTCGTCGTGTCGCAGCTCGTCCGCTCGCCCGGTGTCAACTTCGAGCGCACCCCCGACAAGACGTCCGACAAGGACATCTACTCGGCCCGCGTCATCCCGAGCCGCGGTGCGTGGCTCGAGTTCGAGATCGACAAGCGCGACCAGGTGGGCGTGCGCATCGACCGCAAGCGCAAGCAGTCGGTCACCGTGTTCCTCAAGGCCCTCGGCCTGACCAGCGAGGACATCCTCGCCGCGTTCCCGGGCTACGAGTCGATCGCCTCGACCCTCGAGAAGGATGCCGTCCTCACCAAGGAGGAGGCCCTCAAGGACATCTACCGCAAGCTGCGCCCGGGCGAGCAGGTCGCCGCCGAGGCCGCGCGTGCGCTGCTCGACAACTACTACTTCAACCCGAAGCGCTACGACCTCGCCAAGGTGGGCCGCTACAAGATCAACCGCAAGCTCGGCCTCGAGGCCGACCTGCGCGACTCGGTCCTGTCGGTCGACGACATCCTGGCCACGATCAAGTACCTGGTCGCGCTGCACGCCGAGCAGACCACGATCGAGGGCACGCGCGACGGCAAGAAGGTCGACATCCGCCTCGACGTGGACGACATCGACCACTTCGGCAACCGCCGCATCCGCGCGGTCGGCGAGCTCATCCAGAACCAGGTCCGCACGGGTCTGTCGCGCATGGAACGCGTCGTGCGCGAGCGCATGACCACGCAGGACATCGAGGCGATCACGCCGCAGACCCTGATCAACGTGCGCCCCGTCGTCGCCGCGATCAAGGAGTTCTTCGGAACCTCGCAGCTGTCGCAGTTCATGGACCAGAACAACCCGCTCGCGGGTCTGACCCACAAGCGCCGCCTCTCGGCGCTGGGCCCCGGCGGTCTGTCGCGTGAGCGCGCCGGCGTCGAGGTGCGCGACGTGCACCCCTCGCACTACGGCCGCATGTGCCCGATCGAGACCCCGGAAGGCCCGAACATCGGCCTGATCGGATCGCTCGCCTCGTTCGCGCGCATCAACTCCTTCGGCTTCATCGAGACGCCGTACCGCAAGGTCGTCAAGGGCAAGGTCACCGACCAGATCGACTACCTCACCGCGAGCGAGGAGGACGAGTTCCTCGTCGCCCAGGCGAACGCCCCGCTGACGAAGGACAACCACTTCGCCGAGGACCGCGTGCTCGTGCGTCCCAAGGGCGGCGAGGTCGAGCTCGTCGAGCGCGACCGCGTCGACTACATGGACGTCTCGCCGCGCCAGATGGTGTCGGTGGCGACCTCGCTCATCCCGTTCCTCGAGCACGACGACGCGAACCGCGCCCTCATGGGTGCGAACATGCAGCGCCAGGCCGTGCCGCTGCTGCGCTCGGACTCGCCCGTGGTCGGAACCGGCATGGAGGGCTTCGCGGCCATCGACGCCGGTGACGTCATCACCGCCGACAAGGCCGGTGTCGTCGCCGAGGTCTCGGCCGACGAGGTCACCATCCAGCTCGACGAGGGCGGCACGCAGAGCTACTTCCTGCGCAAGTTCGACCGCTCGAACCAGGGCACGAGCTACAACAACCGCGTGATCGTCGACGCCGGCGACCGTGTCGAGGTCGGTCAGGTCATCGCCGACGGCCCCGCCACCGAGAACGGCGAGCTCGCGCTCGGCAAGAACCTGCTCGTCGCGTTCATGCCGTGGGAGGGCCACAACTTCGAGGACGCGATCATCCTCAGCCAGCGCCTGGTGTCGGAGGACGTGCTGTCGTCCATCCACATCGAGGAGTACGAGGTGGATGCGCGCGACACGAAGCTCGGCAAGGAGGAGATCACCCGCGACCTCCCCAACGTCAGCCCCGAGCTGCTCGCCGACCTCGACGAGCGCGGCATCATCCGCATCGGAGCCGAGGTGCGCCCCGGCGACATCCTCGTCGGCAAGGTCACGCCGAAGGGCGAGACCGAGCTGAGCGCCGAGGAGCGCCTGCTGCGCGCGATCTTCAACGAGAAGAGCCGCGAGGTGCGCGACACGTCGCTGAAGGTGCCCCACGGAGAAGAGGGCACGATCATCGGCGTCAAGGTGTTCGACGCACAGGACGGCGACGACGAGCTCGGCTCGGGCGTCAACCAGCGCGTGGTCGTCTACATCGCCCAGAAGCGCAAGATCACCGCGGGCGACAAGCTCGCCGGTCGTCACGGCAACAAGGGCGTCATCTCGAAGATCCTGCCGGTCGAGGACATGCCGTTCCTCGCCGACGGCACGCCGGTCGACGTCATCCTGAACCCGCTCGGAATCCCCGGTCGAATGAACTTCGGCCAGGTGCTCGAGCTGCACCTCGGATGGATCGCCAAGCAGGGCTGGAAGGTCGAGGGCACCCCGGAGTGGGCCGCCCGTCTGCCGGAGGCCGCGCGCGAGGCCGAGCCGAACACCAAGGTCGCGACCCCGGTGTTCGACGGCGCGCTCGAGCAGGAGATCGAGGGACTCCTCGACTCCACCCTGCCGACGCGCGACGGCGAGCGGCTCATCGGCGGCTCGGGCAAGACCCGACTGTTCGACGGTCGCTCGGGCGAGCCGTTCCCCGACCCGATCTCGGTCGGCTACATGTACATCCTCAAGCTGCACCACCTCGTGGACGACAAGATCCACGCCCGCAGCACCGGCCCCTACTCGATGATCACCCAGCAGCCGCTCGGTGGTAAGGCGCAGTTCGGCGGCCAGCGCTTCGGTGAGATGGAGGTGTGGGCGCTCGAGGCGTACGGCGCGGCCTACGCGCTGCAGGAGCTCCTGACGATCAAGTCCGACGACATCCTCGGCCGCGTGAAGGTCTACGAGGCGATCGTCAAGGGCGAGAACATCCAGGAGCCCGGCATCCCCGAGAGCTTCAAGGTCCTCATCAAGGAGATGCAGTCGCTCTGCCTGAACGTCGAGGTGCTCTCGGCCGACGGCAGCACGGTGAGCCTGCGCGACACGGACGACGAGGTCTTCCGTGCCGCCGAGGAGCTCGGCATCAACATCTCCAGCCGGTTCGAGTCGTCGTCGATCGACGACATCTGATCCGGGCCTCATCAGGATTCACAGAAGTCAGAAGAAGGAAGAAGTAAGTGCTCGAAGCCACTACTTTCGATGAGCTCCGGATCGGCCTCGCCACCAGCACGGACATCCGTGCCTGGTCGTACGGCGAGGTCAAGAAGCCGGAGACGATCAACTACCGCACCCTGAAGCCCGAGAAGGACGGTCTGTTCGGCGAGCAGATCTTCGGACCGAGCCGCGACTGGGAGTGCGCCTGCGGCAAGTACAAGCGCGTCCGGTTCAAGGGCATCGTCTGCGAGCGCTGCGGCGTCGAGGTGACGAAGTCGTCGGTGCGCCGTGAGCGCATGGGCCACATCGAGCTCGCCGCCCCGGTCACGCACATCTGGTATTTCAAGGGCGTGCCCAGCCGTCTCGGCTACCTGCTCGACATGGCGCCGAAGGACCTCGAGAAGGTCATCTACTTCGCCGCCTACATGGTGATCTCGGTCGACGAGGACGGCCGTCACAACGACGCGCCCGGTCTCGAGAACGAGATCCGCCTCGAGATCAAGCAGCTCGAGCAGGCGCGCGACTCGCGCGTCGCCGCCCGCCTCGCCACGCTGGAGGAGGAGCTCGCCGGTCTCGAGGCCGAGGGCGCCAAGGCCGACCAGAAGCGCAAGGTCAAGGACGCCGCCGAGAAGGAGATGGCTCAGACCCGCAAGGGCGTCGACGAGCAGATCGCCCAGCTCGAGAACGTGTGGGAGGCCTTCCGCACGCTCAAGGTCGGCGACCTCAAGCCCGAGGACTCGGTCTTCCACGAGCTGCAGGACCGCTTCGGCCTGTACTTCGAGGCCTACATGGGCGCCGAGGCGATCCAGAAGCGCCTCGAGAGCTTCGACCTGAACGCCGAGGCCGAGCTGCTCCGCGAGCAGATCGCCACCGGCAAGGGCCAGAAGAAGATCCGCGCGATCAAGCGCCTGCGCGTCGTGTCGTCGTTCCTGGCGACCGGCAACTCGCCGGCCGCGATGGTGCTCGACGTGGTCCCGGTCATCCCGCCGGAGCTGCGCCCGATGGTCCAGCTGGACGGCGGCCGCTTCGCGACCTCCGACCTCAACGACCTCTACCGTCGCGTGATCAACCGCAACAACCGCCTCCGTCGTCTGCTCGACCTCGGCGCGCCCGAGATCATCGTCAACAACGAGAAGCGCATGCTTCAGGAGGCCGTCGACGCGCTGTTCGACAACGGCCGCCGCGGCCGCCCCGTCACGGGAACCGGCAACCGCGCCCTGAAGTCCCTCAGCGACATGCTGAAGGGAAAGCAGGGTCGCTTCCGCCAAAACCTGCTCGGCAAGCGCGTCGACTACTCGGGCCGCTCGGTCATCATCGTCGGACCGCAGCTCAAGCTGCACCAGTGCGGTCTGCCCAAGCAGATGGCGCTCGAGCTGTTCAAGCCGTTCGTCATCAAGCGCCTCATCGACCTGTCGCACGCGCAGAATATCAAGAGCGCCAAGCGCATGGTCGAGCGCTCGCGTCCGCAGGTCTGGGACGTGCTCGAGGAGATCATCCGCGAGCGCCCGGTTCTGCTGAACCGCGCGCCCACGCTGCACCGCCTCGGCATCCAGGCCTTCGAGCCGCAGCTCGTCGAGGGCAAGGCCATCCAGCTGCACCCGCTCGTCTGCGCCGCGTTCAACGCGGACTTCGACGGCGACCAGATGGCCGTGCACCTGCCGCTGTCGGTCGAGGCCCAGGCCGAGGCCCGCATCCTGATGCTGGCGTCGAACAACATCCTGAAGCCCTCGGACGGCCGCCCGGTCACCCTGCCCTCGCAGGACATGATCATCGGCCTGCACCACCTCACCACCCTCAAGGAGGGGGCTGCGGGTGAGGGCCGTGCCTTCGCGTCGGTCGCCGAGGCGATCCTCGCCAAGGACCAGGGCTCGCTCGACCTCAACGCCCAGGTGCGCATCCGTCTCGAGAACGTCTACCTCGGCGAGGCCGAGGCGGCGGAGCGCGACGGCTTCGAGCAGGGTTCGACGACCCTCGTGCAGACCACCCTGGGCCGCGCCCTCTTCAACGAGGCGCTGCCGACGGACTACCCGTTCGTCGAGGCCGTGGCCGACAAGGGCAAGATCTCGGCGATCGTCAACGACCTCGCCGAGCGCTACCCCAAGGTGGAGGTCGCCGCGACCCTCGACCGCATCAAGGACGCCGGTTTCTACTGGGCCACGCGCTCGGGCGTCACCGTCGCCCTCTCGGACATCATCACGCCGGCCGACAAGCCGGAGATCGTGGCGAAGCACGAGAAGCAGGCCGCCAAGGTGCAGGGCGAGTACGACAAGGGACTCATCGACGACGCCTCGCGTCGTAAGGAGCTCGTCGACATCTGGACGGAGGCCACCAACGAGGTCGCCGCCTCGATGCAGAAGTCGTACACGGCCGGCAACAACATCTTCCGGATGGTGTCGTCGGGTGCCCGTGGTAACTGGCTGCAGGTGCGCAACATCTCGGGTATCCGCGGTCTGGTGGCGAACCCGAAGGGTGAGACCATCCCGCGTCCGATCATCTCCTCGTACCGCGAGGGTCTGTCGGTGGCCGAGTACTTCATCGCCACGCACGGCGCCCGCAAGGGTCTGGCGGACACGGCTCTCCGTACCGCCGACTCGGGCTACCTGACCCGTCGTCTCGTCGACGTGTCGCAGGACGTCATCATCCGTGAAGACGACTGCGGCACCACGCGCGGCCTCGAGATCCGCATCGCGTACACGGTCGACGGCAAGCTCGTGCGCGACGAGAACGTCGAGAACTCGGTGTTCGCGCGCTCGCTGGCCGAGGCCGCGGTCGACGCCAAGGGCAACGTGGTCGGCGAGGCCGGCGACGATGTGGGCGACGTGCTGATCGACAAGCTGATCGCCGCCGGCATCGAGAGCATCAAGGTGCGCTCGGTGCTGACCTGCGAGGCCGCCGTCGGCGTCTGCGCGACCTGCTACGGCCGCTCGCTCGCCACCGGCAAGCTCGTCGACATCGGCGAGGCGGTCGGCATCATCGCCGCCCAGTCGATCGGCGAGCCCGGAACCCAGCTGACGATGCGCACCTTCCACCAGGGTGGAACCGCGGGTGCGGATGACATCACGCAGGGTCTGCCGCGCGTCACCGAGCTGTTCGAGGCCCGCACTCCGAAGGGGGCGAGCCCGATCGCGGAGGCCGCCGGTCGCATCCAGATCGAGGACACCGACAAGCAGCGCCGCATCGTGCTCACGCCCGACAACGGCGACGAGGTGCACACCTACCCCGTGCTGAAGCGCGCGACCCTGCTCGTCGAGGACGGCCAGCGCGTCGAGCTCGGCCAGCAGTTCGTGGCCGGAAACCTCGACCCGAAGGAGGTGCTGCGCGTCAAGGGAGTCCGCGCCGTGCAGCAGCACCTGGTCGACGGCGTGCAGGGCGTGTACCGCTCGCAGGGCGTGCCGATCCACGACAAGCACATCGAGGTCATCGTGCGCCAGATGCTGCGCAAGGTCACCGTCGTCGAGCACGGCGACACCGACCTGCTGCCGGGTGAGCTGGTGGACCGCTCGCGGTACACCGAGATCAACCGCGGTGCCATCGTCGACGGCAAGAAGCCGGCGTCGGCCCGTCAGGAGGTCATGGGAATCACCAAGGCGTCGCTGGCGACCGAGTCGTGGCTGTCGGCCGCGTCCTTCCAGGAGACGACCCGCGTTCTGACGCAGGCCGCCATGGAGGGCAAGTCGGACCCGCTGGTCGGCCTCAAGGAGAACGTGATCATCGGAAAGCTGATCCCGGCCGGCACCGGACTCGGCAAGTACCGCAACGTCACGGTCGAGGCCACCGAGGAGGCGAAGGCGGAGCGCTACCCGAACCGCATCTTCACCGACGACGCGGTGTTCTCGGAGTCGGACCTGAGCTTCGTCGACTTCGACAGCTTCAGCTCCGACGACTACTCGCCGGGCACCTACAGCTGAGCTCAGAGCACCAGCTGATCGGCTCCGCGAGCTGATCGCACGACGGCCCTCGCACCTCCGGGTGCGGGGGCCGTCGTCGTGTCCGGGCGTCCTCGTTTGTTCCGGAGGATCGCGGCGCGGACCGGACGCATCCGGGCCCGCCCTGCGCCCCGGAGTGGGGCTGACGCGCGGGTGAGGATGCGACATAGCCTCACAGCACGGCGACGGGACGGGACTCCCGCCGCCGCAGCAGGGGCGCGCCGACTCACCACCGGCATCGCGCCCGGATCAGGGGGAACGATGGATGCGCTGACTCGTGCTCGGCGTCGGATCTCGAGCGTGCTCGGGCGCACGCGCGGCGACGCCGGCTTCACGCTGTTCGAGCTGCTCGTGGTCGTCGTGATCATCGGCGTGCTCGCCGCGATCGCGGTGCCGATCTACGTCTCGGTGCAGAACGGCGCGAAGGACAGCGGCGTGAAGACCGACCTCGCCGCCGCGAAGCAGGCCGCGCTCGCGTACTCGGTGACGACGAACGGCAGATACCCGGCCACACTCTCGACGAACGATCTCCGGTCGTTCGGCTACGGCGCCGCGAGCGTGACCTATCCCGCCGGCGGCGCCCCGCAGTGGCAGGCGACGCCGGCCGACAACGCCGCGACGTTCTGCATCTGGGCGCTCAGCCCGACGGGAGCCATGTTCTCGGTGACCGAGAAGGGCGGGGTCGCGAGCGGCGGCTGCTGAGCGCATCCGGGCACGCGCATCTGCTCGCGTCCGGCCCGCCTCCGCGGGGCGGGGGAGGCGCGTCGCTAGCATGGGGCATCCCCCGCGAAGGAGGCGTCATGAGCGACGCAGCGTCCCCCGAGAACGGCGCCCGCCGGCGCGACGACGAGTCGGCCGAATCGGCCGAGACCGTCGAGTCGACCGGCTCGATCTCGGTGACCGAGCCGGAGACGACCAGCCTCGGCGCCGTGGATGCCGAGCCCGCCGAAGCGGCGTCGAGCGACGAGCCGGTGGCCGAGTCGGATGCCCGCGCGACCCCGCAGTGGACGCAGGAGGTCACCCCGATCGAGCGCGAGAACCCGGACGTGCGTCAGGACACCGCCGAGGCGGCCCCCGTCGCCGCGGCGACCCCGACCCTGGTCGAGCCGGCGGAGCCGGTGCGCTCCGACGCCAGCGCGCCCCTCGCCTCGGCCGCGCACGCCGACCTCGCCGAGGCGGATGGCGCCCAGCGCGCGACCCCGACGGCCGCGACCTCGGCGACGGCTCCCGTATCCGCCGCGCCCGCCGGCGCATCCACGATCCCGGCGGAGTCGGCGCCGACCACCGGCGCGAACGTCTACCCGACCGGAGCGCAGCCGCTTCCGGCGGTCGACCACGAGGCCTTCTCGTCGTTCCTCGCGACCGACGACGTGACGCCGCCGAAGCCGCAGCACAATCGCCTGTTCGGGGCCGGCTTCGCTCTGCTCTCCTCGCTCGTGTTCGGCGCGCTCTACGGCGGCGTCGTGGCCGGACTGCTCGCCCTGCGGGTGCGCCCGGTCGACTGGATGCCGCGGTTCCTCGACTTCGTCACGGGCCAGGCGTTCGTGGTTCCGGTCGTCGCCTACGTGATCGTCGCGGTGATCTTCGCGCTGCTGCTCAACAGAGCGCACTGGTTCGCGCACGTCGTGCTGAGCCTCATCCTCGGCGCGCTGGTCTACGCGGGGTCGGTCGTCACCATCCTGCTGCTCGCCGGCGTGACGGGCATCGATTCGGCGGGGTCGCGCAACCTGCTCGTGCAGGCGCTGACGAATCCGTCGCTGATCGCCGCGGGCCTGGTCGCACGCGAGGTCGCCATGTGGTTCGGCTTCATCGCCGCCGCGCGCGGGCGCAAGGTCGTGGCGCGCAACCGCGAGGCGCGCGAGCGCTTCGACCGCGACCAGCAGGAGAAGAAGGCCCAGCGTGAGCGGGGCTACGTCGCCGTCTGATCCGGACGCTCGCCGTCCCGAGTACGTCGTCGCCCTGTTCGCGACCGTGCTCTGGGCGGCGGTCGACTTCGCGGCGGCCGGCATGCTCGCCGTGCTGCTCGACCGCGAGCCGATCCCGGCGGGCGTGAGCCTGTTCTACGCTCCGCTCGCGACGGCGGTCGCCGGAGTGGCGGTGTGGTTCGTGACGGCGCGCTCGACGGCGGCGCGGCGCCCCTGGCTGTCGGCGGCCGCCGCGGCGGCGGCGGTCTATCTGGTGCTCGTGCTCGGCGCCGGCTTCGCGGGGCTGCGGCTCGTGGTCGCGCAGGCCGTGAGCCCGTTCGTGCTGGTGGCCGTCGCGCTGGCCGCCGCGACTGTGATCGCGACCTGGTTCGGCATCCGCGCCTATCGGCGACCGCGGGGGAGCGGCACCCGCTGACCCATTACCCCCACAAGACGGGTATGGGCTGGCACGACACGCGCCCCTATCGTCGGAGTCGCAGGCAGGACCTCCCGAAGTCCCGCCTGGACAACCGGGGGCCGGCGGGGGGTCGGCCATTCCGGAAGGTGACGTCATTCTGAGGGGGGTGACATGACCTCCCTCGCTGAGATTCTCATCATCCGCGGCCTCATGCCGATCACCAGCATCGATGCGGTGTATCAGCCCGACTACGACGAGGCCGCTGTCGTCAATCGTCTTCTCGAAGAGGGCGTGCTGACGCCCGCCTCGCTCGCGTCGGCGCGCGCCGCCCAGATGGGTCTCGCCTTCGTCGAGCTGCTCGACTACCCGGTCGACTCGGCCGCCGTCGCGCTCGTGCCGGCCGCCGTCTGCCGCCGCTACGAGGTGCTGCCGCTGTCGGTGCAGGGCGACCAGCTGACGCTCGCGATGTCCGACCCGGGCAACGTGCTCGCCCTCGACGACGTGCGCGCTGCGGCGCGTCTGCGCGTGAAGGCGGTCGTCGCCGAGCGCGGCGATCTGCTCACCGCGATCGACAAGTTCCACCGCGCCGACGGTGAGCTGAGCGAGCTCTCCGGCCTCATCCAGGAGGAGAGCGACGCGTCGACCGACGTCGCCGTCGCGGATGCCTTCGAAGACGACGCGCCGATCGTGCGCTTCGTGAACCTGCTGATCAGCCAGGGCATCCAGGACCACGCGTCCGACATCCACATCGAGCCCGGTGAGATGGAGCTGACGGTGCGCTACCGCATCGACGGCGTGCTCCACATCATGCAGAAGGCGCCCAAGAACATCCAGAACGGCGTGATCTCGCGCCTCAAGATCATGAGCGACATCGACATCGCCGAGCGACGCAAGCCGCAGGACGGCCGCCTGTCGGTGCGTCACGGCGGTCGTCAGATCGACCTGCGCGTCGCGACCCTGCCCACCGTGTGGGGCGAGAAGGTCGTCATGCGAATCCTCGACAACTCGAACACGAGCGTGTCGATGGATCAGCTGCAGCTGACCCCGCGCAACGCGGAGATCTACCGCAACAGCTACACGAAGCCCTACGGCATGATCCTCGTCACGGGCCCCACCGGCTCGGGCAAGTCGACGACGCTGTACACGACGCTGAACGCGGTCGTGCGCCCCGAGATCAACGTGATCACGGTCGAGGACCCGGTCGAGTACCGCATGCCCGGCATCAACCAGGTGCAGGTCAACGTCAAGGCGGGCCTGACCTTCGCGAGCGCGCTGCGGTCGATCCTGCGATCCGACCCGGATGTCGTGCTGATCGGTGAGATCCGCGACCATGAGACCGCGCAGATCGCGATCGAGGCGTCGCTCACGGGTCACCTCGTGCTCTCGACGCTGCACACGAACGACGCGCCGAGCGCGATCACGCGACTGACCGAGATGGGCATCGAGCCCTTCCTGGTCGGCTCGGCACTCGACTCCGTGGTGGCGCAGCGTCTCGCGCGCCGTCTGTGCGACCGCTGCCGTCAGCCGTACGCACACGACCCGGAGGACCTGCACCGCCTGGGCTTCACCACCGATCCGACGCAGCCCGCGCCGGAGCTGTGGATGCCCGTCGGATGCTCGACCTGCAGCAACACCGGCTATCGGGGCCGTCTGGCGCTGCACGAGATCATGGCCGTCAGCGAGGACATCGAGCGCATGGCCGTCTCGCGCGCCTCGAGCGCCGAGATCAGCAAGGTCGCGATCAGCCAGGGGATGAGCACCCTGCGCATGGACGGTTGGCAGAAGGCCCAGGCGGGCCTGACGTCGATCGAGGAGATTCTCCGCGTCGTCGCCTGACGAAGCGGATCAGGGGGGGAAACATGGAAAAGCCTGTCTACGACATCCCGTTGTCAGAGGGGAACGGCGTGCCGTTCGCGACCCCGGCGGTCCCGCCGGCGGACAAGAACCTCTTCACGTCGCCGCCGCCGACCATGACCCCCGATGGAGACCCCGTCTCGGGCGCGGCAGAGGGCACCCCCTCCGCCGCGTTCGCCTCCCCCTCCGGGAGCGCCGCGCCGCCCGCGCCCGCGCCCGAGACGGCTTTCCCCCCGCCCATGCCGGCGGCGGGAGCGACGCCGGGCACCTTCCCGGCTCCGGCCGCGGGTGCGGCCTTCGACTTCGACGCGGCGCCGCCGCCCGGCGGGCGGGTCTTCGACCTGATCGACGCGCCGGCGCCGAACGTGCCGGCCACCGACGCGCCCGCGCCGGTCTTCGATCTCTCGGACGTCGCTGCCCCGGCGTCCGAGACCCCCTTCGACGCGCCCGCCCCCACCGCGGGCCCGGTGCTCGATCTCGACGCGCCCGACTTCGGGTTCGAGGCCTTCGCCGCGCCGGCGCCGTCGGGAGCCCACGCGGCGCCCGCCCCGGCCGCCGACGCCTTCGACCTGGATGCGGCCTTCGCCGCGTCGGCTGCGTCGCCGTCGACCTCGTCGAGCCCGGTCGTCGACCTGGATGCGCCGGCTCCGGCGCCCGCTCCGGCGGAGAGCGTGCTCGACCTCGGCGCGCCCGAGTCGCTCGCGCCGACCGCTCCGGCGGTCGACCTCGATGCGGTGCTCAGCGCCGCCGCGCCGACCGGCTCGGCGTTCGCGCCCGAGAAGCCGGCTGCGGCCGCTCCGGCCGCCGCTCCGGCGTTCGACGCGGTCGACCTGACCGCGGCCGACTTCTCGGCCGCCGACTTCGCCGCGCCCGCGGGCCCGTCGTTCGTCGACGAGCCGGCGACCGTGCAGTTCGACTTCCCGACGGCGCCGATCGCGGCATCCACCGCGCCCGCCGACGAGGGGCTCGCCGCCACGCAGCTGCTCGACACGCTCGCGCCGACCGACGACCTGGCCGACATCGCGCCGAGCGGCGCGGAGATCGACGAGATCGCCGCCCTCAACCCGGGTTCGGGTGCTCCGGATGCGCAGCTCATCGCCGCGCTGCAGCAGGTGCTGCTGACCGGCGCATCCGACCTGCACATCGCCTCGGGTGCGACGCCGATGCTGCGCGTCGACGGCGGGCTGAACCCGATCGCCGGCTACGAGGTGTGGGACCGCGCCGAGGTGCGCGAGCGCCTCTACTCGCTGCTGACCGACGACTTCACGAAGCGCTTCGAGGAGAACCTCGAGCTCGACTTCGCCTACACGCTGTCGGCCAACGCGCGCTTCCGCGTGAACTACTACCAGGACCGCGGCTCGATGGGTGCGGCGTTCCGCATCATCCCGACGCACATCAAGAACCTCAAGGAGCTCGGCATCGCCGGCGAGGTCGGGTCGTTCTCGACCCTGCCACGCGGGCTCGTGCTCGTCACGGGCCCCACCGGCTCGGGCAAGTCGACGACGCTCGCCGCGCTGATCGACCTGGTCAACGAGACCCGCCGCGACCACGTCGTGACGGTCGAGGACCCGATCGAGTTCATGCACAAGAACAAGAAATCGCTGATCAACCAGCGCGAGGTCGGCCGCGACACCCACAGCTTCGGCAACGCCCTGAAGCACGTGCTGCGCCAGGACCCCGACGTCATCCTGATCGGCGAGCTGCGCGACCTCGAGACCATCTCGATCGCCCTGACCGCCGCCGAGACCGGCCACCTCGTGTTCGCGACCCTGCACACGCAGAGCGCGCCGACCACGATCGACCGCGTCATCGACGTCTTCCCGCCGCACCAGCAGGACCAGGTGCGCACCCAGCTCGCGGCGACCCTGCAGGGCGTCGTCTGCCAGACCCTGGTGAAGAAGGCCAGCGGATCGGGCCGTGCGGTCGCAACCGAGGTCATGTTCACCACGCCCGCCATCTCGAACCTGGTGCGCGAGGGCAAGACCTACCAGATCACCTCGGCGCTGCAGTCGGGTGGATCGCAGGGCATGCACACGATGGACCAGGCGCTCGCCGAACTCGTCAACGAGGGCACCATCACCCGCGCCGCCGCCATGGAGAAGTCGCAGGACCCCGAGACGCTCGAGCGCCTCATCACCCGCGTCGACATGAACGCCGTGGGCAGCGAGGGCGGGTTCGTCGCCCTCGACTTCGACTACGACCAGAAGGGACGCCACTGATGGCCGCCACCGCAGTCGCGATCCGCAACTTCGACTACAAGAGCCGCAACTCGACAGGAAAGCTCGTCAGCGGCCGCCTCGAGGCGTCCAGCGAAGGTGCCGTCGTCGACAAGCTCCGCTCGATGGGTCTCGCGCCGGTCGAGATCAAGGAGTCGATGGGGGCGACGGGACTGTCGCGCGAGATCTCGCTGGGCAGCTTCTCCAAGGGCGTCGACCTCAAAGCGCTCGCCGTCTTCAGCCGCCAGATGGCGACGATGGTCTCGGCCGGCCTGTCACTGCTGAAGACTCTGAACATCCTCGCCGAGCAGACCGAGAACAAGAAGCTCAAGAGCGTGCTGGCGGTCGTCACCCGCGATGTCGAGTCGGGGGCGTCCCTGTCAGATGCGCTGGGCAAACACCCCGTTGAGTTCCCGCCGATCATGATCAACATGGTGCGCGCCGGTGAGACTGGCGGATTTCTCGAGGACGCACTCACCACGATCGCCGACAACTTCGAGAAGGAGTCGAAGCTCAAGGCCACGATCAAGTCGGCGATGACCTATCCGGTCATGGTGCTCGGCATCGCTGTGCTTGCGGTCATCGTCATGCTGCTCTTCATCGTGCCGATCTTCCAGAAGATGTTCTCGGCGGCGGGCAAGGACCTCCCGGCACCGACCATGGTGCTCGTCGTCCTCTCACAGAACATGTGGTGGATCCTCCCGATCGTCCTGATCATCTCGATCGGCGGCTCTCTCTGGTGGCGTACCAACAAGAACCGCGAAGCGGTGCGGCAGAAGGTCGATCCGATCAAGCTCAAGCTGCCCGTCTTCGGTCAGCTCAACGGCAAGATCGCGATCGCGCGCTTCACTCGCAACCTGTCGAACATGATTGGCGCGGGCGTCCCGATCCTCCAGGCGCTCGTGATCGTCGGAGAGACCTCGGGCAACTGGGTGATCGAGAACGCGTCGAAGAAAGTCGCCGACTCGGTGCGCCAGGGCAAGTCGATCGCCGGCCCGCTGGCCGATGAGTCCGTGTTCCCGTCGATGGTGGTCCAGATGGTTGCGGTCGGTGAGGATTCCGGCGCCCTGGAGACGATGCTGAGCAAAGTGGCCGACTTCTATGACATGGAGGTCGAGGCCACCACGAAGGCGCTCACGAGCCTGATCGAGCCGCTCCTGATCGCCTTCCTCGGCATCGTCATCGGCGGCATGATCGTGGCGCTCTACATGCCGATCTTCAACATGATCCAGGTCGTTCAGCAGTAGCCGGTCTCCGGGCGCCGAGACAAGCTCTCGGCCTGCCCCCGGACTGGGGACGCGGATGCGGAAGATTACCCCCATCCGCGGGATTCCGGCAGCAGGAACACGCCAATAACTTCATAGCTGTGGGTCAGCCCGTTTGGGGGGACGGCTCGCGAATCCAAATCACAAGAAGAAACGGATAAGACAATGACCCGCATTCAGGACATCCTGGCGGCCCGCATGGACCGCGTGAAGAACGGCGACAAGGGCTTCACGCTCATCGAGCTGCTCGTCGTCGTGATCATCATCGGCATCCTCGCCGCGATCGCGATCCCGGTCTACATCGGCGTTCAGAACAACGCGAAGGACTCGGCCGTCAAGTCGGACCTCGGCAACGCCAAGACCGCCGTCGTCGCCAAGTACACCCAGGACGGCAGCTACCCGACCGCCCTCACCGGCCTCGAGGGGCAGGGCTACACGCAGTCCGACGCCAGCAACTACAGCTCGACCTCGGGCAGCACCCCGGTGATCTCGCTCGTCGCCTCCAACGGTGGCTTCTGCATCAAGGCGACCAGCGCCTCGGGTACTCAGTTCGCTGTGTCCGACAAGCAGGCAATCGCTAAGGGCAGCTGCACCACGGCTGGCGTCTACGTCGCGCCGACCGCGCCGTAACTTCTGAGCCCTTTGGGGCGCTTGCCGGTGCCGGGAGCTCTTTCTCCCGGCACCGGTTCACGGCCGGTTGGCCACCAATTTCTTCCATGATCGAAGCCGCGGGGGGCGGAAATGGTCAGGATCTCAGACTTCCGTGCGCGGGCGCGCCGTGCCGTCGCTGACGACACGGGCCTCGGCATCGTCGAGGTCGTCGCTGCCATGGTGGTCTTCGCGATCATCGCGGTCGGGGTCGCCCAGGCGCTCGTGATCTCGTCGAAGATCGCCGGCGACGCGCAGAGTCGCACCGTCGCTCTGAACCTCAACACCGCTCAGCTCGACTACGTGCGCACGCAGTCGCCCTACTCGATCCAGTCGAGCTCGCAGACAGCTCCGTCGTCCTCCGTCACGATCGACGGGATCAAGTACACGACCTTCCAGACGGTCGCCTGGACCGACACCTCCGGCGCCGACCGCAGCTGCGGCGCCGTCGACAGCAGCTTCCAGCTCCTCCGCGTCCGCGTCGAGACCGTGTGGTCCTCGCAGCTGACCACCACGCCCAAGGCGACCTCCGACGCGCTCATCAGCGCCGACAACACGATCAAGGACCCCGGCAACGGCACGATCTTCATCAAGGTCACCAAGGCCGACGGCAGCGGCTACGCGAACCTGCAGCTCTCGGCGAAGAGCACCTCGGGCACCGCGCTGACGGTCCCCAAGACGAACACCGACGGCTGCGCCTTCATCACGGGTGTCGCCCCGGGCAGCTACACGGTCACCGCCGACATCACGGGGAATGTCGACCGGAAGCACCAGAAGACCTCGGTCTCCCAGGTGCTCAACGTCACCGCCGGCTCGGCGGTCCCGGTGTCCTTCGACTATGACGTCGACACCTCGGTCAACCTCTCGTACCCGACCGGTCAGAGCAACGTGAGCTACCCGAGCGACCTGATCACGACGTGGTTCACCTCTGCCGACATCCCGCCGTACTACACGGTCAGCGGGACTCCGTCGAAGGTCGACCTCTTCCCGGCGCCGAAGACCGGCTATTCCGCCGTCGCCGGTACGCTCGTGCCCGCGCAGGGCGTCGCGACCACCTGCCTGTCGCCCGATCCCGGCAACTGGGACGCCGGCAACGTCGGCGGCAAAGCGCTGCTCGACGGCGTTCGCCAGGACCCGGTGACGGCGCTCCCGAACACCTCGCCGAACTACACCGTGCCGATGGGCGTCGTGCAGGCCACCGGCCTGCCGAGCAACGGCACCTACACGGTCGTCGCGTCCAGTGCCGCCGCCGCCTCGGGCGACCCGGGATGCGCCGCGGGGCAGAAGTACACGTTCTCGATCAAGAACAACGGCTCGCCGAAGCTCGCGCTGCCGTACGGCACCTGGTCGGTCAGCTACGGCGGCCTGCTGGGTCTGACCTTCCCGCTGACGGCGCAGGCGCTCACGAACGCCTACTCGACGTCGCCGGGCTCGACGGCGACTCTCGACCCGAGGGCCGCAGCATGATCCGCCTCATTCGCCGTCGCCTCCAGCGCGGCCCTGGTCAGGACGCGGGCATCACGCTCGTCGAGATGATCGTGGCGATGTCGCTGACCGCCCTCGTGCTCTCGCTCGTCGGCACGATGCTCGTGCAGGTCGGCAAGGTCACCACGATCACGAACGACCGCAGCCGCAGCACGGCCGAGGCTCAGAACATCCTCGACGCGATGAGCACCGACATCCGCGCGGGCGTCAACATCCCGGGCAACTCGCCCGTGACCTGGGCTGTCCGGCCCGGATCCGAGGCCACGATCTCCGGTGAGAAGCTCCGCCTGATCACCTACAGCGACGTCGCTCGCCCCAACCCGATCGGCATGCCCCTTCAGGTCGCCTACTCGCTCGAGAGCGGCACGATCGTGCGCAACGTGTGGAACCTGCCGGCGTCGTCCTCGTCGTATCCGCTCGCCACCGCGCCGTCGAGCAAGCGCAACCTCGGCTCCAAGGTGACCGCGTTCACCCTGAGCTACATCCAGGGCACCTGCACGGCTCCGGCTGCGAGCCCCTGCACCGTCTCCGCGGTCACGACCACCAATGTCGGCCTGATCATCGGCGTGAACATCTCACTCACCGTTCAGGCTGCGAACTCGACCGTGCCGGTGTCGATGTCGACCACCGTCTACCTGCCCAACGCGGGCTCGACCCAGAAGTACGCGGGGAGCTGATCATGACCGCACGATCGTCCATCATGCGTCGCCTCGGGCGGCTCCGCTCGCAGCAGGAGGGCGGCTGGGCCCTGGTCTCGGTGCTCGGCATCGGGATGCTCATGCTCGCGCTCGTCGCGGTCTCGCTCAACGTGTCCTCGAGCTCGATGAAGAAGACCGACACCGAGAACAACTGGACCTCGGCCTACGCCGCGGCCGTGGCCGGCCTCAACGACTACAAGTCGCGACTGACCTCGGCGCCGAACTACGTGAAGTACGGCAACCCGAACGCCGAGTTCTCGAAGACGAGCAAGTCGTCGACCGGAGCCATGCTGCTGTCGATGCCGACGGGCGACATGGACAACGCCGCATTCGACGTCGACGCCTCCGGGCGCTGGGCTAGCGTCCCCGGGACGACGAACAGCGCCAAGTTCCGCTACGAGGTCAACACCAAGGACTACGCGAGCGGCGGCATCATCCACGTCCGCGCGACCGGCAAGGTCGGCAGCTCGGTGCGATCGGTGATCGCCGACCTGCGCAAGAAGGGCTTCTACGACTTCGTCTACTACACGAAGTACGAAGTGACCGATTCCCGCGTGACCGGGTCAGACACCCGTTGCTCCCGCTACCCGTGGGACACCCCGGCGCGCCCCACGAACATCAGCTGCGTCGTGCAGTTCGCGGCGAGCGACGACCTGCAGGGCGATGTCTTCTCCGAGGACCAGTTCGTCTCGTGCGGTGCTCGTTTCCGTGGCAACGTGACCTCCGCGGCCCCCGCAGGCTGGGACCCGGTCGTGAAGGCGAGCAGCTCCTGCTCCGACAGCACGTATGACAAGGCGACGAACAGCTCCACCGGCGGCACGAACCCGGCCAACGGCTCGTCGTTCCCGCTTCCCGACTCGTCTTCCGCGCTCGCCGTGGAGGGGACCTCGGACGGCTACACGGGCGACGCACCCGGCTGCACCTACACCGGTCCCACGCAGATCACCTTCAACGCCGACGGCACCATGACCGTGATCTCGCCCTGGACCCAGAAGACGCGGCCGTCGTCCGACGGTCTGACCGGAACGGCTCCGGCCGAGTGCGGCGCCGTCTCGACGACCACGAACACGGTCCAGAACAACACTCTGCAGAGCATCGGCGGCGCCACCGTCACCGTGCCGAAGGACAACGTGATCTGGGTGCAGGACGTGCCGACGAACAAGAAGGACGTCAATTACCCGAGCGTCTCCTCCGACCCGACTCAGCGCAAGTCGTTCACGGCGGCCGGAGCGACCTTCGCCTGCACGCGCGCCACCTCCTGGAACAACGGCACCTACCTCTACGGCTGGTCGCTGACCCGCGGCGGCACCACCGTGCAGTACCCCGCCGACGGCGAGAACTACGCGGCCTCGCCGGGTGGTGCGAACTCGTACACCTGCAACTCCGGCGACGTCTACATCTCGGGCACCCTCAAGGGCCACGTGACCGTCGGCGCGAGCCGCTACGCCTACATCACCGGCGACGTGAAGTACGCCGCCAACAGCTTCATCGACGGCAGCGACTACAACCTGCTCGGTGTCGTCGGGCAGTCGGCCATCATCGTGTGGAACCCCATGGGTGTGACGCGATGCGGCTGGAGCTACTGCATCAACCCGGTCTATGCGGCCCAGGATCGTGAGATCAACGCCGCGCTCCTGGCCGTCGACGGCACGATCATGGTGCAGAACTACGACGCCTTCGGTCCTCGCGGAGAGCTCAAGATCGTGGGCAGCCTCGCTCAGAAGTACCGCGGAACGGTCGCGACCGGCGGACAGTCGATCTCGACCGGCTACAGCAAGAACTACCAGTACGACCCGACGCTGAAGTACAACGCTCCGCCGAAGTACCTGGCGCCGGCGAGCCTCAGCTACGGCGTCTCCCAGATCGCGAGCGTGCCCGCGGCCTTCACCTCCGCGGGCGCGAAGGCGGCCGGGTCATGATCGCCGTGGTGGGTGTGCTGGGCGCGCTCGGGCTGGCGATCGGCTCGTTCCTGAACGTGGTCATCTACCGGGTGCCCAACGGACTCTCGGTCGTCCGGCCCGCCTCCGCGTGCCCCGGATGCGACACCCCGATCCAGGGACGCGACAACGTTCCGCTGCTGTCGTGGCTGCTGCTGGGTGGCCGCTGCCGCTCGTGCCGGATGCGCATCTCGGCGCGCTACCCCGCGATCGAGGCCGTCACGGGCCTCGCGTTCGTCGGCGTCGCACTGGTGTTCGCCCCGGCGATCGTGACCGCCGACTCGCCGGCGAAGGCCGTCGCGGCGGCGCTCGTGCTGGGCGCCCTGCTGTACTTCGCGGCCATCTCGGTCGCGCTGACGATGATCGACGTCGACGTGCACCGTCTGCCGAACGCGATCGTCTATCCGGCCTACCCGGTACTCGCCGTTGCCCTGGTCGCCGCCGCGATCGTCGGCGGCGAGCCCGGCGCCCTGCTTCCTGCGCTCATCGGCGCGGCGGGGAGCCTGCTGTTCTACTTCATCCTGGCGTTCGCCTATCCCGGGGGGATGGGGCTCGGCGACGTGAAGCTCGCCGGGGCGGTCGGGATGCTGCTCGGCTTCTTCGGCTGGCCGCAGCTGGCCGTCGGCGTCGCAGCGGCGTTCGTGCTGGGAGGGATCTTCGGGGTCGTGCTCATCGCGATCCGGCGGGGCGGTCGCAAGACCGGCATCCCGTTCGGACCGTGGATGCTGCTCGGCGCCTGGATCGGGATCTTCGCCGGAGAGCCATTGGCTCAGGCGTATCTGACGCTCGTCGGCATTCGCTGACGCGCACATATAAGAGGGGGAGAAAATGGCTTCGACGATCGTCGGGCTCGACATCGGGAACGGGGTGATCCGGGCCGCGGAACTCGCGGACCCCGGCAAGCCCAAGCCCACGCTGTTGCGCTATCACTCCGTCGCGGTTCCCGCGACGGCCATTCAGAAGGGAGAGGTGCTCGAGGTGGGCACCGTCTCCGCCGTGCTCAAGCAGCTGTGGGCGACCGCCGGCTTCAAGAGCAAGAAGGTCGTGCTCGGCATGGGCAACCAGCGCGTGATGGTGCGCGACGTCTCCGTGCCGCAGATGCCGCTCGCGCAGATCAAGGAGTCCCTGCCCTTCCAGGTGCAGGAGCTGCTGCCGGTGCCGGTCGCCGACGCGATCCTCGACTTCTACCCCGTGTCCGCGGGTCGTTCGGAGAACGCCGACGTCGTGAACGGCCTGCTCATCGCGGCCGTCAAGGAGCCGGTGCTGAAGAACGTCGAGGCCGTGCAGGCCGCGGGGCTCGACCCGGTCGAGGTCGACCTCATCCCGTTCGCGCTCACCCGCGCGCTCGTTCCGACCTCCGACTCGCGCGACACCGTCGCGATCGTGCACATCGGCGCCACCACGACGAGCGTGGTGATCGCCGCGAACGGCGTGCCGCAGTTCGTGCGCATCATCCAGAGCGGCGGCGAGGACATCACGCAGGCGCTCGTGCGCCGGCTCGGACTCGACGCCGCGCAGAGCGACAAGGTCAAGCGCGGCTTCGGCCTCAACTCCGAGAACGTCGCTCCCGACTGGAAGCCGGCCGTCGAGGCGATCGCCGGTGCGACCTCGGAGCTGCTCGACAGCATCCGCAACACGCTGAGCTTCTTCGTCAACACCCACCAGGGCGTGCGGCTCGACCGCGCCTACCTGTCGGGCGGCGGCGCGCAGCTCGCCGGACTGCCGGCCGCGGTCGCCGACGCGATCCGACTGCCGGTCGGCGTGCCCGACCCGCTGAGCCGATTCACCATCGCGAAGTCGGTCGACACCGACCGGCTCCGCGCCGATCTCGCCGGCGTGCCCGTCGCGGCCGGCCTCGCACTGGGGAGCAAGGCATGAGCATCCTCACCCGCCCCATCGGAAAGCCCAAGGTCAAGGCGGAGGCATCGGCTCCCGTCGACGCTTCGACCGAGACCGCGGTCGCGCCGGTCGCGAAGCCGGCGAAGGTCAAGACCGGTCCTGCGCCGGCCCTCGCCCTGTCGCCGCGCGCGAACCTGCTGCCGCCGGAGATCTACGACAACCGCCGCAAGCGCAGCATCCGTCGCAACCTGCGACTGCTCGTCTTCGTCGTCGTGATCGTCGTCGCTGCTGCGGTCGGTGGATCCTGGTACCTCGGATTCGCCGCGCAGAACGCGGTGCAGGACGCCCGCAATGAGGTCGACCAGCTCAACCTCGAGCTCGCGAAATTCAGTGAGATCAGCAAGACGCAGTCGCTGATCGCCACCGGCGACGCCGCACTGCAGGTCGGCGGATCGAGCGACATCGACTGGGCCGGCTACATCACCCAGCTGCAAGGAACTCTTCCGGCCGGCGTGACCATCACCAGCGTCACGGCCGACAGCCAGGGGATCGAGGAGGCCTACACGCAGTCCGACACGCCGCTCGAGGGCTCCCGCATCGGCACGCTCACCTTCAGTGCCGAGTCACAGACCGCTCCGAGCATCCCCGACTGGATCAACAGCCTTTCGGGCCTGCCCGGTTTCGTCGACGCGGCGCCGACCAGCTACTCGCGCGACGAGACCACCGGCGCCTACACCGTGGAGCTCGTAATGCACATCGACAAGAACGCCTACTCGTACAAGTACGCGCCGAAGCCGAAGGGCGACGACCAGTGAAGCTCGATAACCGCATCTGGTACCTGCTGACCGCGCTCGTCTGCATCGCCCTCGTGGCGGGCGGTGTGCTGCTCGGCGTGCAGCCGCAGCTCGGCGTGATCGCCACCGCGGCATCCGACAAGTCCACGATCGACTCGCAACTCACCGACCTGCGCACGAAGATCAGCGACCTCAAGGCCGCGTCGGCCGACAAGAGCGGCCTCGAGTCACAGGCGGCCGAGATCCGCAAGAAGTTGCCGGCGGGAGTCGACGGCGCCGCGTTCATTGCACAGCTAAACAGCATCAGCGCCGCCACCGGCGCCGCGGTTCAGTCGCTCGACGTCTCGCCGGCTGTCGCCTACGCGCCGCCTGCCGCCACGGCGCCCGCCGCCGACCCGGCGGCCGAGGGCGAGAGTGCTTCTCCGTCGGCATCGCCGTCGGAGACGGCGTCCGCTGCCGCTGAGGCCGCCGCGCCGGTCGCGACCGACGGCCCGCTGACGAACGGTGCGGTCACCGCGTCGAACTTCGTCGTCATCAAGCTGTCGATCTCGCTGACGGGCAATCGTGACCAGGTGCTCGAGTTCATCCGTCAGCTCCAGGACGGCGATCGTCTCATCCTGATCACCGGCGTGACGCTCACCCAGGAGGAGGGCGGCGGCACGAGCGCGACGCTCGACGGAAACATCTACGCCCTCAGTGACACCGCAGCCTCAGTCGTCGCGAGCGACGCAGCGGCGGCGACGCCGACGAACGGCTGACCTCACCGATCCATCCAGACCCCGGCGGCCGTCCCGCCGCCGGACCGACTGCAAGCAGCACTCCCTCCGCTGATCTTGCACGCGTGCGCCCCGCCGGGTACCCCGGCGGGGCGTTACGCGTTGACGGGGGAGCGGGCGGGCCGCCGCCTTGCACGGCACCCGTCATGCGGGGTAATCTTGACCGCGTGTGTGCGCTTCGTCGTGCACTCGGGAAGCCGGCTCACCGGGATCCTCGCCAGAGGAGCCCAACAGCCCACCCCCACGGCATATCCGCCGGTCTCCGATCCCACTGCTCGCAGCGGGCGGGTCGAGGCGGATGACGATGGCCGAAATCCAATCCATCACAACGCTGTCACCGTGCAGCGACAAGGAGAATCAGTAGTGCCCACCATTCAGCAGCTGGTGCGCAAGGGCCGCACGCCGAAGGTCGTCAAGACCAAGGCTCCCGCCCTGAAGGCGAACCCCCAGCAGCGCGGCGTCTGCACCCGCGTCTACACCACCACCCCGAAGAAGCCGAACTCCGCGCTCCGCAAGGTCGCCCGTGTGAAGCTCTCGAACGGCACCGAGGTCACCGCCTACATCCCCGGTGAGGGCCACAACCTGCAGGAGCACTCGATGGTGCTCGTGCGCGGTGGTCGTGTGAAGGACCTCCCCGGCGTCCGCTACAAGATCGTGCGCGGCGCGCTCGACACCCAGGCCGTGAAGAACCGTCAGCAGGCCCGCAGCCGCTACGGCGCGAAGAAGGACAAGAAGTAATGCCTCGCAAGGGACCCGCTCCGAAGCGCCCCGTCGTCGCCGATCCGGTGTACGGCGCGCCCGTCGTGAGCCAGCTCGTCAACAAGATCCTGGTCGATGGCAAGAAGGGCCTCGCCGAGCGCATCGTCTACGACGCGCTCTCGGGCGTCGCCTCGAAGTCCGGTCAGGATGCCGTCCAGGTGCTCAAGAAGGCGCTCGACAACGTGCGCCCCACCCTCGAGGTCAAGAGCCGCCGCGTCGGCGGTTCGACCTACCAGGTGCCCGTCGAGGTCAAGCCGCACCGCGCGAACACCCTCGCGCTGCGCTGGTTGACCAGCTACGCGAAGTCGCGTCGCGAGAAGACGATGACCGAGCGTCTCACCAACGAGATCCTCGACGCGTCGAACGGTCTCGGCGCCGCTGTCAAGCGTCGCGAGGACACCCACAAGATGGCCGAGTCGAACAAGGCCTTCGCGCACTACCGCTGGTAACAGCTCCGCGTCGAGCGGGGTCGTGACCCCACGGCCCCGCTCCCCGCATCCACTTTCTCCCGGAAGGAAACCCCGTGGCACAGGACGTGCTCACCGACCTCAACAAGGTCCGCAACTTCGGCATCATGGCGCACATCGATGCCGGCAAGACCACCACGACCGAGCGCATCCTGTTCTACACGGGCATCACCCACAAGATCGGCGAGGTGCACGACGGCGCCGCGACGATGGACTGGATGGCGCAGGAGCAGGAGCGCGGCATCACCATCACGTCCGCCGCGACGACCGCCTTCTGGAAGGGCACCCAGCTCAACATCATCGACACCCCCGGACACGTGGATTTCACCGTCGAGGTGGAGCGCAACCTCCGCGTGCTCGACGGCGCTGTCGCCGTGTTCGACGGCAAGGAGGGCGTCGAGCCCCAGTCGGAGACCGTCTGGCGTCAGGCCGACAAGTACGACGTGCCCCGCATCTGCTTCGTCAACAAGATGGACAAGCTGGGCGCCGACTTCTACTTCACCGTCGACACCATCGTGAAGCGCCTTGGCGCGAAGCCGCTGGTCATGCAGCTCCCGATCGGCTCGGAGTCCTCGTTCGAGGGCGTCGTCGACCTGGTCGAGATGAACGCCAAGACCTGGCGCGGCGACGCCAAGGGCGACGTCAAGATGGGCGCCGAGTACGCGGTCGAGGAGATCCCCGCCGACCTGGTCGAGAAGGCCAATGAGTACCGCCAGCTGCTGCTCGAGACCGTCGCCGAGACCGACGACGCGCTGCTCGAGAAGTTCTTCGGCGGCGAGGAGCTCACGATCCCCGAGATCAAGGGCGCGATCCGCAAGCTCGTGCTCGACTCGGCGATCTACCCCGTGTTCTGCGGCTCGGCCTTCAAGAACCGCGGCGTGCAGCCGATGCTCGACGCGGTGGTGGACTACCTGCCGTCGCCGCTCGACGTGCCGGCCGTCGAGGGTCACGACATCCGCGACGAGGAGAAGGTCATCGAGCGCAAGGCCGACTCGGCCGAGCCGTTCTCGGCGCTGGCCTTCAAGATCATGACGCACCCGTTCTTCGGTCGTCTGACCTACATCCGCGTCTACTCGGGCAAGCTCGACTCGGGCGCGCAGATCATCAACTCGACCAAGGGCAAGAAGGAGCGCATCGGGAAGATCTTCCAGATGCACGCCAACAAGGAGAACCCGGTCGACTCGGTCACCGCCGGTCACATCTACGCGGTCATCGGCCTGAAGGACACCACCACCGGTGACACCCTCAGCGACCCGAACGCGCAGGTCATCCTCGAGTCGATGACGTTCCCCGAGCCCGTCATCGAGGTCGCCATCGAGCCGAAGACCAAGGCCGACCAGGAGAAGCTGGGCACCGCGATCCAGAAGCTGGCCGAAGAGGACCCGACGTTCCGCACCGAGCAGAACCAGGAGACCGGCCAGACCATCATCAAGGGCATGGGCGAGCTCCACCTCGACATCCTCGTCGACCGCATGAAGCGCGAGTTCAACGTCGAGGCCAACGTCGGCAAGCCCCAGGTGGCCTACCGCGAGACGCTGCGTCGCACGGTCGAGAAGTACGACTACACCCACAAGAAGCAGACCGGTGGATCCGGTCAGTTCGCGAAGGTGCAGATCTCGCTCGAGCCGCTGGAGGTCACCCCGGAGACCTCGTACGAGTTCGTGAACGCCGTCACCGGTGGTCGCGTGCCGCGCGAGTACATCCCCTCGGTCGACCACGGCATCCAGGACGCCATGCAGGTCGGCGTTCTGGCCGGCTACCCGACCGTGGGCGTCAAGGCGACCCTCGTCGACGGCGCCTCGCACGACGTCGACTCCTCGGAGATGGCGTTCAAGATCGCCGGCTCGATGGCGTACAAGGAGGCCGCGCGCCGTGCGGACCCCGTGCTGCTCGAGCCGCTGATGGCCGTCGAGGTGCGCACGCCCGAGGAGTACATGGGCGACGTCATCGGCGACCTGAACTCGCGCCGCGGCCAGATCCAGTCGATGGAGGACGCCACCGGCGTCAAGGTCGTCAGCGCGAAGGTGCCGCTCTCGGAGATGTTCGGCTACGTCGGCGACCTGCGCTCGAAGACCTCGGGCCGCGCCGTCTACTCGATGACCTTCGACAGCTACTCCGAGGTGCCGAAGGCCGTCGCCGAGGAGATCGTGCAGAAGAGCAAGGGCGAATAAGCCCTCAGCGCCTCTGCGCCGTGGGCCCTCGCGGGCCTGCGTAGACTAACTACACACACCAACCTGGAGCGTCCGGAATCCATCCGGACGCGCTCAACCGAGTCCTAGGAGGACCCAAGTGGCTAAGGCCAAGTTCGAGCGGACCAAGCCGCACGTCAACATCGGAACGATCGGTCACGTCGACCACGGCAAGACCACGCTCACCGCTGCGATCTCGCAGACCCTGGCGGAGAAGTACCCGTCGGCCGTCAACGTGAAGCGCGACTTCGCCTCGATCGACTCCGCTCCCGAGGAGCGCCAGCGCGGCATCACGATCAACATCTCGCACGTCGAGTACGAGACCCCGAAGCGCCACTACGCGCACGTCGACGCCCCCGGTCACGCCGACTACATCAAGAACATGATCACCGGTGCCGCTCAGATGGACGGCGCGATCCTCGTGGTCGCGGCGACCGACGGCCCGATGGCTCAGACGCGTGAGCACGTGCTCCTCGCCAAGCAGGTTGGTGTGCCGTACCTGCTCGTCGCCCTGAACAAGTCGGACATGGTCGACGACGAGGAGATCCTGGAGCTCGTCGAGCTCGAGGTCCGCGAGCTGCTCAGCAGCCAGGACTTCGATGGCGACAACGCCCCCGTCGTGCGCGTCTCGGGCCTCAAGGCTCTCGAGGGCGACGAGAAGTGGGTCCAGTCGATCGTCGACCTGATGGACGCCGTCGACGAGAACATCCCCGACCCGGTGCGTGACAAGGACAAGCCGTTCCTCATGCCCATCGAGGACGTCTTCACCATCACCGGTCGTGGAACGGTCGTCACGGGTCGCGCCGAGCGCGGCACCCTCGCGATCAACTCCGAGGTCGAGATCGTCGGCATCCGCCCGACGCAGAAGACCACGGTCACGGGTATCGAGATGTTCCACAAGCAGCTCGACGAGGCCTGGGCCGGCGAGAACTGCGGTCTGCTCCTCCGCGGCACCAAGCGCGAGGACGTCGAGCGCGGTCAGGTCGTCGTGAAGCCGGGTTCGGTCACGCCGCACACCAACTTCGAGGGCACGGCGTACATCCTGTCCAAGGACGAGGGCGGCCGTCACAACCCGTTCTACGCGAACTACCGTCCGCAGTTCTACTTCCGCACCACCGACGTCACCGGCGTCATCACGCTGCCCGAGGGCACTGAGATGGTCATGCCCGGCGACACCACCGACATGACCGTTGAGCTGATCCAGCCCATCGCCATGGAGGAGGGCCTCGGCTTCGCCATCCGCGAGGGTGGCCGCACCGTAGGTGCCGGCAAGGTCACCAAGATCGTCAAGTAACTCCGATCTTCTTCTGAAGGGGTCGAGCCGCGAGGCTCGGCCCCTTCGTCGTTCCCGCGGGCGAAGGGGCCGTGGATGCGCGGCGCGCCCGCAGCGGATGCCCGACTCGTGTCGTGCATCCGCCTTCTGTCGTCCTCTGCGCACCCAAAACGTTTTGTTTCTTTATCGATTCGTGATGATCCCCCATTGCGCGCATCCCTCACCTCAACGAGAGTTGATGTCACGCGTTCCCCCGGCGCGACCCGACCCCTCGTCGGCGACCCGGTGGCCGCGCACTCGATGAGGAGGAAAGATGCGCAACTCGACTCGACGTCGGCGTCTGCTCGCGCCCCTGGCGTTCGCCGGGGTGGCCGCGCTCGCGCTGGCCGGATGTGCGGAGACCGGAAGCAGCGGAGGCGCATCCGGCGCCACCGTGCAGATCTCCGGTGGAATCACGGGCGGCGAGGCCGACGCCCTGAACAAGTCGTTCGATCAGTTCACGAAAGACACCGGCATCAAAGTCAAGTACACCGGTGACAAGAGCTTCGAGGGCAACATCGTCACCAAGGTGACCGGTGGCTCGGCCCCCGACATCGCGATCGTGCCCCAGCCCGGTCTGCTGAAGAGCCTGATCGACACCGGCGAGGTGCAGGAGGCCAGCGACACGGTCTCGAAGAACGTCGACAAGTACTGGGGCGAGGACTGGAAGAACTACGGCACCGCCGACGGCAAGTTCTATGCCGCGCCGATGCTCGCCAACCTCAAGGGCTACGTCTGGTACTCGCCCTCGCAGTTCGCCGACTGGGGCGTCGAGGTGCCGAAGACCTGGGATGAGCTGCTCACCCTGACGAAGACGATCCAGGAGAAGACGGGATCGGCACCCTGGTGCGCCGGCTTCGCCTCCGACGCGGCGTCCGGCTGGCCGGGCACCGACTGGATCGAGGACCTCGTGCTGCGCCAGTCCGGACCCGACGTCTACGACGACTGGGTGGCCGGCAAGGTGAAGTTCACCGACCCGGAGATCAAGAAGGCCTTCGACGCGGTGGGCGAGATCCTGCTCAACCCCGACTACGTCAACGCCGGCTACGGCGACGTGAAGAGCATCAACTCGACCGCCTTCGGCGACGTCGCGGCGAAGGTCGCCGACGGCAGCTGCCCGATGACCCACCAGGCGTCGTTCCTCTCGTCGAACTTCCTCGAGACGAAGACGAAGTCGGGTGAGACCCCGAAGATCGCACCCGACGGCGACGTCTACGCCTTCGTGCTCCCCGGCGAGGAGGAGGGCCAGCTCTCGGTCGAGGCCGGCGGCGAGTTCGTCACCGCGTTCAGCGACGACGAGAACGTGCAGAAGGTCGTCGAGTTCATGTCGACGCCGGAGTTCGCCAACGCCCGCGTGAAGCTGGGTGGCGTGGTCTCGGCCAACAAGGGCGCCGACCCGTCGCTCGCCTCCAGCGAGTTCCTGACCGAGACGATGAAGACGCTGCAGAGCGACGACACGACGGTTCGCTTCGACGCCTCGGATCTGATGCCGGCGACCGTCGGCTCGGGCTCGTTCTGGAAGGGCATGGTCAGCTGGATCGACGGCACGCCCACCGACGACGTGCTCGCGGCCATCCAGGCGGGCTACGACAACTAGCCCCGCGACACCCGGCCGGGGAGGATGCCGCATCCTCCCCGGCCGTTCACCCTTCTCAGACCCCGGCGAACCACCTCCACCCGCGCGATGAGGCGCAGGAAGGCAGACCCCCATGGCCGTCGTCAGTCCCGGCGTCTCGAGACGCCGCATCCCCCGCAGCGTGACGGGGGTGATCGTCGCGGTCGCGGCGATCGCGATCGTCGCCCTCTTCGCGGTGATGATCACCCGGCAGCCGGTCGACGGCGCCGTGCCGACCTCGCTCGGCTTCTCGCTCAACAGCTTCTTCGTCTGGATCGGCGGACTGCACCCGCTGCTGCAGATCCCGATCATCGCGATCGTGTTCGCCGCGGTCGTCGGCGTCATCCTCGTGCTGATCGAGTTCGCGCCCCGCCCGGGCCCGGGCTACTTCTGGCTGCGGGTGGCGGCGTGCTTCGTCATCCCGTTCCTCGCCTTCATGCTGCTGCGGCCCTACCAGAACGCGACGATCTACGTGGTCGGCATCGCGCTGCTCGCCGGCGCTCTGCTGTTCTTCGCCGACTACCGGGCGCGCGCGGGATCGGGCTACGTCTTCCAGCTCGTGATCTTCCTGGCGCCGGCGGCGCTGCTCCTGCTGCTCGGCCTCGTCTACCCGGCGCTGTCGACGATCTGGCAGTCGTTCTTCGACAAGACCGGCGACACCTTCGTCGGGCTCGAGAACTACGCCTGGACGTTCACGAACCCCGACGGGTTCTGGTCGGTCATCAACACGCTGATCTGGGCCCTGGTCGCGCCGCTGTTCTCGACCGTGATCGGGCTCGTCTACGCGGTCTTCATCGACCGGGCGCGCGGCGAGAAGTTCCTCAAGGTGCTCGTCTTCATGCCCGTCGCGATCTCGTTCGTCGGCGCCGGCATCATCTGGAAGTTCGTCTACGACTTCCGGCAGGGCGACCAGGTCGGCCTGCTCAACGCGATCGTCACGGGACTCGGCGGCGAGCCGGTGTCATGGCTCGCGGCGCAGCCGCTCATCAACACCTTCTGCCTGCTGATCGTGTTCATCTGGACGCAGACCGGCTTCGCGATGGTGCTGCTCTCGGCCGCGATCAAGGCGGTGCCGGGCGAGCAGATCGAGGCCGCGCGCCTCGATGGGGCGAACGCGTGGGAGGTCTTCCGCAACGTCACGGTGCCGGGCATCCGCTCGTCGATCGTGGTCGTGCTGACGACCATCACGATCGCGTCGCTCAAGGTCTACGACATCGTCGCCGTGATGACCGGCGGCCGGAACAACAGCACCGTGCTCGGCTTCGAGATGGTGAACCAGCAGCAGCGCTTCCAGAGCTACGGGCACTCCTCGGCGCTGGCCGTGGTGCTGTTCCTGTTCGTGCTGCCGCTGATCATCTACAACGTGCGGCAGATGCGCAAGCAGAAGGAGATCCGCTGATGACCGCCATCGACGAGCCCGGCATCCGCGCCGCGACCGCGCTGACGGCGCGCGAGGTGAAGCGCCAGGAGAAGGATGCGCGCAACAAGCTGACCTCGCGGGGCGCGACCCTGGCGGCGATCGTGATCGCCGTCGTCTGGACGATCCCGACCTTCGGCCTGTTCGTCACGTCGTTCCGCCCCGGCGCCGACTCGGCGACCACCGGCTGGTGGACGGTGTTCACGAACCCGTCGTTCACGCTGCAGAACTACGCGGATGCGATGACCTCGGGTGGCACGGCGCTCACGCTGGGCCAGTCGTTCATCAACTCGCTGGCCATCGCGATCCCGGCCACGATCATCCCGATCGCGGTCGCGTCGCTCGCCGCCTACGCCTTCGCCTGGATCCCCTTCAAGGGACGCAGCATCGTGTTCGTCGGCGTGTTCGCGCTGCAGATCGTGCCGATCCAGATGGCGCTGGTGCCGCTGCTCAGCCTGTTCTCGCGCGGTCTGACGATCAACGGCGTCGAGCTGTTCCCGGGCTTCACTCTCCGAGACGTCGACCACAGCTTCGCGACGGTCTGGATCGCCCACGCGATCTTCGCGATGCCGCTGGCGATCTTCATCCTGCACAACTTCATCAGCGAGATCCCGGGCGAGATCATCGAGGCCGCCCGCGTCGACGGCGCCGGGCACGGGCAGATCTTCTTCCGCCTGATCCTGCCGCTGGCGATGCCGGCGATCGCCTCCTTCGCGATCTTCCAGTTCCTCTGGGTCTGGAACGACCTGCTCGTGGCGACGATCTTCGCGCCGTCGTCATCGCTGCCGTTGACGCAGACGCTGAACTCGCTCTCCGGCTCGTGGGGCGCCCAGTGGTACCTGCAGTCGGCGGGCGCGTTCATCTCGATCATCGTGCCGCTGGTCGTGTTCTTCTCGCTGCAGCGGTTCTTCGTGCGCGGCCTGCTGGCCGGCGCGACGAAGGGCTGACGCGGGCGCCGACGCCACGGCGCTCGACCGCGCTCCCTCGCCCGTCTCTCCCGCATCGCCCGGCTCCGGCCGGGCGGTCAGCGGGGGAGGCGGGCGATCCGCGTCAGCGCCTCGACGATCAGCGCGGGATCGCAGGCGATGTTCATGCGCACGAAGCCGGCGCCCTCGCGGCGGTCGCGGCTGAACTCGACGCCCGGGCTGAGCGCCACCTTCGCCTCGGTCAGGATGCGCGGCGCCGGCTCGTCGCCGAACCCGGCTCCGCGCAGGTCGATCCAGGCGACGTACGACGCGTCGGGCGAGTGCAGCACCGCGCCCGGCAGGATGCGCGGCAGCGCCTCGGTGAGCACCGCACGGCTATCCGCGATCGCGGCGACCGTGCCGTCGAGCCAGTCGTCGCCCTCGGCGTAGGCCGCTCGCGTCGCGGCGGCGCCCAGGATGCTCGTGCGCCACAGCACCTCCTCGGGCAGACCCGCGAGCACGGCGCGGCCGCGCGTCGACTGTGCGACGATGAGCGCGCACTTCACCCCGGCGAGGTTGAACGCCTTCGACGCCGATGGCGTCGCGATGCCGATCTCGCGCGCCGCATCCGACACCGACAGGAACGGCGTGAAGTCGACGCAGGCCCGGGTCAGCGGGCCGTGGATCTCGTCGCTGACCACGACGGCGTCGTGGGCGAGCGCGAGCTCGGCCAGGCGCTCGAGCTCGTCCCGCGGATGCACGAGGCCGAGCGGGTTGTGCGGGTTGCAGAGCAGGATCGCGCGGGCGCCGGCGGCCAGGGCGCGCTCGATGCCGGCGAGATCCATCGACCAGTCCGCGGCCGGGATCGTGCTGGATGCCGGGCCCGAGTCCGCCTCGTCGGCATCGGCCGCGATCGCGCCGTCGTCCGTCGCCGTGGCGCCGTCGCCCCCGGCGTCCGGGCCGAGCAGCGGGACCTCGACGACCGTGCCACCGGCCTCCTCGACGAAGCCCCAGAACGGCGGGTACACGGGCGGCATCACGATGACGCCGTCGCCGGGCGCGAGCACGCGGCGCAGCGTCTCGACGACCGCGACGCTGACGTCGGTCGTGGTGGTCACGCCGGCCGGGTCGACCGACCAGCCCCAGCGGCGGGCGGCGAACCCGGCGAAGGCGTGGGCGACCGGTGCGGCGTCGGCGTGGTAGCCGGTGTCGGATGCCGCGATCCGCTCGCCGAGCGCGCGCTGCACGACGGGCGCGAGCGGGTAGTCCATCTCGGCGACGAACATCGGCAGCACGTCGTCGGGATGCGCGACCCACTTCTCGCTCGTGCGGCGCCGCAGGACGGCGAGCGGCTCGGCGCGCACCAGAGGGCGAGAGCCAGGGGCGGCGGATCCGTCGGTCATCGGCTCAGTCCATCGGGTCGAGCACGCGCCCGTCCAGTCCCGAGACGCGCAGCACGGCGCGCGAGGAGCTGCGCTCGATGCGCTCGGCGTTGACGCCGTCGACGTCGTGCGCCCAGGCCGTCGCCGCCTCGACGCTGCGGCCGTGGCGGGTGTGGCGGTCGACGAGCCGCTCGACGCGCGCGTCGTCGGGGGCCGCGCAGAACCAGGCCTCGTCGAGCAGGTCGCGCACGCGCTCCCAGGGGTCGGCGTCGTCGAGCAGGTAGTTGCCCTCGACGATCACGATGCGGTGCTGAGGCTCGATCGCGATCTCGCCGGCGACCCCCTCATCCACGTCGCGGCTGAAGCCGGGGGCGTAGACCGTGTGGTCCGACTCGCGGCGCACCCGGTGCAGCAGGCCGACGAAGCCCCAGCCGTCGAAGGTGTCGATGGCGCCCTTGCGGTCGTGGATGCCGAGCCGGTCGAGCGTCGAGTTCGCCAGGTGGAATCCGTCGAGCGGCAGGTAGCCGGCGATCGCTCCCGGGTCGGCGGCCGAGCCGTCGGCGACGCCCGCACGCTGGTTGAGCAGCGCGACGAGCGCCTTCGCGAGCGTCGTCTTGCCGGCGCCGGGGCTGCCGGCGATGCCGATCACGACGCGTCCGCCGTCGCCGCCGCTCGCGCGGGTGGCGCTCAGCGCGAGCGCCCGGTCGGCGAGGGCGCCGAGGCCCGGGATACGCGGCGCGGCGACGTCGGATGGAGGCACGCCTCCATCCTGCTGGATGCGACCTGCGTGCGGGCATCCTCGCCGCCCGCGCCGCCCTAGCGTGACGGCATGCGTCTCCGTCGCAGCGACTCCGCGGGCCCCGGCTATCACCGCGTGCGCTCCGGACGCGGCTTCGGCTATCGCGACGCCGACGGCGCGACCGTGCGCGACGCGGAGCTCAAACGGCGGTTCGACGCCCTCGCGATCCCGCCGGCGTGGACCGAGGTGTGGATCGCGCCGTTCCCGAACGGCCACATCCAGGCGACCGGCGTCGACGGCGCGGGGCGGCGGCAGTACATCTACCACCCGACCTGGCGCGAGCAGAAGGACCGCATCAAGCACGACCGCGCGCTCGCCCTGGCCGAGACGCTGCCGGCCGCGCGTCGGCAGGTGACGATCGACCTGCGGCGCGACACCCCGGCCGGCGTCGACCGCGCGCAGGCGCTCGCGGCCGCGTTCCGGATGCTCGACTCCGGCAGCCTGCGGGTCGGTTCGGAGCAGTACGCCGCCGAGCACGGGTCGTTCGGGCTCTCGACGCTGCTCGGCGCCCACGCGACCGTGCGCGGCGGCGACACGGTCGAGCTGCGCTTCCCCGCGAAGAGCGGGCAGGAGTGGGAGTCCGACATCCGCGACCCCGACCTCGCCGCGATCGTCGCGCGGCTCAAGCGGCGCGGCGGCCGGGCGCGGCTGCTCGCCTGGCACGACGGGCGCGGGTGGCATCCGCTCGGCGCCGCCGAGATCAACGAGGATGTGCGCGCCCGCACCGGGGGAGACTTCACCGCCAAGGACTTCCGCACCCTGCACGGCACCGCGGCGGCCGCGGTGAGCCTGGCGCAGCACGGGCCCGAGCGCACGCCGACGGCGCGCAAGCGCGCGGTGGCGCAGGCGATGCGCGACGCGTCGGCGGTGCTGAGCAACACCCCGGCCATCGCGCGGGCCAGCTACGTCGATCCGCGCATCGTCGACCTCTACGACGACGGCGTCACGATCGACCCGCGGCGCACCGACGCGGTGGAGTCGGAGCTGCGGGCGCTGCTCTTCTCCTGAGTCGGAGCGGGGCGACGACGGGGAACCCGGAGCGCACGTCGCGCCCGCTGCGCCATCGCTAGGGTGGTGCGGTGCCGACGCCCATCCACCCGCGCGTCTCGGTGCTCGGGCTGCTGCTGCTCACCGCATCCACCGGCATCGTGGATGCGGCCAGCTACCTCGCGCTCGATCGCGTCTTCACCGGCAACATGACCGGCAACGTCCTCTTCCTCGGCTTCGCGGCGATGGGCGTGGGCGGCATCCCGTTCCTCAACAACCTGCTCGCCCTGCTCGGATTCGTCGCGGGATCGATCGTCGGCGGCCGGCTGGTCGGGCGCGGGCATCCCGAGCGCAGCCTGCCGCGCAGCAGCGCGATCGCCCTCGGGCTCGTCGCCCTCGTGTTCCTCGTGCTGTCGATCGTCTGGCTCGCGCTCGGCGATCTGGCCGGGCCGCTGCAGCTGATCGTCACCGTGCTGCTGGCCGTCGCGATGGGCGTGCAGGTGTCGGCGGTGAAGCCGATCGGCAACAGCGACGTCACCACGATCGTCGTGACCAACACGATCGCGAACCTGGCCCGCGACAGCCGGCTCGGCGGCGGACCGGGGGAGCGGTGGATCCCGCGGCTGCTGGCGGTGGTCGCGATGGGCTTCGGCGCCGCACTCGGCGCCGCCGCGGTGAGCCTCGTCGGCGGCGGGCTCGCCCTGCTGCTGTCGGCCGTGGTCGTGGGGGCGTCGCTGGCCGTACTGCTCGTCGCCGACCGCTCCCGCTCGCGCGTTTGAGGCGGCTCGAGAGCGTCGCCGAGCGGCGCGCGGCGCGCATCCCGAGCCGGGCTCGACTCGCCCGAGAACACGGGCCTCGAGACGACACGCCGAACGCGACACGCCCGGGTTGCACGGCGGCCGGACCCTGTGGCAGACTCCTCTAGTTCAACATTCCGTGCGCATGCGCGCGGATCACTGCCAGTGCAGTGCACAACCCCCGATTCCAGGCCTCGCGCCGGATCGCGTGAAGGTTGGGCCGCGGGCAGCAGAGCGAAGCTTCAATCGAATCCGACTCTCTCGGTGAACACGGGAGAGACGTGTGCCGCGCGCGGTCCGCCGCGCGAGGTGCGCAGGACGCGGATTGACAGAAGAACAGTGGTGCGCCAGCAGAAGTGCAGCGCAAGGCGAACGGGCCCGACCCGTGCGCCGAGCAGATAGAAGAGAGTTGAGTATGGCCGGACAGAAGATCCGCATCCGACTGAAGTCGTACGACCACGCCGGTCTCGACGCGTCGGCCCGCAAGATCGTCGACACCGTCACCCGCGCCGGAGCGACCGTCGTCGGTCCGGTGCCGCTTCCGACGGAGAAGAACGTGGTGGTCGTGATCCGCAGCCCCCACAAGTACAAGGACTCCCGCGAGCACTTCGAGAAGCGCACCCACAAGCGCCTGATCGACATCGTCGACCCGACGCCGAAGGCCGTCGACTCGCTCATGCGTCTCGACCTGCCGGCGGACGTCAACATCGAGATCAAGCTCTAGCCGAGCTCCCACCAGAAGGATTCCCATGTCTGCTCTCAAGACGACCAAGGGTCTGCTGGGCACCAAGCTCGGCATGACCCAGGTCTGGGACGAGAACAACAAGCTCGTTCCCGTGACCGTGGTCCAGATCACCCCCAACGTCGTGACCCAGATCCGCTCGCAGGAGGTCGACGGCTACACCGCCGTGCAGATCGCCTACGGCCAGATCGACCCGCGCAAGGTCAACCAGCCCAAGGGCGGCCACTTCGAGAAGGCCGGCGTGACGCCGCGCCGCCACCTCACCGAGGTGCGCACCCCCGACGCCGCCGAGTACACCCTCGGCCAGGAGCTCGCGGTCGACATCTTCGAGGCCGGCCAGTACGTCGACGTCGTCGGCACCAGCAAGGGCAAGGGCTTCGCGGGCGTCATGAAGCGCCACAACTTCAAGGGCGTCTCCGCTTCGCACGGTGCGCACCGCAACCACCGCAAGCCCGGCTCGATCGGCGCCTCCTCGACCCCCAGCCGTGTCTTCAAGGGCATGCGCATGGCCGGTCGCATGGGCGGCGAGCGCGTCACGGTGCAGAACCTCAAGGTGCACGCCGTCGACGCCGACAAGGGTCTGATCCTGGTCAAGGGCGCCGTTCCCGGTGCCCGTGGCCGCCTCGTCTTCGTCCGCACCGCCGTGAAGGAGAAGTGATCATGGCTGACGCAACTCTCGACGTCGTCGACGCGAAGGGCAAGAAGGTCGGCACCGTCGACCTCCCCGCCGCGATCTTCGACGTGCAGACCAACGTGCCCCTCATCCACCAGGTGGTGACCGCGCAGCTCGCCGCCGCGCGTCAGGGCACGCACAAGACCAAGAACCGCGGAGAGGTCTCCGGCGCCGGTCGCAAGCCGTTCAAGCAGAAGGGAACCGGTCGCAGCCGTCAGGGCTCGATCCGCGCCCCCGAGCACACCGGCGGTGGCGTCGTGCACGGCCCGGTGCCGCGCGACTACAGCCAGCGCACCCCCAAGAAGATGATCGCCGCTGCCCTGCTCGGCGTGCTCTCGGACCGCGTGCGCGGCGAGCGCCTCCACGTCTTCACGGGCTTCGGCGCCGAGGCGCCCTCGACCAAGACGGCCACGAACGTGCTCGAGGTCCTCGGTGCGGTCAAGAACGTGCTCGTCGTGCTCGAGCGCGACGACGAGATCGGCCTCAAGAGCGTGCGCAACGTCCCGTCGGTGCACGTGCTCTACGCCGACCAGCTCAACGCCTACGACGTGGTCGTCAGCGACGACGTCATCTTCACCCAGGCCGCGTTCGAGGCCTTCGTGGCCTCCAAGACCGCGGTCAAGCAGGAGGTGTCCGCATGAGCGGCTACAACAAGGACCCGCGCGACATCATCATCGCCCCGGTCGTGAGCGAGAAGAGCTACGGCCTGATCGACGACGGCAAGTACACCTTCGTGGTGGACCCCTGTGCGAACAAGACCGAGATCAAGCTCGCGATCGAGAAGATCTTCAGCGTCAAGGTCGCCTCGGTGAACACGCTCAACCGCACCGGCAAGACCCGCCGCACGCGTTTCGGCCTCGGCAAGCGCAAGGACACCAAGCGCGCCATCGTCACGCTCAAGTCCGGTTCGATCGACATCTTCACGGCTGTCGGATAAGGACCAGGGAGAACACCTCATGGCTATTCGCAAGTACAAGCCGACGACCCCGGGTCGTCGTGGCTCCTCGGTCGCCGACTTCGCCGAGATCACCCGGTCGACGCCGGAGAAGTCGCTGCTGAAGCCGCTGCCGAAGTCCGGTGGCCGCAACAACACCGGCCGCATCACCACCCGCCACATCGGCGGTGGCCACAAGCGCCAGTACCGCGTCATCGACTTCCGTCGCAACGACAAGGACGGCGTCAACGCCAAGGTCGCGCACATCGAGTACGACCCGAACCGCACCGCGCGCATCGCGCTGCTGCACTTCGTGGACGGCACCAAGCGCTACATCCTGGCCCCGAACAAGCTCAACCAGGGCGACATCATCGAGAGCGGCGCCGGCGCGGACATCAAGCCCGGCAACAACCTCCCGCTGAAGAACATCCCCGTGGGTACCGTCATCCACGCCATCGAGCTCCGCCCCGGCGGCGGCGCGAAGATGGCCCGCTCGGCCGGCGCCTCGGTGCGTCTGGTCGCGAAGGACGGCCCCTACGCCCAGCTGCGTCTGCCCTCGGGCGAGATCCGCAACGTCGACCTGCGCTGCCGCGCGACGATCGGCGAGGTCGGCAACGCCGAGCAGTCGAACATCAACTGGGGCAAGGCCGGCCGTCTGCGCTGGAAGGGCGTGCGCCCGACTGTCCGCGGTGTCGCGATGAACCCGATCGACCACCCGCACGGTGGTGGTGAGGGCAAGACCTCCGGTGGACGCCACCCGGTCAGCCCGTGGGGCCAGAAGGAAGGCCGCACGCGTCGCCCGAACAAGGAGAGCGACAAGCTCATCGTCCGCCGTCGCACCGTCGGCAAGAAGCGCTAGAGAGTCAGGTAGAAGAAGATGCCGCGCAGTCTCAAGAAGGGCCCCTTCGTCGACGACCACCTGCTTCGCAAGGTGCAGACGGCGAACGAGGCCAACAGCAAGAACGTGATCAAGACCTGGTCGCGCCGCTCGATGATCATCCCGGCGATGCTGGGTCACACCATCGCGGTGCACGACGGACGCAAGCACATCCCCGTGTTCGTGACCGAGACCATGGTCGGCCACAAGCTCGGCGAGTTCGCGCCGACCCGCACCTTCCGCGGTCACGAGAAGGACGACAAGAAGGGCCGTCGCCGCTAAGGCGACACGAGGAGGAGAGAGAAATGGTGGAGTCCATCGCCCGCGTGCGACACATCCGCGTCACGCCTCAGAAGGCCCGTCGCGTCATCGCCCTGATCAAGGGCAAGCAGGCCCAGGAGGCCCTGGCCATCCTGAAGTTCGCGCCCCAGGGTGCGAGCGAGCCGATCTACAAGCTCGTCGCGTCCGCGGTTGCGAACGCCCGCGTCAAGGCGGATGCGAGCAACCAGTACCTCGACGAGCAGGACCTCTACGTGTCCGGTGCCTGGGTCGACGAGGGCGCCACCCGCAAGCGGTTCCAGCCGCGTGCCCAGGGTCGTGCCTTCAAGATCCTCAAGCGCACCAGCCACATCACGGTCGTGCTCTCGACCCCGGACGAGCTGACGGACGCGACCCCGGTCGCCGCCGGCAGCAAGAAGGCGAGCAAGTAATGGGCCAGAAGGTCAACCCGTACGGCTTCCGTCTCGGCATCACCACCGACCACACCTCGCGCTGGTTCGCCGACTCGACCAAGCCGGGTCAGCGCTACGCCGACTACGTGGCCGAGGACGTGCGCATCCGTCGCCTGCTCACCACGCAGCTCGACCGCGCCGGCGTCGCGAAGATCGAGATCGAGCGCACCCGCGACCGCGTGCGTGTGGACATCCACACCGCCCGTCCCGGCATCGTGATCGGCCGCCGCGGCGCCGAGGCCGAGCGCATCCGCGCCGACCTGGAGAAGCTCACCAAGAAGCAGATCCAGCTCAACATCCTCGAGGTCAAGAACCCCGAGGCCGAGGCCCAGCTCGTCGCGCAGGGCATCGCCGAGCAGCTCTCCGCCCGTGTCGCGTTCCGTCGCGCCATGCGCAAGGGCCTGCAGGGCGCGCAGCGCGCCGGTGCCAAGGGCATCCGCATCCAGGTCTCCGGCCGTCTCGGCGGCGCGGAGATGTCCCGCTCGGAGTTCTACCGCGAGGGCCGCGTGCCCCTGCACACGCTGCGCGCGAACATCGACTACGGCTTCTACGAGGCCAAGACGACGTTCGGCCGCATCGGCGTGAAGGTCTGGATCTACAAGGGCGACATCACCAACAAGGAACTCGCTCGCGAGCAGGCGTCTCAGAAGTCGTCGCGCCCCGAGCGTCGTGACGGCGGACGCCGTGGACCTCGCAACAACGAGGCCCCCGTCACCGCAGGAGCCGAGGCGTAAACCATGCTGATTCCCCGTAAGGTCAAGCACCGCAAGCAGCACCACCCCGGCCGTTCCGGCCAGGCCACCAGCGGCACCAAGGTCAGCTTCGGCGAGTTCGGCATCCAGGCGCTCACGCCCGCGTATGTCACCAACCGTCAGATCGAGGCCGCGCGTATCGCGATGACCCGCCACATCAAGCGCGGCGGCAAGGTGTGGATCAACATCTACCCCGACCGCCCGCTGACCAAGAAGCCCGCCGAGACCCGCATGGGTTCGGGTAAGGGCTCGCCGGAGTGGTGGGTCGCGAACGTCAAGCCGGGCCGCGTCCTCTTCGAGGTCGCCGGCGTCAACGAGGAGCTCGCCCGCGGCGCGCTTCTCCGTGCAATCCACAAGCTGCCCCTCAAGGCACGCATCATCAAGCGCGAGGAGGGCGACGCGTAATGGCCGTCGGATCCAAGGAGCTCGCTCCCGTCGAGCTCGACACCTTCGAGGACGAGCGACTCGTCGAGGAGCTCAAGAAGGCCAAGGAGGAGCTGTTCAACCTGCGCTTCCAGTCGGCCACCGGACAGCTCGAGAGCCACGGCCGTCTTCGTGCCGTGAAGCGCGACATCGCGCGCATCTACACCGTCATCCGCGAGCGCGAGCTGGGCATCCGTGCCACGCCCGCCGCCGTCGAGGTGCCGGCCACCAAGAAGAAGTCCACCAAGAAGGCTGCCGCCGACGAGGCGCCCGCCGCTGACGACGCCGAGGAGGCGAGCAAGTAATGGCGAAGGTCGAGAAGGCCCCCGAGGGCCACGAGCACGCCGCTCACGACGTCCGCGACGAGAACGCGCGCGGCTACCGCAAGGTGCGCCGCGGCTACGTGACCAGCGACAAGATGGAGAAGACCATCGTCGTCGAGGTCGAGGACCGCGTGAAGCACCCGCTGTACGGCAAGGTCATCCGCCGCACCTCCAAGGTGAAGGCGCACGACGAGCAGAACACCGCCGGCATCGGCGACCTGGTGATCATCGCCGAGACCCGACCGCTGTCGGCCTCGAAGCGCTGGCGCCTGGTCGAGATCGCGGAGAAGGCGAAGTAACCCATGATCCAGCAGGAATCCCGTCTCAAGGTCGCCGACAACACCGGCGCCAAGGAGCTGCTCACGATCCGCGTGCTCGGCGGCTCCGGCCGTCGCTACGCCGGCCTCGGTGACGTCATCGTCGCCACGGTCAAGGACGCGATCCCCGGCGGCAACGTCAAGAAGGGCGACGTCGTCAAGGCGGTCATCGTCCGCACCCGCAAGGAGACCCGTCGTCCCGACGGCTCCTACATCAAGTTCGACGAGAACGCCGCCGTGATCCTGAAGGGCGACGGGGACCCCCGTGGCACCCGCATCTTCGGACCGGTCGGCCGTGAGCTTCGCGACAAGAAGTTCATGAAGATCATCTCGCTGGCCCCGGAGGTCATCTGAATCATGGCGAAGATCAAGAAGGGCGACCTCGTCCAGGTCATCAGCGGCGCCACGCAGGCTCGCGGCGGTGACCGCGGCAAGCAGGGCAAGGTGATCGAGGTCCTCGTCGAGCGCAACCGCGTCGTCGTCGAGGGCGTCAACTACGTCACCAAGCACGTCAAGGTCGGACAGACCCAGCGCGGCACCAAGACCGGTGGCATCGAGACGCACGAGGCCCCCATCCACATCTCGAACGTCGCCCTCGTCGACCCGAAGACCAAGAAGCCGACCCGCGTCGGCCACAAGGTCGAGACGGTCGAGAAGGACGGCGTGAAGAAGCAGGTTCGCGTTCGCTACGCGAAGAAGTCCGGAGAGAACCTCTGATGAGCACGACTGCTGCGGCTGGCAAAATCCAGCCCCGACTGAAGTCGAAGTACCGTACCGAGATCGTCAAGCAGCTCACCGAGCAGTTCGGCTACACCAACCCGCACCAGGTCCCTGGGCTGGTCAAGGTCGTCGTCAACACCGGTGTGGGCGAGGCCGCGCGTGACTCGAAGGTCATCGACGGCGCCATCGCCGACCTGACCGCGATCACCGGTCAGAAGCCGCAGGTCACCAAGGCCCGCAAGTCGATCGCGCAGTTCAAGCTGCGCGAGGGCATGCCGATCGGCGCGCACGTCACCCTCCGCGGCGACCGCGCGTGGGAGTTCCTCGACCGCCTGACCTCGCTCGCCCTGCCCCGCATCCGCGACTTCCGCGGTCTCAGCGACACGCAGTTCGACGGCAACGGCAACTACACCTTCGGTGTGGCCGAGCAGAGCATCTTCCACGAGATCAACCAGGACCGCATCGACCGCGTGCGCGGCTTCGACATCACGGTCGTGACCACGGCGAAGAACGACGACGAGGGCCGCGCGCTGCTTCGCGCGTTCGGCTTCCCGTTCAAGAAGGCCGACGCCTGATCCGTATAGGATCATCAGTCGACCTTCCGATCGGCCCCGGCCGGTCGGAATCCCTAGAGAAGGTCGGCAGCGGTGTACCGCTCGCCGAAACCGACTAACAGAAAGCAGTTGAACCATGACGATGACCGATCCGGTCGCTGACATGCTGACCCGTCTGCGCAACGCCAACTCGGCCTACCACGACAGCGTCTCGCTGCCGTCGTCGAAGCTGAAGGCGCGCATCGCGGACATCCTCAAGCGCGAGGGCTACATCGCCGACTGGAAGGTGGAGGCCGCCCGCGTGGGCGAGACGCTGACCATCGACCTCAAGTACGGCCCCAACCGCGAGCGCTCGATCGCCGGCATCAAGCGCGTGTCGAAGCCCGGTCTGCGCGTGTACGCACGCTCGACCGAGATCCCTCACGTGCTCGGCGGCCTCGGCGTCGCGATCCTGTCCACCTCCTCCGGTCTGCTCACGGACCGTCAGGCGACTTCGAAGGGCGTGGGTGGGGAAGTCCTCGCCTACGTGTGGTGATCTGACATGTCGCGAATCGGACGTCTCCCCATCGACGTGCCCGCCGGCGTCACCGTGACGGTCGACGGCCAGGCCGTCGCCGTCAAGGGCCCGAAGGGCGAGCTCTCGCTCACCGTCGCCAACCCCATCGAGGTCAAGCTCGAGGACAACCAGGTCGTCGTGTCGCGCCCCAACGACGAGCGCGAGTCGCGCTCGCTGCACGGCCTGACCCGCACCCTGATCTCGAACCAGATCATCGGCGTGACCGAGGGCTACTCCAAGGGCCTCGAGGTCGTCGGCACGGGCTACCGCGTCACGGCCAAGGGCAGCTCGGTCGAGTTCGCCCTGGGCTACTCGCACTCCATCACGGTCGACCCGCCCGCCGGCATCTCGTTCGAGGTCGAGGGCAACAACAAGCTGACCGTCCGCGGCATCGACAAGCAGGCCGTGGGCGAGGTCGCCGCGAACATCCGCAAGCTGCGCAAGCCCGAGCCCTACAAGGGCAAGGGCGTCCGCTACGCGGGCGAGGTCGTTCGCCGCAAGGCCGGAAAGAGCGGTAAGTAATCATGGCTATCACTTCCAAGAGCGCTCAGCGCAACCGCCGTCACGCGCGTCTGCGCAAGCGCATCGCCGGTTCGGCGGAGCGTCCGCGCCTCGTCGTGACCCGTTCGGCGCGTCACGTCTTCGTCCAGGTGGTCGACGACACCGTCGGCAAGACCGTCGCGTCGGCTTCGACCCTCGAGGCGGACCTGCGCGTCTTCGACGGCGACAAGACCGCCAAGGCCCGCAAGGTCGGCGAGCTCGTCGCCGAGCGCGCCAAGAAGGTCGGCATCGACACCGTGGTCTTCGACCGCGGTGGAAACAAGTACGCCGGTCGTGTCGCAGCGATCGCCGAGGGAGCTCGAGAGGGCGGATTGAACCTGTGAGCGACGAGAACCAGAACCAGAAGGCCAACGAGACCGAGCAGACCAACGTCGCCACGGTCAACGAGGCTCCGGTGGAGACCGCTGCCGGCACCCAGGCGCCGACGAACGAGCGCGAGGGCCGCCGCGGCGGTGGTCGCGGTCGTGACAACAGCAGCCGCGACCGCAACTCGCGGGGCGGTCGCGACAGTGACAGCCAGTTCCTCGAGCGCGTCGTGACCATCAACCGCGTGTCGAAGGTCGTCAAGGGCGGTCGTCGCTTCAGCTTCACCGCGCTCGTCGTCGTCGGCGACGGCAACGGCATGGTGGGCGTCGGCTACGGCAAGGCCCGCGAGGTCCCGCTGGCGATCAGCAAGGGCGTCGAGGAGGCGAAGAAGAACTTCTTCCGCGTCCCCCGCACCGCCGCGACCATCCCGCACCCCGTGCAGGGTGAGGCCGCCGCGGGCGTCGTGCTGCTCCGTCCGGCCGCCGCCGGTACCGGCGTCATCGCCGGTGGTCCGGTGCGCGCCGTGCTCGAGTGCGCCGGCATCCACGACGTGCTGTCGAAGTCGCTCGGCTCGTCGAACACGATCAACATCGTCCACGCGACGGTGGAGGCGCTGAAGCAGCTCGAGGAGCCCCGCGCCGTCGCCGCCCGTCGTGGCCTGGAGTTCGACGCCGTCGCCCCGGAGCGCCTCGTGCGCGCCGAGGCCGACGCCCGGGCTGCTGCAACCGCGAAGGCAGGTGCCTGATGGCCGCGCGTCTCAAGGTGACCCAGATCAAGTCCGTGATCAGTGAGAAGCAGAACCAGCGCGACACGCTGCGCAGCCTCGGTCTCAAGCGCATCGGCGACACCGTCGTGCGCGAGGACACGCAGGCCAACCGCGGCTACGTGCGCACTGTCGCTCACCTGGTGAAGGTCGAGGAGATTGACTGATGGCTGACGAGAAGGCCACGAAGGACGAGGCCGTGAAGGCCCCGGCCAAGAAGGCTGCCGCCAAGCCGGCCGCCGAGAAGACCACGGCGGAGAAGGCGCCGGCCAAGAAGGCCGCCGCCAAGCCCGCCGCCGAGAAGGCCGCGGCGGCTGAGAAGCCCGCCGCCGCCAAGAAGCCGGCCGCCAAGGCCGCTGCCAAGGACGACACCGCCGCTGCCGCGGAGAAGTCGACCACGGCGGCGAAGCCCGCCGCCAAGAAGGCTCCGGCCAAGAAGGAGGAGGTCGCCCAGCGTCCTCAGGTGCTGAAGGCGCACCACCTCCGTCCGGCCGCCGGTGCCAAGAAGGACCGCACCCGCGTAGGTCGCGGTGAGGGCTCGAAGGGCAAGACCGCGGGTCGCGGAACCAAGGGAACCAAGGCGCGCTACCAGGTGCGTCCGGGTCTCGAGGGCGGCAACCTGAACTCGGTCATGCGCGCTCCGAAGCTCCGCGGCTTCAAGAACCCGTTCCGGGTGGAGTACCAGGTCGTCAACCTCGACAAGCTCTCGGAGCTGTACCCCAAGGGTGGCGACGTCACCATCAGCGACCTGGTCGCCAAGGGTGCCGTTCGCAAGAACGAGAAGGTCAAGGTTCTGGGCGACGGCGAGATTGCGGTTAAGCTGAACGTCGCGGTCGACAAGGTCTCGAGCTCTGCTGAGCAGAAGATCGTCGCCGCCGGCGGCTCGATCAAGTAGTCGACGCCGAGGCGGTCCGGCAGCCCACCAGCTGTCGGACCGCCTCAGCCGGTTTCCCCGGCACCCCACCCCTCCGGAAGGATCTCCCCAGTGTTCAGTGCCGTCGCGCGGATCTTCCGGACGCCTGACCTGCGACGCAAGATCGCGTTCACGATCGCCATCGTCGCTCTGTTCCGCATCGGCTCGTTCATCCCGGCCCCGTTCGTCGACTTCTCGAACGTGCAGGCCTGTGTGAACGGCAACGCCGGAGCCTCGGGTCTCTACACCCTCGTCAACCTCTTCAGCGGCGGAGCGCTGCTGAAGCTCTCGATCTTCGCGCTCGGCATCATGCCGTACATCACCGCGTCGATCATCGTGCAGCTGCTGCGCGTGGTCATCCCCCGCTTCGACACCCTCTACAAGGAGGGCCAGGCGGGCCAGGCCAAGCTGACGCAGTACACGCGCTACCTCACGATCGCCCTGGGCGTCCTCCAGTCGACGACCCTGATCACCGTCGCCCGCTCGGGCGCCCTGTTCTCGGGCACGGGCAACGCGACCGCGGAGTGCTCGGCCCTCATCACCTCCGACGGCGACACCTGGTACGGCATCCTGCTCATGGTCATCACCATGACCGCCGGCACCGGCCTCATCATGTGGATGGGCGAGCTCATCACCGAGCGCGGCATCGGCAACGGCATGTCGCTGCTGATCTTCACCTCGATCGCCGCCCAGTTCCCGAGCGCGCTCATCGCGATCTTCCAGAGCCGCGGCATCGAGACCCTCATCCTGGTCTTGCTGATCGGCATCCTGATCGTGGCGGCCGTCATCTTCGTCGAGCAGTCGCAGAGACGCATCCCGGTGCAGTACGCCAAGCGGATGGTCGGCCGACGCACCTACGGCGGCAACAACACGTACATCCCGATCAAGGTCAACATGGCCGGCGTCGTGCCCGTCATCTTCGCCTCGTCGCTGCTGTACCTGCCGGCGCTCATCGCCCAGTTCAACGCGCCGCCGTCGGGCCAGGCCGCCCAGCCGTGGGTTCAGTGGATCACCGACTACCTCACGCGCGGCGACCACCCGCTGTACATGGCGCTGTACTTCCTGCTCATCGTCGGCTTCACCTACTTCTACGTCGCGATCACCTTCAACCCCGAAGAGGTCGCCGACAACATGAAGAAGTACGGCGGCTTCATCCCCGGCATCCGCGCGGGCCGTCCGACGGCGGAGTACCTCGACTACGTGCTCACCCGCGTCACGCTGCCGGGCTCGATCTACCTCGGCCTGATCGCGCTCATCCCGCTGATCGCGCTCGTCGCGATCAACGCCAACCAGAACTTCCCGTTCGGCGGCACGAGCATCCTGATCATGGTCGGCGTCGGCCTCGAGACCGTGAAGCAGATCGACTCGCAGCTGCAGCAGCGCCACTACGAGGGGCTGCTGCGATGACCCGGCTGCTCATCGTGGGCCCGCCCGGGGTCGGCAAGGGCACGCAGGCCGAGCGCATCGTCGCCGCCTACGGCATCCCGACGATCTCGACCGGCGACATCTTCCGCGCCAACATCAAGAACGAGACCGAGCTGGGCCTGCGAGTCAAGGCGATCGTGGATGCGGGCGACTACGTGCCCGACGAGCTGACGAACGCGCTCGTGACCGACCGCCTCTCGGAGGCGGACGCGGGCGAGGGCTTCCTGCTCGACGGCTACCCCCGCACGACGCAGCAGGTCGAGTACCTCGACGAGCTGCTCTCGTCGCACGGTCACGAGCTCGACGCGGTCGTGCGCCTGGTCGCCGACCGCGATGAGATCGTGCGCCGTCTGCGCAAGCGCGCGGTCGAGCAGGGTCGTCTCGACGACTCCGAGGAGGCCATCGCCCACCGCCAGGAGGTCTACGCGCGCGAGACGGAGCCGCTCATCGCGGCCTACCGCGACCGCGGGCTCCTGGTCGAGGTCGACGGACTCGGCACGGTCGACGAGGTCACCCAGCGCATCTTCTCGGCTCTCGCCTCGCGCGGTCTCGAGACCGTCAGCGCCTGAGTCCGTCGCGCGCCGCTTTCCGGCGCTCGAGCTCAGCCGCGCAGAGCGGCGAGGTCGGCGGTCATCGCCCCCACGACCGTGAAGCCCCCGCCGACAGGATGCGCACTCGACGGGATCGTGTGGCCGCCGCCGATCACGCTGTACAGGGCGACGCGACCGAGCTCGTCGTCGACGGCCAGCCGTTCGACGGCCGGCGCACCCGCGTCGTCGCGGGCGACGACCTCGGCGACGGCCCGCGCCGCATCCAGGCCGTTCCTCGCGGCCCAGTAGAGCAACGTCTGCGGTGCCGACAGCCCCGGCCCGCGCGAGTTCAGGCCGAACACGGAGCTCTCGCCGCCCTCGTAGGGGACGGTGGCATCCCGCGTGCCGTGCACGAGCATCAGGGGCACCGCCGGGCCGGGCGGCGGGAGCGGGATGACATTGCCCGGCGCCGGCTGAGTCGCCCCGATCATGACGGCGCCGGCCAGCAGCTCGGGCGCCTCGTGCGCGAGGCGGTTCACCATCGCGCCGCCGTTGGAGAAGCCCGCGGCCACGACCCGCTCCGGGTCGATGCCGTCGGCGTGCACGCTCGCGGCGACGATCGCCCGCAGGAAGCCGACGTCGTCGACCTCCTCCCGTCGCGCCGCGAACGGCAGACGGACGCGGGCGTCGTTCCAGTGCCGCCGGAAGCCGGTCGGGTAGATCACCGCCGCGCCGGCGTCACGTGCCAGCGTGTCGAAGTCGCGCCCGGCCGCGCGCCGCACGGTCGCGCCGGTGCCGTTCGATCCGTGCAGCACGAGCAGCAGCGGGCCGCCGACAAGAGGGGATGGTGGCCGCGCCACGAGCAGGGGGCGCTCGCGCCCGCCGTGGTGCAGTGTGCGCCGCTCGAGCCGCACGACGCCGTCGTCGGGCGAGGTCGGCGGCTGCGCATCCACGCCTCCAGTCTGGACGAGACGGCGGCGCCGGGCACGAGCCGAACGGGGCGGGCGGGGGAGTGTACACCCGGCTTGGCGAAAAGCCCGGGCATGGCGTAAGCTCGACCCTTGGTGCTCTGCGCCCGCGTATTCGCGTGCAATCGCACTGACATCCCACCCGCATGACCTGCGGTCGAACGACGTAACGAAGAGGGTATGGCCAAGAAAGACGGAGTCATCGAGATCGAAGGATCCGTGCTCGAAGCGCTGCCCAACGCGATGTTCCGCGTTGAGCTCAGCAACGGACACAAGGTTCTCGCCCACATCTCGGGCAAGATGCGCCAGCACTACATCCGCATCCTCCCCGAGGACCGCGTGATCGTGGAGCTGAGCCCCTACGACCTGACCCGCGGCCGGATCGTCTACCGCTACAAGTAAGACCCGCTCGTCAGGTAACGGCCGCCCACATCTGGGCGCGCACGAAGACAGCGAGAGAAGAAGAACATGAAGGTCAACCCCAGCGTCAAGCCGATCTGCGACCACTGCAAGGTGATCCGCCGCAACGGCCGCGTCATGGTGATCTGCAAGAGCAACCCGCGCCACAAGCAGCGACAGGGATAAGCAGAAGGTCCTTTCGGACCTTCTGCCCCTGTCGCCGAAGCCCTCCGGGCTTCGGACACCCTGCCAGGCCACGGAAGACCTGCGACACCGATAACTCAATACATCCAGACAGCGCCACCAGATCCGCGCTCACCACGTGAGCACGGGGACACCTCGGGTTGGAGGCCCGGGCACCGGCAGCGCACCACACCTCCACGACACCCAGGAGCAAGCCACATGGCACGTCTCGCCGGCGTCGACATCCCGCGCGACAAGCGCGTGGAGGTCGCACTCACTTACATCTACGGAGTCGGACGCACCCGCGCCCTCGCGACTCTCAAGGAGACCGGGATCTCCGGTGACATCCGAGTCAAGGATCTGACCGACGACCAGCTCGTCGCTCTCCGCGACTACATCGAGGGCACGTTCAAGGTGGAGGGCGACCTGCGCCGCGAGGTGCAGGCCGACATCCGCCGCAAGGTCGAGATCGGCTCGTACGAGGGTCTGCGCCACCGTCGCGGCCTCCCGGTCCGCGGTCAGCGCACCAAGACCAACGCCCGCACCCGCAAGGGCCCGAAGCGCACCGTCGCCGGCAAGAAGAAGGCAGGCAAGAAGTAATGGCCACCCCGAAGACCTCCGCGCGCAAGCCGCGCCGCAAGGAGAAGAAGAACATCGCCGTGGGCCAGGCCCACATCAAGTCGACGTTCAACAACACCATCGTGTCGATCACCGACCCGTCGGGTGCGGTCGTCAGCTGGGCCTCCTCGGGTGGCGTCGGCTTCAAGGGCTCGCGCAAGTCGACCCCCTACGCCGCGCAGATGGCCGCCGAGTCGGCTGCCCGCCAGGCGCAGGAGCACGGCATGAAGAAGGTCGACGTCTTCGTCAAGGGCCCCGGCTCGGGTCGCGAGACCGCGATCCGCTCGCTCCAGGCCGCGGGCCTCGAGGTCGGCAGCATCAACGACGTGACGCCCCAGGCGCACAACGGATGCCGCCCGCCGAAGCGCCGCCGCGTGTGATCCCCGCGTTCCCCTGAGCAGCTGCCGCGCGCAGACCGGGGGAACGCGGTCCGGGTCGGCCCGTGAGCGGGTCGACCCGGACCGGATCACGATCTCCGTCGTGCTCCGGCCCCGAGACTTCACAACTCAACAAACGGCGGCCTAGCCAACCGCTGCACCTCCGTGAGCGTCATATGGCGGACGCTCTCGCTGAAAGGACACCACGTGCTCATTGCACAGCGACCCACCCTCTCTGAGGAGACGATCTCCGAGTTCCGCTCGCGGTTCGTGATCGAGCCCCTCGAGCCCGGCTTCGGCTACACCCTCGGCAACTCCCTGCGTCGCACCCTGCTCTCCTCGATCCCGGGCGCCGCGGTCACCAGCATCCGCATCGACGGCATCCAGCACGAGTTCGACACGGTCCCCGGTGTGAAGGAGGACGTCGTCGAGATCGTCCTCAACATCAAGGGCCTCGTCGTCTCGAGCGAGCACGACGAGCCGATCACCGCCTACCTGCGCAAGCAGGGCGCGGGCCAGGTCACGGCCGCCGACATCTCGGCTCCGGCGGGTGTGGAGATCCACAACCCCGAGCTGGTCATCGCGACGCTCAACGACAAGGCCAAGTTCGAGCTCGAGCTCACCATCGAGCGCGGCCGCGGCTACGTCTCGGCGACCCAGAACCGCAGCGAGTTCAGCGAGGCGGGCCAGATCCCGATCGACTCGATCTACTCGCCCGTGCTCAAGGTCACCTACCGCGTCGAGGCCACCCGCGCCGGCGAGCGCACCGACTTCGACCGCCTCGTGGTCGACGTCGAGTCGAAGCCGGCGATCACCCCGCGCGACGCGATCGCCTCGGCCGGCCGCACCCTGGTCGAGCTGTTCGGTCTCGCCCGCGAGCTCAACACGCAGGCCGAGGGCATCGAGATCGGGCCCGCCCCGGTCGACGCCGTCCTCAGCTCCGAGCTGTCGATGCCCATCGAGGACCTCGACCTCTCGGTGCGCAGCTACAACTGCCTCAAGCGCGAGGGCATCAACACGGTCAGCGAGCTCGTCGCCCTCTCGGAGACGCAGCTCATGAACATCCGCAACTTCGGTCAGAAGTCGGTCGACGAGGTCAAGGACAAGCTCGTCGAGCTCGGACTGTCGCTCAAGGACAGCGTCCCCGGTTTCGACGGCGCCCACTTCTACGGCGGCTACGACGACGACACCACCAACGTCTGACTCAGACGCTGATCGACTTCGCAACACTGGAGAAATAGACAATGCCTAAGCCCACCAAGGGACCCCGCCTCGGAGGCGGACCGGCGCACGAGCGCCTGATGCTCGCGAACCTCGCCGCCGCGCTGTTCACGCACGAGCGCATCCAGACGACCGAGACCAAGGCCAAGCGCCTGCGTCCGGTCGCCGAGCGCCTGATCACCTTCGCCAAGCGCGGAGACCTGCACGCGCGTCGCCGCGTGCTCGGCACGATCGGCGACAAGGGCGTCGTGCACAAGCTGTTCACCGAGATCGCGCCGCAGGTGGCCGACCGCGAGGGCGGCTACACGCGCATCGTCAAGACCGGCTTCCGCAAGGGCGACAACGCCCCCATGGCCGTGATCGAGCTCGTGCTCGAGCCCGTCTCGAAGAAGCCCGCCTCGTCGACCAAGTCGGCGAAGCGCGCCGAGACCAAGGTCGCTCCCGTCGAGGAGACGCCGGCCGAGGAGACCACGGTCGAGGAGACCGAGGTCGTCGAGGATGCGGACGCCGCCGAGACCGACGCCGAGGTGGCCGAGGTCGAGGGCGTCGAGGCCGAGGAGGCCGCTGAGGCTCCCGCCGAGGACGACACGAAGTAACACCGCTCACGCGCCCCGCGCGTCAGCAGCAAGAAGGCCCCGCCGGTTCGCCGGCGGGGCCTTCGTCGTCGCGGCCGGCTGTGCACGGCGGTCCGCGCGCGCCAGGGTTCCGTGCGCGCGCGCATGCGGTTAGCGTGACCGCATGGCGAGTGAGGCGACGACGCTCGAGGTCCCCGGTCCCGACGGCGTGCGCGAGATGCGCGTGTCGAGCCCGAGCCGCGTGATCTGGCCCGAGGCCGGCGTCACCAAGCTGGAGCTGGCCGAGTACCTGGTCGCCGTCGCGCCGGCGTTCCTCGCGCACAACGGGGATCGGCCGATCTCGCTGCAGCGCTTCGGCGGCGACGTCTCGGGGGAGTGGTTCTTCTCGAAGAACCCGCCCAAGGGCACGCCCGACTGGATCCGAACCGTCGACGTGACGTACCCGAGCGGGCGCACGCATCCGCAGCTCGTCGCCGACGAGGCCGCCGCGCTCGTGTGGATGGCGCAGATGAACACGGTCGTGTTCCACCCGTGGCCCTCGCGCGCCGGCGACACCGACCACCCCGACGAGCTGCGCATCGACCTCGACCCGCAGCCCGGCACCGACTTCCGCGACGTGATCTCGGTGGCCCACGGGATGCGCGAGGTGCTGTCCGAGGCCGGACTGACCGCCGCGGTGAAGACCTCGGGCAGTCGCGGGCTGCACCTGATCGCACCGATCGTCGCCGAGCACGACTTCATCGAGGTGCGCCACGCGGTGATCGCCGCGGCGCGCGAGCTCGAACGGCGACGTCCCGATGACGTGACGACGTCGTGGTGGAAGGAGGAGCGCGGCGAGCGCATCTTCCTCGACTACAACCAGGCGGCGCGCGACCGCACGACGGCCGGCGCGTACAGCCCGCGGGCGCTGCCCGGGGCGACCGTCTCGACGCCGCTGACCTGGGACGAGCTCGACGACGTCGACCCGACCGCGTTCACGATCCGCACGGTGCCCCAGCGCCTCGCCGACCTCGGCGATCCGTGGGCGGGGCTGCACGACTCGGCCGGATCGCTCGCGCCGCTGCTGGAGTGGTGGGAGCGGGACCTGGCTGCCGGTCTCGGCGACCTCGTCTATCCGCCCGACTACCCGAAGATGCCCGGCGAGCCGCCGCGGGTGGCCCCGAGTCGGGCGCGCAAGGAGCAGGACTAGGCGGCGCGGCGCGGTGCTGGGCGGTTTCGTCGACCGTTCTGGCTCGCCGGCCGCGCGGTCTCCCCGACCGCTCACTCTCCCTGGGCGCGCAGTCCCCCTGGCCGCTCAGTCGAGCAGCGCGCCCAGGTCGTAGGCGGCAGGCACCTCGAGTTGGGCGAAGGTGCACGACCGCGGCTCGCGGTCGGGCCGCCAGCGCTCGAACTGCGCCGTGTGTCGGAAGCGCGCGCCCTCCATCTGGTCGTAGCGCACCTCGAGCACGCGCTCGGGCCGCAGCACGACGAAGCCGGTGTCGCGCGAGCCGGTGAAGCGGGTGCGGTCGTCCTCGCCGCGCAGCGCCTCGCCGTGCGCATCCAGGGCGACCAGCGGCGCGAGCTCGTCGATCAGCTCGCGGCGGCGGGCGGTCGTGAACGCCGAGACCCCGCCAACGCGGTGCAGCTCGCCGTCGTCGCCGTAGAGGCCGAGCAGCAGCGAGCCCACGCCCTCGCCCGACTTGTGCATCCGGTAGCCCGTGAGCACGACGTCGGCGGTGCGGGCGTGCTTGATCTTGAGCAGCACGCGCTTGCCGGGCGCGTACGGCGCGGCGAGCGGCTTGGCGACGACGCCGTCGAGCCCGGCGCCCTCGAACTCGTCGAGCCATCGCCGTGCGTCGTCGGCGTCGCGGCCGAGCACCGAGAGGTGCAGCGGCGGGCGCGCGTCGACGAGCAGGCGCTCGAGCGCGGCTCGACGCTCGGCGAAGGGGTGCGCGTGCAGGTCGGGGTCGTCGGCGGTGCGCAGCAGGTCGAAGACGACGAGCGACGCCGGGGTCTCGGCGGCGAGCTTCGCGACCCGGCTCGCGGCGGGGTGGATGCGCTGCGACAGCGCCTCCCAGTCGAGCCGCTCGCCCGAGCCGGTGCCCGTGCCACCGCTCGCGCGCAGCACGATCTCGCCGTCGACGACGGTGCCCGGCGGCAGCTGGGCGGCCACCGCATCCAGCAGCTCGGGGAAGTAGCGGGTCAGCGGCTTCGATCCGCGGCTGCCGATCTCGACCGAGATGCCCGAGCTTCCGGCGCCGACGGCCACGATCGCCCGGAAGCCGTCCCACTTGGGCTCATAGGCGTAGCCCCCGGCGATCGCGTCGGCGTCGGGCACGGCGGCGACGGCCTTGGCCAGCATGGGGCCGCCGGCGAGCTCCCCGCGGAGGAGCTCGCCGGCGTCGACGATCCTGCCGCTCAGTGCTCGGTCGCCTTCTCGGCGCCGTGCCCGGTCATCGAGCGCACCTCCATCTCGGCGGCGACGCGTGTGTCCTCGCGCGAGGGCGAGCTGAGCGTGCCGATGATGCCGAGCAGGAACCCGATCGGGATCGACACGATGCCCGGGTTCGACAGCGGGAACCAGTGGAAGTCGACCCCCGGGATCATCGGCGTCGCCCCTCCCGAGACCGCCGGCGAGAAGATGATCAGGATGAGCGCCGAGGCGAGCCCGCCGACCATGCTCCAGACGGCGCCGCGGGTCGTGAAGCGCTTCCAGAACAGCGAGAACAGGATCGTCGGCAGGTTCGCGCTGGCCGCGACCGCGAAGGCGAGCGCGACGAGGAACGCCACGTTCTGGCCCTGCGCGGCGATGCCGCCGAGGATCGCCAGGATGCCGATGCCCACGACGGTCCAGCGGGCCACCTTGACCTCGCGGCCCGGCTCGGGCTTGCCCTTCTTGATGACGCTCGCGTAGATGTCGTGCGCGAGCGACGTGGCCGCGGTGATCGTGAGACCGGCGACGACCGCCAGGATCGTCGCGAACGCGACCGCCGAGATGATGCCGAGCAGCACCGGTCCGCCGAGCTGCAGGGCCAGCAGGGGAGCGGCCGAGTTGACGCCGCCGGGAGCCGCGAGGATCGCATCCGGTCCGACCAGCGCCGCGGCGCCGTAGCCGAGCACCAGGGTGAACAGGTAGAAGGCGCCGATGATCCAGATCGCCCAGACGACGCTGCGCCGCGCCTCCTTCGCCGTCGGCACCGTGTAGAAGCGCATGAGCACGTGCGGCAGGCCGGCGGTGCCGAGCACCAGGGCGAGGGCGAGCGAGACGAAGTCGAGCGGGTTCGCGCCGTACTGCAGCCCGGGCGCGAGCACGGCCGAGCCGTCGAGCCCCGCATCCGCCGCCTTCTGCGACGCGCCGAAGGTGTCGACGGCCTTCTGCAGCAGCGCCGAGAAGTCGAAGCCGTTGATCGCGAGCACCCAGATCGTCATGATCGCGGCGCCGCCGACGAGCAGGCAGGCCTTGACGATCTGCACCCAGGTCGTGCCCTTCATCCCGCCGATCAGCACGTAGAGGATCATCAGCACGCCCACCACCGCGATGACGATGCCGATCGCGACCGGGCCGTTGAGCCCGAGCAGCAGGGCGACGAGGCCGCCGGCGCCGGCCATCTGCGCCAGCAGGTAGAAGAAGCACACGACGAGCGTGGTGACGGCCGCCGCGGTACGCACCGGGCCCTGCTTGAGGCGGAACGACAGCACGTCGGCCATCGTGAACTTGCCGGTGTTGCGCATGAGCTCGGCCACCAGCAGCAGGGCGACCAGCCAGGCGACCAGGAAGCCGATCGAGTAGAGGAAGCCGTCGTAGCCGTTGACCGCGATGGCGCCGCAGATGCCGAGGAACGACGCGGCCGACAGGTAGTCGCCCGAGATCGCGATACCGTTCTGCGGGCCCGTGAACGAGCGCCCGGCGGCGTAGTAGTCGGCGGCCGAGCGGTTGTTGCGGCTCGCCCGGAAGACGATGATCAGGGTGACGAGGACGAACGCGAGGAAGATCGCGATGTTCAGCACCGGGTTGTTCTCGACGTTCACTTCTCCGCCTCCTCGAGCTCGTGGCGGATCGCGGTCGCCTCGGGGTCCATGCGCCGGTTCGCGAACCGCACGTAGGCCATCGTGATCACGAAGGTCGTGACGAACTGGGCCAGGCCCAGCAGCAGGCCCAGATTGACGTTGCCGATCACCGGCGTCGCCATGAGATCGTGCGCATACGCCGCGAGCAGCACGTAGACGAAGTACCAGAGCAGGAACGCCACGGCGAGCGGGAACACGAAGCCGCGGTGGCGACGGCGCAGCCGCTGGAACGGCTCGGAGGCGGCGACCGCCTCGTAGTCGGGGGATCGGTGGGGCGCAGGGTCGGACACGGGTGACCTCCTCGTCACACGCGACGCGCGACGGTGCGCGCCGCGACGATCGGAGGCGCATCCTCGCGTCCCCCGAGTGGGGGTCAGCCTAAGCGGATGCTGTGCGCGGTGTCGAGGGTCGCGCGCGGGTCAGACCGGCCGCGGCGCCGACTCGTAGTCGCGGTCGTCGCGCAGCGGCGGCAGCTGCGCGAGTCGCTGCAGCGCCTCCTGCAGCGTGGCGGTGAACAGGCGCGCTCCCGCGCCGCCGAAGTGCACCTGGTCGCGGTTCAGCTCGGCCAGGTGCGGCTGCACGGCGTCGTGCCAGTTCGACAGCTCGACGTTGCGGTACTGCTGCGCGTAGGCGGTGAGGATGGCGTTGTTCGGGTCGATCCACGACCGCGGCGCCTGGGCGGTGACGAGCACGAGCTCGCGCTGCGGGCCGAGGATGCGCCGCAGGTCGTCGAGGGTGTCGCGACTCAGCGAGCCGTTCGTGCCGAGGGCGACGACGACGATCGAGCGCAGCCGCCCCTGGTCTTTGATCGACTGCACGAGCGCCGGCCCGGCCGACATCTGCCGCGACACGCTGGCGTCGATGTCGATGCCCGGCAGCTGCGCCTGCAGCTCCTCGGCCGCCGCGAGGGTGACCGAGTCGCCGACGACGCTGATGCGGTCGCCCTGAGGCGCGGCCTGGGATGCCGACGGGCTGGGGGAGGGCTGGGCCGAGATCGCCGCCTGGCCGGCCTCGACCTGGCTCTGGGTGCTGCCGATGCCCGGGTCGCGCGACACCGCCCATCCGGTCGCCGCGATCGCCCCGAGCGCGAGCACCGAGACGAGCGTCGCCGCGATCGCCGAGCTGGCTCCCCAGCGCCACCAGCCGACCGCGAGGCGGGCGGTGCGCCGGAAGCCGTCGGTGCGCAGCGGCATCTCGAGCGCGCTGTAGGAGATGCCCGCGGCCGTGAGCGTGACGGCCAGCGCCGTCGCGGCCAGCAGCCACCCGCCCCAGCTGTCGCGCGGCCAGCTCGGGATGGCCGCATCCAGCAGCAGGAAGACCGGCCAGTGCCAGAGGTAGACGCCGTAGCTTCGGCGGCCGAGCCAGCGCAGCGGGGCGACGTCGAGCGCGCGCCCGAGCAGCGAGCCCGGGGCGACGGCGGCGGCGATCGCGGCCGTGCTGAGCGCGGCCGCGAGGAGGAGCCCGCCCTGCGTGACGAGCGGATCGTGCTCGGGCAGCGTCAGCGCGAGCGCGACGAGACCGGCGATCGCCGCGAGCCCGAGCGTGCCCAGCAGCGCGCGACGCGGACGCGACCAGGCCTCGCGGTCGCGCGCCCAGCCGTCGGCGGCGAAGGCCAGGAACGCCCCGAGCGCCAGGCCGAAGCTGTGCGTGTCGGTGCCGTAGTACGCGCGGGTCGCGTCGACGGGGTCGCCGAGCAGCCACATCGCAGCGGCGCTCGCCGCCGCGAGCACGAGCGCGGCCGCCATGCGCACCCGACGGGGGAGCAGCACGAGCAGCAGCACGAGCAGCGGCCAGACCAGATAGAACTGCTCCTCGACCGCGAGCGACCAGAGATTGCGGAACAGCTCCGGCGACGCCGCGTCGAAATAGCTCGAGCCCTGGGCGATGAAGATCCAGTTGGTCGAGAACGTGGCCGCGCCGATCAGCTGCGAGCCGAGCCGCACCAGGGTGTCGCCGCCGACGAAGGCCGCGGCCGCGCCGCAGACCAGCAGCACGAGCGCGAGCGCCGGCAGCAGGCGCCGGGCCCGACGCATCCAGAACGAACCCAGGCGGATGCGGCCGGTCGCGGCGCGCTCGCGCAGCAGCAGGGTCGTGATGAGGAAGCCGCTGATCACGAAGAAGACGTCGACGCCGAGGAAGCCGCCCGGCAGCACGCCGACCGGAGCCAGGTGGAACACGACGACGAGAGCGACCGCGATGGCCCGCAGGCCGTCGAGTCCGGTCAGCCGACCGGAGAGTGCTCGAACGGGAGCATCGTCGCGGATCGGAGCCATGGCGGCACCCACTTTAGACTCGGGGCGTGACCGAAGCCGAGGGCCCGCTGGACGCCGCCGACGGCATCCCGGCCGCCTCTCATCGCCTTCGCCTCGACCTGGCCTACGACGGCACGGCGTTCTCGGGCTGGAGTCGTCAGCCGGGGCTGCGGACCGTGCAGGGCGAGCTCGAAGCGGCGCTCGCGACGGTGTTCCGTCGCACTCCGGTGCCGCCGACGCTGACCGTGGCCGGCCGCACCGACGCCGGCGTGCACGCGCTCGGCCAGGTCGCGCACCTCGACCTCGACGACGCCCAGCTCGGGATGCTCGACGCCCCTCACCGCGGAGGCGACCGGTCGCGCGCCCCGATGGGCGCCGCGGCGCTCGCCCGGCGGCTGAACGGGATCGCCGGCCTCGACTCCGACGTGTGGATCGCCCGCGCGACGCGCGCCCCGGCCGGCTTCGACGCCCGGTTCTCGGCCGTGTGGCGCCGCTACGAGTACCGCGTCGCCGATGCGGTCGCGCTCAAGGACCCGCGCCGCCGCAGTGCGACGCTGTGGCATCCCGTCGAGCTCGACGTCGCCGCGATGGACGCCGCCGCGGCCGCGCTGACCGGTCTGCACGACTGGGCCGCCTACTGCAAGCCGCGCGAGGGCGCGACGACGATCCGCACGCTGCAGTCGTTCAGCTGGCACCGCGACGCCGACGGGGTGCTCGTGGCGCGGCTGCAGGCCGACGCCTTCTGCCACAGCATGGTGCGCGCGCTGGTCGGCGGCTCGATGGCCGTCGGAGCGGGGCGGCTGGCTCCCGAGCGGCTCGCCGGCATCCGCGACGAGGCGCGGCGCGGGTCGGAGTTCATCGTCGCGCCGGCCAAGGGCCTGACGCTGATGGAGGTCGGCTACCCGCCCGATTCCGAGCTCGCCGCGCGGGCCGAGCAGACCCGGGCGCGCCGCGACGCCGGCGAGGTGGATGCGCCGCATTTGACCGGGTCGCCCTCGAGCACGTAATCTGTACCGGTTGTCTGCTTCCGGCTCGTCCGGCGGGCGACGACACGAGCCCTCCACCGTCGGGTTCCGCGCCATCGGCGCGAGAACGCACACCGGAGCGGGATTCACGACCACCTCGAGAGAAAGCAGTCCTATCGTGACGCGCACTTTCAGCCCCAAGCCCGCTGACATCCAGCGGGAGTGGGTCGTCATCGACGCCGCCGACGTCGTGCTCGGCCGCCTGGCCAGCCACGCCGCAGCCCTGCTGCGCGGCAAGCACAAGGCGACGTTCGCCCCCCACATGGACATGGGCGACTTCGTCATCATCATCAACGCCGAGAAGGTCGCCCTGACCGGCGCCAAGCTCGAGAAGAAGCTGGCCTACCGCCACTCGGGCTACCCGGGCGGCCTCACCGCCACCGCGTACTCGGAGCTGCTCGAGAAGCACCCGACCCGCGCCGTCGAGAAGGCGATCCGCGGCATGCTGCCCAAGACCTCGCTCGGTCGCGCGCAGATCAAGAAGCTGAAGGTCTACGCCGGTGCCGAGCACCCGCACGCCGCTCAGCAGCCCAAGACCTACACCCTGACCCAGGTCGCGCAGTAAGCGTCCGCCGAAACCGAGGATCACCACTAATGGCGAAGATCGAAGACACCATCACCGGCGAGGCGCTGCAGAACTACTCGACCGAGACGCCCGCGGGCGCCGTCGAGACCAGCACCCCTCGCGCTCCCCTCACCGTCTCGGGTGCGGCCGTCGGCCGCCGCAAGGAGGCCATCGCGCAGGTGCGCCTGGTCCCGGGCACCGGCGCGTACCAGGTCAACGGACGCACGCTCGGGGAGTACTTCCCGAACAAGCTGCACCAGCAGCTGATCAACGACCCCTTCAAGGTGCTCGACCTGATCGGCGGCTACGACGTGACCGCGAAGATCACCGGCGGCGGCCCCTCGGGCCAGGCCGGCGCGCTGCGCCTCGCGATCGCGCGTGCGCTCAACGAGATCGACCGCGAGAACAACCGTCCCGCGCTCAAGAAGGCCGGCTTCCTGACCCGCGACGCGCGCGTCATCGAGCGCAAGAAGGCCGGTCTCAAGAAGGCCCGCAAGGCCTCGCAGTTCTCGAAGCGCTGATCCGCGCCTCCGAGCCGGCACCCATGCCTCGACTCTTCGGAACGGACGGGGTCCGCGGACTCGCCAATGGCGAGATCATCACCGCGGACCTCGCCCTCGGCCTCGCGCAGGCCGCCGCGGTGGTGCTCACGCAGGGCCGGCACGCGGACGAGAACCGCTCTCGCGGTCGTCGTCCGCGTGCCGTGCTCGCGCGTGACCCCCGCGTCTCGGGCGAGTTCATCGCCGCCGCCGTCGCGGCCGGCCTCGCCAGCTCCGGCATCGACGTGCTCGATGCCGGCGTGATCCCGACCCCCGCCGCCGCCTTCCTGGTCGGCGACATCGATGCCGACTTCGGCGTGATGGTGTCGGCGTCGCACAACCCCATGCCCGACAACGGCATCAAGTTCTTCTCCTTCGGCGGCACCAAGCTGCCGGACGTCGTCGAGGATCGCATCGAGGCGTCGCTCGGCAAGCCCCACCTGCTGCCCACGGGCGGCGGGGTCGGGCGCATCCGCCGCTTCTCCGACGCGGAGGACCGCTACATCGTGCACCTCGTGGGCACGCTCGGCCAGCGCCTCGACGGCGTGCACGTCGTGATCGACGCCGCGCACGGCGCCGCCGCCGGCATCTCGCCGGAGGCCTTCGCGCTCGCGGGCGCGACCGTGACCGTGATCGGCGCGGACCCCGACGGCCTCAACATCAACGACGGCGTCGGCTCGACCCACCTCGAGCAGCTGCAGGCGAAGGTGCTCGAGGTCGGCGCCGACCTCGGCATCGCGCACGACGGGGATGCGGACCGCTGCCTGGCCGTCGACCACACCGGCGCGGTCATCGACGGCGACCAGATCATGGCCATCCTGGCCGTGTCGCGCCAGGCCCGCGGCCTGCTGCGCGACGACACGCTCGTGGCGACCGTCATGTCGAACCTGGGTCTGCGCGTCGCGATGGCCGAGCACGGCATCCGCTTGATCGAGACCGCGGTCGGCGACCGCTACGTGCTCGAGGGCCTCGCCGAGCACGGCGCGAACCTGGGCGGCGAGCAGAGCGGTCACATCATCTTCACCGACCACGCCACGACCGGCGACGGCGTGCTGACTGGCCTGCACCTCGCGGCCGAGGTCGCCCGCACCGGGCGCACGCTCGCCGACCTGGCCGCGGTCATGACGGTCTACCCGCAGGTGCTCATCAACGTCTCCGGCGTCGACCGCACGCGGCTCGACTCCGACGAGACCGTCGCGGCGGCCGTCGCGGCCGCGAGCGAGCAGCTCGGCGACACCGGCCGCGTGCTGCTGCGACCCAGCGGCACGGAGCCGCTCGTGCGCGTCATGGTCGAGGCCTCGACCGAGGATGCGGCGCGCACCACCGCCGAGCACCTCGCCGAGGTCGTGCGCACGGCCCTCGCGGCCTGACCCGTCCGGTCGCGCCGCTCCCGCCGGGGCGCTCGCGCGTCGACGTCGCTCGCCGCCGCACGAGCGGGCGTCGTCAGATCTTGCGCAGCAGCACCGACGACACCGTGTGGTCCGCCTGCTTGCGCAGCACGAGCGACGCGCGAGCGCGGGTCGGCAGCACGTTCTGCACGAGGTTCGGCTCGTTGATCTCGCGCCAGATCGAGCGGGCCCGCGCCACCGCCTCGTCCTCGCTCAGCGCGGCGTAGCGGTGGAAGTAGGAGTCGGGGTCGGCGAACGCCCCGCGCTGCAGCCGCAGGAAGCGCTGCACGTACCACTCCTCGATGTCGGGGGTGCGCGCATCCACGTAGATCGTGAAGTCGAAGAGGTCGCTCACCGCGAGGCGCGACCCGGCGGTCGGCGGCTGCAGCACGTTGAGTCCCTCGACGATGAGCACGTCGGGGCGGTGGGTGACGTTCTCGACCCCGGGCAGGATGTCGTAGGTCAGGTGGGAGTAGACGGGCGCGGCGACCTCGGCCGCCCCGCTCTTCACCTGGCTGACGAAGCGCAGCAGCGCGCGCCGGTCGTAGCTCTCGGGGAAGCCCTTGCGGGTCATCAGCCCGCGCCGCTCGAGCTCGGCGTTGGGATGCAGGAAGCCGTCGGTCGTGACGAGCTCGACGCGCGGGGTGTCGTCCCAGCGGCCCAGCAGCTCGCGCAGCACGCGGGCGATCGTCGACTTGCCGACCGCGACCGAGCCGGCGACGCCGATCACGAAGGGCGTCGGCGCCGCGTCGTCGGCGACGCCGGCGCTGCCGGACGTGCGCAGGAACCCGCGGGTCGCGGCGTGCAGCGACTTGGCGCCGGCCGCATACAGGCTGAGCAGCCGGCTGAGGGGCACGTAGACCTCGGCGACCTCGGTCAGGTCGAGCGCGTCGCCCAGACCCCGGATGGCGGCCACCTCGGTCTCGCTCAGCGGCTGGGGCGTGTCGGAGGCCAGTGCGGCCCATTCGGCGCGCGGAATCTCGACGAAGGGGGTCGACCCGCCCGCACCGCTGTCAGACATCGCGTTCAGCGTAAGGGCACAGGGCGCTCCACCTAGAATCGAGCCCATGTGTGGCATCGTGGGTTACGTCGGTCCGGGTAGCAGTCTCGAGGTTCTGATCGGAGGCCTGCGGCGTCAGGAGTATCGCGGCTATGACTCCGCAGGCGTTGCGATTCTCGACGCTCACGGGGAGCTCGGTATGCGCAAGCGCTCGGGCAAGCTCGGCGTGCTCACCGACGACCTCGCCTCGACCGCGCTGCCCGACGGCCACACCGGCATCGGCCACACCCGCTGGGCCACGCACGGCGGCCCGACCGACGTGAACGCGCACCCGCACCTCGCCGACGAGGGGCGTCTGGCGCTCATCCACAACGGCATCATCGAGAACTTCGCCGAGCTGAAGGCCGAGCTGCTCGAGGCGGGCGAGAGCTTCCTCAGCGAGACCGACACCGAGGTCGCCGCGCTGCTGGTCGGCCGCGCCTACCGCGAGACGGGCGATCTGACGGCGGCGCTCGCGCGCGTCGTCGGCCGCCTCGAGGGCGCCTTCACGCTGCTGGCCGTGCACGCCGCCCAGCCCGGCGTCGTGGTCGGCGCCCGCCGCAACTCGCCGCTCGTGATCGGGCTGGGCGAGGGCGAGAACTTCCTCGGCAGCGATGTCGCCGCGTTCGTCGAGCACACCCGCCACGCGATGGAGATCGGGCAGGACCAGATCGTCACGATCCGCCCCGACAGCGTCACGGTCACCGACTTCGACGGCACTCCGGTCGAGACGCGCGAGTTCGAGATCGCCTGGGATGCGTCCGCCGCCGAGAAGGGCGGCTGGCCGAGCTTCATGAAGAAGGAGATCAGCGAGGAGCCGGAGGCGGTGGCGAACACCCTGCGCGGGCGCCTGGTCGACGGCCGCACGGTGATCCCCGAGCTCGAGCCGCTGGAGGACGTGCTGTCGGGCGTCGAGCGCGTCGTCGTGCTCGCCTGCGGCACCGCCTACTACGCCGGGATGCTGGGCAAGTACGCGATCGAGGCGTGGGCTCGGGTGCCGGTCGACGTCGAGCTCTCGCACGAGTTCCGCTACCGCGACCCGGTGCTCGGGCCGAACACGCTCGTCGTGTCGGTGAGCCAGTCGGGCGAGACCATGGACACGCTCATGGCGGTCAAGTACGCGAGCGCCGCCGGGGCGCGCACCCTGTCGATCTGCAACGTGCAGGGCGCGACGATCCCGCGCGAGTCGGACGCGGTGCTCTACACGCACGCCGGCCCGGAGGTCGCGGTCGCGTCGACCAAGGCCTTCGTCGCGCAGGCGACGGCGCTCTACCTGCTGGCGCTCAAGCTCGGCGAGGCGCGCGGCCAGCTCACCCCCGAGACGGCGACGCCGCTCATGGAGGAGCTGAGCGCGCTGCCGGACAAGCTGCAGAGCGTGATCGCCGACTCCTCCGACCGCATCGCCGAGCTGGCGAAGTGGTCGGCCGACACCCAGTCGGTGCTGTTCCTGGGCCGCAACGTGGGCTTCCCGATCGCGCTCGAGGGCGCGCTCAAGCTCAAGGAGCTGGCGTACATCCACGCCGAGGGCTTCGCCGCGGGCGAGCTCAAGCACGGACCCATCGCCCTGATCGAGCCGGGCCAGCTCGTCTTCGTCGTGGTGCCGAGCCCGCGTCACACGGGGTCGCTGCACCCGAAGGTCGTGTCGAACATCCAGGAGATCCGCGCGCGCGGCGCCCGCGTGATCGCGATCGCCGAGCTCGGCGACGCGGCCGTGGTGTCGTCGGCCGACGAGGTCATCCGCATCCCGCTGGCCGGCCCGATGTTCGAGCCGCTGCTCGCGGTGGCGCCGCTGCACGTCTTCGGCATGGAGCTCGCGGCGGCGAAGGGCCTCGACGTCGACCAGCCGCGCAACCTGGCCAAGTCGGTCACGGTCGAGTGAGCGCCGTCTGGCGCCGTCGCCTGGGCGCCAGGCGCGGCAGGCGCGGCAGACTGTCCGCATGATCTGTCGAGTGGATGCGCGCCCCGGGTGGCGGCGATGATCGCCGGCATCGGGGTCGATGTCGTCGATCTGGCGCGCTTCGAGCGGGCGGTCTCGCGCACGCCGAAGCTCGCCGAGCGCCTGTTCGCCGAGAGCGAACGCGACCGTCCGCTGCGCTCGCTGGCCGCCCGTTTCGCGGCCAAGGAGGCCGTGATGAAGGCGCTGGGGCGCTCGACCGGCATCCGCTGGCACGACATGGTCGTGAGCTCCGACGAGCACGGGTCGCCCGAGCTGACGCTCGGCGGCGCCGCGAAGGCGATCGCCGACGAGCTCGGCGTGACCCGGCTGCACCTCTCGCTGTCGCATGACGCGGGCGTCGCGATCGCGATGGTCGTGGCCGAGCGGGACGACGCGCGATGAGCGAGACGGCCGCGCCGTCGGGGGCGAACCCGTCCCGCCCGCCCCGCCCGCTGCGCGAGATCCGCGTCGATCTGGATGCGCTGCGCCACAACATCACGACCCTGCGAGCCCTCGTCGCCCCCGCGGCGACGATGGTCGTGGTCAAGGCCGACGCCTACGGGCACGGCGCCCTGCCGATCGCGCGCGCCGCGGTCGAGGCCGGGGCCGACTGGCTCGGCGTCGCCGACCTCGGCGAGGCGCTCGCGCTGCGGGCCGCCGGCGTCACCGCCCCGATGCTCGCCTGGCTGCACGGGCCCGACACCGACTTCCGGCCGGCCGCCGAGGCCGGCGTCGACGTCGGCGTCAGCTCGCTCGACCAGCTCGAGCGGGCGGCCGCCGCCGGGGCCGTCGTGCACCTGAAGTTCGACACCGGGCTCAGCCGCAACGGCATCCAGCACGACGACGCCCCAGCGGTCATCGCCCGCGTCGCCGAGCTGGCGGCCCAGGGTCTGCGCGTGCGCGGCGTCTTCAGTCATCTCTCCGGCACCTCCGAGGCCGACGACCTCGCGCAGCTCGCCCGCTTCGAGGGCGCGGTGGACGCGCTCCGCACCGCGGGCGTCGAGCCCGAGCTGCGGCACCTCGCCGCGAGCGCCGCCGCGATCGCGCTGCCCGCGACGCGGCTCGACCTGGTGCGTCTGGGCATCGCGAGCTACGGGCTGAGTCCCGATCCGCGTGTGCCGGTCGCGCCGCTCGGCCTGCGACCCATCATGGAGGTCGGTGCGGCGGTCGCGCACGTCAAGCGCGTGCCGGCGGGGGAGGGCGTGAGCTACGGCTTCACCCACCGCACGAGCGCGCCGACGACGCTCGCGCTCGTGCCCCTCGGCTACGCCGACGGCGTTCCGCGCTCGGCTTCGGGGGCAGCACAGGTGGCGATCGGCGGGGTGCGGCATCCCGTGGTCGGGCGCATCGCGATGGACCAGTTCGTGGTGGATGTCGGCGACGCCGAGGTCGCGGTCGGCGACCGGGTCGTGCTCTGGGGAGACCCGGCCGCCGGCGCGCCGAGCGCGGAGGAGTGGGCCGAGGCCGCGGGCACCATCGACTACGAGATCGTCACCCGCGTGGGGGGGCGCGCCGAGCGCACGGTGATCGGCGCGGCGACGAAGATCCCGACTTCGACCCCGACGGCGACGCCGGCCCCGGCTTCGAGCCCGACCGCCGTGGCGACGGGACCCGACGCGTGAGCCGCGTCGAGCTGGCGATCGCCGACACCGCCGCGATGGAGGCGCTCGGCGAGCGTCTCGCCGCGGTGCTGCGGGCCGGCGACCTCATCCAGCTCGACGGCGAGCTCGGCGCGGGCAAGACGACCCTGACCCGGGGCATCGGCCGCGGGCTCGGCGTGCGCGGCGCGGTGACGAGCCCGACCTTCGTGCTGGCGCGCACGCATCCCACAACCACGGGCGCGCCGCTCGTGCACGTCGACGCCTATCGACTGGCGAGCGCACTCGAGCTCGACGACCTCGACATCGACTGGGACGGCTCGATCACGGTCGTGGAGTGGGGCGCCGGCAAGCTCGACGGCGTCAGCGACTCGTGGCTGCGCGTCGCGATCGAGCGCCGCACCGGCGCGGCGGCGGATGCGGTGGTCGCGACCGGCATCGCGACCGGCGACAGCGCGCTCGGCGACGCGGCCGAGGAGCTCGAGGAGCCGCGGCGCGTCGTGATCGAGGGGCACGGGCCGCGCTGGGCGGAGCTCCCGACGCTGGGCTGAGCCGGACGCCCCTGAGAGCGAGCCGTCGACGCGGCCCTGCGCCTCAGTGCACGTGCTGGTGCGCGTCCGCGTCGCCGTAGCGGTCGCGGTGCCGGATCCAGCCCCGCGCATCCTGACGCCCCAGCGGCGTCACGTCGAGCAGCACGTCGTAGTTCTGCCCGAGCTCGGTGCCGCGAGCGCACGCCGAGTACTTGTGCAGGATGCGGTCGCCGTCGCGCAGGAAGGTCGACTGCACCGGCATGTCGAAGGCCGTGTCGCCGCCCTCGCCGAAGGGCCGCCAGTTGTACTCGGTCACCCCGCGCCCCGGGTCGATCACGGCCTGGAAGTCGTCGCTGAACCCGGTGCCGACCGTCGCGTAGATCGGCCGCTCCCAGCCGAGGCGGGCGCGCATCCGCTCGATCGAGGCGAAGGGCGCCTTCGCCACGAACTGCACCGCGGTGTCGGCGGCGGCGAAGTGCTCCATGCGACCGAGGCTGTCGTAGAACATCGAGCAGCTGGGGCAGGCCTCGTCGCTGTCGAGCCACATCATGTGGTGCACGAAGAGCTGGCTGCGGCCCTGGAAGAGCTCAGCCAGGCCGACCTCGCCCTCCGGCCCGACGAAGCGGTAGTCCTTCTCGACGAGCTCGAACGGCAGCTGCCGCAGCTCGCGCAGGGCCGCGTCGCGGGCCCGGGTCGCGGCCTTCTCGGCGTCGAGCAGCCGGATGCGCGCCGCGCGCCACTCGGCGTGGCTCACGACGACCGGCGGGCCGGGTGGGGCGTCGAAGGGGGAGATCGCGGCGCTCCCGGCCGCGGCGGCAGCGGGCGTGGTCTCGGTCGAATCGGCCGTGGTGTCGGTCATCGCATCCTCCGGACGGCGGTCACATCGATGTGGACGCCGTTCACATTAGGCGGTGCCGCTCGGCCGGTCAACGGTACGATCGTGGGGTGCTGCTGGCCATCGACACCTCGGCGGGCACGAGCGTCGCCGTCGTCGACGGCCCGGATCGCGTGCTCGCGCAACTCGACGAACCCGACACCCGCTCGCACGCCGAGCGCATCGGCACCCTGATCGCCGCGGCGCTCGCCGACGCCGGTGTCACCCCGCGCGAGATCGACGCGGTCGCCGCCGGGCTCGGCCCCGGTCCGTTCACCGGCCTGCGGGTGGGCATCGCCGCGGCGCGCGCCTTCGCGCTCGGCATCGGGCGTCCGGTCGTGGGCGTGCCGGCGCACGAGGCGGTCGCGCTCGACCGGCCCGGTCCGGTGCTCGTCGTCACCGACGCCCGCCGGCGCGAGCTCGCCTGGTCGGGCTTCGGCACCGCATCCGACTCGGCGCTCGCCTCCGGCGGCGGCGTGGATGCGCGTCTCCCGCGCCTCGTCCGCGGCCCCGAGCTCGTGCTCGCCGCCGATGCCGATGCGCTGTTCGCCGCGCTCGCCGCCGAGTCGGGCCCGCTCGCGGGCGCCGAGCGCATCGACGCCCCCGTCATCCCTGCCGGGCCGCTGGGACTCCTCGCCGAGCGGCACCGCACCGCCGGATCGGCGTCGAGCGTGCTCGAGCCCCTCTATCTGCGCGCGCCCGACGTGACGCTCTCGGCCGGCCCGAAGCGGGTCACCGCGTGAGCGGCGACAGCGTGGCGCCGCGCATCCGGCCCGCGACGCTCGACGACCTCGACGCGCTCATGGTGCTCGAGCACGAGATCTTCGCCGACGACCCGTGGTCGCGCGAGGCGATGCGGTCCGAACTGGTCTCGCCGCACACGCTGTACCTCGTGGCCGAGGTCGACGGTGCGCGCCCCGTCGCCTTCGACGCCGCGCCGCGCATCCCGTCGCCGGCCGTCGGCCCGATCGGATCCGAGGCGGTCGCGCCGCCGCCCGCGGCCGGCGACACCGCCGACGCCGCCCACATCGTCGGCTACGCGGGGCTGTCGGCCCCGTCGAGCGCCGACCAGGGCGATGTGCAGAACATCGCCGTCGTGCCCGAGCTGCGGGGCACCGGCCTCGGCCGCCAGCTGCTGCGGCTCCTGATCGCCGAGGCCGAGCGCCGCGGGCTCGCGGACCTGCTGCTCGAGGTGCGCGTCGACAACACGGCAGCGCAGAGGCTCTACCGCTCCGAGGGCTTCGCGCAGATCGCGATCCGCCCGCGCTACTACCGCGGGGCGATCGACGCGCTCATCATGAGCCGACCGCTCGCGAACGCGACCGCCGCGACCGCCGCGATCGCCACCGAGTCCGTCGCCGCGACTCCGACCGAGACCGAGGGGACCCCGTGACCGCCGAACCCCTCGTGCTCGGCATCGAGACCAGCTGCGACGAGACCGGCGTCGGCATCGTGCGCGGCCGCACCCTGCTCGCCAACGTGATCGCCTCGTCGATGGACGAGCACGCCCGCTACGGCGGCGTCGTGCCCGAGGTCGCGGCCCGCGCGCACCTCGACGCGATCGAGCCGACCCTGCACGCGGCGCTCGCCGAGGCCGGCGTGACCCTCGACGAGCTGGATGCGATCGCCGTCACGAGCGGGCCGGGTCTCGCGGGTGCGCTCATGGTCGGCATCGGCGCCGCCAAGGGGCTCGCGCTCGCGACCGGCAAGCCGCTCTACGGCGTCAACCACCTGGTCGGGCACGTCGGCGCCGACCTGCTGCGACCGCCGGCCGCGGCCGATGGGACCGCCCCCGGTGACCCCACCGCCGCATCCGCCGACCGCGGCGAGCTCGAGCTGCCCACGATCGCGCTGCTGGTGAGCGGAGGGCACACGAGCCTGCTGCTCGTGCGCGACCTGATCGATGACGTCGAGCTGCTCGGCGAGACGATCGACGACGCGGCGGGGGAGGCGTTCGACAAGGTCGCGCGGCTGCTCGGCCTTCCGTATCCGGGAGGTCCGCAGATCGACCGCGCCGCGGCCGACGGCGACCCGCGCGCGATCCGCTTCCCCCGCGGACTCACCGCCCCGAAGGACCGCGACCGGCACCGCTTCGACTTCTCCTTCTCGGGGCTCAAGACCGCCGTCGCCCGCACGGTCGAGGCCGCGCGCGACCGCGGCGACGACGTGCCGGTCGGGGATGTCGCCGCCTCCTTCCGCGAGGCCGTCGCCGACGTGCTCATCACCAAGGCCCTCGACGCCTGCGCCGAGCACGGCGTGCCGCGTCTGCTGCTCGGCGGCGGAGTCGTCGCGAACGCCCGCATCCGCGGGCTCGCCGAGGAGCGCTGCGCCGCGGCCGGCGTGACGCTGCGCATCCCGCCGCTCTCGCTCTGCACCGACAACGGCGCCATGATCGCCGGCGTCGGCGCCGCTCTCGTCGCCGCCGGGCGCGCGCCGTCGCCGCTCGACTTCGCGGCCGACTCGACCCTGCCGGTCACCTCGGTGCGGGCCTGACCGCTCGCGTCACCCGACGTTCGTGATCTCTTCTCGAAACACGCGGTCGCATTCGTTGACACGCATTCAGGGTTTTGACAGGCTTAGCGGCGCTGACGACTCATCTATCTAGGAGCCGAATACACATGACCGCCACCCCTCCTCCCGCCCAGCCGACCGGATACACCCCGGCGCCCGCCGCGAAGACCAACACCCTCGCGATCGTCGGACTGATCCTCGCGTTCGTGGTGAGCCTCGGAGGTCTGATCGTCAGCCTCATCGCGCTCAACCAGATCAAGCAGACCGGTGAGGGCGGCCGCGGCCTCGCGCTGGCCGGCGTCATCATCAGCGCGATCGGCCTCGTGATCGGCGTGCTGTACATCATCTTCGCCGTCATCCTCGTGGGCACCGCGGGTACCACGGGCTACTGATCCTCACGAAGATGCCCCGGCGATTCCGCCGGGGCATCTTCGTCTGCCACCGCCAGAGAATAGAGTCATCGCATGAGCGACATCCCTCCTCCGCCCGCCCCGGGCGGCAACCCCTACGGCCAGCCCGCCCAGCCGGCTCAGCCCTACGGCCA
>NZ_VHQH01000038.1:335203-371302 GCF_006517535.1 Schumannella sp. 10F1B-5-1
CAGCAGCCCTACGGCCAACCCGCGCAGCCGCAGCAGCAGCCCTACGGGCAGCCGGCCCAGCCCTACGGCCAGCCGCAGGGCTACGCCCAGCCCGGCGCCTACGCCTACCAGCCGGTCGCCGCCGCCAAGACCAACACGCTCGCGATCATCTCGCTCGTGCTCGCCTTCGTGGTCTCGCTCGGCGCCGTCATCACCGGCCACATCGCCCTCAACCAGATCAAGCGCACGGGTGAGGGCGGCCGCGGCCTCGCCCTCGCCGGTCTGATCATCGGCTACGTCGGCATCGCCGTCGGCGTGATCTACTTCGCCATCGTGATCATCGCGATCATCGCCGGCGCATCGTCGTCGTCGTACTACGACTACTGAGTCGCACGTCGCGAGAACGGGGTCGGTCCTGCTGGGCCGGCCCCGTCGTCGTTCACGGAGGCACTCGCCGGGCCGCGCTGGGTGGAGACCGCGGAGACGTCGCCGGCGGATGCGCGGCTCAGGCCCGCTCGGCCAGGATCGCCACCCGGCGCCCTCCGCGCCGCGTGAGCACGAGGGTCGCCGAGGCGGGCCCGCTCGGGTTCAGGCGCTTGCGCAGCTGAGCCGGGTCGACATCCACGCCCCGCTTCTTGATCTCGAGCGTGCCCACGCCGCGCTCGCGCAGCAGGCGCTTGAGCCTCTTCTCGTCGAAGGGCAGCTCCTCGAGCACGCGGAAGCGCTGGGCGAACGGCGTCTCGACGGCGGTCTCGGCCGTGATCCAGGCGATCGTCTCGTCGATCATCCGGCCGTCGAGCCGACGCGCGAGATCGCCGATCAGGCGGGCTCGGATGACGGCGCCGTCGGGCTCGTAGAGCCACGCCCCGAGCTCGCCCACCTCGGCGTCGTCGCTGTCGGCGGCCGCGGTCAGCTCGGCGGCACCGTGCGCGCCCAGCACGAGGGCGGCGCGTCCGACGCCCGCTCGGGCGAGCGGGCCCGACCACACGACGAGCTCGACGACCTCGCGGTCGACCGACACCCACTGCGCCTCCATGTCGGCGGGCAGCAGCGCCCGGTCGAGGCCGGGCCCGAGCTTGACCCCGACCGGGATGCGCCGGCCCAGGTCGAAGCAGAACTCGAGTGACGGCTCCCAGTCGTGCGGGTCGTCGAGGCGGCGCCCGCGCGGGCCGCCGGCGCCCCCAGGGCCACCGGCGCCGGAGGCTCCGGCCCGGCGCCGTGCCGGGTCGAGCCACGCCGCATCCACCTCGCCGAGGTCGACGGTCGTCGCATCGGCGCAGTCGACGCGGGCGCGGGGGAACGGGGCCAGGTTGTAGGCGGCCAGCGCGGCCGTGGTCTCGTCGCGTTCGACCGCGAGCACGCCGAGATCGAGGCCGGCCAGAGCCAGCGCGTCCGCGCCGATGCCGCAGCCCAGGTCGGCGACGTGGTCGAGGCCCGCCGCCGCGAACCGGCCGGCATGCAGCGAGGCCACCGCGAGCCGGGTCGACTGCTCGAGGCCCGCCTCGGTGAACAGCATCCGGTCGGCGAAGGCGCCGAACTTCGCCCGGGCACGGCGGCGCAGGCGGGCCTGCGAGAGCACGGCCGCGACGCGCGCGGGGGAGTGACCGGCGGCGCGCAGACGGCTCACGGCGGCGACGGCGTCGCCCAGCGCATCCACGTCGAGGGCGTCGAGCAGCTCGAGGCTCTCGGGGGTGAGGAGCTCGCGCAGCTCGGCCGTATCCACCCGTCAACCCTAGGCGGGCGAGAGGATGTGGTCGCAGACCGCGGTCGGCGCCGGCGACGCGGCCGGCGGTCCGTGTTCTGGCACTCGCATTGAACGACTGCTAACGACGCGCTATGGTGTCTTTGGCACTCTCAGACGGAGTGTGCCAACAGGACTTCAACGAAAGAAGAGGGTCAGAGTGTCGGTCTCCATCAAGCCGCTCGAAGATCGCATCGTCATCCGCCAGGTCGACGCGGAGCAGGTCACCGCGTCGGGCCTCGTGATCCCCGACACCGCGAAGGAGAAGCCGCAGGAGGGCGAGGTCGTCGCCGTCGGACCCGGCCGTGTCGACGACAACGGCAACCGCGTCCCGGTCGACGTCGCCGTGGGTGACAAGGTCATCTACTCGAAGTACGGCGGCACCGAGGTCAAGGTCGGCGGCGAGGACCTGCTGGTCCTGTCGGCCCGCGACGTGCTCGCGGTCGTGGAGCGCTGAGCCGCCTCCCCACCAGCTTCTGAAGGGCCCCGCCGTGACCGGCGGGGCCCTTCGTCGTCTCACTAGGCTCGATCGGTGAGCACACCCGATCTCGACTCCGGCGGCACCGCGTCGGCCCCCGATGCCGCTGCGACGCCCGCCGTGTCGACCGCCGCGTCCGCCGCCGCGACGGCGACCCCCGCCGACCGCGTCACCGGCTCCGGCCTCGGCTACGCGCTCGCGGCCTACCTGCTGTGGGGCTTCCTGCCCGCCTACTTCGTGCTGCTCGCCCCCGTCGGGCCCTTCGAGGTCGTCGGCTGGCGCATCCTGTTCTCACTGATCTTCTGCGCGCTGCTGCTGACCGCGCGCCGGCACTGGGCGCCGCTCCTGGCCCTCGTGCGCGATCGCCGCGTGCTGCTCTCGCTGGGGGCGGCCGCGGCCGTCATCTACGTCAACTGGCAGGTCTTCATCATCGCCTCGCTCGGCGGTCAGGTGCTGCAGGCCTCGCTCGGCTACTTCATCAACCCGATCGTCACGGTGCTGTTCGGGGTGATCGTGCTGCGCGAGCGCCTGCGCGCCGCGCAGTGGGTCGCGGTGGGCATCTCGGTCGCCGCGATCGTCGTGATCGCCGTCGGCTACGGCGCCGTGCCCTGGATCTCGCTCGTGCTCGCGCTCAGCTTCGGCAGCTACGGCCTGATCAAGAAGCGCGTGGGCTCGCGAGTGGATGCGGTGGGCGGCCTCACGATCGAGACGGCCTGGCTGGCTCCGCTCGCCGTCGTGCAGCTCACGGTCGTCGGCGTGACGGGCGGCTTCGAGTTCGGGCGACACGGCGTCGTGCACACCGTGCTGGTGCTGCTCACGGGCGTCGCGACGGCGCTGCCGCTGCTGCTCTTCGCCTCGGCGGCCCGCCGGCTGCCGCTCGTGGCGCTCGGACTGACCCAGTACCTGGCTCCCGTGCTGCAGTTCGTGACCGGCGTCGTGCTGCTGCACGAGGAGATCGACACCGAGCGGTGGATCGGCTTCGGCCTGGTCTGGGTCGCCGTGATCGTGCTCTCGGTCGACGCGCTGCTCGCCGCGCGGCGAGGGCGGCGCATCCGCGTCGCCGCAGGCGTTACAGGGCTGTAACACCGCCTTATTGTCTCCGCCTCAATCGCCGATTACTTTTGCACCCACGCGAGGGCGCGTGTGCGCCCGAGCTTTCCCTGCACATCATCACCAAGGAGCAACATGGGTGCCTTCGCACGCCCCACGTCCTCTCGCTCGATCCGGGCGGCCCTCGGCAGCATCGCGCTGCTGGGCGCCACCGCGCTCGTCCTGACCGGCTGCGCCACTGGCAGCGGGAACAGCGGCAGCGGATCGGGTGACGAGCTCGACCTCAAGATCGGCTCGCTGCTGCCGACCACCGGCACGCTCGCGGTCCTCGGCCCGCCCGAGATCGCCGGCGTCCAGGCGGCCGTCAACGACATCAACGACGCCAAGGCGGGGATCACGATCTCCTCCGAGCAGAAGGACTCGGGCGACACCTCGACCGACATCGCGACCCAGTCGACCAAAGCGCTGCTCTCGAGCGGCGTCTCGGCGATCGTCGGCGCCGCGTCGTCGGGCGTCTCGCTCTCGGTCATCGACCAGATCACCCAGGCCGGGGTCGTGCAGATCTCGCCTGCCAACACCTCGCCCGCCTTCACCGACTACAAGGACGACGGATACTACTTCCGCACCGCCCCGTCGGACGTGCTGCAGGGTCAGGTCGTCGGTCAGAAGATCGTCAAGGACGGCGCCACCACCGTCTCGATCCTCTACGGCAACAACGACTACGGCATCGGCCTCAACAAGAGCGTCACCGAGTACTTCGAGGCCAACGGCGTCGAGGTCGCGGCCGACGTGACCTTCGACGAGGGCGCGAGCGACTTCACCTCCTCGGTGACCACCGCGCTCGCCCCGAACCCCGACGCGCTGCTCGTGATCTCGTACGACGAGATCAAGGTCATCGCCGAGCAGCTCAAGGGCCAGGGCTTCGACTTCTCGAAGCTCTACGGCGTCGACGGCAACTACGGCGTCATCGACTCGAGCTACACCAACGTCGACATCGCCGGCAGCCAGTTCACCAACCCCGGTGTGAAGGCGAGCGACGAGTTCCAGGCCAAGCTGCAGAAGGTCGTCAAGGACGCCGGTGACAAGGAGCTGACCGTGTTCAGCTACGCGCCCGAGTCGTACGACGCGACCATCCTGATCGCCCTCGCGGCGCTCCAGGGCGGCGCGACCGACGGCAAGACGATCCGCGACAACCTCGAGAAGGTGTCGAAGGACGGCGAGAAGTGCGACACCTTCGCCGACTGCGCCAAGCTGATCAACGACGGCAAGGACATCGACTACGAGGGCCAGTCCGGCCCGATCTCGTTCGACAAGAACGGTGACCCGGCTCAGGCCTACGTCTCGGTGTGGAAGTACACCGAGGGCAACAAGACCGAGTACGAGGACGCCGTCTTCGGCGACCTGACCAAGTAAGGTCTCGCGGTCTCGACCGCACAGGAAGGGGCTCGGCCGTCAGGCCGGGCCCCTTTCGCGTGCCCGGATGCGTGCTTCTCGCGTGCGCGGATGCGCGCTTCTCACGGGTCGGGAGACGCGCGCATCCGCACCCGACGTCCCTCGTCGCAACTCAGCACGGATGCGCCCGTGTGCCCGACGCGGGTCGCCCAGCGCGGTCCTTGCTGAGTTGCGTCACCACGCTTCCGCGCGCGGGTTCGCAACTCAGCACGGATGCGGTCCGGTGGCCCGTGCGGGCCCGGCGGGCCGTCCGGTGCTGAGTTGCGGATCCCGCGGTGCGCGGATCCCGCGGGGTTCGGACTGCGGGGTGTGGACCGCGGTGCGCGGAGCCCGCGGTGCGTGACGCCAGCGGAGCGGGAGCCCGCGGACTGCCCGGGCATGCGAGAGGGCCCCGGATGCGCATCCGGGGCCCTCTCGGGGTGCTCAGCGGCGTTCTGAGCGGCGAATCAGCTCGCGGCGGGCTTCTTCTTGGCCGCGGGCTTCTCGGGCTTCTCGGCGCTCTCGGCGCTTCCGGAGGCCTTGGCCTTCTCCTGGTCGGCGGCGAGCGTGCCCAGGTAGAGCTCGATGACCTTCGGGTCGTTCATGAGGTCGCGGCCCGGGCCCGAGTAGGCGTCGCGGCCCTGGTCGAGCACGTAGCCGCGGTCGCAGATCTGCAGGGCGCGGCGGGCGTTCTGCTCCACGATCAGCACCGAGACGCCGGCGCGGTTGATCTGCGACACGTTGATGAACGTCTCGTCCTGACGCACGGGCGACAGGCCCGCGCTCGGCTCGTCGAGCAGCAGCACGCTCGGGTCCATCATGAGCGCCCGCGACATCGCGACCATCTGGCGCTCGCCGCCCGACAGCGAGCCGGCGCGCGTCGCGAGACGCTTCGACAGCTCGGGGAACAGCGCCGTGATGAACTCGATGCGCTCGTTGTAGAGCTTCGGCTTCTGGTACAGCCCCATCTGCAGGTTCTCGGCGATCGTGAGCGACGGGAACACGTTGTTCGTCTGCGGCACCATGCCCACGCCGCGGCTGACCAGCTTGTCCGCCTTGAGCCCGGTGATGTCGCCGCCGTTCAGCTTCACCGAGCCGCCGCGGATGTTCACCTGCCCGAAGATCGCCTTCAGCAGCGTCGACTTGCCCGCGCCGTTGGGGCCGATGATGCCGACCAGCTCGCCCTTGCCGACCGTGACCGAGCATCCGTTGAGGATGTTGACGCCCGGGAGGTAGCCCGCGACGAGGTCGGTGGTCTCGAGCACCGTCTCCAGCTCAGCGGCCATCGGCGGCCTCCTCTTCGATCTCTTCCTCGATCTCGTGCTTGATGAGATCCGATTCCATGTCCTTGGCGATCTCCTGCTGCCCGCGCACGTCACCGAGGTCGGTGTCGTGGTGGGCGCCCAGGTAGGCCTCGATGACCGCGGGGTCGTCCATGACCGTGTCGGGGGAGCCCTCGGCGACGATGCGGCCCTCGGCCATGACGATGACCCAGTCGGCGATCTCGCGCACGACGTGCATGTCGTGCTCGACGAAGAGCACGGTCATGCCCTCCTTCTTCAGATCGAGGATGTGGCCGAGCAGCGACTGCGTCAGGGCCGGGTTCACGCCCGCCATCGGCTCGTCGAGCATGACCATCTTCGGGTCGCTCATGAGCGCCCGCGCCATCTCGAGCAGCTTGCGCTGGCCGCCCGAGAGCGATCCGGCGAAGTCCTCGCGCTTGGCGTCGAGCTTGAACTTCTTCAGCAGCTCGTCGGCCTTCTCGGTGAGCGACTCCTCCTGCTGGCGCCAGATCGAGGGCACGAGCGAGGCGAAGAACCGCTCGCCCGCCCGCTGCGGCGCGCCGAGCAGCATGTTGTCGATCACGCTGAGCAGGTTGAGTGCCTTGGTCAGCTGGAAGGTGCGCACCATCCCGCGGCGGGCGACCTTGTGGGCCGGAACGCCGTACTGCTGCTGCCCGAGGAACGTCCAGCGACCCTCGTTCGGCTTGTCGAAGCCGGTGAGCAGGTTGAAGAACGTCGTCTTGCCGGCGCCGTTCGGGCCGATGAGCGCGGTGATCGCGTTCGCCGGGATCTCGACGTGCTCGACGTTCACCGCGGTGAAGCCGCCGAAGCTGCGGGTGACGCCATCGGCGACGACGATCGGGTTCTTCTTCGGCACACCGGGGGCCACGGGGCCCGCGATGAGCTCGTTCACGTCCGTCTTAGGCACGGAAGAACACCTCGGCCTTCTTGCCCAGGATGCCCTGGGGTCGGAATATCACGAGCAGCATGAGCGCGAGGCCGACGATGATGAATCGGATCGGACCCTGCTGGGTGCTCGTGATGGGAAGGATGTGGTTCGTCACGGCCAGGCTCAGCAGGCCGTCGGAGAGCGACAGCACGACCCAGAAGATCGCGGCGCCGAGCAGCGGCCCGAAGATCGTGGTCGCGCCGCCGAGCAGCATGATCGTGTAGAGGAAGAACGTCAGCTGGGTGCCGTAGTTATCCGGCTGCAGCGAGCGCGGCAGGATGAACAACGCGCCGGCGAGACCGCCGAGCACACCGCCCAGCACGAGCGCCTGCATCTTGTAGCTGAACACGTTCTTGCCGAGCGCGCGCACGGCGTCCTCGTCCTCGCGGATGCCCTTGACGATGCGGCCCCAGGGGCTGCGCATGAGCGCCCAGACGAGCAGGCAGGCCAGCAGCACGAGCGCCCATCCGCAGATCGCCGCCCACAGGTCGGACGCCGTCATGTGCAGCGGGCCGAGGTACTGCCCGTTCGGGAACGGGTTGAGCGCCTGGAAGTCCTCCGCACCGCCGTTGAGGCCCGTCGCGCCGCCGGTCAGACCGGTGAGCTCGGGGGTCTTGACCGAGAGCCTGACGATCTCCGCCGCGGCGATCGTGACGATCGACAGGTAGTCGGCCCTCAATCGCAGCGTCGGGAGTCCGAGCAGGAACGCGAAGATCACGCTGCAGACGATGGTCGCGAGGATCGCGAAGGGCAGCGGCCAGTGGAACTGCAGGCTGGTGACCACGAAGGCGTAGCCGCCGATGGCCATGAAGCCGGCCTGGCCGAAGTTCACCAGACCGGTGAAGCCGAAGTGCACCACGAGACCGATGGTCGCGAGCGCGTAGGCCGCGGTCGTGGGGGAGATCGCCTCGCCGAAGGCGAGCGGGATGAAGTTGAAGTCCACGGTCGCCCTCCTAGCCGATCCGCTCGCGTCGACCGAGGATGCCCTGCGGTCGAACCAGGAGGATCACGATCATCACGGCCAGCGCCGCCACGTACTTCAGGTTGTCGGGGATGAACAGCGTCGACAGGTTCATGAAGACGCTGATCACCAGCGAGCCGACCAGGGCGCCGAACGCCGAGCCGAGACCGCCGAGAGTCACGGCCGCGAAGATCAGCAGCAGGATCTGGCTGCCGGTGTCCCACCGCAGCGACTGGTAGTAGGCGATGAGCACGCCCGACAGGCCCGCCAGGGCGGCGCCGCCGATCCAGATGCACCGGATGACGAAGTCGACGTCGATTCCGGATGCGGCGGCCAGCGACCGGTTGTCGGCGACCGCGCGAGCGGCCTTGCCGAGCCGGGTGCGCAGCATCACGAAGGCCACCAGCAGCAGCACGACCAGCGCCACCACGGCGCCCATCACATCCGTGAACCTGAGGCTCACCGATCCGATCTTCAGGAACGGAGACGGGTCGTTCGGCAGCGTCAGGCGGTCGGCGCCGAAGATGAAGCTGTAGATGTAGCGGGTCGCGAGGGCGAGGCCGATGCTCACGATCATGAGCGGCACGAGGCCGACGCCGCGCTTGCGCAGCGGCTTCCAGAGCACGACGTCCTGCGCGAAGCCGTAGACGCCTCCCAGGATGACCGCCGCCAGGATGCCGACCACACCGGGCAGGCCCAGGATGCTGGAGAACAGGTAGCCCATCAGCGCGCCGAAGGTCACGAGCTCGCCGTGGGCGAAGTTGTTGAGGCCGGTCGTGCCGTAGATCAGCGAGACGCCGATCGAGGCGAGGGCCAGCAGCAGACCGTAGATGATGCCCGTGACGATCTTCGAGGCGACCAGGCCGCCCGTGATGCCGCGGGGGCCGCTGCTCGATCCGCTGTCGGAGGCGCCGCTCGACGGGCTCGCCGAGTCGCTCGGCGACGTCGCACCGCCCGACCCGGTGTCGGCGGTCGTGAACAGGAAGTTCGCGGGAACCCCCTTGTTCGTCGCCTGGACCGAGACCTCGCGGGGGTTCTGCGCGTCGGGCAGGGTCCCCACGCCATCGGGCGCGGTCGAGTCGTCGACGGTCACGGTGTAGGTGCCGGGGCCGGGGAGTCCGACCTGGATCCGACCCTCCGCATCCGTGGTGAAGGTCTCGTCGAAGTCGTCGCCCTTCACCTCCACGGAGAGGTTCGGCACCGGCTCCTTCGTCTGGAGCTGACGCACCCAGATCGAGATGGATTCATCGGCGGTGTTGGGATCGATCGGCTCGGCGCTGGCGAGCGGCGCGGCGATCGGAAGGACGGCGATGAGCGCAGCGAACGCCATCCCGATCAATCCGATGCCGACGGCACGACGACGTCGCGGGTCGACAGGGAGAATTCCCACGGGTGTGCCTCCTGAGTGCAGGTCGGGGGCTTGAGTGGATGCCTCGCATCCGGAGGGCAAGCTACCCCGCGGATGTGTCGGACGTGTTTCGACGGTGAATCACGTACGCACAAGAATCGATGCCCGGTCCCTCCGGCGCAAGTCGACGCGCATCACGATTCGGGCGCGGAGCCCGCGACAAGCGGCCTCGAGAAGCGCCCTCGCGCGCGGGAATGCACGCGCCCCCGCGCCCGTTACGATGGACTACCGGTTCCGACGCAGCAGCCGGTTCTTCCCATCACGAGGCGCGCGCCGCCCACCGAGGCGGCTCTAGAGGCGAAGGACACCATGGAACAGCCCGACCCGTTCGGATTCATCGGTCTCACCTACGACGACGTCATGCTCCTGCCGGGCTACACCGACGTCATCCCGAGCGAGGCGTCGACGCGCTCGCGCCTGACCAAGCGGATCGACGTGGCCGTGCCGCTGCTGTCGGCCGCGATGGACACCGTGACCGAGGCCCGCATGGCGATCGCGATGGCGCGCCAGGGCGGCATCGGAATCCTGCACCGCAACATGTCGATCGCCGACCAGGCGGCCGCGGTCGACAAGGTCAAGCGCTCCGAGTCGGGCATGATCACGAACCCGGTCACGACGAGCCCCGACGCGACCGTCGCCGACGTGGATGCGCTGTGCGGCCAGTTCCGCGTCTCCGGCGTGCCGGTCGTCGAGGGCGACGGAACCCTGGTCGGCATCATCACGAACCGCGACATGCGCTTCGTCGCCCCCTTCGAGCACCAGACCACGCTCGTGCGCGACGTCATGACGAAGGCGCCGCTCATCACCGCTCCGGTCGGCATCGACCCGGATGACGCGGTCGCGATCTTCGCCGAGCACAAGATCGAGAAGCTGCCCCTCGTCGACGAGAACGGCAAGCTCAAGGGCCTCATCACGGTGAAGGACTTCGAGAAGACCGAGAAGTACCCCGACGCCACCAAGGACGACCAGGGTCGTCTGCGCGTCGGCGCCGCGATCGGCTTCTTCGGCGACGCCTGGCAGCGCGCCACCGCCCTGCTCGAGGCGGGCGTCGACGTGATCGTCGTCGACACGGCCAACGGCCACAGCGCCGGCGTGCTCGACATGGTCCGCCGCCTCAAGGCCGACCCCGCGTTCGCCGCCGTCGACATCATCGGCGGCCAGGCCGCGACCCGCGAGGGCGCCCAGGCGCTCATCGACGCGGGCGTGGACGCGGTCAAGGTCGGCGTCGGGCCGGGCTCGATCTGCACGACCCGCGTCGTCGCCGGCGTCGGCGTGCCGCAGGTCACCGCGGTCTACGAGGCGTCGCTCGCCGCCCGCGAGGCCGGCGTGCCGGTCATCGCCGACGGCGGACTGCAGTACTCGGGCGACATCGCGAAGGCGCTCGTCGCCGGCGCCGACACCGTCATGCTCGGCTCGCTCCTCGCCGGAACCGACGAGAGCCCCGGCGACCTCATCTACGTCGGCGGCAAGCAGTTCAAGAGCTACCGCGGCATGGGCTCGCTCGGCGCGATGCAGACCCGCGGCACGAAGACCTCGTACTCGCGCGACCGCTACTTCCAGGCCGATGTGCCCAGCGACGAGCAGCTGATCCCCGAGGGCATCGAGGGCCGCGTCTCCTACCGGGGGGCCCTCGCCACCACGGTGTACCAGCTCGTCGGCGGACTGCGTCAGTCGATGTTCTACGTCGGCGCCCGCACGGTCGCCGAGCTCAAGGCCCAGGGCAAGTTCGTGCGCATCACGCCCGCCGGGCTCAAGGAGTCGCACCCGCACGACATCCAGATGACCGTCGAGGCGCCGAACTACTCGCGCTGAGTCGCACACGGCATCCTCGGATCGACATCCAGATGACCGTCGAGGCGCCGAACTACAGCCGCTGAGTCGCATCTCGGTCAGACGGCCCGCGACCCTCGACAGGGGGACGCGGGCCGTCTTACTCTGTGGCCCATGGGGCGGATGGGCAAGCTGGGTACGGGGATCGGCGCGGCCGCGCTCGCCGCGGTGCTCCTGACCACCGCATCCCTGCCCGCTGCGGCCGCGCCACGGCAGAAGGCCGGCAGCTGGGGTCAGCTGACCACGACGACTGCCCAGGTCGCCGCGGGGTTCCCGTCGGCGACGGTCGCGAGCTCGGATCCGACGCTCGCCGTGGCGACGACGGCGACGATGAGCGCGACGACCCCGCCCGGTCAGGTCTACGGGACCTCGGCCGGGTCGACCTACCTCTCGGTCTCGCCGGTCTCGGCATCGGTTCCCTCCTCGACGACGATCACCTTCGCCGCGCCGACGCCGCCGGAGTTCTGGTCGTTCGTGTTTGGCGACATCGACTCCGAGAGCGTGCAGGTCAGCGCGACCGCCCCCGACGGCTCGCCGGTCGCGATCGCCGATCTGGGATTCCGCGGCGCCTACAACTCGCTCGGGCAGAGCGATCAGCCCAACTGGGATGCCGCGACCGGGGTGCTCAGCGGGAACGTGGCCGCGAGCGACGGCGCGAGCGGCTGGTTCAGCCCGACCGTCCCGCTGTCGACACTGACCTTCACCTCGACGACGCTGAACTTCGCGCCGCGGCTGCAGTTCTGGATGGTCGGGCTCACGGCGAGCCTGTCGGGCCGCGTCGTCGATACGAGCGGCGCCCCGGTGGCGAATGCGACCGTCGCCGTGCAGCAGCCCGACGCGACGCCGCTGCCCGGTCCGCCCGCGACCGCGGTGACCGACGGGAACGGCGCCTACGACATCCCGGTGTTCCCGAGCGCGGAGCCGGTGCAGGTCGTCGTGACACCCGCCGACCGCGCGGCCCCCGACCCGGTCGTCGCGACGCCGACACCCGACGCCGACGGGGTGCCCGTCTTCGACGCCGTCGACGTGACGGCGGTCGCCCTGCCGACCGCGCCGCCGACGACCCCGCCGGCGGTCGATCCGGCCGACACCGCGCCGACGCTGCCAGCGACCGGCGTGAGCGCGCCGGGGTGGCTGATCGGCGGCGCCATCGCGGCCGTGGTGCTCGGGCTGGCGCTCGCGGTCGCGGCGCGCATCCGGCGGCGCAGCCCGCGCTGAGCGGGGCGGACCGCGCACCGGCGGGCCCGTGTGTCTGCTCCGCCGCAGCCGGCGTCGAGGTCATGCCCGACACCGCGCCGCTAGGCTGACCCGGTGACTGACATCGAGATCGGCCGGTCCAAGCGAGCCCGACGCGCCTACGCCTTCGACGACATCGCCGTCGTCCCGAGCCGCCGCACGCGCGACCCGAAGGACGTCAGCGTCAGCTGGACGATCGACGCCTTCACCTTCGACATCCCGGTGCTCGCCGCCCCCATGGACTCGGTGGTCAGCCCCGAGACCGCGATCGCGATCGGCCGCCTCGGCGGCCTCGGCGTGCTCGACCTCGAGGGCGTCTGGACCCGCTACGACGACCCGACCGCGGTGCTCGCCGAGATCGCTCAGCTGCCCGCCGAGTCGGCGACGCAGCGCATGCAGCAGATCTACGCCGAGCCGATCAAGCCCGAGCTGATCAAGGCGCGCCTGGCCGAGATCCGCGCCTCGGGCGTGCCGGTCGCGGGGGCCCTCAGCCCGCAGCGCACGCAGGAGCACTACCAGGCGGTCGTGGATGCGGGGGTCGACCTGTTCGTCATCCGCGGCACCACGGTCAGCGCCGAGCACGTCTCGAAGACCGTCGAGCCGCTCAACCTCAAGAAGTTCATCTACGAGCTGGATGTGCCGGTCATCGTCGGCGGCGCCGCCACCTACACCGCGGCCCTGCACCTCATGCGCACGGGCGCGGCGGGCGTGCTCGTCGGCTTCGGCGGGGGAGCCGCCTCGACCACGCGCTCGAGCCTGGGCATCCACGCGCCGATGGCGACCGCCGTCGCCGACGTCGCCGGAGCACGCCGCGACTACCTCGACGAGTCGGGCGGCCGCTACGTGCACGTCATCGCCGACGGCGGGCTCGGCACGAGCGGCGACATCGTCAAGGCCGTCTCGGTCGGCGCCGACGCCGTCATGCTCGGCTCGACGCTGGCGCGCGCAAGCGAGGCGCCCGGCGGCGGCTTCCACTGGGGCGCCGAGGCGCACCACGGCGAGCTGCCGCGCGGCCACCGCGTCGAGGTCGGCACGATCGCGCCGCTCGAGCAGCTGCTGTTCGGGCCGTCGACGGCGGCCGACGGGCGCACGAACCTGATCGGCGCGCTGCGCCGCTCGATGGCGACCACGGGCTACTCCGACCTCAAGGAGTTCCAGCGCGTCGAGGTCGTCGTCGCCCCCTACGGCGAGGCCTGAGCCCCGCGCCCGCCTCGGCCACGCGATCCTGCCGAAGGACCGGGCGTGGAGGGCATTCCGGGAAAACGTGCAGGGCGCATCCCTCGGCCGGCGCTGACGCTCCGGCGTAGCGTGGGCTGCGACGGATGAGGAGGTCCCGATGGCACGCAGGTCCGTGACCCGTTCGACTCGACTCGGCCCCGAGGAGCGCTCGGCGGCCATCGCCTCGATGCGCGACCGCGAGCTCGACGTGCTCGTCGTGGGCGGCGGCATCGTCGGCACCGGCGCGGCGCTCGACTCCGTGACGCGCGGTCTGCGCACGGGTCTGCTCGAGGCCCGCGACTTCGCCTCGGGCACCTCGAGCCGCTCGTCGAAGCTCGTGCACGGCGGCATCCGCTATCTCGAGCAGCTCGACTTCGGGCTCGTGCGCGAGGCGCTGATCGAGCGCGGTCTGCTGCTGCAGCGCATCGCCCCGCACCTGGTGAAGCCGGTGCGCTTCCTCTACCCGCTCACGAAGCCCGTGTTCGAGCGCTTCTACATCGGCGCCGGGATGCTGCTCTACGACCTGTTCTCGTGGAGCGGCGGTCGCCCGCCCGGGGTGCCGCACCACCGCCACCTGTCGAAGCGGCAGCTGGCCAAGGCGATGCCGGGCCTCGACAAGGACGCCTTCATCGGCGGCCTCACCTACTACGACGCCCAGGTCGACGACGCCCGCTACGTGGCGAACCTGGCGCGCACCGCCTCCTTCTACGGCGCCCACGTCGCCAGCCGGGTGCGCGTCGAGGGCTTCCTCAAGGTCGGCGAGCGCGTCGTGGGCGTGCAGGCGCTGGATGTCGAGACCGGCGAGCGCTTCGAGATCCACGCCAAGCAGGTCGTCAACGCCACGGGCGTCTGGACCGACGACACCCAGGCGATGGTCGGCGCGCGCGGCGGCTTCAAGGTGCGGGCGTCGAAGGGCGTGCACCTGGTCGTGCCGCGCGACCGCTTCCAGTCGAAGATCGGCATGATCCTGCGCACCGAGAAGAGCGTGCTCTTCGTCATCCCCTGGGGTCGGCACTGGCTGATCGGCACGACCGACACCGACTGGAACCTCGACAAGGCGCATCCCGCCGCGACGGCCGCCGACATCGACTATCTGCTCGAGCACGTCAACCAGGTGCTGGCGGTCAAGCTCACCCGCGAGGACGTCGAAGGCGTCTACGCGGGCCTGCGCCCCCTGCTGGCCGGCGAGAGCGAGCAGACGTCCAAGCTCAGCCGCGAGCACCTCGTCGCGCACTCGGTGCCGGGTCTCGTCGTCATCGCGGGCGGCAAGTGGACCACCTACCGCGTGATGGCGAAGGATGCGATCGACGAGGCCGTCGCGGCGCTCGATGGCAAGTGGTCGGAGAGCGTGACCGAGAACATCGGCCTGCTCGGCGCCGAGGGCTACCAGGCCGCGTGGAACAAGCGCGCCCGCATCGCCCGCGCCTTCGACGTGCACCGCGTGCGCATCGAGCACCTGCTGAACCGCTACGGGGTCCTGACCGACGAGGTGCTCGAGCTCATCAAGGAGCGCCCCGAGCTGGCCGAGGCGGTGCCGGGCGCCGACGACTACATCCAGGCCGAGATCGTCTATGCCGCGAGTCACGAGGGCGCGCTGCACCTCGAGGACGTGCTCGCCCGCCGCACGCGTATCTCGATCGAGGCGTGGGACCGCGGGGTCAGCGCCGCGCCCGTCGCCGCCGCGCTGATGGGCGAGGTGCTCGGCTGGGATGCGGACCGCATCCAGGAGGAGACCGAGAACTACCTGCGGCGCGTCGCGGCCGAGCGGGCGAGCCAGCTGGAGCCGGATGACGCCGCGGCCGACCGGGTGCGGCTGGAGGCGCCGGACATCTCGACGATCCTCGCCGAGCTGCCGAGCGCCGCGGATGCGCCGGTCGCGACCGCGCCGAAGCCGACCCGGTCGAAGGCAGCCGCGGCCAAGTCCACGACCCGTACGCCTCGGGCGAAGCGTCCGGCCGCGGGGGAGGGCGCTCAGTAGACTGAGGGCATTCCCCACAGCTTGAAGGAGCTCAACCATGGTCGATGTCCGACGGGTCAAGCTCCCGGGGGTCGGCGTGCTCCACACCTTCGTCACGGATGACGGTGGAAAGGTCGGCGTGATCACGCACCGCTCCGGGCACAGCGACCTCATCACGTTCTCCGACGCCGGCGACGGCGGCGCCGATGCCGCCAAGGTGTCGCTGCGCCTCGACGAGGACGAGGCGCACACGCTCGCGGAGCTGCTCGGCGGCACGCGCATCACCGAGTCGCTGTCGGCGCTCGAGCAGCTGCCCGGACTGTCGATCGACTGGTTCACGGTCGGCTACGACGACCACATCGCCGGGCAGGAGCTCGGCGGGCTCGCCACGACCGGACTCGTCGCACTGACCGTGGTCGCGGTCGTGCGCGGCGACTCCGCCAACCCGGCTCCGGCGAACGACTTCAAGGTCTTCCCCGGCGACACCCTCGTCGTCGCGGGCAGTCCCGAGAAGGTCGCCAAGGCGTTCAACTTCTATCGCACGGGGGAGCTGGCCCCGAAGGTCGCGGCCGACGCGCCGGGAGCGTAGAGCATGCACTCCCTCGGCGGAGAGCTGCTCATCCTGGGGGTGCTCTTCGTCCTGGCCTGGGGGCTCGGCCGTCTCGGCAAGCTGATCGGCCTGCCCGCGATCCCGATCTACATGGTCGTGGGCGTGCTCGCGAGCCCGAACACGCACTTCTTCCCGCTCGCCTTCGAGCCGGCCGACGTCGAGCTCGTCGCGACCTTCGGCCTGATCTTCCTGCTGTTCAACCTCGGCCTCGAGTTCGATCAGGAGGAGTTCTTCGGCAATGCCGGAAAGCTCGTGCTGTCGGGCGGCGTGCGCATCGTGATCAACATCGGCGCGGGCTTCGCCTTCGGCCTGTGGGTCGGCTGGGGCACGCGCGAGGCGCTCATCATCGCCGGGATGACGGCGGTCTCGTCGAGCGCGATCGTCACGAAGCTGCTGATCGAGCTGCGGCGACTGGCGAACCGCGAGACGCCGATGATCCTGGGCATCGCGGTGCTCGAGGACATCTTCGTGGCCGCCTACCTCGCCATCGTGGGCGTCGTCGTGGGCGGCGAGACCGACCTCGGCGCGATCGTGCTCAAGCTGCTGGTGTCGTTCGGTTTCCTGGTCGTGATGTTCGCGGTCGCGCGCTGGGGCGGCAAGGTCGTGTCGCGCATCGTGCAGACCCGTGACGACGAGCTCTTCACGATCCTGTTCTTCGGTCTCGCGGTCGCCTTCGGCGGCATCGGCGAGCTGCTCGGCGTCTCGGATGCGATCGGCGCCTTCCTGATCGGCCTCGTGCTCGGCGCGACCCGGTTCCGCCAGCGCATCGAGCAGTTCGCGCTGCCGATGCGCGACGTCTTCGCCGCGTTCTTCTTCCTCAACTTCGGCCTCGCGCTCGACGTGCGCGAGTTCGGCAGCGTGCTCGTGCCGGTCATCGTGGCGGTCGTGATGACCCTCATCATCAACACGGCGAGCGGGCAGCTCATCGCGCGCTTCAACAAGCTCACGCCCGCCGAGGGTCTCAACGCGAGCGCGATGCTGCAGAACCGCGGCGAGTTCGCGCTGATCCTCGCGACCCTCGCCGCCGGGGCGGGGCTGGATGAACGGCTCACGCCCTTCGCGGGCCTCTACGTGCTGATCATGGCCGTGGTCGGGCCCATCCTCTCCGTGAACTCGGAGAAGATCGGCGGCGCGATCTTCCGCCGCCGCAGCGTCGCCGCTCGGCGGCCCGATGCCGGCCGCGACCTCGAGCTCGCGATCGCGGAGGCCGCGATGGAGGACCCGCGGTCGGGCACCCGCGACGGCGGCGACGCCGCCGAGCCCACGATCGACGGGCGCTACATCGACGACGACGGCACCGCGCCGGTCGAGACGCCACGCGCGGTCACGGTGGCCGAGGCCGAGGAGGCCGCAGGCTCCTCCCAGGTCGACGACCCCGACTTCGGCGACGATGATCTCGACGACCGGCCGCGCCGCGACGGTGATCGCGATCGACAGGATGCGCTGCGGCTGGCCGAGCAGGCCATGCTGCAGAGCGACGGCGACGGGCCGGTGCGCCGCCGCGAGAGGGACCCCGAGTACTGATGAGCACGACCGACGAGCGCCCCGAGTTCGACGGCCGGCGCTGGTGGCGCATCGCGCGCACGCCGCGCTGGATCGCCGCGCTACTGCTCGTGCTGGCGATCGCCGCCACCTTCGCCGCGCTCGCGCAGTGGCAGCTCGGGCGTGCCGTCGTCACGGCCGTGACCGAGAAGCTCGACACCGAGAAGCCGGTCGCGCTGGCGAAGGCCGACCGACCGCAGACCGCGGTCACGGGCGACGAGGCCGGACGGCGCGTGACCGTGAGCGGATCGCTCGTGCCGGGCGACACCGTCGTGCTGAGCGACCGCGTGCGCGTCGGCGCGGCCGACGGGGCGCAGGGCCAGACCGGGTTCTGGGTCGTCGGCCACCTCGTCGACTCCTCGGGCGACTCGGTCGCCGTCGCCCTCGGCTGGACGGCGACGCGGGCCGCCGCCGAGCGTGCCGCGGCCCGCCTCGACGACGCGCCCCGCAGCATCCACGGGCGCTACCTGCCTGGCGAGGCGCCGAGCGACGACGAGTTCGAGAAGGGGCAGCGTTCGGCGCTCGCCCCGGCGGCGCTGATCAACGAGTGGGCCGAGGCCGGCCCGGTCTACAACGGCTACGTCGTCGACGACGAGCCGGCGGTCGGCACCCGCAAGATCGTCGCCCCGGCGCCGCAGCAGGATGCCGCCCTCAACGTGCTCAACATCTTCTACGCGATCGAGTGGGTCATCTTCGCGGGCTTCGCGTTCTACCTCTGGTACCGGCTGGTGCGGGATGCGATGGAGCGCGAGATCCTCGAGGAGCGCGAGGGCGCGGCGGCGACCGCGGGCGGCGGCGCGCCGGGCCCGGGCCCGGGACCGGGCCCCGCGGGCGGCGGTGGCGGCGCCGAGCCGCCCGTAGACTAGGCGCATGCCTCTCGGCCCCCGCCCCTCCGACATCCCGCGGCTGCGTCTGGCGGTCAAGGTCTACAAGGTCTCGTCGGTCATCACCGGCACCATGCTGCTTCTGCTCGGCGTGGTCACGACCATCCGCTGGGGCTGGGGCTACGACGTCTACCTCGGCGGGCCGCGCACCTTCTTCCTGGCCGCGCCGCACTCGCCCGGCGGAACCGACCTGACCACGATCATCCTGATCGCGCACGGCTGGTTCTATGTGCTCTACGTCGGGCTCGACTTCATCCTCTGGCGACTCGCGCGGTTCAGCTTCCCGCGCTTCCTGTTCATCGCCGCCGGCGGCGTCATCCCGCTGCTCTCATTCTTCCTCGAGCGCCGCGTTCCGCGGCAGATCGAGGCCATCATCCAGCAGACCGAGGCCGAGCGCGCCGCGCGCGACGCCGCGGCCGGCACCCCCGCCACTCCGGCTTCGCCGGGATCGACCGTGGAGACCAGCGCGTGACCGACGCCCCCGCCAGCAGCCCGACCGACCACCGTCCCGTCCTCGTCGTCGACTTCGGCGCCCAGTACGCGCAGCTGATCGCCCGCCGCGTGCGCGAGGCCGGCGTCTACAGCGAGATCGTGCCGCACACCGCGACGGCCGCCGAGATCGCGGCGAAGAGCCCGGTCGGCATCATCCTCTCGGGCGGTCCGTCGTCGGTCTACGAGGAGGGCGCGCCCGCGCTCGACGCCGGCGTCTTCGACCTCGGCGTGCCCACGCTGGGCATCTGCTACGGCTTCCAGGTCATGGCGCAGACCCTCGGCGGCGAGGTCGCCAACACCGGCCTGCGCGAGTACGGCGCGACCGACGCGACCGTCGTGACCGAGGGCACGCTGCTCGACGGCCAGCCGGCCGAGCAGAACGTGTGGATGAGCCACGGCGACCAGGTCTCGCGCGCGCCCGCGGGCTTCCAGGTGCTCGCCCGCACCCAGCACACCCCGGTCGCCGCCTTCGCCGACGACGCCCGCGGCTTCTACGGCGTGCAGTGGCATCCCGAGGTCAAGCACTCCGACCACGGCCAGCGCGTCATCGAGAACTTCCTGCACAAGGCCGCCGGACTGCCCGCCGACTGGAACAGCGGCAACGTCATCGCCGAGCAGGTCGAGCGCATCCGCGCGCAGGTCGGCACAGGCCGCGTGCTCTCCGCCCTCTCGGGCGGCGTCGACTCGGCCGTCTCGACCGCGCTCGTGCACGAGGCCGTCGGCGACCAGCTCGTCGCGGTCTTCATCGATCACGGTCTGCTGCGGCAGGGCGAGCGCGAGCAGGTCGAGAACGACTACGTCGCCTCGACCGGCGTGCGCCTGGTCACGGTGGATGCGCGTCAGCAGTTCCTCGAGGCGCTCGCCGGCGTGAGCGACCCGGAGCAGAAGCGCAAGATCATCGGCCGCGAGTTCATCCGCTCGTTCGAGAAGGTGCAGTCCGAGCTCGTCGCCGAGGCGGCGTCGGAGGGCGACCCCATCCGCTTCCTCGTGCAGGGCACGCTCTACCCGGATGTGGTGGAGTCGGGCGGCGGCGCCGGCACCGCGAACATCAAGAGCCACCACAACGTCGGCGGGCTGCCGGAGGACCTGCAGTTCGAGCTCGTCGAGCCGCTGCGCACCCTGTTCAAGGACGAGGTGCGTGCGATCGGCCGCGAGCTGGGGCTTCCGGAGGAGATCGTCGGGCGTCAGCCCTTTCCGGGGCCCGGTCTTGGAATCCGCATCGTGGGTGAGGTCACCGCTGACCGCCTCGAGATCCTGCGTCACGCCGACGCCATCGCCCGCGCCGAGCTGACGAAGGCGGGCCTCGACGGCGAGATCTGGCAGTGCCCGGTCGTGCTGCTCGCGGATGTGCGCTCGGTGGGCGTGCAGGGCGACGGTCGCACCTACGGCCACCCGATCGTGCTGCGCCCGGTCTCGAGCGAGGATGCGATGACGGCCGACTGGACGCGCCTGCCCTACGACGTGCTGGCGCGCATCTCGAACCGCATCACGAACGAGGTGCGCGAGGTCAACCGGGTCGTGCTCGACGTCACGTCGAAGCCGCCGGGGACGATCGAGTGGGAGTGAAACGACCGCTCCATAGGCGCTGTGTGGAACTCGACCGCGCCAGCGGGCGAGTGGGAGTGAGACGCGCACTCCTCTGAGCGACGCTGAAGGGCGGGCCCGATCCGGGCCCGCCCTTCAGTCGTTCCTGCGCTGCGGCGCGAGGGTCAGCGGGGTCAGCGCACGGTCAGCGCGACCTTCACGACCTTCTGCGACTGCGTGCCGGTGATCTCGACCGTGTACGAGCCCTTCGCCGGCGCAGTGAACGACAGCGTCGCGTCGCCGCCGATCACATCCGTCTTGGGGATCACGACCTCGGTGCCGTCGATCTTCGCCGTGACCTGGCGGTCGCCGCCGAAGCCCGAGAGCGCGACCTTCGCCGTGCTGCCCGCCTTGGGGCTGTTCTTCGCCGTGCCGAAGGCGCGGGCGCTGAACGAGGGCAGGTCGCGATTCAGCCCGAGCGATCCGGCGATCGTCTGGAAGTTGTCGGTCTGATCGGTGAGCCCGACGACCTTCGCGGCGCCGGGGCCGTAGGCGGCGATGCGCACCTGGGTTCCGGTGTGCTGCTGGCTTCCGCCCGCCGCCGAGGTGCCGTAGGAGACCTTCATCGGCGCGCCGTCCTTCGTGGTCAGCGCGATGCTGAGGCCCGGCGGGGTCGAGTCGACGATCTGGCTCGTGTGAGCGTGGTCGGCGGTGGCGATCACCAGCGTGTTGCCGTCCTTCTTCGCGAAGGCGAGCGCGGCCTGCACGGCCTCGTCGAAGTCGATCGTCTCGCCGATCTGACCGCAGGCGTCGGCCGCGTGGTCCTGCTTGTCGATCGAGGCGCCCTCGACCTGCAGGAAGAAGCCCTTGCCGTTGTTCTTGTTCAGCAGGCCCAGCGACGTGTTCGTCATGCTCGCGAGCGACAGACGCGTGTCGAGGCGCTGCGGGTTGTCGGTGCAGGTGATCGGCGCCTGGTCGGCGCCGCCCACGGTGGCGGTCGTCGGCAGGTAGCGCGTCGGGAAGTTGCCCGGCGTGAACAGGCCGAGCAGCGGCTGGCTCTGGTCGACCTTCTTCACGCTGGCGAGCGCGTTCGCGTCGCGCACGACCTGGTAGCCGCGGGTGGTCGCCTGCGAGAACAGGGTCTGCCCGGCCCAGGGGCCCGCCACGGCCGACTTGTCGAAGCTGGTCGAGCCGCCGCCGAGGGTCAGGTCGGCGCGGGTGTCGAGCAGCTGCTCGCTGATCGAGCCGCGGCCGCCGTTCTGCAGCAGGTCGCCGCCGCAGGTGGCCGTGTCAGGGGCGTAGCAGCTGCGGGCGGCGACGTGCGCGGCCTGCACGGCGGGAGTCGCATCCTGGATCTCGGCGGTCGAGACGTTGCCGGTGCGCAGCCCGTTGGCGCGGGCGATCTCGATCAGGTTGTCGTGGGCGGCGCCGTGGATGTCGACGCCGATCGCGTTGTCGTAGGTCTTCGTGCCGGTGGCCCACGCGGTTCCGGTGGCGGCCGAGTCGGGCACGTAGTCGGGCTTGCCGGCGTAGGGGCCGTCTTTGTAGAGCGAGTAGGTCGTGTACGACCCGGTGAGCGGCAGGGCGTCGAGACCCGGCAGGGTGCCGGCCGCGCCGTAGGCGTAGTTGCGGGCGACCGTGATCTCGCTGTCGCCCATCCCGTCGCCGATGAGAAGGATGACGTTCTTGGCCGTGCGGTCCTGGATCGCGGACTGCACCTGGGCGACCTTGTCGTCGCTGTTGCGGAAGGCGCCGCCGAAGGCGTCGAGTCCGACGCCCTCGGTGGCGGCGACGGCCGGGAGGGCCGCCGCGGTCAGGATGAGGGCTCCGGCGCCGGCGAGAGCCGCGGTGCGGCGTCGGCGCATGGGGGAAGCGGGCATGGTGTGTTCTCCACGTGGTGAGCGGGGGAAGGCCGGCCGGGCGGCCGGCGCCTCCACCGAACCGAGCGCAGGTTGAGGAGCGTCGACCGGCCGGTGAACCGCGGACGAACTCGGCCCCCCGAACGGGGTGGACGGATCGTGCCCCGGCCGTGCGTCGGATGCACGAAGCCCCCGCCACGCGGACGCGGCGGGGGCTTCGGGTGCAGCGGATGCGGCTAGTTGCGCGGCATGAAGTAGCTCACGAGACGCAGGATCTCGAGGTAGAGCCACACGACCGTGACGACGATGCCGAAGGCGCCGGCCCAGGCGTAGACGCGCGGGGCGCCGTTGCGCACGCCCTGCTGGATGCTGTCGAAGTCGAGCACGAGCGAGTACGCCGCCATGATCACGACCAGGATGCCGAGCGGGATGCCGAGCGGGATGCCCGCGATCTCGACGCCGCGCAGGCCGCCGTAGGCGCTGGTCACGCCGGTCAGCATGAGGACGACGTTGACGAGCGAGAACGCCATGTAGCCGATCATCGCGACCAGGAAGATCTTGGTCGCGCGCGCCGAGGCGCGGATCTTGCCGCTCGCGAAGAGCGCGAGAGTCACGCCGACGACGGCGAGGGTGCCGAAGACGGCGACGGGGATGATGCCGTCGTACCAGCCCGCGTAGGCGTTCGAGATCGCGCCGACGACGATGCCCTGCACCGCCGAGTAGGCGAGCACGAGCGGCGCCGAGGGGCGCTTCTTGAAGATGTTGACGAGCGCGAGCACCAGGCCGGCGATCGCGGCCGGGATCACGATGATGGGCGCGAAGTCAGCCACGACGTAGCCGACGACCGCGCCGACCAGCAGCACGGCGAACGACACGACGGTCTTGACCGCGGTGTCTTCATAGGTCATCCGGTCGGTCTCGACCGGGGTCGCCGAGGGCAGGTCGTACTGGTGCGCGAGCTGCTCGGGGGTGGGGATCGGCGGAGCCGCCGTGCCGCGCTCCGAGAACGCGGGGGATCGGAACGCCGGGTTTCCGTTGGCCATGTCGCCTCCATGCTCATGGTCTGGCCCGTCGTCGACGGGTCGTCGCCCGGATTCCCGGGTTCGCACAAGTCTATGGAGCACCTGTAGCTCTGCGGCTGGGCATCCCCTGGGATGCCGTCCGCCCTGAGCGATCAGGGTCTAAACGCCGTCGCTCGACGGGCGGGTCCGGCGGGCGACGAGCGCGTGGATGCCGCGGGCGAGGTACGCGCTGCCGACGAAGGCGGCGCCCATCACCCCGCCGGCCGGCAGCATCCACTGGTAGTCGGTGACCTGCAGGCTGACGGCGACCGCGACGGCGCCCAGCACGGCGATCGTGAGCCACGCGACGGCGGGGCGGTGCCGCACGAGAAGCCAGGCGGCGAAGGGCAGCAGCAGCACCTCGAGGTACTTCGGGCCGGAGAGGGCGATCCAGAAGCCGAGGGTCGACGGCAGCGCGGCGACGACGCGGCGCCAGCCGTCGCTCGGGATGATCGCCCAGCCGAGCACGTGGGCCGAGGTGCCGGCGAGCAGGAGCAGCAGCTGGAAGGTGTTCGAGCCGGCGATCGCGATGCCGCCGGCGGCGATCAGCAGGATGCCGCCGGAGAGCCGGGAGCGGTAGCCGCCCCAGCGCAGCGGCAGCAGCCGGGTCGGCTCGACGAAGCGCGAACGGGCGGCGCGGCGGGCGCCGCGGGCGGTGCCGTCGGCGGCCTCAGAGGAGGGCACGCAGCTGCACCCAGGCGATGACGACGATCACGACCAGCACGAGCGCGCTGTAGCCGAGCACGGTGCCGATGAGCGCCGGCATCCGCCCGCGATCGCCCGTGCGCGCGGTCTGGCTCAGGGCGAGATGGCCGAAGATCACGGCCAGCGGCGAGAGCAGGATGCCGAGCACGAGCGCGAAGATCGCGGCCGGGTTCACGTGCCGTTCGATGGGCTCGTCGTGCGCGTGGTGTCGGCCACCGGCGTCGCCGGCCGCGGCGGCCGCCGCAGCCCGCATCGCCTCCGCGCGTTCCTCGGGGATCACGCGGGCGCCGCACCACACGCAGAACTTCCACGCGGCGTCGAGCTCGCGCCCGCAGTGCGTGCACGCGTGCGCCGTTTCCCCGCCGTTCATGGTGCCCCCATTATCGTGGGCGCGTGATCGGAGACCGTCCCGCCGACCTGACCGCCGCATCCCGCCCGCTCGTGATCGGGCATCGCGGGGCGAGCGGCTACCGCCCCGAGCACACCGAGTCGGCCTATCGCCTCGCGTTCGAGCAGGGGGCGGATGCGGTGGAACCCGATCTCGTCGCGACCCGCGACGGCGTGCTCGTGATCCGCCACGAGAACGAGATCTCGGGCACGACCGACGTGGCCCGACGCCCCGAGTTCGCCGACCGCCGCGCCACCAAGGTCATCGACGGGCAGAAGTTGACCGGCTGGTTCACCGAGGACTTCGACTGGGACGAGCTGGCCACCCTGCGCGCCGTCGAGCGGCTGCCGAAGGTGCGGCCGGCTTCGGCCGGCCACGACGGCGCCGAGCCGATGCTGCGGCTCGTCGATCTGCTCCGTCTCGTCGACGAGTGCCAGGAGGTCGCCGGGCGGATGCTGCGCCTGGTCGCCGAGATCAAGCACGCGCACTACTTCGCCTCGATCGGCCTGCCGCTCGACGAGCTGTTCGCGCTCGAGATCGCCGGCTGGGACGCGGCGGCCGATCGGCTGATCGTCGAGTCGTTCGAGCAGAGCGTGCTGACGAAGGTGCGCGAGCGCGGCGTGCCCGGCCGCATCGTCTACCTGATCGAGGCCGACGGTGCCGCCCCCGACCTGGTCGCCCGCGACGGCGTCAACGCGCTGAGCTACGCGGCGCAGATCGGACCGCGCGGGCTGCCGGCGCTCGTCGGTCAGGTCGATGGCGTGAGCCTGGCGAAGAGCCTCGTGATCACCTCGGAGGACGACGAGGTCGAGTCCACCGGCGCGGTCGAGCGCATCAGCGCCTCGGGCCTCGACGTCTTCACTTGGACGCTGCGGGCGGAGAACCGCTTCCTCACCCGTGCGGCTCGTCTCGGCGGCGGCAAGGAGGCGGTCGGCGACTGGCGCACCGAGTTCCGCGCCATCTACGACACCGGCGTCGCGGGCGTGTTCGCCGACCAGCCCGACCTCGCGGTCGCGGTGCGCGACGAGGTCTGAGCCCGCCCGACCGCGTCGGCGGTCGCACCTAGAATCGTCGGGACATGAGCTTCGTCCTCGACGGCTTCGAGCCGGACCACCCGACCACCGACCGCGCGGCCGCCGTCGACGACCGCCTGCTCGCCGGGCTCAACCCGCAGCAGCGCGAGGCCGTGCTCTATCGCGGGCGCGCCCTGCTCATCGTGGCGGGCGCCGGCTCGGGCAAGACGAGCGTGCTCACCCGCCGCATCGCCGGGCTGCTCGACACCCGCGAGGCGTGGCCGAGCCAGATCCTCGCGATCACGTTCACCAACAAGGCCGCCGCCGAGATGCGGGAGCGCATCCACGGTCTCGTCGGCGACGCCTCGCAGGGCATGTGGATCTCGACCTTCCACTCCGCGTGCGTGCGCATCCTGCGTCGTCAGGCCGAGGCCTTCGGGCTCTCGCCGAGCTTCACGATCTACGACTCCGCCGACAGCCGGGCGCTCATCAAGCGCATCCTCAAGGAGCTCGAGGCCGACACCCTCGGCCTGACCGTGTCGAGCGTCGCCGGCCGCATCTCGAAGCTCAAGAACGAGCTGACGGATGTCGAGAGCTTCGCCCGCAACGCGAACATCGACGACCCCAAGGAGTCGGCGTTCCTCGAGGTGTTCCGCCGCTACAGCGAGGGACTCGCCCGCGCCAAGGCCTTCGACTTCGACGACCTGATCGCGCAGACGGTCTATCTCTTCCGCGCCTTCCCCGAGGTCGCCGCGCTCTACCAGCGCCGGTTCCGCTACGTGCTCGTCGACGAGTACCAGGACACGAACCACGCCCAGTACGCGCTGATCCGCGAGCTCGTGCGCGCCGTCAAGCCGCACAACGTGCCCGCCGACACCCGCACGCGTCTCAAGCCCGACGGCTCGATCGCACCGGCATCGCTCACGGTCGTCGGCGACTCCGACCAGTCGATCTACGCCTTCCGCGGCGCCGACATCCGCAACATCGTCGAGTTCGAGCGCGACTTCCCCGAGGCGAAGACGATCCTGCTCGAGCAGAACTACCGCTCGACGCAGAACATCCTCGACGCCGCCAACGCCGTCATCGCCAACAACTTCGACCGCACCGCGAAGAACCTCTTCACGACCGTCGGCGCGGGCGACAAGATCACCGGCTACACCGGCTACTCCGCGCACGACGAGGCGCAGTTCGTCGCCGACGAGATCGACAAGCTGCGCAGCGCCGGCACCTCGCTCGACGATGTCGCCGTCTTCGTGCGCACCAACTCGCAGACGCGACCGCTCGAAGAGATCTTCATCCGGTCGGCGCTGCCGTACCGCATCCCGGGCGGCACCAAGTTCTTCGAGCGGGCCGAGATCAAGGATGCGATGGCGTACCTGATCCAGGTCGTCAACCCCGCCGATGACCTCGCGCTGCGCCGCATCCTGAACGTGCCCCGCCGCGGCATCGGCCCGGCGACCGAGGCGACGCTGCAGGCGCACGCCGACCGCGAGGGCGTGCCGCTGCGGGATGCGCTCCGCGACGTCGAGCAGCTCGGGCTCGGGCCCAAGGTGACCGGAGCGATCCGCACGCTCGTCGACCTGCTCGACGAGGCATCCGGGCAGGCGCTCACGGCCGCGCCCGCCGACATCTTCGCGCTGCTCATGGAGCGCACCGGCTACGTCACCGGGCTGCGGGCCACGCAGGACGCGCAGGACGAGGCGCGCGCCGAGAACCTCGAGGAGCTGCTGGCGCAGACCAAGGAGTTCCGCAAGCAGAACCCCGAGGGCACCCTCATCGAGTTCCTGACCAACGTCGCGCTGCTCGCCGCCGCCGACGAGATCGACGACACCGACGGCTCGGTGTCGATCATGACGCTGCACACGGCCAAGGGCCTCGAGTACGACACGGTCTTCCTCACCGGCATCGAGGAGGGCCTGCTGCCCCACCAGATGTCGGCCGGCGAGCCCGGGGGAGTGCAGGAGGAGCGCCGGCTGTTCTACGTCGGCGTCACCCGCGCCAAGCGCCGCCTGTTCTTCTCGCTCGCCATGCAGCGCGCCCAGTTCGGCGACACCACCGTCGCGCTGCCGAGCCGCTACCTGCAGGAGGTGCCGGCCGAGCTGATCGAGTGGCGCCAGTCGCCCGGCTTCGCCAACTCGCGCGGCGGAACCCAGCCGCGTGCCCTCAACGCGCGCCGCGGCGGCTCCGACCGCTTCAGCTACGGCTCCTCGCTGCCGCCCGCGCCGAACCGCGAGAAGCGCGAGTGGGCGAACGCCGTGACCAACAAGGTGCGCGACAACGGCGACCTGACGCTCGCGACCGGCGACCGCATCCGCCACGCCGACTTCGGCGAGGGGCGCGTCACCGGCGTCACCGGGCAGGGCGCCAAGTCGATCGCCGAGGTCATGTTCGACACGGCCGGCCGCAAGAAGCTGCTGATCAAGATCGCCCCGATCGAGAAGCTGTGATGCGCCGGGCGGGGGTGCCGGCACGCGCTCGATCGCGGGGGTCGGCGACGTCTGTCGCACGAAGAGGGGCCGCGGCGGGATGCGCGGCGCCGGTTAGGGTGAGCGCATGAGTTCGACGCCTCCGCCGATCGAGCAGCTGCTGCCGATCATCCAGAAGCTGCCGCAGTTCGCCGGCATCGTCTGGCGCGGCGCGCCCGAGGGGCTCGGCGGTCCGATCGTCGCGGCCCAGCCGTTCTCGACCTCGCTCGACGCCCGCGTCGCGAGTGAGAACTTCAGTGCGCCCGTGCTGCTCGCGATCGTCACGCTGACCGGTCGCGAGATCGGCGTGCTGTCGGCGAACCCCGACGAGCAGGAGGTCGTGATGCTGCCCGGCACCGGACTGGCCCCGCTCACGGGTGTCGGCCAGCAGGGCGGCGTGACCATGCAGCTCGTCGGGCAGCTCGGCATCGGCGAGGCGCAGGGCGTGGCCCAGCCGTTCCCCGAGCGCGCCGACCTGGCCGCCGCCGTCGGCTCCGCGCTCACCGGCGGGCTCGAGGCCCCGACGTTCCACGTCACCAGCCCCGGGCGCTTCTCCGGGCCGATCGCGGCCCAGGCGCGGGGCTAGTCGACCCGCGGGTCGGCTGCATCGCCGATTCGCGGATCACCCTGACCTCGGACGTGATATCCGCGCTCAGTCGAGCGCGACATCCGCCGCCGGATCGACCGCGGCACCGCGTCGACGGCGCGCCACGGTCGCGACGACCAGCAGCACGACGGCGATCAGCAGCAGCGTGCCCGCGCCGATCCCCACCCCCGCGGCGACCCCGACGAGCGCGCTCAGCCCGCCCACGATCACGCCGCTGCCCGCGCGGAAGCCGTTGGCGGCCATCCCGAACGCGCCGATGAAGGCGCCGCGGCGACCCTCGGGCGCGGCGAGCTGCACGACCGTCTGTGCCGTGGATGCCGAAACCAGGTTGCCGAGACCCGCCAGCACGAGCGCCGCGAGCGACAGCACGAAGCTCTGCGACAGCGAGAACACGACGAGCCCGAGCCCGAACAGCGCGGCCGCGACGATCGCCAGGCGCGTGCTGGCCTTGATGCGCCCGAGCGCCTCCATGCCGAGTCCGCCGGTGACGGCGCCGGTCGACATGGCGATGAGCAGGAGGATGTAGCCGGGCCCCTCGTCCTGCCCCAGCATCCGCCCGAAGTCGGGCAGCAGCGGCAGCAGCGCGGTGCCGATGAACAGGCCCACGGCGCCCTGCAGCACCATCATCAGCAGGATCGCCGGGTAGCGCGGCACCTCGCCGAGCACGCCCAGCACATCCCGCACGCGCAGCCGTGGCGGGGTGACGCGATCGGTCAGATGCCCCGTGATCGGCGAGATCAGCAGGTAGACGAAGAACGGCACGTAGAGCACGACGTTGAGCGCCATGCCCCAGACCGGGCCGACCAGGAACAGCAGAGCCGCTCCGAGCGCCGGGCCCACGAGCATCCCGAGGTTGAGGCCCGTGGCCATGAGGCGCACGCCGCTCGGCAGGTGCTCGGGGCCGACGATGTCATAGAGCATGAGCTGGTCGGCGGGGTTCCAGAACGCGCCCGAGAGGCCGTGCAGCAGCAGCAGGATGACGCAGTGCCAGGGCTGCAGCGTGCCCGTGCCGATCAGCACCGCCCACGCCACCGACACGAGCGCGAACAGCACGCACGAGGCCTGGATGATGCGGCGGCAGTCGAAGCGGTCGGCGAGATGGCCGAACGGGATCGCGCCGATCAGGAACGGCACCCAGTGGCTGATCGTGGCGAAGCCCGCGAGCACCGGCGACTGGAACTTCTGCCACATCACGAAGTAGGTGATCGCGTGCTCGACGTGGTCGCCCGCCATGAGCAGGAAGCCGCCGATCAGGTAGCCGCGGTACCAGGGCGCGCGAAGGGCGGCGAATCTCACCGCGCCAGCGTAGGGGGTGGCCGGGGTGCCCTGCCGATGCCCGCGACCGCGCCCGTCGTCCGAACCGTCGTCGGCCCCGCCGCCGCGACCGCCCGACACGGGCAGAGCTCCCCATCGCCGCGGCGCGCGTCCCGGCGCTAAGGTGAGCGAAACGCCGGTTCGCGACCTCGGGGGGAGCGCCGGCATCCACCACCGCGACCGGCGCAGCCCCGTGCCGACTCGCACGCACCGCAGAGCCCAGAACCCCAGGAGCACCCTCATGGCCGGCACCCTCTTCACCCTCGGCGGCGACAACAGCGCCGCCTCGAACCTCGTCGCGCAGACCGTCTCGTCGCTCGGCTACGCCGCCGAGGTGCTGCCCAACGGCGCCCACCGCCTCAGCCGCGGCAACAAGACCAAGACCTTCTGGCTCGGCGCTCTCTCGGGCGACGACTTCCACGTCGCCTTCGTCATCGCCTACGGCACCGACCCCTCGGGCAACCTCACCGTGCGCGTCGACCGCGACGGCGGCGCCAGCTTCCTCAAGGGCGGCGCGATCGGCGTCTCGAAGACCGACACCGCCTACGGCCAGCTCGTGGATGCGATCGGCGGCGCCGCCTCGAACGCCGGCATCTACGTCGGCTCGGGTCCCGCGGCCTGATCCGAACGCCTGTTACGGGGGAGCCGAGGCCATGAGCTACACGGAGTTCACGCTCGCGGGCGACCACCAGCACGCGATGAACGTCGTCGGCAGCACGATCGTCGGCCTCGGCTTCCGCGCGCAGATCCAGCCCGACGGCGAGCACCGCTTCAGTCGCGGCGACCTGCAGAGCAGCGTCATGGTCGGCGGCATCGCCGGCAGCCGCTTCTACGTCGAGTTCGACGTGCTGTTCGGCACGGATGCCGCGGGCAACCTGACCGCGCGCATCCAGCGTGGCAGCCGCAGCCTGTTCAAGGGCGGCCGCCTCGGCGTCGGGCAGGCCGACGACGCGTTCGAGCAGATCGTGAACGCGGTCGGGGCCGCGACGACGCAGGCCGGCATCTACCTCGGCGCGACCGCGGAGTGACGCGGCGCGGCGCCACGTCGTGCGGCGTCACCCCGTGCGTTCGCGCTCGGTGTGACGCCGCAGCTGCGCGAGCAGCCGGCGCGACGGCAGCTCGCGCAGTCGCCGCGGGATGAGCGTCAGCAGCGTGCGCAGCGCCGCGAGCAGCACGGCCGCGCGCACCCGGTGCACCCGCAGTCCGTAGGCCTCGCGCACCGCAGGCGGCAGCAGCGCGGGGGTCAGGATGCGCACGAGCGGCATCGCCGTTCGACCCCACCAGGGCAGGGCGGTCGCGTGCAGCAGTTGCGCGGCGACGGCGCGGGCGTCGGCACCGACCTCGAGCGTCGGCAGCCGCGCATCCCAGTAGTCGTCGAAGGCGCGCCGATCGGCGGGCCACACGCCGGCCGGCAGCTGCAGCGCCGTCGCGAGCCGCTCGCTGCGCGCCACGACCTGCTCGGCCACCACCGGCGAGAGCGGACCGCGCAGCAGCGCGTGGGTGCGCATCCCGGTCCAGACCAGGGTCGCCGCGACCCAGAGCTGGTGCTCGGCGTCGACCGCGCCCGGCACGCCCGCGTGAGCCCGGTCGACGCCGCGCGCCGCGAGCCGCTCGACCTCGTCGTCGCCCAGGGACACCGCGTAGACGTAGGCGAGCGTGTGCTCGAGCCGGCGCAGCGGATCGCGCGCGAAGGCGCTGTGCGCCGCGACCCCGCGCGCCACCACGGGGTCGGCGAGCTGCAGCAGGATCGCCGCGGCTCCGCCGAGCACGAGCCCGCCGTCGGCGGCGTACTCGGTCCAGTCGCGGGCGGGCTTCACGCGGCGATCGTACGATCCGCGGCCGGGGCGGATGCCGTGCCCCGCTTGCACAGGCCCGGCTGCCGCTCGCGACGGCGGGTGGCCGCGCATCCTGAACGCCCTCGCACGAAGGCGCCCCACGGTCGCGCTAGGGTTGATGCCGCCGATATCTCTTGATGTCGAACTATCTCGGTGTCGAGATACCGGCGGTCCCCTCACGACTCCGACGCGCAAGGAAGAAGCAGCCAGCGTGGATCTTTTCGAGTACCAGGCCCGTGACGTCTTCGAGAAGTACGGGGTTCCCGTACTCCCCGGCATCATCGCCGACACCCCCGCCGAGGTCCGCGCGGCCGCCGAGAAGCTCGGCGGCGTGACGGTCGTCAAGGCGCAGGTCAAGACCGGAGGCCGCGGCAAGGCCGGCGGCGTCAAGGTCGCCAAGACGCCCGACGACGCCGAGGCCGCAGCCAACGACATCCTCGGCCTCGATATCAAGGGCCACGTCGTCAAGCGCGTCATGGTCGCCGCCGGCGCCGACATCAAGCAGGAGTTCTACTTCTCGGTGCTGCTCGACCGCGCCAACCGCTCCTACCTCTCGCTCGCCTCCTACGAGGGCGGCATGGAGATCGAGCAGCTCGCCGAGGAGCGCCCCGAGGCCCTCGCCCGCATCGAGGTCGACCCGGGCACCGGCATCACGCTCGAGAAGGCGACCGAGATCGCCGTCGCCGCGAAGTTCCCCGAGGAGCTCGTCGGCAAGGTCGCCCCCGTCATCGTGAAGCTCTACGAGGTCTACACCGGCGAGGACGCGACGCTCGTCGAGGTCAACCCGCTCGTGCTCACCGGCGCCGGCGACATCGTCGCCCTCGACGGCAAGGTCTCGCTCGACGAGAACGCCGGCTTCCGTCACCCCGAGCACGAGGAGCTCGAGGACAAGGACGCCGCCGACCCGCTCGAGGCGAAGGCGAAGCAGAACGACCTCAACTACGTGAAGCTCGACGGCCAGGTCGGCATCATCGGCAACGGCGCCGGGCTCGTCATGTCGACGCTGGATGTGGTGGCCTACGCGGGCGAGGCGCACGGCGGCGTGAAGCCGGCGAACTTCCTCGACATCGGCGGCGGCGCCTCGGCGACGGTCATGGCCAACGGCCTCGACGTCATCCTCGGCGACGCACAGGTCAAGAGCGTGTTCGTCAACGTCTTCGGTGGCATCACCTCGTGCGTGGCCGTGGCCGAGGGCATCGTCAAGGCGCTCGAGATCCTCGGCGACGCGGCGACCAAGCCGCTCGTCGTGCGACTCGACGGCAACCAGGTCGAGGAGGGACGCGCGATCCTCGCGGCCGCCGCCCACCCGCTGGTCACGCTGGCCACCACGATGGACGACGGCGCCGACAAGGCCGCCGAGCTGGCCAACGCCTGATCCGCCGACGAAGAGACTGAGAGAAGCAGAGAAATGTCGATCTTCCTGAACAAGGACTCCAAGGTCATCGTCCAGGGCATCACCGGCGGCGAGGGCACCAAGCACACCGCGCTGATGCTGAAGGCCGGAACCCAGGTCGTGGGCGGCGTCAACGCCCGCAAGGCCGGCACCACCGTGTCGCACACCGCCGCCGACGGGTCCGCCGTCGAGCTGCCCGTCTACGCGACCGTCGCCGAGGCGATGGCCGAGACCGGCGCCGACGTGTCGATCGCGTTCGTACCGCCGGCCTTCTCGAAGGGCGCGATCATCGAGGCCATCGACGCCGAGATCCCGCTGCTCGTCGTGATCACCGAGGGCATCCCGGTGCAGGACTCGGCCGAGGCCTGGGCCTACGCCAAGGCCAAGGGCGGCAAGACCCGCATCATCGGACCGAACTGCCCCGGCATCATCACCCCCGGCGAGGCGCTCGTCGGCATCACCCCGGCGAACATCACCGGCAAGGGACCGATCGGCCTCGTGTCGAAGTCGGGCACCCTGACCTACCAGATGATGTACGAGCTGCGTGACCTCGGCTTCTCGACCGCCATCGGCATCGGCGGAGACCCGGTCATCGGCACGACCCACATCGACGCGCTCGCCGCGTTCGAGGCCGACCCCGAGACCAAGGCGATCGTCATGATCGGCGAGATCGGCGGCGACGCCGAGGAGCGCGCGGCCGACTTCATCAAGGCCAACGTGACGAAGCCGGTCGTCGGCTACGTCGCCGGCTTCACGGCGCCCGAGGGCAAGACCATGGGTCACGCGGGCGCGATCGTGTCCGGCTCGGCCGGCACCGCCCAGGCGAAGAAGGAGGCCCTCGAGGCCGCCGGCGTCAAGGTCGGCAAGACGCCGAGCGAGACCGCCGCCCTGCTGCGCGAGGTCTACGCCGCGCTCTGACGCCGCACTCGCGTCGAGCCGCCCGCGGCTCGCGCTCGCGCTCGAGGGGCCCGCATCCACCCGGATGCGGGCCCCTCGTGCGCCCGGCACCGCTCCACGCCGCGCGCCCGCGATCCTCGCGAGTTGCCCACTTCTGCTGTATCCCGAGCGCGACAAGCCGCGGAAGTGGGCAACTCACCTCATGAGCGGCGCGAGAGACGAGAGATGCGCTCCCGTATGAGGCGGACCAGCGCCGCCAGATCCCGAAGATCGTCGCCCGTCAGCTCGAGCACCTGCCACCCCAGCGCCTCGAGTCGCGCGCGCCGCCGCAGGTCATCCCGCCACTGAGCGACATCGCGGTGATGATCACCCTGATACTCGATCGCCAGGCCCAGCGCGGGGTAGGCCAGATCGACCCACCATGAGTGACCTGCTGCCGGGTCGGGTACTTCGTGGTTCGGCTCGGGCGCGGGCATTCCAGCTAGAACGAGCGCGGCCCGGACGATCGACTCCGGGGCCGAATCGGCCCGGTCTGTGAGCATCGGCAACGCGAGGCGCAGGTTCTTCGAGCCGCGGACCGGCGTCGTCGGCAGCGCTCGCTGCAGAAGCTCGCGACTCGCGAGAGGACGCTTGCGCCAGAGGATGCGATCACCCGCGGCCACCAGATCCGGAAGCGAGAGGATGCTGGCCAGATCACGCCAGGTGCGCGCCGGCGAGGTGAGTCGGAGTCCGTCGCGGACGATCACGTCTCCAGCCGCGACCCGCAGCTGATGGCCGATCAGCCCGGCACAGTGCGGCGCTCGATGCGGAGCGGGCAGTGAGATGTGCAGATCCGAGCGTGCGGCGATCTCGCGCGGGAGCACGACACCCAGCAGCAACGCGGCCGTGACGTGGCTGAAGAAGGCCCGCTGATCCAGACGAGCGGCGTAGAGCTCGCAGCGACCACGCAGGTCTCCGCTCAGATCGTCAGTGCTGCGCATCCCCCAGACCCCGGCGTCGAGGTCACGCGCTCGCAGTCGTGCTTCGGTGACCGCCGACTCGTCGAGCGCATCGCGCACTCGGAACATCGGGCCGAGCTCGCTGGGGAGTTCACGTGCGGTCCAGGGTGGCGGCATCCCTCGACGATCGACCTCTCCGTGATGGCTCGGGACTCCCGATATCGCATCTGTGGACTCTGCAACTCCTGGCCGCGGCGGGGAGGAGTCCCGAGCGAAGCCGTGAGTTGCCCAGTTCTGCTGTACTCATCGCTCGACAAGCCGCGGAAGTGGGCAACTCACGAATGTCCGGGCGCGAGAGGTACGCCGAGTGGGCGTCAGCGCAGGAGGCGGTAGTCGTAGGAGAAGATGCCGGCGTAGCGGAAGAACTCGCCGAGCAGCGGGGCGCTGAGCCGCACATCCACTCTCTGGTGCACGCCGTCGGGATCGCTGCGCTCGTCGAGCGTGACGCGTGCGAGGCGGGGGAGAGGCAGCGCGACGAAGCCGAGGCGCACGCGCAGCCCGCGCGAGGTCATGCGCAGTCCGCCGTCGACGACCTCGGGCACGAGGTCGACCTCGAGCCAGCGCGTGCGTCCGAGGCGGTCGCGCAGCCGGCCGCGCCGCACGAGCATCGTGTCCTCCATGACGCGGCGCACGCCCTCGAACTCGAAGGTGCGCTGCGCCGAGAGGGTGCCGCGGCGCACGTCGGGGCGGTTGACGACCGTGAAGGCGATCCCCTCGCCGTGCTCCGGGAACAGGATGCGCTGCCACGCCATCCACGTCAGCAGGGGCTTCAGCAGCCGACCGCCGACGCCGACCGGGCCGGCCTCGTCGTAGACCCCGCGCCCGACGCCGACGGCGCCCTCGGGCGGCATGCCGAAGTAGCGGCGCAGGCGCAGGTCGAGGCGGGCGAAGTCGTCGCCCAGCACCCGCTGGTACACTGACTCGGCCATGGGCCTCCCTCCGCTTCGACCCTAGATGTACTCGGTCAGCAGGTTGGTGACGGTGCGGTAGG
>NZ_VHQH01000039.1:0-210776 GCF_006517535.1 Schumannella sp. 10F1B-5-1
CCTACCGCACCGTCACCAACCTGCTGACCGAGTACATCTAGCCGCCGGCGGGTGGACCGGGCCGAGCTCGAGCTAGACTGACGGGCTGCGCGCTCGCCCGACGCTCCGACGTCGACCGGCGAGGCGCGCGTCCGCAGTCGGCACGAGCTCAGGAGGCGATCATGGCCAAGAAGGACGAGGGCACCCGCAACAAGGTGGTCGCCTCGAACCGCCGTGCGCGCCACGACTACCTCATCGAGGACACCTACGAGGCGGGTCTCGTGCTCACGGGCACCGAGGTGAAGTCGCTGCGCGAGGGCCGCGCCTCCCTCGTCGACGGCTACGCCTTCGTCGACGACCGCGGCGAGGCCTGGCTCGACGCCGTGCACATCCCCGAGTACCTCGAGGGGACCTGGAACAATCACGCCCCGCGCCGCAAGCGCAAGCTGCTTCTGCACCGGGCGCAGATCATCAAGATCACGCACAAGACGAAGGAGGGCGGCTACACGCTGGTGCCGCTCTCGATCTACTTCACCGAGGGGCGCGCGAAGGTCGAGCTCGCGGTCGCGAAGGGCAAGCGGGAGTACGACAAGCGCCAGACCCTGCGCGAGCGGCAGGACCGCCGCGAGGCGGAGCGGGCGATCTCGAGCCGCCGGCACCTGGGCGAGTAGTCGCGGGCCGCGTCGCGATCCGCGTCCGGGTCGCGGCTCGCGACCTCGCGGGACCCGGGTCAGAGCGCGTCGATGAGCCCGCGCAGCCCCTCGAGCTGCTGGATGCGCGCTCCCCGCGTCGGCGCGAGCGGCTGCGCCGTCAGCGTCGTCACGCCCGAGTCGACGAGCGCCTGCAGCCGCTCGCGCACGTGCGTCTCGCTGCCGATCAGCGAGGTGCCGACGAGCAGCTCCTCGGGCACGGCCTCGGCGGCGGCCTTCTTCTCGCCGGCCAGGTAGAGCTCCTGGATGCGCGCCGCCGCATCCTCGAAGCCATAGCGCACCGCGAGGTCGTTGTAGAAGTTCGCGCCCTTGGCGCCCATGCCGCCGACGTAGAGCGCGACGCGGTCGCGATAGACCTCGAGCGCCTGGTCGGTGTCGTCGGCGATGAGCAGCGGCGCCTGCGCCTGCACGTCGAGCTCGCTGAGCGACGGGTCGCGGCGCTCGAATCCCGCGTCGAGCGCGTCGCCCCAGGCGAGGTGCGCGCGACCAGGGAAGTAGAACAGCGGGATCCAGCTCTCCGCGATCTCGGCCGCCTGCGCGACGGCCTTGGGCGTCAGCGCGGCGATCGCGATCGGGATGCGCTCGCGGCGCGGGTGGTTGATGAGCTTGAGAGGCTTGCCGAGCCCGGTGCCGCGGTCGGCGGGCAGCGGGATCGGGTGGTCGCGGCTCTCGGAGACGACCGGCTCACGGCGCCACAGCATCCGGCACACGTCGACGGTCTCGCGCAGGCGCGCGAGCGGGCGGTGGAATGGCACGCCGTGGAAGCCCTCGATGACCTGCGGACCCGAGGAGCCGAGCCCGAGCTCGAACCGGCCGCCGCTGACGTCGTCGAGGCCGGCCGCGGTCATGGCGATCATCGTGGGTGTGCGCGAGAACAGGGGCATGATGCCGCTCGCGAGGGTGATCCGCTCCGTCACCGCGGCGAGGTAGCCGAGCCGGCTGACGGCGTCGAAGCTGTAGGCCTCGGCGGCGGCGACCACGTCGACGCCGACGCGCTCCGCCTCCACCACCTCCTCAGCGATCTCGCGGAAGTCGTCGGAGTAGTCGGCCACGATGCCGAGACGAAGGGTCATGGGGCCACGCTACGACAGCTTCGGGCCAGCTGAGCGTGAGCCCGGCGCGCTCGGCGCGGTGTCGCCGCCCGGTTCTAGGCTGGATCCGATGAGCGAACCCGACGCCGCGCCGCCCGCCCCGCCGAGCGAGGAGCCCGCATCGCCCTGGCGCGCGTTCGCCGTCTGCGTGTCGGTCGCCGCCCTCACGATCCTCGATCTCTCCAAGGTCAACGTCGGCCTGCCGTCAATCGAGAGCGCGCTCGATGCCGGCCCGACGTCGCTGCAGCTGATCGTCGCCGGCTACGCCCTCGCCTTCGGCCTGGTGCTCGTGCCGTCGGGCCGGCTCGGCGACCTGAAGTCGCGGCGCACCATGTTCCTGGTCGGGCTGACCGTGTTCGCGCTCGCGAGCCTCGCCTGCGCGCTCGTGCCGACGGTCGAGCTGCTCGTGGTCGCGCGCATCGTGCAGGGTGTGGCGGCGGGCATCCAGATGCCGCAGGTGCTGGGCATGGTGCAGCAGCTCTTCGTCGGCCCCGAGCGCGGCCGCGCCTTCGGGCTGTTCGGCGCGATCATCGGTCTCTCGACCGCCCTGGGGCCGACGCTCGGCGGCCTGCTCATCCTGCTCGGCGGCGAGCAGAGCGGCTGGCGACTGCTGTTCTGGATGAACGTGCCGCTCGCCGCGATCCTCTTCGTACTGGCGTGGCGGCTCCTGCCGCGACGTCAGCGCACGGCCGCGGCCGACGCCTCGCTCGATCCCGTCGGCATCGTGCTGCTCGGGGTCAGCGTGCTCGCGCTCATGCTCCCCTTCGTGCTGACGACCGGGAAGGACGACCCGCCGGCGCGCTGGCTCATCCTCCTCATGTTCGGGGCCGCATTCGCGGGCTTCGTGCTCTGGGAGCGCCGCTACCGGGCCCGCGGACGCACGCCGATCGTCGACTTCACGCTGTTCCGGCGGGCGAGCTTCCGCAACGGCACGCTGATCGCGGCGGCGTACTTCGCGGCCATGCCGGCCACCTTCCTCACGGTCACGCTCTTCCTGCAGCAGGGCCTCGAGCTCGCCCCCGTCTTCGCGGGCATGATCACGATCCCCTTCGCCGTGGCGTCGGCGATCAGCGCCTGGATCTCGGGGCGTCTGGTCGGCCGGATCGGCCGGCCGCTCGTGCTGGGCGGGCTCGCGATCGTCGTGATCGGGTTCACGGCGCAGATCGCGCTGGCGGTCATCCTGCCTCCCGAGGTCGCGCCGTACGGCATGGCGGCGGCCATGCTGGTGGCGGGCATCGGCGGCGGCGCCGTCATCTCGCCCAACCAGACGCTCACGCTCGCCGAGGTGCCGGTCGAGGAGGGCGGCGTCGCGGGGTCGATCGGGCAGCTGGGGCAGCGCATCGGCACGGCGATCGGCCTCGCCGCCGGAACCGCCCTCTTCTATGCGGTGATCGCCGGGGAGAGCGGTGGCAGGATCGAGGTGTACCACGACGCCTACCGCTCGGTGGGCTTCGTGACCATCGGATTCGTGGTGCTGGCGCTCGTGTTCGCGATCGCCGATCAGTGGAGCCGGGCGCGCGGGCGCGTCGGCGTCACCGGCACCGGGACCGCACCGGGCGACGCCGCCCGGAACGGGGCCCGCGGGGATGCGATCCCGGCGGGGGAGGGGAAGGAGTGACGATGACGTCACCGCTGATCGAGGTCGACGAGCTGGCCGAGCGGCTGCAGGCGGGCCGGGTGACGGTCGTGCTGGATGCGCGCTGGCAGCTGGGCGCGAGCGACGGACACGAGCGCTACGTCAGCGGGCACATCCCGGGCGCGCTGTTCGTCGACCTGGAGACCGATCTGGCCGACCCGCCCTCGCCCGAGCGCGGCCGGCATCCGCTGCCCTCACGCGAGCGCTTCCAGGCTCTGCTGCGTCGCCTCGGCATCGACGCCGGCGATCACGTCGTGGTCTACGACCAGGCGCACGGCGTCTCGGCGGCACGGTTCTGGTGGATGCTGCGCAACGCCGGCATCACGACTGTGCGCGTGCTCAACGGCGGCCTGCGGGCCTGGGGCGAGGCCGGCGGACGGCTCGAAGGCGGCGAGGGCGTGCTGCCCGACGACGGCACGATCGAGATCGGCTGGGATCGGATGCCGCAGCTCGACATCGACGAGGCCGCGGCGTTCCCGGATCGCGGCGTGCTGCTCGACGCGCGGGCCCCGGAGCGCTTCCGCGGCGAGGTCGAGCCGGTCGACCCGCGCGCCGGGCATATCCCCGGGGCGACCTCGGCTCCGACGGCGGGCAATCTCGACGAGAACGCCCGCTTCCTCGCCCCCGAGGTGCTCGCGGCCCGGTTCGACGCCCTCGGTGCGGCCGAGGACGCGCAGATCGGCGCCTACTGCGGCTCCGGCGTGACGGCGGCCCACGTCGTGCTGGCGCTCGAGCTGGCCGGGCGCCGCGCCGCGCTGTTCCCCGGTTCGTGGTCGCAGTGGTCGAACGACCCGGAGCGGCCCGTGGCGACCGGCGCCTGAGGCCCCGCCGCGCCGCGTTGCACCGCGCTGCGCTGTACCGCTCAGCTCGCGTGCAGCCGCACGTCCACCTGCGCCGCCACCCGGATGCGCTCGGGCGTGAGGTCGAGCTGCGGCGGCTCGCCGCCGCCGGCCGCGCCGCGCGAGCGCGCCATCAGGGGCGCCGCGGCGCCGGCGAAGACCCCGCCGCCACCCGACGACGGGCTGGCGTCGCCGAGCATCCCGGGGTCGGCGATCGCGAGCGGGGCGACGTTCTCGAGGCCGACGGCGCGGGCGTAGACCTTGCCCTTCTCGAGCGCGGCCCGCACGGCCGCACCGCGCACGGTCGCGAGGGCGGCGCGGCGGGTCTCCTCCGAGAGGTCCCAGCGGATGCCGGCGATCGTGACGCCGTCGGCGTCGGAGAGCCGGGCGATGACGTCGGCGAGCGCATCCCGGTCGCGGAACCGCGCGCGCACGCCGACTGAGGTCGAGTGCACGAGGGGGAGTCGCTTGCCCTGGTTGTTCCAGGGGCGCTGCGCCGTGACGCGCACCCGGTCGGCCGACCACCGGGTCACGGCGCCGCTCGCGTGCAGCGGCTCGATCAGCGCCGTGAGGGCCGCGGCCGTCTCGGTCGCGCGGCGGAACACCGGCTCGCGCTCGGGCCCGTCGACCGCGACGACGAGCTCGAGCGTCGCGCGCTCCGCCTCGTGCCAGCTCTCGTGCTCGCCCTGCACCGTGATCGTGATCGCATCCATGGGCTCATCCTGCCCCACCGGTGCGCAGGTCGGCGGTTGTCGCTTAGTATGGAAGGCCGCCCGGATCCCGGGCGGACTTGGCAACTCCACAGCGCGCGACACGGCCCGCACCTGGCTCTCCTCGAGAGCGGATGCGCAGCACGGGGATGATCGGTTTCGACATTGCCTGTGACCCTGCGAGAAGCGGGCCGAGGATGCAGGGTTATCTCGTTAACGCTCTCTGCAACCTATAGGTGCCAATTCCAAGCGCACCGACTTCGCCCTCGCTGCCTAAGCAGGGTTGAAAGTCCGTCAGACCGGGTTCGCCTTCGCCCCGGACCCTGGCGTCAGCTAGAAGGCTCGCTGCGGTGTCGTGTCTCAGGGCACCGCGGGACTTGCACTGAGACTGGGCCCGTCGATCTAGGCGTTCGTGACAAAGATCGGGGCCGAGCAGAACGTCTCCACGGACTACGCCCGTAGAAGGCGCAGCCTTGCAGCAGTGGACGGGGGTTCGATTCCCCCCATCTCCACCACAGGATGCTCCGGCATCGGTCGTGTCGCGCGCTGGGAGTCGCCGCACCCGTCTCACGTCTGGATGCGCATGCCCGAGGCCGATTCCGACCGGTCGATCGCGGCCGCGCCCGGCGGCGCCCCGGGCGTCACCGGCGGTGATGCCGTCGCGCGCCTCGGCCTCGGTCTGGCCGCGCTCGGCCGCCCGGCCTACATCACGACGCACCGCGACGCCGACCTCGGCGATCCCGCGCACCGCACGGTCGAGTGGATGCGCGCCCACGCGCACGAGCTGCTCGATGCGGCGTGGGCCGCGGGGATCCGCTACCTCGACGCGGCCCGGTCGTACGGGCTCGCGGAGGAGTTCCTCGGATCGTGGCTGGCCGCGCATCCGGAGCGCCGCGCCGAGCTGACGGTCGGCTCGAAGTGGGGCTACGCCTACGTGGGCGACTGGCAGATGGATGCGGCGGTGCACGAGCGCAAGGAGCACAGTCGCGCGCAGCTCGACCGGCAGTGGCCCGAGACCCTCGACGCCCTGGGCGGAGCACCCGACGTCTATCTCGTGCACTCGGTCACGCCCGACAGCCCGGCGCTCGACGACGCGGCCCTGCTCGACGGACTGCGCGCGATCGCGGCCGACGGAGTGCGCGTGGGCTTCTCGACCAGCGGGCCGGAGCAGGCCGCCGTGATCGATCGCGCGCTGACGCTCGCCGACTCGCCGTTCTCGGTCGTGCAGTCGACCTGGAACCTGCTCGAGCCGAGCGCCGGCGGCGCCCTCGCCGCGGCTCACGACGCCGGCTGGCTCGTGGTCGTCAAGGAGTCGCTCGCCAACGGACGCCTGGCGCCCGGGTCGGCGCCCGCTCCGCTCGATCGCGCGGCCGGCGAGCTCGGGATGAGCGCTGACGCGCTGGCGATCGGCGCCGTGCTGGCGCAGCCCTGGGCCGACGTCGTGCTGCTCGGCGCCGTCACCGCAGAGCAGCTCGCCGCCAACACCGCGGCGCGGGCCGTGCCGGAAGCCCCGGCCGACCTGGCCGCTCTCGCGCAGCCGGCCGCCGAGTACTGGGCCGACCGCTCCGCCCTCGCCTGGCGTTAGGTACACCGGGCGAGGGCGTCCGCGCGTCAGGCCCGGCGGGCCGCCAGCAGGTCCTGGTGGTGCGCCTCGGCCACGTTCGGGTGCGCACGCAGGCGGTAGCGCAGCGCGTTCTCGCCGTAGACCTCGAGGATCTTCGAGTTCTCGGGGTCGACGGTCAGCCCGCGCACCTCGGCGGCGAGCTCGGGAGGCAGCGTGAGCTGCGGCATCCGCGCATCCAGGGCCGGGTTGTAGAAGAACGGCACCGAGATGCGGTCGGTGCCCTCGGCGGGCGAGAACACGCGGTGCAGGGTCGCCTGCAGGTAGCCCTCGCTCGCAAGCTCGAACATCTCGCCGATGTTCACGACGAAGGCGCCGGACAGGGCCGGGGCGTCGATCCACTCGCCCTGGTGCTCGACCTGCAGGCCCTCCTTGCCGGGCTCGACCAGCAGCAGGGTCAGCACGCCGCCGTCACGGTGCTCGCCGACGCCCTGACCCTCGCGGCCCTCGGGGCTGCCGGGGTAGCGCACGATCTTGAGCATGGGGAACGCGGCGTCGCCGAAGGCGGCGTCGAAGCTGTCCTCGGGGGCGCCGAGCGAGACGGCCCAGGTGCGCAGCAGGCGCAGCGAGAGGTCGCTCAGCTCGCTCACCCAGCGCTCGACGACCGGCTGCAGCTCGGGCAGCGCCTCGGGCCACAGGTTCGGGCCCTCGAGGCGCCAGTAGTCGGCGGCGTCCTCGCCGTCGGCGGCCTCGTGCACCGGGCGCTCGGCGCCGATGTCGATCTGCTCGCGCCAGTCGACGCGGCCGACCGTGAGCTCCTTGCCGACGCGGGTGTAGCCGCGGAACTGCGGGCTGCGCGTGTTCTCGATCGCGAGCTTCGCCTCTTCGGGCAGCTCGAAGAACCGGCGCGAGAGGGCCAGGATGTCGTCGATCAGCTCCTGCTCGATGCCGTGGCCGACGAGGTAGAAGAACCCGACATCGCGGGTGACGCGGCGCAGGTCGGCGCGGAAGGCATCCGCCTCCTCGGGGGAGGCGTCGAGGCGGGAGAGGTCGAGCACGGGCAGCGATTCGAGCATGGTCATATCGTGCCCTGTCCGGACAGCACCGGATGACCACGTTACGTCGGGCCGGATCCGGCGGCGCGGCGCGGCCCCGGACGTCACATCCGCGCCGGGGTCTTGCGCTTGGTCAGCGCGCTGTGATCGCCAGGACCTCGTCGTGGATGTGGCCGTTGGTCGCGAGCGCGCTGCCCGTCTCGAGCGAGTCGTCGCCGTCGAGCGAGCTGAAGCGGCCGCCGGCCTCGCGCACGATCGGCGCGATCGGGGCGAGGTCCCAGGGCTTGAGGTCGTATTCGCCGGCCATGTCGAGGGCGCCCTCGGCGACGAGCATGTACGACCAGATGTCGCCGATGGCCCGGGTGCGCCAGGCGGCGCGGTTCAGCGCGGTGAGCTGCTCGAGGCGGCCTTCGTCATCCCAGCCGACGAAGGAGTTGTAGCTGATGTTCGCCTCGCCGAGCGTCGCGACGTCGCTGACGTGCAGCGCACGCGGCTCCTCGCCGTGCTGCTGCACGAAGGCGCCGTGCCCGGTCGCACCCCACCAGCGGCGGCCGAGGGCGGGGGAGCTGACGACGCCCAGCTGCGGCTCGCCGTCGACGACGAGCGCGATCAGGGTGCCCCAGATCGGCACGCCGCGCAGGAAGTTGGCGGTGCCGTCGATGGGGTCGATGACCCAGACGCGGCCGGCGCCGAGGGTGCCGCCGTACTCCTCGCCGAACACCGTGTCGCCCGGGCGCGCGGCGTCGAGCTGCTCGCGGATGACCTTCTCGACGCGGGTGTCGGCGTCGGTGACGTGCGTGCGGTCGGCCTTGAGCGACACGTCGAGGTCGGCGGCGCGGTAGCGGTCGAGCGAGACGAGATCCGCCTCGGCGGCGAGCGAGAGGGCGACGGCGAGGTCGTCGGCGAGGCTGTACGCGGTCATGGGTCGAGCCTATTCCGCGCCGGTGAGTGTCCGGCGGCCGTGGACGCCGGCGTCAGTCCGCCCTGCTGATACCGGGGCGCAGGGTCGCGAGCAGCCGTCGCATCGAGTCGACCCGCTCTGCCGTGAGGCGCCCGTCGGCGACGGCCTCGTCGAGGGCGCAGTCCGGGGCGTCGGCTAGATGCGTGCATCCTCGGGGGCAGTCTTCGGCGACCGCCGCGAGGTCGGTGAAGCCGCGGATGACGTTGTCGGGATCGACGTGGCCCAGGCCGAAGGAGCGCACGCCGGGGGTGTCGATGATCCAGCCGCCGCCCGGCAGCTTCAGCGACACGGTCGACGACGAGGTGTGGCGGCCGCGGCCCGTGACGGCGTTGACGACGCCCGTGGCGCGGGCGGCGCCGGGCACGAGGGCGTTCACGAGCGTCGACTTGCCGACGCCCGAGTGGCCCACGGCGACCGTGCTGCGGTCACGCAGCACCGGCTCGAGCTCGGCGAGCGGCGCGGCGCCCTTCGCGCTCGTGAAGACGGGGATGTCGAGTCCCTCGAAGTTCGCCAGGAACGGCGCCGGGTCGGCCAGGTCGGTCTTGGTGACGACCAGCAACGGGTGGATGCCGGCGTCGTAGGCGGCGACGAGGTAGCGGTCGACGAGGCGGGCGCGCGGCTCGGGATTCGCGGCCGCGACGACGATGAGCAGCTGCTCGGCGTTCGCCACGACGACGCGCTCGACGGCATCGCTGTCGTCGGCGCTGCGGCGCAGCAGCGTGCGGCGCGGGCGGATGCGCACGATGCGCGCGAGGGAGCCCTCGTCGCCGGAGGTGTCTCCCACCACATCCACCTCGTCGCCGTTGACGATCGCCTCCTTGCGCAGCTCGCGCGCCCGGGTGCAGGTGATCTCGCGCTGCTCGCCGTCGCCGGGACCGGAGTCGCCCGTCGCCCCCGCGCCGACCAGCACGCCATAGCGCCCGCGATCGACCGTGACGACGCGGCCGACGACCGAGTCGGCGTGCTCGGGGCGGCGCTTCGTGCGCGGTCGGTTCGCCTTCGGGTTCGGGCGCGCGCGGTACGACGAGTCGTCCCAGGCGTCGAGCGCGTCGTCCTCGTCGTCGGGCGGCAGCCAGCTCATGCGACCGCGTCCTCGCGCAGAGCGCGACGCGCGCGCCGGGAGCTCAGAGCAGCCCCGCCGGGTCGAGGCTCACGCCGCCGGCGCCCGCAGCGCCCGCGACCGGGCCGTGGCCGAGCATCCGCTGCCACAGCTCCGGGAACTGGGGGAGCGTCTTCGCCGTCGCGCCGATGTCGTCGACCGTGACGCCCGGCACGGCGAGTCCGACGATCGCACCCGCCGTGGCGATGCGGTGGTCGTCGAAGGCGCGCCAGGGGCCGGCGTGCAGCGGATGCGGCTGGAAGGCGAGTCCGTCATCCACCTCGGTCACCTGGCCGCCGAGGTCGGCGAAGAGCGCCGCGAGCGCGGCGAGGCGGTCGGTCTCGTGTCCGCGCAGGTGCGCGATGCCGGTGATCGACGACGCGCCCTCGGCGAAGGCGACCAGCGCCGCGATCGAGGGGGCGAGCTCGCCGCCCTCGCTGAGGTCGAGATCGAGTGCCGGGATGCGCGTCCCGCCGATCACGCCCGCGCCGCCGTCGATCGTGAGAGCGCCGCCCTCGCGCCGCACGGCGGCGCCGTAGCGCGGCAGGATCTCGCCGAGCGAGTCGCCCACCTGGGTCGTGGCGGCGGGCCAGCCGTCGATCGTGACGGTGCCGCCCGCGATCAGCGCCGCGACCAGGAACGGCGCCGCGTTCGACAGGTCGGGCTCGATGTCGACGTCGAGCGCGCGGATCGGCGCGTTCGGCACGACCCAGACGCCCGGCTCGGGCGAGGTCACCTCGACGCCGCGGGCCGCGAGGGTCGCGATCGTCATCTCGATGTGCGGCATGCTCGGCAGTCGCTCACCCGTGTGACGCAGCGTGAGGCCGTTCTCGAAGCGCGGGGCCGCGAGCAGCAGACCCGAGACGAACTGGCTGGAGGCCGAGGCGTCGATCTCGAGCTCGCCGCCGGCGATGCGGCCCGTGCCGTGAACGGTGAAGGGGAGCGCGCCACGCCCCTCGTCGGCGACGTCGACGCCGAGCGCGCGCAGCGACTCGATCGTCGTGCGCATGGGGCGCTTGCGGGCGTGCGGGTCGCCGTCGAACACGACAGGACCGAGCGCGAGTGCCGCGAGCGGCGGCACGAAGCGCATGACCGTGCCGGCGAGACCGCAGTCGATCGAGCTCGAGCCGCTCAGCTCCTCGGGCGGGGTGATGCGCAGGTCGGGGCCGAAGTCGCCGTCACCCGGCACCTCCTCGATCTCGACGCCGAGCTCGCGCAGCGCCTCGATCATGAGCGCCGAGTCACGCGAGTGCAGGGGACGCCGCAGCAGCGACGGGCCGTCGGCGAGAGCGGCGAGCACGAGCTCGCGGTTCGTGAGGCTCTTCGATCCGGGGAGCGTGAGGCGCGCATCCAGCGGACCGGTCGCGGTCGGCGCCGACCACGGACCCGGTTCGGGCGTCTCGGGGGCGCGATCGCCGTAGGGATCGAAGTCGGGCGCGGAATACGTGGAGAGCTGCATCGGTTCACCAGGATATCGCCCGTCATCCCGGGCGAGGAGGAGCGCTGGTGGCTGTACTCGAAGCACCCGTCGTCCGCCGTCGATCCGACCGGGCGCAACTAGACTCGTCGCCGATGAACAGGGAAGACGAGGAGACCGTCGACCTCGACGGCGATCGCGAGCTCGACAGCCACGACGACGCGTCCGGTCAGGATGCCGCCGTCGACGCCGAGCGCGATGACGACGCCGATCTGGCCGGCGCCGACGAGGACCTCAACGGCCGCCTGCGCAGCGCGCTGCCGCCGGAGGAGCTGCGCCGCCTCTTCGAGGAGCAGGCGCTGCCGTACATGGACCAGCTCTACGCGGCCGCCCTGCGCATGACGCGCAACGCCGCCGATGCCGGCGACCTGGTGCAGGAGACCTTCGTGAAGGCCTTCAGCGCCTTCGCGCAGTTCCGCCAGGGCACCAACCTGAAGGCCTGGCTCTACCGCATCCTGACCAACACCTTCATCAACAGCTACCGCAAGAGCCAGCGGCAGCCGTACCAGAACGCGATCGACGAGCTCGAGGACTGGCAGCTCGGGTCGGCCGAATCGCTCACGCAGGGTCGCACCACCCGCTCCGCCGAGGCGGAGGCGATCGACCACCTGCCCGACAGCGACGTCAAAGAGGCGCTGCAGTCGATCCCGGAGGACTTCCGGATGGCCGTCTACCTCGCCGATGTCGAGGGATTCGCCTACCAGGAGATCGCCGACATCATGAAGACCCCCGTCGGCACCGTGATGAGCCGACTCCACCGAGGGCGCCGCCTGCTGCGCGAGCGCCTCGCCGACTACGCACGCGACCGCGGATACGTCGTCGCGGACACCCCGAGGAGAGGACGATGACCGACTGCGGTTGCGACAAAGCGAAGGCGGAGCTCGAGGAGTTCCTGCACCGTGAGCTGAGCGACGACGACTTCCGGGATGTGTCCGAGCACCTGGAGAGCTGCGTCGACTGCGAGACCGAGGCCACGGTCGGCCTCACGCTCATGCAGAAGGTGCGCAGCGCCTGCCAGGAGAAGGCTCCCGAGGAGCTGCGCGAGGCGATCCTCGCGCGACTCAGCGCCCACGCCTGAGCGCCGCCCCCCGGAGGCCCCGATCCCGAGCGCGCACGATCGGATCGGCGCGGACCGTCAGAGTCGACGGCTCCGCGCCCGTCCGACCCGTCTCGTGCTGAATGGATGCGCGGCGAGCGTCGTGCCGGGGGGATCCGCGCGGCCGGCGCTCACGCGCCGAGCGCCTCGCGCTGCCGGCGCAGGCGACGACGCCGCACGAGCACCAGGATGACGCCCGTGATCACGAGCGCACCGCCGGCGCCGATGAGCACCGGCCAGGCCGCCACGGGCGTCGCCCCGACGACGAGCAGCAGCACCAGAGCGAGACCCATCACGGCGACCCAGGCCACGAGCAGCCGGTCGCTGTGCAGCGCGAGCTGGGCGAGCGGACGCAGACGCGCTCCGAGGCGCCGACGCGCCCGCACGTAGAGCACGGCCACGCCACCGAGAGCGAGCAGGCCGAGGGCGATCAGCACACCGCGCTCCACCTCGACCGTCACGCCGTCGAAGCGCAGCACCTGGTAGGCGATGAAGAAGGCGACGAACACGACCGAGTGCGCCTGGGTGACGACATTGCCGATCGCGACCAGCAGGTTGTGCCGGGCGAGGCCGCCCGCCGCATCCACGGCGCTCAGCCGCGAGAGCTCCAGCGCCGCGCCGTGCGGGTCGCGCTGCAGCTGCACCACCGCGAGGTTGTGCTGGGCGCCCTCGTCGTGCGGGTCGAGGGCGAGCACGGCGCGGTACTCGTGCTCCGCCGCCTTCCAGTTCTGCTTCTCGAGGTAGGCGTTGCCGAGCACGAAGTGCGCCTGCGGCTCCCCGGGGGCGAGTCGGCAGGCGGTGATGCCCGCCTGGATCGCCACGTCGCGGTGCCGCGGGATCTCGGCCGCCACGATCGACACCGTGGCGTGACTGGCCCACTCGTTCGGGGCGAGGTCGGCGCAGCGGATCGCCGCGTTCAGGCCCTCGTCGCGCCGCCCCACGGCGGCCAGCGCGTGCGCGAGCACCCGCCACGCGTCGGGATCGTCGGGCAGGCGCGCGGCCGCGCTCGAGGCCAGGCGCAGCGCATCCTGGGCATGACCGGCCTGGCGGTGCGCGTCGGAGCCGATCAGCATCGCCCACGGATCGTCGGGGTATTCGGCCAGGTGCGCGCCGACCTCGGCGATCGCGTCATCGGGCCGGCCGGCGGCGAGCAGCGCCTGCGCCCGGCCGAGCCGGTCGCTCACAGGCGCTTCGCCTTCTTGAGGTAGCCCTTGAGCTCGTCGAAGGTGCCGTCGTCGTCGCCGAACAGCACGACGTTGCGGGCGGCGTCGAGCCAGGCGCCCGTCGACGGCGTGACCTCGCGCAGCGCACCGAGCAGGTCGGGCATGCCGATCATGCGGGCGGTGCCGGTGCGTACGCTGTCCATGAGCGCGCGCTCCGAGGCCAGCTCGGCGACGTAGGCGATGTCGGCGCCCGTGAGTCCGTCGGAGCGGCGTGCGAGCTCGGCCAGATCGATCGACTCGACCGGGCGGTCGCGCAGGTGCACGCGGAAGATCGCCTCGCGCGCGGGGGCGTCGGGCGGCAGCACGAGCAGCGTGCGGTCGAGGCGACCCGGGCGGCGCAGCGCGGGGTCGATGTCCCACGGCTGGTTCGTCGCCGCGAGCACGAACACGCCCTCGTTGTCGGCGCCGATGCTGTCGAGCTCCTGCAGCAGCTGCACGACGATGTTGCGCATGCCGCTGTGCCGGGTCTGCGTGCGGCGCACGCCCAGCGCATCCAGCTCGTCGAGGAAGACGACGCAGGGCGCGTTGCGGCGCGCCAGCTGGAACAGCTCGTGCAGATTCCGCTCGCTCGAGCCCATGTAGGGGTCGAGGATGTCGGAGACGCCCGCCGAGATGAAGGCGGCGCCCAGCTCTCCCGCGACCGCCCGGGCGAGGAAGGTCTTGCCGCAGCCGGGAGGTCCGTAGAGCAGGAGCCCACCGCGGAGGCTCTTGCCGTAGAGCCGGCGCAGCTCCTCATTGCGCATCGGCGCGAGGAACGCGGCCTGCAGGCGCTCCTTCACGTGCTGCATGCCGCCGACGTCGGCCAGGCTCGCACCGGCGCGTTCGACGTCGAAGGCGCCGCTCTCGGGCTCGTCGCCGTCGCCGCCGACGAACATCGGATCGACGAGACCGTCGACCTGCGCCTCGGCGGCGGCCCAGTCGAAGGACGCCGCACCCGCGTCCGGGGGAGTCGTCGGCGGATCCGTGGGGGCGCCGCTCGGCGGCGCGTTCGATGGTGCGGTCGAGGGTGCGCTGGGGGCGCCGCTCGGCGCCGCGGGAGGCGCGTCGGCGCCGTCGGAGCCCGCGGGCGGCGTCACGGCCGGCGACGGCTCGTCGGCGTCGTCCCGCGCGCCGGCGACCGCCGCAGCGAGCAGCTCCGACGCCGCCGCGTCGCCGGGTTCGCCGGCGAGCAGCGTGCTCAGGTGGGCGATCGCCTCGGAGCCGAGGCCCGCATCCACGAGGGTGCGGGCCAGGTGCAGCCGCAGAGCGCGGTCGTCGGGGGATGCGGCGACGGCGCGGCGCAGGGACGTCAGGATCAGCTCGTGGTCCATCCCGCCCCCGCGTCCGCGCCGTCGTGCGCTCGTCGTGCCCGGCTCAGCCGAGCTGGAACGCGCGCTCGGTGAACTCGGCCTGCTCGGCCGCGCTGCGCTTCGTCGACCCCGCGGCCGGCGACGCCGACGCGGGGCGCGAGATCACCGTGATCGGGCGGTCGAGGTGGCGGGCCAGCTCCTGGTTGATGAACGGCCAGGCGCCCTGGTTCTCGGGCTCGTCCTGCACCCACACCAGGTCGGCGTTCGGGTAGCGGCCGAACACCGACTGCAGCTGCGCGGTCGGCAGCGGGTAGTACTGCTCCAGCCGCACCAGGGCGACCTGGTCGCCGGTCTGGCGCTTCTCCACCTCGCCCAGCAGGTCGTAGTGCAGCTTGCCGGCGTGCAGCAGCACGCGCTTGACGGCGTTCGGGTCCTGGATGCGCGCGTCGTCGATCACCGGCTCGAAGCGACCCGACGTGAACGCCGCGACGTCGCTCGTGGCGCCGCGCAGACGCAGCATCGACTTCGGAGTGAAGACGACCAGCGGGCGGCGCGGACGGGCGTAGGCCTGGCGGCGCAGCAGGTGGAAGTACGACGCCGGCGTCGACGGACGCGCGATCGTCATGTTCTCCTCGGCGGCGAGCTGCAGGAATCGCTCGATGCGCGCCGACGAGTGGTCGGGTCCCTGGCCCTCGTAGCCGTGGGGGAGCAGCATGACCACGCTCGAGCGCTGGTTCCATTTCTGCTCGGCGGCCGAGATGAACTCGTCGATCACGGTCTGGGCGCCGTTGACGAAGTCGCCGAACTGCGCCTCCCACAGCACGAGCGCGTCCGGGCGCTCGACCGAGTAGCCGTACTCGAAGGCGAGAGCCGCGAACTCGCTCAGCAGCGAGTCGTAGATCCAGAACTTGGCCTGGTTGTCGGCGAGGTTGCCCAGCGGCAGCCACTCCTGGCCGTTCTCGCGGTCGTGGAAGACCGACTGGCGCGACGAGAAGGTGCCGCGGCGCGCATCCTGACCCACCAGGCGCACCGGGGTGCCCTCGGTCAGCAGCGAGCCGAACGCGAGCAGCTCGGCGAAGCCCCAGTCGATGCCGCCCTCGCGGGTCATCGTCTGGCGCTTCTTCAGCAGCTGCTGCAGCTTCGGGTGCACGGTGAAGCCGCTCGGCGGGCTGACGTGCGCGTCGCCGATCAGCTGCACGACCGACTCGGCCACGGCGGTCGACTCGGGCTCGCCGACGCGCTCGTCCTGCTGCGAGTCGGGGCGCTCGAGGTCGCGCTCGGTGGCGCCCTCGGGGATCACCGGCAGGGTGCCGGTCTGCGCCGCGTGCGTCTCGGCGAAGGCGCGCTCGAGGCGGTCCTGGAAGTCCTGGTGCGTCGCCTCGTACTCCTCCTGGGTGATGTCGCCGCGACCCACGAGCGCCTCCATGTAGAGGGTTCGGGTCGAGCGCTTCGCCGAGATGAGGTTGTACATGAGCGGCTGCGTCATCGAGGGGTCGTCGCCCTCGTTGTGGCCGCGGCGGCGGTAGCAGACGAGGTCGATCACGACGTCGCGCTTGAACTTCTGGCGGTAGTCGAAGGCGATCTCGGCCACGCGGATGACGGCCTCGGGGTCGTCGCCGTTCACGTGGAAGATCGGCGCCTGGATCGTCTTGGCGACATCGGTCGAGTAGACCGAGCTGCGCGCATCCACCGGGGAGGTGGTGAAGCCGATCTGGTTGTTCACGACGACGTGGATGGTGCCGCCGGTCTTGTAGCCGCGCAGCTGGGAGAGCTGCAGCGTCTCGACCACGACGCCCTGGCCTGCCATCGAGGCGTCGCCGTGCACGAGCACCGGCAGGGTCGCGAACTGGCCGTCGGCCTTGCGGTCCTGCTTGGCGCGCACGACGCCCTCGAGCACGCCGTTGACGACCTCGAGGTGCGAGGGGTTCGCGGCCAGGTAGACGGCGATCTGCGATCCGTCGCCGCCCGTGAAGGTGCCCTCGGTGCCGAGGTGGTACTTCACGTCGCCCGAGCCGTGCTGCGTGCGCGGGTCCTGGGTGCCCTCGAACTCGCGGAAGATCTGACCGTAGGTCTTGCCCGCGATGTTGGTGAGCACGTTGAGGCGACCGCGGTGCGCCATGCCGATCGCGACCTCGTCGAGGCCCTCCTCGGCGGCGCCCTGCAGGATCTCGTCGAGCAGCGGGATGAGCGACTCGCCGCCCTCGAGGCTGAAGCGCTTCTGGCCGACGTACTTGGTCTGCAGGAAGGTCTCGAAGGCCTCGGCCTCGTTGAGCTTCGCGAGCACGCGCAGCTGCTCGTCGTGGCCCGGCTTCTCGTAGGGGCGCTCGAGGCGCTCCTGGAACCAGCGCCGCTGCTCCGGGTCCTGGATGTGCATGTACTCCACGCCCACCGTGCGGCAGTAGGAGTCGCGCAGCACGCCGAGGATGTCGCGCAGCAGCGCGGCGCGCTTGCCGCCGAAGCCGCCCGTGACGAACTCGCGGTCGAGATCCCAGAAGGTCAGCCCGTGGGTCGCGATGTCGAGGTCGGGGTGCGAGCGCTGCCGGTACTCGAGCGGGTCGATGTCGGCCATGAGGTGGCCGCGCACGCGGAAGGAGTTGATGAGCTCCTGCACGCGGCTGGTCTTGCCGACGCGCTCCGAGAGGTCGACGTTGATGTCGGGGGCCCAGTGGATCGGGTCGTACGGGATGCGCAGCGCCGCGAAGATGCCCTCGTAGAAGCCGTGCTGCCCGATCAGGCGCTCGTGCACCTTTTTGAGGAACTCGCCCGAGCCGGCGCCCTGGATGACGCGGTGGTCGTAGGTCGAGGTGAGCGTGATGGTCTTGCCGATGCCCAGCTCGGCGAGCGTCTTCGGCGCGGAGCCCTGGAACGCGGCCGGGTACTCGAGGGCGCCGGCGCCGATGATGCAGCCCTGGCCCTTCATGAGGCGGGGCACCGAGTGCTCGGTGCCGATGCCGCCCGGGTTGGTGAGCGAGACGGTCACGCCCTGGAAGTCGCCGGGGGTGAGCTTGTTGGTGCGGGCGCGAGCGACCACATCCTCGTAGGCGGCGAGGAACTCGCCGAAGCCCATCGTGTCGGCGCGCTTGATGCCGGGCACCAGCAGCGAGCGGGTGCCGTCGGGCTTGGGCAGGTCGATCGCGATGCCGAGCGTGATGTGCGCCGGGGCGACGACCGAGGGCTTGCCGTCGACCTCGCCGTAGAAGACGTTCTGGCTGGGGAACTCCTTGAGCGCCTCGACCATGGCCCACGCGATCAGGTGGGTGAAGGAGACCTTGCCGCCGCGGGCGCGACGCAGGTGGTTGTTGATGACGATGCGGTTGTCGATCATCAGCTTGGCCGGGATGGTGCGCACGCTCGTCGCGGTCGGGACCGTGAGGCTCGCATCCATGTTGGTCGCGATGGTCTTCGCGAGACCGCGCAGCGGCGTCACCACGTCGGCGGTCTCGGGCTGCTCGGCGACGGGGGCCGTCGCGGGCGCGTCGGCCGGGATCGGCTGCGGCTTGGCCGGCGTCGCGGTGGTGCGGGCGACCGGGGTCGTGCCGGTCGTGGTGGCGGGCTCGGCCGGCGCCGGCGCCGGCGCGGCGGGCTGCTCGGCCGCGGGGGCCGGGGCGGGAGCCGCACTCGCCTCGCTCACGACCGGGATGGCCGTGGTCGGCGTCGGATCGGCGGCTCCGGTGTCGGAACCGGAGGCCTGCGCGTGGCGGGCCTCGAGGATCGGCCACCAGCTCCGATCCACCGATTCCTTGTCGACGAGGTATCGCTCATACAGCTCATCGACGAGCCATTCGTTGGCTCCGAACGCCCCGGAGTCGCCCTCCGGAGTAACACCGGTCACGTGGCTCGACACAGCCGACCGCCCACTCTCACTTGCTCGCTGCGAATTGGTTCAGGACTCGGCGCGACGCGGTGACAGTCGACAGCGCTCGCACCGCCATCAAGCCTATCGCCCGCCGACGGGGCGCTCGTGCCGTCGGGCGGGTGTCGGCCCGATACTTTCGGGGGTTTCTACGGTTACCGTGAGGTCATGCGGTTCGTCAGAGATCTGCCCTCCCACGATCTGACCTACTCGGACGTGTTCCTCGTGCCGAGCCGGTCGGCGGTCACGAGTCGACTCGACGTCGATCTCGCCCCCGACGACGGCACCGGGGCCACGATCCCGATCGTCGCCGCGAACATGAACTCCGTCACCGGGCCGCGGCTCGCCGCCTCGCTCGCCCGGCGCGGCGGGCTCGGCGTGCTGCCCCAGGACATGCCGCTGCAGGACCTGGATGCGGCGATCCGCTGGGTCAAGGACCAGCCGGTGCGCTGGGACACGCCGATCCGCCTCCACGAGGACGCGACGGCCGCCGACGCGCGGGCGCGCATCCCGGCTGTGCCCGGCTACGGCGTGGTGGTGCGGAATGCCGCCGGCGACGACCTGGGCGGCATCCCCGCCGAGCGTCTGGCGCACACGCTCGCCGACGCGCGGCTGGGCGATCTCGTGCAGGCCGACGTCGCCTCGCTCGACGAGGAGGACATCGACACCCCGCGGCGGGCCTTCGACCTGATGGTGGATGCGCAGACCGAGTTCGCGCTGGTGCGGCGCCACGGCGGCGTGATCGGCACCCTCGGCCGGCGCAGCGCCCTGCGCAGCGCGCTCTATGCGCCGGCGGTGGATGCGGGCGGCCGGCTGCGCGTCGCCGCCGCGGTCGGCGTGAACGGCGACGTCGCCGCGAAGGCGCAGGCGCTCGTCGCGGCCGGCGTCGACGTGCTCGTGGTCGACACGGCGCACGGACACCAGGAGCAGATGCTGCGCGCGCTGCAGGCCGTCGCCGGTCTCGGGCTCGACATCCCGATCGCCGCCGGCAACATCGTGACCGCCGACGGGGTGAAGGACCTCGTCGACGCCGGGGCCGACATCCTCAAGGTCGGCGTCGGCCCGGGCGCGATGTGCACGACGCGTATGATGACCGCCGTCGGCCGTCCGCAGTTCTCGGCCGTGCTCGAGACCGCCGAGGCGGCCCGCGAGCTCGGCGCCGCCGTCTGGGCCGACGGGGGAGTGCGCTACCCGCGCGACGTCGCCCTCGCCCTCGCGGCCGGCGCCGCCTCGGTCATGGTCGGCTCGTGGTTCGCCGGAACCGTCGAGGCGCCCGGCGAGCTCGAGACCGACGCCGACGGCCGCGCCTTCAAGCAGAGCTGGGGCATGGCCTCGACGAAGGCGGTGCACGCGCGCTTCGGCCGGCTCGACCCCTGGGAGCTCGCCCGCAAGGAGCTCTTCGCCGAGGGCATCTCGAGCTCGAAGATCTATCTCGACCCGCTGCGCCCCTCGCTCGAGGACCTGCTCGACATGATCACCTCGGGCGTGCGCAGCTCCTTCACCTATGCGGGAGCGACGAGCCTCGCGGAGTTCCGCGAGCGGGCCGTGGTCGGCGTGCAGAGCGCGGCCGGCTATGAGGAGGGCAAGGCGCTGCCGGTCTCCTGGTGACGATCCGCGGCGCGACGTCGCTGCCGCGGCTCGAGATGTTCTCCCCAGGCGGATCCGCGCACCGGCCGCTCGCGGCCACCCGTCGCTATAGTTGCCGCAATCATGGATGACCCTCCGTCTCAGACGCCCGTGCCCTCCGCCTCCGCGCCCGCCGCCTCCGCGCCCGCCGCCTCCGCGCCCGCCGCCTCCGCGACCTCCGCCTCCGCGACCGCCGCCTCCGCGACCTCCGCCTCCGCGACCTCCGGCGCCTCCGACACATCGGAGCCCTCCCATAGTCCTTCGCCGGTGAACGGCGGTGACGCCCGATGAGCTACGAGTGGATCCTGCTCGTCGTCGGGCTCCTGCTCACGGTCGGCACCGGCTTCTTCGTCGCGAGCGAGTTCTCGCTCGTCAACCTCGATCGCGCCGATCTCGAGCAGCGGCGCGACAAGGGCGAGGGGATGCTCGGACCGGTCATCGGGGCCCTCAAAGTCACCTCGACCCACCTCTCCAGCGCGCAGCTCGGCATCACCCTGACGACGCTGCTGACCGGCTTCACGCTCGAGCCGGCGTTCAGCCACTACCTCGAGCCGGTCATCACCGCGATCGGCATCCCCGAGGCGGCGGTCGCCCCGATCGCCACGGTCGTCGCGGTCGCCGTCGCGACGCTCCTCTCGATGATCCTGGGTGAGCTCGTGCCGAAGAACTTCGCGTTGGCCGTGCCGCGCGCGACGGCGAAGATCGTGATCCCGTTCCAGGTCGGCTTCACGCTCGTGTTCAAACCCTTCGTGGCGCTGCTCAACAATACGGCCAACGGCATCCTGCGCGGCATCGGCATCGAGCCGAAGGAGGAGCTGAGCTCCGCCCGCACGGCCGAGGAGCTGCGCAGCCTCGTGCGGCGCAGCGCGACGGAGGGCTCGCTCGACCGCGACACCGCGACGCTGCTCTCGCGCACCCTCGCCTTCTCGCAGCACTCGGCGACGGATGCGATGACCCCGCGCCCGCGGGTCGCGAGCGTCGACCGCACCCAGACCGCGCAGGACGTGATCGACCTCGCGCGGCGCACCGGCTACTCCCGCTTCCCGGTCGTCGACGACGACATCGACGACGTGGTCGGGCTCGTGCACCTCAAGCAGGCGGTGGGCGTGCCGCGCGACCGGCGCGCGCAGGTGCCCGTGTCGGCGCTGCAGACCGAGGCGCTGCGCATCCCCGAGACCATGGGGCTCGACTCGCTGCTCGGCGAGCTGCGCGGTCGCGGCTACCAGATGGCCGTCGTGGTGGACGAGTACGGCGGCACGGCGGGCGTCGTGACGCTCGAGGACCTGGTCGAGGAGATCGTCGGCGAGGTGTCGGACGAGCACGACCGCTCGCGCGCCGACGTCGTGCGCAGTCGCGGCTGGCTGACCTTCCCAGGAGCACTGCGACCCGACGAGCTGCAGGAGCGGGCGGCGGTCGTGGTGCCCGAGGAGGGCCCGTACGAGACCGTCGCCGGCTGGCTCATGAGCGAGCTCGGCCGGCTCGCGGTCGTCGGCGACGAGGTCGAGGTCGAGGCGGGCGTGTTCCGCGTCGAGCGCCTGGACGGCCGCCGGATCGACCGCGTGCGCTTCACCCCGCGCCCGGAGTCCGATCCCGACGCTGAGACGACGACGGCCGCCGGCGACGCCGACGGATCGTCGGCCCCGGCGAAGGGAGGCCGGCGATGAGCGACGTGTGGGGAATCGTCTGGCTGGTCGTGCTGCTGGTCGTCAACGCCTTCTTCGTCGGCGCCGAGTTCGCCGTCATCTCGGCCCGCCGGTCGCAGATCGAGCCCCGTGCCGAGGCCGGATCGCGGTCCGCGCGCACCGCGCTGTGGGCCATGGAGCACGCGACGCAGATGCTGGCCACGAGCCAGCTCGGCATCACCGTCTGCTCGCTGCTGATCCTCAACGTGTCCGAGCCGGCCATCCATCACCTGCTCGAGGTGCCGCTGGGGCTGACGCCCCTGCCCGAGGGCGTGATCGGCACCGTGGCGTTCGTGATCACGCTGATCGTGGTCTCGTTCCTGCACGTCGTGTTCGGCGAGATGGTGCCGAAGAACCTCTCGTTCTCGGTGCCCGACCGCGCGGTGCTGCTGCTGGCCCCGCCGCTGGTGTTCATCTCGACCGTGTTCCGGCCGATCATCTGGCTGCTCAACGAGACGGCCAACGCGGTGCTGCGGCTGTTCCGCATCGAGCCGAAGAACGAGGCCGCGAGCGCCTTCACCGTGGATGAGGTGGCCACGATCGTCGCCACGTCGACCCGCGAGGGCCTGCTGACCGACACGACGGGCACGCTCAGCAATGCCTTCGAGTTCACCGAGAAGCGGGTGCGCGACATCGCCGTGCAGATGCCGCAGCTCGTCACGCTGTCGGAGGCCGCGTCGCCCGCCGAGGTCGAGCGCGCCGTGGCGCAGCACGGCTTCAGCCGCTACGTGCTCGTCGACGACGAGGGCGAGCCCACCGGATATGTGCACCTCAAGGACGTCATCGACGTCGACGACGACGAGTCCGACGACCCGGTGCCGCCGAAGCGCATCCGCCAGCTCATCTCGATCTACCGCGACTCGGAGCTCGAAGACGCACTGGCGCTCATGCGCCGCTCGGGCCTGCATGTGGCGCGCGCCTTCGACGAGCACGGGGCGACGCGCGGCGTGGTTTTCCTCGAGGACATCATCGAGGAGCTCGTCGGCGAGGTGCAGGACGCGACCCGACGCCGCTGAGTGATCGGACGCCGAAGGGCCCCGCTCGCATCGGCGAGCGGGGCCCTTCGCGGTGGTCAGTAGGCGCTCACCACGCGTGCGAGGTCTTCGCGCGCACGTACTGCGGCGGCCAGGGCGCGAGGCCGGCGCCGAGCTCGTGGGCGGCGCGCAGGGCCCAGTGCGGGTCGCGCAGGGTCGCGCGACCCAGCAGCACCGCGTCGGCACGGCCCGACTCGACGACGTCGGCGGCCTCGCGCGGCGTGACGATCAGGCCGACCGCGGCCGTCGGGGCGCCGGCCTCGGCGACCTCCTCGGCCAGGCCGACCTGGTAGAGCGGGCCGACCGGGATTCTGACGCCGCCGACGAGGCCGCCGCTCGAGACGTCGAACAGGTCGGCGCCGTCGTCGTGCAGCCAGCGCGCGACCTCGACGGTCTGCTGCGCATCCCAGCCGCCCTCGGCCCAGTCGGTGGCCGAGAAGCGCACCAGCACGGGCAGGTCGTCGCCGACCTCGGCGCGAACGGCGCGCACGATCTCGCGCAGCAGGCGGGCCCGGTTCTCGAGCGAGCCGCCGTAGGCGTCGTCGCGGAGGTTCGCCAGCGGCGAGAGGAACTGGTGCACGAGGTAGCCGTGCGCCGCGTGGATCTCGACCAGGTCGAAGCCGGCGTCGATCGCGCGCCGAGCCGCAGCCCGGAACGCCTCGACGACGCCGGCGATCTCGTCGAGCTCGAGCGCGCGCGGTGCCGCGTAGCCGTCGAAGGCGACGGCCGACGGCGCGACGGTCGTCCATCCGCCCTGCTCCGCGGGCACGGTGCCGCGGCCCTCGACGCCCCACTCGGGGAACACCGAGGCTTTGCGGCCGGCGTGGGCGAGCTGGATGCCGCTGGCGGATCCCTGCGAGCGGATGAAGTCGGTCACGCGGCGCCAGGCCGGGACCTGCTCGTCATTCCAGATGCCGGTGTCGCGGGCCGAGATGCGGCCCTCGGGCACGACGGCTGACGCCTCGGCGATCACGAGACCGGCGCCGCCGCGGGCGAGGGAGCCGAGGTGCACCAGATGCCAGTCGGTCGGCACGCCGTCCTCGGCGACGACGCTGTACTGGCACATCGGCGGCACCCAGACGCGGTTGCGGATGTCGAGCGAGCGCAGGCGGATCGGGTCGAAGAGCGTGGGCACGGAGCGGGCCTCTCGGGTCGGGGATGGGTCGTGGATCAATGGAGGGACGGTCGGACGGCCGCGCCGGACCGGCGGCACGCCGGCGGGGTCGGGTCAGCGGAGCGCGATGAGGAAGGCGCGCAGCGCCGCCGCGTCGGTGTGCACGTGGCCGCGGCCGCCGAGCGCCTCGACACCGCGCACGTTCTCGGCCCGGTCATCGATCATGACGAGGCGCTCGGTCGGCACCCCGACGGTCTCGGCGACGTGACGGTAGAGGCGCGCATCGGGCTTCAGCAGGTCGTGCTCGGCGCTGACGAAGACGTGCTCGAGCCGCGCGCCGAGCGGGGAGTGCCGGTAGGGCGAGGCGAAGTCGAAGCCGGCGTTCGAGAGCAGCACGACGCGCGTGCCGCCGGCGAGCAGCTCGTCGACGATCTGCACGGTGGTGGCGTCGACCGTCAGCCAGCTGCGCAGGTCGGCCGACCAGAGCGCGTGCCGCGTCGCGAGATCCCAGTCCCGGCCGACGCTCGCGCCGATGCGCCGCCAGAACTCGTCGGCGCTCAGCGTGCCCTGGTCGAGCGGATGCCGCAGCTCGCGGTAGGCGGTCCAGATCGCGTCGCCGACTCCGGCGATCTCCTCGATCCGCGCGCGGTCGGCGGGGGACTGCTCGAGCGATACCACGCGCCCGTAGTCGAGCACGATGACGTGGTCGGGGATCGAGATCGTCACGCCTCCACGCTAGAGGGCCGATCGTCACGCGTGCTGGCTAGGGTGTGCGCGTGGATGCCCTTCTCGAGCCCGACCAGGCCGCCGAGTGGATCGCCGTCCCCGGCGAGCACGACGACAAGTACTCCCGCGGGGTGCTCGGGGTGATCACCGGCTCGGTGCGCTATCCGGGCGCCGCGGTGCTGAGCGTCGAGGCCGCCGCGCGCACCGGCGTCGGCATGATCCGCTACCTGGGACCGGGCCGCGCGACGCGGCTCGTGCTGCAGCGGCGCCCGGAGGTCGTGACGGCCGAGGGGCGCGTGCAGGCATGGCTGGTCGGCTCGGGCCAGGACGCCGCCGACGACGACCCGATGCGCGACGAGCGGATCGCCCAGGCGATCGAGCGTGCGGCTCCGACCGTGCTCGACGGCGGCGGGCTCGGTCTGCGGGCGCGCATCCCGGCACCCGTCGTTCTCACGCCGCACGCGGGCGAGCTGGCGCGGCTTCTCGGGGTCGAGCGCGACGAGGTGAACACCGACCCGCGCGCCGCCGCCCTCGAGGCGGCCCGTCGGCTCGACGCCGTCGTGCTGCTCAAGGGGCATACGACCCACGTCGCCGACGCCGCCGGTCGGGTGCTGCTGGCGCGGTCGGCGCCGACCTGGCTCGCCACCGCGGGCGCCGGAGACGCGTTGGCGGGCGTGCTCGGCGCCCTCGTCGCGACCCACGCCGACGCGGTGGCCGCCGACGCGGGCGTGCTCGTGGACCTCGCCGCGACCGCGGCCGTTCTGCACGGACTCGCGGCCGAGCGCGCCTCGCGGGGCGGACCGCTGACGATCCTCGACCTCGCGGCCGAGCTGCCGGCTGCCGTCGCGGCGCTGGTGCACAACCACTGAGCGCCGGGTCGCTTCGTCACCCTCGCTCGCGGCGGGGCCCGAGCGGCGCACGGGACGCACGGCATCCGCCGCCTAGGCTGAGCGGGTGATGGCGGAGGTCGGGCAGCGGGAGTCGACGCTGCGACGACTGGTCGCGCATCCGCTGCCGCTCTGGACCGTCTTCGTGCTCGTGCACCTCGTGCTCGGCGCCCTGGCGCTCGGCGGAGCGTCGACCGGGTACCCGCTCGGCGACGTCGAGTGGGTCTACACGCTCTGGACCCGCAACGGGGTGCTCGGCGGCGACTGGGTCGGCATCGATCAGCCCTTCGTCTACCCGCTGCTGGCGCTCGTGCCGATGCTGATCGCGCGCATCCCGGGGGAGTCGAACTACGCCGCCGGCTGGCTGAGCCTGATCATGATCCTCAACGCCGGCGCTTTCGCGATGCTGCTCGGAACCGCGCGCGAACGCGGGCGCGCGATCGCGGCGTGGTGGTGGCTCGGCTTCCTGCTGCTGCTCGGGCCGATCGCGCTCGGCCGCATCGACTCGGTCACCGTGCCGCTCGCGCTCGTCGGCCTGCTCCTGCTGGCCGCGCATCCGCGGGCCGCGATCGTCGTGCTGACACTGGCGGCCTGGATGAAGGTGTGGCCCGCCGCGCTCGTCGGCGCCATCCTGGTCGCGCTGCCGCGCCGGCTGCGCACGTTCGGCTACGCGGTCGGCACCTCGGTCGTGATCGTCGTCATCGCGCTCATCCTGGGCTCGGGCGCGAACGTGTTCAGCTTCGTGACCGAGCAGGGCAGCCGCGGTCTGCAGATCGAGGCGCCCGTCAGCACCTTCTGGATGTGGGATGCGGCCGCCCACCGCGCCGGGGGCTCCACGGTGTACTACGACAACGACCTGCTCACGTACCAGCTGCGCGGCCCCGGAGCCGAGGTCGCGAGCGCGGTCATGACCCCGCTGCTCGTGCTCGTGGTCGCGGTGGTTCTGTTCGTCGCGGTGCTCGCGCTGCGGCGCGGGGCCGCCGGCGCGGCCGTGCTGCCGCCGCTCGCGCTCGCGGTCGTGATGGCGCTCATCTGCTTCCAGAAGGTGGGTTCGCCGCAGTTCGTCAGCTGGATCGCGGTGCCCGTCGCGTTCGGACTCGTCGCGCGGGCGCAGGGCGGGCCGTCGTTCCGCATCCCGGCGCTGCTCGCGCTCGTGATCGCCGGGCTCACGCAGAGCTTCTACCCCTATTTGTACGGCTGGTTCCTCGCTCTCGACCCGGCCCTGCTCGTGCTGTTCACGCTGCGCAACCTGCTCGACGTCGTGCTGCTCGTGTGGGCGATCGTCGCCCTCGTGCGGGTCCCTCGAGCGCCGGAGCATCTCCTCTAGACTCGTCCCGCTCGACGGCGAGCGGTCTCCGTCGTCCTCCCATCTGAATCGCAGGTCCTCCGTGCCCGGTCTGTCTCCCGCTCGCGTCCGACTCGCGCTGCTCGCCCTGGCGCTGGGCGGCTTCGGCATCGGCGCGACCGAGTTCGTCGCGATGGGCGTGCTGCCCGAGATCGGCGCCGAGCTGCTGCCCGAGCTGACCCGCAGCGCTCCCGAGGAGGCCATCGCCCGCGCCGGCATCATGATCTCGGCCTACGCGCTGGGCGTCGTGGTCGGCGCCCCGACGATCGCCGCGCTCTCGGCCAAGCTGCCGCGCCGCGGACTGCTGCTCGGGCTCGCGATCGCGTTCACGATCGGCACCGTGCTGTCGGCCGTCGCCCCGACGTTCGAGACGGTGGTCGCGGCGCGATTCATCGCCGGACTCCCGCACGGCGCGTATTTCGGCGTCGCGTCGCTCGTCGCGGGCGAGCTGATGGGCCCCGGCAAGCGCGGTCGCGGCGTCGCCTTCGTGCTGAGCGGGCTCACGATCGCGAACGTGATCGGCGTCCCGTCGATCACGTTCCTCGGCCAGCAGTACGGCTGGCGCGTGGCTTACCTGGTGGTCGCCGGCATCTTCGCGCTCACCGCGCTCGCGATCGGACTGCTCGTGCCCGCGCATCCCGGTGACCCGACGGCCACGTTGCGACGTGAGCTCGGCGTCTTCGGCCGTGGTCAGATCTGGCTGACCCTCGCCGCCGGAGCCATCGGCTTCGCCGGCTTCTTCGCCGTCTACAGCTACGTGGCCAAGCTGACGACCGAGGTCGCCGGTCTCGGCACGGGCATCGTGCCTTTCGCCCTCGCGACCCTCGGCATCGGCATGACCGCGGGCAACGTCGTCGGCGGTCGCCTCGCCGATCGCGGCGCGATGCGCGCGGTGCTGATCCTGCTGCCGACCATGGCCGTCGCCTGCGCGGCGGTCGCCCTGCTGTCGGTCTGGCCGGTCGGGATGTTCATCGGCCTGTTCCTGGTCGGCGCGGTCTGCGGCGGCGTCGGACCGGCCGTGCAGACCCGGCTCATGGACGTCGCGGGCGAGGCGCAGACGCTCGCCGCCGCGCTCAACCACTCGGCGCTCAACATCGGCAACAGCATGGGCGCGGCGGTCGGCGGTGCGACCATCGCGGCCGGGCTCGGCTACACCTCGCCGGCCTGGGTCGGAGCGATCGTCGCTGCCGCGGGCATGATCTTCGCCGTCGTCAGCTTCCTTCTCGAGCGCGCGCGGCCCGAGAGCATGTCGCCGACGCAGAACCTCGACCTGACCTCGGCGAGCTGATCAGAAGGTGCCAGTCGGCGAATCCTGGATCAGGATGCCGTCCTGGATGGCGCGGCGACGCAGGGCGACCTTCGTGCCCACGTCGATGCCGGCCACGCGGTACTTCTCGCGGATGCGCTTGAGGTAGCTCTTCGCCGTCTCCTCCGAGATGCCGAGCTTGTAGGCCACGGCCTTGACCGGCTCGCCGCCGCCGTAGAGCGCCATGACGCGGCGCTCCTGCGCGCTGAGCTTGGGGGCGCCGCCGATGTCGGCCGCGTTGATCGCGAGGTCGAGCTCGGCCGAGATGAAGCTCTCGCCCTGCGCGGCCGCGCGGATCGCCTCGACGATCATCGACGCGTCCTCGCTCTTGACCAGGTAGCCGAGCGCGCCGGCCGCGAGGGCCTCGCGCACGACGTTCGGCTCGGAGTAGGTGCTCATGAGCACGACCCGCACGCCGGTGGTCTTGAGCGTCGAGATCTTGAGCGCGACCGGGATGTTGTCCTTGAGGTCGAGATCGAGCAGCACGACGTCGACCGGGAACTCCGGGTGCGTCAGCAGCTCGGGCCAGGTGGTGACGGCGGCGACCATCTGGATGTCGTCGGCGGCACCTCGGATCCACTCCGTCAGCGCTCCGAGGAGCATCTTGTGGTCGTCGACCAGTGCGAGACGGATGCGCTCCGGGTAGTTGCTCACGATGTGCTGTCCTTCCGTTCTCCGGCCCCTCCGACCGGACCTCAGTGCTCCGCCGGGTTGTCGACCAGGCAGTCGATGTCGACCCGCAGGCTCGAATCCTGAGTGCTGTCAGAGTATCGCCCCACTCGGCCGAGGGCGTCCCAGATCGACGGATCCACACGATTGCGCGGAACACCCGACGAGGTGAGCACGATCGGCACCGAGATCTTGCCCTCGATCGTCGACGCGCCGCCGACGACGGGGCCGATCTCGATCGTGAGCGAGCGGGCGGTCGCCTTGGTCGTGTCGTTGACGAGCAGCCAGGTCGCGGCGAGCAGTCCGTCGCGCTGCGCGGCGTCGAGAAGACCCGCCAGACCGGACTTGTCGATCAGGGTCACGGCGCGGCCGAGCAGCTCGGACTCGCTGACCGCGTGGTAGAGCCAGGTCTCGCGGCGGCCCTCGATCAGGTGCAGGCGCAGCTCGGTCGCGAGCGAGGCGGCGACCGAGGCGGAGCGCGGGCTGAGCGGCAGGTTCGTGCGCCCTTCGGCGACGCCGTCGAGCAGCTCCTCGGCGGCGAGGTCGAGGCGGGCGAGCTCCTCGGAGGCGAGCATGCCGACCGCGAAGCGGGGCGCGGACACGGTGCTCTGCACGAGCGAGCGGTCGAGCTCGGTCTGCACCATCTCGCGGAACCCCTCGACGATCGCGATGCCGATCACCGCCGGCAGAACGGTTCCCGCGATGAGGTACACCTGATCGGGCCAGTTCGCGGCCGTCACGGGCGTGCCGAGGAAGACGGCGGCGATCAGCACGATCGCGAGCACGGCGGTGGCCGTGATGACCTCGGCGCGGCCGCGCAGGGTGACGATCAGCAGCATCCCCATGCCGGCGACGGCCGCGGCGGTCGCGTGACCGCCGAGGTCGCCGAAGCCCCAGGTCGCGGTGACGTCGAGCGCGACGGCCGCGCCGAGACCCGCCAGGAAGATGCCGAAGCCCCAGGCCGGCAGCCGGTCGCCGACGACCCGCTCGATCACGATGACCGCGGCGAAGGAGGTGAGCAGCACGATCCACGCCAGCAGGGCGATGACCGGCTGCGGGTAGTCGCCCCACGAGCCGAGGAACTCGGTGAGGCCGTAGACCGAGCGCAGCCCCACGACGACCGCGGCGCCGAAGCCGAGGAAGGTCGTGCCGAGACTCGCGCGGTGCGGCGACCCGGGGCGGGTGAGCCGGCGGGCGGTGCCGACGACGGCTCGGCCGGCGCGGCCGACCACGATGCCGAGGGTGTTCTCCTCGGGGACGATGCTCTCGATGCCGTTCGCCCCGGCCGCGGTGCCGCCGCCGGTGCGCTTCATGCGCGGGCTCATCGCGGCACCTCCAGCACGACCGTGGTGCCCGCTCCCGGGGCCGAGAACAGGCGGGCGTTGCCGCCGACGTCGCGCAGACGGGCGACGACCGACTCGGCGAACCCGAGCTTCGCCTCGCCGACGTCGGCGATGTCGAAGCCGACGCCCTGATCGGTGACCATCGCGCGCACCGACGTCGCATCCTCGGTGATCGTGACGTGCGCCTGGGTCACGCCGGAGTGACGGCGCACGTTCTCGAGGCACTCGGCGAGGGCCAGCAGGAAGGCGTCGAGGATATGGCTGGGCAGCAGCAGCTGGCCGGTGCCGTGCCAGGTGACCTCGAGCCCCATCCGGCCGAAGCGCGACTTGACCGACTCGAGCGTCGTGCCGAGCTCGGTCTGCTCGACGGGCGTGAGGTTGTAGACGCCGGCGCTGGCGGGCGCGGGCGTCTGCCCGAGCCGCAGCTGGCGCAGCAGCTTGGCGTCGCCGGCGGCCTGCTCGCGCAGGGCGTCCTCCGAGACGCCGACGCCGGAGTGGGCGAGCAGCGTCAGCGTGGCGAGCACGGTGTCGTGCAGCAGACGGGCGCCCTGGCGGCGCTGGGCCTCGGTCTCGCTCGCCTGCCGCTCGGCGCGGTGCGCGCGGCCGATGCTGGCGATGCGGCGCGAGACGCGGGGGAGCCCGGCGCTCAGCCACACCGCGACGAAGGAGGTGACGGCCCAGCCGAGCAGCACGGGCCCGATCAGACGGAACAGGAAGACCTCGGTCGTGCCGAGCGAGCCCGCGAAGACGGCGATCGTGCCGGCGATCGCGGCGAAGCTCAGCACGAGGAGCACGATGCGACCGGGGGAGGACGTCAGAGTGAGCGCGACGCTCGCGGTCGCGCCGGCGGCGATCGAGGTCGCGGCGGCGATGGCGCCGGGCACGGTCTCGACATCGCCCGCGGCCACCAGGGCGACGATCACGCCGGCGCCGCCGAGCACCGCCAGGATGACCCAGAGGGGCGAGCGGCTCGCTCCCACGCGCCAGAGCGCGACCACCAGGACGAGGAACGGCACGGCGGCGACGGCCAGCGACGTCAGCGGGACGCCGCCCGCCAGGCACAGGAGCGCGACGACGGCGAAGCCGAGCCCGTAGATCCGCGCGATCCGCTGCAGCAGACCGTCGCGTTCCCGCGTCATCAGTTCCACGCCGGTGAATCCTCCTCAATGTGCGCGCCTGATCCTCCCAGACTGTCCCCGTTTATGGGGGTGCCACGCGGGTGCGGCGTGCCGTTAGCGTTGCTCTCGGTAAGAGGGGGCCGATCTTCTTCAGATCGGAAGCCACGCTTGACCGGACCGAGGTCGACATCCCGCATCGGGGGATGCGCGTCGACCCGCATCGGGGGATGCGGAATCGGTTCGGACGCCGCACATCGGGGGATGAGCGGCACCGGGGGAATCACGGAGGGCCGCGTCGGGGGACGCGGCCCTCGATTCCGTTAACGGCCGGATGCGCCGGTCGACCTGAGTGCGCCGGATGCGCCGGTCGATCTGGATGCGCCGAATGCCCCGGATGCGCCGCTCAGGCCGCGAGCAGCCGCGCGATCTCGGCTCCCACGCGCTCGAACTCGATGAGGAACGCGTCGTGTCCGTAGGGCGACACGAGCTCCACCGCCGCATCGCCGTCGATGTTGCCCGGCACGTGGCGCGCGATCACGCGCTGCCCGCTCAGCGGGAACAGCCGATCCGTGTCGACGCCGAGCACGAGCGTGCGCGCCGTGACCCGGCCGAGCGCCGCGGCGACCCCGCCGCGGTCGCGGCCGACGTCGTGCGAGTTCATCGCATCCACCAGCACCAGGTAGCTGTTCGCGTCGAAGCGGCGCGTGAACTTGTTGCCGTGGAAGCCGAGGTAGCTCTCGACCGCGAACACGCCGCCGCCGCCCAGGGGGCTGATGCCCGACTGCCAGCTGCGCTCGAAGCGGTCGTCGAGCTCGGTCGGCGAGCGGTAGTTGAGCAGCGCCATGCGTCGGGCGAGCGCGAGGCCGTGATGCGGGCCGGCGCCGTCGGCGCGGTCGTAGTAGTCGCCGTCGGCGAAGGCCGGGTCCATGCGGATCGCCTCGGACTGCACCGAGTTGAGCGCGATCTGGTCGGCGCCCGACAGCGGCGGCGCGGCCAGCACCGCCAGGCGCTCGACGCGCTCGGGATGCTCGATCGCCCACTCGAGGGCGTGCATCCCGCCCATCGAACCGCCCACGACGAGCGCCCAGCGGTCGATGCCGAGCTCGTCGGCGAGGCGGCGCTGCACCTCGACCTGATCGCGGATCGTGACGTAGGGGAAGCGCGGACCCCATTCGCGCCCGTCCGGCCCGAACGACGCGGGGCCGGTCGTGCCCTGGCAGCCGCCGAGCATGTTCGGCGCGACGATGAACCACTCGGCCGGGTCGAGCGCGAGCCCCGCGCCGACGACGCCCGACCACCAGCCGCCCGTGGCGTGACCCGCGCCGGCCGATCCGATGACGTGGCTGTCGCCGGTCAGCGCGTGCAGCACGAGCACGGCGTTGCTGCCGTCGGCGTTCAGCTCGCCCCAGCTCTCCCAGGCGACCGTCACGTGCGGCAGGTGGCCGCCGCGCTCGAGATCGAGCGGGCCGATGCCGGTGAATCGGCGGTCGCCGGGGTCGTCCCCGTCGCGCCAGGCGCCCGAGGCGGGCGGGGCTCCGATCAGGGCCCGCCGGTTCGCGTCGGTGACGAAGGCGGAGGGGACGGCGTCTTCGGGGGTCTGCCAGTCCACGTCGTCATTCTCCCGGATGCGGTGGGGTCACCCGCGCTCTGTTACGTCGCCGGGCGTCGGCGGGGGTCGGGCTCCGCCGACGGGCGCCCTGCGACCCGCGAGGACGACGAAGGGGGAGGCCGATCGGCCTCCCCCTTCTCGGGCGCGTGATCGACGCGGCCGGCTCAGGCTCCCGCGGTCGCCTGCGCCGAGACGGCGCGCGCGGCGGCGAAGCCGGCCTCGAGGTCGGCCTTGAGGTCCTCGACGTTCTCGATGCCCACCGAGAGGCGCACGAGGCCCGGCGTGACGCCGGTCGTGAGCTGCTGCTCGGGCGTGAGCTGCGAGTGCGTCGTCGACGCGGGGTGGATGATCAGGCTGCGCACGTCGCCGATGTTGGCGAGGTGGCTGAACAGCTTGACGCTCTCGACGAGCGCGCGGCCCGCATCCACACCGCCCTTCAGCTCGAAGCTGACGACCGCGCCGACGCCGAGCGGGGCGTACTTCTGGGCCGCGGCGTGCCAGGGGCTCGACGGCAGACCCGAGTAGTTGACGCTCGCGATGTCGGGGTGCTGCTCGAGCCACTCGGCGATCGCCAGGGCGTTCGCGGTGTGGCGCTCGATGCGCAGGCTGAGCGTCTCGACGCCCTGCAGCACCGTGAAGGCGCTGTCGGGCGACAGCGACGAGCCGGTGTCGCGCAGCAGCTGCACGCGCGCCTTGATGACGAAGGCGATGCCGTCGCCGAGCACCGAGGTGTAGCTGGCGCCGTGGTACGAGGGGTCGGGCTCGGTCAGTCCGGGGAACTTGTCGACGTGCTGGCTCCAGGCGAAGCTGCCGCCGTCGACGATGACACCCGCGATGACCGTGCCGTGGCCGCCGAGGAACTTGGTGGCCGAGTGCACGACGATGTCGGCGCCGTGCTCGAAGGGGCGGATCAGGTAGGGCGTCGCGATGGTGTTGTCGACGATGAGCGGCACCTCGGCGGCGTGGGCGACCCCGGCGACGGCCTCGATGTCGAGCACGTTGATGCGCGGGTTGCCGATCGTCTCGGCGAAGAACGCCTTCGTGTTGGGCCGCACGGCGGCCTTCCACTCCTCGAGGTCGTCCTGGTTCTCGACGAAGGTCACGTCGATGCCGAGCTTGGCGAAGGTGTACTTGAAGAGGTTGTAGGTGCCGCCGTAGATCGACGACGACGAGACGATGTGGTCGCCGGCGCCCGCGATGTTCAGGATCGCGTAGTTGATCGCCGCCGAGCCGGACGCGACGGCGAGCGCGGCGGTGCCGCCCTCGAGCGCGGCGATGCGCTGCTCGAGCACGTCCTGCGTCGGGTTGTTGATGCGGGTGTAGATGTTGCCGAACTCGGCCAGCGCGAACAGGTTCTTCGCGTGGTCGGCGCTGTTGAAGACGTAGGAGGTCGTCTTGTAGATCGGGGTGGCCCGGGCGTTGGTGACCGGGTCGGGCGCCGCCCCGGAGTGCACCTGTCGGGTCTCGAATCGCCAGTCGGTCATGATGCTCCCTGTCTCGGCGCGGTGGGTCCCGGCGCGGTGTGCGCGCCGGCCGGGCTCGGGCGCCCGGTTGGGGATGAGGCTACGAACGTCGTCGGCACGGGTCAACGCGCCCCGACACGCGGCGTAACCGTGCCGACTCGGCGGGGCACATGCCAGCGCCGCGGCGTGGCGCGGCGTCGCGCGTCAGCGGCGCCGGGAGCCGGTCGGGTCGGTGCGCGGACGCCCCGGAGGACGGGTGTCGCGCTCGCGGAACAGCCAGTCGATCCGCGGCTCGATGATCGGTCGGAAGACCCGTCGGATGAACGGGCTCGCGAGCAGCATCGAGATCGCGATCGACGCGAGCACCATGCTGACGAGCCAGGTCGCCGAGGCGTGCTCGTCCTTCAGGATGCCGGTCTCGCGGATCGGATACAGGATGAACGAGTGCAGCAGGTAGATGTACATCGTCGCCTGCCCGAAGCCGGTGAACCAGGTCTCGCGCCGCGGCATCCACGCGAAGAAGCACGCCGACAGCAGCACGGCGAAGAGCATGAGGCCGAAACGCAGCAGGCCCGACCACCACTCCTCCTCGCCGAGGCCCGAGAACGAGTCGTCGTAGAAGAACCAGAACCGCAGGTCGAAGTCGCGGAACGGCGCGATGTTGACGACGACCACGGCGAACCACGCGGCGAAGACCCCGGCCGCGAGAGCCCGGATGCCCCAGACCACGGTGCTGGATGCGCGGCGCCACCAGTCGACGAGCGGCCACTTGCGCAGGTACCAGCCGAGCAGGAAGAACGGGGCGATGCCGATGGCCCGCGAGAGCGAGAACGTGGAGTCGACGTTGTCGAAGTAGCCGACGAAGACGGCGAAGGCGGTCGCCCAGAGCATCGGCCAGCGCAGCTGCACGAGATACGGCAGCACGACGCGGAAGATCGCGAGCGCCAGCAGGAACCAGAGCGTCCACAGCGGCTGCGTGGGGTTGATGCTCTCCTTGCCCTCGACGAGCCACTGCACGAGGGTCCAGATCGCCTGCATGACGACGTACGGCACGAGCAGATCGCCGATCAGCCGGCGCATCTGCCGCCCGCTCGGCGGCTCGGCCTTGGCGAAGTAGCCGCTGATGATCGCGAACGCCGGCATGTGGAACGCGTAGATGAACAGGTAGAGCATCAGCGCGTGGTCGGAGTCGGCCGTCTGGCGCTGGATCGCGTGGCCGATGACGACGAGCGTGACGGAGGCCCATCGGGCGTTGTCCCAGAGCGGGATGCGCACCTTGGGCTTCGGGGCGGCGGCGGGCGCGGATGCGTCGGCGGTGGTCGTCATCGAGGGTCAGCGTAGCGGCGCGGCCTCCGGGCATCCTCACCGCCCGCGTCCGACTAGCGTTGAGGCATGACGAAGCGCGTGGTCGTGACGGGAGCCAGTTCGGGTATCGGGGAGGCGACCGCACGCCGCTTCGCCGCGAGCGGCTGGGAGGTCGTGGGCGTCGCCCGCCGCGCCGATCGCCTCGAGGCGCTCCGCGCCGAGATCGGGCTCATCCCGATCGTCGCCGACCTCACGTCCGACGCCGACCTCGCGCGCGCCGCCGACGAGATCGCGGCGCTCGGGCCCCTCGACGCGCTCGTGAACAACGCGGGCGGCGCCTTCGGCCTCGACCCGGTCGAGACGGGCGACGCGGCCGACTGGCGCGCGATGTTCGAGATCAACGTCATCGCGGTGAAGCAGCTGATCGGCGCCCTGCTGCCGTCGCTGCGAGCCGGCGCCGCCGAGCACGGCAACGCCGACATCCTGACCATCACCTCGATCGCCGCGCAGGTTCCCTACGAGGGCGGCGGCGGGTACAACGCGGCCAAGTTCGCGGCGCACGCGCTCATGGGCGCCCTGCGCCTGGAGCTCTCGGGCGAGCCGCTGCGCGTGATCGAGATCGCCCCCGGCATGGTCAAGACCGACTTCTCGCTCGTGCGCTTCGCCGGCGACCAGGAGCGCGCCGACGCGGTCTACCAGGGCGTCGAGAACCCGCTGAGCGCCGACGACATCGCCGAGGCGATCGTGCACGCGATCGAGCTGCCCGGGCACGTCAACCTCGACGTCGTCACGATCAAGCCGGTCGCGCAGGCGGCGCCGCACAAGGTCGCGCGCGGGCCGCTGACGCCAAAGGCCTGAGCCGGGCGGCACCGGCGGGAGCCGCCCGGCCGCACCGACCGCTCGTGCCTCAGCGCCCGCGCAGCTCCTTGCGCAGGATCTTGCCCGCCGTCGACTTCGGCACGGCGTCGATGAAGGCGACCTGTCGCACCCGCTTGTAGGGCGCGACATGCTCGGCGGTGAAGTCCATGACGGCCTGCTCGTCGAGCGTCGAGCCCTCGATCCTGACCACGAAGGCCTTCGGCACCTCGCCGGCCTCCTCGTCGGCGGCGCCGACCACGGCCGCGTCGCTGATCTCGGGATGCGTGAGCAGCAGCGCCTCGAGCTCGGCCGGCGGCACCTGGTAGCCCTTGTACTTGATGAGCTCTTTGAGCCGGTCGACGATGTAGAACTCGCCGAGCGGTCCGACCTGCGCGATGTCGCCGGTGTGCAGGTAGCCCTCGGCGTCGACGGTCGCGGCGGTCGCCTCCGGATCGCCGAGGTAGCCGAGCATGATGTTGGGGCCGCGCATCCATAGCTCGCCTGACCGCGACCGGCCGTCGTCGCCGTCGAGCTCGGTGATCTCGTCGCCGGTCTCGACGTCGATGAGCTTGCACTGCACGTTGGCGATGGGCACGCCGATCGAGCCGATCGGGATGTCGTGCCGGTCGGGCGGGATGACGTGCGACACCGGGCTCGACTCGCTCATGCCGTAGCCCTGCTGCACGCGGGCGCCGGTGCGCGCCTGCACGGCCTCGCCGAGCGCGGTGTCGAAGGGCGCGGCGCCGGACATGAGCCCGCGCACGCTGCTCAGGACGTACTGGTCGACGAGCGGGTGCTTGGCGAGCGCGACGCCGATCGGCGGGGCGATGAACAGGAACGTGAGCCGCTGGCTCTGGATCAGCTCGAGGAACTGGACGAAGTCGAAGCGCGGCATCGTGACGAGCGCCGCGCGCCGGCTCAGGGCGAGGTCGAGCAGCACCGTCATGCCGTAGATGTGGAAGAAGGGCAGCACGGCCAGGAGGCGGTCGTCGCGGCGGATGTCGAGCACGGGCGCGCACTGCTGCACGTTCGCCACCAGGTTCGTGTGGCTGAGCATGACGCCCTTGGGGTTGCCGGTCGTGCCCGAGGAGTAGGGCATGACCGCGACGTGCGTCGCGGGGTCGAACGAGACCTCGGGCGCCGGCGCGCCGAGGGCGAGCAGGTCGCGCAGCGAGCGGAACCCCTCGGCCCCGTCGAGCACGACGATCGCCGCGTCCTCGAGTCCGGCCTCGTGCGCGGCTGCGCGCGCCGCCTCGAGCAGTGGCGACACGGTCAGCAGCAGTCGCGCCCCCGAGCCGCGCAGCTGCTTCACGATCTCCTCGGCGGTGAACAGCGCGTTCACGGTCGTGGCCGTCGCGCCCGAGCGCAGGATGCCGTGGAACGCCGTCGCGAAGGCGGGACTGTTCGGGCAGTGCAGAGCGACGACGTCGCCGACGCCGATGCCGTCCTGCGCCAGGGCGCCGGCCAGCGCGAGCACCTGGCCGATCAGCTGACGGTAGGTCGTCTCGGCGCCGCTCGGGCCGTCGATCAGCGCGACCCGGTCGAGGTCGTCGTCGGCCACGTCGGCGAACAGGTAGTCGAAGACGCTGACGGCGGGGATGCGCTCGTCGGCGAAGGGACTCGGGAACATGCGCTCTCCTTTGAACACGCGTGGGCCGATCCTCGATCAGAACCGGCGTCGCGGCAAGGGATTCGGAGCGATCACACCGCGGGGCTGTGCGGTTCCGCCGGCGTCGCCACGGGCGGCTGCTCCGCGTCGGAGAAGGCCGAGCGGGGCACGAGCAGCAGCGCGCCGAACGCAGCGAGGGCGCCGATCCCGCAGACGATCCAGACGGTCAGATAGCCCGCGAGCGAGGCCACCGTGACCCCGGCGCCCGTCGCGAGCACGACGCCGAAGATGCTGGAGGCGAAGCTGCCGCCGATCGTCTTGGTCGTGTTCGTCAGGCCGGTCGCGACCCCGGTCTGCCCGCGCGGCGCCGCGGCAGCCGCCGCCGAGGGCAGGGCCGCCACGAGCGCGCCGCCGCCGAGGCCCACGATCACCATGTTCGTCAGCACCTGCCAGAGCTGCAGGTGGAAGGGCACGAAGAGCAGGTAGCCCGCCGCGACGAGCAGCGCGGCGACGAGCAGCATCGAGCGCGGCCGCACCCGGCGCGAGAGGGCGGCGAAGACCGCGGCGCCGACGATGAGCGCCACGAGGTAGATGCCGATCACGATCGAGCGATCACCCGCATCCAGCCCGAGCCCGTAGCCGTTCGCCGGATCGGTGCCGGCGTAGGTCGAGAGCGGCACCTGCGCGCCGAGCACGCTGATGCCGAACAGGCCGGCCGTCAGCTGCACCGGCCACATCGCGCGGCGACCGAGCGTGCGCAGGTCGATGCCGGGGTCGGGATGCCGCAGCTCGTGCCGCGCCCACGGCACCAGCACGAGCAGGCCGGCCAGCATGCACGCCCAGACCCACCAGGCGCCGGGCCCGTTGAGCCGCAGGAACGTCAGCCCGCCCGTGATGAGGATCAGGCTCAGCGCGAGCAGGGCGAACCCGCCGCCGTCGAGCCGGCGCCCCGGCAGCGGCTCCGACTCGGGCACGCCGAACAGCACCGCGAAGAACACCAGCGAGACGACGACGGCCGGCGCGACGAGCGTCGGCGCGACCTGCTCGCCGAGCGCCGAGAACAGACGCCCGCCGCCGAGCGCGCCGGCGATCGCGCCGACCTCGAGGGCGACCACCAGCAGGCCGGCCGAGCGCCGGGTGGCCGACGCCGCCGTGCCCGTGCGCCGGCCGCGATCGAAGATCAGCGCGACCTCCAGCGGCAGCCAGACGGCCGCCACGCCCTGCAGCGACCAGGCGATGAGGAAGGTCGTGAAGTCCTGCGCGAGCACGAGCGCCCACGCGGCGAGCGCGGTGACGGCGATCGAGCCGAGCAGCAGCTTGCGGTGCCCGAACATGTCGCCCAGCTTCGCCAGCAGCGGCACCGTCGCGGCCGCGAGCAGCAGCTGGCCGGCCTCGAACCAGTTGAAGTCGGCGTCGTGGATGCCGAGATGCCGCACGATGTCGCTGATCAACGGCACGTAGTAGCCCTGCAGGATGCCGCTCGCCAGCTCGACCAGGAACAGGAACCCGACGAGCGAGAAGGTGACCGCGCCCAGCCCGCGCGAGGGAGCGACGGGTGGCGGGGTCGTGACCATGAACGGATGCTAGGGCCGAGCAGACCTCAGCCGCACCCTCCGCGCCGATAGCCTGGCTCGGACGGAAGGAGCCCGGGTGAGCATCCATCTGGTGGGCGGAGGCTGGCGCGAGTCCGGCGACCCCGAGGTGTACGGGCGGTTCATCGCCGAGGCGTCGGCGCGCGCGGCGGGCAGCTCGCGCATGGTGCCGCGGCTCGGCGTGATCGTCGTGGCCGAGGAGGACGCCGATGATGGCGAGGTGCGCCGTTCCTATCGCGCCGCGCTCGAGGCGGTCGGCCCGTGCGATCCGATCGTCACGGTCGTCGCCGAGGGGGAGCAGCTGCCGAGCTCGGTGCTCTCGGATATCGACGGCCTCCTGGTCGGCGGCGGTCTCACTCCGGCCTACCACCACGCCCTCGAACCGCTCTACGACGAGGTGCGGCTGCTCGTGGCCGACGGCCTGCCGTACCTCGGCTTCTCGGCCGGCGCGATGATCGCCGCCGAGCACGCGCTCATCGGCGGCTGGCGCATCGACGGCATCCCGGTCTGCCCCTCCGAGTCCGCGGAGGACCTCGAGGAGGTCACGATCGTCTCTGGGCTCGGCCTCGTCGACCTGGCGATCGACGTGCACGCCGCCCAGTGGGGCACGCTCTCGCGGCTCGTCGCGGCGACCCAGGCCGGCCTGGTTCCCGGCGGCGTCGCGATCGACGAGGGCACGGTGCTGATCGTCGGCGACGAGCTCGCCGTGGCGGGGGCGGGCAACGTCTGGCAGATCGTCGAGACCGACGACGGCGTCGCCGTGGCGACGCTCGGGGGAGGCGAGTGACCGCCGCGCCGCTCGCCGAGCTCGTCGACCCGGGCTGGGCGCGCGCGCTCGCCCCGGTCGAGTCGCGGGTGCACGAGATGGGGGAGTTCCTGCGCGCCGAGACGGCGGCCGGGCGGCGCTACCTGCCGGCCGGCGACGCCGTGCTGAAGGCATTCACCCGCCCCTTCGACGCCGTGCGCGTGCTCATCGTCGGGCAGGACCCGTATCCGACGCCCGGTCATCCCATCGGCCTGTCGTTCGCGGTCGACCGCGACGTGCGGCCGATCCCGCGCAGCCTCGGCAACATCTACCGCGAGCTGCGCGACGATCTCGGCGTGACCACGCCCGAGCACGGCGACCTCACCGCCTGGGCCGACCAGGGCGTGCTGCTGCTCAACCGCGTGCTGACGGTGCGGGCCGGCTCGGCCGCCTCGCACCGCGGCAAGGGCTGGGAGGCGGTCACCGAGCGGGCGATCCAGACGCTCGTCGCCCGACCGCAGCCGCTCGTGGCGATCCTCTGGGGCCGGGATGCGGGCACGCTGCGGCCGATGCTCGGCGACACCCCGATCATCGCGTCCGCGCACCCCAGCCCGCTGTCGGCATCGTCGGGGTTCTTCGGGTCGAAGCCGTTCAGCCGAGCGAACGCGGCCCTCGAGGCGCAGGGCGCCGCGCCCGTGGACTGGCGCATCCCCGGCTGACCGCGTCACCCCGTCCTCATCCCCACGGGATTCCCAGGGCCGCGACCCTGAGCGATGCTTGACTCGGAGCATGGTCTCTGGCGCCGTCATCGAGTTCTCGCATCTGACCAAGCGCTTCGGCGGCGTCGCGGCCGTCGACGATCTGAGCTTCCGCGTCGAGCCCGGTGTGGTGACGGGCTTCCTCGGCCCGAACGGCGCGGGCAAGACGACGACGCTGCGGTCGCTGCTCGGCCTCGTGCGTCCGACGAGCGGCAGCGCCACCTTCGACGGGCGTCCCTACGCTCAGCTCGCCGACCCGCTGCGCGTCGTCGGCACCGCGCTCGAGGCCTCGAGCTTCCACGCCGGGCGCAGCGCGCGCGACCACCTGCGCGTGGCGGCCGCGGCCGCCGGACTGCCTCTCGCCTCCGCCGACGCCGCGCTCGTCAAGGTCGGCCTCGACTCGGTGGCGCGGCGCCGCGTCGGCGGCTTCTCGCTCGGCATGCGCCAGCGCCTCGGCCTCGCCTTCGCGCTGCTCGGCGACCCGGGCGTGCTCGTGCTCGACGAGCCCATCAACGGCCTCGACCCCGAGGGCATCCGCTGGATCCGCGAGCTGCTGCGCGCTTACGCCGCCGAGGGCCGCACGGTGCTCGTGTCGTCGCACCTGCTGAGCGAGGTGCAGCAGACGGTCGACCGCGCGGTCGTCATCGCGCGCGGCCGCATCGTCTACCAGGGCGACCTCGCCGCCATGTCGGCCGGGGGCGGTGCGCGGGTGCGCGTGGATGCGGCGGACCGCCCGGCGCTCGGCGCGGCACTCGCCGGCGCCGTCGTCGCAGCCGGGGCCGACGGCTTCGTCGTCACCGGGCTCGAGCCGGGCGAGATCGGCCTGCGCGCTCACCGCGCCGGCGTGCCGCTCACCCTGCTCGCCCCCGAACGCGACGGTCTCGAAGATGTCTTCCTTCACCTGGTCGGCGCCGATCCGGCGGCGGCGCATGCGGCCGGGGGCGATGCGGTCGGACCCTCCGCTCACGGCCCGGGGGAGGTGCGCCGATGAGCGCGCTCCGCTCCTTCCGCTCCGAGCTGATCAAGCTGCGCACCGTGCGCTCGACCTGGCTGCTCGCCCTCGTGATGCTGCTCTATGTCGGCGTCAGTGCCGGCGGCTTCGCCGCGATCGCGGGCGCCGCGAGCGACCAGCAGAACAGCCCCTTCGCGGCCGGCGGCATCGACGTCGCCCCGCTCGTGTACAGCCTGGCGACCTCGGTCGGCTACGTCTTCCTGGTTCTCGTCGGAGCGCTGGCCGTCACGACCGAGTTCCGGTTCCAGACCCTCACCCCGACGCTGCTCGCGACACCGCGCCGCGCCTCGGTGCTCGTCGGCAAACTCGCGGCGGGAGTCGTCGTCGGCATCGTCTTCGCGCTGGTCGGCCTCGTCGCGACCGTCGGAATCGGGGGCGGACTGCTCGCGGTGTTCGGCATCGACACCGAACTCGGCGACGGCGACACCTGGGCGCTGCTCGGCCGCATCGTGCTCGCGATGGTGCTCTGGAGCCTGATCGGCGTCGGACTCGGCACCCTGCTGCCGAATCAGGTGGTCGTGATCGTGGTCGTGCTCGCCTTCACGCAGTTCATCGAGCCGATCCTGCGTGTCGCGTCGGCCTTCGCCGACTGGACGGCCGAGATCGGCCGCTTCCTGCCCGGCGCCGCCGGCGACGCGCTGGTCGGGTCGAGTCTCTTCACCTCGATCAGCGGGGGAGCCGCGGATCCGCTCGAGCAGTGGCAAGGTGGTCTCGTGCTCCTCGGCATCGCCGCGGTGCTCACGATCGCGGGGTCGCTCACCACCTGGCGCCGCGACGTCACCTGATCACGCCGGCCGCGCGGACATCCCGGCGCTCGGCCGACCGGCGAGGGGATGCGGATGCTCGAAGAGGAATACAACCCGCGCCGTCAGCTGCCCCGGCACCTGCGCCCGGCCGCTCCGGCCGAGCCGGAGTTCTCCTACGAGCTGCGCGCCGCCGAGGCGAGCGACGTTCCCGACATGCTCGAGATCTACAACCACTACGTCGCCAACACGACGGTCACCTTCGACGAGGACCCGCAGACCCTGAAGGAGATGCGGGCGAAACTGGCCGCGGTGCGCAAGCTGGGCTACCCGTGGATCGTCGCCGTGACCCCGTCGAAGCAGCTCATCGGCTACGCCTACGTCTTCCCGTGGAAGCCGAAGGCGGCCTACCGCTTCACGGTCGAGAACTCGATCTACCTGCGGCCCGCATCCACGGGCAAGGGCCTCGGCAAGGTGCTGCTGGCCGAGCTCATCACCCAGTCGAAGGCGGCCGGGATCAAGGAGATCATCGCGGTCATCGCCGACCGTGGCGCCGACGCCTCGATCGCGATGCACGAGCGCTTCGGCTTCAAGCAGATCGGCCACATGGGCAAGGTCGGCTTCAAGTTCGGGCGCTGGCTCGGCACGGTGCTGCTGCAGAAGTCGCTCAAGTAGCCGGATCTCACGACGAGAGGCCCGCATCCGAGGAATGGATGCGGGCCTCTCGTGTGCGGCTCTGCTCAGCCGCGGGGCGTCGCCCTCCGCAGCAGCGCCCAGCCGGCGACCGCGAGCAGCGCGGTGAGCACGAGGCTCCACAGCGCGACCCCGAGCGGACCCGACGCCACAAACCACGCGCCGACGGCCGGCCAGTTCGCGGTGAGGGTCACGATGAAGCCCAGGCCGACGAGCACGAACGCGAGCCCGACGAGCATGACCGTGACGCCGAGCGCCTTCCAGCGCACGAACACGGCGGCGGCCGCAGTTCCGGCGAAGAAGAAGAACAGGAACGCGCAGAACACGATCACCGCGCGGCCCACCGGCTCCTCGCCGTAGTAGATCGCCGTGAACATGCGCACGTTCATGCCCCAGCCGCGCGTCGCCTGCTCGATCGCGCCGAGCACGAGGAACAGGATCGACCAGGCCACCGAGAACAGCACCCAGGTCACGGCCGAGCCGAGGTAGTAGTCGCGGCGCGTCACGCCGAGCCCGAGGGCGTAGGCGAAGGTCGCGTTCATGGCCTGCACGGCCACGACCATCATGTAGACGAAGATGTAGAACGAGGTGCCGCTGTACTGGAACCCCTTCGAGAAGCTCGCGGCCGCCGAGCTGTCGCCGGTGCCGATCACGATCATCAGGGCGATCGCGATCATGACGGCGAACATCGCGGTGAGCACGAGCAGGGGCACCACGATGACGGTCATCGGGTTGGCCAGGTGCAGTCGCACGATGTCGCCGAGGCGACGCGACAGCCGGGGCGTGGACGGGGTGAGGGTCGCGGTGGTCATGCGCTCTTCTCGAATTCCTTCTCGCTGGTTCCGGTGAGTCGCACGACGAGCTGCTGCAGCGACACGGGGGCGAGCTCGAGGCCCGCGGCCGCGGCGTCGCGCCGCTCGTCGGCGTCGAGGCCGGCGACGGTCACCGAGGCGAGACCCCCGATGCCCTCGCGGCCGAGCACCTCGCGGGTGCCCACGAAGGCGTCGACCGCGGTGCGCGGCCCGACGACGGTGGTGGCCGAGCCGCGCAGGGTCTCGGCGTCCTCGTCGACGATGATGCGGCCGTCGTCGATCACGACGACGTGCTCGAGCAGGTTCGCGACCTCGTCGATCAGGTGCGTCGAGAGCACGATCGTGCGCGGGTGCTCGCTGTAGTCCTCGAGCAGGCGGTCGTAGAACAGCTGGCGGGCCACCGCATCCAGGCCCAGGTAGGGCTCGTCGAAGAAGGTCAGCGGGGCGCGACCGGCGAGGCCGACGATCACGCCGACGGCGCTGAGCTGGCCGCGCGAGAGCTTCTTGATGCGGCGCTTCACCGGCAGTCGGAACTCCTCGACGAGGCGGTCGGCGAACTCCTGATCCCAGTGCGGCAGGAACCGCGGCGCGGTGGCGAGCACGTGGCGCACCTGGAAGTCCTCGGGGTAGCGCTGGCTCTCGCGGATGAACGAGACGTGCGAGAGCACGTCGGCGTTCTCGACGGGGGACTGGCCGAATACCTCGATCGTGCCGGCCGAGGCGAACTCCTGGCCGGTCAGCAGCGACATGAGTGTCGTCTTGCCCGCGCCGTTGCGGCCCAGAAGGCCGTGGATGCGGTTCTGCTCGAACTCGATCGAGACGTCGTCGACCGCGGTGACGTCGCCGTAGTGACGGCTGAGTCCGCGGGTTCTCACGACGGCGGTCATGAGGTGCTCCTCTCGGTGATCATGGTGCTCAGCTGCTCGGGGGTGATGCCGAGCTTGGCGGCCTCGGCGAGCAGCGGCGTGACGTACTGGTCGGCGAAGCGCGTGCGGCGATCGTCGATGAGGCGGGCGCGAGCGCCCTCGGCGACGAACATCCCGATTCCTCTCCTCTTGTAGAGCACGCCGGCTTCGACGAGCAGATTGACGCCCTTGCCGGCGGTGGCGGGGTTGATGCGGTGGAAGGCGGCGAACTCGTTGGTCGAGGGGACCTGGGTCTCCTCGGGCAGCTGCCCGGAGATGATGTCGTTCTCGATCTGCTCGGCGATCTGCAGGAAGATCGGGCGACCCTCATCCACGGATCTGCTCGATCCGCGCGCGAACCGTGCAGCAGCCTTGGCTGGTTGGTTCATTAGTCATGTAACGAACCAATCAGGCGATCGAGGGTCTGTCAACCCCCGGCCCTAGGCTCGACGCGTGTTCGAGCTGCATCACCTCAGCGCCGTCGACCAGCTCGACTGGCTCCGCCGTGGCGAGATCGCGCCGCGCGAGCTGGTCGATCACTACCTCGCCCGCATCGAGCGCCTGGATGCGGGCCTCGGCGCCTTCGTGACCGTCACGCCCGAGACCGCGCGAGCCCGCGCCGAGCAGCTGGCGGCGCAGCCCGGCCGCGCCGCCGCCCTGTGGGGCCTCCCGCTCGCCGACAAGGACCTCACCGCCCGCGCCGGCGTGCCGACCGGCTACGGCTCCCGCGCCTTCGCCGGCTACGTGCCCGAGAAGAGCGACGAGCTCGCCGATGCCCTCGACGCGACGGGCGGCATCAGCCTCGGCAAGACCAACGCCCCCGAATTCGGCATGCCCAGCTACACCGAGTCGCTCGCCGCTCCGCCGGCCCGCACGCCGTGGGACACCACGCGCGGCGCCGGCGGCTCGAGCGGCGGCGCGGCCGTCGCCGTGTCGGCCGGGCTGCTGCCGGTCGCCCCCGGAACCGACGGGGGCGGCAGCGTGCGCATCCCGGCCGCCGCCACCGGGCTCGTCGGTCTCAAGCCCTCGCGCGGGCGCATCCCGGCCGGTAGCGGCCTCGACAGCCTCGGGGGACTCGTCGTGCCCGGCCCGCTCGCGCGCACCGTCGCCGACGCGGCCCTCCTGCTGGATGCGCTGATCGGCGCGAGCGAGCCCGATCACGCGACCGTCGCCCCCAGCTGGGACGGCGGCGCCTACCTCAACGCCGCCGTGCGCGGCGAGGGGCGGTTCCAGATCGGCGTCACGCGCTGGTCGCCATGGTCGGCGTCGTACGAGATCGCGCCCGAGCCCGAGAGCGACGACGCCCTCGCGGTCGCGCTGCGCGAGCTGGATGCGCTGGGTCACGGCCTCGAGGAGTTCGACCCCGATCCCGAGCCCGACTACGCCGCCGCGTTCCGCGCCGTGTGGCAGGGCGGCGCGGCCGGCATCCCGGTCGAGGGGGAGCGGATGGAGCTTCTGGAGCCGCTCACTCGCTGGCTGATCGGCGTCGGCCGCGAGCTGCCCGCCCGCGACCTCGCGCGGGCGCTGTCGTGGCTCAGCGCCTTCGAGCGGCGGGTCATCCGCCGCTTCGCGAGCTACGACGCCGTGCTCACGCCGACCCTGGCGATGACGCCGCGGCCGCTCGGCTGGTACGACGCGGAGGATCCGGAGCGCAACTTCGCCCAGCAGTGCGCCTACACGCCGTGGACGAGCTTCGTGAACGTCGTCGGCCTTCCCGCGATCACCCTGCCCGTGCACGAGACCGCCGACGGGCTGCCGATGGGCGTGCAGCTGATCGGGCGACCCGGGCGGGAGGACGTGCTGCTCGCGATCGGCGCGCAGCTGGAGCGGCGCCTGCACTGGGAGCGACGGCACCCGCCGCAGTGGTGAGCCGGCGCGGACGACGCGGTCGCCGACGTCGCTCCCGGATGCGGCGATCTCCCAGCCGCGACAGGGATGCGGAACAGTTTAGGTAAGCCTATACTTGCCCCATCATGCTCCTCTCCGACGTCCTGGCCGCTGCCGTCAGCTGGCAGCCCGCCGACGGCGACACGATCCTGCTCGCCGCCGACGAGACGGATCTGCCCGTGATCGAGACCCTCGTGGCGACGCTGCCGGCTCGGGCCCGCGGCCGTGTCTTCGTCGAGGTCGAGTCGGAGAGCCGCATCGGGCACCTCGAGACGCCGGGACGCGTCTGCGTCAGCTGGCTCGTGCGCGAGCGCGGTCAGTCGCTGCGCACCGCGGTCGACGCCTACCTGGCCGAGATGCTGCCGCTGGAGCTCGAGCAGGAGCACCGCGTCTACGCCTGGATCGCGGGCGAGCGGTCGGCGCACGCCATCACCTCGGCCTGACCGGGTCGTCGCTCCCGCCGCGCTTGATGCTCCATCGCGCGGGCGCTCAGTCGCGCGTCACGAATTCCACGCCCGCCTGACGGAACTCCCGCGCGACCGGCGCGTTGAAGTGGTTGCGGCGCGGGATCTCGATGAACTCGCCCTGCGGTGTCGCGGCAGCGAGCGCGCGCGACTTCTCGATGATGGAGTCCTCGCTGCCGGTCGCGAACAGCACCGGCTGCTGCGGCGGGTCGGCCGGGTCGGGCTGCAGGCCGCCGCGCATCCCGCCGACCAGCGCGACGAGCGCGGCCAGGTCGTTGCCGGCGACGCCGCCGGCCATCGTCAGATAGGCCTGCGTGAGCCGATCCCCGACGGGCGTGCCGTGGTCGACGAAGGCGCGGGCCTCATCCACTCGGAACCGGGTGAGCGGGTCGCCGTCGGGGATGCCCCCGAGCACCAGGCGGGTCAGCCGCTCGGGGATCTCGAGCGCGGCGTGCCAGCCGACGCGGGCGCCGAGCGAGTAGCCGACGTAGGCGCACTCGTCGATCATGTAGGTGTCGAGCACGTCGACGACGTCATCGACGAGCGCCTGCATCGAGTACGCCTCCGACTCGTGCGGTCGCCCGCTCGCGCCGTGCCCGCGCTGGTCGAGGGCGATCACCCGCACCCCGGCTCGACCGAGCTCGCGCACCCAGCCCGTCGCGAGCCAGTTCGCGCGGGCGCTCGAGGCGAAGCCGTGCACGGCCAGCACGGTCGGCGCGCGCTCGTCGAGGCCCTCGGCCTCGCCGAAGTCGTAGGTCGCGATGGGCAGGCCGTCGCGGGACATCACGGAGCGGGGTGCAGGGCCGTCGGGTACGAGACTCACAGGCCACCACGCTAGCGGGACTCGTGCGCCGAGACGGGCCGGGCGCCCGGTGTCGCGACGCTCAGCAGGACCGAATCGTGACGTTCAGCGCGACCGAGCTGCGGCGGTCAGGCCGACGGGATGCGCGCCGCCAGCCGCTCGAGCGACTCCCACAGCCGCGCGCCCTCCGCCGGGTCCTCCGCCTGCGCCGACAGCCGGCCCTCGGGCTTCAGCCGGTCGAAGTAGGTGCCGTTCGGGATGCCGCCGAGCTCAGCGGTCGCGAGGAAGATCAGCGGCGACGCGCCCTCCTCGGGGCTGCCGGCGACGCGGGCGACGACCGGGGCGACGACGCTCTGGTCGAGGCCGGCGAAGCGGCTCGCGATGAAGCCGGGGTGGAACGAGTAGCTCTCGAGCCCCGTGCGCCGCGCGAGCTCCTTTGCGAGCATGATGTCGGCGCGCTTGGCGGCTCCGTAGGCGGGCCAGCCGCGCATCCACGGGCGCCCCGCCCGCCCCGGATTGACCGGATCGACCGCGCCGAAGCCCTGCGCGACGCTGCCCGTGAAGAGCACGCGCGTGCCGCTCGCGGTCAGGGTCGGCAGCAGCTCGGTCGTCAGCACGAAGGGCGCGAGCACGTTGCGTTGCCAGGTCACATCGACGCCGTCGGGCGTCTGCTCGCGCACCGGGTGCAGGCCGCCGGCGTTGTTGGCCAGCACGTCGATGCGCTCGTGGGCCTCGGCGAGCTCGCGGGCCAGACGCCGCACGTCGGCGAGCGAGTCGAAGTCGGCGAGGTGGTGCGTGCCGCCGATCGCCTCGGCGACCTGACGGGTGCGATCGGGGTCGCGTCCGACGACGACGACCTCGTGCCCCTCGGCGGCGAGCGCGAGCGCGGCGGCGCGCCCGATCCCCGAGCTGGCACCGGTGATGACGATCGTGCTCATGCGTAGCCTCCGTCGGCGAGTCCGGCTTCGACCTCGAAGCGATTGGTGCGGGCATCCTGCCCGGCGGCGAGATACAGCGGGATGAACGCCAGCCCGTAGTGCCGCCACTGCGCGCGGTGCACGGCCTCGTGCCGCAGCACCCGCTCGTCGACGTTATCCCGGGTGAGGTAGATCGCGCCGATCGTGGAGCCGCCGCGGCCGAACGCCCAGGCGGGCAGCCCGGCGCAGACGACCACGCCCCCGCGCGAGCGCGGCTCGACGGCGAGCAGTATCGCCGCGCCCCAGATCCACCCGCACGCCGTCGCGAACGCGTAGCCGGGCAGCGCCACGACGGGGGCGAGCAGCAGCGCGCGCAGCCAGCGCACGCGGGCGACGGCGACGCAGAGGCGCGCGAGCCGACTCGGGTCGCGCGAGCTCGGCTCGTCGCCCGTCAGGTCGTCGCCCGTCAGGTCGTCGGGCGGCCGAACGACTCGAGCCACCGCAGCCACACCTCGCTCACGGTGGGATACGGCGGCACGGCGTGCCAGAGCCGGTCGATCGGCACCTCGCCGACGATCGCGATCGTGGCGGCGTGCAGCAGCTCGCCGACCGCCGGACCGACGAGCGTCACGCCGACCAGCAGGCCGCGGTCCTCGTCGACGATCGCACGCGACGCCCCCTGGTAGTCGTCGGACTGAGTCGACGCGCCGGCGACCCACGCGAGGTCGTAGTCGATCACGCGCACCGCGAGTCCCGCATCCCGCGCGGTCTTCTCGGTGTGGCCGACGGCGGCGACCTCGGGATGCGCGAACACGACCTGCGGCACGGCGCTGTGGTCGGCCGTGGCGACGTGGACGCCCCACGGCGCGTCGTCGACCGGGCGGCCCTGCGCGCGCGCGGCGATCACATCGCCGGCGGCGCGCGCCTGGTACTTGCCCTGGTGCGTGAGCAGCGCGCGGTGGTTGACGTCGCCGACGCCGTAGAGCCAGTCGACGCCGCGCACCCGCAGCGTGTCGTCGACGTCGAGCCAGGCGCCCGGCTCGAGGCCGACCCTCTCGAGTCCGAGGTCCGCGGTGTGCGGCACGCGCCCGGTCGCGACCAGCACCTCGTCGGCGGCCACCGTGCTGCCGTCGCCGAGCTCGATGATCTTGTCGGCGCCGTCACGGCGCGCGGCGACGACGTCGACGCCGGTGCGCACGGTCGCGCCCAGCTCGCGCAGCCCCGCCTCGACCGCGTCGGCGGCGAAGGCCTCCAGCCCGCCGAGCAGCCCGCCGCGCGCGAGCACGGTCACCTCGCTGCCGAAGCCGGCGTAGGCGGTCGCCATCTCGACGCCGACCACGCCGCCGCCGATCACGATCAGCCGTCGCGGCACCTCGTGCGCGCTGGTCGCCTCACGGCTCGTCCACGGCTCGAGCTCGGCGAGGCCGGGCACGTGCGGCAGCAGCGCCGCCGACCCGGTGGCCACGACGACGGCGTGACGCGCCGTGATGACCGTCGTCGTGCCGTCCTCGGCCGTCACAGTCACCTCGCGCTCGCCGCTCAGCCGCGCGTGGCCGCGCACCAGGTCGATGCCCGCGCCCTGCAGCCACTCGACCTGGGAGGAGTCGTTCCAGTCGTGGGTCATCGCATCCCGGCGGCGCAGCACGCCCGCGACGTCGAGCTCGCCCGTCACGGCCTGCTTCGCGCCGTCGACCGCGCGCGCCTCGCGCAGCACCGCCGCGCTGCGCAGCAGCGCCTTCGAGGGCATGCACGCCCAGTAGGAGCACTCGCCGCCGACCAGCTCGGCCTCGACGATCACCGTCTCGAGGCCGCCCTGCACGGTGCGGTCGGCCACGTTCTCGCCCACGGCGCCGGCTCCGATGACGATGACGTCGGTCTCGCGTGTCTGCATGGTCGTCACGCTACGCGGGTCGGGCGACGCCGCGCCGGGCGTCGGGGGAGTCGTTCAGGAACCCGCCGGTCGCGCATCCGCCCCGCCGCGGGCCAGCGCGCCGATGATGCGCAGCAGCGTGCCTGCGTCATCGGAGACCGCCTCGGCGTCGGCGGGCGAGTACTGCGTCAGCCCGGCGCCGGCGAGCGTGAAGCGGTCGCGCAGCGCGCGGATCGCGCTCAGCAGGGTGTCGGTGGTGACGCCGAAGGGCTCGGGGCCGGCGATGCCCTGCAGCTCGGCCGGGTCGAGCACGTCGACGTCGACGTGCAGGTAGACGCTCGTCGCGCCCGTGGCCGCGACGGCGGCGACGAGCGCCGCCGGGTCGGCGAGGCGATCCGCCCGCACGACCGGCACGTGGTTCTGCGCGATCCACTCGTCCTCGGCGTCGTCGACGCTGCGGACGCCGGCGAGCACGACGCGCGCGGGGTCCACGACCCCGTCGTCGGCGAGCGCGCGCAGCACCATCCCGTTGAAGTCGCCGCTCGGCGAGCTCGCGGCGTCGTTGGCGTCGGGATGCGCATCCAGCCAGACGAGGGCGGGCGGGGCGTCTCCGGCGCGCCGTGCGGCGTGGGCGACCCCGGCGTAGTCGGCCGCGCAGTCGCCGCCGATCAGCACGACCGGATCTGTCAGGTGCGCCACGGCGTCGGCGAAGCGCTCGCGCACGATGCGCAGCGAGCTGAAGCGGTGAACGCCCGTGCCCTCGCGATCGCCCGCCTCGAGCGGCACCTCGAGGGTCGTGGTGGCGCCGGGCGGCAGATCGTCGCGGATCGCGAGCGCCCCGTCGATGAGGCGCATCGCGCGCGCGGAACCGGATCCCTGCCACTCGGGCACGACGACGAAGCTGACCGCCATCCGCCCACTGTAGGCCGCTCGGACCGCGCGCGGTCGGCGCGACCCTCGTCAGCCGATCGCGACGTCGACGGGCCGGCTCACGACCGCCCGCGTGACGCCGCTGTCGAGCACCACCCGCACGGCCGCGACGGCGGCGTAGTCGCCCGCGCCGATCGCGCCGGCGGGACAGCCGTCGAGCTCGAGCGAGACGGGGATGTCGAGGCCGGCCCCCGGCGCCAGATCGACGGCGAGGACCGACTGGATGTCCGGGCTCGTGTGCACCGTGGCGAACCGCCCGCCGGCGGCGAGCCCCGACTGCGCGACGGCGGGCGTGGAGCCGGTGATCGACGTCGACCCGGTGTTGGTCAGCGTCGCGACGCCGGTCAGCGGCTGGCCGGAAGCCCCGCCGGCAGGAGGATCGAGGCGCAGGACGAGGGTCAGACCGGTGCCGCCGGGGTCGGGCACCGCCGCGCCGCAGCGCAGCAGCAGGCCGCTTCCGCTCAGCGTGTCGCCGTCGCCATCGCGGTCTCCATCGCCGCTCAGCGGCTTCGCCGTCGACCGGTCGGGGGCGGCGCCCGCGCCCGAGTCCTCGGCGCGCTCGCTCGCGGAGGAGCCCGCGGATCCGGCGGTCATCGCCCCGCCACCGAGGCTGAGCGCGCTCACGGCCGGCACCGCGAGCGCCACGACCAGCAGCGCGGCCGCACCGCCCACCAGGGCCACGCGCGGGCGCCGGCGCGAGCGGGACCGGCGCAGCACCGCATCCAGATCGATCTCGCCGCCGCCGGCGTCGTCATCGCGCAGCCGGGATCTCAGCTCAGACTCGTCCACGACGGTCTCCTTCCCGGCGCCGGGCGCCGTTGCGCGCCGGTCGCGGCGCCGTCCCCGTGCGGTCTTCGGCGGTGCCGTCGTCGGCCAGCGCGATCGCCATCTTCGCCAGCCCGTCGCTGAGGTAGCGCTTGACGGTCCCCGCGCTGATGCCGAGCGTCGTCGCGATGTCGTCGACCTTGAGGTCGTCGTAGTACCGCAGCACGAGGCACGCCCGCTCGCGGGGCGAGAGACGCTCCAGCTCGCGGTGCAGGTCGAGGCGCGCATCCACGCCGCCCGCCGGCGAGGGCTGCTCGTCGGGCCGGTACTCGAGCGGCGCGATCGCCCTCCACCGAGTGGAGCGCCGCGCCCGGTCGAGCCAGAGCGTCATGATCGCCCGCCGCACATAGGGCTCGGCGTTCTCGACCGTGAAGCCGTTGCGCAGCCGGCCGAAGGTCTTGACCAGCGCATCCTGCACCAGGTCGGGGGCCTCGTCGCGGCGTCCGCTCACGAGCGTGGCGTAGCGCAGCAGAGACGCGCCGCGCACGCGCACGAGCTCGGCGACCACCGCCTCCCAGTCCCGCGCCATGCGCCGCACCTCCGTCGTCGAAGCGAGGATCGGACGACCCTCACTGTCTCAGACGGGTGGATGCGTCGGAACGTTGGGATGCGGCACCGAGACATGCCGAGCGCCCGGCGACCCGATCGACGCTGATCGGATCACCGGGCTCGCAGCGGCGGCTCGGCCGCGGCTCGTCCGTGCTCGTTCCCGTCGCTCAGGCGGCGCTGGCGTGCTCCGCCCGCGCGGCGGCCACGGCCTCGATGCGCTCGCGGACCACGGCCAGCTGACGCGACATCGACTCCGGCAGGCGATCGCCGAAGGTCCCGAAGAAGCGCTCGGTGTCGTCGAGCTCGTCGCTCCACGCCGCCGGGTCGACCTCGAACAGCTTCGCGAGCGCATCGTCGGCGAGATCGAGTCCCTGCACGTTCAGCGCGCCCGGCGTCGGCGTCCAGCCGAGCGGGCCCGGCACGGCCGGGGCGACGCCGTCGACCCGGTCGAGGATCCACGCCAGCACGCGGCTGTTCTCCGCGAAGCCCGGCCACAGGAAGGATCCGTCGTCGTCTTTGCGGAACCAGTTGACCTGGAAGATGCGCGGCACGCGACCGCTGCGCCGCAGCTGGCCCCCCACATCCAGCCAGTGCTGCCAGTGGTCGGCCATGTTGTAGCCGCAGAACGGCGCCATCGCGAAGGGATCGCGGCGCAGCTCTCCGATGGTGCCCTCGGCGGCCGCCGTGCGCTCAGACGAGATCGTGGCGCCCAGGAAGACACCGTGATCCCAATCGCGCGCCTCTACCACCAAGGGCACGTTGGTCGCCCGGCGGCCGCCGAAGATGATCGCGTCGATGGTGACGCCGGCGGGGTCCTCCCAGTCGTCCGACATCGTCGGGCACTGGGCGGCCGCCACCGTGAATCGAGAATTCGGATGCGCGGCAGGGCGGTCCGCGGAGGGCGTCCACGGCTCTCCCTGCCAGTCCGTGAGGTTCGACGGCGGAGTGTCCGTCAGCCCCTCCCACCACACGTCGCCGTCGTCCTGCAGGGCGACGTTAGTGAAGATCGTGTTGCCCCAGAGCGTGTCGACCGCGGTCTGGTTCGTCGAGACGCCCGTGCCGGGTGCGACGCCGAAGAATCCGGCCTCGGGGTTGATCGCCTTGAGCCGGCCCCAGGAGTCGGGGGCGAGCCAGGCGATGTCGTCGCCGACCGTCTCGACCTGCCAGCCGGGGATCGACGGCCGCAGCATCGCGAGGTTCGTCTTGCCGCAGGCGCTGGGGAAGGCGGCGGCGACGTGGAAGACGCGACCGCGCGGGTTCGTGACCTTGAGCAGCAGCATGTGCTCGGCCAGCCAGCCCTCGTCGCGGGCCATCGCGCTGGCGATGCGGAGCGCGAAGGCCTTCTTCGCGAGCAGCGCGTTGCCGCCGTAGGCCGAGCCGTACGACCAGATCTCGCGCGTCTCGGGGAAGTGCGAGATGTACTTCGTCTCGTTGCTCGGCCAGGCCACGTCGACCTCGCCGGGAGCGAGCGGCGCGCCGACCGTGTGCACGGCGCGCACCCACGAGGTGCCGGGCGTGATGCGCTCGAGCGCCGCGCTGCCCATCCGGGTCATGATGCCCGTGCTCACGGCGACGTAAGGGGAGTCGGTCACCTGCACGCCGAACCGCGAGAGCGGGCTGTCGAGCGGGCCCATCGAGAACGGGAGCACGTACATCGTGCGGCCGCGCATGGCGCCCTCGGCGAGACCGGCGAGGGTCGCGCGCATCTCGCCCGGCGCGATCCAGTTGTTGCTGGGGCCGGCATCCGCCTCATCGTCGCTGCAGATGAAGGTGCGCGACTCGACGCGGGCGACGTCGGCCGGGTGGCTGCGGGCCAGGAAGCTGTAGGGGCGGTGCTCGGGGTTCAGCTGGATCAGCGTGCCGTTCGCGACCATGAGCCGGTTGAGGCCGTCGCGCTCGCGCACCGAGCCGTCGCACCAGACGACGGTGTCGGGCGTGAGCAGATGGGCGAGCTGCTCGACCCACGCCACGATCTCGGGATTCGTGCCCTCTGGAGCGAGCGCCCAGCTCGCGTCGTGCACCGGCTCGGCGTCGTAGCCGGCGGCCTCCGGGGTGGTGTCGTCGTGCTGGTCGGTCGTCTCGGGGGAGTCGAGCAGGGTCACGCGGGTCACATCCTTCGGCGATGAGGGCGGAACGGCGGGAGGTTTCCCGCTTGTCTCCACTCTGACCGCTGATCGAGCGCGGTTCGGGCCGAATTGGTTCGAAAGAATCGTGATTCCTTCGCTATCGTGACCTCATGCAGGATCTCGTCACCCTGGGGCAGCGGATGCGGCACTTCCGCACCGAGGCCGGTCTCACCCTCGATGCGCTCGGCGCCGACGTCGGCATCGCCGGCAGTCAGCTCTCGCTCATGGAGAACGGGCGGCGCGAGCCGCGGCTCTCGCTGCTCACCGCGATCGCGCAGCGACTCGGCATCGCCCTCGCCGATCTGCTCGACGAGCGGCCGCCGAGCGCGCGCGCCGCACTCGAGATCGAGCTCGACCGCGCGCAGAGCAGCGCCGCCTACGCCGAGCTCGGCTTGCCCGCGATCCGAGCCGGCCGCACGATGAGCGACGAGACGCTGGAAGCGATCGTCGGCCTGCACCGGGAGATCGCCCGCCGCGCGACCGAGGCCGTGGCGACGCCCGAGGAGGCGCGCCGCGCCAACACCGAGACCCGCGAGTGGATGCGCGAGCGCGACCACTTCGTGCCCGAGATCGACCGCCTCGCCGAGGAGCAGCTGAAGGCGGCGGGACACACGACCGGCGCGCTGACGCACCGCACGGTCAGTCGCATGGCCGAGCGCCTCGGCTTCCAGCTCGTGCACGTCAACGACCTGCCGCACTCGGCGCGCTCGGTCACCGATCTCGAGAACGGGCGCATCTACCTGCCGCCGGCATCCATCCCGGGCGGTCACGGCCTGCGCTCGATGGCGCTGCAGGCGATGGCGCACCGGGTGCTCGGGCACACCGCTCCGCGCAGCTACGCGGACTTCCTGCGGCAGCGGCTCGAGATCAACTACTACGCGGCCGCGTGCCTCATGCCGCTCGCGCAGTCGATCGCGTTCCTGCAGCAGGCCAAGAGCGAGCGCGACATCGCCGTCGAGGACTTCCGCGACGCCTTCGGCGTCACGCACGAGTCGGCGGCGCTGCGCTTCCTCAACCTGGCGACCGTGCACCTCGACATCCCGGTGCACTTCCTGCGCGTCGGCGACGACGGCGCCGTCACGAAGGCGTACGCGAACGACGGGCTGCGACTGCCGGTGGATGTGACGGGATCGACCGAGGGACAGCCGGTCTGCCGCTACTGGGCTGCCCGCACCGCGTTCGCGCGCACGAATCGCACGACCGAGTTCTACCAGTACACCGACACGCCCGAGGGCACGTTCTTCGAGTCGAGCCAGACCGGCACGGGCACCCACGACGAGTTCTCGATCACCGTCGGGGTGCCGTTCGCGCACGCGAAGTGGTTCCGCGGCCGGGAGACGACGCTGCGCGAGACCTCACGCTGCCCCGACGCGAGCTGCTGCAAGAGGCCGCCGGTCGACCTGGCCGAGCGGTGGAGCGGCCGCGCCTGGTCGAGCGCGAAGGTGCACGCGCACATCTTCTCGCCGCTGCCCGCCGGGCGGTTCCCGGGCGTCGATGATCGCGAGCTGTACGAGTTCCTGCAGACGCACGCGGCGGACGCCTGAGTGCGGTGGTGGTCGTGCGACGCGCTGTGGATGACGTGTGAAGTGCGTCTGAGAGGATTCGAACCTCCGACACCCGCCTCCGGAGGGCGGTGCTCTATCCACTGAGCTACAGACGCCGGCGAGCCGAGCCTACCCGATCGCCGGAGTCCGTCGGCGCGGTCGCGCTAGCGTGGCGGGATGGCCGAGGAACCCGTTCTGCAGCACGGCGACTGGCGTCGTCGGCTGCGGGCGCTGCCGGTGCTCGAGGGCCGTCTCGACGGTCTCGACGTCGCCGCGCTGCCCGCGCATCCGCTGTCTCTGCTCGAGGAGTGGCTGTCGGCCGCGATCGATGACGGCCTGCCGCAGCCCCATGTCGCGGCGCTCGCGACGGCCGGCGCCGACGGCGCGGTGGCGAACCGGATGCTGATCGTGAAGGACCTCACGGCCGACGCGGTCTGGTTCTCGTCGTCGGCCCGCAGCCCGAAGGGCGTCGATCTGGCCGCGAACCCGCGGGCGGCGCTCACGCTGTACTGGCGCGAGCACGGTCGGCAGGTGCGTCTGAGCGGCACGGTGGATGCGCCGTCGACCGAGGTGAGCGCGGCCGACTTCCGGGAGCGCAGCACGTTCGCGCGCCGCGAGATGCTGGTGGATCGGCAGAGCTCGCCGCGCACCGACGAGGCCGAGGCCGCACGGCTGCTGGAGAGCGCGCAGACGGCGCTCGACGCGGATCCCGAGATCGTGGCGCCGTCGTGGCGCGCCTACCGGCTCACGCCGGACCGGATGGAGTTCTGGGCCGCCGCGACGGGACGGGCGCACGATCGCGTCGCCGCGACCCGCTCGGGGGAGACCTGGCACTGGGAGCGACTGTGGACCTGAACGCGGAGCCGGCATCGGCGCCGGGCGCGTCGCCGGCATCGACCCGCGTGACGGCGCGGATGCAGCTGAGACTGTCCGAGCCCGCCGAGATCGCGCTCGCGGTCGCCGTGTCGGGCCCGGGGCTGGTCGAGGAGGCGCTGAGGATCGAGAGCGCCGGACGTGCGCTGACGGGCCGGGAGCTGCGCGGGCAGCGCGGGACGCGCATCCACCGACTGTCGGCGCCGGCCGGCGATCTGCTCGTCGAGTACGGCGCGCTCGTCGTGAGCCCGACGCCGTCGCCGGAGCAGGGAAGCGATCTCGAGCTGCTGGAGGCGCAGCGCCCGAGCCGGTACGCCGAGTCGGATGCCCTGGTCGACCTGGCGAGGTCGGAGTTCGCGGGCGTGGCCCCGACGTCGCTGCCGGCGGCGATCGGCGAGTGGGTGCACGAGCGCCTCGCCTACGAGCTCGGCTCGAGCTCGCCGACCGACGGCGCGCTCGCGACGCTCGACGCGGGACGCGGCGTCTGCCGCGACTTCGCGCACGTGACCGTGGCGCTGCTGCGCGCGCTCGACGTGCCGGCGCGGCTCGCCGCCGTCTACGCGCCCCAGCTCGAGCCGATGGACTTCCACGCGGTCGCCGAGGCGCACGTCGACGGCCGCTGGGAGGTCGTCGACGCGACCCGGCTCGCGCCGCGCGAGGGGCTGGTGCGCATCGCCACCGGTCGCGATGCCGCCGACACGGCGTTCCTCACGAACTGGGGATCCGACCTCGAGCTGCGCTCGCTGGTCGTGGATGCGCACCGCTCCGTGCGGTTGGCTGCCGATGAGGGGGCGGGACCGGTGCTGCTCGCCTGAGGTGCTGGCCGGAACCGGCTAGGCGACCGCCGCCGCCGCGGAGTCGACGAAGATCTTCGCGTCGAGCGACTGCCCGAACACGACGGAGGACGCCACGATCCACACGCTCCCCTCGACGGCGGAGGCCGTGCCCACGCCGCCGGAACTGGCGAAGTAGCCGCGGTCGGCGGCGTAGTCCGCGCTCGCGGTGCCGGCCGTCGCCTCGAGCGCGGCGAGCTGGTCGGCGTCGCGTGCTTCGGCCGAGACGTAGATCAGCACGCCGCTCGTCGTGTTCTGCCAGGCGCACCCGACACCGCCGTCGGCCTCGGCCTGGGCGGCGGCCGAGCCGGCGGGCAGGTCGGGGTCGTCGAGCAGGACGAAGTTCGGGTTGAAGTCGTAGACGGTGCCGGCCGACACGAGATCGCCGCAGTCGAGGTCGATGCCGGCGGGGTCCGACGCGGAGGCGGAGGGCGAGGGCGACGCGGATGCGGTCTTCGACGGCGAGGGCGACGTCGTGGACGCGGCGTCGTCGTCGCCGGTCGGGGTGCAGCCGACCAGGGCGAGCGCGGCGGCGGCCGCGGTGACGAGCAGGACAGGGGCGCGGAGGGAACGGCTCACGCGCACATCCTGCCGCGGTCGCGCGTGGCGGCGGCTCCGGCACGCGGTGGCGGCGGGATGCGATCGTCGTCGCCGCGCCCACTCGGACAGGGGGACCCGTCGCGGCGAATAGACTCGGTGCCCGTGAATCCCGCCGAGCTCTCCGCCGCCATCCTCCGTGTCGTCACCGCCGCCGCGGAGCGACGCGAGGCCGCCGCCCCGACGGCCGACGGGATCGTGCTCGAGCGCCCGCGCAACCGCGATCACGGCGACTGGACGACGAACGTGGCGATGCGTCTGGCGAAGCCCTGGGGGCTCGCGCCGCGCGACCTCGCGCAGGAACTGGCCGAGGGCATCCAGGGCATCGACGGCGTCGCCTCGGTCGAGGTCGCCGGTCCCGGCTTCCTCAACATCCGACTGGATGCGGCGGCCGCGGGTGCGCTCGCGCTGACGATCCTCGAGCGGGGCGACGTCTACGGCCACAACGACTCCGCGGCCGGCCAGTCGATCAACCTCGAGTTCGTATCGGCGAACCCGACGGGCCCGTTGCACATCGGCCACACCCGCTGGGCCGCGCTCGGCGACGCGATGGCGCGCCTGCTGAAGGCGTCCGGCGCCGATCTGGTCAGCGAGTTCTACATCAACGACGCCGGCGAGCAGATGGACCGCTTCGGCGCCTCGGTGCTCGCCGCGCTGCGTGGACGCCCCACGCCCGAGAACGGATACCCGGGCGCGTACATCACCGACCTCGCCGCCCGCGTGCTCGAGGCCGAGCCGAGCATCGAGGACCTCTCCGACGACGATGCGCTGCCGCGCGCCCGCGAGCTCGGCTACCAGCTGCAGCTCGCCGACATCACGGCGTCGCTCGCGCGCTTCAACGTGCACTTCGACGTGTGGTTCAGCGAGCGCGCGCTGCACGCGCCCGACGCGGCGACCGGCGTCAGCCCGGTCGACGGTGCTGTCGAGCGCCTGCGCGAGCAGGGCCACGTCTTCGACGCCGACGACGCGATCTGGGTGCGCACGACCGAGTTCGGTGACGACAAGGACCGCGTCATCCGCCGCGGCAACGGCATCTACACCTACTTCGCCGCGGATGCCGCGTACTACCTGTCGAAGACCGACCGCGGCTTCCAGCACAAGATCTACCTGCTCGGCGCCGACCACCACGGCTACGTGCACCGTCTGAAGGCGATCGCGGGCGCGGCCGGCGACGACCCGCAGAAGGACATCGAGGTGCTGATCGGGCAGCTCGTGACGATCAACGGCGCCCGCCTGTCCAAGCGCGCGGGCAACATCATCGAGCTCGACGACCTGCAGGCGTGGCTCGGCACCGACGCGCTGCGCTACTCGCTGGCGCGCTACCCGGCCGACTCGCCGATCACGCTCGATCCCGAGATCCTGCAGCGCCGCACGAACGACAACCCCGTCTTCTACGTGCAGTACGCGCACGCCCGCACGCAGGCCGTGGCGCGCAACGCCGCCGGGCTCGGCGTCGAGGCGACGGAGTTCGACGCGAGCCTGCTGGTGCACGAGACCGAGAGCGCGCTGCTCGGCGCCCTGGCCGACTTCCCCCGCGTCGTCGCGCAGGCGGCCGAGCTGCGCGAGCCGCACCGCGTCGCGCGCTACCTCGAAGAGCTCGCGGGCAGCTACCACCGCTGGTACGACAGCTGCCGCGTCACGCCGATGGGCGACGACCCGGTCGAGACGGTGCACCGCACGCGTCTGCAGCTGAACTCCGCCACCGGTCAGGTGCTGCGCAACGGCCTCGACCTGCTCGGGGTGAGCGCTCCCGAGCGCATGTGAGACGATCTCGGCAGCCGCGACCCCCGCGCGGCGCCGCCGAGAGGATCGACATGAGCGACCCCGCCGCCACGCCCGACACACCGGTCGCGACCGCCGAGGCACCCGCGCCGGGATCTCCGCGACGGCGACGCCCGCGCGCGCTGATCGTGGTGGCGGCCATCGTGGTCGTGATGATCGTGCTCGTAATCGTCGCCGAGTTCGCGGGTCGCGCGGTCGCCGCCGGCTACGTGCGCGATCGCGTGGTCTCGGCCCTCGACCTGACCAGCAGTCAGCGGGTCGACGTCGACCTCGGCGGCGGCTCGATCCTGCTGCAGGCGCTCGCCGGCCGCGCCGACCGGGTCGTCGTCGAGGTGCCCGACGCGAAGATCGCCGGCGTGACGGGTCCGCTGTCGCTCACGGCCTCCGGCATCCCGATCCGCGGCGGAGGTGCGGCCGAGCGGGTCGCCGCCCGCTTCGTGATCGAGAAGGAGCAGGAGGCCGGCTTCCAGAGCTACTTCCAGCGCGCGGGATTCGACTCGGTCGCCTTCGACGGCGACCGCGTCGAGATCGCCAGCTCGCTGTCGCTGCTGGAGCAGAGCATCCCGGTGCAGATCGATCTCTCGCTCGGGGCCGACGGCGGCGCGCTCGTCTTCACCCCGACGACCGTGCACCTCGGCGGCGAGGCGATCGAGCTGGCCGAGGTGGCCGACAGCCCCTTCGGTCCGGCGCTCGAGCGCTACATCGGTCCCAAGACCTTCTGCGTGAACGAGCAGCTGCCCGCGGGCATCGGCCTGCGCAGCGCCGTCATGAAGGACGGCGACATCACGCTGCGCTTCGCGGGCGACGACGTCGCCCTCGCTGGCGGCGCCGCGAAGGGCACCTGCAGCTGACGACGCCGCGCGGGTGAACGCCGGGCGTCGCGGAGGGGTCCGCGCGATTCGCTAGCATGGATGCGGCTTCAGGGACCAAGCCGGGTCCGCTCGCCTCGATCCGATCATCTCCGACCGCGAGGCCCAGCGTGACCGTGAACCCGCTCGCTCCGGCGTGGCTCGACCACCCGGCCGACGCGAACGCTCTGACCCCCGCCGTGTGGCCGTCCTCGGCCGAGCGCGACGCCGACGGACGGCTCGTGATCGCCGGCGTGGCCGCGACCGCCCTCGCAGCCGAGCACGGCACTCCGCTCTATGTCGTCGACGAAGTGGATGCGCGGTCGCGCGCCGCCCGCATCCGCTCGGCGTTCGAGTCGGCCTTCGAGCGCCTCGGCACGACCGTCGGCGTCTACTACGCCGGCAAGGCGTTCCTCAGCGCCGCCGTGGCCCGGTGGATGCGCGACGAGGGCCTGCGCATCGACGTGTGCAGCGGGGGTGAGCTGGCCGTCGCCCTGGCGGCCGGTGTGGAGCCGGCCGCGATCGGCTTCCACGGCAACAACAAGAGCCTCGCCGAGATCGACCGTGCGGTCGGCATCGGCGTGGGCGCGCTCGTTCTCGACAGCGTCGTCGAGATCGATCGTGTCGCCGAGGCCGCACGTCGTCATGGCCGCACGCAGGCGGTGCGTCTGCGCATCAACAGCGGCGTGCACGCGAGCACGCACGAGTACCTGGCGACCTCGCGCGAGGACCAGAAGTTCGGCATCCCGATCGCGGATGCTCCCGACGCGGTCGCCCGCATCCGCGCGCACGACGGTCTCGAGTTCCTCGGCCTGCACTCGCACATCGGCTCGCAGATCTTCGAGTCGTCGGGCTTCGCCGAGGCGGCGCGTCGTCTGCTCGCGCTGCACGCGGAGCTGTCGGCCGCAGCCCCGGTGCCCGAGCTCAACATCGGCGGCGGCTTCGGCATCGCCTACACGGCCGCCGACGAGGTCATGCCGATCGAGACGATCGCCGACGAGCTCGCCCGGGCCGTCGCGGGGGAGTGCGACCGGCTCGGCATCCCTGTGCCGCGCATCGCGATCGAGCCGGGTCGCTCGATCATCGGCCCGGCGGGCGTGACGCTCTACGAGGTCGGCACGATCAAGGACGTCCGGGTCGGCGACGGCGCCGACGCGGCCGTGCGCCGCTACGTCAGCGTCGACGGCGGGATGAGCGACAACGCCCGTCCGTCGCTCTACGGCGCCGACTACTCGGTGCGTCTCGCCGGCCGCGTCTCCGCCGCCGACGCCGCCCTGGTGCGGATCGCCGGCAAGCACTGCGAGTCGGGCGACATCGTGGTGCAGGCCGACTACCTGCCCGGCGACGTGACGGCGGGCGACCTCGTCGCCGTCCCGGCCACGGGCGCCTACTGCTGGTCGCTCGCCAGCAACTACAACCACCTCGGCCGTCCCGCCGTCGTCGCCGTGCGCGACGGCGCCGGCCGCGTCATCGTGCGCGGCGAGGCGATCGACGACCTCCTCGCCCGCGACGTCGACGCCGCGGCCCCCGCCCTGACCGCCCCTGCGCCGCGATCGGCGGCCGAGACGACAGAGAAGACCGCGTGATCGAATACCGCAACCTCCGCATCGCCCTCCTCGGATCCGGCTCCGTCGGGTCGCAGGTCGCCTCGCTGCTGCTCGAGCACGGCGACGAGCTCGCCCAGCGCGTCGGAGCGGGCCTCGAGCTCGTCGGCATCGCGGTGCGCGACGTCGAGAAGCACCGCGGCCAGGGCATCCCCGACGAGCTGTTCACGACCGACGCGGAGTCGCTCATCCTCGGCGCCGACATCGTCGTCGAGGTCATGGGCGGGCTCGAGCCGGCGCGCGAGCTCATCACGCTCGCCATGACGAGCGGTGCGGATGTCGTCACCGCCAATAAGGCACTGCTCGCGACCCACGGTCCGGAGCTGTTCGAGCTGGCCGAGCAGCTCGGCGCCCAGCTCTACTACGAGGCCTCGGTCGCGGCGGCGATCCCGATCATCCGGCCCCTGCGCGAGAGCCTCGCCGGCGACCGCATCGAGCGCATCTACGGCATCGTCAACGGCTCGACCAACTACATCCTCGACCGCATGGACGTCGACGACCTGCCCGCCGAGGAGGCGCAGCGCATCGCGCTCGAGCTCGGCTACCTCGAGGCCGACCCGACGCTCGACGTCGAGGGCTACGACGCCGCGCAGAAGGCCGCGATCCTCGCGAGCCTGGCGTTCCACACGACGGTGCCGCTCGAGGCGGTGCACCGCGAGGGCATCTCGGGCGTGACCCGCGAGCAGGTCCGCGCCGCGCGCGACGCCGGCTACGTCGTCAAGCTCCTCGCGGTGTGCGAGCGCCTGACCGACCCGGCGACCGGCGGCGACGGAGTGAGCGTGCGCGTCCACCCGGCCCTCGTGCCGCGCACGCACCCGCTCGGCGCGGTGCACGGCGGCAATAACGCGGTGTTCCTCGAGGCCTCGGCGGCCGGCCCGCTGATGTTCTACGGCGCGGGCGCGGGCGGCATCCAGACCGCCTCGGCCGTGCTGGGCGATGTCGTGTCGGCCGCGCGCCGGCACGTGCTCGGCGGCCCGGGTGTGGCCGAGTCGACCCACGCCAATCTGCCGGTGCTGCCGATCGCGAACGTCGTCACGCGCTACCAGGTGACCCTGCGCGTCGTCGACGAGCCCGGGGTGCTGGCGCACATCGCCGGCGTCTTCAGCGAGCACGGCGTCTCGGTCGAGACCGTGCAGCAGTCGCCGTTCTCCGGCGGCACGGAACCGGGTGCGGCCACCGCTACCCTGGTGATCGTGACCCACGCGGCCACCGAGGCGGCCCTGACCGCCACCGTCGCCGCTCTGACGGCCAGTGACGCCGTCACCGAGGTCGCCAGCGTGCTCCGAGTCGAAGGAATCTGATCATGGCCCACCAGTGGCGCGGAGTCGTCCGCGAATACGCCGACCGTCTCGACGTCAGCGACGCGACCCCGATCATCTCGCTCGGCGAGGGCGGCACCCCGCTCATCCCGGCCCCGGCCCTGAGCGCCCGCACCGGCGCCCGCGTCTGGGTCAAGTTCGAGGGCATGAACCCGACCGGCTCCTTCAAGGACCGCGGCATGACGATGGCCGTCACCAAGGCCGTCGAGCACGGTGCGAAGGCGATCATCTGCGCCTCGACCGGCAACACGTCCGCCTCCGCGGCCGCCTACGCGGCGCACGCCGGCATCGCGGCGGCGGTGCTCGTGCCCGAGGGCAAGATCGCCATGGGCAAGATGAGCCAGGCGGTCGCGCACGGCGCCTCGATCATCCAGTTGCGCGGCAACTTCGACGACTGCCTCGACATCGCCCGCGAGCTCGCGACGAACTACCCCGTGCATCTGGTCAACTCGGTCAACAACGACCGCATCGAGGGCCAGAAGACGGCCGCGTTCGAGGTCGTCGAGGTGCTCGGCGACGCGCCTGACATCCACATCGTGCCGGTCGGCAACGCCGGCAACTACACGGCCTACCACCGCGGCTACACCGAGGAGCTCGCCCGCGGCGCCGCCGGTCGCAAGCCCCGCATGTTCGGCTTCCAGGCCGAGGGCAGCGCGCCGATCGTGCGCGGCGAGGTCGTGCGCGAGCCCGAGACGATCGCCAGCGCGATCCGCATCGGCAACCCCGCCTCGTGGGAGCTCGCGCTCACGGCGCGCGACGACAGCGACGGCTACTTCGGCGCGATCAGCGACAGCGACATCCTCGAGGCGCACCGCATCCTCTCCCGCGAGGTCGGCATCTTCGTCGAGCCGGCCTCCGCGATCAGCGTCGCCGGCCTGCTCGAGCGCAGCGCCGCCGGCGCGATCCCGAAGGATGCCACGGTCGTGCTGACGGTGACCGGTCACGGACTCAAGGACCCGCAGTGGGCCCTCCGCGCCGCCGACGGCGGCGAGGTCTCGCCGACCGTCGTCGACGTCGACGTGCAGGACGTCGCCGGGCAGCTCGGACTCGTGCCGAGCCCGGCCGGCTCGACGGCATGAGCCTCGTCGGCCGCGCCGTCGCGGTGAAGACCCCGGCGACCACCGCGAACCTCGGCCCCGGCTTCGACACGCTGGGCCTCGCGCTCTCGGTCTACGACGAGCTCGAGGTCACCGCGGTCGCCGAGCCGGGCGTCGTCGTCGAGGTGCACGGCGTCGGCGAGGGCGAGGTGCCCACCGGCGAGACGAACCTCGTGGCGCGCTCGATCGCGCACGTCTTCGCCGACCAGAGCATCGAGATGCCGGGCCTGCGCCTCGTGGCCCGCAACGGCATTCCGCACGGCCGGGGGATGGGCAGCTCGGGCGCCGCGATCGTCGCCGGCGTGATGGCGGCGAAGGGTCTGCTCGAGGGCGTCGTCGAGCTCGACTCGCGCGCGCTGCTGCGTCTCGCGACCGAGCTCGAGGGGCACCCCGACAACGTCGCGCCCGCGCTGTTCGGCGGGCTCACGATCGCCTGGATGTCGGAGGACGGCCCCGAGCACAAGAAGCTCTCGGTGCACCGCGGCGTGTCGCCGCTGGTCGCCGTTCCCGAGCAGATCACCATGTCGACCGCGCTGGCGCGCAGCCTGCAGCCGTCGTCGGTGCCGCACGAGGACGCGATCTTCAACGTCTCGCGGTCGGCTCTGCTGATCGCCGCGCTCATCCAAAGCCCCGAGCTGCTGCACGCCGCCACCGAGGACAAGCTGCACCAGAGCTACCGCGCGAGCGCGATGCCCGAGACGGATGCGCTGATCCGCCTGCTGCGCCAGGAGGGTCTCGCGGCGGTGGTCTCCGGCGCCGGCCCGTCGATCCTCGTGCTGGGCAGCGACCCCGCGCAGCGCCTGGTCGCCGCCGAGCTGATCGAGCGACACGCCACGACCGTGTGGCGCCCGCTCATGCTGGCCGTCGACTTCCGCGGTGCTACAGTGGGACCGCTTCCGGCCGCCGCAGTGGCCTAGCCCGCACGGCCCGGAGCATTCACCCGGCATTCGCCGAACGCGGTTCCGCACGATCCCGCAGTGCTCCGGCATGGAGCGGAGGAGTGCATCCGAACCGCGGAAACCCGTGTGTCCCGTCCCCGAGCGTTTCTGTGCTCGGATCGAGAGAAGGAACCGCAATCCGTGTCTGATGTCACTGCACCCCTGCCCGGCGACCGCGCCGCGCTGACCAAGCTGAAGCTCGCCGAGCTGCAGGCCCTCGCCGCCGAGCGCGGCGTGCCCGGCGCCGCCCGCCTGCGCAAGGGCGAGCTCGTCGAGCTGCTGATCTCCTCGGCGAACCCCGAGGCCGCCGCTGAGGCGCCGGCCGAGAGCGCCCCCGCTCCGGCCGCCGAGACCGCGGCCGCCTCGGCCGAGGCGCCGGCCGCCGAGGTCGTCGCTGAGGCGCCCGCCGCCGCGCCGGCCCGTCGCTCGCGCCGCGCCACCGCATCCACCGCCGACGCCGCCGCTCTCGCGACCGCGCCGGCCGAGACCCCCGCTTCCGACAACGCCGCGACCGCCGACGCCGCCGCGTCGGCGACCGAGCAGCCCGCCGAGCGCCCGCAGGGCGAGGGCCGCGGTCGCGGTCGTCGCGGCGGAGAGCGCCGCGGCGCCGACCAGCACGCCGCGGGCGGCGCGACCGGAACGCAGTCGGCCGGCGCCGACGCGCCGGAGAAGGCCGACTCGGCCGAGAAGGCCGGCGCGTCCGACAAGCCCGCCGAGTCGGAGCAGTCCGCCGACGGCGAGACCCAGCCCCGCGAGGGTCAGGGCTCGAGCCGTCGCCGCGGTCGCAACCGCGGCAAGGGCCAGCAGAACGGCCAGAGCCAGAACGGCCAGCAGAACCAGGGCGGCCAGAACGGCAACGGCGCCTCGAGCCAGGCCGAGGAGTCGAGCTCGCAGAACCAGGGCGGCAACGGCCCCGACCAGCAGGGCGCCCACGATGACGACCAGGACGGCCAGGGCGGCAGCCGCCGCAGCCGCTACCGCGACCGCAAGCGCGGCCGCGGCGGCCAGAACGACGACGAGCCCGAGATCAGCGACGACGACGTGCTGATCCCGATCGGCGGCATCCTCGACGTACTCGACAACTACGCCTTCGTGCGCACGACCGGCTACCTGCCCGGCCCGAACGACGTCTACGTCTCGCTCGGCCAGGTGAAGAAGTACCACCTGCGCAAGGGCGACGCGGTCGTCGGCGCGATCCGCCAGCCGCGCGAGGGCGACAGCCAGAGCGGCCGTCAGAAGTACAACGCGCTCGTGAAGGTCGACCTGGTCAACGGCCAGCCCGTCGATCAGCTCGAGAACCGCGTCGAGTTCGGCAGCCTGACCCCGATCTACCCGAACGAGCGCCTGCGCCTCGAGACGGAGCCCGGCAAGCTGTCGACCCGCATCATCGATCTGATCTCGCCGATCGGCAAGGGCCAGCGCGGCCTCATCGTCGCGCCCCCGAAGGCCGGCAAGACGCTCATCCTCCAGGCGATCGCCAAGGCGATCGCCGAGAACAACCCCGAGACGCACATCATGGTCGTGCTCGTCGACGAGCGCCCCGAAGAGGTCACCGACATGCAGCGCTCGGTGCGCGGCGAGGTCATCGCGTCGACCTTCGACCGCCCGGCCGAGGACCACACGACGGTCGCCGAGCTCGCGATCGAGCGCGCGAAGCGCCTCGTCGAGCTGGGCAACGACGTCGTCGTGCTGCTCGACTCGATCACCCGCCTCGGCCGTGCCTACAACCTCGCCTCCCCGGCGAGCGGTCGCGTGCTCTCGGGCGGCGTCGACGCCTCGGCGCTCTACCCGCCGAAGCGCTTCTTCGGCGCCGCGCGCAACATCGAGGGCGGTGGCTCGCTGACCATCCTCGCGACCGCGCTCGTCGAGACCGGATCGAAGATGGACGAGGTGATCTTCGAGGAGTTCAAGGGCACCGGCAACATGGAGCTGCGCCTCTCGCGTCAGCTCGCCGACAAGCGCATCTTCCCGGCGGTCGACCTCTACGCGTCGAGCACCCGCCGCGAGGAGGAGCTGCTCAGCGCCGACGAGGTCAAGATCACCTGGCGCCTGCGCCGCGCTCTGGCCGGTCTCGAGCTGCAGCAGCAGCTCGAGGTCGTGCTCGGCAAGCTCAAGGAGACCTCGTCGAACACCGAGTTCCTCGTGCAGATCCAGAACTCGCTCCCGAGCGGCGGCCACCAGAACGGCGCCGGCCACAAGGAGTAACCCGTGTTCGAATCGGTCGCCGCGCTGCGGGCCGAGCACGACCAGCTTCAGGAGCAGCTGGCCGACCCGGCCCTGCACGCGGATGCCGCGCGCGCGAAGAAGGTCAATCGGCGCTACGCCGAGCTGAGCCAGATCGTGCACGCCCACTCCACGTGGAGCCAGGCGCAGGACGACCTGGCGGCCGCGCGCGAGCTCGCGAAGGAGGACGACGCCTTCGCCGAGGAGGTGCCCGGCCTCGAGGAGGGGCTCGCGGCATCCCAGGAGAAGCTGCGCCGGCTGCTGATCCCGCGCGACCCGGACGACGGCCGCGACGTGATCATGGAGATCAAGGGCGGCGAGGGCGGCGAGGAGTCGGCTCTGTTCGCGGCGGACCTGCTGCGCATGTACGTGCACTACGCCGAGTCGCGCGGCTGGAAGACCGAGCTGCTCGAGCGCACCGAGTCGGACCTGGGCGGCTACAAGGACGTGCAGGTCGCGATCAAGTCGTCGGCCAGCGACCCGGCCGAGGGCGTGTGGGCCAGCCTGAAGTACGAGGGCGGCGTGCACCGCGTGCAGCGGGTTCCCGCGACCGAGTCGCAGGGGCGCATCCACACCTCGACGACGGGCGTGCTCGTGTTCCCCGAGGTCGACGAGCCCGAAGAGGTCGAGATCAACCAGAACGATCTCAAGATCGACGTGTTCCGCTCCTCGGGGCCCGGCGGCCAGAGCGTCAACACGACCGACTCGGCCGTGCGCATCACGCACCAGCCGACCGGCATCGTGGTCTCGATGCAGAACGAGAAGAGCCAGCTGCAGAACCGCGAGGCGGCCATGCGCGTGCTGCGTGCCCGTCTGCTCGCGCGCCAGCAGGAGGAGCTCGCGGCCGCGGCGTCGGATGCGCGCAAGACGCAGATCCGCACCATGGACCGCTCGGAGCGCATCCGCACCTACAACTTCCCCGAGAACCGCATCGCCGATCACCGCACCGGCTACAAGGCCTACAACCTGGATGCGGTCATGAACGGCGCCCTCGCTCCGGTCATCGAGTCCCTGATCTCCGCCGACGAGGAGGCCCGCCTGGCCGACCTCGGCGACAGCGCCGGATGAGGGCCGTGACCGAGAGCGCGCCCACCGGCCACGCCGTGCCGCGCACGATCGCCGAGCTGCGCGGCGAGGCCGTGCGCGTGCTCACGGCGGCCCGCATCCCGACGCCCGAGGCCGACGCCGAGCTGCTGATCGGCCACGTGCTCGGGCTCAGCCGCGGCCAGATCCAGGCGAAGTCGCTCACGGGCGCCGGCGTCGACGCCGAGCAGCGCCTGCAGGTGATCGAGGCGGTCGAGCGCCGCGCCGCGCGCGAGCCGCTGCAGCACATCACCGGCCGCGCTCCCTTCCGGATGCTCGAGCTCGCGGTCGGACCCGGCGTCTTCGTGCCGCGCCCCGAGACCGAGTCGGTCGCGCAGATCGCGATCGACGCGCTGCGCGCCGTCGCGAGCCCCGAGCCGATCGCGGTCGACCTCGGCACGGGCAGCGGCGCGATCGCGATCGCGCTCGCCACCGAGGTGCCGCACGCGCAGGTCGTCGCGGTCGAGAACTCGCCGCAGGCCTTCATCTGGACCAAGCAGAACGCCCGCGAGAGCGGCGCCGACAACCTCCGTCTCGTGTTCGCCGACCTCGGCGTGGCCGTGCCCGAGCTGGATGGCCGGGTCGACGTCGTGGTCTCGAATCCGCCCTACATCCCGCTCGCCGCGGTCCCGCGCGATCCGGAGGTGCGGCTGTTCGACCCGCCCGCCGCCCTCTACGCGGGAGAGGACGGACTCGACGTCGTCCGCTCCCTGTCGCAGCGCGCGCTGGCGCTGCTGCGACCCGGCGGCACGCTCGTGATCGAGCACGGCGAGCTGCAGGGCGAGCAGATCCGCGAGCTTCTGACGGCGGACGGCTGGCGTGCGGCCGCGACGTCGCGCGACCTGCTGGGCCGCGACCGGGCGACTACCGCTCTGCGTTGACCGGGTCGTCGGCGCCGCCCGCAGGCCCGCCTTCGAGATCGGCGTGGGCGGCCGCGAACGCCTCGATCGCGGCACGCAGTCCCGGCGCATCCCGGTACTGGTGGGCGGTGATGCCGACGGACGCGGCGCCCGCGACGTTCTCGGCCAGGTCGTCCGCGAAGAACACCTCGCCGGGATCGCGGTCGTAGGCCTCGAGCAGCGAGCGGAAGACGGCGGGGTCGGGCTTGCGCGCGCCGTAGTACGACGTCGAGCGCAGGCCGTCGCCGAACAGCTCGGCGACCTCGGGCACGAGTCGGTGCAGGTTCTCGCCGATGAAGGCGCCGTTGTTGGTCAGCATCGTCACCTCGCCGAGCTGCTTGGCCCGCTCGATCGCGGCGATGACGGCCGGGCGCGGCGCCATCGCGTCACGACGCGCCGCGAGCCAGGCGTCGCCGGGCACGTCGACGCCGAGCGCCGTGTTGACGGCCTCCAGGTACTCGGCACCCGTGCGCCAGCCGCCCGCCTCGGCCTTCATCTCGCCGTCGGGGTGAATCCACCACCGCTCGCGAAGCTCCTGGAAGGGGAGCCCGGTGAGCTCGCTCAGCCCCGCCATCCGGCGGCGCCAGTCGTAGTCGTAGATGACCTCGTCCATGTCGAAGGCGAAGAGCAGTGTCACGGGTCCAGTCTTCCAGGTGGCCGACAGTAGGATTGCCACCGCCATGACCACGCTCTACGACTGCTCCGAGCCCTCCGAGCTGCTGACCGGGATGCGCCTCGCGCGTCAGGCGATCGGCCGCGGCGAGCTCGTGGTGCTGCCGACCGACACCGTCTACGGGGTCGGCGCCGACGCCTTCTCGCCGGCGGCCGTGCAGCGGCTGCTCGACGCGAAGGGACGCGACCGCACCGCGCCGCCGCCCGTGCTCGTGCCGGGCAAGCAGACCCTCGAGGCGCTGGCCGAGACCGTTCCCGACCTCGTGCACGACCTCGTCGACGAGTTCTGGCCCGGCGGGCTGACGATCGTGCTCCGGGCGCGGCCGACCCTCGACTGGGACCTCGGCGAGACCCGGGGCACCGTGGCACTGCGCCAGCCGAGCGACACGCTCGCCCTCGAGCTGCTCGCCGAGACGGGGCCTCTCGCCGTCTCGAGCGCCAACCTCACGGGCGAGCCCGCCGCCATGACCGCTCAGTCGGCGCTCGACATGCTCGGCGACAGTGTCGCCGTCTACCTCGACGGCGGGCCGGCGGGGGAGGGCTACGCCGATGCGGTCGCCAGCACGGGCTCGACCATCGTCGACGCGACCCTGCTCGAGCATCCCGAGGGCAAGCTGCGCATCCTGCGCCACGGCGTGATCCCCGACGAGGAGATCGTCCGGGTCGTGGGAGCCGATCGGTGCGCATAGTCTTCTACGCCCTCGTCCTCGGCATCGCCGCCGTCGTGACGTTCACGGTCTCGCTGCTGATCTGGAGGCTGAGCCACAAGTACCGGCTGTACCCCAAGATCAGGGCGCGCGACGTGCACACCCGGCCGACCCCGCGTCTCGGCGGCATCGCGATGTTCGTCGGCGTGATCGCCGCGTTCGCGGTCGCGTCGAAGCTGCCGGCCTTTGAGCTGGTCTTCTCCGACACCGGCAAGATCCTGGGCGTGCTCGGCGCGGCGCTGCTCACGGTCGTGATCGGCGTGATCGACGACGTGATCGACCTGGACTGGGTGACCAAGCTCGCCGGTCAGGTCATCGCGGCCGCACTGCTCGCCTGGCAGGGCGCGCAGCTCGCCTCGCTGCCGATCCCCGGCGGCCTGCTGATCGGCTCGCCGTTCCTGTCGCTCGCGGCGACGATCTTCATCTGCATGCTCGTGATGAACGCCGTCAACTTCATCGACGGTCTCGACGGGCTCGTCGCGGGCGTCGCGATCATCGCCAGCAGCGTCTTCTTCGTCTACACCTACGTGCTCAGCGTCGGTCCGACCCAGACGGAGTACTTCAACCTGGCGTCGTTCCTCGCGGTGACCGTGATCGGCATCTGCCTCGGGTTCCTGCCGCTGAACTGGCGACCCGCACGGCTGTTCATGGGGGATGCCGGCGCCCTGCTGGTCGGGCTCCTCATGGCCGCCTCGACGATCGCCGCCACCGGTCAGCTCGACCCCGGCACGGTGACGGTGCAGGTTCCGACGCCCGACAGCGGCGTCGTGCTCGGCGGATCGGGTCTGCTCCCGGCGTTCATCCCGATCCTGCTGCCCTTCGCGGTGCTCATCGTGCCGCTGCTCGACTTCGGCCTCGCCGTCACCCGGCGTCTGCGGGCCGGCAAGTCGCCGTTCAGCGCTGATCGCAAGCACCTGCACCACCGCCTGCTCGACATGGGCCACTCGCACCTGCACGCCGTGCTGATCTTCTACGGCTGGACCCTCGCGGCCTCGGTCGGGTGCCTGCTCTTCCTCTTCGTCGACTGGTGGTGGGCGCTCATCGTGACCGCCCTCGGCTTCCTGGTCTGCGCCATCATCACGCTGTCGCCGCTCAGCCGGCGCAAGGCGGTCGAGGTGGCGGTGCAGAGCGCCCGTGGCGACGAGCAGCTCGCGCAGTTCGATCCGCTCGACTCCGCCGCGCGCGACGAGGAGCCCAGCGACGCCGCGGCCGAGGCCGCCCTGCGCCGCGTCGCCACCGGCGGCATCCCCCTGCCCGGTCGTCGCCCCGGCGACACCCCCTCCCGACAGGAGCCCACCCCGTGACCACCGCCCCGCTGTTCCGCCGCGTCCTGCGCGACGGAGCCATCCTGGCCCTCGTCGTCGCCGTCCTCGGCGGCGGGATCGGTCTGATCGCCGCCGGCCTGCCCGGGCTCTGGGGCGGGCTGATCGGCGCGGTGCTCGCCGCCGTCTTTCTCGCCCTCACCGCCGCGAGCGTGCTGCTGGCGGGCCGGGCGACCGGTGGAGACCTCGCCAGCCCGGTGTTCTTCGGCATCGTGCTCGGCGTCTGGCTGCTGAAGCTCGTGCTGTTCCTGGTGCTGTCGATCGTGCTGCGCGGTCAGCCGTGGCTGAACCCCTACGTCTTCTTCGCGGCCGTCGTGGTCGCGGTGCTCGGCTCGCTCGTGATCGACGTCGTCGCCTTCCAGAAGAGCCGCGTGCCCTATGTGGATGCGCCGCTGCCCGGCGAGCCGACCGGCACGGATGTGCAGGCCGACGAAACCCGGAACGGTGACTGACCATCCGGAATCTTTGATAGGGTCTACTTACCTCCCCCCTGATGATCGTCGCGCGCTGGCGCGCCCCGATTCTGGAGAACTGCGCTGCTTTCCCACGCCCTCACCACCTTCCTTCCGTCGGCAACCGATGACGGGGGTGACAGCGGTTTCCACGGGCCGTCGCTCGACGAGTTCTTCCCCGAGGCCCTGCTCTTCCCGAACACTCCGTTCGAGCTCAACCGCATCATGCTCATCCGCCTGCTGGTGGTCGTCGTGCTGGTGCTGGTGTTCTGGCTCGGAACGCGTCGCCTGAAGGTCGTCCCCGGTCGCTTCCAGACGGGCCTCGAGTTCCTGCTCGGCTTCGTGCGGAACAACATCATCATCGAGACGCTCGGTGAGAAGGACGGCAAGCGCTTCATGCCGGTCCTCATGTCGATGTTCTTCCTGATCCTCGGGATGAACCTGACCGGCATCGTGATCTTCCTGAACATCTCGGGCAACTCGGTGATCGGCCTGCCGCTCGTGCTCGCGGTCATCTCGTGGGTGCTGTTCATCTACGCGGGCTTCCGCAAGCACCCGGCGCAGTTCATCCGCAACTCGCTGTTCCCGCCCGGGATCAACCCGTTCCTCTACATCATCGTCACGCCGATCGAGTTCATCTCGACGTTCATCCTGCGTCCGGTCACGCTGACCGTCCGACTCCTGATGAACATGGTCGCGGGCCACATGCTGCTGGTGCTCTGCTTCTCGGCCACGCAGTTCTTCCTCTTCACCGCCGGCGGCGCCTGGGGCCTCTTCTCGATCGGCACCTTCGCCTTCGGGCTCGCGTTCACGCTCTTCGAGCTCCTGGTCGCCGCCCTCCAGGCCTACGTCTTCACCCTGCTTACCGCCGTCTACATCCAGCTCGCGCTGGCCGACGAGCACTAAGAACGTCCAGGCACCCCGCCTCGGGCACCATTCCCCATTCGGAAGGAAACACAGTGAACCTCGCTGAAGTCACCGGACAGCTCGCCCCGCTCGCGTTCGGCGTCGCCACGATCGGCCCGGCCATCGGCGTCGGCATCGTCGTCGGCAAGACCGTCGAGTCGGTCGCCCGCCAGCCGGAGCTCCAGGGCCGTCTCACGGGTCTGATGTTCCTCGGCATCGCGTTCACCGAGGCGCTCGCGTTCATCGCGATCGCCGTCGGGTTCATCCCCTTCCCGTAATCCACGCTCGAGCCTGAAGGAGGCGGAATGCACAACGCATTCCTGGCCGTGGCGGCGGAGGAATCCCCGAACCCGCTGCTGCCCGCGCTGCCCGACCTCATCTGGGGCGCCGTCGCGTTCATCATCGTCTTCGTCGTCTTCGCCTGGAAGGTCGTGCCGCGTCTCAACGCCGCGCTCGACGCCCGTCGCGACGCGATCGAGGGCGGCATCGAGCGCGCCGAGGCCGCCCAGGCCGAGGCGAGCGCCGCTCGCGACAACTACACCGCTCAGCTCGCCGAGGCGCGCGCCGAGGCGGGTCGCATCCGCGAGCAGGCCCGTGCCGACGGACAGAAGATCATCGCCGAGCTCAAGCAGCAGGCGCAGGTCGAGGCCGATCGCATCACGGCGACCGCCCACGCGCAGATCGAGGCCGAGCGCTCCGCCGCTCTCGTCTCGCTCCGTGCCGAGGTCGGCGCGCTCGCGCTGGACCTCGCGTCCGGCGTGGTGGGCGAGGCGCTGAACGACGACGCGAAGTCGACGGCCCTGGTGGACCGCTTCCTCGCGGACCTCGAGGCCAGCGAGACCGCAGGCAAGGCAGGCAAGTAGATGGGTTCCGCGACCAGGGGCGCGCTCGAGGCCGGCATCGCCGCCCTCGATGCGCAGAAGCCGACCGCCGCGACCGGTGAGCAGCTGCTCGCCGCCGCGCGGGCGATCGACTCCTCGCTGCAGCTCCGCTCGCTCCTGGCCGACCCCGCGGTGAGCGTCGACGACAAGCGCGCGATCGTGTCGCGGGTCTTCGGCTCGCTCGACGTCGCTGCCGCCGAGGTGCTCGTCACCGCGGCAGGCCAGCGGTGGTCGACCGCGGCGGACCTCGTCGACGGGATCGAGGAGCTCGGCATCCGCGCTGCGGTGGCCGCCGCTCCGAAGTCGGCCGAGGTCGAGCGCGAGCTCTTCGACATCCAGAGTGCCGTCGCCAGCGACGCGGAGCTCGAGCTCGCTCTCAGCAGCAAGCTCGGCGAACCCGCCGCCAAGGCCGGTCTGGTGTCGAAGCTGCTCGAGGGCAAGGCCTCGGCCGCCGCCCTCGTGATCGCGTCGCACCTCGTGCAGAGCCCGCGGGGTCGCCGCGTGCGCCCGACGCTGCGTCGCGCGGCCGAGATCGTCGCCTCGGCGTCGAGCCGCGTCGTGGCGACGGTCACCGCCGCCGCGCCGCTCTCCGCGGCGCAGCAGAAGCGGCTGTCGACGGCACTGCAGGCGCAGTACGGCACGACCCCGCAGCTCAACGTGATCATCGATCCGGCCGTCATCGGCGGGATCCGCGTGCAGATCGCCGACGACGTCATCGACGGCAGCGTGGCATCGCGCCTGAACGATCTCAGAATCCAGCTCGCCGGCTGACCCGGCAGACAAGACAGGAACACTCATGGCAGACATCACGATCAGCCCCGACGAGATCCGCGCCGCACTCAAGGACTTCGTCGCCGGCTACGAGCCGGCGAAGGCCGGCACCACCGAGGTCGGCGTCGTCACCGACGCCGGTGACGGCATCGCCCACGTCGAGGGCCTCCCCGGCGTGATGGCGAACGAGCTCATCAAGTTCGAGGACGGCACGCTGGGCCTCGCCCTCAACCTCGACGAGGACGAGATCGGCGTCATCGTGCTCGGCGAGTTCGACGGCATCCAGGAGGGCCAGCAGGTCACCCGCACCGGCGAGGTGCTCTCGGCGCCCGTCGGCGACGGCTTCCTCGGCCGTGTGGTCGACCCGCTGGGCAACCCGATCGACGGCCTCGGCGAGATCGAGGCCGAGGGCCGCCGCGCCCTCGAGCTCCAGGCGCCCGGCGTCATGCAGCGCAAGTCGGTGCACGAGCCCCTGCAGACCGGCATCAAGGCGATCGACGCCATGATCCCCGTCGGCCGCGGCCAGCGTCAGCTGATCATCGGCGACCGTCAGACCGGCAAGACGGCGATCGCGATCGACACGATCATCAACCAGAAGGCCAACTGGGACTCGGGCGACGTCACCAAGCAGGTGCGCTGCATCTACGTCGCGATCGGCCAGAAGGGCTCGACCATCGCCTCGGTGAAGGGCGCGCTCGAGGACGCCGGGGCCATGGAGTACACGACGATCGTCGCCGCTCCCGCCTCCGACCCCGCCGGCTTCAAGTACCTCGCCCCCTACACCGGCTCGGCCATCGGCCAGCACTGGATGTACGGCGGCAAGCACGTCCTGATCATCTTCGACGACCTGTCGAAGCAGGCCGAGGCCTACCGCGCCGTCTCGCTGCTGCTGCGTCGTCCGCCGGGCCGCGAGGCCTACCCCGGCGACGTGTTCTACCTGCACTCGCGCCTGCTCGAGCGCTGCGCCAAGCTCTCCGACGAGCTGGGCGCCGGCTCGATGACCGGTCTGCCGATCATCGAGACCAAGGCGAACGACGTCTCGGCGTACATCCCGACCAACGTGATCTCGATCACCGACGGCCAGATCTTCCTGCAGTCCGACCTGTTCAACGCGAACCAGCGCCCCGCGGTCGACGTGGGCATCTCGGTGTCCCGCGTCGGCGGTGACGCCCAGGTCAAGTCGATCAAGAAGGTCTCGGGAACGCTCAAGCTCGAGCTCGCCCAGTACCGCGCCCTCGAGGCCTTCGCGATGTTCGCGAGCGACCTGGATGCGGCCAGCCGCCGCCAGCTCGCCCGTGGCGCCCGCCTGACCGAGCTGCTGCGCCAGCCGCAGTACTCGCCGTTCCCCGTCGAGCAGCAGGTCGTCTCGATCTGGGCCGGCACGAACGGCCACCTCGACGAGGTGCCGGTCGAGGACATCCTGCGCTTCGAGCGTGAGTTCCTCGACTACCTCGGCCGCAACACCGAGGTGCTGGCCACGCTGCGCGACACGAACGTGCTCGACGACGGCACGGTCGAGACCCTCTCGTCGAGCATCGAGACCTTCAAGCAGGAGTTCCAGACCGGCGAGGGCCGCGCCCTCGACGCGCCGGGCACCGAGCAGGTCGACGAGATGCCGCTCGAGGACATCAACCAGGAGAAGATCGTCAAGGGTCGGCGCTGAGCCACCCCGACTGATCACACCGCCGATGCGGTGCGGCGGCTCGGGGCCCGACCCTGACGCCGCCGCACCGGCACCGACCACAGACAAGGAAACGACATGGGAGCCCAACTCCGCGTCTACCGGCAGAAGATCCGCTCTGCCCAGACGACGAAGAAGATCACCCGTGCCATGGAGCTGATCTCGGCCTCCCGCATCCAGAAGGCCCAGCAGCGGGTGGCCGCGTCCACCCCCTACGCCCGCGCGGTCACGCGCGCGGTGTCGGCGGTGGCGACGTACTCGAACGTCGATCACATCCTCACGACCGAAGCTGAGAAGCCCACGCGCGCCGCGATCGTGATCTTCACCTCGGACCGCGGACTCGCGGGCGCCTTCAACTCGCAGGTGCTGCGCGAGGCCTCCGAGCTGCGCACGCGCCTCGAGAACGAGGGCAAGGAGGTCGTGCACTACCTCATCGGCCGCAAGGCGGTGCAGTACTTCCAGTTCCGCCGCCGCGAGTCCGAGGCGCAGTGGATCGGCGGCACCGACAGCCCCGAGTTCGAGACGGCGCGCGAGATCGGTCAGACGATCGTCGACAAGTTCGTGCAGCCGACCGACGAGGGCGGCGTCGACGAGATCCACATCGTCTACAACCGCTTCGTCTCGATGCTCGTGCAGACGCCCGAGACCGTGCGTCTGCTGCCGCTCGAGGTCGTCGAGGGCGTCGGCGAGGCCGACACCGATGCGCCGCTGCCGCTCTACGAGTTCGAGCCCGACGCCGACACGGTGCTGGATGCGCTGCTGCCGGTGTACATCGAGAGCCGCATCTTCAACGCGATGCTGCAGTCGTCGGCCGCGAAGCACGCCGCGACGCAGAAGGCGATGAAGGCCGCGAGCGACAACGCGGACAAGCTGATCCGCGACTACACCCGCCTGGCGAACAACGCCCGTCAGGCCGAGATCACCCAGCAGATTTCCGAGATCGTGGGCGGCGCCGACGCCCTCAGCTCGGCGAAGTGACCACAGGAAAAGAGAGACACGAGATGACTCCCACCGCGACCGAGAACCAGACCTCCGGGTCGTCGACCGCGCCGGCCGGCGTCGGACGCGTCGCCCGCGTCACCGGCCCCGTCGTCGACATCGAGTTCCCGCACGACGCGATCCCCGATATCTACAACGCTCTGCACACCGACATCACGATCGGCGACGACACCACGACGATCACGCTCGAGGTCGCGCAGCACCTCGGCGACGACCTCGTGCGCGCCATCGCGCTGAAGCCGACCGACGGCATCGTGCGCGGCCAGGAGGTGCGCGACACCGGCGCCGCGATCTCGGTTCCCGTGGGTGACGTCACCAAGGGCAAGGTCTTCAACGTCACCGGCGAGATCCTCAACGCCGAGCCCGACCAGAAGATTGAGATCACTGAGCGCTGGCCGATCCACCGCAAGCCGCCGTCGTTCGACCAGCTCGAGTCGAAGACGCAGCTCTTCGAGACCGGCATCAAGTCGATCGACCTCCTCACCCCCTACGTGCAGGGTGGCAAGATCGGCCTCTTCGGCGGTGCGGGCGTCGGCAAGACCGTCCTCATCCAGGAGATGATCCAGCGCGTCGCGCAGGACCACGGTGGTGTGTCGGTGTTCGCCGGCGTCGGCGAGCGCACCCGTGAGGGCAACGACCTCATCCACGAGATGGAGGAGGCGGGCGTCTTCGACAAGACCGCGCTCGTGTTCGGCCAGATGGACGAGCCGCCGGGAACGCGTCTGCGCGTGGCCCTGTCGGCCCTGACGATGGCGGAGTATTTCCGCGACGTGCAGAAGCAGGACGTTCTGCTCTTCATCGACAACATCTTCCGCTTCACGCAGGCGGGTTCCGAGGTGTCGACGCTGCTCGGCCGCATGCCCTCCGCCGTGGGCTACCAGCCGAACCTCGCCGACGAGATGGGTGTGCTCCAGGAGCGCATCACCTCGACCCGTGGTCACTCGATCACTTCGCTGCAGGCGATCTACGTGCCTGCTGATGACTACACCGACCCGGCGCCGGCGACGACCTTCGCGCACCTCGACGCGACGACCGAGCTCTCGCGTGAGATCGCGTCGCGCGGTCTCTACCCGGCAATCGACCCGCTGACCTCCACGTCGCGCATCATGGACCCCCGCTACCTGGGCGAGGACCACTACCGCGTCGCCACCTCGGTGAAGCAGATCCTGCAGAAGAACAAGGAGCTGCAGGAGATCATCGCGATCCTCGGTGTCGACGAGCTGTCGGAGGAGGACAAGATCACGGTGTCGCGTGCGCGCCGCATCCAGCAGTTCCTCTCGCAGAACACCTACATGGCGAAGAAGTTCACCGGTGTCGAGGGCTCCACGGTTCCGCTCAAGGACACGATCGAGTCGTTCGACGCGATCGTGAAGGGCGAGTTCGACCACGTGGCCGAGCAGGCGTTCTTCAACGTCGGCCCGATCACCGACGTCGAGGAGAACTGGGCCAAGATCCAGAAGGAGAACGGCTGATCATGGCCGACCTCCAGGTGAGCGTCGTCTCCGCCGACGCCGAGCTCTGGTCGGGGGCCGCGCGACAGATCGTCGCGCGGACCACCGAGGGCGAGATCGGCATCCTGGCCGGACACGAGCCGATCCTCGCGATCCTCGCCCAGGGCGAGGTGCGCGTGACGACGACCGAGGGCGAGGTCGTGACCGCGAACGCGGCCGACGGCTTCCTCTCGGTCGACAACGACGTGGTCACGGTCGTCGCCGGCGACGCGACCCTCGTCTGAGACCCGCACCCTCGTGCTGATCGCCATGGCCGGGCTTCCGGGCGTCGGCAAGAGCGCGATCGCGGATGCGGTCGGCGACCGACTCGGCCTCGCGGTCGTGTCGGTCGACCCGATCGAGTCCGCGATCCTGCAGGCCGGCATCGATGGCGATCAGCCGACGGGTCTCGCAGCGTACCTCGTCGCCGAGACGCTGGCGGACGCCGTGCTGCAGAGTGGTCGCGGCGTCATCGTGGATGCGGTGAACGCGGTCGCTCCCGCGCGCGAGCAGTGGGTGCACCTCGCTGCTCGGCGCGGCGTCGAGCTGCGCTTCGTCGCGGTCGAGTGCTCGGATCCCGAGCTGCACCGCTCGCGACTCGAGGCGCGCGAGCGCGGTCTCGCTCCGCTCGAGGAGCCGACCTGGCACGCCGTCGAGCAGAGTCTCGACGAGTGGGAGGACTGGTCGGGGGAGTCGGGCGCGGTCGCACGACTCGCGATCGACACCCGCGAGTCTCTCGAGGCGTGCGTCGGCGCGGTCGTGGAGTTCGTGCGCGCCTGATGCTCCTGCTGCTTCCTCCCTCGGAGACGAAGCGGCGTGGGGGAGAGGGGCCACCCCTCGACCTCACCGCCCTCTCGTTCCCGTCGCTCACGCGCGCGCGTCGCGCCACGATAGCGGCGCTGCGGGAGCTCTCGACCGATCTCGATGCCGCGGCCCGGGCGCTCAAACTGGGCCCGAAGTCGGCGGTGGATGCGGCCCTCAATCGCGATGTCCGCCGTTCGGCGACGATGCCCGCGATCGACCGCTTCGATGGCGTGCTCTACGAGTCGCTCGATGCGCCCGGTCTGGATGCGGCCGCCCGCGCGTGGCTCGGTCGCAACGTCGTCGTCTCGTCAGCGCTCTTCGGACTGCTGGGCGCCCTGGACGCCGTACCGGCCTATCGGCTGAGTGCGGATTCGCGGCTTCCGGGCCTGAGCCTCGGTCGGCACTGGCGTGACGCGCAGGCTGCCGTGCTCGCGGACCGCGACGGGCTCGTGCTCGATCTGCGCTCCGAGGCCTACGCCGCCCTCGGACCCGCGCCGGCACGGCACGACAGCGTCTACCTTCGCGTCGTGACCGAGTCCGGCGACGGCCGGCGACGCGCGCTCAATCACTTCAACAAGGCCGCGAAGGGCCGCCTGACTCGGGCTCTCGCCGAGTCGGACGCCGATCCGACCACGGTGGGCGAGCTGCTCGACTGGGCGGCGTCGGCGGGTCTCGACCTGCGTCCGGGCGCGTCGGGCGAGATCGATCTCGTCGTCGAGGCGGCTTAGCGCCCGCTCACCCCTCGGCGCGCCAGCAGCCGACGAGATGATCGTCGACGAGCCCGGCCGACTGCATGAGCGCGTAGAACGTCGTCGGCCCGACGAAGCGCAGCCCTCGTCGCCGGAGCTCCTTGCTGGCGGCGGTCGACTCGGGCGTCACCGCGGGGACGTCGGCGAAGGTGCGCGGGCGTTCCGACGCGGCGCGCGGCGCCGGCGCGAACCCCCAGACGAGGCGGTCGAGCGCACCCGGTTCGTCGCGCAGCATCTCGCGCAGCGTGCGCGCGTTCGCGATCGTCGCCTCGATCTTCAGCCGGTTGCGGATGATGCCGGTGTCGTCGAGCAGGCGGGCGACGTCGCGCTCGTCGAAGTCGGCGACCGTGTCGATCTCGAAGCCGGCGAAGGCGGTGCGGAACGTCAGCCGGCGTCGCAGGATCGTGATCCACGAGAGGCCCGACTGGAACGCCTCGAGGCTGAGCTTCTCGAACAGCGCGCGGTCGCCGTGCAGCGGCCGCCCCCACTCCTCGTCGTGATAGCGCTGGTACTCCGGATCGTCACCGCACCATCCGCACCGGGTGAGACCGTCGTCGCCGGTGACCAGCTCGGCGCGGGGACTCACGCGGCGGTCTCGGCGGCGCCGTCGCGCTCGAGGCCGAGCGCCAGCTCGACGGCGGTCTCGACCTCGTGCGTGCTCGGCAGGCGGAAGGGGATGCCCTCGTGCTCGAGCAGCCAGGCCTTGGTGGCGACGCCCTCGCCGGCGCTGTAGCCGGTGATACGGCCGTCGCTCGCCAGCACGCGATGGCAGGGGACGAGGATCGGCACGGGGTTCGCGCCGACCGCGCCGCCGACGGCGCGACCGGCCGTCGCGCGCCCGGTCGCGCGGCCCAGGTCGCCGTAGCTGACCACCTCGCCCCACTCCAGGTCGACGAGCTCCTCCCACACGGTGCGCTGGAACTCGGTGCCGACGAGCTTGACCGGCACATCGAAGTCGCGGCGCGCGCCGGCGAAGTACTCGCCGAGCTGTTCCGCCGCACGATCCAGCACCGCGTCGCTGGCCTCGGGTTCGGCGTCGTGCGGCAGGCGGCCGTTGCATTCGATGCTCAGCGCCACGACGGCCTCGCCGTCGCCGACCAGCTCGAGCCGCCCGAGCGGCGAGTCGACGCGGCGGAGGGTGTGGACGGGACGCGCATCGGGGGAGGTCATGCGCTCACGGTAGCGAGGGCCGCGGACATCGCGCCGGTGCCCGCGTCCGCTCGTGGAGAACAGGCGATGGTGGTGCGCTGGGGAGGAGAGCCGAGCCGTCGTGCGGGCGTCGTGCAGCCCGGCCTAGGGTGGTCGGGTGAGCATGGAGTATCGCACCCTCGGCCGTTCCGGCCTCCGCGTCTCGGCCGTCGGCCTCGGCTGCAACAACCTCGGGCGCACCGGCACCCTGACCTTCGAGCAGGAGGGCGCCGACGCGGTCGTGAACGCGGCGATCGATGCGGGAGTGACCCTCTTCGACACGGCCGACATGTACGGCGCCGAGTTCGGGCTGAGCGAGCGCATCCTGGGCCGTGCCCTCGGCTCGCGTCGCGACGAGGTCGTCGTGGCCAGCAAGTTCGGACACCAGGGCTATGACGCCCCGATCAGCGGATGGGGCGCGAAGGCCTCGCGCCGCTACATCCGGCAGGCGGTCGAGGGCTCGCTGACGCGGCTCGGCACCGACCGCATCGATCTGTACCAGCTGCACACGCCTGACCCGATCACGCCGATCGACGAGACGCTGAGCGCGCTCGACGAGCTCGTGCGCGAGGGCAAGGTGCTCTACATCGGCCACTCGAACTTCTCCGGCTGGCAGCTCGCCGAGGCCGAACTCACCGCCGAGCTGATCGGCACCGGCCACTTCGTGTCGGCGCAGAACGAGTACAGCCTGCTGAAGCGCGAGGTGGAGCAGGAGCTGCTGCCCGCCGCCGAGCACTTCGGGGTCGGGTTCCTGCCCTACTTCCCGCTCGCCAACGGACTGTTCACCGGCAAGTTCACCCGCAGCGAGCGCCCGGCCGACACGCGCATCTCGCGTCAGCGCCCGCACGTCGCCGACGAGGCGCCGTGGGATGCCATGGAGGCGCTTGCCGCGTTCGCGGCCGAGCGCGACATCACGATGCTGCAGGCGACGATGGGCTGGCTGCTCGCGCAGCCGGCGATGTCGAGCGTGATCGCCGGGGCGACGAAGCCCGAGCAGATCGAGCAGAACGCCGCCGCGGCGACCGCCTGGACGCCCGACGTCGAGGAGCTCAGCGCGATCTCGCGGCTGTTCCCGCCGGCCCTAGCCGCCTGACGCCGTGTTCGATTTGCACGAAACGATACACGGGGTCTGGGGCCATCGGATCGAGTACGGCGTTCAGCTCGGGGCGGACTCGCTCTCGTCTGCGGCGCTTTCGCGGCTGACCGCCAACGCGCGTTCGACGATCTCGTGTGCGGGAAGGATCGCGAGGCGCTCCGCGTCGACATCCGCTGTGCCATCGATCAATCCGAGGAAGCGCTTGAACTGTGCGGCGAGCGGCTCGTCGCCGCTGATCTCGGGAACTTCCATTTCCGTCGACTGACGGTAGCCAGCGCCCGCGTCGTCCGGATCCGTGATGTGCGTGTGACGGTACAAGGTGACGCCACGACGGAGCAGGTCGACTTCGATCATCGTGTCGAGACTCTGGACGACCATCGAGCGTACTTTCCGCTGCCCTATTCTGCTTGCGGACGCTGATGCGAGACCGCCCCTTCCGAAGCGGAGGGAGACGTCGATCACATCCTCGGCGCCGGGCAGAGACGACGGGTGGAACTGGCCGACCTCGACGTTCACGTTCGCCGGCGGCACGCTGCCGTACATGTGGGAAATCAGATCGACGTCGTGAACCAGCAGGTCCCAGGCGACGCCGGTCTTGATCCGCGGTACGTACGGCGAGTGGCGTTCGGCTCGGATGTACAGAGGCTCGCCCATCATGCGCCGTGCCTGGATGATCGCGGGGTTGTAGCGCTCCAAGAAGCCGCACATGATCGGCACCGACGACTTCTCGGCTAGAGCGATCAGCTCCTTCGTCTGCTCCAGCGACGGGCAGACCGGCTTCTCGACCAGAATGGGAAGGCCTCGGCCGATGAGCTCCTTGACGATGTCGTAGTGGTACTCCGTCGAGGCGGCGACCACGACGCCGTCCACATCGCCGATGCCGTCGAGATCAGCCACCCAGCTGGTCTGGTGGAGGTCCGCCGTAGCGCGGCCGACCTCTTCGAAGGGGTCGACGATCACGGAGAAGTCCGAATCCGGGTTGGCTGAGATCACTCGAGCATGATTCCGGCCCATCGAGCCGGCGCCGACGAGAGCGATACGCGGTGCGCTCACGCGGCGAGCACCTCCCGCATCGCCCTGGCGACGGCGTCGACGTCGTCATCGCTCAGATGCTGGTGCACCGGGAGCGACAGGCAGCGCCGCACGACGTCCTCCGCGACGGGAGTACTCGACGGGATCACGTCGGCACGAGACCGGTACGTGTCGTAGTCGTGTACGAGCTTCGGGTAGTAGATCCCGCTGCCGACGCCGCGCTCGGCGAGAGCGGCGACAACCTGATCACGATCGACGCCGACAGGCAGCAGAACCGTGTACTGGTGCCACACGTGCTCGCGACCTTCGAGCTGTCGTGGCAACTCCAGTCCTTCGATCCCCTCGAGCGAGGACGTCAGGCGTGCGGCGTGGGCGCGGCGGGTCGCGACAAGCTCATCGTACGTATCCAGCTGCGGCAGGACCACTGCCGCCTGAAGATCCGTGAGGCGGTAGTTGTGACCGGCGAGCACGTACTCATAGCGAGCGCGCATCCCCTGGTTCCGCAGGATCCGCAGACGGTCCGCCAGATCGGCGTCGTCGGTCGTGATGATGCCGCCCTCACCGGTCGTGAGGTTCTTGGTGCCGTAGAACGAGAAGGTTCCGACGCCGAAGGACCCTACACCACGGCCCTCGTATCGAGCGCCGTGTGCTTGAGCCGAATCCTCGATGATCCTGAGGTCATGCTTCTCGGCCAGGGCGACGAGTGGAGTCATGTCGACGGACTGTCCGTAGAGATGCACCGGAAGCAGGAGCCGAGTCGCGTCGGTGATCTGAGCCTCGACGGACGAGGCATCGAGGCCAAAGTCCTCCGCTCGGATGTCCGCGAATCGGACGGTGGCGCCCGTCTCCAGAATCGCATTCAACGTGGCGATGAAGGTGAAGGGCGTCGTGATCACCTCGTCGCCCGGTCCGACCTCCAGCGCCTCGATCGCCGCGCTCAACGCCGTGGTGCCGTTGTTGACGGCAACGGCGTGGCGAACCCCCTGCAGACGGGCGAACCGGTGCTCCAGTTCGGCGACAAGTGGACCCTGCGCGATCATCCCGGACCGGAGCACTTCGAGGACCTTGTTCTCGACGTCCGGTCCGAGCTTGACGGAGGAAATGGGGATCACTGGCGACTACCTCAGTTCTGTGGGGGACCTCAATCCTCGAGCATATCGCGCGGTCTCGTCGGTCAGTGAGCACGGCGAGCCTCCGGGTAGACTCTGCGGGTGCAGAACCGTCACAGCTCTTCAGCATGGATCGGCGACGGCGTCGAACTCGGGCGCGACGTCAGGATCGGCCCAGGAGCAGTCGTGATGGGACCCTGCGTGATCGGAGATTCCGTCTTCATCGGACCCGGCGCGTTGATCGGCGGTCCGCCCGAGATCAGCAGTCTGGAGCAGACTGCCGCATGGCACGGCGAACTCGGCGGCGCCGGGATCGTGATCGGCGACGGCGCGGTGATCCGCGAGGGGGCCGTGATCACCCAGGGGAGCCACCGCACAACGACGGTGGGGCCCGGCGCCTGGCTGCTCAGCCGGTGCTACGTCGCTCACGATGTCGTGATCGGAGCTGGTGCGACGGTCTCCGCGGGAGTCAGCATCGGCGGACATGCCGAAATCGGCGCGGGTGCGAACCTCGGTATGAATGCGTCGGTTCACCAGCGACGCAGGGTCGGGCCCGGCGCGATGGTCGGGATGTGCACGCCGCTGAGTCGGGACGTCCCGCCGTTCGCAAAAGTCTTCGGCACGCCGCCGCGGCTGCACGCCGCGAATCGATTTGCGCTGGCGCGACTCGGCATCGATCCGGTCGTGATCGAGCGCGTCGAGACCGCGCTGCTGCACGGCGGCCATCCCTACGAAGGAATTCCTGAACTCGCTGAAGCGAATGCCTGGTGGAGCGCGGCCGAGTCGTCCTCCTGGGTTCGTCCCGCGGTCGGCTGAGTCGGGAAAAGTAAGGTGTTCCGTCCTCGGAGCATCTTCGTAAGATGAAAGAGATGTAGTTGTGAACTCCTGGATGACGATCGTGGCGCCCGTGCTGGCGGCGTTGCTGGTGATCTTCCTTCCGGGAGCGCTGATCGGTGTCGCCGCCTGCATCCGCCCTGTCCACGTTCTCGGTCTCGCGCCCGTCCTGAGCGTGAGTGCCATCACTCTGGCCGCTCTCGCTGATCAGCTGGTGCCGCTTCCCTGGACGCCTGCGAATCCGCTGCTTGCGGCGATCGTGATCGCCGCAGTGACCTGGACCGGTCGGCGAGTGTGGGAGCGGCGCTGGCCGCGGACGGCAGTCGCGTCCAGGTCGATCCGACTTCTGACCGCCGGCATCGTCGGGGCTGTCGTCGCCGGGGTCCTGATCGGCGGACGGCTCCTCGTCGCGTTCGGCGCTCCTGACAACATCTCCCAGACCTTCGACAACGTGTACCACCTGAACGCCGTCGAGTGGATCCTGCAGACCGGAATAGCGTCCCCGTTCCAGCAGCTCATCCCGGGCTTCTACCCGGATGCATGGCATGCGTTGACGGCGACGGTCGCCTCGCTCAGTGGGTCTGACGTGCCGACCGCGGTGAATGCCGTTGCGTTGGTGATAGCGGCGATCGTCTGGCCCCTGTCGAACATGGTGCTGGTTCGCGCTCTGACCTCCTCGGTCTGGGGAGTGCTCTTCGCGGCGGTGGCGTCTGCCGGTCTCGCCGCGTTCCCTCTGGCGCTCCTCGACTTCGGCGTGCTCTACCCGAACGCCCTCTCCCTTTCCCTCGTGCCCGCGGTCTTCGCTCTCGCGATTCGCGCGGCAGGGTTGAGTCGAGACCAGTCGCTCGAGCGGGCGAGCGCCTGGTGGATCTTCCTGGTTGCGCTCCCCGGTCTCGCCCTTGCTCACCCCAGCGCGGTCATGGCGCTCATTGCTATGTCGACGGCGCCGGGGCTCACGTGGTTCGCTCGAGTCATCCGATCACAGCGCCGATCCGGGGTGTCTTCGTTCCGCCGCGTCGCGACCGTCATCGTCTGGGCAGGTGTGCTGGCGGGCGCCGCCGTGCTGCTTATCAAGGCCCGACCGACGTACGAGCAGGCGTTCTGGGGTCCGATCATGTCGGTGCCGCAGGCACTGTGGGAGGGTGTGACCAACTCGGCGATGAGCAAGCCCGTCCCGTTCGCCGTCACGATCGCGATGCTGCTGGGCGTCATGGCCGCCTTCGCCCTCCGGCGCGGCCGGTGGCTGGTGGTCTCGTGGGGTGTGATGGTGACACTTTGGGTAGTCTGCGCCTCACTGCCCCGTGGTAGCCTGCGTTACTGGCTCACCGGCACCTGGTACAGCGACAACCAGCGTCTGGCGGCGCTTCTCCCACTGGTCGCGGTGCCTCTCGCCGCATGGGGCGCGTCGTGGCTGGTAGGCGTGGTCGCGACCCGAGTGCGGATGACGCATTCGATCAGGCGGCTGATTCCGGTCGCGGGACTGCTGATCCTCGTTGTGGCGAGTCAGGCCACCCCGCCGCTTCAGGTTGCAACCGCGTCGGCCCAATCCACGTATCGCCTCTCATCGGCGTCGGTGCTGGTCTCGTCCGACGAGCGCGAGCTCCTCGAACGGCTCGACAAGACGGTGCCGAAGGGTGACGTGATCGTCGGGAGCCCCTGGACTGGTGCTGCTCTCTCGTTCGCAATCGGCGGCCGGTCAGCGTTGATTCCGCACATCTACTGGGGGTGGACGAAAGATGACGAGACCATCCTCCTGCGCCTCGACGAGGCGGATACCGATCCATCGGTCTGTCGGGCTCTCAGCAGGACGAAGACCCGTTGGGTTCTCGACTTCGGCAAGAAAGAGGTCCACGGAGACCGGCACGACTATCCCGGTCTCGATGATCTCTCACGATCGGATGTCGTGACGTTGGCCGATTCGGTCGGAGACGCGCGTCTCTATCGGATCACAGCCTGCAATTAAGCGTGGTTGCGGCTTGCGCGACCTCGCGGCTGCGAATATTTTCAAGTGTCTGAGCGACGGGGGATTCGCCATGATCAGGTTCATCAAGATGATCGCCGCCGTCGTGGTCGCGGCGCTGGTCGGCGCCGGTCTCGTCGTGTCGGTGGCGCCGGCTGAGCGCGCGGATGCACTCACGGGCTCCGAGTTCTCGGCCGGAATGATCATCACCGACGATCTGTTCTATGACTCGTCGGCCATGACGACCCAGGAGATCCAGAACTTCCTGGATGGCAAGATCGGTTCCTGTCGCACGTCGGGCTGCCTGAACGTGGTGCCGGTGGATGTGACGAGCCAGCCGGTGGTGACGTCGCGTGCGACCGGTCAGATCCGCTGTGGTGCGCTGGTGGGTGGCCGGATGAGCGTCGCCGAGCTGATCTTCCGAGTTCAGCGCGCCTGCTCCATCAGCGCGAAAGTCATCCTCGTCACCCTGCAGAAGGAGCAGGGTCTCGTCACCAACAAGGCGCCCTCGCAAAGCGCGCTCGACCGGGCCATGGGCATGGCCTGCCCGGATACCGCGCCGTGCGCGCCGTACGCGCTCGGGCTGGCGAATCAGATCTATAAGGGCGCGCTCCAGCTCAGCACGTACAAGACCGATCAGTTCGGCATGCAGCCGGGGTGGCATTCGATCGGCTACAGCCCGAACTCCAGCAAGTGCGCGGCGCCGACGATCAACATCCTCAACTATGCCACCGCGGCCCTCTACAACTACACGCCCTACCAGCCCAACGACTCTGCACTGTCGAACCTCTACGGTCTCGGCGATGGCTGCGCGTCGTATGGCAACCGCAACTTCTGGGTTTACTACAACTCGTGGTTCGGATCCACCACCGGCGCCCCACCCGCACTTGTGAGTGATGCGACCGTGGGGGAGCCCGGGCTGTATCTGACCGCTCGCGACGTCAACGGGGACCTCTACATCTACCCGCAGGATCGCAAAGGCGGCTGGGGGGCGCGTGCCCTCGTCGGTCGAGGCTGGGGCGGCATGACCGCCCTCACCGCCGCGGGCGATTTCAACGGGAACGGTCGTCAGGAGATGTTCGCCCGCGACAGTTCCGGGGCACTCTACCTCTACCTGCGAGATGGCAAGGGCGGTTGGTCGGGGCGGGCCCTGGTCGGCACGGGATGGAATCCGTTCGTCGATCTGGCCGGCGGAGTGGACTTCGATCGTGACGGACGCCCGGACCTGCTCGCTCGTGGTGCCGACGGCTATCTCTATCTCTATCCCGGAAATGGCGGCGGAGGGTGGCTTCCGCGGACCGTGATCGGTGCGGGATGGGGGAGCATCCGGACCTTCCAGGTCGCGACGGACTTCAGCGCGCCGGGCTCTCGCGACGTGCTGGTCGTCGTCGGAGACTCGCTGCAGCGGTTCACGCGAACCGACTCCGGGTGGGCGCCGGCGGCGACGCTGAGCGCTGGATTCACGGGGGTGACATCCTTCACGGTCACGACCGACTTCAACGGCGATGGTCGCGCTGACGTGCTCGCACGCGACGGCGCGGGATCGCTGTGGATGTACCCGGGTGACGGCAAAGGCGGCGTCTCCGCTCCGACGCGAGTCGGCACGGGGTGGAACGTCATGAATGCGATCCTGCCGTCGGCTGACACGCAGCCTCGGGCAGGGACTCCCGGGCGTGTGGATGCTGTCCGCTCGGGATCTGGCGACTTCGATGGAGACGGCGCCGTGGATGTAGCCGCCAGGAACCTCTCGGGTGATCTCGTGATGTATCGCGGGGACGGCGCGGGCGGCTGGAAGGGGTCATCGGTCCTAGTGCGCAACACGGGTGACTATCGACAGCTCTTCGGTGTCGGCGATCTGCGTGGCAAGGGCGAGCGGGGGATCATCGGCATCGACGCCGCGGGGATCATGTGGTATCTGCCGACCGTGGATGGCCGGCTCAGCGGTTCTCGTGCGGCCATCGGATCCGGATGGTCGGGCTTCGCCTGGGTCGGATCGCCGGGCGACTTCGACGGTGATGGGAAGGCGGACGTTCTGGCTATCGACTCGCTCGGCCGGATGCTGCTCTACTCTGGTGATGGTGCCGGCGGGTGGCGTGCTGCTCGTGAGATCGGCGCGGGATGGGGTGCCTACGCTCGGGGGACCTTCACCGCGGGCGACCTCGACGGAGACGGCGCTGTCGACGTGGCGGTGATCGACGCGCGAGGACAGCTGCTCCTCTATCCGGGAGACGGGAGGGGCGGATGGAAGCCGCGGTCGACGATCGGTGCGGGTTGGGGGAGTTTCTCAGCGGTCTTCGGCGCTGGTGACATCGATGGCGACGGTCATGCCGACGTCCTCGCATGGGGAGCCGATGGGCGCTTGATCCTGTATCCGAAGCTGAGTGGCTCGGCGTGGAAGGCTCCGCGCGTCATCGGGCAGGGATGGAGCGGACTCACGCCGTTGCGCTGAATCAGGACGGACGACCCCGTCCGGTAGGGCGCGAGCTGCCGATCCGCACCGGAGAGCTGACAAGGGGGCAGGAGTGATCCTGCCCCCTTTCGCGGTTCGTCTGCGGGGCTCGTCGTCAGTCTTCGGCGCCTCGAGGCACGGCGAACGGATTCAGAGTCGGGTGCGATGGACTTGCCTGGATGTCGAGTTGCAGGGCGCTGATCAGCATCTGAGTTCCGAGCATCAGTGGCAGAGCGGCGAGCATGACGGTGGCGGCGGTCGCGACCACCGAGCCAGCGATCTGGAAGCAGACCCAGATCGCGACCGCGAGGCCGAAGACCACGAGCAGGATCCCCAGGAACAGCAGCAGTGCGATCGGCGAGAACGACCAGAGGACGTAGCGATACCAGATCCTGCGCCAGAATCCGGAGGTGAGGAGGGTCATGAGCTCCGGGATCACGCGGCTCAGGCGAATGCTCGAGACCTCGTCACCGTAGACGGCAGGGATCGCCACGTCAACCGCGGGAACCTGAAGAATGTTGAGATGGATGAGGAGGTCGTTCTCGAAGCTGTAGCGCTTCGCGACGCGATCGAGAGGAACACGCTCCAGCACTTCGGTGCGAACGGCGGTGTATCCGTTCTGCGGATCGAAGAGATGCCAGTAGCCGGAGGCGAGTTTCGTCATGAACGACAGAACGAAATTCCCGAACACGCGATACGGAGGCATGCCGCTCACCGATTCAGGAGAGAAGAAACGGTTTCCCTTCGCGAATCCGAATCCTCGGTCCGTGACTTCGTCAAGCAGAGCGGGGAGATGCTGGGGGTCCATCTGGGCGTCCCCGGCCATGATCACGTTCACATCGGCACCGAGCTCGATCGCCCGGCGATGCCCCGTGATGATCGCCCCGCCGACACCCTGATTGATCTCGTGCCGGATGAGCTCGACGCGAGGATCGACCGTTGAACGAACCACCCCGCTGGTGTCATCCGGGCTGCAGTCGTCGACGACCACGATGTGGTCGACGTAGTCGGGCATCGTCGTGATTACGGTGGCGATCATCGATTCTTCCTTATACGCCGGCACCACTGCCGCGATCACGGCTCCCTTGTACATCAGCTCTGTCCTTTCGTGGGCGATCTGAACACCCAGTAGCGATATGCGAAGTAGTTCCAGACGGTGGTGATCGCGGTCGCGACGATCTTGCCGATGGCCCAACCCTGCGTGAAGCCCGCTGAGTCGAGCAGGGTATCGAGTCCCGCGACGATGAGACTCGACGCGACGGTGTTGATTGCGACGAGGATCGCGTACCGCACGAGGGCGCGACCATGGGGCGTGTCGGCCGAGAAGGCGACCAGCCGCTGCAGGGTGTAGGTCACGACGAACGACACCAGGAAAGCGACACCAGTGGCGATCCACACCGGCCACCCGAGCACGGCCTTCAAGAGCGCAAGCAACGCGAAATCGACCAGGAAGCAGAAACCGCCGACCAGGAGGTAGCGCAACGCTGGGTGGGAGATCACGATACGGACGAGGCCGCTGCTCGGCGTCTGAGCCATCCTTGGATCGGTCCTCTCCTCTGGGCCGCCGTCGATCCTATCGCGATGCGCGTCAGCCGGGATCCGGCGCGCGGGTGGTAGTGGTGGGCCTGTCCCGGAACTCGCTGGGTGACGCCGTAGTGAAGGCGACGTCATCGCTGGTCCGGTTCAGATCGCCCGGGGCGGAAGTGCGCTATCTGGAGACATCGATCGTCGGCCTGGATTCCGTGACGATCACTGAGAGCGGTTCAGCACCGCCAGCGCCGCGTTGAGCGTGGTGGCGTAGAGCACCCACGCCCAGTACGGGATGAGCAGCACGGCCGCGAGGCGCCGCACCCGCCAGAACCGCAGCATCGTGACGAGCACGGCCGCGTCGAGCGCGACGATGATCGCGAGACCGATCCACAGCGCCGCCGGTCCGGCGAGCGGGTAGAGCCCGAAGAAGACCGGGGTCCAGACCGCGTTGAGCACGAGCTGCACGACGTAGGCGCCGAGCGCGCGTCGCGCATCCCGCCGCTCGCCGCTGCCGACGGCGCCGCGCCGCAGCCAGACGAGCCAGGCGCAGACCGACATGAGCGTGTAGAGCACGGTCCAGACCGGACCGAAGACCGCGTTCGGCGGATTCCAGAAGGCCTTGTCGGCGTCGGCGTACCAGCCCTGCACGTTCTCGAGCGTCGCGAGCGAGCCCACTGCCGCCACGGCGAACGAGATCGCCAGGAACACGACGAGCACGCCCGCAGCCGCGAGCGGGGGAGTGCCGTCGCGAGAGGCGGACGGAAGGGGAGCGGCGGCGCTGGAGCTCATGCCTCGAGCGTACGAAGAGAGGCCGGGGTCCGCACGTGCGGGCCCCGGCCTCTCAGGCGAAGCGGAGGTCGTTACTTCTGCAGCACCAGCTGGATTTACTTCTGCAGCACCAGCTGGATTTCGAAGCTCAGCGTGACGTCGTCGCCGAGCGTGAGACCGCCGGCCTCGAGGGCCGCGTTCCAGTTGACGCCGAAGTCGGTGCGGTTGATCACGGTCTTGGCCTCGAAGCCCGCCTTGGTCTGGCCGTAGCCGTCGACGACGACGCCGCCGAGCTCGCCCTTCAGGGTGACCGGCTTGGTGACGCCGCGGAGGGTCAGGTCGCCCTGAGCGGTGAAGTCGTCGCCGTCGAGTTCGACCGAGGTCGAGCGGAAGGTCGCGGTGGGGTGCTCCTCGACGAGGAAGAAGTCGCTCGTGCGCAGGTGCTCGTCGCGCTGGGCCTGATTGGTGTTGACGCTCGCGACGTCGATCGAGGCCTCGATCGACAGGTCGGCGGGGGTCTCGCCGGCGACGACGGTCACGTCGAAGGTCTCGAAGGAGCCGCGCACCTTGCTGATCGCGAGGTGGCGCACGCTGAAGTCGATCGTCGAGTGCGTCGGGTCGAGCTTCCAGGTGCCGGTGGCGAAGGAGGGATGGGTCTGAGTGGTCATGAATCCATGCAATCGCATCGATCCTGAATCCATTCCCCGAATCGCCGAAAATCTCGCCGAACGTGAAATGACGGCCCGGGATGCGCATCCCGGGCCGTCACGCAGAGCTCAGCGACCGCCGATCAGAGGCGGGTCCAGGCCTCCGTCAGCACGCCGCGCAGGATGCTCTCGATCTCATCGAACTCCTTCGGCCCGATCGTCAGCGGCGGCGCGAGCTGGATGACGGGGTCGCCGCGGTCGTCGGCGCGGCAGTAGAGGCCGGCGTCGTAGAGCGCCTTCGACAGGAAGCCGCGCAGCAGGCGCTCCGACTCGTCGTCGTCGAAGGTCGTCTTGGTCGCCTTGTCCTTCACCAGCTCGATGCCGAAGAAGTAGCCGTCGCCGCGCACGTCGCCGACGATGGGCAGGTCGGTCAGCCGCTCGAGCGCCGCGCGGAACAGCGGCGAGTTCTCGCGCACGTTCTCGTTGAGCTTCTCCTCCTCGAAGATGTCGAGGTTCTCCAGCGCGACGGCCGCCGAGACGGGATGCCCGCCGAAGGTGTAGCCGTGGTAGAAGCTCGTGGTGCCCGTGCGGAAGGGCTCGTAGATGCGGTCGCTGACGATGGTCGCGCCGATCGGCGAGTAGCCCGAGGTCATCGCCTTGGCGCAGGTGATCATGTCGGGCACGAAGCCGTAGGCATCGGCGGCGAACATGTGGCCGATGCGCCCGAAGGCGCAGATGACCTCGTCCGAGACGAGCAGCACGTCGTACTGGTCGCAGATCTCGCGCACGCGACGGAAGTAGCTCGGCGGCGGCGGGAAGCATCCGCCCGAGTTCTGCACCGGCTCGAGGAAGACGGCCGCGACCGTGTCGGGCCCCTCGAACTGGATCATCTCCTCGATGCGGTTCGCGGCCCAGAGCCCGAAGGCCTCGGCGTCGGCGCCCTGCGCGTCGCCCACGAAGCCCATCTCCTCGGCGCGGTAGGCGTTCGTGTTCGGCACGCGGAAGCCACCGGGCGTCAGCGGCTCGAACATGGCCTTCATGGCCGGGATGCCGGTGATCGCCAGCGCGCCCTGCGGGGTGCCGTGGTAGGCGACCGAGCGCGAGATGACCTTGTGCTTGGTGGGCTTGCCCTGCAGCTTCCAGTAGTACTTGGCCAGCTTGAAGGCCGTCTCGACGGCCTCGCCGCCGCCCGTCGAGAAGAACACGCGGTTCAGGTCGCCGGGGGCGTAGTCGGCCAGACGGTCGGCGAGCTCGATGGCGGCGGGATGCGCGTAGCTCCAGATCGGGAAGAACGCGAGCTCTTCGGCCTGCTTGGCCGCGACCTCGGCGAGGCGGCGGCGGCCGTGGCCGGCCGCGACCACGAACAGACCCGAGAGCCCGTCGAAGTACTTCTTGCCCTTCGAGTCCCAGACGTGGTGGCCCTCGCCCTTGACGATGATGGGGACGCCGTTCTCCATCGTCGACTGGCGTGCGAAGTGCATCCAGAGGTGGTCCTTGGCCTTCTGCTGAAGCTCGGCCTCGTTCAGCGTCGTCGTGGTGTCGGTCATCGGTATCACCGTGTTCCCCAGTTGTAGAACTGCTTGTGGAGTCGCAGATAGACGAAGGTCTCGGTCGAGAGCACCCCGTCGATGCCGCGGATGCGCTTGTTGAGCAGGTCGATCAGGTCGTCGTCGTTCTCGCAGACGACCTCGGCGAGGATGTCGAAGCTGCCCGCGGTGAGCACGACGTAGTCGACCGCCTCGATGGCGCCGATGGCCTCGGCGACCGCGGTGGTGTCGCCCGAGACCCGCACGCCGATCATCGCCTGGCGGTAGAAGCCGAGCTGCATCGGGTCGGTCACGGCGACGACCTGCATGACGCCGGCGTCGGTGAGCTTCTGCACCCGCTGGCGCACCGCCGCCTCGCTGAGGCCGACGGCTTTGCCGATCTCGGAGTAGGAGCGGCGTCCGTCGGACTGCAGCTGCTCGATGATCGCCTTCGACACGTCGTCGAGCACGAGAGGGCGCGTTCGTGAGGCCATGTCCCGATTGTGGCAGTGGGGCCGGTGGCTCACAAGCGGATCCGCAGGACCGGACGCTCCTCACCGCGGAATCCGAAGTGTCGCCCGGTGGGCTGGTGCTCGACCGCGCGCTCTCGGCGATGGGATGCGCGGCGTCGGCCCGTCCGGTCGCCGCGACGATGGCGGATGATGGGGTGATGCAGCTCGACGACGACGACACGCGGCCGCGGGCCGCCGTGCCGCTCGCCGGGCCGCCCGCCGCGGTCGACGACCTCGAGGAGACGCTGCGGCTGGGAGCCACGACGCAGCACCGCCTGCTCCGCGAGCCCACGCCGCGCCGGGCGCCGCCGGCGCGGCCGCCGGTCGCACCGGCCCACCTCACGCACCGCGTGCGCGTCGGCGGCGCTGCACCGCTGTCGCTCGGTGCGCCGGTGCTGGTCGGCCGCGCACCGCGGGCGCCGCGCATCCCGGCCGGGCTGCCGGCGCAGCTGGTCGTGGTCGCGTCGCTGACCGGGGAGATCAGCTCGACCCATGTGGAGCTGACCGAGGTCGGCCACGCGGTCGTGGTGCGCGACCTCCGCTCGACGAACGGAACCCGGGTCGTGACGCCCGGAGGCCCGGCGCGGATGCTGGCGCCGGGCGAGTCCGCCGTGGTGGCAGCGGGTACGGTGATCGAGCTGGGTGACGGCGTGGCCGTCGAGGTGCTGCCGCCGGGGGTCGCGGGTGCGACCGGGTCCGGCGGCGACGGGGGAGCGGGAACGCGATGACGGTTCTGGGCGAGTACACGGGCGAGATCGAGATCGAGGTCGCCGGGGCCGACCCCGTGCGCCTCGGCTGGGGCGTCGCGAGCGACGTCGGCCGCCGTCGTGCCAACAACGAGGACAGCGCCGTCGTGCGCCCGCCGCTCTTCGCGGTGGCCGACGGCATGGGCGGTCACTCGGCCGGCGACCTGGCATCCAAGGCGGCGGTCGTGCGCCTCGACGAGCACGAGCGCGGCGCGATGGGCACCGAGCAGGAGATCCTGACCCACCTCGAGCGCGCCGTCGACGACATCGCGCGGGTCGCGGCCGGGGTGCCGGCCGGCGCCGGCACGACCGTGACCGGCGTCGTGCTCGCCGACGCCGAGGACGGCGGCGCCGAGCTGCTCGTCTTCAATCTCGGCGACAGCCGCACCTACCGCTTCGCCGGCAACGAGCTGACCCGGGTGACGGTCGACCACTCGGTCGTCCAGGAGCTCGTCGACGCCGGCGCGATCAGCGAGGCCGAGGCCGAGTACCACCCCGAGAGCAACGTGATCACCCGCGCCCTGGGGTTCTCCGAGCATCCGGAGCCCGACTTCACGCGCATCCCGCTGCGGCCCGGGATGCGGCTGCTGATCTGCTCCGACGGGCTCACCCGCGAGGTCGAGGACGCGCACATCCGACTGCACCTGAGCGCGGGCCTCGACCCGCTCGTCACCGCCGACGCGCTCGTGGATGCGGCCCTCGCCTCGGGCGGACGCGACAACGTGACCGTGCTCGTCGTCGACGTGCGCTGAGCTCTTCGCGGCGGCGCGAGACGCCCCGCAGGCCCCCGATCCGGGCTGCCGCGCGGGCTCCCCCCGTTCGGGGGTGGCTGCCGGGATCGGGCGATGCGCCTGCCTACAATCGGGGGAGTTCCGAGGAGAGGGGGACGACATTGGCGCGCCGTCTGCCGTCTCAGCCCCCTGTGCTGCCGGGGTTCTCCTTCGTGCACATCCTCGGTTCGGGAGGCTTCGCCGACGTCTTCCTCTATGAGCAGAACATGCCGCGACGCCAGGTCGCGGTGAAGGTGCTGCTCAACGAGGTCGTCAACGAGAACGTGCGGCAGATGTTCCAGGCCGAGGCGAACCTGATGGGCCAGGTGAGCGCCCATCCCTCGGTCCTGACCGTCCACTCGGCGGGCGTCTCCGCCGACGGACGCCCCTTCCTGGTCATGGAGCTCTGCTCGGCGATCCTCAGCGAGCGCTACCGTCGCGAGCGCATCCCGGTGCCCGAGGTGCTGCGCGTCGCGGTCGCGATCGGCAGCGCGATCGAGACGGCGCACCGCGCGGGCGTGCTGCACCGCGACATCAAGCCGTCGAACATCCTCGTGACCGCCTACGGCCACCCCGTGCTGAGCGACTTCGGCATCGCGTCGACGCTGAGCGCCGAGATCGCCGAGGAGTCGATCGGCCTGTCGATCCCGTGGTCGGCCCCCGAGGTGCTGCTCGACGAGACGACCGGCACGGTCGCCTCGGAGGTCTGGGCGTTCGCGGCGACCGTCTACTCGCTGCTCGCCGGGCGTTCGCCCTTCGAGATCCCGGGGGAGTCGAACAGCTCGGCCGACCTCATGGGCCGCATCAACCGCGGTCGACCGCAGCCGATCGGACGTCCGGACGTGCCGGCGAGCCTCGAGCAGGCGCTGCGTCGGGCGATGTCGCGCCGTGCCGAGCAGCGCCCCGGCAGCGTGATCGAGGTCGTGCGCGAGCTGCAGCTCATCGAGTCGGAGCTCGGCATCGCGCAGACGCCGATCGAGCTGGCGATGGACGACTGGGCGCTCGCGAGCGCCGGCGACCTGGGCGAGCGCACGCGCGTGCGGGCGGCGCCGGGCGCGGCCGAGCCGGCGCGCCGCCGTCGTCGACGCGCGGCGGCCGGCGAGGACTACGCCGCGGTCGGCACCCTGCCCCGCGACTTGGGCGCCCCGGTGCCGTCGTCCGGGCGATCCGGCGGGCTGAGCAGGCGCCGCGGGCCGACCGGCTGGCTCATCGGCACGATCGTCGCGCTCGTCGCCGTGATCGGCATCGTCACGGGCGTGCTCGTCGTCACGGCCCAGGACGCGCAGTCCATCCCGCGCGTGGCGGACATCCGCGATCGGCAGACCAGCGGCACCGTGCGATTCAGCTGGGACGACCCGGGGCTGCGCGCGGGCGACCGCTACGTCGTGCAGGTCGACGACGACACCCCGAGCATCCAGCAGGCCGCGACCTTCCAGGTGGATGCGGCCGCCGGCTCGACCGTCTGCATCACCGTCACCGTCAACCGCGACGGGCGCACCGGCGAGGCCAGCTCGCCGAAGTGCGTCGACGTCGTGGCGGGATGAGGCGGCGATGATCCGCCGCTGGCTCGCCGCCCGCAAGGGAGCGGTCGCGACGGCCGTGAGCGGCGCCCTGATCACGGCCGTGGTCGCCGCCGGCGCGATCCTCTCCACCGGGTACACGGCGCAGAAGCTCGACCTCGATCCCGGTGCGGTCTGGGTCGTCAACGACGCCGAGCAGGCCGTCGGCCGCGCCAACACGCAGGTGCGCGAGCTCGACACGGTGGTGCGCACGACCGGCACCGACGTCGAGCTGCTGCAGTCCGACGACACCGTGCTCGTGGTCGACCGCAGCAATGCCTCCCTCGACACGCTCGACCCCGCCACGGGCGAGCTGGGCGAGACCGTGGCGCTGCCGCCGGAGCAGCCGGAGGCCTGGCTGGCCGGGGACAACGTCGTGATCCTCGCGCGCGGCACGGGAGAGGTCTGGATCGTCCCGCTCACCGATCTGCAGGGCTTCGATCCCTCGAGCGAAGCCGAGCTGAACTTCGGCCGTCAGGCCGTCGCGACCGTCGACGCCGACGGCATCCTCTGGGCCTACGGCCCGGAGACCGGCGAGGTCTACCGCGTCGACGCGGCGGCCGGCGCGCAGAAGTCCGATCAGCGCTGGACCGTCGATCTGCCGCGCGACGACGACAGCTACAGCATCTCGGCGGTCGCCGGCCGCTGGGCCGTCGTCGACGCCGACGACGGCCGCATCGCCCTGCAGGATCGCGGCGTGGTCTCGCTGCGTGGTCTGCTGGGCGCCGACGGCGACGCGGTCGTGCAGCTGCCGAGCGAGTCCGGCGACGCGGTGCTCGTCGCCGGTCGACGCGGCCTCGTCAGGGTGCCCTTCGGCGACGGCCGGGTGCAGCGGCTGGCCGACGGCGGCGGCACGCCGGCCGCTCCGGCCGTCGTGGGCACCTGCCGCTACGCCGCCTGGACCGGCGTCGGGGCCTGGCGGCAGTGCGACGGATCCGCTCGTCGCACGCTCGAGCTGGAGTCGCTCGACGGAGCCGCGCAGCTCGACTTCGTGCGCAGTGGCAAGCGCCTCGTGCTCAACGACACGCGCAGCGGAGGCAGCTGGGCCGTGCAGCACGACGGCGAGCTGATCGACAACTGGACCGCGCTGCTGCAGAAGGACGACGACCGCCAGGTCGTCGACGACGATGAGGACACGCCGCCCGAGGTCGCCGACAAGCAGGAGCCGCCCGTCGCGGTCGACGACGACCTCGGTGCGCGGCCGGGCCGGGCGACCGTGCTGCCGGTGCTGCTCAACGACTACGACCCCAACGGCGACGTGCTCGTCATCCAGAGCGCCGACACGCTGCCCGAGGCCGTCGGCCGCGTCGATCTGATCAACCGCAACCAGCAGCTGCTGCTCACGCTGCCGGCCGGCGCATCCGGAGTCGTCTCGTTCGCCTACACGATCACCGACGGCCGCGGCGGCTCCGCCTCGGCGACCGTGCGCGTCACCGTGCGCGAGCCCGGCGAGAACTCGCCGCCGCAGCAGGTGCGCGCCTCGAAGACCACCGTGCGCGCCGGCGGCGAGGTCACGGCCCAGGTGCTCGGCGACTGGATCGACCCCGACGGCGACGCCATGTTCGTGCGCACCGCCTCGGTCGCGCCGCCCGACCACGTCACCTCGAAGCCGGACGGCGCGGTGCTCTACTCCGACGCGGGCGAGGGCGGCGACCTCAAGTCGGTCACCCTGGTCGTCTCCGACGGGATGGCCGACGGCACCGGATCGCTGGCCGTCACCGTGCGCGCGGCCGGCCAGGTGCCGATCATCGCCGATCCCTTCGCCGTGATCGCCTACGCCGGCCAGACCGTGACCGTGGCGCCGCTCGAGCACGTGCGCGGCGGTAACGCGGTCGTGCGTCTCAACGCCGTGCCGGCGAAGTCGGGCGCGACCGTGGTGCCCAGCTTCGACGCCGGCACCTTCACCTTCGTCAGCGACCAGGTGCGCACCCACAACCTCGAGTACGTCGTGACCGACGGCACCCAGACCGTGACCGGCCAGGTGCGCATCGAGGTGCTGCAGCCGCCCGACGCGAACGCCAAGCCGATCACGATCCCCAAGACGATGTTCGTGCATCCGCTCGCGAGTCAGACGATCGACGTCGCCGGCAGCGACAAGGATCCCGCCGGGGGCGTGCTGCTCGTCACCGCCCTCAGCGGGGTGCCGGCGGGCAGCATGCAGGCCGAGGTGCTCGAGCAGCGCGCCGTGCAGGTCACCCTGACGGCGCCGCTCGAGGGCGCCGTGACGTTCGGCTACCGCATCACGAACGGCCTCTCGGAGTCGGACGGCACGATCACCGTGATCGAGATCCCGTTCCCGAGCGTCGTGCAGCCGCCCATCGCGCGCGACGACTCCGTGACGGTGCGCGTGGGCGATGTGATCGACATCCCGGTGCTCGACAACGACGAGCAGCCCGACGGTGAGGACATCACGCTCGACCCGGTGCTGCCGCAGGACGTGCCGAGCGGCTCCGGTCTGCTCTTCGTCTCGGGCGACCGGCTGCGCTTCCTCGCGCCCAGCCAGGCCGGCACCTTCACCGCCGTGTACCAGATCAGCTCGCTCGGGCAGACGGCGCAGGCCACGGTCAAGATCTCGGTGCGCGAACGCGACGCCGCGACCAACAACGCGCCCGTGCCGCAGGTCGTCACCGCCCGCGTGATCGCCGGGGAGACGGTCGACATCCGCATCCCGCTCAGCGGGATCGACCCCGACGGCGACGAGGTGCAGCTGCTCGGGCTCGCGACGAACCCGGAGAAGGGATCGGTCACCTCGACGACGGCCACCGGCATCGTCTACCAGGCCGGCGCCTACTCCACCGGAACCGACACCTTCACCTACACGGTCATGGACGGTCTCGGAGCTCGCGCCACCGGAACCGTGCGGGTGGGCATCGCCGCCCGGGTCGAAGCCGGCCGCAACCCCATCGCGGTCGCGGATGCCGTGATCGCCCGCCCCGGCACGACGGTCACGGTGCCCGTGCTCGACAACGACTCCGACCCCGACGGCGCCCAGCTGCACGTCACCGCGGTCAAGCCGAACGACGCGACGGTGACGGCGAAGGTCGTCGACGAGCGCTACGTGCAGATCGCGGTGCCGAAGGACGAGGGCAGCTACGGCCTCGTCTACAGCATCGCCAACGAGACCGGCGGCATCGCCTCGAACTTCGTCACCGTCACGGTGGCCGCCGACGCGCCCCTGTCCCGTCCCGTCGCCGAGGACACCGTGCTGACCGTCACCGATGTGCTCGGCAAGCGGAGCATCAGCGTGCCCGTGCTCGACAACGTCTTCTTCGCCGACGGCGCCGTGTCGACGCTCGGCGTCGCGCTGCTGCCCGGCTACGACGACGGCGCCCGGGTGCTCGCCGACAAGCGGATCCGCGTGGAGGTCGGCGACACGAGCCGGGTCATCCCCTTCGTCGTCACGCACCCGAAGGACCCGAGCGTGCGCGCCTACGCGTTCCTGCGCGTGCCGGGCTACGACGACGCGCTGCCGCAGCTCAACACGAAGGCCTCGAAGATCACGGTCAAGAGCGAGTCGACGGTGCGCATCGATCTCAACGACTACGTCGTCGCGCTCGGCGGATCGCGGGTGCGGCTGACCGACACCAGCACCGTGCGCGCCACGCACGCCAACGGCGACACGCTCGTCGTCGACGACGACACGCTGCAGTACACCTCCGCCGACCAGTATTTCGGTCCCGCATCGATCTCGTTCGAGGTCTCCGACGGCGACCCGTCCGACCCGAAGACCCGCAGCGCCGTGCTGACCCTGCCGATCCAGGTCGACCCGCGGCAGAACCAGCCGCCCGTGTTCACCGGCGCCTCGCTCGAGTTCGAGCCCGGCCAGCAGCGCGAGCTCGACCTCGTGCGGCTCACCAACTACCCCTATGCCAAGGACGTCGACGAGCTCGCCTACGCGAAGGTCGGAGCCGACCCGACCGGGTTCCGGGTGCAGATCAACGGGCAGCGGCTCGTGCTGACCGCTGACGCGAGCGCCGCGAAGGGGACATCGACGTCCCTCACCCTCGGGGTCCGGGATCGCGACAACACCGGAACCGCCGGCCGCATCCAGCTCAAGGTCGTCGCCTCGACCCGGCCGCTCGCCAAACCGGTCGCCGACGCCGCGATCGCGCAGCGCGGACAGACCACGACGGTCGATGTGCTCGCGAACGACGCCCCGAACAACCCGTTCCCGGGCAGCCCGCTCCGCGTCGTCCAGGTGCTCGGCATCGACGGGGCGTCGCTGCCGGATGGCGTCAAGGTGACGCCGAGCGCCGACAACTCCCAGCTCACCGTGCAGGTCTCGGCCACCGCCGCGCCCGGTGACACGAACCTCCAGTACCAGGTCGCCGACGCGACGCGCGACCTCGACCGCTACGTCTGGGGCGGGGTGCGCATCTCGGTGCAGGACCGCCCCGACCCGGTCACGAACGTGCGGGTGACCGAATTCGGCGACCGCACGCTCCGGGTCGCGTTCTCGCCGGGTGTCGCCAACAACTCGCCCATCACCTCCTACGAGGTGACCGCGACACGTGCGTCGGGCGGGGGCGGCGCGACGACGACGCGGTGCACCGGATCGGCCACCTGCCGCATCGCGACCGACGGCAACGGGCCCAGCAACGCGGTGTCGATCTCGGTCGTCGCGATCAACGCCATCGGACGTTCGGATGCCGCGACGCTGCCGGGCACGATCTGGTCGGACATCATCCCGCCGCCGCCGACCGGACTCAGCTCGCGTCCGCTGAACACCGGGCTGCGGGTCAGCTGGGCCAAGCCGGTCGACGCGGCCGCCGCGAGCCCGATCACGTACTACCTGGTGACCGTGGGCGGCATCTCGCGCACCGTGTCGGTGAGCGCGAGCGACGCCCCGGGCACCGTGTACTCCACGTCGATCACCGGCGCCTCGATCGTCAACGGCAGCGCGACCGGTTACACGGTCAGCGCCCGTAACGGCGCACCGAACTCCCTCGCGCAGTGGAATGAGGCCTCCGGCAGCGGGATCCCCGCCGGCGCGCCGATCGCGACGGTGTCGCCGACCGCATCCGGGCAGGGCACCACGCAGGCGACCCTCGGCTGGTCGGGCGTGTTCTCGTCGAACGGCCGGGACATCGGCAAGTACTACGCCGTCGCCTACACGGGCACCGCTCCCGAGTGCGCTGTCAGCACGTCGGACGACGCCGCGCCGGTCATCACGCCGCCCACCGGACCGAACGTGCAGTCGCTGCCATCGACGGCGACGAGTGCCACATTCTCGGGGCTCGCCGTCAACCAGAGCTACTCGCTCGTGGTGTTCGCCGACAACGGGCAGGGATGCACGTCCTCCGCCGCGGTGAGCTTCGTGCCGCGCGAGGCGCCTGGCCGCGTGACCCGCATCCTCTCGTCGGCGCCGAGCCCGGGCTCGCCCGATGGCGACGGAACCTGGAACTGGCGGATCGACTCGATCAGCGCCGACGGCGACTGGGATGCGGTGAAGTACCGGGTGATCGGCGACGGCGTCGACGCCTCGACGTCGGGCGCCGTGGTCCCCGGCTCGTCGTCGGCGATCATCACGACCGGCAACGGCTCGCACTACGGCCGCAGCATCGGCGTGCAGGCCATCGCCTGCAAGTACTACCCCGAGCTGGCGACGGGCGGATCCGACGGATACCTCTGCGGTTCCACCTGGTCGGACACCTTCGCGGTCGGCGTGCCGGTGAGCGCGCAGGTCGGCGGGCTCACCCACGCCGTCTCGGCCGACGACCCCTCGACCGCGACATGGTCCTGGACCTCCACGACCGCGGGCCCCGATTACGGCAAGGTCGAAGTGAGCTGCGATCGCGGCGCCACGTGGATCGACACCGGCAACCAGGGCGCGCCCGGAAGCTGCACGGTGACGGACCTCGGCGGGCTCGTCGGCATCTGGCCGCCGCTCACGATCCGGATCACGGCCAACGGACAGACCACCTACGACAGGAGCTACCAGTGGTAGACGGCACGACCGCCAGCCCCGCCCAGCGGGTCACGATGACGCCCGAGCAGGCGGCGTGGTACCAGGACACCTTCGCGCGGCTCGTGACCAACGTCGAGCAGGTGCTGGTCGGCAAGACCTTCGTCGTGCGCCTCGGATTCGTGGCTCTGCTCAGCGAGGGCCACCTGCTGCTCGAGGACTTCCCGGGCACCGGCAAGACCTCCCTCGCGCGGGCGATCGCGCAGAGCGTCGACGGCAGTTCCAGCCGCGTGCAGTTCACGCCCGACCTGCTGCCCGGAGACATCACCGGCGTCAGCATCTACGACCAGCGCACGGGGAGCTTCGAGTTCCATCGCGGCCCCGTGTTCGCGAACATCGTGCTCGCCGATGAGATCAACCGCGCCAGCCCGAAGACCCAGGCCGCGCTGCTCGAGGTCATGGAGGAGCGCCACATCACGGCCGACGGCGTCGAGCACTCCGTCGCGGCGCCGTTCATGGTCATCGCGACCCAGAACCCCATCGAGCAGGCCGGCACCTACCGACTGCCCGAGGCGCAGCTCGACCGCTTCCTGCTGAAGGCCTCGATCGGATATCCCGACCACGCCTCGACCCTGCGCATCCTCGAGACCGCCGGCAGCCGCTCGCACGAGATCACGCTCGACCCGGTGATCGGCGCCGCGCAGGTGGTCGAGATGGCGCGGCTCGCCCGCACGGTGCACGTCGACCCGACGATCAACGACTACGTCTCCCGCCTCGTCGAGGCGACCCGCACGGCGACCGAGGTGCGCCTCGGCGGCAGCGTGCGCGCCGCGCTCGCCCTGATCCGCGCCGCGAAGACGCTCGCCGCCGCATCCGGACGGCACTACGTCATCCCCGACGACGTCAAGGCCCTCGCCGAGCCCGTGCTCGCCCACCGCCTCGTGCTCGACCCTGAAGCCGAGTTCGACGGGGTCACGACCTCGGGCGTCGTGTCGCAGATCCTGATCGAGACCCCGCCGCCGAGCGATCGGCAAGCTGTGTGAGCAGTCCCGGACACTCCCGGGGTGTCACCCAGCGCACCGGCACCCGCACGCTCGACGCGCATACCTCCACCGACACTCTGAGCAACACGCGCACCCGCATCGTGGGAGCGCGCACCGGCGTGCTCGCCGACGGGGTCGTCGGCATCGTGCGCATCGGCAGTCGCGTCGGCGCCGGCATCGCCCGGGTCGCGCGGAGGGTGTCGGCCGTCATCACGCCGCTCGGCTGGGTCATGCTCGGCGTGCTCATCGCCGCGGCGGTCTGCGGCTACCTCGTGCTCGGCTGGGTCGAGGCCGTCGTGGCGTTCTGGATCGCCGCCGTGCTGATCGTGGTGGCCGCGCTCGCGCTGATCGGACGCAACGCCTTCCTCGTGCGCCTGGACCTGCCCCGCCGCAAGGTCGTCGTCGGCGAGCCGGCGTCGGCCAGCATCGAGGTGCGCAGCGCGGGCCGGCACCGCTCGCTCGGCGCCACCGCCGAGATCCCGGTCGGCGAGGGCCTGGCCGAGGCGGCGATCCCGGGACTGCGGCGGGATGCCGTGTTCCGGCATGAGTTCGCGGTGCCCACGCGACGGCGGGGCCTGGTCGCGATCGGCCCCGTGCGCACCGTGCGCGCCGACCCCATCGGGCTCGTGCGCCGCGAGCTGCTCTGGACGGGCCGCGAAGAGCTGGTCGTGCATCCCCGCACCATCGCGGTGCCCTCGACCAGCACGGGCCTCATCCGCGATCTCGAAGGCGCCGCCACCGCGGACCTGACGCCCAGCGACGTCTCCTTCCACGCCCTGCGCGAGTACCAGGCCGGGGATGACCGCCGCTACATCCACTGGAAGTCGACCGCGAAGACGGGCACCTACATGGTGCGCCAGTTCGAGCAGACGCGCCGCAGCCACCTCGTCGTCGGCCTCAGCACGGCGGCCGCCGATTACCTCGACGACGAGGAGTTCGAGCTCGCCGTCAGCGTCGCGGGCAGTCTCGGCGTGCGCGCGATCCGCGACGGCCGCACCGTCTCGGTCGTGGTGGGGGAGAAGACCCCCGAGTTCGCGAAGCGCCGCGTCTACGCGGTGCGCCCGCTCTCGACCGTGCGCCCCGGTCGCCTGCTCGACGATCTGGCCGTGGTCGCGTCGGCGCCCACGGCGCTGCCGGTGCGGGATGTCGCGCGGGTCGTCGCCGACACCGTCACCGGCGTCTCGATCGCCTTCCTGATCACCGGGTCGGCCACCGGCATCGCCGAGCTGCGTGCGGCCTCGGCCGCCTTCCCCGCGGATGTCGAGGTCGTCGCGGTCGTCTGCGACCCGGATGCGAAGCCCGGCCTGCGTCGGGTGCCCGGTCTCAACGTGCTGCGCGTGGGGCTGCTCGACGATCTGCGCCACGCTCTCGCCCGAGCGGCGGCCGTCTCATGAGCGCCGCCACCCCGCGACCCCGCCGCGGACCGGTGATGATCCTGGTCACGCTCGGCTTCGCGGAGCTGCTGCTCGCCCTGGCCGTCGTGAAGCTCTGGCCGATCTATCGCGACGGCAGCTTCCTGCTCGCCGCGGGCGGCGCGATCGTGCTGGGCAGCCTGATCGCCGGGCTCGGCGCGCTGTTCCGCTGGCGCGTCTGGGTGCTGATGGTCGCGTCGTTCCTCGTCTTCCTGGCCGCGGGCGTGCCGCTCGCGGTGCCGTCGCAGACCGTGCGCGGGGTCGTGCCGACGCTCGACGGCGTGCGCGATCTGCTGTCGGGCGTCGTGCTCGGCTGGCGTCAGCTGCTCACCATCACGCTGCCGGTCGGCGACTACCAGGCCCTTCTCGTGCCGGCCTTCGCGACCCTGCTCGTCGCGAGCGTCATCGCCGTCTCCGTCGGGCTGCGGGCGCGCTACGGCGAGCTCGGGGCGATCCCGCCGATCGTCGTCATCGTCGTCGCGATCCTGTTCGGCGCCGAGCGCGTCGAGTCGGGCGGGCTCATCACCGGGACCGCCATCGCGATCGCGCTGCTGTGGTGCGTCTGGCGCCGCGCCGCCCGCCGTCGCGCCGCCGTTCGGCAGCTGCTCGGCGACGCGGGCGAGCCGGTGCGCGCGCTGGGGGTGCGATCCCTGCTGGCGGCCCTCGGCATCCTGGTCCTGGCGGGGTCGGGTGCCGGCATCGCGGCCGCCGAGCTGCCGTCGTCGCAGGCGCGCACCGTGCTGCGCAGCGCGGTCGCCCAGCCGTTCGACCCCCGTGACTACGCGAGCCCCCTGGCGGCGTTCCGCAGCTACCTCAAAGACGGTCGCGACGACGAGACCCTGCTCACCGTGACCGGACTCGAACCGGGGGAGCGCATCCGCATCGCCACCCTCGACGACTACGACGGCGTCGTCTACCGCGTCGGGGCGGGAACCGCCGACAGCGGATCGGGGACCTTCGTGAGGGTTCCGACGACCGTGGACCGCCCCGGCGAGCAGGGGCGGCGCATCAGCCTCGACGTGCGCGTCGACGGATACCGCGGCGTGTGGGTGCCGACAGTCGGCGATCTGTCCTCGGTCGAGTTCACCGGTGACGACGGAGATGCGCTGCGCGGCCGCTTCTACTTCAACCGCCTCAGCGGCACCGGCGCCGTGCTCGGCGGGCTGACCGCCGGCGACAGCTACCGGCTCACGGCGCTCGAGCCGACCGAGCCGACCTCCGCCCAGCTGGCGAGTGCGACGCCGGGCACCGCACGCGTGCCCGCCGCCACGACCGTGCCCGACTCGGTCGGCGCGCGGCTCGAGCAGTACGACGCCGGGGCGACCACTCCCGGCGAGCAGCTGACGGCGGCGCTCGACGGACTGCGCCGCGACGGCTACATCAGCCACGGCATCGACGTCGACGAGCCGGCCAGCCGCAGCGGTCACTCCGCTGAGCGGATCGACGAGCTGCTGACCGCGCCCCTCATGATCGGCGACGCGGAGCAGTACGCGGTCGCGGCGTCGCTCATGGCCCGTCAGATCGGGTTCCCGTCCCGCGTCGTGATCGGCTTCGCGCCCGCCGACGACAGCGGCGGCGCGATCACGGGTGCGGACATCTCAGCCTGGATCGAGGTGAGCACGGCCGAGTACGGCTGGGTCTCGCTCGACCCGGTGCCCGAGGTGCGGCCGATCCCGGATGCGCCGCCCACCGATCCCACGCAGATCTCGCGCCCGCAGACCCCGGTCGAGCCGCCGCCGGACGAGCCGGAGCCGCACACGGAGCAGAACCAGCCCGACAGCACGCAGGACGACGACTCGGGTGACGACGCCTGGCTGCAGGTCGTGCTGGCGTTGCTGCGTATCGCCGGGCCCATCGCGCTCGGCCTCGGTCTGCTGGCCTCGCCGTTCCTGGTGATCGTCGCGCTCAAGGCGCGCCGGCGTCGACGGCGCCGCTACGCACGGGTGCCGCTCGAGCGCATCAGCGGCGCCTGGGACGAGTTCCACGACGCGGCGGTCGACCGCGGTCACCCGCCGCTGCCGTCGTCGACGCGCACCGAGTTCGCCGAGTCCGTCGGGCTGGCGCAGTCGCGCACGCTCGCCGCCGTCGCCGACCGCGCGGTCTTCTCGTCGGACGTCGTCGACCCGGCTGAGGCCGATCGCATGTGGCGCGCCCTGCGCGAGCTCGACTACTCGCTCGATCGCGGACTGACCCGCTGGCAGCGCATCCGATCCCGGGTGTCGCTGCGCTCGCTCGGCGCAGACCCCCAGCGCAGGCGACTGCGCGACAGGAGAACACCATGACCAGCTGCCGCTTCTGCGGAAGCCCCCTGCCCGTCGGCGCGCTGTTCTGCGGCGAGTGCGGCCGTGCCGTCGGCGCGACGTCCATCCCGGCAGCCGTGCCGGTCGTCGTCGAGCCCGTGCCGGTCGTGGCGGTTCCGTCGGGCGAGGGAGCCCGCGGGTCGGCGGCCGTAGCGGCGCGTCCGCCGGTCGCGCAGCCGACGCCGCAGGCGGAGCAGCGGCTTGTGCCGCAGCCCGAGCTGCAGCCAGAGCCGCAGCCCGAGTCCGAGTGGATGCGCGACCCCGACCCCGAGCCTGAGCGTGCGCCCGAGCCCGGAGCCGAGCCGCCGCCGTCGGGTGCGCCATCCGCCGGGGCGCCTCCACCTGCCCCGGCACAGGCCCCGACGGCCGAGCCTCTGCTGCCCGTGCCCGACCTCCCGCTCCCGCCGCCCGCACCCGGTCTCGCTCCCGGGCTGCCGGGGCTGCCGCCGGGACAGCGGGAGATGCCGGTCGACCTCGAGCAGACGCGCTTGGTGCAGCGAGGGTCTCGGCCCGCGAGCTGGGTTCTGCAGTTCTCGACGGGGGAGTCGTTCACCGTCAGCGGGTCAGGTCTCATCGGGCGCAACCCGGTGGCCCAGCCCGCCGAGTTCATGGATCAGCTCGTGCCGCTCTTCGACGCGGGCAAGTCGGTGTCGAAGACGCATCTCGAGTTCGGCCAGGACGAGGGCCGGTTCTGGGTGGCCGACCGGTTCTCCACGAACGGCACGGTGGTGCGCCCGCCCGACGGCCCGCCGCGGCGGTGCGAGCCGGGTCGTCGCTACCTGGTCTCGCGCGGCACGCGGATCGATATCGGGGAGCAGTTCTTCGTCGTGAGCTGAGTCCTCCCCAGCCCGTCGTGGATCCGCGTTCTCCACGGATCGCGGTCGAGCGCGGTCGCCGCGCCCGCGACGCTGGTGCGATGAGCGCATGCTCCTGCTCCCCGAGCCGCTGACACTGACTCTGCCGCGCGCCGATCCGCCCCCGACTCGCTCCGGACTCCCGATGCTCGGCGCGCTCGCCCCGCTCGTCATGGCGATCGTGCTCTGGGCGGTGACCCAGTCGATCGTGTCGCTGCTGGTCGGGCTCCTGAGCCCGATCCTGGCTCTCGCCGCCCTCCTGGATCGGCGACTGGCGGCACGGCGTCATCGTCGTGCCGACCATGAGCGGCTGCGCGTGGAGCTCGAGCGGCTCGCGGAGCGGGTCGGTCGGCATGGCGACGAGGAGCGCCACCGGCTGACGCGCGCGTCGGCCGGCACGACCGCCGGCCGCCGTGCGCTGCGCATCGGCACGGGGTCGATGCCCTCGGGCATCGCGTGGAACGCCGAGAGCGGCGCGCCGCTGCCGGCGGACCTCGCGGCCCGGGCCGACGGGCTGGCGGCGGGCTCGGCGCGGATGTCGTGTCCCGTCGTCCTCGAGATCGACGACGGCATCCGCGTCGTCGGCTCGGGCGTCGTGATCGCGGCGGTCCGGCGCGCGCTGGCCCTTCAGGTCGCGCAGATCCTGCCGCCGGAGGACTGGATGCTGACCGCGTGGCCGGACGAGGAGGCGGCGTGGATCGACCTGCTCCCGCATCGACGTCGGCGACCCGACGGCGCCGGTCGCGACGCGGTCGACTATGTCTTCCGGGAGGTCCGCCCGGCGGGGGAGGCGCGAACGGTGCGGATCGGAGCGGCTCCCGACTCCGGCGGGTCGATCCCGGTGCTCGAGATCGATCCCGCGGGACGCGCATCCCTCGATCTCGACGGCGAGCACGTCGACGCCGCGGGCCTGCGTCTCGAGACCCGCACCCGGGCGCAGGCCGCCGACACGGCTCGCCGGCTCGCGCGCGCCTCAGGGGGCGAGGCGACACGATCCGCGCTGCCGTCCTACCTCGCCTTCGCCGACCTCGACCAGGAGGATGACGGGGCCCTGGCAGCGGCGGTCGGGATCGACGCCGCGGGCGACACGGTCGCGCTCGACCTCGACCGCGACGGACCGCATGCGATCGTCGGCGGGACCACGGGCTCGGGCAAGAGCGAGCTGCTGGTGACCTGGGTGCTCGCGCTGGCGGCCCGGTCCGGCCCGGATCGCCTGGCCGTGCTGCTGGTCGACTTCAAGGGCGGGGCGGCGTTCGCGCCGCTCGAGGCGCTTCCCCAGGTCGTCGGCGTGCTCAGCGACCTCGATCAGCGTGCGGCCCGCCGCGCGGTGACGAGCCTGCGCACCGAGCTGCTGCGCCGTGAGCGGCTGCTGGCCGACAGTCGGGTGCGCTCGGTCTCCGAGCTCGCTCCGGATGCGCTGCCCCGCCTGCTGGTCGTGATCGACGAGTTCGCGGCGCTGGTCGCGGAGCAGCCCGACCTCAGCGCCGTCATCGCCGATCTCGCGGCGCGAGGGCGATCGCTCGGCATCCACCTGATCCTGTGCACGCAGCGCCCGGCAGGTGTCGTGAAGGAGTCGGTGCTCGCCAATGCGACGCTGCGGTTGAGTCTCCGGGTCAACAGCCGTGCCGACAGCTCGGCGGTCGTGGGCGACGACAGCGCCGCGACGCTGCCGGTCGATGCGCGCGGGCGTGCCGTGCTCGCCTGCGACGGGGCGACGCGACCGGTTCAGATCGCGCTCGCCGGGCCCGCCGACGTGCGACGCGTCGCCGAGCGGTGGCGGTCGGGTCGCCGGGCGGCGCCGTTCTGGACGCCGGGCCTGCCGGCGCGGGTCGGGTATGACGAGCTGCCACCGGCAGGGGCGCAGGAGCTGCGGTTCGGGCTCGTCGACCTCCCGCACGAGCAGCGGATCGGTGCGGCCGTCTACCGGCCTGCCGTCGACGGGCACCTGCTCGTGGTCGGCGGCCGCGGGGCGGGGACGAGCACCGCGCTCGCGGCGATCGCCGCCGATGCGCGCCAGGCCGTGCAGGTCCCCGACGACCCCGCCGGCGCGTGGTCGGTGCTCACCGCCGTGATCGCCGGGCTCGAGGATCGGCCGGTCGAGCAGCTGATCGTGCTCGTCGACGATGTCGATCGGCTGCTGGAGGCGGCCGGCGACGACCATCGCGCCGACCTGGTGGTGCTGCTCGCCCGCGTCGCCCGCGAGATCGCTCGGGACGGCGGAGCGCTCGTGCTCGGAGCAGCCCGCCCCCTCACCGGTGCGGCGACGCTGACCGCGCAGCTCGATGCCCGCCTGCTCCTGGCCATGCCGACGCGCGAAGACCATGTCATGGCGGGCGGGGAGAGCCGGGACTGGAGCCGCGACCGGCGGGCGGGCTCGGCGGTCTGGCACGGCCACGAGGTCCAGATCGCAGTCGCCGAGCCGACCGCGGCGCCGGCCGTCGTCTGCCCCTCCCTCGACCTCGGCGGCGACGTCGTGTCGATCGCCAGCGCCCGACCCGCGGCGATCGCCGCCGCGCTGCTGCGACGCGGCGTCGCCGTGCACGCCGTCGATCGAGCCGAGGAGGCGCGGCCGGGCTCGGTCGTGCTCGGCGATCCCGACGACTGGCTCGCGGAGTTCGGCGCGATCGAGCGCGCCCGTCGCGGCCGCCTGCTGGTGCACGCGCTCGCGGCCGCTGATCTGCGGGCGCTCACCCGGATCCGCCGAGCGCTCCCGCCCCTCGATCCGCGCGCGGAGGAGGCGTGGCTGGTGGAAGCCCGCGAGGTGAGCCGCGTGCGCGTGCCGTGGTGATCCGGCCGTCGCGGCACGGTGTCGGCGGAGCGAGCACCGCACGGCGCCGCCCACCGTGATCACGACGGAATGCACCCGCTTTTGGGGGTGACGGCGCGCGAACTCGTGAAATCTCTGTTACGAAACGGAGCGATCCGCGGTTTCGCTCTGGTCGACATCCGCCCGTTATGCCACTATCGACCAACGGCCGCCGGGCCGTGTCACGACGAGGAGATCTCCATGACCCGACCCCTTCCCGCCGACCCGGTCATCCGCGAGCTGGTGCAGCAGGCACGCCGCCACCAGCTCAGCCGTCGCCAGGTTCTCGCCGGGGCAGGGATCGGCGCGAGCGCCCTCGCGCTGGCCGCCTGCTCGGCGCCCGCCGCCGATCTCAAGCCCGCCACGGACGACTCGGCGAGCGACAAGTCGCTCGTCTGGGCGAACTGGCCCGACTACATCGACGTCGACGACGCGAAGAAGCACCCGACGCTCGAGAAGTTCACGCAGCAGACCGGCATCAAGGTCGACTACCGCGAAGACGTCGACGACAACAACACCTACTACGCCAAGGTGCGCGACCAGCTCATCAAGGGCGCCGACATCGGCGCCGACACGGTCTGCCTCACCGAGTGGATGGTCGCCCGCCTCGTCAAGGGCGGCTACGTCCAGGAGCTCGACAAGAAGAACATCCCGAACGCGAAGAACCTCGTCTCGACGCTCGCCGACCCCGACTTCGACCCCGGTCGCGCGCACTCGCTGCCGTGGCAGGGCGGCTTCGCCGGCATCGCGTGGAACACCGAGCAGGTCGGCGAGCTCAAGTCGGTCTCCGACCTCTGGAGCTCCGAGCTGGCCGGCCGCGTCGGCGTGCTCTCCGAGATGCGCGACACGATCGGCCTCATCCTGCTCGAGCAGGGCGTCGACATCAGCGGCGAGAAGTGGGGCGCCGACGAGTTCGGCAAGGCCATGGACGAGTTCAGCAAGCAGCTGAAGAACAAGCAGATCCGCAACGTCAAGGGCAACTCGTACACCGAGGACCTCGCGAACGGCGACACGCTCGCCGCGATCTGCTGGTCGGGCGACATCACGCTGCTCAACGGCGAGGTCGGCTACGAGAAGTTCAAGTTCGTGATCCCCGAGTCAGGCGGCACGATCTGGAACGACACCTTCGTGGTGCCGGTGGGGTCCACCAAGAAGACCAACGCCGAGACGCTCATGAACTACTACTACGAGCCCGAGGTCGCGGCCGAGGTCGCCGCCTACGTGAACTACGTCACGCCGGTCGCCGGCGCCGCCGAGGCGGCCGCCGCGATCGACCCGGCCCTCGCCGAGAACCAGCTCATCTTCCCGAACGACGAGACGCTCAAGACCGTGCACCCGTTCCGCACCCTGTCGGCCGAAGAGGACCAGGCCTTCACGCAGGAGTTCCAGCGGGCCCTGCTCGGCGCCTGAGATGTCGGCCTTCGACGACGCCGGCGCCGACCTCGAGCTGCGCCAGATCACCAAGACCTTCCCCGGCTTCACCGCGATCGAGCAGCTCGATCTGACGATCCCGGCCGGCTCGTTCTTCGCGCTGCTCGGTCCGTCCGGCTGCGGCAAGACCACGACGCTGCGCCTGGTCGCCGGGCTCGAGGAGCCGACGACCGGTCGGGTGCTGATCGGCGGCCGCGACGTGACGGCGACCAAACCGCACGAGCGTCCGGTCAACACCGTCTTCCAGAGCTACGCCCTGTTCCCGCACATGACCGTGCAGGGCAACGTCGAGTTCGGGCTGCGGCGCCGGGGCGTGAAGGATGCCGGGGCCCGCGCCCTCGAGGCGCTCAAGCTCGTGCAGCTCGATCACCTCGCCGCCCGTCGGCCGTCGCAGCTCTCGGGCGGTCAGCAGCAGCGTGTCGCGCTGGCGCGCGCCATCGTCAACCGTCCGGCGCTGCTGCTGCTCGACGAGCCGCTCGGCGCCCTCGACCTCAAGCTGCGTCGCGAGATGCAGCTCGAGCTCAAGGCGATCCAGGCGGAGGTCGGCCTCACCTTCCTGCACGTCACGCACGACCAGGAGGAGGCCATGACGATGGCCGACACGGTCGCCGTCATGAACCGCGGTCGCATCGAGCAGATGGGCTCGCCGCAGGAGCTGTACGAGCTGCCGCGCACGCTGTTCGTCGCGAACTTCCTCGGGCAGTCCAACCTCCTCACGGGCGACGTCGTCGCCACGTCGGGCGCGAACACCGTCGTGGAGGTGGGCGGCGTGCGGCTGAGCATCCCGACGGCGCGGATGCAGCGCACGAGCGGAGCCGTCACGGTCGGCGTGCGCCCCGAGAAGCTGCTGCTGCTCACCGAGGAACCCAAGGCGAAGCGCGGCGTGAACCTTCTCGGCCCGGCGCGGGTCACGGATGTGTCGTTCACCGGCGTGAGCACGCAGTATCAGGTCGAGTTCCCCGAGAACTCGGCGCTGCCGGGCATGTCGGTGTTCGCCCAGAACCTCGTGTTCGGAGCGGTCGTGAACCCCGGCGCCGAGGTGTGGCTGAGCTGGTCGGTCGACCACGGCTTCGGCCTGGCGGATGCCGCCGAGCCCGGGTCGAGCTTCGCCGCCGCCGAGGCGGACGACACGTCGGTCGCCGTCGCGGCGGGGGAGAGCTGAGGTGGCCTTCGGCGCCTTCGCCGGCGGACCGGCGGCGGATCCGGGGATCGGGGCGGCGCAGCGCAAGAGCCGCGTCGTGCTGCTGCTCCTGCTGCCCGGCGTCATCTACCTCGCGCTGACCTACGTCGCGCCGCTGATCTCGCTCGTGCTGACGAGCCTGCAGTCGCCGAGCCCGACCTTCGACATCGGCTCTTACGTCTACGCGTTCAACATCGGCAACTACGCGACCGCGATCTCGGAGTACGCGCCCGTGCTCGGCCGCTCGTTCCTGTTCGCGCTGACCGCGACCGTGCTCACGCTCGTCATCGGGTATCCGCTCGCGTACTTCATCGGCGTGACCCTGCGCCGGTTCCCGCTGCTGCAGAGCCTCGCGCTCGTGCTGGTGATCGCCCCGTTCTTCATCAGCTTCCTGCTGCGCACCCTCGCCTGGAAGCAGATCTTCTCCGACGAGGGGCCCGTCGTCTCGTTCCTGCAGGCGCTCGCGATCCTGCCCCACGACGCGCACGTCACCGGCACGCCGTTCATGGTGATCTTCGGCCTCACCTACAACTTCCTGCCGTTCACCGTGCTGCCGATGTACACCTCGCTCGAGCGCCTCGACCTGAGGTACCTCGAGGCGGCCGGCGATCTCTACGCGAGCCGCTGGTCGAGCTTCTGGCGGGTCACCTTCCCGCTCTCGCTGCCGGGCGTCGTCTCCGGAACGCTCCTGACCTTCATCCCGGCGACCGGCGACTACATCAACGCCAGTCCGAGCTTCCTCGGCGGTCTCGACACGGCGATGGTCGGCAACGTGATCGAGCAGAACTTCCTCGTGCTGCAGAACTATCCGGTGGCGGCGGCGATGTCGATCGTGCTGATGGTCGCGATCCTGATCCCGGTCGCCGTCTACGTCAGTCTCACCAAGACGGAGGAGCTGCTGTGACCGGGCGATTCCGCGGCTGGGGCGTCACGATCTACTCGATCGTGGTGTTCGCGATCCTGCTCGTGCCCATCGGCTACACGGTGCTGTTCTCGTTCAACGACGCGAAGCGCACCAACATCATCTGGCGCGGTTTCACGCTCGACAACTGGACGGGCATCTGCGACGACGCACGCGTCTGCGGCGCCTTCGGCGCGAGCATCCTGGTCGGCGTCGTGGCGACGGTCTTCGCCTGCGCGCTCGGCACGGCGATCGCGATCGCGCTCGTGCGGTTCCGCTTCCGGTTCCGCAACGCGCTCACGATCCTGCTGTTCCTGCCCATGGCGACCCCCGAGATCGTGCTCGGCGCCGGCCTGTCGTCGCAGCTGGTCAACCTCGGCATCGAGAAGAACCTCGTCACGGTCATCGCGGCGCACGTCATGTTCTGCATCAGCTTCGTGGTCGTGACGGTGCGCGCCCGTGCGGCATCGCTCGATCCCTCGCTCGAGGAGGCGGGGCGTGACCTCTACGGCTCGCCGGCCCAGGTGTTCTGGCGGGTGACGTTCCCGCTGCTGCTGCCCGGCATCGTGGCGGCGGCGCTGCTCAGCTTCGCGCTCAGCTTCGACGACTTCATCATCACGAACTTCGTCTCGGGCAGCGCCGAGACCCTGCCGAAGTACATCTACATCGCGGCCGCCCGCGGCATCCCGCCGCAGGCGAACGTGTTCGCCTCGCTGATCTTCTTCCTCGCGATCGCGGCCGTGATCGCGGTCGAGCTCGCCGGGGCGGCGCGCCGGAAGCGTCTGCTGCGCGCCGGCTGAGCCCTGCGGTGGCCGAGCGCCGCGGCGCGGCCTGGCGGTCGCCGGCACGGGATGCGAGGCTCGGGCCATGACCGAGACCGAGCTGCTCGTGCACCTGTCCGCGCTCGAGGATGCCGTGGTGCAGACCGCGGCGCCGGGCGACGGCTCGCCGGAGATCGCCTGGGGCGACAGCTTCGTCACGGTCGGCGTCGGTCTGCCGCCGGAGGAGCGGGGTCAGCCGTTCGCGACGATCGTGACGAAGGACTACCCCGGCTTCGACGCCGCGTCGCAGCTCGACCGACCGGGCGCCTTCCGCGTCAACGTGCAGCTGGGTCGCGAGGCCTTCACCGCGCGGTTCGGCTACCCGCCGCGCGAGGCCGCGGCGCACCGGGAGGCGATCGACTTCGCCGAGCCCGATCGCCTGCTGCCGCATCCGACCTACGCCGAGCAGGGCTGGGCGGCCGTGGTGCTGCCCGGTCCGCGCACGCAGGACGACCTGCTCGAGCTCATCGGTCGCGCGCACGTCGCGGCGCTCGAGCGTCGCGACCGCCGTCGCTGAGCTCGCGCAGTTCGCTGAGCGCGCTGTCGCGGGGTCAGACCGCCAGCCGCCAGCCGCCGACCGGCGCACCGCCGCCGAGCATCGGGGGAGCGGTGCGCTCGAGCGTCTCGGCCAGCGCACCGGGGTCGATCCGGCTGTGCCGGGCGAGCAGGCTCAGCGCGACGAGGCTTCCGACACGACCCGAGCCGTCGAGCACCTTGACGGTCGCCGCGGTGCCGTCCTGGGCGACCGCGAGGTAGTAGCCCTCGGCGCCGAACTTGGCGAAGACCCCGAGGTTCTCCACGGCGACGGTGTCGGCGAAGCCCGGACCCTGGATCGCCCAGGGGTGCTCGCGCACGGCGGTCGCGATCACGCTCGGTCCGTTCGCGACCCGCGCGGCGGCGCGCGCCATGCCGACGAGGCTCAGGGCGTGCACGGGCGCGCCGCATCCATCGATGCCGCTGTGGGCGATGCGCTCACTCGCGGCCTCCTCGATCTGCGCGATGACCGCCTGCTGCAGCGGATGCGCCGGGTCGAGATAGTCGGCGGTGGACCAGCCCGACTGCACGCACGCGGCCAGCAGGGCGGCGTGCTTGCCCGAGCAGACCATCGCCGTGCGGCGCTTCTCGGCGGCGCGGCCGGCGATCGGGTCGTCGGGCCACGAGGGCGGGCACTGCAGGTCGTCGGAGGTGAGTCCGAACTGGTGGAGGGTCCGCTCGACCACGTCCACGTGACGCGGCGTGCCGGCGTGGCTCGCGGTGGCGAGGGCGATCTGCTCCGCGTCGAGCTCGATCCCCGTCGCGAGGGCGGCGGTCGCCTGCAGCGGCTTGAGCGCCGAGCGCGGGTACACCGCCGCGCTCGTGTCGCCGTGCGCCTCGAGCACGGAGCCATCGGGCGCGACGACGACCGCGACGCCGAGGTGGCGCGACTCCTCGAGCCCCGACCGGTCGGCGACGGCGAGCTCGACCGCGCCGGCGGCCGTGAGCGGATGCGGGGCGAAGGGCGCGTCGGTCATGGTCCCCGAGTCTATTTCGCACCGCCGACGCGACGACCCCGACAGCGACCACCCGACGACCACCCGGCGACCGCCCCGGCGGCCGCGCCGGGCGCCGGAGCCACGACGGAACCGGCGGACCGCGCCGATCCGCGCCAGGATGGGGGCATGCGCTTCGAGCACGGATTCCAGGTCTCGCTGGAGTGGACGGGCGACCTCGGTCGCGGCACGGCCGACGCCCGCGCCTACAGCCGCGAGCACGTGCTGCGCGTCGACGGCCACCACGAGATCCACGGCTCCGCCGCCCGCGTGTTCCACGGCGACGCGGCGCTCTGGAACCCCGAGCAGATGCTGCTCGGCGCCCTCGTGCAGTGCCACCTGCTCAGCTACCTCTACACGGCCGCGTCGAACGGCATCGTGGTCGTCGGCTACACCGACGACGCGACGGCGACGCTGCGCACGCACGCCGACGGCTCGGGGGAGATGACGGAGGCCGTGCTGCGCCCGGTCGTCACGATCGCGGCGGGCGACCCCGCCCTCGCGCAGAGCCTGCACGACCTGGCCGCCGAGACCTGCTTCATCGCCCGCAGCGTCGCATTCCCCGTGCGGCATGAGCCGACGGTGCGGCTCGCGGACGACCCGCTCAGCTGAGGCGCCGAGGCCACGGGCGCGGGATTCCGCACGCCGTCCCGCGCGCCCGTGCCGACGTCCGCTGTGCGCGAACCGAGATGCGCGCCTCTCGCCGATGCGGAGGCACCCGGCTAGCGTCGCCTCATGCTGCTGAGGTACGCCGTCGGCGCCGCGCTGCGTCGCATCCGTCTCGACTCGGGCCGGACGCTGCGCGAGGTCGCCCTCGCCGCGGCCATCTCGATGCCGTACCTCTCCGAGATCGAGCGCGGTCGCAAGGAGGCGTCGAGCGAGGTGCTGGCGGGTCTGTGCCGCGCTCTCGGCCTGACGATCGTCGACCTGCTGCGCGAGGCGACGGCGGAGGCCGCGGTCGTCGATCTCAGCGAGCGTCGGGATGCACGACTCGTCGTGCTGCGCAGCACGACCACCGACGCAGCACCCGGACGCTCGACGATCTCGCCGAGCGCCGGGTCGGGCGACCGCGGAGCGGTGAGTCTGTCGCTGGCGGCCTGACCCTCATCAGCAACCGCCGTCGGCGGCGCCCGTCTCAGCCGAGCTTCGCGAGAGCCTCTTCGATCACCGTCATGGCGTCGTCGATCAGCTGCTCGCTGATCACGACGCTCGGCAGCAGGCGCAGCACGCTGTCCCAGCTACCCGCGTCGAGCGGGATCACGCCGTTCGAGGTCGCGTGGGCGAGCACGGCCTTGAGGGCCTCGGGGTTCGGGTCCTTCGTGCCGGGCTTGACGAGCTCGATGCCGAACATCGCGCCCTTGCCGCGCACCTCGCCGACCACGGCGAACTTCTCCGACCAGTCGCCGATGCGCGCCCACAGCGCGGCTTCGACGCGCTGTGCCTCGCCGATCAGGTTCTCGCGCTCGATGAGCTCGAACGTCGCCAGCGCGGCCGCGGTCGAGACCGGATTGCCGCCGAAGGTGCCGCCGACGCCGCCGGGCTGCACCGCATCCATGACCTCGGCGCGCCCGGTCACGGCCGCGAGCGGGAAGCCGCCGGCGATGCCCTTGGCGGTCGTCACGATGTCGGGCACGACGTCGTGGTGCTCGATCGAGTACCACGCGCCCGTGCGGGCGATGCCGGCCTGGATCTCGTCGGCGACGAAGAGGATGCCGTTCTCCTCGCAGAAGGTCTTGATCGCGCGGAAGTAGCCGTCGGCCGGGATGATGATGCCGCCGTCGCCCTGGATCGGCTCGACGAAGAAGGCCGCGACCTCCTCGGCGCCGATGTGGGTGCGGATGTAGTCGATCGTCTTGGCGGCCGCCTCCTCGCCCGACAGCCCGTCGCGGAAGGGGTAGCTGATCGGCACCGAGTAGAGGTCGCCGGGGAACGGACCCATGCCGGCGCGCTCGGGCCAGGGGCGGTAGGTCATCGCCATGGTCAGGTTCGTGCGGCCGTGGAAGGCGTGGTCGAGGCTCAGAATCACGCGGCGGCCGGTGAACTTGCGGGCGATCTTGACGGCGTTCTCGACGGCCTCCGCGCCCGAGTTGACGAGCACGCTGCGCTTCTCGAAGTCGCCGGGCGTGATCTCGGCGAGCTTCTCGGCGACGCGCACGTAGTTCTCATAGGGCGTGACCGTGAAGAGCGTGTGGGTCAGCTTGGTCGCCTGCTCGGCGGCTGCCGCGGCGACGTCGGCGTTCGCGTGGCCGATCGTGGTCACGCCGATGCCGCAGCCCAGGTCGATGAGCTGGTTGCCGTCGACGTCGACGAGGATCGCGCCGGAGCCGCGCTCCATGTAGATGTTGGCGAGCGTGCCCGCTCCGCGCGAGACGCTGGCCTCGCGGCGCGCCTGCAGCGCGACCGACTTCGGTCCGGGGAGTTCGGTGACGAGCTTGCGCTCCTGGGGCACGCTGAAGTCCATGCCGTCGAGCCTAGGCGCTCGACTGGGCGCGCTCGGCACGCCTCGCCCGCCCCGCGCCCAGGAGCCCGTGATGCCGGTGGGGCAGACTGGGCACGACCCCCGCTCCGAATCCGAAGGCATGACCATGCGCCCCGTCCTCCGACGCTCCGTGATCCGACGCACCGTGATCCCCGCCCTGGCCGCCGCCGGCCTCCTCGCCGTCAGCCTCACGGGCTGCAGCACCGCCGAGACAGGCGACCCCGGCGATTCGATCGCCTGCGCGCCCTCGGGCTCGGCCTCCGACGCGGTGAAGGTGAAGACGGGCGACTCCGCCGAGTCCGCCCCGACCGTGACGTTCGAGACGCCGCTGAAGACCGAGAAGACCGAGGCGACCCTCGTCAAGGCCGGCAAGGGCGACACGGTCGCCGACGGCGACACCGTCAAGGTGCGCTACGCCTTCTACAACGGCCGCGACGGCAAGGCGCTCGGCACGGCGGTCGGCTACGACGGCGCCGCCGCCGACTCGCTGCCGCTGACCGACCAGATCCCGGCCGGCATCCGCAAGGCGATGCTCTGCGCGAAGCCCGGCGCCCGCGTGGCCATGGTGATCCCGCCCGATGACGCGTTCGGCTCGGCCGGCGTCGGCGAGCTCAAGGGCACCGACTCGCTGGTCGTCGTGATGGATGCGGTGAGCGTCGTGCCGACGAAGGCCGACGGCAAGAAAGTCGACCCGGGCGACGGCTTCCCCGAGGTCACGCTCAAGAAGTCGGGCGAGCCGACCGTGAAGCTGCCGAAGGAGGTCGTCGCCCCGGCGACGACGCAGGTCGGCCAGCTCAAGAAGGGCGACGGCGCGACCGTGGCCGACGGTGACACCGTGACGGTGCAGTACTCGGGCATCGACTGGAACACGGGCGAGACCTTCGACAGCAGCTGGAGCCGCGGAACCCCGGCGAGCTTCGCCACGACCGGTGTCATCGCCGGCTTCTCGAAGGCGCTGGTCGGCCAGAAGGTCGGCTCGCAGGTGATCGCCATCATCCCGGCGGCCGAGGGCTACGGACCCTCGGGCGGCAACAGCCAGGCCGGCATCGGCGCCGAGGACACGCTGATCTTCGTGGTCGACATCCTCGACACGGCTCCGGCGTCTGCCTCGACCCAGGGCTGAGCGGATGCGCCGCGTCCTCATCCTCGGCAGCACCGGCTCGATCGGCGAGCAGGCGCTCGACGTGATCCGGCGCAATCCGGAGCGCTTCGAGGTGGTCGGGCTCGCGGCCGGCACGAATCGCGAGAAGCTCGACGCCCAGGCGGCCGAGCATCACGTCGACGCGACCGCGCTCGGGGTCGACGAGGCCGTGCAGCTCGTGCGCGACGTCGAGGCCGACGTGGTGCTCAACGGCATCACGGGATCGGTGGGCCTGGCGCCCACGCTCGCGGCGCTCGAGACCGGGGCCAGCCTCGCGCTGGCCAACAAGGAGAGCCTGATCGTGGGCGGGCCGCTCGTGAAGGCGGCGGCCGCCCCCGGTCAGATCGTGCCGGTCGACTCCGAGCACTCCGCGATCGCGCAGGCGCTGCGCGCGGGCGCGGCGACCGAGGTGCGTCGGCTCGTGCTGACCGCGTCGGGCGGGCCGTTCCGCGGCCGCTCGCGCGCCGAGCTCGCCGACGTCACTCCGGCGCAGGCGCTGGCGCATCCCACCTGGGACATGGGGCTCGTCGTCACGACCAACTCCTCGACGCTCGTCAACAAGGGCCTCGAGGTGATCGAGGCGCACCTGCTGTTCGACGTGCCGTATGACCGCATCGCGGTGACGGTGCACCCGCAGTCGATCGTGCACTCGATGGTCGAGTTCGTCGACGGATCGACGATCGCGCAGGCCTCGCCGCCTGACATGCGGCTGCCGATCTCGCTCGGCCTCGACTGGCCCGACCGCGTTCCCGGCGTGGGCGCGCCGCTCGACTGGACCACCGCATCCGCGTGGACCTTCGAGCCGCTCGACGACGAGGCCTTCCCGGCGGTCGCGCTCGCGAAGCGCGTCGGCACGGCCGGCAGCACCTACCCGGCCGTGTTCAACGCCGCGAACGAGCAGGCCGTGCACGCCTTCCACGCGGGACGCATCGGCTATCTCGACATCCTCGACATCGTGGATGCGGTGGTCGACCGGCACGAGCCGGCGGCCTCGCTCGACCTCGACGCCGTGCTCGACGCGGAGCGGTCCGCGCGCGAGCGGGCCGATGCGCTCATCGCCCGCGCATAGCGCGCACCCCAGGAGAAGGGGGCGCGCTCACAGCCGGGCGCGCGTAGCCTTCCCGTCGTGGAGTCGGTTCTGCTGTTCATCGTCGGCGTGCTCATCGTGCTCGTGGGCGTCGCCCTCTCGATCGGACTCCACGAGTTCGGCCACCTGATCCCCGCCAAGCTCTTCGGCGTCAAGGTCGGCCAGTGGATGATCGGCTTCGGCCCGACGCTCTTCTCGCGCAAGGTGGGCGAGACCGAGTACGGCGTGAAGGCGATCCCGCTCGGCGGCTACATCTCGATGGCGGGCATGTACCCGCCCGAGAAACCGAAGAAGCGCCGCTGGGGGCGCCGCGACAGCGAGTCGCACGCGCTCGACGCCGAGCTCGCGGCCGAGGCGCTGCTGGCGCCGGGTGCTGTCGAGGACGCGGAGGCGAACCCGCGTCAGGAGCGCATCCAGCCGACCAGTCGCAACGCGACCACCGGCTTCTTCAACACCCTCGTGCAGGAGGGCGAGCAGGCTCCCGAGACCATGAGCCCCGAGGACGCCGACCGCGTCTTCTACAAGCTGTCGCCCTGGAAGCGCATCATCGTGATGCTCGGCGGCCCGGTCATGAACCTGCTGATCGGCATCGCCTGCGCCGCGATCGTGCTCTGCGGCTTCGGCATCAGCGTGCCGAGCACGACGATCGCCGCGATCAGCGAGTGCGTCGTGCCGAGCACGGCCGACGACCAGACCAGCTGCGACGGCAAGGACCCGTCGCCGGCCGCCGCCGCGGGCGTGCAGCCCGGCGACACGCTCATCAGCATCGACGGTCAGGCGGTCTCGTCGTGGGACGCGTCGACCGCGATCATCCGCGACGCGACGGGCGAGACGCTCTCGGTCGTGGTCGAGCGCGACGGCGCCCGCAAGACCCTCGAGATCACCCCGATCGCGAACGAGGTCGGCGTCTACGACGCGAACGGCCAGGCCGTGAAGAACGCCGACGGCGAGTACGAGACCCAGACCGTCGGCTTCATCGGCATCACGCCGCAGTACACGACCCAGCAGCAGCCGGTCACGAGCGTCGTGCCCTACGTGTGGAGCAACGTGACGGCGGTCGGCAACGTCATCCTGCACTTCCCGCAGCGCATCGTCGACGTCGTGCACGCGGCGTTCGGCGGGGGAGAGCGCGACGCGAACGGCCCGATCAGCCTCGTCGGCGTGGGTCGCATCGCGGGCGAGGTGGCCGCGACCGACCGGGCGCCGGTCGCCGACCGGGCCGCGAGCCTGATCAGCATCGTCGGCGGCGTCAACATCGCCCTCTTCGTCTTCAACCTGATCCCGCTGCTGCCGCTCGACGGCGGCCACGTGCTCGGTGCGATCTGGGAGGCGATCCGCCGCGGCGTCGCGAAGCTGCTCAAGCGGCCCGACCCCGGTCCCTTCGACCTCTCGCGCATGGTGCCGCTGACGATGGCGATCGTGGTCGTGCTCGGCGCGACCAGCGCGCTGCTGATCTACGCCGACATCGTCAACCCGGTCAAGCTGTTCTGATGCTGGGTGAGGCCCGCCTTCCAGGCGGCTGCAACCTGCCGCGCGTACCCTGAGTCCATGCCCGCTCTGAACATCGGGATGCCGAAACCGGCTCCCGAGGTGCTCGCCCCCCGCCGCAAGTCCCGCCAGATCAAGGTCGGCAAGGTGCTGGTCGGCGGCGACGCCCCCGTCAGCGTCCAGTCGATGACCACGACGCCGACCACGAACATCAACGCGACGCTGCAGCAGATCGCCGAGCTCACCGCGTCCGGCTGCGACATCGTGCGCGTAGCCTGCCCCAGCCAGGACGACGCGGATGTGCTGCCCATCATCGCGAAGAAGAGCCAGATCCCGGTCATCGCCGACATCCACTTCCAGCCGAAGTACGTCTTCCAGGCGATCGACGCCGGCTGCGCCGCGGTGCGCGTGAACCCGGGCAACATCCGCAAGTTCGACGACCAGGTCGGTGCCATCGCCAAGGCCGCGAAGGATGCCGGCGTCAGCCTGCGCATCGGCGTCAACGCCGGCTCGCTCGACAAGCGCCTGCTCGAGAAGTACGGCAAGGCGACGCCCGAGGCGCTCGTCGAGAGCGCGGTCTGGGAGGCGAGCCTGTTCGAGGAGCACGACTTCCACGACTTCAAGATCTCGGTCAAGCACAACGACCCGATCGTCATGGTCAAGGCCTACCGCCAGCTCGCGGAGCGGGGCGACTGGCCGCTGCACCTCGGCGTGACGGAGGCCGGCCCCGCGTTCCAGGGCACGATCAAGAGCGCGACCGCCTTCGGCATCCTGCTCAGCGAGGGCATCGGCGACACGATCCGCGTCTCGCTCTCGGCGCCGCCCGCCGAGGAGGTCAAGGTCGGCCTGCAGATCCTGCAGTCGCTCAACCTGCGCGAGCGCAAGCTCGAGATCGTCTCCTGCCCCTCGTGTGGTCGCGCCCAGGTCGACGTCTACAGCCTCGCCGACAACGTGACCGAGGGGCTGAAGCACGTGACCGTGCCGCTGCGCGTCGCCGTCATGGGCTGCGTCGTGAACGGGCCCGGCGAGGCCCGCGAGGCCGACCTCGGCGTCGCGTCAGGCAACGGCAAGGGCCAGATCTTCGTCAAGGGCGAGGTGATCAAGACCGTGCCCGAGTCGGAGATCGTCGAGACGCTGATCTCCGAGGCGCAGCGCATCGCCGACGAGATGGGTCCGGATGCCGCGGTCGGCTCGCCCGAGGTCGTCACCGCCTGAGTCCGGTCGGCCGGCGCGCGATCGGCCGCCGGCCATGGGCAGGCGTCCCCATCGCATCCCCAGCACAGTCCCCGCAGAATTCGAGAGAACGTCTGGTCGCCTAGGGTTGGCTGGACACCCACCGACCCGCCCGGAGGAAGATCCGTGACCGATCCCGCACCGCAGAGCACCCCGCCGCAGCCGCAGCCCGGCTGGCAGGCGCCCGGACAGCCCTCCGGCCCGATCGGTCAGCCGGCGCAGCAGCCGAGCGCGCCGCCGCAGCCCGCTCCGCCGGCTCCGCAGCCGCAGCCGGGTTCCGGCGCTCACGTGCAGCAGCAGGTGCCGGTGCGGCACGACGGCACCGAGCCCGGCTTCGGGCCCACGCCGACGCCGACCGCCGCGAGCGAGGCGGCCGCGGTCGCCGCGGCCCCGCGCGTGTCGGAGGTGCAGCTCACCGACGCCGATCTGCAGCGCTCCGCGCGCATCGTGCAGCGCATGTCGGCCGCGTTCGCCCGCAAGGTCGTCGGCCAGCAGGCGCTGCGCACGAGCATCATGACCGCGCTCGTCGCGGGCGGCCACATCCTGCTCGAGAGCGTGCCCGGACTCGCCAAGTCGACGGCCGCCGGCACCCTGGCGACGGCGGTGCAGGCGGAGTTCCGCCGCATCCAGTGCACCCCCGACCTGCTGCCGAGCGACATCCTCGGCACCCAGATCTACGACGCGCCGAACTCGCGCTTCGTCACGCAGCTCGGCCCCGTGCACGCCAACATCGTGCTGCTCGACGAGATCAACCGCTCGAGCGCGAAGACGCAGAGCGCGATGCTCGAGGCGATGCAGGAGCGCCAGACCTCGATCGGCGGCACGATCTACCCGCTGCCCGAGCCCTTCCTGGTCATCGCGACGCAGAACCCGATCGAGCAGGAGGGCACCTACCTGCTGCCCGAGGCGCAGCTCGACCGCTTCCTGATCAAGGAGGTGCTCGACTACCCGAACCCCTCCGACGAGTTCGAGATCCTGCGCCGCATCGACACCGGCGTCTTCGACCGCGACGACCACGATCCCGACCCGCTGACGCTCGACGACGTGCGCTTCATCCAGGAGGCGTCGACCAAGGTGTTCGTCGCCGATCAGGTGCGGCAGTACCTGATCGCGATCGTGCAGGCCACGCGCGACCCCGCGACCGTGATCAACGCCGAGTGGGCGCGTCTGGTCGACTACGGCGCCAGCCCGCGCGCCTCGATCGCGTTCCTGCAGGCCGCGCGCGCGCTCGCGCTGCTCCAGGGGCGCGGCTACGTGATCCCCGAGGACATCAAGCAGCTCTCGCGTCGTGTGCTCGGTCACCGCGTCGTGCTGACCTTCGAGGCGGACGCCCTCGAGGTCACGTCGTGGCAGATCATCGACGCGATCGTGGCCGCGATCCCGACCCCGTAGCCCCCGCATGGCCTCCCTCCTCCCGCGCGTCAAGTCCCGGTTGTTCATCCACGCCAACCGGCGCTCGACCAACCTGCTCGACGGCGCCTACGCCTCGGTGCAGGTCGGCCGCAGCCTCGACTTCGACGACCTGCGCCACTACGTGCCGGGCGATCAGGTCGAGGACATCGACTGGAAGGCGACCGCCCGCACGGGTCAGCCGCTGGTCAAGCGCTATCTGCAGACCCGTCGGCAGGACGTGCTGTTCGTGGTCGACACGGGGCGCGGTATGGCGGCGACCGCGGAAGGCGGCGAGTCCAAGCGCGACCTCGCGATCGACGTCGTGGGCGTGCTCGGGTTCCTCTCGCTGCGTCACGGCGACTCGGTCGGCATGATCACGCACGCCGACGGTCGCGTGCGCATCCGCCCGCCGAAGTCGACCGAGGGCTACCTCGAGGCGATGCTGCGCGGCATCCGCGACGAGACGACGCTCGACGGTGAGCAGAGCGACATCACCGACCTGCTGGGGCATGTCTCGCGCGTGCTCCGCAACCGCGGCATCCTCGTCGTGGTCGCCGACGACCTCATGCCGCCCGACGACCTCGACGAGACGCTGAAGGCGCTCGGCGGCCGTCACGAGCTGCTCTGGGTCACGGTCGCCGACCTCGACCTGATCTCGGGCGACGGCTCGCGGCGTCAGATCGTGGGCGTCGAAGACGATCAGCTGATCCCGACGATCTTCCGCTCCGACCGCAAGCTGCGCCGGCTCTACGCCGAGGCGGCGACCTGGCGTGTCGAGTCGCAGGAGACCTTCTTCACCCGGCTGGCCGTCTCGCACGCCCGCGTCGGCAGCATCGAGTCGGTCGTGCCGACGCTGCTCAACATGCTGAGGAGGCGCGCCCGTGCCGGCATCTGAGCGACGCGCCTTCGCGTCTCCGCCCGCGGGGGTGAGGCGTCGTGGGTGACATCGACGACTACTTCCCGCCGCAGGTCTACGAGTGGGCCTGGTGGCTCGTGCTGCCGATCTTCCTGCTGCTGCTCGTGGCCTGGATCATCCTGTCGCGCATCATCGCCCGTCGCGCGGCGCGCCCCGTCGAGGCGCCGCCCGCACCGGTCGTGAAGCGCTACGTGCCCCCGCCGGACGCCGGCGCCAAGGCCTTCGCCCGCATCGACCGCGTGCGCCGTCGGTTCGCGGAGGGCGAGATCGACACCCGGGATGCGCACATCGAGCTCAGCGAGATCGTGCGCGAGTTCGGCTACCAGCGCACCGGCATCGACGCGCGCAGCATGACGCTCGAGGAGCTGCGCGAGAGCCGGCTGGTGCCGATCGCCGACGCCGTGTCGGGCTGGTACCCGATCGCCTTCGCCCCCGATCCCGACGAGGGCATCGACCGGGCCCTCGACACCGCGAGAGGAACGGTGCAGGCATGGAGCTAGTGTTCGGCTGGATGCCGTTCGCGCTGCTCGGCGCAGTGCTCGTCGGCTTCGCGATCTACCTGATCGTCTCGCGCGGTCGACGTCGCCGCGGCGACACGACGGTGCTGCCGGCGGCGCACGTGGAGCGGCTGTTCGCGCTGCCCGAGTACCGCCGGGCCTACCGGCGCGGCCGGGTGCTGTTCTCGGCCCTGCTTGCGGTCACGCTCTTCGCGCTCGGCGGTCTCGCGATCGTCGCGGGGCGTCCCGTGACGACATCGGTCGTGAAGACCGAGACCGCGAACCGCGACATCGTGCTCTGCCTCGACGTGTCGGGCTCGATGCTCGGCGACGACGCCGAGGTGCTCGAGCAGTTCCGCACGATCGCGAAGGGCTTCAACGGCGAGCGCATCTCGCTGGTGATCTGGAACGCCTCGGCCGTGCAGGTGTTCCCGCTGACCGACGACTACAGCTACGTCGACGAGCAGCTCGAGACGGTGGCGGATGCGGCGGCCGAGGCGGATCGCACCGGCCAGTACCCCGACACCAACCAGGGCTACTTCGACCTGCTGAGCGGCACGCTGCTCGGCAGCGGGTCGTCGCTCATCGGCGACGGACTGGCGAGCTGCGTGCTGCGCTTCGACAACGAGGACAAGCAGCGCTCGCGCACGGTGCTCCTGGCGACCGACAACGAGCTCTACGGCGAGCCGCTCGTCTCCCTCGACGAGGCGTCGAAGTTCGCGCAGGAGCGCAAGGTGCGCGTCTATGCCCTGACGCCGTCGTTCCTCGGCATCTCGACGCCCGAGAAGCAGGAGCTCGAGCAGGAGGCGGAGGCGACCGGCGGCAAGCTGTTCGGGCTCGACGACGCCACGGCCGCCGACGAGATCGTCAAGCGCGTGCTCGCCGACCAGGCGTCGAAGCTCGAGGGCACGCCGCGTCTCGTGATCAACGACGAGCCGGGCGTGGCGCTCGTGCTGGGCATCCTGGCGGTCTGGCTGATCGCCTTCATCGGCTGGAGGATGCGCACATGACCTTCGACCCGGTCCTCCCGGTCGGCTGGATCATCGTCCTGCTTCTCCCGCCGACGGCCTTCATCGTGTGGCAGATCGTGCGTGCCGGCGGGTCGCGCGCGCGCATCTCGCCGATCCGCCGTCTCGTCGCCGTCGCCCTGCTGGGGCTCTCGGCGGCCGGTCCGGCGATCCCCGGCGGCACGACCACCGAGATCCGGTCCGATGTCGACGTCTTCATCGTGATGGACACGACGACGAGCTCGAACGCCGAGGACTACGGCGACGGGCGCACGCGCCTCGACCTCATGAAGGACGACGTGCGGGCGATCACCGAGCAGTACGGCGGCGCCCGGTACAGCCTGATCACCTTCGACAGCGCCGCGCAGGTGCGGGTGCCGCTGATCGCGGATCCGGATGCGCTGCTCTCGCTCGTGCAGACGCTGCAGGTCGAGATCACCGACTACTCGAACGGCTCCACGCCGTACCAGGCGAACGACCTGCTCGCCGACCGCCTCGCGGCGTCGAAGAAGGACCACCCGTCCCGCGTGCGCGTCGTCTTCTACCTCGGCGACGGCGAGCAGACCGCGACGGTCGACGGCACCCAGACCTTCGAGGCCTCGAAGGGCCAGTTCGACGCCGGATCGGTGCTCGGCTACGGCACCGCGCAGGGCGGCCCGATGCGGGAGAACAGCCCGGAGGTCTTCGTCGACGACCAGTACGACGAGGTCTACGGCGACGGCGATCCCTCGGCGTCGCCGTCGGCTCCCTCGGCGAGCCCGACCGAGCCGCCCTACCTCGTCGACCCCGCGACCGGGCAGCCGGCGATCTCGACGATCGACGAGCGCAACCTGAAGCAGATCGCCTCCGATCTCGGCGTGGGCTATCAGCACCGCGTGCCCAACACGCAGCCCACGCTGCCCGACGTGGGCGATCGCATCGGCGAGAAGGTCGAGGTCAAGAAGCTGACCATCGTCGAGCGTCTCTACTGGATCCCCGCGATCGCCGCGTTCCTGCTGATCGCGTGGGAGCTGTTCATCGGCTGGCGTCAGCTGGCCGAGCTGCGCACCGCCAAGCCGAAGAAGGTGAGCTCATGAGCACCAGCGCGTCCGGGAGCACCCTCGAGAAGGACCCGAACGGCGAGCCCCCCGTCGCGGAGGTCGTCGACGAGAAGACCGAGACCGGCACGCCCTGGGCGCGCCTCGTCGCCCCCTCGGTGGAGGCGGGCCGGCTGCGGCGCCGCATGCTCGGCGTCTCGCTGCTCATCGTCATCCCGCTCGGCCTCTTCGCGATCGGCAGCTTCGTCAACGCCGTCATCGCGCAGGGCGCCAAGAACTCCTATGACCAGGGCGACTACCTGGGCTCGGTGGGCTGGGCGCGCTGGGGCGTGAGCCTCAACCCGATCGACCCCTACCTGCCGCACTACAACCTCGGCACGGCCTACGGCGCGGCGGATCTGCTGACCGAGTCGGAGAAGGAGCTGACGCTCGCCGTGCAGAACGCCGGCAGCATCCAGCAGCTCTGCCCGGCGCGCGCGAACCTGGCGCTCACCGAGGAGAAGATCGGCGACCGCGCGATGGCCGACGGCCGCCCGGCGGATGCCGCCACGGCCTATGCGACCGCACAGGAGCTGTGGGCGCAGTCGCAGGGCGACAAGTGCTTCGACGACCAGGAGTTCTCGGACAAGCAGGAGTCGTCGACCGACCGCCTCGACGAGAAGCAGCAGGAGGCCCAGCAGCAGTCGGGCCAGGATCCGCAGCAGGGCCAGGGCGGCCAGAGCGGCCAGCCCAGCGGCGGCGCGAGCGGACAGCCGTCGGGTCAGCCGAGCGGCGGCGCGAGCGGTCAGCCATCGGGTCAGCCCAGCGGCGGCGCGAGCGGTCAGCCGTCGGGTCAGCCCAGCGGGGGAGCGAGCAGACAGCCCTCGGGTCAGCCGAGCGACGGGACCAGCGGGCAGCCCTCCGACGGCTCCGGCTCGAACGACGGCACGGACGACGGCGACCAGAGCGAGACCCTCGGCGACAAGCTCGGGCAGCTCAAGGGACGCGACGAGCAGGCCGGGCGCAACCGCGACCAGCGCGGCGAGGAGAGCGGCTCGTCGAACCAGAGGCCCGCGAAGCCCTGGTGATCCGGCGCGCGAGCGCGGCGCATCCACCTCGCTCGCGGAGCGGGCGGCGGGTGCCGTCGCGCTCGGTACGCTGGAGCACGTGCCCACACGCCTGACACGTCTCTTCGTCCGCACGCTGCGCGACGACCCCGCCGACGCGGAGGTCGCCAGCCACCAGCTCCTGGTGCGCGCCGGCTACATCCGGCGCCAGGCGCCGGGCGTCTTCGCCTGGCTGCCGCTGGGCCTGCGGGTGAAGGCGCGCATCGAGCGCATCATCCGCGACGAGATGGAGGCCGCGGGCGCGCAGGAGGTGCACTTCCCGGCGCTGCTGCCGCGTGAGCCCTACGAGATCACCGGCCGCTGGGAGGAGTACGGCGACGGGATCTTCCGCCTGAAGGACCGCAAAGACGCCGACTACCTGCTCGCGCCCACGCACGAGGAGGTCTTCACCCTGCTGGTGAAGGACCTCTACTCCTCGTACAAGGACCTGCCGCTCACGATCTTCCAGATCCAGGACAAGTACCGCGACGAGGCCCGCCCCCGCGCCGGCTTGCTGCGCGGCCGCGAGTTCACGATGAAGGACGCCTACTCCTTCGACGCGAGCGACGCCGGGCTGGATGCGAGCTATCAGGCGCAGCGCGACGCCTACGAGCGCATCTTCGCCCGCCTCGGGCTCGAGTTCGTGATCGTGCAGGCCGACGCCGGCGCGATGGGGGGCTCGCGCTCCGAGGAGTTCCTGCACCCGACCCCGATCGGCGAGGACACCTTCGTGCGCTCGGCGGGCGGCTACGCCGCGAACGTCGAGGCCTACACGACGCCCGCGCCCCCGACGCGCGATTACGCCGGGCTGACGCCGGCCGAGGTGCTCGACACCCCGAACACGCCGACGATCCAGACCCTCGTCGACGTCGCGAACGAGAAGCACCCGCGACCCGACGGCCGCGCCTGGACCGCCGCCGACACGCTGAAGAACGTCGTGCTCGCCCTCACGCACCTCGACGGCAGCCGCGAGCTCGTCGTCGTCGGACTGCCGGGTGACCGCGAGGTCGACACCAAGCGTGCCGAGGTGGCGTTCGCGCCGGCCGAGATCGAGGCCGCGACCGAGGCCGACTTCCTGAAGCACCCGGGCCTGGTCAAGGGCTACATCGGCCCCTGGTCGCCCGAGGGCGCCGTGCTCGGCGAGGAGTCGGCGACCGGCATCCGCTTCGTCGTCGACCCGCGCGTCGTCGAGGGCACCGGCTGGATCACCGGAGCGAACAGCGACGGCAAGCACGTCTTCGGCCTGGTCGCCGGGCGCGACTTCGACGCGGACGGCGTCGTCGAGGTCGCCGAGGTCAAGGCCGGCGACCCCGCGCCCGACGGCTCGGGCCCGGTGGAGCTCGCCCGCGGCATGGAGATCGGCCACGTCTTCCAGCTGGGCCGCAAGTACGCCGAGGCCCTCGGACTCAAGGTGCTCGACGAGAACGGCAAGCTCGTCACGGTCACGATGGGCTCCTACGGGATCGGCGTGACGCGCATCCTGGCGGCGATCGCCGAGACCACCCACGACGACCGCGGTCTGCTCTGGCCGAAGGAGGTCGCCCCGTTCGACGTGCACGTCGTCGCGACGGGCAAGGATGCGACCGCCTTCGACCTCGCCGAGAAGCTGAGCGCCGAGTTCGAGGCGGCCGGGCACGAGGTGCTCTACGACGACCGGCCCAAGGTCTCGCCGGGCGTCAAGTTCGGCGACGCCGAGCTGCTGGGCGTGCCGATCATCGTCATCGCCGGCCGCAACGCCGGCGAGGGCGTGGTCGAGTTCTGGGATCGCCGCAGCGGCGAGCGTCGCGACGTGCCCGCGAGCGAGGTCGCCGCGCTGCTCGGCTGAGCGGTCGCGATCGGCCGGTGCGCCGACGACGATGACGAAGGGCCCCGGGATGTGCATCCCGGGGCCCTTCGCGTCGTGTCAGCGCGTCACTCGGCCGCGGCGCCCTGCCCGCGTCGGCGGCGGATGACGGTGATCGTCACGGCGCTCGCGCCCAGCAGCAGCAGGAGCGCCGCCGCGATCAGCCCGGGCTGCACCGTCACGCCGGTGTTCGCCAGGGCGGTGTCGCCCGTGCCGCCGGTCGCGCCGGTGCCCGCTCCGGAGTCGGCGTCGCCGCCGCCCGCACCGGGGTCGCCCGCCGCCGCGACGACGAAGCCGCCGCTGAGCGGGCTCGACTGACGCGTGCCGAAGCCCTGGGTGAGCGTGTAGCGGTAGCTGCCGGCCGTGAGGCCGGTCGGCCCGACCGCGGTCGAGGCGCGACCGGCGGCGGCGGAGCCGCCCGTTCCGGCGGTGATGAGCGGGATGCTCCAGCTGCCGTCCTCGCGCACGAGGGCGCTGCCCTGCACATCGCCCGCGAGCGTCACCGTGGCTCCGGCCGCGCCGGTGCCCGAGATCGCGGTGACCTGCTGGACCGTGCCGCTGGGGGCGTCGCTGGTGAACCCGGCGTCGAGGGCGGGGCGCGCGGTCAGCCACTGCGACGCGTCCGTCGGGTGGTCGATCACGCGGGTCTCGCCGATGCAGCCGGCCCACCCGTTGCGGGCGCCGTCGTCGACCCAGTCGGCTCCGAGGATCCAGGGCATCTGCTCCTGGATGCTCTGCCCGCCGGTGTCGCGTCCGTTGCGCAGCACGGGGGCGCCGTCGACGTACATCGTCGTCACGCCGGCTTCGGCGTCGTTGACGATCGCGACGTGCGACCAGCGGCCGGGCAGGATCTCGCCCGACCAGGCGGTGCGGTCGCCCTTGGTGGTCTCGGCGGGCACCTCGGTCCACTGGAACTCGCGGAGGTTCGACACGCCGAGAGCGGCGGGCGAGGCGGTGTAGTCCCACCGGCTCCACGGCATCCCATCGAGCTGCGAGCGGTTGCCCGAGCGCACGACGGCCTTCGACCAGCCGTTCTTCGAGGCGGTCCAGCCCTCGTCGAGCTTGACGAAGGTCTCGATCGTGTAGCCGCCGTCGAGAGTGGCCGCGTTCGCGGCGGCGCCCACCTCGGTGGAGAGGTAGCTGAAGCGGTTCACGCCGCCCGTCTGGTCGGAGTTCGCGAAGCAGACAGCACCGCTCGACGAGAACGGGTCCGCGTCGGCGATCAGGGTCACGTCGCCGACCTGAGCGGTGGACGATCCGGACTCGGCGATCGGCACGCGGTGCAGATCGGAGTCGCCCGCGACATCCTCGAACACCTGGCCCTCGGCTACGGGACCGGGCTGGCCGTCGAAGCGCCAGTGCGCGACCGTGCCGTCGACGCGCACGAAGTCGCCCTCGCCGCCGGCCTCGACCCGGCTGGACGCCGGGGGAGCGGTGAAGCCGTCGGTGAACAGCGCGGTCGCCGCGGCCGAGAGGTCGGGCTGGTCGGCCGGGCCGTCGGCGAAGTCGGGCGCGAAGCCGGCGAAGCGCTCGGCGAAGTCGAGCCCGAGCTCGAACTGGTTGCCGTCCTGCGTCAGCATCGGCTGGTCGTAGGAGGTCAGGGCGTCTCCCGGCTTGGCGATCACCCACGGCGAACCCGTGCGCGCCGAGATGCGGTCGCCGCTGAGGTCGAACTCGAGCAGGCCGAGATAGCCGTTGCCGCCCTCATAGGCCATCTGGTAGTCCCAGAGGATCTCGGTGACCGGGTTGCCGAAGTCGTTCGTCTTGGTCAGGCGGGTGGCGCCGTGGAAGTGGCCGTTCAGCGTCAGGAAGACCTGATCGTGGCTGCGGATGAAGTCGTTCCAGAGGCGCAGACCGTAGGTGGTCTCGGCCGGGCTGACGCCGTCGGCGGCGATGTTCAGCACCTCGTGGCTGGTGAGGATCACCGGGACCGACGGGTGCTCGGAGAGCACCGACGACGCCCAGTCGAGGGTCTCGTCGGAGGCGCGCCAGCTGAGCTGCAGCACCATGAACGTCTGGCCCTGGGCCTCGAACAGGCTGTAGCGGTTGAGACCCGTCGGGTCGGCGCCGCCGAACGAGTCCTGCTTCTCGGCCCGGGAGACCGGGAAGTGCTGCAGGTACGGCTCGCGGGCGAGCTCGTAGCTCGTGTCCATGCGGCTGTCGGTGCTGTCGAGCACGTCGTGGTTGCCGGGCTGGATCGAGTACGGCACCCCCGCATCCTCGAGCACGCTCATCGCGCGGTCGGCGGCGGCCCACTCGCCCGGCTGGTTCACCTGGTCGACGACGTCGCCGAGGTGGGCCACGAAGGGGATGTTGAGCTCGTCGGCGTGGTCGGCGATCCACTGCGTCTGGGTCTCGAAGGGATCCTTGCCGTAGCGCGGCACGAACTCGGCGGCGGAGTAGCGGGAGTAGAACTGCGTGTCGGGCAGCACGGCGAGCGAGAAGCGCGAGCCGAGGTCGGATTCGGCGGCCGCGGCGGACGCCGCGGTCGAGGGGGACACGGCGGGAACGGCCGCGAGCGAGCCGACGACGCCGATCGCCGCGAGGGCGGCGAGGGCGAGTCGGCCGGGTCGGCGGCGACGATGAGCAGAATGCCCCGGTGCGGGGATCGGTGAGCGGGTCACGAGGGTCCTCGGTGATGGTGACGAAGGCCGGGGCGGGTGGTCGCCGCGGCGTCACAACGCTGTCAGCGGGCTGTGAACGTCCTATGGCCGACAGGTGTCGGACCGCGTCCGCGGGCGTCACCGGGCGCCGGCGCCGATCGGCTAGGCTGGCTAGTCGCAACCCGGGCAGCGGGTGCGTCATCTGAATAGCGGGAGGCCCCTCGTGGACATCGACCTCGGAGTGCTGCGGCTCATGGAGCGCGAGCGCGAGATCCCCTTCGACGAACTGGTGGCGATCATCGAGCAGGCCATCCTGACGGCGTACCTCAAGCACGTCGACAAGGGCCCGGACTCCGGCGCTCGCGTCGAGCTCGACCGCAAGAGCGGTCACGTCACGGTCTACGTGCCCGAGCTCGACGACGAGGGCGAGCAGATCGGCGAGGCCGTCGACAGCCCCGACGACTTCGGCCGCATCGCCGCCTTCGCGGCCAAGCAGGTCATCAACCAGCGCCTGCGCGACATCGGCGACGACAAGGTGCTCGGCGAGTTCCGCGGACGCGAGGGCGACATCGTCGCCGGCGTGATCCAGCAGGGCCCGAACCCGCGCATGATCCACATCGACCTCGGCACGATCGAGGCGATCCTGCCGCCCGAGGAGCAGGTGCCGGGCGAGGAGTACCCGCATGGCCAGCGCATCCGCGTCTACGTGACGAGCGTCGCCAAGGGCCTCAAGGGCCCGTCGATCACCGTCAGCCGCACGCACCCCGGTCTGGTGAAGAAGCTCTTCGCGCTCGAGGTGCCCGAGATCGCCTCGGGCCTGGTCGAGATCGCCTCGCTCGCCCGCGAGGCCGGTCACCGCACCAAGCTCGCCGTGCGCGCGACCCAGCCCGGCATCAACGCCAAGGGCGCCTGCATCGGCGAGCTGGGCCAGCGCGTGCGCGCCGTGACCGCCGAGCTCGGCGCCGAGAAGATCGACATCGTGGACTGGTCGAACGACCTCGCCACCTTCGTCGCGAGCGCGCTGTCGCCCGCCAAGGTCACGAGCGCGTTCGTCGTCGACGAGTCGATGAAGGCCGTGCGCGCCCTCGTGCCCGACTACCAGCTCTCGCTCGCGATCGGCAAGGAGGGCCAGAACGCCCGACTCGCCGCGAAGCTCACGGGGGCGCGCATCGACATCCAGCCCGACTCGGTGATGGAGAGCTGAGCCGACCCGTTCACCGGCGTCGGACCGGTCAGACCAGCACGGTCGGCTGATCCCACGGCGGGCTCGTGAACCGACGACGGTGCTCGAGCAGCGCATCCACGGCTCGGATCGCGTAGGCGAACCGCTGCTCGTGGCTGCCGCGCAGCAGGATCCACGAGGCGCCGCGCCGCGTGAGCTCGTCGACGAACCAGCCGGTCATCGTCGGGCGGACGTGCTCGCCGTCGCGCCAGCCGTCGTCCTCGAACGGCACATCGACGTGGTCGGTCACGAGGTAGAGGTCGCGGCGGGGGAGCGTCGCCCCTCCGGCGGTCGTCGCCTGGATGCTGTGCTCGCCGACATACCGGCGCTCCCAGAGCGTCGTGGCGAAGGCGTCGGTGTCGCCGATCACGAGGGGCGACCGCAGGGCCGCCGCGTCCTCGCGCGCATTCTGCTCGCTCGCGATGTGCCCGAAGTGCTCGGGCAGCCAGACGAGATCATCCATGGACGGCGCGGGACGCCCCTCGGCCGCGGCGGCCTCCGCCGTGCGCGCGTGCAGCGCGTAGGTGAACTCGCGCCCGTACTCGGGCACCGAGGCGAGCCCGGGATGCGGCCAGCGCGGGTGCACGGCGTAGTGCGTCGCGAGCGCCTCGGCCATCGTGGTGGTGCCCGTCGACTCGGCGCCGACCACGATCACGCGCGTCGCGAGTCCGCGCCGGGTCGCTTCGGGCAGCAGCGGCCAGGTCTCGACGAGATCGGCGCGCACCGCGGTGCCGCTGACCCGCACGCGCGCCCGGGCGGTGTCGTGCGTGACGGCCCGGGCGCCGAGACGGCGCGCCAGCTCCTCGCCGTAGCCCTCCGAGGTGAACACGACATCGGGCTGCGGGATGCCGTGGGCGGCGACCGCGGCGGCCATGCGCGCCGACTCGGCCACCCAGGCCGCCTCGCTGTCGTAGTCGACCGCGCCGTCGTCGGGCAGTCCGATCACGCGCACGCCCGGCAGCGCCGAGGTGGCGTCGCGCAGCCAGGCGACGCGGTCGGCGAGGGGGATCGACTCGATCACGCTCGCGAGCACGAGCACCGCGAGCTCGTCGACCTCGCCCGCCGCGCGCTCGATCAGGTCGAGGTGGCCGAGGTGCGGGGGATAGAACTTGCCGATGACGAGACCGGTCGTGGATGCGGCGTCCGTCGCCGTCACGCGGTGGCCCCGGCCGTCGTGACCGCAGCGGTCGGCTCTGCGGCCCGCTGCTGGCGCCGCCAGTCGCGCCGCCAGCCGACGAGCCCGTAGACGCAGAGCGCGAGGAAGCCGGTGTAGAGGATCGCCGTCAGGTAGAGGTGCTTGACCACGTAGAGCGGCACCGAGACGAGATCGACCGCGATCCAGATCCACCAGTGCTCGAGCACCTTGCGCGCCTGCAGCCAGGTGGCGACGAGCGAGGCGCTGAGCACGAAGGCGTCGGGCCAGGGCACCGCCGAGTCGGTGTGCGCGGTGAGCAGCCACCAGGCCGCGACGGTGCCGGCGGCGGTCGCGACCAGCGCGATCCCGAGGTCGAACGAGCGGGCGCGGCGGATCGGCGCGACGAAGGCGGAGCCGAGGTGACGGCGCCGGCGCACCCAGACGATCCAGCCGTAGACGCCGAGCACGAAGAAGATCGCCTGCAGCGTCGCGTCGGCGTAGAGCCCCGCGCCCCAGAACAGCAGCAGGAACGCCACGTTGTTGATCAGGCCCACCGGCCAGTTCCAGATCCACTGCCGGCTCACCGCCCAGACGCAGAGGGCGCCGGTGACGAATCCGAACACCTCGAGCACCGTCACCCGCTCACCGAGGATCGAGAAGAGAGGCAGGTCGAGGAAGGTGAGCAGCGCATCCATACGCGGGTCATTCTGCCGCGCCGGTAGCGTGGAGCGCACATGGACACCGTGGAGCGCGATAGACTCATCCCCGTCAGAACCTGCCTGGGTTGCCGGCAGCGTGCTCCCCGAACCTCTCTTCTGAGGTTCGTCGCGCGCGACGGGCGTGTCGTGGCCGATGCCGCGAGACGACTTCCAGGTCGTGGTGCCTGGGTGCATCCGCAGATCGGATGCATCGAAACCGCCCTCCACCGCCGCGCTTTCGGGCGCGCGCTGCGAGAGCCGGGGATCGACACCTCTCTGGTGCTGACGACGGCAACGGATGCGCCCGATGCGCATCCAAGGACTGAAACGGTCTGAAGAGCATGGACAAGTGATGAGCGGCTCGAGATGAGTTCCGTCATTCGATGACGTCCACCCTGTCCGGGGTGGACCCCCGACAGGAGAATTGTGGCCAACCCACGCGTACACGAGATCGCGAATGAACTCGGGATCGACAGCAAGCTTGCGATGGACAAGCTGAAGGACATGGGCGAGTTCGTCAAGAGCCCGTCCAGCTCCATCGCCCCGCCGGTCGCGCGCCGCCTCAAGGCAGCGCTCGAGGCCGACGGCGTGAAGGTGGCGGACAAGCCCGCCGCCGCGGCGCCCAAGCCCGGCCCGCGCCCCGCGCCCGCCGCGCCGAAGGCCGCCGAGAAGCCGGCCCCGGCGCCGCAGGCCGAGGCGCCCGCCGCACCCCAGGCCGAGCGCGCCGCGCAGGCGCCGAGCGCCCCCGCGGCGTCGTCGGCCCCCGCGTCGACGGGTCCGAAGCCCGGCGGCTCGCGCCCCGCGCAGCCCCAGCAGGGCGGCTCCGACGCCGCCCGTCCCGGATCGGGTCCGCGCCCCGGCGCGCCCCGCCCCGGCAACAACCCCTACGCCTCGAGCCAGGGCATGCAGCGCCCCGGCGCCCCGCGTCCCGGCAACAACCCGTTCTCGTCGAGCCAGGGCATGCCCCGGCCCGGCGGCGGTGCGGGCATCCCGCGTCCGGCAGCTCCGCGCCCCGGCGCGCCCCGTCCCGGCGCCCCGCGCCCGGGTGCTCCGCGTCCCGGTGCTCCGCGCCCCGGCGGCCCCGGTCGTCCCGGTGCGCCGTTCCAGCAGCGTCAGGGCGGCCCCGGTCGTCCCGGCGGCGGCGGCTCCGGCGGTGTCGGCGGCGGTCCCCGTCCGGGCGGCGGCTTCGCCGGTCGCCCCGGCGGCGGCGGTCGCGGTGGCCGCGGCAACACCGCGGGTGCCTTCGGTCGTGGCGGCGGCAAGAGCCGCGCACGCAAGTCGAAGCGCACGAAGCGCGCAGAATTCGAGATGCGGGATGCCCCGCAGCTCGGCGGCGTCGCGATCCCTCGCGGCAACGGGGCGGTCATCCGCCTCCGCCGCGGCGCGTCGATCAGCGACCTCGCGGACAAGATCGAGAACCTGACCAAGATGACCGTGCAGCCGGGCGCGCTCGTCACGGCGCTGTTCCACCTCGGTGAGATGGCGACCGCGACCGAGTCGCTCGACGAGGCGACCTTCGGCATCCTCGGCGAGGAGCTGGGCTACAAGATCCAGGTCGTCTCGCCCGAGGACGAGGACAAGGAGCTCCTCGAGGGCTTCGACATCGACCTCGAGCAGGAGCTCGCGGACGAGGACGACGACCAGCTCGAGATCCGGCCCCCGGTCGTCACGGTCATGGGTCACGTCGACCACGGAAAGACCAAGCTGCTCGACGCGATCCGCCAGGCGAACGTCGTCGCGGGCGAGGCCGGCGGCATCACGCAGCACATCGGCGCCTACCAGGTGTGGACCGAGCACGAGGACATCGAGCGCGCGATCACCTTCATCGACACTCCGGGTCACGAGGCGTTCACCGCCATGCGCGCCCGTGGTGCGCAGGTGACCGACATCGCGATCCTCGTGGTCGCCGCCGACGACGGCATCATGCCCCAGACGGTGGAGGCCCTGAACCACGCCCAGGCGGCCAACGTGCCGATCGTGGTCGCGGTCAACAAGGTCGACAAGGAGGGGGCGAACCCCGCCAAGGTCCGCCAGCAGCTCACCGAGTTCGGCCTGGTCGCCGAGGAGTACGGCGGCGACGTCATGTTCGTCGACGTGTCGGCCACGCAGAAGAAGGGCATCCAGGAGCTCCTGGACGCCGTGCTGCTGACCGCCGACGCGGGTCTCGACCTGCGCGCGAACCCGAACAAGGACGCCCGCGGTGTCGCCATCGAGGCGAAGCTCGACAAGGGACGCGGCGCCGTGGCGACCGTGCTCATCCAGTCGGGAACGCTGCGCGTCGGCGACGCGATCGTCGCGGGAACGGCCTACGGCCGCGTCCGCGCGATGCACGACGAGAACGGCGACACGGTCGAGGAGGCCTGGCCTTCGCGTCCCGTGCAGGTGCAGGGTCTGTCGACCGTGCCCCGCGCCGGCGACACTTTCCTCGTCACCGAGGAGGACCGCACCGCCCGTCAGATCGCCGAGAAGCGCGAAGCCGTCGAGCGCAACGCCCAGCTGGCCAAGGCCCGCAAGCGCATCTCGCTCGAGGACTTCACCCGCGCACTCGAAGAGGGCAAGGTCGAGTCGCTCAACCTCATCATCAAGGGTGATGTCTCCGGTGCCGTCGAGGCGCTCGAGGAGGCCCTGCTCAAGATCGAGGTCGACGACAGCGTCCAGCTGCGCATCCTGCACCGCGGTGTGGGTGCCGTCACCGAGTCGGACATCGACCTGGCGACGATCGACAACGCGATCGTCATCGGCTTCAACGTCCGCCCCGACGTCAAGGCCCGCGAGCGCGCTGCGCGCGAGGGCATCGACGTGCGGTTCTACTCGGTCATCTACTCCGCGCTCGACGACATCGAGTCGTCGCTCAAGGGCATGCTCAAGCCGGAGTACGAAGAGGTCCAGTCGGGTGTCGCCGAGATCCGCGAGGTGTTCCGCTCCTCGAAGTTCGGCAACATCGCCGGTGTGCTCGTGCGCTCCGGCACCATCACCCGCAACGCCAAGGCGCGGGTCATCCGCGACGGCGTCGTGGTGGGCGACAACCTCGCCATCGAGTCGCTGCGTCGTTTCAAGGACGACGTCACCGAGGTCAAGACGGACTTCGAGGCCGGTATCGGTCTCGGCAAGTTCAACGACATCCAGATCGGCGACGAGATCGAGACGATCGAGATGAAGGAGAAGCCGCGGGTCTGATCCGTGGTTCGGGGCCCCGTCGTCTGCCTTCCGAGGCAAGAGCGGGGCCCCTTCCCCGATTGCCTCGGAAGGCAGACGACGGGGCCCCTCAACGCCCTGGAGAGAGAAGGTTCTGATGGGTGAGAACCCTCGCGCGGCGAAGCTCGCCGACCGCATCAAGGAGATCGTCGCCAAGCGCCTCGAGAAGGGGCTGCGCGACCCTCGCCTCGGCTTCGTGACCATCACGGATGTTCGCGTCACGGGCGACCTGCAGCACGCGTCGATCTTCTACACCGTCTACGGCACCGACGAGGAGCGCACCGACTCCGCCGCTGCGCTGAAGGCGGCGACGGGGATGCTGCGCACCGAGGTCGGCCGCAACATCACGGCTCGCCTGACCCCGAGCCTCGAGTTCATCGCCGACGCGATCCCCGAGAACGCCGACCGCATCTCGTCGCTGCTGCGCGAGGCCGCGACGCGCGACGCCGACTCGGCGACGCTCGCCGCCGGCGCCAGCTACGCCGGCGACGCCGACCCCTACGTCAAGCCGCGCGAGCTCGACGACGACGAGGACTGATCCCGCAGAGCCCCGCCGGCCGCGCCGCCCTCGACGAGCGTCTGCCGCACGCGTAGCGTGGCCGCATGAGCGGGCTCATCGTGGAGCAGATCGTCAGCGCCGACGGCAAGGCGGTGGATGACGACGGCGGCATGTCGTTCATCGGCGTCGCTGATCCCTCGGAGGTCGACACCGATCAGCTGACCATGCTGGAGCGGGTCGACGCGATCCTGTTGGGACGCCGCACCTACGAGATGTTCGCCGGCTTCTGGCCGACCGTGACGCCCGACGAGCAACCGGCCGCGGGACCGATGAACTCTCTGCCCAAGCACGTCGTCTCGTCGACGCTCGCGGCCGCGCCCTGGGGCGTGCACGCTCCGGCGCAGATCGAGCGGGGCGACGGTGTCGAGACCGCGCGTCGGCTGCTCGACCGGTACACCGGCGCCGTGATCGTGTGGGGGAGCCTGACGCTGACGGATGCGCTCTTCCGGGCGGGCCTCGTCGACACGGTGCGCTTCCGCACGCTGCCGGCGCTGCTGGGCGGCGGACGACCCGCGACCCCGCCGGAGCTCGGACTGCTGCCGCTGACACACGTGTCGACCCGGGCCTATCCCGCGGGGCAGATCACGACCGAGTACCGCGTGCGCCGCTGATCCCTGCGCACTACTTGAGCAGGCGCGACAGCACGCGATCGGCCAGGGGCTTGCCGCCCGTCTGGCAGGTGGGGCAGTACTGGAACGTCGAGTCGCTGTAGATCACCTGCCGCACGGTGTCGCCGCACACCGGGCAGGGCTCGCCGGTACGACCGTGCACGCGCATCCCGCTGCGCTTCTCGCCCTTGAGCTCGGACGCCGCGAGGCCGTCGGCACGCTCGAGGGCTTCGGCGAGCGTCGAGCGCAGCGCCGTGTAGAGCGTCGCGACCTTCTCGGGTGACATGTTCGCCGGGGTGAAGGGCGACATCCGCGCGACGTGCAGGATCTCGTCGGAGTACGCGTTGCCGATTCCCGCGATGACCGACTGGTTGCGCAGCACGCCCTTGATCTGCTCGCGCCCGCGACCGGCCAGGATGCGCGCGAACGTCTCCTCGTCGAACTCGTCGGTCATCGGATCGGGGCCGAGCCGCGCGATGCCGGGCACCTCGGCGGGGTCGCGCACGAGGTGGATGGCGAGGCTCTTCTTCGTGCCCGCCTCGGTCACGTCGATTCCGCTGCCGTCGTCGAGCACGATCCGCGCCGCGATCGGCGAGCGGCCGGGCTTCGTCACCGGCTTCGGCGCCTCGGCGCGCCAGCGCAGCCAGCCGGCGCGCGCGAGATGCATCACGAGATGGATCGGGAACGCCGCCGGTTCGTCGGCGCCGTCGCCGGATCCTGTGGGCTCGAGCGTCAGGTCGAGGAACTTGCCGTGCCGGGTGACGTCGGCGACCCGCATCCCGTGCACCGCCTCGACCGGCGGGTCGAAGGTCTTGAGCGCCGGGAAGGCCAGGATGCTCAGGCGGTCGACGACGCGCCCGCCCAGACGGCGGCCGAGATCGGTCGCCAGCGCGTGCACCTCGGGCAGCTCCGGCATGCGCCCATCCTGCCCGTCGCGACCGACATCGCGACAGGGCGGCATCTCCGGCGCCGCCGCCGGCCACCGTGCGATCAGTCGGGCAGCGTCCAGCCCTCGGCCGCCGAGCCCGCGATCAGCCGATCGGCCGCGAGTCCGCGCACGGCGCGCGCGAGCTGCTCGGCGTCGGGCCAGAGCGCGTGCAAGGCCGCATCCGGAACCGGGATGTCGGCGCCGCGCAGCTCACGCAGCACGAGCCCGCGCACCTGACGGTCGGACCCCTCGTACTTCGCCTGCCGCGGCGGCCGCGGCGCGTCGGGCTCCGGCTCGGGATAGCCGGCGGCTCGCCAGGCGCAGGCCGCCGCGATCGGGCACAGCTCGCAGCGCGGCGCGCGGGCCGTGCAGACGATCGCGCCGAGCTCCATGGCGCCGGCGTTGACGAGCACGCTCTGCTCCCGGTCGGCGGGCAGGAGCGCCTCCATCTCGGCGAGGTCGCGCGTCGTCGAGGGCGGTCCCGGCAGCGCGACGCCGCGCACGGCGCGGGCGAGAACCCGGCGCACGTTCGTGTCGACGACGGGATGCCGCCGGCCGTAGGCGAACACGGCCACGGCGCGCGCGGTGTAAGGGCCGATCCCCGGCAGCGCGAGCAGCGCATCCACGTCGGAGGGGACGACGCCGCCGTGGTGCTCGGTGATCGCGACGGCGGCGCCGTGCAGGGCGAGAGCGCGGCGCGGGTAGCCGAGCCGATCCCAGGCCCGGATCGCCTCGGACGCCGGCGCGGCGGCGAGGTCGGCCGGCGTCGGCCAGCGCGCGAGCCATTCCTCGAGTCGGGGGATGACGCGCACGACCGGGGTCTGCTGCAGCATGAACTCGCTGACGAGCGTGCCCCAGGCCGGGAATCCGGGCTGACGCCAGGGCAGGTCGCGCTTCTCGCGCGTGAACCAGTCGGCGATCGTCGGCGCGAGGTCCACGCCACCAGCGTAGGGCGCGCGGGGGGCGAGCCCGCCTACGCTGGCTCCATGCCCCGCTGGTCACCGAAACGCCGCGCCGTTCTCGATGCGCTGGCCGCCGAGATCGTGCACAACTACCCGCGCGGTCGCATCATGATCGCCGTCGACGGTCTCGACGGCGTCGGTCGCGCGGCCTTCGCCGGCGACCTCGTCGAGGCGCTGCGCCGCGATGACCGCGCCGCCTTCTCGGCCGACCTCGCCGACTTCGGCCGCTCCCGCGCCGAGCTGCTCGAGCGGGTCGGCGACGACGGCGAGGTCGGCGACGAGGGCTGGTACCGCGAGCACCTCGACGTCGGTCTGCTGCGGCGTGCTCTCGTCGAGCCGTTCCGGATGGGCGGCAGCGCCGGATTCCAGCTCGCCGCCTTCGACCCCGACCGGGATGCCCCGCGCGAGTCGGCCTGGACGACCGCGCCCGCCGACGCCGACCTGGTCGTGCACGGCGCCTTCGCGAACCGTCCGGAGTTGCGCGATCTGTGGAGCTTCTCGGTCTGGCTCGAGGCGCCGGAGGAGGTCGCGTACGCGCGCCTCGCCGCGGCGACCGGCACACGGCGGGATCCGGATGCCGACGAGCACCGCCGCCGTCGCTGGGCTCAGGCGCGCTACCGCGCCGAGGCGGACCCGACCGCCCGCGCCATCGCGCTGATCGACCTGAGCGACGAGGAGCATCCGCGCCGGATCTTCGCCGACAGCTGCTGACCCGCGCCGACGACCGACGGCGCAACCGCGTGCCCGACGGCGTTCAGCGCAGCGGGACGCGCCGCACGACCTCGTCGACCGGCAGGAATCCGCCCTGCTCGACCTCGTGCACGAGCGCCGTGAGCGCCGCGCTGATCGGCGCCGTCCGACCCGCGGCGGCGGCCTCGCGCACGACCGCGCCGTTGAGTGCGTCGATCTCGGTCGGCTGACCGCGGCGGATGCTCTGCAGCGTCGAGCCGGGGTTCGGCACGTCGCCCATCTGCCGCGCCATCGCCCGGGGGAGGAGGCCGCCCAGCGCGAGCGGCGCGGCGCCGAGCAGGCCGAGCCGCGCATCCGTCAGCCCGCGCAGCGGAGCGAAGCGGATGCCGAGCGCGCGGGCGAGACGCACGGTCTCGCGCATGCTGGCGGTCAGGATGCGCCGCAGGCGTGGATCGGCGACGACCTGCTGAACGCTGAGCCCGGTGATCGCGGGCAGGGCGTTGACGTGGTTGATGAGCAGCTTCGTCCACTGCGCACCGCGCAGGTCGTCGACGGTCTCGATCGGCATGACCTGCCCGAGCAGGTCGGCGGCGAAGCGCAGGGGAGCGGGATCGGCGCCGGGTTCGCGACCGAGCACGGTCGGCAGCGGCGCGGTCACCGTGACCTCGCCCGGCACCAGGAACGACGCCGCGATGAGCGAGAGCGCCCCGATCGCCTCGGCCCGCGGGGCCGCGCGGCGTGCGACGGCGATGCCATCGAGGCCGTTCTGCACGACGACGAGCGGCACGCCGTCACCGAGCGCGGCCGCGTTCATCCCGAGCGCCTTCTCGGCCGCGGCGGCCTTGGTCGTGGCCACGACGAGGTCGAAGCGGCCCGTGAGCACCTCGCCCGCGTCGAGAAGCGCGCGGTGCTCGCCCCAGCCGCCGGTCAGCAGCAGCCCGTCGCGGCGGATCGCCGCGAGGTGCTCGCCGCGGGCGGTGACGGCGACGTCGTGGCCGCCGCGATCGAGCAGCGCGGCGATCGTGCCGCCGATGGCTCCGGCCCCGATGATCCCGATCCGCACCCTGCGAGCCTAGGGCGACGCGGCGGCCGCGCGCCGCGCTGTTAGCGTGAACGCCGTGCCCGATGAGTCCCGTTCCGCCGCGCCGGAATCCGCTGCGCCCCGAAGCCCGGCGCCCAGCGGCATCCTGGTGGTCGACAAGCCCCTCGGCGTGACCAGCCACGACGTGGTCCGGGTCGTGCGACGCACGGCGGGCACCCGGAAGGTCGGGCACGCCGGCACGCTCGACCCCCTCGCGACCGGTCTCATGATGCTCGGCGTCGAGAGCTCGACCCGGCTGCTGACCTACCTCGTCGGCCTCGACAAGGAGTACCTGGCGACCATCCGCCTCGGCCACGGCACCACGACCGACGACGCCGAGGGCGAGTCGACCGGCGGCGCCGACGCCTCGGCGCTGACCGAGGCCGAGGTGGGAGCCGCGATCGCCCCGCTGACCGGCGACATCCGCCAGCGCCCCTCCGACTACAGCGCGATCAAGGTCGACGGGCGCCGGGCCTACGCCCTGGCGCGCCAGGGCGAGCAGGTCGAGCTGAAGGAGCGCGCCGTGACGGTCTCGACCTTCGAGGTGCTCGAGCGACGGGTCGAGGGCGCGCACCTCGACCTCGACGTGCGCGTCGAGGTCTCGTCGGGCACCTACGTGCGGGCGCTCGCCCGCGATCTCGGCTCCGCGCTGAGCGTGGGCGGGCACCTGACGGCGTTGCGCCGCACCCGGGTCGGCCCGTTCGGCCTGGCCGACGCCGCGCCGCCGGACGAGCGGGTGCTCGACGGGATGCGCACCCCCGCCTCCGTCGCGAGCGAGCTGTTCCCCGCGGTGACCCTCGACCCCGCGCAGCTCGCCGAGCTCGTGCACGGGCGTCGACCGGCGCTGGTCGGCCCCGACCACGAGCTGGCCGAGGCCGACACCGTCGCGGCCCTGACGCCCGATGGACGCCTCGCCGGGCTCGTCTCCCTGCGCCGGGGCGTCGCCCGCGTGCTCATCAACTTCCCGACCGCGGAGGTGCTCGCGTGATCCTCGCTCTCACGATCGTCGGCGTCGTCGTCGCGCTGGCCGCGGGCCTGCTCGACGTGGTGCTCGGACTGCTCGGCCGCAAGCCTGACGATTTCAGTCTCGGCGCGCTCGCCCTCGTCGAGCTCGTGCTCGTGGTGCAGGTCGTCACGGCGATGGTGGCGCCCTTCGTCGGCAATCCGCCGACCGGCAACCCGATCGAGTTCTGGGCCTATCTGATCGCGGCCGTCGCCATCCCGGTGCTGGCCGCGTTCTGGGCGCTGAGCGAGAAGACCCGGTGGAGCACGGTCGTGCTCGGCGTCGCGGCCTTGGCCGTCGGCGTGATGCTCTGGCGCATGCACGTGATCTGGACGGTGCAGGCGGCCTGAGCGAGCGAGCGCACCCCGGCGCTCGACTAATCTGGGTCGGTGCCAGAAGCTCGCTCCTCTCTCGCCACCGGGCTCGGCCGGGTCCTCGTCGTCGTGTACGCGATCCTCGCCCTCGCGGCGACCGGACGCAGCGTGACGCAGATCCTGTCCCGGTTCTCCGAGGCGCCGATCGCGTTCTCGCTCTCGGCGGCCGCCGCGGTCGTCTACATCGTCGCGACGATCGCGCTCGTCGCGAAGGGGCCCGTCTGGAACCGGGTGGCGTGGGCGGCCATCGGCTTCGAGCTGGCCGGCGTGCTGATCGTCGGAACGCTGAGCCTGGTCGCGCCCCAGGTGCTGGGTCTGAGCGACACCAACCCCTTCGGCCGGCAGTCGACCGTGTGGAGCCTCTACGGCGCCGGCTACCTGTGCGTGCCCCTCGTGCTGCCCGTGCTGGGTCTGCTCTGGCTGCGCTCGCGCCGCCGCGCCGCGCAGGCGTCAGCCGGGTTGACGGCATGAGCACCTTCCACGGCATCGCCGAGGTCCCCGCCGACTTCGGCCCCTCGGCCGTCACGATCGGCAAGTTCGACGGTGTGCACCTCGGCCATCAGGCGGTCATCGGCAGGCTGCGCGACGAGGCGCACGCTCGCGACCTCGTGCCGAGCGTGATCACCTTCGACCGCAACCCGCTCGCCCTGCTCGACCCGGCATCCTGCCCGCCCGAGATCGTCGGACGTCGTCAGGAGCTCGAGCTGCTGCACACCGCCGGCGCCGAGGCGGTGATCGAGCTCGCCTTCGACGAGGGCCTGCGCGACCTGAGCCCCGAGGCGTTCGTGCGCGACATCCTGGTGGGCGCCGCGAACGCCCGGCTCGTGCTGATCGGCCGCGACTTCCGCTTCGGCGCGCGCGGCGCGGGCGACGTGGATGCGCTGCGCACCTGGGGCGCCGAGCTCGGCTTCGACGTGATCGTCGTCGACGACGTGGCCGCCGACGGACGCCGCGTGTCGTCGACGGAGCTGCGCGCGCTGCTCGACGAGGGACGCGTCGCCGAGGCCGCCGGTCTGCTCGGTCGCCTGCACGCCATGCGCGGCGGCGTCGTGCACGGCGAGGCCCGCGGGCGCGAGCTCGGCTACCGCACCGCGAACCTGAGCCCCGACGCCGAGGGCATGATGCCCGCCGACGGCGTCTACGCGGCCTGGGCGTCCGTCGACGGGCGCCGGGTCGGCGCCGCCGTCTCGGTCGGCGTCAATCCGACCTTCGGCGACGTCACGGTGCGCCGACTCGAGGCCCACCTGCTCGACGAGACGCTCGACCTCTACGACCGCGAGCTCGAGATCGCCTTCGTCGAGTTCATCCGGCCGATGCGCAAGTTCGCCGACGCCGACGCGCTCGTGGCGCAGATGCACGCCGACGAGGTGCGCATCCGCGAGATCCTGGGTTACCCGGCGCCCGCGAGCTCCGCCGAGTGACGGCGCTGACCGGGCGGCGCTGGGCGCCGCATGCTCTCGTGGTCGTCGGCATCGTGCTGCTGGCCTTCTCGCTGCGCACGGCGGTCGCGGCCGTGTCGCCGATCGTCGACGCGATCGATCGCGGGATCGGCTTCCCGCACGCCGCGGTCTCGATCATGGGCGCCCTGCCGCCGCTGGCCTTCGCCGCCGGAGGTCTGCTGACGCCGCTCATCGTGCGCCGGCTCGGCCTCGAGGCGGCGACCGTGCTCGCGATCGCGTTCATGGTCGTCGGGCACGCGGCTCGCGCGCTCTCGCTGTCGTCGCCGATGCTGATCGTCTCCACGGCCGTCGCCCTGCTCGGCGCGGGATTCGGCAACGTGCTCATGCCGCCGCTGATCAAGCGCTGGTTCCCCGAGCGCATCGGACTGCTGACGGCGGTCTACTCGGCTGTCATCGCGGTGTCGACGGGCGTGTCGGCGGCGCTGGCTGTGCCGGTGTCCGACGGCCTCGGCTGGCGCGCATCGCTGGGGCAGTGGTCGATCGCGGCGGCGGTCGGCCTCATCCCGTGGGTCATGGTGCTCGCCGGGCGCCGACGCAGCGCGCAGCCCGATGAGCCGCACGACGCGGCCGAGGTCGAGGCCGAGCAGCCGATGGCGCCGTCGCGCGGGCTGTGGCGCTCGCCCACGGCGATCGCGGTGACGCTCGTCTTCGCGACGTCGAGCGTGACGGTCTACACGGCGTTCAGCTGGATGCCGGCCATCCTGGTCGAGCGCGCCGGCGTCGACCGTCTCGAGGCGGGCTCGATGCTCGCGGTGTTCAGCGCCGTCGTGGCGCCGCTGTCGATCCTCATGCCGCTGCTCGCGCCCCGGATGCGCAACGTCGCGCCGCTCGTCTTCGCCAACGCCGCGCTGCTGCTCATCGGGAGCTTCGGACTGCTGCTCTCACCGGCGAACGGCACCTGGGCGTGGATCGTGGTCTACGGTCTCGGACCGGCGCTGTTCCCGCTGGCGCTGTACCTGATCACGGCGCGCACGCGCACGCACCGCGGCGCGGTCGCGCTGAGCGGCTTCGTGCAGGGATGCGGCTACATCCTCGCCGCGCTCGGGCCGATCCTCGTCGGAGCACTGCACGACGCGACGGGCTCGTGGTTCGCGCCGAGCATCGCGATGGTCGTCATGGCGCTGCCGGCGATCCCGGCCGGAATCATCCTGCTGGGCTCGCGCTACGTCGAGGACGAGATCGCGCGCTGACCCGCCGGTCGCGGGATCAGTCGCCGAGGCGGTCGGCGCGGTGCACGAGCGCACCCGCGCCGATCAGCGGGCCATCGTGCGAGAGCCCCGACGGCACGATGCGCACCTTCGTGACGAAGCCGAACTCCGAGCGCTCGGCCACGGCCTCGCGGGCCGCCTCGAACAGGCGCGGCGAGGAGTGCGAGAAGCCGCCGCCGATCGCGACGACCTCGAGGTCGACGAGCGAGGTGGCCGAGGCGACGACCTGCCCGATGGCCCGGCCCGCGCGGTCGATCGCGGCGATCGCGACCGGGTCGCCGGCGCGGTGCGCCTCGGCGAGCTCCTCGCCGGTCGAGCCGGTGAAGCCCTGCGTGCGCGCCCAGGCGACCGTGCGCGGACCCGAGGCGACCGCCTCGAGGCATCCGCGGCCGCCGCAGGGGCAGGCGTCGTCGAAGCCGCCGGCCTCGATGTGGCCGATGTGGCCCGCGTTGCCGGTCGGGCCGGCGACCGTGCGGCCGCCGAGCACGAGACCGCCGCCGACGCCGGTCGAGACGATCATGCCCATGACGTTGTCGACGCCCTGCGCCGCCCCGACCCAGTGCTCGGCGAGGGTGATGCAGATGCCGTCCATCTGGAGCGTGACCGGCACGCCGGGCAGGGCGTCCTCGACGAGCTTCTTCAGCGGGAAGTCGCGCCAGGCCGGCACGTTCAGCGGCGAGACCAGGCCCTCGGCGACCGTGATGGGTCCTGCCGAGCCGACGCCGGCGCCGATCAGCTCCTGGTCGGCGGTGACGGCTGCGCGCGCCTGAGCGAGCACGTCGAGCACGGCGGCCTGCAGCGTGGCGCTGTCGCTCGTGCCGCCGCTCGGCCGGCGGAAGCGCGACCCGGGCACGACCGCGCCGTCGGCGTCGACGAGCGCCGCCTCGACCTTCGTGCCACCGAAATCGAGTGCCAGAGCGACTGCGCTCACGAAGAACCTCCTGAGGCGCCGAGCTGCTGCCCGGCGATGAACAGCGTCACGTAGAACGCGGCGATCATGACGACCAGGCCGATCACCGGGCCGAACCAGGCCCAGCGGTGCAGCAGGGCGCGCACCGCGAACACGGCGAGCCCGGCGGCGAAGCCGAAGATCACGACCCCGATGCCGACGTAGGCGGCCGTCGTGAGCGCGCCCCCATCGCATCCGGATGCGGCGGAGCAGGCGTCGACCAGACGGCGGTCGCCGAGGGTGCCGACCGCCACGAGGGCGAAGACGCCGCCGAAGAACAGCGTGCCGAATCCAACCAGCAGATCGACGACCACGAGGGCGCGGTTGCGCGGCGCTCGCGTCGTCGGTGGCATGGATGCCAGCGTAGTGGGAAGAGGCGCCCGGGCCGTGACGGCGGCCGGTTCTACACTGGCGCCATGTCGGCCCCCTCGTCGGTGCGCGTCGCGCGCACGATCGATCTCCCGCCCGGGATCGTGTGGGAGGCGCTCGTCGACCCGGTGCTGGTCGAAGGCTGGCTCCACCCCGAGCTCACGCTGCTCGACGACGCCGAGATCGTGAGCGAGGAGGAGCCCCGGCGGCTCGAGGTCGTGCATCCCGAACTCGGCCGGGTGCGCATCCTGCTCGATGCCGTCGCCGGCGGCACCCGCGGCGAGGCGACCGTGGTCACGGTCGAGCTGCCCGAACTGGGCGACCTGCGCTTCCGCCCACCGGTCTCGGCCGGCTGGAGCGTGCGACTCGATCAGCTCGCCGATCTGCTGCGCGGGCATCCCGTCGACTGGGACCACTGGGAGCGCGACCGCGGCGCCGACTACCGGGCTCACCTGCACGCGGCCGAGGAGCGGCTCGCGCACTGAGCCCGCGGATCAGGGCGTGATCTCGTCGAGGTAGCGGTGCGATTCGTCGAGCAGCGCGCTCCAGTCGCTGTCGGTCGCGTCGGCGCCGACGACGACCCATTCGCGCCGCGGCCGGCCCGCCATGACCATCCACTCGGCCTGACCCGCCGCCTCGAGCTCATCGGCGCGGGTCGCCGGCACCTTGGCCATGAGCCCGCCGGAGTCGACCGCCACGGCGAAGACCTTGCCGCGCAGCCGCAGGCCGATCGTGCCGAACATGCGGCCCCAGTCGACGCCGGGTCGGGCGAGCAGCGGCGCCGCCAGCCGTTCGAGCCGCTCGTGGTCGCGATCCGCTGCCGTCATGCCCGAAAGCTAGTCGCGATCCGCGGCGCGGTCGAGAGGCGGCTCGGTCGAGAGGGGGATGCGCGCCGCCTGGATGTCCGCGGCGCATCCGACTGCCAGCGCGAGGTCGAGAACTAGCGTGGCGGCCAGCGCCGGCCGGACGCCGGTGCGCGGAGAGGAGCCGAGCATGCGCATCCTGGTCACCGGAGCGACCGGATACATCGGCGGGCGGCTCGCGCCGCGACTCGCGGACGCGGGTCACGAGGTGCGGGTGATCGCGCGCGACGCCGAGCGCCTGGCGCACGTGCCGTGGGCCGATCGCGTCGAGGTCGTCGAGGGCGATCTGACCGATCCGGAGGCCGTAGCCCGCGCGGCCGAGGGATGCGACGTCGTCTACTACCTCGTGCACTCCCTCTCGGCCGACCCCCGCTTCGAGCAGCGCGAGTCGGAGATGGCGCAGACCGTCGCCACGGCCGCGAAGGAGGCGGGCGTGCGCCGCATCGTCTACCTCGGGGGCCTGCATCCCGACGGCGACCTGTCGCCGCACCTGCGCTCGCGCGCGGCCGTCGGCGAGATCCTGCTCGCGTCGGGCGTGCCGACCGCCGCGCTGCAGGCGGGGGTGGTGATCGGCTCGGGGTCGGCGTCGTTCGAGATGATCCGGCACCTCACCGATGTGCTGCCCTACATGCCGGCCCCGCGCTGGGTGCGCAACCGGGTGCAGCCGATCGCGGTGCGCGACGTGCTCTACTACCTCGTCGCGGCGGCCGACCTGCCCAGCGACGTCAGCCGCACTTTCGACATCGGCGGGCCGGATGCGTTCCGCTACGGCCAGCTCATGAACGGCTACGCGCTCGAGGCGGGGCTGCGACAGCGGCCGATCGCCACGCTGCCGGTGCTGACGCCGTGGCTCGCCTCGCAGTGGGTGAACCTGGTTACGCCGATCCCGCGCTCGCTCGCGGTGCCGATCATCTCCTCGCTGCAGCACGACGCGGTCGTGCGCGAGCGCGACATCCGCACCTGGATCCCGGATCCTCCCGGCGGCCTCACCGGCTACCGACGTGCTGTGCGTCTGGCGCTGCAGCGCATGCGCGACGGCCAGGTCGAGACGAGCTGGCAGGACGACCCGGTGCACGGGGCGCCCAGCGACCCGCTGCCGAGCGACCCCGACTGGGCCGGGCACACCGTTTTCACCGACCTGCGCGAGCGGCGCTCGACCGCGGCGCCGGAGCGCGTGTGGCGGGTCATCGAGGCGGTCGGCGGCGACAACGGCTGGTACTCCCTGCCGCTCGCCTGGTCGGTACGGGGCTGGATGGACAAGGCCGTCGGCGGCGTCGGTCTGCGCCGGGGGCGCCGCGACCCGCGACGCCTCGCGCCCGGCGACGCGCTCGACTGGTGGCGCGTCGAGCACCTGGAGCGTGGCCGCTTCCTGCGGCTGCGTGCCGAGATGAAGGTGCCCGGCGGCGCCTGGCTCGAGCTGTCGGTCACCCCCGACGGCGAGGGCTCGCTCTACCGGCAGCGGGCCGTGTTCTTCCCGAAAGGTCTCGCAGGACGCGCCTACTGGCTGGCGATCCTGCCGTTCCACGGCGTCATCTTCGCGAGCATGGCGCGACGGATCACGGCCGAGGCCGAGCAGGACGATGTGGCGCCCCCACGCCCCGACTCGGTCGGTCGCGCCGAACCCGCGTCGCCGGATGCCCGCGTCGCGTCCTGATCAGAGCTCGTCGATCAGCCGTCGGAAGACGCGGATGCCGTCGAGCCAGGTGTCGACGGCGATGTTCTCGTCGATCGCGTGCAGCGCGTCGCGCTGCGCCTTCGAGATCGCGAACGGGGAGAAGCGGTAGACCGCCGGCGACAGGTGCGTGTAGTGCCGGCTGTCGCTCGCGCCGAGCATGATGTACGGCGTCGGCACGACCTCGGGATGCACGGCCGTGATCGCCTGGCCGAGACGCTCCCAGACGGGGCCGGTCGAGGGCGAGATCGGAGAGGGCTCGGAGCCGTGGAGGATCTCGACCGCGACCTTCGGGTCATCGATAGCGCGGGCGATCCGCGCCCGCTCGGCCTCGAGCGTCGAGCCCGGGGCGACGCGCACGTTCACGATCGCCGAGGCCTGCTCGGCCAGCACGTTGTCGGCGGCGCTGCCCGAGAGCCGGGTCACGGCGCGCGTCGTGCGCACGAGGGCGGCCGTCTCGGGGCCCAGCCGCACGAAGACCGCCGCGAGCACGCGACGCAGGCGCCGCGCATCCCGGAACAGCCGCGCCTGCGGACCCCGGGCGTGCGGCGCGACGACCTCGAGCATGCGCAGCACCGGCTCGGGCACCGCCGCCGGGGCGGGGCGCCGTCGCAGTCGCGCGATCGCGGCCGCGAGCCGGTCGACGGCCGTCGTCGCCGGGGGAGTCGAGGCGTGACCGCCCTGCTGCTCGACGCGCAGGCGCATCGACGCGATGCCCTTCTCGGTCACGCCGATCATCGCGAGCGGTGCGGCGACGCCGGGCAGGACGCCCTCGACGATCGCGCCGCCCTCGTCGAGCACGAAGGCGGGGCGCACGCCGCGCCGCTCGAGCTCGGCCGCGACGGCCTGAGCGCCGTAGCCCATGCGCTCCTCGTCGTGACCGAACGAAAGCCACACGTCATGCGCGGGCACGACGCCGTCGGCGAGGGCCGTCTCGACGGCCTCGAGGATCGCGACGAGCATCCCCTTGTCGTCGATCGTGCCGCGGCCCCACAGCCGGGCCTCTCCGTCGACCTCGACGAGCTCGGCGGCGAAGGGCGGGTGGGTCCAGCCGCGGTCGTCGGCCGGCACGACGTCCTGATGGGCGAGCAGCAGCGTCGGGTCGGCGGCCTCGCGCCCCGGCCAGCGGAACAGCAGGGAGTGCCCGGCGATCAGCTCGCGCTCGAGGGTCGCGTGCACCCGCGGATAGAGCCGTTCGAGTGCGGCGCGGAACCGTGCGAACTCCGCGCCGCGGGGGTCGTCGGGGGAGTCGAGGGAGATGGTGGGGATGCGCAGCAGCTCGCGGAACCGCTCGATGCGCTCGGCGTCGTGCACGGTCCGAGCGTAGACCGGCGCTCAGCCGTGCGCGCCTAGGCTGTGGACGATGCCCACGCGAACCGCCCCCGACCGCCGCGACGCCCGCTATCCCGACGCGCCCTGGCGCCGCTTCGCCCTGGCGCCCGGCATCATCGCGGCGCTCGTGCTCGCGGCCGGGTCGGTGCTGGTCGGCACCGACGGCTTCGAGTGGATCCGGTATGCCGCCGCGATCCTCGCGCTCATCGTCGGCTGGTTCGCCTTCCAGGCCCGTCACTGGTGGTGGATGCCGGTCATGCTCGCGATCGCCGTGATCTGGAACCCCGTGTTCCCCTTCGGCTTCGACGGTCAGTTCTGGATGGGCGCCCAGTGGGTCGCCGCTCTCGTCTTCGTCGCGGCGGGCCTCACGATCCGCGTGCGCAACACCGAGGACCGCAACGCGCAGCGCCGCCCGCGCTGACCGTCGTCGTCGCGCCATCGCGGCCTCCGTCGATGGTGAAGCGCGCGGACCGACACTCGGGGACAGCCCTTTCGCGCCGCATCGGGGGCCTGGGGTAGACTGTCCGTGACCCGCCCCACCGGCCTTCGACGCCGGGTCTGGGATCAGCGGGACCGATCGTGGATCACCCGGTCCGCCGCCCTCGCCTCGCGAGGAGCAGCACCCGCACACCGGACGGTCTCGATCGGACAGCGATTCTGAGCCGACGCGAAGTCGCGCTCGTGACGTTCGAGGAGAACGATGGCCCAGTCCGGGCAGAAGCAGTCGCCGCGCACCTCCGGTCGCCGCGGTCAGCAGCAGCAGCGTCGCCGCGCACACGCCGACGAAGCCGGTCTCATCCCGGTGCTCGCCCGCACCGTGCGCGCGATCGAGAACGCCGCCGAGCGCGGCAAGGTCAACGCCGGCGGGCGCGTGCGCTACCGCGTCGTGGCCATGCTGGTGCGCGAGGAGCGCGCCCGCATCAAGGCGGATGCGACCTTGAGCGAGGGCGAGCGCGTCAAGGAGCTGACGCGCCTCGACGGCATCGCCACGATCATGGCGAAGACCGCCTCGCGCGACACCTCGCTCATCCCGCTGCTCACCGACACCGCGCCGCTCAACGCCGCACAGCAGGAGCTGCGCCGCTCGCTGCTCATCGACGCCGGCACCGAACTCAGCCCCGACGACCTCATCGTGGTCACCGAGGTGCCCGCGAGCAAGGTCCAGCAGGAGAAGCAGGTCGTGCCGACCTCGGTGCGGCAGTACCAGATGTCGAACCCCTTCCTGGCGCCCGACTTCAGCCTGGCGACGCCGAAGCCGCAGGTCACCGGCCGCCTGTCGAACTGGGAGCTCATCGAGCCGCTGTTCCGGTCGTTCGAGGTGGGCGGCGGCGGCGCCGCGAGCATGGACCTGCCCGAGGCGCACAGCCTGAGCACGCCGGGCGGCACCGAGCTCATGCGCCACCAGGCGCGCTTCATCGAGAGCGCGCGGGCGGGCCACCGCACCTACCTGCTCGCCGACGAGCCGGGCCTCGGCAAGACGGCGCAGGCGCTCGTCGCCGCATCCGTCACGGCCTCGTACCCGCTGCTCGTGGTCGTGCCGAACGTCGTCAAGATGAACTGGGCGCGCGAGGTCGAGAAGTGGACTCCGCAGCGCAAGGTCACGGTCGTGCAGGGCGACGGCGAGAACATCGACGCCTTCGCCGACATCGTCGTCGTCAACTACGAGGTGCTCGACCGGCACGTCGCCTGGCTGTCGCGCCGCGGCTTCAAGGGCATGATCGTCGACGAGGCGCACTTCATCAAGAACCGCGACTCGCAGCGCTCGCGCAACGTGCAGGCGCTCTCGTCGAGCATCCGCGCCGCGCAGCCGAACGCGCTGCTGATCGCGCTCACCGGAACCCCGCTGATCAATCAGATCGAGGACTTCCGCATGATCTGGCAGTACCTGGGCTGGATCGATGAGAAGAAGCCCACGCCGACCCTGATGCGCAAGCTCGAGGAGACCGAGCTCTCGCCCGGCGACCAGGGATTCTTCGCGGCCGCCCGCGGCTCGGTCGTCGACATGGGCATCGTGCGCCGCAAGAAGGAGGATGTCGCCGCCGACATCCCCGCGCGTCGCGTGGCCGACATCCCGGTCGAGCTCGACGGCGAGGAGGGTCGCTCGATCCGGGCCGCCGAGAAGGCGCTCGTGACGCGGCTGCTGTCGCGCTTCGACCGCCTGCGTGCCGCCAAGCCCGACTCGCCCGAGGCCGACCTCATCCGACTCGTCGCGCACGCCGAGCTCGAGGAGTCGCGGGGCGCCTCGTCGGGCGAGGGCACGGGCGACAACGTCTTCACCATGGTGCGTCGCATCGGCCAGGCGAAGGCCACGCCGGCGGCCGACTACACCGTCAACCTGGCCCGCAACGTGGGCAAGGTCGTCTTCTTCGCCAAGCACATCGACGTGATGGATGCGGCGGAGAAGCACTTCGCCGCGGCGGGCCTGCGCACGATCTCGATCCGCGGCGACCAGACCGCGACCTCGCGGCAGGCGCAGATCGACGCGTTCACGAACGACCCCGACGTCGCGATCGCCGTCTGCTCGCTGACGGCGGCGGGCGTCGGCGTGAACCTGCAGGTCGCCTCCAACGTCGTGCTGGCCGAGCTCAGCTGGACGAGCGCCGAGCAGACGCAGGCGATCGACCGCGTGCACCGCATCGGCCAGTCGCTGCCGGTCACCGCGTGGCGTATCATCGCCGCGCAGACGCTCGACGGCCGCATCGCCGAGCTCATCGACTCGAAGGCCGGGCTCGCGGCGCGCGCGCTCGACGGCGCCGAGGTCGACGAGCAGGGCACCGGCTCGGTGCAGCTGGACGCGCTCGTGGCGCTGCTCTCCGACGCCGTCGCGTCGCGGTCGGTCTGACCCGAGCACGTCGCGTCGACGCCGCTGTCCCATACCTGTCGGCCCCCGCGCGGGGGTGACCCCATGTGGGGGGAGCGGAGGAGTTCTCGACGCTCGTATCGTGGTGCTCGCACCAGTCGGGGGACTGGAAGGCGGCGGTGATCTCGTCGAGAACCGGTGATACGGGGGTTGACCCGGGTATCCGGATCACCGCCGCCAGTGCATCCTTCAAGTCTCATTGGGGGGAATGTCGCGGAGGGGGATTCCGCCGACATGAGAAGGGCCGCTCGGGGGAGCGGCCCTTCTGCTTTCCCGGGATGCTGTCGCTGGCGAGCGGTGCGCTCGGCGGCTACTCGGTGCGGGCGGCCAGGGCGTCGTTCATGGCGGCCGAGAGCTCCGCATCCACCGGCACGGCGCGGTCGTCGATCGCGCGGATCGGCGCCGCGTGCCGCACCGACGACACGAGCCAGGCCGCGTCGGCGCGCAGCAGGTCGTGCGGCGTCAGGGTGTCGATGCGCGTTGGGATGCCGTGGCCGGCGGCCCAGCGGAACACATCGGCCTGCGTCGTCCCCGGCAGGATGCCGAGGTCGGTGCGCGGCGTCACCAGCACGTCGTCGATCCGCACGACGAGGTTCGCGGTCGCGCCCTCGAGCACGATGCCGTCGCTCGAGACGAAGACGGCGTCGTCGGCGCCGCGCCGCGCGGCCTCGCGCTTGACGGCGGTGTTGACGGCGTAGCTCAGCGTCTTCGCGCCGGCCAGCAGCCACGGCGAGGTCGTCGCGACGTCGGAGGAGTAGCCCCGATCGAGCAGGATGACGCGGATGCCGTCCGTCCGCGCCGCGGAGAAGTCGGCGGAGGGCTCGCCCCAGGCCCAGCCCGTCGGCCGGTCGCCGCCGTCGACCCCGCGGCTCAGCACGATCTTGACCCACGACTCGGGATGCTCGGCCAGCCGCTCCGCGACCCGGAGCACCGCCTCCCGCCAGCCGTCGAGGTCGGGCGAGGGCAGGTCGAGCATCGCGGCCGAGGCGGCGAGTCGCGTGAGGTGCGGGCGCAGCGCCTGCGGTCTGCCCGCGCCGATGCTGATGGTCTCGAAGACGCCGTCGCCGCGGGTGGCGGCGAGGTCGAGCGCGTGCAGCGCGGGGGAGTCCGGCTCGACCAGTCGCACCGCATCCACCCGACCGGAGAGAGCGAGGTCGAGCAGGGCGAGCACGGCGGAGCGGTGGTTCATGCCGCCATACTCGTCCCCCGCGGGGCGTCGGCGGTTCAGGCGCTGCGGCGCGCCTCGAGGCGGCCGATGAGCGACCAGACGGTCGTCGTCAGCCCCGGATAGGCGAGCGCGATCTGGCGCAGCATGCGGTAGTCCCGTTCGGCGGTCGGCGCGCGTCCGCCGTCGGCGCGGATCATCTCGGCCCGCAGCGTCCACACCACGAGCTCGTCGACCGAGGGGATCTCCTCCATGAAGGCCCAGGGATCCTCGCCGGCGTGCAGCCGCTCGAGCACGACGGTGCCGAGCTCGTCGTTCGCCTCGGCGCGCAGCACCTCGAGGCTGGCGCGGCGGGCGTGGCCGCCATCCGGATCGAACGACATGCTCCGACCCTAACCGCGTCGCGGTGTGCGCCGCCCGCTGCGGCGCGCCGAGCCGCCGGTGGCGCGGGGCTTCTTCGCCGCGGGCTTCGATCGCTCGCTCTCCGCCGCGCCGGCACGGCGGTCGGTCGGGGCCGGCGGCGTCGGGGCCTCGCGCGAGCTGTTCGCGGTGCGCCCGCGCACGATGCCGACGAAGGTCTCGACGAGCTCGTCACCCGCGTCGGAGACCCGCCAGGCGAGGCCGATGCCGGTGTCGGGCACCCCGTCGAGCGGCCGGGCGACGACGTCGCGCCGCGAATGCGCGCGCGCGACCGACTGCGGCATGATCGCGAGTCCCACGTTGGCCGCGACGAGCTCGACGGTCGCGGCGTCCTGGCCCTCGAGCAGCGTCTCGCCGTCGAGGTCGGCGCGCGCCAGCCGGTCGAAGTCCGCGACCGCGTGGTCCTTCGGCGCCACCACGACCGGCTGCTCGCGGTAAAGCGGGATGACGTGCAGCGCGTCGTCGGCCACGACATCGCGCACGAGCGCCATCGCGGCCGTGCCGTCGCGCAGGGCGGCGAGCGCGGCATCCTGCTCGAGGGGGCGCAGCTCGAGCGTCTCGCGCATCCGGTCGCTCCAGATGCGGCCCCACTTGCCGGGCACGACACCCGGCACGAAGGCGACGACGAAGCTCACGGGTCCAGGCTACGGGCACGGCGGCGGCGTGGATGCGCTCCCGACCCGCGTAGCCTGGTGCGGTGAGCGCGCAGCAGCAGACCATGAAGCCGGCCACGGCGGCCAAGAAGCTCGGCATCCACCTGCCGTCGGCCCCGGCGGAGTTCCAGGAGACCGCGCTGACGCGCGAGCAGTTCCAGGCGCTGCAGAGCGACCCGCCGGAGTGGCTCGCCGAGCTGCGCCGCACGGGCCCGCACCCCAAGCAGGAGGTGGCGCGCAAGCTCGGCGTCTCGACCTCCGGGCTCCTGCGCGCAGGCATCACCGAGCCGTTGACGACGGCCGAGATCCGCGAGCTGCTGGAGGACCAGCCGGAGTGGCTGCGCCAGGAGCGCGCCACGCACGCGCAGGTCGTCGCCGACACCGTGGCGCGCAAGGCCGCCGCCGCGGACGCCGCGCGGCGCTGACGCGGCGCCGTCTCGACTCGACCCCCGGGGTGTTGACGCGCCGGTCCTGTCCGCGTACCGTCGTGATCAACAGAAGTGTTGATAAAGGGACGTGTTGAGATGGCCGCGGCGCCGAGCGAGGACGAGCGGCTCGACCGCGCCTTCCTCGCCCTGGCCGACCCCGTGCGCCGCGCGATCGTCGCTCGGCTGAGCCGCGGACCGGCGACCGTGAACGAGCTCGCGGAGCCGCATCCCATCTCGACTCAGGCGGTCTCGCGGCACATCCACGTGCTCGAGCAGGCCGGCCTCGTCTCCCGCAGCCGCGACGCCCAGCGGCGTCCCGTGCACCTCGAGCCCGCGCGGCTCGAGGACCTCACCGCGTGGATCGACCGGTACCGGCTGGTCCACGAGCAGCGGTTCCGCGCCCTCGACGACGTGCTGGCCAGTGTGGCCGACGACACGCGGCACGACGCGGCACCAGGTCGGCGGCGCGCCGCCGGCAGCGACTCTCAGGAGGAGTCATGAGCAATCCCGTCACCATCAGCGCCCCGGAGGGCCTGCCGTTCATCGAGATCAGCCGCGAGGTCGACCATCCGGTCGAGCTCGTGTTCCGCGCCTACCGCGAGCCGGAGCTGTTCGTCCGCTGGCTCGGGCCGCGCGGCTACACGATGGACCTCATCGAGCACGACTTCCGCACCGGCGGCGCCTGGCGCTACGTGCACGAGCTCGACGGCGAGCGCTGGGGCTTCCGCGGCGTCTTCCACACCGTGCGCGAGAACGAGTTCGCCCTGCAGACCTTCGAGTTCGAGGGGTACCCGGATGTCGTGGCCCTGGAGTCGCTCACCTTCGTGCCGCTCGAGGGCGGCCGCACCCGCCTCGACATCCACTCGGTGTACCCCGACGTCGCCTCGCGCGACGGGATGGTGGCCTCGGGCATGGAGACCGGCGTGACCGAGGGCTACGAGCAGCTGGATGAGGTGCTCGCCGAGCTGAGCGGCGCGCCGGCGCCCGAGGCGGTCGCGCGATGACCGCGCTGCGCGTCACGGCTGCCCCTGACTCGCCGATCGACGAGGCCGAGCGCGAGTTCGACGCGCCGGTCGAGGCGCTGTTCCGCGCCCACGTCGATCCCGAGGTGTTCGCGCGCTGGGTGGGCCCGGCCGGGTACGTCACGACGACGCCGGTGTGGGAGCCCCGCTCCGGCGGCAGCTGGCGATTCGTCCAGTCGCCCGGCGACGGCGATGAGGAGTACGCCTTCCGCGGCATGTTCCACACGGTGCGCGAGAACGAGCTGATCCTGCAGACCTTCGAGTTCGAGGGCGCGCCGGATCAGGTCGCGATCGAGACGTACCGCTTCTCGGCGCTCGAGGGCGGTCGATCGGTGCTGCGCACGCACAGCGTGTTCGCCTCGGTCGAGGCCCGCGACGGCTTCGTCGAGGAGGGCATGGAGCAGGGGATGCGCGAGGGCTACGAGAAGCTCGACGCTGTGCTGGCCGAGGTCGACTCCGGGAGCTGAACTCGTCGTGGCGCGCTGACCGCGGCGCCGTCAGTCGTCGTCGTGCGCCAGACGGTGCACGATGCGCGCCGCCAGCTCGGCCAGGCTGGTGCGCATCGCCGGATCGAGTCGGATGTCGTCGCTGTCGCGCACCTCGACGGTCAGCGCCACGACCCGGCCGAGCAGACCCGGATCGGCGCCGGTCGGCGGAGCATCGAGCGCCCCGAAGCCGGACGCGTCGGACGCGTCGGGGACGTCGGGGTCGACGATCGCGGCGCCCACGCGCTGCATCGGGCGCGCCGGGGCGACGATCGTCGGGCGGCGACCCTGCTCGTCGGGCTCCGCGTCAGCGCCCAGCACCTGCACGCGGGCGGTGCCGTGCCGGTGCCAGATGGCTGCGGTCCAGGCGCACAGGAGGGCATCGAGGGCGTCCTCGCGGTGCTTGTAGGGCGCATCCACCAGGGGAGAGGGCTCGTCGAGCAGCGCTGTCGCGACGGGGTGCGTGCGCATGCGCAGCGGCGGGTCCGCGGAGGCGAGGCCGTCCATCCGCTCGAGCAGCTGATCGGCGGCCGAGGCGCGCACGACGCGGGCCTCGGTCGCGGAGAGCGAGCGGTCGAGCCGCTTGTAGCGCGGGCGCTGCTCGTCGTAGCCGAGCTCCTCCATGCCGACGATGGTCGTGTACGGGTAGCACTCGAACATGACGGCGCGATCGGGCGGCGGCGGCGCGCTCCCGTCGACGTAGACCACGCCGGCGGCCTCGAGGAGCCGGCGCAGCGCGACCCCGCCCTGCAGCGGCGAGGCCAGGTTCATGGCGTTCGCGGCGACCTGCCAGCGGCCGTAGCCGGACGCCACCTGCCGCTCGGCCTGCCGCATCCCGAGCGCGTTCGTGACCACGAGGGGCGCGTCGATCGCGATCACGTCGCCGGGGCCGACCGAGGCGATCAGCCAGCGGGCGACGGCGTCGACGCCGCGCTCCCATCCGGCCTGCAGCACGGCGCCGGTCTCGTCGATGACGGCGAGTCCCGTCTCGTTGGCGGGGCGATCGGGGGTGCTGTCGCGCCAGGCGAGATCCACCCCGAAGAAGCGCGGCATGGCGCGAGGCTATCGGGCGCGCCGGGGGAGGGCACGACCCGTGACAGGGGGTGTTCCTAGGCTGGAGGCATGAGCACCGCCCGCGATTTCCTCGCCCTGCCCGCCGATGCCGTCTCGCGCGAGAAGCTCGCGGCGCAGGGGCTCGACTACCGCGTGCTCGACACGCGCGACGAGGTTGCCTTCGCGGCCTGGGTGCGGGCCGACGAGCGCGGCTTCCACGGGCCCCTCGGCACGCCCGAGCAGAACGCCTTCGCGCGATCGGCGATGGGGTCGCGCCGCACGGTCGGCGTGTGGGATGCCGGCATCGTGCGCCCCGACGAGCCGGTCGCGACGGTGAACGCCTGGCCGGCCGAGCTCACGGTGCCGGGGCGGCGCACGGTCGACGGCTGGGCGATCAGCTCGGTCACCGTCTCGCCCACGCACCGCCGACGCGGCATCGCGCGGGCGCTGCTCGAGGGCGAGCTGCGGTCGGCGGTGGCGCTGGGACTGCCCCTGGCGATGCTGACGGTCTCCGAGGCGTCGATCTACGGGCGCTACGGCTTCGGTCCGGCCGCCGGCGCGGCGGACGTGAGCATCGACACGAGCCGGGCCGGCTGGCTCGGCGACGAGCCGACCGGGCGGGTCGACTTCATCGACCCGGAGGAGTACCCGGCGATCGCGGCCGCGCTGCACGAGGCGGGCCGGCTCGACCATCCGGGCGAGGTGCCCGGGTGGATCCAGCGCTGGCATCAGGCGGCCGCGCTCGCGCCGGGCGACAGCAAGCGCGCCGCGACCCGCGCCGTGCAGTACCGCGAAGACGGCGAGGTGCGAGCGGCGGCCGTGTTCCGGGTCATCGAGAATCCGAGCGACTTCGGGCGCCACCGCGTCGAGGTGGCGCGCCTCGACAGCACGACCGCGTCCGCTCGCCTCGGCCTGTTCCGCTTCCTGCTCAGCCTCGATCTGGTCGAGCGGGTGGATGCGGACCTCCTGTCGGTCGACGAGCCGCTGCTGTGGCGCCTCGCCGACCAGCGTGCGGCGACCGTGCGGGTGCACGATCACCAGTGGCTGCGCATCCTGGACGTGCCGGCCGCCCTCGAAGGGCGCGCCCTCGCCGGCGCCGGGCGCTGGCGCCTCGAGGTGACCGACCCGCTGGGTCATGCGAGCGGGTCGTGGCTCGTGGAGTCGGATGCCGAGGGCGTCGCGCACGTGACAGCCGACTCGGGCGTCGACGAGGTCGACACGGGCGCGGGAGCCGAGGCGCCGACGCTGCGGACCGACGTGGCAGCGCTGTCGTCGGCCTACCTCGGCGGGGTCGCTGTGGGCACCCTCGCCGCGGCGGGGCGGATGGCCGGCTCGGATGCCGAGGCCGTCGCGATCGCCGATCGCGTGCTGCGCAGCCCGGTGACGCCCTACCTCAGCATCTGGTACTGACCGGCGGACTGCCGACGTGGCGATGCGCGATCGGCGGAGCCGCGCAGGTCAGAGACCGAGCAGGGCGCGTGCCTGGTCGGCGGCCAGCTGGAGCAGCGTCGGCAGCTGAGCGCCGAACAGCACGTAAGCGGCCGCGCCGGCGCCCAGCAGGAGCACCAGCACGACGAGCGGGGCGACCCCGCCGAGCCGCTTCTGCCGTGCGAGCGACACGGCGCGCAGGGCCAGGTACGGCAGCGGGGTGAGCAGGCCCACGATCGGCGTGACCCGCTTCTCGACGCCGCGCTTCGCGAGCGATGACGCGTCGGCGGCGGCGAACAGCAGTCCGAGGATGATCGTGAGTCCGCCGGCCGCGAGCGGCAGGTAGTCGGCGACGTCGGGAAGCGCGATCGTGCCGACGAGCGCACCCGCGGCGGGGATCAGCGCGAGCACCGGGAGCAGCGCGAGAAGCCAGGCTCCAGCGGTCTGCACCGAGCGACGCCGGTCAGGAACGGCATCGGCCGCGGCCTCGCCGGCGCCGGTGGCGAACGGGAGCTGCTTCATGAGCTCGTCGAAGCTGACACCGGAGGCCGCGAGGGCGACCGCGGTTCCCGGCGCGTCGCCGCTCGGGGCGACGGGCGGGGGCGCCGCGGCGAGCTGCTCGAGCAGCGGGGAGTTCGCCGAGGTCGCCATGACCTCGGGCACGAGCGAGACCGCACGCGGCGGGGCCGGGGTCTCAGCGGCGCTCGTGTCGGAGGCGATCGAGTCGGCGACGGGAGCCTCGGCGGCCGGTGTCACGAACACAGGAGCGTCGTCGCGGTCGACCGGGAGCTCGGCGTCGGCGACGGGAGCGGCGATCTCCTCGGCGAGCACGGGCTCAGGGTCGATCTGATCGGCCGGGAGCTCGACGTCCTCGGCCTCGACGTCCTCGGTCTCGTCGGCCGGCTCAGCGGCCGGCTCGAGCACGACGGCGTCGTCGGCCTCGTGATCGGCGACGGTGGTCAGGTCGGTCTGGCCGGTCTCGGCGGCGATGAAGGCGGCGATCTCGCCGGTCGTGACGGGCTCGGTCAGCGACGCCTCACGGGCGGCGACGGCCACATCCGGCTCGCCCTCGGCACGGTGAGCGGCCCGGCGTCGACGACGTTCCTCGTCGGCGTCGGTCTCCTGCTGCGGCGTCGGACGCTCGATCGTGTGCTGGCTCCAGGTCTCCCCGGTCCACCACCGCAGGCGCTCGGCACTCGCCGGGTCCTTGTACCAGCCCGCGACGGGCAGGCGCACGGCCAGATCAGTCACGCTTCCCCCCTCAAGTCGGCATGCCCTCTCACCCTAGGCATCGCGGCGCGCCAGCACAGTCCCCAGGATGCGGGGCACGGCGGCCGCGCATCCTCTCACGTCGGCGGCGTCGCCCGACCCCGCGTACCCTGGTCGAGGCGCCCGCCGAGGGCGGCGCCAGGAAGGGAGATCGTGGCGGCTGAGGAGTGCATCCACGGACTCGAACCGGGACTCTGCGACATCTGCACGCCGCGGGTCGCACCGGAGCCGGCGCGGCGGCCCACAGCGCCGCGCGCCCCGCGCACCACGCTGCGCACCCCGCCGGCCTCGCGTGCATCCTCGAGCCGCCCCGCACCGAGCGCGTCGGCGTCGGCCGTCCGCGTCGATCGCCCGTCCCAGCGGCTCTTCCACGTCACCCACCTCGACAACCTGCCCGGCATCGTCGCCGAGGGATTGGTGCCCGCGGCGCAGCCCGCCGTCGACCTCAGCTCGCCGGTGACCCGCGAGCTGCGACGGTCGACCGAGATCGCGGGGCTCGCGGTGGCCGACGCGGTCTCGTTCCACCTCGCGCCCGACGCGACGCGCTGGGTCGAGCTGCGTTCCGGCGCCGCCGGCGCGACCTGGTCCGACGCCGCCCGGCAGATCTCGCCGACCGATCTGGTCGTGCTGGTCACCACGATCGGCCAGGCCTCGGCCGCGTCCGAGGCCACGATCCTGACCGACGGAGACGCCGCGGCGACGCTCACCCGATTCGCGGCGACCGACGACGCCCAGACCACGATGCTGCGCCGGATGCGATCGGAGGACGAGGGTCTGGTCGATGCCGAGTTCCTCGTGCCCGCGGTCGTGCCGTTCTCGGCGATCGCGGTGATCGGCCTGGCCAACGAGCCCGCGAAGGAGCGGCTGCGCGCCGCGCTGCCGGCGGGGGCCCGTACGCCGAAGGTCAGCGTGTACCCGCCCTGGTTCCAGCCGGCCGACTGAGCGTCGCCCTGACTCGCCGGTCAGAGCACGGCGAGGGCCGTCGCGATCCCGGCGCCGAGGAGGAGCGCGAGCACCGTCGCGAGCGCCGGAGCGCCGCCGCGTCCGCCCTGGCGGCGGATGAGCATCCAGCGGGCGATCGCCGCGCCGGGGATCGTGGCGAGAGCCCAGAGCGGCGACAGCGGCTCCCAGTCGCGGGATCTCAGGATGCGGGCGTCGAGGGCGATCAGCACCGCGGCGAGCACGTGGATCAGCACGACCACGGCGATCGTGCCGGAGACGGGCGAGAAGCCGAGCGTCGGCAGGCCGCGCCAGGCGCCGGGCAAAAGCACGCCGGCGAGCACCGGAAGCGCGGCCAGCGCCCAGGCGGCGCGCGTGCGTGACGAGCCGGGGCCTTCGTCGGGCCCGTCGCCGTCGGCGGCGGCCCAGGTCGAGCGCCGGGGACCGAGGACGGTCTCGGGACGACGGCGCGGGGCACGGGGCAGATCGTCGCCCAGCTCGTGCAGACGGGCGTCGCGCTCCTGCTGCTCGCGCAGGAGCTCGGCGATGGTCGGCTGCGCGACAGCGCTGGTCGCTACGGCAGCGGACTCGGCGGCGGCCGGACTCGTGACCCCGCTCGCCGGCGGGCTCGACGCGGGCGCCGACGGCGACGGGATGTCGCGGGTCGCCGCCGTCCAGTGCGCGCCGTCCCACCAGCGCAGTGCGGCGTGCCCGTGAGGATCCTCGTACCAGCCGGCGTCGGGGGCCGTGCGGGTCGTGCTGCTCACGCTCTCGCTCCTCTCGCGCTCCCAGGCTAGGAATCGCGGGCGCGCGAGGCATGTCCCCGTTCTGGCTACAGCCGAGCACTCCTCGTCGGGTCTCCTCCCCAGGCGAGGTGCGGCGCGGGGTTCGCGCGATCCGCCGGCGGCGGCGGTCGCGGATCGCCGCCGCATCCCAGGCTGGTCCCATGACGATCCCCGACCACGATCAGACCGTGATGACCCCGCTCGACTCCGATGCGCTCGTGCTGCGCCGCGCCGAGGAGCTGATCGGCGCGCCCGTGCGCGACCAGCTCTGGCTGCTGCTGCTCGATCGCGCCGACGTGCAGCTGCCGGTGCTGCTGCCGATCGACGATCTGCCCGAGCGTCCGGATGCTCTGGCGCGAGAGGGGATCGGCGACGTGCTGCGTCTGCTGCGCGCCGAGACCGATGCCCGCGCCGTGGTCGCCGTCTTCGAGCGCCCGGGCGCGCACGCGCTGCCGCCGCGGGACCGCGATTGGGTGCGACTGCTGTCCGAGGTCGCCCCGCTGTCGGACGTGCGGCTGCGCGCCTGCCTGCTGGCCGGTGAGCGGGGTGTGCGATGGATCGCGCCGGATGACTGGGCCTGATCCGTCGGTCCGCGGTCGCCCCGCGCTGTCCACCCGATCCTCGGCGGTGTCCGAGGCGACTCCCGGCCGGGAATCGGTAGGGTTCCAGCCATGCCCGACAGCCCGCTCTCCGCGAGCCCCTACGAGATCCTCGGGGTGTCGCCGGCGGCGAGCGACGACGAGCTGCGGCGCGCGTTCCGGCGGCGGATGCGCGCGACGCATCCCGATGCGGGTGGCAGCACGGCCGCCTTCGACGACGTGCAGCGCGCGTGGGCACTCGTCGGCACCCCGGAGAGCCGCGCCCGCTATGACGGTCGGAGCCAGACCAGCGGCGACCCCGTCGCCTGGGCTCCCTCCGCTCCCCGCGCTCGGCAGGACACGCGGGCGAGCGCCCGCTCCTCGGGGCACCCGGGCGGCTGGTATCGCCAGCGCTACCTCGACGAGGTGCGCGCCTGGGTCGGCCTCGGGGACCCGATCCCCGATCCCTACGATCCCGCGCTGGTGCGCCGTGCGCCGTGGGAGGTGCGATCGCTCCTCGCCGCGGCGGTCGCCGAGGAGGAGACCGCGCGACGGCTCGGCACGCTGGGCATCGGCTTCACCCTCTGGCACGATGTCGCGGCCGGCGACGGCAAGCTCGATCACATCGCGCTGGGCCCCACCGGCCTCTGGGCGCTGCAGTCCGCCGACTGGGGCGCGGCCGTCGCGCCACGGCGCGGCGACCTCGTCGGCGACGGGCTGGAGCCGGGTGGGCGCCCCGTGCGCGAGACCGTGCTCGACGCACGGAAGCTCGGGCGCGCCGCCCACGTGCGGTTCACCGCGGCGGTCATCGTCGTGCCTGACGGCCACGCCGACGGCGTCGAGGACATCGGGGAGATGCGCGGTGTGGTCACGCTGCTCAGCGAGCGCTCGAGGGTCGTCGACCTGCTGCGCCGCGGAGTGCCCGGGGTGGCGATCGGCGGAACCGAGCTGTTCGAGGTGCGCAGCCGGCTGCAGGCGGCGGTGCGCTACATCTGAGCGCCCGTCGGTCGGGCGGCGAGGCCGTCGGTCCTCAGCCCTGCGCGGCGATCGAGGCGGACTGCGGCGTCGAGCCCGGCTGACCGGCCGGGATCGGGAACGCGACGACCGCGGTGCCGTAGACGCACACCTCGGTCCACTGCTGGCCGATCTCCGAGGCGTCGAAGCGCATCGCCACGATCGCGTTGGCTCCGCGCTGCTGCGCCTCGACGACCATCCGGTTCATGACCTCGTGCCGGCTCTCGTAGAGCGCCTGGGTGAGCTCGGGCAGCTCGCCGCCGCCGATCGCGCGGAAGCCCGCGAGCAGGTTCGATCCGAAATCGCGGGAGCGCACCGTCAGGCCCATCACCTCGCCGAAGACCGCGTCGATGCGATAGCCCGGGATGTCGTTGCTCGTCACGATGATCATGGCGCGAGCATCCCACGAACGACGACGTCGCGTCAGCGTGCGTGCACTCCCGCGGCGTCGAGGATCCAGGCCAGCTCGAAGGCGCGGCGGCGCCACGACGCGTAACGGCCCGAGACCCCGCCGTGGCCCGCGCTCATCTCGCAGCGCAGCAGCACCGGGGCGCCGACCTCGCGCAGGCGCGCCACCCACTTCGCCGGCTCGACGTAGAGCACGCGCGTGTCGTTGAGGCTTGTGACGGCGAGGATGCGCGGGTAGGCGATCTCGCGCACGTTCTCATAGGGCGAGTAGCTCTTCATGAGCGCATAGACCTCGGCGTCGTGCAGCGGATCGCCCCACTCGTCCCACTCCACGACCGTGAGCGGCAGCTCGGGATCCAGGATGCTCGTCAGCGGGTCGACGAAGGGCACCGCGGCGAGCACCCCCGAGAAGAGCTCGGGCGCGAGGTTCGCGACGGCGCCCATGAGCAGTCCGCCGGCGGAGCCGCCTTCGGCCACCAGTCGATCCGGCGCGGTCCAGCCCTGGTCGACGAGCTGCGCGGCGGCGGCGACGAAGTCGGTGAAGCTGTTGCGCTTGTGCTCGAGGCGCCCCTGCTCGTACCAGCGTCGACCGCGCTCTCCGCCGCCCCGCACGTGCGCCACCGCGAACACCACACCCCGCTCGAGCAGGCTCAGCCGGGGGATCGAGAACCCCGGGTCGATGGAGTGCTCGTACGACCCGTAGCCGTAGAGCAGCATCGGCGCGGGCGACCGCGGCACGCCGTCGTCGTCGAGGTCGACGAGGTCGGGCCGGAACACGAGCGAGACGGGAACCTGCTCGCCGTCGGCGGCGGTCGCCCACACGCGACGCTGACGGTAGAGCGCCGCGTCGTAGCCGCCGAGCACAGGCTGGCGCTTCAGCTCGACGGTCTCGCCGGTGCGCAGGTCGAGCTCGGTCACGATCGTCGGGGTGATGAAGCTCGTGCGCGTGACGCGCACGGTGGGCTGCGTCCACTCCGGCCCGCCGCCCGCGCTGATCGTGAAGAGCTCCTCGTCGACCTCGAGCTCGCGGAAGTCGAGGCCGGCGTCGTCGTCGTCGAGTCCGGCGATCGCGACGCGGCGCAGCGTGTCGCGGCGGTAGTGCAGCACCAGGTGGTCGGCGTAGGCCGAGATCCCGCTGACCCGGGTTCCGGCCCGGTGCGGCACGATCGTCTCGCGCGGACCCTGCGGGTCGTCGGGGTCGATGGCGTCGATCGCGAAGTCGGGCGCGCCGTCGTTGTGCGTCACGAGCAGTCGCGAGCGCCCGCCGATCACCGCGTGCACGACGTCGTACTCGACGCCCTCGCGGCGGGGCCAGACGACGCGCGGATCGCCGGTCGGATCGTCGCCGTCGAGCAGCAGGACCTCGCTCGTGATCTTCGACCCGAGCTCGATCACCAGGTAGCGCCGGCTGCGCGAGAGGCCGACGCCGACCCAGAAGCGTTCGTCCGGCTCGTGCAGCACGACCGCGTCGGCGGCCGGATCATCGCCGAGGCGGTGTCGCAGCACGCGATCGGGCCGCCACGCCGCATCCACGGTGGTGTAGACGATCCAGCGTCCGCTCGCATCCCAGAGCGCGTCGCCCGAGGTGCCGGCGATGCGCTCGTCGCGATCGACGCCGGTGGCGAGGTCGCGGATGCGCAGCTCGTAGCGCTCGTCGCCGACCGCGTCGACGCTCCAGAGCAGCAGCGTTCCGTCGGGGGAGACGTCGAGGGTGCCGATCGAGAAGAAGTCGCCGTCGGCCTCGGCGTTGCCGTCGAGGATCACCTGCTCACCGGCGGGAGCCGAGCCGTCCTCGGGGAGGCGCGGCGGCATCCAGTCGTCGGCGTCGGCGACCGGGATGCGGCAGTGCAGCGAGTACTGCGACCCGGCGACCGTGCGCGCGTAGTACCACCAGCCGCCCTCGCGCACCGGCACGCTGAGGTCGTCCTCCTTCGTGCGGTCGCGGATCTCCTCGAAGACGAGCTCCTCCAGCACCGCGAGGTCGGCGGTGCTCGCATCGGTGAAGGCGTTCTCGGCGTGCAGGTGCGCGAGCACCTCGGGGTCGTCCTTGGCGCGCAGCCACTCGTAGTCGTCGAGAACGATGTCGCCGTGGTGACGGCGTTCGACGGGACGACGGGCGGCGACGGGCGGTTCGAGGGACATGGTTCCACCGTAGGGCGCGGGCGCTCCGCACTGCCCGCATGCGGGCGCCGACCCGTGCGCGGCGAGGCCGAGAGCTGAGCGCCCGTTAGCATCGGAGGATGCGCCGCACGCTCGCCGATCTGCTCCGGATCCTCGCGCGCTCGCTGCCGGCGCTCATGGCCTGGTATCTGGCCGGCGAGCTGGTGCGCTACCTCGTGATCTCGCTGGCGGCGCCGCTCTCCTTCGACAGCGGCCTGCTCCCGCTGCTGTTCCTGCCGATCGCGGTGCTCGCCCGCCTGGTCGCCTTCGTCGGCATGTTCCTGGTGGCGCGCGGCGCCATGCGCGAGTACCTCGCCGTGCCGGGCGGAGGCATCCCGCCGACGCTCCGCGAGCGGGCCCGGGAGTTCGGCGACGTGCTGTTCTCGTCGATCGTGCCGTTCTTCGTGCTCTACGCGCTGATCGGCGGCGTCGCCGAGGACCTCGCCGACTACGCCGTGACCGCCTTCTACTACAGCTTCGGATCGGGCCGCTACGTGCTCGATCCCGGCAGCGGGCCGGTCGTCGCGGCGGTCGTCGTCGTCGCGTTCGTGCTGCGCATCCTGGTCGACCGCTTCAGCGAGCGGCTGCCCGCGTTCTTCTCGGTCATCGAGATCTACCTCGAGGCGACCTGGATCTTCGTCGCCGTCGGCGGCCTCACGGCCGTGCTCGGCGACGTGGGCGGCTGGTTCGGATCGCGGCGCATCGTCGTGGCCGTGCAGGAGGCGCGGGCCGGGCTCGAAGATGTCTGGTCGGGTCTCGAGGTCGTGTTCCGCGGCATCGACGGCGCCGTGCCGCTCGTGCTGCAGGTGATCGTGCTGCCGCTCGCGTGGCTGCTGATCGCGGGCGTGATCTACACGCGGGCGATCGCCGAGTCACGCCACGAGCGGCTCATGCCGGTGCGGGTCGAAGCGCGGCTGCGCGTCCGACTGGCCGCGCTGCCGCGCTTCGTGCAGCGGTCGATCCGCAGCTCGGTGCGGCTCTGGTACGAGACGGCCGAGCCGGTGCTGATCAGCGGCCGGATGATCCTCGGCACCCGCGCGCGCATCCTCGTCGTGCTGATGGCGCTGTCAGGACTGCTCTACGCGGCGCACCAGTGGCTGTTCCGCGGCACGCTCGTGCTGATCGGCCCGCATGAGCTCCCCTATGCGCGCGACGCGTACCACAACGTGTCCGTCGCCCTCGGCCTGGTGACCGAGCCGATCCGCGTCGCGCTGCTCGCGGCGGTCTTCGATCAGGTGATCGGGCGCTGGTGGCGACGGCGCACGGGCGACCTGTCGCCGCAGCGGCTGCCGCGCATCCCGCCCCTCAGCCGAGCGGGTCGGACGGCAGCTCGAACAGGTAGATCGACTGACGGAAGTCCTCGGCCTTCGGCGCCGTGAACGTCACCTGCACGCGCGCCTCGTCGTAGACGTCGTCGGGTACGAGGAAGACACCTTCGAAGACGGCCTTGTCGCCGTCGTCGCTGAAGGTGCAGTAGGTGGTCGTGCCGGTCGAGAGGCCGTAGTCGTACTGCGCCGGATTGACGACGGTGGTCCAGGTGCGGTCGCCGCGTCCGCCGTCGACGCGCGGCGCCACGAGACGGATGTCGCAGGTGCCGGGTTCGGCCGCGGCGTCAGCGCCGGGCGTGATCGGCAGGAGCACGCCGAGCAGCGCGTAGCCCGCGGGCACGTCGACGGCGTTGTCGCTGTCGCGCGTGAAGAAGCCGGCCTTCGTGACCTCGAAGGTCGAGCCCTGCTGCTCGATGCTGTCGCCGGTCGCGACCCGCTGAGTGCGCTGGGCGGGGGAGTCGGAGGGGAGCAGCGGCTCGAAGCCGACGAGCCAGACCATCGCGCCCGCGGTGACGACGAGCACGCCGAGCGCGAGGCCGTTGCGTCGGGCCCACGCCGTGATCGCGGCCCTCACGGCGCCAGCGCCTTCACCAGCTCGGGCTCGGGGAGCTCGAGATCGTCCACCCGGGAGGCGCTGGCCAGGTCGACGGTGAACACGGGCACGTCATCGAGCTTGGGGGCGACCTGCGTCTGCAGACGCACCTCGGCGTGCTCGGCGCCGGAGGTCTCGAGGGCGGCCGCGGGCACCTCGAACGCGATCGCGCCGCGCTGGGCGACGCCGGGACCCTCGCCGTACTTCGAGAGGTCGCCGTCGAAGCCGGTGTAGCTGGAGTACTCGACGCCGTCGATCACGAGCAGCGACGACGAGATCCCCTCGCTCGAGTCGCGGGTCTGCAGCGTGAGCGTCACGACCACCCAGCGACCGGTCGTGCGCACCTGCTCGGCGCGCCATCCCGTCGTGGTGACCGACCGGGCGATCTGCGCGCCGTCCAGCCGGCTGTGCAGCAGCCGAGTCGTCACGACCTCGCCGGGCTCGGCGCGCACCAGGAACTCGGCCGGCACGCCGTCGTCGCCGCTCGGCGCGGTCGCGGCGGCGAACATTCCGACGGCGAGCAGCGCCAGGGCCACGAGGATGCGCAGCGGACGGTTCGCGAGCACCGGCCGGCTCATGCGCGCCGCTCGATCTCGTCGACGGCGATGCGGCCGACCGGATACGGCGAGCCGTAGGACGTGTCGCCGAACACGGGATCGCCGTAGACCCGATCGGTGCGGTACACCCCGACCACCGCATCCCTCGCGTCGATGTCGTCGGGGATCTCGAAGACGTAGAGCAGGCGGGTCGCGACCCCCGGCTGCAGGGGAGCCGCGGCGGCGCCGCCGAGCGCGCGGTCGACGGTGGTGGTCTCGGTCGCCTGCGTGAGGGCGCTGCCGTAGTTCACGCCGATCCGGACCCGGCCGAGGAACATCGGAGCCTCGGTGAGGTTGGTCTGGGTGGCGGTCACGGTGAGCCAGAGGCGTCCGTCGCTCGCCTCGCTCTCGGTCCCGAGGCGGTAGCGCGACACCGTGACGGCGTCGACGACCGTGACGAAGTCGCCGACCTCGATGCGATCGCCGAGTGAGTAGCTCTCGACGGCGCGGCCCTCGTCCTCGTCGAGACCGCCGAGGGCGATCACGAGCACGACGCCGAGAGCGAGCGCTCCGGCGACGGCGGCGATGACGGCGCGTCTCCTGAGTCTCGCTCGATCCCGCGCCATGACCCCAGCGTACCCAGGCGCACGGTCGGCGCCGTGACCGCTCCCGGCCACGTGCGAACAGGGCCTGCCGGAGGGGGAGTGCTCCGGACGGGCGACTCAGGCCGCGGTCAGCTCGTCGCCCACCGTGACGGCGCCCACCGCGACTGCGATCGTGCCGAGCGGGATGTGCAGGTGCTCGGGGCGCATGCGCTGCTCGGAGACCGCGTCGAAGAGCCCCAGGTCGAGCTGCATCGCCCGCACGAGCGCGTCGTCCTCCGCGACGCCGGCGCCCTCGAGGAACGACTGCCGCACCTCGGCCGCCCAGCCGTCGCCGGCCTGCGCGAGCCCGGCCGCGTAGTCGATCGACCGCAGCACGGCCGCGATGTCGCGGCCGGGGAGATCGGCGCGGTCGTCAGCGGGCACCGGCGCGGCGCCGCCATGGTCGGCGATGCGCCACTCGCCGTCGGGGGTACGGCGCAGGGCGGTGAGCTCGAGGCTGCCGTGCACGCTCTGCAGAGCGGGCCAGGCGGCGTCCTCGGCGTCGTCGAGCAGACGCTGCGCGGCGGGGGCGAGCATCGCCACATCGGGGATGCGGTGGCTCGCGGCGAGCAGGCGGGTGCGCCAGGCGGCGAGCGTGCGCTCGCGTTCGGCCGCGACGAGCGGCCGAGCGGTGTCGCGCAGTCCGGCGTGCATGCGGGCGACGGCGGCGCCCATCGCGCGCACGTCGTCGCGCACGTCGCGACCGGCCCGCGCGGCGCCGATCAGATGCGTCCAGCCGTCGATGCTCCCGGTCTCGGTCTGCTCGGCGAGGGCCAGGTGGGCGGTCTCGACCCAGTCGTCGTCCTCGGTCCAGGTCGCGCGCAGGGTGCCGACCAGGCGGGGGCGCACCGCGGCATCCGTCAGCTGCTCGGCGGCGGCGGCATCCGGATGCGGTCCCGGCAGCAGCTGGCGGTACACGGTCACGTCGATCTCGGGGCGGCCGTAGACCTGCACCGAGAGCCGGGCTCGGGGACCCGCATCCTGAACCGCCTCGCACCGCACGACGAAGCGATCGTCGTCGGGGTCGATGAGGGTCCCGGCCTCGTGCATGCCGGCCAGCAGGGCCGCCGCATAGGCGGTGTCGCCGACGCCGTCGAAGAGCGCGGCGCCGCCGTAGCCGCGGCCGATCCAGCGCGGGTCGGAGGGGTCGGGCGCGACATCGCGCTCGACGACGGGCACCTGGTAGAGCATCCCGTCGTCACGGGCGTCGTCGGCGACGACGAGCACGCGCACGCGGGCGGTCGGATCGGCCGAGGGCAGGAAGATCTCCGCCAGCTCGCGCAGGCGCGGGCGGGCGTCGCCGTTCGGCAGATACCAGGACTGTCGGGACATCCACTCCGAGATGCGGTCCAGAGTGCTCTGCATGTCCCCCTTTATATCCCCCCTTCGGGGGACAGCGCCTCCGGGATGGCTGGGAGAGCCGGCGCGTCGCCGCGATCAGGCCTCGCCGACGGCCGCGATCCGCGCGACCGCGGCGAGCGGGATGCCGATCCAGTCGGGGCGGTTGCCGGCCTCGTAGCTCACCTCGTAGACCGCCTTGTCGAGCTCGAGGGCGGCCAGCAGCTCGGTCGGCGCGGGGGCCGTGCCGACCTCGTCGGCGTACCCGGCGAGGAACGCCGCGCGCGCCGACTCGGCCCAGGCTCGGCCCGCGCCGCCGTGCGCGGCGGCGGCGTAGTCGAAGCTGCGCAGCATCCCGGCGACATCGCGCAGGGCCGGCTCGGGTCGGGTGCGCTCGGCCAACGTGCGCAGGGGCTCGCCCTCGAAGTCGATCAGCAGCCAGCGGCCATCGGGAGCGAGCAGCGCCTGTCCGAGGTGCAGGTCGCCGTGGATGCGCTGCAGCGGCCCCCAGGGAACGGAGGCCGCCGCGGCGTAGCGGCCGCGGATCGCGGCCAGATGCGGCGCGAGCTGCGGCGCGACGCGGGCCGCCGCCTCGAGTCGCGCGTCCCAGACCGCCATGAGCGCGGAGACGTCGTCGTCGCCCGCCTCGGTGACGCCCAGCTCGCGCGCGAGCACCGCGTGGGCTTCCGCGGTGACGCGGCCCAGGGCGCGAGCGGCCTCGGAGAAGTCGCTGCCGGAGGCCGCGGCGCGCGTCGCGTGCGCCCAGCCGTCGATCGCCCCGCTGACGAACTCCTGGGCGACCACCAGGTCGCCGCGGCCGAGGGCGCCGGCGGCGTCGGTCCACTCCGCCGCGAGCGCCCCGAAGAACCGCGGCACCACGGCCGACCCGGCGTCGCTGAGCGCCCGCTGCAGCTCGATCTCGGGGTTCTCGCCGTGGTGCACCACGCGGAACAGCTTGAGCACGAGGTCGACGTCGCCGGCGCGCGGGATCACGAGCGAGGTGTTCGACTGCTCGCCGGCGAACACGACGGCGGGGGAGCGCGGAACGTCGCCGAGCGCGGCGCCGCCCGCGGAGAGCTGCGCCACGAGGGCCTCGGCGAAGGCCGGGTCGCGCGCGCCGTCGGCGAGGGCGACCCCGGGGGCGCGGGCCACGACGTGCTCGGTCGCGGTGGACGGCCGGGCGACGAGGCCGACCTGGTAGACGGGATGCCGTGGGTCCGCGTCGTCGGCGAGCAGCAGGGTCAGGGCGGCGGCGCCGTCCGGGTCGCTCGGGTGATCGATGCGGCTCACCTGGCGCAGCCGGGGCGTGGAGCCCTTCGCGGCGAACCAGCGCTGGGTGCGCATCCACTCGCCGAGCGCCGCCCAGGCGTGCGCGTCGAGCTCGGGTGCTGGCGTCGTGTCGCTCACGTTCTCCTCCCGGCGTCGGCCCGGCGGCTGACGCGGCGACCTCCCCGGTTCGGGTGCCCCTCGTCGCGGGCGCCACCCGAAGACGGACGCGCGGGGCCCTGCCGGGCCCGCCTACCGTCATCGGCGGAGACCATCATGACGACGATCGCACACATCGCCCTCGGCGACGACACCGCACCGGCACCGCTCAGCGGGCTCTGCGGTGAGCAGAGCGACCTGGGCGCGATGCTCGGGCTCGGCGACGACGAGCGCTGACCCGCGCGCCCGCGATCTCAGTCGAGATCGGCGAGCGGCTCGCCCATCGGATCGGCTCCGCGTGACGGGGGCGCGGCGACCGGCGACCCCGCCCAGTCGGTGATGATCCAGCCGTCGTCGGCGGAGCCCTCGACCGCGACCACGGCCGTGTTCGCGAGGGGCTGCCGCGCCGAGAAGTCCGCGGGCAGGTTGCGCGCACGCCGGGCGCACCAGACCCGGATCGCCGCGCTGTGCGTGACCACGGCGACGGCGCCATGGAGTCCCGCCGTCCGGCGTTCGGCGTCGAGACGAGCCAGCGCCGCATCGAATCGGGCGAGGAACTCCCGCCCGTCCGGTCCGCCCGGGATGCGCGGCGCGAGAGAGCCGTCGCTCCAGGCGTGCACGGTCGTCAGATAGCGCCCGATCGCGGCGCGGTCGTCGCGCCCCTGCAGAGCGCCGGCCTCGATCTCCTGCACGCCGTCGAGCAGGACGGGCCGGAGTCCGCGATCCCGCGCGAGCGGCTCGGCGGTCTCGCAGGTGCGGACCATCGACGAGCAGCGCACCTCATCCACCGGCTCCCCGGCGAGTGCGCGAGGCAGTGCGGCCGCCTGCTGTCGCCCGAGGTCCGTCAGCCCCGGCCCCGGCACGACCGCGTCGAGCACCCCGGCGACGTTGAGGGGGGTCTCGCCGTGACGGATCAGGAGCACGCGCATGGTCTGACGAGCTTAGGCGGGCGGGCGGTGAGGGTACCGGGGCTGTCTGCTCGCCGTCGGCGCAGGCGTCGGTGTCGGTGTGGTGTCGGAGTCGCCACGAAGGCGGGTCAGCGCACGGTGAAGCCCGCGTCGCCCTCGCGCACCGCTCGCTCCTCGACCGCGACGCCGTCGACGCGCGCCCAGGAGGGCCCCTCGGCGAGGAAGGCGCGCAGCTGGTCCAGCGCGGCCGGCGAGCCCTGCGCCTCCAGCTCGACGCTGCCGTCGGCGCGGTTGCGCACCCAGCCGGCGAGGCCGAGGCGCTCGGCCGTCTCGAGGGTCGCCCAGCGGAAGCCGACGCCCTGCACCCGCCCGGTCACGACCGCGTGGATGCGCGTGAGCCCGGTCATGCCGACGACGGTAGCCCGCGCATCCGGCTCAGGCCAGGCGCACCTGGAGCGTGAGCGCCCAGACCAGGATGTCGTGCTGGAAGAACCAGAGCAGCGCTGCGGTCGTGCCGACCGACACGAGCGGCATGAGCAGCGTGGTGACCGTGAACGGCAGCGTGCGGGCGCCCTGCTTGCGCAGCGTGTGCTGACGCGCGATCAGGTACCAGAACGGACCGAGCACGGCCCAGGCGGCACTCGCCTGCTCGGCCCAGCCCATCCCGCGCAGACGGCTGCGGTCGACGGCGGCGAACACGATCGGCGCGACGACGAGCAGCACGGGCAGGGCCAGGAGCGCGACGGCCAGATCGGGCAGCTCGACCGCGAAGCCGAGGGCGCCGATCGGCACGACCGTCGCGGCGACCGGCGCGAGCGCCAGCAGCACGGCCGAGGTCGTCACCGAGCCCGTCGGCATGAGCCCGCGCCACCAGTCGTTTGCCGGGCGCGAGGGGCCGACCGAGGGGGCGCTCGGGAGAGGGACGGGCATCGGCAGCGGCGGGAGCGCACTCGCCGGGGCCGGGAGCGGACTGCCGTCGGGCGCGAAGTCGGGATTGAATGCGGGCGCGGCCGGAGCAGCAGGTGCGGCGTCCGGAGCCGGGGCGGCAGCCGGAGCCGCGGGGGCGACCGCGACCGCGGCGGGCTGACGCGGCGCGATCGCGGCGACCTCGCGTCGGGCCGGCGGAGCGACAGCGGGCTCGCTGACGGTGATCGGGGATGCGGTGCTCGGCACGACGGGAGCCGTCTCCGGTGAGACGACGGGCGCGGCGGCCGGAGCCGGGGCCGCTTCCACCACCGGTGCCGGCGCCGTCATCGGGGCCGCGACGGCCCCCACGGCCCGTTTCGGCACCGCCGCGCGCGCCTCGGCGACCGGTGCGGCGCCGCCGGAAGGACCAGTCGTGGTCGCCGCCGGATCGAGCACGGCGGTGCCCGGCGTCGGGTCGGCGACGAGCTCGCCCGGCTGCGGGATGCGCGAGTAGTCGGGAGCGGCGCGCTCGGCCGCGGCCTCGGCGGAGGCGAGGAAGTCGGCGAAGCTGGGCAGGGCCGGGGGCGCGACGGCGACGTCGACGGGCCCGGGAGCGAAGACGGCGTCGGGCACGGGGCCGAGCTGGGCGCGCGAGGTCGGCGGCGCGGCGACGGGAGCCGCCGACGGCGGGACGACCGCCTGCGGTTCACCGTGCCCCGCGCCGGCGTCGCCGGGAGCAGGATCGGGAGTGGATGCGACCGTCGGCGCCGCATCGGCGGGCGCCGGGTGCAGCGGCGTCACGCGCGCCAGCGGCTCGGCGGGTGCTTCGACGCCCGAGGGGTCGGCGGTGCGCGCGGCCTCGCGAGCGGCCTGTCGGGCCGCACGCCGCGACGACGCGGCCGGGCGGCCGTCGTCGACGGAGTAGGCGCTGCCGAGCGGCGGCGCCACCGCGACGGGCGCGCCCGAGGGCTTGGGCATGGCGTTGTCGGTCCAGATGACGCCGTCCCACCACCGCAGGCCCGTGGCGTCGGTCGGATCGTCGTACCACCCGGCTCGCGGCCGTGCGCTCGCGATGTCGGTCATGCCTGTTCCCCCAGCTCGTCCCCTGCGTCCCCCCTGGCCGCACGAGTACCCCTGAAGTCTAGGAATCCGGGGCCTCCCACCGCCTCACCCCGAGAGGGGGACAGTGACGGGTGCTCACGGTCGGCGTGCGCGGAGAGGATGCCGACGCGCCCGCGCCGGGGGAGACGACGATGGGCACCCGCGGAACGCATCCGGGGTGCCCATCGGGGTCAGAGCTGCTGGTGCCTCAGGCGCCGGCGGCGTCGCTGACGACGCGGTCCGGCTTGGGGGCGGTGTGCGACGTCCAGTCGAGGCCGTTCCACCAGCGCACGAGGCTGCTGTCGTCGCGGTCCTCGTACCAGCCGGCCGGCACGACGCGGATCTCCTGGTCGCTCATGGCGCTCAGCCCTGCGCGTCCTGGTCGAAGCTGTAGATGCCCCAGTTGTCGACCTGCCAGGTGAACCAGCCGTTCGCCCGCTGCAGGCTGACGTTGATGCCCCAGCCGATCGGGTCGGAGGCCTTGTTCTTGGCCTTGCAGATCATCCCGTCGCCGACGATCGTCGGAACCTCCTCGGGGCAGCTGACGATGATGTCGGCGCCGAAGGCCTTGGCGCTGGCCGTGATCGACTGCTCGGCCTGGTCGGCGAAGGCGCCGGGGGCGAGGGAGATGATCAGGCCGGGAACCGCCACGACCGCGACCAGGTTGGCTGCGGCGAAGGCGAGGAGCCCGAGGATCGGGCCGAAGCCGCGACCCGTGCGACGCACGAGGGCGACGAAGCGGGCGATCAGGTAGACCGGGCCGCTGAGAACCGAGAAGGCCCAGTGCGCCGGGCGGTGGCCGCGGTCGCGCAGGATCTTCCAGTCGAAGAAGGCGAGCACGATCGAGCCGAGGTACGGCACGACCAGGCTGATGATCAGCTGCAGCGTGCCGCCGCTGTTCGAGACGAGGAAGAACATCGTCACGAGCAGCACGTAGAGCGGCGTCATGGCGATGACCCAGGCCGGTCCGGTCGAGGTCGAGCCCTTGGCGGTCGTCGCGGCGAGCGGCACGTCGGCATCGTCGGCGGCGGCCGGCACGAAGCTCTGCGACGCCTCGCTCACATGCGAGAAGGCGCTGCGGGATGCCGAGAGCGCGTCGCCGAGCAGGTCGTCGAAGCGGGTGTCGAGGTCGAAGGCCGGCGTGGTCGGCGCGTTCGACGGCACGAACTCGGCGAACTTCGCGGCGGGCGACAGCTCCTCCTCGACCATGGCCTCCTTGACCGGGGCCTCGAGCGAGAGCAGCGCCTCCTGGGTCGGCTTGGCCGGCTCCTCGGCGATCAGCGTCGCGCCGGCGTCGGTGGCCGGGGCCACGTCGTCGACGTCGGCGTACGTCAGGCGCGCCTGCTGCGTGACGGTCTCCTGCGCGACCATGGGCTGACGCGCGTCGGAGGTGTACTCCGTCCACGCGTGGTTGTCCCACCAGCGCAGCTGCGGCAGTCCGAGCGGGTCGGGATACCACCCCGCCGGAACGCGAACATCTCCCTCAGCCACAGATACGCTCCCCTTCGCGTCATCGTCCTGCACGGACCGCGCCCGTCAGGTGTGTCGACGGGCGGCGCCCGTCGCGGACTGAACCCGATCAGTCCTTATGGATGTGGAGTCTAGGGGCGGGCTGTGCGCTCGGGAACGGGGGATGCACGCCCCATGCGGGGGACAGCGTGCCCCCATTTCGCGGGCGTCGGGGGACAGCCTGACGCCGCCGGCGACGAGCCGGGAACCCCGTCCGATGAGCGCGGACGACCGAGCGTCGCCGGGGTGCGGCAGACTCGACACGTGCTCTCGGACCTGCTGACCGGCCCCTGGGATCCCGACGACTTCGCCGAGGGATTCGCCTCGTGGGCCGCCGGTCGCGGTCTCGCGCTCTATCCCGCGCAGGAGGACGCGCTGCTCGAGCTCCTGCTCGATCGGCACCTGGTCCTCAGCACGCCGACCGGCACGGGCAAGTCGCTCGTCGCGATCGCGGCCCACGCGATCGATCTCGCCCAGGAACGTCGCTCGGTCTACACCGCGCCGATCAAGGCGCTCGTGAGCGAGAAGTTCTTCGCGCTCGTCGAGCTGTTCGGCGCCGAGCGGGTCGGGATGATCACGGGCGACACGCGGGTCAACCCGGATGCGCCCATCCTGTGCTGCACGGCCGAGATCGTCGCGAACGCGGCACTGCGGCAGGGGGCCGACGCGCCCTTCGACACGATCGTGATGGACGAGTTCCACTTCTACGCCGACCCCGAGCGCGGCTGGGCCTGGCAGGTGCCGCTCATCACGCTGACGCGGGCGCGCTTCGTGCTCATGTCGGCGACGCTCGGCGACGTCGGCGCGATCGCGGGCGACCTCGAGCGGCGCAGCGGCCGCGAGGTCGGCCTGGTGACCGGCGTCGAGCGCCCCGTGCCGCTCGACTTCCGCTACGAGCTGACGCCCGTGCAGGAGGAGGTCGAGTCGCTGCTCGCCGACGGCCTGGCGCCGGCGTATCTGGTGCACTTCTCGCAGGCGGCGGCCGTCGAGCGCGCTCAGGCACTGGCGAGCGTGCGCGTCGCCGATCGAGCGCATCGGGATCGCATCGGCGAGGCCATCGCCGGGTTCCGCTTCGCCCCGGGCTTCGGCGCCAGCCTCAATCGGCTGATCCGCGCGGGCATCGGCGTGCACCACGCGGGCATGCTGCCGAAGTACCGCCGCCTCGTCGAGACGCTCGCGCAGGAGGGCCTGCTGAAGGTGATCTGCGGCACCGACACGCTCGGTGTGGGGATCAACGTGCCTATCCGCACGGTACTGCTGACGGCGCTGACCAAGTTCGACGGCACCCGGATGCGGCAGCTGAGCGCGCGCGAGTTCCATCAGATCGCGGGGCGGGCGGGCCGGGCCGGCTACGACACGGCCGGCGAGGTGGTCGTGCTCGCCCCGGAGCACGAGATCGAGAACGCCAAGGCCGCGGCGAAGGCGGCGGCGAATCCCGCCAAGGCGAAGAAGATCGTGCGCAAGAAGGCTCCCGACGGCTTCGTCAGCTGGGGTCCGGGCAGCCTCGATCGCCTGCGCGCGGCGGAGCCGGAGGCGCTGCAGAGCTCGATGGCGATCACCGCCGCGATGCTCATCAACGTGATCGCCCGGGGGAGCGACGACGGTCGCGGCGTGTTCGACGACGTGCGCGCGCTCGTGCTCGACAATCACGAGCCTCCCGAGCGGCAGCGGGCGCTCGCGCGCCGTGCTCTCGGCATCTACCGCACGCTGCGCGCCTCGGAGGTCGTCGCGCAGGAGGGCGGCGGCTTCGACGGCACCGCGCGCATCCGGCTCACGGTCGACCTGCAGCCCGACTTCACGCTGAACCAGCCGCTGTCGCCGTTCGCCCTCGCGGTGCTCGAGCTGCTCGAGATGGACGCGCCCGGCTACGCGCTCGACGTGGTCAGCGTGATCGAGGCGACCCTCGACGACCCCCGCGCGATCCTCTCGCAGCAGCAGTTCCGGGCGCGCGGCGAGGCGGTCGCGGCCATGAAGGCCGAGGGCATCGAGTACGAGGAGCGCATGGAGCTGCTCGAGCAGATCACCTGGCCGATGCCGCTCGAGCAGCTGCTCGGCGAGGCGTTCGAGGTGTTCTCGTCGTCGCAGCCCTGGGTACGCGACTTCGCCGTGTCACCCAAGTCGGTCGTGCGCGACCTCTGGGAACGGGGCATGTCCTTCCCGGAGTACGTCGCATTCCACCAGCTCGGCCGCAGCGAGGGACTCGTGCTGCGCTACCTCTCGGATGCCTACCGGGCGCTGCGCCAGACGGTGCCCGAGGAGGCGAAGACGGACGAGGTTCACGAGCTCATCGACTGGCTCGGTGAGCTCGTGCGGCAGGTCGACTCCTCGCTCGTCGACGAATGGCGGGAGCTGATGGAACCCGGCGTCGCCGTGGCGACGACCGCGACGGCCGAGCCCGTCCGTCCGCCGGCGCCGGCGAGCGTCGTGCAGAACCGCCGCGCGTTCACGGCCATGGTGCGCAACGCGCTGTGGCGCCGCATCCAGCTCGCGGCGCGTCAGGCCGACGACGAGCTCGTCGCGCTCGGCGATGCGGTGGACTGGCCGGCGGGTCTCGACGCCTACTTCGACGAGCACGACGCGATCGGGATCGACGCCGACGCGCGATCGTCGGCGATGATCCACATCGACGAGGAGGCCGACGTCTGGCGGGTGCGGCAGACCCTCGCCGATCCGGTGGGCGACCACGATTGGATCCTGCGGGCCGAGGTCGACCTCGGCGAGTCGGCGGCCGCAGGACTGGCGGTCGTGCGCGTCACGGCGTTCGAGCGGCTCTGAGGGCGGCGCCGAGATCGTCAGCGCGGCTCACCAGCGGTCGCCCCCGAAGAGGAACGAGCGCAGCCCTCCCCGTCCGGGTCGCGAGCCGTCGTCGTCGAAGGACTCGCCCGTGAGGTCGAGATCGTCGGTGAGGACCGGGTCGTCGGGGTCGCGCAGTGCGCGGCGGTGCTCGTCGGCCACCGCGTCGTCGTCTTCGGGCTGCTCGTGCGCGGCGCGGATCGAATGCGCTACCCAGAGCACGGCCGGCACGATCCCGATCGCGACGCAGACGAAGCCGATCACCGTGAACACGATCGCCGCGACCGGCACGGCCTCGTGCCGGCAGGCCTCCGTCACGGCATACGCGCACCCCCGTCGGATCGACGTCGTCACGTCGACGACGGCGAACGAGACGGCGGCGGTGCCGAGCGAGCTCAGCGCCACCGTGCCGAGTGTTCTGCGTGTGGGCACGGGCATGCTTTCCGGACGCTGCGGAGGGAGGGTGCGTCCGCGTTCAGGCTAGGGATCCCGGATGCCCGGGGGACACGCCCAGAACGGGGCACCCGCGCCCGGGGTACAGAACGGTCGTCCGCGAGAGAGCCTCACGACACGCGATGTTCACCCCCGAGTTGTGCTCCGTTCACCTTGGTGGAAAGGTCGTCTCCGGTGGACGTCACACTCATGGTCGCGCTGGTCATCGCACTGGCTCTCATCTTCGACTTCACGAACGGCTTCCACGACACCGCGAACGCGATGGCGACCCCCATCGCGACGGGCGCTCTCAAACCCAAGGTCGCGGTCGCTCTGGCCGCCGTGCTCAACCTCGTCGGCGCCTTCCTCTCGACCGAGGTCGCCAAGACGATCTCCGGCGGCCTGATCCGCGAGGGCGAGGGCGGCATCCAGATCGGGCCCGAGATGGTCTTCGCCGGTCTGATCGGCGCGATCGTCTGGAACCTCGTCACCTGGCTGCTGGGGCTCCCGTCGTCGTCGAGCCACGCGCTGTTCGGCGGGCTGATCGGCGCCGCGATCGTCGGCGCCGGCATCCAGTCGATCGACGGAGCCGTGCTGCTCTCGAAGATCGTGATCCCGGCGGTCCTCGCGCCCCTGCTGGCGGGCTTCGTCGCGTTCCTGGCGACGAAGATCGCTTACGCCATCACCCGCAAGCGCGAGCGCGACGGGTTCAAGCGCGGCCAGGTCTTCACCTCGAGCCTCGTCTCGCTCGCGCACGGCACGAACGACGCGCAGAAGACGATGGGCGTCATCACGCTCGCGCTGATCGCGGCCGGTCTGCAGCCCGTCGGCAGCGGCCCCGAGCTGTGGGTCGTGATCATCTGCGCGCTGGCGATCGCCCTCGGCACCTACACGGGCGGCTGGCGCATCATCCGCACCCTCGGCAAGGGCATCACCGAGGTCGAGCCCGCGCAGGGCTTCGCCGCCGAGTCGGCGACGACCGCCACGATCCTGGCGTCGAGCCACCTCGGCTTCGCTCTCTCCACCACCCAGGTCGCCTCGGGCGGCGTGATCGGCGTCGGCATCGGCCGCAAGGGCGCCTCGGTGCGCTGGCGCACGGCGGGGCGCATCGCGCTCGGCTGGCTCGTGACGATCCCGGCGGCCGGTGCCGTGGGCGCGCTCATGGCCGCGATCGCGCACCTCGGCGTCGGCGGGGTCATCCTGGACGCCGCTCTCGCCGCCGCCGCGATCCTCGGCATCTTCCTCTACTCGCGCCGCGACTCGGTCGACCACAAGAACCTCGACACGGTCGAGCCGGGCGTCTTCGTGCGACCGAAGCGCCGCAAGCGGAAGGGCACGGCATGATCGACTGGGCTGCCTTCTTCGTGGTCGCGGTGTCGGCCCTGATCGCGGCGTGCATCATCGTCACGCTGTTCTCGCTCGCGCTCCGGCTCGGCGACGGCGCCGCTCCGTGGCGCCGCCCGGTGTCGATCGCGATGTACGTGCTGTGCGGCCTCGCGGTGCTGTTCGGCATCTACCTGATCGTCCCCGCCCTGCACGGCGGCTGATCCCCAGCCGGGGCGACGGCGCCCTGTGACAGGCTGAACCCGTGTTCCGAGGAGTGATCCGATGACCTATCCGCCTACCTCCGACGAGCAGCGTCTCAGCGGCGACGAGAACTTCGAGACCACGGGTCCCGAGCGCGCCGCCGACGAGCTCGCCGCCGCGGCCGAGACCCGCACCGAGTCGGACTCGCTGGGATCGCTGCAGATCCCCGCTGACAGCTACTGGGGCATCCACACGGCGCGGGCGCTCGTCAACTTCCCGATCACCCGCCGCGCGATCAGCAACTACCCCGATCTGGTGCGGGCGCTCGCGCGGGTCAAGCAGGCGGCGGCGCGCGCGAACCGCGAGCTCGGCACCCTCGACCCGGCCAAGGCCGACGCGATCGAGTGGGCCTGCGAGCGCGTGCTCGCCGGCGAGCACCACGACCAGTTCGTCGTCGGCGCGATCCAGGGCGGCGCGGGCACGAGCACGAACATGAACTGCAACGAGGTGCTGACGAACATCGCCCTCGAGCACCTCGGGCGTCCGCGCGGCGACTACGCGAGCCTGCACCCGATCGACGACGTCAACCGCAGCCAGTCGACCAACGACGTCTACCCGACTGCGATCAAGCTCGCGATGATCTTCGGCCTGCAGCGCCTGCTCGCCGAGCACCGCCTGCTGGCGCAGTCCTTCGCGGCGAAGGGCCGCGAGTTCGAGCACATCCTCAAGGTCGGCCGCACCCAGCTGCAGGATGCGGTGCCGATGACGCTCGGCCAGGAGTTCACGGGCTTCGCGCACACCCTGGTCGAAGACCACGAGCGCCTCGGCGAGGTCATCCCGTGGCTGGCGGAGATGAATCTCGGCGCGACGGCGATCGGCACCGGCATCACCGCCGACCCGCGCTACTCGGATGCGGTGCGCCGTCACCTGGTCGAGCTGACCGAGCTCCCGTTCCAGACCGCCGCCGACCTGATCGAGGCGACGAGCGACGCGGGCGTGTTCATGACGCTCTCGGGCGTGCTCAAGCGCGCCGCGGTCAAGCTCTCGAAGATCTGCAACGACCTGCGTCTGATCTCCTCGGGACCGCAGGCGGGCCTCGGCGAGATCAACCTGCCGCCGCGCCAGGCGGGATCGTCGATCATGCCGGGCAAGGTGAACCCGGTCATCCCCGAGGTCGTCAACCAGGTCGCGTTCTCGGTGATCGGCGCGGACGCGACGGTCACGGCGGCGGCCGAGGGCGGCCAGCTGCAGCTCAACGCCTTCGAGCCGGTGATCGCCCACAGCATCCTGCAGTCGCTCGCGTGGATGACGAACGCCTGCCGCACGCTGCGGGTCAACTGCATCGACGGCATCACGGCGAACACCGACCGCCTGACCCGTCAGGTCGAGACCAACGTCGGCGTCGTCACGGCGCTCACGCCGTACATCGGCTACGCCGCCGCGGCCGCTCTGGCGCACACCGCGCTGACGACGCAGTCGTCGATCGCCGATCTGGTGGTGGATGCGCAGCTCATGTCGCGCGACGAGGTGCAGCGCGTGCTGTCGCCCGAGCGCCTGTCGGGCATCCAGCCGGTCACCGGCGTCGTCGACCTCGCGGCGATCCAGCACGCGCAGCGCGCGGCCGACGAGCGGGCCTGGGGAGCGCCGCGATCGGAGTCGGATCTGACCTGAGCTGACGCGGGGGATCAGCGGGCGCGCGGTCCGGCCGCGCCTCACTCGATGACCGGGTCGCCCGTCTCGTCGATCACGTCGCCCACGGCCTTGTCACGCCGCCAGCCCCGCCAGGCGGCTTGGCGCAGACGTCCCTCGCCGGTCAGCTCGGCGTACTCGACCTCGCCGACGAGGTCCGGCGTGATCCACTGCGCGTCGCGCGCGTCCTCGTCCGGCACCCCGTGGAGCGGGCTGGTCTTCCGGGCCTTGCTCTCGAAGCGGTCGCGCATCCGCTCGAGGTCGCGCTCGCGGAACCCGGTGCCGACCCGGCCGACATAGCGCAGCCCGTCGCCGTCGGGCACGCCCAGGAGGAGCGACCCGATCGTGGCCGCGCGGGCTCCCGTGCCGGGACGCCAGCCGGCGATCACGACCTCCTGGGTGCGCCGGTGCTTGAGCTTCAGCCAGTCGGCGCTGCGCTTGCCGGAGCGGTATGCGCTGTCGCGTCGCTTCGCCATGACGCCTTCGAGACCGAGGCGGCGGCTCACGTCGAGCGCGTGCTCGAGGTCGTCGCCGGCGAGCGGCGGCACCTGGATCGTGTCGTCGCCCGCGACGAGCTCCTCCAGTCGCCGGCGGCGGTCGGCCCAGGGGAGCGTCGTCAGGTCGTCGCCGTCGATCTCGAGCACGTCGAAGAGGAAGCCGGCGACGGCGACGCGTTTCTGCGCCGCGGCGACGTCGCGCTCGCGGGTCAGGCCGAGCCGCTGCTGCAGTCGGGAGAAGCTCGGGCGCCCGCGCGCGTCGAGGGCGACGATCTCGCCATCGAGCACGGCATCCCCGTCGACCAGCGCCGCGAGCGACTGCAGCTCGGGGAAGGTCGGCGTCAGGTCCAGCCCGTTGCGCGAGCGCAGCGTCACGCGCCCGCCGCGCACCTCGGCGAGAGCGCGCACGCCGTCCCACTTCATCTCGAAGGCCCAGCGGTCGGCGCGGCGGTCGCGCACGTCATCGGGGGTGCCGGCGGTCGCGAGCATGGGGCTCACGCCGCCGACGCGACGTCCCCCGTCGCCACGGCCGCCGCTGCCACCGCCGGCCGTGCCGTGCCGTCCGGCGCTGGCGGTGCGCGCTCGAGGCGACGCCGGCGCCGCATCCCGCGCGCCCTCCTCGGCAGCCTGCTCCTTCATCCGGTGCAGCAGCCACTGATCGGCATCGGTGTGGATGAGGGCATAGCGCCCGCTGACCCGGTCGCCGCTCAGCGTGACGATGACCTCCTCGCCCTCGCGCCACTTCTCCAGCTCGTAGGTGCCCTGGTCCCAGATCTGCACGGAGCCCGCGCCGTACTCGCCCTTCGGGATCTCGCCGGCGAAGTCGGCGTAGTCGAGCGGGTGGTCCTCGGTCTGCACCGCGAGGCGGTTGTGCCCGGGGTCGTCGGGGATGCCCTTGGGCACCGCCCAGCTGACGAGCACGCCGCCGTGCTCGAGCCGGAAGTCCCAGTGCAGCCGGGTGGCGTGGTGCTCCTGCACGACGAAGATCGGCGCGCCCTCGTCGCCGGCCGCGTCGCGTCGGGCGCGGTGCGCCTCGTCGCCGAACGGCTCCGGCGTGCCGCCGGCGCGCCGCTTCGCCCGGTACTCGCCGAGGCGCCGCTCGACGTGCCCGGCCTGCAGCGACTCCATCGGATCCGCGCGCTTCGCGACGCGCTCCCGCGCCTCGTCGATCTCGAGCTGCCGCAGCGACGCCATCCCGAGCTCGCGCCAGGTGCGCGGCACGGCCACGGTCGGCCGATGCCTTCCGCGCAGCGACCACGGCACGATCGTCGTCTTGCTGCCGTTGTTCTGGCTCCAGTCGACGAAGACGCGGCCGGTGCGCTTCGCCTTGCGCATCTCGCTGACGACGAGGTCGGGATGGTCGGCCTCGAGCGCCCGCGCGAGCTCGTGCGCGAAGGCGCTCATGTCGTCGCTCGAGCGGGTGCCGTCGAGACCGGCATAGAGGTGGATGCCCTTGCTGCCGCTCGTGACCGGCATCGGGTCGAGCCCCACATCCCGCAGGATCGCCCGCGCGAGCTTCGCCACCTCGACGCACTCGGGCAGACCGGCGCCCTCGCCGGGATCGAGGTCGAGCACGAGCCGATCGGGATCCTGGCGGCCGCCGCGGTAGCCGAAGCGCCACTGCGGCACGTGCAGCTCGAGGGTCGCCAGCTGGGCGAGCCAGACGAGGGTCGCGCGGTCGTCGACGAGGGGATAGCGGTTGTCGTGGTCCTTGTGCTCGATCACCCGCGTGCGCACCCAGTAGGGCGTTCCGGCGCCGAGGTCCTTCTGGAAGAACATCGAGCCCGGGTCGCGCTCGGTGCCGACGCCGTGCACCCAGCGCTTGCGCGTGGCGGGGCGCCCCTCGGCGAGCGGGACGAGCCGGTCGGCGACGGTCGCGTAGTAGTCGATCACGTCGCCCTTGGTCGTGCCGGTCTCCGGGTACATGACCTTGTCGAGATTGGTCAGCGTGAGGCGGTGTCCGTCGACGGAGACCGTGGTGCCGGGATCGGCCATGCTCCGAAGGCTATGCCGACCCCTGGGCTGATCGGCCGTTCTGGGGAACAATGCAGGAATGAGGGCGATCTGGAAGGGCTCGCTGAGCTTCGGACTGGTCAACGTGCCGGTCAAGCTCTACTCGGCCACCGAAGACCACGACCTGCCGATGCACCAGGTGCACGACGAGGACGGCGGGCGCATCCGCTATCAGCGCAAGTGCGAGATCTGCGCCGAGGTCGTGCCCTTCGAGCACATCGACAAGGCCTACGACGACGGCGAGCAGACCGTCGTGCTGACGAAAGACGACCTGGCGTCGTTGCCGGCCGAGCGCAGCCGCGACATCGACGTCGTCGAGTTCGTGCCCTCGCAGCAGGTCGACGACATCCGCCTCGAGCGCAGCTACTACCTCGCGCCCGACTCGAGCTCGATGAAGGCCTACACGCTGCTGCGCCGCACGCTGCAGGAGACCGAGCGCACCGCGATCGTGCGCTTCTCGCTGCGGCAGCGCACCCGCCTCGCCGCGCTGCGCGTGCACGACGACGTGCTCCTGCTGCAGACCCTGCTCTGGGACGACGAGGTGCGCGAGGCGGCGTTCCCGGGGCTGGATGAGCATCCCCGCGTCTCGGCCGACGAGCTGAAGATGGCGCAGCAGCTGGTCGACAGCTTCTCGAAGGACTTCGAGCCGGCGCGTTTCGAGGACGAGTACCAGGTGCAGCTCAAGCAGCTGGTGGAGGCGAAGCTCGAGCAGGGCGACGCGCTCGACACCGAGGAGACCTTCGGCCGCGAGAGCGGTTCGGGCGGCGGCGAGGTGCTCGACCTGATGGAGGCGCTGCGGCAGAGCGTGGAGCGGCGGCGCGGCGGCGGCTCGAGCGCGAAGGGCGGCGCGAAGAAGACCAGCGCGGGCACGAAGAAGGCACCCGCGAAGAAGCAGACCGCGGCGAAGGCTGACGCGAAGCCGGCGGCGAAGAAGAGCAAGGCCTCCTGAGGCGCGGCCGTCGGTCCGCCGGCAGCCCTAGGAGCCGCGGAGCGCCGCGATCAGCTCGCTCTTGCGCTGGCGCGAGTAGCCGGTGAGCCCGAGCTCCCTCGCTCGCGCGCGCAGCTCCGGCACCGTCCAGTCGTCGTAACTGCCGGCCTCGCCGCCCTTGCGGCCGATCGCGCTCTTCCCCTGCGCGGCGGCGGCGTTCGAGATGCGGGCGGCCTTCTGCTTGCTGGCGCCGTCGTCGCGCAGCTCCTCGTACATCTTCGGGTTCTTCAGGCTGCGGTTGCGTGATCCGGGCATGCGGTGACGCTACGACGCGGGCGGAAGCCGCGCGCGATCTCCCAGGCGCCCCGGATGCGGGCGGCGCCGACGACGCCGCATCATTACCAGGACGGCCCGGTCGGCGTCGACCCCCCTGGCCCGATTGCGCGGAATGCGAGAATGCCAGTCGACCGGTGCTCCGCCGGGGCGAGAAGGACGAGGAGATCGATGGGCAAGCTTCTGTACGGCGCGGTGAAGACCGAGATCGCGTTCGACGACCGCGTGCTCGCTCATCTGCAGGCTGTGATCTCGAGCAAGCTGCGTCGCGGCGAGAGCTTCTTCCTCAACTGGAAGGACGACCCGTCGGTCGGCGACGGCCACTCGGCGATCTGGATCGGGCCGGGCATCCCGCTGTTCTTCAAGTACTACGGCGGTCGCCCGATCGAGCTGAACCGTCAGTGGCTCGAGCAGCTGACCCTGTCGGCGGGCAGCAACGGCGGCCTGCAGCTCGGCGACGAGCCGGTCAGTCTGACGACGACGACGCCGAAGAACGACTGAGCTCCTCGCGGATCTCGCGGCCCGCCGCGAGGTCCTGGTCGCGCTGCCGGGCGAGCAGCAGCATCCGGTAGGTGCTCTTGACCGGCAGCCGCACGTGGTCCTCGGCCTCGAGCCCCCCGCCGAGCTGCACGAGGCGGATCAGCTCCACGTCGAGCTGGGCGCCGAGCACGAGAGCCGTGCTGCTGAGGTAGGCCCAGACGAGCCCGGCGAGCAGGATGCCGAGGCGGCCGTAGAGCTGGCCGTAGGAGTCGATCAGGTGAAGGTAGAGCGCGAACGCGCCCGTCACCAGGGTCCAGGCGGCGAGGGTCAGCAGCGAGCCGAGACTGAGGCGTCGCAGCCCGCTGACCCGCACGTTCGGCGCGTGCCGCTGCAGCAGCGCGAGCAGCACGACGAGCAGGACGAGCAGCAGGGGCCAGCGCAGCACGCCCCAGACGATCGACGTGACGGGGGCGAGCGGCCCGCCGGTCAGCTCGCCAGCCGTCTCGGGGCCGACCAGCAGCACGCCGATCGCGGCGCCGGCCAGCACGACCGTGGCGGCGGCGATCACGAGCATCCACCCGCGGAACAGCCAGAACGGCCGGCCCTCCTGCACGCCGCAGATCGTGTTGACGGCGCGGCCGTAGGCCGTGCACCAGCCGGAGACGGTCCACAGCGTCAGCGCGAGGCCGACCATCAGGGCGATGCCGGGGGAGCGGATGCTCAGCAGTTCGCCGACCGCATCGCTCACGGCGGCCTCCTGGCCGCTCGGGATGAACGGCCCCAGCAGCGCGACGAGCTCGCTGTCGGCGCCCTTCTCCGAGCCGCGCACGGCGAAGGCGGCCACGGCGAGCAGGGTCGCGGGGAAGGCGCTGAGCACGGCGAAGAACGTCAGTGCCGCGGCCGCGTCGTAGCCGCGACCACGCAGATAGCCGCGCCAGGTGCGCCGCAGGGCATAGAGGGCGCGTCCGCGCCGGGAGGCGGGCGCGGGGGCGGACGGCATGCTCGGATGCTAGCGAGAGCGGCCGTCGCCGGATCCCTAGACTCGGGTGACGACCAGGCGTCGCGCACCGGCGCGCGCCGCTGACGAAGGGCGGGATGTGCGCGTGACGCTGCTCTCGATCGACACGATCCGCGACGAGCTGGCCGAGCTGGGCGACGCGCTCGTGCTCGAACCCGCGGCGCTGGATGCGGTGCGCGCCGACAAGTCGGGCCACGCCTCCGCCGCGCGTCCGCTCGCGCTCGTCGAGGCGCGCAGCGTCGAGCACGTGCAGGCGACCATGCGCTTCGCGACGAAGCACGGCATCCCAGTCGTGCCGCGCGGCGCCGGCACGGGACTCGCGGGCGGCGCGATCGGCGGCGCGGGCGAGATCGTCGTGTCGGTGCGCCACATGGATCGCATCCTCGAGGTCTCGGTCGACGACGAGCTGGCTGTCGTCGAGCCGGGCATCGTCAACACCGACCTCAACGCCCGACTCGCCGACCAGGGGCTCTGGTGGGCCCCCGACCCGGCCAGCAAGGCCATCTCGACGGTGGGCGGCAACATCGCGACGAACGCCGGCGGTCTGCTCTGCGTCAAGTACGGCGTCACCCGCGAGGCGGTGCTCGCGCTCAAGGTCGTGCTCGCCGACGGACGGCTCATCTCGACCGGCCACCGCACCGTCAAGGGCGTGACGGGTCTGGACCTCACGGCGCTGTTGATCGGCTCGGAGGGCCTGCTCGGCATCGTCGTCGAGGCCACGCTCAAGCTGCGCCGGCTGCCCGAGGGCGAGCCGGTCACGATCGGCGCGACCTTCGCCGATGTCACGGCGGCCGCGCGGGCGGCGGCCGTGATCGCGACCTCGGCCGTGCGGCCGGCCGTGCTCGAGCTGATCGACGAGCGGGCGGTCGGGATGCTGGCCGCCTGGTTCGCCGGGCGCGGCGAGCAGGTCGACCTCGGCACGGGCGCCTACCTGCTGGTGCAGACCGACGGCGCCGACGCGCAGCGCGAGGCGCAGGACCTGCTGCCGATCATCGCCTCGCTCGGCGGACGCGCGACTCTGGCGGCCGACGCGGCGGAGGGCGAGCGTCTGCTGCGCATCCGCCGCTCCTTCCACCCGACGCTCGAGTCGCACGGCACCGTGCTGATCGAGGACGTGGCGGTGCCGCGCAGCGCCCTGCCGGCGATGTTCGCCGAGATCCAGCGCATCGAGCGGGAGCACGGCATCCCGATCCCGACCATCGCGCACGCCGGCGACGGCAACCTGCACCCGAACTTCGTCGTGCCGCGCGGCGCCGACGGGGTCGATGTCGAGGTGCCCGAAGAGGTGTGGGACGCGGCGGGCGCCCTGTTCCAGGCCGCCCTGCGGCTCGGCGGAACGCTGACCGGCGAGCACGGTGTCGGCATCCTCAAGAAGCGCTGGCTCGGCGATGAGATCGGCGACACGCAGCTCGAGCTGCAGCGCGGCATCAAGGCCGTGTTCGACCCGCAGGGGCTGCTGAATCCGGGCAAGGTGCTCTGACTTGAGGTCGGCGCCGTCGGCCCGGGTGAGACCGGCCGATCGCGCTCAGGAAACACCCGGGAAGCACCTCGCGAGCGCTCGGAATACGAGGCCAGGGTCGGCGGTTGCAGGCCTTGGAAGGGAGCGACCCGCTACATGATCACCTCGGATTCCCTGCGTCAGACCCCGCGCGACCTGCGCCCGCTGACCGTTCCTCGCCCCGCGATGGGCGAGCTGAGACTGCGCCCGACGATGCGCGGCAACGGCTTCGTCGTCGGCTCGGTGGATGCGAACGGTCCGGACACCGTGGGCTTCGCGAACCGCGACCGCGTCGCGTGGCGCGACACGTCGATCGAGCTGCCGGAGCTCATCCTGCTCAGCCAGGACGACGTTCTCGGTGTCCCCTCCTGGGTCACCGACCAGCAGGTCGTCGACTTCCTCGGCCCGGGCCTCGTGGCGCGCGCTCTCATGCGCTCGAACCACCCGGTGGGCCGCGGCGACGACGTGCGGGTGATCTCGACCGACCCGCTCGTGTCGGAGATGGCGACCGCCTGGGCGCGCCACCTCGGCGCCCACATCGTGGCCGAGGGCCCCGCGCTCGTGCTCGAGCACAGCGACCGCGGTCGCGTGCTGCCGCAGGCGCACGGTCGACTCGCGCAGGCTGCGGTCGACGTCTTCCAGGCCATCCGCGCCGGGATGTTCGCCGACATCGACGCCGCGCAGCCACGCACGATCACCGCGGCCTGAGGTCGGTGTCCCGCCGCCTGTGGGCACGGCGCCGGCCGTAGGCTGAGCGCATGACGTTCCTGCCGATCCCGTCCGACGACGAGCTCTCGGCGACGGCGCGGATCGCGGTGCTGCGTCGTCTGCCCGACGGCGCCGTGCCGAGCCCCTCGGAGCGCGCCCTGCTCGGGCACCTGCCGAGCTTCGACGCCTACACCCACTGGCACACGCTGCGCGACGAGCTGGTGCCCTACATCGGCCAGCGCGCGGTCACGCTGTTCGGCTACGCGATCTGCGACGCGTTCGACAGCGTGCACGGCACGGCCTTCTTCCGCCGCCTGCTCGCGCAGGACGGCGGCGACCCCGACGCGACGCAGGTGACCGAGACCGAGCAGCTGCTGCTCGACTGGGGGCGCCGCATCGGCGACGATCCGACCGCGATCCCCGAGGACTTCGCGGCGCGGGTGCAGGCGAAGTTCTCGCCGGGGCTGCGCCTCATGCTCGTCGCCTTCGCCGGGCAGACGACCGCCGCCTGCACCTTCGCGAGCGCCGGACGCGTGCCGCTCGATCCGGAGCTGCTCGCGTTCCGCCGGCCCGGCGACGACCGCATCCAGTAGTCGCCTGATCGCTGCCGGTCGGACAGGTCGGCAGGATCTCGACGAGGCACGTCCGTCATAGAGCGCTCGAGCGCCGCGGCGACCGAGATACTCGACGGGTGACCGCTCCCTCCCCGTCGCGTCGGCGCCGCATCCACCCCGCCTGGATCGTCGCCGCCGTCGCGTTCCTGGCGCTTCTCGGCGCCGCCGGATTCCGCTCGGCGCCGAGCGCGCTCATGGTGCCCATCGAGCAGGAGCTGGGCTGGTCGCGGGCCGAGCTGTCGATCGCCGTCGGGGTGAACATCCTGCTGTTCGGCCTCACCGCGCCGTTCGCCGCCGCGCTCATGGAGCGGTTCGGGCTGCGCCGGGTCGTGTCGATCGCCCTCGTGCTGATCGCCGGGGGAGCCGCGCTCAGCACGCTCTCGACGGCGCCGTGGATGCTCGTCGCCACCTGGGGCGTGCTGATCGGCCTCGGAACGGGGTCGATGGCACTCGTCTTCGCCGCCCTCGTCGCCGACCGCTGGTTCGTGCGGCGCCGCGGTCTGATCACCGGCGTGCTGACCGCGGGCTCGGCGACCGGCCAGCTCATCTTCCTGCCGATCGTGGCACGCGTCGCGACGGACGCCGACTGGCGCATCGCCTCGCTCATCATCGCCGGCATCGCCCTCGCGGTCGTGCCGATCGTCGCGATCGGCCTGCGCGACTCGCCCGCCCAGCTCGGCATGACCCCCTACGGCTCGCCCGCCGACGCGCTGCCCGTGTTCCCGCCGCGCAGTCCCGTCGATCCCGCCCGCCGCGCCGTGCAGGTGCTGGGTCGCGCGGCGCGCGTGCGCACCTTCTGGGCGCTGTTCGCCGGCTTCGCCATCTGCGGAGCCACGACGAACGGGCTCATCGGCACCCATTTCATCCCGGGCGCGCACGACGTGGGCATGCCCGAGACGACGGCGGCCGCCCTGCTCGCGGTCGTGGGCATCTTCGACGTGGCCGGCACGATCGCGTCGGGCTGGCTGACCGACCGAGTGAACCCGCGCATCCTGCTCGCCGTCTACTACGCCGGGCGCGGCCTCGCTCTGCTCCTGCTGCCGTATCTGCTGGCGTCGACGGTGCAGCCGCCCGTGCTCATCTTCGTCGTGGTCTACGGGCTCGACTGGGTCGCGACCGTGCCGCCCACCGCGGCGCTCTGCCGCGAGCTCTTCGGCGTCGACGGGCCGGTCGTCTACGGCTGGGTCTTCGCGGCGCACCAGCTCGGCGCCGCGGCGGCCGCCGTCGTGGCGGGCGTCATCCGCGAGCAGAGCGGCACGTACACGAGCGCGTGGTTCGGAGCGGCCGCGCTGTGCGTCGTCGCCGCGGTGGTCAGCGCGGGCATCTCGCGGCGGCGCATGCCGCTGCCGACGACCTGAACTCGGGATGCGGGGCGCGGCCCGATGGGGACTGCTCACCACGGTGACGCGTCGCCCTCGCGCATTAGGGTGAGGCCATGACGGATCCCCGGTGGCCGCAGCCCGACGACGCCGATCGCCCGCGCGACCCGGGAGCCCCCGAGGGGGGCGCACCGCAGGGGCAGCAGCCGCCGCACGGGCAGCCGCAGCAGCCGTGGGGCCAGCCTCACTACGGGCAGCCGCTGCAGCCTCCCTACGGCCAGCCGCCGTACGGGCAGCCCCAGCAGCCGCCTTACGGCCAGGGTCAGCACGGCCAGCCGCAGCAGCCTCCCTACGTCCAGCCCCAGTACGGTCAGCCGCAGCAGCCGCCCTACGGGCAGCCTCAGTACGGCCAGCCGCAACAGCCCGCGCCGGGCCCGACCGACTACCGCCAGCAGCCCGGGCTGAGCGACGCGGAGCTCCCGGTCGCCCACTACGGGCGTCAGCAGCCCTACTCTGCGCCCGCCTTCGGCCCCGGCTACGACGCCGCCCCGGACGCGGCGCCGACGGCATCCGCGAGCGGCGCGTCCGCGCTCGTCGGCGTGCTCGCGCCGGCCAGCGCCCCGGCCGACGTGCGAGCCGAGACTCAGCACCACGCAGCCCCCGTCTTCGCGGTGCCGCCGCCCCCGCGCCACACCGGGCGCACGGTCGCCCTCGTCATCGGCCTCGTGCTCGCCGGCCTCGCGCTCGTGCTGGCGCTCCTCTACGTGCTCGGCAACCTCGGGGCGGCGGGCATCATCGGCGCCGTGCTCGCGCTCATCCCGCTCACGGTCGTGCTGCTCGGCATCCGCTGGGTCGACCGCTGGGAGCCCGAGCCCCTCGGCATCAAGATCTTCGCCTTCCTGTGGGGCGCCGGCGTCTCGGTCGTCACCGCGCTCGTCGTCGGCTTCGGGGTGGATGTCGCGCTGGCCGCCGCCGGAACCGATTCGCAGTCGGCCGGGGCTCAGTTCTTCGGCGCGGCCATCCAGGCGCCCATCGTCGAGGAGGGCGCGAAGGGCCTCGGCGTGCTGCTGATCTTCCTGATCGGACGCAAGTACTTCGACGGCCCGGTCGACGGCCTCGTCTACGGCGCGACCATCGCCGCCGGGTTCGCCTTCACCGAGAACATCCTCTACTTCGGCGTGCAGATCGCGCAGTCGGGAGCGCTCTCGGGCGACGTGCTGCTGATCTTCTTCATGCGCGGGGTCATGTCGCCCTTCGCCCATGTGATGTTCACATCGATGAGCGGCCTGGCGATCGGCCTCGCGGCCAACCGCTTCAACCACTGGCTTCCGCCCGTCGGCTTCTACTTCGTGGGGCTGCTCGGCGCGATGCTGCTGCACGGCCTGTGGAACGGCGCGACGTTCTTCGTGCAGGGCGGCCTGATCGGCTACCTGATCTACTACGTGCTCGTGCAGGTGCCGCTGTTCGCGGGGCTCATCGTCGTCGTGTTCTGGCTGCGCCGACGCGAGGCGAGACAGACGCAGGCCCGACTCTCCGAATACGCGGCCGCCGGCTGGATCAACCCCGACGAGGTCGTCGCACTGGGCACGCCCGCCGGGCGACGGCAGGCGAAGGCGTGGGCGTCGAGCCGTGGGCAGGGCGCGATCATGACGCGCTACATCAAGGACGCGACGCAGCTCGCCGCGGCTCGTCAGCGCGTCGTGCGCGGCACCGGCCGCGCCGAGGCGCAGTCCGACGAGCTCGTGCTGCTGGGCCGCGTCACGGCCTCCCGTCGGGCCCTGCTGGGTCTGGCGGCCTGAGCCGCGCCGCCCGCGATCGAGCTCCGGATCCGCGGCCCGGGATCCGTGGCCCGGTGATGCTCAGCGCAGCAGGCCGCTGCTGAGCGCGATCCAGCCGACGACGACGATCACGACGATCACGACCGCGGCGACGGGGAAGCCGCGCCGCAGTCGTCGTCCCTGCGGCGCGACGACGTCCGGCAGCGCTCCGGCCAGGGCCGATGCGGCCGTCGTCGGCGCGACCCGCTCATCGCGGTAGCGCTCCGTGCGCTGCACCATCTTCACGCCGACGAGATCGACGATCCGCAGCAGCCGATCCCAGACGGCGGGCTGGGTGAGCACGAACGGATTCGTCGAGTAGACGAACATCCAGTCGTCGACGATCTCGACGTCGAAGGGCGACGCCTCGTCGATCAGCAGCGCCATCAGGTCGGGGGTGAACACGTACAGCGCGTCGGTCTCGTACTCGCGCGGGCAGTACAGCGTGAAGTGCCGATCGAAGTCGCCTTCGAGTGAGAGCACCTGGTCGCGGTCGAAGGCGACCGGGAGGTTCGTGCCGAGGAAGCTGTTGTTGGCGCGCGAGTCGAGCACCATGTGCGGCAGCCGGCGGTCGAGGCGCACGACGGCGAAGCCCCAGCGGTGGGTGCGGCGGTTCTTGCCCGACCCGGTCGTGTACTCGTAGTTGCCGATCTCGGTGAAGCGCCCGGATGCGGCCATCAGGTGCGGCGAGACGGTGCGGCTGCCGCCGCGGCCGAAGATCGCCCCGGAGTATGCCGGAGCCGGGTCGGATGCCCGGAACACCAGCCCGTTCGCGCGGGCGAAGCGGTCGAGACGCACGAAGTCGCGCCAGCGGCCCTGCGAGCCGAGCACGCCGCCGGCGGCGATTCCCGCGCCGATCAGCACCACGATACCGACGGGCAGGAGTCGCGACGGTGACGACTGGCCGGCGAGCACTCCGACTCCGCCGGCGGCCACGAAGGCGATCACCGCGATGATGCCGCCGACGACGGCCAGCAGCACGGCCGGCGCGACGCCGGATCCCGAGCCCTGCGCCTGCTTCAGCGCGCGCACGTCCGCGCGGGTCACGTCCGAGGTCAGAGGGGCGTAGTCGACGGCGCGGCTCATGACCCCATCTCAGCATCCCGACGCCCGGATTAAAGACTCATCGCCCAGTGGCGGGTCAGTGACTCCGGCTCTTCTGGGCGATGAGTTGATCTGAGACCAGGGTGCACCCGGGCAGGCGGCAGGTCAAGACCCCCATCCCGCACCGAGCTCAGCCGCGCGTGCAGTGCCCCGCAGCCACGGGGTCGGTCAGGCCGGCGGCGGCGGACACGACGGGGGCGAGCGAGGCGTCGGTCGTGGCGTAACCGAGCTGGTCATCGGTGGCGCTCTCGGCGAAGACGACGCCCGCCACCGTGCCGTCGGCGGCCAGCAGGGGGCCGCCGCTGTTGCCGGGTTCGACGACCGCGGCGATCGTGTAGATCTCGCGCGGGGTGCGCGCGGTGCCGTAGATGTCGGCGACCAGCTCGGTCGACTTCGCGAGCACCTCGGCGCCGCCGGAGGTGTACGGGCCGCCGTACGGGTACCCGTCGACGGCGCCGCGGTCGCCCACCTCGAGCGCGGGCGAGAGCTTCAGCGGGGCGGGGTCGAGTCCCGTCGTCGCGAGGATCGCGAGGTCCGCATCCGGGTCGAAGTAGACGACCTTCGCCGTCAGCGCCTGCCCTCCGCGCGTGTCGACGACCGGCTCGCTCACGCCCGCCACGACGTGCGCGTTGGTGACGATGCGATCGGGCGCGACGACGAAGCCCGAGCCCGACTGGTTCTGGCCGCAGGCGTAGGCCGTGCCGTTGATGCGCACGACCGAGGCGCTCGCGCTGGTGAGGCCGTCGGTGCCCTCGAGCTCGGGGGCTCCCGGCGACGACTCGACCCCGCCGAGCGCTTCGTTGATGCGGGGGAGCCCGGTGTCGAGCACCGCGGCGCGGATGCGCGACAGCTGCTGCTGCACGGGCTCCGGCGTCAGCTGGTCGATCGTGCGCAGCACGACCGACCCCGCGGCCGCCTGCGACAGGGCGGGATAGCCGAGCGAGCCGAGGCTGCCGATCACGAGCGAACTGGAGAGCGCGGCGACGACGACGCCCAGGGCCGCGCCGAGCAGGCGGCTCGGAACGGCGACGCGGTGCTCTTCGCGGCGTCCGCGCAGCATCCGCGCGACGGCCACGCCGGCGGCCTGACCGCCCAGGATGAGCAGCAGCCCGAGCCCGACCGCGGCGACCATCCGCCAACCGGGCGCCGGGATGAGCGGCACGATGAGCGGGATCGACAGGAAGGCCCCGACGGCGCCCGCGATGACGCCGATGAGTCCGCCGAGGGTGCGCAGGATGCCGGTGCGCCAGCCCACGACGAGGTAGACGAGCAGCACGAGCACCAGCAGCACGTCGAGCAGGTGGGCGATGAGCATGGGGCTCCGGGCGTCGGCGGATCGGGACTGTCGATTCTCTCCTGTCGCCGCGACGCCGTGGTGCGTCGCGCGCCGGATGCCGAGCACCCGTTCGGGGGATTCTGCGGAACGGACGGCCGGGTTAGCGTCGAAGGGACATGTTCCGGGGGGAATCATGACGGTCACCTGGGCGCCGGTCGGGCGCACGCTGCGGGGCAGGACCCCGTCGTTCGGCGTTCTGCGCGCCTGCCTCGAGCACCAGTCGGTCGCGCGGGTGCGCGGCCCGCTCGACCGTGCTCTCGGGGCCGATCCTCTCGACGCGGACACGCGGCGCTGGTTCCGCGCGGCGCTCGGCGAGCGCGAACTCGGGGCCGTGCTCGGTGGACTCGGCTCGGAGTGGAGTGTGCTCCACAGCATCCCCGTCGGGCGCGGCGGGATGCTCGACCACCTGCTGATCGGACCCGCCGGCGTGTTCACGGTCGTGGCGCAGGCTGCGGCTCGCCGGCCGATGAGCGCCGAGGGCTTCGCCTTCGCCGCCGCCGAGATCACGGTCGTGCGCGCCGCGATCGCCGAGCGGCTGGATGCGGCGAGCCGCCTCTCGGTCGCGCTGGGCACCGAGGTCGACGTGCAGTCGCTCGTCGTCGCCGTGGGGGCGCGCCGCGTGAGCTCGCACGCCGAGGGCGTCAAGTTCGTCACCCCCTCGGAGCTGGGCCGCGTGCTCGCTCGCGCCCCGCGCCGTCTGGATGCGCAGACCCTGCGCCTGCTGACGGCGGTCGCCGAGCAGCCGCGCACCTGGCAGGAGCACCCGGATGACGCGCCGGCGCCCGAGGACGTCGACGTGGAGGAGCGGTTCCGCAGCCTCGAGCTTGACGTGCGGGTCGCCCGACGCCTGCGGGCCGTCTGGTCGACGGTCGGCATCGCCGCGGCGGCGGCCGCTCTGACGTCGGCGCTCGCGATCGCGGCGCCCGACACGCTCGCCCGCATCGCGGCCGCGCTGGGTCTCTGACGTGGCCCTCGCGCGGTCGCCGCGCCTCCCGCTCGCCTGCTAGCATTGCCAGGTTGCCGTCACGACGGCCGCGGATCGAGAGAGCGCACGCACCCGGCGTCGCGCACCGCGCAACGAGAGAAGGGATCCCTCTATGGCACTGGATGCAGACACCAAGAAGGCGATCATCGACGAGTACGCCACCCAGCCCGGTGACACCGGATCCCCGGAGGTGCAGATCGCGCTGCTGAGCAAGCGCATCAAGGACCTCACGGAGCACCTCAAGGAGCACAAGCACGACCACCACTCGCGTCGTGGCCTGCTCCTTCTGGTCGGACAGCGTCGCCGCCTGCTCGGCTACCTGCAGGAGGTCGACATCGAGCGCTACCGCTCGCTGATCGAGCGCCTCGGGCTTCGTCGCTGAGATCGCGATACGTACTCAAGCGGGTCGTCACCTCCGGGTGGCGGCCCGCTTCTGTCGTTCCCGGCACCCGGTCTGCAACGTCCGGCACGCCTAGGGTCGGAGCATGAGCAGCTCCACCGACCGCGCCGTCCGCTTCCATCGCCTCGGCGACGTGGATGCGCTGCAGCTCGACACGGTCGAGACACCGCGGCCCGGCCCCGGCGAGGTGCGCGTGCGCGTCATCACGGCGGGCATCAACCCGGTGGACTGGAAGATCGTCGTCGGCTCCAGCTCGCGCTACACGCCGTCGCTGCCCTCGATCAACGGCAACGACTTCGCCGGGGTGATCGACGATCTCGGCGACGGCGTCACCTCCTGGTCGATCGGCGACCGCGTCTTCGGCGGCGCGCGCTTCCACGCCCAGGCCGACCACCTGGTCGTCGCGGCGGACGCCCTGGTGGCGGTGCCCGCGGGTGTCTCGCTCGCCGAGGCCGGAGTGCTCGACATCGCGGGACGAACCGCGTGGGCGAGCGTCGCCTCGCTCGCCCTGACACCCGACGACACGGTGTTCATCAGCGCCGCGGCGGGCGGCGTGGGCGTGTTCAGCTCGCAGCTCGCCCGGCGCACCGGCGCGCGGGTGATCGGCAGCTGCGGCGCGGGCAACGAGGCGCTGCTGCGCTCCTTCGGCGTCGAGCCGGTGCGGTACGGCGACGGGCTGGCGGACCGACTGCGCGCCCTGGCGCCGGAGGGGATCACGGCAGTGCTCGACCAGGCCGGGCGCGGCACGATCGAGGCGGCGCTCGAGCTCGGCGTGCCGGCCGGCCGGATCAACACGATCGCGGAGCCGACGAAGGTCGCGACGCACGGGGTGACCAATATCGGCGGTCACTCGCTGACGCCGGGGCTGGCCGAGCTCGGCGAGCTCGCCGCCCTGATCGCGGCCGGCGAGGTGCGGGTGCCGATCGACGGCGAGTTCCCCCTCGAGCGCTTCGCCGACGCCTACGAGCACCTGCGCGCAGGCCACCTCTCGGGCAAGGTGCTGCTGCGGCTCGCCGAGGACCCGGCCGCCGGCTGATCCGCCGGCGGTGCTACCGCGACCGTCCGCCGACCGACCAGCGGGTGCCGCCGCGCTCCGGGGTCGACCGCCCAGCGGATACGATCGCGGGATGGCGATCTGGCCCTGGACGAAGAGCGACATCGGCGACCCGGCGCTGCCGCCGAAGGACCGCGGAGCCGGCTCGTTCGACGATTACGACTACGACCTCGTGCCCAAGAACGCGCGGGTGCGCATCCGTCTCGCCGACGCCGCCTCGGTGCAGGACGAGCTCGCCTCCGTCGCCGCCAGCTCCCGTGACGAGGGCATCGAGCTCGAGACCATCGTCGCCGCCCGCTCGATCGAGCAGGAACGGGTCGACGCGCCCATCGAGGTGCGGCTCTTCGTCGGCCGCCGCGTGAGCGGCCCGGTCGGCCTCGTGCCGCGCGGGCTCGAGAGCGTCGTCGATCAGACGCTGCGCCGCCTCGAGGATCGCGGCGACAAGGCGCGCATCCCGGTCGAGATCGTGTCGACCCGGCAGGGTCTGCGAGCCGAGCTGCTCATGGGGCTCACCCGCTGATGCGAGTCGGCGTGGCCGGCAGCGGTCAGGCGCCCGTCGGTGCCGTGCCCGACTCCTGCTCCGCGATGCTGGCTCGGATCGCATCCATGTCGAGCGCGCGGATCTGATCGATCAGCTCGTTCAGCGCGGGCCGGGGGAGCGCACCGGCCTGCTTGAACACGCCGATGCCGTCGCGGAATGCCATGAGGGTCGGGATCGCCTGGATCTCGGCCGCGCCGGCGAGCCCGCGCTGCGCCTCGGTGTCGACCTTGCCGAAGACGATGTCGGCGTTGTCCTCGCTCGCCGCGTCGTAGATCGGGGCGAAGGCCTTGCACGGGCCGCACCAGTCGGCCCAGAAGTCGACGAGGACGATGCCGCCCTCGAGAACCGTCGATTCGAAGTCCTGCTCGGTCAGCTCGGTGGTGGCCATGCCTCCACAGTAAGCGTGGACGGGCCTCGCCTGCCGGATGCGCGGTGTCCGTCCAGCGGATGATCTTCGTCGTCGCCGGGCTGATCTGAGCCGTGCGACGGCACGCGAGTCCGGGGGCTGCCCTACCGTGAAAGGGTGTTCCGACGTCTGACCCGCACGCAGCTGACGGTCGACATCGTCGTGCCCGCGGCCCTCGCGCTCGTGTTCATCTGGCCGTCGATCGCGCTCCTCGGACTCACCCCGGCCGAGCCGCTCGCCTTCCTGGGCTTCTGCGTCGCCCTCGTGTTCCGGCGGCTGTCGCCGGGGCTCTCGCTCGCGATCGCCTGGGCCGTCGCCCTGCTCGAGATGCTCGCCCGCATCGACGCCCCGGGTCCGTCGAACCTGCTCATCCTGGGGGTGCTGTTCGCGACCGGCGCTCACGGCGGCCCCGTCGTGCGCTGGCTCGGATTCGCCTCGTCGTTCGTCGGCGCCGCCTGCGTCGCGGTCTACATCCAGATCATCCCGATGCTGTCGAACGGCCTCCCGGGGGTGGGGGATGCGGCGCGCTACCTGCTCGTCGCGGGGTTCTTGTTCGGGGCCGCCCTCGCCGGATTCCTGCTGTCGTGGACGGCCGGCCTGCTCATGACGATCGGCCTGCGCGGCCGCGCCAGCCGCGCCGCCGCGGCCGCAGCGTCGTACGAGGTCATCGCCGAGCAGGAGCGCACCCGCATCGCGCGCGACATGCACGACGTCGTCGCGCACTCGCTCGCCGTCGTGATCGCCCAGGCCGACGGAGCCCGCTACCTGCGCAAGTCCGATCCCGAGGCCGTCGACGAGGCGCTCGTCACGATCGCCTCGACCTCGCGCGAGGCCCTGGCCGACGTGCGCGTGCTGCTCGCCCAGCTGCGTCACAAGCAGGGGGATGCGCCGCAGCCGGCGATCGCCGACCTGGACCGGCTCTACGAGCAGCTGCGCGCATCCGGCCTCACGATCGAGATCGACGGCTCGGGTGAGGCGCTGGCGGTGCCCACGCCCACCCAGCTCGCGATCTACCGCATCGTGCAGGAATCGCTCACCAACGCACTGCGCCACGGCGACCCCGGTGAGCCGGTGCTGCTGCGATTCGACTGGGCGCCGGGCGGGCTCCACCTCTCGATCGCGAGCGCGCTGAAGCCGAACGGCTCGCCGAGCGGCACGCCGGGGCACGGCCTCGCCGGCATGGCCGAGCGCGCCAGCCTGGTCGGCGGCACGCTCGGAGCGGGCGCGGAGGGAACCCGGTTCGTCGTGCGCGCCTGGCTGCCGGCCCTCGCGACCACCGGGCCGGTGGCCGCCGTGCTCCCGATGGCCTCGTCGCCCGCCGCTCACCCC
>NZ_VHQH01000039.1:210800-295471 GCF_006517535.1 Schumannella sp. 10F1B-5-1
GACCCTCCCGCGGATCCGCCGTTCCACTCGGTGCCGTCCGACGCCGTGTTCCCCGACCCGCCGACCGCCGACGAGAGGCATCCCGCACCGTGACCGACCGCATCCGCGTCGCCCTGGTCGACGACCAGGCCCTGTTCCGCACCGGCATCCGGATGCTGGTCAGCTCCCAGCCCGACCTCGAGTTCGTCGGCGAGGCCGGCGACGGCGTGGAGGGGATCGCCCTCGCGGGCTCGACGCGACCCGACGTGATCCTCATGGACATCCGGATGCCCGTGCTCGACGGCATCGACGCGACCCAGCGGATCGTGGCCGCCCGGGCCGCCGGCGCCGAGAGCCCCCGCATCCTCGTGCTGACCACCTTCGACCTCGACGAGGCCGCCGCACGGGCGATCCGCGCGGGGGCGAGCGGCTTCGTGCTGAAGGACGCGGACCCGGAGTTCCTGCTCGCCGCGATCCGCACCGTGCACGCCGGCACCTCGGTCATCGCGGCGTCGGCGACGCGCGAGCTCTTCCAGCAGTTCGGCTCGCGCAGCGCCGGCTCGACGCCGCCGCCCGAGTTCGGCGGCCTGACGCAGCGCGAGCGCGAGATCTTCCTGCTCGCGGCCGCCGGGCGCAGCAACAGCGAGATCGCCACCGAGGAGTTCGTCAGCGAGGCGACCGTCAAGACGCACATCAGCCGCATCCTCGCCAAGCTCGGCCTGCGCGATCGCGTGCAGCTCGTCGTCTACGCCTACGAGAACCGGCTGATCGACTGAGCCCCGGGGCCCGGGAACTCGCGCGACTCGCGGGGGAGCCACGATCATCCCGTCGGATGACGAGGCACCTCCCGAGGTCCGACGCGCCGACTCCGCGGCCTTCGTAGCGTCGAAGACATGGAGATCACGACCACCGACATGGGCCTCGTCGCCCGGGTGCAGAACCTGACCAAGAGCTACGGGCGGGCCGCCGGAGAGGTGGTCGCGCTGCGCGACGTGACGCTCGGCATCCGCCGCGGCGAGTTCACCGCGATCATGGGGCCGAGCGGCTCGGGCAAGTCGACGCTCATGCACATCATGGCGGGCCTCGACTCGCCCACGGGCGGCCGCGTCTGGCTCGGCGACGCCGAGATGGGCGCGATGGGCGACAGCCAGCTGACGCTGCTGCGCCGCCGTCGTGTCGGCTTCGTCTTCCAGTCGTTCAACCTGGTGCCGACGCTCGATGTCGCGGGCAACATCCTGCTGCCCTTCGAGCTCGACGGGCGCCGCCCGACCGACCAGGAGCAGGCCTGGATCGCCCAGCTGCAGCAGGCGCTCGGCCTCGAGTCACGGCTGCGTCACCGACCGCACGAGCTCTCGGGCGGGCAGCAGCAGCGCGTCGCGATCGCGCGCGCGCTCGCGACCCGCCCCGAGCTGGTCTTCGCCGACGAGCCGACCGGCAACCTCGACTCCCGCACCGGGCGAGAGGTGCTGGGCCTGCTGTCCACCGCGAGCCGCGAGTACGGCCAGTCGATCGCGATGGTCACCCACGACCCCGTCGCGGCGAGCTACGCCGACCGCATCCTGTTCCTCGCCGACGGCATCGTCGTCGACGACCGACCCCGCCAGAGCGCCGAGGAGATCTCGCGCACCATGCTCGCCATGGAGAGTGCGGCGTGAGCCGGCTCAGCGGGCACGGCTCGAGCATCACGGTCGCCACGCTCAGCGCGGCCTTCGGCGTCGCGCTGCTGCAGGTCACCGGATTCCTCGGCGCACTGGTCTCGCAGGATCCCGCCGCCGGGCGCAGCGGGTCGACCCTGCCGCTCATGCTCTCGATCCTCGCCCTCGTGTTCATCGCCATCTCGATCTACGTCGGCGCGATCGTCACCGCGAACACCTTCTCGACGATCGTCGCCGGGCGGGCGCGCACGATCGCGCTGCTGCGTCTCATCGGCGACAGCGCCGCGTCGCAGCGCCGGGCGATCGCCCGCGAAGGCCTGCTCGTCGGGATCATCGGAGCGGCGCTCGGCGTCGTCATCGGCACCGGCTTCGCGATCGCGCTCGATCGGGTCGCGGTCGCGACCGACACGATCCCCGACATCGACTACAGCGCCGGCTGGCTCAACCCGGCGGTGCTCATCCCGCTCGTCGCCGTCGTGCTCACCACCTGGGCCGCATCCTGGATCGGGTCGCGACGCGTGCTCACGGTCACGCCGCTGCAGGCCATCGGCGGGGCGCAGGAGGCGGGGCGCGAGGAGCTCGTGCGTCGCCCGGCGCGCACGGTCGTGGCGATCGTGCTGTTCGCACTCGGAACCGGCATCTTGTTGCTCGGCGTCGCGGTCGGACTCGTCAGCCCGTTCGGCGTGCTGATCGGGATCTTCGGCGGCATCCTCTCGTTCAGCGGACTCATCGCGGGCGCGCACCTCGTCATGCCGCCGGCGCTGCGCGTCGTCGGCCGGCTGTTCGGCTCGGCGCCGACCGCCCGACTCGCCGCGGAGAACGCCCTGCGCTACCCCGAGCGCAGCTCGCGCACGACGATCGGCGTCGTCATCGGCGTGACCCTGATCACGATGTTCGGGGTCGCGATCGCGAGCTTCTCGGACATGATCCACGCGGCCCAGTCGGCGAGCCCGGAGGTCTACGCCGGCACCGACACCGTGCTGACGGCGATCCAGGCGGTCTTCTCGGTGCTCGTCGGCTTCAGCGCGCTCATCGCGGCCGTCGGACTCGTGAACAACCTGTCGCTCTGCGTCGTGCAGCGCACCCGCGAGCTGGGGCTTCTGCGGGCGCTCGGGTTCAGCGTGCGCCAGCTGCGCACCATGATCACGGTCGAGAGCGCGCAGCTCACCGCCACCGCGGTGCTGGTCGGGCTCGTGCTCGGCGCGTTCTACGGCTGGTGCGGCGCGCAGTCGCTGCTCGGCAGCATCAACGGCTCGCCCGGCATCATCGTCCCCGACATCCCGTGGGTGCTGCTCGGCGTGATCGTGGTCGCCGCCGCCGCGCTGACCTGGGTCGCGTCCCTCGCCCCGGCCCGCCGCGCGACCCGCGTCGCCCCGGTCACCGCCCTCGCGGTCGACTGACCCCGGGCCGTCCAGCCCGGGTGCCGCCCGCCCGGGGCCCTGTCGGAAACTCAGGCGTTGCGCATCCCGCCCCGCATCAGGGCTGGGATGCGCGGCATCCCGCTGTGGGCAACGCCTGAGTTTCCGACACCGAGCCTCACGGACGGGGCCCCGCGGAACGGTGGTAGCCTCGGTCCGTGCTCTTCGGCCTGCTTCTTCTTAGCTGCCGCGACGAGGCCTAGATCCAACGGCCTCCCTCGTCGCGGAGTCTGTCGTCGGCTGTTTCCGTCCATCCCTCACAGGAGAGACCAGCTAGACCATGAAGAACACCCAGAAGCCCAGCCCCCTGCCGGTGCACCGCTACCGCTCCTACAGCGAGCAGTTCCGCACCGACCTGCCCGACCGCACCTGGCCCGCGAAGGTCATCGACGTCGCCCCGATGTGGTGCGCCGTCGACCTGCGCGACGGCAACCAGGCGCTCATCGACCCGATGAGCCCCGAGCGCAAGCGCATCATGTTCGACCTGCTCGTGAAGATGGGCTACAAGCAGATCGAGGTCGGATTCCCGTCGGCGAGCCAGACCGACTTCGACTTCGTCCGTCAGCTCATCGACGACGGCGCCATCCCGGATGACGTCACCATCCAGGTGCTGACCCAGGCGCGCGAGCACCTCATCGCCCGCACGTACGAGTCGCTGTGCGGCGCCAAGCAGGCGATCGTGCACCTCTACAACTCGACCAGCATCCTGCAGCGCGACGTCGTGTTCCGCACCGACCAGCAGGGCATCGTCGACATCGCGCTCGAGGGCGCGCGCCTGTGCCGCGAGTACGAGAAGACGATCCCCGAGACGACCGTCTACTACGAGTACTCGCCCGAGAGCTACACCGGCACCGAGCTCGAGTTCGCCCGCGACATCTGCAACCAGGTGCTCGAAGTGCTCGAGCCGACGCCCGAGCGCAAGGTCATCATCAACCTGCCCTCGACGGTCGAGATGGCCACGCCGAACGTCTACGCCGACTCGATCGAGTGGATGTCGCGCAACCTGAACCACCGCGAGAACGTCATCCTGAGCCTGCACCCGCACAACGACCGCGGCACCGCGATCGCCGCCGCCGAGCTGGGCTACCAGGCCGGCGCCGACCGCATCGAGGGATGCCTGTTCGGCAACGGCGAGCGCACCGGCAACGTCGACCTGGTCGCGCTGGGCATCAACCTGTTCACGCAGGGCATCGACCCGCAGATCGACTTCAGCGACCTCGACGAGATCCGCCGCACGGCCGAGTACTGCAACCAGCTGCGGGTGCCCGAGCGCAGCCCGTGGGCGGGCGACCTGGTCTACACCGCGTTCAGCGGCAGCCACCAGGATGCGATCAAGAAGGGCTTCGAGGCCATGGAGCGCCGCTCGGCCGAGACCGGCACCCCGGTCGCCGACCTCGAGTGGGCCGTGCCCTACCTGCCCGTCGACCCGAAGGATCTGGGCCGCGGCTACGAGGCCGTCGTGCGCGTCAACTCGCAGTCGGGCAAGGGCGGCGTCGCTTACCTGCTGAAGGCCGACCACTCGCTCGACCTGCCGCGTCGGCTGCAGATCGAGTTCAGCCAGGTCGTGCAGGGCAAGACGGACACCGAGGGCGGCGAGGTCACGAGCGAGCAGATCTGGAGCGTCTTCCAGGACGAGTACCTGCCCGCCGCCGCGGCCGACGACAAGTGGGGTCGCTTCGAGATCCTGTCGACACGTACCGCGAGCGAGATGACCGGCTCGATCGAGCTGGAGATCCGCTGGCGCGTGGGCGAGGAGGTCACGTCGGCGACCGGCGTCGGCAACGGCCCCATCGCCGCGTTCCTCGGCATCCTGGCGGAGGAGGGGCACGAGGTGCGCCTCTACGACTACGTCGAGCACGCACTGTCGGCTTCGGGCGACGCTCTGGCCGCGGCCTACGTCGAGCTGCAGGTGGGGGATGCGCGCCTCTGGGGCGTCGGCATCGACGCCGACATCTCGACCGCGTCGCTCAAGGCGGTCGTCTCGGCGGTCAACCGCGCCGTGCGCACCCACGGCGGCGACCGCGAGCTCGCCTCGGTCTGACCCGTCACCCGGCCCGCCGGCCCGTCGCATCCGCCGCGGGTGTCGGAAACTCAGGCGTTGGCGTCGTCGAGCGGTGCGGTCTCGTGCAGCCCTCGACGCGCGCCGCACTCAACGCCTGAGTTTCCGACAGGGCACGCCGACGTCGGCCGACTTGAGCAGGTCTGCGGCCGACGCGCCCGCTCAGTCGTCCGATGACGGCTCGGCGGAACGAACGGAGCGGCGCCAGGCGAACCGCCAGGCGAGCGCTCTCTGCTCGGGGAGCGTCCACGAGAACAGCACCGCGAGCACCCTGATCACGACCGTGATCGCGACGCACACCGTCGCGGCGGTCGCGATCGGCGCGCCGAGGGCGACGAGTCCGACGAGGCTCGTCGCCCCGGCGATCGCCGCGATGGCGTAGAGCGAGCTGACGTGCATGAGCGCGATCGGCAGGTTGAGCAGCAGATCGCGCAGCACAGAGCCGCCGACCGCGGTGAGCGCGCCGAGGAAGACGGCCGGCACCGGCTCGAGCCCGAGCGCGAGCGCCTTCGAGGTGCCGATCGCGCCGAACAGGCCGAGCGTCAGGGCGTCGAGCACGGTGATGAAGTGCCGCAAGCGGTGGAAGATCCGCTCGAGCAGCATCCCGAGCAGCGCGGCCCCCGTGGCGACGATCAGATGCCAGTTCGTCTGGAGCGCGGCCGGCACCTGGGCGAGCAGCACGTCGCGCAGGATTCCGCCGCCGAAGCCGGTCGCGATGCCGATGATCGCGACGCCGAGCAGGTCGAGGCGGCGGTCACGGAATCCGGCGGCGAACAGCGCCCCCTGCAGGCTGCCGATGCCGATCGACAGCAGGTCGGCCCACAGCGGGATGATGAACTGCTCGGTCACCGGGCAAGTCTGACGCGGGGTCGGTCGGGAGCGTCGTCGGCGCGCCCTACAGTGGATGCGCGGGGCCGCGCGGCGTCGCGGAGGGAGCCCCATGACGATCACCGCCGCCGCCGACGGATCCGCTCTGGGCAACCCCGGACCGGCGGGCTGGGCATGGTTCGTCGACGAGCAGAACTGGGCTGCGGGGGGCTGGCCGCACGCGACCAACAACCGCGGCGAGCTGCAGGCGGTGCTCGAGCTGTTCCGCGCCACCGCGCACGTCGACGACGACCTGCTGGTGCTCTGCGACAGCCAGTACGCGATCAACTGCATCACCAAGTGGATGCCCGGCTGGAAGTCGAAGGGCTGGCGCAAGCGCGACGGCGCTCCCGTGCTCAACGTCGATCTTCTGCAGGAGCTCGACGAGGCGATCCGCGGCCGCCGCTACCGCTTCGAGTGGGTCAAGGGCCACGCCGGCCACGACCTGAACGAGGCCGCCGACGTGCGAGCGCGCGCGGTGGCGGAGTCGTACCGCAGCGGGGGAGCGGCGGATGCCGGACCAGGATTCGCGGGCGCCCCGGGCGGGGCTGCCTCGGCGGGCGCCTCCGCCTCGCCCGAGCCGGTCGTCGGCGGAACGGCCGCGACGACGGCGGACGCGCATCCCCTCGATCTCGGCGACGACCCGGCCGACCGGGATCTGCCGGCCGAGACCGCGCTGTTCGACTTCGATGAGCCGACCGAGGTCGAGGTCGTGGTCCGCCTCGACCCCGACGAGCACCGCCGCCTCGTCGGACGCGCTCAGGACGAAGGCGTCTCGCCCGAGGAGCTGCTGCGCTCGCTCATCTGAGCTGCGTGCAGCCCGCTCATCCGCGCGAGCGCTCGGCTGCGCGCGGTCAATGCGGCTTCTTGATGACGAAGTAGGAGCCGCGGATCGTGCCGGCGAGCTTCGACTTCTGGCGCGCGAACTTGAACGTCGAGGCCAGCTCCTCCGGCACCTCCATGCCGTCGGAGAGCTTGAACCCGACGGCGCGCTTGCCGGCGTCGTCGAGCGTGTACATGACGTTGATCGACAAGCCGCTCTCGTAGAACACGTAGGCCATGCGGATGCCGTCGACCTCGAACTCGGTCGCCTCGAGCGGCGTCGAGGCGACCGACAGGTCCCTCTCCTCGGCGAGGATGTCGTGCACCCAGGCGATCGTGTCCGCGGCGTCGGCGGCCGGCACGACCGTGAACACGTGGTCGTACTTGTTCTTGAAGTAGCGCGCCTCGTTGGCGCGGAGGCCGGCGAGCGCATCGGCGACCGGAGACGACTCGAGCCCGACGGTGGAGACGTCGGCGAAATCGACGGCGTACGACATGGGTGGTCCTCTCGCGATGTCCGGGTCAGGGAAGCGGATGCGGATGCGGATGCGGCGCCGGGGAGCGCGGCCGCGCATCCGAACGGCCTGGACCGAGCGTAGACCCGGGGTGGCATCCCGGCGCAGGTCGGAGGTGCGCGGCAGAATGTGTCGGTGCCGACCTACCGTGACGACGTCGTGGTCCTGCGCACCCACAAGCTGGGTGAGGCGGACCGCATCGTCACGATGCTCAGCCGGCGTCACGGCAAGATCCGGGCGGTGGCGAAAGGCGTGCGGCGCACGGCATCTCGGTTCGGCTCGCGGCTGGAGCCGTTCATGGTCGCCGACGTTCAGTGCTACGAGGGCCGCAGCCTCGACATCGTGCAGCAGGCCGAGTCGATCGGCGCCTACGGGGCCGACATCGTCGGCGACTACGCGCGGTACACGGCGGCGACCGCGATGGTCGAGACCGCCGACCGGCTCACCGACCACGACGCCGGCCTGCAGCACTACCTGCTGCTCGTCGGCGCGCTGCGATCGCTGGCGCGCGGTGAGCACAGCCCCGCGCTCACGCTCGACTCGTACCTGCTGCGGGCGCTGTCGATCGCCGGCTGGGCGCCGAGCTTCGTCGACTGCGCCGTCACGGGCGCGTCGGGTCCGCACACGGCGTTCTCGCCGCAGCTCGGCGGAGTCGTCGCCGATGCGGTCGCGCCGCCCGGCACGCCGCGCCTCGACGTCGCGACCCTCAGTCTGCTCGGGGCGCTGCTCGCAGGCGACTGGGATGCGGCCGAGGACAGCGACGACCGCGCGCGCGGCCAGGCCTCGGGCGTCGTCGCCGCCTACGTGCAGTACCACCTGGAGCGCGGACTGCGCTCGATCGCGCACGTCGACCGCTCCGCGCATCCGACCGCCGTGGGCCGACGCCCGCAGTACTCAGGGGCGTCGACCTCGTCACCGGCGCCGACCGCGTCATCCGCCCCCTCAACCGCCGCACCGGGTGTCGGAAACTCAGGTGTTGCGACCGAGTCGACGCCCGAGAGCACGCCGACGGCGCTCGAACTCGACCACAACGCCTGAGTTTCCGACAGCAGCGCGGGCGTCGCGCCGCCGCGCAGACCGCGGCATGGCACGATCGACACGATGACCGATGCCTCGCGCTTCCTGCGCACCCACCGCGACGCCGTCGACTTCAAGCCCGTCGACTGGACGGGCCTGTACCCGCCGCGGATCCCGCGCGCCGCCGTGCCCGAGCACGTCGCCATCGTGATGGACGGCAACGGCCGCTGGGCCAACCGGCAGGGACTGACCCGCACGCAGGGCCATCAGGCCGGCGAGGCGGCGCTGCTCGACGTCGTCGCCGGGGCGATCCAGATCGGCGTCAAGCACCTCAGCGTCTACGCCTTCTCGACCGAGAATTGGAAGCGCAGCCCCGACGAGGTGCGCTTCCTCATGGGATTCAACCGCGACGTGCTGCACCGTCGGCGCGACCAGCTCAACGCCTGGGGCGTGCGCGTGCGCTGGGCCGGCCGCAAGCCGAAGCTGTGGCGCTCCGTCATCGACGAGCTGCAGTTCGCCGAGCGGCTCACCGCCGGCAACGACACGATGACGCTGACCATGTGCGTCAACTACGGCGGGCGCACCGAGATCGCGGATGCGGTGCGCGCGATCGGCGCCGAGGTCGCGGCCGGTCGGCTGAATCCGGCGAAGATCACCGAGAAGACCATCCAGCGGCACCTCTACACGCCCGATCTGCCCGATGTCGACCTGTTCGTGCGCAGCTCGGGGGAGCAGCGCACGAGCAACTTCCAGCTGTGGCAGTCGGCCTACGCCGAGATGGTGTTCCTCGACACGCTGTGGCCCGATTTCTCCCGCACCGAGCTGTGGCAGGCGGTCGAACTGTACGCGCGGCGCACGCGCCGCTTCGGCGGGGCGGTGGATGCGCCGGACTCCGTCGAGGGATGACGCCGGCCCGATAGGCTGGCGTGAACCCGAGGAGTCATCGTGTCCCTGCAGCAGTACGGCGCCGCCGATCCCGTGCTCATCGTCATCGGCGACGTGCAGGTGACGCACAACTGGGTCGTCACGCCGACCGGAACGGTCCCGCTGCGCGGCACGAGCATCGTCGCGAACGACTACACCCGCGTCGAGCAGGCGACGCCGACGTGGGCGATCGTCGTCGCGATCGTCGGGTTCTTCGTGATCACGTTCTTCAGCCTGTTCTTCCTGCTCGCGAAAGAGCAGCGCGTCGTCGGCTCGGTGCAGGTCACCGTGCAGGCTCCGGGCTTCGTGCACGTCGTCATCCTGCCCGCGTCGCACGCGGGCGCCTCGGCGGATGTGCATGGTCGCGTGCACTACGCGCGGCAGCTCGCCGCGGCGCTCGGCTGAATCCGGCGCGGCGCGGCGGGCATCGACGCGGCAGGCCTCAGCGCGGCGGATCGGTGATGAGCCGGTGCACGAAGGCGTCGGCCTCGCCCGACGACCCCAGCCGCACGATCGGCAGCTCGGGTCGCGCCGCGGCCAGCGCCGGCACCCGCTCGCGGTACTTGTCGCGGGTCGCGATCGTCCAGCGCAGGATGCTGTCGTCGGGTCGGGTGAAGAAGGTGCGCAGCGGCGGTTCGACATTCCCTGCCCAGAGGACCTCGCGGCGCACGCGACGGCGCACGGTCCGCCGGAGCACCCGCTGCATGGTCACCCGGAAGGGCAGGTCGAGCCACACGAGCAGATCAGCGCGGTCGAGGAGCCGATCGCGCACGAGGCGGTAGGACCACTCGGTGATCCAGCGGTCGCCGGCGACCAGCGCATCCACGTCGTCGGCGAACTGCGGGCGCGGCGTCCATTCCGGGCCCCAGTGCAGCGAGTCGATGTCGGTGTGCGGCAGATCGAGCACGCCGCCGATCTTCGCGGCGAGGGTCGTCTTGCCGCTTCCCGAGAGCCCGCAGACGAGCACGCGGCGCGGTCGCGCGGGCAGCGGCTGGTCGGCGGTGAGCACGGGCTCAGGCTATCGGCGCGCGCCCGTCAGAGGGCGAGGCGCCTGGAAGAGCCAGGGCGCGCCGAGCCGCGTCGTCAGCCACCAGAGGGCGAGGGGGAACGCGAGGCCCGCGATCACTCCGCCGGCGACCTGGAGCGCCGGTTCGTCGATCCCGAGCCGATCGAGCACGATCCGCGCGCCGGCGGTGGCGAGGATGTGCGCGAGGAAGATCTCGAGGGAGCGTTCGCCGAGCAGCGCCAGCACGCGGGTGAGCGGTCCCAGTCGGGAGAGAGCACGCGCCGCGGACAGCACGACGCCGGTGCCGACGACCGCCGCGAGGACGCCGAGCGCGACCGAGGTCGGCGTGCGCGTGGCCCCGCCCTCGGTGGGCGGAGTGGTGGTGCCGGCGAGCACGGCGACGAACACGAGCGCCAACAGCACGGCCACGAGCAGCGCCCGCACCACGCCGAGACGGCCGACAAGTCGACGCACGCGCTCGGCCCCGATCATGCAGCCGGCGAGGTAGAAGGCGGTGAGGGCGAGGCCCTGGCCTCCGACGACGTTCCAGCCGAGACCCCAGAAGGCGAGGCTCCCGATCGCCGCCGCGACGCCGATCCAGCGGCGCACACCGACGCGCCAGGGGCGGATGAGCACCGCGATCACGGTCGCGACGATCAGCCAGGTGAGGAACCAGAACTGATCTTTCGGCACCCACAGCTCCAGCACCTCGATCGGCGAGCGGGGACGGTTCACCAGCGACGACAGCGCGACCGTGACGAGTCCCTGCAGCAACGACCAGAGCACGTAGAGCCAGGCGAACAGCACGACGCGGGACCGCAGGTAGCGAGCGACGCCGTCGCGCTCCACCCCGCGGGCCACGAAGAGTCCGGCGAGGAAGGCGAACACCGGCAGGTGCACCAGATAGAGGATGCGATCGAGCTCGACGATGGCGGGAAGTGCTCCGTCCAGCAGGTCGGCGCGGATGAGACCGCGCTCGACATGGCCGAGCACGATCGCGATGATCGCGAGTCCGCGGGCGACGTCGACGGTCGCATCCCGAGTCGTGCTCATGGCCTGACGATAGTGCCGCAGACGGTTCAAGTCACCCGCACCTTTAGTGCTAGACTCCGTTCAGGTCAGTCAGACCTTTACTCCCCGATCGCACCGCGATCCCGGACCCGATCACGAAGGAGCCGCGGATGTCGACCATCGACCTCGCCGTCTCGACCGTGATCTTCGCGCTGCGACCCTGCGCCGAGGACGGGCGCGCGACCGTCTGGCTGCCGCTCGTGCGCCGCACGCGCGATCCCTTCGCCGAGCGGTGGGCACTGCCGGGCGGTGTGGCCGACGCCGTCGAGAGCCTCAGCGCGACCGCGGCCCGCAAGCTCTTCGAGACCACCGCCCTCGAGCCCGCGTACCTCGAACAGCTCTACGCCTTCGGCGAGCCGGACCGCTCGCCGACCGGACGCGTCGTCTCGATCGTCTACTGGGCCCTCGTGCGCACCGAGCAGGCCGAGGCCGCCACGGTCGACGAGAACGTGCGCTGGTTCGAGGCGGATGCGCTGCCGCCGCTGGCCTTCGATCACAACCTGATCGTCGAGTACGCGCTGTGGCGCCTGCGCACCAAGATGGAGTACTCGCGCATCGCCCACGCCTTCCTCGGCGAGACCTTCACGTTGAGCGAGCTGCGCCAGGTGCACGAGGCCGTGCTCGGCAAGCCGCTCGACCCCGCCAACTTCCGCCGTCAGGTGGAGTCCAGCCCCGCGATCGTGCGCACCGAGCAGCACGTCACCGGGGGTCGTCATCGTCCGCCGCGGCTCTATCGCTACGACGCCGACATCGAGCTGGTCGACAACGGCCCGCTCATCGCCAGCCCGGCCCCCGCCGGGCGCTAGGAGAGTCCCGTGCCTTCCGTCGACACCCTGATCCAGACCATCCGCACCACCGGCGCGGGCGCGAGCTGCGCCCCCGACCTCGCCAAGGGGCCGTGGGAGTTCGACAAGGTCGTCGGCTACGGCCCCGGATCGTCGATGGGCGACGTCATCCCGGTCGGCGCTCCGCGCCAGGGTGCACTGCCCGAGGAGTACCGTCTCGCCTCGAACGACGAGCTGCACGCCCGCATCCGCGCCGCCAAGGAGACGCTGGGCAGCCGCGTCGTCATCCTCGGCCACTTCTATCAGCGCGACGAGATCGTGCAGCACGCCGACTTCCTCGGCGACTCGTTCCAGCTCGCGAACGCCGCGCAGACGGTGCCCGAGGCCGAGACGATCGTGTTCTGCGGGGTGCACTTCATGGCCGAGACGGCCGACATCCTCGCCAAGCCGACGCAGAACGTGATCCTGCCGAACCTCGCCGCCGGATGCTCGATGGCCGACATGGCCGACCTCGACTCGGTCGAGGAATGCTGGGCGCAGCTCGAGGAGCTGTACGGCACGGAGCCCGACGCCGACGGCCGTGTGCCCGTCATCCCCGTCACGTACATGAACTCGAGCGCCGCGCTCAAGGGCTTCTGCGGTCGCCATGGCGGCATCGTCTGCACCTCGTCGAACGCCGAGACGGTGCTCGAAGACGCCTTCGCGCGGGGCCAGCGCGTGCTGTTCTTCCCCGACCAGCACCTCGGGCGCAACACCGCCAAGAAGATGGGCGTGCCGGTCGAGCAGATGCCGATGTGGAACCCGCGCAAGCCGCTCGGCGGGTCGACGGTCGAGCAGCTGCACGACGCGCGGGTCGTGCTGTGGCACGGCTTCTGCTCGGTGCACAAGCGTTTCAACGTGCGGCAGATCGAGGCCGCGCGGGCCGAGTTCCCCGGGGTGCGCGTGATCGTGCATCCCGAGTGCCCGATGGAGGTGGTGGATGCCGCCGACGAGGCCGGCTCGACCGACTACATCCGCAAGGCGGTCGCCGCCGCCACCGAGCCCACGACCTTCGCGATCGGCACCGAGATCAACATGGTCAACCGGCTGCAGGCCGAGTATCCGCAGCACACGATCTTCTGCCTCGACCCGGTCGTCTGCCCGTGCTCGACGATGTACCGCATCCACCCCGGCTACCTCGCCTGGGTGCTCGAGGAGCTCGTCGAGGGCCGGTCGCCGAACGTGATCGAGGTCGACGAGGTCACGGCCGCGGATGCGCGCCTCGCGCTCGAGCGGATGCTGGCGCTGCGTCCGAAGCCCATGCCGGGCGACGTGCCGCCGAGCAGCAGCGCCCACGCGCCCGCGCCGCGCGCGCCCGGTGCTGCGAGCGCAGTCGGCGCGCCTGGCGCAGCTCGCATCGGAGCCTGAGATGCGCGTGCTCGTCATCGGCTCGGGGATCGCCGGGCTCATCGCCGCCTATCGTGCGTGCCGCGACCACGACGTCGTGCTCGTCACGAAGGCGGCCGCGGGCGAGGCGAACACCGCCTACGCGCAGGGAGGGATCGCAGCCGCGCTGTTCCCTGACGACAGCGCCGAGTCGCACGCGGACGACACGCTGCGCGCCGCGGACGGCCTCGCCGATCCGGAGGCCGTGCGAGTGCTCACCTCCGAGGGACCGCAGCGCGTGCGCGACCTCATCGGGCTCGGAGTCGCATTCGACCGCGATCCCTCGGGCAGCGGGCTGGCCCGCGGACACGAGGCAGCGCACTCCGCGCGTCGCGTCGTGCACGCCGGCGGCGACGCCACGGGCCGCGAGATCGAGCGCGTGCTGCTCGACGCCGTGCGCCGGTCGGCCGTCGCACTGCACGAGCGCACCGCGCTGGCCGAGCTGATCGTGCGCGACGGCCGGGTCGTCGGAGCCGAGCTGCTCGGGCCCTCGGGGCTTCTCGTCGAGACCGCCGACGCCGTGATCCTCGCGACCGGGGGAGCCGGGCAGCTGTTCCGGCACACGACGAACCCCGCCGTCACGACCGGCGACGGAGTCGCGGCCGCGTGGCGCGCGGGCGCCGAGCTGACCGACGTCGAGTTCTACCAGTTCCATCCCACCGCGCTGGCCGTGCCGGGCACGCCGCTCATCTCCGAAGCCGTGCGCGGCGACGGAGCGGTGCTGCTCGACGAGCAGGGGCGGCGGTTCATGCTCGACGTGCATCCGGACGGCGAGCTCGCGCCGCGCGATGTGGTGGCGCGGGGGATCGCCGACGCGATGGCCAGACAGGGCGGACGCCCGGTGCTGCTCGACGCGACCTCGCTCGGCGGCGCGTACCTCGAGCAGCGCTTCCCCGGACTCACCCAGGTGACCCGCACGCACGGCTTCGACTGGGCCACGACGCCGATCCCGGTGACGCCGGCGGCGCACTACTGGATGGGCGGAGTGCGCACCGACGTCGACGGGCGCACCAGCATCCCGGGCCTGTTCTGCGTCGGCGAGGCCGCCTGCACCGGCGTGCACGGGGCGAACCGGCTCGCGTCCAACTCGCTGCTCGAGTCGCTCGTGTTCGCCGAGCGCGCCGCCGGCGCGCTCGACGCGCCCTGGCAGCCGCTGACCCCGGCGGACGATCTGCGCGTGATCGTCGCGCCCGCGCCCGCCGTGACGTCCTCGTCGGCCGCGCCCTCGTCGACCGCACGGCGGGCGGCGTCGGAAACTCAGGCGCTGTTCTCGGCCGGCCCCGTCGCCCGGGCGCGGATCCAGGAGCTCATGTGGTCTCACGTGGGTCTCGAGCGGGACGCCGCGGGTCTCGCCGCGGTGCTCGATGAGCTCGCCGCGCGGCCCGCATCGCGCGATCCCCGCGAGACCCTCATGGGTCTCGAGGACCGGAATCTCGCCGATCTGGCCGCCCTCGTCGCGACCGCGGCGCTGCACCGAACCGAGTCCCGCGGTGCGCATCACCGCCGCGACCACCCTGTCGCCGACCCGTCCTGGCTGCGACGCGTGACGTGGACGCGCACGCTGCACGTCGAATCGGCAACGCCTGAGTTTCCGACACCGCCGGCGTCGGCGACCGATCCGGCCGCGCGCGCATCCCGGCGCCGCCCGGCGAGAGCATCGAGCCCGTCGCGCGACCCCGAACCCGCCGTCACCACGAGAGCAGCCCTGGCATGACCCCCGAGCAGATCGACGACATCCTCCACCGCGCCCTCGCCGAGGATGCTCCGTGGGGGGACGTGACGTCGGAGACCTTCCTGCCCGCCGACGCGCGGGCCGAGGCGGTGCTCGCCGCGCGCGAACCGGGCGTGCTGAGCGGCGTCGATGTCTTCGCTCGCGCGTTCCGTCTGGTCGACCCGGCCAGCGACGTGCGCATCCACCTCGCCGACGGCGCCCGCTTCGCGGCCGGCGACGAGATCGCGGTGGTCACCGGCACGGCCCGAGCCGTGCTGCGCGCCGAGCGCATCGGGCTCAACCTGGTGCAGCGGATGTCGGGCATCGCGACGCAGACCGCCCGCTACGTCGAGGCGGTCGCCGGCACCCGCGCGCGGATCGTCGACACGCGGAAGACGACTCCCGGCCTCCGGGTGCTCGAACGTCACGCCGTGCGCAGCGGCGGCGGGCACAACCACCGCTTCTCGCTCAGCGACGCCGTGCTGGCGAAGGACAACCACCTCGCCGTGCTGCAGGCGCAGGGGATCGGCGTCGGCGACGCGATCCGGGCCGCGCGCGCCCGCATCGGTCACACGACGCACCTCGAGGTCGAGGTCGATCGGCCCGACCAGGTCGAGGAGGTCGTCGCCGCCGGCGTCGACACGATCATGCTCGACAACTTCACACCCGAGCAGCTTCGCGAGGGCGTCGCTCTCGTCGCGGGGCGCGCCCTCGTGGAGGCGAGCGGGGGCGTCAACCTCGACACGGTCGCGGCGATCGCCGCCGCCGGCGTCGACGTGATCTCGGTCGGCGCGCTCACCCACAGCGTGCGCGCGCTCGACCTCGGTCTCGACGTGCGGATCGGCTGAGGTCGCTCGTGCTCTATCTCGACCACGCCGCGACCTCGCCGGTGCGGCGCGAGGTGCTCGAGGCGATGTGGCCCTGGCTCACCGGCGAGTTCGGCAACCCCTCGAGCACCCACGATCTCGGACGCCGCGCCGCCGACGGCCTCGCCGACGCCCGCCGCCGCATCGCCGCGCAGCTCGGCTGCCGGGCATCGGAGGTCGTGCTCACCTCGGGCGGGACGGAGGCCGACAATCTGGCGGTGAAGGGCATCGTGCTCGCCTCGACCCGAGGCCGCCACATCGTCACGACGCCCATCGAGCACGAGGCCGTGCTCGCGGCGGTCGAGCAGCTCGGGCGGCTCCACGACGCGACCGTGACGCTGCTTCCGGTCGATCGCTCCGGACTCGTCTCGGCCGAGCACCTCGCGAACGCGATCCGCGACGACACGGCGCTCGTCAGCATCCAGCACGCCAACAACGAGGTCGGCACCGTGCAGGCGATCGGCCGCCTCGCCGAGGTCGCGCACGCCGCCGGCGTCCCGCTGCACAGCGACGCCGTGCAGTCGGCGGCCTGGTTCCCGGTCGGGCTCGGTCAGCTCGGCGTCGACGCCCTCACGGTCTCCGGACACAAGCTCGGAGCACCGAAGGGCATCGGCGCGCTGGCGGTGCGCGCCGGCCTGCCGCTCGAGCCGGTCATCGCGGGCGGAGGACAGGAGCGCGGACGACGCTCGGGCACCGAGAACGTCGCCGGCGCCGTCGGCCTCGCCGTCGCGCTCGAGGCGACGCGCGCCGAGACCGAGGAGTCGGCACCGCGCGTGCGCGAGGTACGGGATGCGCTTATCCGCGCCGTTCTCGATGGCGTCCCGATCGCGTCGGTGACCGGCGCCTGGGATTCCGCCGCGCAGTCGAGCGCTCGCGACGACGTGCGCCTGCCGGGCACGGCATCCTTCGTGCTCGACGGGGTCAGCGGGGAGTCGGTGCTGCTCGAGCTCGAGCAGCAGGGGATGGTCGGATCGAGCGGCTCGGCCTGCGCCGCGGGACGCGACGAGGCGTCGCACGTGCTCCTCGCCCTCGGCTACTCCGATGAGCTGGCGCGGTCGGCGATCCGCTTCACGCTCTCGCCCGAGGTGACCGTGGGCGACGCCGAGCGCATCGCGTCCGCTCTCGCCGATGCCGTCGATCGGGTGCGGGCGCTCGGCCGCTGACGGCTCCCTGCCGCGAGGGCGCGTCGGAAACTCAGGTGTTGCTGCGAGCGACCTCGCCGAGCCCGAGAGGGTTGCCGTCTCGTCGGATCGCTAACGCCTGAGTTTCCGGCAACCCGACCGGGATGGAGGAGTCGGTCCATCCTTACCGGCAGTTCGGCACAGCGGCAGCCGACCAGCAGGGACGGCCGAACAGCAGGGTCAGAGCGGCAGCGCGCTCAGCCTCCGACGCTGGCCTCGCGCAGCCGCCCCGCCAGCGCCAGGGCCGCTCCGATCGCCGGGACGCCTCGGCTGCCGGGCCGAGCGACGATCCGGATCGCCCGATCGCTCGCGGGCTCGGTCGCCCGCACCTCGGCCCCGTCGGGAACGACGGCGGTGCGCAGAGCGAGCCGGGGGAGCAGGGCGACGCCGAGTCCCGACGCAACCAGGTTGAGCACTGCGGCGGCGTTGTCGGTCTCCAGCTGGATGTCCGGGGCGATCCCGACGGCCTCGCACGCCGCCAGCAGATGCCCACGGCAGAGGGGGCAGCCCGCGATCCAGCGCTCCTGCGCCAGCGCGGCGAGCGGCACGGGACGATCGGGCCCCGAGTCCGCAGGATGTCCGCGCGGAAGCACGATCGCGACCGGGTCGGCCATCAGCTCGAGCACATCGAGGTTCTCGTCGCGGTGCGGGTCAGCCCGGTCGCCGGGATACGCGAAGGTGATGGCCAGGTCGACGACTCCGTCGCGCACGAGGGCGAGCGCCTCGGGCGGCTCGGCCTCGACGTAGCCGACGGTGAGGCCGGGATGCGCGGACCGCAGCGCCCCGAGCAGGCGCGGCACGAGGGTCGACGATGCCGTCGGGAACGCCGCGAGCCGCACACGTCCGTGCTCAAGCCCCGAGAGCTGCGCGAGCTCGCCAGCGGCCGCATCCAGCGCCGATCCGATCGAGATCGCGTGCCGTGCGAGCACCTCGCCGGCCTCGGTGAGTCGCGAGGTGCGCCCTGCCCGCTGGACCAGCGGCATCCCGATGCGCGTCTCCGCGCGCTGCAGGTGCTGACTCAGCGCGGGCTGGCTGTAGCCGAGTGCCCGCGCGGCCGCGGTGATGCTGCCGTGCTCGGCGATCGCGCGGACGATGCGCACCGAGTGCAGGTCGAGTTCCGGATCCACGACATAACCCTAGGCATGGTCTGCCACAACGAACATGCGGTTGTGCAATGGATGCGCTGCCACCACGCTGAACGCATGACGCTGCCCCTCGCGACCGCCGCCGCCGAGTTCGCCGGCGCAACCGGATACCTCGCCGCCGCGACGAGCGGACTCCCGCCGCGAGCAGCCGTGCAGGCACTCACCGACGACCTCGCCGAGTGGACCGCCGGCCGACGCGACGCCGTCGGCTACGACCGCGTCGTCGCCGCGACCCGCGCGTCCTACGCGCGACTCGTCGGCGTCGCACCCGAGCGAGTCGCGATCGGCTCGCAGACGTCCGCGCTCGTCTCCCTGATCGCCGCCGCAGCGCCGCGCGGCGCCGAGATCGTGCTGCCGCATGGTGACTTCTCCTCGCTCGTCTTCCCGTTCCAGGTGCGCCCCGACCTGCAGGTGCGCACCGTGCCGCTCGACGAGCTCGCCGACGCGATCCGTCCGACGACGTGGCTCGCCGCGTTCTCGGTCGTGCAGTCCGCGACCGGTGCCGTCGCGCCGATCGCCGCGATCACAGCCGCCGCCCGGGCCGCCGGGGCGCTGACCCTCGCCGACCTCACGCAGGCGGCGGGCGTGCTCCCGGTCGACGCGACGCTGTTCGACGCCACCGTCTGCCACAGCTACAAGTGGCTGTGCGCGCCGCGCGGGGTCGCGTTCCTCACGATCACGCCCGAGCTCGCCGAGCGGGTCAGCCCCGCGCAGGCCGGCTGGTATGCGGGCGACGACGTCTGGGCCAGCTGCTACGGGCCGAGCATCCACCTGGCCTCGGATGCGCGCCGCTTCGACGTCTCCCCGGCGTGGGAGGCCTGGGTCGGCGCCGAGCACTCGATCGGTCTGTTCGCCCAGCTCGACATCGCCGAGGTCTGGACGCACGCCTCCGGCCTCGGCGACGCGCTCGCTCGCGAACTGGGCTGCACGCCCCAGCAGCAGGCGATCGTCACCTGGCCCGACCCCGACGGAGCGGCGCTGGCGGCGCTCGGCGCGGCCGGGCTGCGGGCGTCGGGCCGCGCCGGCCGGGTGCGCCTCGCGTTCCACCTCTGGAACACGCGCGCCGACGTCGACGCGGCCGCGGCCGCGCTGCTCCCTCTGCGGGCGCATCTCGCCGCTCCCGCACGCCGGTAGGCTGGCGTTCCGTCAACGACCTCGCCGCGCAGCCAGCGCGGCTGACTTCCAGGAGCAGCACTTCGTGGCCAAGCAGCCGTCCGCCCTCGACTCGATCATCTCCCTCGCGAAGCGTCGCGGGTTCGTCTACCAGGCGGGCGAGATCTACGGCGGATCCCGCTCCGCATGGGACTACGGGCCCCTCGGCACGGCGCTGAAGGAGAACATCAAGCGCCAGTGGTGGAAGTTCATGGTGCAGTCGCGCGAGGACATCGTGGGCATCGACTCCAGCGTGATCCTGCCGAAGCGAGTGTGGGAGGCATCCGGTCACGTCGAGGTCTTCACCGACCCGCTCGTCGAGTCGACCGTGACGCACAAGCGCTACCGCGCCGACCACCTCTGGGAGGCGTTCGAGGCGAAGCACGGCCGCGAGCCCGAGAGCTGGGACGAGGTGCCCGACCCCGACACCGGCCAGCGCGGCAACTGGACCGAACCCCGCGCCTTCAGCGGACTGCTCAAGACCTACCTCGGACCGGTGGATGACGAGGCCGGCCTGCACTACCTGCGTCCGGAGACCGCGCAGGGCATCTTCGTCAACTTCGCGAATGTCGTCTCGAGCGCGCGCATGAAGCCGCCGTTCGGCATCGCGCAGGTCGGCAAGAGCTTCCGCAACGAGATCACGCCGGGCAACTTCATCTTCCGAACGCGCGAGTTCGAGCAGATGGAGATGGAGTACTTCGTCGAGCCCGGCACCGACGAGACCTGGCACCAGTACTGGATCGACCAGTGCGAGGCGTGGTTCCTCGGTCTCGGGCTCACTCCCGAGAACCTGCGGCAGTACGAGCACCCGAAGGAGAAGCTCTCCCACTACTCCAAGCGCACCGTCGACCTCGAGTACCGCTTCGGCTTCACCGGCGGCGAGTGGGGCGAGCTCATGGGCGTGGCCAACCGCACCGACTTCGACCTGTCGACGCACTCGCGCGAGTCGGGCGTCGACCTGTCGTACTTCGACCAGACCAAGAACGAGCGCTGGACGCCCTATGTGATCGAGCCCGCGTTCGGTCTCACGCGCGCGCTGATGGCGTTCCTGGTCGACGCCTACTCGGAGGACGAGGCGCCCAACACCAAGGGCGGCGTCGACAAGCGCACCGTGCTGCGGCTCGACCGTCGCCTCGCGCCCATCAAGGCCGCGGTGCTGCCGCTCTCGCGCAACGAGGCGCTGTCGCCGGTCGCGAAGGAGGTCGCGGCGAACCTGCGCGAGCTCTGGTCGGTCGACTTCGACGACGCCGGCGCGATCGGCCGCCGCTACCGCCGTCAGGACGAGATCGGCACGCCGTTCTGCGTCACGATCGACTTCGACACGCTCGAGGACAAGGCCGTGACCGTGCGCGAGCGCGACACGATGTCGCAGGAGCGCGTCTCGCTCGACCGCCTCGAGTCCTACCTGGCGGAGCGCCTGCGCGGCGCCTGACGCGGCGCACGAAGCGACGGTTCTCGGGCCGGCGCTCTGCTGCGCCGCGAGGCGCTCGGAGGAGCGCTCGCACCGAACGCATCGGCTCGCCATGCGTCCGGCTCTGCTCGCGCCTGGCCCGAGTCGAGTCGCGCTGCGCCGACTCGGGCCGCACTGTCGGAAACTCAGGCGTTGCATGGCGGACGCCCCCGAGGCAGCGCCGATCGCTGGTGCCTGCGCCGCCAACGCCTGAGTTTCCGACAGGGCAGCTCGATGAGGTGTCCTCCCCAGGCCGTGCATTCGAGACACTTCGCACCTTTCGGTCCGCGGGCCGCTGCCCGTCCCGGATCCCGAGCATCGTGGCCGCATGCAGGTGGAGGAGTGGGTCGACGGCCAGGGCGGGTTCGCCCGCACTCGCCAACTGCTCGCGGCGGGCGCCACCGAGCGGATGCTGACCTCCGCGGTCCGCACGGGCCGCCTCCGTCGCGCACGCAACGGCTGGTACTCGACGCGCGACGCGGACGACCCGGAGTTCCGGGCGGCGCGGGTCGGCGGGATCGTGGCCGGGCTCTCGGCGCTCCGACTCCTCGGCGTGTGGGAGTGGAGCCCCGACGGCGTGCTGCGCATCGCCGTACGGCGCGGAGATGCGCGTCTGCGCCGCTCACGCGGAGGCCGCCGCCGTCCGCGCACCCGGCGCGAACCCGGCGTGGTCGTGCGCTGGGATGCGGAGCTGCCGCGCCGAGGGCCGACGCCAATCACCGTCGAGCCTCTGCTCGACGCGCTCGAGCGCACGATCCGCGACGAGCCGGCCCCGGTCGCCGCGATGGCGCTCGATTGGGCGTATGCCGAGGGGCGGATCGACCGGATCGACCTCGAGTCGATCCTCGTCCGCGCGGGGACGCGCGGGCGCCGGGTCGCGCGACTCGTCGACGAGAAGAGCCAGAGCATCCTCGAGGATGCGGTGCGCATCCCCTTGCTGCTGCGAGGGCATCACGTGCGCGCCCAGCACCCGCTCGAGGGCGGGGGAGACATCGACCTGGTCGTCGATCGCAGCGTCGGGCTCGAGTGCGACGGCCGCCGGTTCCACGTCGATCGATTCGAAAGCGACCGCAGCAAGGATCTCCGGATGCTCGCCACCGGATTGACCCCGCTGCGCGTCGGCGAGAAGCACGTGCGGCACGGCTGGCCGCTCATCCTGGCCGCGCTCGACGCGGCCCTGCGCCGCCACGGTCGTCTCGTACCCGCCGGAAACTCAGGCGCTGACATCTGGCGGCCCCCTGATGGGCGCCTCCGACGCCGATCACCGCGCCGAACGCCTGAGTTTCCGACCGGGCCACCACGGAACACGCCGGGACCGGGTAGGGCGAGGCCAGGTGGGACCGGGCGGGATGCGGCAGGACCGGATGCTGCGGGGCCGGGTGCAGCGGGCGACGCAGCCGCGGGAATAGATCCGGCGGGGTGCGGTTGAGGCAGGGGTGAGCACCACCACCGACGACAGCCAGGGCACCGCCACCGCGCCGGCCGCCTCCGCGGCCAGCACCCCGATCAAGGTCGACATCTGGTCCGACGTGCAGTGTCCCTGGTGCTACATCGGCAAGCGCCGCTTCGAGGCCGCAGCGGCCGAGTTCCCGGGGCAGGTCGAGGTCGAGTACCACTCCTTCGAGCTCGCCCCCGATACCCCCGTCGACTACGAGGGCACCCCGATCGACTACCTCAGCGACCGCAAGGGCATCTCCCGCGACCAGGCGAGCGCCATGATCGATCGCGTCACCGGCATCGCCGACTCGGTCGGCCTCGACTACCACTACGACGACATCCACCAGACGAACACGGTGCTGGCGCACGAGCTGCTGCACTGGGCGAAGAGCCTCGGTCGCCAGCTCGAGCTGAAGGAGCGCCTGCTGAAGGCCTACTTCGTCGACGGCCGCCACGTGGGTCGCGCCGAGGATCTGGCCGATCTCGCCGCCGAGGTCGGGCTCGACCGCGACGAGGCCCTCGCCGTGCTCGCCGACCACCGATTCCTCCCGGCCGTCAAGCAGGACGTCGCGCAGGCCGCCGCCTATGGCATCAACGGCGTCCCCTTCTTCGTCGTCGAGGGGAAGTACGGCGTCTCGGGCGCGCAGGAGTCCGCGACGTTCCTGCAGGTGCTCGAGACGGTCGCCGCCGAGCGCGAGCCGGCAGGAGAGACCGCGTGAGCCCGATCGAGAACGCCGGGCCCGTGGATGCGCCCCTCTCGTCGACCGCCGCCCCCACCCCGGCGCTGACGCTGGTGGGCGCCGATGCCCCGGTCTGCGTCGACGGGGTGTGCGAGATCCCCGGACTCGACTCGCCGCCGGTCGGAGCGGATGCCGAATCCGCCCGCGAGGTCGTCGAGCGCCTCGACGACGGGATCCTCTAGGCAGCGCCGAGCCCCAGTTGAGCCTCGCCGCGCCTCAGCTCTCGCGCGGCACCGTGATGTCGGCCACGACGGCGCCGAATCCCGCGAGGAGGGCGTCCGCATCCACCGTCAGCGCCCGGCCGGGTCGCCCCGCACCCATCGAGACACGCCGCCCCACGATGCGCTCGTCGGCGTACACAGGCCAGGGCGTCGTCGATCCGAACGGCGTGATCGTGCCGCGCACGTAGCCGGTGGCGGCGAACGCGGCGTCGGGGTCGGGCAGTCGCAGCTTGTTGACGCCGACGAGCGCCCGCAGCTTCGGCCAGGCGATCTGGCGATCTCCCGGCACGAGGGCGAGAAGGTAGTCGCCGTCGTGCCGCTTCACGACGAGCGTCTTGACGATGTCGGCGGGCGTGATGCCGCGCTGCGCGGCCGCCTCGTCGAGCGAGCCGGCGGCGGTCGTCTCCTGGAACTCGATCGCGATCCCGCGCGCCGCCGCGTCGACGGCGACGCGGTCGACGGCGCCCGACGCGTCGTCGGGCGAGCCAGCGGCGCCCGGCGCGTCGTCAGGCGAACCGTCAGCGCCCGTGGGGAGGTCAGCACTCGTCATGCTCCGATCCTGACAGGATGCGCATCCCGCCGCCGGAGCGAAGCGCCTCCGGCATCTGGGACAATCGTCGGGTGTCCACCGTCCTCGCGCCCGCCGCACCGCTGAGCATCGGGCCCCTCCGGCTCGACGTGCCCGTCGTGCTCGCGCCCATGGCCGGCATCACGAACACCGCGTACCGCCGCCTCTGCCGCGAGTACGGCGCGGGGCTCTACGTCAGCGAGATGATCACGAGCCGCGCGCTCGTCGAGCGCACGCCCGAGAGCATGCGGCTCATCCAGCACCACGAGTCGGAGACGACGCGGTCGATCCAGCTCTACGGCGTCGACCCGAAGACCGTCGCCGAGGCCGTGACGATGCTGGTCGCCGAGGATCGCGCCGACCACATCGACCTCAACTTCGGCTGCCCCGTGCCGAAGGTCACGCGCAAGGGCGGGGGAGCGGCGCTGCCCTGGAAGCTCGACCTGTTCCGCGCGATCGTCGAGGGCGCCGTGAAGGCGGCGGGCGACATCCCGCTGACCGTCAAGATGCGCAAGGGCATCGACTCCGATCACCTGACCTATCTCGAGGCCGCGCGCGCCGCCGAGGGCGCCGGCGTCGCGAGCATCGCGCTGCACGCGCGCACGGCCGCCGAGTTCTACTCCGGCACCGCCGACTGGGATGCGATCGGCACCCTGAAGGAGACGATCACCGGCACCCCGGTGCTCGGCAACGGCGACATCTGGAGCGCGGCCGACGCCGTGCGCATGGTCGAGCAGACCGGATGCGACGGGGTCGTGGTCGGTCGAGGATGCCTCGGGCGCCCGTGGCTGTTCGGCGACCTGGCGGCGGCGTTCCGCGGCGAGGAGCTCAAGGCCGAGCCGACGCTCGGCGAGGTCGCGACGGCGTTCCGCCGCCACGCCGAGCTGCTGGTCGACTTCTTCGACGACGAGAACCGCGCCTGCCGCGACATCCGCAAGCACGTCGCCTGGTACTTCAAGGGCTACGCCGTCGGGGGCGAGCTGCGTGCGGCCCTCGCCGCGTCGAGCAGCCTCGCCGAGATCGACGAGCTGCTGGCCCGCCTCGACCACGACCAGCCGTATCCCGGTGCCGACGCCGAGGGCCAGCGCGGTCGCGCGGGCACCCCGAAGGTGCCGAGCCTTCCCGAGAACTGGCTCGACAGCCGCGAGCTGCCGGAGTCGTTCCGCGCCGAGCTCACCGCGGCCGAGCTGCACCACAGCGGTGGCTGAGCCGCACGGCACGCCTCTCGCTCGCACACGGGAGGCGCACACCCACGGGCGCGCCCGGCCGGAGAGCGAGACGCACGACCGCGACCTCGCTGCCGGCTACACGGAGGTCGACGCCGAGCGCTGGATGCCCGAGCGTCACTCCACGCGTCGCAGCGACTTCGCCCGTGACCGCGCCCGCGTGCTGCACTCGAGCGCGCTGCGCCGGCTCGCCGCCAAGACGCAGGTGCTCAGCCCGACCGCCGGCCTGGACTTCGCCCGCAACCGTCTGACGCACTCGCTCGAGGTGGCCCAGGTGGGTCGCGAGCTCGCGGCGAGCCTCGGTCTCGACCCCGATGTCGTCGACACCGCGTGCCTCTCGCACGATCTCGGGCATCCGCCGTTCGGACACAACGGCGAGCGGGCGCTCAACGAGTGGTCGCACGACATCGGCGGCTTCGAGGGCAATGCGCAGACGCTGCGTCTGCTGACGCGGCTCGAGCCGAAGGTGTTCCGGCGCGAGGCGGACGGGTCGGCCACGAGCGTCGGCCTGAACCTCACCCGCGCGAGCCTCGACGCGAGCTGCAAGTACCCGTGGCCTGAGCAGCAGGGCATCCCCGACCCCTCGGGTCGCAGCAAGTTCGGCTTCTACGCCGACGACACCCCGGTATTCGAGTGGCTGCGCGCCGGCGCTCCCGAGCGGGTGCGCTGCATCGAGGCCGAGGTCATGGACCTCAGCGACGACATCGCCTACTCGGTGCACGACTTCGAGGATGCGATCGTGAGCGGCTATCTCGACGTGCGCGCATTGAGCGCGCGAGTCGATCACGCCGACCTCGTCGACGCGATGTTCGACTGGATCGGCGGCGAGATCGACCGCGACGGCCTGATGGCCGCCTTCGACCGCCTCGACGGCCTCGCCTACTGGATCGACCGCTGGGACGGCAGCCGCGCCGACCTCGCGCGCCTGAAGAACCTGACGAGCCAGCTGATCGGACGGTTCGCCCACGAGGCCGTGCACGCGACCCGGCACGCCTATTCGGGCTCGCTCGCCCGCTTCGGCGGCTCGGTCGTCGTGCCCGAGGAGACGCGCGCCGAGATCGCCGTGCTCAAGGGGATCGTCGCCGCGAACGTGATGTCGACCAACGCGCGCCAGCCGCTCTATGCAGCGCAGCGCGGCATCCTGACCGAGCTCGCCGACCAGCTCTGGGCGTCGGGGCCGGAGCACCTGGATGCGGGCTTCGCCGCCGACTGGGCCGAGGCGTCCGACGACACGGCGCGCCGCCGCGTGATCGTCGACCAGGTCGCCTCGCTCACCGACCAGTCGGCCATGGCGCGCCACGAGCGCCTCGTCGGCTGAGCTCCGCCGAACCGGCGAGATCTCATGCAAGCCCTCCGCCAGGGGGCGCGCTGTCGGAAACTCAGGCGTTGCGCATCCGCTGACCCCGGAGGCCGCCCGGGTGACGCGTGCTTCGTCCGCCAACGCCTGAGTTTCCGACAGGCCGCCGAAGCGGCATGCCGGGCTCGTCAGCGCGCCTGGGGACGCGGTCGGCGGGAGCGCGCGCGGATCCGTAGGATTCGGCTATGCCCGGCCTCATCCGACAGAGCGACATCGACGAGGTGCGGGCACGGACCAACATCGCCGACATCATCGGCGAGTACGTCACGCTGAAGAGCGCCGGCGTCGGCTCGATGAAGGGCCTCTGCCCGTTCCACGACGAGCGCAGCCCGAGCTTCCACGTGCGACCCCAGGTCGGGTTCTACCACTGCTTCGGCTGCGGTGAGGGCGGCAACGTCTACACCTTCCTGCAGCGCATGGACCACGTGAGCTTCCGCGAGGCCGTCGAGCGCCTCGCGGGCCGCATCGGCTTCGAGCTGCACTACGAAGACGGCGGCGAGGCCAAGAGCGACTACGGCAGCCGGGCCCGTCTGATCGCGGCGAACACGGCCGCGGAGACGTTCTTCCAGCAGCAGCTGGCCACGCCCGAAGCCCAGCTGGCCCGCGACTTCCTCGGCGGCCGCGGCTTCGATCCGGCGGCGGCCGAGCACTTCGGCGTCGGCTTCGCCCCGAAGTCGTTCGACGCGCTCGGAACGGCGCTCAAGGCCCAGGGCTTCTCGCAGGAGGAGCTCGTCACGGCGGGCCTGCTCTCGACGAACGACCGCGGCAACGCCTACGACCGCTTCCGCGGGCGCCTGATCTGGCCGATCCGCGACGTGACCGGCGCGACGATCGGCTTCGGCGCGCGCAAGCTGCTGCCCGACGACCAGGACAAGGGCCCGAAGTACCTCAACACCCCCGAGACGCCGATCTACCACAAGGGCCAGGTGCTCTACGGGCTCGATCTGGCCCGCCGCGACATCGCCCGCGGCAAGCAGGTCGTCGTCGTCGAGGGCTACACGGATGTGATGGCCTGCCACCTGGCGGGCGTCACCACCGCGGTCGCCACCTGCGGAACGAGCTTCGGCGTCGATCACATCAAGGTGGTGCGCCGCGTGCTCGGCGACACCGACACGACCGGCGAGGTCATCTTCACCTTCGACCCGGATGAGGCGGGCCAGAAGGCCGCGACCCGCGCCTTCGCCGAGGAGCAGCGCTTCGCCGCGCAGACCTTCGTCGCGGTGGCGCCCGCTGGTCTCGACCCCTGTGACCTGCGCCTCAACCGCGGCGACGGCGCCGTGCGCCAGCTCATCGACGAGCGCAAGCCGATGTTCGAGTTCATGGTGCGCCGCCAGCTCGCCGCGCACGATCTCGAGACGGTCGAGGGGCGGGTCGCGGCGCTGCGCTCCGCGGCTCCGGTCGTCGCGGGCATCCGCGACCGCGCGCTCAACGCGGGCTACGTGCGCAATCTCGCGGGCTGGCTCGGAATGGACCCGACGGAGGTCGACCGGGCCGTGGATGCGGCGCGCCATCGTGCCGCGCGCGGCGCCCAGAGCGGTTCGAGCGGTGGTCGCCCCGGCGACACGCGCCGTGCGGACGGCTCCGCGGGCGGCGGATACGCCCACGGCGCCGCAGGCGCGCCGGGCGACGGCCGGTACCCCGCGAACGGCGAGGCGTCGTCCGGCGCCGACCCCAGCATCCAGAGCCCGCCCGACCTGCGCGTCGACCTGACCTCGCTGCCCGTCGACGTGTCGTCGCGACTGGAGCGCGACGCGCTCATGGCGATCCTGCAGCGTCCGGATGCGGTGGGCTCCGAGCTCATCCAGGAGGCTGTGCGCTCGCGCTTCGCGAACGAGACCCTCGCGGTCGTGCGCGACGGCATCGGCGCGTCGCTCGACAAGCTCGGGTCGGCGGAGTGGCTGACGATCGTCGCGGCCGAGGTGCCCGCGCCGTACCAGAGCCTGGTCAGCCAGATGGGCGTCGCCCCGCTGCTCGCGAAGAGCAGCCAGGTCGACGCCTACGCGCGCGGCGTCGTGATCGGCGTGGTCGAGCGCGAGCTGGTGCGGCGCAAGTCCGACCTGCAGGGCTCGCTCATGCGCGCGCAGGCCGGGGGCGACGGGATGCGCGCCGCCGAGCTGAGTCGCGAGCTCCTGGGTCTCGAGACCCAGCGTCGCCGCCTCACCGAGCAGTAGACCCGGCGGATCTCACGCACTGGCGGCGGCCCCACCTCCACCAGCCGCCGTCCAGCGCCCTCGCAGCCCGGCCGCGGGCGTGTTTCGGCCTCATGACGATCCGGCCGAGCACCCCGCATCCGGGGGCGTCGGACGCGCGTGCTGTGCTAGGACTGTGGAGCGCCGTCTCCTGACACCCCGGGTACGCACGGCACGTCCCCCTGCACAGAGAAGAGGACAACCACCATGAGTTCCGCTTTCCGCTCGCGACGGGCGCGCACGCTCGCCGTCGCCGCGAGCACCGCGACCCTCGCCCTCGCCCTCGCCGGCTGCGCCGCCGGCGGCGGCGACTCGGGCTCCGGCGATCTGCTCGTCGTCGGCACCACCGACAAGCTGACCACGCTCGACCCGGCCGGCTCGTACGACAACGGCTCCTACGCCGTGCAGACCCAGGTCTTCCCGTTCCTGGTGAACACCGACTACGGCAAGCCCGACGTCGAGCCCGACATCGCCGAGTCGGCCGAGTTCACGCAGCCGACCGAGTACACGGTCAAGCTCAAGTCGGGTCTGAAATTCGCGAACGGCAACGACCTCACGAGCTCCGACGTCAAGTTCAGCTTCGAGCGCGTCATCAAGATCAACGACCCCAACGGCCCGGCGTCGCTGCTGGCGAACCTCGACAGCATCGACACCCCGGATGACACCACGGTCGTCTTCACGCTGAAGAGCGCCGACCAGACCTGGCCGCAGATCCTGTCGAGCCCGGCCGGCCCGATCGTCGACGAGGACACGTTCTCGGCCACGAAGGTCACGCCCGACGACGACGTCGTCAAGGGCGACGGCTTCGCCGGTCAGTACACGATCGACAAGTTCTCGCTCAACAAGCAGATCAGCTTCCTGCCGAACAAGGACTACGACGGTCTGCTCGGCAAGGCCAAGAACGCCGGCATCCTGCTGAACTACTACGCCCAGTCGTCGAACATGAAGCTCGAGGTGCAGAAGGGCGAGATCGACGCCGCCTACCGCAGCCTCACGCCGACCGACATCGCCGACCTGCGCAAGGACGACAGCCTGAAGGTCTGGGACGGCCCCGGTGGCGAGCAGCGCTACATGGTGTTCAACTTCCGCACGATGCCGTTCGGCACCGACACGGCCGAGGCCGATCCGGCGAAGGCCCTCGCGGTGCGCCAGGCGATCGCCGCGACGGTCGACCGCGACGCCCTCGCGAAGGACGTCTACAAGGACACCTACACCCCGGCCTACTCGCCGGTCCCCGAGGGGCTGACCGGCGCATCCACGCCGTTCAAGGACCTCTACGGCAAGGACGGCGCTCCCGACCTGGCCCAGGCCGCGAAGTTCCTCTCCGACGCCGGCGTGCAGACCCCGGTGCAGATCGACCTGCAGTACAACCCCGACCACTACGGCGAGAGCTCGGCGGATGAGTACGCCGCGATCAAGAGCCAGCTGGAGTCGTCGGAGCTGTTCACCGTCAACCTGAAGTCGACCGAGTGGGTGACGTACTCGAAGGAGCGCGTCAACTCGTACCCGGTCTTCCAGATGGGCTGGTTCCCGGACTACTCGGACGCGGACAACTACCTCAGCGTCTTCTTCCTCCCGGGCACGGATGCCGACGGCAACCCGGTCGGCGGCGGATTCCTGCAGAACGGCTACGAGAACCCCGAGGTGACCAAGGCCATCCAGGGCGAGCAGACCGAGCAGGACGAGGCCGCGCGCACCACGCTCATCGAGCAGGCGCAGGAGCTCGAGGCGAAGGACATCTCGACGCTGCCTCTGCTCACGGGCAAGCAGGTCGTCGTGTCGACCGCGGACCTGAAGGGCGTCACGCTCGACGCCTCGTTCAAGTTCCGCTTCGCCCCGCTGGAGAAGTGATCCCCGCGATCATCGCGCTCCAGTGAGACCAGGGAGGGGATGGATCGCGTGATCCATCCCCTCCCGCACGACCCGACAGGCTCTCCATGACCACCACCACGGAGGCTCCGGCCTCACCCCCGACCGCCGCCAAGCCGGCGCGGTCGAAGTCCGGCGGAGGCGGCCTCGCCCGCTATCTGCTGGTGCGATTCCTCCTGATCTTCCCCACCGTCTTCATCCTCGTGACGATGGTGTTCCTGTTCATGCGGGTCACCGGCGACCCCATCACCGCCGCTCAGGGCGGGCGCCTCAGCGCGGCGCAGCTGCAGGAGCGCATCCACGAGGCCGGCTACGACCGGCCCATTCTGGTGCAGTACTTCGAGTACCTCGGCCAGATCGCGCGCGGTGACTTCGGCACGACGCTCACCGACAACCAGCCCGTCACGAAGCTGCTGCTCGAGTACGGCGGCGCGACCCTCGAGCTCGCGTTCTACGCGCTGATCGTCGCCCTCATCGTCGGCATCCCGCTCGGGATGCTGGCCGCCTACCTGCGCGACCGCTGGCCCGATGCCGTGCTGCGCATCTTCGCGATCCTCTGCTACGCGACTCCCGTGTTCTTCGCCGGACTGCTGCTCAAGCTGATCTTCTCGGTCTGGCTCGACGTGCTGCCGGTCGCGGGGCGCGCCTCCGCCCGCACCGAGCTGCAGATCACGAGCATCGACTCGCCGACCGGCATCTACCTGATCGACGCTCTGCGCACCGGCAACGGCGCGGTCATCGGCGACGTGCTCTCGCACGCCGTGCTGCCGGGTCTCGCGCTCGGTCTGCTCACCGCCGGCATCTTCCTGCGCCTCGTGCGCACGAACGTGATCGGCACCTTCTCGATGCCCTACGTGGATGCCGCCCGCTCGCGCGGCGTGCGCGAGTCGCGCCTCGTGCGCAAGCACGCCCTGCGTCCGGCGCTCGTGCCGATCATCACGGTCATGGGCCTGCAGATCGCGGTGCTGCTCGGTGGCGCCGTGCTGACCGAGACGACCTTCGAGTGGGAGGGCCTGGGCTTCCAGGTCGCCCACTACCTGCAGGCGCGCGACTTCGTCGCCGTGCAGGGCATCGTCGCGCTGCTGGCCGTGATCGTCGCCGTGACCAACTTCATCGTCGACATCGTCGCGGCGATCGTCGACCCGAGAGTGAGGTTCTGATGTCCGAGAACGTCACCTCGAACCCCCGTTCGCTCGGCGCCGTCTGGCGCCGCCTGCCGGTCGTGCACCAGCTGCGGCAGAGCGTCGGCCTGCAGCGCGGCATGCTCGTCGCGGGCCTCGTGATCACCGGGATCTTCCTGCTCACGGCGATCTTCGCCCCGCTGCTGGCGCCGTACAGCTTCAACCAGCTGCGGGATGACGCGGGCCGCTTCTCGCCGCAGGAGCCGCCGTCGGCGAAGCACCTGCTCGGCACCACGGTCGGCGGATTCGACGTGCTCTCGCGCGTGATCTGGGGCTCGCAGACCGCGCTGCTGGTCATCGTCTTCGCCGTGCTGCTGTCGATCTTCGCCGGCATCCTGCTCGGTCTCGTCTCCGGCTACCTCGGCGGCTGGGTCGATCGGGTGCTGGTCGTGATCGCGGATGCGGTCTACGCCTTCCCGACGCTGCTGCTCGCGATCGTCGCGGCGATCGTGATCACGGGCGGCGAGTCTGACCTGCTCGGCGGCGTGCTCGCGGCATCCATCTCGATCACGGTCGTCTTCGTGCCGCAGTACTTCCGCGTGATCCGCGCGGAGGCCGTGCGGGTGAAGTCGGAGGCGTTCGTCGAGAGCGCCAAGGTCGTGGGAGCGCGGGCGCCGCGCATCATGTTCCGCCACGTGCTGCGCAACTCGACCCGCACGCTTCCGCTGATCTTCACGCTCAACAGCTCGGAGGCGATCCTCACGCTCGCCGGCCTCGGCTTCCTCGGCTTCGGCATCGAGCCGACGCAGGCGGCGGAGTGGGGCTACGACCTCAACAAGTCGCTCTCCGACGTGACCGCCGGCATCTGGTGGACGAGCGTCTTCCCGGGCCTCGCGATCGTGCTCGTGGTGCTGGGCATCACGCTGATCGGCGAGAGCCTCAACGACCTGGCCGACCCGCGTCTGCGGGCGCGCCGGCGTCGGCGCGGTTCCACCGCGGCGGATGCGGCTGCCGCGGCGGCCCCCGCCACGATCGAGACGGAGGGAGCCCGATGAGCTCGAACACCGTGAGCGGGCCGACCGCCGACGCGGCGGTCGACATCCGCGATCTCGACGTCGTGTTCACGACCGACGGCGGCGACGTGCACGCCGTCGACCACGTGTCGCTGCAGGTCGCGCCCGGCGAGGTGCTCGCGATCGTGGGCGAGTCCGGCAGCGGCAAGACCGTCACCGCCCGCACGATCCTGGGTCTGCTGCCCGAGACCGCGACGGCGCAGGGCGCCGTCGTTCTGCGCGGCACCGACGTGCTCACCGCCTCGCCCGCGCGCCTGCAGCAGCTGCGCGGCGCCGACGCGGCCATGGTGTTCCAGGAGCCGTCGACCGCGCTCAACCCCGTCTACACGGTCGGCTGGCAGATCGCGGAGGGCCTGCGGGCCCACGGCGGCGTCGGCAAGGCCGAAGCCCGCACGCGGGCGATCGACATCCTGCGCCGGGTCGGCATCCCCGAGCCCGAGAAGCGGATCGACTACTACCCGCACCAGTTCTCGGGCGGGCAGAAGCAGCGCGTGATCATCGCGATGGCGCTCGTGCTCGACCCGGCGGTCATCGTGGCCGACGAGCCGACGACAGCGCTCGACGTGACGGTGCAGGCCGAGATCCTCGACCTGCTGCGCCGCTGCCGCGACGAGTTCGGCACGGCGATCGTGCTCATCACGCACAACATGGGCGTGGTGGCCGACCTGGCCGACCGGGTCATGGTCATGTACCGGGGCGAGACCGTCGAGACGGCGCCGGTGCGCGAGCTGTTCGCGAACCCGCAGGCCGACTACACGAAGACCCTGCTCGCGGCGGTGCCGAAGCTCGAGATCGTCGACCGGGCGCAGCCCGAGCCGGGGGAGCCGCTCGTGCGGGCGAAGGACCTCGTGATCGAGTACCCCGGCCGTCTGGGCCGCCGCGGCTTCACCGCCGTCGACGGCGTCTCGTTCGACCTGGGCCCCGGCGAGGTGCTGGGACTGGTCGGCGAGAGCGGCTCGGGCAAGACCACGATCGGGCGCGCGATCGCCGGGCTCACCAAGGTGACCGGCGGCTCGCTCGACGTGCTCGGCGTCGAGATGAACGGGATGCGCGAGCGCGACTTCCGGCCGCACCGCAAGGACATCGGGTTCGTCTTCCAGGATCCGGCGACGAGCTTCAACCCGCTGCTGACGATCGCCCAGTGCGTGGCCGAGCCGCTCATCGTGCACGGCGTGGCCCGCGACGCGAACGCGGCGCGCGGACGCGTCGACGAGCTGATGGAGGCCGTGCAGCTGCCGCGCGCCTACGGCGACCGGTTCCCGCACGAGCTCTCGGGCGGCCAGCGTCAGCGGGCGTCCCTGGCGCGCGCTCTCGCGCTCGATCCGAAGCTGCTCATCGCCGACGAGCCGACCAGCGCGCTCGACGTGTCGGTCCAGGCGCGCGTGCTCGAGCTCTTCGCCGAGCTGCAGGAGCGCTTCGGCTTCGCCTCGCTGTTCATCACGCACGACCTGGCCGTGGTCGACCAGCTCGCGCACCGGGTCGTGGTGCTGCATCACGGCAAGGTCGCCGAGCAGGGTCGCGCCGCGGAGGTGCTCGGCAGCCCGCAGGACCCGTACACCCGGCGGCTGCTGGCATCCCTGCCGGTGCCCGATCCGGTGCGTCAGGCGGAGCGCCGCGAGGAGCGCCGCGCGACGATGGCCGCCGGGGCCGACCCGGATGCCGAGGCCGCCTCGGCATGACACGATGAGTGTTCCGGCGCCGACCGCGCCGCGCACGCAGAACGGGGGCCGCTTCGGCATGGACGGCGACGACAGCGCACCGGTCGTGGTGGCCGACGACCTGACGGTCGGGTACACCCGGCGGCCCGGCGCGTGCCCCGCCGTCGACGGGGTCACGCTGCAGGTGCCGGCGGGCGGCATCCTCGGCGTCGTGGGCGAGGCGGGCTCGGGCAAGAGCACCCTCGCCGCGGCGATCGCCGGGCGCCTGCGTCGCGGCAGCGCGCCCGGTCCGGTCATCGTCGGCGGCTCGCTCAAGGTGCTCGGTCACCAGGTGCGGGATGCCGGCCGCCGCACGCGCGACCTTCTCGGCCTCGAGGTCGGCTACCTGCCACAGGACGCCGAGGCCGTGCTCACGCCGCACCTGACGATCGCCGAGAACGTGGCAGAGCCGATCTACGACCGCGACCGCCGCTTCGACCGGCTCGAGGCCGGCGGGCACGTCGCCGCGCTGATCGACGCGGTGCGCCTGCCGCTGACCGTTCTCGAGCGCTTCCCGCACGAGCTCAGCCGCGGGCAGCGTCAGCGCGTGGCCCTCGCCAAGGCGCTCGTGCTCGAGCCGCGACTGCTGGTCGCCGATGAGCCGACCATGGGCGTCGACGTGCTCGTTCGCGGCCGCATCCTCGGCGTGCTGGCCGACCTGCAGCGGGAGCGGAACTTCTCCGCCGTCGTGGTCGGTCACGACCTGCGCGAGCTGCGCTACATCACCGACCGCGTCGCCGTGATGCACGCCGGCGCGATCGTCGGCCTCGGCCAGATGGAGCGCGTGCTCGCCGAGCCGACGCACGAGTACGTCGAGGCGCTGTCGTCGCTGTACCCGCGGCACGCGCGCCTGCCGTGAGCGCGACGCTCCTCGTCGGGGGCTACGGCCCCGACATGGGCGGGTCGGCGCGGGGCGTGTCGCGCATCCGCATCGACGAGCGCGGGGCGCTGGCGCTCGACGGTCTCGTGCTCGAGATGCCGTCGCCGTCGTGGCTCGCCCTCGGCGAGCTCGGGCGGTCGGGGTCGAGCACCTCGGCACCGGACGCGCCGGATGTGGCACTTGCGCCGCTCTATGCGGCTCTTGAGCACGCCGACGCCGTCGCCACCGCAGTCGCGCCGTCCAGCACGGCCGACGGTGCTCCTGCGCGACTCGTGGCCCGCACCGCGACGGGAAGCGCCGCTCCGTGCCATCTGAGCGTCGCCGACGACGCGGTCTGGGTCGCGAGCTACACGGGTGGCACCGCCAGTCGCCACCGCCTCGAGAACGGCATGGCCACGACGTATGACCTGGTCGTGGCTTTCGACGGCTCGGGCCCTCGACCCGAGCAGGACGCGGCGCACGCCCACACGACACTCGGATTCGCTGATGACTCCCGGCTGATCGCCGACCTCGGCTCCGATCGGGTCGTCCGCATCGCGGATGCGGGCGAGGAACTCGACGCGCTCGCGTTCCCGCCGGGGACCGGCCCCCGCGATCTGCTGCCGCTCCACGACGGCACCGTGCTCGTGCTGGGGGAGCTCGACGGGACCGCGCACCGCATCCAGATCGCTCCGGCGCTCGCGCTCCTCGAGAGCGTGGCCCTGCCCGGCGCGGTGGAGGGCGATCATGCGGCGGGTCTCGCGCTCGACCGGCGCTCGGGCGTCGTGCACGTCGGGCTGCGCGGATCGAACCGGATCGCGCGCGTGCGCGTCGCCGTCGCGGAGACGGAGGCGGACCGGCCGCGCGGACGGGCCCGGCTCACCGCGCTCGACTCGATCCCTTCCACCGGGGACTGGCCGCGACACCTGCTCGTCGTCGACGACCTGCTGCTCGTGGCCGACCAGCTCTCGAGCTCGGTCAGCGCCTACGCGCTCGACCCCACCGGGCACGCCGCGCCGACACCGCGCGGCTCGATCGCGGTGCCCTCGCCGACGCATCTGCTGCGGGTCGACGACACGCCCTGGGCGACCGTCGCGACGCGCCCGTGAGGCGGCGCGCGTTCAGCGGCACTCCGAATCCCTGGTAGTCTGATCCGGCTGTTCAGGCAGCTTTCCTCCATAGCTCAATTGGCAGAGCAATCGGCTGTTAACCGATAGGTTTCTGGTTCGAGTCCAGATGGGGGAGCCCTTCCGAAGGCCCGGTTCACGCCGGGCCTTCGTCGTTCCCGGCCCTCGTCGATCCGACCCGGCCTGTGCCGCCCGCGGCGGTGTCGGAAACTCAGGCGTTAGAGCTCGGGCTCTCCGCTCTCGATCGGGCTCTCCGACGCGCCGCATCTTCAATGCCTGAGTTTCCGACAGGGCGCAGGGCGACGGCCGAGGTACTCCCGGGGGAGTAGCGGCCGCCTCCCTGGCGGCGATGGCGCCGCACCCGCCCGCGCGTAGCATCGAGCCATGCGGCGGCCGGAGCAATGGGAAGACGACGGCCCCGCCTGGCGCATGCCGCGCGCGTTCACGCTCTGGGCGCCGGTCGTCATCAGCTTCCTCGTGCAGGTGCCGTCGTCGCTCATCGCGGCGCGCTTCCTCGGACTCGCACCGCAGCTCGCCGCCCTCACGATCGGCCTGGCCCTGGTCGGACCGATCGCCCTCGCCTTCGCCCGACGCTTCCCCGGCCCCGTCGTCGCGATCGTCTCGCTCGCCGCCGCCGTCGACATGTTCCTCGACATCCGCTTCGGCCCGCCGTACATCGCGCTCGCCTTCGCGCTCCTCAGCGCGCTGGTGCGCGGCGCGCGGCGCTGGGCGTTCATCTCGATCACCGCCTGCTGGATCGGCACCATCACGATCGGCCTCGCCGCCGGCTACCGCTGGGAGCCCTGGCGCATCGCGGTCGTGACCATCGGCATCCTCGTCGTCGTCGGCATCGGCGAGGGGATGCGCGGACGCCGCGAGCGCTTCGGCGAGATCCGCGCCCGGCGGCGGCAGCAGCAGCAGGAGGCGCTGCAGGCCGAGCGCGTGCGCATCGCCCGCGAGCTGCACGACGTGCTCGCCCACTCGCTCAGCTCGATCAACGTGCAGGCCGGGGTCGGTCTGCATCTGCTGCAGAGCCGACCCGAGCAGGCCGAGGCGTCGCTCGTCGCGATCAAGGAGACGAGCAAGTCCGCGCTCGACGAGGTGCGCGCGGTGCTGGGCGTGCTGCGCTCCGACGACCGGGATGCGCCGCTCGTGCCGACCGCCGATCTCTCGCGCCTCGGCGAACTCGCCGACGACTCCCGGCGCGGCGGTCTCGAGGTGACGCTGGACATGCCGGCACCGGCATCCCTCGCCGACGTCCCGCAGGCGGCGCAGACCGCTCTGTACCGGATCACGCAGGAGGCGCTGACGAACGTGCGGCGGCACTCGGGCGCGCGGCGGGTGCGCCTGACACTGCGGCGTGGCCCCGGCGAGCTCGTGCTGACGGTCGTCGACGACGGATCGGGCCGCGGCGGCGCGCCGGAGGGACGAGGCCTGCTCGGCATGCGCGAGCGCGCCGAGCTGCTCGGCGGATCGCTGGAGATCGCCGATGCCGCGCCCGGCATGCGACTCGCGGCGCGCATCCCCGTCGCCGAGTCGCCCGACAACGCTGAGGGGGTCCCGGGCACGACGTCCGGACGCGATGCCGTCACGACCCCGCCCGCCGTCGCCACAGCCGCCGACGAGGCCGCCCCGCCGGCCGGACAACCGCAGGAGACCCCGTGATCCGCATCGTGCTCGCCGACGACCAGCACCTCATCCGGGCGGGCTTCCGCAGCCTGCTCGACGCCGAGCCCGACCTCGAGGTCGTCGGCGAGGCGGCGACCGGGCGCGACGCGGTCGATCTCGTCGCGCGCACCCACCCCGACGTCGTGCTCATGGACATCCGCATGCCCGACGGCGACGGGCTCTGGGCGACCGAGCAGCTCGTCGCGCGGCCCGAGCTCGCCGGCACGCACATCGTGATCGTGACGACGTTCGAGCTCGACGAGTACGTCGCGCGCGCGATCCGGGCGGGCGCGTCGGGGTTCCTGGTCAAGGACACCGAGCCCGTCGAGCTCATCCGCGCCGTGCACGTCGCCGCCGAGGGGGATGCTCTGCTCAGCCCGCGCGTGACGCGCCGCCTGCTCGAGCAGGTGGCCGGCACCCTCACCGGTCCGCTCGACGATGCGCGGCTCGCGCCGCTCACCGACCGCGAGCGCGAGGTGCTGACGCTCGTCGGTCAGGGGCTGACGAACGAGGAGATCGGGCGCTCGCTGTTCCTGAGTCCGCTCACCGCGAAGACGCACGTCTCGCGCATCATGTCGAAACTGCTGGCGCGCGACCGCGTGCAGCTCGTCGTCGTGGCCTACGAGACGGGGCTCGTGCGTCCCGGTCACGCCGCCTGACGCACCAGCATCTTCTGCGGCCCTCATCTGCCGCGCCGGTCGTGTGCCGCCCCGCGACAGCCGTGCCGCCCGTCGATCGTCGCTGTCGGAAACTCAGGCGTTGTCGCGTCGGCGCCTCGCGATCCGCGTGCATCCGCGCGCCCGTCCGACCTCAACGCCTGAGTTTCCGACACAACGCTGACGTGAGGCGGCGGCGCACCGGCGCAGCGGCGCGCGGGGCTTCCACGGGATGCTGTTTGCCGCCCCGCGATCGTCTCGGGGGAGTAGTCGGCGGGTCCCGGCGGCGGATTCGCGCGGGGCCCGCCACGACGACGCTGGAAGCACCCGGAAGCACCGGGCCGTTTCGAGCAAGGGACATCATGATCACCGCAACCGCTCTCACCGCCCTCGCCGCGCACCCGCACTGGGTCGGCGGCGGGGCACCGTGGCTCTTCTTCCTCATCCCGCTGTTCTGGATCGTCGTGCTGGGCGTGATCTTCGCGTTCGTCGGTCGTCGCTGGCGCCGCGCCGCGTGGTCGAACGGCTACGGCCCGCACGCCGCGCACTGGGCGACCACCAGCGGCGCGCGCAGCGCCGAGGCGGTTCTCGCCGACCGCTTCGCGAACGGCGACATCGAGGAGCAGGAGTACCGCGCACGCCTCGAGGTGCTGCGCGCGAATCAGCAGCCGCCGATGCCGCCGCGCGGCTGATCGTCGGCCACGAGCACAGCGTGCGACATCGAGGCCTCGGGATGCGCTCCCGGGGCCTCGACCCGTGTCCGGACAGCCCGAACCGATGCCCGCGCGACTCCCGCTACTCTCAGACCGTGCAGGACAACCCCGCCGCGAGCGTTCCCGGAGGATCGATGATCCTCACGATCGCTCTGCTCGCCCTCGCGATCGCGGCCGTCGTGCTCCTCGTCCTGTGGCTCGTGAACCGCGCCGCCGCCGTGCGCGCTCGCGCGGCGCTGCAGCGCGCCGAGTCCGACCGCGTCGAGTTCGAGCTCACGCTGGCCGAGCAGACCGATCGACTCCGCATCGCCGGCGAGCTCGACGACCTGGCCGCGGCGGCACTGACCGACGTCATCGCGCAGGCCGATCGCATCCGCCGGATCGCCGGCACGGATGCGGGGGCCGCCACCCGCGCCGCCGACGGGCTCGTGGATGCGGCGCGCCGCGCCCTCGCCGACCTGCGACGCGGGTCGACTCTGGCCCGCGACGGCGCCGCAGACGCGGCCGAGCTCGGCTCGACGCCGGGACTCGCCGACCTCGACCGCCTCGTCGACGCCCTGGCCGGAACCGGCGTCACCGCGACCCTGCGCTCCTTCGGCGAACCCTTCGAGCTGACGCCCGCCGCCGACCTCGCCCTGCTGCGCATCGTGCAGCAGGCGCTGCAGAACGCCGCGGCGCACGGGGGAGAGGGCACGACCGCGACCGTCGCGCTGCGGTGGTCGACGGATGCCCTGCAGCTGCAGATCGACGACGACGGCGAGCGGGCGACCGCGATCCGCGCCGGCTCCGACCCCGACGATCCGGCCGCGTACAGCGCCGGCGACGACCTCGCCGCGCTGACCGAGACGCCCTGGGGTCGCGGGATCACCGAGATGCGCGAGCGCACCGAACTCTTCGGCGGCGTCTTCACCGCGAACCGGATCGCGGGAGTCGGCTTCTCGGTGGTCGCGAGCTTCCCCGACCTGCGGCACCACAACGGCGTGCACGGCGTCCCGCTCTAGCCGGCGCCGCGCAACCACCCGACTCCACGCATCCACCCGGCGCCGCGCTCCCACGCAACGCCATCCGCGCAGCTGCCGAGCCGAGCCGCTCGACGCGATGTCGGAAACTCAGGCGTTGATCCGCCACACCTTTGATTCCGCGCGCCGCGACGTCATCGCCACACGCACAACGCCTGAGTTTCCGACAGGGCGCGGTCGCTCAGCCCTCGAGGTCGTCGACGCCCGGCAGCCACGAGGCGCCGGCGGCGCCCCAGCCCTGTTTCCGCACGGCCTTCTGCGCACGGCGCGAGAACGGCAGCTGGAGGCGGTCGACGTAGAGCACACCGTCGAGGTGGTCGTACTCGTGCTGGAAGATGCGGGCGAGCCAGCCGGTCGCCTCGATCTCGTAGTCGTTGCCGCCCACGTCGGTCGCGCGCAGCAGGGCGCGCTGCGACCGCAGCAGCGGGAAGCGCTCGCCCGGCACCGAGAGGCAGCCCTCGGAGTCGTCGTCCTCGTCCGGCTCGCCGATCGGACCCGGCGCGATGAAGAGGGTCGGGTTGATCGCGGTGCCGCGGTGACGGCGCCCGTCCTCGTCGGTCCAGTCGTAGACGAAGAGCCGCAGCGGGATGCCGACCTGCGGCGCCGCCAGACCGACACCCGGCGCGGCGGCCATGGTGTCGTACAGGTCGGTCACGAGCGTGCGGATGCGATCGTCGATCGTCCCGACCTCGTCGGCCCGCTGGTGGAGCACGGGTTCTCCCGTGATGCAGATGGGGAGGACGGCCATATGTCCAGGCTATCGGGGGATGCGCGGGTAGTGTCGCAGGGTGTCGCCCGACCTCGAGAACCTCCAGACCCTGGACGGGAACGCCCTCGTCGGCATCCTGATCGCGCTGGTCGGCGCGGTGTTCCTCTCGGTCGGCGCGCAGCTGCAGCATCGCGGCGTCGTCAAGGTGGAGGCGTCGCACGGCTCCGGCGCGAAGGCCGGCCTGAACCTGCAGCAGCTGCTGCGCCTGCTGGTGCGCCCCTCGTGGCTGTTCGGCTCGATCATGCTCGGGCTCGCGATCGTGTTCCAGCTCACGAGCCTCGGCTTCGCGCCGCTCATCGTCGTGCAGCCGCTCGGCGTCGTCGGCCTGATCATCACGTCGATGCTCAATGCCCGCGTGTCGAAGGTGCGGCTCGACAAGCAGGCGATCCGGGCGATCTCGCTGTGCGTCGCGGGCGTCGGCGTGTTCGTCGTGACGGCGGCGATCTTCGCGGTCGACACCCACATCGGCGAGACGCAGCTGCTCACGGTGGTCATCATCCTGGCGGTCGTCGTGGCGGTGCTGGCGACCGGCTTCGCGCTGTTCCGCCAGAAGCTGCCGGCGCTGTTCTACATCATCGCCGCGGGCGTGCTCTACGGCTTCGTCGCCACCCTCGCCAAGGTCGTGATCACGCGCATCCGCACCGGCAACTTCGAGTGGCTGAGCATCCTGGCGATCGTCGCGCTGATCGGGGCGGCGGCGCTGGGCGCCTACTTCGTGCAGACCGCCTACTCGGTCGGGTCGCCCGACCTGGTGATCGCCGGGCTGACGGTCGTCGATCCGATGGTCGCCGTGGCGATCGCCGTCGTGGTGCTCGGTGAGGCCTCGAAGGTCCCGCTGCCGGCGATCATCGCCTGGATCGTCGCCGGCGCCGTGGCGGTGTTCGGGGTCTTCCAGCTGGCACGTCATCATCCGCAGACGCACCAGCGCGATACCGGCGAGGTGACGCCGATCGCCGCGACGCCAGCGGTTGAGGCGGCCGAGCGGCGGGTTCTCGAGGGGCGAGCGGATGCGCCTCCCGAGCCCCTGCCGACGACCCCGCCGAGCGGAACCGACGCCGAGCGCACGCTCCCCGACGACGACCCCGAGCCGGTCCCCGTCGAGCCGCGTGACGAGGATGCCGCCTCGCCGCGCGCGCACCCGGGGCGCGATCTGCCCTGAGGTAGCGTGGCGGGGATGTTCGCCGACCGAGGGACCACCGCGCCGTGACCGACGGGACCACCGCCCACTCCGACAGCACCGCTCCCGACGGCAGCACCGGCGGCGCGGCCGCCCGCCGTCCGCTCCGGGTGATCGTCGGCGCCGACACCTTCCCGCCCGACATCAACGGCTCGGCGACCTTCGCGCGTCAGCTCGCCGCCGGCCTCAAGCGCCGCGGTCACGACGTGCACGTCTTCGCTCCCTCGCCCGATAACGGCTGGGGCCTGCGTCAGGAGGAGCACGGCGGCGTGACGCTGCCGGTGCACCGACTGCTGAGCTGGCGCTGGTTCCCGCACCCGTGGCTGCGCTTCGCGCTGCCGTGGCGCGTGCTGGCGAACGCGCGTCGCGTGATCGCCGAGGTGCAGCCCGACGTCGTGCACTTCCAGTCGCACATCGTGGTAGGGCGTGGTCTCGCGCCCGCCGCGCGCGAGAAGGGCATCCGCCTCGTCGGCACCAACCACACGATGCCCGAGAACATCACGCAGCACGTGCACTTCCTGCCGCCGCCGATGCTGCGCTGGCTCGTGCGGCTGCAGTGGGCCTCGGCGGGCAAGTGGTTCGGACTCGCCGACGCCGTGACGGCGCCGACGCAGCGCTCGGCCGACTACTTCGACAAGCACACCGGCCTGCACGACACGGTCGCGATCTCGAACGGCATCGCGCTGTCGAAGTACACCGCCGACCTCGGCCCGCGCGACGAGAACCTGATCGTGTTCCTCGGCCGCCTCGACGACGAGAAGAAGATCGACGAGCTGGTGAAAGCCGTCGCGAAGCTCGACCCGGCGCTGGATGCGAAGGCCGTCATCATGGGCGACGGCGACCAGAAGGCGAAGCTGGCCGCCCTCATCCAGGAGCTCGGTCTGCAGGATCGCGTGCGCCTCGCCGGCAAGGTCAGCTACGACGAGCTGCGGGCGACGCTGACGAGGGCGAAGGTGTTCGCGATGCCGTCGGTGGCCGAGCTGCAGAGCATCACGACACTCGAGGCGATGGCCTCCGGCCAGCCCATCGTCGCCGCGAACGCGATGGCGCTGCCGCACCTGGTCGACGAGGGCGTCAACGGCTATCTCTTCGAGCCCGGCGACATCGACGGCTTCGCCGCGCGACTGACGGATGTGCTGACCGCGCCCGAGGAGAAGCTGCGCGCGATGCGCGAAGCCTCGCTGCGCCTCTCGGCCGTGCACGACGTCGAGCACACGCTCGACATCTTCGAGGCGCTCTACCGCGGAGAGCCGCTGCCGCCGGCCCCCGAGCCGCGCACCGCCTGAGCGCTCGCGCTGCGCGCGTCGCGCATCCCGCAGCTCCCGACACCGGCGCGTGGATGCGCGCCCCGCGCCTGAACGGAGCACCCGCCCGCTCCCGCTATCGTGAACACGCCCGCGGTCGCCGCGGGCAACGGGGCGGTAGCTCAGCTGGTCAGAGCAGCGGACTCATAATCCGTCGGTCACGGGTTCAAGTCCCGTCCGCCCTACCGACATCGTCGGCGGCGCCCCGCACTGTCGCACGGCCTGCCGTGAACACAGCCGTGTTCACATGTCGCGCCCGCGACGCGATCGTGAGAATCCCGTGTGAGCGCTTCCGCTCGACGCCGCGCGCGCGATAGGTCTACCCCATGCGACCCGAACTCGGTCAGGGCGGGCCCGGGTCGCCGTTCGGCGTGGTCGAACCGCGACTCCTGTTCGCCCGACTCATCTCCGCGTGCAACGAGCACGACCCGGATGCGGCGGCGGCGCTGTTCTCGGCCGACATCGCGATCGACGGCGAGGCCATCGGCCGCAACCGCATCGTCGGTCGGCTCTCGGCGCTCTGGCGCGCCTTCCCCGACGCCCACTGGGAGGTGCTCGAGACGATCTCGAACGGGCGCCGCGTGGCCGCGCGGATGCGCTTCACCGGCACGCAGGCGACCCCGTGGCTCGGCGTCGACCGGCCCGGGCTCGTCGTCGACATGACCGAGTTCGGCTTCTTCCGCTGCCAGGGCGGGCACATCGTCGAGCACTGGGGCTCGGGAGATGCCCCGCGGATGCTCGCTCAGCTGCGATCCGGCACGATGGCCGAGTGACGACGCACGACCCCGGAACGCCCGCCAATCGGCCTCCCGACCGCGAGGCAACTGCCGCGTTCGCCGCCGACGTGCTGCGCCTCCGCGGGGCCGGCTGCGTCTACGCCGAGGACGAGGCGGCACTCATCCACGCCGAGTTCGCCGACGCCGACCGCCGAGAGGCCATCGTGGTCCGGCGGATCGCGGGGGAGCCGCTCGAGCACCTGCTGGGCTGGGCGGAGTTCCGCGGGTTGCGCGTCGCGGTCGCCCCCGGCGTGTTCGTGCCGCGCGCGCGCAGCGGCGTGCTCGTGGATGCGGTGGCCACGGCTCTCCGCCCCGGCGCGATCGTGGTCGAGCTCTGCTGCGGAGCCGGCGCCGTGAGCGCAGCCCTCGCGGCCGAGCATCCCGGGGCCTCCCTGCAGCTGCACCTCGGCGATCTCGACGCGGCCGCGATCGCCTGTGCACGCCGAACCCTGGCCGGCGTGGGCGTGGATCCGAGCCGTGCCCGCGTCGGGGACCTGTTCGGCGCGGTCCCGGCGGCGCTGCGCGGCCGCATCGACGTGGTCGTCGCGAACGCCCCCTACGTCCCGACCGCCGAGATCGCGCTCATGCCCTCCGAGGCACGCGACCACGAGGCGCCGATCGCGCTGGACGGCGGCGGAGACGGGCTCGACCTGCACCGCCGCATCCTGAGCGAGGCGCCCTCGTGGCTCGCACCGCACGGGATCGTGGTGCTCGAGACGAGCCCGCGCCAGGCGCCGACGGACCTCGCGCTGATGCACGCCGTGGGTCTGGTCGGACGCGTCGTGCGCGACGACGACGTCGAGGGGACCGCCGTCATCGGGGAGTCCAGTGGCGCCCCGACGATCGCGCCGTCGTGATCTCCGGGCCGCCCCGTACGTGGCCCCGCGGAACCCTGATCTAGGCTGTCGACATGCCGCGTGCCCCCCGACTCGCCGCGCCTCGTCGTTCCGCCGTGGCTGCTCTCGCGCTCTGCGCGGCTCTCGCCGTCGCCCTGAGCGGATGCGCCTCCGGTGCCGCCGAGCCCACGTCGAAGCCGTCCGCGACGAAGGCGGCGACGAAGCCGAGCGCGAGCCCCACCGAGGCTCCCGCGACCACGGCGAAGGTCGTGATCGACGCCGACAGCGTGAGCGTGCTCGACAGCGACGGCGGCACCGTCGCCGACGTCCCGTTCGTGACCGATGCGGTCACGGCGGCCTCGCAGCTGCAGCGCGCACTCGACGAGACGCCGGTCGCGGCGACCGTCACCGACGACACCTGCTACCCGCAGCTCGACGAGCAGAGCTTCGGCGGCCTCCACCTCTTCAGCTCGGTCGACGGCCTGACCCGGCCGGACAACGCGGGCTTCTACGTCACCGCCGACGCGGCGACGACGACCGGCGGCGTGCCGATCGAGATCCCGAGCGGGCAGGCGATCGGAGCCACCCGCACGGCCGTGCTCGAGGGCAACGTGCAGGCGCCGCGCTTCGACGTCGACGGCGGCCTCGAGGTGCACTACGACGTGGCCGGCGGATCGCCGACGAGCGATCCGAGCCAGTACTTCGGGGCGCTGGCGCGCATCGAGAGCGGCAAGCTGGCGCTGATCGACGCGCCGATCTACTTCGCCCGCGAGTGCTGACCCGCGGCTGACCGCATCCGACCCGCGCCCGACACCGACCCAAGCCCGACGCTCACCCGGCCGGCGCCACCCACGGCCAACACGACGGCGACACGCGAGGCGGCGCCGGGGCGGGGAATGACCGCCGTGTCCTGGGCGGTTGTGTCCGACGTCAGTGACAGGATGAGCACCCCCGACGAGCGAGAGCGAGACGATCCGATGACCGACGCAGCGACCCAGCAGACCCCCGCGACGCCGCAGGAGGTGCTCGCTCGCTTCCACGCCCGCCGCGAGGAGTCGGTCGTGCAGCCGCGCGGATCGCTCGCCCTCACGCAGACCCAGCAGGTGGATGCGGAGCAGACGATCTGGGGCGTGCCCGGCACCTGGGCGCCGCGCACCGACGGCGGCTCGGGTCTCACCGTGACCGCGACGGCCGCCGACGGCATCCGCGTCGACGGCGAGCTCGTCGACGGCACCGCGACCGTGCGCGGCAAGGACGACGAGTCGCCGAGCGAGGTCGTCTTCAGCGACACCGTCAGCGGGTTCGTCATCGCCCAGCACGGCGGCAGCTACGCGCTGCGGGTCTGGGATGCGGAATCCGACGCGATCCGCGACTTCGGCTCGATCGACACCTTCGACTTCAACCCCGAGTGGATCGTGCAGGCCGCGTTCACGCCGAACCCCGAGGGCACGACGCTCGGCTTCGAGCACCTCAAGGACGACGGGCAGACCCGCGACGAGGTCATCCCCGGGTCGATCACCTTCTCGAAGGACGGCGTCGACTACGACCTGGCCGCCTTCAAGTCGGGTCGCGCCCTGCAGATCGTGTTCGCCGACGCGACGAGCGGAGACTCGACCTACAGCGTCGGCCGTTTCCTCTTCGTGGCGCCGCGCCCCGACGGCACGATCACGCTCGACTTCAACCAGGCCGTGCTGCCGCCGTGCGCCTTCAGCTACGCCTTCAACTGCCCGATGCCGCCGAAGCAGAACCGCTTCACCGTGCCGATCGAGGCGGGGGAGAAGAACGTGCTGTCGAAGGCGGGCGCCCTGCTGCACTGAGCGCGGCGCGCAGGCGACCGGCCTCGCCGATCCGAGCGCCGGAGCCCGCCGGACACGGCCGTGCGGGAACATCCCGCCCGATCGATGCGTTCGCATCCACTGTGAAGCGCATCGGATTCCTCTCCTTCGGTCATCATCAGGCGGTCCCCGGCTCGCTGGTCCGCACGGCCCAGGATGCGCTGCTCCAGTCGATCGAGCTCGCGGTCGCCGCCGAGGAGGTCGGCGTCGACGGAGCGTTCTTCCGCGTGCACCACTTCGCGCGCCAGCTCGCGGCGCCCTTCCCGCTGCTGGCCGCGGTCGCGGCTCGCACGAGCCGGATCGAGATCGGCACCGGCGTGATCGACATGCGCTACGAGAACCCGCTCTACTTCGCGGAGGAGGCGGCCGCGGCCGATCTGATCAGCGCGGGCAGCGGTCGGCAGGGCCGACTGCAGCTCGGCATCAGCCGCGGGTCGCCCGAGACGGCGATCGACGGCTGGCGCTCCTTCGGCTACGCGCCGGCCGACGGCGGCGAGGGTCCCGCCGCCGAGGCGCAGATGGCCCGCGACAAGACCGAGGTGCTGCTGGCTGCGCTCGACGGCGCGGGCGTCGCGATGTCGAATCCCGCGATGACCGGCCAGTCGCGGCCCGTGCCGATCGAGCCGCGCTCCGAGGGGCTGCGCGACCGCATCTGGTGGGGCGCCGGCAGCCGCGCGACCGCCGTCACGGCCGCCGAGCTCGGCATGAACCTCATGAGCAGCACGCTGCTCACCGAGGACACGGGCGTGCCGCTGGGCGAGCTGCAGGCGGAGCAGATCCAGCTGTTCCGGGATGCCTGGGCCGCCGCCGGCCACGAGCGCACGCCGCGCGTGTCGATCAGCCGCAGCATCCTGCCGATCATCGACGACGAGACGCGGCACTGGTTCGGCCTGCGCGCCGAGGCCGATTCGCAAGACCAGGTCGGGCACCTGGATGCGACGACGGTCGCCCGCTTCGGCCGCAGCTACATCGGCGAGCCCGATCGCATCGTCGAGGAGCTCGCCGCCGACCCCGCCGTACAGGCCGCCGACACGATCCTCGTCACGGTGCCGAACCAGCTGGGCGTCGAGCTCAACGCCCGCATGCTCGAGTCGATCGTGCGCGACGTGAAGCCGGGCCTCGGGGACTGACGGGCGCCGCACCCGGCGCGCATCCCGGCCCCCGATCCAGGCGCTACTCTGTACCAACTCACGAGCGATGATGATCGGAGTCGGCATGTCCAGTCCCTGGACCGCAGCGCCCGTCGACCTCAGGGCCACCCTGCGGGTCGCGCACGACCGCGTCGTCGGCGACCGTTCCGAGAGCCCCGGCATCCGCCCGCTCGTCGAGGAGTCGTGGCGGCGTTCGCTCGCTCTCGAGATCGACCCCGACAAGGCGCTCGCGCGGCTGCCGCTCGGCGACGGCGAGCTGCGCTCGTACCGGGAGCAGCATCCACTGCGTCACGCGCTGCCGACGCTGCACCGCCTGCTGATCCGGCACACCTTCGACGCCGGGCTCATCGTCGCGATCGGCGACGAGGCGGGGCGCCTGCTCTGGATCGACGGCGACCGCGAGCTGCGGCGACGCGCCGAGGGGATGCTGTTCGTCGAAGGCGCGGACTGGTCGGAGTCGGTGGTCGGCACCAGCGCGCCGGGCACGGCCCTGCAGCTCGATCACGGCATCCAGATCTCCGGACCCGAGCACTTCACGCGCCTCGTGCACCCCTGGAGCTGCACGGCCGTGCCCGTGCACGACCCCGCCAGCGGCGCGGTGCTCGGCGTGATCGACATCACCGGGGGAGACGAGGCCGTCGCCCCGGCGACGCTGCCGCTGCTCGAGGCGGCGGTGGCGGCGGTCGAGGCCGAGCTGCGACTGCAGCGCCTCGACGACGCCGTCGCTCCGAGCCGCCGTGCGAACCGGGCTCCCGTCACCCGCCCGGTCGTGCCCGAGCTGCACGTGCTGGGGCGCGACGACGGCGAGCTCGCCTGGGGTGTCGACCGGCACGAGCTGAGCCTGCGACACGCCGAGATGCTGACGCTGCTCGCCTGGCACCGCGGCGGGCTCAGCGCCGAGCGCCTCGCCGAGCTGCTCTACGGACGCGACGACGCGCTCGTCACCCTGCGCGCCGAGATGGTGCGGCTGCGCAAGGCGCTGCCCGAGCGCTTCGCCCCGCTGTCGAAGCCCTACCGACTTCCCGAGCCGGTCGAGCTGGATGCGCAGCGCCTGCTCGGGTTCCTGGAGCGCGGCGCGCACAAGGTGGCCCTCGGCGCCTACCGGGGCCCGCTGCTGCCGCGGTCGAGCGCACCCGGTGTGATCGAGATCCGCACCGAGCTGGCCGCCGTGCTGCGCGAGACGCTCATGGCCGACGCCGCGGTCGACACGCTGCTCGACTACGCCCGCACCGACGACGCCGCCTGGGACGTCGAGGTCTGGCAGCAGGTGCTGCGGATGCTGCCCGCGCGCTCTCCGAAGCGCGCCGGCGTCGTCACGCGCATCGAGCGCATCCAGGCCGAGCTGGGCTGAGGAGCCGAGCGCCCCCTCGCAACTCCTCGCAACCTCCGCGCGCCTACCGTTGCCGCACACGGGCTCCCTCGCCCGCATCCCGACAACGGAGTTGGAGAAACGCGATGACCGTCTACGCCGCACCCGGCACGCCCGACGCGAAGGTCACCTTCAAGCCGCGCTACGAGCACTGGATCGGGGGTGAGTGGGTCGCGCCCGTGAAGGGCCAGTACTTCGAGGACATCTCGCCCGTCAACGGCAAGCCGTTCGCCGAGGTCGCCCGCGGCACCGCCGAGGACATCGACGCCGCACTCGACGCGGCGCACAGGGCCGCCCCCGCCTGGGGCCGCACCTCGACGACCGAGCGCGCCGCCGTGCTGAACCGCATCGCCGACGTGATCGAGGCGAACCTCGAGCTGCTCGCCGTCGCCGAGACCTGGGACAACGGCAAGCCGATCCGCGAGCCGCTCAACGCGGATCTGCCGCTCGCGGCCGACCACTTCCGCTACTTCGCCTCGGTGATCCGCGCGCAGGTCGACGAGTCGACCCCGCTCGACCACGACACGGTCGCCTATCACTACAAGGAGCCGCTGGGCGTGGTCGGGCAGATCATCCCGTGGAACTTCCCGATCCTCATGGCCGTCTGGAAGCTCGCGCCGGCCCTCGCCGCCGGCAACGCGATCGTGCTGAAGCCGGCCGAGCAGACCCCGGTGTCGATCCTCGTGCTGATCGAGCTGATCGGCGACATCCTGCCCCCGGGCGTGGTGAACATCGTCAACGGCTTCGGCGCCGAGGCGGGCAAGCCGCTCGCGTCGAGCCCCCGCATCCGCAAGATCGCCTTCACGGGCGAGACCACCACCGGGCGCCTGATCCTGCAGTACGCCTCGGCGAACATCATCCCGGCGACGCTCGAGCTCGGCGGCAAGAGCCCGAACATCTTCTTCGACGACGTCGCCGCACAGAACGACAGCTACTACGACAAGGCGCAGGAGGGCTTCGTGCTCTTCGCCTTCAACCAGGGCGAGGTCTGCACCTGCCCGAGCCGCGCGCTGCTGCACAAGCCGATCTACGACAGCTTCCTGGGGGATGCGATCGAGCGCACCAAGCTCGCGAAGCAGGGCAACCCGCTCGACACCGACACCCAGGTCGGCGCGCAGGCGTCGAACGACCAGCTGGAGAAGATCCTCAGCTACATCGACATCGGCAAGCAGGAGGGGGCGAAGCTCGCGCTCGGCGGCGAGCGGGTCGACCTCGGCGGCGACCTGACCGACGGCTACTACGTGCAGCCGACGATCTTCGAGGGCCACAACAAGATGCGCCTCTTCCAGGAGGAGATCTTCGGGCCCGTGGTCGCCGTGACGAGCTTCGACGACTACGACGACGCCATCTCGATCGCCAACGACACGCTCTACGGCCTCGGTGCGGGCGTGTGGTCGCGCAACGGCAACGTGGCCTACCGCGCCGGGCGCGACCTGCAGGCGGGCCGGGTGTGGGTGAACAACTACCACGCCTATCCGGCCGGAGCGGCGTTCGGCGGCTACAAGAGCTCGGGCATCGGACGTGAGAACAACGCGCTCGCGCTCGACCACTATCAGCAGACGAAGAACCTGCTCGTCAGCTACAGCGAGAGCAAGCTCGGCTTCTTCTGAGCTCACCCTCCCACCCACCGGGTCCGCGCGCGTCGGGTCGCGCGGACCCGGCTCCACGATCCGGCGGGCGACGGGATGCCTGGATTCCCCGTCGCCCGCCGCACCACGCGCGTACAGTGACGACAGGAGGCCACCATGCCCGCACTTCTCGATTCCACCGTCGCGATCGAAGGAGAATCCGTCTCCCGGGTCGCGCTCACCGACACCTCGGTCGAGCTCCTGCGCCGGCTCTGGCAGCTTCACGGTCCGCTGATGTTCCATCAGTCGGGCGGCTGCTGCGACGGCAGCTCGCCGATGTGCTTCCCCGCCGGCGACTTCCTCACCGGACCGTCGGACGTGCTGCTCGGCACCTTCGACATCGCCCCCGACGGCGGCGAACCGCAGCCGATCGAGTTCTGGATGTCGTCGGAGCAGTTCACCTACTGGAGCCATACCCATCTCACGGTCGACGTGGTGAAGGGCCGAGGATCGGGCTTCTCGGTCGAGGCGCCCGAGGGCGTGCGGTTCCTGCTGCGCTCGCGCCTGATGGAGAGCGCCGAGCCCTTCGTCTGATCGGGCGCGCTCGATCCCGTCGCGCCGGCGCCTGTCGCGGCGTCGGCGGGTGTCGCCGGTCGGCGGCAGAATCGAGGGGTGCCCGTCGTGCTCGATCGCCGCGGCGACCGCGTCGTCGCCGTCACGGTCGACGACGACGCCGTCGAACTGCATCGCATCGACGTGGCCGCGGCGGATCTGATCGAGTGGATGCGCGGCCACGAGTCGCGCGAGCACCCCCGCTGGGTCTGGTCCGATACGACCGAGTGGTACCCGGCTCTGCTGGGCCGCGGCATCCGGGTCGAGCGCGCCGTCGACCTGCGTCTCTGCCGCCGCATCCTTCGCTCGGCCGAGGCGGCGGCCGGCTCGCGGCTCGCCGCAGCGCGCCGCGACGCCTGGGATCGAGCGCCGATCGCGAGCGCGCCCGATTCGGGCACGACGCTGTTCGACCTCTCCGCGCCGGCCGAGCGATCCGACCCGCTCGACGAGCTCCGGTTGCAGACCGAGGCGGTGGCGCAGAGCGCGCAGCGCGGCGTGCTCGCGCTCCTGCTGGCCGCGGAGAGCGTCGGAGCCCTGACCGCGGCCGAGATGTCGCATGCCGGCCTGCCCTGGAGCGCGTCGCGCCACGACGAGATCCTGACCGACCTGCTCGGCGCCCGTCCCGTCGCCGGCCGCCCGCGGCGGATGGAGGAGCTCGTCGTGCGGCTGCGAGAGCTGCTCGAGGCCCCGGACCTCGACCCCGACTCGCCCGAGCGCCTCCTGCGCGCGCTGCAGAACGCCGGGTTGCCCGCGCGCTCGACGCGCTCGTGGGAGCTCAAGGAGATCGAGCATCCCGTCATCGCACCGCTGCTCGAGTACAAGAAGATGGCGCGCGTGCTCACGGCGAACGGCTGGAACTGGGTCGACACCTGGGTGCACGAGGGGCGCTTCCGCCCGGTGTACGTCGTCGGCGGCGTCGTGACCGGGCGCTGGGCCTCGGACGGCGGAGGAGCGCTGCAGCTGCCGCATCAGGTGCGCGGCGCCGTCGTCGCCGATCCGGGCTGGAAGCTCGTCGTCGCCGATGCCGCGCAGCTCGAGCCGCGCGTGCTCGCCGCGATGTCCGGCGACGCGGCGATGGCGCGGGCGGGGCGCGCTCACGACCTGTACGAGGGCATCGTCGCGAGCGGCGCGGTCGCGGATCGCTCGGAGGCGAAGTACGGCATGCTCGGCGCCATCTACGGCGGCACGACCGGTGTCAGCGGTCGTGTGCTGCCCCGGATGCGCCGCGCCTTCCCCGCGGCGATGGCTCTCGTGGAGGACGCGGCGCGGGCGGGGGAGCGCGGGGAGCGCGTGCGCACCTGGCTCGGCCGCACCTCACCCGCCGGGCGGGGCGAGGGCTACGACGAGACGCTCACCGACGAGGCGCGCGCCCGTGCCCGCACCGACGCCCGCTCATGGGGACGCTTCACCCGCAACTTCGTCGTGCAGGGAACCGCGGCGGAGTGGGCGATGTGCTGGATGGGTGCGCTGCGTCGTCGCCTGTGGCAGCTCGGCGAGGGGGCGCCGAGCATCGCGCCCGAGCCCTTCGCGCGGCGGCCGCACCTGGCGTTCTTCCTCCACGACGAGGTCGTCGTGCACGCTCCGGCCGAGCTGGCGGATCGCGTCGCCGAGGAGATCAGGTCAGCCGCCGCCGACGCGGGTCGGATGCTGTTCCCCGCCGCGCCGGTCGAGTGGGCGCTGACCGTCGCGATCGTCGACAGCTACGACCGCGCGAAGTGAGCGGCGGGGCTCAGCGCTGGGTCTTCGCGACCGCGTCGACGCCCGCGCGAACGATCTCGATCGCCGTGCTGACCACGGTGTCATCCGCGGCCGCCGCGCTGGTCGCGCTCGTCGTGTCGGCCGGCGCGCTCTCGTCCGGGGCGGAGGCCACCGGGGCGGTCGGCGTCGACGTCGACGGCGCCGCGCTCGCGACCGGCGCCGGAGCGGCGGGGGCGGCCGGAGCCGAGGTGACGGGGGGAGCGACGACGACCGGCGCCGCGACGCTGATCGACACGTTCACGGGCGTCGAGGTGCCGTGGCTGTCGGTCACGACGAAGGCGAAGTGGTCGCTGCCGGAGAAGCCGGACTGCGGCGTGTAGACCGCCGTGCTGCCCGACAGGGAGACATCGCCGTAGCTGGCGAAGAGCGCGAGCTGGTAGGTGAGCGCCTCGCCCGTCGAGCTGGTGCCGCGCAGCGGGATGCTGACCGCGGTTCCGGCGGCGGTCGAGGCCGAGCCGGCCGCCGCGATCGGAGCAGCGGCGTCATCGGCGTGAGCGAGGGCGGGTCCGGCCACGGAGAGGGCGAGACCTAGTGCGAGGGCGCCGGGAAGAGCGCGCAGGACGGGACGGGTGCGTGCGGCCACGGGGGAGACCACTTTCGGGTAAGCGCAGCGGGGACTGCGAGAGGTGGAGCCAGCGCGGGGACGATGGCCCCGATTCGGGGGTGGCCCCAGTGTAGGGAACGATGCGCATCCGCCGCTAGATCCGCGTGCGGCGCGTCTCACCGTGTCGGAGGCGGCCGAGGCCCGCGCTGCCGGTCGACACGGCGAATCACATGCTTGTCATCCCGCGGGGCCGTCGGGCATAATCGCGAGTAGCGCACGCAGCATTCTCTGCAGCCAGGTCGATGGGGAAGTCGCACCTGACGATCGGAGAAGAAAGTGGTCGCAACACCGTCGCGCGGAGTGGTCTACGTCCACTCCGCTCCTCGCGCGCTCTGCCCCCATGTCGAATGGGCCGCCGGTCGCGCCCTCGGGCATGCCGTCACCGTCGAATGGCGAGAGCAGCCCGTTCTTCGTGGTGCCCAGCGCGCCGAATTCTCATGGCAGGGTCCGCGGGGCACCGGCGCCGTCATCGCCTCGGCGCTGCGCGGCTGGGAGCACCTGCGCTACGAGGTGACCGAAGACGCCGGGCTCGGCGCCGACGGCGGCCGCTGGATGCACACCCCCGACCTGGGCGTCTTCTTCGCCCAGACCGACACCGCCGGCAATATGGTCATCTCCGAGGACCGCCTGCGCTCGGCCATGGAGACCGCCGGGTCGAACGCCCTCGAGCTGCACCGCGAGCTGCGCCTCGCGCTCGGCCAGGCCTGGGACGACGAGCTCGAGCCCTTCCGCACCGCCTCCGACGACTCGTCGGTCGTGTGGCTGCACAAGGTGGGCTGACGCGTGTCGCGCATCCTGTCTCGCCTGCGTCGCCGCCGTGGTGTCGTGGCCCGCGCCTGGCTGACCCGCCGCGCACAGCACCGCGCGGAGTTCGGACGCTCGCGACTCGGCGTCTGACCCTCAGGTTCCTCGGCGTTCTGACGCCGAGACGAGACGAGCCCCTGCCGAATACGGCGGGGGCTCGTCGTCTGTCCGGGCATCGCCCGGCACGGGGATGCGGCTCAGACGCTCCGGAACGCGGCGACGGCGTTGTGGCCGCCGAAGCCGAAGGAGTTCGAGATCGCCAGCTGGTCGCCGGAGCCCAGATCCATCGGGCTGCCGCTGATGGTCAGCGGGATCTCGGGGTCCTGCTCCGAGAGGTTGATCGTCGGCGGCGCCTGGCGGTGCTGGAGCGCGAGGATCGTGAAGATCGCCTCGAGCGCACCGGTGCCGCCGAGCAGGTGGCCGGTGGCGCCCTTCGTCGCCGAGACCGGGATGCCGTCGACGCGGTCGCCGAACGCGACCTTGAGCGCCGCGTACTCGGCGATGTCGCCGACCGGGGTGCTCGTGGCGTGCGCGTTGATGTGCGTGACGTCGTCGGGCGAGGCGCCGGCCGCTGTGAGCGCGAGGGCGACGGCGCGCGAGGCGCCGCGACCCTCGGGGTCGTTCGCCGTGATGTGGTACGAGTCGGCCGTCACGCCGCCGCCGGCGAGCTCGGCGTAGATCTTCGCGCCGCGGGCCTTGGCGTGCTCCTCGGTCTCGAGCACGAGGCTGGCCGCGCCCTCGCCCATGACGAAGCCGTCGCGGTCGACGCTGTAGGGGCGCGACGCCGTCTCGGGCGAGTCGTTGCGCTTCGAGAGCGCCTGCATCGAGGCGAACGACGCCATCGTGATCGGGTGGATGGCCGACTCCGAGCCGCCCGCGATGACCACGTCGGCGAGTCCCGCCTGCAGGTGCTCGTAGGCGTTGACGAGCGACTCCGTGCTGGAGGCGCAGGCGGAGGCGACCGTGCGCGCGAAGGCGCGGGCCTCGAAGCGCATCGACACGGCCGCGGAGGCCGCGTTCGGCATCAGCATCGGCACGGTCATGGGCAGCACGCGGCGCGGGCCCTTCTCGCGCAGCACGTCCCAGGCGTCGAGCAGCGACCAGAGGCCGCCGATGCCGGTCGCGTAATCGACGCCGAGACGCTCGGGCTCGACCTCGGGCGAGCCCGCGTCCTCCCAGGCCTCGCGCGACGCGATCACGGCGAACTGGCTCACCGGGTCGAGGCGCTTCACCTCGACGCGCTCGAGCACCTCGCTCGGGCGCACCTTCGCCTCGGCGGCGAACTTCACCGGCAGGTCGTACTTCTCCACCCACTCGTGGGGGAGCGTGCGGGCTCCGGACTCTCCGGCGAGCAGCGCCGTCCAGGTCTCGGCCACGGTTCCGCCGAGGGGCGACGACGCACCGATGCCGGTGACGACGATCTTCTTGGTCATTTCACTCTCCCTGATGGATCGACCGCGCGGCTTCTGGCCGTGGTCGAAGAAGGCGGGGGACCGGAACGGCGCCCCCGCCTTCGATGCGTCGTGACGCGGCGGTCAGGCCTGCGCGTTGACGATGTAGGTGACGGCGTCGCCGACGGTCTTGAGGTTCTTGACCTCTTCGTCGGGGATCTTCACGTCGAACTTCTCCTCGGCGTTGACCACGATGGTCATCATCGAGATCGAGTCGATGTCCAGGTCGTCGGTGAACGACTTGTCCAGCTCGACCGTGTCGGTCGCGATGCCGGTCTCGTCGTTGATGAGCTCGGCCAGGCCGGCGAGGACCTCGTCGTTGGACAGTGCCATTGCGTATCTCCTAGGGGGTGTCGATTGACCGGGATAAAGCTTAGGGGAGCCGCACGACCTGGGCTCCGAAGACCAGGCCGGCGCCGAATCCGATCTGCAGCGACAGGCCGCCGCTGAGCTCGGGCTGCTCCTCGAGCAGACGGTGGGTGGCGAGCGGGATCGAGGCGGCCGACGTGTTGCCGGTCGTCGCGATGTCGCGGCCGATCGCGACGTGCTCGGGCAGCTTCAGCTGCTTGGCGAGCTCGTCGATGATGCGCATGTTCGCCTGGTGCGGCACGAAGGCGACGATGTCGTCCGCGGTCACACCCGCCGCATCCAGCGCCTGCTGCGCGACCTTGGCCATCTCCCAGACGGCCCAGCGGAAGACGGTCTGGCCGTCCTGACGCATGTAGGGCCACTCGCTGTCGCCGTCGAGGAACTGCTCGAAGGTCGCGCTCATGCCGACCGCGCCCCACTTCGAGCCGTCGGAGCCCCAGACCGAGGCCGAGATGCCGGGCTCGTCGGCGGGCCCGATCACGGCGGCGCCGGCGCCGTCGCCGAGCAGGAACGAGATCGTGCGGTCGGTGGGGATGACGTACTGCGAGAGCTTCTCGGCGCCCACCACGAGCACGTACTCCGCGGCTCCGGCGCGGATGAGCGCATCCGCCTGGGCGATGCCGTAGGTGTAGCCGGCGCACGCCGCGCTGATGTCGTAGGCCGGGGCCGGCGTGGCGCCGATGCGGTCGGCGAGCAGCGCCGACATCGAGGGCGTGACGGCGACGTTGCTGATCGTCGAGACGAGCACGGCGCCGATCTGATCGGGCCGGATCCCGGCCTTCTCGATCGCCTCGCGGGCGGCCGTCTCGGCCAGGTCGACGGCGTCGACGCCCTTGCTGGCGCGGCGGCGCTCGATGATGCCGGTGCGCTGGCGGATCCACTCGTCGCTCGAGTCGATCGGCTCGATCAGGTCGGCGTTCGGCACCGTGAGATCGCCGCGTGCCGCGCCGAGGGCGTGGATGCGGGTGAACTGCGGCCCGACGGACTGCTTCAGGCCGGTCACGCGGCGGCCCCGATCAGCTCGACGGCCGCGTCCAGGTCGGCGGGCGTCTTGACCGCGACGGTCGGCAGGCCCTTGAGGCCGCGCTTGGCGAGTCCGACGAGGGCGCCGGCGGGAGCGAGCTCGACGAGACCCGTGACGCCGGCGGCGGCGAAGGCCTCCATCGTGAGGTCCCAGCGCACCGGCGACGCGACCTGGCCGACGAGCAGGTCGACGAAGATCGGCCCGCTCGTGATCGGCGCGCCGTCCTTGTTCGTCCAGATCGGGAGGGCGGGGTCGGCGATCTCGACGCCCTGCGCGGCCTCGCGGAGCGCATCCACGGCACTGCCCATGTAGGAGGTGTGGAAGGCGCCGGCCACCTGCAGCGGGATGACGCGGGCTCCGGCGGGCGGCGCGTCCTTCAGCGCGGCCAGCGCGGGCAGGGCCCCGGCGACGACGATCTGGCCGCCGCCGTTGTAGTTGGCGGGGGAGAGGCCGAGCTGCTCGAGCTTCGCGGCGAGCTCGTCCGCGTCGGCGCCGATGACGGCGCTCATGCCGGTCTCGGCCTCCGCGGCGGCCGCGGCCATAGCGCGACCGCGCACGGCGACGAGACGCATCGCGTCGTCCTCCGAGAGGATGCCGGCGCCGGCCGCGGCGGCGAGCTCGCCGACCGAGTGCCCGGCGATGCCCGCGAGCCTCGTGCGGTCGACGCGCTCCAGCAGCGCCGCGAGCGACAGCAGGCTCGCACCGACGATGAGCGGCTGGGCCACGGCGGTGTCGCGGATCGTGTCGGCGTCGGAGGTCGTGCCGTGCGCCGCCAGATCGACGCCGGCCGCCGCAGAGAGGGCGACGAGGTGCTCGGCGTACCGCGGCTCGGCGAGCCAGGGTTCGAGGAATCCGGGGGTCTGCGAGCCCTGACCGGGCGCGACGATGACGACACTCACCCGTCTACCTTGCCAGGCTCGGCGCGCATCCACGTCATCGACGCCACGAAGAATCCGCTGTGACCCTGTGGGATCCCTACAGTCCGACGGGAGCATGGAGGGATGACGCACCGCATCGCGCGCACCGAGCTGCTCGACATCGCCTACCGGGAATCCGGCCCCGCCGACGGCCCCGCGGTCGTGCTGCTGCACGGCTTCCCGTACGACGTGCGCGCCTACGACGAGGTCGCGCCGCCGCTCGCGGACGACGGGATGCGCGTGATCGTGCCGTGGCTGCGCGGATTCGGCCCGACGCGCTTCCGCGATGCGACGACGCTGCGCTCGGGGGAGCAGGCGGCGCTGGCCGACGACCTGCTGCATCTGCTGGATGCGCTGGGCGTCGAGCGGGCGCACCTGGTCGGCTACGACTGGGGCGGACGCGCTGCCTGCGTCGTCGCGGCGCTGCGGCCTGAGCGCGTCGCCTCGCTCGTGACGGTCGACGGCTACAACGTGCACGACCTCGCCACCGCGGGGGAGCCGGCTCCGCCCGTGGCCGAGAAGCCGTTCTGGTACCAGTACTACCTGCAGACCGAGCGCGGTCGCCGCGGGCTGGCGGCCGACCGCGAGGCCTTCTGCCGCCTGCTCTGGCGGGACTGGTCGCCCGAGTGGCCGGATGCGGAGCGCGCGTTCGCCGCGTCGGCGCCGAGCCTGCACAATCCCGACTTCGTCGAGGTCGTGACGCACTCCTATCGCGTGCGCCACGCGCTCGTGCCCGGCGATCCGCGCTACGCGGAGCTCGACCGCGCGATCGCGGCACAGCCGCCGATCACCGTGCCGACGATCGTGCTCCGGCCGCTCGCCGACGGACTGGATGCCGACATCCCGGGCGAGCCGACCGCCGATCCTGCGCTGTTCCCGCAGCTCGTCGACATGGTCGAGCTGCCGGGCATCGGCCACGACGTGCCGCAGGAGGCGCCGGACGCCGTGGTCACGGCCGTCCGGCGCCTCCGAGGTGTCGACTGAGTCGGCTCAGCAGTCGCCGACGCGCTGCCAGACGTCGGCCGACCCGGGCGTCTCTCCCTGGGTCCACCACTTCGCCTGCCAGAGGCCGCCGTCGTAGGCGGCCTGGTCGCCGCCCACGTAGACGGTGCCCGCGGCCCACGCGGCCGTCGCGCCGCAGTCGACCGGCTCGGGGTCGGTGCCCGGGTCGGTGCCGGGGTCGGTCGAGCCGCCCTGGCCGAGCGAGCCGAGGTGGCCGCCGACTGTGTTCGCGAAGGCGTAGCCGCCCGTCGAGTCCCAGTTCACCGACCAGGTCATCGCGCCGCGGATGGTCGGGTACTTCGCCGCCGGGATGTAGCTGCCGCAGTTGACGCCGGCCGCCAGGCAGTCGAGCGCGTTGTTGACGACGCTGGGCGACACGTAGCCGCTGCCCGCCGCCTGCGAGGTCGCGGGCAGGCCGAGGCCGACCTGGTCGGCGCGCAGGTGCCCGTCGAGCAGGATGTCGGCGAGAGCCGTCTGGAAGTCGACCGTGCCGGCCGAGTAGGCCTTGCCGTCGCGACCGAGCATGCTGCCCGAATTGTAGTACTGCGTGTTCACGACGGTGATGATGTTGCTGACCTCGTCGATCAGGGCGAGGTAGCTGCCGCCCGGCTGCACGTAGATGGTCTCGGGGGCCATCGTCAGCACGAAGGAGTCGCCCTTCGCGGCGCTGATCTGGCGCAGTGCGCTCGTCATGTTCTGCAGGTTCGGCGCGTTCTCGAGGTCGATGTCGACGCCGTCGAAGCCGTACTCGTCCATCAGTGCGAGAGAGCTGGAGGCGAAGGCGTCGGCCGCCGCCTGGTCGGGCAGCGTGATCACGCCGTTCTGACCGCCGACCGACAGCACGACCTGGCGGCCCTGCGAGTGCAGGGTCGCGATGTCGGCTTTGAAGGCCGCCGTGTCGTAGCCGCCGAGCGCGCTCGTGACCGCGGGGTCGAGCGTGAACGAGATCGCGCCCGGGGTGGAGGGCACCGCGTCGGCGAACGCGACCGCGACGATGCCGTAGGCATCCGGCACGTCGGCGAGCTTCAGCACGTCGGCGCCGTTGTCGAAGTTCTGCCAGTAGCCGGTCAGGGTGTGGTCGCGCACGTCCGCGGCCGAAGCCGGGCTGGTCGTCGCGAGCGCACCCGCGGTCCCGACCACGATCGCGGCGGTCGCCGTGAGCGCCGCCATGAGGATGCCGCGAGGGCGTGAGGGGTGTCGCATTCGGTTACCTTCCGATTTTGTAAGGAGGGATTACATACTCGGGTGGTGACAGCCTACGCCGATAGCGCGGCGGAACGGAAGGGCGCTCAGCCGCGCTGTGGACGGTCGGGCGCGTCAGCGATCGAGCCGACGATGAGCGCCGACTGCAGGATGAGCGCCTCGCGGGCGCCCGTCGCGTCGTAGCCGATGACCTCGCTGATGCGCTTGAGGCGGTAGCGCACGGTGTTCGGATGCACGAACAGCTCGCGGGCGGTCGCCTCGAGCGAGCGGCCGTTGTCGAGGTAGCACCAGAGCGTCGTCAGCAGCTCCTTGGAGTGCGCCTGCAGCGGCTTATAGATGCGGTTGATGAGCGTGCCGCGGGCGAGGCTGTCGCCCGCGAAGGCGCGCTCGGGCAGCAGGTCGTCCGACAGCGTCGGCCGCGGGGCATTGCGCCACGACCGCGCCACCGCGAAGCCGGCGAGGGCCGCCCGGGCGCTCTTGGCCGCATCCAGCAGGGTCGGAACCTCGTGGCCGAGCACCAGGTGACCGGCGCCGAAGCCGGGTTCGAGGGCTTTGGCGATCTCGAGGAACGCGAGCTGATCACGCGACTCCGAGTCCGGGTCCTCGGGCGGATCGACGCGCCCGATCACGAGCACGAGTCGGCTGCCCTGCACGCCGATCAGCACGTCGGAGTCGAGGTGGCGCGCCGTGCGGCGCAGCTGGTCGACGTCGAGCATGCGCGGCGCGGTGCCGACGAGCACGCAGACCGCGCCGTGGCCGTTCCAGCCGAGCGCCGCGATGCGGCTGGGCAGCTCGGAGTCGTACTCGCCGGTGAGGATCGAGTCGACGACGAGGGCCTCGAGCCGCGCATCCCAGAGCCCGCGGGCCTCGGCGGCGCGAGCGTAGACGTCGGCGGCCGCGAAGGCGATCTCGCGCGAGTACAGCAGGATCGCCTCGCGCAGGGTCGCGTCGTCGCCGACGCGGTGCTCCACGACCTCGACCGTGATGCGGATCAGCTGCAGCGTCTGCTGCAGGCTCACCGAGCGCAGCAGCTCGCGGGGGGCAGCGCCGAACACGTCGGCGGCGATCCACGGGGTCGACTTGGGGTCGTCGAACCAGGAGATGAACGAGGTGATGCCCGCCTGGGCGACGAGGCCGACGGCGCTGCGTCGCCCGGGCGGCATGTCCCGGTACCAGGGGAGCTCATCGTCCAGCCGCTTGAGCGTGCTGGTGGCGAGCTCCCCCGAGAGGGAGCGCAGACGCGTGAGCGTCTGCGCCTTGCTGCGTTCCGTGGCCGGGCCTAGCTCTCGCCGCCGGCCGAGCCCGAGGTGCCGGCCGACACGTCGTGCAGACGGTAGCGGTCGATCGCCTGCTGCACGATCGACGGGTCGCCCTGTCCGCGACGCACGAGCGCCTGAAGCGCTCGCACGACCATCGAGGGTCCGTCGATCTTGAAGTCGCGACGGGCCGCGGCACGGGTGTCGCTGAAGCCGAAGCCGTCGGCGCCGAGCGTGTAGTAGTCACCCGGAACGAAGGGACGGATCTGGTCCTGCACCGCGTGCATGAAGTCCGAGACCGCGATCTTCGGGCCCTCGGCATCCGCCAGCTTCTGCGTGACGTAGGGCACCTGCAGCGCCTCGTTCGGGAACAGGAAGTTGTGCTCGTCGGCGGCGAGGCCGTCGCGGCGCAGCTCGTTCCACGACGTGACGCTCCACACGTCGGCCGAGACGTTCCAGTCTTTCTGCAGCAGCTCCTGGGCCTCGAGAGCCCACGGCACGCCGACGCCCGAGGCGAGCAGCTGCACCTTGACGCCGGGGTGGTCGTTCTTCTTGAGCAGGTAGATGCCCTTGAGCACGCCGTCGACGTCGAGGTCCTCCGGCTCGGCCGGCTGAGCCATCGGCTCGTTGTAGACCGTCAGGTAGTACATGACGTCGGGGTCGGGGTGCGCTCCGCCGTACATGCGCTCGAGACCGGCGCGCACGATGTGCCCGACCTCGTAGCCGAAGGCGGGGTCGTAGCTGACGACGGCCGGGTTGGTCGCCGACAGCAGGTGCGAGTGCCCGTCCGCGTGCTGCAGGCCCTCGCCGGTCAGCGTGGTGCGACCGGCGGTGGCGCCGATGATGAAGCCGCGGGCCATCTGGTCGCCGGCGGCCCAGATGGCGTCTCCGGTGCGCTGGAAGCCGAACATCGAGTAGAAGACGTACACCGGGATGAGCGGCTCGCCGTGCGTCGCATACGAGGTGCCGGCCGCGGTGAACGCCGCGAAGGCACCCGCCTCGTTGATGCCGACGTGCACGATCTGGCCCTGCGGGCTCTCCTTGTACGCGAGCAGCAGCTCGCGGTCGACGGAGGTGTAGTGCTGGCCCTTGGGGTTGTAGATCTTCGCCGTGGGGAAGTAGGCGTCCATGCCGAAGGTGCGCGCCTCATCCGGGATGATCGGCACGATGCGGTGGCCGAACTCCTTGTCGCGCAGCAGGTCCTTCAGCAGGCGGGCGAACGCCATCGTGGTGGCGACCTCCTGCTTTCCGGAGCCCTTCTTGACGACCGAGTAGGCGCTGTCGTCGGGGAGCGACACCGGCACGTGCGTGCGGCGGCGCTCGGGCAGGTAGCCGCCCAGCTCGCGGCGGCGCTCGTGCAGGTACTGGATCGCCGGGTCGTCCTGACCGGGGTGGTAGTACGGCGGCAGGTAGGGGTTCTCCTCGAGCTGCGCATCCGTGATCGGCACGCGCATCTCGTCGCGGAACTGCTTGAGATCGTCGAGCGTGAGCTTCTTCATCTGGTGGGTCGCGTTGCGGCCCTCGAAGTGCGGTCCGAGGCCGTAGCCCTTGACGGTCTTCGCCAGGATGACGGTGGGCTGGCCCTTGTGCTCCGACGCCGCCTTGTAGGCCGCGTAGACCTTGCGGTAGTCGTGACCGCCGCGCTTGAGGTTCCAGACCTGCTCGTCGCTGAAGTCCTTGACCAGCTCGAGGGTGCGCGGGTCGCGGCCGAAGAAGTTCTCGCGCACGTAGGCGCCGTTCTCGGCCTTGTAGGTCTGGTAGTCGCCGTCGGGGGTGACGTTCATCAGGTTGACGAGCGCGCCATCCGTGTCACGGGCGAGCAGGTCGTCCCACTCGCGGCCCCAGACGACCTTGATGACGTTCCAGCCGGCGCCGCGGAAGAAGCTCTCGAGCTCCTGGATGATCTTGCCGTTGCCGCGCACGGGCCCGTCGAGGCGCTGCAGGTTGCAGTTGATGACGAAGTTCAGGTTGTCGAGGCCCTCGTTGGCGGCCCACTGCAGGGCGCCGCGGCTCTCGACCTCGTCCATCTCGCCGTCGCCGAGGAAGGCCCACACCTGGCTGGCCGACCGGTCGGCGATGCCGCGGTTGGTGAGGTACTTGTTCGACTGCGCCTGGTAGATCGCGTTGATCGGGCCGAGACCCATCGACACGGTCGGGAACTGCCAGAACTCCGGCATGAGGCGCGGGTGCGGGTACGACGAGAGCCCGTTGGGCGCGTGCGAGCGCTCCTGGCGGAAGCCGTCGAGCTGGTCCGTCGTCAGACGGCCCTCGAGGTAGGCGCGGGCGTACATGCCGGGGGAGGCGTGGCCCTGATAGAAGACCTGGTCGCCGCCGCCCGGGGCGTCGTGCCCGCGGAAGAACCAGTTGTGGCCGGTCTCATAGAGCGCGGCCGACGACGCGTAGGTCGAGATGTGGCCGCCGACGCCGATGCCGGGACGCTGCGCGCGGTGCACCGTGATGGCGGCGTTCCAGCGGATCCAGCGGCGGTAGCTGCGCTCGAGCTCCTCGTCACCGGGGAACTCGGGCTCGTTCTCGGGCGCGATCGTGTTGATGTAGTCGGTGGTGGGCACCATCGGCACACCGAGCTGCAGCTCCTTGGAGCGCTTGAGAAGGCTCAGCATGACGTCGCGACCGCGACCGCGGCCCTGCGCCTCGACGAGCGCGTCAAGCGATTCCTGCCACTCCGACGTCTCTTCGGGATCGCTGTCGATGTGCTCCGACGAGTAGGGGTCCTGATCGTTGACCGTCACCCTCGACCTCTTCCTGTGTGTCGCTCGGCGTGGCCGGTGGACCACGCTGCCTGCGAGCACGCGCGAACGACCCGGGGTGGTGGTGGGGGCGCGTGCTGCGCGACCCACTCTATTGCGCGCGGCCTGCACGTCGCGCCGGGCGGCGCTCGGCGGCACCTGACGGCACGCTGTGAGCGCATCCTGCCGCCCGGCGGAAACAGGCGTAGCATCTCCCGCTGTGCCCGACGGATCCCCGCCGGGGAAGCGCGAGAGGAACGCACGTCGATGGCTCTGGAGAACGACACCCAGGCACCCGATTTCGAGCTGCCGAACCAGTACGGCGAGCACATCCGCCTGAGCGACTTCCGCGGCGTGCGCCCGGTCGCGCTGGTCTTCTTCCCGCTCGCGTTCTCGAGCACCTGCACGGGCGAGCTGTGCGCGCTGCGCGACAACCTCGCGCTCTTCAAGGAGAAGGGCGTCGAGCTGATCGGCATCTCGGTCGACTCGAAGGCGACGCTGCGCGCTTGGGCCGAGCAGGAGGGCTACGACTTCACGCTGCTCGCCGATTTCTGGCCGCACGGCGACGTCGCCAAGGAGTACGGCGTGTTCCTCGAGCACAAGGGCTTCGCGAACCGCGCGACCTTCGTGATCGACGCCCGCGGCATCATCCGCGCCTCGTTCATCACCGCGCCCGGAGAGGCCCGTTCGATCGACGAGTACCGCGAGGCCCTCGCCGAGGTCATGCCGGCGCCGGTCGCCTGACCCGACCACCTCGCACCATCGGCGCGCTGCCCCGACTCAGGAGCCGATCAGGCTCACGGACCTCGCGATCACGAGCGACAGCAGCACGAAGCCGCCGAACGACTGCGCGAGCATGAGCAGCTTCGCCCGGTGCGACAGCGGCATCGTGTCGGTCGCGCTGAACGCCATCGAATTGCTCGCCGAGAAATAGACGTAGTCGAGGTAGCCCGGCATCCAGTCGGCGGTCTTCGACGAGCGCTTCGCGACCTCGTCGATCGCGTCGTGATCCTCGTCCTGCGGGAACCGGAAGTCGGCCGCGGGCAGGCGCTCGCGCGCATCCCGGCGCCGGGCGATCGGGCCACCGCGGTCCATCTCCCAGTAGACGGCGGCGAACACCGCGACGTTCGTCACCCACACCTGCACGGCGGCGAGCAGGATCGACGGTCCGTCGGCTCGCGACCCGGTCACGAGCTCGACGATCAGCTGAGCGAACGCCGCCTGGTTCGCCACAAGCAGCACGAAGCTCACCGCGATCGACAGCCGCCGCGACCAGCGCGCCTCGCGGTTGAGGCGGTGCGGGTTCAGCAGCAGGAGCGGCACGAACATGGCGAGAGCGAGCGCCGCCACGACGACGCGCACCGTGACGTTGAAGTCGCTCGGGAGCAGCAGGTAGAGCACGATGGCGCCGAGGATGCCGACGGCGACCGGCCAGCGGTGCTCCGCCTGGGCGCGGAAGTCCTCGTTCGCCGCGGCGCGCCCGGAAGCCATGGCGTCACAGTAGGCCGGTAGCATCGAGCGGTCGCGGCGGCTCCCAGGAACCCCGCACCCGGGGCTCTTAGCTCAGCTGGTAGAGCGCCTCGTTTACACCGAGGATGTCGGGGGTTCGAGTCCCTCAGGGCCCACATGGTGATGCCGGCTCCGGATGCGGCGGCTCCGGCGTCGCGCCGACCGGCCGCGCTCGGACTCGTGCTCGCCTCGGTGCTCTGGGGCACCACCGGCACCGCCGCCGCCGCGATGCCCGCCGCGGTCTCTCCGCTCGCGATCGGCGCCGCGACCATGGGGATCGGCGGCCTCGTGCTGTCCGCGCTCTCGGCTCGCCCGGCGATCGCCCTGCTGCGGGCTCCGGCATCCCGGCGCTGGATCCTGCTCGGGGCGCTCGGCGCCGTGATCTACCCGCTGGCGTTCTACACCGGGATGGCCTGGGCGGGCGTCGCGGTCGGCAACGTCGTCGCGCTGGGGTCCGGTCCGATCTTCGCCGCCGTGCTCGAGTGGGCGGTCGACCGGCAGCGGCCCGGACGGGCGTGGATGGTCGCGACCTCGGCGGCGCTGATCGGCATCGTGCTCCTGGCGGCGACCGGGCACGGGGCGGATCGTGCGGGCGCGGACTCGACGCCGGCGTCGCTCGGCGTCGTCTGCGGGCTCGTGGCCGGCGCCGCCTACGCGCTCTACACCTACGCCGCCGCCCGGGTCATCGCGACCGGGGCCCCCAGCCGCGCGGTCATGGCCGGCATCTTCGGCGGGGCGGCGCCCGTGCTCCTGATCGTGCTCGTCGCGACGGGAGCGGCGCTCGTCGCGAGCCCGACCGCCCTGGGACTCGCGAGCTATCTCGTGCTCGGGCCCATGGTGCTCGCGTACCTGCTGTTCGGATGGGGTCTGCGAGGCGTGCGCTCCAGCGTCGCGACGACCATCACCCTGCTCGAGCCCGCCGTGGCGACCCTGCTCGCCGTGCTCGTGCTGCACGAGCGTCTCGGCGCCCTCGGCTGGGTGGGCCTCGCGCTCGTCCTCGGCGCCGTCGTCGCACTCGCCGCGGCCGGTCGGCGCGGAAGAACTGAGGATCACCCCTAGAATCCGGGCATGAGCGGCGTACCCGGGCCCGAGCGCTCGGACGACGACGCCCTCGCCGACGCGATCCTCGCGAGCTACACGTCGTCGATCCCGATCATCCCGCCGGGGTCGGCCGATCTCGACTGGGACGTCGACCTGGTCGACGAGCGCGCGCAGGGTGACGATCGTGCCGATGACGCGGAACACGCGGAAGCCGAAGCCGAAGCCGAAACCGAAGCCATCGTGGGCGACGTGCTCGGTCGACCCGAGCCCGACTCCGAAGCGGCACCGGCCCCGAGGGCTGAGCCCGACGCCGCTCCCCAGCCCGTTCCGATCGAGCAGCCCGACGCCATCGACGACACTCCCGCCGAGGGGCCGCTCGCTCCCGAGGAGCCGGCCCCGTCGGTCCCGTTCAGCTGGATGCGCGACTCCGAGCCCGTCGTCGCCGCCGATCGCGGGTCGTCCGCGGCGTCGGGCGACGGCGAGCCCGCCCCCTGGCTGACGGCGCCGCCGCCCGCCGCGCCGCTGACCGCGCAGATCGACCTGCCGCCCGCCGCCCTCGTCGGGTCCAATCCGGATGCGGCGGCGGCGAAGCCCGTCGCCTCGCCCGCCGGCGGACTGCTCGGCGACTTCGCCGCCGACGCCTCGGCCGGGGACGCCTTCTCTCAGCTCGAACGCCAGCTGCGCGACCTCGCGCCGCCCGATCCCGCCGCGGTCGTGCCGCTCGAGGCCCCGGCGATGTCGGACGAGTCCATCGAGCCCGACGATCCGGCCGCCCCAGCCGAGTCCCTCGACCCTGCCACCACCGTCGCTCCGGCTGGGGTCATCGATCCGGTCGATCTCGCGGAATCGGCACCGCGCCCGCCGGTCGAGCTGCCGCCGATGACCGCGCCGATCGCCACGGTCATCGCGGCACCGGAGTCGGCATCCCCGCCCGCGGCGCCGCCGAGCTCCGCGGATCCCTCCGCCGCCGAATGGGCGGCCGCTCCGCCACCCGTCTTCGCGGCCCCGCCGCTGGTCGAGCCGCCGTCGCGCGATCCCGTCGTGGCCCCGTTCGGCGACACCGTCGCGGCGCCCCCGCCCGCCCCTGATGCCCCCGCGTCGTCGGACGCGCCGCCCGCCGGAGCCGCGGACCCCGACAGTCCGCCCACCGACACTCGGCGCGCCGACACACCGCCCGCCGAGGGACCGCGCGACGAGGCGATCGACCTCTCGGCGTTCGCGCCGCCGTCGGGCCCGCCCTCCGGCGTCATCACGCTGCCGCCGGAAGCCTGGCTCGCCGAGCATCCGCTGCCGGCCCCTGCGCCTGCGCCCGCAGCCGGTGCGCCGATCCCGAACCTGGCCTCGTTCGACGCCCTGCTTCCCGATGACGAGCGCCCGGAGCTGCGACTCGAGCCCCGCCTCGACACGACCTCGCTCATCGATCCGCGTCTCAGCGCCGCGGCGACGAGCGATGCCGACTACTCCGACGACGACGACGGATCGGTCGATCCGGAGGACCGCGCGCCCGTCGCCGCCGTGCCCGCGGCACCCGCGATGACGCCGCGGCGCCCCGATCTCGGCACCCCGCCGCCGGTCGGCACCGCGACGCGCCCGGGGACGCCCGCCGCGGGCGCCGCCGACGGGACCGCGGACGGCGGCGTGGACGCGGAGCCGACGCTCGACACCCCGGCGGCCGCCGCCGACGCCACCTCGGTCGTCGTGCCCCCAGCCCGTCTGCCGCGCATCCTGTCGCTCGAGTTCGACGCGGTCGAGCCGACTCCGCTCGAACGCCGCGCGGGTTCGGCGACCCGGATGCTCTGGCTCGCGTTCGGCCCGAGCGCCTCGCTGCTCGTGGTCGGTCTCGGCGCGGGCCTGATCGCGGCGGGCGCGAGCCTGCGCCAGGCCGTCGTCGCCGTGCTGATCGGCGCGGCGCTGTCGTGCCTGCCGCTGGGACTCGGGGCGCTGGCCGGCAAGTGGAGCGGTCAGCCCGCTCTCGTCACATCCCGGGCGGTGTTCGGCCTGATCGGCAACGTGCTGCCGACCGTGCTCGCCCTGCTCGCGCGGGTGGGGTGGGCCGCCGTGCTGCTGTGGCTCGCCGCGGATGCCGTGGGCGGGCTCGTGGCGACCTCCGACACCGCCGCGTCCGGCACCGCGCGCATGGTCGCGCTGCTGGTGGGCCTCGTCATCGCCTGCGCGATCGCCGTGGTGGGCTACGGGCTGCTGTCGCTGCTGCAGGCGATCGCCTCCGTGGTCGGCCTCGTGGTCGCCGGCGGGGTCATCGCCCTCACCGTCCCGCGGCTCGATCTGACGGCCGCGCTGATGCTCCGCGACGGACCGTGGTCGCTGGTCCTCGGGGGCGCCGTGCTGGTGCTGGCGGTCGGCGGACTCGCTCTCGCGCAGTCGATCGGCGATCTCGCGCGGTATCAGCGTCCCGCCGGGCACGGCTCGGCCAACATGGTCGCCGCCGCGCTCGGTTCGGCCGTGCCGCTCCTGGTGCTCGGCGGCTGGGGCGCCCTGCTCGCCGCCTCCGACCGCGATCTCGGCGCGCAGCTCGTGCGCGACCCGGCCGGTGCGCTGGCGTCGCTGCTGCCGGCCTGGGCGCTCGTGCCGGTGCTGCTCGGCGCGGCGCTCAGCGCGGTCGCCGCGGCGGCCGTCGCCGTGTACTCGGGCGGGCTCGCGCTGGCCGCATCCGGCATCCGCGCCCCGCGTCCGATCGTCACCTTGCCCGCCGCGCTGGTCACGGCCCTGCTCGCTCTCGCCCTCCTCGCCGCGCGAGCCGAATCCGCGACGTTGCTGAGGGACGCGGCGATCACGCTCGCCGTACCGGTCGCCGCGTGGGCGGGGCTGGTCGCCGGCGACCTCATGCTGCGCAGTCGCCGGTTCCACACCCCGTCGCTGCTGCGCCGCGGCGGCGCCTACCGCGACGTGCGCCCCGCGAACCTCGTCGCGCTGGTCCTCGCGACGGCGATCGGCTGGATGCTCACCACCGGCGAGACCGCGGCCTTCGGCTGGCAGGGCGGGCTGTTCCCGCTTCTGGGGCTGTCCGACGGCGACCCGATCGCCGACGCGGATCCCGGCGTGCTGGTCGCGCTCGCGCTCGGTCTGGCGGTCGCGCTGATCAGCGGAGCCCGCTCCGTGCGTCGTCAGGAGATCGCCGTCGTGGCGCCCGAGCCGACGCTCTGACCGCTCGTCCGGATCCCTAGACTGGGCGGATGCCGATCCTCGCCGACGTCACCGCCGCCGCGGAGCGTCTCTGGCCGTCGGCGGGAACCGAGGCGTGGGACGCGCCGGGCCTGCTCGCCGGGCGGCCCGCCGACGTCGTGACGCGCATCCACCTGGCCGTCGACGCCACCCTCGCGACCGCCGAGGAGGCCGTCGCCGCCGGCGCTCAGCTGCTGCTCGTGCATCACCCGCTGCTGCTGCGCGGGGTCACGGCCCTCGCCGAGGACCGCTACAAGGGCGCGGTGATGGGCACGCTGATCCGCGGCGGATGCGCGCTGCTCGCCGCGCACACGAACGCCGACGTCGTGCGCACCGGGACCTCGGCCGCTCTCGCCGCCCGCCTGGGGCTCGTGGATGCGCAGCCGATCGTGCCCGGCGCGCAGCCCGATCACGGCCTCGGTCGCGTCGGGTATCTCCCCGCGCCGATGACGCTGCGCGAGCTCGCCGATCTCGTGTCGGCCGCGATCCCCGCGACGGCGAGCGGAGTCCGCGTCTCGGGGGATCCCGACCTCACCGTGCGTCGCGTCGCCCTGTGCGCGGGCGCCGGCGACTCGCTGCTCGAGAACGCCGCCGTGCGCTCCGCCGACGTGTACCTGACGAGCGATCTGCGCCACCACCCGGCCTCGGAGGCGAGCGAGAACGCCGCCGTCGGCGGGGGACCGGCGCTCATCGACATCTCCCACTGGGCCGCCGAGTCGCTCTGGCTCGATCTCGCCGCCGACGAGCTGCGCACCGCGCTGCCCGGCATCGAGGTCGTCGTCAGCCGGCTCAGCACCGACCCCTGGACGTTCCGGGTCGACTGACCCGCGCATCCGCCGACCACCACGACCGCACCGCGACGAGACGAGACTGACGACATGAAGGCCGCCCCCGCCGACCAGGCCCTGCTGCTGGAGCTGCAGGAGCTCGACACCCGCATCCAGCGCGCCACCCAGCAGCTGGCGAAGCTGCCCGAGCAGCAGGAGCTCAAGGCCATCGCCGAGGGCCGCGACGTGCTGCGCATGGAGCTGGCGCAGCGCAACGGCGCCGTCGAGGATGCGCAGACCGAGCTGAAGCGCACCGAGACCGACGTCGCCACCGTCGACGCGCGCATCGCCCGCGACACCCAGCGTCTGCAGTCGAGCACCTCGGTCAAGGACATCCAGGGCCTCGAGCAGGAGCTCGCCGCCCTCGCGAAGCGCAAGAGCGACCTCGAGGACATCGAGCTCGCCGTCATGGAGACCGTCGAGGAGCGCACCGCCGAGGTCGAGAAGACCCGCGCGGGGCTCGCCGACCTCGAGCAGCGCGCCGCCACGACCCAGGCGGCCCTCGAGAAGGCGCAGGCGACCCTGCACGGCGACCAGGAGGCCGCCGTGACCGCCCGCGCCGGACTCGAGCCCCGCATCCCGGCCGACCTGCTCGCCCTCTACGAGAAGCAGCGGGCGCGCTACGGATCCGGCGCCTCGCTGCTGCAGCGCGGCGTCTCGCTCGCCGCGGGCGTCGCGCTCAACGCGAGCGACATGAACACCGTGCGCGCCGCGGCGCCCGACGACGTGCTGCTCTGCCCCGAGTCGCAGGCGATCCTGGTGCGCACCGACGAGTCCGGCATCTGAGCCGCGACGGCTCCCCGACGCTCTAGGCTGGATGCGAACGGGCCGGCAGACGGTCGCGTCACCTCCGCGAGGGGGTGCCGAGGAACGTCCGGGCTCCACAGAGCAGGGCGGTGGGCAACACCCACCCGGGGTGACCCGCGAGAAAGTGCAACAGAGAGCAGACCGCCTCGGACCGGCTCCTTCGGGAACCGGACCGCGGTAAGGGTGAAACGGTGGTGTAAGAGACCACCAGGGGCCCGAGCGATCGGGCTCGCTGGGTAAACCTCGCCCGGAGCAAGGTCAGACAGACACCGATGAAGCGGCTCGCCGAGGTGTCGGGTAGACCGCTGGAGGGCTGCGGCGACGCAGCCCCGAGATAGATGGCCGTCACGGAGAGATCCGTACAGAACCCGGCGTATCGCCGGCCCGTTCCTCAGTTCCGACTGAGCCGTGTCAGCGGCTCCTGCCGGCGACGGCGATCAGGATGCGGTCGTGCTGTGCAGCGGCGCGCCGCCGTGCGGCTCCACGTGCGCGCGCGACGTCAGCGCCGCCGCCCCGAGGATGCCGGCGTTGTTGCGCAGCACCGCCGGCACGATCCGCGCCCGCAGCTTCAGCAGCGGCAGGAAGTGCTCGTGGTGCTTCGAGACGCCGCCGCCGACGACGATCAGGTTCGGCGAGAACAGCGCCTCGACGTGCGCGTAGTAGCGCTGCAGCTTCTTCGCCCACTTCTCCCAGTCCCATTCGTGCCGCTCCTTCGCGGCGTAGGAGGCCTTCGTCTCGGCGTCGTGGCCGTCGATCTCGAGGTGCCCGAGCTCGGTGTTGGGCACGAGCACGCCGTCGTTGATGAGGGCGGTGCCGATCCCGGTTCCGAGGGTCGTGAGCAGCACGACCCCGTCGACGCCCTTCGCGGCGCCGTAGCGCAGCTCGGCGACGCCGGCGGCATCCGCGTCGTTGACGAAATGGATGTCGCGCCCGAGCGCCTTCTCGAAGAGCTCCTCGGCCGCGAGGCCGATCCACTTCTTCGAGACGTTCGCCGCCGACATCGTGTGGCCGTCGATCACGACCGCGGGGAAGCAGACGCCCACGCGCAGGCTGTCACCGTCGAGCGCCTCCGCGAGCAGCTCGTCGACGATCTGCTTCACGACCTCGACGATCGCCTCGGGCTCGCCGCCCTCGGGGGTGGACTTCTTGACGCGGTCGCTCAGCAGCTCGCCGCTGTCGAGATCGACGAGCGCCCCCTTGATGCCGGTGCCGCCGATGTCGATGCCGATCGCCCGTGAACTCACGCATCCACCCTAGCCAGCCGACGGCGGGACTCGGCGACGCGCGGGCCCGCGCTCAGCGACGGCGCCCCGGTGACGTCAGGGCAGCGTCAGCAGCTCGGCGCCGCGCTCGGTGACGACCATCGTGTGCTCGAACTGCGCCGTCAGGCTGCGGTCGCGGGTGACGACGGTCCAGTCGTCGGCCCAGAGATCCCAGCGCTCCTCGCCGGAGATCGTGAGCATGGGCTCGATCGTGAAGACCATCCCGGGCTCCATCACGGTCGTCGCGCTCGGGTCGTCCCAGTGCGGGATGACGAGGCCGGAGTGGAACGTCGCGCCGACGCCGTGGCCCGTGTAGTCGCGCACGACGCCGTAGCCGAAGCGCCGGGCGTAGCTCTCGATCGCCCGGCCGATGACGTTGATCTGACGGCCCGGTGCGACCGCCTTGATGCCGCGGTTCAGCGCCTCCCGGGTGCGATCCACGAGGTCGACGACCTCGGGCGCGGCGTCGCCGACGAGGAAGGTCGCGTTGAGGTCGCCGTGCATGCCGTCGACGTAGGCGGTGATGTCGATGTTGACCAGGTCGCCGTCGCGCAGCACGGTGTCGTCGGGGATGCCGTGGCAGACGACTTCGTTGATCGACGTGCAGCTCGACTTCGGGAAGCCGCGGTAGCCGAGCGTCGAGGGATAGGCGTCGTGCGCCACGAGGAAGTCGTGAGCGACCTCGTCGAGGTGGTCGGTCGTGACCCCGGGACGGATCGCGGCGCCGACCGCCTCGACCGCGCGGGCGGCGATGCGGCCCGACTCGCGGATGCGGGCGATCTCGGCGAAGTCGTAGACGTCGCCGCGGTCCGAGCGGCGGGGTCCCGGGCGTCCCACGTATTCCGGACGCGGAATGTGGTGGGGCACCGGACGCTGGGGGCCGACGGCGCCGGGGACGAGCAGACCGGAGTCGTCGAAAGGCATGAGGATCAGCCTAGGCGCTGGTCGCCGCCGGGGCCGCCGCGTAGCCTGGCGTCATGACCGACTGGTGGTACAACCACAAGACCGGCGAGGTCGAGGAGGGCGCGCAGTCGCTCGGCTCCGACCGCGACGGGCCGTTCGCCTCCCGCGAGGAGGCAGCCCGCGCTCCGCAGATCGCGCAGGAGCGCGCGCGGAAGTGGCAGGCGGAGGAGTCCGCCGAAGACAATTGAGCGGCGAGCCGGACTAGACGCGGCCCTCGCGAGCCCGGCGCAGCAGCCAGACGCCGACCCCGATCATCCCGGCCGCGACCGCGACGAGGACGAAGCCGAGGATGATCAGCGGCGTCTTGCCGGCGATCGAGCCCCAGATGATCACCGTCAGGCCGATCGCCAGCGAGAGACACTGGGTGATGATGACGCGCTTGGCCGCGGATGCCGGATCCCGCATCGTCAGTCCTCGAAGCTGTGCTCGGCCGCCGGGAACGTGCCGGCGGTGACGTCGGCGGCGTAGGCCCGCGCCGCATCCTCGAGGGTCTGCGCGAGCTGGGCGTACTGCTTGACGAAACGGGGGAGACGCCCGGTCGCCATGCCGGCCCAGTCGGTCCACACCAGGATCTGCCCGTCGGTGTCGGGGCCGGCGCCGATGCCGATCGTCGGGATGCTGAGCTCCTCGGTGACGCGCTTCGCCGCGGCGGCCGGGACCATCTCGAGCACGACCGCGAAGGCGCCGGCCTCCTGCACGGCGTGCGCGTCGGCGAGCAGCTGCTCGACACCGGCGCCGCGGCCCTGCACGACGTGACCGCCGAGACCGTGCTCGCTCTGCGGGGTGTAGCCGATGTGGCCCATGACCGGGATGCCGGCCTCGACGATCCGGCGGATCTGCTCGGCGCTGCGCACCCCGCCCTCGAGCTTCACGGCGTGCGCGCGGGTCTCCTTCATGAAGCGGAAGGCCGTGTGCAGCGCCTCGTCGGCTCCGGTCTCGTACGACCCGAAGGGCAGGTCGGCGATGACGAGCGCGCGCTTGACCGCGTTCGCGACCGAGCGGGCGAGCGGGATCAGCTCGTCGACCGTGATCGGCAGGGTCGTGTCGTAGCCGAGCACGTTGTTGCCCGCCGAGTCGCCGACGAGCAGGAAGTCGATCCCCGCGCGGTCGAAGATGCCGGCGGTGAGCTGGTCGTAGCTGGTGAGTCCCGTGATCTTCAGACCCTGCTGCTTCGCGTTCTGGAAATGCCGGGTGCGGACCCGCTTGACCACCTCGTCTGCCATGCGGTCGAGCCTAACCCGCCGCGCCCGCCGCCTCCCGACCGTGCGGGGCGGTGACGCGCATCCCGAGCCGGCCCTCGTGGCGCAGCGTCGCCGCGACCAGCAGCGCCTGGGCGAGCAGGTAGAGCGCCATGATCACGGTGTCGCTCACCGGATCCTTCAGCAGCCCCGGCACGAACAGCCGGCCCGCGAGCAGCGAGTCGGAGGCGACGAAGGCCGCGCCGCCGAGGGCGAGCACGACCGAGCCGCGCGTCGCCACCGCGGCCATGCCACCGAGCGCCAGGCCGTACACCGCGACCGGCACGAGCAGGGCGCCGAGGTAGGGCGCGAGCACGACGAGGAGCCCGATCCACCAGACCGGATAGGCGAGCGCCCACCATGAGAGCCGGTGCCGGTACGAGGTGAACAGCATGCCGAGATAGGCCAGGTGGGCGAGCAGGAAGCAGCCGAGGCCGATCAGCAGCCAGTGGATGGTGACATCGCCGAGCCAGGAGAACAGCACGCCGAGCAGCAGCAGGATGAGCGGCAGCACGCGCCCGCGCCGTCCGAGCGCCACGATCGGGATCGCGAGCGCCGGCATGAGCAGGGGCTTCGTGGCGGAGTCGAGCAGGGTCAGCTCGGGCATCTTGCTGATGAGGTGCAGGGCCGCGATCAGCAGGAACGGCAGCCACCACACGATGACGCTGCGCAGGGTCGGCCGTTCGATCATCCCGAGAAGATATCGCGTCTCGGGGAACGATCGGTCCACCCCGACGGGATCTCGCGCGACGCGACGGCGTCCGCCGACGCGGAACGCCCGCCCGACCCGTCGGCCGGGCGACGCTCAGCGCGTGGGTCGGTAGGTGATCGGCAGCCGCCGGTCGCGCCCGAACGCCATGCCCGAGATCTTCGGCCCGATCGCGCCCTGACGGCGCTTCCACTCGGAGCGGTCGACGAGCTTCGTCACGAAGTCGACCGTCTCCGGGTCGTAGCCGGCCTCCACGAGCTCCTCGCGGCCCTGCCGCTGCGTCACGTAGCGCTCGAGCATCTCGTCGAGCAGCTCGTAGGGCGGCAGCGTGTCCTGGTCGACCTGGTCGGGGCGCAGCTCGGCGCTCGGCGGCTTCTCGATCGAGGCGATCGGAATGGGCGCCGTCTCGCCGCGCGACTCGGCGAAGGCATTGCGCCAGCGCGCCAGCTCCCACACCAGGGTCTTCGGAACGTCCTTGATCGGCGCGAAGCCGCCCGCGGCATCCCCGTAGATCGTCGAGTAGCCGACCGACACCTCGGTCTTGTTGCCGTTGGTCAGCGCCAGATGGCCGTGGCTGTTCGAGGCGGCCATCCAGATCATGCCCCGGATGCGCGCCTGCAGGTTCTCGGCGGCGACGCCCTCGAGGTGCAGCTGCTCTTCGATCGGCGTGACGAGGTCGGCGATCGGCTCGACCGAGTAGTGCAGTCCGATGCGCTCGGCGAGCTCGGCGGCGTCGTCCTTCGAGCCGTCGGAGCTGTAGCGGCTCGGCATCGAGATGCCGTAGACGCGGTCGGCGCCGATCGCGTCGGCCGCCAGCGCAGCGACGACGCTCGAGTCGATGCCGCCCGAGAGGCCGAGCACGACGCTCGGGAAGCCGTTCTTCTCGACGTAGGCGCGCAGTCCGAGGACGAGGGCGTTCCAGATCTGCTCGCGGTCGTCGGGCAGCTCGGCCACGTCGCGGGCGAGCTCCGGCCGCTCGTCGACGACCGGCAGGTCGAGCGCGACGCGGCGCACCGCATCCGGAAGCGCCGCATCGGTCGCGGCCTCGGGATCGACGTCGACGACGAGCAGGTGCTCGCGGAACTGCGGCGCCCGGGCGAGGATCTCGCCGGCCTCGTCGACCACGACGCTGTCGCCGTCGAACACCAGATCGTCCTGCCCGCCGACGATGTTGACGTAGGCGACGATCGTGTCCGTCTCGACGGCGCGGCGGGTGACGAGCGGCAGGCGCACCTCGTCTTTGTCGCGCTCGAACGGCGAGGCGTTGATCACGAGCAGCAGACCCGCGTCGGCGCTGAGCACCCGGCCGACCGGGCCGCCGTCGCGCCACAGGTCCTCGCAGACGATGAGGGCCACATCCACGCCCTTGAGACGCAGCACGAGCAGCTCGTCGCCGGGGATGAACACGCGGTACTCATCGAACACCGAGTAGTTCGGTAGGTGATGCTTGGCATAGCGCGCGACGACCTGCCCGCGGTGCAGCACGCTGGCGCAGTTCTGCGCGATCGCGGTGGGCGCGTTCGAGGTGCCGAGCAGGCGGGGGGAGTGCGGGCCATCGGGATGCCCGACCACGACGACGAGGTCGCCGAGGCCCTCCTCGGCCAGTCGTGCGGCCAGTCGCACGACCGCCTCGCCGCTCGCGCGGAGGAATCCGGGCTGCGCGGCCAGGTCCTCGATCGGGTAGCCGGAGAGCGCCATCTCGCCCGCGGCGAGCACGTCGGCGCCCTGCGCGGCGGCGTCGCGGGCGGCGGCGAGGATCTGCTCGGCGTTGCCGGCGAGGTCTCCCACCACGGGATCGGTCTGGGCGAGTGCCAGTCGGAGGCGGGGCATGCCGCTAGCCTAATGAGAGACCAGAAAGGGCCTGCATGGACAAGCAGCGTGACTTCGTTCTCCGCACCATCGAGGAGCGCGGTGTCAAGTTCGTGAGGCTGTGGTTCACCGATGTGGTGGGCACCCTCAAATCGGTCGCTCTCGCCCCCGCCGAGGTGGAGGGCGCGTTCACGGAGGGCGTCGGCTTCGACGGCTCCGCGATCGAGGGCCTGACCCGCACGTCGGAGGCCGACGTGCTCGCGATCCCCGACCCGACGACGTTCCAGATCCTGCCCTGGCGCGGCGACGTCGATCCGACAGCGCGCATGTTCTGCGACATCACGACGCCCGACGGGCAGCCGGCCGTCGCCGACCCGCGCAACGTGCTCAAGCGCGCGCTCGCGAGCGCCGCGGATGCGGGCTTCACCTTCTACACGCATCCCGAGATCGAGTTCTACCTGCTGAAGTCGTCGAAACTCGAGAACGGACGGCCGGTTCCGGTCGACTCGGCGGGCTACTTCGACAACGTGCCCGGCGGTACCGCCCACGACTTCCGTCGTCGCAGCGTGCGGATGCTGGAGGACCTCGGCATCTCGGTCGAGTTCAGCCACCACGAGGCGGGCCCCGGCCAGAACGAGATCGACCTGCGGTACGCGGATGCGCTCACCACGGCCGACAACATCATGACCTTCCGCACGGTCATCAAGGAGGTCGCGATCGAGCAGGGCTGCTACGCGACCTTCATGCCGAAGCCGTTCTCAGGCAAGCCTGGTTCGGGCATGCACACCCACGTGTCGCTGTTCGAGGGCGACTCGAACGCCTTCTACGACGCCTCGGGCGAGTACCAGCTCTCGCGCATCGGCCGTCAGTTCGTGGCGGGTCTGCTGACCCACGCTCCGGAGTTCACGGCGATCACGAACCAGTTCATCAACTCGTACAAGCGCCTCTGGGGCGGTGACGAGGCCCCGAGCTACATCACTTGGGGTCACAACAACCGCTCGGCCCTCGTGCGGGTGCCGCTCTACAAGCCCGGCAAGGGCCAGAGCGCGCGCGTCGAGTACCGCGGCATCGATTCGGCGGCGAACCCCTACCTGGCCTACGCGCTCATGCTCTCGGCCGGCCTCAAGGGCATCAAGGAGGGCTACGAGCTGCCGCCCGAGGCCGACGGCGACGTCTGGAACATGAGCGACGGCGAGCGTCGCGCCCTCGGCTACGCTCCGCTGCCGGCGAGCCTCGACCGCGCGCTGCGCCTCATGGAGGAGAGCGAGCTGGTCGCCGAGACGCTCGGCGAGCACGTCTTCAACTACGTGCTGGCCAACAAGCGCCGCGACGTCGCCGACTACCGCGCCCAGGTCACGCCCTACGAGCTCGAGAGCAACCTCGAGATCCTCTGAGCCCGGCTCTCCGGGCTCCCGCACCTGCCATACCGGAGTTCTCGCACCATGACCCGCACGGCGCCGACGCTGTCCGAGCTGGCGCGACTCGGCTTCTCGGAGCTGAGCGCCGCCGGCGCGGCCGTCGTCGAGCTGCCCGAGGACCTGCTGCCGCTGTTCGCCGCGGCGGCGGACCCCGACCTCGCGCTGCGGTCGCTGGTACGGCTGCAGGAGAAGGCTCCGGATGCGGTGGCCGGCGTCGTCGCCGACCCCGACGCCGCCGAGCGGCTCATGCGGGTGGTCGGCGCCTCTGAAGGGCTGGCGGAGTTCCTGCTGCGTCGCCCGGCGGCGCTGGATGCGCTGCTCGACCCGCTGCGCCGCCCCCTCGACAGCGCGGCGGCACGGGAGCTGATGCTCACGGCCGTCGGCGACGCCGGCGGCGAGGATGCCTGGGTTCCCCTGCGCGTCGCCTATCGCCGCGAGCTGACGCGTCTCGCCGCGTGGGATCTGGGCTCCGCTGACCCGGTCGCCGTGCTCGACCGGGTCGCCGCCGGCCTCGCCGACCTGGCGGGCGCGGCGCTCGACGTGGCGATCGACATCGCCCGACGCGGCAGCCGCTTCCCGGCCGAGCACATCGCCGCCACCCGCTTCACGGTGATCGGCATGGGCAAGACCGGCGCGCGCGAGCTCAACTACCTGAGCGACGTCGATGTCATCTACGTCGCCGAGGCCGCGCGCGACGACGACGGGGAGCCGGTCATCGGCGACGACCGTGCGGTCGAGATCGCGACCCGCCTCGCGATCGACACGCAGAAGGCGATCGCCGAGCTGGCCGTCGAGCCCGCCCTCTGGGAGGTGGATGCGAACCTCCGGCCCGAGGGCAAAGACGGCGCACTCGTGCGCACCCTCGACTCGCACCGCGCCTACTACGACCGCTGGGCCCAGAACTGGGAGTTCCAGGCGCTGCTGAAGGCGCGGCCGATCGCCGGCGACGCGGAGCTGGGGGAGCGCTACGTCGAGCGCATCTGGCCGCTGGTCTGGACGAGCGCCGGGCGCGACGGCTTCGTCGAGTCGGCGCAGCGGATGCGCGAGCGGGTGACCGAGCACATCCCCGCCGACGAGGTCGACGTGCAGCTCAAACTCGGCCCCGGCGGCCTGCGCGACGTCGAGTTCACGATCCAGCTGCTGCAGCTCGTGCACGGTCACCACGACGAGGGCGTGCGCCGCCGCTCCACGCTCGACGCCCTCGACGCCCTCGCGCAGAACGGCTACGTCGGCCGGGTCGAGGCCGCGGAGTTCTCGCGCGACTACCGGATGCTGCGGGTGCTCGAGCACCGCATCCAGCTGAGTCGTCTTCGCCGCACGCACCTCATGCCGCGCGAACCCGAGGCCCTGCGGGCGCTGGCCCGCGCCAGCGGTCTCGCCGCCTCGGGTGACGCGCTCGTCGAGGCCTGGCAGCGGGTCAAGCTCGAGGTGCGCGGCCTGCACGAGCGGCTGTTCTACCGGCCGCTGCTGTCGGCGGTGGCCTCCCTGCCCGACGAGGACTTCCAGCTCACGAGCGCACAGGCGGAGGCGCGGCTCAGCGCCGCCGGGTTCCGCGACGCCCGCGGCGCGCTGCACCACATCGCCGCCCTCACCTCGGGCGTCTCGCGTCGCGCGGCGATCCAGCGGACACTGCTTCCGGTCATGCTGCAGTGGTTCGCCGACGGCGCCGACCCCGACTACGGCTTGCTCGCCTTCCGCCGCCTCAGCGACGACCTCGGCGAGGCCTACTGGTTCCTGCGCATGCTGCGCGACTCGGCCGGCGGCGCGCGCCGCCTGACCGACGTGCTGTCGAGCTCGCGCTTCGTGGGCGTGCTGTTCGAGCGCTTCCCCGAGGCGGCGGCCTGGCTCGAGAACGACAGCGAGCTGCGCCCGCGGCCGCTCGCCCAGCTGGCCGAGGAGACGGCGGCGACGCTGGCGCGCCACGCCGGCGACGTGGATGCGGCCGCTCTCGCCCTGCGCACGGCCCGGCGCCGTGAGGTGCTGCGCCTCGCCCTCGCGGGGATCGTCGGCGTCATCACGGTCGAGGAGCTGGGGCACAGTCTCAGCGACGTCACCGAGAACCTGCTCGAGGGCATCCTCACGCTCGCCCGCCGCGACACCGAGGGCCTGGAGTTCGGCATCATCGCCTTCGGCCGCTTCGGCGGGCGCGAGCTCGGCTTCGGCAGCGACGCCGACATCGTCTACGTGCACCGGCCGACCACCGCCGAGCCGGCGGAGGCGCAGAAGCAGGCCGAGCGCATCGTGCGCGAGCTCGTGCGTCTCACCGAAGACCTGCGTCTGCCGCTCGAGCTCGACACCGGGCTGCGGCCCGAGGGCAAGAACGGCGCCGTCGTGCGTTCGCTCGACTCGTACCGCTCGTACTACGCGCGCTGGTCGCTGACCTGGGAGGCGCAGGCGCTGCTGCGCGCCCGCGGCACCGCCGGCGATCCCGACCTGCTGCGGGCCTTCGAGCACATGGCCGACGACATCCGCTACCCCGCCTCGATCGCCGAGAAGGACGTGCGCGAGGTCAAGCGCATCAAGGCCCGGGTCGAGTCGGAGCGACTGCCGCGCGGCGCCGACCCCTCGCGGCACCTCAAGCTCGGCCGCGGCTCGCTCAGCGACGTCGAATGGCTCGTGCAGCTGCTGCAGTTGCAGCACGCGAACGCGAACCCGTCGATGCGCACGACGTCGACGCTCGAGGCGCTCGACGCGGCGGTCGCCGCCGGCTTCGTCACGAGCGAGGATGCGGGCAGGCTGCGCGAGGCGTGGATCCTCGCCTCCCGCGCGCGCTCGGCCATGACGCTCTGGACGGCGAAGACGGCCGACGTGCTGCCGACCGACCGCCAGCAGCTCGAGGGCGTGGCGCGGCTGCTCGAGTACCCGGCCGGGGGAGCGAGCGCGCTCGACGAGGACTACCTGCGCACCACCCGCCTCGCGCGCCAGGTGTTCGAGACGCTCTTCTACGGGCCTCGCCTGTCGTCGACGCAGCGCTGATCGGCCTCACCCCGAGCGCCTGAGCTTAATTTTCTTTCACGAGTTTCGACGCGAGATCGCCGTCCCCCGAACGAGGGTGCGTGTACCCCGGCGGACGTGACGTCGCCGCGCCCGCGTCGGAGAGCGCGACGCGGAGCGCCGTCGTCCTCGCGATGACCAGGTCGCTCTGACCGGGGTTTTTCCCGGACCGGTCCGCCGTCGTGTCGGCGCAAGAGGGGACGCGCTCCGCCGTGTCCCGCATTCGTCCGACCTGTCTGCCCCCGCGCATCCCGAACCGTCGTCGACGGCACGAGGGGTGACGATGGGGTGGTCTTGCGCCCCCCGAGCGAGGGGGTTCATGATGACGGCACCTGCAGCACCGTCCAGGTCCCCGACGTCGCGGACACCCCATCCCGTCTCATGAAAGCGGGGTCCTGTGTTCATCTTCATCCTGCAGCTCCGGCACCTCATCGAGGGCCACCCGGCGATCTACCTCTTCGCCGTCTACTCGGCGCTCATCTGGCTCCTCTGGATCATCAAGACCGTGCTGTCGACGCGCTACCGGCCCTTCACCGGCCGCTTCGATGGCACCACGAGCGTCGTCGTGCCGGTCGTCGACGAACCGCTCGACCTGTTCCGCGACGTGCTCGGCCGCATGGTCGAGCAGAAGCCCGGCGAGATCATCGTCGTGATCAACGGCGCCGAGAACCCGGGCCTCGTCGAGGTGTGCGAGGAGTTCGCGCCGCCGGTCAGCTGGGTGCACACGCCCATCCCCGGCAAGCGCAACGCCGTCAAGATCGGCACCGAGCTGTCGCGCGGCGAGATCACGGTGCTCGTCGACTCCGACACCGTCTGGACCGAGAACACGCTCAGCGAGCTCGTGAAGCCCTTCGCCGACAGCCGCGTCGGGGGAGTGACGACCCGCCAGCGCATCCTCGACCCGAAGCGCAGCTGGATCACCCGCTGGGCCGACTGGCTCGAGAACAGCCGGGCGCTCTACTCGATGCCGGCGCAGAGCGTGCTCGGCCAGGTCGGCTGCCTGCCGGGTCGCACGATCGCCTTCCGGCGCTCGATCCTGACGCGGGTCATGCACGACTTCATGACCCAGAAGTTCATGGGCGTGTTCCTCGAGGTCAGCGACGACCGCACCCTCACCAACCTCACGCTCAAGGCCGGCTACCGCACCGTGTACCAGTACACGAGCCTCGTCTACACGGATGCGCCGCTGCAGCTGAAGAAGCTCTTCAAGCAGCAGCTGCGCTGGGCTCGCGGCAGCCAGTACAACACCCTGCGCATGCTGCCCTGGATGCTGGGCCACGCCCCGGTGCTCGCGCTCTTCTTCGTGATGGACATCATCCTGCCGTTCCTGCTCTACGGCGTGATCCTGGGCTGGATCTGGCGCTCGATCACCGGTCAGGGCTACGACTTCTACCGCGCGATCCTCGACGAGTACGGGCTCTCGACCGGGCTCATCTGGGTGCTCGGCCTCATGGTCGTCTCGTCGGTGCTGAGCATGGGCATCCGGCAGCTGCGTCATCTCGCCGAGAAGCCCAGCGACTTCTTCCGGCTGCCGCTCTTCATCATCGTGTCGACGCTGTTCCTCATGCCCGTGCGGCTGCTCGGCTTCGTGCGCATGGCCCACGCCAGCGGCTGGGGCACCCGCGCCGGCGCCTACTCGGGCGGCGCCGACGATGCGCCGATCAGCGGCACCGCGACCGTGGATGCGGTGGAACCCTCTGCGGTCACCCGACGCGCCGAGGGGCCGATCGCTCCCGGTGGCGGGGCGGTCATGACCGCGACGCTACCACTCACGGTCGCCCGGCCGATCACCGC
>NZ_VHQH01000039.1:295495-306777 GCF_006517535.1 Schumannella sp. 10F1B-5-1
GCGCCCCCGCTCCCGGCCGCCGAGGTCGTCACGAGCCCCGCACGACCGCGACCGCGTGCGCGCCGTCGCCTCAATCCCTACGCAGCCATCCCCTACCTGGTCGCCGCGGCGATCTTCGCACTGGAGGCGATCTTCCTTGTCTAGAGCTCTCGCCGCCGCCGTCGCCCCCGCCTCCGCCTGGTGGGCGGGCAGCCGCCGCAGCGCCCGCGGCGCCGTCCTCGGCGCCATCGCCCTCGTGACCGGTCTCGGGATCGTGACCGGGATGATCTGGACCTCGCCCAACTCGCCGGCGCAGCGCGTCGAGGACGTCGTCTCCGACATCACCGGCGCGCAGCGCCTCACGACCGAGCGCAACGAGCTGCTCTCGGCCTCGGTCACGACTCAGAAGAAGCTCGACGCCGCCAACGGCAAGGTCGCGCGAGCGGGATTCCGCGAGCAGGCGCTGCGCGCGCAGATCGCGGAGCTGCAGGGGCAGCTCGCCGCCAGCCGCACCGAGCTGAGCACAGTCAAGGCGGAGCTGGCGCAGGCCACGGCGGCCCGCTCGACCGGCGGCGGAACCGCATCCGGGGGCGGATCGAAGGGCGGCACGAGCGCCACGACACCCGCCGTCACGGCGCCCTCGCGTGAGCAGCTGCTGAACCCCGCGTCGCCGTACTTCGGCATGTACACGGCGCAGTCGCCCTTCAACTGGGCCGAGTTCGACGCGGTGTCGAAGAAGATCGACGCGACGCCGTCAGCCGCCGGGTTCTTCTCCGGCTGGGACGAGGACTTCCGCGCCAGCGGCATCACCCGCTCCTGGCAGAAGGGCGTGCTGCCGATGCTCACCTGGGAGTCCCGGCCGATCGGCTCGGCCAACGATCAGAAGGAGGAGCCGGAGTACACGCTCAGCTCGATCATCTCCGGCGGCCACGACGCGTACATCACGAAGTTCGCGCAGGACGTCGTCGCGACCGGACTGCCGTTCGTGCTCCGCTTCGACCACGAGATGAACGGCGACTGGTATCCCTGGTCGGAGGGCATCAATACGAACACGCAGGGCCAGTACGTCGAGGCCTGGCGGCACGTGCACGACATCTTCGAGGCCCAGGGCGCGAACGCCTACGTCATCTGGACCTGGGCGCCGAACCGCATCGACAAGCTGAGCAGCGACCGCCGCTCTCTCGAGTACCTGCGCTCGCTCTACCCCGGCGACGACTACGTCGACTGGGTTGGGATGTCGTCCTACCTCCGGCCGCCGTTCAAAGCCGGTCAGGAGATCGGCTTCGACCAGACCTTCTCCGCCACGCTCGGGCAGCTGCGGCAGATCGCGCCCGGCAAGCGCATCCTGCTCGCCGAGGTCGGCGCCTCCGAGATCGAAGGGCACAAGCCGGACTGGCTGGCGTCGTTCTTCCGCGGGCTGAACGCCCCCGAGAACGCCGACATCGTCGGATTCGCGTGGTTCAGCATGACCGTCACCAGCAAGGTCGACGGCGAGCTCGCCACCAACGACTGGCGCATCGACTCCTCGGCCAGATCGGTCGAGGCCTTCGCCGCCGGGCTGCATACGCCCGGAGGCCGGTTCACGAAGGGCGGCTGAGGATGACCGAGCACGAGCAGCACGACGACGAGACCGAATTCCACGAGATCAGCGACACCAGCGACACCGGCTTCAGCCACAGCGACATCAGCGACACCAGCGACACCGGATCGAGCCGCACCGACGAGAGCAGCGAGGAGACCACCATGGACAGTGACGACAGCATCCCGGCACCCGACGACCAGGCGAGCCCGCCCCGCGTCAGCGTGATCGGCAGCGGCTACCTGGGCGCGACCCACGCGGCCGCGATGGCCGAGCTCGGCTTCGAGGTGATCGCGGCCGATCCCGACCAGGCGAAGATCGCCGCGTTCCAGGCCGGCGTCGTGCCGTTCTACGAGCCCGGGCTCGACGAGCTCATCGCGCAGCATCTCGAGACGGGACGCCTGCGCTTCACGACCGACACCGCCGACGCGGTTGCCGGGTCGGACGTGCACTTCGTCTGCGTCGGCACGCCGCAGCGGGCGACCAGCCACGCGGCGAACCTCGACTACGTCGAGGCGGCCGTCGCCGCCGTCGCCCGGGCGATGACCCACGACGGCGTCATCGTCGGCAAGTCGACCGTGCCGGTCGGCACGGCCGAGCGGATGCGCGAGATCGCTTCCGCCCTGGTGCCCGAGGGTGTCGCGGTGGAGCTGATCTGGAACCCGGAGTTCCTGCGCGAGGGCAAGGCCGTCGGCGACACGCTGCATCCCGACCGCGTCGTGATCGGCGGGGCGAGCGCGAGCGCCGAGGCGCTCATGCGCGAGCTCTACGCCGGACCGCTCGCCGAGGGCGCCGCCTTCGTCGCCTGCGACCTGCCGACCGCCGAGCTGGTCAAGGTGAGCGCGAACGCCTTCCTCGCGACGAAGATCTCGTTCATCAACGCGATCGCCGAGATCTGCACCGCCGCCGGCGCCGACGTGCGCACCCTCGCGGATGCGATCGGCTACGACCCGCGCATCGGCCGCGCCTTCCTCGACGCCGGGCTCGGGTTCGGCGGCGGCTGCCTGCCGAAGGACATCCGGGCGCTCATGCACCGCTCCGGCGAGCTCGGCGCGCTGCAGGCGGTCGGACTGCTGCAGCAGGTCGACGAGATCAACATGGGGCAGCGCCAGAAGGTCATCGACATGACCCGGCAGGCCGCGGGCGGCTCGGTGCTCAACCGGCGGATCGGCGTGCTCGGGGCGGCATTCAAGCCGCTGACCGACGACGTGCGCGATTCGCCAGCGTTGAACGTGGCGGCGGCGCTGCACCTGCGCGGCGCGCAGGTCGGCGTGTTCGACCCGGCGGCGGGGGAGACGGGGCGCCGGATGTTCCCGACGCTCAGCTTCGTCGACTCGGTCGCGGCGGCCGCCCAGGCCTCTGACGTGCTGCTCGTGCTCACCGAGTGGGACGCGTTCTCCGAGGCCGACCCGGCGGAGCTCGCCGAGCTCGTGCACGCGCGCACGGTGATCGACGCCCGCAACTGCCTCGACCACGAGGCCTGGGAGGCGGCGGGCTGGACCGTCATCGGCCTGGGCGTCGGCGACGCGCCCACCGTCTCGACGTTCACCGCGCCCGTCTTCGCGGTCGCCTGACCGCCGCGCTCCTCGCGAGCGCGGTCCCGTCGGAAACTCAGGCGTTGTGTCCGCCGCCTCCCCGGTCTGCAGGGAGCCGAGGGCGGATGCGGAGCACAACGCCTGAGTTTCCGACACCGCCAGCGCGGCTCGCGGCGGGCAGGTGCCGCGACGCCGCGGCGAGCGCGTCGGCCGATCGATCGGGCGACGCAGGTCGAGAATGTGCCCATGTCCGCGAAGCGCCGCCCCCGTCGTCTGCTCGGCATCGCCGCGACCCGGCTGATCATCATGGCCATCGTCGGCATCGCGGTCGGCGTCACCGTGGGGATCCTCGGCGACTGGACCTACGCCCCCGTCGCGGGCTGGGTCGCCGCCGCCCTCACTTACGTCATCGCGGTCTGGACCGTCGTGCTCCGCTTCGACGCCGCCGCGACCGAGACGCACGCGACCCGCGAGGATCCCGGCATCATCCCGGGAGAGCTGCTCGTCCTCACCGCGGCGATCGCGTCGGTCGTCGCGGTCGTGCTCCTCGTGCTCGACACCCGCACGGGCGGCGAGCAGCTGGCGGCCGCCGCGCTCGGTTTCGCGAGCGTCGCGCTGTCGTGGGCGCTCATCCACACTCTCTACACGCTGCGCTACGCGCGCATCTACTACGCGCATCCGGTCGGCGGCATCGACTTCAATGGGAATGAGCGGCCGCGCTACGTCGACTTCGCCTACGTCTCCTTCGACCTCGGCATGACCTACCAGATCTCCGACACCTCGCTGCGCACCTCGCAGCTGCGCGGCGTCGTGCTCGGCCACACCCTGCTCTCCTACGCCTTCGGCACTCTCGTGCTCGCCTCGACGATCAACCTGATCGTCGGCCTGGCCTGAGCAGCGCGGGCGCGCACCCCGCACACGGCGACGGCCGCCCCTCCCGGAGGAGAGACGGCCGTCGTGCGATCGCGCGGGATCAGACCCCGAAGTACAGCTCGTACTCGAAGGGGTGCGGGCGCTGGGCGAAGGGGAGGAGCTCCTTCTCGCGCTTGTAGTCGAGCCACGCGTTGATCAGGTCCTCGCTGAACACGCCACCCTCGAGCAGGTAGTCGTGGTCGGCCTCGAGCGCGTCGAGCGCGGCATCGAGCGAGCCCGGCAGCTGCGGGATGCCCTTGGCCTCCTCGGGCGGCAGCTCGTAGAGGTCCTTGTCCACCGGGTCGTGCGGCTCGATCTTGTTCTTGATGCCATCGATGCCGGCCATCAGGATCGCCGCGAACGCGAGGTACGGGTTGCCCGACGAGTCCGGCGCGCGGTACTCGATGCGCTTGGCCTTCGGGTTGGTGCCCGTGATCGGGATGCGGATCGACGCGGAGCGGTTTCCGGCCGAGTAGACCAGGTTGACCGGGGCCTCGAAGCCGGGGATCAGGCGGTGGTACGAGTTGACGGTCGGGTTCGTGAACGCGGCCAGCGAGGGCGCGTGCTTGAGGATGCCGCCGATGTACCAGCGGGCGATGTCCGACAGTCCGCCGTAGCCCTGCTCGTCGTAGAACAGCGGGTTGCCGCCATCCCACAGCGACGAGTGCACGTGCATGCCCGAGCCGTTGTCGCCCATGAGCGGCTTCGGCATGAAGGTCGCGACCTTGCCCCACTCGAGCGCGGTGTTCTTGACGATGTACTTGAACTTCAGGATGTCGTCGGCGGCGTGCACCATCGTGTCGAACTTGTAGTTGATCTCGCCCTGGCCGGCGGTGCCGACCTCGTGGTGCGAGCGCTCGACCTCGAGGCCGACCTCGATGAGCTTGAGCACGATGTCGTCGCGCAGGTCGGCGTGCTGGTCGACCGGGGTGACGGGGAAGTAGCCGCCCTTGTAGGGCGTCTTGTTGGCGAGGTTCCCGCCCTCCTCGTCGCGTCCGCTGTTCCAGGCGGCCTCCGACGAGTCGACCTCGTAGTAGCTCTTGTTCTGCTTCACCTCGTACTTGACGTCGTCGAAGATGTAGAACTCGGCCTCGGGGGCGAAGAACGCGGTGTCGGCGATGCCGGTCGACGCGAGGTACTTCTCGGCCTTCTTGGCGACCTGACGCGGGTCGCGACCGTAGATCTCGCCGTTGCGCGGGTTGTAGATGTCGAAGACGATCACGAGCGTGCGCTCGGTGCGGAACGGGTCGACGAACGCCGTCGAGATGTCCGGGATGAGCTGGAGGTCCGACTCGTGGATCGACTGGAAGCCGCGGATCGACGAGCCGTCGAACAGCTGCCCGACAGCGAAGAAGTCCTCGTCGACCGTCGAGGCCGGGATGTTGAAGTGCTGCTGCACGCCGGGGAGGTCGGTGAAGCGGATGTCGAGGAACTTGACATCCGTGTCCTTGATGAACTTGAGGACTTCAGACGAGTCGCTGAACAGGGGGGTGGACATAGGGCGCTGCTCCAAATAGCCGTGGATGCGGATGGTGCCGGACACGGGTGCCCCGACACTGATTCCGAACATAGGGAACGGCCATTACCCGACCATCACGCCCATGTTTCGGGGATGTTACGTCGACGCAGGATTCCGCCGACCCGTCACCGAGGACGCGGAGCGCGGACCTTCGTGGGGTCCATGCCCTTCGGGATGCCGATCCCGCCGGGCGTGCGCGCGAGCGACGCCAGACGGTTCGAGACAGCCGAGATCTCGGCGGTGGTCAGAGCCCGCTTGAACCGCGTCAGCTTCGACGCGAGACGGTGCAGGGGAGTGGAGTCGGCATCCGGGCCGACGAAGACGAAATGCACCTCGACGTTCGGCACGATGCGGGAGACCTTCTTGCGCTCCTCGTCGAGCATGCGCTGCGTGCGGGCCTTCGGGCCCTCGCCGATCAGCACGATGCCGCCGCGGCCGACGACGCGGTAGACCGCATCCTGCGTGCGCGGGCTGATGTTGACGGGCATCTCGGTGCCGGTCCAGCCGCGGCGCAGGCCGCTCTTGATGACCGACCCGACGGCGCCGGGCTGCCCGGCGATCTGCGAGTAGGCGGCCTTCTCAGCGCGGCGGCCGAGCACGATCATCGCGAGCAGGACGCCCAGCAGGATGCCGCACAGGATGTAGAGCACGAGGCCGAGGATGTTCTCGCGCGAGAGCAGGACCGCGACGACGATGCCGACGGCCGTCGGCACCACGAACGCGAGGAGCAGATACCAGACGATCAGCGGGTCGTAGCGGCGGGTCATCTGGAAGACGCGCCACATCTGACGGATGCGGCCGGGTTCCTTCTCGGGCGTGGTGCGAGCCATGAGTTCAGGATACGGGGTGCGGGCGACGCCGCGGTCCGCGTCGGGAGACCGGGGCCCCGAACGCCCCGGTCTCCGGGCGGATCACGACACCGCCTGCGCGAAGCCCTTCTCGGCCGCCTCGGCCAGGTGGTGCAGCTCGGCGGGGATCTCGCGACCCCGCGCAAGCATCGACTGCGCCCAGAGCCGCCCGGCGCGGTAGCTCGAGCGCACGAGCGGACCGGCCAGCACTCCCAGGAACCCGAGCTGCTCGGCCTCGGCCTTGATCTGGAGGAACTCCTCCGGCCGCACCCAGCGGGTCACCGGATGGTGCCGGGGCGACGGACGCAGGTACTGCGTCACCGTGATGATGTCGGTCCCGGCGTCGCGCAGATCGCGCAGCGCCTGCGACACCTCCTCGCGCTCCTCGCCCATGCCCAGGATGAGGTTCGACTTCGTGATGAGGCCCGCATCCCGCGCCGCCGTGATGACCCCGAGCGAGCGCTCGTAGCGGAACGCCGGCCGGATCTCCTTGAACAGCCGCGGCACCGTCTCGACGTTGTGCGCGAAGACCTCGGGGCGGCTCGAGAACACCTCGGCGAGGTGATCCGGGTTGCCCGAGAAGTCGGTCGCGAGGATCTCGACGCCCGTTCCGGGGTTGCGGCGGTGGATGGCGCGCACCGTCTCGGCGTGCAGCCAGGCGCCCTCGTCGGGCAGGTCGTCGCGCGCGACGCCGGTGACGGTCGCGTAGCGCAGGCCCATCCGCGACACCGAGTCCGCGACGCGACGCGGCTCGTCGGTGTCGTAGTCGGCGGGCTTGCCGGTGTCGATCTGGCAGAAGTCGCAGCGCCGCGTGCACTGGCTGCCCCCGATCAGGAAGGTGGCCTCGCGGTCCTCCCAGCACTCGTAGATGTTCGGGCAGCCGGCTTCCTGGCACACGGTGTGCAGGTCCTCGTTCTTCACGAGGCCGATCAGCTCGGTGTACTCCGGGCCCATGTGGGCTCGGGTCTTGATCCACTCGGGCTTCTTCTCGATGGGCGTCTGCGCGTTGCGCACCTCGAGCCGCAGCAGCTTGCGGCCCTCGACGGGGGCGCTCATGCGCGCGCTCCCGTGAGAACCGGAGCCGTCGACGCGGCGGACGCGGCGGGCGCGGCGGGAGCGGCGGCGGTCGGCGACAGGGATGCGGCGGTCGCCTCTCCATCGTCGGTCACGATCCCGAAGTGCTTCCGCACGAGCGGCACGACCTCTTCGGTCGTGACCGTGCGGCCGAGCTCGCGGCTGACGCTGGTCACCCCGGCGTCGCTGAGTCCGCACGCCACGATGTGCTCGTAGGCGTCGAAGGCGTTGCTGCAGTTGAGGGCGAAGCCGTGCATGGTCACCCCCTCGGCCACGCGGATGCCGATCGCGGCGATCTTGTCGGTGCCGCGCATCCACACGCCGCTGCGGCCGTCGACGCGGCCCGCGTCGATGCCGAGGTCGGCGAGCACGGCGATGAGCATCGCCTCGAGCCGGCGCACGTAGGCGACGACGTCGACCGGCTCGGGCAGCCTCAGGATCGGATAGCCGACGAGCTGCCCCGGACCGTGCCAGGTGATGCGACCGCCCCGGTCGACCTCGACGACGGGCGTGCCGTCGTCGGGACGATCCTCGGGCTGCGTGCGTCTCCCGGCCGTGTAGACCGAGGGGTGCTCGAGCAGGATGACGGTTTCTGGCGCCCGGCGCTCCACGACAGCGGCGTGAAGATCACGCTGCTGCTGGAGGGCCGTCGAATACGACACGGAGTTGGCGCTTAGCCCCGTGACGACATAGTCGACCACGCGCCCAGTCTAGGCACGCCGCCCGCCGAGGCGCCCGTGACTCTCTTGGCGCGCTCCTCCCCAGCACCCACCCGCGCGGCGTTTCCCACCGATCGCCCGACGACGATCCGCGGCGCCGACGCGTCGGCGAGAGTCGGAGCGTGCTCCGTCGACTCGCCACCGCTTCCCGTGCCCCGGCCCCTCCCGCCCCCGTCGCGGGAGCGCCGTCGGCGGTCTCCCGGCCCGCGTCCGCCGTGGTGCGGCGGGATGGACGGATCGCCGGGCACCGGATCGTGCGCACGTTGTCGTCGACGGCCGAGCAGCGCACGCTGCTCGTGCACGACGGCGACGGCATGCCGGTGGTCGCCCGTCACTGGCGTCGCCACGACGCCCGCGCCGACCACGAGCTCGCCGCGCTCGGCCGAGCTCAGGGCGATCACGTGACCCGCCTGCTCGACGTCGGAATCACCGACGACGGGGGACTCGCGGCGCTGCTCGAACGGTGTCCCCGGGGCGACCTGGCGGCACTGCTGCGCGAGCGCGACGCCTTCTCGGCGGGGGAGCTGGTGACGCTCATCGCGCCCCTCGCTCAGGCTCTGGCACGCCTGCACGACGTCGGTGTCGCGCACCGTCGCGTCACGGCCCAGCGCGTGCTCTTCGATGCCAGCGGGGCGCCGCAGCTCGCCGGTTTCGGCGGCGCCGAGCTCTTTGACGAGGGGCTGCCTCCGGCCCACCTCGAGCGGCTCGACGGCGTCATCGCCGACCGGTCCGCGATGACCGCCCTGGCCGCGGCCGTCGCCGAGCGCGTCCCCGGCGGCACGGGACGTCGGGCGGGCGCCCTGATCGACGAGGCGGCTCGCGACGTCGACGACCCTCTCCGAGCGCTCGCCCGAGGTCTCTTCGCGCTGGCCTCGGGTTCGCCGATCCGATTCCCGGTGGATGCGGTCGGCGAGGTGCCGGGGGAGTCCCTGGCGGAGGCGGTGGCTCCGCCGGCGGGGAGCCCGACGGACGACGCACGGTCGCCCCGACGACCGGCGTCGTCGCCGCTCGCTCGCGCGACCTCAGTGGCGCGACCGCCACGGCGCCGCGCCACTGTCCCGCCCCGACGGGGTCGGCGTCGGCTGGATGCGCCGCGAGCGGCGGTCCGCGACACCCGGACCCCGCGACGGCGTGCCCGACCGTCGGGCGCCGTCGCGTCGGCCGTCGTTCCGAGCCTGCTCGACGGTGCCCCGGTCGCCGCGATCACGGCGCACGCGCGCTCCGGTGCGATCCGACTGGCATCGACGCGCCGGGGCCGCATCGCGATGGCCCTCGGCGCCACCGCCCTTCTCACCGTGATCGCGCTCGTGGCGATCCCCGCACCGTCCTCAGGAGACGCCGGCGGCGGCACGACCGTCGGCTCCGGGCCCGACGTTCGCCCCTCCGCACCGGCCGACGCGTCGCCGAGCGCGACCGCCGCGGAAGCCACGACCGCGCGCGAGTCGCGGCACGGCACCGCCGACGTCACGAGGCGTGGCGAGGGCGAGGCCGTCACGGGCGCCGATGCACTCGCCGCGACCTCGGCGCTGCTGACCGCGCGCACCGAGTGCCTGCGGGAGCTCGATCGCACCTGCCTGACCGCGATCTCCGAGCCGGGATCCTCCGCCCGGCACGACGATCTGGCTCTGCTGGCGCGACTCGACGCCGGAGCGGCCACCGAGGCGGATCGGCGGCAGGTGACGCTCCAGGCGCAGTCCGTCGGCGGCGATCTCGGCGGGGCCGTCGTGATCGTCTTGACCCCGGACAGCGAACCGGCCTCCCTTCTCGTGATGAGAGGGGAGGCCGGGTGGCGGATCCGCACCTACCAGGGTGCGGCAGGGTGAGGCGGATGCCGCCTCACCCGCTATCAGATGCCGAGCGAACCCGCGAAGTCGCCCGCCTCGAGCCGGTTCTTGACCGTCGTGAGGAAGCGCGCGGCGTCGGCGCCGTCGACGATGCGGTGGTCGTACGACAGGGCGAGGAACACCGTCGAGCGGATCGCGATCGCGTCGCTGCCGTCCTGGCTGATCACGACCGGCTTCTTGACGACCGTGCCGGTGCCGAGGATCGCGACCTGCGGCAGGAACACCAGCGGGGTGTCGAACAGCGCACCGCGCGAACCCGTGTTGGTGACCGTGAAGGTGCCGCCCGACATCTCATCCGGCAGCAGCTTGTTGTCACGCGTGCGACCGGCGAGGTCCGCGATGTCGGCGGCGAGCTGGGCGATGTCCTTGTCGCCCGCGTCGCGCACGACCGGCGTCAGCAGACCGCGCTCGGTGTCGACCGCGATCGAGACGTGCTCGTGGTCGGGGTAGACGATGCTCTCGCCGTCGACCGTCGCGTTGATCACCGGGTAGGCGCGCAGCGCCTCGGCGGCGGCCAGCGTGAAGAACGGCAGGAACGACAGCTTCGTGCCGGTCTTCTCGAGGAACTCGGCCTTCACCTTGTCGCGCAGCTGCGCGACCTTGGTGACGTCGACCTCGACGACGGTGGTCAGCTGCGCCGTCGTCTGCATCGAGACGACCGCACGCTGTGCGACGACCTTGCGCAGACGCGACATCGGCACCGTGGTCCCGCGCAGCGGCGAGATCTCCACGACCGGAGCGGCGGCAGCAGGCGCCCCGGCGGCGGCCGGAGCAGCCGTCTGGGCGGGAGTCGCCGCGGCGTCGGCCGCGTCGAGCACATCCTGCTTGCGGATGCGACCGCCGACGCCGGTTCCGCTGACGCCCTCGAGGTCGATGCCCTTCTCGTTCGCGAGCTTGCGCACGATCGGGGTGACGTAGCCGGCGCGCGAACCGAGCGGCGCCGCGACGGCCGCACCGGCGGCGGCCGGGGCCGCATCGGCGGTCGGCTGGGCGGCGACCGGCTGGGCGTCCTGCGCCGCCGGGGTGGCCGGAGCGGGCTGCTCGACGGGAGCCGCCGGAGCGGCGACGGGCTGCTCGGCGGCAGGGGCCGCCTCGGGCGTCGGCGCGGCAGCGGGCTCGGCCGCGGCGGTCGCCTCGGCACCTGCGGGCTGCTCGGTCGACGGCTGAGCCGGAGCGGGCTGCTCGGGCACGGGCGTCGCCTCGGCGGCGGGGGCCGGCTGCTCGACCGGGGCCTCGGCGGCGGGAGCCGGCTGCTCGGCGGCGGGAGCCGGCT
>NZ_VHQH01000039.1:306797-566631 GCF_006517535.1 Schumannella sp. 10F1B-5-1
GGCCGGCTGCTCGGCCGGGGCCTCCGCGGCGGGCGCGGGCTGCTCAGCGGGCGCTTCGGCAACGGGCTCCGCGGCCGGAGCCGCGTCGCCGCCACCCGAGCCGTCGCCGATCCGCACCAGCGCGGTGCCGACCTCGACGGTCTCGTCCTCGGCGACGAGGATCTCCTCGATCACGCCGGCGACGGGCGAGGGGATCTCGGTGTCGACCTTGTCGGTCGAGACCTCGAGCAGGGGCTCGTCGACCTCGACGCGGTCACCCACCTGCTTCAGCCACCGGGTCACCGTCCCCTCGGTGACGCTCTCGCCGAGTGCCGGCAGGCTGACGGATTCGCTCATCGGTTGATGCTCCTTAGTGAACGTTCGAGTTCAAGTTTATGTCGGGGTTCCGGCGCCGGGTCACATCGCGTGCAGCGGCTTGCCGGCGATCGCCAGGAACGCCTCGCCGAGCGCCTCGTTCTGCGTCGGGTGCGCGTGGATGAAGGGGGCGACGTCCTCGGGGTACGCCTCCCAGTTCACGGCCAGCTGGGCCTCGCCGATCAGCTCGCCGACGCGGGCGCCGATCATGTGCACGCCGACGACGGGGCCGTCCTTGACGCGCACGACCTTGATCGAGCCGGAGGTCTCGAGGATGTGGCTCTTGCCGTTGCCGGCGAGGTTGTAGTCGTAGCTCTGCACGGCCTCCTCGCCGTACTTCTCGACGGCCTTGGCGGTGCTCAGGCCGATCGAGGCGACCTCGGGGTCGGAGTAGGTGACCTTCGGGATGTCGCTGTCGGAGACGACGATCGGGTTGAGGCCCGCGATCTCCTCGGCCACGAAGATGCCCTGCTGGAAGCCGCGGTGGGCGAGCTGCAGGCCGGGGACGATGTCGCCGACGGCGTAGACGCCGGGGATGTTGGTGCGCAGGCGCTCGTCCGTGAGCACGAAGCCGCGGTCCATGGTGATCCCGACCTCCTCGAAGCCGTTGCCGGCGGTCGCGGGGCCGCGGCCCACGGCGACCAGCAGCAGCTCGGCCTCGACGGTCGTGCCGTCCTCGAGCGTCACGACGACGCCGTTCTCGTGCTGGGTCACGCTCTGGAAGCGGGTGCCGAGCTTGAAGTCGATGCCGCGCTTGCGGAACGCGCGCTCGAACTGCTTGCTGACGCTCTCGTCCTCGTTGGGCACGAGGTGGGGGAGCGCCTCGATGATCGTGACGTCGGCGCCCCAGCTCTTCCAGACGCTCGAGAACTCGACGCCGATGACGCCGCCGCCGAGCACGGCGACCTTCTGCGGCACGAAGTCGAGCTGCAGCGCCTGCTCGGAGGTGATCACGCGGCCGCCGATCTCGAGGCCGGGGAGGCTGCGCGAGTAGGAGCCGGTGGCGAGGATGACGTTCTTGCCGACGATGGTGTCGTCGCCCACCTGCACGGTGGTCGGCGAGGTCAGGTGACCGTGACCCTCGATGGTCGTGATCTTGCGCGCCTTGAGCAGGCCCTGCAGGCCCTTCCACTTCGAGGCGATGATGCCCTCGCGGTACTCCTTGACCGCGGAGATGTCGATGCCCTGGAACTCGGCCTTCACGCCGAACTTCGCCGACTCGCGGGCGTTGTCGGCGATCTCGGCGCTGTGCAGCAGCGCCTTGGTCGGGATGCAGCCGACGTGCAGGCACGTGCCGCCGACCTTGCCCTTCTCGATGAGGGCCACGGACTGGCCCAGCTCGGAAGCGCGCAGAGCCGCGGCGTATCCACCGCTTCCGGCTCCCAGCACGACAAGGTCGAAGTTCTGCTCGGACACTCAGTGTCTCCCTCGTGCGTCGATGTCGGTCGCGCCGATGGGGGTGGTCTCGATGCGCGACCTGCGTCTGCAGGGACTTCCCTGCCGATGCTCAACCCTAGTATGACGAAGCCGAGCGGATGCGGCGCGCGGCCGGGCGCGCCCGCCTCAGCCGGCGAAGCCCTCGGCGAGGCGCACGAGCGTGCGCACGGCGATGCCGGTCGACCCCTTGGTGGTCCAGCCGAAGCCGCGGCCGGTGTGGTTCGCGGCGCCCGCGATGTCGATGTGCGCCCACGGGATCGTGCCCGCGTCGTCGCCCTCCCGGCGACCGATGAAGGTGCGCAGGAAGACCCCGGCGAGCAGCATCCCGCCGGCGGTGTTGCCGGGCCGGGCGTTGGCGATGTCGGCGACGTCGGTCTCGAGCGCGGCCCGCAGCTCGCCCGGCAGCGGCATGCGCCAGAAGGTCTCGCCCGAGGCGGCGCCGGCGGCGAGCACCTGCTCGCCGATCTCGGCGTCGCCCATGACGGGCACGATCCGCTCGCCCATGGCGACCTTCGCGGCACCCGTGAGCGTGGCGATGTCGACGATCGCGTCGGGCTGCTCCTCGCTCGCGGCGACCAGGCCGTCGGCGAGCACGAGGCGCCCCTCGGCATCGGTGTTCAGCACCTCGACGGTCTTGCCGCCGCGGATCGTGAGCACGTCGTTGGGGCGGATGGCGGTGCCCGACGGCAGGTTCTCGGCCAGGCACAGGCGCGTGGTGATGCGCACGAGGAGCCCGAGGCGCGCGGCGGCGATCGTCGCGGCCAGCACCGAGGCAGCCCCCGTCATGTCGTACTTCATGCCGACCATCGAGCCGGCGGGCTTGAGCGAGAGGCCGCCCGAGTCGAACGTGATGCCCTTGCCGACGAGGGCGAGATGGCGGCTTGCGCCCTCGGGGGCGTAGCGCAGCACGACGAGGCGCGGCCCGCGGCTCGAGCCCTGGCCGACGCCGAGGATGCCGCCGTAGCCGCCGTCGGCGAGCGCGGCCTCGTCGAGCACCTCGATCTCGATCGGCAGTCCGGCGACGAGCTCGCGGGCGCGGTCGGCGAAGCTCTCGGGATAGAGGGCGTTCGGCGGCGTCGTGACCAGGTCGCGCACCGTGTGCACGGCCTCGGCCAGGGCGGCCGCGCGCTCGACGGCGTCGTCGGACGCGGCACCGTGCACCGTGATCTGCTGCACGGCGGGACGCGTCGGCGAGGTCTTCTGCGCCGCGAAGACGTAGGCGCCCGTGGCGGCGCCCTCGAGGATCGCCGCGGTCGCCTCGGCCGAGTCGGCGGGCAGCGCGATCGCGATGCTCTCGACGCCGGCCAGTTGACGCGCGGCGGCTCCGGCGGCGTAGCGCAGCGCATCCACGTCATCGCTCGATCCGAGACCGACGAGCGCGAGGCTCGCCGAGAAACCGGTGGGGGCCGGGATGCGCGTCAGCTCGTCCTGGCCGCCGCCCACGCCGATCGCCTCGAGCTCGGCGGTGCCCAGCTCCGTGCCCTCGGGCCACCCGACCGCCACCGGTCCGTCGGCGCCGGCTCGGACGCCGACGACCACCACCTCCGCGGAGCTGTCGACGACGGAATCGGTGCTGACGGACAGGCGGGGGAGGGTCATGCGGCCAGCCTAGCCAGCGCGCGGTGACGCTCTCCGCGTCGTGTTCGCTGTCGGCGTTCGGCCGACGTCGGCGCCGCCCGGCGTCGCCCGGATGCCCGCCCGTAGACTCGGAGGATGCTCGATCCGCGCGACCTCTACGACGTCCGACTCGCCGACGCCGACGTGCCGCGCGGGCTCCCGCTGATCGCCGCGCTGACCGGTTTCGCCGACTCCGGCGGCGCCGTGAGCCAGCTCACCTCCTACTTCCGCGACACGCTCGAGTCGACCGAGGCGGTGGTGTTCGAGAACGACATCCTGCTCGACTACCGCGCCCGTCGACCGGTCGCGCTGTTCGACCAGGACCACATCTCCGAGATCACGCCGGCGACGCTGACGCTGTCGCTCGTCGAGGACGAGCTCGGTCAGCCCTTCCTGCTGCTGAGCGGCTACGAGCCCGACTTCCGATGGGAGTCGTTCATCGCGGCGATCGCGCAGCTCATCGAGCGCTACGGCGTCGCGAGCGCGACCTGGGTGCACGCCATCCCGATGCCCGTGCCGCACACCCGCCCGCTCGGCGTCACCGTGAGCGGCAACCGCGCCGATCTCATCGAGTCGATGTCGGTCTGGCGCCCGCGCACCCAGGTGCCGTCGAACGTGCTGCACGTGCTCGAGCACCACCTGCAGAGCACCGATCTGCCGACGGCGGGCTTCGTGCTGCTGGTGCCGCACTACCTCGCCGACACGGAGTACCCGGCGGCGGCGATCGCGGGCCTGGAGAGCATCAGCGCCGCGACCGGACTCATCTTCCCGACCGACCGCCTGCGCGAGGAGAACCGCGACTTCCTGACCAAGGTCGAGGAGCAGGTCGGCGGCAACGATGAGCTGCAGCAGCTGGTCGCGACGCTCGAGACGCGCCACGACAGCTACATGGAGGACAACCCGCTGCCGTCGCCGCTCGTCGCGGAGGACGGCACGGTGCCGAGCGCCGACTCGATCGCCGCGGAGCTCGAGCGCTTCCTCGCCTCCCGTCGGCCCGACGAGGACTGACAGCCGCCCCGGTCGGCGGGCCGCCTCGCCGCCCGGCCGACGCGCGGATCGGCGTCGCCGGCACCGCTAGCGTCCTGGTGTGAACTCGCTGCGCTCCTGGATCGTGCTCGGGGGAGCGGTTCTCGCCTACCTCGTGTCGGTCACGCAGCGCACCTCCTTCGGCGTCGCGGGCGTGCCGGCGACCGAGCGCTTCGACGTCTCCGCCTCGGCGATCTCGACGGTCGCCGTCGTGCAGGTGGTCGTCTACGCCGCCATGCAGGTGCCGGTCGGCGTGCTCGTCGACCGCATCGGCTCGAAGTCGCTGCTGCTGCTCGGTGCGGCCCTGATGGCCGGCGGAACCCTGCTGCTCGCCTTCTCGACCTCGCTTGGCGCGGCCCTGGTGGCCCGGATGCTGGTGGGCGCCGGCGATGCGGTCACCTTCGTGTCGGTCATCCGGCTCCTCCCGTTCTGGTTCCAGGGCCGGATCGTCTCCCAGCTCTCGCAGTGGATCGGCACGGTCGGCCAGCTCGGTCAGATCCTGTCTGCGCTGCCGTTCGCGCTGCTCCTGCGCGAGGCGGGCTGGACCCCGGCGTTCTCGGTGCTCGCGGGGGTCTCGGTCGCCGCCGGTCTCGTCGTGCTGGTGACGGTGCGCCGCGGCGAGCCGCAGCCGCTGACCGGCCCGATGCCGACGGGTGGGATGGGCGCGCGCCTGCTCGCCTCGCTGCGCCGGCCCGGCACGCAGCTCGGCTTCTGGGTGCACCTCATCGGCGGCACGCCGACGAACGTCATCGCGATCCTCTGGGGCTATCCGATGCTGACCGCCGGTCTCGGCTACGGACCCGGTCCGGCGGCGGCGATCATGTCCCTGCTCGCCGTGGGCGCGCTGATCTGGGGCCCGCTGTTCGGCTTCCTGATCGCGCGCTTCCCGCTGCGGCGCAGCTCGCTCATCCTCGTCGTCGTGACCGGGATCGCGGTCGCGTGGGCCGTGCTGCTGCTCTGGCCCGGCACGCCGCCCCTGCCGGTGGTCGTGCTCTTCTTCCTCGCCGTCTCGGCCGGCGGCCCCGGATCGCTCATCGGCTTCGACGTCGCCCGCAGCTTCAACCCGAGTCACGCCTTCGGCTCGGCCTCGGGCATCGTCAACGTCGGCGGCTTCACGGGCGGCTTCGTCAGCATGCTGCTGGTCGGCGTCACCCTCGACTCGCTGCATGGCGCGGGTGTCACCGCGTCGCTCTACGACTTCGACGGCTTCCGCATCGCGCTGATCGTGCCCGGTGCGATCGTCGCGCTCGGCATCGTCGGGCTGGTGGTCGCTCGCCGGCGCACGCGGGCCCGGATGTACGCGGAATCGGGAATAGAGGTGGCCCCGCTGTGGGTTGCACTGTTCCGACGCTGGCGCGCCGGTCGCACCTCCGGATAGCCGGTTCCAGCACGACGAGCGAGAGAAGTTCGCCGCGGCGTCACGCACGGGCTGACACCTGTGCGATAATCGGTAGCTACAGACCCTGTCGAACCCATCATGCGGCGCTTTCGCGCCGCGGGGCTTGACAAGGGTCTTAGTACTGCCCAGAAAGCCCGGGAAGGGGAGCGCATGGCCACCCGAAGCAAGGCAGCCACCACCGAGAGCAGCACCCAGGAGTCCGTCGAGACGGAGGCCGTCGTCACGTCGGCGGCTGCCGCGGCGAGCACCACCACGGCGGCGCCCAAGAAGACCACGACCGCGAAAAAGGCTGCCGCCACGGCGAAGCCCGCGGCCAAGAAGGCCGCGTCGAAGCCGGCCGCGAAGCGCGGCAGCAAGGCCGCCGACGAGGACGCCGACGACCAGGACGAGAACGAGCCCGGCGACGACGTCGACGAGAGCGCCGACGGCGCCGAGTCGAGCGACTCGGACGACTCCGACGACAGCGACAGCGACGGCGACGAGAAGGGCGACTCCAAGTCGACCTCGATCGACGAGCCGCTGCCGACCGGCGCGCTGCGTCTGTCGATGTCGGACGACGAGGACGAGGTGCCGATCTACTCGGCCGCCATCACCGGCGCCACGGCCGACCCGGTCAAGGACTACCTCAAGCAGATCGGAAAGGTCGCGCTGCTCAACGCGGCCGAAGAGGTCGAGCTGGCGATGCGCATCGAGGCGGGCCTGTTCGCCGAAGAGAAGCTGTCGCACATGGCGCCGGCCGACCACCGCACCCAGCTGGGCCGCGAGCTGACCTGGGTCGCCCGCGACGGCCAGCGCGCGAAGAGCCACCTGCTCGGCGCCAACCTGCGTCTGGTCGTCTCGCTCGCGAAGCGCTACACGGGCCGCGGCATGCAGTTCCTGGACCTGATCCAGGAGGGCAACCTCGGTCTCATCCGCGCGGTCGAGAAGTTCGACTACACCAAGGGCTTCAAGTTCTCGACCTACGCCACCTGGTGGATCCGTCAGGCGATCACCCGCGCCATGGCCGACCAGGCCCGCACCATCCGCATCCCGGTGCACATGGTCGAGGTCATCAACAAGCTGGCCCGCGTGCAGCGCCAGATGCTGCAGGACCTGGGCCGCGAGCCCACGCCCGAGGAGCTGAGCCGCGAGCTCGACATGACCCCCGAGAAGGTCATCGAGGTGCAGAAGTACGGCCGCGAGCCGATCTCGCTGCACACCCCGCTCGGCGAAGACGGCGACAGCGAGTTCGGCGACCTCATCGAGGACACCGAGGCGGTCGTGCCGGCCGACGCGGTGGGCTTCACGATGCTGCAGAAGCAGCTCGAGTCGCTTCTCGACTCGCTCAGCGAGCGCGAGGCGGGCGTGATCCGCATGCGCTTCGGCCTGGGTGACGGGATGCCGAAGACACTCGACCAGATCGGCGACACCTTCGGCGTGACGCGTGAGCGCATCCGTCAGATCGAGTCGAAGACGATGGCCAAGCTGCGCCACCCCTCGCGGTCGCAGTCGCTGCGCGACTACCTGGAGTAGGAGTGGGTCTGCTCGACGTCGTCGCGATCGCCGCCGGGCGCATCACGCGACGCGCCGTGCTGACGCTGCGTCCCGGGGGAGCCACGGCGATCCCGGGCCGCGTCGTCGAGCGCCTCTCGCCGGGCCTGCTGGGCCGCATCCTGTCGCAGCCGCGCCTCGTCGTGGTGAGCGGATCGAGCGGCAAGGGCACCACGACGAAGATGCTCGTCGCGATCCTCGAGGCGCACGGCCTCGACCTGTTCACGAACAAGTACGCGGGCAACATCACCCGCGGCATGCTCTCGGAGCTGCTGCGCGTCGTCGACTGGCGCGGACGCTTCCCGCACGAGTGGGCCGTGATGGAGATGGACGAGGGCTACTCGGCGCTGACGACCGAGAAGGCCCGCGCCGAGGTCACCGTGCTGATCAACGTGATGGTCGACCAGGTGCACCGCTGGGGTCAGCCCGAGCGGGTCGCCGCCTACCTCGAGCGCACCGCGCGTCAGACCACGGGCACGCTCGTGGTGAACCGCGAGGACCCGCAGCTGCGCCGCGTCGTGTCCCGGCTCCCGGAGCGCGGCGCGCAGCTGCGCACCTTCGGTGTGTCCGCCGAGGTGCAGTCGTCGCTGCGCCACGGCCTCGGCTCGGCTCCCGACTTCGCCGAGGGCGAGGCGCGGATGCCCGATCCCGTCGCCGAGTCGGTGGTCGTGGGCTACGGCGGCAGCACCGCCACCGTCGAGCTCAGCTCCGCCGACGGCGCCGGCCCCGCGACCCTCGTGGACGTCGAGCTGCCGAGCCGCGGCATCCACCTCGCCGTCGACTCCGCCGCCGCGCTCGAGGGTGCGCGCGCGATCCTCGGCGATCGCTTCGACCCGCAGGTCGCGGCGGCCGCTCTCGCCGATGCTCCTGTGGTCTTCGGCCGCGGAGAGCGAGCGCGCGTGCGCGGCGAGGTCGCCGAGTTCGTGCTCGCCAAGAGCCCGACCGCCTCGCAGGTGAACGTGGATGCGCTCGAGCCGGGCACCGCGCAGATCGCGGTCGTCATGGGCAAGGACATCCCCGACCCGTCGCTGCTCTGGCTCATCGACTGGACGCCGGTCGGCCGTGCCGCGATCGTCGGCGGGATGCAGGCCTGGGATGCCGCGCTGCGTCTCGGCTACGACGAGGTCGAGATCGACGCGATCGAGGAAGACGTCGAGATCGCGACCGACCGCTTCTTCGCCCTGCCCGCGCCCGCTGCGGGGGGCGGCGTCAAGACCGTGCTCTACTCCGCGGAGGGGATGCGCCGCATGCGCCGCCACCTGGGCCTGTTCGACGCCGACACCGAGACGATCCGCACCGACGCGCCGGCATCGGGTTCGAGCGTCGCCACGACCGAGGACGGAGACGACGCATGAGCGCGACGACCGTGCGGCTCGTGCACGTCTATCCCGAGCACTTCGACATCAACGGCGACAGCGGCAACGCCCTGACGGTGCGCAAGCGCCTCGAGTGGGCCGGCTTCGACGTCGAGCTCATCGAGCCGACGCCGGCCGGCGGCTGGCCGAGCGAGACCCCCGACCTCGTGCTGGTCGGCGGCGGGACGCTCGCCGCGCAGCGCGCCGCGCTCGCGCCCCTGCGCGCCGAGGCCGCCCGCCTGGGCGATTGGATCGCCGCCGGCGTGCCGCTGCTCGCGGTCGCGGGCGGACTCCAGCTGGCGATGAGCCGCATCCGCTTCCCGGGCGACGGCGAGGCCGAGCAGGATGGGATCGGGCTGTTCGCGGGCCTCAGCGAGCCGAGCGCGGAGCACCGCACCGGACCGCTCGTGCTCGACTCGGCCGCGCACGGCCGTCTCTTCGGCTACCTGAACCTCGCCCAGACCGCCGTGCTCGACGCCGGGCAGCAGCCCTTCGCGCGCGTGCTGCACGGCGAGGCGAACGGGGCAGCCACGACGGCCGAGGACGCGGCGGCGGCCTTCGACGGCGCCGTGAACGGCACGGCGATCGGCAGCCACAGCCACGGCCCGCTGCTGCCGCGCAATCCCGGCCTCGCCGACCACCTGATCACGACGGCCCTCGCTCGCCGTGGCATCGAGGGCTACGCACTCGGCGAGAAGCACCTCCGGGTCGACGACTACGCGCGCCGCGCCCGCGAGGCGATCACCGCGCGGCTCAAGCTGGCCGACGCGACCGCCTGAGCCTCCGGCTCAGAAGTGCATGACCTCGCGATAGCGGGGGAGCAGGCCGGTGCGCACGCCCGACAGCGACGGCTTCAGCTGGTAGACGCCCGAGTTCGGGTTGCCCTCGATCAGCATCGGGCGATCCGGGCCGATCGCGACATCCCAGCCGATGTAGGGCATCTCGGGCACCTGCCCGGCCACCTCGTCGAGCAGCGCGAGCGTCTCGGCGTAGAGCGGCACCTGGAAGCCGACGATCGACGTGCCGCTGCGCGGGTGCACGGCGAAGGTGCCGCCGGCGGCGTCGAAGGCCGGATGCTCGGCCACGCCCTGCTCGTTCAGCATCGTGTACATGCCGCCGCCCGAGAAGTTGTCGACGTCGCCGCCGTTGCCCATCTTGAGCACGGCGGCGAGCACCGTCACCTTCCCCTTCTCGGCGAAGGTGATCATGCGCAGCGAGTTGACGCTGGTCGGCTCGAGCGACGCCATGTCGGGGTGCTGGGTGATGAACTCCTCCAGCAGGAACTGACGGCCGGCCAGCAGCGTCTCGCGGAACGCCGCCCAGTCGGAGATCTCGTCGGCCCGGTGCGACTTGATGCCGAGACCCGAGAGGCTGTCGGGCACCTTCGCCATGATGCGGCCGTGCTTCGCGCCGAAGGCCTGCAGCTGCTCGGGCGTCGACTCGCGCACGTCGAGCCAGTCGCGCCCGATGTGCGGCGCGAAGGCGGCGTTGAACTCGACCTTGTCGCGGAAGGTGTGGCGGAACTCCTTCGCGTTGTAGCGCTCGACCAGGTGGTTCGACTTCGGATGCGTCATGTAGGTGCGGCGCTCGGCGCCGGTCAGCAGGTGGAAGTCCCAGTCCGCGTAGTCCTGGAACGCGGTCTCGTAGCGCACCGAGCACCAGAGCATGTCGATGAGGATGCCGAGGCGCGATCGCCCGCTGCCGGCGGCGATGCGGCCGGCGAAGCCGAGCAGGTTCGCGGGGCTGAGTCGACGGGCGCGGTTCAGGAGGTAGCGGAGGCGCAGGAGCACCCGCCGAGCCTATCGGCGCGCATCCACCGAGCCCGTCGCGCCGCGGTACGACGAAGGCGCACCCCGTCGAACGGGATGCGCCTTCGCACGATGCGGCTCAGCCGCGAGGTCTGGTCAGCGGGTCTCCTGCAGACGCGCGCTCTCGTCGTGCCACTCGATGGCCTGGCCGGCGAGCTTCGCCTTGAACTTCGCACCGTGGTGAGCGCAGAAGAGCAGCTCACCCGAGGCGAGGGTCACGCGGATGTAGGCCTGGGCGCCGCACGAGTCGCAGCGGTCGAGGGCGGTGAGAGTGGCGTCGATGGCGCTGTCGGTCAGCTGCGTCATGGGGTGCTCCTTCTCGCTCGGGTCGGTGACCTGGTGGTGCGATGGGTCTATTCGACCACAGGAGTGCTTCGGAACACCGGCGATCCGGGTTCGTTTCGCTCAGGGCGGAGGAAGCGGAGGCAACGCGGGCGCGCATCCGCCTCGGCGCCCGTGCGCCTTCCGCGCGGTGTCCGCCGCCGCGCCTATCCTGGTCTGCGGTTCGCGGCGCATCGTCGTTCCCGAGGTCCCTCGGGCCGGATGCCTCCCCACCCGCGACAGGAAGGATCCGCGTGGCCGACGACTACTCCGCCCGTCATCTCTCGGTTCTCGAGGGGCTCGAGGCGGTGCGCAAGCGCCCCGGCATGTACATCGGCTCGACCGACTCGCGCGGTCTCATGCACTGCCTCTGGGAGATCATCGACAACTCGGTCGACGAGGCGCTCGCGGGTCACGGCAGCGAGATCGACGTGCTGCTGCACGCCGATTCGAGCGTCGAGGTGCGTGACCGCGCCCGCGGCATCCCGGTCGACGTCGAGCCGAAGACGGGGCTGACCGGCGTCGAGGTCGTCTTCACCAAGCTGCACGCCGGAGGCAAGTTCGGCGGCGGCTCCTACGGTGCCTCGGGCGGCCTGCACGGCGTTGGCGCCTCGGTCGTGAACGCGCTCTCGGAGCGCCTCGACGTCGAGGTCGACCGCGGCGGCAAGACCTACGCCATGTCGTTCCGGCACGGCGAGCCGGGCACTTTCGCCGACCAGGGCGAGAAGACCCCGGATGCGCCGTTCACCCCGTTCGTCTCGGGCAGCGAGCTGCGCGTCATCGGCAAGGTCGCCAAGGGCGTCACGGGAACGCGCATCCGGTACTGGGCCGACCGGCAGATCTTCGGCCGCGACGCCGAGTTCCAGCTGCTCGACCTGATCGGCCGCGCGCGGCAGACGGCGTTCCTGGTGCCCGGCCTCGGCATCCAGCTGAGCGACGAGCGCGGTCAGGAGACGGTGCGCGAGCGCTTCCACTTCGAGGGCGGCATCACCGAGTTCGTCGAGTTCCTGGCCCCGGATGCGGCGGTCACCGACGTCTGGCGCATCACCGGAACCGGCGCCTACACCGAGACGGTCCCCGTGCTGCAGGCGAACGGCCACATGGAGCCGACCGAGCTGCAGCGCGAGTGCGAGGTCGAGATCGCCCTGCGCTGGGGCACCGGCTACGAGACGGTGTTCCGCAGCTTCGTCAACATCATCGCGACGCCCAAGGGCGGCTCGCATCAGACCGGCTTCGAGCAAGGGCTCATGAAGTTCTTCCGCGCCGAGACGGAGAAGAACGCCCGCAAGCTCAAGATGGGCTCCGACAAGCTGGAGAAGGACGACATCCTGGCCGGACTGAGCGCCGTGCTGACGGTGCGCCTGCCCGAGCCGCAGTTCGAGGGCCAGACCAAGGAGGTACTCGGCACCCCGGCCGTGCGCGCGATCGTCGCGAACGTCGTGAACAAGGCCCTCGCCGAGCGCTTCGCCTCGACCAAGCGCGACGACAAGACGCAGTCGGCGCAGGTGCTCGAGAAGATCGTCGCCGAGATGAAGAGCCGCATCGCGGCCCGCGCGCACAAGGAGACCCAGCGCCGCAAGAACGCGCTGGAGTCGTCGACGCTGCCGGCGAAGCTCGTCGACTGCCGCTCGAACGACGTCGCCGAGAGCGAGCTGTTCATCGTCGAGGGCGACTCCGCGCTCGGCACGGCGAAGCTCGGGCGCGACAGCGAGTTCCAGGCGCTGCTGCCGATCCGCGGCAAGATCCTGAACACCCAGAAGGCCTCGGTCAGCGACATGCTCTCGAACCTCGAGTGCGCGTCGATCATCCAGGTCGTCGGCGCGGGGTCGGGCCGCAGTTTCGAGCTCGAGCAGGCGCGCTACGGCAAGGTCATCATCATGGCCGATGCCGACGTCGACGGCGCGCACATCCGCACGCTGCTGCTGACGCTGTTCTTCCGGTACATGCGGCCGATGATCGAAGACGGGCGCGTGTTCGCCGCGGTGCCGCCGCTGCACCGCGTGGTCGCGATCAACAACGGCTCGAAGCCGAACGACGTGATCTACACCTACTCCGAGGCGGAGCTGCACTCGGTGCTCGCGGCGCTGAAGAAGTCGGGCCGCCGCTACCAGGAGCCGATCCAGCGCTACAAGGGCCTGGGCGAGATGGATGCGGACCAGCTGGCCGAGACCACGATGAGCCGCTCGCACCGCACCCTGCGCCGCGTGCGGGTGACCGACGCCGAGTCGGCGGCGAACGTCTTCGAGCTGCTGATGGGCAACGACGTCGCCCCGCGCAAGGACTTCATCATCGCCGGGCAGGGCCTCAACCGGGCCCGCATCGACGCCTGATCGCGGCACGCGCGTGAGTCGGCTCGACGGGGCGGCGGCACGGTCGGCGTCCAGCCGGCGTCGACACGACGGGCCTAGCATCCCGAGCATGAGTCGACTCGAGGGCAGCCTGACGGTCACGACGACCGCCGGGGTCGTCGAGGGCGTCGTGCGGCGCGGTCTGCGCATGTGGCGCGGCATCCCCTATGCCGCCGCCCCGGTCGGGTCTCGCCGCCTGCGCGCTCCGCAGCCGCCGGCGCCGTGGACGGGAGTGCGGCCCGCGGTCGACTTCGGCCCGATCGCGCCGCAGGATCCGCACGGCCCGTCGGCGCTTCCGGCGATGCCGATCGGGCACGACGAGGACTGCCTCACGCTCAACGTGATGGCGCCGCGGCCGACGACCGGCAAGCTGCGCCCGGTCATGGTGTTCGTGCACGGCGGCGCCTTCGCGGTGGGCTCGTCGCGCGAGATGCCCGAGCAGGGCGAGGGGCTCGTGCACGACGGAGGGGTCGTCTTCGTCAACCTCAACTACCGACTCGCGGGCCTCGGCTGGCTCGATCTCAGCCGCTACGGCACGGCCGAGCGCCCGATCGACTCGAACCTGGGACTCCGGGATGTCGTCGCCGCGCTGGAGTGGATCCGCGACAACATCGCGGCGTTCGGCGGCGATCCCGACAACGTGACCCTGTTCGGCGAGTCGGCCGGGGCGGGCGTCGTCACGACGCTCATGACGGCGCCCGCCGCGCGCGGGCTGTTCGCCAAGGCGATCGCCGAGAGCTCGCCGGTCGAGGCGGTCTACTCGCGCGAGCTGCAGGCCGAGTGGGCCGCTGACTTCGTGCGCATCCTGCGCGAGGTGATCGAGGAGCGGCATCCGGGCGTCACCGAGGGACGCTCCGAGGTCGAGGTGCTCGACCACGCCGCGACCGCCGCCTGGATCACGGCCTCGCACCGCTTCGCCGCGGGGGCGATCGACCGCACGCCGGGCACGGTCGCGTGGTCGGCCGTGCTCGACGGCGAGTTCCTGCCCGAGCGGCCGACCGCCGCCTTCCTGGCCGGTCGCTCGATGCCGATCCCGCTCATCATCGGCACGAACGATCGCGAGGGCTCGCTGTTCCGGGGGCGGCTCGACATCCTGGCGACGACGCCCGAGCGCATCCGCGCGATCCTCTCGGGCACCGAGGCCTCCGCGGCCGAGGAGCTCACCGGCACGTACCCGGGCCTGCCGCGGCAGCGCGACGCCATGGACCTCGCCGGCGACCACGCCTTCTGGTTCCCCTCGATCGTCGCCGCCTCGGGGCACTCGCGCGTGGCGCCGACCTACATGTACCGCTTCGACCTCGCGCCCCGGCTCGCCCGACTGCTGGGATTGGACGCGACCCACGGCATCGAGCTGTTCGCCGTGTTCGACAAGGCGTCAAGCGTCTTCGGCCGGTTCATGGGCGCGCTGGGCGGCACCCGCGACTTCGAGCGCGCCGGGCGCCGCGTGCGCACGAACTGGCTGCACTTCGCCTATTCGGGCGAGGTGGATGCGGGCTGGCCGCGCTATGACGAGGACGACCGCTTCACGCTGATCATCGACGTCGACGATCGGATCGAGTCCGACCCGCGCGGCGACCGGCGCCGGGCGTGGATGCGGTTCGTGCCGCACGTCTGACGGCACGTCCGAACCGGGCACCCCGCCGCCGAGCCGTCGTGCCGCCGCGGGCCGGCGGCGGGGTCCGCGACCGCGGCGCTGACCGACCTACAGCCCGCGCCCGACCGACCCGATCACGGCATCCAGCGGCGTGCCCGAGGCGTCGCGTCGCGCGCCGGCCTCCGGCAGGGCGCGCTGAGCGCCGTCGGCGCCCACGGCCAGAGCCGGAGCCGGCCCCGCCCAGGCGAGCGCGAGGCCGCTCTCGCCCTTGAGGAAGGTGTGCGCGCGCACGCCGCCGGTCGCGCGGCCCTTGCCCGGGAACTCCGAGAACGCCGACACCTTGGCACGGCCGGGGTCGGTGCCGAGCAGGGTCTCGCTGGCCGCGGACACGGTCACCACGACCGCCGACTCGGGGTCGACCACGCCGAAGAAGATCACGGCGGCGCCCGACGACAGCTTGATGCCCGCCATGCCGCCGGCGGCCGCGCCCTGCGGTCGCACGCTCGCGGCGCCGAAGTGCAGCAGCTGCGCATCCGAGGTCGCGAACACGAGCTCGCGGTCGTCGCCCGCGGGCGCGGCGCCCACGACCGTGTCGGAGCCCTTGAGCGCGACGACCTCGAACTCGGGTCGGTTCGGCCAGGCGTTCGGGATCACGCGCTTCACGACGCCGTCGCGGGTGCCGAGCGCGAGCGGGGTCTCGTCGTCGAGACGCACGATCGCGAGCACCTGCTCCTTCTTGTCGGCGAGGCCGAGGTAGTCGCGCACCTTCGCGCCGGCGGCGAGCTGCACCGAGTTCGGCGGCACGGCCGGCAGGTCGATCGGGGTGAAGCGCACCAGGCGCCCCGTCGACGTGATCGCGCCGAGCTCGCCGCGCGTCGTCGTGCGCACGGTCGACAGGATCGCGTCGTGCCGACTGCGGCGGGCCGGGGGCGTGATCTCGTCGACGCCGTCGGGCAGGTCGATGCGCACCGCGCGGCCCGTCGTCGACAGCGCCACCACGCAGGGCGTGTCGGCGATCTCGAGGCTCGCGGCGGCGGCCGCCTTGCGGGCCCCGGACGTCGCGACCGAGGGGCGCGCATTGGTCAGCAGGGTGCGCCGGGGTGTGCCGAATCGCTCGGCGACCTCGTCGAGCTCCTGCCCGACGAGCGCGCGCAGCTTCACCGGGCTGGCCAGCAGCTCCTCGAGGTCGGCGATCTCGGCCCGCAGCTGATCGCGCTCCTTCTCGAGCTCGATGCGACTGAACTTCGTCAGGCGGCGCAGCTGCAGCTCGAGGATGTAGTCGGCCTGCAGCTGGCTGAGGTCGAACACATCCATCAGGCGGCTGCGCGCCTGCGCCGTGTCGTCGGAGGAGCGGATGACCTGGATGACCTCGTCGATGTCGAGGATCGCGATCAGCAGACCGTCGACGAGGTGCAGGCGCTCCTGCTTGCGCGCGAGGCGGTAGCGGCAGCGTCGGGTGACGACCTCGATGCGGTGGTCGAGGTAGACGCGCAGCAGCTCGCGCAGGCCGAGCGTCTGCGGGGCGCCGCCGACGAGCGCGACATTGTTGATCGAGAAGCCGTCTTCGAGCGGGGTGAGGCGATAGAGCTGCTCGAGCACCGCATCCGGGCTGAAGCCGGTCTTGATGCCGATCACGAGCCGCAGTCCGTGCTTGCGGTCGGTCAGGTCGGTGACGTCGGCGATGCCGTTGATCTTCTTGGCGCCGACGCCGTCCTTGATCTTCTCGATCACGCGCTCGGGGCCGACGAGGTAGGGCAGCTCGGTCACGACCAGGCCGGTGCGGCGCGGCCCGAGCTGCTCGATGCTGACCTTGGCGCGCGTCTTGAAGCTGCCGCGGCCGGTCGCGTAGGCGTCGCGGATGCCGTCGAGGCCGACGATCGTGCCGCCGGTCGGCAGGTCGGGGCCGGGCACGTAGGCCATGAGGTCGTCGAGCGTCGCCTCGGGGTTGTCGAGCAGATGGCGCGCCGCCGCGACGACCTCGATGAGGTTGTGCGGCGCCATGTTCGTCGCCATGCCGACCGCGATGCCGCTCGTGCCGTTGACCAGCAGGTTCGGGTACGCCGCCGGAAGCACCTCGGGCTGCTCGAGCTGGTTGTCGTAGTTCGGCACGAAGTTCACGACGTCCTCGTCGAGACCGTCGATCATCGCCATCGCGGCGGCCTGCAGGCGCGCCTCGGTGTAGCGCGACGCAGCGGGTCCGTCGTCGAGCGAGCCGAAGTTGCCGTGGCCGTCGACGAGGGGCACCCGCATCGCGAAGTCCTGCGAGAGCCGCACGAGCGCGTCGTAGATCGCGGAGTCGCCGTGCGGGTGCAGACGCCCCATGACGTCGCCGACGACACGGGCGCTCTTGACGTGGCCGCGCTCGGGGCGCAGGCCCATCTCGCCCATCTGGAACAGGATGCGGCGCTGCACGGGCTTGAGCCCGTCGCGCGCGTCGGGCAGGGCCCGCGAGTAGATGACGGAGTAGGCGTATTCGAGGAACGAGCCCTGCATCTCGAGCGCGAGGTCGATGTCCTCGATGCGCTCTCCGGGGCCGCTGCTGTCGCCCGTCGTGACGGGGCTCTTCGATGGGGGAGTCATAGGATCGCCTGCATGCTACCGGCGCGTCAGGACACCCGGTTCCGACTTGCCGAGGTGCTGCCGGATTCGCTCGCCACGGTGCTCGGCGAGTCCTCGCAGCTCGGCCTGCCACCCGCTCGGCGCATCGTCGTCGCGCTCGTCGACGGGCTCGGGGCTGCGGCGCTGCGCGAGCGGATCGGCCATGCCCGTCGTCTCGCCTCCGCATTCACGCGCGGCTCGACGATCTCGGTCGGATTCCCCTCGACGACCGCCGCGATGATCACGACCCTGACGACCGGCGCCGACCCGGGCGAGCACGGCCTCGTCGGCTACGCGGCGCTCGATGCCGCGAACGATCGAGTGCTGAACCTGCTGAACGGCTGGGATGCGCAGAGCGATCCGCTGGCCTGGCAGAGCGTGCCGACCGTGTTCGAGCGCGCCGTCGCCGCGGGCATCCCGGCCGTCGTGATCGCCCCGCCGCGCTACCGCGACTCGAGGTTCACGCAGGCCGCGCTGCGCGGCGCCGAGTACCTGCCGGCGGCGACCATCGAGGAACGCGCCGCCCGCGCGGTGGCCGAGCTGCGCCGTCACGAGCGTCTGATCGCCTACCTCTACATCCCCGAGCTCGATGTCGTCGCCCACCGACATGGCGTGGAATCGGGGGAGTGGACCGCGGCGCTCGAGCAGGCGGACGCCGCCCTCGGCGAGCTCGCTCGCGCGCTCGGCCCCGACGACCTGCTGCTGGTCACCGCCGACCATGGCGTGGTCGACATCCCGGCCGAGTCGCACGTCGTGCCCGACGCGGCCCTGTTCGCCGAGGTGCGGCATCTCGCGGGGGAGCCGCGCTGCCTGCAGCTGCATCTCGAGCCCCCGGCCGACGCCGCCGCGACGGCCGCGACCTGGCAGCGCGTGCTCGGCCGCTCGGCCTGGGTCGCGACGCGCGACGAGGCCGTCGCGGGCGGGCTCTTCGGCGAACCCGGCAGAGTGGATGCGCGCATCCTGCCCCGCATCGGCGACGTGCTGGTCGGCGCGCGGGCGCGGGTGGCGTTCTACCGCGACTCGGATTCACCGGCCCGGGGCATGGTCGGACAGCACGGATCGGCCACGCCCGAGGAGATGCTGGTGCCGCTGCTCAGGTTCCGCGGCGCCTAGGGCTCTGCCGCAGCGGAGCCTGCCGCGAAGGTCTCCGCGTCGTCAGTCGTCGTCGGTGCGGGCGCCGAAGACGATCTCGTCCCAGCTCGGCATCGCCGCGCGGCTGCGGCGCGAGGTCGGCCGAGCGGCCGCGGCGGGCGCCGCCGGCTCGGGCGAGCGCTGCACGGCGGGCTCGGTGTGGGCGTCGGCCTGCGCATCCCAGTCGGCGGTCCGGTCGTCGCTGTCGCCGAGGTCGTCGACGTCACCGGTCGTGGCCGCCGACTCCGGCGCGTCGAGGCCGTCGAGCGGCACCTCGACGAGGCGGATGCTCGGGGCCGGGGCCTTCTCGAACGCCAGCTCCGGCTCCAGCTCGAACTCGGGCTCGTCGGCCGGACGCGGCTCGCGCTCACCGCGTCGACGGCGCAGCGCCTCGAGCAGGTCGGCCGTCTGGTTCAGGTCGCCGCGGCCGAATCCGACGCTCTGCACGTTCGGTCCGCCCACACCGGGCTCGACGCGGAAGGCGTTGCTGTCGAAGCGCGGCGACTCGATCGTGTCGTCGCTCGGCACGGCGCGCAGGCGCGGGATCAGCGGGGCCGGCGTCTCGGCCTGCTGCTGCGAGAGCGTGATGGCGTCGGCGTTGAGCGGCGAGAGCGAGCGGCGGCGCGGGTCGAAGCCCCAGCGGGCGTCGTGCTCGACCGTGTTCGCCGTGAACACGACCTTCACGACCCAGCCCTGCTCCGGGTCCTTCCAGCTGGTCCAGCGCTCGTCGACGGCGTCGGCATCCGCCAGGCGGGTGCGGATGACCGAGCCGAAGCTCGGGCGCTCGTCGTCGGAGTCCTGCGGGGTGTGCACGGCGACGCTGAGCGCCGACTCGACGATGTACTCGCGCTCGGCGAGCACCGGACCCTCGTAGCGGCGCACGTCGTCGACGTCGGCGCCCGTGATCGCGGCCACGTCGTCAGCGCTGAGACCGGCGCGGATGTGCGCCTGGATCTCGCGCGGAGCGACCTTGCGGTCCCCGCGGGCGGCCGGGCGCGGGCGGCGCAGGCGCGCCGCGGTGGCGTCGTCGATCGCGACGCGGTACTCGGTTCCCTGGCTGTCGACGACGACCAGTGCTCCGTCCTCGACACCCGAGACCTTCAGCTCCTGCATGACGGCCCTCTCCCGCTCTCGATGGTCGCGACCACAGTGCCACGGAACGGCCCCGGAACCGGGGAATATCGCGGGCGCGCCGCGAGTTCCATCCACGTCCCGAGAGGTGGCCGCGAACCGGTTTGCCAAACCCGGGACGATGATGCAGACTGTCGCCGCCGAGCCGCCGGGCACGGCTGATTCTGGAATGGATGGGAATGGCAACCGACTACGACGCACCGCGGAAGACCGACGACGAGACCGAGTCGATCCAGGCCCTCCAGGAGCGCGTTCCCGACAAGATGTCGGGTGTCGTCGACGTCGAGGACGCCGACAACCCGGGCAGCTTCGAGCTCGCGGGCCAGGACCTGGCCGACGTGGACCTCGATGTCGTCGTGCTCCCGCCGCAGGCCGACGAGTTCACCTGCATGAGCTGCTTCCTGGTGAAGCACCGCTCGCAGCTCGACCACGAGGGCAAGATCGGACCGATCTGCCACGAGTGCGCCGCCTGAGCGCACCCGAAACGAACGACTTCAGCGCCCGCCGCCTTTTGGCTGCGGGCGCTGCGTCGTTCCCGGGGTGATCCGCCGACCCGGGGATGCGGTGGTGCGGTCAGTCCGCCGGCGCGGCCGCGGCGGGCGCGGCCGTCAACGCGGCGACCAGCTCGTCGGGTCGTCGCGTCGACACGAGCCAGTAGGGGGTCGGGTCGGTCTCGTCGACGAGACGCACCTTGACCACGGGCGAGATCCAGCCGCGGATGAGCAGCCAGGCCCGCGCATCCAGCTCGCGACCGCGCTGCAGCGTCGCGTCGGCGCCGCGATGAGCGCTCACCTCGCCGACCACCTCGCGGGGGAGCCGCGCGCGGCCGGCGACGAACTCGGTCTCGGTCACCGTGAGCCGCGGCGTGGTGACCAGCAGGATGACGACCGCCAGGCCGTAGCTGACCACCGCGGCGACGACGCCGGCGACCATGCTGATCGGCAGGAACACGAGCAGGCTCGCGGGGATGAGCAGCGCCGTCGCGACGAACAGCCACGGCGTGGGCGAGAGCCGCTCGCGGTAGATCTCCATGGCGTCCATTCTCGACCACCGCGGCTGGGGGTCCCGACGGCGACGCCGCGCTGTCGGCGCGCGATGCGGTCGCTCGGCGACGCCCGCTAGCCTCGGGGTCGTGAGCGAGCCGTGCGAAGTGCTGATCGTGTCCGAGCAGGTGCCGGAGTACGCGCATCCGGGTGACGCCGGCGCCGACCTGCGCGCGAGCGAGCCCGTGACGCTCGCGCCGGGGGAGCGGCAGACCATCGGCACCGGCGTCGCGATCGCCCTGCCCGACGGCTACGCCGCCTTCGTCGTGCCCCGCAGCGGCCTCGCCGCCAAGCACGGCATCACGATCGTCAACAGCCCGGGCACGGTGGATGCGGGCTATCGCGGCGAGATCCGCGTCACGCTCCTGAACACCGACACCCGGGTGCCGTATTCTGTCGCGGTCGGCGACCGGATCGCCCAGCTGATCGTGATGCCCGTGACCCGCGCGCGCTTCGTGCCCGTGGATCGTCTGCCGGGCAGCGAGCGCGGCGAGGGCGGCTTCGGATCCACCGGCTACGCGGAGCGCGGCACCGTCGGCGCACCGCCCGAGACAGCGGCCGCCTCGCACCCGACCGAGGCCGCCACGACAGGAGATCAGCGATGAGCAAGCGCAGCCGCAAGGCCGCCGACGCCGCCGAGGCGGAGGCGTCGACCGAGATCGAGACCACGGCGGACGAGAGCGCCGAGGCCACGGGCGACGCCGTCGACACGGTCGAGGCCGGCGACGACGCCGCGCCCGTCGACCAGCCGAAGTCGGCCCCCGACGACCGCGACGAGGAGGGTCCGCTCGACGAGAGCGAGCACAACCCGGTGCGTCCCTACGTCGACCTCGGCGGCGTCAAGATCCTGCCGCGTCCCGACCTGGGCCTGCGTCTCGAGGTCGAGGAGGGCAGCCAGCGCGTCGTCGCGGTCGCCCTCGACTACGCCGAGTCGACCCTGCAGGTGCAGCCCTTCGCCGCGCCGCGCTCGAGCGGCCTCTGGCACGAGATCCGCGAGCAGATCGCCGAGCAGCTGCGTCGCCAGGGCGGCGACGTGGAAGAGCGCGACGGCGCCCTCGGCCCCGAGCTCGTGACACGCATCCCGGCCCCGGCCGGCGCCGAGGGCGGCACCCGCGTCGCCCGCTTCATCGGCGTCGACGGACCGCGCTGGTTCCTGCGCGGCGTCATCAGCGGCAAGGGCGCGGTCGACGAGAAGGCCGGCGCGCAGATCGAGGAGCTGTTCCGCAGCATCGTCGTCGTGCGGGGCGGTCAGCCGATGCCGCCGCGCGACCTCATCCCGCTGCACGTGCCCGCCGGCGCCCAGCCCGACGCCGGATGACCGACGCCGAGCGCACGCCCGGCGACCGCGACACCGAGCGCGACGCGGCCGCATCCGAGCCGGCCGCGGCGGAGTCCGCATCCGAGCGGGCCGCGCCGACCTTCCAGGAGGCGATGGCCCAGGCCGCCCGCCGCTCGGGTCTCGGCCACGTCGCGCCGGGGGAGACGCCGACCGCCGGTGCGCTGCTCGCCGCGATGGGCGGCATCCGCGGCCTGATCGAGTCGATCCTGCCGGGCGTCGGGTTCCTCGCGACCTACACGATCACGAACCAGCTGCTGCCGTCGGTCATCGCCCCGGCCGTGCTGGCGGTGCTGCTGATCGTCGCGCGCGCCGTGCAGCGACAGCCGGTCATGACGGCCGTCGCGGGGCTGATCGGCATCGCCGTCTCGGCCGCGCTCGCGCTGTTCACCGGCAACGCGGCGAACAACTTCGTGCCCGGTTTCGTGATCAACGCCGGCACGGCGCTCGTCGTGATCATCTCGATCGTGGCGCGGCGCCCCATCGTCGGCCTCATCGCCGGGCTGCTCGTCGGCAGCTCCGACTGGCACCGCGATCGCGCGAAGCTGCGCGTCGCGATGATCGCGTCGGTGTTCTGGGCCGCGCTCTCCCTGCTGCGTCTCGCAGTGCAGCTGCCCCTGTACCTGGCGGGGGCGACGCAGGCGCTGGCGGCGACCAAGCTGATCATGGGCGTGCCGTTCTACGCCCTCCTGCTCTGGGTCACCTGGCTCATGATGCGAGCCGCGTGGACAGGCCCCGCCGCCGACGAGGACGCCGCTCCGAGCGTGTAAACTATCTCGATGTCGAGATAAATCGACGCGTCCGCCGCAGGCCGTCCGGGGCCTGTGAGGCTTAGGCTTGCCTTGCTGGACGGGGCTGTCCGGGCCCGACCAGGATGGACGCGAGTTCACGGAGGAGACAGCAGTGTCGACGGTCAACAGTTTCGGTTCCAAGAGCACATTGAAGGTCGGAGACACCGAGTACGAGGTCTTCCGCATCGACACCGTCCCGGGTCACGAGAAGCTCCCGTTCAGCCTCAAGGTGCTGCTCGAGAACCTCCTCCGCACCGAGGACGGCGCGAACATCACGAAGGCCCAGATCGAGGCCCTCGGTTCCTGGGATCCGGATGCGGAGCCCGACACCGAGATCCAGTTCACCCCCGCACGCGTGGTGATGCAGGACTTCACCGGCGTGCCCTGCATCGTCGACCTCGCCACCATGCGCGAGGCCGTGACCGCCCTCGGCGGCGACCCCAAGAAGATCAACCCGCTCTCGCCGGCCGAGATGGTCATCGACCACTCCGTCATCGCCGACCTCTTCGGCAGCGAGAACGCCCTCGAGCGCAACGTCGAGATCGAGTACGAGCGCAACGGCGAGCGCTACCAGTTCCTGCGCTGGGGCCAGACGGCCTTCGACGACTTCAAGGTCGTGCCCCCGGGAACCGGCATCGTGCACCAGGTCAACATCGAGCACCTGGCCAAGGTCATCTACGACCGCCAGGTCGGCGGCGTGCTGCGCGCCTACCCCGACACCTGCGTCGGCACCGACTCGCACACCACCATGGTCAACGGCCTCGGCGTGCTCGGCTGGGGCGTCGGCGGCATCGAGGCCGAGGCGGCCATGCTCGGCCAGCCCGTCTCGATGCTCATCCCGCGCGTCGTCGGCTTCAAGCTGACCGGCGAGATCCCCGCCGGCGTCACCGCGACCGACGTCGTCCTCACGATCACCGATATGCTGCGCAAGCACGGCGTGGTCGGCAAGTTCGTCGAGTTCTACGGCGAGGGCGTCGGCTCGGTGCCGCTCGCCAACCGCGCCACGATCGGTAACATGAGCCCCGAGTTCGGCTCGACCGCCGCCATGTTCCCGATTGACGACGTCACGCTCGACTACCTGCGCCTGACCGGCCGCGACGAGCACGCCGTCGCGCTCGTCGAGGCCTACGCCAAGGAGCAGAAGCTCTGGCACGACGCGGCGAACGAGCCCGCCTTCAGCGAGTACCTCGAGCTCGACCTGGCGACCGTCGTGCCGTCGATCGCCGGCCCGAAGCGCCCGCAGGACCGCATCCTGCTGTCGGAGGCGAAGTCGCAGTTCGGCAAGGACATCCTCAACTACGCCGATGCCGCCGACGAGACCGTCGAGGTCGAGGGCACCTTCCCGGCCTCCGACCCCGGCACCGCGCCCGGCGTGGAGCACGAGACCGTCAGCCACGACCACGTGTCCCACCAGCACGAGCACGCCCACGCCGGCCTGCTGGCGAGCGGCGAGCGCCACGCGGCGTCGAAGCCGGTCAAGGTCACGACGCCCGCCGGGCAGGACTACCTGCTCGACAACGGCGCCGTCACCCTGGCGGCGATCACCTCGTGCACCAACACCTCGAACCCGTCGGTCATGATCGCCGCGGGCCTGCTGGCCCGCAAGGCGGTCGAGAAGGGTCTGACCCGCAAGCCCTGGGTCAAGACCACGCTCGGACCCGGCTCGAAGGTCGTCACCGACTACTACGAGAAGTCGGGCCTCGACAAGGACCTCGAGAGCGTCGGCTTCTACACGGTCGGCTACGGCTGCACCATCTGCATCGGCAACTCGGGTCCGCTGATCGAAGAGGTCTCGGCCGCGATCAACGACAACGACCTCGCCGTCACCGCGGTGCTCTCGGGCAACCGCAACTTCGAGGGCCGCATCAGTCCCGACGTGAAGATGAACTACCTCGCGTCGCCGCCGCTCGTCGTCGCCTACGCCCTCGCCGGGTCGATGAACTTCGACTTCGACACCGACTCGCTCGGCAAGGGCAGCGACGGCCAGGACGTCTACCTCAAGGACATCTGGCCCGACACGGCCGAGGTGCAGGAGATCATCGACGCCTCGATCTCGCGCGAGCAGTTCATCAAGCAGTACGCCACCGTCTTCGACGGCGACGAGCGCTGGAAGAACCTGCCCACGCCGAGCGGCCCCGTCTTCGAGTGGGATGCCGACTCGACCTACGTGCGCAAGGCGCCGTACTTCGACGGCATGAGCATGGACCTCACCCCGGTGCAGGACATCCACGGGGCCCGCGTCATGGCGACCCTCGGCGACTCGGTGACGACCGACCACATCAGTCCGGCCGGCAACATCAAGGCCGGCACCCCGGCCGCGCAGTACCTGACCGAGCACGGCGTCGCGCAGAAGGACTTCAACTCCTACGGCTCGCGCCGCGGCAACCACGAGATCATGATCCGCGGCACGTTCGCGAACATCCGTCTCAAGAACCAGCTGGTCAGCGCCGTCAACGACGGCCAGGTCGTCGAGGGCGGATTCACCCGCGACTTCACGAAGCCGGATGCGCCGCAGTCGTACATCTACGACGCCTGCCAGAACTACGCCGAGCAGGGCACCCCGCTCGTCGTCTTCGGCGGCAAGGAGTACGGCTCGGGCTCGTCGCGCGACTGGGCCGCCAAGGGCACCTCGCTGCTCGGCGTCAAGGCCGTCATCACCGAGAGCTTCGAGCGCATCCACCGTTCGAACCTGATCGGCATGGGCGTCGTGCCGCTGCAGTTCCCGCAAGGCGAGAGCTGGGAGTCGCTGGGCCTCGACGGCACCGAGATCGTCTCGATCTCGGGCCTGGAGGAGCTCAACGCGGGCACGACGCCGAAGACCGTGCACGTGACGGCCGCCCCGAGCGAGCACTCGCCCGAGGGCAAGCAGACCGTCGAGTTCGACGCGGTCGTGCGCATCGACACCCCCGGTGAGGCCGACTACTACCGCAACGGCGGCATCCTGCAGTACGTGCTGCGCAGCCTGGTCTGAGCACCGCTCCGAACGGCCCGCCCGGTGGACTCCGGGCGGGCCGTTCGCGTGCCGGGAGGCGCGCCTGCACGTCGCCCGAGTGCCGCGCCCGCCGCGCAGGAGAACGTGACCACACGGGAATAGGGTGAACGCCATGAGCCTGCTCGAGACGATCCACGGTCCGCGCGACCTCGATCGGCTGAGCGCCGCCGAGATGCGGGAGCTGGCGGGGGAGATCCGCCGCTTCCTGGTCGCCGAGGTCGCGAAGACCGGCGGCCACCTCGGACCGAACCTCGGCGTCGTCGAGCTGACCCTCGCCATCCACCGGGTCTTCGACTCGCCGCGCGACGCCGTCATCTTCGACACCGGCCACCAGAGCTACGTGCACAAGCTCGTGACGGGCCGCCAGGACTTCTCGCACCTGCGCGAGCGCGGCGGCCTCGCCGGCTACCCGCAGCGCTCGGAGAGCGAGCACGACATCGTCGAGTCGTCGCACGCCTCGAGCTCGCTGAGCTGGGCCGACGGCATCGCCCGCTCCTTCGCGATGACCGGCCAGGGCGACCGTCACGTCGTCGCCGTGGTGGGCGACGGCGCCCTCACCGGCGGCATGACCTGGGAGGCGCTGAACAACATCAGCGACGACAACAGCCGTCGCCTGGTGATCGTGGTCAACGACAACGGCCGCTCCTACGCGCCGACGATCGGCGGCATGGCGCGCTTCCTCAGTACGGTGCGCACCCGCCCCGCCTACCGTTCGCTCTACCGCTCGAGCCGCGCGTTCTTCGACCGCCTCGGCCCCGCCGGCCGCGCGGTCTACCGCGGCGTGCGCGGCGGCACACACGGCTTCCTCTCGCGGTTCATCAACAACGAGTCACTCTACTCGAACCTCGACATCAAGTACATCGGGCCCGTCAACGGCCACGACCAGCAGGCGATGGAGGAGGCGCTGCGGCAGGCGAAGGAGTACGCGGCGCCCGTGATCGTGCACGCGATCACCGAGAAGGGGCACGGCTTCGAGCCGGCCGTGCACGACCAGGCCGACCAGTTCCACGCCGTCGGGCAGATCGACCCCGAGACGGGGGAGCCGATCGAGGTCGCCTCGAAGCCGTCGTGGACCTCGGTGTTCGCCGACGAGATCGTCGCCCTCGCCGAGCGGAACCCGCGCCTGGTCGGCATCACGGCCGCCATGCTGCGGCCGGTCGGCTTGCACCGCTTCGCGGAGCGGTTCCCCGAGCGCGTCTTCGACGTCGGCATCGCCGAGCAGCACGCCGTGACGAGCGCGGCGGGTCTCGCCTTCGGGGGACTGCACCCGGTCGTGGCGCTCTACGCGACCTTCGTCAACCGCGCCTTCGACCAGTTGCTGATGGACGTCGCGCTGCACAAGGCCGGCGTCACCTTCGTGCTCGACCGCGCCGGCGTGACCGGACCCGACGGCCCGAGCCACCACGGGATGTGGGATCTCGCGATCCTGCAGGCCGTGCCCGGCATCCGCATCGCCGCGCCCCGCGACGCGACCCGCCTGCGCGAGGAGCTCGCCGAGGCCGTCGTGGTCGATGACGCGCCGACCGTCGTGCGCTTCTCGAAGGGCTCGGTCGGCTCCGAGTTCGACGCCGTGCGTCGCACCGACGACGGCGTGGATGTGCTGCGCGAGGCGCCGCACCGCGACGTGCTGATCGTGGCGGTCGGCCCGATGGCGAAGCTCGCCATGACGGTCGCCGAGCGACTGGCGGCCCAGGGGATCGGCGCGACCGTGATCGATCCGCGCTGGGTCGTCCCGGTGCCGCGGAGCGTCATCGAGCTCGCGGCTCAGCACCGCCTCGTCGTGTCGATCGAAGACGGAATCCGCGTCGGCGGGATCGGCACGCGCATCCGCCAGGATCTGCGCGCGGCCGGCGTCGACACGGCGGTCGACGAGCTCGGCCTGCCGGACGAGTTCCTCGATCACGCGAGCCGTGACCAGATCCTCGAGCAGGTCGGGCTTTCGGACCGCGAGATCGCGCGGGGGATCGTCTCGCAGGTGCTCGGGACGCGCCTGCCCGTCGCACGCCCGCTGCCCGATGAGATCGTGCTGCGCGACGACGTGCTGCGCCGCGACTGAGCATCCCGCTGCACCGCCACCTCAGGATGTCGGTGGCCGGCACTACACTATGTGTACAGTGTGAACATCCCGGTCGACGGCGATGCCGGGAATGACGCGGCACCGAGCGCGTTGACCTTCAGAGCACCACCCACCACCTGCGCCACGAGCGCCTGCGCACCGTCCGCGGTGCACCCCCAGGAGACACCCGTGACCGATAACGCCATCCGCAATCCCGAGACCTCGGGTCTCGAGGTGACGGTCGACGACGACGCCCTGCGCCGTCGCAACCGCACCGCGCTCGTGCTGCTGCTCGCCGCCACCTTCACCGTCTTCCTCAACGAGACGACCATGAGCGTCGCGATCCCGACGATCATCGACGACCTGCACATCACCGCCGCCGCCGGCCAGTGGCTGACGACCGCCTTCGCGCTGACCCTCGCCGTCGTCATCCCCGTCACCGGGTGGCTGCTGCAGCGTCTCACCACCCGTCAGGTCTTCATCGCCGCGCTCGTGCTGTTCTCGATCGGCACGCTCATCGCGGCCACCGCGCCCGTGTTCGGCGTGCTCGTGGTCGGCCGCGTCGTGCAGGCCAGCGGCACGGCGCTGATGATGCCGCTCATGATGACGACGATGCTGACCATCGTGCCGATGAGCCAGCGCGGCCGCATCATGGGGCGCGTCTCGATCGTCATGTCGGTCGCGCCGGCCGTCGGTCCGGCGATCTCGGGCGTTCTGCTCGAGGCGTTCCACCACCAGTGGCGCGGCCTGTTCTGGGTCATGCTCCCGATCGCGCTGATCATGCTCGTCATCGGCGTGCTGCGCGTGCCGAACGTGTCGGAGCTCAAGCGCGTGCCGCTCGATGTGCCCTCGGTGATCCTGTCGGCGATCGGATTCGCCGGATTCGTCTACGGGCTGTCAAGCCTGGGCGAGGCCGCGGAGTCGGGCACCATGGTGCCGCCGTGGGTGCCGCTCGCGATCGGCATCGTCTTCCTCGCGCTGTTCGCGCTGCGTCAGGTCCAGCTGCAGCGCCGCGACGCCGCGTTCCTCGACCTGCGCACCTTCGCCTCGCGCCCCTTCACGATCTCGGTGATCATGCTCGCGATCGGCATGATGGCGCTGTTCGGCATGGTGATCCTGCTGCCGATCTACCTGCAGAACGCGCTCGGCCTCGCGACGACCACGATCGGCCTGATCCTGCTGCCGGGGCCGCTGCTCTCCGGCATCTTGGGCCCGCTCGTCGGCCGCCTGTTCGACCGTGTCGGGCCGCTTCCGCTGGTCGTGCCGGGGTCGATCGTGATCAGCGCCTCGTTCTGGCTGTTCGCGTTCGGTCTGGGCGTCGACACGCAGATCTGGGTCATCATCCTGGCGAACGTGCTGCTCGGGCTCGGGCTCGCGTTCCTGTTCACGCCGCTGTTCTCGAGCGGCCTGGGGTCGCTGCCGCCGCACCTGTACTCGCACGGTTCGGCCCTCGTGTCGACGCTGCAGCAGGTCGCCGGGGCCGCCGGAACCGCGATCTTCGTCGCGCTGCTGTCGATCGGCATGGCCGCGGCGGGGGAGACGGATGTCACGGTGGCCTCGCCGTCGCAGATCGTCGCCGGCGTGCACCAGGCGTTCATCGTCGGCGCGTTCATCACGGTCGCGCTGGTCGTCGCGTCGTTCTTCGTGCGCAAGCCCGCCGCGGCGCCCGAGGGCGCGGGATTCGCCGGCCACTGACACGGCTCGAGCCCCTTCGCATGACGAACGCCCGGTCCCCTCGCGGGGCCGGGCGTTCGTCATGTCGCGGAGGTCAGATCAGCTGACCCCGCGGATCACCGGGTGGTGGAAGGTGGCGCCGAAGGCGCGCTCCGAGGCGCCGACCCGGTCGAGATACGGCGTGACGCCGCCCATCTGGAACGGGTAGCCGGCGCCGAGGATCAGGCAGAGGTCGATGTCCTCGGCCGCCGCGACGACGCCCGAGTCGAGCATCCGGTGGATCTCGTCGGCCAGGCCGTCTTCGAAGCGCTGCCGCAGCTGCTCGGCCGTGTAGGGCGTCGCATCCTTCGCCACGTGCTTCTGCACGATCTTGAGCGCGGCCTTGTCGACGCCCTTGACCTTGCCCTTGCTGTCCTTCTCGTAGATGTGCCCGAGCTCGGCGAGCTCGTGCAGCGCATCGCTGTCGAAGAACCGCTCGGGGAACGCCGCGTGGTGCGTGTCGAGCACGTGCGCGCCGACCTTGAGGCCGACGAGCTCGAGCAGCACGAAGGGGTCCATCGGCAGGCCGAAGGGGCGCTGCGCCTCGACGACCGTCTCGAAGGAGGTGCCCTGCTCCACCGCGTGCATCGCCTCGCCGAGCACCTTCGCCAGCACGCGGTTGACCACGAAGCCGGGGGTGTCGGTGGTGATGACCGCGTTCTTGCGCAGCGCCTTGGCGGTCACCATGGCGGTGCTGAGCGCCTCGTCGGTCGTGGCGGGCGCCTTCACGACCTCGATGAGCGGCATGACCGCGACCGGGTTGAAGAAGTGGAAGCCCACGAGTCGCTCGGGGTGCTTCAGCTTCGCGCCGATCTGCTCGACCGAGAGCGAGGAGGTGTTGGTCGCCAGGATCGCGTCGTCGGCGATGAACTGCTCGACCTCGGCGAACACGGCCTGCTTCACGCCGAGCTCCTCGAAGACGGCCTCGATGACCCAGTCGCAGTCGGCGAAGTCGGCCTTGTCGACCGTGCCGGTCACCAGGGCCTTGAGGCGGTTCGCCTCGTCGGCGTCGATGCGTCCCTTGCCGAGCAGCGCGTCGATCTCGGAGTGGATGTACTCCACGCCCTTGTCGACGCGCGCCTGGTCGAGGTCGGTGATGACGACCGGCACCTGCAGGCGGCGCACGAACAGCAGCGCGAACTGCGAGGCCATGAGGCCCGCCCCCAGCACGCCGATCTTGCCGATCCTCTTCGCGATCTTCGGGTCGGGCGCTCCGGCCGGCTTCTTCGCCCGCTTCTGCACGAGGTTGAAGGCGTAGATCGAGGCGCGGAACTGATCGCCCGAGATGAGGTCGGCGAGCGCCTCGTCCTCGGCGGCGAATCCCGTCGCCTTGTCGGTGTTCTTGGCCGCCTTGAGCAGCTCGAGGGCCTTGTAGGGGCTCTTCGGAACGCGGCCGATGCGCGAGGCGAGCGTCTTGTCGGCGATGCCGATCGCGACATCCCACTTCATGGCGCGCTCGAGCTTGCCCGGCGCGTTCTTGCGCTTGACCTCGATGCGGCCGGTGATGACGCCCTCGGCCCAGGTCAGCGACTCCTCGAGGAAGTTCGCGGGCCCGAAGATCGCATCCGCCATGCCGAGGTCGAAGGCCTGCTGGGCCTTCAGCATCCGGTTGTTCTTCAGCGGGTTCGAGATGATCACCTCGAGGGCGTTCTCGATGCCGATCAGGTTGGGCAGCAGCCAGGCGCCGCCCCAGCCGGGGATGATGCCGAGGAAGACCTCGGGCAGCGCGAGCGCCGGCACCGAGGTGTCGATCGTGCGGTAGTCGGAGTTCAGTCCGATCTCCACGCCACCGCCGAGCGCGAGCCCGTTGATGAACGTGAACGAGGGAACGCCGAGCGTCGACAGCTTGCCGAGCGTCAGGTGACCGAGCTGCGCCATGAGCAGGCCGGTCTCGCGGTCGGGGATCTCGCCGACCTTCGAGAGGTCGGCGCCGGCGGCGAGGATGAACGGCTTGCCCGTGACGGCGACACCGTGGATCTCGCCCGCGGCGGCACGCTCACGCAGCGCATCCAGCGTCGTGGCGAGCTCGAGCAGCGTGTTCGGGCCGAGCGTCGACGGGCGGGTGTGGTCGCGGCCGTTGTCGAGCGTCAGCAGGGCGATCACGGTGCCCGAGGGCATCGTGATGTCGCGCACGTGTGAGTGCGTGACGACCTCGTCGGGGTCGAGCGCCGCGAGCTTGTCGAAGCGGCTGAGGTCAGCGGATGCGGTGGTCACGTCGGTCACTTCTTCTTCCCATCGAAGTGCGGGTTCTCCCAGATGACCGAGCCGCCCTGACCGAGGCCGACGCACATCGCGGTCAGGCCGTAGCGCACGTCGGGGCGCTCGGCGAACTGCGCCGCGAGCTGGATCATGAGGCGCACGCCCGAGGAGGCGAGCGGGTGGCCGATCGCGATCGCGCCGCCCCAGGGGTTGACGCGCGCATCCTCGTCGTCGATGCCGAAGTGGTCGAGCAGCGACAGCACCTGCACGCTGAACGCCTCGTTGAGCTCGAACAGGCCGATGTCGTCGATCGTCAGGCCGGCCTTCTTCAGGGCCTTCTCGGTCGACGGGATCGGTCCGATGCCCATGACCTCGGGGGCGACGCCGGCGAAGGCGAAGCTGACCATGCGCATCTTGCTGCTCAGGCCGAGCTCCTTCGCGGCGGCCGAGCTGGCGAGCAGCGACACGGTGGCGCCGTCGGTGAGCGGCGAGGAGTTGCCGGCCGTGACGCGCCCGTGCGGGCGGAACGGCGTCTTGAGGGCGGCGAGGCCCTCCATCGTGGTCTCGGGGCGCATGCCCTCGTCGCGCGTTGCGAGACCCCATCCGCTCTCGCTGCGGATCGCGACCGGCACCAGATCGGGCTGGATCTTGCCGGCCTCGTAGGCGGCGGCGACCTTCTGCTGGCTGCGCATGCCGTAGCGGTCGGCGCGCTCCTTGGTGAGGGCGGGGAAGCGGTCGTGCAGGCGCTCGGCCGTGTTGCCCATGTTGAGGGCGTCGGGGCTCACGAGCTTCTCGGCGAGGAAGCGCGGATTCGGGTCGGCGTCGAAGCCCATCGGGTGCCGGCCCATGTGCTCGACGCCGCCGGCGATGGCGACGTCGTAGGCGCCGAAGGCAATGCCGCCCGCGACGGCGGTGGCGGCGGTCATGGCGCCGGCGCACATGCGGTCGATCGCGTAGCCGGGCACGCTCAGCGGGAGTCCGGCCAGGATCGCGGCCGTGCGACCGAGCGTGAGGCCCTGGTCGCCGGTCTGGGTGGTCGCCGCGATCGCGACGTCATCCACCCGGCCCTTCGGCAGCGAGGGGTTGCGCTCGAGCAGACCGATCATCGCCTTCACGATCAGATCGTCAGCCCGGGTTCCCCAGTACTGTCCTTTTTCTCCTGCGCGTCCGAACGGGGTGCGAACCCCGTCCACGAACACCACGTCAGATCCTGCGGCCACAGTGCCTCTCCTCAGTCGTTCCAGGGACAGCTCAACCCTAGGAACCGAGTCTGAGAGGCCGGAATCCTTTGACGGAGGCTACGAAGCGTCGGCGGAGCCGTCGGCGGCCGACTGTGCGGCCTCCACAAACGCATCGGCGATCACCTGTGCGGTTGCGTCAATCTGCCAGGGCCGCGCACCGAGTTCGGCGAGGGCCGCGCCGATGCTCTCACGGTCGACCTGTGCCGGGGGAGTCCAGGCGACGCGACGCAGCAGCTCGGGGGTGAGCAGGTTCTCGACGGGGATGCTGACGTGCTCCGAGATCGCGGTGATCGCGGCGCGCGCGGTCTTGAGGCGCTTGTCGGCCTCGGGGTCGCGGTCGGACCAGATGCGCGGCGGCGGCGGACCCGCATCGCCGGGCGCGCGCACGGGCGGCGTCTCCTCGGCGGCGAGACCGGCCTCGATCGCGCCGAACCAGCGGTCGAGCTGGCTGCGACTGGCGCGGCCGACGAACTCCTTCATGCCGGCCAGGTCGCGCTTCGTGGGCGGCAGGGCCTTCGCGGCGGCGACGAGCGAGCCGTCGGGCACGAGGCGACCGGGCGCGGTGTCGACCTCCTGGGCGTAGGCGTCGCGTGCCTCCCAGAGCGCCTTCGCGACCGCGAGCGCACGAGGAGAGCGCACGCCGTGGATGCCGGAGAGCCGCCGCCACGGGTCGACGCGCACGGGCGTCTCCTTGGCGAGCGTCGCCTGGAACTCCTGCTCGGCGAACTCCAGCTTGCCGGCCGACTCGAGCAGGTCGTGCACGGCGTCGCGCAGATCGGGCAGCAGCTCGACGTCGAGCGCCGCGTAGACGAGCCAGCTCTGCGGCAGCGGCCGCGTCGACCAGTCGGCGGCCGAGTGCTCCTTCGCGAGATGGATGCCCAGCAGCTGCTCCACGACGGTGCCGAGGCCGACCCGGGGGAGCCCGGCGAGCCGGGCGCCGAGCTCGGTGTCGAAGATGCGCGCGGGGTCGAGTCCGACCTCGCGCAGGCAGGCGAGGTCCTGACTGGCCGCGTGCAGCACCCACTCCTCGTCGGCGATCGCGTCCTGCAGCTCACGGAAGTCGCCGATTGCAGGCGGGTCGAAGAGGTAGACGCCCGCACCCCGGCGGAACACCTGGATCAGATAGGCGCGCTGCGAGTAGCGGAAGCCGGAGGCGCGCTCGGCGTCGATCGCGATCGGGCCGGTGCCCGCGGCGATCTCGGCCACCGCGGCGCGGTAGCCCTCGACGGTGTCGATGACGATCAGCGGCACGTGGTCTTCGGGCTTCGTGCCCGGTGCGGTCGTGTCAGTCACGCGCCGCCCGGGTCGTTCTCAGCATCGTCACACCGTCGAGCGTAGGGGGAAGCCCGGCCAGCATGCACAGCAGCTCGGCCCAGGCCTCGACGTGACTGCCGATGCGGTCGTCGAGCGGCGACCAGGATGCGCGCAGCTCGAGCTCCGCTCCGTCGCCCTGGTCGGCGAGCTCGCCGTAGCCGGTGGAGATGTTCTTGGTCGCGGTGCCCGAGGCCGACGCGTAGGCGGCGCCCCGCGCATCCAGGGCGTCGGTGAGCCACGCCCACGCGACGTCGGCGACGAAGGGGTCGAGCCCGATGTCGGTCTCGAGGGGGGCCTGGGCGTAGCAGATGACGCGGAACGGACCGCCCCAGGCCTCGGGCTCGTCGGGGTCGTGGAGCAGCACGAAGCGGCCGGTGCCGAGCACCGAGTCGATGCCGTGGCTGGTGGGGCGCACGTCGGCCGCGAGCGCGAATCCGCTCGGCGCGAGGCCCTTCGGCGCGGGGATCTCGGTGATCACGACCTCCTCGCGCGGCGCGCCGGCGCGGATCGCGGCCACGGCGGCCTCGAACTCCGCGGAGCTCGCAGACGGCGTCGAGGTGTCGGTCACCCTTGCAGATTAGGGTTCATCCAGCGAGGCGGTGGTATCGGCACGCCGCGCGGGAGTCGTCGGAGGTGGCATGGCATCGGGTCAGCAGCGTCGGGGTTCGAGCGCTCGGCGCGGTCTCGCGATCGGCGGTGCGGTCGCGATCGGCGTCGTCGCCGGGGCGGCGCTGCTCGGCGCCGGAGTCGCGGGCCTCGGCGCGGTCGTCGCCCGCACCGTGATCACGCCGCCGAAGAAGCGCCCCGACGACGTGCGCATCCTCGACGTCGACGAGGACGCGGGCGAGATCACGCTGTCGCGCAACCACGAGACCGAGGTCGACGGGCGCTACGGGATGTGGTTCGCCGGCGACACCGGCTACGTGCGCCTGGGTGACGTGGTCGCCCTCGACGACGACACCGTGACCCGGCGCATCGAGCGCGTCGTGTTCGGCGACCTCGCCTCCGCGTCCGGCGGCCGCTGGAGCGGCTGGTACTACCTGACCCCGCGCGACCTCGGCCACGACTACCGCGACGTGAGCATCGACACCGAGCTCGGGGCGGCGCCGGCCTGGCTGATCCCCGCCGAGGGCGACGCCGAGCGCGACGGACGCTGGGCGGTGCTCGTGCACGGGCGCGCGGTCAAGCGCGCCGAGACCCTGCGCGCGGTCGACACCTTCCACGAGGCCGGCTACACGGTGCTGGCGATCTCGTACCGCAACGACGGCGACGCGCCCGCGAGCCCCGACGGGCGCTACGCGCTCGGCGACCGCGAGTGGGTCGACGTGGATGCGGCGCTCGGCTACGCGGTGGCGAGCGGCGCCCGCGACGTGGTGCTGATGGGCTGGTCGATGGGCGGCGCGACCGTGCTGCAGACGATCACCCGCTCGCCCCGCGCCGACGTCGTCCGCGGCGTCGTGCTCGAGTCGCCGGTCGTCGACTGGACCGACACGATCGACCATCAGGTCGTCACCGTGCGCGGGATGCCCGGGCCGCTCAGCAGGCTGGTGGAGCGCATCCTGGGGGAGAAGCGGGCGACGCCGCTGACGGGCCTCGAGCGCCCGGTCGACCTGGCGCGGCTGAACTTCGTCGACCGCGCGGGCGAGCTGCACCTGCCGATGCTCGTGCTGCACAGCGACGACGACCAGTTCGTGCCGTCGCGCGCCTCGCGCGCGCTGGCCGTGGCCCGGCCCGACATCGTGCGCTACGAGCCCTTCGACACGGCCCAGCACACGCGGCTGTGGAACTACGCGCCCGTGCGCTGGACGACGGCGCTGCGGGAGTTCCTCAGCTCGCTCGCGTGAGCCAGCGCGCGTAGAGCCCGCCGGCCTCGTCGACCAGCAGCCCGCCGAGCAGCAGCTCCTGGGCGGCGGCGCGCTCCGCGCCGAACACCGAGAGCCCGGTGGCGGCGATGCGCGGGCTCGTGCTGAGGCAGATCTCGTCGACCTGCCCGGTCGCGAGCACCTGCCCGGCCAGCGCGGGGCCGCCCTCGCAGACGATCGAGCGAGCGCCGTGCGCGCGCAGCGTCGCGAGCAGGTCGGCGGCGGACGGTCGACCGTCGTCGCCCGGCTCGACCGCCAGGAACTCGACCTCGGCCGCGGTCATGGTCGCGCGGGCGCGCTCCTCGACCGACGCGGGCCCGAGTACGAGCACCGAGGTGCGCGCGTCGCGGTCGGAGCCGACGGCGCCGCCGCCGTTGCCGTCGGCGCGGGGCGGATGCGCGCCCCCGAGCTCGCCCGTCGTCGTCGCGACCGCGAGGTGCGCGCGGCGGGGGAGCAGGTAGCCCTCGGCCCGCAGCGTCTGCGCGCCGATCAGCACAACATCCGCCTGCGAGCGGATGACCCCGAGGATGCGCCGATCGGCCGGGTTGCTCAGCGTGTCGGAGGTGCCGTCGGCGCCGGTCGCCGAGCCGTCGACGCTCGCGATGAGGTTGAGGCGCAGCCAGTCCTGCCGCGGCGGCGCGTAGAGCCCGGCGATGCGCTCCCGCGCATCCGGGGCGTCGTGCGCGAAGCCGTCGCCGACGGCCGGATGCACCGGGCGCAGGATCACGAGGCGAGCGCCTGCCGCACCTGGCGCTTGGCGCGCCCCAGCATGCCGACCATGCCGCGCAGCCGCAGCGGGCTCACCGCATCCGTCAGGCCCAGCTCGAAGGGGAAGTCGTCGGGGATCGCGAGCATCACGTCGACCTCGAGGCCGTCGAGTCCCTGCGCCAGGATCGACGCGAAGCCGCGGGTCGTCGGCGCCTGCTCCGGGGCGGTCGCGTGCAGGTGCACGCGACCCTCGGCATCCACCTCGGTGAAGATGAAGACCGGCGACTGGCACTCCTCGACCCGCTCGAGCAGGTCGGGGTGGTCGGCGTAGCGCTGCGGCAGCGCCGGCAGCTCGCGCGAGAACTCGAGCAGCAGCTGCAGCCGCTCGGGCTGCGTGATCGCCAGGAAGTCCTCGCGGATCTCAGCGAGAACCGGGGGCAGGTCGGGAAGCTCGGGTGCGCTCATCGAGCGCCGACTCTAGCCGACGAGCGCGGGCACGGCCCCGGGCTCGGCGCCGCGCACGATCGGCACGCGCACGAGGCTGCCCCACTCGGTCCACGAGCCGTCGTAGTTGCGCACGCCCTCGAAGCCGAGCAGGTGCGTCAGCACGAACCACGTGTGGCTCGACCGCTCGCCGATGCGGCAGTAGGCGATCACGTCGTCGCCGCTCTGCAGTCCGGCGCCGTCACGGTAGATCGCCTCGAGCTCGGCGAGCGGCTTGAACGTGCCGTCCTCGGCGACCGCCTTGCCCCAGGGCACGTTCTGCGCGCTCGGGATGTGGCCGGCACGCAGGGCGCCCTCCTCGGGGTAGGCGGGGGCGGTGGTGCGCTCGCCCGAGAACTCCTCCGGCGAGCGCACGTCGATCAGCGGGTTGCCGAGGTGGGCGAGCACGTCGTCGCGGAAGGCGCGCACGGTGCTGTCGTCGCGCTCGACCACGGGATAGTCGGTCGCGGTCGGCGTCGCCGGGTCGGTCGTGTACTCGCGGCCCTCGGCTTCCCACTTGGCGCGTCCGCCGTCGAGCAGGCGCACGTCCTCGTGGCCGAAGAGGGTGAACACCCACAGGGCGTAGGCGGCCCACCAGTTGTTCTTGTCGCCGTAGATCACGACCGTGTCGTCGCGCGAGATGCCCTTGGCGCCGAGCAGCTTCGCGAAGCCGGCGCCGTCGACGTAGTCGCGGGTCACCGGGTCGTTGAGCTCGGTGTGCCAGTCGACCTTCACGGCGCCGGGGATGTGGCCGGTCTCGTAGAGCAGCACGTCCTCATCCGACTCGACGACGACGAGCCCCGGCTCGCCGAGGTGGGCGGCCAGCCAGTCGGTGCCGACGAGGCGCTCGGGATGCGCGTAGCCGGCGAATGCGGGGGAGTCGTCGTGGGCGACGGACATGGCGGGGCCTCCTCGGCGTGGTTCTCGGGCCCTGGGTAGACTCGGGCCCGTTCTCGAATCTAGCCAGGCGACTGGCGGCCCGCTGGAGTGCCGTAAGGATTCGCAATCTCGTCGCCCCGCGGGCGTCCGATCCGAGGTGCCCCTGTGAGCGTCGACACGTCCTTCCCGTCACTGCGCGACCGCAGCCCGGAGATGAGCGGGGCCGAGATCGCCCAGTCGCTCGTGCCGCCCCGGCAGTTCGACGGCGCGACGCTCGACAGCTACCGCCCCGACGCCGACTACCCCTCGCAGTCCGAGGCCGTGGAGCGCGTGCGCGCTTTCGTCGACGGCTGGGGCAGCCGCCCGGGCAAGCTGTTCTCCCGGCGCCGCCGCGGAGCCGAGACCCGCCCCGGCATCTACCTCGACGGCGGCTTCGGCGTCGGCAAGACGCACCTGCTGGCGGCGCTGTGGTCGCTGGCCCCAGGCCGCAAGTACTTCGGCACCTTCATCGAGTACACGGCGCTCGTGGGCGCGCTCGGCTACCAGAAGACGATCACGACCCTCAGCGGCGCGAGCCTGATCGCGATCGACGAGTTCGAGCTCGACGACCCGGGCGACACGATGATGATGAGCCGCCTGCTGGGTGAGCTCGCCGCGAGCGGCACCCGCATCGCCGCGACCTCGAACACCCCGCCGAACGCGCTCGGCGAGGGTCGCTTCGCCGCCGCCGACTTCCTGCGCGAGATCAGCGCCCTGGCCGACCGCTTCGAGATCGTGCGCATCGACGGCCTCGACTACCGCCGCCGCGAGGTCGAGGGCAGCGCCGTCGCGCTCGACGACGCGGGCGTGGATGCGGCCCTCCATGCCGTCGAGGGCGAGGTCACCTCCGACGGCTTCGACGAGCTGCTGCACCACCTGGCCGCGATCCACCCCTCGCGCTACGTGAAGATGGTCGACGGCCTGCGCGGCATCGGCATCCGGGGCGTGCGCACCCTGACCGACCAGTCGGATGCGCTGCGCTTCGTCGCCTTCGTCGACCGCCTCTACGACGCGCAGGTGCGCATCTTCTCCACCGGCGTGCCGCTCGATCAGGTGTTCGGCGACGACATGCTCAGCGGCGGGTACCGCAAGAAGTACCTGCGCGCGATCTCGCGCCTCGTGGCCCTGACGTCGGGTCGCGACTAGAGGTCGAGCAGCGCCGGCACGAGCAGCAGCACGGTCGGCACCACGACGAGCGCGGCCGCGACGACGCCGATCAGGATGCGCGGCGCGAGCGGCAGCGGAGCGAGGCCGACCCGACGCACCCGGTCGAGGATCGCCGAGCGGTCCGCATCCCGGGTCTCCATGGGGCCGGTCGTGTCGTGTCCGCCGACGAGCGCGATCGCCCGGGCGAGCGGCTCGGCGCCGACGGCCGCGCGTGCCGTGTCGTCGGCGAGGTACTCGACGAGCGTGGCGACGCTGCTGCGGGCGCGGGATGCGATCGGGAACCACGGCAGCGAGAGCCGCCAGGCGCGGAACGCGGTCGTCATCCACGCATGACGCTGCGCCAGGTGGGCGCGCTCGTGCGCGACCACCGCGCGCAGCTCCTCATCGCCGAGCAGCTCGAGCAGCCCCTGCGACAGCACGGTCATCGGCAGCGCGCCGACGCCCGGCAGGCAGTAGGCCAGGGGAGCGGGATCGTCGAGCAGGCGGGTTCCGGGCCGCTCCGGATCGGGGGCGCTCAGCAGCGCGACCAGGTCACGGTGCCGCCGACGCTCACGCGTGCTCACGACGACCGTGACTGCGAGGTTGAGCACGAGGTGGGCGACCAGCAGCGCGGCGGCGCCGACCGCGAGCGTGGGCCAGACATCGGCCGTGGGCACGGTCTGCTCGGTCGACACGACCTCGAGAAAGCGCGCCGCGGCGTGGATGAGGTCGTCGCCGAAGGGCGCGAGGCCGAAGGTCGCGAGCGAGCCCACCATCGACAGCCCGCCCGAGAGCGCGATCGCCTGCCAGAGCAGCAGCGCCGTGGCGGGCGCGCGACGGGGCCACTCCGCGCGCGCGAGCACGATCGGCACGGGCACGGCGAGCAGCACCGCGAGCGCGGCGAGCAGGGCCGAGGCCAGCAGCACGGGCGGGGTCAGCTCGCGTCGCGCACGCGGCCCAGCAGCAGCTCGCGCAGGGCGTCGGCCTCGGCGGGGCTGACCTGGCCGACGAAGCGCTCGAGCACGGCGACCCGGTCGTCGGCGCCGTCGAGCACGTCGCGCATGAGCTCGGCCGCGTGGTCGGCGCGCGAGGCGACGGCCGTGTAGCGGTGCGGGCGGGTGCTGCGCTCGCGCGTGACGAAACCCTTCTTCTCGAGGCGCGACAGCACGGTCAGCACGGTCGTGGGGGCGAGGCGCTTGCCGCCCGGGTCGGCCGGAAGCAGGTCGACCAGGTCGTAGGCGGTGAGGCCGGTGGGCGTGCTCCAGAGCTGGTCCATGACCGAGCGCTCGAGCTCTCCGAGTGCCGCCATCGTGTCGTGCCTCCATCGTGCGAGGCGCGCGCGATCGGAGCCTCGAAAGGGGTTGGCGCCGCTCGGGCAGCGGGCCGCTGTGGAGACCAGGATAACCGCATCCGTGCAGATTTCTACGCCGAGTAGAAATTCTGGCGCGCGCAGTCCTACACTGACCGCGTCACCACTTCTACGACTCGTAGAAAAACACCTCGAGACCGGGATGGACCGCGCATGGACCCCCTCGATATCGCCCGCTGGCAGTTCGGCATCACGACCGTCTACCACTTCCTCATGGTGCCGCTCACACTGGGTCTCGGCCCGGTCGTCGCGGTGCTGCAGACGCGCTGGGTGCGCACGGGCGACGTGCGCTGGCTACGGCTCACGAAGTTCTGGGGAAAGCTCTACCTGATCAACTTCATCATGGGCGTCGCCACCGGCATCGTGCAGGAGTTCCAGTTCGGCATGGCCTGGAGCGAGTACTCGCGCTTCGTCGGCGACGTCTTCGGCGCCCCGCTCGCGATGGAGGCCCTGCTCGCCTTCTTCTTCGAGTCGACCTTCCTCGGCCTCTGGATCTTCGGCTGGAACCGGCTGCCCAAGCGCATCCACCTGGCGACCCTGTGGATCGCGGTCGCCGGCTCGATCGTCTCGGCCTACTTCATCATCGTCGCGAACTCGTGGATGCAGCATCCCGTCGGCGTCGAGCTGATCGACGGCCGCCCGGTCATGACCGACGTGTGGGCCGTGCTCACCAACAACACCGCCCTGGCGGCCTACAGCCACGCGCTCTGCGGCGCCGCGGGCGTCGCCGGCGGCTTCCTCATCGGCATCGCCTGGTACCACCTGTGGCGCCGGCGGCACGACGGCATCGACACCGTGGATGCGCGGGGCCGCGTCGTGGTCGGCGAGGCCCGCGACGTGCCCGGCCGCGACAAGATCGATCACAAGGTCTGGCTCACCTCGCTGCGCATCGGCGCCGCGGTCGCGATCGTCGGATTCGGCGGCGTCGCGATCACGGGCGACATCCAGGGCAAGCTCATGTTCGAGCAGCAGCCCATGAAGATGGCGGCCGCCGAGGCGGCCTGCGAGAACGGCACGAGCTTCTCGGTGCTGACGATCGGCGATCTCGGTGCCAAGGACTGCGACGAGCTGACCAACCTGATCGAGATCCCGGGCCTGCTGTCGTTCCTCGCCCACGGCGACTTCGACACCCAGATCACGGGCGTCAACTCGCTCATCAGCGAGTACCAGCAGAAGTACGGCACGAACCTGCCCGAGAACGAGATCTACGGCGAGCGCAGCGGCGAGGCGATCGAGTACGTGCCGCTCATGCCCGTGACCTACTGGGGCTTCCGCATCATGATCGGCTTCGGCGGGCTCGCCGCTTTCGCCGCGGTCGTCGCGCTCTGGCTGACGCGCAAGGGGACCGTGCCGGCGTCGAAGTGGATCATGCGGCTGGCCGTGCTCGGCATCCTGGCGCCGTTCGGGGCGAACGCGGCCGGATGGGTGTTCACCGAGATGGGCCGTCAGCCCTTCGTGGTGGCGCCGAACCCCGACGGCGTCGACGGCGTGTTCATGTTCACGGCCGCGGCCGTCTCGCCGGGCGTCTCGGCGGGGGAGCTGCTGTTCTCGGTCATCACCCTGACGACGCTCTACGCCGTGCTGCTCGTGGTCGAGGTGTCGATCCTCGTGCGCTTCGTGCGCGCCGGTGTGCCGGCGGCGATGCCCGAGCTGGTGCACGCGGAGGGCGACCACGGCGACCACGACGATCCCGACGACCCGGACGACCCCGACCGGCCGGCCGGCTCGGGCCGCCCCGCGAAGGACGACGGCGTGCTGTCGTTCGCCTACTGAGAGGAGCGCGATCATGGATGCCCTTCCCACCCTCTGGTTCGTCGTCATCGCCGTGCTCTGGACCGGCTACCTGCTGCTCGAGGGCTTCGACCTCGGCGTCGGCATGCACATGCTCGTCAGCGCGCGCGGCGACCGCGAGCGCCGCCTCATGCTCAACACGATCGGCCCGGTCTGGGACGGCAACGAGGTCTGGCTGCTGACGGCCGGCGGCGCCACCTTCGCGGCGTTCCCGATGTGGTACGCCTCGCTGTTCTCAGGCCTCTACATCCCGCTGGTGATCGTGCTCGTGGCCCTGATCTTCCGCGCGGTCGCGATCGAGTACCGCGGCAAGCACCACTCGCTGCGCTGGGGGCGGGCCTGGGATGTCGCGCTCGGCCTGGGCTCGTTCGTCGCCGCCTTCGGGGTCGGCGCGCTGCTCGCCATCACGACGACCGGCCTGCCGATCGACGCGAACGGCGACCGCGTCGGCGGACCCTTCGCCTGGTTCAGCTGGCAGGCCGTCGTCGGCGGACTCGCCGTCGTCGGGTTCTGCCTCGTGCACGCCGCGGCGTTCCTGGGGCTCAAGACCGAGGGCGAGGTGTCGACCCGCATGCGGCGGTTCTTCCGCCGCGCCGCGATCCCGGCGCTCCTGCCGATCGGCGTGTGGGTGCTCGTCGTGCAGCTCGCCGACGGCACGGCCGTCAGCTGGTCGCTCGTCGTGCTCGCCGCCGCCGGCGCCGCCTTCGGCGTCGTCGCATCGCGACGGGGGAGAGACGGCCTCGGCTTCCTGGGCATGGCGATCTTCCTGGTCGCCGGGGTCGCCTCGATCTTCAGCGCCGTCTACCCCGTCGTGCTGCCGTCGAGCCTCGACCCGGCCTCCTCGCTCACGATCGAGAACGCGGCCAGCGGCGGCTACACGCTCGGCGTCATGACGACGGTCGCCGCGATCGGCGTGCCGCTCGTGCTCGTCTACCAGGGCTGGACCTACTGGGTGTTCCGCCGGCGCCTCTCGGTGCACCACATCCCCGACGCGCGTCCGATCGTCGCAGCCGTGCGCCGCTGACGGCCTCCGCCGAGACCACCCGCTGACGACATACGCCGACGCCGACCGCCGAGCAGGAAGACCGATGACCGACGACACCGCCGCCGCCCCGCGCGGACCGGGGCGCGACCCGGCCCTGCAGCGCGAGCTCCTGCTGCGCGACCGGCCGCGCCTCGTCGCGCTCGCGCTGCTGACACTGCTGCGCGCGGCGGGTCTGCTGCTCGTGGCCGAGGGGCTCGCGCGCGGCATCACCGGCGCGATCGCCGGCCGCCTCGACCTGGATGCGCCGCTCGCGCTGCTCGCCGGCGGACTCGTCGCCCGTCTCGTCGCCGAGTGGGCGACGCGCGTCGTGGCCACGCGCACCGGTGTCGCGATCAAGGCCGAGCTGCGCGGGGGACTGCTCGGCGCTCTGCTGCGGCCCGGGGTCGACACGCCCCGGGTCGCCCTCCTCGCCGGCCGGCGGCTCGACGAGCTCGACCGCTACTTCCTCGACGTCGTGCCGGCGACGCTCGGCGTCGCGATCGTGCCGGCCGCCGTGCTGCTGCGGGTGCTCGGCGCCGACTGGCTGAGCACGCTCATCCTGGTGCTGACGCTGCCGCTCGTGCCGGTGTTCCTGATCCTGGTCGGCCTGCACACGCGCGACGAGGTCGGTCGCGCCGCGTCGGCGCTCGACCGGCTGGCCGCGCACCTGGTCGAGCTGGCGCGCGGCCTGCCGGTGATCGTCGGGCTGGGGCGCCTCGACGAGCAGCGCGCCGCCCTCGCCGCGATCGGCGACCAGCACCGCCGCTCGACCGTGCGCACGCTGCGCACGGCGTTCCTGTCGGCGCTCGTGCTCGAGCTGATCGCGACCATCTCGGTCGCGGTCGTCGCCGTCGTGATCGGCATCCGCCTCATCCACGGATCGCTGCCGCTGGAGACCGGGCTTCTCGTGCTCGTGCTGGCGCCGGAGTGCTTCGCGCCGTTCCGGGTGCTCGGCGCCGCGTTCCACGCGGCCGAAGACGGGCTGGATGCGGTGCGCCGCGCCCGGGCCCTGATCGCCGGGTCCGCGGCGAGCGCCGGCGCGCACGTCACGCGGACCGCCCCGGATGCGCGCGCGGACGCCGAGGGAGCGGGCTCGGTCATCCGGCTGGACGGCGTCGTCGTGCGCTACCCCGACCGGGTCGAGCCGGCTCTGCGCGTGGACGCCCACCACGCCGGCTCGGGACTGATCGCCGTGACCGCGCCGAGCGGCGGGGGCAAGTCGACGCTGCTCGCCCTGCTCGCCGACCGGCTCGCCCCGGAGACCGACGTCGACGGCGCTCTGGTCGTGCCGGCGCGGGCCGCGGTCGCCGCGCAGCACCCGCGCACGACCGAGGGCAGCGTGCGCGACGAGCTGCTGCTCTGGGCCGACGGCGGCGAGGCGGCGACCGAGAGGATGGCATCGCGCCTGGGTCTGGACGAGCTGCTCGACCGCGATCCAGCGACGCTGAGCCCGGGCGAGCTGCGGCGCCTTGCCGTCGGACGCGCCGCGCTGCGTCTCGACGCGCACGGTGGCATCGGCCTGCTCGACGAGCCGACCTCGCAGCTCGACCCGGAGCGCGCCGACGCGGTGCGTGCCCTCCTCGTCAAGCTGGCGTGGCGGCATCCGGTCGTCGTCGCAACCCACGACGCCGCGCTCGTCGCGATCGCGGACGCCCACTGGGCGCTGGGCGCCGGGCACGTCGCCGGCTCGGTGCGCGACGCCGACAGCCATGTCCACGCCCATCGCCTCGATGCACGGAGTCGAGACACCGTCGCCGCGCCGCTCGACGGGTCAACGGCGACTCGCGCCGTCGACCCGAGCGCGCGCCGCGACGGCGATGGCGCTTGCCCTGGCGGGGCCCGACGCGAGTCGACGCGCCTCCGCCTCGGCCCCGCGCTCCGCCTCCTCGCCCCGGAGCTGCCCCGCCTCGCCGCGGCCGCCGTGCTCGGCGCCGCGGCCACGGCCTCCGCCGCCGCCCTGACCGGGGTCTCGGGCTGGCTGATCGTGCGCGCGGGCGAGCACGTCGCGATCATGTACCTGCTCGTCGCGATCGTCGGCGTGCGCTTCTTCGGCATCGCCCGCGCCGTGCTGCGTTATCTCGACCGCCTGCTCGCTCACGACGCCGCCCTGCGCGGCGCCCAGCGGCTGCGCACCCGCCTCTGGTCGTCGCTCGCCGCGCTCGGACCCGGCTACCGGCGCGCGACCCGACCCGGCGAGACCCTCGACGTGCTGGTCGGCGTCGCCGACACGGTGCGCGATCTCGTGCCGCGGGTCGTGACGCCCGTGCTCGGGGCGGCCCTCGCGCTGGCGGCCTGGGTCACGGCGAGCGCGATCATGCTGCCGGCGACGCTGCCGGTCACGCTCGTCGCGGCGCTCGCGGTGCTGATCGTCGCTCCCGGGGTGACGCTGCTCGTCGATCACGCGGCGACGCGCCGCGCCGAGGGGGAGCGTTCGCTGCTGCTGCGGCGGGCCGCGACCGTCGGCGCCGCAGCCGACGAGCTCGTGCCCTCGGGCCTCGCCGAGAGCGCCCGCCGCGCCCTGCAGAGCTCGGCCGCGCGTCTGGCGCACGCTGAGCAGCGGGCGACGATCGCCGCGGGGTCCGGGTCGGCGGTCGTGCTCGCCGCGCTCGGCGCGGCGACGCTGGTGCTGCTCGACCTCGCCGCCCACGGCGTCGCCGACGGCGCGATCGACGGTCCCTTCGTCGCCGTGCTCGTGCTGCTGCCGCTCGCCCTGGCCGAGTCGGGCGAGGCGGCGGTGGATGCGGCGCGGCGCGCTCCGGCGCTCGGCGACGCCGTCCGGCGCATCCTCGGGGTGATCGCGACCGCGAGCGGCGGCAGCGATGCGGTCCGGCACACGGCTCCCGACGCCGACCGCACTGATCACTCCGGTGCCGCATCCGCCGTCGACGCGCTGGAGCTCGACCATGTGACCCTCCGCTGGCCCGGCGGCGCGCCGGTGATCGAGCACCTCGACGCCGTCGTCACCCGCGAGCAGTGGCTCGTGGTCGACGGGCCGTCGGGATCGGGCAAGTCGACGCTGCTCAGCGCGATCCTCGGCCAGCTCGTCCCCGCGCGCGGGCAGGTGCGACTCCCCGCCGGTGCGGGCTCGTCCGCGGCGCTCGCGCCCCGCGGCAGGGATTCCGGGGCCAGGGCCGACGCCGACGCCCCGCGCGTCGCCTGGGCGCCCCAGGAGGCCCACGTCTTCGACGCGAGCCTGCGCGCCAACCTGCGCCTCGGCCGTCCCGCCGCCGACGCCCCCGACGACGCCGAGCTGCTCGACGCGCTCGCCCGGGTCGGCCTCGCCGAGCTCGCGCGGGAACGCGACGGACTCGACACGCCGATCGGCGCCGGGGGAGCGGCGCTCTCCGGCGGCGAGCGCCAGCGACTCGCCGCCGCCCGGGCGCTGCTCAGCCGCGCCGAGGTGGTGCTGATCGACGAGCCGACGGCGCACCTCGACCAGGCGACCGGCGACGCGCTGCTCCGCGAGCTGCGCTCGGCCCTGGACGGCCGCATCGTCGTGCTCGTCTCGCACGACCCCGCCGCGGCCGAGCCGGGCGACCTGCGCCTGCGGCTGGGCGCGGGGGTCGCGCATCCACTGCTCGTGCTCTGAGCACCCTCGTGCTCTGAGCACCCTCGTGCTCTGAGCACCGGAGGCGCCGCTCGCGCCGACCGCGCGTCGCGCATCCACGGCCCGAGCGCCGGATCGCGTTCGCACTCTGCGCGACTGCGCAGGCGACGGGCAGAGCTCCCGAAGCGCCTCGAAACACGATGTTTACCGACGGCGCTCCGCCGTAACAGCCGCGAAACATCACGACAGCCCCGGCGAAACCTCAGCTGGTCAGACTGACCGGCGTACCCGAGGCCCGACCGCTCTCTCCTCCGAGCGCGAAGACCGGCTCACGGTGCGTTCCTTGCGAAGTGAGAGAGGTAAGAGATGGATCAAGGCAACACCGCCTTCGTGCTCATCTGCGCAGCGCTCGTGCTGCTGATGACGCCGGGCCTGGCCTTCTTCTACGGCGGACTCGTCAAGGCGAAGAGCGTCATCAGCATGATGATGATGAGCTTCGGCGCGATCGGTCTCGTCGGTGTCCTGTGGGTCGTCTACGGCTACGCGATCGCGTTCAGCAACGACGTCGGAATCGACGGCGTGTTCGGACTCGACCCGGCCGCGCTGCTGCTGCAGAACCAGGTGGAGACGCCCGACGGCGCCGCCTTCCCGCCGATCGCCTTCGTCTCCTTCCAGGCGACCTTCGCGATCATCACCGTCGCCCTCATCTCAGGTGCGATCGCCGACCGCGCCAAGTTCGGCGCGTGGATGATCTTCGCCGCGATCTGGGTCACCATCGTCTACTTCCCCGTCGCGAACTGGGTCTTCAACTTCACCCTCGGTGACGACGGCTCGGTCGTGAACGGCGGCTGGATCGTCTACGGCCTCAGCCAGACCGGTCTCGGCGTCGGCGTGATCGACTTCGCCGGTGGAACCGCCGTGCACATCAACGCCGGTGCGGCCGCGCTCGCCCTGGCCCTGGTGCTCGGCAAGCGCGTCGGCTTCACCAAGGGCGCCTACGCCCCGCACAACCCGCCCTTCGTGCTCCTCGGCGCGGGCCTGCTCTGGTTCGGCTGGTTCGGCTTCAACGCCGGCTCCGAGGTCGCCGCCGACGGCGTCGCCGCGGTCGCGTTCCTCAACACGATCGTCGCCCCGGCCGCCGCGCTGCTGGCGTGGATCCTGGTGGAGAAGATCAAGGACGGCAAGTCGACCTCGGTGGGCGCCGCATCCGGTGCCGTCGCGGGTCTCGTCGCGATCACCCCGGCCTGTGCCGCGCTGACCCCGGGCTGGGCCATCGTGCTCGGCATCGTCGCCGGCGCCGTCTGCGCCCTGGCGATCGACCTCAAGTTCAAGCTCGGCTTCGACGACTCGCTCGACGTGGTCGGCGTGCACCTGGTCGGCGGTTTCATCGGAACCCTCTACCTGGGCTTCTTCGCCAACGGCACCGGCCTCGTCTACAGCGGCACGTTCAACCAGCTGGCCGTGCAGGCGATCAGCGCCTTCGCGGTGGCGATCTACAGCTTCGTGCTGGCCTTCGTCATCGGCTTCGTGATCGAGAAGACCATCGGCTTCCGCATCAAGAACGAAGACGAGGTCGCGGGCATCGACCAGGCGGTCCACGGCGAAGAGGGCTACGTCCTCACGCCGGAGCGCTGAGCCTCAGCACTCCCTGCACCGGGGTGCCGTCTCTTCGGAGGCGGCACCCCGTCGTCGTTCCCGGGCAGGGCCGTGGATGCGCGGCTCCCGCGACGACAAGAGCGCCGCGCATCGGCGCGAGAGGTCGTCGTCGTCGTCGCGTGGCGACCGGGAGGCGCGCATCCACGCCCCTAGGGTCATGAGCAGGAGGTCGCGGCAATGGTCTGGACGCTGCCGGCCGCGATCCTCGCTGCCGCCCTGCTCGCGCTGAGCGCCGTGCTGCTGGTGCGCGCCTCGGTGCGGGTGCCGTGGTGGCTGCCGCTCGGCGCGGGTGCCGCGGCCGTGCTGTGCTCGGCCGCTCTCGCGGCGCTGCTGGGCGGACCGCCGCCCGTCTTCGCGGCGACCGTCGCGACCGCCGCCGCGCCGGTCTCCGTGCCCCTGGCGGCCGCGCTGAGTCGCGGCCGACGGCGAGACGCGCGACCGCTCATCGCGGTCGCCGTCTGGGCCGTCGTGCTCGTGCCCGCCGCCCTCGTGGTGCCCGGACGGGTGGCCGCGACCTGCCCGCCGACGGCCTGCGTCGTCGAGGACTTCGGGGGAGCGCTCGCCTTCGTGATCGCGACCGGCGGATTCCTGCTCGTGCCCTCGATCGCGACGATCGGCCGCAACCGTCTGCGCAGCGGCAGCGGCTCGCGCGCCGTCGATCTGGTCGCCGGCCTCGCGATCGTGCCGCTGTTCGCGGTCTGGCTGGCGGCCGCCGAGGGCGACGTCGACGACTACACCGTGCCGCTGCTCATCACGGCGCTGCTGGCACCCGCGCTGGGCGCGCTCGGCTGGCTGATCGTCGATCGCATCCGCGGAGTCGACGCGACGGCGGGCCGGGCGCTGCGACTGGGCGTCGTGGCCGGCATCGCCGTCGTGCTCCCCGGCGCCGCCGCGATGACGCCGCCGTACCTCATCGGCCTCGGCCTGCTCGGCGGCGTCGTCGGCGCCCTGGCGCACGACGCCAAGGCGATCGTGTCGTCGCCCGAGGGTCTGCGCGCCGCCGTGGCCGCGCTCACGATCGGAGCCGTCGGGATGCTCGCCCCCGGCATCCTCGGAACCTCCATCGGCTTCGTGTTCGCGGCCCGCACCGACGTCACGGGCATGCAGCTCGTCGCGACGCTCGCGGTGGCGGTTCTCGCGGTCACCGTGTCGATCCCGGTCGCGGTCGTCGGGCGTCGCGGTTCCCGCTGAGTCGGCGCATTCCGCAGCGTCGTCGCATTCCGTTGGGGGCATGAGAAGAGCCCCGGCTGGAATCTCTTCCATCCGGGGCTCGTACGTGGGCGATACCAGACTCGAACTGATGACCTCTTCCGTGTGAAGGAAGCGCGCTACCAACTGCGCCAATCGCCCGCGTGGGCAATTCTGCCACACCTCGCGCGAGGTTCGAACCACCCCGTGAACGGCACGCGACGAGAGCGCGACACGCGCATGTCGCTCGGTTTGGACACGGGTCGCGGATCGGGTACAGTCATTCTCGGCCCAAGGGGAAACCGGCGGGCCGATGCGGATGTGGCGCAGTTGGTAGCGCACAACCTTGCCAAGGTTGGGGTCGCGAGTTCGAGTCTCGTCATCCGCTCGAGTGAAGGCTCAAGGTCCTCCGGGCCATACGGTGGCGTGGCCGAGAGGCGAGGCACCGGCCTGCAAAGCCGTTTACACGGGTTCGAATCCCGTCGCCACCTCACTCATAACTGAATACGCCTGTACAGGCGCGATTGGCGCAGCGGTAGCGCGCTTCCCTGACACGGAAGAGGTCACTGGTTCGATCCCAGTATCGCGCACCGTCTTCATCACGAAGATCTCGAAGCCCCGGTTCGCCGGGGCTTCTCGCATGTCCGGGCCTTGTCCGGAGCATCCCGCCTCTCGCGGTCGACGCCGCCGCCTGCCACTCTTCTCTCGACAGATGATCCGTGCGAGAGCGGGGGAGCGCATGTCCGACGGCGGCGCCGTGAAGATCACGAACAAGCAGTTCCACGAGAACGAGGGCGTCGCCGACTGGCGCGTGCTGTTCTGGGGCGCGCACGTCTTCTACCGCACGAGCGGATTCGCCGAGGGCGCCCGTCTCGTGGTCGCGATCGCCGAGGCCGCGGCCGAGCTCGGTCACGAACCCGACGTCGACATCCGGCCCGAGGGTGTGACGGTGCGCAGCCGCACGCTGCCCGACGGCGAGCTCAGCACGGCGGATGTCGCGCTGGCGCAGCGGGTCTCCGCCGCCGCGCACGAGCTCGGTCTCGAGCCCGACCCGACCGCCCTGACCGTCGTCGGAATCGCCGTCGCCGAGGACGACCACGTCGACACGCGCCCGTTCTGGCGGGCTGCGCTCGGCTACGTCGATCTGGGGGAGGAGGACGCGGTCGACCCGCTGCGGCGCAACCCGCACACCTGGTTCCACAAGCTACGCCCGTCGAAGCCGGGGCGCGGGCGCACGCACATCGACGTGTCGGTTCCCGCCGATCAGGTCGAGGCGCGTGTGGCCGCATGCGTCGCCGCGGGCGGCCGCATCGTCAACGACCACGTCGCTCCGAACTCGTACACGATCGCCTCGCCCGACAATCACGGCATCGACATCGCCGGCTGGGCCGACCACTACGAGAACTGAGACGTCGCCCGAGCGCCGGGCGACTACATCCGCACGGATGCGCGACATCCGGCGACCGCATCCGCACATCCGTGCACGCCCTCGGCGCGACCAGCCCCGCGCACTACGCTGAACCCGTCCGGCGGCGCCGCCGGACGGAAGGGTGATGACCGATGGCACTGGGCAGGGATTTCGTCGCGGACTGGATCGCGCGCAGCGCGCAGGCGATCTCCGAGCACCGCAGCGAGCTGATCACGCTCGACCGCGAGATCGGCGACGGCGACCACGGCGAGAACATGGATCGCGGCTTTACGGCGGTCGCGGTGAAGTCGGGCGACCTGCCCGCCGATGCGACACCTGCCGACGTGCTGAAGGTCGTCGCCACGACGCTCATCTCGACGGTGGGCGGGGCCTCGGGCCCGCTGTACGGCACCGCGTTCCTCAAGGGATCGGGCGCCGTCGTCGGCGCCTCCGAGCTCGACGGCGCCGCGATCGTCGCCTTCCTCACGGCCGCGCGCGACGGCATCGTGCTGCGCGGCAAGGCCGAGGTCGGCGACAAGACCATGATCGACGCCTGGACTCCGGCCGTGGATGCAGCTGCGGCCGCGCAGCAGGCCGGGAAGAGCGAGGCCGAGATCCTCGCCGCGGCGGCCGACGCCGCGCAGGCCGGCGCCGAGTCCACCGACCCGCTCGTCGCGCGCAAGGGCCGCGCGAGCTACCTCGGCGAGCGGGCGATCGGGCACCGCGACCCGGGCTCGGTGTCGACCACGCTCATCCTGCGCGCGGCGGCGGAAGCCGCGGCCGACGCGGCGGCCTCCGCGTGAGCGTCGGCATCGTCGTCGTCTCGCACAGCGCGAAGATCGCCGAGGGCGTCGTCGAGCTGGCCGGCCAGATGGCCGACGGCGTGGCGATCGTCGCCGCCGGCGGCACCGACGAGGGCGGGATCGGCACGAGCTTCGACAAGGTCGGCACGGCGATCGGCGAGGCGGACTCGGGGGAGGGGGTCGTCATCCTGTGCGACCTCGGCTCGGCCATCATGACCGCCGAGACGGCGCTCGACTTCCTCGACGACGCCGACCGCGCGCGGGTCGTCATCGCGGATGCGCCGATCGTCGAGGGCGCCGTGGCGGCGGCCGTCGCCGCGCGCACCGGCGGCGATCGCGACGCCGTCCTCGCGGCGGCGCAGACCGCCGGGGGAGGCTCCGCCGAGGCCGCGGACCTGGCCGGAGTCCAGGCGGACGCGGCCACGGCATCTACCTCGTCCTCGTCGGATGACGGAGCCGCAGTGGGGGGAGCTGGCCGCCGGGTGCGTCACGCAACCCTCGTCAACGGCAGCGGCCTGCACGCGCGCCCCGCCGCCGAGTTCGTCAAGGCCGCCAGCGGCTTCGACGCCGCCATCACGGTCGACGGGGTCGACGCGAAGAGCCTGCTGCGCATCATGGCGCTGGGCCGCGGCCAGGGCAGTGAGCTCGAGCTGACGGCCGAGGGTCCGGATGCGGCAGCGGCTCTGGATGCGCTGGTCGCGCTCGTCGACTCGGGCTTCGGCGAGGACTGAGCGCACGTCGAACGCCAGGGCGCCGCGACTACACGGTCGAGCGGGACTGAGCGGCCGAACTCGGCGGGGTCGACAGGTTCGACAGATTCGACAGGTCAGCCGGCCGCGCGCCGCACCAGCTCGGTGATGCGCTTCCTCTCGGCCGCGCCGATCTTCAGGATCGCGAAGTGCGTCGGCCACAGATCGCCGTCGTCGAGCGCCGCGGGAGCCTCGAACCCGAGGGTGCCGTAGCGGGTATCCCACTTCGATGCCGGCTGGAAGAAGCAGACGATCTTGCCGTCGGCGTTCGCGTAGGCGGGCATCCCGTAGTAGGTCTTCGGGTCCAGACCCGGCGCGGTCGAGGTCACGATGTCGTGGATCGTCTGCGCGATCGCCTTGTCGGCATCGGGGAGTGCCGCGATCACGTCCTCGCAGGCCTTCAGCAGGTCGGCCTTCTTGCTCGAGGCCTTCAGCTCGCGCGCCCGCTGCTTCATCGCGGCCTTCTCCTCGGCGCTGAATCCTTCGGAGGCGGACTTCTTCGTCGTCGTCATGCGACGATCATGCCCCGGATGCGGGGGAGCGGCTTCTCGGATCCTGCTCGATGCGCGATCCCGGACAGCGTCGTCAGAACTCGGGATGGCGCCGCCGGTGCACCCAGTCGACCAGCGCGGCCGCCCCGAGCAGGATCGCGTTCCAGGCGATCGCGAGCACGATCGCGAGCACCGGCATCAGCAGCACGCCGTACTGGGCGTCGCTGAACAGCCAGCCGAGCGCGACGCCGGTCAGCAGCATCGTTCCGACGCCGCCGAGGCAGCGCAGCACGACGACGGCGCGGGCCGTCGGACGCTCGCGCGCGCGGCCGAGCGCCCAGCGGATGATGAGCACGCCCGCGAAGATGAGGATCGCCGGCACGACGAACAGCACGACGACCCCGAACCTCATCCCGTCAGGGTCTCACGCCCCGGCGCGATCGGCTTCGGCGCGCGCGGACTCTCTCAGTCGCGCCCGGCGAACGCGGCCGCCTGGCCACGGTGCACGTCGCGCATCCAGTCGTGGATCGCGTGAGGACCGAGGCGCGGGTCGTCGGGCTCGCGTCCGTCGCGCACCGCCTCGACGTAGGCGCGGTCGAGGGCGATGCGGTCGGCCATCTCGGCGCCTCGGGCGATCGAGCCGTGACCAGGCACGAGGACGTCGACCTGGGTGAGCGCGCCCTCGATCAGGTCGAGCGCGGCGAGGTAGTCGCTGAGCGGATGCGCGGCCGCCCGATCGAGGAACGGGACCAGTCCGTCAGAGAGCATGTCGCCGACGACCAGCACCCGCGCGTGCTCGATCAGCAGCGCCGTGTGGCCGGGTGCGTGCGCGCGGTGCTCGAGCAGGCGGATGTCGGGGCCGGCCCAGGGGAGTCGCGTCGTGCCCTCCGGCAGCGCCGTCAGCTCTCCCAGCAGCTCCATCGGGATGTCGTCGGCGTGCTCCGGCGGCAGCCCCTCGGCGATCTGCTCGCGCCAGTCGTCCTGCTGCAGCAGCTCGTCGAGAGCCCGCACGGTGGCGGACGTGCCGAGTCGCGGGGGCGCGCCCAGATCGGGATGCCAGAGCACGTGATCCCAGTGGAAGTGCGTAGAGAACCCGACGGCGACCTCGGTGCCGAGCCCGCGGATGTCGTCGGCGAGTGAGCGGAGCTCAGCTCGCGTGATGCCCGGGTCGATGAGCAGCACGCCGTCGTCGCCGCGCACGACGATCGTCTGGGTCTGGATGAACTCGCTCTCGCGCACGAGCACGGCGTCGGCGAGGGGTGTCAGCACGATCGACCTCCGGAGATCAGGGGAGCACAGCTCGAGAGCAGGAGACGGCCCCCGGCGGGGCCATCGTCGTCTTTATCTGACAAAATCACCACTATCGGCGATTTATCCGACGGTCCGATCGTGGTCGGCATTGCGGTCGGACGGGTCAGCGATCGAGCGCTCGCTCTTGATGCTGGCGTCGAACTCCTCTGCCTTTTCTCGCGCGGCTGCCTCGGTAGGAAACGGCCCGTTCTCGGGTGGGATTCTCGGCGACGGGTGGTCGAAGTACCAGCCGTCCGCCTGCTGCTGCACAGTGATGCTCGACACGCGCCTGAATCTACAGGCGCCGCCGCGAGCATCGCTCATACGCTTCGGCCATGACGATTCTGCTCGCCACCGCGGAGCCCGCTGATCCTGTGGCGATACTGCAGGGCTGGGTCGGCCTCGCGATCGGATTCCTGACCTTGCTCGCCGCGGCCGCGGCCGCTGTCTTCGCTGCCCGTGCAGCGTCAGCGTCGCCAAAGCAGGCGGATGCAGCAGCCCGACAGGTCGCGCACGCTCAGATTGCGACTCGGATCGCTCGCGAGCAGGCCGCCGTGGCCTCCGAACTCGCGGAGCGTCAGGCCGAGCAACTAGCGCGGGGTCAGAGGGAGTCTGCCGAGTTGCGCTTCGACTCCCGGATGCCCGCGATCATGGCTCGCGCGGTCGGGATCGAAGTGACGCGCTCACCGTCTGGCAGCGACGTCGGATTCCGGGTCGATCGGGAAGAGCTAGTCGATGACGAATATCTGATCGCGCGAACAGAGATTATCATGTCGTTGCACAACGTTTCGGACTTCGCCGCGCGCGTTGATTTCACTGACCTCGATCGCGGTCACGTCGGCGCCGACCACAACGACAACACGTACTTCATCGCGCCGCACGCAGACGTATCCGTCACATGGACGCGCGCGTTCTCGTTGGAGGAGATGCGCAGCGAGGAGCGATGGAACGAATCCCTCTTTGGGTCCTGCCGACTTGCATTCCGCGTCGCAGACCTCGGCATCAACGTCACCGACGAGTACCGCCTCAACCTCAACACAGACATTCTCGTTCGGGACGGGCGCCGGCTTTCCGTACTTCCGCAGCCTCCCACCGACTGGATCGAATCAGTGGCCGTTCCCGTGGGCCCGCGCCGCTACGACCGCCTCGATCTTGCGGTGCCACGGGACGCCGAGTAGCTCTGTCGCAGCGGCGAACCGCGAAGACTTCCGACGAATCCGCGTCGTCTGTAGATCCGACGCCGATTCAGGCGTGCTCGGATCGATAGCGTTGCCGGGTGGTTCCAGCTACACATCGTGCCTTCGTGGACGAGTCGTCGACGTTGCGCGCACCCGCGCAGCAGGAGTACCTCGTGGCCGCCGCGATCCTCGCGGCCGGCCGTTGCGACGAGGTCCGCGAAGCGCTGCGGCCGCTGCTGCTGCCGGGCCAGATCAAGGTGCACTGGCGTGACGAGAGGGACCGCCGGCGGTTCGCACTCGTCGACGCGATCCGTGAGCTCGAGCCGGTGAACGTTGTGATCGCGCACCGCAGCGCGCCGAGTCGCAAGACCGAGCGGTTTCGTCGGAAGTGCCTCGAGCAGGTCTACATCGAGCTCAGCGCGATGGACACGTTCGACATCACCCTCGAGAGCCGGGGCGCGTCTCAGGATTCGCAGGACCGCGCGCATATCGTGGCGTTGCAGGGGCAGTCGATGGATGCGCGGATGCGCATCGCGCACCAGCGCGGCGGCGACGAGCCGCTGCTATGGATCCCCGACATCGTGCTCGGCGCCGTCAACAGCGCCCACGACGGCGACCGTCGGTACCTCGACGCGATCGCCGGCACCGTGATGATCCACCGCACCACCGAGGGCTTGCCGGGCCTGTAGAAAAGCGAAGGGCCCGAGATCCAGTCGTCCGGCTGGGGTTCTCAGGCCTTCTTCCCGATCCGTCGTAACGGGGGGTGTGCCAGTTAGTTTACCCAATGGGACGTCACTAGGCCAGGGTGCCCCGCACCAGAAGCTCGCTCGCCGAAATCCACACCGACCGGCCCCTGGGACTGTCGCTCGATGTGGGGCATGCGCTCGGAGAACCGCTCACTTACGGTCGAAAGATGGACTCGGACCAGCTCGGCCAGCTCGTCGCCGACAGCATGCTGCACGGCCTCCTGGTCGGCGCCGGCGCCATGCTGCACGCGGCGTTCGTCACATCGCCCGTGGGATGGATCGTGCTCGGCATCCTGCTCTTGATCGCTCTCATCCCCGCTGGCAAGCGCCGCCGGCGATACCGCTGACGCCCAGGCCTCGAGGGGGCAGTGCAAGGTTGACGAGGGGATTGGGGTCACGGGTAGTGAAACGCTGTCTGTCATAACGTCAACTGTGCGCAGCTCGGTATCGATGCGGCTGCTCGATCGGCCCATGAGATTAGCCGGTCGACGGGTGTTGATCAATAGGTGATTTTTGGTTGCTTTCGGGTGTAGCGTCCGGTCTACTCCATCCCGCGCCCTTCGGGTGGCGTGTCTGCTCCAGGTGTTCTCGCTCTCTGTCGTGTTGTGCCTAGTGGATTGGCGTGTCGATGTTGACTACCCGCGCTCGTGTTGTGTCGGTGGTGACGACGGCTGCTTTGGCGGCGGGTCTGGCGGTGGTCGCGGCGTCGCCGGCGTATGCGGTGTTGCCGACCGCTCCGACGGTGACCGGGGTCACGGGGGCACGCCCGGGGGCGACGCAGTTGCCGTTCCCGATCTCGGATCAGGTGAGCGCGCGGGTGGATGTCGCGACGGGGAACCTGCTGGTGTCGACGTCGTCGCTGTCGCTGGTCGGGGTGAACGGACCGGTGAAGGTCGGTCAGTCGTATAACTCGCTGGGTACGAGTGTCGGGTCGACGTCGGTGGTCGCGGCGAACAAGTGGACGGTCGGCGTCGATGGTGCCGGCTATCTCACTTCGGGTGCGTCGGGTGTGGTGGTCTATGTCGCCGGGGATGGGGGGACGTGGTCGTTCACGCCGGTCGCGGGGTCGTCGACGGCGTACACGGCGCCGGCGGGGATCAAGGCTGACCTGGTGGCTGGGGGAGGGGGCTGGACGCTGACGTTCCGGCAGTCGCAGCAGAAGGTCGTCTTCAACGGCAATGGCCAGCCGACCTCGATCGCGGACCGCAACGGCAACGCGACCACGATCGCGTACACGGGCGCGAACCCGACCTCGATCACCTCGTCGGGAGGTCCGGTCGCGGCGCGCACGGCGACGCTGAGCTACTCCGCGTCGACCTACACGCTGACCGCGTCGCAGGCCTCGGGGTCGTCGTCGCGGCAGCTGCAGTATGTGAAGAACTCGGCCTCCAACCTGACCTCAATCGTGGATGCGAACGGCAAGACCACGAGCTTCGGCTACACCGGCACGAACCTGACCACGATCACCTCGCCATCGGGCAGCGTGATGACGATCACCTACAACACCACCACCGGGAAGGTGGAGAAGGTCGCCCAGACCAACACCACCTCCGGCTCCCCGGGTACGTCGACGACGCGGATCTCGTACCCGTCGGCGACGCAGACCCTCGTCGCGGGCCCGAACACCGACCAGGCGCAGCCGATCACCTCGGTTCCGCGCACGACGTACACGATCGACGCGGCCGCTCGTCTCGCGACGGCCGCGGTCGACGCGGCGGGCAGGTCCCGTTCGGCGACGTACACGCCGAATGGAGATATCGCCTCGAGCACCGATGGTGCGGGCGCCGGGTCGGGAACCACGACCTCGACCTTCGGCGCGAACGGCGGCGACTCCAAGACCGGCCAGAGCGACCCCGGTGGTGCGAGCTCGGCGGCCGCGTACGGTAACACGGCCGCCGCGACCTCCTACCTGGCGTCCTCGAGCACGGACGACGCCGGCAACAGCTCGACCTTCACCTACAACGGTGCCGGGAATCAGCTCACCTCCACCGATGCGCTGACGAACGTCGCCACCCTGACCTACAACGCAGACGGCACGGTCGCGACCGCTCTCGCTCCCGGCAACGGGACCAACAAGACCCTCTACGGCTACAACGCGACGACGAAGCAGCTGACCTCGATGACCCCGGTCACCGGCGCCGGGCTCGGCGCGCGCGCGTTCACCTACGACGACTTCGGCCGCCTGCGCACCGCCACCAACGGCCGCGGGATCACCACGACCTATTCCTACGACAAGCAGGACCGACTGCTGACGACGTCGTTCTCCGACGGCACCGGAACCGTCACCAACACCTACACCGACACCGGCCTGACGAAGACCCGCGCCGACGCGAACGGCACCACCACGTTCGGCTACGACCAGCTCGGCCGGCTGACCTCGCGAGTGAACACCTTCGCCGGTGGCACCATCAGCTATGGCTACGACCGCGCCGGCAACCTGACAACGACGACCGACTCCCGTGGGACCACGACAAACGCGTTCGACGCCTCCGGCGTGCCCACCCAGATCACCTACGTCAAGGGCGCCGGCACCCAGGTCCTCGGCTTCGCCACCGACAACCGCGGACGCCGCACCGACTCCTGGCTGCAGACCAACGCCGCACACACCACCTGGAAAGCGCACTCGCACCAGGACTACGACACCTCCGGCCGAGTCAGCCGCGTCATCGGCGAGACCATGGACTCCGGCACCATCGCCAAGATCCTCGACGTGTCCTACTGCTATAACACGGCGACCGCGGCCCCCACCTGCTCCACCGGGACGACCACGGATCGCAAGAAGCTGCAGTGGGAACTGAACAACCTCACCGGCCAGGTCACCGCCTACAGCTACGACACCGCTGGTCGGCTCACCGGTGCCGCCCAGTCTGGCGGCAGCGGACCCAACAGCACCTACGCCTACACCTACGACGCGCGCGGCAACCGCCTCACGGCCGTCGTGAGCGGCGCGAGCCCGTCGTCGCAGACCTTCACCGTCAACGCCGCCAATCAGATCACCTCCACCGGCTACAGCTACGACGGCACCGGAAACCTCACCGCCGATACCGGCGGCAGCTACGCCTACAACGGCGCCGAGCAGATGACCACCGTCACCCAGGCGAGCGCGAGCTACACCTACAAGTACGCCGGCGCCAGCCAGAACGAGGTGATCCAGCAGGACAAGGCCGGCGCCTCCTACAAGCTCGTCTACGGCCGCACCGCCGCCACCGGTGAACCGGTCGTCGAGCAGGTAAAGGTCGGCTCCGACACTGCTTACATCGAGAACGACCCTGTCACCGGCCAGCCACTGCTGCTGCAGGCATCCTCCGGGGTGCAGTCGCTCTACGTCTACTCCGGCACGGGCTCACCGGTGGCGGCGCTGACCGACTACTCCTACGCCGCCTACGCCTACAAGTTCGACCCCTACGGCGTCCCCACCGTCACCACCAACACCGGCGGCAACGGCTACGTCCAGAACCCCTTCGTCTTCTCCGGCGGCATCCAAGACCGCGCCACCGGATGGATCCACTACGGCGCCCGCTGGTACAACCCCAACGTCGGACGCTGGACCCAGCAAGACACCCTCGACGCACCCCTCGAACCCGCCAACGCCAACCGCTACGCCTACGCCGGCGGCGACCCCATCAACGCAATCGATCCGACCGGTAACATCACCCAGTCGCAAGCCTGCAGCCTTACCCTCGTTGGAGTCGGGCTCGCGCTCGGAGCGCTGGCGGCCGGGGCGACAGCGGGGCTCGGCGCGGCGGCCATTGTATCGGCCAGTGCGGCGGGAGCGATCGGAGCAGGCGCCGATATTGGGATCGCAGCCGGGATAGGTGTTTTCAGCACCTTCGTCTGCTGAGGACGATCCGTGCGCGCACCGATATGGGCAGTAATACTTCTCGTCGGGGGGGTGGCCATGACTGTCCTGTTTGTCGCCCTGGCTATAGCGGATGCGAATCCTGATCCAGCCATACCCCTGATGTGGGCAATAATCGGCGCCATTTTCGCTGCTGTCGGAGCGATCCGATTGTGGCTAGCGCGGCGCGGCAAGTGACTGGTAGAGCGCCTCTCGCCGCGGCAGCGCCGGTCATAGGGGCAATTGCCGGAGCGATCCTCGGGGTTGGCGTTGGTGCCGGCGGCTTGGCTGGGTGTCATGCGGTGGCCGATCCTCCCGGTTTCGCGGGCACAGTACTCGGCACCGTAGGTGGGTTCTACTCGACGATTCCGGGCTGATGATGCAGTCAGAACGCTCAGGATGGGCGGCGGCAGCCATCAGCGGGCTTGTCACCGTTGCGTGCGTGGTCGTATGTATCACTAGCGCCCAGGACGGCAATTCGAGTCTGGCAGCCTTCACGGGCATCTTGGCTGGCCTGTGCGCAGCGTGGATGATCATCTCGACGATTCGGCTGCTGACGCGGCGCCGAGCCGGGCGTAGGTGAAGCCGGGAGGCCGCCCGTGGGACCACCTGGATCATGTGGGCAAGCTTTGTTCAGCGCGGGTCTGACCATCGTCGGCACCGTTGGCTGCGTTGCCGGCTTCACAGCGGCCGTTGATGCTCAGATCGAGCAGTACTAATGCGACCCGGAATTCTGATCGCGGGATTCGCGATCGCTGCTATTGGAACGGCGATCGTCGGGATCGACGCCTTGGTAGAGGCGAATTGGGTGCTGGCGGTGGCGATGTTCCTTATCGCCGTTGCGGCCGTAGGTTGCGGCGCTACCTGGGTGGCTCGTCTTCGTCGGCCACGTACAGACGGAGACTCCGACGCCGATGGGCCGACGCAGTAGCAGTTGACTCTCGACCCTCGTGATAACTGCACCATGAGAAAGAGAGGCGCATCCGACCCATCGATCTGCCTTAAACTGACATAATGTGCATTATCGGTTTAATCCACTGGATGCGGCGGCCGCCGCTGCGCATCGCCGAAATGTCGGCGGTTGATCCTACGGTCGCCGCATGGCGATCTTCTTCGACACGGCGACGACGCTCGACGGGTACCTGGCGGACGACGAGGATTCGCTGGCCTGGCTGTTCGCCGTTCCCGGCGGCGATGAGCCGGCTCCCGAGCTCGCACCCGCGCCGGCGGCCGTCATGGTCGAGGGCTCGACGACGTACGAATGGGTGCTGCGCGATCAGGACCTGATCGCGCATCCGGAGCGCTGGGCGCAGTTCCACGGCGCGACGCCGGTGTTCGTGTTCACGACGCGCGAGCTGCCGGTTCCCGACGGCGCGGATGTGCGGTTCGTGCGCGGGCCGGTCGCCGACGCGCTGCCGCAGATCCGCGCGGCGGCCGGCGAGAGCGACATCTGGCTCGTCGGTGGCGGCGACCTCGTCGGCCAGTTCGACGACGCCGGCGCCCTCGACGAGCTCCGGCTGTCGTACGCGCCAGTCACGCTCGGCTCGGGGGCCCCGCTGCTCCCCCGGCGCCTCGAGGCCGATCGGCTGGCGCTCAGCTCGGCGACGCAGGTCGGTGCCTTCGCCCGACTGATCTATCGCGTCACGCGCTGATCGCCGCATCCCGTCTCCCCTGCATCATCGCCCTCGATGTGTACAGTGTACACATGAGCGCGACTCTGCTGCACTTCACGATGTCGCTCGACGGCTGCATCGCCGACGAACACGGCTCGATCGACTGGGCCTTCGGCTTCGGTCCCGCCGTGCTGCCCGAGGCCGACCGCATCCGCACCCGCGCGACCGTCGTGGTCGGCGGCCGACGCGGCTACGACGTCGACCCCGCGGCGCAGCCCTATGGCGGTGACTGGAACGGCACCGTGATGGTGCTCAGCCATCGCCCCGCTCCCCCGGATGCCGACCCGGCGACCGTCTTCCTCGACGCGTCGATCGACGACGCGCTCCGGGCGGCTCACGCCCGCGCGGAGGGCGGCGACGTGCTGCTGCTCAGCGCCGACCTCGCGCGGCAGGCGCTCGATGCGGATCTGGTCGACGAGATCCTGCTGCACGTCGTGCCGGTGGCGCTCGGCCGCGGCATCCGCCTGTTCGACGGCCTCGCCGCTCCGCGGCGCTTCAGAACCGCGCTCACCGCCCAGTCCGGCGAGGTCACGACCCTGCTCCTGCGCCGGGCCGCCGACGGCGACTGCGCGAGCCTCGGCTGATCCGCCGCACGCGATCCGCCGGTGCTCAGTCGAGTCGCACGGCGCGCCGCGCCCGCGCCGACCAGCGCCCGCCGCGGTGCTCGACGTCGATCGGGTGCTCGAACGCCGCCGAGACCGCCTCGCTCGTCACGACGTCGCCGACGGGTCCGGATTCGGTGATGCGCCCGTGCGCCACCAGCACCGCGTGCGTGGTCGTCTCCGGCAGCTCCTCGAGGTGGTGCGTGACCAGGATCGACGCCAGCTCGGGATGCGTGCGCTCGAGCGAGTCGACGGTCTCCAGCAGCTGCTCGCGCGCCGCCACATCGAGTCCTGTCGAGGGCTCGTCGAGCAGCAGCAGCGCGGGATCCGAGAGCAGCGCCCGCGCGATCAGGGTGCGCCCGCGCTCGCCCTGCGAGAGGGTCGGCCAGCGCGACTCGGCGATCGCCGACAATCCCAGCTGGGCCAGCATCCCGTCGACGCGCTCGATCTCGGTCGCGCTCGCCTCCCAGCGCATCGGCAGCTCGATCGTGCCGGTGAGGCCGGTCAGCGCGACCTCGCGCACGGTCAGCGGCGAATCCAGGGCGTGGCGCGGATTCACGTGTCCGATGCGACGGCGCAGCGCCGCGAGCTCGACGCGTCCCAGGCGCTCCCCCAGCACCTCGACGGAGCCCGACGAGGGATGCGTCACCGCCCCGCAGAAGCCGAGGATCGTGCTCTTGCCGGCGCCGTTCGGACCGAGCAGCGCCCAGTGCTCTCCCGCCTGCACCTCGAGCGAGACCTCGTCGAGGATCTGACGCCCGCCGCGCCGGAATCCGACGGAGCGCAGTGCGATGACCGGAGTCGGCGACCCGGCGCTCACCGGCCGTTCTCGGCGCTGAGGAACTGGCTGACCGCATCCACGACGAGCGCGTGGTCGTCGGCCTGCGACAGACCCGAGATGCCCACCGTGCCGAGCAGGGCGCCCGACGCGGTCTTGATCGGCACGCAGCCGCCGGCGATCGCGAAGCGCGTCGAGTCGAGCTCGGCGTAGGAGCGCCCGCTCACCTCGCCGCGGATCTTCAGCAGGAACGTGCTGGCGCCGAAGCGCTGCACGGCGCGCGCCTTGCGCACCAGCCAGTCGTCGTTGTCACTCGACGAGCCCGGCATGCCGACCTGGAACGCGGTCTGCTCGCCGATCGTGATGCGGATCGCGATCGGCAGGCTGCGCTCGGCGGCGATGCCGACCAGGATCGTGCCGAGCTGCCAGGCGTCGGCGTGCGAGAAGTCGGCGAAGACGAGCTTGCGCTCCTGCTCCTCGAGGCGCTTGAGCTTGCGACGCTGCGTGGTGGTGGTGTCGCCGTCGGCCATTCGGTCCTCCGTGTCAGTGCCGTATCAGTGCTGGGATGCGTCAGTGCTGGGACGCGTCGGGCCGGGAGGAGCGGATGGCGCGGCGCACCAGCTCGGGGAGCTCCTCCGGCTCGTAGGGGTCGTCGGTGGCGTCGAGCTCGTCGACGCTCCACCAGCGGTGCTGCTCGAGATCGACCTGCTCGTCGTCGGTCCAGTTGTCGCTGGCCGGCGTGAAGCTCATCGTGCGCGTCACGTAGTACTCGGCGTGTCCGCGGTCGTGATCGGCCTGATCCCAGGTCACATCGAAGTCGAGGCTGAACACCGGGCCCTCGAGCGGCGCATCCTGCAGCCCGGTCTCCTCGAACAGCTCGCGCACGCCCGCCTCGAGGTGCGTCTCGTCGCCCTCCACTCCCCCGCCGGGCGTCATCCAGCGCGCGAACCCGCTCGAGTCGGGAGCGCGCGTCAGGAAGAGCAGCACCCGGTCGCGCTCGTCGACGACCAGGATGCGCGAGGTGCGGCGCAGGCGGGGCATGCGCTCAGCGCTGGAAGCCGCTGATGTCGCCGACGTAGCGCGTGTGGTCCTCGGGGATCGGGTCGACAGCCGCCTGGGCGACCTCGGCGGCGAACTCGTCGACCTTGTAGAGACGGCCGGCGTCGTCGCGACGCGACTGGATCGCGCCCGGATTGACGCGCTCGAGCAGGGTCGCCGTGATGGTGCCCTCGATCATGTCGCCCGAGACCACCACGAAGGCGATGTCCTTCTCGGTCAGGCCGGGGATGCGCTCGCGCAGCGCGTCCTCGCCGGCCCGCTTCGACAGGGCGACCGCCTCGTACTCGGGCATCGTCGGGGTGGTCTTGATGAAGTGCGCCTGGTGGCTCGTGACGAACACGACGCGCGATCCGGGCACGAGCACCTTCTCGGCGGCGGTGAGCACGTTGACCTGCGCGTCGCGGTTGAGCTTCATGGCGTAGTCCTCGCCGAGGCCCGACTCCATGCCGCCCGAGGCGTTGAGCACGAGCAGGTCGAGGCCGCCCCAGCGCTCCTGCACCTGGGCGAACATCGCCTCGACCGAGGCGGGGTCGGTCAGGTCGGCGCCGACGGCGAAGGCCTCGCCACCCTGCGCCTCGATGCCCGCGACGATCTTGAGCGCGCGCGGCTCCTTGTTGCGGAAGTTGATGACGACCTTCGCGCCGGCGTCGGCGAGGAACTTGGCCGTGTCGGCGCCGATGCCGCGGGAGGAGCCGGTGACGAGTGCGCGGATGCCGGTCAGGGAGCCGGGAGCGAGGGGAGTTTCCACGGACAGCGAGCCTAGCAACGCCCGCCGCCGGAGGAATTCTCGCGCCCGGTCGGGGATGACCCGGAACCCCGGCCGGCGCTGTGGAGAGCCCCGTCTCGCCGCCACCCGCGGGTGATAGTTTCGACACATCGTCGGACTATCCGAAGGAGGCGCCCGATGGCCGAGTTCCTGACCCAGTGGGCCTGGGTGGTCTGGATCGCGCTGATCCTCCTGTTCGTGATCATCGAGATGATGAACCTCGAGTTCACCTTCCTCATGCTGGCGATCGGCAGCCTCGGCGGGCTCGTCTCCGGTCTCTTCGGCGCTCCCTGGTGGGCGCAGGTGATCATCGCCGGCGTCGCCGCGGTGCTGCTGCTCTTCCTCGTGCGCCCGGCGCTGCATCGCCGGCTGCACCGCGGGGCCGACCCCGCCAAGAGCAACGTCGAGGCGCTCCTCGGCCTCACCGGCAGCGTCGTCAAGGCCTTCGACGAGGGCCGCGGTCAGGTGAAGCTCGCCAACGGCGAGACCTGGACCGCCCGGCTTGGCGTCGACTCGCCCCTCCAGCCCCACGACGGCGACCGCATCGTCGTCACCGCGATCGAGGGCTCGACCGCCGTGGTCGCGCCCGCAGAAAGGACCGCACCCCAGTGAATTCCTCCGGTGAGCTCTTCGGAGCGGCCCTCCTCGTGATCCTCGTGGTCATCGTCGTCATCTTCGTGCTGGTGACGATCTTCCGCTCGATCCGCATCGTGCCCCAGGCCTACGCCGGCGTCGTCGAGCGCCTCGGCCGCTACCACAAGACCCTCACGCCCGGTCTGAACCTGCTGGTGCCCTTCATCGACCGGCTCCGTCCGCTCGTCGACATGCGCGAGCAGGTCGTCTCCTTCCCTCCGCAGCCCGTCATCACCGAAGACAACCTGGTCGTCTCGATCGACACGGTCGTCTACTTCCAGGTGACGGATGCGCGCGCCGCGACCTACGAGATCGCCAACTATCTCGGGGCGGTCGAGCAGCTCACCACGACGACGCTGCGCAACGTGGTCGGCGGTCTGAACCTCGAGGAGGCGCTGACCAGCCGCGACAACATCAACGGCCAGCTGCGCATCGTGCTCGACGAGGCCACCGGCAAGTGGGGCATCCGCGTCGGCCGCGTCGAGCTCAAGGCGATCGACCCGCCCATCTCGATCCAGGACTCGATGGAGAAGCAGATGCGCGCCGAGCGTGACCGCCGCGCGCAGATCCTCACCGCCGAGGGCACCAAGCAGGCCGCGATCCTGCAGGCCGAGGGAAGCCGTCAGGCCGCGATCCTCGAGGCCGAGGGTGACGCCAAGGCCCAGGTGCTGCGCGCGCAGGGTGAGGCCGAGGCGATCCAGACCGTCTTCAGCGCCATCCACACCGGCGACCCCGACAGCAAGCTGCTCGCCTACCAGTACCTGCAGACCCTGCCGAAGCTGGCCGAGGGCGACGCCAACAAGCTCTGGATCATCCCGAGCGAGCTGACCGAGGCGCTCAAGGGCATCGGTCAGGGCTTCTTCGCGCCGCGGGCCGAGCAGCCGTTCACGGCGAAGCCCGCCGGAGCGACGAGCCCGGTCGCGACGACCGCGGCGCCGACGTCGCCGGCTGCGCCGCCGAGCACGCCACCGACCACCCCGCCGACGAGCGCCTGAGCGTGGGCGCTCGAATCGGGTCGAGCGCCTACCTGCAGCCCGCTCCCCCGCGCGTGATCGCGCACCGTGGGCTCGCGCTCGACGCCCCGGAGAACACCCTGCTGGCGTTCCTGCACGCCTTGAACGTCGGCGTCACGCATCTCGAGACCGACGTGCACGGCAGCCGGGATGCGGTGGCGGTCGTCAGCCACGATCCCGACCTGCGGCGCGTGGCCGGGCGCCCCGACCGCGTGTCGGAGCTGACCATGGCGGAGCTGCGCCGCGTGCCGCTCGGCCACGACCAGGGCTACTGCTCGCTCGAGGAGCTGCTCGACGCGTTCCCCGAGGCGCGCGTGAACATCGACATCAAGAGCGCCGACGCGATCGGCCCCGCGCTCTCGGCGATCCGCCGCACGCGCGCGGAGCGGCGGGTGCTGATCGGCTCCTTCAGCGGCACGCGCCGACGCGCGGTCGTGCGCGGGCTCACCGGCGTGGCGACCTCGGTGTCGGCGCGTGGCGGTGTGGCGGCCGTGGCCGCCGCCAACGCGGGTCTGACGCCGATCGTGCGACGGGTGCTGCGCGATGTCGACGCGACGCAGCTGCCCGTCCGGGTGCTCGGCATGCCCGTCGACAGCGCCCGCGTCATCCGCGCCTTCCACGCCGCGGGCGTCGAGGCGCACTTCTGGACGATCAACGACGCGACCGAGATGGAGCGCCTTCTCGACGCCGGGGCGGACGGGATCGTGACCGATCGGGCCGACATCGCGATGCAGGTTCTGCGGGCCAGGGCAGGTGCCGCCGATCCCCTGTGAATGGTCTGGAAAGGGCCGTTCGCGGGCATCCGCAGAGGACCCTTTCCGTTAGACAGTGGTGTCACAGCGACAGGTTGTGGCACACAGCGCACGGAGGAGGCCACACGATGGCAGATCGAAGCCTGCGCGGTATGCGACTCGGGTCCCAGAGCCTGCAGAGCGAAGAGGGTATCGAGTTCTCACCGCGCAAGAAGAGCATCTATCGCACCGAGGACGGACAGACCTTCGAGGTCATGTTCTCGGCCGACGCGGAGGTGCCGGAGTTCTGGTCCTCGCCCCGCACCGGTCAGGAGGGCCACCTCGTCGGCGAGGACGGCGAGCTGGTCGAGGTCGAGCAGGTCGAGGCGAAGCCCGCCCGCACCCACTGGGACATGCTGCTCGAGCGCCGCACCGAGGCCGAGCTCGAAGAGCTCCTGCAAGAGCGACTCGAGTATTTGCGAGCCCGCCGCGGCAGCCGCAAGAGCGCCTAGCGCTCCCCGCTCCACTCCCCCGATTTCCGAGGGCGTCGTCGTCAGACGGCGCCCTCGTCGCGTGTCCGGCGAGTGACCGACCGCGTGAGGCGGAGCATGACACCCGCGGCGATCAGCAGGAGCAGCGCGCCGAGCGCGAGGAACCACTCGAGCTGCGCGCCGATCGCCACCGCGGGCGTCGTGCCCGTGCGCAGCGGCACATCGTCGACGATGACGCCGGGCTCGTAGGTCGCCAGCCGGTGCGTGACCGTGCCATCGGGCAGCACCACGGCCGAGGTGCCGACGGTCGAGATGTTCACGACCGAACGCCCGAGCTCGAGGGCCCGCACCTGCGCGATCCCGAGCTGCTGCACGCTCTCGTCGGTGTCGCGACCGAAGTCGGCGTTGTTCGTCTGGGCCAGGATCACCTGGGCCCCGTCGTCGACGCTCTGCCGCATGATCGCGTCGTCGACGATGTCGAAGCAGATCGCGAACCCGGCGATCGCGCGGCCCACATCCATCACCGTGTCGGTCGTGCCGGGGGTGTACTCGCGCTGCACCAGATCGATCAGGTCGGGGGCGAAGGGCCGCCAGAAGGCGCGGTCGGGGATGTACTCGCCGAACGGCACCGGATGCTTCTTGTCGTAGTGGTCGACGGCGTCGCCGTCCTCCCAGAGCAGCGAGGTGTTGAAGTACTCGTCGCCGCGCTGCGTGATCGTGCCGCCGACGATCGGGGCGTCGGTCTCGGCCGACACCAGATTCCAGATGCGAGCGGCCCACGGATCGCGCAGCGGGTCGACGTCGGAGGCGCCCTCGGGCCAGACCACGACGTCGACGTGCTGGTCGAAGACGGGCTCGGTCGCCTCCGCCTGGCCGATCAGGTTGTCGCCGACCGCCGCGGGCGGGTCGAAGTAGCCCGCCTTCGTGTCGCCCTGCACGGCGCCGACGCGCAGCGTGCCGTCGGGAGCGGTGGGGAACGCCGGCACAATCAGCAGCACGAGCGTCACGGCGGTCACGAGCGCGCCGCGCCGCGCACGCCCCGGCGCGAGGAGCCGCGAGAAGCGTGCGGCTGCGCCGACCGGCGTCGACGCGGCGCGCGAGCGGAGGGCGGGGGCGAGCGCGGGGTCCAGCGCCACCTCGATCGCGACCGCGACGAGCAGCACCATGACGAACCCCACGCCCGAGGTGCCGAGCCAGCTGAACAGGCCGTCGAACGGCGAGGCCGACTGCGAGAACGCGACGCGCCCCCACGAGAAGCCGCCGTAGGGCCACACGCTCGACACGCCCTCGCGCAAGGTCCACAGACCGGCGACCACGGCGGGAGTCAGCAGCAGGCGACCGAGGCGTCCCGGGGCGACCCGCGGCATCCAGCGGTAGGCGAGGGCGATCAGCATCGTGCCGAGCCCGGTCCAAATCGTCATGAGGCCCGCGAGCGCCGCCCAGGGCAGCACGCCGAGGAACCGGCTGGCCCAGCCGATGTGCGGGAACCAGAAGGCGGCGCCGAACGCGAGCCCGATCAACAGTGCAGCGCCGAGGCGTCGGCCCCGCGCGGTGAGCAGCGCGAGCGCGATCGCCGGGAAGGCCAGCACCCAGATGCCGAGCTCGGGGAACGCGGCGTCGAGCACGGGCCCGGCCGCGAGCGCGACCAGCACGGCGGCGCCGAGCGGCAGGCGGCCGCGCGGCGGGGATGCGATCACAGGGCGCCGTCCGACACGACACCGCGGCGGATGCCGTCGATCGCCCGGCGCGCCGTCGGCCCGACCTTGCCCTCGGCCACGATCGAGATCTGGTCGAGCAGATCGATCGCCTGCTTCATCCAGCGCACGAAGTCGCCGGCGGCGAGGCCCGCATCCCGCAGCACGCTGTCGAGGCGGGCGCCCCCCGCCCAGCGGTAGGCGGCGAGCGAGAGGCCCGCGGCGGGCACGTCCTTCGAGGGCAGGCGGTGCTCGTCCTCGAGGTCGCTGAGCTGCGCCCACAGCTCCTCGGTGGCCGTGAAGGCCGGGCGGAACGGGCCGCGGGGCAGCTCGATCGGCTCGCCCGTCTCGCGGCGCGGCTCGAAGACCAGCGCGATGGCCATCGCGGCCAAGGCCGGCGCATCCAGCTCGTCCCAGAGGCCGCGACGCAGGCACTCGGCCACGAGCAGGTCGCGCTCGCCGTAGATGCGGCGCAGCAGGCGGCCGTCGGCGGTCGTCTCGATCTGGTCGCCCGTGCCGGCCAGGTAGCCGAGCTCGAGCAGCACCTCGGTGACGCGGTCGAAGACCTTCGCCACGGCCCCCGTGCGCCCGTCGACCTGCGAGCTGAGCTTGTCGGTCTCGCGCTTGAGACGCCACCAGCGCTCGGCCCAGCGGGAGTGCGCCTCGCGGTCGTTGCAGGAGTGGCAGGGATGCTGCCGCATCCGCCGTCGCAGGTCGGCCATGTGCCGCTGACGCCGATCGCGCTCTCCGCGACTGCCCCCGTCGGAGCGCGAGTTCTTGCGCTCGAGATCGCTCAGCTCGCGACGCATCGAGGCGTACTCACGGAAGTCGCCGAGGTGGCAGGTCATCGCCTGGGCGTAGCCGTCGAGGCTCTCGCGCTGCGACTTGACCTTGCGCGCCAGGTCGACGACCGCGCGGTCGGCCTGGAACTGCGCGAACGAGCTCTCGAGGATCTCGCGCGTGCGCACCCGGCCGAACTGCGCGACCAGGTTGACGGCCATGTTGTAGGTCGGCCGGAAGCTCGAGTTGAGCGGATAGCTGCGCCGGGAGGCGAGCGAGGCGACGGCCTGCGGGTTGAGTCCGCTCGACCACTGGATGACCGAATGGCCCTCGACGTCGATGCCGCGGCGCCCGGCGCGACCGGTGAGCTGCGTGTACTCCCCCGGCGTGATCGGCACGCGGGCCTCGCCGTTGAACTTCTCGAGCTTCTCGAGCACGACCGTGCGGGCGGGCATGTTGACGCCGAGCGCGAGGGTCTCGGTGGCGAAGACGACCTTGACCAGCTTGCGCTGGAACAGCTCCTCGATGACCTCTTTGAAGGCCGGCAGCAGCCCCGCATGGTGCGCGGCGACGCCCCGGGTCAGCCCCTCGAGCCACTCCCAGTAGCCGAGCACCGCCAGATCCTCGTCGCGCAGGGTGCGGCAGCGCTCCTCGGCGATCGCGCGGATCTCCTCGCGCTCCCACGCCTCGGTCAGCCGGATCCCGCTGCGCACGACCTGCGTGACCGCCTGGTCGCAGCCGATGCGACTGAAGACGAAGAAGATCGCCGGCAGCAGGTTCTTGTCGTCGAGCATCCGCACGAACTCGGCACGGTCGATGCGATCCGCGTTGCGGAAGTCGCGACGCCCCTTGTCCTTGTGGTGGATGCGCCGCAGGTCGCCGCCCGCGCGCCCGCCGAGCCCGCGCCCTCCCGCCGCCGCGAGGCGGGCGAGCTCGGGATTGACCCGGTTCGTCGCCGCCTGCCCCGAGGAGTCGAAGAGGTCGAGCATCTTGGTGCGCACGACGACGTGCTGGTCGAGCGGCACGGGCCGCTCCTCCGAGACGATCACGTCGGTCTCGCCGCGCACGGCGCCGAGCCAGTCGCCGAACTCCTCGGCGTTCGACACCGTGGCGCTGAGCGACACCATCCGCACCGCCGGGGGCAGGTGGATGATGACCTCCTCCCACACGGCCCCGCGGAAGCGGTCGGCCAGGTAGTGCACCTCGTCCATGACGACGAAGGCCAGGTCGCGCAGCAGGGGCGAGTCGGCGTAGAGCATGTTGCGCAGCACCTCGGTCGTCATCACGACGACGCGGGCGGAGCTGTTGACGTTGCTGTCGCCCGTGAGCAGGCCGACCTCGTCGGGGCCGTACTCGGCGACGAGCTCGGCGTACTTCTGATTCGACAGCGCCTTCATGGGCGTCGTGTAGAAGACCTTGGCGCGCGGCGAGAACATCGCCAGGTACACGGCGAACTCGGCGACGATCGTCTTGCCGGCCCCGGTCGGGGCAGCGACGAGCACGCTGCGGCCCTCCTCCAGCACGCGGCACGCCGCCAGCTGGAAGGGATCGAGGTCGTAGCTCAGCTTCGACCGGAACGCCTCGAGGCGTGGAGACCCGTGCCGCGCCCGCGACGCGGCATAGCGCTCGGAGGGGCTCGGGGCGCTCGGCTCGACGGCGCTCATGCCTCGGCCGGCAGGCCGGAGGAGGCGAGGGCGGCGGCGGCCCGCCGGTCGACGGCACGGTCGTGCCACATCGAGAGGCCGACCGCGGCGAAGTAGAGCGCGACCATCGGCACCGCGAGCAGGAACATCGAGAAGATGTCGGCGGCCGGGGTCGCCGCCGCCGTGAACAGCGTGATCGCCAGGATCGCCCAGCGCCAGCCCTTGAGGATCGAGCGGCCGCGCAGCACCCCGGCGAAGTTCAGCAGCACGAGGAACACCGGCAGCACGAAGGCGACGCCGGTGGCCAGCACGAGCTTGAGGATGAAGTCGAGGAAGTACTTCGCGTCGAAGAAGGTCGTGCCGTTCGCCGGCACGAAGCTCGCCATGAGCTCGACGATGTGGGGCATCACGAAGAAGCCGGCCGCGCATCCGGCCAGGAACAGCGGAACCGCCGAGAAGAAGAAGCCGAAGACGTAGCGCTTCTCGGTGCGGGTCAGACCCGGCGTGAGGAACGCGAAGATCTGCCACAGCCAGACCGGGCTCGAGATGACGATGCCGATCGCCAGGGCGATCTGGAACCTCACGTCGAAGGCGGTGGCGATGCCGGAGAAGTTGATCGACACCGCGCCCTGCTTGGCCTCGGAGAGGACCGTGACGGGGTTGGAGAGGATCGGCCAGACGAAGTCGTAGAGGAAGAACCCGGCGACCGTGCCGGCCACGACGCCCAGGGCGCCGATCATCAGGCGATTGCGGAGCTCGACGAGGTGTCCCCCGAGCGACATCCGGCCCTCGGGGTTACGCTGCCGCTTCCGCTTGGTGCGCGCGGCCACCCGGGTCAGGACTTGTCAGCGGGCGGGGCGCTGCTCGTCGTGGCCGTCGTGGTCTCGGCCGGCGCGGCGGGGGCGCTCTCGACGGTGCCGACCGGAGCATCCTTGGCCGGCTTGTCGTCGCTCTTCATCTCGTTCTTGAGGATCTTCGCCGACTGGCCGACGCTCTTGGCGAGGGCGGGGAGCTTCGTCGCTCCGAAGATCAGCAGGATGACGACGAGGACCAGCAGCAGGTGCCAGCCGGTGAATGCGTTTCCGAAGATGCCCATGGTCCGATCCTCCGTGGTCGGGAAGTGTCCTTCAGTGTAACCCCGTCACGACGATGCCCCGGGGATCGAGGTCACACCTCGTCGTATCGTGCGAGCGCCCTGTGAGCCCACGCGGCGACGGCTGTGCGCGCCTCGGGCGGCCCGACGACGGTCGCGACGCCCGGCATCCCCGAGATCAGCCGGGTGAGCACCTCGAGGTGCGAGATCGGCAGTTCGAGACGCACGAGGTCGCCGTGCTGCGACCGCGGGGCGTCGTCGGGCAGGTAGTCCGCCAGCAGCGGCAGGGCCGCGGCCGCGACGTCGATCGTCGCGACGAGCTCGGTGGATGCGCCCTCGAACAGCTTGTCGGGCAGCGCCACCTCATCGACGCCGTGCTCGATCGGCCGGTCGGTCACGACCACGTCGGACATCCGGTCGAGCCGGAAGGTGCGCACGGCCTGACGCAGGTGGCACCAGCCGCGCAGGTACCAGTCGGTGTCGTTGGAGTCGATGCGCAGCGGATCGACGCGACGACGCTCGCTCTCGCCGCGCGAGTTGAGGTAGTCGAGCTCGAGCTGCACGCCGCGGGCGACGGCGTCGCGGATCGTCGCGAGGGTCGCATCCCCCGCCACGCCGGCCACGCCCACGGGGGCGACCTGCCCCGAGGTGCCGCGCGAGAGCTTGCCCATGAGCGTCGCGATCGCGGCGCTGTCGGCCGTCTCGGGCAGCGACGAGAGGTACTGCAGGCCGGCGATGAGCGCCGCCGCCTCCCGTGCCGAGAAGCGCGGGGCGTCGTCGATGGCCACGAGGTTCGTCAGCACGATCTCGCCGCGCTCCTCGAAGGCGTCCCAGGCGATGTCGAAGAGGTCGCCGTGCTGGTACGACGAGGTGTCGCCGGGCACGCCGCTCACGGCGATCAGCTCCACCGACTCGCGCACGAGGTCCGCATCCACGTCGAAGTGCGCGGCGGCCTCGTCGACCGTGACGCGCTCGTGGTCCATGAGCCACGGCACGAGCGCCAGCAGGAACGCCAGGCGGTCGCGCGCGCTGAACTTGGGCGCCGACGGCGCGTCGGCCTTACGCCTCGGCATGGGCGTCTCCGATCGCGGTCAGGCGCTGGCGCACGGCCGAGCGCAGCTCGGGCGGCGCGAGCACGAGCACCTCGGGGCCGAAGGCCGCGAGCTCGTCGGCGAGGATCGCCAGATCGACGTAGTGCAGTCGCAGGCGCGGATCGGCGGCCGCGTCGTCGAGCACGCGCTCCGCCCCCGGACGGTGTCCGAGCCGGCGCTCGGCGTCGCTGCCGGCCACGACCTCGACCTCGGCGACGCCGTCCTGCCAGACCTCGGCGAGCGAGGCCAGGGCCTCGGCCGCGAAGTCGCCGTCGCGCGGCGGAGCGGCCCGGCCCGTCGCGACCGGCCCGACGATGCGGCGCAGCAGGAACATCTTGCGGCGCCCGGTGTCGGGCTCCTCCGCCGAGAGGTGCCAGCGCCCCTGGTACTGCACGAGGGCGAGCGGGATGACGTTCCGGTCGCTCGCGGCCGTCTGGCCCGGCTTGAGGTACTGGAACCGCACCATCAGGTGCTTCTCGAGGGCCGCATCCAGGGCGGCGAAGGCCGCATCGCGCGAGCGCACCCGCGGCTGGTAGCCGAGCACCGGCTGCGGCGTGTCGGCGCCGATGCCGCGCAGCTTGAGCAGCGCGCGCCGCGACTCCCCCGACAGCGCGCCCTCTCGCCACACCATGGCGGCGAGGTTGAGCATCGAGGTCTCCTCGGCCGTGAACCGCACATCGGTCGGCAGCTCGTAGGCGCCCTTGCGGATGCGGTAGCGCAGCGTCTGGTTGTTGCCGGCGTCGCCCGGCGCCTCGATCGTCTCGAGCGGCACTCCGAGCTCGCGGATGTCGTCTTTGTCGCGCTCGAACTGACGCTCGAGGTTCGCGTTGTCGCCGCCCGCGACGTAGCGCTGGCGGTAGCCCTGCACGGTCGACAGGATCTCGCTCTTGCTCAGGCCGCCCTCGGTGGCGAGCAGCGCGAGCACGAGGCTGAAGAGGCGCTCCTCGACGGCGACGCGCGGCGCGGGGGTGGATGCGGACACGTGAAGGATCCTAGGTCGCGACACCCGGCCGTGTCGGTGGTGGAGGTGAGGAGGTGCGTCGCCTACTTGACGACGCCGAGCACGTCGACGACCACGATCGTCGCGGCGGCGTCCGTGCCACCCGAGGCGCTGGCGGGCAGCACCTGGATCAGCTGGGTGCCGATCTTCTTGCCGACGAGCTGCGGCGAGAAGGGAGCTGCCTGGTCGCCGGTCTCCCCCGCGGGCACGATCTGCGGCGAGCCGTTGTCCCAGGTGGAGGTGTTCACCGAGGCGGTGTCGCCCCACGACCAGGCGGTGTACTGCACGAGCACGTTGTCACCCTTGTGCACCGTCGCTCCGCCGCCGGCCTTGACGGTCGCCGTGGTCTTCTTCGTGGGGGCGTCGTCGCCCGGCAGCACGATGCCCGGCTGACCGTCGGTCGCGGTGACGACCGAGGGCAGGCCCGGGGTCTGCAGCTGGTTCACGCCATCAGCCTTGCCGGCGTAGCGGCCGACGACGTCGATCACGAAGACGAGCGAGGTGTCGTCGGGGATGCCCTGCTGGGCGAGGGCGCCCTCGCCGAAGGCGGCCTTGACCGTCGCGGTCATCGCGACGCGCGAGCCGACGGTCTGGCACACGAGGGCCTTCGCCAGAGCATCCTTGCCGTGGGTCCACCGCAGCACGGCGCCGGAGTCGTCGTAGCCGGCCGAGGTGACGGTCTGGCCCGTGCTGGCGAGCTCGATGCGCGCCGTGAACGCGGCCACGTCATCCTGCTGCACCTGCGCGCCGTCGCCGCGCGTGATCGCGCTGAGCTGCACGCCCTTGGCGTTGAGCGGGGTCGGGAAGTCGATCTTCGGCTCGGCGCCGATCTTGCCCGTGGCCTCGATGGTCGAGCTGGCCGCTCCCGAGCGGTAGGGGCTGCAGGAGACGTCCTTGCCGGTCTCCGCCGCCGCGCAGGCGCTCAGCGAGGCGATCGCCAGGGCGGCGATGGCGAGAACGGGGGCGATGCGACGCACGGGTGTCCTTCCGAAGGGGCCGAGGGGAAGTCTAACGGGGCTGATCGGCGTCGCCGTGCGCGCCGTCGGCGTCGGGCGAGCTCTCGGCGCCGGTCTCGCTGGCGAGCTTCTGCGCATCCCGCACGACGCGGCGCAGGCGCTTGTCGCTCGTGTTCCGCTGCCCGAGCGAGCCCGGGGTCCACAGCTCGACGTCCTCGTCGCTGAACTCGCTCTTGGATGCGCGGCGCTTCAGCTGCGGCAGCTCCGCGCCCGGCGCGAGCCGGCGCGCGGTCACGAGGAAGCCGGTGTGACCGACCATGCGGTGGTCGGGTCGCACGGCCAGGCCCTCGACATGCCAGCCGCGCACGAGGGTCTCGACGGGCTCGGGATGCGTGTACTCCCCCGTCGCGCGGATCGCCTCGACGACGCGCGAGAGCTGCGTGACCGTGGCGACGTAGCAGATGACGACGCCGCCGGGGCGGAGCGCGGCGGAGACGGCGGGCAGGCACTCCCAGGGCGCGAGCATGTCGAGCACGACCCGGTCGATCGTGCCCGGCTCGGCCGCCTGCGGCAGCTGCTCGGCCAGGTCGCCGACCGTGACGCTCCAGTTCGCGGGCTGCTCGCCGAGGAACGCGGCGACGTTCGCCTGCGCGATCTCGGCGAACTCCTCGCGGCGCTCGAACGACATCAGGCGCCCCTCGGAGCCGACGCCGCGCAGCAGCCAGAGCGACAGCGCGCCCGAGCCGACGCCGGCCTCGACGACGGTCGAGCCCGGGAAGACGTCGGCCAGCGCGAGGATCTGCGCGGCGTCCTTCGGGTAGACGATCGCCGCACCGCGTGGCATCGACATGACGAAGTCGGCCAGCAGCGGCCGCAGCGCGAGGTACTCGTCGCCGTTCGTCGCGGTGAGCACCGAGCCGTCGGGCCGGCCGATGATCTCGTCGTGATTCAGCATGCCGCGGTGCGTGTGGAACACCTTGCCCGGCTCGAGCGTGATCGTGTTCATGCGGCCCTTGGGGCCGGTCAGCTGCACGCGGTCGCCCGTCACGAAGGGGCCGCTGCTGCGGCGCTGGGCGCTCATGCGACACCCCCGCTCGTGCGCGCGGCCCGCGAGGCGTGCACCGCGAGCAGGTCGTCGAGGCCGCGGCCGGCGAAGCCATCCCACAGCGCGTAGTCGGGGCTCTCGGGCAGCTGCACGTGCAGCGGCACCGCGATCACGGCGGCACCGGAGGCGACGGCGGAGGCCACGCCGGGGCGCGAGTCCTCGACCGCGACGGCGGTGCGCGCATCCACCCCCAGCAGCTCGGCGCCGCGCAGGTAGGGGGCGGGATCGGGCTTCGTCGCCGCGACCTCGTCGCCCGTCACGGTCACGTCGAAGAGCTCGGGGCCGATCGCCGCGATGACGACGTCGGCGAAGTCGCGGTACGACATCGTCACCAGGCCGGTCGGGATGCCCGCCGCCCGCACCGCGCGCAGCAGGTCGAGCGCGCCCTCCCGGTAGGGAACCTCGACGCGCGTCAGCTCGATCACGCGGTCGGTGAGGGTCTGGATGATCTGCTCGACCGGGAGGTCGACGCCGTGGCTCTGGAACACCTTCGCGGCGTCGGGCAAGCCGAAGCCGACGACCGAGAGGCCGTCCTGCTCGGTCCAGGTGCCGCCCCACGATCCGATCAGCTCGGATTCGGCCCGCATCCAGTACGGCTCGGTGTCGACGAGCGTGCCGTCCATATCCCAGAGAACAGCAGAGGGCAGCGCGTCGGTCACGAGCGACGAGTCTACGACGCGCCTATTGTGGGTCAGGACAGCGGCCCCGTCGGTCGCGGGACGGATGACGCATGACGGATGAGCAGGGCTTCGGCGCCGGACCCGTCGTCGTCGTGGCCTTCGAGGGCTGGAACGACGCCGGCGAGGCCGCCAGTGGCGTCGCCCGCGCGCTGCGCGATCAGCTCGAGCTCGATCCGATCACCAGCGTCGATCCCGAGGACTACTTCGACTACCAGTTCAACCGCCCGCAGGTCGAGACCGACGAGAACGGCGACCGCGTGCTGCGCTGGCCCGAGGTGACGCTCTACGGCGATGGCGGCGGCGCGTCGCCGGTCATGCTGCTCATGGGCACCGAGCCCTCGCGCGGCTGGCGCACCTTCTCGGCCGAGATCGTCGACAAGATCCTCGCCTCGGGCGCGAGCGGCGTCGTCTTCCTCGGCGCGATGCTCGCCGACGTGCCGCACACCCGCCCGATCTCGATCTTCACCTCGAGCGAGAGCCCCGAGCTGCGCGAGCGCTTCACGCTCGACCGGTCGAGCTACGAGGGCCCGGTGGGCATCCTCAGCGTGCTCGGGGATGCGCTCGACCGCGCCGGCGTGCCGACCCTGTCGATCTGGGCCTCCGTTCCGCACTACGTGCACAACTCCCCCAGCCCCAAGGCCACGCTCGCCCTGATCGAGCGGCTCGAGGACTTCATCGACGTGCAGATCGCGCGCGGCTCGCTCGTCGAGGAGTCGGCGGCCTGGGAGGACGGCATCGACGCCCTGGCCGGCGACGACGACGACATGGCCGCCTACATCCAGCAGCTGGAGCAGGCGCGCGACACGGTCGACTCGCCCGAGGCCAGCGGCGACGCGATCGCCGAGGAGTTCGAGCGCTACCTGCGCCGCCGCGACGGCAAGGCCGGCGGCGAGCCGGGCCCGCGGGGCTAGACCGGCCGGGTGAGGACACGATGACCGCACGCGCACCTCACCGCCCCGGGCATCGACACGCCCTGCATCACGAGCACCGGCGCGCGCTGCACCACGAGCATCGGCGCGCACTCACCCGCTCGAAGGCGGTCGTGATCGCGCTGAGCGCGGCGTATGCCGTGCTGCTCGGCGTCGTGGTGCTGTCGCCCGAGCGCATCGACGGGATGCACGGCGAGCGGATCGAGCCGGTGCTGCGGCTGCTCGCGGGCTGGGGCGTGCCGCGGGCTGCGGCCTACGACGTCATCGAGTCGGCCGCGAACGTCGTGCTCTTCGTGCCGGGCGGACTGCTGGTGGTCGCGCTGCTCTCGTTCCGCTGGCGCTGGTGGGTGCCCGTGCTCGGCGTCGCGATCTCGACGGCCGCCGAGCTCGCGCAGCACACCTGGCTGCCCGACCGGGTGGCCGACCCGCGCGACATCGTCGCCGACGCGGTCGGCTTCACGCTCGGCGGGGTGATCGGCGTGCTGATCGGGGTGGCGCTGCACCGCCGGCACGCACGGCCGTCCCCGGCCCCGTCCGCGGATCAGGCCGCGACGACTCCCGTGCCCAGCAGCACCAGCAGCACGACGCCGAGCAGCACGCGGTAGATCACGAAGGGCAGGAACGAGCCCTTCGACACGTAGCGCAGGAAGAAGTGGATGACGGCGAAGCCGATCACGCCCGCGATCACGGTCGCGACGAGCGTCTCCACCGGGCCGAACACCTCGGGGGCGCAGGCTCCCGCGGTTGCCGAGGGGTCGCATCCCCTGACCGACTTGTAGACCTGATAGAGCCCGCTGCCGAAGACCGCGGGCAGCGCCAGCAGGAACGAGTAGCGCGCGGCCGACGGGCGGTCGTAGCCCATCAGGCGACCGGCGGTGATCGTGCCGCCCGAACGCGAGACGCCCGGGATGAGCGCGGCCGCCTGCGCGAGACCGTAGATCACCGCGTGCGGGAAGGTCAGCTTGTCGAGCGTGCGGGTGCGGGCCGCGAAGCGATCGGCGACGCCGAGCAGGATGCCGAACACGATCAGCGAGATCGCCACGAACCAGAGCGAGCGGAAGGTCGTCTCGATGTCGTCCTGGAACAGCAGGCCGAGCACGACGATCGGGATCGTGCCCAGGATGATGAACCAGCCCATGCGCGCATCCGGATCGCTGCGCGGCGCCCTGCCGACGAGCGACTTCGCCCAGGTGCCGACGATGCGCACGATGTCGCGCCAGAAGTAGATCAGCACCGCCGTCTCGGTGCCGAGCTGCGTGATCGCGGTGAACGCCGCGCCGGGGTCGCGCCCGTCGAGCAGGAACTCCCCCACGATGCGCAGGTGGGCGCTCGAGGAGATGGGCAGGAACTCGGTCAGACCCTGGACGATGCCGAGGATGATCGCGGTGAGGAGATCGGTCACGGGGAGGAAGTCTGTCAGCAGTCGAGCAGGAGGTCGCCCAGAACCCGCCGCCCGAACGTCAGAGCGCTCAGCGGGACCCGCTCGTCGACGCCGTGGAACATGGCCGGGAAGTCGAGATCCCCGGTCAGCTGCAGCGGGGCGAAGCCGTAGCCGGCGATGCCGAGCTTCGACAGCGCCTTGTTGTCGGTGCCGCCGCTCAGCAGATAGGGCAGCACGGCCGCACCCGGGTCGGCGCGCAGGAGCGCGTTCGACATGCGCTCGACGAGGTCGCCCGAGAAGGGGTTCTCGAGGCCGACGTCGCGGTGCATCGTCTCGATCTCGATGTCGGAGCCGACGATGCGCTGCACCTCGGCCAGCACGCGGTCCTCCTCGCCTGGCAGCACGCGGATGTCGACGAGCGCCTCCGCGCGGTCGGGCACGACGTTGTGCTTGTAGCCGGCCTGCAGCACGGTCGGGTTCGAGGTGGTGCGCAGGGCGCCGTAGAGGAAGCCCGCACCGGTGCCCGTGCGGCGCAGCAGCTCGTCGGGCTCGACCGAGCCGGGCTCGACGCCGTGCAGCCTCGCCAGCTCGGTCAGCATCCCGTCGGTCGTGCCGGTCAGCTCGATCGGCCAGTCGGTGCGGCCCAGCGCCGAGACCGCCTCGGCGAGCCGCGTCACGGCGTTGTCGCGCACGAGGCGCGAGCCGTGCGCGGCCGGACCGCGGGCGATCAGCTTGATCCACAGCAGCGCCTTCTCGCCGGTCTGCAGCAGGTAGGCGCGGCGGCCGGCGACGTCGATCGAGTAGCCGCCGACCTCGCTGATCGCCTCGCTCGCGCCCGCGAAGAGCTCGGGATGCGCATCCACGACGTGATGGGCGCCGAAGTCGCCGCCGTTCTCCTCGTCGGAGAAGAACGCCACGATCACGTCGCGCGCCGGGCGCTTGCCGGCGTCGTGGATGTCGCGGAGCGCGGTGATGATCATCGCGTCCATGTCCTTCATGTCGACCGCGCCGCGGCCCCAGAGCAGGCCGTCGCGCACCTCGCCGCCGAAGGGGTCGACGGTCCAGTTCGCGGGGTCGGCCGGCACCACGTCGGTGTGCCCGTGCAGCACGAGCGCCGGGCGGCTCGGGTCGGCGCCCTCGACGCGGGCGACGACGCTCGTGCGACCGGGCGCCGCGTCGAAGAGCTGCGGCGCGAGGCCCATCGAGCGCAGCTCGGCCTCGAGGTACTCGGCCGCCTCGGTCTCGCCGTTCGAGCGCCCCTCGCCGTGATTCGTGGTGTCGAACCGGATGAGGTCGCGGGCGATGCGGGCGGTGTCTTCGAGCTGCTCGGCCATGCTCTCCACGCTACCCGGGGGCGGCGTGCGCGAGTGGTCGGAGAGGGGGTCTGGGCCGTGCTACTGTCGTCTCTCGGTGCTGACGCTCAGAGCGTCGGGACCGCGACTCGCGCGGGTGGCGGAAATGGCAGACGCGCTAGCTTGAGGTGCTAGTGCCCGTATAGGGCGTGGGGGTTCAAGTCCCCCCTCGCGCACGCGAGTCAGACGGCCCCGGATCGAGAGATCCGGGGCCTTCTGCGTTCTCGGATGGCGTGCTCTGCGTTCTCGGATGCCGTGGTCCTGCGCGCGCGCTGAGTGCGCATCCGGAGCCCGCTGTCGCACCTCTAGCCTCGTTCTCATGGACCAGGACGCCGCATTCGATCAGGTCGCGACCGCGCTGCGCGCGTCATCCATCGTCTGGGACTCGGCCGGCTTCACGACCGCGTTCCCCGACGGCTTCGAGCGCATCGTCTCGGGCATCGTGCACACGATCGGCCCCGAGCGCATCGAGTGGATCGAGTCGCGGTTCCTGCCCGACAGCCCCAAGGCCCAGGCGATCGTGCTCGCGGACGGACTCGTGCTGCTCGCGGTCATGACGCCCGAGGGCTTCGGACTGCACGTGCGGCCGCTGCACGTCGAGGCGCTGAGCGTGACCGCGACGCCGCTCGTGCATCCCGTCGGACACGGCGGCGGATCGGTCACCGAGGAGTCGGTGTTCCGCTTCTCCGCCGCGATCGACGGGCTCGACCAGGTCGAGTTCCCCTGGCAGCCCGAGACCTCGGCGCAGCTCGAGCGGCTGTCGGCGCAGTACCAGCGGATGCTCGCGCGGCTGCGCTGAGCGCGGCGGGCTGAGGGCGGTTGGGCTGATGTGAGGGATGTCGGCGGCCTTTGACACCATCGAACATGTGTTCGATGCTGGGTCCATGAGAGCGGGAGCGGAGCGCGGGGTGGCAGCGGCCGTCGCCGTGCTCGAGATCGCGCCCGATCTGCTGGGTGACGAGTTCGGCGACGGCGGAGAGGGCGCCGACACGAGCGACGACGAGTTCGACGCCGCAGGCCCCGCGGGCACCACGGCCTCGTCGAGACGCTCCGGAGTCGCCGGCCTCGCCGGCATCCCCGGTCTCCGATCGGCCTCGGCGCTCGGAGGCTCCGGCGCGCATCCGGATCGCCGACCCGAGCGACGAGACGGCACCCGGGAGACGCAAGGCCGCGACCAGCACGGGCAGGGCGAGATCGTGCAGGAGCTGCAGGGGCGCATCCGGGGCATGCAGCGCCGGCGGCTCGACAGCCGCGCCCTGCCGGCCGACGAGACGCTCGGCGATCTGCTGCCCGGCGGCGCGCTCGCCGCGGGCGACAGCTATGCGATCCGCGGCTCGACCTCGCTCGCGCTCGCGCTGCTGCGCGCCCCCAGCCAGGCCGGCTCGTGGTGCGCGATCGTCGGCCTGCCCGACGTCGGCCTCGAGGCGGCCGCGGGGCTGGGGCTCGACCTCGATCGCGTCGTGCTGGTGCCGCATCCCGGCGACCACTGGATGGCCGTGGTGTCGGCGCTCGTCGACGTCGTGTCGGTCGTGCTCGTGCAGCCGCCCCTGCGCGACGGGCGCGCGCGCGTCGGCGAGACGGCCGCGACCCGGCTCGCCTCGCGCCTGCGCCAGCGCGAGGCGGTGCTGCTCGCGATGGACGACTGGCCGCGGGCCGAGGCCCGGCTCGCGGTCGGCGAGTCGAGCTGGTCGGGCATCGGCGCCGGATTCGGGCACCTGACCGGACGCCAGGCGACCGTGACGTCGGTCGCGCGCGCCTGGGCGGGGCGGGAGCGCTCCCGGCGACTGTGGCTGCCGGGCGCCGACGGCGCGATCGCCCCGGTCGGGCGCGCCGCGGGCGGCGCGGCGAACCAGGACTCCCCCACGACCGCGATGCCCGGCGAGGTGACGGGGGGCGAGGCGCGGCATCCCCGCCTGCGCAGCGCGGGGTGAGGGGGCGCTACTCGCTGTCGAGCACGCAGAAGGTGTTGCCGTCGGGATCGCGCAGCACCGTGTAGTCGGCGTCGTCCTCATAGCGCCAGTCGTCGACACGGGTGGCGCCAAGACCGACGAGGCGCGCGATCTCGGCCTCGGCATCATCGGGCGTCAGGTCGAGATGGTGGCGACGCGGTCGATCCGACGTCGCCTTCTGCAGTGCGAAGCGCGGGATGGCCTCCCCCGTGCGCGGCACCAGCACGGTCCACTCGTCGTCGGAGCCGGGCTTGACCTCGTAGTCGAGCGCGGCCGTCCAGAACTCGATCGCCCGCGACATGTCGGTGACACCCCAGACGAAGGTCTTGATCGTCAGCATGGCGGCAGTCTGCCGTGCGCCTCCGACAGCGACGACGGCTCTCGGAGGCTGTGGAGAATCGGAGTTGACACACTCGAACATGTGTTCGAATATGTGGCATGCGATTCCGACCGACACCCGGCCTGGCGGAGTCCGGCCGTCCGGCCGGCGACCGTCTCGGGCAGCGCCTGCTGGTGCTCTGGGCGCCCGACTGGCCGGTCGTGGCGCACGCGCGGGCCGAGCGTCTCTCCGCCGACGCCCCGGTCGCGCTCGTCGATCGCGGCGAGGTGCTCGCCTGCTCGCGGGCGGCTCGGGCCGAGGGCGTGCGGCGGGGTCTGCGTCAGCGCGAGGCGCAGTCGCGCTGCCCCGGCCTGCGCGTGCTGCGCTACGACTCGTCACTGGATGCGCGGGCCTTCGAGCCGGTGATCGCCGGCCTCGAGCAGCTGCTGCCGGGGGTGCACCCGATCCGCCCGGGCATTCTCGCCGTCGCGGCGCGGGGCCCGGCGCGCTTCTACGGCGGCGAGAAGGCGGCGGCGCTGGCGCTCCTGGGCGCCCTGCACGAGCTGGGGGTCGCCGATGCACGGGCGGGCGTGACCGAGGGGCTCTTCGCCGCGACGCTCGCGGCTCGGGCGACCCGCGCCGACGCCCCCGTGCTCGTGGTTCCGGCGGGCTCGGCGGCGGCGTTCCTCGCCCCGCTCCCGGTGCGGCTGCTCGAGTCGCCCGAGCTGGGCACGCTGCTCCCTCGGCTCGGTGTGCACGACCTGGGCTCGTTCGCGGCCCTGCGGGCGCATGACGTGGCCTCGCGCTTCGGCCCCGAGGGCTCGCGTCTGCACGCACTCGCCAGCGGATCCGACGTGCGAGCGGCGACCCCGCGCACGCCTCCGCGCGACGTCGAGGCCGTGATCGACTTCGAGCCTGCGCTCGACCGTGTCGATCAGGTGGCGTTCGCCGTGCGCTCTGCCGCCGACGACATCGTGACGGGTCTGCTCGAGCAGAAGCTCGTCTGCACCGCGCTGCGCATCGTATTCGAGGGCGAAGAGGGCGAGCAGAGCGATCGGCTCTGGCTGCACCCCCGCTGGTTCCAGGCGACCGAGATCGTCGACCGCGTGCGCTGGCAGCTCAGCGGCGCCCTGCGCAGCGACGAGCGCCGACACGACCCGGATGCGGCGGGCGAGCTGCGCAGCGCCGTCGCGCGGGTGCGCATCGAGCCCGAGACCGTGGATGCGGCCGGCAGTCACGAGCGCGGGCTCTTCGGCTCGGGGCCGGAGGAGGGCGTGCACTCGGGGCTCTCGCGCGTGCAGGGGCTCATCGGGCACCGCGGCGTGCTGACGGCGACGCCCTCGGGCGGGCGCGGGCCGGCCGAGCGGCAGACGACCGTGCCGTGGGGCGATCGCGCGATCATCACCCGCGAGCGCCGTCGCCCCTGGCCGGGGAGGCTGCCCGACCCGGCGCCGTCGACGGTCTACGAGCTGCCGCGTGAGCTGCGGGTTCAGGATGCGGCGGGCCGAGCCGTCGCGGTCGACGAGCGCGGTGTGCTCAGCGCGCCCCCGGCGGCGCTGCTCTGCACGACGCCGACCACGCCGCTCTGGCCCGGCGGCGAGCGGCTCGACGTGAGCTCGTGGGCGGGGCCCTGGCCGCTCGACGAGCGGTGGTGGGATGCGCGGGCCGCGCGGCGCGCGCACCGGTTCCAGATGGTCGACAGCCGCGGCGGCGCCTGGCTGCTCGTGCTCGACGAGCGCGGCTGGTGGGCGGAGGGCCGCTATGACTGAGCGTGCCGACGCGCTGGTCTCAGGCGTCGGCCGCCGTCAGCTCACGGCGCATGATCCAGCGATCCCGGCCGCCGCTGTGCGCGGTCGTCTCCGCGGCGCGGGAGAAGCCGTGCTGCTCGAAGAGTCGCACCGTGCCGACGTAGCCCGAGATCACATCCACCTTGTCGGTCGCGTCGATCTCGACCGGATAGCCCTCGATCACGTCGGCGCCGTGGGCCGCCGCGTGCGCCACGGCGCCCTCGAGCAGCACGTGCATGAGCCCGTGCCGGCGGAAGCCGGCGCGCACGACGAAGCAGACCGCCACCCAGGCGTCGCGCTCGTCGAGCACCGGGATCGTGCGCGAGTTCATGAGTCGGCGATAGCTCGAGCGCGGAGCGATCGAGCACCAGCCCGCGACCTCGCCGTCGACGTAGGCGAGCACGCCGGGCCCGGGCTCCTGCTCGCACTCGGCGCGCATGTAGAGAGGGCGCTCGGCGTTCGAGAGCCGCGCGTCGCGGTAGCTCATGCACCAGCATCCGCCGCCACCCGGCTTCTTCACGCCGACCACCTCGGTGAAGTCGTCGAAGCGGTGCAGGGCCGGGCGCACCTCGATGTCGGGCTCGTGGTCGACGGGATACCTCGGTCGGCTCGCCATGTCGGGAGCGTAGACCCCGCCCCCGACGATGTGGCCACGCGGGATGCGGCGCACGTCACGGCGGCACGCGATCGGGCGGTGCGCTGATGGGCTGGAGCAACCCCCCGATCCCGTGGTCGGAGTTCGAGCGCGCGCTCTCCGACGTGCGGCGCCCGAGCGAGAAGCCCGGCGACGTCGACGGCGGCGACAGCCCGGCCTGGGGCCCGAAGCGCCCGCGCTACCAGGCGCCCGGCGACGTCGTGCGCGCCGCCGACGCCCTGCCCTACGCCGAGCTGCACGCGCACTCGAGCTACAGCTTCCTCGACGGCGCATCCGGCCCCGAGGAGCTCATCGAGGAGGCCGAGCGGCTGGGTCTGCACGCGCTCGCGCTGACCGACCACGACGGCTTCTACGGCATCGTCCGCTTCGCCGAGGCCGCCGAGCCCGCGCAGGTGAAGACCGTGTTCGGCGCCGAGCTGTCGCTCGGGCTGTCGGGTCCGCAGAACGGCGAGGCCGACCCCGAGGGCACTCATCTGCTCGTGCTGGCACGGCGAGAGGAGGGCTACCACCGGCTCTCGGCCGCCATCACGGCCGCCCAGCTGGCCGGCGGCGAGAAGGGGCGGCCGATCTACGACCTCGCCGATCTGGGCCGGCGGGCCGAGGGGCATTGGGTCGTGCTGACCGGATGCCGCAAGGGCGCCGTGCGCCAGGCCCTCGAGCGCGAGCTGCCGCAGGCCCGGCGCCGCGCGCAGCAGGGCGATGCCGACCAGAACGGCGCCGTCGGGAATCGAGCCGATCACGACGACGTCCGGCGCGGGGCCGCCACCGAGCCCCCGCCCTTCCCGCAGACCCTCGCCGAGCTCGACCGCCTGGTCGAGCTGTTCGGCGCCGGCAACGTGGTCGTCGAGATCTTCGACCACGGCGAGCCGCTCGACAGCGAGCGCAACGACGTGCTGGCCGCGCTCGCCGCACTGCGCGGCCTGCCGGTGATCGCGACCGGCAACGTGCACTACGCGACCCCCGACCGGCATCCGCTTGCGACCGCCGTCGCCGCCGTGCGCGCGCAGCGCAGCCTCGACGAGCTCGAGGGCTGGCTGCCGCCCTCCGGCGCCGCGCACCTGCGCAGCGGGCGCGAGATGCGCGAGCGCTTCTTCCGCTATCCCGGTGCCATCGAGCGCACGGTCGAGCTGGCCGACGAGCTCGCCTTCACCCTGCGCACCGCCCGGCCTAAGCTGCCGCGGCAGCAGGTGCCCGAGGGGCACACCCCGATGTCGTGGCTGCGCCACCTGGTCTGGGATGCGGTGCCCCGCGTCTACCCCGACGCCGACGACGCCGTGCGCGAGCGCATCGAGAGCGAGCTCGCGGTGATCGAGACGAAGGACTTCCCCGGCTACTTCCTGATCGTGCACGAGATCGTGAGCTTCGCGAAGGGCGAGGGCATCCTCTGCCAGGGCCGGGGATCCGCGGCCAACTCGGCCGTCTGCTACCTGCTCGGCATCACCGCCGTCGACGCGATCTTCTACCGGCTGCCGTTCGAGCGCTTCCTCTCCAGCCTGCGCGACGAGGAGCCCGACATCGACGTCGACTTCGACTCCGACCGGCGCGAGGAGGTCATCCAGCACGTCTTCGATCACTACGGTCGCGAGCGGGCCGCGCAGGTGGCGAACGTCATCCAGTACCGCCCCAAGAACGCCGTGCGCGACATGGCGAAGGCGCTCGGGCACTCCCCCGGCCAGCAGGACGCCTGGTCGAAGCAGGTCGAGCGCTGGGGTGCGCAGCTCACCAGCGACGAGGGCAACGACATCCCCGAATCGGTGATCGGCCTGGCGACGCAGCTGCTGAAGTTCCCCCGCCACCTCGGCATCCACTCGGGCGGCATGGTGCTGACCGAGCGTCCCGTCGGCGAGGTCGTGCCGATCGAGCACGCGCGGATGGAGAAGCGCACGGTCGTGCAGTGGGACAAAGACGACTGCGCCTGGATGGGGCTCGTCAAGTTCGACCTGCTCGGCCTGGGGATGCTCGCCGCCCTGCAGCACTGCTTCGACCTGCTGCGCGCCGGCACGGGCGAGGACTGGACGCTCGCGACCCTGCCCAAGGAGGAGGCCGGCGTCTACGACATGCTCTGCCGCGCCGACTCGATCGGGGTGTTCCAGGTCGAGTCACGGGCGCAGATGGGCCTGCTGCCGCGCCTGCAGCCGCGGCGCTTCTACGACCTCGTCGTGCAGATCGCGCTCGTGCGCCCCGGGCCGATCCAGGGCGGCGCCGTGCATCCCTTCGTGCGCCGCAAGCTCGGGCAGGAGCCGATCAGCTACCTGCATCCCAAGCTCGTCGGCCCGCTCGAGCGCACGCTCGGGGTGCCCGTGTTCCAGGAGCAGCTGATGCAGATGGCCGTCGCCGTCGGCGGCTGCACGGGCGAGGACGCCGACCAGCTGCGCCGGGCGATGGGCTCGAAGCGCGGGCTCGAGCGCATCGACCGGCTCAAGGCCAAGCTCTACGAGGGGATGGCCGAGAACGGACTCGTCGGCGAGGTCGCCGACGACATCTACGGCAAGATCCAGGCCTTCGCGAACTTCGGCTTCGCCGAGAGCCACAGTCTCAGCTTCGCTCTGCTCGTCTACGCCTCGTCGTGGCTCAAGCTGCACCACCCCGCCGTCTTCCTCGCCGGGCTGCTGCGCTCGCAGCCGATGGGCTTCTACTCCGCCTCGTCGCTCACCGCCGACGCGCGCCGGCACGGCGTCGAGGTGCGCCGGCCCGACCTGCAGCGCTCCGACTGGCAGGCCGGGGTCGAGCCGCTCGACCCGGATGCGCCGCTCGCGCCCGCGGGAGGACCGGCCTCACCGCAGACGGTCACCGGGCGCGATGCCTGCGCCGAGCGGCTGCAGCCCGAGGTCGATCGATTCGACCCCGCCGCACCGAACGAGGATGCGGCGCACCGCCGCGACGGCAACCTGGCCGTGCGGCTCGGGCTCGCCTCGGTCACCCGCATCGGCGACGCCGTCGCGAAGCGGATCGTCGCCGAACGGGTGCGCGGCGGCGCCTACCGCGACATGGAGGACCTGGTGCGGCGCACCGGCCTCACGACGCCGCAGCTCGAGGCGCTCGCCTCGGCCGGCGCGCTCGAGTGCTTCGGCCTCAGCCGCCGCTCGGCGCTGTGGCGCGCGGGCAGCGCCGCGCAGGACCGCGCCGAGTTCCTGCCCGGCACGGTCGTGACCGTGCAGCCGCCGCTGTTCCCCGACCCGACCGGATTCGAGACCCTCGCCGCCGACCTCTGGGCCACCGGCGTCAGCGTCGACGACCATCCGCTGCATCACCTGCGGCCCCGGCTCGACGAACGGAAGGTGCTCACCTCGGCCGGCCTGCGCACGGGCGAGAGCGGGCGGCGCATCGAAGTGGCCGGCGTCGTCACGCACCGCCAGCGCCCGGCGACCGCGAGCGGCATCACCTTCCTCAACCTCGAAGACGAGACCGGCCTCACGAACGTGATCGTGTCGATGGGCGTGTGGGGGCGCTACCGCCGGGTCGTGCGCGACTCCCCCGCCCTGATCGTGCGGGGCATGCTCGAACGCAGCAGCGAGGGCGTCACCAACGTGCTCGCCGACCGCATCGAGCCGCTGCGCCTCGACGTCAAGCACCGCAGCCGGGACTTCCAGTGAGCAGCGGGTCGGGCGACCGGTGCGGGCTCGCCGGAATGGGAGGATCGACCCGTGAGTGAGACCCCCCGCCTCGGCCTGCTGCTCGACGTCGACGGTCCGATCGCCAGCCCGATCACCCGCACCGTCGCGATTCCGAGCATCGCGAGCGACCTCGTCGCCATCGCGAACGCCGGCAACCCGGTCGTGTTCAACACCGGGCGCTCGGATGCCTTCATCCGCGAGGTCGTCATCCCCGCCCTCGTCGAGGCCGGCCTCGACAGCGCCGCGCCCGTGCACGCGATCTGCGAGAAAGGCGGCAGCTAGTTCTCGCTGGACCGGAGCGCTGCCGACCTCGTCGGCCCCGTGCGCACCGACCCGCGTCTCAGCACGCCCGCCGAGCTGGGCGACGTCGCCCGTGAGGTCGTCGCCGCCCGCTACCGCGACCTCATGTTCTTCGATGAGACCAAGCTCACGATGGTCTCGGTCGAGCAGAACGTCGAGGTCGACAACGGCGACTACCGCCAGGCTCAGGCGCGCTTCGATGCCGAGATGCTCGCCTTCATGACCGAGCACGATCTCATCGAGTCGTTCCGCATCGACCCGACCATCATCTCCACCGACATCGAGCACCGCGAGACCGGCAAAGACCTGGGGGCGCGCCGGGCGCTCGAGCTGATCCAGGCGCGCGGACCGCTGCCCCGCCGCTGGTACACGGCCGGCGACTCCCGCAGCGACTACGCCATGGCCGACGCCCTGCACGAGCTCGGCTACGAGGTCGAGCACCTCGACGTGCGTCCGCTCGACGGCGTGCCCGAGACCCCGTATCCGGTGCTGCGCGCCGCCGACGACGACGTCATCCACGACGAGGCGACGGCGCAGTTCCTCACCGCTTGGCGCGGCGGCGCGCACTGATTCACACCACAACCCGCACACCGCGCCGCCACGAGCTCTAGTTCATCCCGCTGCGCGGCCGAGGGACGAACCGGAGTGGCGCGCACTGCCCCGCTCTGACGGCGTGAGACCGCGTCAGGCGTCGCCCGCGGGCCAGACGTAGGGCAGGTCGTCGGGGATGCCGCCGAACAGGGGCCGGTAGAACTCCGGATCCTTGCGCACCAGATTAGAGCGGTGGCTGAGATGCAGCGCCGCGTCTCCGAGCCAGCTCGGCATCTCGATCGACGACTCCGCGGCGCCATCCGCCTCGGGCGCGAACTCGAGCAGCTGGTCGCGCACCGTGTCGGCGTGACCCTCGGCGATCCAGCGATCGGTCATCGCGAGTCCGTAGAGCACGAGCGCCGGCAGACGCCCCGCCCACATCCGCGCGGCTGGATGATGACGCCACCCGTAGTCGGGCACGGTGTTCGCGCGCAGCAGCTGCAGTGTCTCGACACGCTGCTTGCCGAGCCGCGCCCGATCGAGCACGGCCGCCGACTCGGCGAACGACGGAAACGGCAGGAAGGTCTGCATCGTCGTCGACCCTACGGGCGGCGCCGCGCACCCCACGGTGACGGTCGGCTCCCGGTCAGGTCCCGTGCAGGCGCCGGCGCAGGTGCTCGATGCGGGCCTGCAGCTGCACGACGGTCGCCCGCGCGACCTCTGGGCCGCCGCAGAGCCGGCGCACCTCGGCATGCACCTGTCCGTGGGTCATGCCGCTGTTGCGGGCCTGGATGGAGACGAGGCTGTTGAGCAGACGGCGCTGCTCGGCCATGGTGCGGTGCAGGGCGACGGGCTCCGCGGCCGCGGCGGCGACGCGCTCCGACTCGGGCAGCGAGCGGCGTCGCTCCTCGGCGCGGCGCGACTGTCGCGCCTGACGCTGCCGCAGCAGGTCGCTGACCTGCTCGGGTTCGAGCAGCCCGGGCAGGCCGATGAAGTCCCACTCCTCGTCGCTCCCCGGCTCGGCGAGCGTGCCGAACTCGTGCCCGTCGTACATGACCTTCTCGAACTCGGCGACCGAGCCGAGCGCCTGCCAGGTGAACTCGTCGACGAGGGCCTCCGAGGCCTTCTCCTCGCGGTTCGCGCTCTCGATGAGCGAGTCGTCGAGTCCGGTCTCGTCGTCGCTGTCCTTGTCGAGGGCGTGGTCGCGCTCCCGCTCGAGCTGGGCGGCCAGCTCGGTCAGCACGGGCACGCTCGGCACGAAGATCGACGCGAGCTCACCACGACGGCGGGCGCGCACGAAGCGGCCGATCGCCTGGGCGAAGAACAGGGGCGTGGATGCGCTGGTCGCGTAGACCCCGACGGCGAGCCGCGGCACGTCGACCCCCTCCGACACCATGCGCACCGCCACCATCCAGCGCTGGTCGCCGTTCGAGAACTGCTCGATGCGCTCGCTCGCGCCGACGTCGTCGGAGAGCACGACGACCGGCTCGCGTCCGGTGCGCTGGGTGAGGATCTCGGCGTAGGCGCGCGCCTGGGTCTGGTCGGTCGCGATCACGAGACCGCCCGCATCCGGGATCGCGTGGCGCACCTCGGTCAGGCGGCGGTCGGCGGCGGTGAGCACGGCGGGGATCCACTCGCCGCCGGCGTCGAGCGCCGCGCGCCAGGCCTGCGAGGTGACGTCCTTGGTGTCGTCCTGCCCGAGCCGCGCCTCCATCTCGTCGCCCTGGCGGGTGCGCCAGCGCATCGAGCCGGCGTAGGAGAGGAAGATCACCGGGCGCACGACGCCGTCGCGCAGCGCGTGCCCGTAGCCGTAGCTGTAGTCGGTGCGCGAGAGGCGGATGCCGCGCTCGTTCGGCGCGTAGTCGACGAAGGGGATCGGCGCGGTGTCGCTGCGGAACGGCGTGCCCGACAGCGACAGCCGCCGCTCGGCCGGTTCGAAGGCCTCGCGCACGGCGTCGCCCCAGCTCAGCGCGTCGCCGGCGTGGTGCACCTCGTCGAGGATCACGAGACTGCGCGCCGACTCGGTCAGCTGGCGGTGCAGCGCCGCGCGCACGGCGACCTGCGCGTAGGTCACGACGACGCCGTGATAGCCGCGCCCCTCGCGCCGGTGGCGGTTGCTGAAGCGCGGGTCGAGGTGGATGCCGGCCCGGTGCGCCGCATCCGCCCACTGCACCTTGAGGTGCTCGGTCGGCGCGACGACGGTGACGCGGTCGATGACGCGCTCCTGCAGCAGCGTGCTGGCGAGACGGAGCGCGAAGGTCGTCTTTCCCGCGCCAGGGGTCGCGGCGACGAGGAAGTCCTTCTGGCCGGCGGCGGCGTAGGCGTCGAGCGCCTCCTGCTGCCAGGCTCGCAGCTTGGTGACGGTGCCGCGGGCGGCGCGATCGGGGAAGGCCGGCGAGAGATGGTCCGCGGCGGCGGTGGCGCGGAAGGCGGCACTGCTCGCGGAGGTGTCGGTCATCGTTCCTCGATGGTAGGTCAGGGTGGCGACACGGGCAGGGTCGGGCGGGGTGTCACGGCCTCCCTCGGGCGTGTCGCCGGGGAGACGGGTCGATCAGGGGTCGATCACGGGACGAGCACGACACGAACGCCCCGATCTACTCGATCCGCATGCGCCGCCGCGTCTGGCCGTTGAGGAGCGTGGCGGGACGCAGGGCGGCCGTGCCGAACCGCTGGGTGACCGCATCCACTGTCGACTCGGCGTCGCGCCACTGCTCGTCGTCGTCCCAGAGCGCGAGCCCCGCCGCCCCTCCGCCGAGCTGCTCGGCGCGCACGCCGATCAGCCGCACGGGACGGCCGCCCTGCGACGCCTGATCGTAGAGCTCGCGCGCGGCCTCGTAGATGCGGCGGCTCACGTCGGTCGGGTCGCTCAGCGTGCGCGAGCGGGTGATGGTCGAGAAGTCGCCGAAGCGCAGCTTCAGCACGACCGTGCGGGCCGTGACGCCGTTCGCCCGCAGGCGCGATCCGACGCCGTCGGCGAGCCGCAGCAGCTCGCGGTGCAGCTCTCCGCGATCGCTCACGTTGCGCTCGAAGGTCGTCTCGTGCCCGATGCTCTTCTCCTCGCGCTCGAGCGTCACCGCGCGCGGGTCGCGGCCCCAGGCGAGGTCGTGCAGGCGCTGGGCGCCGGCGTCGCCGATCGCGCGCCGCAGCGTGTCGACCGGCGTCGTGGCGAGGTCGCCGACCGAGCGGATGCCGAGCCGGGTGATCTTCTCCTCGGTCGTCGCGCCGACGCCCCACAGCGCCGACACCGGCTGCGGATGCAGGAAGCCGAGGGTCGCGTCGCGGGGCACCACGAGCAGCCCGTCGGGTTTGGACCGCGACGACGCGAGCTTGGCGACGAACTTCGTCGCGCCCGCGCCCACCGAGCAGACGAGCTGCGTCTCGCGCAGCACCCGCGCGCGGATCGCCGTGCCGATCTGCCACGGAGAGCCCATCAGCCGCAGCGCGCCCGACACATCCAGGAAGGCCTCGTCGATGCTGAGCTGCTCGACCATCGGGGTGACGTCACCCAGGATGCGCATGACCGCCGTCGAGGCGGCGCTGTAGAGCTCGAAGTGCGGCTCGAGCACGATCGCGTTCGGGCACAGCCGCAACGCGACCGACATCGGCATGGCCGAGTTGACGCCGTAGCGTCGCGCCTCGTAGGTGGCGGCCGTGACGACGCTGCGCGTGGAGTCGTGGCCGACGATGACCGGCTTGCCGCGCAGCTCGGGGCGCTGCAGCAGCTCGACCGAGGCGTAGAACGCATCCATGTCGACGTGCAGCACGGTGGCGGTGAGGTCGCCGGTGTCGGCGTCGGTGACCTGCCGACCCCGCCCGTCCTGCTTGCTCACGCGCACATCCTCGCACCCGCCGCCGACATGCGCGGCGCAGCGGACAATCCGGCGGCGCCCGTCAATCGAGGAAGGTGAGACCGCCCCAGCCCCACCCGACGACTCGTCCGGTCCCGCCTGCTATCCAGCCGCCTCGAGCGTTGCTGCGGTACATGACGAGGTTGCCGTTGCCCGCGTCGCGCGCAAGCACATCCGCGAAGCCATCGCCGTCGAAATCTCCCGCGTTGATGATCGCGTCGAAGATGTTCCACCCTGATCCGACCTGCACGCCTCGGGCGTTGGTCCATCCGCCGGCGCCGTCGCCGTAGTAAGCGAACAGCGCACCGCTGCGAGTGCGAGCGAGCACGTCTACGTCGCCATCTCCGTTGTAATCGTCGCCAGCGAGGATGCTGTCGAAGATGTTCCAACCCGCACCGGCGAGGCTGCGGGATTTGAAGCCGCCAGACCCGTCACCCGGGTATAGCCACAGGTTCCCCGACACGTCCCGAGCAAGCACATCAGCGACGCCATCGCCGTCGAAATCGCCCGGGCTGAAGACAGCGGTCATCACATTCCAGCCGCGTCCGACCAGCTCGTTCGTCCTCGACCAGGTCGTCCCCGGCATGCCATACCCACGGTAGAGATACAGGTTGCCAGCGGCGTCACGGCCCAGCACATCGGGCTCACCGATCGCACCGAATCCGGTCGCGTTGAAGACCAGATTCATGTTGTTCCAGCCGCCGTACCCGATCTGCTGCGTCTGTAGCCAGCCGGCACCGCCATTCCCCCGATAATTGATCAGGTCGCCGCCCGACGTGCGCACGACCACATCGCTCTTGGCGTCGCCGTCGAAGTCGATTCCTCCCCCGACCTTGCGCAGGGCAGGTGAATCGATGTCGCGGGCCTCGCCGGCTTTCAGGTAATACGGCCCGAGGACGCGTGAGCAGACGCCCCGCCTGCCAACGGTCTGAACCCGAACCATGTACGCCTCACCGTTGGCGTGCAAACCGGTGAAGCTGATCACGCCACCGCCGATGGCGGGCGGTGTCACGGGCTCGATTATCGAGAAGCCGAACGGGGGGAACTGCGGGCTCACCTGCAACTGCGCCGTGGTGGTCGCCGTCGGAGAGTCACATGCCGATGCGACGCCGACGGTGAGCGCGGCTCCCCGGAACGCCTGCCAGGACTGCACCGTGTAAGTGCCGCCATCGGGAACACGGATCGCCGTCTCGGGCCGAGCCGAGTACTGATAGTACTGGCGAGTGATCCCAGTGCTGCCTGGGCCGCTGCGCAAGTCGTGCGCGCTGAGCACATAGTCACCGGCTTCGACCCCGGTGAACTCGAACCCGCCGTCGTCGTCGCTCACCTGAGATGCGACCGCCTGGCCCAGCGCGTTCGGCTTCTCGAGCGCGATCGTCACGCCCACCGCCGGGCGAGTCTGCTGCGTCGTTGGATCGACGAAACTGATCATTCCCGTCACAGAACCCGGCGCCGCGGCGCGAGCCGGCTGTGCAACCGTCGAGGCGAGCGCGACTGCCGCCGACAACGCGATGATCGACAGGCGGAGGGTGCGGGACGAGACCGGGCCGCTGGTGGGAGGCATGGCACGATCTTCCCACCCCTCAGCGAGCTCCGCGACCGCTGATCTGAGGGGTCAGCCACCGGATGCCAGGTCGCCTTGTCGCGGACAAGCACAGCGCATGCGCCCGGACACGCAGAAGGGCGCCGATCCCGGAGGATCGACGCCCAGCGCTGTGACGCGGCGGTCAGGCCTTCGCGCCGCCCTTGCGGCCCACGATGAGGCCATAGACGAGCAGCACGATGATCGAGCCGATCACCGCGAGGATGATGCTGCCGAGGTTGATGCCGGTGACATCGGCGCCGCCGAACAGCGCGCCGCCGATGAATCCGCCGACGAGGCCGCCGATGATTCCGATCACGATCGTCGCGATGATGCCTCCGGGCTGCTTGCCCGGAAGGATCAGCTTCGCGATGGCTCCGGCGATCAGCCCGAGCACGATCCAGGCGAGAATTCCCATCGTTCGACCTCCCAGTCGGTCTGGTGCACAGGGTGAGTGCACGGCCCGTTGCCGGGCCTGAATCCACCGTGGCACTGCACCCAGACGAGGGCAACGAGGAACTGCCTGGGCGCCGTCTGGGCGCTCGCCGTGCATTCCTGAACGCCGCCCGCGAGCTCATCGACCTGGCCGCGCGTCTGTGGGATGCGGCATCCTGAGGGCATGGACCGACGGCATCCGTGGTCGCGCTACGTCGCGATCGGCGACTCGTTCACCGAGGGCATCGGCGACCCCGATCCGGGCAGTCCGGGCGGGCACCGCGGCTGGGCCGACCGGGTCGCCGAGGTGCTGGCCGGCGACGCCGACGCCGCTCCCGACGAGTCCGGTGACGACGACCGCGGTCACGACCTCGCTTACGCGAACCTCGCCATCCGCGGCCGTCTGCTGCAGCAGATCCTCGACGAGCAGGTGGATGCGGCCCTCGCGCTGCGCCCGGACCTGGTGACGATCTCCGCCGGCGGCAACGACATCATCCGCCCCGGCACCGACCCCGACGAGGTCGCCTCGCGCCTGGACGGCGGCGTCGAGCGGCTGAGTCGCGACGGCGCGACCGTCGTGCTGTTCACCGGGCCCGACATCGGCATGACCCCGGTGCTCAGCCGCATCCGGGGCAAGGTCGCGATCTACAACGAGAACGTGCGCGCCGTCGCGCTGAAGCACGACGCGATCGTGGCCGACATGTGGGCGCTGCGCGAGCTCGCTGACCCGCGCATGTGGGCGCCCGACCGGCTGCACTTCTCGCCGCTCGGCCACCACACGATCGCCCGCATGGTGCTCGACGCTCTCAACGTCGAGAACGATCTGGTGGCCTCCGACCCCGGCCCCGCCCCGGTGCGGCACTGGCGCGAGGCGCGGGCCGACGATCTCGGCTGGGCGCGCGAGTACCTCGTGCCCTGGGTGCTGCGGCGCATCCGGCACCAGTCGTCGGGTGACGGGATCGACCCGAAGCGCCCGGTGCCCGGCCCGATCGCGGCGATGCGCGCGGAGTCGGCGGCCAAGCCCGACACCCACGGTCGGCGCTGAGCCTCGCGGATTCTCAGGTCGTCGTGAGTCCGCGGCTGGCGGCGAAAGCGGCAGTGGCGAAGATCGCGTCGCCCAGGTCACGAGCCGTCGACGCCTTCTCTCGTCGGACCGTCACGGCCACTCCGGGGCTGAGCTGATCGTCGAGACCATCGGCGATGTCGTAGATGTCGTCCTCGTCGAGGTCATTCGGCTCGGTCAGAGCGAAGACCAACTCGACAGCGTCGACGCCGCACACGACGCCGACCGCCGCAGCACCCGGCGGAACGAGACCACAGAGCGCCTCCGTCGACAAGGCCACGAGATAGTCGCACCAGTTGCGCGAGTCTGGGTCGTTCGTCGTGATCGCCTCGACGGTCCCTGCCGGCCAACGCTGGCCATCGCTCGGATATCGGTCGACGTGACGACGGTAGATCGTCGCCGCGTCTCGCCCCGGCGGAGTCGTGCGACCGCTCACCACGCCGGCAATGACTCGCACTCCGGGATCCAGTCGGGCGCTCAGTGCTGCGCCGATGCCACGAATCGAAGCCGTTGCCTCGTCCGAAGGCACCACCATCTCTAGTTCGATGCGTACCGAATCGCCGTGAATCGACACCGCGAGCGTGTCAGCGTCGGCAGGAATGGCGCCGGCGCTGGCGCGCGCGGTCTCGGCCACGACTCGGTTGCGCCAGAGCGGCGCGAGACCCATGTCTCCGAAACGAGGGATGCGCATGGCCGCGGGATCGCCGTCATCGGCGGTGGAGACAGGAGTCGAGTCTCGGGAGCCCCGAGCGGATCGAGACTGCCGTGGCCACCAGCTCAGTCCCACCACGGGACTCCCGGGTTGAGCCGCTTCGCGAGGGCGTCGAACTGTTCGTGATCCATCTCGAGCGAGCCGCGTGGGCCCCGATGGATCACCCCTGACTCGAATCCCGCCGCGATCGTGCCGAGGAGATGCTCGAGGTCGCGGTGGATGAAGGGCTGCTCGTCCTCGTCGTTGTAATAGCGCCGGGCAGGCGGGCCTTCGACGTAGTAATCGAGGAAGACGAAGTCACCGGCGCCGTCGGCGAGCACGGGAAGCCACCCGTCGTTCCACCGTCCGAACGAATTGAGCTCGTCGTAGTACTCGATCGCCTCTTCGGCGCTGAGCAGGAAGAAACCCGGCATGATCCAGCTCTGACCGATCAGGGGTGTGAGGTCCGGGTCGAACCCGTTGTGCCAGGCCCACAGCTGTTCGAGCGCTGGCGTGCGCGGAAAGCCCCGAGAGTCCAGTGTCCGCGCGACCTGCTCTGCGGAGATGCCTTCGTTCCAAGCGTTAAGCAAGACCTCGGCCTGCGCTCGACGCAGCCCCGCGTCGATCACTCTTCCCGAGTCCAGAATGTGCCCCACGTCTGCGAGCCTAGATCGACGATCTCAGTCTGCAGGCTAGAAGAGCCGTGTCGCGCGGTGGCGGAGTCCGCCCGCGTCAGCCCAGAGAGCCCGGATTCGTCAGGCGCCACCAGGCGCCCGGGTCGGTGACGCCCTTCGAGAGCTCGAGCGGCACGGTCACGGTGTTCGGCCCCGCGGTGAAGGTGGCCTTTCCGACGTCGGCGCCCTTGACCGCGACCCCGGTGGGATCCGCGGTGACGGCGACGGCGACCGGCGTGTCCGACCAGACCAGCAGGCTCTTCTTCGCGGCCGCGACCGCCTGGGTCTTCTGGCCCCACACCGTGCGATACGACGCGAAGGCGGTGCCCTCTGCCGAGACGTCAACCGAGTGGAAACCATCATGCGTCGACTGCAGCAGGTTGACCAGATCGCCCTTGAGGGTGCGATGGTCGGGCGCGCCGAGCACGACGCCGACGACGCGCACGGCGTGGCCGCCGATCTTCCAGCTGGCCGAGAACAGCAGGTTCGCGCCGTAGCCGTCGAGCGTTCCGGTCTTGATGCCGTCCACCCCGTCATGGCCAAGCAGGTAGTTGGTGTTCTCGACCTCGCCGACGCCGTGGATGTCCGCCTTCTTGGTGTCGACGATCTGCGCCAGGGCGGGCTGCGCCAGGGCGAGCTTGCCGAGCTGCACGAGGTCGCTCGCGGTGCTGCGGCTGTTCGGGTCGAGTCCGATGGTGTCGGCGACCGTCGTGGAGTTCAGGCCCTTCGAGGCCAGCCAGTCCTTCGCCGCCGCGAGGTAGGCGTCCTCGCTGCCGTAGGCCCACACGGCGATCGTCTGCGCGTAGTTGGCGGCCGACTCGATGAGCGCCAGCTGCAGCAGCTCGCGCTCGGTGTAGACGTCGCCCGCCTTGACCGGCTTCACCGCGCCGTTCTGGCGCTGGTAGTAGGAGTAGTAGCCCGCATCCGTCGCCGACATGGTGACCGAGGGGCCGTCCTCGTCGGCGCCGAGCGGATGCTTCTCGAGCACGACCATCGCGGTGACGATCTTCGTGATCGAGGCCATCGCGTGAGGCTGTCCGTCTCCGGATTCGGCGAGCACGCCATCCCAGCCGATCGCGCCGATCGCGCCGACGCCGTAGCCGGGGAAATCCGGCGCGGCCGCGGCCTGCGGTCCGGCGGTCGACGGGATGGTCTGCGCCGAGGCCTTCGCGACGGGCGCGAGCAGGGTCAGCGGCAGGTAGACGAGCAGGGCGACGACGAGCGCGAGCCCCGTGCCCACGACGAGACGGCGGCGACGGTAGACCTGCGCGCGCGATCGGGTCGGGCGTTGCGATGGCACCGCCTCAGGCTAGTCGGGCGAGGATGCGCATCCGGTCAGACCCGCCCGCGGCAGCGCTCAGACCCGCCCGTGGCAGCCGTCAGACCCGCCCGCCGTCGACGCTGCGGCCGTAGTCGACCTCCTCGTCGGGCACGAGCACCGCGGTGTCGCGGTTGAGGCTCTCGCCGCGGAAGAACGGCTTCGACGCCGGGAAGAGCGACCACACGATCATCAGCACGACGCCGAGCGCGAGCGATCCGACGCCGACGACGAAGACGCCGCCCACGCCGAGCAGCACCGTGTAGCCGTAGTCGGGGTCGAGCATGTCGATCGCGCTGACCACGAAGGCTCCGAGCAGCATGAGCCCGCCGAGCAGCGGGAACACGAGGCGGTAGACGACGTTGCGGGCGCTCGAGAACAGCGAGTCGCGGAAGTACCAGACGCAGGCGAAGCCGGTGATGCCGTAGTAGAACGCGATCGCGAGCCCGAGCGAGAGGATCGTGTCGGCCAGGATGTTCTCGCTGATCAGCGTCATGCCGACATAGAACGCGACCGCGATGACGCCCATCACGAGCGTCGAGAACCCGGGCGTCTTGAATCGGGGATGCACGCGGCCGAAGCGCTCGGGCAGGGCGCCGTAGACCGCCATCGCGAGGGTGCCGCGCGCCGTGGGCAGGATCGTCGTCTGCGTCGACGAGATCGCCGAGATCATGACCGCGAGCACCAGCAGCCAGGCCCAGGGACCGAACAGCGCATCCTTGACCGCGAAGAAGACGTCTTCGGCGTTCGATTCGTTGCCGAGCCCGATGCCGCTCGAGCCGAGGCCGGCGTAGGCCATCGCCGCGACCGTGACGCCGACGTAGGTGACCATGAGGATGACGGTCGACAGCAGCGCGGCCCGGCCCGGGATGCGCGCGGGGTCCTTGGTCTCCTCGTTGAGGGCGAGGCAGGTATCCCAGCCCCAGTAGATGAAGAGCGCGAGCAGCACCGCCTCGGTGAAGCTGTGGAAGTCGGAGAAGGCGAAGGGGTCGAACCAGTCGAGCTCGGGCGGCGCCGCCCCGGCCGGCGCCTGGCCGGTCGCGAGGGCGACCACGGCGAAGACGACGAACAGGATGAGCGCCAGGTACTGGATGGCGAGCAGCACGTTCTGCAGGCGCTCGCCGATCTCGAGGCCGCGGTAGCTCACGTAGACCATGAGCGCGATGAACACGACGCCCGTGATCGTCTGCACGGCGATGTTCGAGGCCAGGTCCTCCTGGCCGAGCAGCAGCCAGAAGTACTTGCCGCCGATCTGCGCCAGGTTCGCGAGCACGATGATGCCGGCGACGGCGACGCCCCAGCCGCCCATCCACCCGAGCCTCGGCCCGAAGGCCTTCGTCGCCCAGGTGAAGGTGGTGCCGCAGTCGGGCACGGCCGTGTTGAGCTCTCGGTAGGCGAAGGCGATGAAGAACATCGGCACGAACGCGAGCAGCATCGCGATCGGCGCCTGCTGGCCGACCGCGACGACGACGAAGCCGAGGGTCGCCGCCAGCGAGTAGACGGGGGCGGTGGAGGCGAGCCCGATCACGGTCGACCCGATCAGGCCGAGCTGCCCGGTGGCGAGTCCCTTGCCGTCGCCCGTGGGCGGGCCCGCGGCACTCCCCGGGCTCACCACACCTCCGGGGCTCGCGGCTCTGCCGGGCTTCGCGCTGCTGCTCGGGTCGGACATGGCGGCCTCCCGTCTCGGGTGGCGCGAGCCTACTCGGCGGCGCGTCCGGCGCGGAAGAGCGGACGGCGCGGAGAGAGTCGAAAGCGGTGGATGCCCGCTCAGGCCGCTCCGGCGCCCGGCCGCAGCGCCCACAGCGCCACGGCGCTCGCTGCGGCCACGTTGAGCGAGTCGACACCGTGCAGCATGGGGATCGTGACGACCCGGTCGGCGTCGCGCAGCGCGGCCCGGCTCAGCCCGTCGCCCTCGGTGCCGAGCAGCAGCGCGACGCGCTCCGGCGCCGCGGCCGCGTAGACGTCGAGCGGAACGGCGTCGTCGGCCAGCGCCAGCGCCGCGATCTCGAAGCCGGCGGCATGCAGCTGGTCGGCGCCCTCGGGCCACTCGGCCAGTCGCGTCCACGGCACCTGCAGCACCGTGCCCATGCTGACCCGCACCGCACGCCGATAGAGCGGGTCGGCGCAGCGCGGCGTGACGAGCACGGCGTCGGCGCCGAGCCCGGCGACCGCGCGGAAGATCGCGCCGACGTTGGTGTGATCGACGACGTCCTCGATCACGACGACGCGGCGCGCACGGATAAGCAGCTCGGCGACCGGGCGGAGCGCCGGCCGGTGCATCGAGGCGAGCGCGCCGCGGTGCATGACGTAGCCGGTGAGCTGCTCGAGCACGCTCGACTCCCCCACGAAGACGGGGATGTCGTAGCTCTCGACGAGCGGACCGATCTCGTCGAGCCACTTGCGCTGCAGCAGAACCGAGCGCGGGCGATGCCCGGCGGCGAGAGCGCGCTCGACGACCTTGGTCGACTCGGCGATGTACAGGCCGCCTTCGGGCTCGGTCTTGCGCCGCAGCACGACGTCGGTGAGGCGGTTGTAGTCCTCGAGCCGCGGATCGGCGGGGTCGTCGATCTCGATCAGCTGCACTCGCGGAAACATATCCGAAAACTCGTGCGTTTAGTCTGGCGAGGCACGACCGCTCCCGACGGGTCGTCGCCGGAGAGGAGGTCGCCGCGTGACGAGCACCAGCACGGCCGGCGAACCCGCGGTGCGCAGCGCCGGACTCGACGAGGCGGTCGACGCCATGGCCGCGATCCTGACCGGGCGGCCGATCGCGATCCTGACCGGCGCCGGCATCAGCACCGACTCCGGCATCCCCGACTACCGCGGCGAGGGCTCGCGCGTCGTCAACCCGATGACCATCAGCCACTTCCTCGGCGACCCGACCGCGCGCAAGCGCTACTGGGCGGGCAGCCACCTCGGCTGGCGCCGCTTCACCGAGGTGCGGCCGAACGCCGGCCACCGCGCCGTTGCCGCGCTCGAGCTCGCCGGCGTCGCGAACGGCGTCGTCACCCAGAACGTGGATGGGCTGCACCTGCGGGCCGGATCGCGGCGGGTCGTCGACATCCACGGTTCCTCCGACCGCGTGCGCTGCCTGCGCTGCGGCCAGATCTTCGCCCGCGACGGCATCGCCCAGCGCATGGCCGACGCGAACCCCTGGCTGAACGCACCCGAGAGCGTCGAGCTCAACCCCGACGGCGACGTCGCGATCGAGGCCTACGGCGACATGATCGTGCCCGAGTGCACGGTGTGCGGCGGCGACCTCAAGCCCGAGGTCGTCTTCTTCGGCGAGTTCGTGCCGACCGAGAAGTTCGCCGAGGCGAGCGCGCTCGTCCGCGGGGCCGAAGCGCTCGTGATCGCCGGGTCGTCGCTGACCGTGAACTCCGGCATCCGGCTGCTTGACCAGGCCGCCAAGCGGCGCATCCCGATCGTGATCGTCAACCGCGGCACGACCAAGGGCGACGCCCGGGCGACGCTTAAGATCGACGCGGGGACCTCGGAGGTGCTCGGCGCTCTCGCCGAGCGTCTGACCTCCTGAGCCGGGTCCCGAGAGACGGATCCATGACCGAGCTGTACCTCGTGCGCCACGGCGAGACCGACTGGAACCTCGCCCGGCGCATCCAGGGCACGACCGACATCCCGCTCAACGACACCGGTCGCGCGCAGGCGCAGGCGACGGGGCGGCTGCTGGCCCGGCGGCAGTGGGACGGCATCTACGCCAGTCCGCTCGGCCGCGCGATGGAGACCGGGTCGATCATCGCGGCCGAGCTCGGGATGCCGACCCCGACCCCGGTGCTGGGCGTCGTCGAGCGCGAGTACGGCGAGGCCGAGGGCCTCACCTGGGAGCAGATCGAGGAGCGCTTCCCCGAGGGCGCGGAGGTGCCCGGCCGTGAGACGCGGGAGCACGTCGCCGAGCGCGTCGTCGCCGCGCTCTGCGAGCTCGCGAACGCGCATCCCGGCGAGAAGCTCATCGTCGTCAGCCACGGCGGCGCGATCCGCTCGGTGCTGCAGACCGCCGAGCCCGACGCGAAGCACCCGATGATCACGAACGGCTCGGTGCACAGCTTCCGGATGACCGAGGGCGGGCTCGAGCTGATCGCCTTCGACGACTCGATCGAGGCCGAGTCGCTCGGCGGGGGCGGCGACATCGAGCAGCAGAACGCGCTCGAGCACCGGCCGGCCTGAGCGGGATCGCTCCGCCGACCCGGGTCGTCAGCCCAGCTGAGCGGCTGTCCGCTCAGCGGCGCGCGGATCGGGCGGCGTGCACGCGTTGCAGCACCGCGAAGAGCGCCGCGGCGGCATCCGACCAGCGGTAGTGGGCGGCCCGCTCGCGCGAGGCGGCCGACCGCGACGTCCACTCCGCCGGATCCTCGAGCGTGCGCACGGCGGCGGCCAGCTGCTCAGCCGAACCCGGCGCGAAATAGAGCGCCGCATCCGCCCCCACCTCGCGGAAGATCGGGATGTCGCTGACGACGACGGGGGTCCCGCGGCTCATCGACTCGACGAGCGGGATGCCGAAGCCCTCCGCGCGCGAGGCGTGCACGAAGGCGGTGGCCCGGTCGAGCGCGGCGGCGTACTCGGCGTCGCTCGCGCCGTTCGCGAAGGCGACGCTCTCGGGCGAGGGCGCGAGCGCCGTCAGCCGCGCGCGCTCGGCGTCGGAGATGCGGCTCAGCAGGTTCAGCCGGTAGCCGGGAAGGTGATGCAGAGCCTGCACCAGCACATCCACGCCCTTGTAGGGCATGTACGAGCCCATGTAGACGAGCTCGCGCGGGACGTCCGCCGTCGCGACCGCGGCCACCGCGCGCTCGACCGGCGGCGCCAGCTCGTCGGCCGCGTTCGTCACGACCGTGAGTCGGCGCTTCGTCAGGCGGTTCTTCCGGATGAGCCGCTCCGACGTCGCCGAGACGGTCACGACCTCGTCGGCGCGGTTCAGCAGCCAGCGCTGCGGCCACCACGACAGGTGGTAGACGCGCCACAGCAGCCGGATGATCTGGGGCAGGTCGCGCGGCGGGGTGCGGTTCTCGTAGTAGATGAGGTCGTGCAGCGTCAGCACGAGCCCGTAGCGGCGGCCGGCCGAGCCGATCGTCTGCATCGGCGACCAGACCACGTCGGGCTTCAGCCGGTTGATCTGGCGAGCGATGAACGGCTCGCGGACGCTCGTGGGCCCCGAGACCTTCTGCCACGGCAGGTCGGGCAGCATCTCGAGCTGCCGCTCGTCGTTCACGAGCATCGTCACGTCGTGCAGCTCGGCCAGAGCGCCCACGACGCGCGCGGTGTAGCGGCTGATGCCGTCGTGATGCCCGATGCGGGTGTAGCGGCAGTCGACGACGATCCTCACGCGGCGCCCTCGGCCAGGAAGCGCTCGATCTCGGCCGCGGCCTCGCGCGGGCGCTCGTAGTGCACGAGGTGCCCGACGCCGGCCAGCTCGACGAGCCGCGCATCCGGGAGCTGCGCCGCGAGGGCGCGCTGACCCGCGAGCGGCGCGATCATGTCGTCGGAGCCGACGATCAGCAGGGTCGGCATCGTGAGCGCACCGGCGGCGCGCGCGACATCGGTGCTGAGCGAGGCGTCGAAGCCCTCGGCGAGGGTGTCGCGGTCGCTGAAGCCGGAGAAGTAGCGGCCGTGCTCCTCATGGATCCAGCGCTTGAGTCGCGCATCCGGCGTCTTCGCCAGGGTCACCGACATGAAGCGCACGATCAGCGGGTTGCCGAGCCACGCGGCTCCCGCCCGCGCGGGGAGCTTGCGGCCGACCGTGTAGTAGAGCCGGGTCAGGCGCGCGAGCACGCCGTTGACGCCCGACATCGGGTCGGTCGAGATCGGATTCACCAGCACCAGGCGCGGCGTCGTCAGCCCGGCGGCCAGGGCGTGCGCGACCACGATCGAGCCGAAGCTGTGACCGAGCAGCGGCACGGTTCCGCGCAGCCCGAGCGCGTCGAGGAAATCGCCCAGCCAGGCCGCGTAGCCCGGGATGCCGTGCTCCCCCGCCGCCATCGGCGACGACTCCCCGAAGCCGGGCAGATCGGGGGCGATGATGCGCAGGCCCGGCAGCTGCGCGAGCACGGGCTCGAGGCCGTGGTGGTCGCCGCGGTAGCCGTGCACGACGACCAGGGCGACCGGGGCGTCTGCGGGGCCGTAGTCCCAGTACCGGGTGCGCGCGCCGCGCGCCACGACCTCGCCGGTGCGGGTGGGCAGGGCGGCGAGCTGGGCGGCGTAGGGCGAGGCGACGGGCATCCCGGCCAGTCTAGAGAGCCGAGGATGCGCGGCCGCCGCTCCCCCGCCGACGCCGCGATCGCTCCCCTGATGCGCGGCCGCCGCATCCCGGACCCGAGCCCAACCCGGACGAACCCTGAACGCCTCTGGGCACGCGCCGACCCCGTGCCTAGGGTGAGGAGGGTGACCTTCACCGCGCCGATCACCCTGCCCGGTCTCGCCCTGAACCCGCAGTGGTATCGCAGATCGGTGTTCTACGAGGTGATGGTGCGCTCGTTCGTCGACTCGAACGGCGACGGCACCGGCGACCTGGCCGGCCTGATCGGCAAGCTCGACTACCTGCAGTGGCTGGGCATCGACGGCATCTGGATCCCGCCGATCTACACCTCGCCGCTGCGCGACGGCGGCTACGACATCAGCGACTACAAGGGGATCCTGCCCGAGTTCGGAACCCTGGATGAGTTCCGCGAGCTCGTGACCAAGGCGCACGAGCGCAACATGCGCATCATCATCGACCTGGTCATCAACCACACCTCCGACCAGCACGAGTGGTTCCAGCAGTCGCGCAGCGACCCCGACGGGCCCTACGGCGACTTCTACGTGTGGAGCGACACCGACGACAAGTACAACGACGTGCGCATCATCTTCGTCGACACCGAGGACTCGAACTGGACCTTCGACTCCGAGCGCCGCCAGTTCTTCTGGCACCGCTTCTTCTCGCACCAGCCCGACCTCAACTTCGAGAACCCGGCCGTGCACGACGCGATCTTCGACGTCGTGCGGCACTGGCTCGACATGGGCGTCGACGGCCTGCGACTGGATGCGATCCCCTACCTCTACGAGTCGGAGGACGGCAACGGCGAGAGCGAGCCCGAGACGCACGAGTTCGTCAAGAAGCTGCGCGCCATGATCGACGTCGACTACCCCGGCCGCGTGCTGATCGCCGAGGCGAACCAGTGGCCGAGCGAGGTCGCCGAGTACTTCGGCACCGAGGAGGAGCCGGAGTGCCACATGGCCTTCGACTTCCCGGTCATGCCGCGCATCTTCTACTCGCTGCGCTCGCAGTCGGCGCAGGAGCTCAAGCGCGTGCTGTCGGAGACGCAGGAGGTGCCCGAGGGCGCCGCCTGGGGGGTGTTCCTGCGCAACCACGACGAGCTGACGCTCGAGATGGTGAGCGAGGAGTACCGGCAGGCGATGTACGGCTGGTACGCCTACGACCCTCGGATGCGCTCGAACATCGGCATCCGGCGCCGCCTGGCTCCCCTGCTCGACAACTCGCGCGCCGAGCTCGAGCTCGCGCACGCGCTGCTGTTCTCGCTGCCGGGATCGCCGTTCCTCTACTACGGCGACGAGATCGGCATGGGCGACAACATCTGGCTGCCCGATCGCGACTCCTCGCGCACGCCCATGCAGTGGACGCCCGATCGCAACGCCGGATTCTCGACCGCCGACCCGGGCAAGCTCTACCTGCCGGTCGTGCAGTCGCTCGTCTACAACTACTCGCTCGTCAACGTCGAGTCGCAGCTGGCGCAGTCGCGCTCGCTGCTGCACTGGGTGCGCAACGTCATCCACGTGCGCAAGAACCACCCGACCTTCGGCCTCGGCTCGATCCAGGTGCTCGACACCGATCACGAGTCGGTGCTGGCCTTCGTGCGCGACTACCCCGGCTCGGGAACCCAGTTCGGCGACGCGCCCGAGCGCATCCTGTGCGTGTTCAGCTTCGCCCACAACCCGGTGTCGGCGCGCATCCGCCTGCCCGAGGATGCCGGCGAGCCGCTGTTCGACCTGTTCGGCGGCGGGGAGTTCCCGACGATCGGCGACGACGGCGAGGTGCGCCTCACGCTCGGAACGCAGAGCTTCTTCTGGCTTCACGTCGGCCAGCCGCGATTCACGGCGACCCAGCACTACTGAGACGCCGACACCGAACGGGCGCGGGATGCGCGGCTCCCGCGCGCGCCGCCCGGCCGTGTCCGTGGCTCGTCTTAGCCTGAGGCCATGAGCAACTGGTTCGACCTGCTGGGCGTCTTCGATCTCGAGACGACGGGAGTCGACACCAGCACGGCACGGATCGTCAGCGCGCACGTCGGTCTGCTCGACCACACCGGCGCCGTGCTCGAGCGCGACGACTGGCTCGCCGATCCGGGCGTCGAGATCCCCGAGCAGGCGAGCGCCGTGCACGGCATCACGACCGAGCGCGCCCGCGCCGAGGGCGCCCCGGCGTCGATCGTCGTGGCCGAGATCATCGAGACGCTGCGCCGGCTGATGGACCGCGGCATCCCGATCGTGGTCTACAACGCGCCCTACGACCTCAGCCTGCTGCACGCCGAGGCGCTGCGGCACCACCTCGAGCCGCTCGGCGAGCCCGGCCCGATCATCGACCCGCTCGTGATCGACAAGGCCGTCGACCGCTACCGCAAGGGCAAGCGCACGCTCGTGCTCGCCGCCGAGCATTACGGCGTCGATCTGGATGCGGCGCACGACGCCGGCGCGGATGCGATCGCCGCAGGGCGCGTGGCCCAGGCGATCGCCCGCACCTTCCCCGACGAGCTCGCCGTGACCGCGCAGGATCTGCACGGCCGCCAGGAGATGTGGTTCGCCGAGCAGGCGCGCAGCTTCCAGGACTACATCCACCGAGTGAAGGGCGACACCTCCTTCGTGGCGCCGACCGCCTGGCCGGTGCGATGAGCGCGGCCGTCCCGCTCGATCCGTCCGACTCCCCCTCCACCGGAGCCCCTGCCGCCGACACCCCCGCACCCGCGGTGCTGCGCATCGCCGCCGCGGTCATCGAGGGTTCCGACGGCCGGCTGCTGTTCGTGCGCAAGCAGGGCACGACGGCGTTCATGCAGCCGGGCGGCAAGCTCGAGCCCGGCGAGGCCCCCGACGCCGCCCTGGTGCGCGAGCTCGCCGAGGAGCTCGGGCTGTCGGTCGCGACCGACGAGCTCGGCTTCCTCGGCCGGCACCGGGCCGCCGCGGCCAACGAGCCCGACACCGAGGTGGATGCGTGGGTCTACGACGCCCCGCTGCGCACCGAGCCGCGCATCGCCGCCGAGATCGCCGAGCTGGCCTGGGTCGATCCGACCGACCTCGGCGACCGCGACGTCGCGCCCCTCAGCCGTGACATCCTCGTGCCCCTCGTGCTCGCCCGCCGCGAGGTCTGAGACGCGCCCACGGCGCAGCCCGGCGGCGGCTCGGACGGCGCCCGACACGACGAAGGCCCCGACCAGACGGTCGGGGCCTTCGTCGTGTCGCCCGCGTGGGGCGGTGGCTCACTTGCCGAAGTTGGCGAAGCGCTTGTTGAACTTCTCGACGCGGCCGGCGCTGTCCATGATGCGCTGCTTGCCCGTGTAGAACGGGTGCGAGGCCGACGAGATCTCGACGTCGATGACGGGGTAGGTCTCGCCGTCGAGCTCGATCGTCTTGTCGCTGGTCGCGGTCGAGCGGGTCAGGAAGGTCTCACCGCTCGCGAGGTCGCGGAAGACGATCGCGGTGTACTCGGGGTGGGTTTCGGTCTTCATGGCTCTACCTCGGTGGATCGGATCGTGAATGGAGAGAAAGTCTGCGGGTCCGAGAGGACCAAGGAGCGATGCTATCAGATCGGCTCCCCCGCGCGGATGCAGTATCCGGCGGTGCGTCCGGCGCTCAGGCGGCGCGGGCGGTGAAGCGGCCGTCGTCGCTGCGCTCGACCTGCAGCGGAAGGCCGAAGGCCTCGCTCAGGTGCGGCTCGGTGATGACGTCCTCGATCGCTCCCGCGGCGCGCACGCGCGCGTCGGCGATGAGCAGGGCGTGAGTGAATCCCGGCGGGATCTCCTCGACGTGGTGGGTGACCATGACCATGGCCGGGGCCTCGGTCGAGCGGGCGTAGTTGCCGAGCAGCTGCACGAGCTCCTCGCGCGCGCCGAGGTCGAGGCTGGCGGCCGGCTCGTCCAGCAGCAGCAGCTCGGGGTCGGTCATGACCGAGCGGGCGATCTGCACGCGCTTCTGCTCGCCGTCGCTGAGGTTGCCGAAGCGGCGCTCGGCCAGGTGGTCGAGCTTCCACTCGGCCAGCACGCGGCGGGCCCGGCGGATGTCGACGTCCTCGTAGGTCTCGTTCCAGCGGCCGGTGACCGAGTAGGCGGCGGTGAGCACGACATCCAGCACGCTCTCGTCGGCCGGGATGCGGCGGGCCAGCGCGCTCGAGGCGAAGCCGATGCGCGGGCGCAGGTCGAAGACGTCGATCTTGCCGAGCGTCTCGCCGAGCAGCACCGCCTCGCCCTCGCTGGGGTGGATCGACGCGGAGACGACCTGCAGGAGCGTGGTCTTGCCGGCGCCGTTGGGGCCGAGGATGACCCAGCGGTCGGTGGGCTGCACCTCCCACGACACACGATCGAGGATGCGATTGCCGTCACGCACGACCGACACGTCGGTGAGCTGGAGAACGCTGCCCATGATCCCCCACCCTAGTGGCCGCGAGCCGGGCGTTCCGGGTGCGTGGGCGCGTGTCCCGAGGTCGAGTCGCCCGGGCGGCTCCCGAGCCGGCGGCGGCTCGTCAGTGTGAGCGGCGCCGGGTGCTCAGGCGAGCACGCGGTCGTAGATGGCGCGGGTCGCCTCGGCGATGCTCGTCCAGGCGAACTGCGCCTCGGCCCGGGCGCGGCCGGCCTCGCCGTAGCGACGGGCCTGCTCGGGGTCGGAGACGACCTCGGTGAGCGTGCGCGCGAGATCGGCGACGAAGGTCTCCGGATCGATCGGCGTGCCGGTGCCGTCGTCGACCTGCTCGATCGGCACGAGGCGGCCGGTCACGCCGTCGTCGACGACCTCGGGGATGCCGCCGGTGGCGGTGCCGACCACGGCGGCGCCGCAGGCCATCGCCTCGAGGTTGACGATGCCGAGCGGCTCGTAGACCGAGGGGCAGACGAAGGTGGTGGCCTGCGAGAGCACGGCGCTGAGCTCGTGGCGGCTCAGGATGCGCTCGATCCACACGACGCCGGTGCGCTCCTGCTGCAGCAGGTTCACGCCCGCCTGCACCTCGGCCAGGATCTCGGGGGTGTCGGGCGCGCCGGCGCAGAGCACGAGCTGCACGTCGGCGGGCAGGCTGCGCGCCGCCTGCAGCAGGTAGGGCAGGCCCTTCTGCCGGGTGATGCGGCCGACGAAGACGACGCTCGGGCGATCGGGGTCGATGCCGAGCTCGCGCAGCACCTCGCCGTCGTCGACGCGCTGCCAGCGGCTCAGGTCGATTCCGTTGTGCACGACATGCACGCGCGTCTCGTCGAGGTCGGGGTAGCTGCGCACGATGTCGAGGGCCATGCCGTTCGAGACCGCGATCACCGCATCCGCCGCTTCGAAGGCGGTCTTCTCGATCCAGCTCGACACGCGGTAGCCCCCGCCGAGCTGCTCGGCCTTCCAGGGGCGCAGCGGCTCGAGGCTGTGCGCGGTCACGACATGCGGGATGCCGTGCAGCAGCTTCGAGAAATGTCCGGCGCCGTTCGCGTACCAGGTGTGCGAGTGCACGAGGTCGGCGCCGGCGGTGTCCTGCGCGATCGAGAGGTCGACGCCGAGGGTCGCGAGCGCGGGGTTGGCGGAGGTCAGCGTCGGGGGCACGAGGTAGCTCGTCACGCCGTCCTCGTCGCGCGGCATGCCGAAGGCGCGCACCTGCACGTCGAGGTCATCCTGCGTGGCGCGGAGCGCGGTCACGAGCTCGGCGACGTGCACGCCCGCACCTCCGTAGACCTCCGGCGGGAACTCACGGCTCAGCAGGTCGACTCGCATGGAGCCGACGGTAGCGCAGACTGACCGGCGCCTGTACGGATCGATCCATGCTGGTCGCGCGCCGCTCCCGCCCCGTATGTTGGCCCCATGGCATCGAGGAAGATCTTCGGAATCGTTCTGGCAGGGGGCGAGGGGAAGAGACTGATGCCCCTCACGGCCGACCGCGCGAAGCCCGCGGTCCCGTTCGCCGGCGGCTACCGCCTGATCGACTTCGCGTTGTCGAACCTCGTGAACTCCGGCCTGCGCCAGGTCGTCGTGCTGACGCAGTACAAGTCGCACTCGCTCGACCGCCACGTCTCGCAGACCTGGCGCCTCTCGGGCATGCTCGGCGCCTACGTGGCCTCGGTGCCGGCGCAGCAGCGTCTGGGCAAGCGCTGGTTCAGCGGCTCGGCCGACGCGATCCTGCAGAGCCTCAACCTGCTGCGCGACGAGAAGCCCGACATCGTGGTCGTGGTCGGCGCCGATCACGTCTACCGCATGGACTTCAGCCAGATGATCGAGGCGCACATCGCCTCGGGCGCCGGCGCGACGGTCGCGGCGATCCGCCAGCCGATCGCGCTCGCCGACCAGTTCGGCGTGATCCAGACGGATGCCGACGACCCGACGCGCATCGCCGAGTTCCTCGAGAAGCCGAAGAACCCGGTCGGCCTCGCCGACTCCCCCGGCGAGGTGCTCGCCTCGATGGGCAACTACGTCTTCGACGCCGACGTGCTGATGGATGCCGTCATCCGCGACGGGGAGAAGCCCGACTCGAACCACGACATGGGCGGCGACATCGTGCCCGACTTCGTGTCGCGCGGCGATGCAGCGGTCTACGACCTCAACCGCAACGAGGTGCCCGGCTCGACCGACCGCGACAAGTTCTACTGGCGCGACGTCGGCACGATCGACAGCTTCTTCGAGGCCCACCAGGACCTCATCTCGTCGCTGCCGGTGTTCAACCTCTACAACCGCGACTGGCCGATCTTCAGCCAGCAGCTCAACTCGCCGCCGGCGAAGTTCGTGCGCGACGAGGTCGGCTCGATCGGCACGATGATCGACTCGATCGTCTCGCTCGGCGTCGTGATCGTGGGCGGGCACGTGGAGCGCAGTGTTATCGGACCCTGGACGACGGTCGACTCGGGCGGCAAGGTCGTCGACTCGATCCTGTTCGACCAGGTCTCGGTGGGCGCGGGCGCCGTCGTGCAGCGCGCCATCCTCGACAAGGAGGTCGTGGTGTCGCCCGGCGCACAGGTGGGCGTGGACCACGCCGCGGACCGCGCGCGCGGCTTCACCGTGACCGACTCGGGCATCACCGTGGTGGGCAAGGGCGAGCGGGTCGACTGACCCCGTCCGCGACTGACCTCGACGGCGTCGTGATGCGCGTCCCCGCGCCGCTAGGCTCGGGAGCCGTGCCTCGCTTTCTCGTCGTGCTCGATGTCGACTCCACGCTGATCGAGAACGAGGTGATCGAGCTGCTCGCCGACGAGGCGGGCTCCGCCGAGGCCGTGCGCGACGTCACGTTCCGCGCGATGAACGGCGAGCTCGACTTCGAGCAGAGCCTGCGCGAGCGCGCCGCCACCCTGGCCGGCCTCGACGCGGACGTCTTCGCCCGCGTCGGCGAGAAGGTCGTCGTGACGCCGGGTGTGCCCGAGCTGGTCGCCGGCGTGCAGGCCGCGGGCGGGCGGGTCGCGGTCGTCTCGGGCGGGTTCCACGAGGTCGTCGACCCGGTCGCCGAGCGGCTGGGTCTCGACCACTGGCGAGCGAACCGGCTCGAGGTCGTCGACGGCCGCCTCACCGGCGGGCTGACCGGGCCGATCATCGACGCGGCGGCGAAGTCGACCGCGCTGCGCGAGTGGGCCGACGCGCTCGGGGTGCCGCTCAGCCAGACCGTCGCGATCGGCGACGGCGCCAACGACCTCGACATGATGTCGATCTGCGGGCTCTCGATCGGCTTCGACGCGAAGGCCCCGGTGCGCGACGAGGCGGCCGTGCTGCTCGACCGCCGTGACCTGTCGCTCGTGCTGCCGCTGCTCGGCCTTCCCCGCGGCTGAGTCACGGCCGGGCGGTGCGCCGGCCCTCGGCTGACGAAGCCCCGCGTACTCACGAGCCGCGGGTCAGAGGAAGCTGACGACCGCCAGCACGACGACGACGGCGAGGGACACGACCCCGATCGGGATCAGCACCGCGCGACGCACCGGCTCGCGCATCCCGCCGCGGTTCAGAGCCGTGCTCGCCACCAGCAGGGTCGCGAACAGGATGCCCGCCGTCAGCAGCAGGCCGATCGCGAGCGGGATCGGCAGCACGCCGTCGCCCGTGCCGCGCAGCGCGGTCGCGACGAGCGGCGCCGAGACGAGCCACTGGATGCCGGCGCCGATCAGGCCGATGCCGATCGCCGGGGCGACGACCCGCCCGGTGGAGGCCTGCTCGGGCTGCGGCTCGCGCGACGCGGAGCCGCCCGGCTGCCGCCGGCTCAGTGCCCCATCCCGAGACCGCCGTCGACGGGGATGACCGCGCCGGAGATGTAGCCGGCGTCGTCGCCCGCGAGCCAGGTCACGACGCGCGCGACCTCGTTCGCGCTGGCGTAGCGCCCGGCGGGGATCGCCTTCAGGTACTCGGCCTGCTGCGCCTCGGGAAGCGAGGCCGTCATCTCGGTCTCGATGAAGCCGGGGGCGACGACGTTGGCCGTGATGCCGCGGGCGCCGAGCTCGCGGGTGAGCGAGCGGGCCATGCCGACCAGGCCGGCCTTCGACGCGGAGTAGTTGACCTGGCCGGCGCTGCCGTACAGCCCGACGACGCTCGAGATCAGCACGATGCGGCCGAACCGGGCCTTGAGCATCCCCTTCGACGCCCGCTTGACGACGCGGAAGGCGCCGCCGAGGTTCGTGTCGACGACGTCGTGGAAGTCGTCGTCGCTCATGCGCATGAGCAGCGTGTCGCGGGTGATGCCGGCGTTGGCGACGACGACCTCGATCGGGCCGAGCTGCTGCTCGACCTCGGTGAACGCGGTGTCGAGCGCGGCCGTGTCGGTCACGTCGGCACGCACCGTCAGCGTGCCCTCCGGGCCCTCGCCCGAACGGGCGGTGACGGCGACGCGGTGGCCCTGGGCCACGAACTCCTCCGCGATCGCGCGGCCGATGCCGCGATTGCCGCCGGTGATGAGCACGGTGCGAGAGGTCATGACTCACGAGCCTATCCGCGCGCAGGACGGCTCCCGGCATCCGTGCCGGTTCGCGCGCCGCGACGGACGTACTCTTGAGGGGCCATGCGCACCGAGCACGCCACCGTCACCGAGCTGCCGCTCTCTCCCGAGCAGGAGCGGCGCTCGCGCATGATCAAGTACGTCGTGGCGATGTCGATCCGCGTCGTCTGCATCATCCTCTGCGTCGTCGTGAAGGGATGGTGGCTCGTGCTGCCGATCGCGGGCGCCGTCTTCCTGCCCTACTTCGCCGTCGTCGTCGCCAACGCGGGCGGCAGCCACGCGCCGCGCCGGCGCGTGCTGCGGCCCGGCGCGATCGTGCGCTCCTCGCGACGGGACGACGCGGCGTGATCGGACTCGGCTCGCTCGGGCTCGGCGGCGACCCCGACCGCCCGACCTGCTCCAGCGCGGCATGCCGCGCCGCCGCGAGCTGGCGGGTCAACTGGCGCAATCCCCGCATCCACACCGCCGACCGGGTGAAGGTCTGGCTCGCGTGCGACGAGCACCGCTCGAGCCTGAGCGACTACCTCGCGACCCGCGGCTTCCCCGTTCTCGTGAGCGCGCTCGACGAGCCGGTGGATGCGGTGCCCGACGCCGCGACGTCGGCGGGAGCCGGCTCGTGATCGCCGCGATCGGCCGTTTCCTGCAGCGCTGGGGCGGCTATCTCGCCCTCGTGATCGTCTTCGCGATCGCCTGCGCGCTGCTCTCGAACTGGCAGTGGGAGCGCCGCGCCGAGGCCGTCGCCGCCATCCAGCGCGTCGTCGACAACTACGACGCGAAGCCGGTCGCTCTCGACACGGTGCTGCCCGAGCTCGACTCCTGGAAGCTCGACGACGAGTGGACGCCCGTGACCCTGACCGGGCGCTACCTGCGCGCCGACCAGACGCTCGTGCGCAACCGCCCGCTCGAGGGCAACCCGGGTTGGGAGGTGCTCGTCCCGCTGCAGCTCGACGACGGACGCGTGTTCCTCGTCGACCGGGGCTGGGTCTCGGTGGGCGACACGCAGGACCTGCCCGACAGCATCCCGGCCGCGCCGAAGGGCGAGGTCACGGTGGTCGCGCGCCTCAAGCCGAGCGAGCCGACGATCGGGGCGAGCACCTCGACGAAGGGGCAGCTGGCGAGCATCCATCTGCCGACCGTCGCCGAGCACCTCGCCGGCGAGCAGGTCTACACGGGCGCCTACGGGCTGCTCGCGAGCGAGACCCCGTCGGCCGCGACCGCGACGCTGTCGACCAAGCCCGACCCCGACGAGGGTCCGCACCTGTCGTATGCGCTGCAGTGGATCGCCTTCGGCATCCTCGCCTTCGTCGGCCTGGTGTGGGCCGTGCGCCGCGAGCGGCGGATCGCCCGCGAGGAGGCCGCCGAGCGCGCCGGCCTGCCGGCACCCGAGCCGAAGCGGCCGCGCCGCAAGACAGACGCGGACATCGAGGACGAGCTGCTCGACCGGGTCGGCTGAGTCCGAGCCCCGCTCTGACGCGAGCTCGATCGGGTCGGCTGAGTCCGGTTCCCCGGCTACGCCAGCTCGACGAGCTCGGCGTACTCCTTGTTCCAGTGGTCCTCGACGCCGTCGGGCAGGATCAGCACCCGCTCGGGGTTGAGCGCCTCGACCGCGCCGGGGTCGTGCGAGACGAGCACGACGGCGCCTCTGTAGCCGGCCAGAGCCGAGAGGATCTCCTCGCGGCTCGCCGGATCGAGGTTGTTCGTCGGCTCGTCGAGCAGCAGCACGTTCGCGCCCGAGACCACGATCATCGCCAGCGCGAGACGGGTCTTCTCGCCGCCGGAGAGCACCCCGGCGGGCTTGTGCCCGTCGTCGCCCGTGAACAGGAACGAGCCGAGCACCTTGCGGGCCTCGGTGTCGTTGAGGTTGGGTGACGAGGTCTTCATGTTCTCGAGCACGGTGCGCTTGACGTCGATCGTCTCGTGCTCCTGCGCGTAGTAGCCGATGCGCAGGCCGTGACCCGGCTCGACGCGGCCCGTGTCGGGCGCATCCACGCCGGCGAGCATGCGCAGCAGCGTCGTCTTTCCGGCGCCGTTGAAGCCCAGCACGACGACCTTCGAGCCGCGGTCGATCGCCAGGTCGACGGCCGTGAAGATCTCGAGCGAGCCGTAGCTCTTCGACAGATTGGATGCGGCCAGCGGCGTGCGACCGCAGGCGGCCGGCTCGGGGAAGCGCAGCTTCGCGACGCGGTCGACCTGACGCACCTCGTCGAGGCCCGAGAGCATCTTCTCGGCGCGGGCGACCATCTGGTGCGCGGCGGCGGCCTTCGAGGCCTTCGCGCCGAAGCGGGCGGCCTGCTGCTGCAGCTGCGTGGCCTTCTTCTCGACGTTGACGCGCTCCTTCTTGCGGCGCTCCTCGTCGGCCTCGCGCTGGCGCAGGTAGTGCTTCCAGCCCATGTTGTAGACATCGATGACCTGGCGATTCGCATCCAGGTAGAAGACCTTGTTGACGGTCTCGCCGACCAGCTCGACGTCGTGGCTGATCATGATGACGCCGCCCGGGTAGCCCTTGAGGAACTCGCGCAGCCACACGACGCTGTCGGCGTCGAGGTGGTTGGTGGGCTCGTCGAGCAGCATCGTGTCGGCGCCCGAGAACAGGATGCGCGCGAGCTCGATGCGGCGACGCTGACCGCCCGAGAGGGTCTTGAGCGGCTGGTCGAGGATGCGGTCGGGCAGCGCCAGGTTCGACGCGATCGCGGCGGCCTCGGCCTCGGCGGCGTAACCGCCCTGCGCGAGGAAGCGGTCTTCGAGGCGGCCGTAGCGGGCCATCGCAGCCTCGCTGACCTTCGGGTCGGGCGAGCCCATGTCGTCGGTCGCGGCCCGCAGCTCGAGGGCGATCTGGCCGAGGCCGCGGGCGTCGAGGATGCGCGTGCGCGCGGTCGACTCCGGGTCGCCGGAGCGCGGGTCCTGCGGCAGGTAGCCGATCTCGCCCGTACGATCGATGCGGCCGGCCGTGGGCAGGCCCTCGCCGGCGAGGATCTTGGTCATCGTCGTCTTGCCAGCGCCGTTGCGGCCGACGAGGCCGATCTTGTCGCCGGCGTCGACGCGGAAGTTCACGTTCTCCATGAGGAGACGCGCCCCGACGCGGAGTTCGAGGTCGTGGACGGCGAGCACGATGATGATCCGATCTGCGGGAGGCCCGCGGAGGAGGTGGGCGTCGGCGGCGACGGCGGCCGGACGGCCAGCTGCCCAGTCTAGGCGCTCCGGACCGGACTCGCCGTCAGTCGATGCCGCGGGCGCTCAGCGCGTCGGCCACGTCGTCGGCGTGACGCAGCGCGAGCACGAGCAGCGGCACGACCGCACGCACGCCGAGGCGCACCCCGCGGGCCTGCTGCGCCTCGCGCACCTGCCGCGCCAGCTCGGCGATCACGGGGATCATCGTGATCGCCAGCGACAACGTCAGGCTGACGCGGCGCGGATCGACGCCGACTCGGGCCAGCGGCGCCAGCAGCCGCTCGAGCGTCGTCAGCAGCTCGGCTGTGCGGGTCGTGAGGCTCAGGAGCCCGGCGAGCACGACGATCGCGACGACGCGCACGGTGTTGTTCGCGGCTTCGGCGGGACCCAGGAAGATCAGCTGGGTCACGACCATGAGCACGACGATCCAGCGCGTCGACCAGAGCTGGCGCAGCAGCGGCCGTGCGGCGAGCCCAGCGAGGGCGTAGAGCAGGACCACGAGCACGAGCCCGGCACCCGCGAGCACCAGCCCGAGGAGCGCCGGCTCGCGCGGCAGCAGCGAGAGCGCCAGCCCGAGCACGGCCAGCAGCAGCAGCTTCACGCCCGCGGGGGCGCGGTGCACGAGGCTGTCGCCGGGCAGGTAGACCGCGATCACGCGTGCAGCGCCCGGTAGTCGGCGATCAGCGCGGCGGGCTCCCCCGCATCCACCAGACGCCCCTCGGCGAAGCGCAGGGCCACGTCGCAGCGCGCCGCCAGCTCGAGGTCGTGCGTGACCACGACGAGCTGCGCATCCAGGTCGTCGATGAGGATCCCGCCGATGCGACGTGCGTTGCCGAGGTCGAGCAGCGTGGTCGGCTCGTCGGCGATCACGAGCGCCGGCTCGCGGATCAGCACGGCCGCCAGGGCGAGCAGCTGCTTCTGCCCGCCCGAGAGCTGGTGCGCGGGCGCGTCGGCCAGCTCGGACATCCCGAAGCGGGCCAGCGTGCCCGCGACGCGCTCGACGACCGCGGCGCGGTCGAGCCCGCTCCCCCGCAGCGAGAACGCGACGTCGTCGGCCACGGTGGGCATCAGGATCTGCGCATCCGGGTTCGTGAAGACGACGCCGACCGCGGCGCGCAGAGCCTTCCGCCCGCGCTCCACATCGATCCCGTGCACGCGCACCGTACCGCGCGTCGGCGGCACGAGCCCGCCGAGCAGCCGGGTGAAGGTCGACTTGCCCGAGCCGTTCGCGCCGATGACGGCCACGCGGCGCTGATCGAGCCGCGCATCCACGCCCGACAGCACCGGCGTGCCGCCGAGTTCGACGTCGACTCCCGACAGCTCGATGACGGCGCCGGGCGGTCGACCGGGATGCGGTTCGGCGGGCTGCGCGGGCGTCATCGCGCCGCGGTCTCCTCGACCGACGTCGGCGCAGCAGAGCGGACGCCCCGACGCTCGGCGCGGCGGCCGAACGCCGGCGGGTAGGCGCGCCAGAGCGCGAGCGTCAGCAGCGTCGCCACCACGACCTTGATCAGATCGCCCGGGATGAAGGCGAGACTCGAGATGATCGTCGCGCCGAGCGGCAGACCCGTCACGAGCGACTGCACGGGGATGCCGCAGGTGTAGATCACGACGATGCCGCCGATGACCGCGCCGAGCGCCACGCGCCACCCGGCGAGCGCACCGCGGCCGCTGTGCGCCACGAGGCCGGTCACGAAGGCGCCCGGCAGCCAGCCGAGCAGGTAGCCCGCGGTCACGCCGACGAACACGGCCGGTCCACCGTGCCCGCCGGAGAGCAGCGGGAGCCCGACGAGCACGAGCAGCTCGAACACGGCGACGGCCGCGAGTCCGCGCAGCGGGCCGAGCACGGTGCCCGCCAGCACGACCCCGAGGGTCTGCGCCGTGATCGGCACGAGGCCGGGAACCGGGATCGGGCCGGGCAGCCCGAGCACCGCGATGATCGCGGCGAAGACGGCGATGCGCGCGAGGTCGCGGGTGTCGAAGCGGGAGGCGGTGCGGGCCATGTCGGCTCCTCGGGTCGGACGGCGGTGGAGCGCGACGCGAGCGGATCACCGCCGGACTCCGGAACGGCGCTCTCCTGAACACCGTTCACCTGAACGCCGTTCACTATAGTGGCGTCATGGCCTCCGACCGCGCGCACGCCCGTCACGACCGGGACTCCGTGATCGACGCGGCCCTGCGCCTGCTCGACGAGCACGGACTCCCCGAGCTCACGATGCGCCGCCTCGCCGGCGCCCTCGATGTGCAGCCCAGCGCGCTCTACTGGCACGTCGAGAACAAGCAGACGCTGCTGGCGGCCGTCGCCGACCGCATCCTCGCCGCCGCCCGCCCCGCGCCTGGTCCCGGCCTCGACTGGCGCGATGCGACCCGCCACGAGGTGCTCGCGGTCCGGGATGCGCTGCTCACCTACCGCGACGGAGCCGAGGTCGTGCTCAGCACGCGGGCCCTCGGTCTCGGCGGCGACGACGCGCTGCAGCGCATCTCCGCCGCGCTCGGACGCGGCCACGACGCGACCACCGCCCGCCGCGCCGCGACCGCGCTACTGCACCTCGTGCTCGGCGATGCGACGCTCGTGCAGCAGCGCATCCAGGCCGACAGCCTCGGCGTCACGACGCGTACGGCGGCGCTCGACCCCACCGGCCCGGCCGCCGACGTCGACACCGTGCGGACCGGACTCGAGCTCGTGCTCGACGGACTCGCCGCCGACACGGACGCCGCCGTCGATCCTGCCGCCGAGGCCGCCACGGCCCCGTATCGCCCGGAGCGCCGAGCATGAGCTTCGCCGTCTCGCGCCGGCTCGTGCTCGCCGACCGGCTGATCGGGCGATCGCTTCTCGGCGACATCGGCCTGGTCGCCGGAGGCGTCCTGTTCACAGCCGTGCTCGCGCAGGTCTCGATCGAGCTGCCCATCGTGCCGATCACCGGCCAGACGCTCGCCGTGCTGCTGGTCGGAGCGACCCTCGGCGCCGCCCGCGGCGCGCTGTCGATGATCGTCTACGCGGCCGCCGGAGCCGCCGGCCTCCCCGTCTTCAGCGGCCTGAGCAGCGGCGTGCACGTGCTGCTCGGCACGACCGGTGGCTTCATCGTCAGCTATGTCGTGTCGGCCGCGTTCGTCGGCTGGCTCTCGGAGCAGGCCTGGGATCGACGCCGCGTCACGGCGATGCTCACGTTCCTCGGCGGCACGGTCGTCACCTTCGCGATCGGCGTGCCGTGGCTCTACGCCTCGCTCACGCGGCTCGGGCCCGAGGTCTGGCGCGCCGAGGGCTATGACAGCGCGCTCGCCGCGGCGTTCGGGCTCGGACTGCTCCCGTTCATCCCGGGCGGCATCATCAAGGCCGGCCTCGCGGCGGTGCTCATCCCGCTGTGCTGGCGCGGTGCCGACGCCCTCGAGGCGCGACGCGAGCGTCGCCGTTCGGCAGCGGCCTCCGCGCCCGTCGGCTGAGGGTCACCCGACCGCGCGGGTCGGGGCTGACGGCTGACGTCAGATGCTGAAGCCGATCGCGCGCATCATGTCGCGACCGTCGTCGGTGATGCGCTCCGGACCCCACGGCGGCATCCACACCCAGTTGATGCGGAAGCGCTCGACGATGCCGTCGAGCGACTGCCCGACCTGCTCCTCGATCACATCGGTGAGCGGGCATCCGGCCGAGGTCAGCGTCATCGAGATGATGAGCGCGTCGTTCTCGTCGTCCCAGGCGAGGTCGTAGACCAGGCCGAGGTCGACGATGTTGACCCCGAGCTCGGGATCGATCACGTTCTTCAGGCCCTCCTCGACGTCGTCGAAGAGCTTCGGCTCGAGAGCAGTGGGCATGGTGACCTCCTGGCCGGAGCCTACGCCTGGGCGGTGAGGTAGCGGTCGTAGCCCTCGTCCTCGAGGCGGTCGGCCAGCTCGCGGCCGCCCTCCTCGGCGACACGGCCGTTCACGAAGACGTGCACGTGCGTCGGCTGGATGTATCGCAGGATGCGCGTGTAGTGCGTGATGAGCAGCACGCCGAGGTCGGTCTCCTGGTGGGCGCGGTTGACGCCCTCGGAGACGATCTTGAGCGCATCCACGTCGAGGCCCGAGTCGGTCTCGTCGAGCACGGCGAAGCGCGGCTTCAGCAGCTCGAGCTGCAGGATCTCGTGGCGCTTCTTCTCGCCGCCCGAGAAGCCCTCGTTGACGTTGCGGGCCGAGAACGAGCTGTCCATGCGCAGCTTGTCCATCTGCTCGTTGACGGTCTTGGCCCAGCCGCGGATCGCGGGGGCCTCGCCGTCGATCGCCGTCTTGGCGGTGCGCAGGAAGTTCGCCACCGTGACGCCGGGGATCTCGACCGGGTACTGCATCGCGAGGAAGAGGCCGGCGCGGGCGCGCTCGTCGACGCTCATCTCGAGCACGTTCTCGCCGTCGAGGGTGATCGAGCCGCCGTCGACGTTGTAGCGCGGGTGGCCGGCGATCGTATAGGCGAGCGTCGACTTGCCCGAGCCGTTGGGGCCCATGATCGCGTGGATCTCGCCGCTCGCGATCGTCAGGTCGACGCCCTTGAGGATCGGCTTCGTGCCCTGGTCGGTCTCGATGCTGACCTGCAGGTCGCGGATCTCGAGGGTGCTCATGCTTCTTCCTTGCTGATTCGGTTCAGTGCTGCGGTCAGACCGCGAGCTTCTGGCTCGGGTCGATGTAGACGTCGCCGTCGATGATCTCGACCGCGAAGACGGGGACCGGCTCGTACGCCGGCAGGGTGAGGGGCTTGCCGGTCGTCAGCTCGAACTTCGAGCCGTGCGCCCAGCATTCGAGGCTGCCGTCGTCGACGAAGCCCTCGGCGAGCGAGATGTCGCCGTGCGTGCAGGTGTCGCCGATCGCGTGCACCGCACCGGCCGAGTCGAGCACGACGGCGATCGCGACGCCCTCGACGACGACGCGGTGCGCTTCGTCCTGCGTCAGCTCGTCGAGTGCCAGCACCCGGGTCGCGCTCATGCCCCGGCCTTCGAGGCCGGCGCGAGGTCTGCACCGCGGGCGAGCTCCGCCTCGATGTCGGCCGCGAGACGCTCCTCGAGCTCGGGGATGCCGATGCGCTGCACGATCTCCATCAGGAACCCGGCGACGACGAGACGGCGGGCCGTCTCCTCGGTGATGCCCCGCGCCTGCAGGTAGAACAGCTGCTCGTCGTCGAACCGGCCGGTCGCGCTCGCGTGGCCGGCTCCGGCGATGTCGCCCGTCTCGATCTCGAGGTTCGGGATGCTGTCGGCGCGGGTGCCGTCGGTCAGCACGAGGTTCTGGTTCTTCTCGTAGCTGTCGGTTCCCGTCGCATCCGGCCCGATCAGCACGTCGCCGATCCAGACCGTGCGGGCTCCGGCGCCCTGGAGGGCGCCCTTGTAGAGCACGTCGCCCTTCGTGTCGGGGCCCTCGTGGAAGAGGTAGACCTGCGACTCGAGGTGCTGGCCGGAGTCGGAGAAGGCGAGCCCGTAGAGCGCGGTCTCGGCGCCCTCGCCGGCGAGGCGCACCGAAGGGTTGACGCGCACGACGCCGCCGCCGAACGAGACGACGATGTGCTTGAGGTTCGCGCGGGCGCCGACGACGGCCTGGTGAGCGGAGGCGTGCACCGCGGTGTCGTCCCACTGCTGCACGCTGATGAGCGTCAGGTCGGCCTTGTCGCGCACGATGATCTCGACGTTCTGCGCGAGCGCCGCCGATCCGCTGTGCTCGAGCACGACGGTCGCGTTGCTGCCGGGCAGGGCCTCGACCACGATGTGGGCGTTCGCGTGGCCGGCGGCGTCGACACCGCGCAGCCGCACGAACACCGGCTCGGCGATGGCCTCGCCCTCGGGGATGCGCACGTGCAGCCCGGTCTCGCTGCGCTTCCAGGCGATCGCGCTCGGCAGGTCCTCGGGGCGGAAGATCTCGCCGCGCACGGCGTCGCCCTCGGCGGGCGCGATCAGTCCGGCGGCCTCGAGAGCGGTCACGTCGAACTCGACGGCGCCCGAGGTCTCCTCATCGACGAACAGCGGCGCCAGGCGCGCCACGTCCGACAGCTTCCAGTTGACCTCGCGCCCGGTGGGCGTGCCGAAGTCGGCCGGGTCGAAGGAGGTCGGGCGCTCCGAGCGCGTCTGGATCGGCGCCGCCGATCCGGGGGTGGACGGGGCGGTGTCGACCAGGGTCATCCGACGCTGCCTTCCATGCTCATCTCGATGAGCTTGTTCAGTTCCAGGGCGTACTCCATCGGCAGCTCGCGCGCGATCGGCTCGATGAAGCCGCGCACGATCATGGCCATGGCCTCGTCTTCGGGCATGCCGCGCGACTGCAGGTAGAACAGCTGCTCCTCGCTCACGCGCGACACGGTCGCCTCGTGGCCGAGCTGCACGTCGTCGACGCGGATGTCGATCGCGGGGTAGGTGTCCGAGCGCGAGATGGTGTCGACCAGCAGCGCGTCGCAGCGCACCGTGTTGGCGGCGTGGTGGGCATTCGCATCCACCCGCACCTCACCGCGGTAGCCCGCACGGCCGCCGCCGCGCGCGATCGACTTCGAGACGATCGACGACGTCGTGTACGGCGCCATGTGGATCATCTTCGCGCCGGCGTCCTGGTGCTGGCCGGGGCCCGCGAACGCGACCGACAGGGTCTCGCCCTTGGCGTGCTCGCCCGCGAGGTAGATCGACGGGTACTTCATCGTCACCTTCGAGCCGATGTTGCCGTCGATCCACTCCATGGTCGCGCCCTCGTGCGCGATCGCGCGCTTGGTGACCAGGTTGTACACGTTGTTCGACCAGTTCTGGATCGTCGTGTAGCGCACGCGGGCGTTCTTCTTCACGATGATCTCGACGACGGCCGAGTGCAGCGAGTCGGACTTGTAGATCGGCGCCGTGCAGCCCTCGATGTAGTGCACGTAGCTGCCCTCGTCGGCGATGATCAGCGTGCGCTCGAACTGGCCCATGTTCTCGGTGTTGATGCGGAAGTAGGCCTGCAGCGGGATCTCGACGTGCACGCCCTTGGGCACGTACACGAAGGAGCCGCCCGACCAGACGGCCGTGTTCAGCGCGGCGAACTTGTTGTCGCCCGAGGGGATGACCGAGCCGAAGTACTCCTCGAAGAACTCCGGGTGCTCCTTGAGCGCCGTGTCGGTGTCCATGAAGATGACGCCCTGACGCTCCAGGTCCTCCTGGATCTGGTGGTAGACGACCTCGGACTCGTACTGCGCGGCGACGCCGGCGACGAGGCGCTTGCGCTCGGCCTCGGGGATGCCCAGGCGGTCGTAGGTGTTGCGGATGTCCTCGGGCAGGTCCTCCCACGACTGGGCCTGCTTCTCGGTCGACCGCACGAAGTACTTGATGTTGTCGAAATCGATGCCCGTGAGGTCGGCGCCCCAGGTCGGCATCGGCTTGCGGTGGAAGATGCTGAGCGCCTTGAGGCGGTTCTTCGTCATCCACTCGGGTTCGCTCTTCAGCTGCGAGATCTCGCTGACGATCTGGTCGGAGAGCCCGCGCTTGGCGATCGCGCCGGCGGCGTCGGAATCCGCCCAGCCGAACTCGTACTGGCCGAGGGAGGCGAGTTCGGGTCGGTCGATGAGCACATCGGACATGGGTTACCTCGTTTCTGCCGAAGCGGACTGTCCTGTCCGTGTCGGTCGCGTCGGGCTGCGCATCCGGATCCGGAGGATCGGCGTCGCAGACGCTGCGGTTCAGGCGCCGGGCTCGTCCGGAAGCCGGGGCGAGCGACCGTGCTCCTGAACCCATCAAGACTACAGGGCGCGAAGCCCGAACGCAGGCGCGCGCACGGCCTGTTCAGGATGCGGTGACCGCGGGCTCCTCGGCGGCGGCCCGCGGCGCGCTCACGTCGTGCACGGCGAAGAGCCGCGTGTCGGTGTCGAGCAGCACGCGCAGCGCGCCGATCCACACCAGCGCCGCGCCGACCAGGTGCAACGCGACCTGCCACTCGGGCAGCCCGGTCAGCGCCTGCGTCGCGCCGAGCGCGCCCTGCAGCACGGTGACGACGATGAACGCGATCACGCGGCGACGCGCGAGCGGATACCCGCGCAGGGCGAGCAGCAGCGCGATCGCGAGCACGAGCACGCCCGAGCCGAGCACGGCGTGCACGACCGTGACCGAGGCCCAGTCGAAGGGCATGCGCGGAACGTCCGTCGAGTCGCCCGAGTGCGGGCCCGAGCCGGTCACGAGGGTGCCGACGAGGATCAGCAGCAGCGTCAGCGAGACCAGCGCCCAGGCGAGTCCGCGGGCCAGGCGCGGCGCGCGCGGCGGATGCTCCTGCCGCAGCCCGGCGCGGGCGCGGTGCCAGGTGAGCGTCGCCGTGGCGAGCAGTCCGATCGCGAGCACGAAGTGCACCGCGACCATCCAGGGGCTCAGCTTGAACAGCACCGTGAAGCCGCCGGCCACCGCGTTCGCGACGACGAGCCAGAACTGCGACCAGGCGAGACGGGTCAGCACGCGGTCGCGCGGGCGCTGCAGTCGCGCCGCGACGATCGCCCAGCCGACCGCCACGATGAGCAGGCCCGTCAGCATCCGGTTCGTCTGCTCGATCAGCAGGTGGATGGAGTCGGGCACGACCAGGATGACGCTCTCGCCGTCGCAGGTCGGCCAGGTCGGGCAGCCGAGGCCCGAGCCGGTGACGCGCACGACTCCCCCGCCGAGCACGATCAGCACGCTCACCACGAGCGCCGCGGTCGTGCCCCAGCGCAGCGCGCGCGGGCCGAGCCGCCAGCGCGCGGCCGCCCAGCCGAGCGGGGTCGTGATCCTCATCGCCGCGCCTCGATCAGAACGGGATCGGCAGGTGCACGAGCGGGTCGATGCCCACCGCGAGGAAGACCAGCGTGAGGTAGCTGATGCTGGCGTGGAACACGCGCATCGGCTTGATCTCGGCGCCACGCACGGCACGGCCGTAGAGCTTGTGCGACTCGACCACGAACCAGGCGCCCGAGGCGAGGGCCGCGACGCCGTAGATCATGCCCATCTGCGCGAGCGGCACGAGCAGCAGCGAGCACGCCACGGTCGCCCAGGCGTAGAGCACGACCTGCAGGCCGACCGCGGTGCCGCCGCGCACGACGCCGAGCATCGGCACCGAGACGGCCGCGTAGTCGGCCTTGTAGCGCATCGAGAGCGGCCAGTAGTGCGGCGGCGTCCAGAGGAACACGATGCCGAACAGGATGACGGGCGCCCAGTCGAGCGAGCCCGTCACGGCCGCCCAGCCGATCAGCACCGGCATGCAGCCGGCCGCGCCGCCCCAGACGATGTTCTGCGGCGTGCGGCGCTTGAGCCACAGCGTGTAGACGAAGACGTAGAAGAGGATCGCGACGAGCGAGAGCCCCGCGGCGAGCCAGGTCGTGACGACGCCGAGCCAGACGATCGACACGACGCCGGTCGTGAGGGCGAAGACGAAGGCCTCGCGCGGGCTCAGCTCGCCGGTCACGAGCGGACGCTTCTTCGTGCGCTCCATGACCTTGTCGATGTCGCGGTCGATGTAGCAGTTGAAGGCGTTGGCCGACGCCGCCGACAGCGTGCCGCCGACCAGCGTGGCGAGCACGAGCCAGAGGTTCGGGATGCCGCCCGCGGCGAGGATCATGACCGGCGCGGTCGTGACCAGCAGCAGCTCGATCACCCGCGGCTTGGTCAGCGCGACGTAGGCCTTGACCTTGCGGCGGACGCCGATCCGCTCGAGCTGCGGGCTCGCGGTGTCGGCGACAGGCTGCATGGTTCCTCGGGGTGACGATCCGGCGGGGTGAGCGCCGGGTGGCGACGCGGATGACGCGGGATGACGCGCCGGCGGCCCGGACGGCCGCCCGCCGGAGGTGACCCGGCGACTCCCTGAGTCTAGGCGATCCGCGCGCGCACGCCGACACGGCGCCCGGACCCGCCCGGTGCCCGGCGCGGGCTCGGCGCCGCCTGTGCGCCGCCTCCGATTCGGCGGCGGACGTGAGCACAGCACTAGGATCGGGACTGCTCGCCGACCGTCGCCTTCCACCCCCGGCCGACATCCCCGGTGCTCCGAGATGAGCAGCGCGGGAATCCGGCGCGGTGCGCCGACGACGACGACGGCGAGATGTCCAACCATCCGCGATGAATCCGTCCGTCGCACAGCACATGAAGGGTCACTCTCCGTGGCAGCTCTCTCCTGGGAACCCATCGACGCGAAGGCAGTGGACACGGCGAGGGTTCTCGCCGCCGATGCCGTGGAGAAGGTCGGCAACGGCCATCCCGGCACCGCGATCAGCCTCGCTCCGGCCGCCTACCTGCTGTTCCAGAAGGTCATGCGTCGCGACCCGAGCGACGACCAGTGGATCGGCCGCGACCGCTTCATCCTGTCGGCGGGCCACAGCTCGCTGACGCAGTACGTGCAGCTCTACCTCGGCGGATACGGGCTCGAGCTCAAGGACCTCGAGGAGCTGCGCACCTGGGGTTCGCTGACCCCCGGCCACCCCGAGTACGGCCACACCAAGGGCGTCGAGATCACGACCGGCCCGCTCGGCCAGGGACTCGCCTCGGCCGTCGGCTTCGCCTACGCCCAGCGCTACGAGCGCGGTCTGTTCGACCCCGAGTCGGCGCCCGGCACGAGCCCCTTCGACCACCACGTCTACGTGATCGCCAGCGACGGCGACATCCAGGAGGGCGTCACCAGCGAGGCCGGCTCGCTCGCCGGTCTGCAGCAGCTCGGCAACCTCATCGCGATCTACGACTCGAACCAGATCTCGATCGAGGACGACACCGACATCGCCCTCGGCGAGGACGTCGCCGCCCGCTACGCCGCCTACGGCTGGCAGGTGCAGACGGTCGACTGGAACACGAAGGCCGGCTACGTCGAGAACGTGCAGGAGCTGTTCGACGCGATCGAGACCGCCAAGGCGAACACGACGCAGCCGTCGCTGATCGTGCTGAAGACGATCATCGGATGGCCGTCGCCCACCAAGCAGAACACCGGCAAGATCCACGGATCCGCGCTCGGCGGCGACGAGGTCTCCGGCCTGAAGAAGGTGCTCGGCTTCGACCCCGAGAAGCACTTCGACGTCGCCGACGACGTGATCGCGCACACGCGCCGCGCGATCGAGCGCGGCCAGGCCGAGCGCGCCGAATGGCAGACCGGCTTCGACGCCTGGGCCGCCGCGAACCCCGAGCGCAAGGTGCTGTTCGACCGCCTCGAGGCGGGCGAGCTGCCCGACGGCCTGGGCGAGGCGCTCCCGGTCTTCGAGCCGGGCAAGGACGTCTCGACCCGCGTCGCGTCGGGCAAGGCCATCAACGCCGTCGCCGGGCTCCTCCCCGAGTTCTGGGGCGGATCGGCCGACCTGGCCGAGTCGAACAACACCACGATCGAGGAGGCCGGCTCCTTCGCGCCGGCCGAGCGCTCGACCGCGATGTGGAAAGCCAACCCCTACGGCCGCGTGCTGCACTTCGGCATCCGCGAGCACGCCATGGGCGCGATCGTCAACGGCATCGTGCTGCACGGCAAGACGCGGGCCTTCGGCGCGACCTTCCTGATCTTCAGCGACTACATGCGCCCCGCCGTGCGTCTGGCCGCCCTCATGGGCATCCCGTCGGTCTACGTCTGGACGCATGACTCGGTCGCGCTCGGCGAGGACGGCCCGACCCACCAGCCGGTCGAGACCCTGACGGCGCTGCGCGCCATCCCGAACCTGACGATCGTGCGCCCCGCCGACGCCAACGAGACGGCGTGGGCGTGGAAGGCGATCCTCGAGCACCGCGACGGCCCCGTCGGCCTGGTGCTGAGCCGCCAGAACCTGCCCGTGTTCGAGCGCGGCGAGGGCGACGCGTCCGGCGACGTCTTCGGCGCCGCGTCGAACACCGCCAAGGGCGCCTACGTGCTCGCCGAGGCCCCGAACGGCACGCCCGACGTGATCTTCCTGGCCACCGGCTCGGAGGTGCAGCTCGCCGTCGAGGCGCGCGAGGTGCTGCGCGGTCAGGGCGTCAACGCCCGCGTCGTGTCGGTGCCCAGCCAGGAGTGGTTCCTGGCGCAGTCGGCCGAGTACCGCGAGTCGGTGCTGCCGGCCGCCGTGAAGGCCCGCGTCTCGATCGAGGCCGGCCTGAAGCTCACCTGGGCGCCGTTCCTCGGCGACGCCGGGCGCAGCGTCTCGATCGAGCACTTCGGCGCCTCCGCCGACTACAAGACCCTCTTCCGCGAGTTCGGCATCACGACCGAGGCGGCCGTCGCGGCCGCCGTCGAGTCGATCGCCGCCGCCCGCGCCTGACGAGTCAGAACAGACAGAGAGAAGAAGAAGCGGATCATGTCCGACACCACAACCCCCACCGCCCAGCTCTCCGCCGTCGGCGTCAGCATCTGGCTCGACGACCTGTCGCGTGAGCGCATCGCCTCCGGCGGCCTCGAGAAGCTGATCGCCGAGCGCGACGTCGTCGGCGTCACCACGAACCCGACGATCTTCGCGGGCGCGCTCGCCAAGGGCGAGGCCTACGACGAGCAGGTCGCGAAGCTGGCCGCCTCGGGCGCCAACGTCACCGAGGCCGTCTTCGCCATCACGACCGACGACGTGCGCGCCGCGTCCGACGTCTTCCGCGGCGTCTACGACGCGACCGCGGGCCAAGACGGCCGCGTCTCGATCGAGGTCGAGCCCGGCCTCGCGCACGACGCCGCCGGCACGATCGCCCAGGCCCAGCAGCTCTGGGACACGGTCGACCGCCCCAACGCGATGATCAAGATCCCCGCGACCCTCGAGGGCCTCGAGGCGATCACCGAGGTCATCGGCCGCGGCATCAGCGTCAACGTGACCCTGATCTTCAGCCTCGAGCGCCACCGACAGGTCATCAAGGCCTACCTCGCCGGCCTCGAGAAGGCGAAGGCCGCGGGCATCGACCTGTCGACCATCCGCTCGGTGGCGTCGTTCTTCGTGTCGCGCGTCGACACCGAGACCGACAAGCGCCTGGCCGAGATCGGCACCGACGAGGCCGTGGCGCTGAAGAGCAAGCTCGGCGTCGCGAACGCCCAGCTCGCCTACCGCCTCTTCGAGGAGGAGTTCGCGACCGAGCAGGCGAAGGCCCTGCTCGAGGCCGGCGCGCACCCGCAGCGCCCGCTCTGGGCCTCGACCGGCGTCAAGGACCCGAGCCTGCCCGACACGCTCTACGTGACCGAGCTCGCCGTCGCCGGCGTCGTCAACACGATGCCCGAGAAGACGCTCGAGGCGACCTTCGACCACGGCGTCATCGAGGGCGACGCGGTCACCGGCTCCTACGCCGCGGCCGACGAGGTCTTCGCCGCCATCGCCGCGGCCGGCGTCGACTACGACGACGTCAGCGCCGTGCTCGAGAAGGAGGGCGTGGAGAAGTTCATCGTCAGCTGGAACGAGCTGCTCGACACCGTCACGGCAGCTCTGGAGGCGGCCAAGTGAGTGCCACCGTGCACGCCACCGGCGCCGCGGCCGAGGCCGTGGCGCGGGTGGTGCCGCAGCTCGTCGCCGACGGCGTCGCGAGCGGCATCACCACGCAGGACCCGACCCTCTGGGGCGAGGCCGCCGAGTCCGAGTCGGCCAAGCGCCTCGGCTGGGTCGAGGCGGCCGCGGTCAGCGCGCCGCTCGTCGACGAGATCCTCGCCCTGCGCGAGCAGCTGCACAGCAAGGGCGTCGAGCACATCGTGCTCGGCGGCATGGGCGGCTCCTCGCTCGCGCCCGAGGTCATCACCCGCACCTACGGCGTGCCGCTGACGGTGCTCGACTCGACCGATCCGCGCCAGGTGCGCGCCGCCCTCGACGACCGCCTCGCGGCGACCGCCGTGGTGATCTCGTCGAAGTCGGGCTCGACGCTCGAGACCGACAGCCAGAAGCGCGTCTACGAGGCGGCGTTCCGCGAGGCCGGCATCGAGCCGACCGAGCGCATCGTGATCGTGACCGACCCGGGCTCGCCGCTCGACGAGTCCGCGCGCGCCGACGGCTACCGCGTCTTCAACGCCGACCCCAACGTGGGCGGCCGCTACTCGGCGCTCACCGCCTTCGGCCTCGTGCCGAGCGGACTGGCCGGCGCCGACATCCGCGAGCTGCTCGACGAGGTGCAGGCCGCCTCGCTCGAGCTCGCGATCGACCGCGACAGCAACCCGGGTCTCGTGCTGGGCGCCGCCATCGGCGGCACGCAGCCCCTGCGCGACAAGATCGTGATCGTCGCCGACGGCACCCACATCGTGGGCTTCGGCGACTGGGTCGAGCAGCTGATCGCCGAGTCGACCGGCAAGGACGGCACCGGGCTGCTGCCCGTCGTCGTGGGCGTGGATGCTCCCGAGCTCTCCTCCCCCGCCGCCGACGTGCAGATCGTGCGTCTGGTGGCCGACGCCGACGCGACCCGCGAGGTGCGCGAGGGCGAGATCGAGGTCTCGGGCTCGCTCGGCGCGCAGATGCTGACCTGGGAGTACGCGACCGCGGTCGCCGGGCGCCTGCTCGGCATCAACCCCTTCGACCAGCCCGACGTCGAGTCGGCCAAGGCCGCCGCGCGCAGCCTGCTCGAGGCCACCCCGGCCGCGGAGGAGCCGCTGTTCGTCGACGGCGCCGTGCAGGTGCGGGTGAAGGGCGACCTCGCCCCCGCCGAGCACACCGTGGCGTCCGCTGTTCAGGCGCTCGTCGCCGCGCTGCCCGCCGACGGCTACGTCGCGGTGCAGGCCTACCTCGACCGGCTCGCGCACGCCGAGCTCGAGTCGGTGCGGGATGCGCTCGCCAGCGCATCCGGACGCCCCGTCACCTTCGGCTGGGGCCCCCGCTTCCTGCACTCGACCGGCCAGTACCACAAGGGCGGAGCGCCGGTCGGCGTGTTCCTGCAGATCGTCGCCGACGCCGACAGCGACGGCCCCGACCTGCCGATCCCCGAGCGGCCCTTCACCTTCGGCCAGCTCATCCGGGCTCAGGCCGCGGGTGACGCGACGGTGCTCGCCGAGCACGGCCGCCCGGTGCTGACGCTCACGCTGAGCGACGTGGCGGCGGGAATCGCCCAGATCCGCGCGGCGGTCGCCTGAGCATGGCCCCTGCTGAGATCACCCCGGAGTCGAATCCGCTCCGGGTCTCCTACGACCGGCGCCTGAACCGGATCGCGGGGCCCAGCGGCCTCGTCATCTTCGGCGTCACCGGCGATCTGTCGCGCAAGAAGCTCATGCCGGCGGTCTACGACCTCGCCAACCGCGGTCTGCTGCCGCCGGGCTTCGCGCTCGTCGGCTTCGCGCGTCGCGACTGGGAGGACCAGGACTTCGCCCAGGTCGTGCACGACGCCGTCAAGCAGCACGCGCGCACCAAGTTCGACGAGGACGTCTGGGCGCAGCTCGCCCAGGGCATCCGCTTCGTGCAGGGCGAGTTCGACGACGACGCGGCCTTCGACCGCCTCAAGGAGACGCTCGACGAGCTCGACCGCGACCGCGGCACGATGGGCAACCACGCGTTCTACCTGTCGATCCCGCCGAAGTCGTTCCCCCAGGTCACCGAGCAGCTGCGCCGCAGCGGCCTCGCCGAGCCCAAGGGAGGCGAGAACGGCGAGCCCGGCCAGTGGCGTCGCGTCGTGATCGAGAAGCCCTTCGGCTCCGATCTGAAGACCGCCCGCGAGCTGAACGCCGTCGTCGAGTCGGTGTTCCCGCCCGACTCGGTGTTCCGCATCGACCACTACCTGGGCAAGGAGACGGTGCAGAACATCCTGGCTCTGCGCTTCGCCAACCAGCTCTACGAGCCCATCTGGAACGCCAACTACGTCGACCACGTGCAGATCACGATGGCCGAGGACATCGGCGTCGGCGGGCGTGCCGGCTACTACGACGGCATCGGCGCGGCCCGCGACGTCATCCAGAACCACCTGCTGCAGCTCTTCGCGCTGACGGCGATGGAGGAGCCGGTGTCGTTCGACGCCGCCGACCTGCGCGCCGAGAAGGAGAAGGTGCTCTCGGCCGTGCACCTCGATGAGGACCTGTCGAAGGCCACGGCCCGCGGACAGTACTCGGGCGGATGGCAGGGCGGCGAGAAGGTCGTCGGCTTCCTCGACGAAGACGGCATGAACCCGGAGTCGGTCACCGAGACCTACGCCGCGATCAAGCTCAACGTGGACACCCGCCGGTGGGCCGGGGTGCCGTTCTACCTGCGCGCCGGCAAGCGCCTCGGACGCCGCGTGACCGAGATCGCCGTCGTGTTCAAGCGCGCGCCGCAGTACCTCTTCGCCGAGGAGCAGACCTCGGCGCTCGGCCAGAACGCGCTCGTCATCCGCGTGCAGCCCGATGAGGGCGTCACGCTGCGCTTCGGCTCGAAGGTGCCGGGGGCGGGCATGCAGGTGCGCGACGTCACGATGGACTTCGGCTACGGCCACGCCTTCACCGAGGCGAGCCCCGAGGCCTACGAGCGCCTCATCCTGGATGTGCTGCTCGGCGACCCGCCGCTGTTCCCGCGCCACCAGGAGGTGGAGCTGAGCTGGAAGATCCTCGACCCGATCGAGGAGTTCTGGGCCGCGCAGGGCGGACCGCTCGAGCAGTACAAGCCCGGCACGTGGGGGCCGTCGGAAGCCGACGATCTCCTCGCCCGCGACGGACGTGTCTGGAGGCGCCCGTGATCGTCGATCTGCCCAACACCACGACGAGCGCGGTCTCGAAGGCGCTCGTGTCGATCCGCGAGGAGGGCGGCGCCGTCGCCCTCGGCCGCGTGCTGACGCTCGTGATCTCGACCGTGCTCGGCGAGGAGGAGGAGGCCATCGAGGCCGCCAACGACGCCTCGCGCGAGCACCCGATGCGCGTCATCGTCGTGTCGCTCGGCCCCGACGCCCGCACGGGCGTCAAGACGGCCGCCCCGGCCGGAGCCGAGATCCAGGACGCGCGTCTCGACGCGCAGATCCGGGTCGGCGGCGACGCCGGTGCGAGCGAGGTCATCGTGCTGCGCGCCTACGGCGACGCCGCGTCGGACGAGGAGGGGCTCGTCACGAGCCTGCTGCTGCCCGACGCGCCCGTCGTCGTGTGGTGGCCGCACGTGACCCCCGAGAACCCGAGCGAGTCGCCGCTGGGCCGCATCGCCCAGCGCCGCATCACCGACTCGGCCACGGCCGACGACCCGAACACGTCCATCGAGCGTCTCGCCGCGACCTACCGCCCCGGCGACACCGACTTCGCCTGGACGCGCCTGACGCTGTGGCGGGCCCAGCTCGCCGCGGTGCTCGACCAGCCGCCCTTCGAGCCGGTCACCTCGATCCAGGTCGAGGGCGCCGCGCAGTCGCCGTCGACCGAGCTGCTGGCCGCCTGGCTCGGACTGCAGCTCGACGCGGAGGTGACGCTCGAGCTGGCCGGTCCCGGTCACGGCTCCAGCGGCATCCACAAGGTCGTGCTGAACCGCCCGTCGGGCGAGGTGCGCCTCGAGCGCATCACCGCGACGGTCGCGAGCCTCGTGCAGCCGGGACAGCCGACGCACGACATCTCGCTCCCCCGCCGCAGTCTGCGCGACTGCCTGGCAGAGGAGCTGCGCCGCCTCGACCCGGACGAGCTGTTCGGCGAGGTCGTGCAGACCGGCGTCGGCCGCCTCGAGCGCCGACTCGGCACCACCGTGGGAGGAGACCGGGCGTGACCAACGAGCGGCGGGTGCTGGTTCACCCCGACAAGGCGTCGCTGGCCGGCAGCGTCGCCGCGCGCTTCATCACCAAGATCATCGACGTGCTCGAGGAGCAGGGCTCGGCCCATGTGTCGCTCACGGGCGGCAGCATGGGCGAGGCCGTGCTCAGCGCGATCCGCGACTCCGCCGCACGGCAGAGCGTCGACTGGTCGAAGATCACCTTCTGGTGGAGTGACGAGCGCTACCTGCCGCGCGGCGACCCGGATCGCAACGACACCCAGGCGAAGGCCGCTCTGCTGGATGCGCTGGGGCTCGATCCCGCGCAGATCAAGTCCGCGCCCGCTCCCGGCGAGCACGCCACGATCGAGGAGGCCGCGGAGGCCTACGCGGCGGAGCTGAAGGCGGCGGCGCCCGAGGGCGCCGAGCACCCGCGCTTCGACGTGCTCTTCCTCGGCGTCGGCCCCGACGGGCACATCGCGTCGCTCTTCCCCGAGCGCGCGGCCGTGCATGTCACCGACCGCACGGTCGTGGCCGAGACCGACTCCCCCAAGCCGCCGCCGGAGCGCCTCAGCTTCACGCTGCCGGTGATCAACGCCGCCGACCGCATCTGGCTCGTGCTCGCGGGCGCCGACAAGGCCGGTGCACTCGGGCTGGCTCTGGCCGGCGCGAGCATCTCCGATGTGCCGGCCGCCGGCGCCGAGGGGCGCAAGCGCACGGTGTTCTTCGTCGACCAGGATGCCGCGGCCGAGGTGCCCGAGGATCTGATCACCCCCGAGCAGTTCTGGACGGCGGCGCACGCGGTCGACCCGCTCTGAGCCGGCGCTGCGACCGCGCGCAGCACGCACCACGCAGCACGCACGCGAAAGGCCCGGATCCGTGAGGATCCGGGCCTTCGTCGTCGGGGCTGCGCTCGCTCCGGCGCGCAGCGCTCAGGACGCGGCGCTGGTGCCGCGACGGGCGCGCAGCTGCTGCAGCGCCTCCTCGAGGAGCTGAGCGGCCTCCTCGTCGGTGCGACGCTCCTTCACGTAGGCGAGGTGCGTCTTGTAGGGCTCGTTCTTCGCCATCTGCGGCGGGTTCGCCTTGTCGCGACCGGCCGGCAGACCCGAGCTCGGGCTGTCGATGGTCTCGGGGATCTCCTCGGCCGGCACGTTCGCGGCGAAGTAGCGCACGGTCTCGTTGCCGAGCGCATCCCAGTAGGACACGGCGACGCGCTCCGCGTGATAGCCGCGGTCCTGCTCGCCCATGGGTCCGGATCCGACACGGGATCCGCGGATGGCACTGCCTCCGGTAGCCACTGATGCTCCTTGCTCCGTCGCCGCGCGACGGATGCTCGATCGGGTGGCCGGGCTTACGCGCCGGCGTCGAACTTGGTGATGAGGCCCAGCACGATCACCGACGCGACCCAGACGAGTCCGAGCACGACGGTGATGCGGTTGAGGTTGCGCTCCGCGACGCCCGAGGCGCCGAGGTTCGAGGTGACGCCGCCGCCGAACATGTCCGACAGACCGCCACCGCGACCGCGGTGCAGCAGGATGAGCAGGGTCAGCAGGAGGCTCGTGATGCCGAGCACCACCTGCACGATGACCTGGAGGATTTCCACGCGAGACCTTTCCTGTGCTTCCGGGCGCGAAGAGGCGCCGGAATGCCAGCGTTCAGTATAGGCGACGGGCCGCGCGCCGAGGCGACGCGTCCCGCCGATGCCATGAGGCAGGTGAGCCGGAGCTCAGACGCCCACGTGGCTCTTGAAGCGCACGATCGCGGCGAACTCGTCGACCTGCAGGCTCGCGCCGCCGACCAGGGCGCCGTCGACGTCCTTCTCGCGCAGGAAGCCGGCGATGTTGCCCGACTTGACCGAGCCGCCGTACAGGATGCGCGTCGACTCCGCGGCCTCGGCGCCGAGCTCCTCGGCGACGACGGCGCGCAGCGCCTCGCAGACCTGCTGGGCCTGCTGCGCCGTGGCGGCCTGGCCGGAGCCGATGGCCCAGACCGGCTCGTAGGCCACGACGATCTCCGAGGCCTTGAGCGCGCCGCCGAGGGCGGTGCGCAGCTGGGCGACCGGCACGGCGCTGGGGCCGTGCTGCTCGAGGTCGTCGGCGGTCTCGCCCACGCAGATCACGGGCACGATGCCGTGACGGTGCGACGCGGCGACCTTCTCGGCGATGAGCTCGTCGGTCTCGCCGTGGTACTGGCGGCGCTCCGAGTGGCCGATGATGACGTACTTGGCGCCCAGGGCGGCGAGGAACGCGCCCGAGGTCTCGCCGGTGTACGCGCCCGAGTCGTGCGCCGAGACGTCCTGCCCGCCGTAGGCGAGCGAGTACTTGTCGGCGGCGGCCAGCGTCTGCACCGAGCGCAGGTCGGTGAACGGCGGGAAGACCGCGACCTCCGCGTCGGCGTAGTCGTGGTTGCCCTCTTCGAGCTTCCAGTGCAGCTTCTGCACGAAGGCGATCGCCTGCAGGTGGTCGAGGTTCATCTTCCAGTTGCCTGCGATGAACGGGGTGCGCTTCACTGCCATCCGAGGACCTCCAGTCCGGGGAGCTTCTTGCCCTCGAGGAATTCCAGGCTCGCTCCGCCGCCTGTCGAGATGTGTCCGAACTGTTCGTCGTCGAAGCCGAGCGTGCGCACGGCCGCGGCGGAGTCTCCGCCGCCGACGACGCCGAGACCCGAGACCCGGGTCAGCGCCTCGGCGACCGCCTTCGTGCCGGCCGCGAATGGCGCGAGCTCGAAGACGCCCATGGGCCCGTTCCAGAACACCGTGCGCGAGCGCTCGACGACGGCCGCGAAGGCCTTCGCCGTCTCGGGCCCGATGTCGAGGCCGAGTCCCTCGGCGCCGAACGGGGTGTCCTCGATCGCGTCGGCGGAGGTCACGACGTGCTCCGCGTCGGCGCCGAACTTCGAGGCCACCACGACGTCGGTGGGGATGATCAGCTCGACGCCGCGCTCCTCCGCCTCCTTCAGGTAGCCCTTCACGGTCTCGATCTGGTCGGCCTCGAGCAGGCTCTTGCCGACCTGGTGGCCCTGGGCCGCGAGGAAGGTGAAGAGCATGCCGCCGCCGATGAGCATCGCGTCGACGCGCGGCAGCAGGTGGCCGATCACGCCGAGCTTGTCGCTGACCTTCGAACCGCCGAGCACGACCGCGTAGGGCTTCTCGGGGTTCTCGGTGAGCCGGTCGAGCACGTCGAGCTCCGCGGCGATGAGCAGACCCGCCGCGCTCGGCAGCTGCTGCGCGAGCTCGTAGACGCTGGCCTGCTTGCGGTGCACGACGCCGAAGCCGTCGGAGACGAGCACGTCGCCGAGCTCGGCGAGCTGCGCCGCGAAGGCCGCGCGCTCGTCGTCGGCCTTGGCGGTCTCGCCCGCGTTGAACCGCAGATTCTCGAGCAGCACGACACGCGCGCCGCTGTCGACGGCCGCGCGGGCGCTGTCGCCGACGGTGTCGTCGGCGAAGCGCACGTCCTCACCGAGCAGCTCGCCGAGTCGCGCGGCGACGGGAGCGAGGCTGTACTTCGGGTCAGGCGCGCCGTCGGGGCGGCCCAGGTGCGACATCGCGATGACGGTGGCGCCGGCCTCGACCAGCGCCTGGATGGTGGGCACCGACGCGCGCACGCGGCCGTCGTCGGTGATCACGCCGTCCTTGAGCGGCACGTTGAGGTCGCACCGCAGAAGGACCTTCGTGCCCGCGAGAGCGCCGAGGCTCTCGATCGTGCGAAGAGCCATGCTCTCCCTTTCTGCAGAGAGAGCCCGGAGCCCTGACGGGCTCCGGGCTCTCCAGTCGGATCAGAGACGCGCGGCGACGAACTCGGCGAGGTCGACGAGGCGGTTCGAGTAGCCCCACTCGTTGTCGTACCACGAGGTCAGCTTGACCTGGTTGCCGATCACGCGCAGCAGGCCCGCGTCGAAGATCGACGAGTGCGGGTCGCTGACGATGTCGCTCGAGACGATCTCGTCTTCGGTGTACTTGAGGATGCCCTTGAGCGGGCCCTCGGCGGCGGCCTTGTAGGCGGCCTTGACCTCGTCGACCGTGACCTCGCGCGAGGCGGTGACGGTGAGGTCGGTGACCGAGCCGGTGGGCACGGGAACGCGGAGAGCGAAGCCGTCGAGCTTGCCGACGAGCTCGGGCAGCACGAGGCCGATGGCCTTGGCGGCGCCGGTCGAGGTCGGCACGATGTTGACGGCGGCGGCGCGGGCGCGACGCAGGTCGCTGTGCGGGCCGTCCTGCAGGTTCTGGTCGGCGGTGTACGCGTGCACCGTCGTCATCAGGCCGCGCTCGATGCCGAAGGTGTCGTTGAAGACCTTGGCGAGGGGCGCGAGGCAGTTCGTCGTGCACGAGGCGTTCGACAGGATGTGCATGGTCGCCGGGTCGTACTCCGACTCGTTGACGCCCATGACGAAGGTGCCGTCCTCGCCCGAGGCGGGGGCCGAGATGATGACCTTCTTCGCGCCGCCGGCGATGTGCTTCTTGGCGTCGTCGGCCTTGGTGAAGCGGCCGGTCGACTCGATGACGATGTCGACGCCCAGCTCGCCCCAGGGCAGGTTCGCGGGGTCGCGCTCCTCGAAGACCTTGATGGCCTTGCCGTCGACGTAGATGTTGGCCTCGTCGTAGGTGACCTCGGCGTCGAGACGGCCGGTGATCGAGTCGTACTTCAGGAGGTGCGCGAGCGTCTTGTTGTCCGTGAGGTCGTTGACGGCGACGATCTCGAGGTCGCTGCCCTTGGCGAGGGCGGCACGGAAGTAGTTGCGACCGATTCGGCCGAAGCCGTTGATACCGATCTTGACGGACATGGTTCTCCTTGAGCTCGTGCGTGACGGCGGTGGGGGGTGGTGGTAGAAGGTCGGGGGAACCGGGCCTGAGCCCGGTTCCCGGACCGCTTACGACAGTACCAGCAGGCCCTCGGTCTTCTGACGGGCGGCGTCGAGGCGGGCGGCCACGTTCTGCCAGTTCGCGATGTTCCAGATCGCCTTCACGTAGTCGGCCTTGACGTTCAGGTAGTCGAGGTAGAACGCGTGCTCCCACATGTCGATCTGGAAGATCGGGGTGAGGCCCAGGTTCGTGTTGCCCTGCTGGTCGAACAGCTGCTCGATGATGAGCTTCTGGCCGATCGGGTCCCAGCCGAGCACGGCCCAGCCGGAGCCCTGGATGCCGGTCGCGGCGGCCGTGAAGTGCGCCTGGAACTTGTCGAACGAGCCGAAGTCGTTCTCGATCGCGGCCTTCAGCTCGCCGTCGGGCTCGCCGCCGCCCTCGGGCGACAGGTTCGTCCAGAAGATCGAGTGGTTGACGTGCCCGCCGAGGTTGAAGGCGAGGTCCTTCGAGAGCTTGTTGACGTTGGCGAGGTCGCCGCTGTCGCGGGCCTCGGCGAGCTTCTCGAGGGCGGTGTTGGCGCCCGCCACGTAGGTGGCGTGGTGCTTGTCGTGGTGCAGCTCCATGATCTTGCCGCTGATGTGCGGCTCGAGCGCGGCGAAGTCGTACGGGAGCTCAGGGAGCGTGTACTGGGCCATTCGGATGTCATCTCCTCGGGGATCGATCCGGATGCCAGTTCGAACTGCATCCGGCTTCTTCTTTCACAGTAGTGAAAGCCGCGACCCCTTTCAGGGATTCCGTGAACGACGTCCAGAGAACTCCCGGTGCGCGCCTACTCGGCTCCCGGAGGCACGTTGGCCTCGGTGCCGGGGATGCCGCGGTCGGTCGCTTCCTTGTCGGCCATCGCGAGCAGGCGGCGGATGCGGCCGGCGACCGCATCCTTCGTCATCGGCGGGTCGGCGTGGTGGCCGAGTTCGTCGAGGCTCGCGTCGCGGTGCGCGAGGCGCAGCGCGCCGGCGTAGCGGAGGTGCTCGGGCACCCCGTCGCCGAGGATCTCGAGGGCGCGCTCGACGCGGGCGCAGGCGGCGACGGCGGCCTGCGCCGAGCGGCGCAGGTTCGCGTCGTCGAAGTTGACGAGGCGGTTGGCGGTGGCGCGCACCTCGCGGCGCTGGCGCATCTCCTCCCACTCGTCGACCGTGTTGCCGGCGCCCATGAGGCGCAGCATCGCCGAGATGGCCTCGCCGTCGCGCACGACGACGCGGTGGATGCCGCGCACCTCGCGCGCCTTCGCCGGGATGCGCAGACGACCGGCCGCGCCGACGAGGGCCATCGCGGCCTCGTTGCCCGGGCAGACGACCTCGAGCGCGGCCGAGCGGCCGGGATCGGTGAGCGTGCCCGCGGCGAGGAAGGCGCCGCGCCAGATGGCCGCGAGCTCCTCGCGGGAGCCGGTGGTGAGGCGGTTCGGGAGTCCGCGGATGGGGCGGCGGCGCGCATCCATCAGCCCGGTCTGGCGGGCCAGGGTCTCGCCGCCGTCGATCACGCGCACGACGAAGCTCTCGCCCTTGCTGCGGCCGCCGCCGGCGCCGATCGAGGCGACCTCGCTGCGCACGCCGTAGAGCTCAGCCAGATCCTTGCGCACGCGGCGCGCGATCGCGGGCGTGTCGACCTCGGACTCGACCGCGATGCGGCCGGAGATGATGTGCAGCCCGCCCGAGAAGCGCAGCAGCGACGCCAGCTCGGCGGCGCGGACCGTGTTCTTGCCGACCTGCACGGCGGTCAGCTCGTCCTTCACATCGGACGTCAATGCCACGCCGGGTCCTCTCTCGCGGGATGTCAGGGGAAGTGCGGCGCGCGGGCGCCGCGGTGCTGGGGTGGGCTGCTACTCGCGGCCCAGATCGCGGTGCTTCACGGTCACCGACACATCCGGTGCGGTGCGGAGCCTGCGGGCGATCTCCTCGGCCATCGCGACCGAGCGGTGCTTTCCGCCGGTGCAGCCGACAGCGATCGTAGCGTGTCGTTTGTTCTCGCGGAGATACCCCGCGAGCTGCGGCTCGAGCGCCGCCACATAGCGCTCGGCGAACTCGAGCGCGCCTTCCTGGCCGAGCACGTAGTCGGAGACCTCGGGGTCGAGTCCGGTGTGCTCGCGCAGCCCCGGAACCCAGAACGGATTCGGCAGGAAGCGCACGTCGGCGACGTTGTCGGCATCGGCGGGCAGGCCGTACTTGAAGCCGAAGGTGAGCAGGATCAGCCGCAGGCGCACCGCGTTTTCGGCCGTGAAGCGCTCGGCCGTCTCGCGCGCGAGCTGGTGGATGTTGAGGTCGGAGGTGTCGATCAGCACGTCGCTGGTCGAGCGCAGCTCGGCCATGCGCGCACGCTCGGCGTGGATGCCGTCAAGCAGCGTGCCCTCGCCCTGGAGCGGATGCGGTCGCCGCACCTGCTCGAAGCGGCGCACGAGCGCGGCGTCGCTGGCGTCGAGGAACACGACGCGCACCTCGGCCATCGAGCGCAGCTCGTCGATCGCCTGCTGCACGTCGGAGAACAGCCGGCCGCCGCGCACGTCGACGACGGCGGCGACCTTCGGGACCGCGTCGGCCGCGTGGCCGGAGAGGTCGGCGAGCGGTCGCAGCATCTGCGGTGGGAGGTTGTCGACGACGTACCAGCCCAGGTCCTCGAGGGCGTTGGCGACCGTGGAGCGGCCCGCCCCCGACATCCCCGTGACGATGAGGATCTCGCGCTCGTCGGGACTGCTGGTGCTGTGGCCGCTGTCGGTCATGGCTCCCCGGGGCTGCTGTCGTGGTCCGCGGTCGCGGGTACGGCATCCGCCGTTCCCCGCGTGCCCAGCCTAGCCGCGATGGTCGCGGCGAGAGCCGGGCCGATGCCCTTGACCTCGCCGATCGCATCGGCGTCGGCGGCGCGCAGGCGGGTCACCGAGCCGAAGTGCTTGAGCAGCGCCGTCACGCGGGTCGGCCCGAGGCCGGGGATGCCGCTCAGCTCGGTCTGGATGCCGCCCTTGCGCTTCTGCCGCTGGAAGGTGATGGCGAAGCGGTGGGCCTCGTCGCGCACCCGCTGCAGCAGGAACAGCGCCTCGCTGTTGCGCGGCAGGATGACCGGGTAGTCGCTGCCGGGCAGCCAGATCTCCTCGAGGCGCTTGGCGAGCCCGGCCAGCGGGATGTCGTCGGCGCCGGCATCGCGCAGGGCGCGGGCCGCCGCCTCGACCTGCGGCTGTCCGCCGTCGACGATGAGCAGGCCGGGACGGTAGGCGAAGCGCTTGCGCGGGCCCGTCGCCGTCTCGGCCGCGACGCGGTCGGCGATCTGCTCGGCGGAGGGCGCGGCGCCGTCGAGGTCGGACTCGGCCTCATCGGGATCCCCGCCGAGGCGCGCATCCACGTCGTCGTCGAAGCCGTCGACGTCGTCGTCGGCCTCGTCGCGGAGCTCGATCGTCGTGCCCCGCTCCCCCGGCGACCCGGGCTCGGGGTCGTCGTCCAAGTGGGCGAGGCGCCGCGACAGCACCTGGTAGAGCGCGGCCGTGTCGTCGGCGTACTCGGGCACCGAGAACTTGCGGTACTGGTTCTTGCGCGGCAGGCCGTCTTCGAACACGACCATCGACGCGACGATCCCGGTGCCGCCGAGGTGCGACACGTCGTAGCACTCGATGCGCAGCGGCGCCTCGGCCAGGCCGAGCGCGTCGCGGATGTCCTCGAGGGCCTGCGTGCGCGCCACGTAGTCGCCCGTGCGCCGCGTCTTGTAGAGCGCGAGCGCCTGCTTCGCGTTCATGGTCGCGGTCTCGAGCACCTGGCGCTTGTCGCCGCGCTGCGCCGTGCGGATGACGACCTGGCGACCGCCGCGTCGCTCCCCCAGCCACAGCTGCAGCGCCTCGACGTCGTCGGGCACCTCGGGCACGATGATCTCGCGCGGCGGCTCCTCGCGCTCGTAGGCGGTCTCGAGCACGCCGTCGACGAGCTCGCCGAGCGGCACGTCGAGCTCCTTGTCGACGACCCAGCTGCGCACACCGCGCACCCGCCCGCCGCGCACCACGAACTGCTGCACGGCCGCCGCGAGCTCGTCGTGCTCGATGCCGAACACGTCGGCGTCGACGCCGTCGGCCAGCACGACCGCGCTCTTCTCGAGCACGTTCTCGAGGGCCTGGATGCGGTCGCGCAGCTTGGCGGCCTCCTCGTAGTCCTGCATGCCCGCGGCATCCTTCATGTCCCGCTGCAGCCGGCCGATGATCGACCGGTCGTGGCTGGCCATGAAGGCGACGAACTGCTCGACGACGCGGCGGTGCTCCTCGATCGTGACCTTGTGCGAGCAGGGCCCGCCGCAGCGGCCGATCTGGCCGGGGAAGCAGGGCCGCCCGGTCTGCATCGCGCGCTTGTAGCTCGAGTCGGAGCAGGTGCGGATGGGGAACGCCTTCACCATCAGCTCGATCGTCTCGCGCACCGCCCAGATCTTCGGGTACGGCCCGAAGTAGCGGGCGCCCGGGATGCGGCGGTTGCGCGTCACCATGACGCGCGGCGCCTCGTCGGCCATCGTCACCGCGAGGTAGGGGTAGCTCTTGTCGTCGCGGAACTTGACGTTGAACGGCGGATCGAACTCCTTGATCCAGGTGTACTCGAGCTGCAGCGACTCGAAGTCGCTGCCGACGACGGTCCACTCGACGCTCGCCGCCGTCAGCACCATCGCGCGGGTGCGGTCGTGCAGGCTGCGCAGCGGCTGGAAGTAGTTCGCCAGCCGCTGGCGCAGGTTCTTCGCCTTGCCGACGTAGATCACGCGGCCCGACGGCGACCGGAAGCGGTAGACGCCCGGCTGGGTCGGGATCTCGCTCGGCTTCGGCCGCCACGGGATGGCGTCGGCGCGCTCGGGCCTCGCCATCAGCCGGCCTTCCGGCGACCCCGTCCCGCGGCCTCCGACTCGAGCAGCTCGGCGAGGAACCGCCCGGTGTGGCTGTCGGGGTTCTCGGCCACCTTCTCGGGCGTGCCCTCGGCGATCACCGTGCCGCCGCCCGAGCCGCCCTCCGGGCCCATGTCGACGAGCCAGTCGGCGCTCTTGATCACGTCGAGGTTGTGCTCGATCACGATGACCGTGTTGCCCTTGTCGACGAGGCCGTTGAGCACCAGCAGCAGCTTGCGCACATCCTCGAAGTGCAGACCCGTCGTCGGCTCGTCGAGCACGTAGATGCTGCGGCCGTTCGAGCGCTTCTGCAGCTCGGTCGCGAGCTTGACGCGCTGCGCCTCGCCGCCCGAGAGCGTCGTCGCCGACTGGCCGAGGCGCACGTAGCCGAGGCCGACATCCACCAGGGTCTTGAGGTAGCGGTGGATGGCCGTGATCGGCTCGAAGAACGTCGCGGCCTCCTCGATCGGCATGTCGAGCACCTCGGCGATGTTCTTGCCCTTGTAGTGCACCTGCAGGGTGTCGCGGTTGTAGCGCGCACCCTGGCACACCTCGCACGCGACGTAGACGTCGGGCAGGAAGTTCATCTCGATCTTGATCGTGCCGTCGCCCGAGCAGTTCTCGCAGCGCCCGCCCTTGACGTTGAAGCTGAAGCGGCCCGGCTGGTAGCCGCGCGACTTCGCCTCGATCGTCTCGCTGAACAGGGTGCGGATGCGGTCGAAGACGCCCGTGTAGGTGGCCGGGTTCGAACGCGGGGTGCGGCCGATGGGCGCCTGGTCGACGTGCACGACCTTGTCGAGCTGGTCGAGTCCGGTGACGCGCTTGTGCTTGCCCGGCACCTGCTTGGCGCCGTTGAGCGTGTTGGCGAGCACCTTGTAGAGGATGTCGTTGACGAGCGACGACTTGCCCGAGCCGCTGACGCCCGTGACGGCCACGAAGGCGCCGAGCGGGAACTTGACCGTGACATCCCGCAGGTTGTTGGCCGAGGCGCCCTCGACGGCGATCATGCGCTTGCGGTCGATCTTGCGGCGGCGCTCGGGCATCTCGATCGCGCGGCGGCCGGCGATGTAGTCGCCCGTGATCGACTTGCGGTTGTCGAGCAGCGCCTGGTAGCCGCCCGAGTGGATGACCTCGCCGCCGTGCTCGCCCGCGCCGGGGCCGATGTCGACGATCCAGTCGGCCGTGCGGATCGTGTCCTCATCGTGCTCGACGACGATGAGCGTGTTGCCGAGGTTCTTGAGCTTGACGAGGGTGTCGATCAGGCGACGGTTGTCGCGCTGGTGCAGGCCGATCGACGGCTCGTCGAGCACGTAGAGCACGCCTGTCAGACCCGAGCCGATCTGGGTGGCGAGACGGATGCGCTGGGCCTCGCCGCCCGACAGCGTCGCCGCCGCGCGGGCCAGGGTGAGGTAGCCGAGGCCGACCTCGAGCAGGAACTCGAGGCGCAGGCGGATCTCGCGCAGCACCTGCGCGGCGATGCGCGCCTGGCGCTCGGTCAGCTCGAGCGTCTGCATGAGCTGGTAGGCCTCGATCAGGCTGAGGTCGGTGACGGCCGAGATGCTGTGGCCGACGACCGTGACGGCGAGCACCTCGGGCTTGAGCCGCTGCCCGTCGCAGACGTGGCAGGGCACCTCGCGCAGGTACTCGCCGTAGCGCTGCTGCGACCAGTCGCTCTCGGCCTCCTGGTACTTGCGCTCGATGTAGGGCATGACGCCCTCGAAGCCGGTCGAGTACTTCATGGTGCGGCCGAAGCGGTTGCGCCACTGCACGACGACCTCGAAGTCGTTGCCGCGCAGGATGGCCTGCTGCACCTCGGTGCTGAGGTCGCGCCACGGGGTGTCGAGATCGAAGCCGAGGTCGCGGGCGAGGCCGCCGAGCAGGCGCTGGAAGTAGCTGTAGAGGCCCTTTCCGCCCTGGTTCCAGGGCAGGATGACGCCCTCGTTGAGCGTCAGCTCGGGGTCGCCGACGAGCAGGTCGGTGTCGACGGCCATCTTGGTGCCGAGGCCCGAGCACTCGGGGCAGGCGCCGAAGGGCGCGTTGAACGAGAAGGTGCGCGGCTCGATCTCGGTGAGCTGCAGCGGGTGGCCGTTGGGGCAGCTGAGCTTCTCGCTGAAGGTGCGGCGGCGGCCCTTCGCCTTCTCCTCGCGGTCGACGAAGTCGATCGTCACGAGCCCGTCGGTCAGGCGCAGCGCCGTCTCGAGCGAGTCGGTCAGGCGGCCGATGATGTCGTCAGCGGCGACGAGGCGGTCGACGACGACCGCGATGTCGTGCTTGTACGACTTCTTGAGCGTCGGCGGCTCGGTCAGCTGCACCATCTCGCCGTCGACGATCGCGCGGGAGTAGCCGCTCGCGCTGAGCTCGGCGAACAGGTCGACGAACTCGCCCTTCTTCTGGCTCACGACCTGGGCGAGCACCTGGTAGCGGGTGCCGGTCTCGAGCTCCATGAGCTGGTCGGCGATCTGCTGCACGGTCTGCTTCTGGATCGCCTCGCCGCAGACGGGGCAGTGCGGCTCGCCGACGCGGGCCCAGAGCAGGCGCATGTAGTCGTAGATCTCGGTGATCGTGCCGACGGTCGAGCGCGGGTTGCGGTTCGTCGACTTCTGGTCGATCGACACGGCCGGGCTCAGGCCCTCGATGAAGTCGACGTCGGGGCGGTCGACCTGGCCGAGGAACTGGCGGGCGTAGGCCGAGAGCGACTCGACGTAGCGGCGCTGGCCCTCGGCGAAGATCGTGTCGAAGGCGAGGCTCGACTTGCCCGAGCCGGAGAGGCCGGTGAAGACGACGAGCGAGTCCCGCGGGATCTCGAGGTCGACGTCCTTCAGATTGTGGACGCGGGCACCGCGGACGCTGAGTTTCGAGTTTCCGGGCACGGCAGAGATCGACACCCCGAGAGTCTACGAACGACCACCGACATCCGCCGGACGGTCCGCTCTCGGCGGAGCCCTGCTCAGCCCTCCCGGAGGTAGCGCCGCGGCTTGCCCTCGCCGAGGTCGATCGGGCGGGGCACCGCATCCACCTCGACCGGCACCCCGAGCAGGGCGTGGATGCGGCGGGCCGCGGCGGGCGCGTCTCCCCCGGCGATGCGCGCCAGCACCGAGCCGTCGAGCCGCTGGGTGAGCGACCAGGCCAGCGCGCCCGCATCCTGCAGGTACTGGGTGAGGTCGACCGTGTTGATCGGCGCGCCGTCGGCCGTGACGAAGTCGACGTGCTCGCGCCCCTCGAGGTCGGCGATCGCCGGGGCGCCGTCGCGCAGCACGAGGCGTCCGTGGTCGCCCGTGCGGTAGCGCACGAGCGGCAGCAGCGGATTGCTGCCGGCCGTGACGACGAGCTCGCCGCGCGGGGTCGCTCCCTCGGCGTCCGGGGCGAGCATCCGGCCCGCATCGTCGGCCACCTCGACCCGCACGCGCGTGTCGAGCACGCGGAACGGACCGTCGTCGGCCCGCCAGGCGATCGGGCGGGTCTCGTGCAGGCCGTAGAGGTCGAGCACCGGAACGCCGAAGCGCGCCTCGAGCGCCGCCCGCAGCGGGGCGGTCAGGTGCAGGGCGCCGCTCACGATCGCGAGCGGCGCCACGGCCGCAGCCGTGTCGGGCTCGAGCAGGGTCGCGAGGCTGCTCGGGTTGCCGCTGATCACCTGCGGGTCGTGCGCGCGCAGGAAGGCGACGCGGTCGGCGACGGGCCAGTCGCGGGCGTCGAGGTTGAGGCGGGCCATGATGCCCGGGCCGGCGGCGGCGGCGCCCGGAGCGTGCGGGCCCGCCGCGTCAGCGTCGGTGACGACATCGCCGGCGAACCCCGGGATGGGCGAGGCGTAGGTGAACGCCTGCCGCTGGTGCACGACGAGAGCGAGCGCCAGGCGCCGCGCATCCGGCTGCCAGTCGACGCCGAGCCCGGCGAGCAGCCGGCGCACGAGCCAGAAGGTGCGCGCGACGTCCTCGGTGTCGTCGGGCAGCAGCAGCGCCGCCCCGGTCGACCCCGAGCTCGAGCCCTGCACGAGCCGGCCGAGATCCGCGTCGCGCGGCACGAAGCCCGCGACGTCGGCGGCGAGGTCGCGGCGCGAGATCAGCGGGAAGTCGTCGAGCTCACGGAGGCCCGCGTCGTCGCTTCCCCGCAGGGCCCGATAGGCGGGCAGAGCCCGCGCGACCGCGAGATGCCCGGGCAGCCAGTCGTCGGCCGGCAGCTCGGTGCGCGCGCGAGCGACGCCGTCGGCCGCGAGCCGGTGGCCGACGCGATGCCGCCAGACCGGCGCGGCGGGATGCGCGAGCACTGCCTCGAGTCGGTCGCGGTCGTGCGGGGCCAGCCCCGGCCAGCGCTCCTCGTCGCTCAGCGCGACGGTCGAGCCGGGCACGTAGTGCGGCAGCACGATGTCGGCGATCGGCTCCGTCGCGCTCCGAGGAGCGGCCGGATCGCTGATGCGGGCATCCGCCTCACTCATGCGAGTAGCGGGCCGCCGCCTCCGCCGCGCGCTTCTCGGCCAGAGCCGCCTGGATGCGCCGCCGGTGCTCCTCGTCGGCGACGAGCTCGCGCAGCGCCGCGTCGCGGGCCAGGCTGTCGCGGCGCTCCCAGCGGGCCCGCGCCGTCGGCACGTCCTCCCCGGCCGGCAGCCGTCCGCTCCACAGCAGGAACAGGCGGGCGGCCTCCTCGCGGGTGTCGTCGTCCGACAGCCAGCGTCGCGGGGGCGCGACCGGCGCGAGCCGGAAGGCGAGCGCGCCGATCGAGGAATGGGCCCAGCGCGCATCCAGAGGCGGATCGAAGGGCTCGAGCAGCTCGTCGCTGGCCCAGAGCCAGAGCGCGAGCGCCGCGCCCTGACGGCTCGCCGGATCGGGCTGCGCCTCGGCGGCGATGGCGGCGGCGCTCGCCCGCACGTGATCGGGCGCGCCGGCCAGCACATCGCCCGCGAGCGCGACGAGCGACACCGCATCGGCGAGGAAGGCCTGCGGCGCCGACGAGAGCCGGGTCTGCACGACGTCGAGCGACGGCCCGGGCGCGAGAGCGTCCCAGACGCGCACCTCGTCGAGGCGCAGGTCGAACCAGCGGCGCAGCGGCTGGTCGCCGAGTCCGCCCCCGGCCGGCCGGGGATCGGGACGGTCAGTCACGGGCGTCCTCCTTCGCGGTGCGCACGATCGTGGCGGCGAGACGCCGACAGGCCGCCGGGGCGTCGGCGTGCGTGGCGATGTGCTCGAGCGTGTACCCGTTGGTCCGCGCGAGCGCCGGCAGATCGCCGAGCCACCCGATCACCAGCAGGGTCGCGGTGTCGACCTTCGCCCGCACCTCGCCCGCGACGTGCTCGAGCCCGTCCTGGCCGCGCCCGAACAGCGACTCGAGCCCGCCGTCCGAGAGCACGACGAGATGCCGCCGCCTGTCGGCGCGACGACGCTGCTCGCGGTAGCGCCGGCCGAGCAGGTCGAGCGGGAAGGTCGTGCCGCCGCCGAAGTAGTGCAGCAGCGCGCCGATCGCCTCGCTGCGGTTGCGCGTCGGCCGCTCGAGGCCGGCGACCTGACCCGGGCCCGAGAACGAGGTGACCTGCACGCGCCCGCCGCCCGCGAGCACCGATTCGAGCAGGATCGCCCCGGCCAGCAGCGCCGGCGAATCGGCCGAGGGCCTTGGCATCGAACCCGAGGAGTCGACCCAGAGGTCGAGGTCGATGCCCTCCTCGCGCACGGGCGGATCATCGTCGAGCCAGGTGCGCCGGCGCGTGGTGACGCCCGGCACGATCCGCGGCGCCGCCGCGAGCGTCGCCCGCCAGTCGACCGCCGTCAGCTCGTCGTCGACGCCCCAGATCTCGGTCGGCCCGGGGATCTGCTCCCCGGTCGGCTCGGGCACGGCGGGCTCCCGCAGCGGCGTCACCCAGCGCCGGGCGCCGTCGAGGTACCACGCGCGCAGCACGCGGTCCGCCATCGCCGGCCCGTAGAGCTCGAGCGTCTGCGCGAGCCCATAGCCCTGACCGCCCGAGGCGGCGGGCGCGCCGGCGCTCGTCGCGACCTCCTGCACGGCGCTCGCGCCGCTGCCGCCGCCCGCCTCCAGCGCCGGATGCTGCGGGGTCTCGCTGAGGCGCGCATCCCGCAGCACCTCGCCGAGCTCGGCCTCCGTGGGATCGGGGCTGCCGATCTCGCCGGCGCAGGGCACGCCCGTGCCGCCCGCATCGCCCGCGCCGCCGCGACCCGGGCGGCCGCGCCCGGAGCCGCGCCCGCCGCCGCCGCCGGCACGATCGGCCTCGAGCAGGTACGGGGCCAAGATCATCCCCGCCCGCAGCGCGCCGCGGATCGGGTCGTCGCCGAAGGTGCGCACCGTCCGCGCCAGCAGACGCGCGTCGGCCTCGGGATGCGTGCGGGTCAGCGCGAGCAGCTCGGCGTGCGCGCGCTCGGCCTCGGCGGTCGCGGCGTCGAGCTTCGCCTGCTGCTCGCGGAACCGCTCAGCGACCGCGGTCGCGCGCGCCGCCGAGGGCTCCGGTACCGCGGGCGGCGGCGGGGCGGCGGGCGGCTCGATCGGCACCAGGCTGCCGTCGGGCAGGTCCCACAGGTGCTCGTAGGCACGCAGCACGACCCAGAACAGCCGACCCGGCGGCTCGGTCGACAGCAGACGCCAGAGACGGATCATGCCGGGCTCGCGCACGACGCCGTCGCGCGCATCCCGCTGCGCCTGCATCTCGGCGACGCGCACGTTGATCAGCATGTCGGACCAGAGATTCGCCATCAGGGCCGCGCGATCGGCGAGGTCGTGCGGCGCCTCGAACGAGCTCGCCACGAGCGCCCGCGCCATCTGCTGGCGGATCTTCAGACTCGCGATCCGCGTGCTCGGCGACAGCACGTGGTGGCCGATCTCGTGCGCGAACACGGTCGCCCACTCCCGGTCGGCGCCGACGCGCCGCGCCTCGACCGGGTCGACGGTCACCTGCGGCGGGAAACCGAACCAGGCGAAGCTCGGCTGCCCGGCCTTCGGCTCGATCTGCGCGGGGTGCAGGCGCACGCCCCACAGCTCCTGCGCCTCCTCCCACGCCGGCGCGAGCTCGGGCGGCAGCGGCTGCGGCCGCGCCCGCGATCCCGGGTGCGCCGCGCGGCTCACGCGCGCCGCCGCACGGTCACGAGGTAGCTGTCGGGCGCGATCGCGGCCTCGAGACGGGCGTCGGGATGCGCGGCCCCCGCGGGCGCGTCGGCTCCGAGCGGCACGGACTCGAGCGCGTGCAGGCGCACGCCCACCGCATCCAGCTCGACCCGCCACCAGGCGCCGTCGGCCCGCACGGCGAGATCCTCGCCGGCGCCGACCACGACCTGCGCGGGAGGGGCGGTCCAGGCTCCGCCGAGCCCGCGGAATCCGCCGACGCGCACGATCTCGTCACCGGGTCCGGTCCCGGGCCAGAACAGCGGATCGTCCGCCGCCGCACGCCAGTCCGCCACCGCCGCGACGCCGATGCCGAGCACGGCCGCCACCGCCGCATCCGGCAACGCGCCGGCGCCCTCGTGAGCGCTGCGCCGGAACGCCGGGATGCCGGAGCGCCACGCCGCGAGCGTGCCCAGCGCGCGCACCGCCGCGTCGGTCGCCGCTGTCGCATCGTGCCCCGCGGCATCCAGCGCCGCCAGCCCGGCCGCCGCGGCGGCCCGGTAGCGGGCGACGTCGCCGCCCCAGGTCGCGACGCGCTCGACCGTGGCGGCGAGCGGCTCGGGCAGCGCGCCCGGATCCGCGACGACGCCGGCGTCGTTCGCCGACACCCCGGGGTGGCGCATCATCGCCGCGACGACTCGAGCCAGCGCAGGTAGTTCGTGTAGCGCTGGTGCAGGTATTTGAGGGCGAGCAGGTCGTCGTAGTCGCGGCCGTAGAGCTTGCCGGTCGCGGCGATCGCGCCGATCGCCGACTCGACCGCGGTCACCCGCCGCGACGTGGTCAGCGCATCCAGCCCCTCGAGCCCGGGCGCGGCCTCGGCGAGCAGCCGACCCACCGGATCCTCCCGGTCACGGCGCAGCGTGGCGAACTGCGCCGACGACTGCCGCCACAGATCGCGCAGCCAGGCCACCGCATCCGTCGCCAGCTCGCGATCGAGCTCGCCCTCGAAGCGCGGATGCGTCGGGTTCGGCAGCAGCTTGCCGCGCAGCACGAAGGGCAGCACGGCCGCCACGTCGTCGTGCGTGACCTCGGCGACGCCGCGGAACCAGGCCATCGCCTTCGCGTACAGCACGAGCGTCTGCAGCGCGCGCACCGAGATGCTGTTGGTGGTCTGCGCCCCGAGGTCGGCCTCGAGGTCGGCGCCGCCGTTGCTCTCGATCACCTCGGCGACGCTCGCGCCGGCCGTCGCCACCGTGTCCTTGGTGCGGTACTCGAAGGCGCGACCGCCGTGCTGCACGAACTCGAAGTGACTCGTGAAGAACTCCAGCCGCCGCAGCACGGGCGCCGGCACCGGCACCGCGCGGATCTCGGCGGCCATGCTGCGCCGCCCCTCGGCGTCGAAGCGCAGCTCGGGCGGCACGTGGTCCTCGGGGCGCTCGCCGCGCTCGACCCGCGCCACCAGCTCGCCGAAGAAGCGGCTGTTGAAGCCGAGCGCCGCGACCGTCACATCCATGCGATCGCGCAGCGCCTGGATGACCGGGAAGGTGCCGCCGCCGGCGTCGTCGTTCGCCGTGAAGTACCAGGCGTCGACCCCCGACTCCCCCGCCGTGCGCAGCTGCTGGTCGTAGCTCTCGACGTAGCCCTCGGCCACCATCGTGAGCAGCGCCGACTGCGTCTTCGTCGGGATGCGGTTGTACTCGTCGACGATCTTCACCGGCCGGGCGAGCCAGCCGCGCCAGGCGACCCGCACCGCATCCAGGCTCTCGGCCTCGACCAGGTCGCGCGGCAACGGGGCGCCCACGAGGTCGCTCACGGTGAGCTGCGGCTGACCCTGCACGACGGCCGTGCGCACGGCGGCGGGCTCGTCGCCCGCCAGCACGCCCATGAGCACGGCGAGTGTCGTCTTGCCGCGCCCCGGCCCGCCGATCAGCAGGCAGCGTCCGCCGACGGCGAAGGTCAGCAGCGGCAGCAGCACGTTCGACGAGTACGACTGGTCGGTCGCCAGCTCGAGCCGCGCGCCCGCGTCGCCCAGCTCGAACGAGAGCGGCGCATCCCGCGAGAACTCGACGTCGTAGAACGGCGAGATGACGGCCCGGTTCACGAGCCAGAAGTAGGCCTGCCGCAGCCGCTCGTCGAGCGGCGGCGCGACCGGCGCCGCCGTGCCGAAGAGGTCGTCGGCGTCGAGCTCGGCGCCCTGGTCGGCCCCGCTGCGGGTGGGCGACGACGAGACGTGGCTCCAGCGGTCGCTCATGTCGCCACCCTAGCCGCCGGGTCGGTGATCACTCGTCGACCGTCACGGTCACCGTGTCGCCGTCGAAGGAGCCCGATCCGCGCAGCACGATGGTCGACTCCCGCTGCTGGGATGACGTCGCACCCGACCGGTCGGTGACGTCGTAGGTCGCGACGGCGACCCCCTCCACCCGCCACTCGAAGGCGCCGTCGGGCTGGATCGACACCTGCGCCGGCTGCCGCGACCCCAGGCTCCAGCTGACGGGCCCGGTGCGCGCGGGCAGACCGGGCATCAGGCAGTCGCCCCGGTTCGGCCAGGGGTCGCTCGTGTGCAGGCAGGCCGCGATGCGCGCGTCGGCCACCGGGTCGATCTGGGCCGCGAGATCGTCGGTCGCCTGCGCCTGCAGCAGCAGACTGCGATCGCCGAGCGTGTCGGACATGTACGTCCAGACCGGCCCCGCCGTCTGCCAGCGATCGCCCGCCCAGCTCGCCTCGTAGCGGCCGGGCATGACCGCGAACGACCGCGGTGCGCCGTTCTCCAGATCGACGTCGACGCCGTTGACCTGCACGGGAGCTCCCGGCAGCTCGTGGATGTCGAAGCCGATCGCCGTCGAGACGGAGATCTGGCCCCGCAGCGGCTCGGTGACCTGCCAGCTGTCGAGCAGCACGCGGGGCTTGTCGAAGCGCGGAGACCGCAGACGGACCTCCGTGTGCACGGTCTCGCCGCCCAGCGCGTAGGCGACCTTCACGGTCGCCTCGTCCCACTCACGGCCCACGTGCTGGCTGACGGCGCCGATGCGGATGTCGCGGATGCGCGACCCGGCGGGCAGCGCGGCATCGACGAGCAGCGGGTCGGCGTCGGTCTCGTCGGCGTCGTCGGCGGCGTCGGACTCCCCGGCGTCGTCGCGCTCCTCCATCGCGATCGCCGCGCGCACCTGCCCGTGCGCGATCGCGTCGAGGTAGTCCCGCACCCGCTGCTCGGGCGAGAACCACTGCGCATTGACGACGGCGACCGCAGCGACTCCGGCGATCAGCGCGAGCACCACGAGCGACGCCGTGACGGTCATCCACGGCCGGATATAGAGCACGCGCCGACCGTGCTCGTCGAAGCGCGGCTCGTCGCGCAGGTCGGCCATCAGTCGGCCGTCACGGTCGGCTCGGCGCCGTCGAGCGCGACGGACCCGCTGACGACCGAGCGCACCCGGCGCGTGCTGGTCTCGGGCCCGGCGCCGTCGTCGCGGGTGTAGGTGGCGACGACCACGCCCTCGCCCGACCAGCTGAGCTCGTGCTCGTCGACGAGGCGGAAGTCGAGGCGCGGGTACGACTCGACCGACCAGGTGACGGCGTCGACGCCGCGGATGCTCGTGCCGAAGGGGCACCCGGCGGGCATCGAGGCGGTCTGCGCGAGGCAGGCGTCGACCTCGCCGTCGGCCACCGGCTGCACCAGGGCGGCCAGATCGTGCGAGGCGCCGAGACTGAGGCTGATCGCCGCCTTGTCGTCGTCGGCGCCGACGGCGGTCGAAGCGCTCGCGGCGTAGAGCCAGCGCGAGTCGCGGTACTCGGCGTCGTAGCGGCCCGGCAGCACGGCGAACACGGCCTGCCCGCCGTCGACGTCGACATCCACGCCGTTGACGGTCGCGGTGTCGACGGTGTCGATGCGCACGCTCAGCTCGCGGTCGAGGCCGCGCACGACGCGCCAGTCGTCGAAGACGCCCCACTGACGGCCGCGGGACTCGAGCTCGATCTCGGTCTGCACCTCGGCGCCGCCCAGCTGGTACTCGACCTCGATGACGGCTCGGTCGACGCCGTCGCTCGTCGTGCGGCGCACGTCGCCGAGCTTCCAGTCCTGGAGGCGGCTCTCGGGATCCGCCAGCGCCGCGTCGACCAGCAGCGCGGACCCGCCGTCGGCGGTCGGCGGCGCCAGCTTCACGGCCTGCGCGACATCACCGCGGGCGACCAGGCGCAGGTACTGCTCGGCCGTGCCGGTCGGCGCGAACATGGCGCGGTTGACGGCGCCGATCGTGATGCTGCTCGCGATGATCAGCACGAGAAGCACGGCCGCCGAGATGGCGATGGCGCGCACCCGGCGCCCGCGACGCGAGAGCCCGGTCGGCGCCGCTGACGGGTTCGCGCCCGCGGCGACCGGCGGGACGTCGGCACGCGGCGCCTCGGAGAAGACGGCGCGACGCCCGTGGTCGGCCGGCAGCTCGTTCGCGCGGCGGTAGCCGAGATCGAAGGGAGGCGGAGCAGGATCGCTCCTCGGAGGGGTGGTCATCTCGGCTCCGCCTCGCTCGATGCGCCGGGTCGTCGTCGCGACCGTGTTCCGCGGGTCAGGAGTAGGTGATCTTGACCTTGCCGCCGGAGATCGTCACGTCGCCGTAGAGGTAGAACGTGTCGGTGTCGACCTGGGTCTCGTACGCCGAGCTCGAGCTGTAGCGCTGCTGGTACGTCGCCGTCGCCGATCCGTTCTCACCCGAGAAGCGGATGCTGCTGCCCGAGTCGATCGTCAGGTCGGGGTAGCTGTCGATCTTCCAGCTGAGGCCCTGCACGTCGCCGTAGGCGTAGGTGCGGAAGGGGCATCCGCTCGGACGCGTGTCGGTGCTGGCCGCGCACTCGTCGAGGTAGGCCTTGACCTGCGACTCGACCTCCTTCTCGAGCGCCTGCGTCGGCTTGACCTCGAGGTCGGCCGACGAGTACGAGGCGGCGCTGCCGCCGACGACGAGCTTGGCCTTGTCGGCAGCGAGCCACTTGCTGGTGTCGGGGATCGACACGTCGTAGACACCCGGGTAGGCGACCATGCGCACGACGCCGTAGTCCTTCTGCGGCAGATCGACCTCGACGCCGTTGACCGACACGGCGTCGGCCCCGCGGGCGCTGACCGTGATGGTGCCGGCGAGCGAGTCGGCGATGACCCACTTGTCGAAGAAGACGGCCTGCTTGCCGTCGCGCTCGAGGCGCAGGTAGTCGTTGTTGGTGCGGCCGTCGAGCTTGTAGCTGATCGTGGCGTAGCCGCCGCTCGAGATGCGCGAGACCTTCACGTCGGAGATGCGGTTCTCGGCCGACTTCAGCACCTCGCTGTTCACGAGCGAGGTATCGGGGCTGCCGGTGCCGTCGGGCTCGATCATCTTGTCGGCCTTCTCGAGGTCGCCCGACGCGATCGCGTTGAGGTACTCCATCGCCACGGCCTTGGGCGAGAACGCGACGTCGCGGATCGTGTTGACGGCGAAGACGCCGACCACGAGGGCGGCCAGAACGATGCCGCCGATCACGATGCCGCGGGCGAGACCGGTCATGCCCGGCGTCGCGTTCGGGTAGCCGGGGTGACGGCCGTCGGGGCCCGGCGTCGCCGTGGGGGCGACGGGGGTGCCGCCGCCGTAGGCCGCGCCGTACGGGGCGCCGGCGGGCGCGCCCTGCGGCGGGGTCGGCTGCTGCTGCGGAGCGCCCTGCGGCGACCCGTATCCGAAGCCGCCGTTCGGCTGCTGACCGTGCTGCTGCGGATACGCGTTCGGATCGTTCGGGGTGGACATGCGCTCTGCTCCGTGTCTCGTCGTGAAGTCCGAATCACCCTAACCGAGAAGTCGAGGGGTCTTCGACGCCCGTCGGGGATGACACCATGGTGCTCCCCCGTCCGCTCCGACGCGATGGAGAGCACTCCCCATCAGCGCGGGACCCCGCCGGAGGCGACTCCGCAGCACGGCGGGATCAGCGCACGTGCCCCGCGGCCTCCATCTGCCGCAGCTCCTTCTTGAGGTCGGAGAGCTCGTCGCGCAGCCGCCCGGCCAGCTCGAACTTGAGCTCATCGGCGGCGGCGAGCATCTGGCTGTTCAGATCGGCGATGATCGCCTCGAGCTCGTTGGCGCCCTTCGCGGCCAGGCCCTCGCGCCGCAGGTTCGGCGTCGCGGCCCGCTTGCCGGGGTCGCGCCCCGAAAGCAGCTTCGCCGTGTCGGCGCCCTCGCGCGCCAGCACGTCGGTGATGTCGGCGATGCGCTTGCGCAGCGCGGTCGGCTCGATGCCGTTCTCGACGTTGTAGGCGATCTGCTTCTCGCGGCGCCGCTCGGTCTCCTCGATCGCCGAGGCCATCGAGTCGGTCATGTTGTCGGCGTACATGTGCACCTCGCCCGACACGTTGCGCGCGGCGCGGCCGATGGTCTGGATGAGCGAGGTCGAGCTGCGCAGGAAGCCCTCCTTGTCGGCATCCAGGATCGCGACCAGCGACACCTCGGGCAGGTCGAGCCCCTCGCGCAGCAGGTTGATGCCGACGAGCACGTCGTAGACGCCGGCGCGCAGCTCGGTCAGCAGCTCGACGCGGCGCAGCGTGTCGACGTCGCTGTGCAGGTAGCGCACCTGCACGCCCGCCTCGCCGAGGAAGTCGGTGAGCTCCTCGGCCATCTTCTTGGTCAGCGTCGTGACCAGCACGCGCTCATCGCGCTCGACGCGGGTGCGGATCTCCTCGAGCAGGTCGTCGATCTGCCCCTTCGAGGGCTTGACCACGATCTTCGGGTCGACGAGGCCGGTCGGGCGGATGATCTGCTCGACCACGCCGTCGGCGACGCCCATCTCGTAGCGCCCCGGGGTCGCCGAGAGGTACACCTTCTGCCCGACGCGGTCGAGGAACTCCTCCCAGCGCAGCGGCCGGTTGTCGAGCGCGCTCGGCAGGCGGAAGCCGTGCTCGACGAGCGTGCGCTTGCGGCTCGCGTCGCCCTCGTACATCGCGCCGATCTGCGGCACGGTCACGTGCGACTCGTCGATGACGACGAGGAAGTCGTCGGGGAAGTAGTCGAGCAGCGTGTTCGGCGGCTGGCCGGCGACGCGGCCGTCCATGTGCCGCGAGTAGTTCTCGATGCCGTTGCAGAACCCGATCTGCTCCATCATCTCGAGGTCGAAGGTCGTGCGCATGCGCAGGCGCTGGGCCTCGAGCAGCTTGCCCTGGCGCTCGAGCTCGGGCAGCCGCTCCCCCAGCTCGGACTTGATCGTGCCGATCGCCTTGTGCATCGTCTCGGGGCTGGCCGCGTAGTGCGTCGCCGGGAACACCGAGATCGCATCCATCTTGCGGATCACCTCGCCGGTGAGCGCGTGCAGCTCGTAGAGCGCCTCGATCTCGTCACCGAACATCTCGATGCGGATCGCGTGCTCCTCGTACATCGGGATGATCTCGATCGTGTCGCCGCGCACGCGGAACTTGCCGCGCGAGAAGTCGATGTCGTTGCGCTCGTACTGCATGTTGACGAACTGGCGGATGAGGCGGTCGCGCGAGACGCGATCACCCACCTGCACGGCGACCATCGCATCCAGGTACTCCTCTGCCGCGCCGAGGCCGTAGATGCACGAGACCGTGGACACGACGATGACGTCGCGCCGCGACAGCAGCGAGTTCGTCGTCGAGTGACGCAGGCGCTCGACCTCGGCGTTGACCGAGGAGTCCTTCTCGATGAAGGTATCGGTCTGCGGCACGTAGGCCTCGGGCTGGTAGTAGTCGTAGTAGCTGACGAAGTACTCGACCGCGTTGTTCGGCAGCAGCTCGCGGAACTCGTTCGCGAGCTGCGCGGCGAGCGTCTTGTTGTGCGCGAGCACGAGCGTCGGGCGCTGCACGGCCTCGACGAGCCAGGCCGTCGTGGCCGACTTGCCGGTTCCCGTCGCGCCCAGCAGCACGATGTCGGTCTCGCCCGCGTTCACCCGGCCGGCGAGCTGCGCGATGGCCGTCGGCTGGTCGCCGCTCGGCTGGTACTCGGAGATCACCTCGAAGGGGCGCACGGAGCGGGTCGGTTCCATGGCTCCAGCCTAGGGACGACCACCGACACGCGCTGGGGTGCCGGGAGCGCCCGGACGTTGCCTGAGCGCCGGACGGGTGGACATAGCCTGAACATAGGGTGGACGAGTAGCGTTCCCGGGTGATCCTGCGCCCCCGAAACCCGCGATCCGAGGTCATCCGATGAGCGTCACCGCGCCCTCCCCCGTGCGTCCCACCCCGCTTCTGCACCGTCGACGCACCCGGGTGGTGGTGCTGCTGTGCGTCATGTACTTCATCGCGTACTTCGACCGCACCAACATCTCGACCGCGGCGACGCACATCATGGACGAGTTCAGCCTCGACAAGGCCCAGTTCGGCCTGCTCGCCTCGGTGTTCTCAGCCTTCTACGTCTCGCTGCAGATCCTCGGCGGCTGGGTCGGCGAGAAGATGGGCCCGCGCCTCGGCCTGCTCGTGCTCGGTCTGCTCTGGGGCGTCTCGACGCTCTTCACCGGCATGGCGGTCGGCCTCGTGACGCTGCTGCTGGCGCGCGGCCTGCTCGGCCTCAGCGAGTCGGCCACGTTCCCGACGGCGACCCAGGCCATGAGCCGCTGGGTGCCGCAGGACCGCAACGGCTTCGTGCAGGGCATCGTGCACTCCGCATCCCGTCTCGGCACCGCCGCCGCGCCCTTCGTCGTCGCGTGGCTCATCGGCCTGGTCGACTGGCGCTTCTCGTTCATCGCCGCCGGCGTCGTCAGCATGGGCTGGGCGGTCGTCTGGTACATGCTCTTCCGCGATCGCCCCCGCGACATGAAGGGCATCAGCCGTCAGGAGCTGTCGGAGATCCCCGACATCCCCAAGGCCGCCGACCGCCCGCCGGTGCCGTGGAAGCGCCTGATCCGCTCGATCCTGCCGGTCACGATCGTCGACTTCGGCTACGGCTGGGTAGCCTGGGTGTTCTTCACCTGGATCCCGACCCTGCTCACCGAGACCTACGACCAGGCGCTCACCGGCACCGGCATCCTGGCCTCGGTCATCCTGGCGGGCGGCGTGATCGGCGACACGCTCGGCGGCGTCTGGAGCGACCGCATCTACGTGCGCACCGGCGACGCGCTGCGCGCCCGCAAGACGCTGCTGCTGATCGGCTTCATCGGCTGCGTCGTCTGCCTGCTGCCGGTCGTCTTCACCCCGCCGCTGTGGGTCGCCGTCGTGTCGCTCGCGCTGTCGTTCTTCTTCCTCGAGCTGACCAACGCGCAGCTGTGGTCGATCCCGATGGATGTCGCGCCCACCTGGTCGGGAACGGCCAGCGGCATGATGAACACCGGCTTCGGCATCGCCGGCATCGTCTCGCCCCCGATCATCGGCGCGCTGGCCGACTCGACCGGCAGCTTCGGCTTCCCGTTCGGGCTGTCGATCGGCATCCTCGTCGCCGCGACCGTGCTGGCCGCGGTCATGCGCCCGAAGCGCGTCGACCCGATCGCTCCGGCCGAGGAGCGCGTGGCCTGAGCGGTCAGCCGCCGACGCGGCGGCGCTGGTAGCGGCGCCCCGTCAGCGGCAGGCTGGCCGGGGTGCGCCGCGCGATCTCGGCGAACACGATCGAGCCCGCGATCACGGTCACGTAGACCAGCAGGGTCAGCCACGGACTCGGCACGACCGAGGCGAGCCAGCCCGCGCCGGCCCAGCCGAGCACCCAGATGAGCAGCGGGTGGATCAGGAAGATCGCGAAGGAGCGGTCGGATGCCTGGTCGACGGCGCGCGCCGTGAAGCTCGCCGGGTCGCGGCGATCGGCCCACCAGGTGCCGAGGGCGAGGAAGCCGAGGCCGATCGCGGCCGACCAGACCATCATGATCGGCTGCAGCGGCGTGCCGGCGCGGTAGAGCGAGAGCCCCTGCAGGTGCGCGATCCACCACCAGGTCAGCAGCACGAGCGCGCCGACCGCGGTGATCACGGCGATCAGCCGCCGGTTGCCGCGCACCCAGCCCAGGAACGCATCCTTGTGCCAGGCGCAGACCGCCCCGGCCAGGATGAAGAACAGGTAGCTGAAGAAGAAGATCTTCGAGTTCGACGATACGAAGCCGAGCGAGCCCGGCAGGTACATGTAGACCGCCGTGATCGCGAGCTGGAACACCGCCGCGACGCTCAGCAGCAGCGCATGCCGGCCGGCCGTCTTGCGCACGAGCCACATGATCAGCGGGTGCAGCAGGTACACCTGCATCGTCACGAGCAGGAAGTACAGGTGGTACCAGCCGGTGCCGGTCACGACGCGGTAGAGGAAGCCGCCGATGTCGTTCCACTCGAGGTCGTCGCGCTGGATGTTGGAGGCGAGGAAGTAGATCGCCGTCCAGGTCAGATACGGGATGCCGACCAGCAGGAAGCGCTTCGGCCAGAACTTCTTCAGCGGCGTCGGCTTGGCCAGGTAGCTCAGCGCGAGCACGAAGCTCGTCAGCCAGAAGAACACCTCGCGGGTGAAGTGCAGCAGGGCGAGCAGGCCGTAGAGCCCGACGTCCTCCGAGCGGGCCGTATGGCTCGTCGTGTGCACGCCGATGACGCAGGCGAAGGTCAGGATGCGCAGCACATCCACCTCGTAGAGGTGACGTGCCTTCGTGACGACGGTGGCGGCGGCGCTCATCCGGCGGCTCCGGCCGGCGCCGAGGGCGCGGTCGGGCCGGTGGGACCGGAGGGGGCGGCCGGGCCGCTCGGGGCGTCGAGCTCGCGCACGCGGCTGCGCTGCACCTTGCCGGCGGCGGCGCGCGGCAGGTCGGCGACGACCGCGATCTCGACGGGGCGACGGAAGCGCGCGAGCCCCCGATCGGCGGCCGCGGTGAGCGAGGCGACCAGCTCGGCGTCGGCGGACTCGGAGCGCTCGACGCCCGGCGCCGGGATCACGTAGGCGACCGGCACGGCCCCCAGCACCTCATCGGGGCGGCCGATCACGACCGCCTCCTGCACGCGCTCGTCCTGCAGCAGCACTTCCTCCACCTCTCCGGGATAGACCTTCTCGCCGCCGCGGTTGATCACGTCGTCGTCGCGGCCGACCAGGCTGACCCGGCCGTCGGCATCCACCGCGCCGAGGTCGCCCGTGCGCAGCCAGCCGTCGGCGTCGAAGCGGTCGGCCGCCGCGCCGAACAGATAGCCATCGATCACGCCGGGTCCGCGGATCCAGAGCGCGCCGACCTCGCCCGCGGCCAGCGCCGCACCGTCGTCGCCGCGCGCGACGACCTCGCTCCCCCGCGGCAGGCCGACGCCCTCCGCGCTCGCCGCCGGGGTCGGGTCGGTCGCCGTGATCTGGCTGGCGCCCTCGGTCATTCCCCAGCTGAGCACGAGCGGGATCGGGTCGAGCTGCTCGCGGATGCGGTCGGGCAGGGGCGACGACGCGCAGCGGATGAGGCGCAGGGTCGCGGGCGGCGCGAGCGGACCCGAGCGGGCGAGCACGGCGAGGATGGCCGGGACGGCGTTGAGCCAGGTCACGCGCCGTTCGGCGAGCAGCTCCCAGAAGCCGGTGCGCCGGAAGCGGCGGTCGAGCACGAGCGTCGAGCCCGCCGTCAGCGTCGCGAGCAGCGCGACGACCTCGGCGTTGACGTGGTGCAGTGGCAGCGAGTTGAAGCCGCGATCGCCGGGCTCGAGGCGCAGGTCGTCGACGACCTGACGCGCGACGAACAGCAGCTGCGGCTCGGGCAGCTCGACGCCCTTCGGCGTCCCCGTGCTGCCGGAGGTGAAGAGCACGGCCGAGCCGGTCTCGCGGGGCTCGGCGGGGTCGACCGGCACGGTCGCGGCTGAACCGGCGTCGGCGGGGAACTCGACGACATCGGGGCGGAGACCGCCGCTCTCCGCATCGGCGGGGCGGATGCGCGCCACGCCGGCGACCGCGCGGTCGTCGTCGCCGTCGCTCACGAGCACGCCGGCGCCGCGGATGAGTCCGGCCAGACGCGCGGGCTCGCCCGCCGCGGCGGAGGGGTCGACGGGCAGCGACCGGAGTCCGTGGGCGATCGCCGCCAGGTGCACGACCGCGAAGGCGAGGGGATCGGCCAGGTCGACGAGCACGGCGGCCGAGGGGCGCAGCGCGAGCTCGCCGAACCGCTCGCGCCAGGCGGTGGTCAGCTCACGCAGCTCGGCGAAGGTCAGGGCTCGGTCGCTGCGGGCGTCTTCGAGGTAGACCGCGTCGGGGCTCTGCGCGGCGCGCTGCGCGAGCAGCGCATCCAGGGTCCCGGTCGACGCGGCGACCGGATCGTCGGCGCTGCCGCCATCGGGAGTTCGGGCGTCGTTCACCGCTCCACGCTACCGGCGTCGGACTGAGCGGCCGATGCGCCGGGTGTGTGCGGGCTGTGAGCGGCGTGTGCTGAGGGCGACGCGAGCGCCGTGTGCTGCGTCCACCAGGCGTCGACCTGGGCGAGCGTGCTCTCGAGGGTTCCGCTGGAGTCGATGATCCGCGTGGCGACCGCGGCGCGCTGCGCGTCGCTCGCCTGCGCGGCGATGCGGCGCTCGGCCTCCGCGCGTTCCATGCCGCGCAGCTCGACCATGCGCCGGATGCGCTCCTCGGCCGGCGCCTGCACGACCAGCACCTCGTCGAAGCCGTGATCGCTCCCCCGCGACTCGACCAGCAGCGGCACGTCGTTGACGACCACCGCCTGTGAGTCGCGGGCGAGAGCGGCATCCCGCAACGCGCGCGTGCGCTCCCGGATCGCCGGATGCAGGATGCCCTCGAGCACCCCGCGCTTCTCGGGGTCGCGGAAGACGATCGCGCCGAGCGCGGGCCGGTTCAGCGCGCCCTCCGCGTCGAGCACCTCGGGGCCGAAGGCCTCCGCCACGGCCGCGAGCCCCGGCGTGCCGGGCTCCACGACCTCGCGCGCGACCACGTCCGCGTCGATCACGACCGCGCCGTGCTCGGCCAGACGTGCGGCGACCGCCGACTTGCCCGCCGCGATGCCTCCGGTCAGTCCGATCCAGCTCACCGATCCAGCCTAGCCAGCCGGATGCGGCATCCACTCGCCGACGGCGGTCCTGCAGCAGGCCCGGTGGTGATACGCCGGAAGCCGGCCGACACGAGGTGTCGACCGGCTTCCGAAGCGGGTCTCGGCTGGATCAGCCGATGACGTGCGATCAGGCGTTGCCCGACAGCTTCTCGCGCAGAGCCGCGAGCGACTCGTCGTCGGCGAGGGTGCCGGAGTTGCTGTCGCTCGAGTAGCTCGACGACGTGCTCGGGAGGAAGTCGTCGTTGTCGCCGGCCGCCTCGGCCGCCAGGATCTGCGCCTTGTGCGCCTCCCAGCGGGTCTGAGCGGCGGCGTACTCGCCCTCCCAGGCCTCGCGCTGCGCCTCGAAGCCCTCGAGCCACTCGCCCGTCTCCGGGTCGAAGCCCTCGGGGTACTTGTAGTTGCCCTGCTCGTCGTACTCGGTGACCATGCCGTACAGCGCGGCCAGGCCCGAGTCGAACTCGGCCGAGTTGGGGTCGATGCCCTCGTTCGCCTGCTTCAGCGAGAGGCTGATGCGGCGACGGTCGAGGTCGATGTCGATGACCTTGACGAAGACCTCGTCGCCGACCGAGACGACCTGCTCGGCGAGCTCGACGTGCTTGGTCGAGAGCTCCGAGATGTGCACGAGGCCCTCGATGCCGTCGGCCACGCGCACGAAGGCGCCGAAGGGGACGAGCTTGGTGACCTTGCCCGGGGCGATCTGGCCGATCGCGTGGGTGCGGGCGAAGACCTGCCACGGGTCCTCCTGCGTCGCCTTGAGCGACAGCGACACGCGCTCGCGCTCCAGGTCGACCTCGAGGATCTCGACGGTGACCTCCTGGCCGACCTCGACGACCTCGCTGGCGTGCTCGATGTGCTTCCAGCTGAGCTCGGAGACGTGCACGAGGCCGTCCACGCCGCCCAGGTCGACGAACGCGCCGAAGTTGACGATCGACGAGACGACGCCCTTGCGGACCTGCCCCTTCGAGAGGTTGTTGAGGAAGGTCGAGCGCGACTCCGACTGGGTCTGCTCGAGCAGCGCACGGCGGCTCAGGACCACGTTGTTGCGGTTCTTGTCGAGCTCGAGGATCTTCGCCTCGATCTCCTGGCCGAGGTACGGCGTGAGGTCGCGCACGCGGCGCAGCTCGATGAGCGAGGCCGGGAGGAAGCCGCGGAGGCCGATGTCGACGATGAGGCCGCCCTTGACGACCTCGATGACGGTGCCGGTGACGACGCCGTCCGACTCCTTGATCTTCTCCACGTCGCCCCAGGCGCGCTCGTACTGCGCGCGCTTCTTCGACAGGATCAGGCGGCCTTCCTTGTCCTCCTTCTGGAGAACGAGGGCCTCGACGGTGTCGCCGACCTCGACGACCTCGTTGGGGTCGACGTCGTGCTTGATCGAGAGCTCGCGCGAGGGGATGACGCCCTCGGTCTTGTAGCCCACGTCGAGGAGGACCTCGTCGCGATCGATCTTGACGACGGTGCCCTCGATGAGGTCTCCGTCGTTGAAGAACTTGAGCGTCTTCTCGACCGCGGCCAGGAAGTCGTCGGCGGATCCGATGTCGTCGATCGCGATCTGCTTGGGGGCCGTGGCGGTCGTAGCGGTAGTCATGTAGTGGTTGCTCCGTGGGGCGGATGCCCGGGGGTCATGTCAGGCCGACGACGACGTGCTTCCGGAGGAAGAGGACCGGTCTCACGCGAGTGATCACGATGCTTCGCCGACGGCGTGCGGATGGGATGTCGCAGAGAAGCGACGGTCTAGCTTAGCCATCCCGGGGAAACGGTTCAACCACGGCATCCATTCCCCGCGGTCAGATGGGATCAGCTGTCGTGGTCGGCGCCGGGCGCGAGCGTCACGATCGTGATGTCGGCGTAGACCAGCCCCACCGAGACGACCCCCGGCCACAGCCCGTCGTCGTCTCCCGGCCCTCCGAGCGCGATCGCGATCCCGTGGCTCCCGTCCGGGCCGTCCGCATCGCGGTAGTACTCGATGAAGAGGTCGCCGAGGTCGTCGCCGCCGGCGTAATCATCGATCAGCTCGAATCCTCGCGCCTGCAGACGCGCCAGCAGCGCGTCGCGTGCCGTGCGCAGTTCGGCCGGATCCCGCGCGTAGTAGTAGGCCTGCACGAAAGCGCCGTCAGGGAACTGCGCGTCGCAGTCCCAGCCCGCGCAGTCGTCGACCCCTCCACCACCCCAGGATGAGGTGCCCGCGAGCACGCAGGATGGCGCGACATCGAAGAGGAGCTCGGCGTCGACGGCCCCGGAGTACGGCGCGAGCCCCCAGGCCTCGCGCCATGTGGCGCTCCACTCGGCCGCGAGGTCACTGCCATCGGGGTCGGCGCAGGTGCCCTCGTCGGCGCCGACCTGCGTCGTGCGTGCGGAGTCGTCGGCGCTCGATGCACCGGCGTCGCCATCGCCCATCCCACGGACGAAGGGCTGCAGTGCGCAGCCCGCGAGGAGGGTCACCACGACGAGAGCGGGCGCGAGCACGCGGATGGCACGGCGCATGATGAGGCCCTTTCGACTTCATCGAGCGTAGGTGCCATCGTGCGCGCGTCCGATCCCCCGACCGGGGGTGGACGCCGGAGCGGTCAGTCGAGCAGCGCCGACTTCAGCGTGTCGAGGCCGACGCCGCCGATGTCGAGGGCCTTCTGGTGGAAGCGCTTCATGTCGAAGGCCGCGCCCTCGCGGCGGCGGTACTCGTCGCGGAGCTGCTCCCAGATGCGCTGGCCGACCTTGTACGACGGCGCCTGCCCCGGCCAGCCGAGGTAGCGGTTGGTCTCGAAGCGCACGAATTCGTCGGGCATGTTCACATTGGCGCGCAGGAAGGGGAAGGCGTCGTCGCCCGTCCAGACCCGGTCGGAACCGGGCATCCGCTTCTCGAGGTGCACGCCGATGTCGAGCACGACGCGGGCCGCGCGCATCCGCTGCCCGTCGAGCATGCCGAAGCGGTCGGCCGGCCTGTCGAGGTAGCCGAGGTCGGCCATGAGGCGCTCGGCGTAGAGCGCCCAGCCCTCGGCGTGACCCGAGGTGCCGGCGAAGCGGCGCCAGGTGTTGAGCTCGGCCTTGTTGAAGGTCGCCTGCGCGATCTGCAGGTGATGGCCCGGAACGCCCTCGTGGTAGACGGTGGTCAGCTCGCGCCAGGTGTCGAACTCGGTCACGCCCTCGGGCACGCTCCACCACATCCGGCCCGGGCGCGCGAAGTCGTCGGAGGGGCCGGTGTAGTAGATGCCGCCCTCCTGCGTCGGCGCGATGCGGCACTCGAGCGCGCGCATCTCGGGCGCGATGTCGAAGTGGGTGCGGCCGAGCTCCTCGATCGCCCGGTCGCTGGTCTCCTGCATCCAGCGCTGCAGCGCCTCGGTGCCGTGCAGCTTGCTCGCCGGGTCGGCGTCGAGGAACGCGATGGCCTCGGCCACTCCCCCGCCCGCGACGATCTCGGCGGCGATCGACTCCTGCTCGGCGGTCATGCGCGCGAGCTCCTCGATGCCCCACTCGTAGGTCTCGTCGAGGTCGACGACGGCGCCGAGGAAGCCGCGCGAGGCGAGCTCATAGAGCTCGCGGCCCACCGCGTCCTTCTCGGGCGCGACGGGGGCGAGCTCCTGCTCGAGGAACTCGGCGAGGCGGCCGTAGGCGGCCGTGGCGCCTTCGGCGGCGCGGCCCAGCTCGGTGCGCAGCGACTCGGGCAGCTCGTGGCCGTCGGCCGTGGCCGAGCCGGTGAACTCGGCGAAGAAGCCGTCGGCGGCGGCCTGGCGGCGGGCCTGCGTCGCGACCTCGCGCACCTGGCGCACGGCCGGCACGACGCCGGTGCGGATGCCCTCGCGCAGCGTCGCGACGTAGCCGTCGAGAGCGCCCGGCAGATTGCGCAGGCGGGTCGCGATCGCCTCCCAGTTCTCGGGGATGGCGGTCGGCTCGAGGTCGAGGATGTCCCGCAGCTCCTGCGCGGGCGAGGCGATCACGTTGAGGTCGCGCAGGGGGAAGCCGGCCTCGTGCTTCGCGATCTCGAGCTCGAGCTCGCGGCTCAGGTCGAGCTGCGTGACGCGGTCGATCTCGTCGGCGACGGGCGCGCGACGCACCTCGTCGAGGGTCGCGCGCATCGCGGCGACGGCGCGCTCGGAGCCGGCCGGCGAGTAGTCGGAGTACTCGCCCTCGCGGCCCGGGCGGCCGAGGTAGACGTGGAACTCGGGGAAGAGCTCCAGCTGGGTGTCGATCCATCGCTCCGCGACGGCGTCGAGCTCGGTGGATGCGCGGCCGGGCTGGGGTTCATTCGCCATGAGCCCCAGCCTGGCACGCGGTGGTCCGGACGGTCCACCGACCGGACCGGACGATCAGCGGGTCGTCACTCCTTGTCGAGGTCGCGCGACAGCAGCGCGACGAGCTCGTCGAGCGCGCCCTCCGAGCCCTCGGCATCGGAGGCCAGGGTGACCTCCTCGCCCGAGCCGATGCCGAGCGAGAGCACGCCGAGGATGCTGGCGGCGTTGACCGACTTGCCGGCGGCCGAGGTGAGCGTGACGGGCACTCCGACCTTCGCGGCGGCCTGGCTGAAGAGCGAGGCGGGGCGGGCGTGCAGGCCGACGCTCGAGGCGACGGTGACGGTGCGTTCGGGCATGGGATCCTCCTGAGGGTCGGGGGTCGTGGTGGTCGGAAGTCGAAGTCGGACGGCGGCGGACCGCCGGAGGTCAGGGCTCGATCGTGACCTTGATGGCCTCGCCGCGGGCGACGAGCTCGATCGCGTCGAGCACCTGCTCGAGCGGGAGGCGGTGGGTGATGAGGTCGGCGACCGGCACGGCGCCGGTCGCGATGAGGCGCAGCGCCTCGGCGTTGTGGGCGGGGCTCGAGCCGTTGACGCCCAGCACGCTGAGCTCGCGGTAGTGCACGAGGTTCGCATCCAGCGCGATGACGGCGGCGTCCTTCGGCAGCCCGCCGAACAGGCTGAGCCGACCCCGGCGGGCCAGCATCTGCAGGCCCAGCTCCTGGGCTCGGCCTGACGCGGCGGCGGTGATGACGACGTCGGCGCCGTCGCCGCCGGTCGCTTCGAGAACCTGCTCGACGATGTCGCCGTCGCCGGCCGCGAGGGCCAGGTCGGGCTGCACGAGCGCGGCCGAGGCCGCCAGGCGTTCGGCGTTGAGGTCGATCAGGATGACGCGCTCGGATCCGCGGGCCCGCGCGAGCCGCACGTGCAGGCAGCCGATCGGGCCGGCGCCGATCACGACGACCGTGTCGCCGTCGCCGACGCCCGCGATCTGCTGGCCGTTGAGCACGCAGGCGAGCGGCTCGGCCAGCGAGGCCTCGGCGAAGGAGAGGGTGTCCGGGATGCGGTTCAGTCCGTCGACCGCGAGCACCTCGCGCGGCACGATCATGTGCTCGGCGAAGCCGCCCGCGAACTGGTAGCCCATCGACAGCTGGTTGCGGCACACCGCCGGAAAGCCGGAACGGCACTCCCGGCAGGTGCCGTCGGGGATCGCGGCGATGACCTGCACGCGATCCCCGACGCTCCACCCGTCGACGCGCGCGCCGACCTGGGTGATCTCTCCCGCGATCTCGTGGCCCATGACCTGCGGAGCAGACATGTTCGGGTGGCCCGAGCGGGAGATCTTGACGTCGGTTCCACAGGTCGAGCACGCGCGCACGCGGATCACGACCTCGTCGTCAGACGCCACCGGGTCGGGATCCGTCTCGAGACGGATGTCGCCCGGGGCGTGGAACCTCGCGACTCTCACGAGCTGATTACTCGTCCTCGTCAGTGGCGGCGAGCAGCTCGTAGACCGTCTCCGGGGTCGTCGCGCCGCGCAGGGCGGCCGCCTTCTCCGGGTCGAGCAGGATCGTCGCGAGCTGCGAGAGCAGGGCGATGTGCCCGTTGCCCTTCGCGGCGATCCCCACGGCCACGCTGACCTCGTTGCCGTCCCAGTCGACCGTGGCGGGGAAGCGGATGACGCTGAGCGCGTCGTCCTTCACCGCCTCCTTGCCGGCGAGGGTGCCGTGCGGGATCGCCACACCCTCGCCGACGAAGGTCGACACCGAGTTCTCGCGCTCGAGCATCGCGTCGATGTACGAGGCGTCGATCGCCCCCGCGTCGAGCAGGGCCTGGCCCGCCTGACGGATCGCGTCGTCGCGGTCGGTCGCCGTCGCATCCAGTCGGATGGACTGCTCGGCCAGCAGCTCGGTCAGGGGCTTCGACTCGTCGCTCATCGGATCAGACCTCGACCGTCTCGCCGTTCAGGATCGCCTTGACGACCTTGGTGACCGAGGGGTCGCCCATGAAGAGCTGGAAGGGCACGACCGGGACGTCGGGCACGACGCCCCGGGCGCGCTCAGCCAGGCTCGCCTGGGTGACAACCACGTCGGCGTCGGCCGGGATGTGCGCGACGGGCGAGTGCTCGACCGTCACGCCGCTCTTGGCGAGCTGCTTCTTGAGGGTCGAGGCGAGCATGACGCTCGATCCCATCCCCGCGTCGCAGGCCACGATGAGCTTCTTGACGTTCGATCCGTCGATGGTTGCCATGAGGGTCTCTCCTTCGATGAGTGAGGTGGTCGGGTCAGCTCGCGGCGTCGGCCGCGGGCTGGTTCTTCGACTGTGCCTTATTCTGCGCCGACTTCTGCTGAGCCGCTTCGAGGTTCATCGCCTCGTCAGCTGCGCTCTCACCGCGGCCGAACTTGAGCAGGGCCGAGCCGACGAGCGCCGCGACCGCGGCCGCCAGCACGATGCCGACCAGGTTGAGCAGCACGTTGTCAGGCGGCGAGACCAGGATCCAGGCGATCACGGATCCCGGGGAGGCGGGAGCCCGCAGGCCCAGACCCCAGATGACCTCCCACAGCACGCCGGTGGCGCCACCCGCGATCGCGGCGATCACGAGGATCGGCTTCATGAGCACGTAGGGGAAGTAGATCTCGTGGATGCCGCCGAGGAAGTGCACGACCATCGCGGCCGGGACGGTCGGGCGGATCGCACGGGGTCCGAAGAGCAGCATCGCGGTCAGGATGCCGAGGCCCGGGCCGGGGTTCGACTCAAGCATGAAGAGGATCGACTTGCCGGCCTCGCCCGCGGCCTGCTCGGCGCCCAGCGGGGTGAACACGCCGTGGTTCAGGGCGTTGTTGAGGAAGAGGATCTTCGCGGGCTCGACGATGATCGACACCAGCGGCAGCAGCTTCGCCTCGACCAGCGCGTTCGTCGCGGCGCCGAGTCCCTGAGCGACCCAGAAGGTGGCCCAGCCGACGACGTAGAGGCCGAGCACGGCCATGGCGCCGCCGATGATGCCGGCCGAGAAGTTGTCGACCAGCATCTCGAAGCCGCCCTTGACCTTGCCGGCGATGGCGCGGTCCCAGAGCTTCAGCAGCAGGGCGGTGAGCGGTCCGAGGATGAAAGCCGCGAGGAAGTTCGGCGCGATGCCCGCGATGTTCTCGGGGGCGGCGGCCGGCTCGTCGGCGTTCAGCTGGATGCCGACGAGCTGCAGCGCGACGGGCGACAGCATGCCGCCGAGGGTCGCGACCGCGCCGACGACGGCGCCGCGGGTCTCGTAGACCATCTTGCCGCCGGTGTAGCCGATCAGCAGCGGCAGCAGGATCGAGATCAGCGGACCGACGAGCTGCCCGATCTGCACCGTGATGGGCAGCGGGTTCTCGGTGGTGCCGGCGATCGTGTTGATCCATCCGGTCGGGATGAAGAGGGCCGTGACGAGGCCGAAGGCGATGAACGCGCCCAGGTTCGGCATCACCATGCCGGCGAGGAACGCGCCGAACCGCTGGACGCGGGCGCGCGCCCCGGAGCCGGTGGCGGCGGGGGTGTAGTCGGACATCGGGGGTACTCCTTCGTACAGAGTGAGGTGCGGTGGTAGGTGGTGGTGCAGGGTTCGGCGTCAGCCGGCCACGAGGGGCCGATCCAGGTCTGGCTGCCACACCAGCTGGACGTTCTCGGGATGGAGGTCGCCGGGCGACGGCACGGCGCTGCCGGGGAGTCCGGCCGCGGCCGCGCCCCAGGTCAGGCCGGTCGTGAACGCATCGGCGAGATCGCTCTCGACCGACGCGCCCGCGCTGAAGGCCCCGTCGGCGCCGTAGCGCGACAGGAACCCGGCGAGCAGGCAGTCTCCCGCGCCGACCGGGCTGACCGGGCGGGCGACGGGCGACTCGCCGACGAGCTCGACGTCGTCGGCGACGAGCACGGCGCCCGCGGCGCCGAGCGTGACGAGCACGATGCCCACGCCGCCGTCGCGCACCTGGCGCGCGGCGTCGAGCACGTGGGCGATCGTGTGCAGGGGGCGGCCGACGAGCTCGGCGAGCTCGTCGCGGTTGGGCTTCAGGATGCGCGGCGCGGCCGACACCGCCGCGGCGAGGGCCTCGCCGCTCGTGTCGACGGCGACCTGGGCTCCCCCGGCGCCGGCGGCCTCGATGAGGGCGCGCAGGTCGTCGGCGATGAGCCCGGGCGTGACGCTGCCCGAGACGACCAGCCAGTCGCCGGGGCGCACGGTGCCGCGCAGCGTGGTCGCGATCGCGAGCAGATCGTCCGCGTCGAGCGGCGAGCCGGGCTCGTTGAGCTTGGTGACGGTGCCGTCGTCGCCGACGATGCTGAGGTTCGAGCGGGTGCGACCGCTCACGGCGACGTAGCGGCCGTCGACCTCCGCCGCATCCAGCAGCCGGCCGAGCTCGCTGCCCTCGGCTCCGGCGACGGGCACGACCGCGATCGAGGGGTGGCCGTTGGCGGTGAGCGCGCGGGTGACGTTGACGCCCTTGCCGCCGGGCTCGAGCACGGGCTCGGAGGTGCGCAGCACGGCGCCGGGCACGAGCCGGTCGAGCGTGACCGTGCGGTCGAGGCTCGGGTTGAGGGTCAGCGTGACGATCACGGCACGATCACCACCCGCGGTCCGGCGTTCTCGAGGTCCTCAGCCAGCTCGGCGTCGATCGCGGCGTCGGTGATGATCGTGTCGATCGCCGAGATCGGGGCGACGCGGGCGAAGTCCTCGCGGCCGAACTTGGTGTGGTCGGCCAGCAGCACCGTGCGGCGCGCGGCGGCGATGAGCTCGCGCTTCACCGAGGCCTCGGCCATGTCGGGCGTGGTGAGACCGCGCTCGACGCTGATTCCGTTCGTTCCCATGAACGCCACGTCGGCGAAGACCTCGCCGATCTGCGCCCGCGTCCACTCGCCGACGGCGGCGAGCGTGCGCGGACGGACGACGCCGCCCAGCAGGTGCAGGCTGATGTTCGGGCGCGCGACGAGCGCGGCGGCCACGGGAAGACTGTGGGTGACGACCGTGAACTCGCGGTCGGTCGGCAGGAGCTCGGCCAGGCGCACGGTCGTGGTGCCGGCGTCGAGGATGATCGAGCCGCCGTCGGGCAGCTCGTCGAGCGCGGCGCGGGCGATGGTCTCCTTCTCGCCGGTCGCGCGCACCTCGCGGTCGGCGACGCCCGGCTCGATGCCCAGGCGCTCGACCGGGATGGCCCCGCCGTGCACGCGACGCAGCACGCCGCGGCGTTCGAGGGCGGTCAGATCGCGGCGCACCGTCTCGGGCGTGACCGAGAGCTCCTTGGCGAGACCGGCGACATCCACGCGACCGCGCGAGCGCGCGGTGGCGAGGATCTGCTGGTGACGCTCCGGTGCGTACATCGATCCGACCTCTTCGTGGGATGCGATCGCCGATCGCCGTGCTGATTTCTGACAAAGACCTGTGTTGGTCTGTGCCCATAAAAGCCCGATTGCCTGCGGATGTCAACACAGACGGGCGGCGCGGCGTGGCGAACCCGGAACGAAACGGGCGAGATCGGGGGTGTCTAGTGCGCGGCGGCGTCCCAGTTCGCGCCGACGCCGACCTGCACGACGAGCGGCACCGACAGCTCGGCGGCGCCCTCCATGCGCGAGCGCACGATCTCGGCCATCGCCTCCTGCTCGCCCTCGGCGACCTCGAAGACGAGCTCGTCGTGCACCTGCAGCAGCATGCGCGAGGCGAGCTGCTGCTCGCGGATGTCGGCGTCGATGTCGATCGAGGCGCGCTTGATGATGTCGGCGGCCGAGCCCTGGATGGGCGAGTTCAGCGCCTGGCGCTCGGCGTTGTCGCGCAGCACGCGGTTCGTCGACACCAGGTCGGGGAACGGCCGGCGACGACCGAAGATCGTGGTCGTGTAGCCGTCGACGCGCGCCTGCTCGACGACGCCGCGCAGGTAGTCGCGCACGGCCCCGAAGCGGGCGAAGTAGTCGGCCATGAGCTCCTTGGCCTCCTTCGTCTCGATGCGCAGCTGCTTCGACAGGCCGAAGGCGCTCAGGCCGTAGGCGAGGCCGTACGACATCGCCTTGACCTTCGTGCGCATGACCGGCGTGACATCGGCGGGGTCGACGTGGAAGATGCGCGCGCCGACGAAGCGGTGCAGGTCCTCCCCCGAGTGGAACGCCTCGATCAGGCCCTCGTCGCCCGAGAGGTGCGCCATGATGCGCATCTCGATCTGCGAGTAGTCGGCCGTGATCAGCTGCGAGAACTCCGGCCCGCTGCGGAACGCCGAGCGCACCTCGCGCCCGGTCTCGGTCTTGATCGGGATGTTCTGCAGGTTGGGGTCGTTCGACGACAGGCGGCCCGTGCTCGAGCCGGCCTGCTCGTAGGTCGTGTGCACGCGGCCGTCGGCCGCGACCGCCTTCTCGAGGGTCTCGACCATCTGCTTGAGCTTGGTCGCGTCGCGATGCTTGAGCAGCAGCTCGAGGAAGGGATGCGGGTTCTGCTCCTGCAGGTCGGCCAGCGCCGCCGCATCCGTCGAGTAGCCGGTCTTGTTCGCGCGGGTCTTGGGCATCTGCAGCTGCTCGAAGAGCACCTCCTGAAGCTGCTTGGGCGAGCCGAGGTTCACCTCGCGGCCGATCTCGGCGTAGGCGGACGCGGCGTACTCCCCCGCCGCCTCGGTCAGGCGCGTGTTGAGCGAGCCGAGCACCTCGCCGTCGACCGTGATGCCCTGCAGCTCCATGCGGGCGAGCACCGGGATGAGCGGCACCTCGATGTCGGCGAGCACGCCGAGCGAGCCGGCGTCGAGCTGCTCCTGGAACTCGTCGCGCAGGCGCAGCAGGTACCAGGCCTCGGTCGCCGGGCTGACCTGAGCCTCGGGCACGAGCTGGTTGGGGTCGGGCTCGGGCAGGGTCTCGCCGAGGTGGTCGTAGACCTGCTTCGACAGCGACTCCGGCTTGTTGCCGGGCCGCAGCAGCCAGCCGGCGATCGCGGTGTCGAAGACGACGCCGTCGAGCGGGATGTCGAGCCGGGCGAGCGCCTTGATCGCGCGCTTCGACTCGTGCAGCACCTTGGGGGCCGGGCTCGCCAGCCATTCCTCGAGCGCGGCGTAGTCGGGGCGGTGGGCGCCCCAGGGGACCCAGGCGGTCTCGGTGGGCGTCGCGATGCCGAAGCCGTCGAGTTGCCCGCCGGTCACGACCACGCGCAGGCCGAGCGGATCGCTCGACTTCGTGGCGGTCTGCAGCCACTTCGCGAGCTCCTCGTCGACCATCTGGCGCACGGCGGGCGCACCGGCTCCCGCCAGCGTCTGCTCGACGCCGGCCGCCGCATCCTCGGCCGTGCCCTCGAGCTTGATCACGCGATCGAGCAGCGTGCGGAACTGCAGTCGCGCGAAGACCTCGCGCACCGCGGCCGCGTCGATCGGCTTGCGCGCCAGGTCGGCGGGGCCGTAGGGCAGCTCGACGTCGCGCACGAGACGGTTGAGGCGGCGGTTGCGCACCGCGCGGTCCTGCTGCTCGCGCAGGTTGTTGCCGACGACGCCCTTGATGTCGTCGGCGTGCTTCAGCAGCTCGTCGACGGTGCCGTACTGCTGGATCCACTTGACGGCGGTCTTCTCGCCGACCTTGTCGATGCCGACCAGGTTGTCGCTGGTCTCGCCGACGAGCGCCGCGATCTCGGGGTACTGCGCCGGCTCGATGCCGTAGCGCTCGACGACGGCGTCGCGGTCGTAGCGCTTGAGCTCGGAGACCCCGCGCACGTTCGGGTAGAGCAGCGTGATGTCATCGTCGACGAGCTGGATCGTGTCGCGGTCGCCCGACACGACGAGCACGCGATAGCCCTCGGCCGCCCCCTGGGTCGAGAGGGTGGCGAGGATGTCGTCGGCCTCGAAGTCCTCTTTGCTCAGGGTCGCGATGCCCATGGCGTGCAGCGCCTCTTCGAGCAGCGGGATCTGCCCGACGAACTCGGCCGGCGTCTCGCCGCGGGTGCCCTTGTACTCCGGGTGCTCGCGCGTGCGGAAGGAGTAGCGCGAGATGTCGAAGGCGACCGCGAGGTGCGTCGGTTTCTCGTTCTGCAGCAGGTTGAGCAGCATCGAGATGAACCCGTGGATGCCGTTCGTGTGCTGCCCGTCGCGGGTCACGAAGCTGTCGACCGGCAGCGCGTAGAAGGCGCGGAACGCGAGCGAGTGGCCGTCGATGATCAGGAGTGTGGGCTTGTCGTCGTCAGGCACGCGACCAGCCTAGCGACGACCTGCGACACCCGATCCGGGCTCCCGGCGCCGGCCGCCGGTCCTTCCGCCGCGGGCGGCGGCGCGGCTCAGACGGGCGGCGCGATCGTCACCGGCACGCCCCAGTCGCGGTAGACGAAGAGCGTGTCGGCCTGCACCCCGTCGGGCGTCTGCGAGCGGCCCGCCGAGCTGAGCGGACGGTAGTCGGCGTCGAGCACGAAGGCGAGATCGGAGATCACGACCGTGTCGAGGTCGCGCCGGTTCTCGACCGGCTCGACCCGCATCCCGCTCGCGCCGCCGACCGTCTCGGGGCCGGTGACGGTCCACTCGTCGAACTGGGCGATGTACTCGGCGTTCGCGCTCGGGTCGGCGACGGTCTTCAGCGTCGACACCGCCCCGGAGGCGGAGATCGCGCGCAGGTCGCCGTTCGGATCGGCCTCGATCCAGCCGGCCGGATCGCGCAGCCAGCCGCGGTCGCCGATGAGGATGATCTCGCCGATGCTGGCGTCGCCGACCAGGTGGACCGAGGTCGGGTCGGTGGTCGTGAAGGTCAGCGACGCCGCGATCCGGCTGCCCAGCGCATCCACGGTCGCGGTGGCGGCGCCCGAACCCGCCTTCTCGGTCGCGGCGACCACGCAGGCCGAGAGGTCGGCGCCGCTGATCCGGTCGCCCTCCTCGAGGGCCGGGCAGACGGTGGATGCGGTGTCCTCTGCCGCGGCGTCGTCGCCCCTCGTCGACGTTCCCGACGACGAGCTCGGCGTCGTCGGCGTGCAGGCGCTGAGCGCGAGCACCGCGGCGGAGGCGAGGGCGAGCAGGGCGGGGGCGAGTCGTCGGGCGCGCATCCGCTCCAGACTAGGCGCGCGTGTCAGCCGCGGCGCGGCCGCGCGCGCTCCTGTGGAGAACTCGCCGCACCGCGCAGCGCTCTCCCATCGCCAACCGCTCGCCGGGCCGCGACGTAGGCTCGAGGCATCCGTCTCGCGAACCGAAGGAGCCCCGCGTGGTGCAGCTGCCGCCCGACCTCGACCCCGAACTCGTCGACCGCATCGCGGGCACCCGCGGCGGCGCGCTGAGCCAGAAGATGGGCATCGAGCTGCTGGAGCTGTCGGCCGAGCGCTCGGTCGCGCGGATGCCGGTCGAGGGCAACACGCAGGTGATCGGGCTGCTGCACGGCGGCGCGCACGTCGTGCTCGGCGAGTCGCTCGGCTCGATCTCGGCGGCGATCCACGCCGGTCCCGGGCGCTACGCGGTCGGCATCGAGATCAACGCGACCCACAGCCGCTCGATCACCGAGGGCTGGGTCACCGGCACCTGCACGGCGCTGCAGCTCGGCCGCACCCTCTGCACGCACGAGATCGTCAACACCGACGAGCAGGGGCGCCGGCTGTCCACCATCCGCATCACGAACCTGCTGCGCGACCGGTGAGCGCGGAGCCGAGCTCAGAGCCGAGCGCCGCGCCGTCGAACCCGCCCTCCACGCCGCGCGACGTCGCGTGGGAGGGACTCGCGAACGGCCGCGACCTCGGCGGCCTGCCGCTCGGCGACGGCGCCGAGGCGGCCCGCGGGCGTGTGTTCCGCTCGGGGCGCCCCGACGGACTGACGGCCGCGGGCTGGGATGCGCTGGCCGCCGCCGGAGTGCGCCGGATCGTCGATCTGCGCAGCGACTGGGAGCGCACGGAGCTCCCGGGCGTGCCGGCGTCGGTCGAGATCGCCCACCGCCCGATCGAGGACGTCGACGACGAGGAGTTCATGGCCGAGTGGCGCGCCCACCTCGGCGGCCCCGCCTACTACCTGGCCGCGATGCGGCGCTGGCCCGACCGCCTGGTGGCGGCGCTGACGGCGATCGCCGACGCCCCGGCCGACGGCGGCGTGCTCGTGCACTGCTCGGCGGGGCGCGACCGCACCGGGATGATCGTGGCGCTGCTGCTGCGCGAGGCCGGAGCCGGGGTGGACGCGATCGCCGACGACTACGCGGCCGCGGCCCGCGGCATCCGCGCGCACTTCGCGACGATGCCGGATGCGCCCGAGCGGCCGGTGGAGGACGCCGTCTTCGAGCGCGCGCTCGCCGAGAACCTCGCGGCGCTGCAGGTCTTCCTGACGGAGGTCGACACCGCCGAGGGGCTGCGCGCCGGCGGCGCGGATCCCGGGCTGCTCAGCCGGGCCGCCGCGCGACTGCGCGGCTGAGCGGGGCGGCTGACGCCAGCATCCCGAATCGGGCGGCGACTACTTCTTCGCGGCCAGCTGGTCGATGATCGCCTGGGCGACGTCGTGCATCGTCAGACGGCGGTCCATCGACGCCTTCTGGATCCAGCGGAACGCCTCGGGCTCGCTGAGGCCCATCTTCTCGTTGAGCAGGCCCTTGGCGCGGTCGACGAGCTTGCGGGTCTCGAAGCGCTCGACGAGGTCGGCGACCTCCGACTCGAGTGTGACGATCTGCTGGTAGCGGCTCAGGGCGATCTCGATCGCCGGCAGCAGGTCGTTCGGCGTGAACGGCTTGACGACGTAGGCCAGGGCTCCGGCCTCGCTGGCGCGCTCGACGAGCTCCTTCTGGCTGAACGCGGTCAGCAGCACGACGGGGGCGATGTGGTTCTTGCTGAGCTTCTCGGCGGCCGAGATGCCGTCGAGCTGCGGCATCTTGACATCCATGATGACCAGGTCGGGCTTGAGCTCGGTGGCGAGCGCGACCGCGGTCTCGCCGTCGCCCGCCTCGCCGACGACCTCGAAGCCGTTGTCGCGCAGGATCTCGACGATGTCGAGTCGGATGAGGGACTCGTCCTCGGCGACGACGACGCGTCGCGGGGCGCTGTTCTCGGTCTGGTCGCTCACGGTCATGAGCCTACGGTATGTCCGCGCACCCCCTGCGCCGCGGTGAACGGATGTGCGCGCCGGAGACGCGCGCCCGGTCGGGTATCGTTCGAGTGCCGCGCCGTCGTGCGCGTGCGCCGGATTGGCGGAATTGGCAGACGCGGGGCACTCAAAATGCTCTGTCCGTGAGGGCTTAAGGGTTCGAGTCCCTTATCCGGCACCGCAGCTCGGAGTCGGCGACGGCCGGCCCGGGCGACCTCGGCCGGGCGACCCCGACCCGTTCGGCCTCGGCCGGCGAGGCCCCGGCTCAGGCGTCGCCGTGATCGGCGTCGGTGAAGTGCCCCGGGTGCTCCTCCTCGGCGCCCGCGTGCTTCTCCTCGCCCGGGATCTCGGCATCCGTGAACTCCCCCGGACGCACGCCGCTGCGCGCACGGCCGTCCTCGCCCGGGATGTCGGCGTCGGTGTACTCGCCGAAGGTCGCGTCCGGCACGATCGCGGGATCGGTCGGGATGTCGGAATCGGGGTACTCGCCCTGCAGGTCTCCGTCGTTGATGCGCTCGGTCATCGCGTCTCGTTCCCTCCACTCGGGTGCTGACGCGGCCAGGCTAGGCCCGGCATCCGTCGCCGAGGGCGACTCTCCGCTCACGTCCAGACAGCGCACTCGCGACGCCCGGCGACGGCGCCGACGACGATCGCGACCGGAGAGGCGCGACCGCAGAGAAGCGACGAGGCGGAGCCCCCGCAGGGACTCCGCCTCGTGTGATCATCCGCTCGCGCGGACGGGGCGATCAGTCGGCGTGCTCGCCCGACTCCCACACCGGCGCGGCGCCGTCGACGGCGGAGCCGATCACGTGCACGCGCATGTCGTTGGTCGATCCGGGGACCCCGGGAGGGGATCCCGAGATCACGACGACCTTGTCGCCGCGCTCCGCCAGGCCGCCCTCGAGCAGGATCTCGTCGACCTGCTTGTACATCGCATCCGTGTGGTCGACGCGGTCGACCAGGAAGGACTCGATGCCCCAGGTCAGCGACATGCGACGGCGGATCGCCTCATCGGGCGTGAAGGCCTTCATCGGGATGCGGAAGCGCAGTCGCGACATACGGCGGGCGGAGTCGCCCGACTCGGTGAAGACGCAGACGAACTTCGCCTCGACGAAGTCGGCGACCTCGGCCGCGGCGAGGGTGATCGCGCCGCCCTGGGTGCGCGGCTTGGTGCCGAGCGGGGGGATGCGCTCCAGACCGTGGTCCTCGGTCGACGCGACGATGCGCGCCATGGTGGAGACCGTGATCGCGGGGTACTCGCCCACGCTGGTCTCGCCCGAGAGCATGACCGCGTCGGCGCCGTCGAGCACCGCGTTCGCGACGTCGGAGGTCTCGGCGCGGGTCGGGACCGGGCTGCCGATCATCGACTCGAGCATCTGGGTGGCGACGATGACCGGCTTGGCCATGCGGCGGGCCAGCTCGACGGCGCGCTTCTGCACGATCGGCACGGCCTCGAGCGGCAGCTCGACGCCGAGGTCGCCGCGGGCGACCATGATGCCGTCGAAGGCGTCGATGATGCCCTCGAGCGCCTCCACGGCCTGCGGCTTCTCGATCTTGGCGATGACGGGCACGCGGCGCCCCTCCTCGGCCATGATCTCGTGCACGCGGGTCACGTCGTCGGCGTCGCGCACGAAGGAGAGCGCGATGTAGTCGGCGCCGAGGTTCAGACCCCAGCGCAGGTCGGCCTCGTCCTTCTCGCTCAGGGCGGGCACGTTGACGGCGACGCCGGGCAGGTTGATGCCCTTGTTGTTCGACACGGCGCCGGCCACGACGACCTCGGTGCGCACGCGCACGCCGTCGGTGTCGAGCACGCGCACGCGCACCTTGCCGTCGTCGATCAGCAGGAAGTCGCCGGGCTTCACGTCCTGCGGCAGACCCTTGAACGTGGTGCCGACGAGCTCCTTGGTGCCCTCGACCTCCTCGGTCGTGATCGTGAAGATGTCGCCTTCGGCCAGCTCGTGCGGTCCGTCGGCGAACCGGCCGAGCCGGATCTTCGGGCCCTGCAGGTCGACCAGAACGGCCACGGGCTTGTCCGCGTCGGCGGCGACCTGCCGCACGTTCGCGTAGACCTCCTCGTGCACGGCGTAGCTGCCGTGGCTGAGGTTCATGCGGGCGACGTCGACGCCCGCATCGACGATGGCCCGGATGTTCTCGTAGCTCGAGGTCGCGGGCCCGAGGGTCGCGACGATCTTCGCTCGTCTCATCATGTCCTTACTCGGTGGTGGTGGTAGGTGACGCAGACGGTGCTAGACCGTGATCGAGCGGTCCGAGGGCCGCACGGGGAACGGGAGCTGCGTCTCTCCCTCGAGGTAGCGGTCGACGGCGGATGCCGCGGCGCGACCTTCGGCGATGGCCCAGACGATGAGCGACTGGCCGCGTCCGGCGTCGCCGGCGACGAACACGCCGGCCTCGCTGGTCTGGTAGTCCTCGTCGCGCGCGACGTTGCCGCGCGCGTCGAAGGGCAGGCGGAGCTGGCCGTCGAGGGCCTCCGACTCGGCACCTGTGAAGCCCATCGCGATGAGCACGAGGTCGGCGGGGATCTCGCGCTCGGTGCCCGACTTGGGCACGCGGCGGCCGTCGACGTACTCGGTCTCCGCGACGCGCAGCGCGCGCACCTCGCCGGCCTCGTTGCCGAGGAACTCGACGGTCGAGGCGAGGTAGACGCGCTCGCCGCCCTCTTCGTGGGCGCTGGCGATCTCGAACAGCGTCGGCGTCGTCGGCCACGGCTGGTTCTCGGGGCGCTCCTGCGGCGGCTGGTAGCCGATGGCGAGGTTGGTCACGCTCAGGGCGCCCTGGCGGTGGGCCGTGCCGATGCAGTCGGCGCCGGTGTCCCCGCCGCCGATGACGACGACGTGCTTGCCCTCGGCGGTCAGCTGCTCGGCGACCGAGTCGCCCGCGACGACCTTGTTCTGCTGGACCAGGTAGTCCATGGCGTACTCGACGCCCAGCAGGTCGCGGCCGGGGATCGGCAGGTCGCGCGGGAGCGTCGCTCCGGTCGCGACCACGACGGCGTCGTAGCGCGCCTTGAGGTCGTCCCAGGTGATGTCGCGGCCGATCTCGACGCCGGCGCGGAAGCGGGTGCCCTCGGCCTGCATCTGGTTCAGACGCGCCTCGATCTGCTTCTTCTCCATCTTGAAGTCGGGGATGCCGTAGCGCAGCAGGCCGCCGATGCGGTCGTCGCGCTCGTACACCGCGACCGTGTGGCCGGCGCGCGTGAGCTGCTGGGCGGCGGCGAGGCCCGCGGGTCCCGAGCCGACGACGGCGACCGTCTTGCCGGTGAGGCGCTCCGGCGGGTGCGGCTGCACCCATCCGTTGGAGAACGCCTGGTCGATGATCGAGACCTCGACCTGCTTGATCGTGACGGCGGGCTGGTTGATGCCCAGCACGCAGCTCGACTCGCACGGGGCCGGGCAGAGCCGACCCGTGAACTCGGGGAAGTTGTTCGTCGCGTGCAGGCGCTCGATGGCCTGGCGGCCCTCGCCGCGCCACATGAGGTCGTTCCACTCGGGGATGAGGTTGCCGAGCGGGCAGCCGTGGTGGCAGAACGGAACGCCGCAGTCCATGCAGCGTCCGGCCTGGCGGCGGGTCTGCGTCAGGTCGCCCTGCTCGTAGACCTCCTTCCAGTCCATGAGCCGCAGCGCGACGGGACGGCGCGCGGGGAGCTCCCGCTCGCGGGTGGTCAGGAAGCCCTTCGGGTCAGCCACCGGTCACCTCCAGGATCTTCTTCCAGGTCGCGTCGCCGTCGGGGTCCACCCCGGCGTCGACCGCCTCCTGGCGGGTCTTGAGCACCGCGGCGTAGTCGCGCGGCAGCACCTTCACGAACTCGGTCAGCGTCGTCTCGAGGTCGTCGAGCATCCGCTGGGCCAGCGTCGAGCCGGTCTCGGCGACGTGACGCTGCAGCAGGTCGGTCAGGATCTCGGCGTCGGCGCTGTCGAGCTTCTGCAGCGACAGCTCGCCGGTCGCGAGCGCATCGCGGTTGACCCGCTCGCTCTGCAGCTGGTGCACGTAGGCGGTGCCGCCCGACATGCCGGCGCCGAGGTTGCGCCCGGTGCCGCCGAGGATCACGGCGAGGCCGCCGGTCATGTACTCGAGCGCGTGATCGCCCACACCCTCGACGACCGCGGTCGCGCCCGAGTTGCGCACCAGGAAGCGCTCGCCGACCCAGCCGCGCAGGAACATCGAGCCCTGCGTCGCGCCGTAGCCGATCACGTTGCCGGCGATCACGTTGTGCTCGGCGACGAAGCCGGCGTCCTGCGGCGGGCGCACGGAGATCTGGCCGCCGCACAGGCCCTTGCCGACGTAGTCGTTGCTGTCGCCCTCGAGGCGCAGCGTGATGCCCGACGGCAGGAAGGCGCCGAGCGACTGCCCGGCCGAGCCGCTGAGCTTGACCGTGATCGTGTCGGCCGGCAGGCCGTGCTCGCCGTGGCGCATCGTGACCTCGTGGCCGAGCATCGTGCCGACGGCGCGCTCGGTGTTCGCGATCGGCAGCTCGATCTCGACCTTCTGGCCGTGCTGCAGCGCGCTCTGGGCGCGGCGGATCAGCTCCTGGTCGAAGTGCTGCTCGAGCTCGTGGTCCTGCTCGCGGCGGTTGAGGCGCGGCTCGTCGTCGTCGAACTCCGGTCCGACGAGGATCGGACTGAGGTCGAGGCCGTCGGTCTTCCAGTGCTCGATGGCGCGGTCGACGTCGAGCAGTTCGCTGTGGCCGATGGCCTCGTCGAGCGAGCGGAAGCCGAGCGCGGCGAGGTACTCGCGCACCTCCTGCGCCAGGAACTCGAAGAAGGTCTCGACGAACTCGGGCTTGCCCGTGAAGCGGGCGCGCAGCTCGGGGTTCTGCGTCGCGACGCCGACGGGGCAGGTGTCGAGGTGGCAGACGCGCATGAGGATGCAGCCCGACACGACGAGCGGAGCCGTCGCGAAGCCGTACTCCTCCGCGCCGAGCAGCGCGGCGACGATGACGTCGCGACCGGTCTTCATCTGACCGTCGACCTGCACGACGACGCGGTCGCGCATCCCGTTCAGCATGAGGGTCTGCTGGGTCTCGGCGAGGCCGATCTCCCAGGGCGTGCCCGCGTGCTTGAGCGAGTTGAGCGGGCTCGCGCCGGTGCCGCCGTCGTGGCCCGAGACGAGCACGACGTCGGCCAGGGCCTTCGTCACGCCCGCCGCGACGGCGCCGATGCCCGACTGCGAGACGAGCTTGACGTGCACGCGCGCCGAGGGGTTGGCGCGCTTGACGTCGAAGATCAGCTGCTTGAGGTCTTCGATCGAGTAGATGTCGTGGTGCGGCGGCGGCGAGATGAGGCCGACGCCGGGCGTGCCGCCGCGCGTGCGGGCGACCCAGGGGTACACCTTCTGCGGGGGCAGCTGGCCGCCCTCGCCGGGCTTCGCGCCCTGCGCCATCTTGATCTGGATGTCGGTGGCGTGGCTCAGGTACATGCTCGTCACGCCGAAACGCCCGGATGCGACCTGCTTGATGCGGCTGCGGCGCTCGGGGTCGAGCAGACGGTCGACGTCCTCGCCGCCCTCGCCCGTGTTGGAGCGGCCGCCGAGACGGTTCATCGCGATCGCGAGGGTCTCGTGCGCCTCCTTGGAGATCGAGCCGTAGCTCATCGCGCCGGTGTTGAAGCGCGACACGATCGACGCGACCGACTCGACCTCGTCGAGCGGCACGGCCGGACGCAGCCCGTCGCGCAGACGGAACAGCCCACGCAGGGTGAGCAGACGCTCGGCCTGCTCGTCGACCTGCTTCGTGTACTGGCGGTAGATGTCGTAGCGCTTGGTGCGCGTCGAGTGCTGCAGCCGGAACACGGTCTCGGGGTTGAACAGGTGCGGCGGCCCCTCGCGGCGCCACTGGTACTCGCCGCCGGTCTCGAGGCGCTCGTGCGCGAGGATCGCGCCGTCCTCGGGGTAGGCGGCCTCGTGGCGCGCGGCGTTCTCGGCCTCGATGACCTCGAGCCCGACGCCGCCGAGCAGCGTGGTCGTTCCGACGAAGTAGTCGTCGATCAGCTGCTGGCTGAGGCCCACGGCCTCGAAGGCCTGGGCGCCGGCGTAGGAGCCGACGACCGAGATGCCCATCTTCGACATGATCTTGAGCACGCCCTTGCCGAGCGCCTTGATCAGGTTCTTGACCGCCTTCTCGCTCGAGATGCCCGTGAGCATCCCCGAGCGCACGAGCTGCTCGGCCGTCTCCATCGCGAGGTAGGGGTTGATCGCCGAGGCGCCGTAGCCGATCAGCAGCGCCACGTGGTGCACCTCGCGCACGTCGCCCGCCTCGACCACGAGGCCGACCTTCATGCGGGTCTCCTGGCGGATGAGGTGGTGGTGCACGGCCGACAGCATCAGCAGCGACGGGATGGGCGCCAGGTCGGAGTTCGAGTCGCGGTCGCTGAGCACGAGGAAGTGCGCGCCGTTCGCGATCGCCTCGTCGGCCTCGCGGCACATCGCCTCGAGGCGCTTGCGCAGGCCCTTCTCGCCCTTGTCCGCGTCGTACAGGCCGCGGATCACGGTCGTGGGGCGGCGGCCCGTCTTCGTCTCGAAGTGCTGGATCTTCGCCAGCTCGTCGTTGTCGATGACGGGGAAGTCGAGGATGATCTGCTTCGCGTGCTCGGGGCCCGCATCCAGCAGGTTGCGCTCCGGTCCGAGACCGAGCTTCATCGAGGTGACGACCTCTTCGCGGATCGAGTCGAGCGGCGGGTTCGTCACCTGCGCGAAGGCCTGCGTGAAGTAGTCGAACAGCAGACGTGGGCGGTCGCTCAGCACCGCGATCGGGGTGTCGGATCCCATGGCACCGAGGGGCTCGGCGCCGTTCTTCGCCATCGGCGAGATCAGGATGCGCACCTCCTCCTCGGTGTAGCCGAAGGTGCGCTGACGGCGCGACACCGACGCCGGGGTGTGCAGGATGTGCTCGCGCTCGGGCAGGTCCTTGAGGTTGATGCGGCCCTGGTCGAGCCACTCCCCCCACGGCTCCTGGCCGGCGACCGAGGCCTTGAGCTCGTCGTCCTCGACGATCCGCCCCTCGACCGTGTCGACGAGGAACATCTTGCCGGGGCGCAGACGGCCCTTGCGCACGACCTTCTCGGCCGGGAAGTCGAGCACGCCGATCTCGCTCGCGAGCACGACGAGGCCGTCGTCGGTCACGACGAAGCGACCGGGGCGCAGACCGTTGCGGTCGAGCGTGGCGCCGACGAGCGAGCCGTCGGTGAAGACCAGCGCGGCCGGGCCGTCCCAGGGCTCCATGAGCATGGAGTGGAACTCGTAGAAGTCCTTCTTCAGCGGGTCGATGTCCGCCTGGTTCTCCCACGCCTCCGGCACCATCATCATGACGGCGTGCGGCAGGCTGCGGCCGCCGAGCGTCAGCAGCTCCACGACCTCGTCGAACGAGGCCGAGTCGCTCGCGCCGGGCGTGACGATGGGCAGCACCGGGCGCAGGTCGCCGAACAGCTCGGACTCGAGCTGGCTCTGGCGGGCGCGCATCCAGTTGCGGTTGCCCTGCACCGTGTTGATCTCGCCGTTGTGCGCGATCATGCGGAACGGCTGCGCGAGCGGCCACGACGGGAAGGTGTTGGTCGAGTAGCGCGAGTGCACGAGCGCCAGGCGCGAGACGAAGCGCTCGTCGCTGAGGTCGGGGTAGAACGGCTCGAGCTGCAGGGTCGTGACCATGCCCTTGTAGACCACGGTGCGGCTCGAGAGCGACGGCAGGTAGGCGCCGAGCTCGCGCTCGGCCCGCTTGCGCAGGCGGAAGGTCAGGCGGTCGAGCTCGATGCCCGCGATCGGGGCGCCCTCGGCGCCCGTGCCGGTCGCGGCGACGAACAGCTGCTCGAACACCGGAGCGGCCTGGCGCGCCAGGTGGCCGAGCTCGTCGAGGTTCACCGGCACCTCGCGCCAGGCGATGACGCGCAGGCCGGTCTCGTCGGCGATCCGCGCGATCGAAGCCTTCAGCTCGGCGCGCTCGTCGTCGTCGGTCGGCAGGAACGACATGCCGACCGCGTACTCGCCCGCGGCGGGCAGCTCGGCCTCGACGACCGCGCGGAAGAACGCGTCGGGCACCTGCGTGATGATGCCCGCGCCGTCGCCGGTGCCGGCGTCGGAGCCGACCGCGCCGCGGTGCTCGAGGTGGCGCAGCGCGTCGAGCGCCGCGTCGATGATGTCGTGGCCGGCCGTGCCGCGCAGCGTCGCGACCATCGCCAGACCGCAGGCGTCCTTCTCGGACTCCGGGCGGTACAGGCCCTGGGCGGGCGGCACGGTTCCGAAGCGCTGGTACGGGCTCGGAACGGCAGGAGTGGGAACAGCCATGGGAACCGTCCTCATGATGTAGCGGGGATGGGACGTCGGCGGCCCAAGGAACGTGTGAGAGGCGTCGAGCCCAGAATACGGCTCGGCAGGAGTCTCGGCGTGGTGGTGCCGGAGATCAGGAGGCGACCTTCGCTCCGCTTGTGGCGGCTGAGTCGGACTCCGCGTCGGCGACCGTCTCGTCATCATCGTCGTCATCGTCGGAGTCCGAGTACGTGTCGCTGGAGTCTACGTCATCCTTCGGCGTCCACTCGCGACCCGGCAGGTACACGCTCGGCTCGGCGCCGGTGTGACGGCGGTTCTGCACGAGGAAGATGATGATGCCCAGCACGATCGCGGCGATCGCGGCCCAGACGTTGGCGCGGATGCCGAAGTAGTACTCGCTCGGGTCGACGCGGATCGACTCGAAGAAGCTGCGGCCGATGCCCTGCCAGATCAGGTAGATGGCGAGCACCTTGCCCCACTGCAGGTCGAACTTCTTCTGGATCGCGAAGATCACGGCGATGCCGATGATGTTCCAGATGATCTCGTAGAGGAAGGTCGGGTGGAACAGCGTGCCCTCGGGCAGCCCCTCCGGCCAGGCGGCGTTGCTGCGCTCGATCTGCAAACCCCACGGCAGGGTCGTCGGCAGGCCGAAGAGCTCGTGGTTGAACCAGTTGCCGAGGCGGCCGAGCGCCTGCGCGGCGAGCATGCCGGGGGCGATCGCATCCACGACGCTGGTGAAGCGCAGGCCGGTGAAGCGGCAGCCGATCCAGGCGCCGAGGGCGCCGCCGAGCAGCGCGCCGTAGTAGGCGTTGCCGCCCTCCCAGACCGCCCAGATCGAGCCGGGCTCGAAGGGGTTCCAGACATTCTTGCCGGGGCCGAAGTAGTCGCCGGGGTGGGTGACCACGTGGTACAGCCGCGCCACGACGATGCCGAGGGCGACCGTCCAGATGGCGATGTCCAGGATGACCCAGCGCTCGGCGCCGCGCTGCGTGAGGCGGTGGTTCGCGATGAGGATCGCGGCGATGATGCCGGCGAGGATGCACAGCGCGTAGACGTGGATGCTCAGCGTCCAGTTCGCGGGCCAGGCGGGGAGCCACGAGTGGATCCACGTGCCGACCTGCAGGATCTGCCAGTCGGACGGCGGGCTCGGGATGCTGGCGGGCACGGCCACGGATGGATCTCCTCAGATGTCGCGCGGGGACGGAGTCGACCCGGTGCGCTCGGTGGACTGGACGAGTCTACTGCCGGTCTACGGCCGCCCGGATCGCGCGCCCTCGGCGAGGGCGGCGGCCGTGCGGGCGAGTCCGGCGACCCCGCCGTCGGCGAGGGAGCTGACCAGCGCGGATCCGACGATCGCGCCGTCGGCGTACTCCAGCACCTCGGCGACCTGCTCGGCCGTCGAGATGCCGATGCCGACGCAGGCGCGCTCGGCGCCGGCGTCGCGCAGGCGCGCGACGAGGCCGCGGGCGGCCGCATCCACGTCGGCGCGGGCGCCGGTGACGCCCATGGTCGACACGGTGTAGACGAAGCCGCGGCTGGCGTCGACGATCTGCTTCAGTCGCGCGTCGGTCGACGAGGGCGCGGCGAGGAAGATGCGGTCGAGTCCGGTGCGCTCGCTCTCGGCGATCCAGTCGGCGGCCGAGTCGGGCGTGATGTCGGGCGTGATGAGCCCGGCTCCCCCGGCGTCCTTCAGCTGGTCGGCGAAGCGCGTGGGCCCGTACTGCAGCACGGGGTTCCAGTAGGTCATGACGACGACGGGCGCGTCGACGCGCGAGCGGATGCGCTCGACGGCCGTGAACACGTCGCGCAGGCGGAAGCCGTTCCGCAGCGCCTGCTGCGTGGCCACCTGGATGGCCGGACCGTCCATGACCGGGTCGGAGTAGGGCAGGCCGAGCTCGAGGATGTCGACGCCGTTCTCGACCAGGGCGACCGCGGCATCCACGCTCGTGTCGAGGTCGGGGAAGCCGATCGGCAGGTAGCTGATGAGCGCGCCCGAGCCGGCGTCGCGCCGGGTCTCGATCGTGCGCCCGACCGGCGAGTCGAGGGCGGACGAGCCGAGCCCTGCGGAGTCGATCGTCATTCCTGGGTCGCTCCCTCGTCGAACAGGTCGAACCAGCGCCCGGCCGTCTGCACGTCCTTGTCGCCGCGGCCCGAGAGATTCACGAGCAGTGTCGCGTCGGGTCCGAGCTCGCGGCCGAGCCGCAGCGCGCCGGCGAGGGCGTGGGCCGACTCGATCGCCGGGATGATGCCCTCGGTGCGGCTGAGCAGGCGCAGCGCCTCCATCGCCTCGGCGTCGGTCGCGGGCAGGTACTCGGCGCGGCCGGTGTCGGCGAGCCAGGCGTGCTCGGGGCCGACACCCGGGTAGTCGAGCCCGGCCGAGATCGAGTGCGACTCGAGGGTCTGGCCGTCGTCGTCCTGCAGCAGGTAGCTGCGGGCGCCGTGCAGCACGCCCGGTCGGCCGCGCTGGATCGCCGCGGCGTGGCGCTCGGTCTCGACGCCGTCGCCGGCGGCCTCGTAGCCGATCAGGCGCACGTCGGCGTCGTCGAGGAAGGCGTGGAAGATGCCGATCGCGTTCGAGCCGCCGCCGACGCAGGCGAGCACGGCCGTGGGCAGCGCCCCGGTCAGCTCGAGCACCTGCTCGCGCGCCTCCTCGCCGATGATCTTCTGGAAGTCGCGCACCATCGTCGGGAAGGGATGCGGCCCCGCGGCCGTGCCGAAGATGTAGTTGGTCGTGTCGACGCTCGCGACCCACTCGCGGTACGCCTCGTTGATCGCGTCCTTGAGCGTGCGGGACCCGGTCGTGACCGAGACGACCTCGGCGCCGAGCAGGCGCATGCGCGCCACGTTGAGCGCCTGGCGCTGCGTGTCGACCTCGCCCATGTAGATCGTGCACTCGAGCCCGAACAGCGCGGCGGCGGTCGCGGTCGCGACGCCGTGCTGGCCGGCGCCGGTCTCGGCGATCACGCGCGTCTTGCCGATGCGCTTCGTGAGCAGCGCCTGGCCGAGCACGTTGTTGATCTTGTGCGAGCCGGTGTGGTTGAGGTCCTCGCGCTTGAGCAGGATGCGCGCCCCGCCCGCGTGCGCGGCGAACCGCGGCACCTCGGTCAGCAGCGACGGGCGGCCGGTGTAGCTGCGGTGCAGCTCGGCCAGCTCGGCCTGGAACTCCGGGTCGACCTTCGCCGACTCGTAGGCGGCGGTGAGCTCGTCGATCGCGGCGATGAGCGACTCGGGCATGAAGCGCCCGCCGAACTCGCCGAAGAAGGGTCCCTCGACCTCGCGCAGGCTCATGCCGACTCCCCCGCCGTCTCGGTCTCCGATTCGCTGGGGTCGCTCTGCGCGTTCAAGAAGGACTCGAGCGTCTGCACCGGGTCGCCGCCGGTCACGAGCGCCTCGCCGACGAGCACGACGTCGGCCCCGGCGTCGCGGTAGTGCGCGACATCGGCCGGGCGCAGCACGGCCGACTCGGCCACGCGCACGACGCCCGCCGGGATGCGGTCGGCGAGCGTGCCGAACAGGTCGCGGTCGAGCTCGAAGGTGCTGAGGTCACGGGCGTTGACGCCGACGACCGAGGGCCCGAGGTCGAGGGCGCGATCGAGCTCCTCGGCGCTGTGCGTCTCGACCAGCGCGGTCATGCCGAGCGACTGGATGAGCTCGTGCAGCTTGGCGAGCAGCGGCTGCTCGAGCGCGGCCACGATGAGCAGCACGAGGTCGGCGCCCGCGGCGCGGGCCTCGAGAACCTGGTACGGCTCGGCGATGAAGTCCTTGCGCAGCACCGGGATGCCGACGGCGGCGCGCACGGCCTCGAGGTCGTCGAGCGAGCCGCGGAAGCGGCGCTGCTCGGTCAGCACCGAGATCGCGCTGGCGCCGCCCGTCTCGTAGGAGACGGCGAGGGCGGCGGGATCGGAGATCTCGGCGAGGGCGCCGCGCGAGGGACTCGCGCGCTTGACCTCGGCGATGATCTTGACGCGCTCGGCGGGCTCGAGCGCCGTGACGGCGTCGAGCGCGGCGGGGCGGGCCAGAGCGGCCGCCTCCACCTCGGCGAGCGGACGGATGCTGCGGCGCTCCGCAGCATCCGCGAGGGCTCCGGAGACCAGGTCGGCGAGCACCCTAGTCGTGCACCTTCGGCACGTAGCGCGGGCCGGCGACGCCGTAGCCCGCCTTGGCGAGGATGACGCCCACGAGCAGGCCGACGACGACGAGTCCGGCGCTGGCCCAGACGAGCCACGCGACGTCGAGGAAGAAGGCGACGGTGCCGATCGCGAATCCGATCAGCATGATGACGACGGCCGTCCAGGCCGCCGGCGAATTGCCGTGGCCGGGGTCGTTCTCTTCCGACACAGGTGACTCCTTCTCGGGGGTGTTCGGTCAGTCTATCGGGCCGGGCGGGGGCACCCGGACGGGAGCGCCGGTGAAGGCCGTCGGCGCGGCCGGCTCAGCGGGTGGGGTCGTCGCCCTCGCTCAGCGCATCCCAGTCGGCGACGGCGTCGCGGTCCTCGCCCGCGGGGTCGACATCCGATCCGGATGCGACGGTCGCCTCGGGCGCGTCGCCGTCGGCGTCGGGCGCGCCGGCGGACGCCGACGCGGCGGCCGCGGTCGCGGTCGTCGTCTCGACGGGGCGGCCGTCCGGACCGACGAAGCGGGTGCGGGTGTACCGGCGCGACGAGCCGGGCCAGCGGGTCGCGGTCGCCGCGACCGCGACGCCGAGCACGGCGAGCACGAGGCCGAGCACGAGGGCGACGGCCGGCCAGGGCGATCCGTCGACGCTGTCGACGAGGTCGGCGGCGTGCTCGCCGGCGAGACCGGCTGTCTCGCGCACGACCGCGGCCGACGCCTTCGCCGGGTCGGCGAGCGTCAACCCGGCCTGCAGCGCGATGCAGCCGCCGAGCAGCACCTGCAGCACGCCGAGCACGACGCGGAAGGCGACGCCCGCGAGCGCGAGCGCGGCGACGAGCACGAGACCTGTGAGGGCGAGCGCGAGCAGCGGGCCCGCCGCATCCTGACCCGAGGCCGGCAGCGAGCGGCCCTCGAGGTGCAGGGTGAACCACTGCTGGCTCCAGGCGAGCAGCACGAGCGCGTTGCCGGCGATGAGCGCCAGGAGCAGCGGCCCCTTGGGGCTGCGGCGCGAGCGCGGGGTCGACGGCGCGGGCTCGGCGGCGGAGCCCGGCTCCATGGGGTCGGGCTCCGCGGATCCGGGCTTCGCGGGTTCGGGCTCGGGATGCGCGGCGTCGGTCACCCGAGCCTCCGCAGCGCGTTGGCGACGGCCACCGCGCGCAGCGGCGCCGCGGCCTTGTTGCGCGTCTCCTCGAGCTCGGTCTGCGGATCGGAGTCGGCTACGAGACCCGCCCCGGCCTGCACGCGGGCGACGCCGTCGATCAGCGTCGCGGTGCGGATCGCGATCGCGAGGTCGGCATCCCCGGCGAGGTCGATGTAGCCGGCCACTCCCCCGTAGACGCCGCGCTGGGCGGGCTCGAGCTCGTCGATGATCTCGAGCGCGCGCGGCTTCGGCGCGCCCGAGAGCGTGCCCGCCGGGAAGGTCGCCCGGAACACGTCGATCGGCGTCGCCGCCTCGCGCAGGTCGCCCTCGACGCTCGACACGAGATGCATGATGTGACTGAAGCGCTCGACCTGCATGAACTCGGTCACCTCGACCGAGCCGGCGCGGCAGACCTTCGACAGGTCGTTGCGGGCGAGGTCGACGAGCATGAGGTGCTCGGCGCGCTCCTTCGGATCGGCGAGCAGCTCCTCGGCCAGGTCGAGGTCGTGCTCGGGCGTCGCCCCGCGCGGGCGCGATCCGGCGATCGGGTGCATGTAGACGCGCTGCTCCTGCACCTTCACGAGCGCCTCGGGGCTCGAGCCGACGACGCTGTAGGGGCGGCCATCGGGCGTCTCGAGGCTGAGCAGGTACATGTACGGGCTCGGGTTGAGCGTGCGCAGCACCCGGTAGACCTCGAGCGGCTCGGCCTCGAGCTCGGCGTCGAAGCGCTGCGAGATGACGACCTGGAACACGTCGCCGTCGCGGATGAAATCCTTCGAGCGCACGACCTCGTCGCGGTACTCCTGCTCGCTCTGGCGCGGCTGCGGCGCCGCCGGCACGGTCAGGTCGACCTCGCCGATCCACGCCTCGGAGGGCTGGGCGAGACCGGACTGCAGCGCATCCAGTCGGGTCTGGGCATCCGCCCACAGCGCGTCGTCGCCCTCGGCGCCGTCGTTGAGCACCGAGGCGATCAGCGTGGCCGTGCCGGTGCGGTGGTCGAGCACGACGAGCTCGGAGACGAGCGAGAGCGCCTGGCCGGGCACGTCGTAGTCGGCGGGCGGCGCATCCGGCAGGTTCTCGATCTGGCGGATCGCCTCCCAGCCGATGAAGCCGACGAGTCCGCCGGTCAGCGGCGGGTGGCCGGGCACGCGCGGGGTGCTCCAGCGGCGGTAGAGGTGCTCGAGCGCGGCGAGCGGTCCTGCGGGCGCGTCGGAGCCGAGCGCGCGCTCGGCCGGCACGCCGGTGTCGATCCAGTGCGCGCGGGCGCCCGTCTCCGGGTCGCTCGTGGTCGCGTCGCCGGTCTGCGTCAGCACGCCGAAGGAGGCGACCCCGACGAAGGAGTAGCGCGACCAGATGCCGCCCTGCTCCGCCGACTCGAGCAGGAAGGTGCCGGGCCGCCCCGCCGCGAGCTTGCGGTAGACGCCGACCGGCGTCTCGCCGTCGGCGAAGAGCTCGCGCAGCACGGGCACGATGCGGTGCCCCGCGGCGATCGCGGCATCGAAGTCGGCGCGCGAGGTCGAGCTCATGCGGTGCCCTCCTCGCGAGCGGATGCGGCGGGTGCGGTCGCCTCGGCGGCCGGTTCTTCCTTCGCGGCGACGTCGCCGTCGGCGCCCGGGAACTCCGGGTCGTCGTCCGACGATCCCACGACCGGCTGCAGCGGGTCCACGTCGAAGCAGGCGCGGGCGCCCGTGTGGCACGCCGGGCCGAGCTGCTCGACGCGCACCAGCAGCGTGTCGCCGTCGCAGTCGAGCGCCGCGGTCTTCACGTACTGCCGATGACCCGAGGTGTCGCCCTTGCGCCAGTACTCCTGGCGGCTGCGCGACCAGAAGGTCACCCGGCCCTCGCCGAGTGTGCGGCGCAGGGCCTCGGCGTCCATATAGCCGAGCATCAGCACGGCGCCGTCGGCGTCGTCCTGGATGATCGCCGGCAGCAGCCCGTCGCGGTTCCAGCTCACCCGCGCGACGACCGCCTCGGGGGTCTGATCGCTCGCGCTCTCGGTCGTCCAGCTCATCGCACCAGGATCCCGTCTGCGGCCAGCGCCGCCTTCACCTCGCCGATCGTCAGCTCGCGGTTGTGGAACACGCTCGCCGCCAGCACGGCGTCGGCCCCCGCCTCGACGGCCGGGGCGAAGTGCTCGAGCGCACCCGCTCCCCCGCTCGCGATGACCGGCACCGGGCTCAGCGCGCGGATCGCCCGCGTCAGCTCCAGGTCGAAGCCCGCCTTGGTGCCGTCGGCGTCGATCGAGTTGACCAGCAGCTCGCCCGCGCCGCGCTCGATCGCCTCGCGGGCCCAGGCCAGCGCATCCAGCTCGGTCTCGGTGCGGCCGCCGTGGGTCGTCACGACGAAGCCGCTCGGCGTGCGCGAGCTGCGCTTCACGTCGAGGCTCAGCACGAGCACCTGCGCGCCGAAGCGGTCGGCGATCTCGCCCAGCAGCTCCGGCCGCGCGATCGCCGCGCTGTTCACGCCGACCTTGTCGGCGCCGCAGCCGAGCAGCCGCGCCACGTCGTCGGTCGTGCGCACGCCGCCGCCCACCGTGAGCGGGATGAACACCTGCTCCGCGGTGCGGGTGACCACCTCGTAGGTCGTGGCGCGCGCGTCCACCGTGGCGGTCACGTCGAGGAAGGTGATCTCGTCGGCGCCCTGCTCGTAGTAGAGCGCCGCGAGCTCGACCGGGTCGCCGGCGTCGCGCAGGTCGAGGAAGTTCACGCCCTTGACGACGCGCCCGCCCGACACGTCGAGACAGGGGATGACGCGGGTCGGAACCGACATCGCCGCGCCCCTAGATGCGGGCCGCGTGGATCGGGCTGACCAGGATCGCGCGCGCGCCGAGCTCGTACAGCTCGTCCATCACCTGGTTCGTGTCGGAGCGCGGCACCATGGCGCGCACCGCGAGCCAGCCGGTGTCGGCCAGCGGCGACACCGTCGGCGACTCGAGGCCGGGCGTGACGGCCGTGGCCTTCTCGAGCAGCTCGGCCGGCAGGTCGTAGTCCATGAGCACGTAGCGGCGGGCGACCATCACGCCCTGCAGGCGGCGCTGGAACGTCGAGAATCCCGGGATGCCGTCACGGGCCGCGATCAGCACGCCCGTCGACTCGAGGATGACCGGGCCGAAGATCTCGAGGCCCTGGTTGCGCAGCGTCGTGCCGGTCGAGACGACGTCGGCCACCGCATCCGCGACGCCCAGACGCACGGCCGACTCGACCGCGCCGTCGAGGCGCACGAGGGTCGCGTTCACGCCGTGGCGCTCGAGGAAGTCGCCGACGAGGGTGTCGTAGCTGGTCGCCACGCGCACGCCCTCGAGGTCCTTCAGGTCGGAGAAGCGGCCGGCGGGACCCGCGAAGCGGAACGTCGAGCCGCCGAAGTCGAGCGCCTCGACCTCGAGCGCCGGCGAGTGCGAGTCGAGCAGCAGATCGCGGCCCGTGATGCCGATGTCGAGCGCACCCGAGCCGACGTAGGTCGCGATGTCGCGGGGCCGCAGGTAGAAGAACTCGACGTCGTTGCGGGTATCCGCGACGATCAGCTCCTTGCTGTCGCGGCGGGTGGCGTAGCCGGACTCGTGCAGCATCTGCACGGCGGTCTCGGAGAGCGTGCCCTTGTTCGGCACGGCGATGCGGAGCATTCGGGGTTCACCTTTCGCCGCGCTGCGCGGCGGATCGAGGACAGGAGGTCTGGCTGGGGTGGATCAGAGATGTCGCCAGACGTCTGCCGGGGTGAGGCCCTTGGCGACCATGAGCACCTGCAGGTGGTAGATCAGCTGCGAGATCTCCTCGGCCGTCTCCTCGTCGCTCTGGTACTCGGCGGCCATCCACACCTCGGCGGCCTCCTCGACGATCTTCTTGCCGATGGCGTGCACCCCGGCGTCGAGCTGCGCGACGGTGCCGCTGCCCGCGGGGCGGGTGGCGGCCTTCTCGCTGAGCTCGGCGAACAGGGCGTCGAAGGTCTTCATCGCGACAAGGGTATCGGGCGGCGCGGGGTGCGGATGACCGCGGGCCCGGATCCGTGGAGAGGATCCGGGCCCGCGGTCGGCTGGTCGGCTCGGGTCAGGCCTTGACGCCGAGCAGATCGATCACGAAGACGAGCGTGCGACCCGACAGGCGGTGCCCCGAGCCGGCGGGGCCGTAGGCCAGGTGCGGCGGGCAGACGAGCTGGCGGCGGCCGCCGACCTTCATGCCGGGGATGCCGTCTTTCCAGCCCTGGATGAGGTTGGTGAGCGGGAACTGGATCGACTGTCCGCGGCTCCAGCTGGAGTCGAATTCGTCGCCCGACTCGAAGTCGACGCCGACGTAGTGCACGTCGACGGTCGCGCCGGGGGTGGCCTCGGCGCCGTCGCCGACCTCGAGGTCGGTGATCACGAGCTCGGTGGGAGCGGGGCCCTCGATGAAGTCGATCTCGGGCTTGGTCTTGTCAGTCATGCGACCAGTCAAGCAGGTCTGCGGCATCCGGTCAGTGCCGGTGCGAAGCCGCGGCCGCCGCGGCACGCAGCCCCGCGATCGCCTCGCCGGCGTGCGGAGCGCCGTAGACGCTCGACCCGGCGACGAAGGTGTCGGCGCCTGCCTCGGCCGCCACGCCGATCGTGTCGAGGGTGATGCCGCCGTCGACCTGCAGCCACACCTCGGAGCCCGTGGCGTCGGCGGCGGCGCGCACGGCCGCGACCTTGGCCATCTGGTCGGCCATGAACGACTGCCCGCCGAAGCCCGGCTCGACCGTCATGACGAGGACCTGATCGAACTCCGGCAGCAGCTCGAGATACGGCTCGACCGCGGTGCCGGGCTTCAGCGCGATGCCGGCGCGCGATCCGATCTCGCGCAGGCGCCGCGCCAGGTTCACGGGCTCCTCGGTCGCCTCGGCGTGGAAGGTGACCGAGAACGCGCCGAGCTCGGCGTAGCCGGGAGCCCAGCGGTCGACGTCGGCGATCATCAGGTGCACGTCGAGCCCGATCGGCGAGACGGCCTGGATGCGCTGCACCATCGGCGGGCCGAAGGTCAGGTTCGGCACGAAGTGGTTGTCCATGACGTCGACGTGCACGTAGTCGGCGTCGGCGATGCGCTCGAGCTCGGCCTGCATGTTGACGAAGTCGGCCGACAGGATGCTCGGCTCGATGCGGGGCGCGGGGTGATCGGCGGGGCGGGAGGTCACGGTGCGACCCTACCGAGGCGCTTCTCGAGCGGACCTGTCACTCCGCGTCGACCGTCAGCAGCTGGATGAACATCGCGTCGGTGCCGTGCGCGTGCGGCCACAGCTGCGCGGCCGTGCCGGCCGGCAGCCCCAGGTCGCGCGTCGCGATCGGCGCGAGCGCCGCGGGCGTATCGAGGGCGCGGAGCCCGGGACGCCGGGCGAGCGCCCCGGCCACCACGTCGCGGGTCTCAGCGAGGTGCGGCGAGCAGGTCACGTAGGCGATCAGGCCTCCCGGCTTCAGGGCGGCGACCGCCGCATCCAGCAGCTCGGCCTGGAGCCCCGCCAGCTCGGCGACGTCGCCCGGCTGCTTGCGCCAGCGCGCCTCGGGCCGGCGGCGCAGCGCTCCGAGCCCGGTGCAGGGGGCGTCGAGCAGGATGCGGTCGAACTGCCCGGGGCCGGTCACGGTGCCGACGGCGCCGGTGCCGAAGCGGCGTCCGTCGCCCTCGACGACCGTCGGCGGCTCGGGCAGGGCGCCGAGCGCCCGGCGCACGAGTCCGGCGCGGGCGGGCACGAGCTCGTTGGCGAGCAGGGTCGCTCCCCCGGCGGCGGCCTCGGCCGCGAGCAGCGCGGCCTTGCCGCCCGGACCCGCGCAGAGATCGAGCCAGCGCTCCCCCGGGCCGACCGCGCGAGCGCGGCTCAGCACGAGGGCGGCGAGCTGCGAGCCGGAGTCCTGCACGCGGGCGCGCCCGGAGCGCACGGCGGGGATCGCCGCGGGGTCGCCGGCCGTCACGACCAGGCCGAGCGGCGAGACGCCCTCGACATCGGCGGAGCCCTCGGACGCGCCGTCGCGAGCGCCGGCATCGACCGCGACGTCGGCGGGCTCCACGAGCCCCGGCAGCGCGACCAGGTTCACGCGCGGCGGCACGTTGTCGGCGTCGAGCAGACGCTCGAGCTCGTCGTCGCGGCCATCGGCGGCGAGCGCGTCGCGCAGAGCGGAGACCACCCACTCGGGATGCGCGTGCTCGACCGCGAGGCGGGCGTCGCCGTCGACGTGGGCGGTGGCCCGGCGCATCCACGCCTCGGCGTCGTCGCGCGAGATCGTGCGCAGCACGCCGTTGACGAAGCCGGAGGCGTTCTTCGCGCCGGCCGCGCGGGTCAGCTCGACCGACTCGTCGACGGCCGCGTGCGCGGCGAGGCCCATGCCGAGCAGCTGGTGCGCTCCGAGACGCAGCACGTCGAGCACCGGCGGGTCGATGCGGTCGGTCTCGCGTCCCGCGGCGAGCTCGATCACGCGATCGTAGTAGCCCAGGCGGCGCAGGGTGCCGTAGGCGAGCTCGGTCGCGAAGCCGGCATCCCGCCCCGTCAGCCCGGCTTCGACGATGCGGTTGGGCAGCAGCAGATTCGCGTAGGCGTCGTCGGCCGTGACGGCGCGGATCACGTCGAAGGCGACCCGACGGGGCACCGTGACGCGCGGGCGCGGAGCCGGCGGGTTCGCGGCGCGATCGGCACGACGGCGGTCGCGCTCGGCGCGCTCGGCGCGGTCCCGGCGCTCCTCGCGGGCGTCGCGCGCGTCGCGGTCGTCGCGCGGGGCGTCGCGCCCGTCCCGCCGCCGGTCGCTCGGCCGGCCGCCGTCGTCGCGCCGCGGGCGACGGGGCGCGTCGCCGCGCCCCGCACCGTCACGTCCTCCGGATGCGCCGCTCACGAGAGCACCGTCGCACCCTGGCGTCCGCGCCACCAGTCGGCGGCGCGCATCCCCTTCTTGCCGGCGGGCTGCACCTCGGTCAGCTCGACCGGGGTGTCGGCCGTGCCGACCACCACCTGGCCGGCGCGCAGGTCCACGGCGCCCGGGGCGAGCGGGCCCACGTCGTGCGCGAGGGCACCCGCCAGCACCTTGAACCGGTCGCCGTCGAGCGTCGTCCACGCGCCCGGCTCGGGGGTCACGCCGCGCAGCCGCGCGACGAGCTCGGCGCCGGGCCGGGTCCAGTCGAGGCGGCCGTCGTCGAGCGTCAGCTTCGGGGCGAAGCTCGGCTCGCCCTGCTGCTCGACGGCGGCGAGGGTGCCGTCGGCGAGGCCGTCGACAGTGCGGGTCAGCAGCTCGGCGCCCGAATCGGCCAGGCGTGTCAGCAGCTCGCCGGCCGTGCTGTGGCGGCCGACCGGGGTCGCCTCGGTCGCGAGCAGGGGGCCCGCATCCAGTTCTTCGACCAGGCGGAACACGCTCGCGCCCGTCGTCTCGTCGCCCGCGATCAGCGCGTGCTGCACGGGAGCCGCACCGCGCCAGGCCGGCAGCAGCGAGAAGTGCAGGTTGATCCAGCCGAGGCGCGGGGCGCTGAGCAGCGGCTCGCGGATCAGACCGCCATAGGCGACCACCACGCCCAGATCGGCCTCGAGGGCGATCAGCTCGTCCGCGACCGGAGCCAGGCGCGCGGCGCGCACGACCGGCACACCCGCCTCCTCGGCGAGCTGCGCGACCGGCGTCGGCGTCAGCACCCGCTTGCGCCCCTGAGGCGTGTCGGGGCGGGTCACGACGGCGGCGACCTCGTGCGGGGAATCGAGCAGGCGCCGCAGGCTCGGCGCGGCGGCGGCGGGCGAGCCCGCGAAGATCAGGCGGAGCGGGGTCATCCCGATGATCCTCCCACGCGGGCGCGTGACGGGCCGCGCGCATCCGCACGCCCACACGGGTCGAGAGCACGGGCGCGGGTGGCCGCAGATGCACGCCCGACGCGGCGTGTCACGTACATTCCTGGCCACCCGCGGACTCCCCGGTCACGAGGCTGGCCACGAACGTACGGCTGACCCGGCGTGTCGCGAGCATTCGTGGCCAGCCTCGAAACGGCGTGCGGGCGACTCGTGCGCGGCGGAGCGGAACCGCGCGCTACTCGTCGAAGGGGGCCGGGTCGTCGAAGAGCACGCGCAGCGGCACCGGCTGCCGCCCGCGGCGACGCTGGTCGGGCCGCGCGCTGCGGCGGGCCGACGACAGCCGGATCATCTCCGCGCGCAGCTCGGCCGCGACCTCGCCGGCCGCTGCGTAGTCCATCCGCACGATCGCCCGCACGAGCCCCTCGGGCTGCGGCAGCGGGCCGAGCACGTCGAGTCCCGGCCGCTGGACGCGATCGAGTGCTCCGGCGACGACGTCGGGCGGGCCCAGCAGGGTCGCCGTGCGCACGGCGGGCGGGAAGCGCAGCGGGCGCCGATCGGCGAGCTCGCCGCGGGCGTAGTCGGCCAGGCGCCAGGTGCTGAGCGCCGAGGCGAGCGCTCCGCCGACGCCCACCAGCACGGTCGGCGCGTCGTCGGCGGCCAGCGCGGTCGCATCCGCCCACCACCGCAGGCAGTCCTCGCCGACGCGCAGGCTCTCGCGCGCGACCATGCGCTCGCCGTCGAGCAGCACGACGGCGCGGTAGCCGCCGGCCGCGATCGGCTCGGCGCCGCGCGTCGCGATCACCAGCGCGGGCGCGGCGTCGACGTGCTGCACGGGATGCTCGCCGTCGGCGACGATGACCCGCTCGCCCGGGAAGGCGCGGCCGAGGTCCTCGGCGGTGCGCAGCGACCCGCTGCCGCGCGGACGCAGCTTCACGCCGTCGCAGGAGGCGCACTGCCACTGCGAGTCGGGCACGCCGCACCACAGGCAGCTCACCGCGCCGCCGCGCCCGCGCTGCTGCAGCGGACCGCCGCAGTGGCGGCAGCGCGCCGCGGCGCCGCAGTCGGCGCAGGCGAGTCCCGGGGCGAATCCGGGACGGGCGACCTGGAACAGCACGGGCCCCGTGCGCAGCGCCTCCCTCGCGGTGCGCCAGGCGCTCGACGGGATGCGCGCCCGCTCGGCGAGCTCGTCGCGCGCCGTCAGGTTGGCGCTGGGCAGCACCGACGGCCGCGGCACCCGGGCCGGCGTGGCCTCCTCGACGAATCCGATCTCGACGAGCCGCTGCACCTCGGTCGTGCGCCCGTGCCCGGCGAAGAGCAGCGCGCCGCCCTGCTGCTGCTGACGCAGCAGCGCCGCATCCCGGGCGTGCACATAGGGGGCGTGGGGCTCGCGGTGCAGCGGGTCGCCGTCGTTCCAGAGCGCGATCAGCGCGAGCCGCTCGGCCGGGGCGTAGACCGCCGAGCGGGTTCCGACGACGATGCGCGGGCCGTCGATCGCGCGCAGGAGCGCACGGTAGCGCTGCGACGGCGTTCCGCCGGAATCCCAGCGCACGATCGCCTCGTCGGGCACGAGCGCGCTCAGCGCCGCGGTGAGCTGATCGATGTCGCGGTAGTCGGGCACCGCGAGGATCGCGGATCCGCCGGTCACGAGCGCCAGCCGAGCCGCCTCGGCGAGGGTGACCGCCCAGCGGCCCACCCAGTCGCCCGCCGGGGTCTTCGTCACCCCGGTCAGCGCCTGGAGCGCGGCGCGCCGACCCTCGCGCACGATCGCGTCGAGCGTATCGGGCGCGTGCGCGCTGATCGTCGGCGGCGCCGTGACCTGCGGGGGCGCATCCACGCCCGGCTCGCGCTCGAGCCAGGCCTTCTCGACGCGCGCCTGCCGCTTCGGCAGGGCCAGTCGCAGCACGTCCGACGCCGAGCCGGCGGCGCGGGTCGAGACGCCGCGCGCCAGCGCCCAGACCTCGGGGCGCAGCACCGGCACCGGCGAGACGACCGCCTCGAGGTCGCTCAGCGGCCCCGGGAACTCCTGCTGGTCGGTCAGATCCACGACGAGGCCGTCGACGGTGCGGCCGACCGTGCGCAGCGGCACGCGCACGCGCACGCCCGGCCCCAGCGACGGCTCGCCGCGCAGGAGCTCCGGGATGCGGTACTCCAGCAGCCGGTCGAGCTGCGGCAGCGGCGAGTCGATGACGACGCGCGCGACCGTCGGGCCGACGCACTCAGCCGGCGTCGGCGCGGAGGCCGGCGCGGGCGTCGGCGCCGACGTCGGCGCCGAGGGCTCGACCGACCCGGTCGTCGAGCCCGAGCCGGCGGAGTCCGGCGCCGCGGCGCCGGACTCCGCGGACCCGGGAGCCGTCACCTCAGAGTCCGGCGGACTCGCGGAGCGCATCCACGCGGTCGAGGCGCTCCCAGGTGAAGTCGGGCAGCTCGCGGCCGAAGTGGCCGTAGGTGGCCGTCGGGGCGTAGATCGGGCGCAGCAGGTCGAGGTCGCGGATGATCGCCGCGGGGCGCAGGTCGAAGACCTCGCGGATCGCGGCGGTCAGGCGCTCCTCGGGCACGTGCGCCGTGCCGAAGGTCTCGACGTAGAGCCCGACCGGCGCGGCGGCGCCGATCGCGTAGGCGACCTGCACCTCGAGGCGGTCGGCGAGTCCGGCCGCGACGGCGTTCTTGGCGACCCAGCGCATGGCGTAGGCGGCCGAGCGGTCGACCTTCGACGGGTCCTTGCCGCTGAACGCGCCGCCGCCGTGGCGGGCGGCGCCGCCGTAGGTGTCGACGATGATCTTGCGGCCGGTGAGCCCGGCGTCGCCCTGCGGGCCGCCGATCTCGAAGCGGCCGGTCGGGTTGACGAGCACCTTGTGCGCTCCCGAGTCGAGGTCGACCTCGGCGAGCACCGGGTCGATCACGAGCTCGCGGACGGCCGCGCGCAGGTCGTCGAGCGCGATGGAGGGCGCGTGCTGGGTCGACAGCACGACGGTGTCGATCGTGCGCGGCGTCGTGCCCTCGTAGCCGATCGTGACCTGCGTCTTGCCGTCGGGCCGCAGCCAGTCGACGACGCCGTCGTGCCGCACACGCGACAGGCGCTCGCTCAGCCGGTGCGCCAACCAGATCGGCAGCGGCATGAGCGACGGGGTCTCGGTCGTGGCGAAGCCGAACATGATGCCCTGGTCGCCCGCGCCCTGCCGGTCGAGCTCGTCGATGCTCGCCTGCTCGCGCGCCTCGTAGGCCGAGTCGACGCCCTGCGCGATGTCGGGCGACTGCCCGCCGATCGACACGGTCACGCCGCAGGAGCGGCCGTCGAACCAGACATCCGACGAGGTGTAGCCGATGTCGGTGATGCGCTTGCGCACGATCCCGGGGATGTCGACGTAACCGGTCGTCGAGACCTCGCCGGCCACGTGCACGAGGCCGGTGGTCACGAGCGTCTCGACCGCGACGCGGGCGCCCGGGTCGACCTCGAGCAGCGCATCCAGGATCGAGTCGCTCACCTGGTCGCAGATCTTGTCGGGGTGACCCTCGGTGACCGACTCCGACGTGAACAGGCGCAGGGGGGTGCTCATGGGCGCTCCGGGATTCTGGTGGTGCGGGCGCCGCCGCGGGCCGATCGGGCCCCGGCGGCGACGGACTAGCTGACGAGATCGAGGATACGGTCGGCGACCGACGCTTTACTCCCCGTGGCCTCGGCCACGATGCCGCCGGCCGCGTCGATCACGATGATCTCGTTCGTCTCGGCGGCGAAGCCCTCGGTCCAGCCGACCCGGTTCAGCACGAGCAGGTCGACGCCCTTGCGCTCCGCCTTGGCGCGGCCGAGCGCGAGCTGCGCATCCCGGTTCGTCTCGGTCTCGGCGGCGAAGCCGATGATCGTCTGACCCGCGCGGCGCGCGGCCGTGAGCTCGCGCAGGATGTCGGGGTTGCGGCTCAGGCGCAGGGCGAGCTCGTCGCCCTGGTCGTCTTTCTTGATCTTGGCGGTGGCGACCTCGACCGGGCGGTAGTCGGCGACGGCCGCGGCCATGATGACGACGTCGTGATCGGGCGACTCGGCGAGGGCGGCGCGCCGCAGCTCCTCGGCCGTGCCGACGGCGACGACGCGCACGCCCGTCGGGGCGGCGACGTCGAGGTTCGCCGCGAGCAGCGTGACGTCGGCTCCGCGGGCGGCGGCGGCCAGGGCCAGGGCGACGCCCTGGCGGCCCGAGGAGCGGTTGCCGACGAAGCGCACCGGGTCGATCGGCTCGCGCGTGCCGCCGGCCGTGACGAGCACGCGGCGGCCGGCCAGGTCGCCGGTGGAGCTCGAGGAGGCGCCCGCCGTCGAGCCGGCGGCGGACGACCCGGACGCGACAGCGAGCGCCGCCGCGACGATCTCGTCGGGCTCGCTCATGCGGCCGGGGCCGCTGTCGGCGCCTGTGAGCTGGCCGTCTGCGGGGCCGACGATCGTGCCACCGCGCTCGCGCAGGGTCCGGATGTTGGCGACGGTCGCCGGGTTCTGCCACATCTCGGTGTGCATCGCCGGGGCGATCACGAGCGGCGCGCGCGACGCGAGCACGGTCGTGCCGAGCAGGTCGTCGGCGATGCCGTTCGCGAGCTTGGCGATCGCGGCGGCCGTGGCCGGGGCGATCACGATCAGGTCGGCGCGCTGGCCGAGGCCGACGTGCCGCACCTCGCTCACGTCGTCGAAGACCGACGTCGTGACGGGGTTGCGGCTGATCGCCTCCCAGGTCGGCAGGCCCACGAACCGCAGCGCCGCCTCGGTCGGCACGACGTGCACCTCGTGCCCGGCGAGCACGAGGGCGCGCACGACGCCGACGGCCTTGTAGGCCGCGATGCCGCCGGTCACGCCGACGACGACGTTCACGCCGCTGCTCGTCCGGTCGCCGCTGTCGAGCGGATTACTCGGCGTCGGCGTTCGCGTCGGCGGCGAGGACGAGCTTGTCCTCGTTGATCTCGTGGAGGGCGACCGACAGCGGCTTGTCGTCGATCGTCGAGTCGACCAGCGGGCCGACGTTGTCGAACAGCGAGCCCTCGTGCAGGTCGGCGTAGTAGTCGTTGATCTGGCGGGCGCGCTTCGAGGCGAAGATGACGAGCTGGTACTTCGACTCCACCTTCGAGAGCAGGTCGTCGATCGGCGGGTCGATGATGCCGGAGTTCTTGTCGGCCATGGGATGCGCTCCTGACGGTTCGGAGGAAAAGACTCTCGATTCTAGCTGACGCCGAGCCCGTTCAGCTCTCGGCGCGCATCTGATCGAGCAGCCGGAAGGCGTCGACCTCGTCGCGCGGACCGCCGGTGTCGCCGAAGCGCACCCCCTGCGGGGCGCCGACCAGCTCGATGAGGAAGGCGAGCTCGAGCGCCTGCTCGGGCCGCAGCCCCGGGTCGAGATGCGCCACGAGGGCGCCCCACTGCTGACCGGAGGCGGTCGTGCACGGCATCACGACGCCGGCGTAGCGCGGGTCGACGCTGGCGCGGATGGCCGGACCATTGCGGACGAGCAGCACGAGCTCGCCGTCGCCGTCGAGCCCGCCGACGCCGGGATCCGACAGCAGCGGCGAGTTCCGGGCGCGACTGCGCAGCGCACGGAAGCTCGTGCGCACGACGAGCGCCAGGTCCGTCCACCGGATCAGCGGCACGCTCGGCAGATGGATGCCGGACATCGAGACGCCGATGAACGCGGTCGGGCCGTCGCCGAAGTAGGGGCGCTGCGCCTCCGTCTCGGCCCGCATCCGCTCCCGCTTGGCGCGGGCCTCGTACTGGCCGACGAAGAACAGCGTCGGATTGTGCTGGGCGATCGACATGTAGGTCCAGTAGGTGCCGTTCGGGTCCCTCACGCGCGGCGCGGCGGCGGCGAGCGAGTACTCGAAGCCGAAGCGGCCGCCGTCACGGAACCACGACCACCACTGTGCGCGATCGGCGCTGAACGCCGGGGTCGGGGCGGGCGCGGCCGGATAGCGCGAGACCAGCGTGCCGGCGTCCGCCCACACCGGCATCGTTGCGGGGAGGGACTGACCGGCGGGGAGCACTAGACCGTGCCCGCGTCGAGCTGCGCCACGACCGCGGCGGCGGCCCGGGCGACGTCGTCGTTGACCACCTCGACGTCGAACTCGCCGACCGCGGCGAGCTCGACCTTGGCCGTCTCGAGTCGGCGCGCCTGCTCCTCGGAGCTCTCGGTGCCGCGCCCGATGAGGCGTCGCACGAGCTCCTCCCAGGTGGGCGGCAGCAGGAAGACGAGCAGCGCCTCGGGCATCGACGCGCGCACGGCGCGGGCGCCCTGCAGGTCGATCTCGAGCAGCACGCTGCGCCCGGTGGCGAGCGCCGCGTCGATCGGACCGCGCGGTGTGCCGTAGCGGGAGGCGTTGTGGACGGTCGCCCACTCGAGGAACTCGCCCTCGTCGATCATGCGGTCGAAGTCGGCGTCGCTGACGAAGTAGTAGTGCTCGCCCTCGACCTCGCCGGGGCGCGGGGGCCGCGTCGTGGCCGAGACGCTCAGCAGCACCTCGGGGTACTGCTCGCGGATGTGGCGCGAGACGGTGCCCTTGCCCACGGCGGTGGGGCCGGCCAGCACCACGAGACGACCGGTGCGCGCCGCGGTGGAGCGGTCGCGCATCCAGCTGCGCAGCCGGGTGCGCTGGCGCACCCCGAGTCCGCCGACGCGCTTCGACGCCGCGATGCCGAGCTCGGCCATGGCGCGGTCGGCGCGCAGCGGGCCGACGCCCGGGATGCTCGTCAGCAGCTCGCGCACCCGCATCGACGACTCGGGGCTGCGCGGGTCGCCGCCCGACCAGGCGGCCTCGGCGACCGAGAGCGGGGTGCGGCGGCGCTCGGCGACGTCCTTCTTGACGACGGCGCGGGCACGGCGGGCGGCGACGGCGGCCTGCGCGGCCGCGACGCGGTCGACCTCGGGAGGGGTCGTGCTGCTGCCGGTCATGCGCCGAGCTCCGCGGTCGCGGCGTCGAGGCGGGCCCCGAGCTCGTCGACCGGGCCGGCGAGCAGCTCGCGCGACGACGAGGCCAGCACCTGGCGCGCGGCGTCGCCGTAGAGCGAGCGCAGGTCGCCGAGACGCGCGCCCTGGGCTCCGAAGCCCGGGGCGAGGATCGGCACGCCGATCAGGTCGGCCGGGCGGATGCCGTAGTCGATCAGGCGCACGGTCGCGCCGATCACGACGCCGACGTCGCCGAGCGAGCCGCGCTCGGCCGCCTCGGCGGCGCGGGCGGCGGCCTCGGCCACGATCGACGCGGCGACCGTGCGGCCGCGGTGCGCTCCCCCGCCGAGCACGGCGGTCTGCAGCGCGCGGGCCTCGGGGTTGCTCGTCGCGGCCAGCACGAAGACACCGGCGCCCGACTCCCCCGCGGTCGCGATCGCGCCGTCGAGCGAGCCGAAGCCGAGGTAGGGGCTCAGCGTCACGGCGTCGGCGGCGAAGGGCGCGCCCGACGCCGACCACGCGGCGGCGTAGCCGTCCATGGTCGAGCCGATGTCGCCGCGCTTCGCGTCGGCGATCACCAGCAGTCCGGCGGCGCGGGCCGCCGCGAGCACCTCGGCGAGGGCATCCAGCCCCGCCGCCCCGTGCCGCTCGAACAGCGCCACCTGCGGCTTGACGATGCCGACGCGGGGGGATGCCGCATCCACGGCCCGCAGACCGAAGTCACGCAGGCCGCTCGCGTCGTCGGCGAGGTCCCAGCCGGCGAGCAGCGCCGGATGCGGGTCGATGCCGAGGCACAGCCCCGTGCGCGCCGCGATCGCGGCGGCCAGGCGGTCGCCGAAGCGACCGCCCGCGCCGACCGCCGACGCCGACGACTCAGGCACCGGCCGGCACCTCCGCGCCGCGCGCCCGGTCGAGCGCGTAGTCCTGCAGGCTGCGCACCTCGATCGGCAGGTGCTTCTCGTCGAAGGTCGCGACCGCGGCGGTGAGCTGGGCGATCGAGGTGAACAGAGGCTTGTCGTTCGCGACCGAGGCGGTGCGGATCTCGTAGCCGTCGGCGCGCGAGCTGCGGCCGCTGGGCGTGTTGATGATCAGGTCGACCTTGCCCTCCTCGATCAGCTCCACGATCGAGGGCTCGCCCGCGACCGTGTCCTGACCCAGGTACCACTTGCGCACCGAGGTGGCCGGGATGCCGTTGCGGGCCAGCACCTCGGCGGTGCCGTCGGTCGCGAGGATCTGGAAGCCGAGCTGGTGCAGGCGCAGCACCGGCAGCACGACCGCGCGCTTGTCGCGGTCGGCGACCGAGACGAAGACGGTGCCGCCCTCGGGCAGGCCGCCGTAGGCCGCATCCTGGCTCTTGGCGAAGGCGCGCGGGAAGTCGCGGTCGATGCCCATGACCTCGCCGGTCGAGCGCATCTCGGGCCCGAGCACCGAGTCGACGACGCGGCCCTCGATCGTGCGGAAGCGCTTGAACGGCAGCACGGCCTCCTTGACCGACACCGGAGCATCCAGGGGCACCTGCGAGCCGTCGTGCGCGGGCAGGAGGCCCGAGTCGACGAGCTGGCCGATCGTGCGGCCCACCATGATGAGCGACGCGGCCTTCGCCAGCGGGATGCCGAGCGCCTTCGATACGAACGGCACGGTGCGCGAGGCGCGCGGGTTGGCCTCGAGCACGTAGAGCACGCCGGCGCCGATCGCGAACTGCACGTTGAGCAGGCCGCGCACGCCGACGCCCTCGGCGATCTTGCGCGTGGCCTCGATGACGCGCTGCTGCACGTCGCGGCCCAGGGTCACGGGCGGCAGGGTGCAGGCAGAGTCGCCGGAGTGCACGCCGGCCTCCTCGAGGTGCTCCATGATGCCGCCGATGTAGAGGCTCTCGCCGTCGAACAGCGCGTCGACGTCGATCTCGATCGCGTCGTCGAGGAAGCGGTCGACGAGCAGCGGCGAGCCGGGGCCGATGATGGCCTGGTCGCGCACGCGGTCGAAGTAGTCCTCGAGGTCGGGCGTCGAGTAGACGATCTCCATGCCGCGGCCGCCGAGCACGAAGCTCGGGCGCACCAGCACCGGGTAGCCGATCTCCTCGGCGACGCGCACGGCGCTCGGGGCGTCGGTCGCGGTGCCGTTGCGGGGGGCCAGGAGGCCCGCCTCGTCGAGGATGCGCGAGAACTCGCCGCGCTCCTCGGCCAGGTCGATCGCCGCCGGGGTCGTGCCGAGGATCGGCACGCCGGCCGCCTCGAGGCCCTTCGCCAGGCCCAGGGCGGTCTGACCGCCGAGCTGCACGACGACGCCCACGAGCTCGCCCGACTTCGACTCGGCGTGGATGACCTCCAGCACGTCCTCGAGCGTCAGCGGCTCGAAGTAGAGCCGGTCGCTCGTGTCGTAGTCGGTCGACACCGTCTCGGGGTTGCAGTTGATCATGATCGTCTCGAACCCGGCGTCGTGCAGCGCGAAGCTCGCGTGCACGCAGCTGTAGTCGAACTCGACGCCCTGGCCGATGCGGTTCGGGCCCGAGCCGAGGATGACGACCTTGCGGCGGTCGCTCGGCGCGATCTCGGTCTCGAGGTCGTAGCTCGAGTAGTGGTACGGCGTGATGGCCGGGAACTCGCCGGCGCAGGTGTCGACCGTCTTGTAGACCGGGCGCACGCCGAGCTGCCAGCGCAGGTTGCGCACCTCCTGCTCGGTGAGGCCGCGCAGCTCGGCGATCTGGGCGTCGCTGAAGCCGTGGTCCTTGGCGAGCACGAAGAGGTCCGCATCCAGCTTGCCGAGCCCCGCGATGCGATCGGCTACCTCGTTGATCAGCACGATCTGGTCGAGGAACCACGGGTCGATCGCCGTGGCGTCGAACACCTCCTCGATCGTCGCGCCGGCGCGGAAGGCCTGCTGCACCGTGACGATGCGGCCGTCGGTCGGGGTCTTCGCCTTCTCGAGCAGCGCCGACTTCGAGCCGGGCTCGCCCTGCCAGTGGAAGCTCGATCCGCGCTTCTCGAGCGAGCGCAGCGCCTTCTGCAGCGCGGTGGAGTAGTTGCGGCCGATGGCCATCGCCTCGCCGACGCTCTTCATGGTCGTCGTGAGGGTCGCATCCGCCGACGGGAACTTCTCGAAGGCGAAACGCGGCACCTTGACGACGATGTAGTCGAGCGTCGGCTCGAAGCTCGCCGGGGTGACCTGGGTGATGTCGTTCGGGATCTCGTCGAGGCGGTAGCCGAGCGCCAGCTTCGCCGCGATCTTGGCGATCGGGAAGCCGGTCGCCTTCGACGCGAGCGCGCTCGAGCGCGAGACGCGCGGGTTCATCTCGATCACGATCACGCGGCCGTTGGTCGGGTCGATCGCGAACTGGATGTTGCAGCCGCCGGTGTCGACGCCCACCCGGCGGATGATGTCGATGCCGATGTCGCGCAGGTTCTGGTACTCGCGGTCGGTCAGCGTGAGGGCGGGCGCGACCGTGATCGAGTCGCCCGTGTGCACGCCGACCGCGTCGACGTTCTCGATCGAGCAGACGACGACCGTGTTGTCGGCCGTGTCGCGCATGAGCTCGAGCTCGTACTCCTTCCACCCGAGGATCGACTCCTCGAGCAGCACCTCGGTGGTGGGCGACTGGTGCAGGCCGTCGGTGACCATGCGGATCAGCTCGGCCTTGTCGTAGGCGAAGCCCGAGCCGAGGCCGCCCATCGTGAACGAGGGGCGCACGACGAGCGGGTAGCCGAGGTCGTCGGCGCCGGCGATCGCCTCGTCGACCGTGTGCACGATGTGGCTGCGGGCCACGTCGGCGCCCGATTCGAGCACGAGCTCCTTGAACAGCTGGCGGTCCTCGCCGCGCTGGATGGCATCCACCTTCGCGCCGATCAGCTCGACGCCGTGCTTGGCCAGGATGCCGGCCGCGTCGAGCGCGATCGCGGCGTTGAGCGCGGTCTGGCCGCCCAGCGTCGGCAGCACCGCGTCGGGCTTCTCCTTGATCAGGATCGCCTCGAGCGACTCGGTCGTGATCGGCTCGATGTAGGTCGCGTCGGCGAAGTCGGGGTCGGTCATGATCGTCGCCGGGTTCGGGTTGACGAGGATGACGCGCACCCCCTCGGCGCGCAGCACGCGGCAGGCCTGCGTGCCGGAGTAGTCGAACTCAGCGGCCTGGCCGATGACGATCGGGCCGGACCCGATGACGAGGACGCTGTTGATGTCGTCGCGCTTGGGCATTACTGCTGAGCTCCCTGGCTGGCCTGGCGGGCGAGCACGAGCTCGCGGAAACGGTCGAAGAGGTAGTCGGAGTCGTGCGGGCCGGCCGCCGCCTCCGGGTGGTACTGCACCGAGAAGGCTGGCACGTCGAGCGCGCGCAGGCCCTCGACGACCTGGTCGTTGAGGCCCACGTGGCTGACCTCGACGCGGCCGAAGCCGGCCGGGCTGTCGACGACGCCCTCGACCGGCGCATCCACCGCGAAGCCGTGGTTGTGCGCCGTGATCTCGATGCGGCCGCTGGCCTTGTCGAGCACCGGCTGGTTGATGCCGCGGTGGCCGAAGGGCAGCTTGTAGGTGCCGAAGCCGAGCGCGCGGCCGAGCAGCTGGTTGCCGAAGCAGATGCCGAAGAACGGCAGACCCTCGCGCAGCACGCCCTGCAGCAGCTCGACGTGGTCGCCCGAGGCCTCGGGGTCGCCGGGGCCGTTGGAGTAGAAGACGGCGACGGGCTCGATGGCGAGGATGTCGGCCAGCGTCGACGACTGCGGCATGACGTGCACGTCGAAGCCGCGCTCGGAGAGGCGGTTGACCGTGGCCTGCTTGACGCCGAGGTCGAGCACGGCGAGGGCGCCGAGGCTCTGCTGCCCGTCGGCGACGACGGCGGGGGTGACCTGGGTCTCGGCGACCGAGACCTCGCCTGAGAGGTTGAGGCCGCGCATGTCGCGTCCGGCGCGCACGGCGGCGAGCTGCTCCTCGGGGTCGAGGCACGCGTCGTCGCCCGAGAACACGCCGGCGCGCAGGGCGCCGACCTCGCGGATGCGGCGGGTCAGGGCGCGGGTGTCGATGCCCGAGATGCCGACGATGCCGTTGTCGACGAGGTCGTCGTCGAGGCTGCGCTGGGCGCGGAAGTTCGACACGACGCGGCTGGGGTCGCGCACGACGTAGCCGGCGACCCAGATGCGTCGCGACTCGGGGTCTTCGTCGTTGACGCCGGTGTTGCCGATGTGCGGCGCCGTCTGCACCACGATCTGGCCGGCGTAGCTGGGGTCGGTCAGCGTCTCCTGGTAGCCGGTCATGCCGGTCGTGAAGACGGCCTCGCCCAGGGTGCGGCCACGTGCGCCGTAGGCGCGGCCGGTGTAGCGGGTGCCGTCTTCGAGGACCAGGACGGCGGGGTCGGCGGAGGTCATGCGGACTCCTTCGGAGCGGCGGGGGCGGCCGCGTCGGCGGTCGGCTCCCCGGTGTTCGGCGCGTCGGCGGTGGCCGGCGCGAGTCGGTGGAGCGCGGCGAGCAGCGCAGCGGGCTGCTCGGAGCGCAGGTAGGTGTCGACGTCGTCGCCCGCGAGCGTCCAGCCGAGCAGCACGAGGCCGTCGCGCTCGACGACGCGGTCGATCGTCCAGGTCGCGCGGCCGGCGCCGCGCAGGTCGTCGGCGGGGATCCAGCGGGCCGGGGCGCCGGCGAGCTCGAGCAGCACGCCGCGGTCGGTCACCGTGACGACCGTGCGGGCGCGGAAGCCGAGCCCGGCCACGGCGATGCGGTCATAGGGATCGCCGGCGCGCGTGGTGGCGACGTAGAGCAGGTCGTCGCGCAGCAGCTCGGCGCCGAGGTCGGCCGGGATCGGCGTGGTGCTGTCGAGGCCGGTCTGGCTGCGCGCGCGACGCCGCCAGGCGAGGATGCCGAGGGTCACGACGGCCAGGAAGCCGACGAGCACGATCGCCCAGATGAGCTCGCGGGTCACGCGGTCGTCACCTCCGCCGGCTCGAGCAGCGCGCCGTCGAGCACGGTCGGCCGGCCGTCGTGCACGACCGCCATGACGCGGCCCGGCAGGCTGCGGCCGAGGAACGGCGAGTTGACGCTCATGCCGTGCAGGCGGGCGACGTCGAAGTCGGAGCGGGCCGCCGCATCCACCAGGGTGATGTTCGCCGGGCTGCCGACCGCGAGCGGCGCGTCGTAGCCGGTGACGCGGCCGATGCGCGCGGGCGTCGTCGAGAGCACGCGCGCGACGCCCGACCAGTCGAGCAGGCCGGTCTCGACCATGGCCTCCTGCACGACGGCGAGGGCCGACTCGAGCCCGACCATGCCGACCGCGGCCTCGGGCCAGGCGCACTCCTTGGCCTCGACCGGATGCGGGGCGTGGTCGGTGGCGACGATGTCGATCGTGCCGTCGGCGAGGGCGGCGCGCAGCGCGAGCACATCCTCCTCGCGGCGCAGCGGCGGGTTGACCTTGTAATGCGGGTCGTACGTCGCCGCCAGCTGCTCGGTCAGCAGCAGGTGGTGCGGCGTGACCTCGGCCGTCACGTCGATGCCGCGGGCTTTGGCCCAGCGCACGATGTCGACGCTGCCGGCCGTGGAGACGTGGCAGATGTGCAGGCGCGCGCCCACGTGCTGGGCGAGCAGCACGTCGCGGGCGATGATCGACTCCTCGGCGACCGCCGGCCAGCCGGCCAGGCCGAGCTCGCTGCTCAGGGCGCCCTCGTTCATCTGGGCGCCCTCGGTCAGGCGGGGCTCCTGCGCGTGCTGGGCTACGACGCCGTCGAAGGTCTTCACGTACTCGAGCGCGCGGCGCATGAGCAGCGCATCCGACACGCACTTGCCGTCGTCGCTGAACACGCGCACGGCGGCGCGCGAGGCGGCCATCGCGCCGATCTCGCTGAGTCGCTCGCCGCCGAGGCCGACCGTGACCGCGCCGACCGGCCGCACCGTGGCATAGCCGTGCTGCGCGCCGAGCGAGGCGACCTGCTCGACCACGCCGGCCGTGTCCTGCACGGGCAGCGTGTTGGCCATCGCGTGCACCACCGTGAAGCCGCCGGCCGCCGCGGCGCGGGTGCCGGTGAGAACGGTCTCGCTCTGCTCGAAGCCGGGCTCGCGCAGGTGCGTGTGCAGGTCGACGAGGCCGGGCAGCGCCTGCAGTCCGTCGGCGTCGATCACGCGGCCGCCGTCGGCCGACAGACCGGAGCCGGTCTCGACGATCGCGCCGTCCTGCACGCGCAGATCGGCGCGGGTGCCGTCCGGCAGCGTCGCCGCCGTGATGAGGAGATGCTGGGTCATGCGTCCGTCCCGTCGTTTCCCGAGAGCACCAGGTAGAGCACCGCCATCCGTATCGACACCCCGTTCGTGACCTGCTCGAGCACGACCGATCGGGCCGAGTCGGCCGCGGCCGAGCTGATCTCGAGGCCGCGGTTCATGGGTCCGGGGTGCAGCACCATCGTATCCGCGCCGAGCCGGGCGAAGCGCTCGGCCGAGAGGCCCCACTCGCGCGCGTACTCGCGCTCGTTGGGGAAGAATCCCGAGGTCATGCGCTCGGCCTGCACCCGCAGCATCATGAGCGCATCGGGGCGGGCGGCGATCGCCGCGTCGAGGTCGTGGCCCGCCGTGACCGGCCATCTCTCGATCGAGCCGGGCAGCAGCGTGGCCGGCGCGACCAGCGACACCTCGGCGCCGAGCGTCGAGAGCAGCCAGACGTTCGAGCGCGCGACGCGCGAGTGCACGATGTCGCCGACGATCGTGACCCGCACGCCGTCGAGGTCGCGGCCGCGGGATCCGGCGCCGTGAAGGCGCTTGCGGATCGAGTAGGCGTCGAGCAGGCCCTGCGTCGGGTGCTCGTGGGTGCCGTCGCCGGCGTTGACGACGGCCGCGTCGATCCAGCCGCTGCCGGCGAGCGTCGCGGCGGCGCCCGAGGCGGGGTGGCGCAGCACCACCGCATCCACGCCCATCGCGGCGATCGTCTGCGCGGTGTCCTTCAGGCTCTCGCCCTTCGACACGCTCGAGCCCTTGGCGCTGAAGGTGATGACCTCGGCGCTCAGCCGCTTCGCCGCGGCCTCGAAGGAGAGGCGGGTGCGGGTGGAGTCCTCGAAGAAGAGGTTCGCGACCGTCTTGCCGCGCAGGGTGGGCAGCTTCGGAACGGCGCGCGTCGCGACGTCGGCCATGTCCTCGGCGAGGTCGAGGATGCGCACGGCGTCGACGCGGCTGAGGTCGCGAGTCGAGAGCAGGTGCTTCATGCCGCACCCCCGTCGCCCGCGGCGGCGGTGTCGCTCACCGCGGCGCCCTCGATCGCGACGCTGTCGTCGCCGTCGATCTCGGCGAGGCGCACGTTGACGCGCTCGGCGGCGGCGCTCGGCAGGTTCTTGCCCACGAAGTCGGCGCGGATCGGCAGCTCGCGGTGGCCGCGGTCGACCAGCACGGCCAGGCGCACGGCACGCGGGCGACCCAGATCGCCGATCGCGTCGAGCGCGGCACGGATCGTGCGGCCCGAGTAGAGCACGTCGTCGACGAGCACGACCGTGCGGCCGTCGATGCCCGCTCCGGGCACGCGGGTCGGGCTCGGCGTGCGCGTCGGGTGCCGGTCGAGATCGTCGCGGTACATCGTGACGTCGAGGGCGCCGACGGGGATGTCGCGCTGCTCGAGCGAGCCGATGATGCCGGCGATGCGCTCGGCGAGCATCACCCCGCGGGTGGGGATGCCGAGGAGGACGAGATCGTCGGAGCCGCGGTTGCTCTCGAGGATCTCGTGCGAGATGCGGGTCAGCGCCCGCTGGATGTCAGCTTGCTGCAGCACAGTGCGCACAGCCATCCTGACCTCCTTCCCCGCCTCTCTGGACGGAACTTAAAGGATGTCGAAACGTCCACGACCCTAGCATCCGCGCGACGTCGCTCCGCACGGATCGCCGGGCGCGGGCGTAGGGTCGGCAGCAGAGGGAGCCGCGGCGGAGGCCGCGCGCGGGAGGACCTCACGGAGCGTCATGAGCATGATCACCCGGCACGCCGCCGACGACGGATTCGAGATGGCTCACGCCCTCGCGCTCGCGGTCGGCCGGGTGAACCGGCGCATGCTGCGCGCCGGCGGCTCGCTCAACCACGCGCACCTGGCGGCGCTCGCCACCCTGCAGCGCGACGGCGCCCTGCGCCTCGGAGAGCTGGCCCGGCGCGAGCAGGTCTCGGCGCCGTCGATGACCCGCACGGTGACCGAGCTCGAGGCGCGCCAGCTGGTCGAACGCCGCCCCGACGCGAACGACGGACGCTCGGTCATCGTGCAGCTCACCGCGCACGGCCTCGAGACGGTGACGCTGGCCCGGTCGGAGCGGGCGGGCATCCTCGCCGAGCTGTTCGACCGGCTCGACCCCGAGCAGCAGCGCGCGCTCACCGGCGCTCTGCCGGCGCTGCAGCGGCTCGCCGAGCTCTAGCCGAGTCGGCCGACCTCTTGGGCTCGCCGGCTACTCGCCCTCGTCGCCGACCGGCAGGTCGATGTGCGGAGCCGCCTCGGGCTTCGGCACGCGCGCGACCGCGGCCAGCAGCCCGTTGAGGAAGCCGGCCGAGTCGTCGGTGCTCAGCACGGTCGCCGACTCGACGGCCTCCGAGATCGCGACGCCGTCGGGCACCTCGGCGTTGTAGAGGATCTCCCACGCCCCGACGCGCGCGATCGCGCGGTCGAGCACCGGCATGCGGTCGAGCGTCCAGCCCTGCGCGTGCTCGGCGATGATGCGGTCGATCTCGGCCTTGTTGTCGTCGACGCCTTCGACGATCTGCTTCGCGTACTCCCACGACGCCCGGCGGTCGGGCTCATCGAGGGCGCGCGTCGCCTCCTCACCCAGCAGCTGCCAGATGGGCAGCTCGCGCAGGTCGGCGCCGTAGAGCAGGTCGATGGCGCGCTTGCGGGCCTTGCTGCGGGCGCTCACTCGGTGACGCGACCCAGGTAGTCGCCGCTGCGGGTGTCGACCTTGACCTTGGTGCCCGAGTTGAGGAACAGCGGCACCTGGATCTCGTGGCCGGTCTCGAGGGTCGCGGGCTTCGTGCCGGCGCTCGAGCGGTCGCCCTGCAGGCCGGGCTCGGTGTAGGTGACCTCGAGCACGACCGAGGCGGGCAGCTCGACGTAGAGCGGCGAGCCCTCGTGGCTGGCGATCGTGACGGTCTGGTTCTCGAGCATGTAGTTCGCGGCGTCGCCGACGGTCGCGGCGGGCACGGTGACCTGGTCGTAGTCGCTCATGTCCATGAACACGAAGTCGGCGCCGTCCTTGTACAGGTACTGGAAGTCACGGCGGTCGACGGTCGAGAAGTCGATCTTGGTGCCGGCGTTGAAGGTGCGGTCGACGACCTTGCCGCTCATCACGTTCTTGAGCTTGGTGCGCACGAACGCGCCGCCCTTGCCCGGCTTGACGTGCTGGAACTCGATCACGTTCCACAGCTGCCCGTCGATGCTCAGCACGCTGCCGTTCTTGATGTCGTTCGTCGTGGCCATGTGTCGTTCTCCAGTCGGTTCCGTCGCGGGGCGCCCGTGCGGTGAGCCGGGGAATCGCCCGGACGATCTTACAGTCCGAGGCGAGACCGCCCGGCGAGCGGGCCGGAATGGGGTCGAGGCGTGCCGATCGCGCCCGCCGCGCGGCGCTCTGGCGACCGAGAGCCGGCTCAGGCCGCGGCGCCGACGGCGCGCAGCGCGAGCGCGTAGCTGTCGAAGCCGAAGCCCGCGATCACGCCGGTGGCGACGCCGGAGATGACCGAGCGGTGCCGAAACTCCTCGCGCGTGTGCGGGTTCGAGATGTGCACCTCGACGAGCTTCAGCTCGGCCTTCGTGACCAGGGCCGCCGCATCCCGCAGCGCGTAGCTGTAGTGCGTGAAGGCGGCGGGGTTGAGGATCACGTCATGCCGCGCATCCACGGCCTCGTAGAGCCAGTGGATGAGCTCGGCCTCGTCGTCGGTCTGGCGCAGGTCGATCTCGACGCCCTCGGCGGCGATCCCGGTCAGCGCGACGCGCAGTGCCGAGAGGTCCTGGCTGCCGTAGACGTCGGGCTCGCGGCTGCCGAGCCGCCCGAGGTTCGGTCCGTTGAGCACGAGCACGCGGGTCATGGCGTCCACCGTAGCGACATCCTCCCTCGCGGCCTGGCTCAGCCCGCGATCTCCTGGTACGCCGCGAACAGCAGGTGCTCCTCGGGTCCGTTGAGCACGGCCGGCTTGCCGATCGCGTCGAGCACGATGAAGCGCAGCATGCCGGCGCGGGCCTTCTTGTCGCGCTGCATCGTGGCGAGCAGGGTCTTCCAGCGGCCGACCGGGTACGTCGAGGGCAGCGACAGCAGATCCAGGATGCGCCGGGTGCGGTCGACCGCCTCGTCGTCGAGTCCGCGGGTCAGTCGCGACAGCTCGGCCGCGAACACCATGCCGATCGCGACGGCCGCGCCGTGGCGCCACTGGTACCGCTCGGCGTGCTCGATCGCGTGGCCGAGCGTGTGGCCGTAGTTCAGGATCTCGCGCAGGCCCTGCTCGGTGAAGTCCTCGCCGACGACGCGCGCCTTGACGCCGATCGCCAGCTCGACCAGGCGGCGCAGGCGGGGCGAGGCCGGGTCGGTCGCGTCGTCGGGGTCCTGCTCGATGAGGTCGAGGATCTCGGGCTCGGCGATGAATCCGGCCTTGACGATCTCGGCGAAGCCGGCGAGCAGCTCGTTGCGCGGCAGCGTGTCGAGCCAGGCCAGGTCGACGAGCACCTGCGCGGGCGCGTGGAAGGCGCCGACGAGGTTCTTGCCCTCGGCCGTGTTGATGCCGGTCTTGCCGCCGACCGCCGCATCCACCATGCCGAGGATCGTGGTCGGCAGCTGCACGACCTTGACGCCGCGCAGCCAGGTCGCGGCGACGAAGCCCGCGAGGTCGGTGGTCGCTCCCCCGCCGAGGCCGATGACGGCGTCGCTGCGGGTGAAGTCGGTCTGGCCCATGACCTGCCAGCAGAACGCGGCGACCTCGACGCGCTTGGCGGCCTCGGCGTCGGGCACCTCGGCGAGGTAGACCTCGAAGCGGCCGGAGAGGGCGTCGCGCAGCGCCTCGGCGCGGGCGCCGAGCGTCGGCGCGTGAACGACGAGCACCTTGCGAACGCCGGCGCCGAGCGCCTCGGGGATCAGCCCGTCGAGGCCGCGGCCCACGACGATGTCGTAGCCGGGCGAGCCCGCGACGGGGACGCGGGTGACGTCGCCGCCGGTCTCGGCGCCCCCGTGCGGGGCGGTGGCGGTGTCGTCGCTCATGCGGTCTCCTTGCCGGTCTGCGCGCGCCACCAGTCGGCCAGCTCGCTCGCGAGGCGGTCGATGGGCAGGCGCGAGGTGTCGATGCGGTGCGTGGCGAGCTGCTCGTAGATCGGGCGCCGCTCCTCGGCGATGCGGATCCAGTCGGCCACGCCGCCGCGCACGAGCGGCCGCTTGCCGTTCGCGAGCCGCGCCTCGACGGCCTCGGGCGAGGACCAGAGCAGCACGACCCGCTCGGTCGCGAGCGCGGCGCGGGTCTGCGCGTCGAGCACGGCGCCCCCGCCGAGCGACACGACGCCGCCGGCCGCCAGGGCGCCGGCGACCGCGTCGCGCTCGAGAGCGCGGAAGTGCGGCTCGCCGTGCGTGTCGAAGAGCTCGGCGATCGGCCCGTGCTCGGCGACCACGATCTTGTCGGTGTCGGCGAACGGCGCGCCGATCAGGCGGGCGACGCGCTTGCCCAGGCGGGTCTTGCCCGAGCCCATCGGTCCGATCAGCACGAGCTCGGCGCGGGGAGCCGGCGTCGCGGTCATCCCGTGATCGTCGCCGTGCGCAGCGCCTCCGGGATGGCCGCGAGGTAGCTCTCGAGGTTGCGCTTCGTCTCGGCGACCGAGTCGCCGCCGAACTTCTCGAGCACCGCATCCGCGACGACGAGCGCGACCATCGCCTCGGCGACGACGCCCGCGGCGGGCACGGCGCAGACGTCGGAGCGCTGGTGGTGCGCCGGCGCAGCCTCGCCGGTGCTCACGTCGATCGTGCGCAGCGCGTGGGGAACGGTCGCGATCGGCTTCATGCCGGCGCGCACGCGCAGCACGGTGCCGGTCGACATGCCGCCCTCGGTGCCGCCCGCGCGGTCGCTGACGCGCTCGATCAGGTCGTCGCCGACGACGAGCTCGTCGTGCGCGGCCGATCCGCGACGGCGGGTCGTCTCGAAGCCGTCGCCGACCTCGACGCCCTTGATCGCCTGGATGCCCATGAGCGCCGCGGCGAGGCGCGAGTCGAGGCGGCGGTCCCAGTGCACGAAGCTGCCGAGTCCCGGCGGCACGCCGTAGGCGAGCACCTCGACGACGCCGCCGAGCGTGTCGCCCTCCTTGTGCGCGTCATCCACCTCGGCGACCATGCGCTCGCTCGTGGCGGGGTCGAAGCAGCGCAGCGGATCGGCGTCGAGCGTCGCGACGTCGTCGGGGCCGGGCAGCGGCGCGCTCTCGGGCACGCGCACGGGACCGATCGACAGCGTGTGACTGACCAGGCGGATACCGAGCTCGGCCAGGAAGGCACGAGCGACGGCGCCGAGCGCGACGCGGGCCGCGGTCTCGCGGGCGCTCGCGCGCTCGAGCACCGGGCGGGCCTCGTCGAAGCCGTACTTCTGCATGCCGACGAGGTCGGCGTGACCGGGGCGCGGGCGGGTCAGCAGCGCGCCGCGGCCGGTCTCGAAGACGGACGGGTCGACGGGCTCGGGGCTCATCACCTGCGTCCACTTGGGCCATTCGGTGTTGCCGACGCGCAGCGCGACCGGGCCGCCCATGCTGAGGCCGTGACGCACCCCGCCGGAGAGGTTCAGCTCGTCGGCCTCGAACTTCATGCGGGCGCCGCGGCCGTAGCCGAGCTTGCGGCGGGCCAGATCGGCCCGGATGTCGTCGAGCGACACCGGCACGCCGGCCGGAAGCCCCTCGAGGATGGCCAGCAGTTCGGGCCCGTGGGACTCGCCCGCGGTCAACCAGCGCAGCATGCGATCAGAACTCCATCAGTGCGTCAGACGCGTGTCTCGCGCCGCACGCGGACCCGCGGCGGCACGCTGTCGATCCTCCCACAGCGCGCGCGGCGCTTCGCGCGGGGTCCCCCTGCCGACGCGCGCCGGCGCGGTCAGCGCCCGACGGCGGCGCGCATGGCCGCCAGCACCGCGGTCTCATCGGGCAGCGGCGCTCCCGGGTCGCCGGTGCGGAAGATGCGGATCTGGCGCACGGCCTGGTGCAGCAGCATCCCGAGTCCGTGCACGAGGCCGCCGCCGGCCTGCTGCCAGCGCGCCGCCAGCGGCGTCGGCCAGGGGTGGTAGACGACGTCGAGCAGCAGCTGCTCGGGGCGCAGCGCGGGAACCGCGACCGGGATGTCGACCCCGCCGGGGATCGTGCTGACGACGAGATCGGCCTCGCCCGGACGCGCGTCGCCGAGGGCGACGACCCGGGCCGAGCCGGCGTCGGCCACGCGCTCGGGCGCGCGCGCCGCGAGCACGACCTCGGCGCCGAAGACGCGTGCGGCCTCGACGGCGCTGCGGGCGGTCGCGCCGCCGCCGAGCACGAGCACGCGGCGCGGGTCGGCGCCGCCGGACTCGCGCACCGCATCCACGATGCCGTCGACGTCGGTGTTGTACGCACGCGGGCCCGCCGGATCGAGCAGCAGGGTGTTCGCCTGCCCGGTCGCGCGGGCGACCGGGTCGACGGTCCAGCCGGCGTCGTCGGCGAGCGAGATCAGTCGCCGCTTGAGCGGCATCGTGAGCGAGAGGCCGAGCCAGTCCGGCCCGAGGCCCGCCAGGAAGTCGGCGAGGGTCTCGTCGGTTACCTCGGCGCGGCCGTAGTCCCAGTCGAGACCGAGCACGCGGTAGGCCGCCTGGTGCAGCGCGGGCGACTGCGAGTGCCCGATCGGCGAGCCGAGCACCGCGAGGCGCCGGGATGCTCCGCTCACCGGGTGCGCTCAGGCACAGTAGGCCCGGTTCTCGTCGCTCTCGCGGCACCAGGCCTGCCACTCCTTCACGGCGGCGTCGTGCTCGGCGATCGTGGTCGAGAAGCGGGTCTCGCCCGTCTTGAGGTTGACCGCCACGAAGTACAGCCACGGACCGTCGGTCGGGTGCAGCGCCGAGTCGATCGCGTCCGCGCCCGGAAGGCCGATCGGACCGATCGGCAGGCCGGGGTTGGCGTAGGTGTTGTACTTGTTCGCCGCGTCGGCCCGCTCCGCGCCGGTCGTCGTCACGCGGTGCGTGTTGCCGGTTCCGTAGGCGACGGTCGCGTCGCTCTGCAGCAGCATCCCGTCGTCGAGGCGGTTCTGGAACACGCGCGCGATCTTGTGCATGTCCTCGACGCTCGGGCCCGATTCGCGCTGCACGATCGAGGCGAGCGTGACGACCTTGAAGCGATCGGCGGGGGCGACGCCGGCGGCATCGAGGCGCGCGTTCATCTCCCCCACGAGCTTCGCCAGCACGTCGTGAGCGGTCACACCGGGGTCGAAGGTGTAGGTCGCCGGGAAGAGGAAGCCCTCGATGCTGGGCGCCTCGGCCGGCACGCCGAGCGCGACGTAGTCCTGCGCGGCGGCCTGGAAGTCGGCGACCGGGATGCCGGTGCCCGCCGACAGCTGCTCGAAGGCCGCCTCGGCGCTGAAGCCCTCGGGGATCAGCACCGTGTTGACGACCCGGTTCTTCGGGTCCTGCAGGGCGGCCAGCGCCGACTTCGCGCTCATCTGCTTCTTGAGCTTGTAGTTGCCCGGCTCGAAGGAGACGTCGGGGCTCTTGAGCAGCAGCTGGTAGAAGGCGGTGTAGGTCTTGGTGACGCCCTCCTTCGCGAGGGTCGTCGCGACATCCGAGCCGATCTGCCCCGACTGGATGGCGATCGTCACCTCGCCGGTGCCCTCGCCCTCGTAGTCGTTCGACTCGCCGATGCCGAGGATCTGGTTGATGCGATCGCCGTAGCGGTCGTAGACCACGGCGCCGGTGACTCCGACGCCGGCGATGAAGACGACGAGCACGACGAGCAGCGCGATGCGGCGACGGCGCCGCGTGCGACGGCGGGCCTGCTCCCGCGGGGTCGCGGGCTCGCCACGACGACCGCCGCGGCGCGACGACGTCGTCGTCGGGGCGGCGTGCTGCTGCGCGATCTGACCCGTGCGGGCCTCCTCGGCGGCGGCCGCGACGCCGCTGCGCGGGGCCGGGGCGTGCTGCTCGGCCGGGCCGGCGGGCGCGGGGCCGTTCGGGTCGGAGGCGGGGGCCGGCGATCCGGTGGCCGGGTCGCGGCGGTCGCTCGGCTGGAAGATGTCGTCCCAGCTGGGCTCGTTCGGCACGTCAGGTTCCTTCCGGCGTCACCGGGCTGCCCGGCGGTCGTCCCGACGAGCGTTCGGCGTCGAGCGCGGTCTGCAGGATGATAACAGCGGCCGCCTGGTCGATCACGGGCCGCTGCCCGCGCGCCTTCCGGCCGTTCTCGCGCAGCTGACGCTGGGCGGTGACGGTCGACATCCGCTCATCCACGAGCACGACGGGGATGCTCGCCCCACCCTCGCCCGCGGTCGCGAACGCCGCCGCGATCTCGCCGGCCAGCGTGCGCGCGTCGTCGGTCGAGGGCGTGTCGGCGCCGGAGAGCGACAGCGGCAGGCCGACGACGATCTCGATCGGGAAGTAGTCCTCGGCGATCGCGCGCAGCGCGGCGATCGTGCCCTCGCCCCGCGGCACCGTCTCGACCGGCGTCGCGATCAGCCCGTCGAGGTCGCAGGTGGCCACGCCGACGCGCGCCCGCCCGACGTCGATGCCGAGCCGGCGGCCGCGCCGCACCCTCAGCCCTCCAGCGCCTGACGCAGCGCCGCGACCGCAGCCGGCACGGCCGCGACGTCGGTGCCGCCGCCCTGGGCGAGGTCGTCCTTGCCGCCGCCGCCGCCGCCGAGCACGCCCGCGGCCTGCTTGACGAGCGCGCCGGCCTTGACGCCCGCATCCCGCGCCGCCGCGTTCGTGGCGACGACGACCGAGGGCCGCTCGCCGACGCGCGCGAGCAGCGCGACGACGGCCGAGTCGCTGCCGAGGCGCTCGCGCACCTGCTGCGCCAGCTGACGCAGCTCGTCGGCCGAGGCCAGCTCGCCGAGATCCTCGACGACGGCCGTGTGCGCGCCGAGGCGGGTCGCACCCTGCGCGAGCGCGGGCACGCGGTCGGCCAGCTTGCTCGCCTCGAAGGCGGCGATCTTCTTCTCAGCCGTCTTGAGGCTCGCGACGAGCTCGGCGATGCGGTCGGGCAGCTGCTCGCGCGGCGTCTTGAGCGAGCTCGACAGCTGGCTCACGATCGCGCGCTCCACCCCGAAGTCGCGGAACGCATCCGCGCCGACAAGCGCCTCGACGCGGCGGTTCGTCGATCCGATCGACGACTCGCTGACCAGGTTGATGAGGCCGACCTGCGCCGAGCTCGACACGTGCGTGCCCGCGCAGAGCTCGCGCGACCAGGGGCCGCCGATGTCGACCATGCGCACGGTGTCGCCGTACTTCTCGCCGAACAGCGCCATGGCCCCCGCGGCGCGCGCCTCGTCGATCGGCAGCACGCGCGTGACGACCTCGAAGTCCTGGCGGATCGCGTTATTGGCGATCTCCTCGATCTCGCTGCGCGTCTCGGGGCTGAGCGACTGGCTCCACGAGAAGTCGAGGCGCATGTAGCCGGCCTTGTTGAACGAGCCGGCCTGGTGCGCCTGCTGGCCGAGCGTCTCGCGCAGGGCCGCGTGGATGAGATGGGTCGCCGAGTGCGCCTGAGTCGCCCCGCGGCGGTACTCGGTGTCGACCACGCTCGTGGCGGCGTCGCCGACGCCGACCTCGCCCGAGGCGACCTGCACGGTGTGGCTGATGAGCCCCTTGACCGGGCGCTGCACGTCGAGCACCTCGAGGTCGAAGCCGGCGCCGACGATGCGGCCCGCATCCGCCGCCTGGCCGCCCGACTCGGGGTAGAGCGACGTCTCGGCGAGGATCACCTCGGCGATATCGCCCGCGACCGCCTTCGTGACCGACACGCCGTCGACGAGCAGGCCGAGCACGCTGGTCTCGGTCTCGAGGTAGTCGTAGCCGGTGAAGGTCGTCTCGCCCTGCGCGCGGAATCCGCTGTAGACCGACAGGTCGGCGATCGCCTTCTTGCGGTTCTTGGCGTCGGCCTTCGCGCGGTCGCGCTGCTCCTTCATGAGCGAGTCGAAGGCGGCGCGGTCGACCGACAGGCCCGACTCCTCGGCGATCTCGAGCGTGAGGTCGATCGGGAAGCCGAAGCTGTCGTGCAGGAGGAAGGCGGTGTCGCCCGGGAGGACGGCCGAGCCGACCTTCTTCGTGTCCTGCACCGCGACATCCAAGATGCTCGTGCCCCCGGCGAGCGTGCGCAGGAAGGTGTCCTCCTCGGCGTAGGCCATGCCCGAGGTGCGCGCCCACTCCTCGGCGACGTCGGGGTAGGCGGGCGCCATCGCGTCGCGCGAGGCGGTGAACAGCTCGGGGAAGCTCGTGCTGTCGACGCCGAGGAGGCGCATGGCGCGGATGGTGCGGCGCATCAGTCGGCGCAGCACGTAGCCGCGACCCTCGTTCGACGGGCTCACGCCGTCGGTCATCAGCATGAGCGACGAGCGCACGTGGTCGGCGATGACGCGCATGCGCACGTCGTCCTCGTGGTCGGCGCCGTAGCGGCGGCCCGAGAGCTGCGACGCGACGTCGAGCACCGGACGCACCTGGTCGATCTCGTACATGTTGTCGACGCCCTGCAGCAGGAACGCGACGCGCTCCATGCCCATGCCGGTGTCGATGTTCTTCTTCGGCAGCTCGCCGACGATGTCGAAGTCGATCTTCGAGCGCACGTTCTGGATCGCGTACTGCATGAACACGAGGTTCCAGATCTCGACGTAGCGGTCGTCGTCGGTCGCCGGTCCCCCGTCGACGCCGTAGGCCGGGCCGCGGTCGAAGAAGATCTCCGAGCAGGGGCCCGCGGGGCCGGGCTGGCCGGTCGACCAGTAGTTGCTGTCCTTGCCGAGGCGCTGGATGCGCTCCTCCGGCAGTCCGGCGACCTTGCGCCACAGCTGGATCGCCTCGTCGTCGTCTTCGTAGACAGTGACCCAGAGGTCCTTCTCCTGGAAGCCGAATCCGCCATCCGCCTGGCTGCTCGTGAGCAGATCCCAGGCGTAGGTGATCGCGCCCTCCTTGAAGTAGTCGCCGAAGGAGAAGTTGCCGTTCATCTGGAAGAACGTGCCGTGGCGAGGGGTCTTGCCGACCTCCTCGATGTCGTTCGTGCGGATGACCTTCTGCACGCTCGTGGCCCGCGGGTACGGCGCGGGCACGACACCGGTCAGGTACGGGATGAACGGCACCATGCCGGCGACCGTGAACAGCAGCGACGGGTCGTCGCTGACGAGCGAGGCGGAGGGGACGACGGTGTGGCCGCGCTCTCCGAAGTAGGTGAGCCAGCGGCGTTGGATTTCAGCGGTCTGCACAGGGATTCCCGGATCGTGGGGCGGAGTCGCCCCGAAGAGCCGCGCGGGGCGCGGCGATGGACTTCAGCGGACTACTTGAGGCGCTTCGTGATGTCGGCGATCGCGTCCTCGGCGTCGCGGATCGAGTCGCGCAGCTCGGCCTCGCGGCTGCGGTAGCCGTCGAGCACGGCGGCGCCGAAGCCCCGGGTGCGGTCGTCGATCTCCTCGAACAGGGCTCGGCCCTGCGGGGTCTTCGAGACGTAGTGGGCGGCCACGAAGCCGGCGGCGACGCCGACGACCAGCCAGAAGGCGCTCTTCATGGGACTCTCCTCAGCTCGCGGGGCGCGCCGGCGCGGCGCGATCGAGCCCCCAGCCTATTACGCCGCGTCCGCGGCGGCGCCGTCGCACGACGCACCGCCGGCGCATCCGAGGACGACGATCCCGAGAACGACGAAGGCCCCCGGATCTCTCCGGGGGCCTTCGCGCTGTCGCTGAGCTTCGCTTTAGCGAGCGGCGTAGTACTCGACCACGAGCTGCACCTCGGCGGTCACGGGGACCTCCGCGCGCTTCGGGCGACGCACGAGGCGCGCCTGCAGCTTGTCGAGCTCGACCTCGAGGTAGCCGGGAACCGGGGGCAGCACCTCGGCGTGACCGCCGGCGGCCGCCACCTGGAAGGGCTCGGTGCCCTCGCTCTTGGGCTTGACGTGGATGAGCTGGCCCGGCTTCACGCGGAACGACGGGCGGTCGACGAGCTGGCCGTCGACCATGATGTGGCGGTGCACGACGAGCTGGCGCGCCTGCGCGGTGGTGCGGGCGAAGCCGGCACGCAGCACGAGGGCGTCGAGGCGCATCTCGAGGAGCTCGACCAGGTTCTCACCGGTCAGGCCCTGGGTGCGGCGCGCCTCGTTGAAGACGATGCGCAGCTGCTTCTCGCGGATGCCGTACTGCTCGCGCAGACGCTGCTTCTCGCGCAGACGCACGGCGTAGTCGCTGTCGGTGCGGCGCTTGGTGCGGCCGTGCTGACCCGGGGCGTAGGGGCGCTTCTCGAGGTAGCGCGCGGCCTTCGGGGTGAGCGCGACGCCGAGGGCGCGCGACAGGCGGACCTTGCGGCGGTCCTGGGACTTGGTGGTCACGGATGTGTCCTTCTGGTTGTCTCGAACGTTCGGATGTCACGGCCGCTCACGCGCCCGCGGACGCGCGCAACGGAGGATCCGTGCGAAGAGAGGGTGTGGACCACGGTGGACGCTCGGCTACAGAGCAGTTCCACCTCGACCGACGATCTCCCACGCAGCCGCACGGGGAGACCAGGTTTCAGGCCTCCGGAAGCTTAGCAGACGTGTCGTCCTGCTCCGCGGCCGCATCGGCATCCTCGGCGGGCTTCTCGGCGACCTTCTCGGCGGGCGCGGCGTCGGCCGGCCGCGCCGGCATCGGGCGCCCCTCGACGATGGCCCGCAGCCGCTCGAGCCGCGGGCCGACCTCGCGCTCGTGGCCGTTGCCGGTCGGCGTGTAGTAGCGGGTGCCGACGAGCTCGTCGGGCAGGTACTGCTGCTCGGCCACGCCGAACGGCGCATCGTGGGCGTAGCGGTAGCCCTGGCCGTGCCCGAGCCGCTTCGCACCCGGGTAGTGGGCGTCGCGCAGGTGCTTCGGAACGCGGCCGATCCGCCCGGCCCGCACATCCGCGATCGCCTGGTTGATGCCGTTGTAGGCCGCGTTCGACTTGGGCGCCGTCGCGAGGTAGACGACGGCCTCGGCGAGCGGGATGCGCCCCTCGGGCATGCCGATCATCTGCACCGCCTCGGCGGCCGCGACGGCGATGGGCAGCGCCTGCGGGTCGGCCATGCCGATGTCCTCGGCCGCCGAGATGATGACGCGGCGGGCGATGAAGCGCGGGTCCTCCCCCGCCTCGATCATGCGGGCCAGATAGTGCAGCGCGGCGTCGACGTCGCTGCCGCGCACGCTCTTGATGAAGGCGCTGATCACATCGTAGTGCTCGTCGCCGTTGCGGTCGTAGCGCAGCAGGGCGCGGTCGACGCTCGCCGCCACGATGTCGGCGGTCACGACCGGCGTCTCGCCCTCGGGCGTCTCCGACGCGGCCGAGCCAGCCGACGCCTCGAGGGCGGTCAGCGCGCGCCGCGCATCGCCCGATGCCAGGCGCACGAGCGCGGCCTTCGCCTCGTCGTCGACCTCGACGGCGCCGCGCAGCCCGCGGTCGTCGGCGACCGCGCGGTCGATCAGCATCGCCAGATCGTCGTCGTCGAGCTGCTGCAGGGTCAGCAGCAGCGACCGCGACAGCAGCGGCGAGATGACCGAGAAGGACGGGTTCTCGGTCGTCGCGGCGACCAGGATGACCCAGCCGTTCTCGACGCCCGGCAGCAGAGCATCCTGCTGAGCCTTGGTGAAGCGGTGGATCTCGTCGAGGAACAGCACGGTCGAGACGCCGTAGAGATCGCGGCTCGAGCGCGCCTCGTCCATGACCTGCCGCACGTCCTTCACGCCGGCGGTCACCGCCGACAGCTCGACGAAGCGACGACCCGAGCTGTGCGCGATCGCCTGCGCCAGGGTCGTCTTGCCGGTGCCCGGCGGACCCCACAGGATGACCGACACGGCTCCTGAGGTGCCGGTCGTGTCGTTCGCCAGATTGACCAGTGGCGAGCCCGGGCGCAGCAGGTGCTTCTGGCCGGCGACCTCGTCGAGCGAGGTGGGGCGCATCCGCACCGCCAGCGGGGTGGACCCGGAGAAGAGCCCCTGCTGACCTGCCATGTCCCCATGCTAGGTGCGGCATCCGACGTGCCGCCGCGCCGCCGGGGCCACAGGGACGGCGTCGACGGCATGACTAGAGTTCTCGGTGGCCGCGACGCCCGCGGCCGGCCGCGCGCACGCCGACGCGGCGCACGGCACGACGACACGGGAGGTCCGGTGGCACCGAGCAGGAACGAGCGCGACGCGCGCGAGGCGCGCGATCGACTCCGCAGCTACTCGGCCCGGCAGCAGGTGCACGAGGGTCAGCGCACCCGGCGCTGGCGCGACAACATCCTCGCCATCGTGGGCGTCGTCGTCGTGGCCGGCCTCGCCGCTGGAACGCAGATCTTCTACTTCACCGCCGGACCCGGCGGCTCGGGCGGCGCCAGCGCCTCGCCCTCGGCATCCGCCAGCGACCAGGCCGGGCAGAACGTCGGGGACGTGCCCGACCCGAGCCTCGCCGAGGATCGCGACTGGACCGGCACCCTCACGCTCAACGAGATCGCGCTCGGCGTGACGCTCGACGGCAAGAACGCCCCGCAGGCGGTCAGCTCGATCGTGCAGGACGTGCAGTCGAACTACTACCCCGGCAAGACCTGCCACCGTCTCGTGAACAGCGACGGCTTCGGCGTTCTGCAGTGCGGCTCGCTCACCGGCGACGGCTCGGGCGACCCCGACTTCCAGTACGGCCCGGTCGAGAACGCGCCCGAGGACGGCGTCTACCCGGCGGGCACGATCGCCATGGCGCGCAGCACCAGCGAGTACTCGATGGACCACCAGTTCTTCATCTGCTTCAAGGACACGACGCTGCCCACCGACGGCGGCGGCTACACGGTCGTCGGCACCGTGACGAGCGGCCTCGACCAGCTGATCAGCGGCGTCGTCGACGGCGGCATCGCCGACGGCGCGACCGACGGCGCGCCGAACGTGGCGACCACGATCACCGCCTTCAGCCTGAAGTAGGCGGTCGCGGCGAGCGGCAGAACCCGGGGTGAGCCGCGGGCGAGGGTGCCCTAGGCTTGACCGGGTCCGGTGCGCGCCGGCGAGATGACGACGAAGTGGGATCGAACGTGAGCGACGACAGCACGCCCTGGGGCCGTGTCGACGACGAGGGAACCGTGTACGTCCGCGAGGCGGACGGCGAGCGGGCGGTCGGCCAGTACCCCGACGCCACGCCCGACGAGGCGCTGGCCTACTTCACCCGCAAGTACGTCGAGCTCGAGGGCCAGGTGACGCTGCTCGAGCAGCGCATCCTCAAGGGCGCTCCCGCCGCCGATGTCGCGAAGGCGCTCAAGCACCTCGGTGAGTCCGTGGCCGAGCCGAACGCGGTCGGCGACCTCGCCGCGCTGCGCGAGCGCGTGCAGAAGCTCGGCGGCACGGTCGCCGAGGCGACCGAGAAGCAGAGCGAAGAGGCCCGCGAGGCCGTCGCCGCCGCTCTCGCCGAGCGCGAGGCGATCGTGGTCGCGGCCGAGAAGCTCGCCGCGCAGGATCCGGCCCGCGTGCAGTGGAAGCAGACCAGCGCCGAGCTCGACGGTCTGTTCCAGCAGTGGCAGCGCCACCAGCAGGACGGCCCGCGCCTGCCCAAGAACGAGAGCAACGAGCTGTGGAAGCGCTTCCGCACGGCGCGCAGCACGATCGAGACGCACCGCAAGGCGTTCTTCGCCGAGCTCGACAGCGCTCACAAGGATGCGCGCAGCCGCAAGCAGCGTCTGGTCGAGCGCGCCGAGGCGCTCGCGCCGCGCGGCGTCGCCGGCATCCCCGACTACCGCACGCTGCTCGACGAGTGGAAGCGCGCGGGTCGCGCCGGCAAGAAGGCCGATGACGCCCTGTGGGCGCGGTTCAAGGCGGCGGGCGACGTGCTCTACCAGGCCAAGGCCGAGGTCGACGCCGCCGAGGACGAGGAGTTCCGCGGCAATCTCGACCTCAAGCTGGAGCTCCTGGTCGAGGCCGAGAAGATCCTCGAGGTCTCCGATCGCGTCAAGGCCAAGGAGCTGCTGCTCGGCGTGCAGCGCCGCTGGGATGCGATCGGCAAGGTCCCGCGTGACTCGATCCGCTCCGTCGAAGACCGCATCCGCAAGGTCGAGGCGCACGTCAAGAAGCTCGACGAGGACCACTGGAACCGCAGCGACCCCGAGAAGCAGGCGCGGTCCGACGGCTTCGCAGCGCTGCTGACGGCTGCGATCGACAAGCTCGAGTCCGACATCGCCGACGCCAAGAAGCGCGGCGACGCGAAGAAGCAGGCCGCTCTCGAGGAGGAGCTCGCCTCGCGGCGCGCCCTGCTCGGCGCGGTGCGCAACTAGGCCGCTCCCGCCCGGGCTCTCCGGCGGCTGCTCTCTCCACAGGGCGCCGCCGTCCACAGATCGCGGATCCGCGCCGATCGGCGATCTCGCCGCGCGGCACGATCGGAGTCATGTCGATCCCGCGCTTCCTCTCCCCCGTCCGCCCCGTCAAGGCCGACGACGGCGAGCTGCCGGAAGCCGAGCTGCGCGCGGCCGTGCTCGACGGCGAGGTCTACCAGCTCGGCGACGGCTTCTCGCCGAGCGACCTGCCCTCGGGTCCGGCCGAACGGCTGGCCGTCGTGCTCCGCGGCCGATCGCCCCGGCTCGCCGCCGAGGGTCTGACGGCGGCGTGGGTGTGGGGCGCACGCTCGACCGCGCCGCCCGTGCTGCAGCTCTGCTGCGAGCTCGGCCACCGCGTCGCCAAGACCGCCGCGCCCGACGCCGAGGTGCGGGAGCTCACGCTGCAGCACGACGACCTGGTCCGCTTCGGCGGCCGGGCGGTGACCTCGCCGCTGCGCACCGTCGTCGATCTGGCGCGCGACGGCGACGACGGGCGACCCCGCGCCGACGACGAGCTGCTCAGCTCCCTGCTCGTGGTCGGCGGCATCGCGATCGACGACGCGATCGAGCGGCTCGACCGAGGGCGAGGACTGCCCGGCCGACGAGCGGCGCGCGAGCGCCTGAGGCGACTGACCTCGCGTGCCCCAGCAGGCCGCCCTCCGCGCGGCCCGGCGATCGACCTCAGCCGCTGTTGACGCGGTAGACGTCGTAGACGGCGTCGATGCGCCGCACGGCGTTGAGCAGTCGATCGAGGTGCACGGTGTCGCCCATCTCGAAGACGAAGCGGCTGATGGCCAGGCGGTCGCTCGAGGTCGACACCGACGCCGACAGGATGTTGACGTGGTGCTCCGAGAGCACGCGGGTGACGTCGGAGAGCAGCCCCGAGCGGTCGAGCGCCTCGACCTGGATGTGCACCAGGAACAGGCTGCGCGAGGTCGGCGCCCACTCGACGTCGATCATGCGCTCGGGCTCGGCCGTCAGGGTGCTGACGTTCGGGCAGTCGTCGCGGTGCACGCTCACGCCGGCGCCGCGGGTGACGAAGCCGACGATGGTGTCGCCGGGGACCGGGGTGCAGCACTTGGCGAGCTTGACCAGGATGTCGGGCGCGCCGCGCACCAGCACGCCCGAGTCGGTCGCGCGCAGCTGCCGGGCGCGAGACCGCGCCGGCACGGCGATCTCGTGCTCCTCGACCTCGCCGTCGCCCTGCACGAGAGCGACGACCTTCTCGATCACCGACTGGGTCGAGACGTGGCCCTCGCCGACGGCGGCGTACAGCGCCTCGACGCTGTCGTAGCGCATCCCGGCGGCGACCTCGCCGACCGAGTCCTGGTTCATGAGCTTCTGCAGCGGCAGGTTCTGCTTGCGCATCGCCCGGGCGATCGCGTCGCGACCCTGCTCGATGGCCTCCTCGCGGCGTTCCTTCGTGAACCAGCCGCGGATCTTGTTGCGCGCCCGAGGGCTCTTGACGAAGTTCAGCCAGTCCTTGCTGGGTGCCGCATCCGGGTTCTTCGAGGTGAAGACCTCGACCGAGTCGCCGGAATTGAGGGTCGACTCGAGCGGCACCAGTCGCCCGTTGACTTTGGCGCCCATCGTGCGGTGGCCGACCTCGGTGTGCACGGCGTAGGCGAAGTCGACCGGCGTCGCGCCGGCGGGCAGGCCGATGACCTTGCCCTGCGGCGTGAAGACGTAGACCTCCTTCGCGCCGATCTCGAAGCGCAGGTTGTCGAGGAACTCGCCCGGATCGGCCGTCTCGGCCTCCCAGTCGCTGATGTGCGCGAGCCAGGCCATCTCGGTGCCGGCCTGCTTCACGTCGGCGGTGCGACCCGCCATCCGCTCCTTGTAGGCCCAGTGGGCCGCGACGCCGAACTCGGCGCGCTGGTGCATCTCGTGCGTGCGGATCTGGATCTCGACCGCACGGCCCTTCGGCCCCACGACGGTCGTGTGCAGCGACTGGTACAGGTTGAACTTCGGCGTCGCGATGTAGTCCTTGAAGCGCCCGGGGATCGGGTTCCAGCGGGCGTGGATCGCGCCGAGCACGGCGTAGCAGTCGCGGATGTTGTTGACGAGCACGCGGATGCCGACGAGGTCGTAGATCTCGTCGAACTCGCGGCCGCGCACGACCATCTTCTGGTAGATCGAGTAGTACTGCTTCGGCCGGCCGACGACCTGGCCCTTGATCTTGCCGGCCTTGAGGTCGTCCGCGACGGAGTCGATGACCTGCTGCACGAACTCCTCGCGCTCGGGCGTGCGATCGCGCACGAGGCTCTCGATCTCGACGTAGAGCTTCGGGTACAGCACGGCGAAGCTCAGGTCCTCGAGCTCCCACTTGATGGTCTGGATGCCGAGGCGGTGCGCCAGCGGCGCGTAGATCTCGAGCGTCTCCTGCGCCTTGCGCCGCGCCGACTCGGCGGGCACGAAGCCCCAGGTGCGCGCGTTGTGCAGCCGGTCAGCGAGCTTGATGATCAGCACGCGGATGTCCTTCGACATCGCCACGACCATCTTGCGCACGGTCTCGGCCTGGGCGCTGTCGCCGTACTTCAGCTTGTCGAGCTTCGTGACGCCGTCGACGAGCATCGCGACCTCGTCGCCGAAGTCGGCGCGCAGCTCGTCGAGCGTGTAGTCGGTGTCCTCGACGGTGTCGTGCAGCAGCGCCGCCGCGATCGTCTTGGTGCCGATGCCGAGGTCGGCGAGGATCTGCGCCACCGCGACGGGGTGCGTGATGTACGGCTCGCCCGAGCGCCGGATCTGGCCGTTATGGGCCTTGCGCGCCGTGATGTAGGCGCGGTCGATGAAGCCGAGATCCGCCTTCGGGTGGTGCTGCCGCACCGTCTTGAGCAGGCGGTCGACCGCGCCGGCCGGCTGCGCACGCGAGAACAGGCGCGGCAGGATCGTGCGCAGCGTGGCCGTGCTCGACGGCGCCTGCTGGGTCTCGGTCATGCGCGCGCCTCCATCCGAGGATGATACGCGCGCATCGACCTGCTCACCGGACGCGCGCTGCTCAGGCCGGGACGACGTCGGTGGAGCGCTCGCGCTGCTGCAGGATGCGCTTGTCGGCCTTCGCGATCGCCGGCTCGTTCTGGCGGAACAGCGCGTACAGCGGCGTCGCGATGAACGGCGTCGAGTACGTGCCGATGATCGTCCCGACGAGCAGGGCGAGCGAGATGTCGCGCAGCGTGTCGGCGCCGAGCACGAAGGCTCCGATGAACAGGATCGCCGCGACCGGGAGGGCCGCCACGACGCCGGTGTTGATCGAGCGCACGAGCGTCTGGTTCGCCGCGAGGTTCGCCGTCTCGCCGAAGGTGCGGGTCGAGTCGGGGCCCCACTCCGAGGTGTTCTCGCGCACCTTGTCGAAGACGACGACGGTGTCGTAGAGCGAGAAGCCGAGGATGGTGAGGAAGCCGATGATCGCGGCCGGCGTGATCTCGAAGCCGGTGGCCGCGTAGACGCCGATCGTGATGACGAGGTCGTGCAGCAGGGCGAGCATCGCCGCGGCGGCCATCTTCCAGGTGCGGAAGTAGATCGCCATGACGACAGCGGCGAGCACGAGGAAGACCGCCAGACCGCGCAGGGCGTTGCCCGTCACATCGGCGCCCCAGGTCGCGCCGATGAACGACGCCGTGACGTCCTTCTCGGGCACGTCGAACTCGCTCGCGAGCGCGGCCCGCACATCCTGGGTCTGCTCGTCCTTCAGCTGCGTGGTCTGCACGCGCAGACCCGACTCGCCGAGGGTCGACGACCGCGGCACGGCGTCGGGCACGACCTCGGTGACGGTCTCCTCGCCGCGCTGCTGCAGCTCGGTGGGGCTGCCCGGGTTCGGGATGTCGTTCACGAGGAACTGCGATCCGCCGCGGAACTCGATGCCGAAGTTGAACCCCGCGCCGAAGTTGCCGGCGCCGCGCACGAACGGCACGAGCACGGCGATCACCATGAGCGAGATCGCGATCGTGAACCACAGACGGCGACGGCCGACGAACGGGACCGAACGGGCGCCCGTGTAGAGGTCGTTTCCGAACTTCTGGAAGCTGGCCATCAGGACTCCTTGCCCGAATCGGCGCTGCCGGATCCGCTCTTGGCCGAGGTGAGCTCGGCGGCCTTGCGTTCGGCGATCGTCTGTCGCCGCTGCGCCTCACGGCTCGCCCCGGAGCGGCGCTCCTCGGTCGAGACGCGGAACTGCGCGCGGCCGCGGTACACGGCGCCGAGAGCGTTCGGATCGAGGCCCGACAGCGGGTGCCCGCTCGAGAAGAAGCGCGTCTTGGCGAGCAGCTGCAGCACCGGGTGGGTGAACAGCAGCACGACCAGCACGTCGATGATCGTGGTGATGCCCAGGGTGAGCGCGAAGCCCTTCACGTTGCCGACCGCGAGGATGTAGAGCACGATCGCCGACAGCAGGTTGACGCCCTTGGCGGCCGCGATGGTGCGCAGAGCGCGCCCCCAGCCCGCTTCGACGGCGCCCACCAGACCTCGCCCGTCGCGCAGCTCGTCGCGGATGCGTTCGAAGTACACGATGAACGAGTCGGCTGTCAGACCGATCGAGATGATCAGACCCGCGACGCCGGCCAGCGAGAGCCGGTAGCCGGAGTGGTAGGAGGCGATCTGGATGACCCCGTAGGTGATCGCCGCCGTCACGACGAGCGAGGCGATCGTCACGAAGCCGAGCAGTCGGTATTGGAACAGCGAGTAGATCACGACCAGGATCAGGCCGATCAGGCCGGCGATGAGTCCGCTCTGCAGCTGGCTAGAGCCGAGGGTCGCCGAGACAGTGTCGCGGCTCTGCACCTGGAAGCTCACGGGCAGCGAGCCGTACTTGAGCTGGTCGGCCAGCGCCTGCGCCGTCTCCTGCGTGAAGTTGCCGGTGATCTGCGGCTGGTCGGTGACGCCCTGCACGACCGGGTCGGTGATGACCACGCCGTCGAGCACGGCGCCGAACTGGTTGCGCGGGCTCTCGAGGCTGATGAGGCGGTTGCCCATCTTCTTGATCGCGTCGCCACCGGTTCCGTTGAAGCGGATGCTCACGGCCCAGGTGTTGGTGCTGACGCCCTGCGATCCCTGCACCGTGCCGGCGCTGGCATCCGTGATGTCGGAGCCGTTGACCTCGACCGGGCCGAGGAGGTACTTCGTGGTGCCGTCGTCCTTGCAGGTCACGAGCGGCTGGTCGGGATCGGCGACGTTGGCGCCGGAGTCCTCGACGTCGGAGCACTGGAAGTCGTCGTACTGCTTCTGCAGCGCCGGGGTGACCCAGTTCGTGTCGCTCGCGTTCGAGGGCTTGACGCTCGGCGTCGACGACAGGCTCGCGTCGTCGCTCGGCGAGGCGGAGGCCGAGGGGTCGTCCGACGCGGCGGCGGTCGGCGCGCCGGTCAGCAGCACGGGGCGGAACTCGAGCTTCGACGACGACTGGATGCGCTGCAGGGTCGCCTGGTCGGGCGTGCCCGGGATCGAGACGACGATGTTCTGGTTGCCCAGGGTCGTGATCTCGGCCTCGGAGACACCGGAGGCGTCGACGCGCTGGCGGATGATCGACACCGCCTGCTGCAGCTGCTCGGCCGTGGCCTCCTTATCGCCCGGGACGACGGGCGAGAGGATGATCTCGGTTCCGCCGTCGAGGTCGATCGCGAGTTTGGGGGTCCAGCCCCACTTCCACGCGAGCACGCCGGCGGTCTGGAATCCCGCCAGCACCACCAGGATCAGGATCAGCCAGGTCAGGGCTCGCCACGCCTTGCGCGTGGGCGTCGTTCTCGTCGCCACGAAGGGTTCCGCTCTCCATCCGGAGCCGACGGCGACTGCGCCCCCGACCCCCTCGTCGTCACCCGTCAGATCGCGGGCGACGATTTCCCAGGGTAGTGCTTACTCGGCGTCCTTCTTGTCCGACGCGGTGCGCTCGCCGAACTCGGCCTTCTCGCTGATCGGCTCGACGCTCGACTCGTTGAGGCTGGGCTCCTCGGCCTCGGCCACCTCGGGCTCGACGACCTTCAGCAGGGTCTGCTTGTGGATGCGCAGGGTCTGGCCGGGCGCGGTCTCGATGACGGCCTCGTTCTTGTCGTCGTCGACCGAGATCAGCGTGCCGTAGATGCCGGTGGAGGTCATGATCTCGACACCGGGGACCATCTTGTCCTTGAGCTCGGCCTGCTCCTTCTGGCGCTTCTTGCTGTTGCGCCAGCTCAGGAAGATGAAGACGACGAGGACGGCGCCGAGGGCGACGTAGAGCAGGGTCTGGTCCATGGGGTGGTGTGGCCTTCCGGGGGTTTCGGCGGACTCGCCGATCAAGAGGAGCCGCGACGCGGCGGGCCGACCCTAGCCGTGGGGCCTGGGCGGCACCCGAAGATCATACGCCATCGTCGAAGAGCGCCCCCGTGTCGGGGCGGCGCACACCGAGGTGCTGCCAGGCGGTGCGGGTGGCCACGCGGCCGCGCGGCGTTCGGGTCACCATGCCGATCCGCACGAGGAAGGGCTCGACGACCGACTCGATCGTGTCGGCCTCCTCGCCGACGGCCGCCGCGAGGGTCGTCAGCCCCACCGGCCCGCCGTCGAAGCGGCTGACGATCGCGTCGAGCACGGCCCGGTCGAGGCGGTCGAGGCCGTGCGCGTCGACGTCGTAGAGCTCGAGCGCGGCCTGCACGGCGCGGGTGTCGGGCTCGATCGCGTGCACGAGCGCGTAGTCGCGCACCCGGCGCAGCAGGCGGTTCGCGATGCGGGGCGTGCCGCGGCTGCGCGAGGCGATCTCGGCGAGAGCCGACGAGGGGATGTCGAGCCCGAGCTTGCCGGCCGCGCGACGCAGCACCTCCTCGAGCTCCCCGTCGTCGTAGAACTCGAGGTGCGCGGTGAACCCGAAGCGGTCGCGCAGCGGGTTCGGCAGCAGGCCGCTGCGCGTCGTGGCGCCGACGAGCGTGAACGGCGCGAGGTCGAGCGGGATGCTGGTCGCGCCGGCGCCCTTGCCGACCATGATGTCGATGCGGAAGTCCTCCATCGCGAGGTACAGCATCTCCTCGGCGCTGCGGGCCATGCGGTGGATCTCGTCGATGAACAGCACCTCGCCGGGCACGAGGCTCGACAGCAGCGCGGCGAGGTCGCCGGCGTGCTGGATGGCGGGTCCGCTCGACATGCGCAGCGGCCGGTCGCCCTCGTGGGCGACGATCATCGCGAGCGTCGTCTTGCCGAGCCCGGGCGGGCCGGCGAGCAGGATGTGGTCGGGCGTGCGCTGCTGCAGGGTCGCGGCGCGCAGCAGCAGCTCGAGCTGGCCGCGCACCTTGCTCTGGCCGACGAACTCGGCGAGCGTGCGCGGACGCAGCGCGCCCTCGAAGGCCAGCTCGGCCTCCGACTCGGGCTGCGGGCGCACGACGGGGTCGTCTCCCCCGGCGCGGGCCACCGCATCCGGAGCGAGCTCGTGGTCGGGCTCGAACGCGGTCATCGCCGCCGTCCCCTCATCGCTGCGGTCGCGGTCATCGCTGCGGGCCCAGTCGCGAGAGAGCGAGGCGCAGCACGGTCGGCACCGACCCGCGGGTCGCGTCGTCGACCTCGGCGAGCACCTCGTCGACGGCCTGCGCGGCGGGCTTCTCGGCCCAGCCCAGCCCGACGAGGGCCGCGAGCACGCTGTCGGCCGTGCCGCGCGGAGCCGCGGTCGTGGCTCCCCCGGCTGCGGCGGGTGCGACGGGCACGAGCTTGCCGGCCAGGCTGACGGTGATCAGCTTCGCCGTCTTCGGGCCGATGCCCGAGACCTTCCGGAAGGCGGCGTCGTCCTCGGCGCCGATCGCGCGCGCCACCTCGTCGGGGCTGAGCGCGGCGAGCACGCCGAGCGCCGACTTCGGGCCGACGCCGGTGACGCCGCGCAGCAGATCGAAGACCGTGAGCTCTTCGCGGGTGGCGAAGCCGAACAGGCTGAGGTCATCGTCGCGCACGATCAGCGCGGTGTGCAGCAGCGCCTCGTGACCGACGCGCAGCGTGAGCGCGTGCTGCGGCGTGACCTGCACGGCCATGCCGACGCCGCCGACCTCGACGACGGCCAGGGTTCCGGCCGCGCTGAGCACGGGTCCGCGCACGGAGGCGATCATCGGGAGGCCTTTCGGGTCGGGGCGGCGAGACGGGGGTCGACGCGGGCTGTCCGCTTCTCGGCGTCACGCCAGGCGCGCTGCGCCGGGGTCAGTCCATCGCCCGCCGCCGACATCGCGGCAGAACCGGCGGACCCGATGGCTCCACCGACATCGGCTCGGGGCGCCGGCATGGCCGCCTGGCCGCTCCACGCATGGCAGAGGGCGAGCGCGAGGGCGTCGGCGGCATCCGCGGGCTTCGGGATCTCGTCGAGACGCAGCACCCGCGCGACCATCGTTCCGACCTGGGCCTTCTCGGCCGCGCCATAGCCGGTCACGGCGGCCTTGACCTCGCTCGGGGTGTGCAGGCCCACGCGCAGGTCGCGCTCGGCGGCGAGGGCGAGCACGACGCCGCTCGCCTGCGCGACGCCCATCACGGTGCTCAGGTTGTGCTGCGCGAAGACGCGCTCGAGCGCGACCGCGTCGGGCCGGTGCTGGTCGAGCGCGGCGCGCACCCCGACGGCGATGGCGTGGATGCGCTGCTCGAGCCGCGCATCCGGGCTCGTGCGGATCACGCCGACGTGCACGAGCGTCGCCCGGCGATCCGGCGCGACGTCGACGATGCCGACACCGCAGCGGGTCAGACCGGGGTCGATTCCGAGCACGCGCATGCAGGCGACGCTACGGCATCCGGTCGTACAGATGTTCGAGACTCACCGCGCGCGACAGCGCGAGATGGGCGACTCAGTCGTCGGAGTCGGTGTCGAGCTCGGCCTGCACGTCGGCGTTCACCTGGATGTTCGTGTAGACGTTCTGCACGTCGTCGCTGTCTTCGAGCGCGTCGATCAGGCGGAACACCTTGCGGGCCGTGTCGGCGTCGGCCTCGACCTGCAGGTTCGGCACGAACTCGGCGTCGGCCGAGTCGTAGTCGATGCCGGCGCCCTGCAGCGCGGTGCGCGCGGCGACCAGATCCGACGGGTCGGTCAGGATCTCGAAGCCGCCGCCCTGGTCGACGACCTCCTCGGCGCCGGCGTCGAGCACGGCCTCGAGGATCGCGTCCTCGGTGACGCCATCGGCCTTCGTGATCGAGATGACGCCCTTGCGGCTGAAGTTGTAGGCCACGCTGCCCGGGTCGGCGAGGGTGCCGCCGTTGCGCGAGAACGCGGTGCGCACCTCGGCCGCGGCCCGGTTCTTGTTGTCGGTGAGGCACTCGACGTAGAAGGCGACGCCATTGGCGCCGTAGCCCTCGTACATGATCGTCGTGTAGTCGATCGTCTCGCCGGTGAGGCCGGCCCCGCGCTTGATGGCGCGGTCGATGTTGTCGTTCGGGACCGAGGTCTTCTTGGCCTTCTGCACGGCGTCGACGAGGGTCGGGTTGCCGGAGAGGTCGGCGCCGCCGATCTTCGCGGCCACCTCGATGTTCTTGATGAGCTTGGCGAACGACTTCGCCCGGCGCTGGTCGATGACGGCCTTCTTGTGCTTGGTCGTCGCCCACTTGGAATGCCCGCTCACGGTGCTCCTTCGTCGATGAGATGAACCCGGCCATCTTACCGGCCGGGCGCGGGGCGAGATCCCGCCGCCCGCCTAGGCTGGTCGCGTGAGCGCTTCTCGGGTCCGTCGTCTGCCGTCCCGTCGAGCGCTCCGCACCTCCAGACTCGGACTCACCGCGCGCGGATCCCTCGTGGTCGGCGCGACGACCGCGGCGGTGCTCGCCCTGCTGACCGGATGCTCCTCCGATCCGGCCGCGGTCGACTACGGCTCGGCGCAGACGGTCTCGGTCGCCGACGAGCGCACGAAGACGGATGCCCGCCTCGAGGTCACGGTGACCGGCGTCGACGTCGCGCCCGAGGGCGCCCTCGACGGCGTCGACCTCGACCAGGAGGAGCGCGCGCTGACGCCGTACTTCGTGCAGTACCGCGCGAAGGTCTCCGACGGCGACTACGGCGCCGACTTCCAGACGCCGTTCTACGACGAATGGACCGGCCGGGATGCGGGCGGCGACGCCCTCGCCCCGCTCAGCGTCTTCGGGTCGCTCAAGTCGTGCCCGGCGTTCGGCGCCGACGAGGCGAAGGGCCTCGCGGCGGGCGACGAGGTGTCGGCCTGCCAGATCCTGCTCGGAGAGAAGGGCGGCGTGAGCGAGCTCACCTTGCTCGGGCATTGGCGCTGGCATCCCGCGAAGAAGGACTGAGCGCGGGGCGCGCATCCCGAGCGGTGCGCTCTACCCGACCAGCCCGTGCTCCCAGGCGAAGGCGACGACCTGCACCCGCGAGCGCAGCCCGAGCTTGGCGAGGATGCTGCCGACGTGCGTCTTGACCGTCGTCTCCTCGACGAAGGCGTCGGCCGCGATCTCGGCGTTGCTGAGCCCCTTGGCCGCGAGCAGGAAGATCTCCTTCTCGCGCGGCGACAGTGCCGCGATCAGGTCGGGGCGGGCCTCGCGCACCGGCTGCGAGAAGCGGGCGAGCAGGTCGAAGGTCGCGGCCGGCGCGATCACGGCCTGGCCGGCGTGCACGGTGCGGATCGCGGCGAGCAGGAACTCGGGATGCGCATCCTTCGTGACGAAGCCGCTCGCGCCCGCGCGGATCGCCCGGGCCACGGCCTCGTCGCGCCGGAAGGTCGTCACCACGATGACCCGCGGTGCGGCGCCACCCGGCGGCACCGGCGCGGTGAGCAGCCGCTCGGTCGCGCTGAGCCCGTCGAGGCCGGGCATGCGGATGTCCATGAGCACGACATCCGGACGGCTCGCCTCCGCGGCCGCGACCGCCTCCTCCCCTGTCGCGGCGCTCGCCACGAGCTCGAGATCGGGCTGCGACTCGAGCAGCATGGCGATGCCGTCGCGGAACAGCTCCTGGTCGTCGACGACGAGGACCCGGATCACGCGGCGACGCCTCGGGCGTGCGGCAGCGGCGCGGTCGGCGCCGCGACCTCCGCGGTGCGGAACGGCACGAACCCGGTGACGCGGTGGTCGCCGCCGTCGTCGACGCCGGCCGCGAGCCAGCCGCCCGCGAGCCGCGCGCGCTCGATCATGCCCGGGATGCCGCGCCCGCTGCCGCCCGACTCCTCGGTGCTGCGCTCCCCCGTCCCGCTCGAGACGAGCTGGATGGACAGGCCGGGACCGCGCCAGTCGAGGACCAGATGCACCGAGGATCTTCGGCCCCGATGCCGCAGCGCGTTGGTCAGACCCTCCTGCACGATCCGGTAGACGGCCGCCTGCTGGGCCGGGCCGAGCTGCTGCGGCTCGCCCGCGATGACGGCATTCAGCTCCAGCCCGGCGTCGCGCATCCCGTCGAGCAGCGCATCGAGCTCGGCGAGTGTGGGCTGGGGCGGCTCGACGCCGTCGACGATGCCGTCGATCATGCCGCGCACGTCGACCAGGGCCGTGCGGGCCGAGGCCGCGATCGCCTCGAGCGCGCCCGCCATGGCCGCCGGACGGGTCTTCTCCAGGAAGCGGGCGCCATCGGCCTGGGCGACGATCACCGCCAGCGAGTGCGCCACTACGTCGTGCATCTCCTGGGCGATGCGCTCGCGCTCCCCTGCGAGGCCGAGCTCCGCCTGCTGCGCCTCGACCTTGTCGACGAGCTCGGCCGTCTCACGCCATGCACGCCGCTCGCCCCATCCCGCTAGCTCGCCAAGAGCTATAGCTATCGCGATCGCGATCGTTCCGCCGACGGCAAGCTGACTCCAGTCGACCCCCGAAGCCTGCGAACTTCCGGTCCACGTCTCCCAGTTGCCCCACCGGCCGCCGACAACCATCAGACCCGCCGCCCACGACGTCAGTGCCACACCCGTGACGACGCTGACGACACGAGGACGCAGCAGGCGGTTGCCCCACCAGATGAGACCGATCGTAAATGCGATCCCGAGGTAGGCCGGCCACGTCGTCGACCGGAAGGGTTCAACCAGTCCGAGTGAAGTCGCGACCAGGGACAGCGCGAGAACGACGAGTGCTGCTATCCACGAAACTCGGGCAAGAGCCATGGCGAGCGCCATCAGACCAAACATCACGAAGGGCGTCGGCTGACGGCCTGCCTCGGCCATGACCCACAGCGCGAGGTAGACGAGCGCCACGAGAGGTGCGGGCACCTGGCGGACAACACGAAGCAGCTTCATGCCGCTCACGCTAGGTCGTGCCGACGCGCCACGGGAGCAGGTCGCCGCGGAAATCCTCCGAAAGTCGGAGGGGCGCGCATCCACAGGCCGCGGCGAAGTGCGACGGGCGGCGGCCGCACGGCTCAGGCGGCCGCGCGCACCCGCTCGAGGAAGCGCGCGTGGAAGCGCAGTTCGCCGTCGACCTCGGGATGGAACGCCGTGCCGAGCAGCGGGCCCTGCTCGACGGCGACGATGCGTCCGTCGGGCAGCGCGGCGAGCACGTCGACGCCGGCGCCGGCTTCCACGACCGCGGGGGCGCGGATGAACGTGGCCGGCACGGGCGGGGCGCCGAGCGCGGGCACGTCGAGCGCCGTCTCGAACGACTCGTTCTGTCCGCCGAAGGCGTTGCGGCGCACGGTGACGTCGAGTCCGCCGAGGGTCTGCTGGCCGGCGATGCCGTCGACGAGGCGATCGGCGAGCAGGATGAGCCCGGCGCAGGTGCCGTAGACCGGCAGGCCGTCGGCGATGCGGGCCCGCAGCGGGTCGCGCAGCTCGAAGCGGCGCAGCAGCTTGTCGATGACGCTCGACTCGCCGCCGGGGAGCACGAGGCCCGACACGGCATCGAGCTCGCTCGTGCGGCGCACCGGCACCGCGCGGGCGCCCAGCGCCCTCAGCGCGGCGACGTGCTCGCGCACGTCACCCTGCAGGGCGAGCACGCCGACCGTGAGGCCGGCGCCGACCGTCAGCCGCGCGCCCGACTCACCAGCCACGGTCGGCGAGGCGGTGCGGCGCGGGCAGGTCGGCGACGTTGATGCCGACCATGGCCTCGCCCAGGCCGCGCGAGGCGTCGGCGATCACGGCCGGGTCGTCGTAGAAGGCCGTCGCCTTCACGATCGCGGCGGCGCGCTTGGCCGGCTCGCCCGACTTGAAGATGCCCGAGCCGACGAAGACGCCGTCGGCGCCCAGCTGCATCATGAGGGCCGCATCCGCCGGGGTGGCGATGCCGCCCGCCGTGAACAGCACGACCGGCAGCTTGCCCGTCTCGGCGACCTCGACCACGAGGTCGTAAGGCGCCTGCAGCTCCTTCGCGGCGACGTAGAGCTCGTCGCGGCTCTTCGCGGCCAGCGCGCGGATCTCGCTCGTGATCGTGCGGATGTGCTTGGTCGCCTCCGACACGTCGCCCGTGCCGGCCTCGCCCTTCGAGCGGATCATCGCGGCGCCCTCGGTGATGCGACGCAGCGCCTCGCCCAGGTTCGTCGCGCCGCACACGAACGGCGTCGTGAACGGCTGCTTGTCGATGTGGTTGACGTAGTCGGCGGGGCTCAGCACCTCGGACTCGTCGATGTAGTCGACGCCGAGCGCCTGCAGCACCTGCGCCTCGACCTGGTGGCCGATGCGCGCCTTCGCCATGACCGGGATGCTGACGCTCGCGATGATCTGGTCGATCAGGTCGGGGTCGCTCATCCGGGCCACGCCGCCCTGCGCGCGGATGTCGGCGGGCACGCGCTCGAGCGCCATGACCGCGACGGCGCCGGCGTCTTCGGCGATGCGGGCCTGCTCGGCCGTGACGACGTCCATGATCACGCCGCCCTTGAGCATCTCGGCCAGGCCGCGCTTGACGCGCAGGCCGCCCGTGAGCGGAGTGGCGCCCGAGGCGTCGGCGGGAACGGGTGCGGCAGCGGAGGTATCGGTCACGATCCGGAACGGTAGGCGCGGCGCGGCACCGCCCGCGCGGGCCAGGGCGGATCGACTGGACCGGGGTTCGGGCCACCGGACGCGAATCGGCCTGCCGATCGGGCCGATCGCGATCAAGTGGACCGCTTGCGTCGCGCCCGCGGCCGTGGGCCGCCGCCGCGCGCCGCGCGGTCGGCCCCGCAGTGGCAGGATCGGCCAGATGAAGATCCTCTCGATCCAGTCGGCCGTCGCCTACGGACACGTCGGCAACTCCGCCGCCGTCTTCCCGCTGCAGCGCATCGGCGTCGAGGTGCTGCCGGTCTACACCGTCAACTTCTCGAACCACACCGGCTACGGCGCCTGGCGCGGACCGATGATCTCGCCCGACGACGTGCGCGAGGTCGTGACCGGCATCGAGGAGCGCGGCGCCTTCGGCGAGATCGACGCCGTGCTCTCGGGCTACCAGGGCGGCGAGGGCATCGGCGAGGTCATCATCGACACGGTCGCCCGTGTGAAGGCGGCCAACCCGAACGCGATCTACGCCTGCGACCCCGTCATGGGCAACGCAAAGTCGGGCTGCTTCGTCGCCCCGGCCATCCCGGTGCTGCTGCGCGAGCGCGTCGTGCCGGTCGCCGACATCATCACGCCGAACCAGTTCGAGCTCGGCTTCCTCACCGAGACCGAGCCCGACTCGCTCGAGTCGACCCTCGACTCGGTGGATGCGGCGCGTGCGATGGGCCCGAGCACCGTGCTGGTGACGAGCGTGGAGCGTCCGGACCGCCCTGAGGGCACGATCGAGATGCTCGCCGTGGACGACGCCGGCGCGTGGATCGTGCAGACGCCGCACCTGCCGTTCAAGGCGAACGGCTCGGGCGACGTCACCGCCGCGCTCTTCACAGCGCACTACCGCCGCACCGGCTCGGCCGCCGAGGCCCTCGCCGCCGCGACCTCGAGCGTCTTCGACCTGCTGCAGACGACGCTCGACTCGGGCGAGCGCGAGCTCAAGCTCGTCGAGGCGCAGGACTTCTACGCGAACCCCCGCCTGCAGTTCGAGGTCACGCAGGTCCGCTGAGGCGCCGACTCGCGGCGCACGGGGTCAGGCGTTGGCCGCCCAGCCCTCCGCGAGCTCACGGCGGGCGTCCCCGAGCAGCTTCGGGATCGCCTTGGTCTGGGCGATGATCGGAAAGAAGTTCGCATCCGACGCCCAGCGCGGCACGACGTGCTGGTGCAGGTGCGCGGCCACGCCGGCACCCGCGACGGCGCCCTGGTTCATGCCGATGTTGAAGCCCGCCGGGCGACTGACCGCGCGGATGACGCGCATCGCCGACTGGGTCAGCGCCGACATCTCGGCCGACTCCGCCGGCGTCGTGTCGTCGTAGCCGGCGACGTGACGATACGGGCACACGAGCAGGTGCCCGCTGTTGTAGGGGAACAGGTTCATCAGCACGTAGGCGTGCTCGCCCCGGTGCACGATCAGTCCGTCCTCATCGCTCAACGACGGCGCCACGCAGAACGGGCACTCGTGACTGGCCGGGACGCCGCCCGCCTCGATGTAGGCGATGCGGTGCGGCGTCCACAGCCGCGCGAGCCCGTCGGGCACGCCGGCGAACGACGACGCCGGCTCGGCGTGGGGGAAGGCGGTGCCGTCGTAATCGACCGGCGCACCGCTGTCATCCCGAGCCGTCGTGCCGTCGACGCCGTCTGCCGGATCGCCCGAGGGCACGCTCAGACCTGGGCCTTCGTCTCGATCGCCTCGAGGATGCGACGCACGGCCTCGTCGACCGGCACGCCGTTGTCCTGCGTGCCGTCGCGGAAGCGGAAGCTGACCGAGCCGGCAGCGCGGTCCTGCTCCCCCGCAATGAGCTGGAAAGGCACCTTGGCCTGCGTGTGCGTGCGGATCTTCTTCTGCATGCGGTCGTCGCTCGCGTCGAGCTCGGCGCGCACGCCGGCCTTGCGCAGCTGCGCGACGATGTCGCCGAGGTAGTCGTTGTACTCCTCGGCGATCGGGATGCCCACCACCTGCACCGGCGACAGCCAGGCCGGGAACGCACCCGCGTAGTGCTCGAGCAGGATCGCGAAGAAGCGCTCGATCGATCCGAGCAGGGCGCGGTGGATCATGACCGGCTGCTGCTTGGTGCCGTCGGAGGCGGTGTACTCCAGCTCGAAGCGCTCGGGCTGGTTGAAGTCGAGCTGCACGGTCGAGAGCTGCCAGGTGCGGCCGATCGCGTCGCGCGCCTGCACCGAGATCTTCGGGCCGTAGAACGCGGCGCCGCCCGGGTCGGCGACGAGCTCGAGGCCCGACTCCTCGGCGACCTGACGCAGGGTCTCGGTCGCCTCATCCCAGGCCTCGTCGCTGCCGACGTACTTCTCGGGGTCCTTCGTCGAGAGCTCGAGATAGAAGTCGGTGAGTCCGTAGCCGCGCAGGGTCTCGAGCACGAACTCGAGCTGTGTCGCGACCTCGGTCTTGACCTGCTCGGGCGTGACGTAGACGTGCGCGTCGTCCTGGGTCAGACCGCGCACGCGCGTCAGGCCCGAGAGCTGGCCGCTCTTCTCGTAGCGGTAGACCGTGCCGAACTCCGCGAGGCGCAGCGGCAGCTCGCGGTAGCTGCGCCCGCGCGCCCGGAAGATCAGGTTGTGCATGGGGCAGTTCATGGGCTTCAGGTAGTAGTCCTGGCCCTGGCGCGTGACGTGCCCCTCGGCGTCGGTCTCCTCATCCAGGTGCATGGCCGGGAACATCCCGTCCTTGTACCACTGCAGGTGACCGCTGGTCTCGAACAGATTCGCCTTGGTGATGTGCGGCGAGTAGACCTGCTCGTAGCCGTGCGCGATGAGGCGCTCGCGCATGTAGTTCTCGATCTCGGCGCGCACGACGCCGCCCTTGGGGTGGAAAACCGCGAGGCCCGAGCCGATCTCGTCGGGGAAGGAGAAGAGGTCGAGCTCCTTGCCCAGCTTGCGGTGGTCGCGCTTCGCGGCCTCCTCGAGGCGGGTCTGGTAGGCGCGCAGCTCGTCCTTGGTGGGCCAGGCGGTGCCGTAGATGCGCTGCAGCTGCGGGTTCTTCTCGCTGCCGCGCCAGTAGGCGGCGGCCACGCGCATGAGCTTCGCGCCGTTGCCGATCATCCGGGTGCTGGGCAGGTGCGGCCCGCGGCAGAGGTCCTGCCAGTAGCGCTCGCCGGTCTTGCCGTCGACGTTCTGGTAGATCGTCAGCTCGCCGCCGCCGACCTCGACCGACTCGTTGTCGCCGCCCTCCGCGGCGCCGCCCTTGAGTCCGATCAGCTCGAGCTTGTAGGGCTCGGCGGCGAGCTCGCGGCGCGCTTCGTCATCGCTCACGACGCGGCGCACGAAGCGCTGCCCCTGGCGGATGATGCGGTCCATCTCCTTCTCGATGGCCTTGAGGTCCTCGGGGGTGAAGGGGGTGGCGACGTCGAAGTCGTAGTAGAAGCCGTCGGTGACGGGAGGCCCGATGCCGAGCTTCGCCTCGGGGTTGATGCGCTGCACGGCCTGCGCGAGCACGTGCGCGGCCGAGTGGCGCAGGATGTTCAGCCCGTCGGGCGAATCGATCGTGATCGGCTCGACCGTCTGGGCCTCGGTGACCGTCGTCGCCAGATCCTTGAGCTCGCCGTCGACGCGCAGGGCGACGACGGAGCGGTCGGGGAAGAGGTCGAATCCGGTCTGCTCACTCACGATGCCAGGTTAGTGCGGCCGGGCGCGCTCATCCGACCGCGGTCAGGGTGAGCGCCACGATCGACTGCGGCAGCATCATCGGCGCCCGCACCCCGGTCGCACCGAGCGCCGCTCCGCTCAGCACGACGGGATCCTGCAGCCAGGCCAGCGGCGAGGGCGCGGGCTCGGCGGCGGGGTCGAGCGGCGCGAGGGCCTCGACGCGATACCGGCGGCGCGCATCCAGGCCGGGGAATCGCACCCGGCCGAAGGGATGCGCGGCGCTCGTCGCGACGCAGGCCACGGTCATGAGCGCCCGGGCCCCGTCGGCCGCGACGACGCCGCGCACGTCGAGCGCCGGGTCGGCGAGGTCGGCGTGCACCACGCGGCCGCTCGCGACAAGGTCGCGCAGGCCCTTCCAGCGCTCGACCCAGGCGGCGAGCGCCGTGAGCTCGCCCTCGTCGAGAGCCGTCACATCCCATTCGATGCCGAGGTGTCCGAGCAGCGCGACGCCGGCGCTGAAGTCGAGCGAGGTGTGCCGCTTCGTCGAGTGGATGCGCGGCGTCGAGATGTGGGCGCCCATCAGCTCGGGCGGCACGAGCAGGCCCGTGTGCTTCTGGGTGACGAGACGCTCGAGCGGGTCGATGCAGTCGCTCACCCAGATGCGGTCGGTGCGCTCGAGGATGCCGAGGTCGACCCGCGCCCCGCCCGAGGCGCACGATTCGATCTCGAGCCGGGGATGCCGCTGCCGCACGCCGTCGAGAAGCCGGTAGACGGCCTCGACGTTCCGGTGCCCGCGCGCCGCCGTGCCGGGGCCGGCGCCCGGCTCGACCAGGTCGCGGTTGTGGTCCCACTTGATGTAGGCGATGTCGTACTCGTCGAGCAGAGCGTCGAGTCGAGCGGCGAGATGGTCGAACGCGGCCGGGTTCGCCAGGTCGAGCACCTGCTGCTGCCGCGCCACCGGCGGCAGCTCGTCACGGCCGCGCAGGATCCAGTCGGGATGCTCGCGCGCCAGATCGCTGTCGGGGTTCACCATCTCGGGCTCGAACCAGAGGCCGAACTCCATGCCGAGCTCGCGCACGCGGTCGAGGAGCGGATGCAGTCCGTTCGGCCAGACGTCCGCATCCACGAACCAGTCGCCGAGTCCGGCCGTGTCGTCGCGGCGGTGTCGGAACCAGCCGTCGTCGAGCACGAAGCGCTCGACTCCGACCCGGGCGGCCGCTTCGGCCAGCGCGGTCAGGCGGGCGAGGTCGTGATCGAAGTAGACCGCCTCCCAGGTGTTGAGCGTGACGGGACGGGGGCGGCGGGGATGCGTCGGCCGCGCCCGCAGCTCGTCGTGGAACCGCGCCGACAGGGCGGTCAGCCCGTCGCCCCACGAGCCGACGACCCACGGCGCCACGTGGGTCACGCCGGGGGCGAGCACGATCTCGCCGGGCAGCAGCACCTCCCCCGCCAGCAGCACCGGGTCGTGGCCCGGCGTGCGCTCGGCGAGCAGGCGGTGACTGCCGCTCCACCCCATGTGCACGCCGTGCACCGCCCCGCGCTCGAAGCCGAAGCCGGGGACGCCCGCGCACAGCAGCAGCGTCGCGTCGGCGCCCGGGCGCCCGCGCCGGCTCTCGCGCAGATGCGTGCCGTTCGTGAAGGCGTGCCGCTGCGGCGCTCGCTCGCGCAGGTGATGCCCGGTCGTGTCGAAGAGCTCGACCTGGTCGTGCGGCAGCGGGAACGCCGCGAGCAGGCTCTGCAGGTGCAGGGCGTCGTCGCCGACGTTGGTCACCGCGAGACGCTGGCGCAGCAGTCCCGCGTCGCTCAGCTCGATCTCGACGGTCAGCTCGAGCCGCGACGCCGCGTCGCCCAGCCGGATCAGGAGCCCGGCTGGTGACGCGGGGCGCGCATCCACCAGCTCGAGACGGTGCGCGAACGCCCCGGAGGCGCGATGGGCTTCGAGCGCCGGGGTGCCGAGCCAGCCGTGACCGGGCTGCGGCAGCAGCGTGAGCAGGGCGGGATCGTCGAGGCCGCCCGAGGCGCGCTGGGGCCGGATGCCACGGGCGAGCCCGGCGAGCTCGTCGGCGGGCGCGTCGCCCAGGTCCGGGCCCCAGTGCACGATCGCCGGCACCGTTCCCGTCGTGGTGTCGATCACGACCGACGTGCCGCCGGCGCGGAGGTGCACGATCCCGTCGGCGTCGCGGAGAGTGGGCGCGGAGATGCGGCGCTGCATCGCTCCTGTCTACCGGTGCGATGGCGCGACCGGTAGGTGCCGCGACGAACGGAGTCGAGACGCCTCGTGTCAACCCCCTGGCCCGATCGCACAGCGCACCCGTAGTCTGAACCCGATCGCTTGACCGTGCCGCCGTCCCCCTCCGACGGGCCGCGCCGAGCAGAGATGAGGGCCGCATGGCCGCCGACAGCTCCACCTCCCCCGTTTCGAGCTCCGCCGCCCTCTGGTCCGAGACCCGCACCGGCGTCTGGGCCGGCGTCGTCGCCGGTGACACCGTCGGCCGCGTCGAGCAGCTGGCCAACGGCTTCTTCGCCGTGGTCGAGCCGAACACGCCGATCGGCCTCTTCCCCTGCCTCGGCGCCGCGCAGGAGGCCGTGCTGGCGAGCCCGCGACCCGAGGTGATCGTGCCGACTCCGGCCTCCGCCCGCCCGGCCGAGAGCTACGAACAGCTGACCGAGCGGCTCGCGGCCGAGCATCCCACGCTCACGACCGGGCAGATCGAGACGATCATGACCGAGGAGCACGACCTGCTCATGGGCATCGACCCGGCCGACATCGTGCCGCCGATCGTGGTCGAGGCCACCCTCGAGCGCGTCGAGCAGGTCGAGGCGCGTCAGGCCGACGCCGGCTGATGCGCCGCCGGTCCGCCGGAGCGGCCGCGACATCCGCGGACGCTACGGTGTCGGGATGACCGGAACCCGGCCACGTCGGCGGCTTCACCCCGCGCGGGCGATCTTCGGCGGCTTCGGCGCCGCGGCCGTGATCGGCACGGGTCTGCTCATGCTGCCGATCTCGGCCCGCGGACCCGGCGGCGCATCCTGGTCGGACGCCCTGTTCACCGCCGTGTCGGCGCTGTGCGTGACCGGGCACGTCGTCGTCGACACGCCGACGTTCTGGACGCCGTTCGGGCAGGTCGTGATCCTGCTGCTCGTGCAGCTCGGCGGCTTCGGCGTGATGACCTTCGCCACCTTCGTCGGCGTTCTCGTGGTGCGACGCCTGTCGTTCTCCGCCCGGCTCAACGCGGCCGCCGAGACCCGTTCGCTCGGCCTGGGCGATATGCGGCGCCTCGTGGTGAACGTCATCCGCATCTCGCTCGGGATCGAGCTCGTCGCCGCGATCATCCTGACGGCGCGGTTCGCTCTGGCCTACGACCAGCCGCTTCCCGAGGCGATCTGGCTGGGGGTGTTCCACGGCGTCTCGTCGTTCAACAACGCCGGCTTCGCGCTGTTCAGCGACAGCATGATGGGATTCGTCGGCGACCCCGTCATCTCGCTCACGATCTGCGGCGCCGTCATCCTCGGCGGACTCGGCTTCCCGGTGCTCGTGCAACTGGCGCGCGAGTTCCGGCATCCCCGCCTGTGGAGCATGAACACCCGGCTCGTGCTCGCGTTCAGCGCAGTGCTGACGGTCCTGGGATGGGTCGGCATCACGGCGCTCGAATGGAGCAACCCGGCGACGCTCGGTGGCCTGGACCCCGCATCGCGGGTGCTCGCCGGCTTCTTCCAGTCGGTGCAGACCCGCACCGCGGGGTTCAACTCGGTCGACACCGGCGAACTCACCGGCGCCACGCTGCTCGGGATGGACGTGCTCATGTTCATCGGCGGCGGCCCCGCGGGCACCGCCGGCGGCATCAAGGTCACCACCTTCGGCGTGCTGCTGTTCATCCTCATCGCCGAGGTGCGCGGCGACGGCGTGGTCAACGTGTTCGGCAAGCGGCTGTCGCGGGCCGTGCACCGCCAGGCGATCGCCGTCGTGCTGGTGTCGGTCGCGCTCGTCGTCGTCGCGACCATCGCCATCATGGTCATGTCGGGCGTCGAGCTGTCGAAGGTGCTGTTCGAGACGATCTCGGCATTCTCGACCGTCGGCCTCTCGACCGGTATCACCGCCGACCTGCCGATCGGCGCGCAGCTCGTGCTCGCAGCGCTCATGTTCATCGGGCGGCTCGGACCGATCACCTTCGCCACCGCACTGGCGCTGCGCCGGCGCCAGGTGCACTACCAGCTCCCGAAAGAGAGGCCCATCATTGGCTAGCTTCCGCTCCCCCGGAGACCTCGGCCGCATCGCCGCCGCCGACTCGGTCGCCGTGATCGGCCTCGGCCGGTTCGGCCAGTCCCTCGCCCTCGAGCTGATGGCGAGCGGCACCGAGGTGCTCGGCATCGACTCCGACGAGGAGATCGTGCAGCGGCTCAACGGCGAGCTCACCCGCGTCGTCGTCGCCGACTCGACCCACGAGGATGCGCTGCGCCAGCTGTCGGTGCCCGAGTTCGACCGCGTGGTGGTCGCGATCGGCGGCGACGTCGAGTCGAGCATCCTGACCACCTCGCTGCTGCTGCGACTCGGCGTGAAGCACATCTGGGCGAAGGCGAACAGCGACGCCCACGGCACGATCCTCGACCAGCTCGGCGTCGCGCACGTGGTGTACCCGGAGAAGGACATGGGGCGTCGGGTCGCTCACCTGGTGCGCGGCGCCATGCAGGACTACCTCGAGATCGGCGACGACTTCGCCCTCATCAAGTCCGCCCCGGCGCAGCGCTTCACCGGCGTCCCGCTCGGCGAGCTCCGGCTGCGCACGAGTCACGGCATCACGGTCACGGCGGTGCGCCGGCCGGGTGAGGCCTGGACGCACACGACCGCCGACACCGTGCTCGGCCCCGACGACGTGGTGCTGATCACGGGTCCCACCGACAAGGCGGAGGCGTTCAGCCAGTTGCGCTGACCCCGGCCGCTCTCGCCGAGCCGGCCGGAGCCATCGGGCCGGCGCGGCGTGTCCGCGTGCGCCGGCCCGCCCCGGACGGCCCGCTCAGCGACCCCAGCGGAGCGCCGCGGTCTGCACGGGCGCGTCCCACAGCCCGGTCAACTCGTCGTCGAGCTTGAGCACGGTGATCGAGAAGCCCTGCATCTCATTCATGGTGTGACGATAACGCGAGATCTCCATGGTTCGTCCTGGTTTTTCAAGCGTCTTCGGTGGGTTTCCGCGCTGGATCGTCTTGGTTTGCAATGGTTCGCCGTGGATCGTCACGGTTTCAAAGACCTGGCGATTACCTGGCCTAGACCGCGACTGGAAGCGTGCCCGAGTTCCGACGGCGGATCTTGAGTTCGGAGCGCCGCCGCCGATCGTCGTGGTCCTCACGTTGAGCACCGAGCACATGGGTCGTTCACGGAGACGCGACGACCCGTCCTCGGTGGTCGATCTTCGCCGCATCTCATGAGGCGTGACGTGACGCCGAACGATCGTGCGTCATCGAGGCCACATCCTCCTCTCCAAGCCGCGGCATAGAGGGATGTGGCCGAGGAGCCACACGCCGTACCTACGAGAGCGAGAGACAGGGTTCACATGAACAACAACAACGAGTCGATCGACAGCATCCGACCCCCGGGCTTGACGAGCCCCATCGACCCGCACCAGTTCCTCGACCCTGAGGCGGTCTCTGCGCTCCTGATGCTCACGGTGCCGCAGGTCTACCACTACAGGAAGCAGGGCCTGCTCCCGCCCGGGATCCAGATCGGCAAGCACCTGCGGTGGCACCGCGAGTCACTCATCGCGTCCGTGTTCGGCCAGACGCACGAGAACACCGCCCTGCCCTACGACGACGACACCGAAGAGGCAGCCTGATGCTGATCCTGAACTTCACCGTCAAGCAGGTCTACGTCCAGCACGCGGCCGGCCACCTGCCGGCCGCGAAGCGGATCGGCAAGCACATGCGGTGGCACCGTGGAACCCTGAGCGCCTGGCTCGTCGACGCCCCCGCGCACTCCGAGTCTGATGACGCTTCGACGGGCGACGAGTCCGACGGACCGGGCGGATTTCCTGAAGTGGCCGGCGACACGAACGCAGACCCGATCAGGCTGCCGAGATGACACGTAACTGAGGATTTCCTCCATCTGTGAAGGGAATCGAGGTACACCGCGTCACTGGTGGCGCGACTCTCGTCACCGTTCGGACCATTTCGGACGAGTTCCTCCGCTCGGGCATGCGACGTAACGGGGTGGTGGCGCCGCGCGGAGCGGAACGACGTCTGTAGCCGCCCAGTTCGCCCCATCTCATCGCGGCCTGAAGCGACATCGCCCGGTACCACTGGTCGGGTGCCCAACACCGTGCACCGGAATAGGGTGCCGATCCTTCTCCCGCGCAGCCTGCGTAAAGGGTCACAGGACGATCCGCGACCTTCACTGCCGTTCGTCCCGCTTCAGTCCGTGCGCACTGGACCGCGAGCGCACCGAAGTCGTGACCGATCGACCCGCCTTCGCTTCGCCTCGATCGTCGCCGAGCGGTACGACGCTCACTACGATGGCGGAGTGGCGAGATCGCGGCGGGCGTCGCGGTGATCGGGGCGATCTCGATTCAGCCCGCCGTCGCCGACACGTCGAACGCACTCGACGAGACCACCGCGGAGGTGATCGAGACTTCCGTCGACACAGCCGTGGCGATGCAGGACCTCGGGGTCGACCCGACAAGCTTCCCCGTCGTGCCCGCCGGCGCCGAGACGTACTTCGAGCAGGTCGCTGACCTCGCTCTGGCCCAGGCGAATAGCAACCTCCCCCAGCCCACTGGTTCGACCGCATCGACGAGTTCGACGACCTGCACTCCTGGTCAGCGATCCGTGTACGCGGCGAACATCGCCGCGGTCAACAGCGCCCGCGACCCGTACGCTCGCACAGCTGCACAGGAGACCGTCTACATGTACCTGTCGCATTACATCGACATGTCGCCGAGCCACGTCGGAGACACCTGCGACTACAACTCGGAATCGCAGTACTACAGCGCCTGGATCACCAACGACGATCGTCAGGCCTACGACCAGTTCCTCGGAACCATCGGCGTCTCGAACGCGGTCGGCGCCTTCGCGAACGGCATTGCCGCCGCCAAGACCCTCGCAGATGCGCCCGGGGCGATCTCCCTCCTCCCGAAGGTGCGCACGGTCGGCGATGCCGCGGACCACCTGGTGACAGGGGCAGCGCTGGTCGATGCGAGCACGACGGTGCTCGGGGCTGCGGACGACCTCATCCAGATCTGGCAGGCGGGATACACACCCGAGCAGGCAATCGCGCTCGTCGACGGCGCAGTCGGCCAGCCGGACCTCGCGGCCAACTACCAGAGCATGACCATCGGCATCGCGGCAGCTGGCCTGTCGGCGACGCTGATGGGTAGCGTCGTCGGGGTCGGGCTCGCGATGGTCCCCGTCTACGTCATGTTCGGCCAGTCGCTGGTCAACACCGCCGCGTGGTCGGGCCTTCTCTACTCGGCCCAGTCGCGAGTCCCCGGTCGCATGATGCGCTACTACGGAATGTGAGAAGAGTGGACCATTCGACCTACACCGTCGACATGGTCCTTCCCTGCCCGGAATGCGGCCTGCCGTTCGAGCAAGGAGAGGACTACTGCGACGCCTGCATGAGCCCTCTTCGCGCCCAGCGTGGACCCAATCCGGGCAGGGCCAGCCTGGCCGAGCGCCGTCGGACCAGTCAGCTCGTAAGAACCGTGACCATCGCTACGGTGATCGTCGCGTACGGCATCGTCGGAGCGACGTACGCGATCGCCCTCGGGATGGTCGGCATGCTCAAGACTCACGACTTCGTACTGTTCCCCTATGTGGCGGCGGTCCTCGTCGGAGCGGCCCTCGTCGGCATCCCGGGCGTGACCCTGCATCATTACCCGCAGGAAGGCTGGATTCGACGCGGACGTCCTCGCTGGTGGAAGGGGACACTCGCTGCAATGGCCTTCTCCGGAATGACCGCAATCTCGGTTGAGGTGTTCATGCGTCCCGAGCTCTCAGCCCGCGGGGCGCAGGTCTGGATGCATCCCGCCAGCGACGTCGCAACTGCCGTCTCCGCGGTCAGCACGTCGGCCTACCTCGGAGCTACCGTGCTGATTGCCTGGCTGGCGATCGCGCCGGCGTTCGGGCCGCAGCTGATCACACGAGTCGAGCGTCGCGCCCTGCGGAGGAGGGCCGCATCCGCAGCGGCATGAAGGCGGCGAGCCCAGTCAGTCTCGTTGAACGCTCCGACGCAGCCAGGCAGCTACCTGCTCGTCGGATGCGAGGCTGACCAGCTCCGCGAGTTTGCGCTGCCCCGCATGGTTCGGCGCCCGATGCAGCCGAGCCAGCCAGTCCGTCGCGTATTCCTGCAGGGCGAGGACGAGATCGCCGAGGGCGTCATCGAGAGTCGCGCCCTCGCTGGCGTGACCTGTCCCGGGTTCGGTGGAGTCCTAGCATCGGGTCGT
>NZ_VHQH01000040.1 GCF_006517535.1 Schumannella sp. 10F1B-5-1
TGCTCGTCGGCGGCCCGAATCCGCCACGGAAGGAACCCGAAATGAACAAGCTCACCAAGGGCGCCATCGCCGGCGCCGCCGGCATCGTCCTCCTCATGGGCGGCGCGGGCTCGCTCGCCTACTGGACCGGTTCGGCCGACGCCGGCAGCGCGACCACGATCAACGCCGGCCAGCTGAAGGTCGTCAAGTCGGGCACCGATGGTGCCTGGAAGGTCAACAACGCCACGATGCCGGCGAGCTACACGGCCGTCCCCGGCGACGAGCTCACCTTCACTCAGACCTTCACCGTCAGCGCGACCGGCAGCAACCTGAAGTTCGACCTCGGCCTCGCGAACGGCGCCGTCTCGTACACCGGCTCGGCCGTCTCGACCAACCCGAACTACGCGCTGTCGCAGCGACTCGTGCAGTCGGCCACGTACACCGTCAACACCGGTGCCGGCATCACCGCGGTCTCGGGCAACCCCGACCGCTACACGGTCACGGGCACGGGTACCAACACCATCACCGTGACCGCGAAGATCAAGTGGGACTTCGGCACCGTCTCGAACGTCGCCGCCGACAACCAGGCGCAGAGCGGCTCCGTCGGCTTCGCGTCGAACGCGATCACGCTGACGCAGGTCGCCTCCTAAGCAGCGGACCTTCTCGCGAGGGCGCGGCGCCCGAATGCCGCGCCCTCGCGCATCCCGCCGGGCTCGACCCCGGCTGCACCACCGGCCGCCTCGGCGGCCCGCACCGACCGGAACCCGAACCGGTCGGTTCCCGCCCACAGCACTCCGAACCCGAACGGGGAAGCCATGAGCCGCATCGCACGCACCGTGCGCCGCAGCGCGACCGTCGTGTCGCGTTCGCGCCGCCGGGCGACGCTGCTCGCGGTGGTGCTGCTGGGCGCGGGGATCTCGCTCGGCGCCGTGGCGGCGCGTCGCTCCGCGGCGACCCGCCCGGCGCTGAGCCGTTCCACGGTCATGGCCCGCCCGCTCGGGCTCACCGGCCTGCGCCACCCGCTGCGCGGCGCGACCTCGCCCGTCGCCGCCCGCGCTCTCGTGCTCGGCCGCCGCGCCGTCGACGCCGGCCTGGCCCGCGCCGCCCGCACCTCGGTGCGCGGCATGCTCGCCTCGGCCGCCGCGATCGGAATCGCCGTCGTGGTCGTCTCGACCGGCGCCGCCGGCACCTTCGCATTCATCAACGCCTCGGCCCCGGCGAGCAGCGTCTCGACGGTCTCGTCGGGGTCTCTCGCCGTCACCGTGACCGCGTCCGGCAGCATCAGCAGCATCCCGGCCACCACCTGGACCAACCTGCTGCCCGGTGACACCGGCCGTCAGGACGTCGTGATCGCGAACACGGGCGCCGCGCCCGTGACGCTGACGGGCGTGCTCGGCGCGACCCCGAGCCCCTACTCGGTCGCCATCGCGTACAACAAGACCTGCGCCGCGGCGACGGCCTACACGTCGATGACCGCGACCGCCACCGCCCTCAGCGCGAGCTCGCTCGCGAAGGGCGCCAGCGTGCCGGCCTGCGTGCAGGTGACGCTTCCCTCGAGCGCGGCGAACGGCGCTCAGGGCGCCGCGAACACCTTCCAGCTCACGATCGACGCGAAGCAGGTGACCTCGTGATCCGCCGCGCGCTCACCCGCGCCGCCCATGCGCACGGCGGCCGTCCGCTCAAGCACGGTCTGATCGCCGGTCTCGTCGTCGCGCTGCTCAGCACCGGTGCCGGCGCGAGCTACGCCTACTGGACCGCCAGCACGACGACGTCGAGCACGCCGACCGTCGCCTCGCTCGTCGTCACCCCGAGCAACTTCGGCGCCTTCACGTTCTCGAACGAGAACGTCTCGGCCGCCGGCAGCTCCACGCTCGTCGTCACCTCGGCCGTGCAGGTCAAGAACGACACCGTCACGGGGTCGACCCAGGCGATGCCGCTCAGCACGACCTTCTCCCGCGCGTCGGGCGGAGCCATGTTCGCCAGCGCCACCAGCCTCAGCGTCTGGACCGTCGGCTCGCTCGCCGCCTGCACCTCGAGCACCGCGATCCCCGGGTCCGGCGTCGCCGCCGGCAACTGGGGCGACGGCGTGACGATCTCGGCCACCGACCTCGACGCTGGCGCCACCGTCTACTACTGCCTGCGCTCCTCGGTCTCGCGCGACGCCGCCGCCAACTCGAACGCCGCCGGCAGCCGCAACTTCATGCCGCAGGCCAGCGCCACGCTGAAGGCCGGCTCCGCGTTCCTCGCGACGACCACGGCCACGTCGACCGGCAGCTCGAGCCGCATCTACCCGGCGGCGACCGGCATCAGCAACTCCTACTGGCAGAAGGTCGTCGTCAACAGCATGTGCCTCGACGTCGCCAACAGCGGCACGGCGACGGGCACCACGGTCATCCCGTGGAGCGACTGCCACGGCAACACTAACCAGCAGTGGCAGTTCATCCCCGACGCGAACAACCCCGGATTCGTCGAGATCAAGCCGCGCAACGCGACCCCGCTGCGCGTCGACAACGGCGCGACGCTCACCGCGGGCGCCGGCATCACCGTGCGCACCGACGTCTCGACCGATCGCCAGCTCTGGCAGGTGCAGAGCATCGGCGGCGGCTCGACCTACCAGATCGTCAGCAAGTACAGCGGCCTCTGCCTCACCGCGCCGGGCGGCTCCGGCACGCAGATGACGCAGGCGGTCTGCACCGGAGCTGTCGGACAGGTCTTCACGATCACGCAACTCACCCGCGTGCAGTTCCCGACGCCCACGTGCACGATCCCCGCGAACCGGCAGTCGCTGGTCTTCGCTTGGAGCGAGGCCGGGACCGGCCCGTACATCATCCAGGGCTGGGCCGGGAGCTACTGGTACACCGCCGACAGCTCGAGCAACGCCAACGCGACGCAGCTCACCGTGCCGAACCAGAACTACCCTTCCGGCACGTACCAGTTCCGCATCCTCGACGGCACGCAGACGACGGTCGCCACGGGAACGGTCGTGGTCTCGAACGGCGGCTTCCAGTCCTGCACGGCCCAGGCGGCTCCGGTCTCGTGAGCTCGATGACGACGACGTTCGGCGGACGCGGGATGCGCATCCTCGCCGCCCTCCTCGCGACGGCCGCGGCGGCTGGGGGTGCCGTGGCCGTCGCCTCACCCGCGCAGGCGGCGAGCTCGGGCGTGCAGCTCAGCGACGACGGCGTGCACTTCTCGTCGACGCTCAGCCGGCCGCTGTTCGACCCGTCGACGGTCATGATCCCGCGCAGCTCGCAGAGCGGCGACTTCTGGGTGCGCAACGCCTCGGGCGCCCCCGCCTACCTGCGCGTCTCGATCGCGAACGTGCAGTCGACCGACGCCGACCTCTCCGAGGCGCTCACCGTCTCGGCGAGCACCTCGGGCGATGCGGGCAGCAAGGTCGCCCTCTCCGAGGCGGCGCCGTGCGCGGTGCTGACCGAGGGCCAGGCCATCCCGAGCGGCGCCGCCCTGCGCATCTCGGCGCTCGCCGAGCTGGGCGACCTGCAGGGCAGCGCCGGTCAGGGCGGCTCGGCCGACTTCCGCATCGTCGTGAATCTGTCGAGCGTCAACCTCGCCGGCACCGACCGCTACGCCTGCCTCGCCGACAGCGGCGAGGTGCCCGGCTTCTACGCCGACGGCGGCTCGGCCGTGCGCGACGGCGGCCGCACCTCGACGACCGGCTCGACCGGCGGGGTCGTGGATGCGGCCCCGCTCGCCGAGACCGGCGACGACGACGGCGCGGCGCTCGCCGGCGGCTCCAGCTCCGCCTCCGACGACCTGCTCGCCGCGGCCTGGAACTCGGCCGACCTGAACCAGTGGTGGATCGTGCTGCTCTGGATCGGGGGCGCCCTCGCGGGCGGCCTCGGCGTGCTGCTGCGCGATCGACTGCGCACCCCGAACCGCTCCACTCCCACCACCACGCCGGCAGCGGCATCCGAGAACGGAACAGAATGAGCGCCATCGCCAGCCCCACCGCGGCCCCCGTCATCGCCGACGCCGCCGTGAGCGCGTCGAAGCCCGCGAAGCCCGCCAAGAAGCGCGGACCCCTGCACTACGTCGGCGTCGCCGTCAGCGCGGCCCTGCTGATGTTCGTCGCGATCGTCGCGCTGCTCGTCGTCGCGATCCCCGCGGCGACCGGCTCGACGCCGTACACGGTGCTGACCTCGTCGATGGAGCCCAAGTACCCCGCCGGCACCCTCGTCGTGATCAAGCCGGTCTCGGCCGACAGCATCGGAGTCGGCGACGTGATCACCTACCAGCTCAAGTCGGGCGAGCCCGAGGTCGTCACCCACCGCGTCATCGCCGTGAACAGCGCCGTCGGCGGTGAGCGCACCTTCACCACCCAGGGCGACAACAACGACATCGCCGACGCGGCTCCCGTGCGCGAGGTGCAGGTGCGCGGTGAGCTCTGGTACGCCGTGCCCTTCATCGGCTGGGTCAACAACGTCATCAACGGCGGAACCCGTGCCGTGATCGTGCCGATCGCCGCGGTCATCCTGTTCGGCTACGCCGGGTGGATGTTCGTCGGCTCCGCGCTCGAGCGCCGCCGCAAGCGTCGCGAGGCCGAGGCCGCCGCGCAGGCCTGAGTCGCGCATCCACCTGTTCATCTGAGGGGCACCCGGAGTCGGAGGACCGACCCTGGGTGCCCCTAGGCTTGCGCGGGTGAAGGCCATCCGTCGATTCACCGTCCGCGCCGTGCTCCCGCCCCAGCTCTCGGCACTCGATGACCTCGCCGCGAACCTGCGGTGGTCGTGGCACGAGCCCACGCAGCGGCTGTTCGAGGACATCGCCCCGGATCTCTGGCAGCGCGTGCGCCGCGACCCGATCGGTCTGCTCGGCGAGGTCGCGCCCGAGCGGCTCGACGAGCTGGCCGCCGACGGCGAGTTCACGGCCCGCGCCGAGGCGCTGCGCGACGACCTGCGCCGCTACCTCGACGAGCCGCGCTGGTACCAGTCGCTGGGCGACGACGCCCCGGCCACGATCGCCTACTTCTCGCCCGAGTTCGGCATCGCCGCCGCCCTGCCGCAGTACTCGGGCGGCCTCGGCATCCTCGCCGGCGACCACCTGAAGAGCGCCTCCGATCTCGGCGTGCCGATCGTCGGCGTCGGCCTGTTCTACCGCGCCGGCTACTTCCGCCAGTCGATCTCGCGCGACGGCTGGCAGCAGGAGGCCTACCCCGTCCTCGACCCCGACGGCCTGCCGATGCGCGTGCTGCGCAACCCCGACGGCTCGGCCGCTCAGGTCACGCTTGCGCTGCCCGAGGGCCGCGCGCTCGTCGCCCGGGTCTGGAAGCTCGATGTCGGCCGGGTGCCCCTGCTGCTGCTCGACACCGATATCCCCGACAACGACGAGACCCTGCGCGGCGTGACCGACCGCCTCTACGGCGGCGGGGGAGAGCACCGCCTGCTGCAGGAGATGCTGCTCGGCATCGGCGGCTCGCGCGCCGTCAAGCTCTACACCGGGCTGACCGGGCGCGCCGCCGCCGAGGTGTTCCACACCAACGAGGGGCACGCCGGCTTCCAGGGCCTCGACCGCATCAACGACCTCATCTCGGGCGGGCTGTCCTTCCCCGAGGCGCTGCGCGCCGTGCGCGCCGGCACCGTCTTCACGACCCACACGCCCGTGCCCGCCGGCATCGACCGCTTCGAGGCCGGCCTCGTGCAGCGCTACTTCTCGACCGAGCTGCTGCCGGGCGTCGACGTCGCCGACGTGCTCGCGCTCGGCGCCGAGGACTACGAGGGCGGCACCCCCGACACCTTCAACATGGCCGTCATGGGCCTGCGCCTCGCCCAGCGCGCCAACGGCGTCTCGAAGCTGCACGGCGAGGTGTCGCGGGGCATGTTCGGCGCCCTCTGGCCGGGCTTCGACGCGGATGACGTGCCGATCACCTCGGTCACGAACGGCGTGCACGCCCCGACCTGGACCGATCGCCGCGTGCGGGCGCTCGCCGCCGAGGTGTTCGGCGACGACGACAGCACCCGCGTCGACTGGCAGTCGGAGAAGCTCGGCGACGACGCCGTGTGGGCGCTGCGCCGCGAGCTGCGCGAGCAGCTCGTCGACGACGCCCGCGCCCGGGTCGGCAAGGCCTGGGACGACGAGAACCCCGGCATCGGCCGCCCCACCTGGCACCGCGAGCTGCTCGACCCCGAGGTGCTCACGATCGGCTTCGCCCGCCGCGTGCCCACCTACAAGCGGCTCACGCTGATGCTGCACGACCCCGAGCGGCTGCGCGCGCTGCTGACCCATCCCGAGCGCCCGGTGCAGCTCGTGATCGCCGGCAAGTCGCATCCGGCCGACGACGAGGGCAAGCGCCTCATCCAGCGTCTGGTCGAGTTCAGCCGCGAGGCCGATGTGCGCGAGCGGATCGTGTTCCTGCCGAACTACGACATCGCCATGGCGCAGAAGCTCTACCCGGGCACCGACATCTGGCTCAACAACCCGCTGCGCCCGCTCGAGGCCTGCGGCACCTCGGGCATGAAGGCCGCGCTGAACGGATCGCTCAACCTGTCGATCCTCGACGGCTGGTGGAACGAGTACTACGACGACCGCAACGGCTGGGCGATCCCCTCGGCCGACAGCGCCGGCGACGCCGCCGAGCGCGACGCCCTCGAGGCGGCCGCGCTCTACGACCTGATCGAGCACCAGATCGCGCCGCGCTTCTATGAGCGGGATGCGGCGGGCGTGCCGAGCAAGTGGGTCGCCGACATCCGCCACACCCTCGCGACCCTGTCGCCCGAGCTCTCGGCCGACCGGATGCTGCGCGAGTACGTCGAGCGCCTCTACCTGCCGGCCGCGCGCGCCGAGCGCGCGATCAGCGACACCCGCTTCCGCCCCGCGCGCGAGCTCGCCGCCTGGACGGCGCGCGTCGGCGAGGCCTGGCCGCAGGTGCACGTCGCGCACGTCGAGTCGGGCGGGGTGGATGCGACGCCGCAGGTCGGCGAGGAGCTGCAGGTGCGCGCCTTCGTCGAGCTCGGAGAGCTGACGGCCGACGACGTCGCCGTCGAGCTCGTGCACGGCCGGGCGCGCGAGGGTGATCGCCTGGCCGACGTGGAGCGGCTGCCGCTCACCCTGGTGTCGCACGACCTCGGCTCGCCCGCGACCTACACCGGCACGGTGCGCTTCACGCGCGCCGGCTCGTTCGGCTACACGGTGCGCGTCGTGCCGAGCAATCCGCTGCTCGCGTCGCCGGCCGAGCTGGGGCTCGTCGCGACGGCGTGAGCCGCGTTCAGCGCGCGATGTCGGCGACGACGCCGTTCGTCGCGCGCAGCAGGTCGGCCGGGGCGAGCTCGAGGTCGAGCCCGCGGCGTCCGCCGCTGACGAGCACCGCGGGCCACAGCTCGGCCGTCTCGTCGACGACGGTCTCGTGCGCGTTCTTCTGGCCGATCGGCGAGATGCCGCCGACCACGTAGCCGGTGCGCTTCTGGGCGAGCTCGGGGTCGGCCATGACGGCCTTGCGTCCGCCGACCGCCGCCGCGAGCGCCTTCAGGTCGAGCTTCGAGCTGACCGGCACGATGCCGACGACGAGCCGCCCGTCGACGTCGGCGAGCAGGGTCTTGAACACCCGCTCGGGCTCGACGCCGAGCGCCTCGGCGGCCTCGAGGCCGAACGACGCCGCGCGCGGATCGTGCTCGTAGGCGCGTTCGGCGAAGGGGATGCCCGCCGCGGTGAGCGCGCGGATCGCGGGAGTGCTCACGACCGGCTCCGCCGTGCCCGTCTCGTCAGCGCGCTCACGAGTCCAGGATGACCGACAGCAGGCTGCCACCCAGGCTGAACGCCTGCACGACCAGAGCGACCGCCGCGATCACGAGACCCGCGATCGCCAGGCCGCGGCGCGCATCCGCCCGCCCCTCGCGCAGCATCTGGTTGGCCCGGGTCAGCCCGAAGATCGACATGATCAGGCCCAGGATGGCGAACACGCCGAACAGGAATCCGACGAGCGCGAAGATGAAGCCGGTCAGAGCGAGGGTGTTGCCGGTGCGGCCCGTCGCCGCCGGGGTGTAGTAGGCGCCGGGCGCCGGCGAGGAGCCCGGTGCGGGGTACCCGGACGGCTGCTGCGGCGAGCCGTACGGCGATCCGGCGGCGGGCGGGGCGTAGGGGTTCGGCGGCGTCGGCGGAGTGCCGGCCGATGACGCCGGCGGGCCGTACGGGTTGCCCGTGCTCGCGCCGTAGGGGTTGCCGGTGCTCGCGCCGGAGGGCTGGCCCAGCATCGGCGGCCCACCGGCCGATCCGGTCGCGGGGCTCTGCCCCCACGGTGCGGTCGGAGCGCTCGGGGCGCTCGGTGCCGGCGGCATCGGCGCGGCGGGACCGGCCGGCGCGGTCGGTCCCGACACGGCGGGCCGCGCGTTCGAGGCGTAGGGGCTCGTGCCCGACGCGGAAGGAGCCGCGCGCCGCGCCTCCGACCAGCTCACGCCGTTCCACCAGCGCTGGCCATCCCGGGTCTCGGGGTCCGGGTACCAGCCGGGGGAGTCGGAGCTGTCAGGCATGAGCACAGACTAGGCCGCGTCGGGCGACGGCGAGCGGCCGGGCGATACCCCCGTTCGCGGCCTGCGGCGCGACGCCCCGGGTCAGTCCGCGAGTGCCGAACTCCCGATCCACAGCACGAGCAGTGTCGTGCCGACGAGCGTGACCGTCGACAGGATCACGCCGAGCAGCGCCGGGATCCGTCCGGCCGGATTCTCGCCCACCGCGCGCAGCCGTGCCGCGCGGCGCAGGCCGATGATCGAGACGACGAATCCCGCGATCGAGAGCGGCACGAACAGCAGTCCGAAGAACGACAGGGCGGCGCCGACGGCCGCGGCGCCGTTCGTCGGCGCATCGGCATCGGGCGCGGGCGTCTGCCGGCTCGGCGCTCCCGACATGCCGCGGCGCGCATCCGACCAGCCGGCCCCGTTCCACCAGCGCTGTGCTCCCGCCCGATCGGGGTCGGGGTACCAGCCGGGCGAGCGCGGCGCATCCATGGGCGGAGCCTGCCAGCCGGGCCGCGGCCCGTCAGCCCTTCGGGTGCGCGCGGAACAGCAGCATCGACGCCGGCCCGACCTCGAGCGCCTCGCCCGGCACGTGCTCGGCCGTCAGGCCCGAGATGTCGTCGTGCGACGAGTCCCACAGCAGGGTGTAGCCGCCGACGCCCTCGTGCTCGGGCAGCGTCACCGTGACGGGCGCCTCGACGCCGTGCACGATCAGCAGGATGCGGTTGAACTCCTCGACCTCGGGCGTCGACGCCGCCAGGTACTGCAGGGTGCGCTGACTCGGGTCGTCCCAGTTCTCGCGCGACATCGCCTCTCCGGCGACGTTGTACCAGTCCATCTGCGTCGCGCTCGGCACGGTCTCGCCGAAGCGGCCGTAGCGCACCGGCCGCAGGGCCGGGTTCTCGCGGCGCAGCCGGGTGAGCGTGCGGCTGACGGCCAGCAGCTCCTCCTGCCAGTCGTCGCGCTCCCACAGCGACCAGGTCAGCGGGCCGTCGTGGCAGTAGGCGTTGTTGTTGCCGTTCTGGCTGCGCCCCCACTCGTCGCCGGCGGTGATCATGGGCACGCCCGCGCTCAGCAGCAGCGTGCCGAGCAGGTTGCGGATCGCCTTGCGCCGCGCGGCGAGCACCGCGCGGTCGCGGGTCGGGCCCTCGACGCCGTGGTTGTAGGAGTGGTTGTCGTTCGAGCCGTCGCGGTTCTCCTCGCCGTTGCCGAGGTTGTGCTTGCCGTCGAAGGCGACCACGTCGGCGGCCGTGAAGCCGTCGTGCGCGGTCACGAAGTTGATCGAGGCGAGCGGGCCGCGCTCGGCCGAGAAGACGTGACCCGAGCCGGCGATGCGCCCCGCGAGCGAGCCGATGCCGTGCTGGGCGGTGCCGTGCGCGCGGGCGTGCGCGATGTCGGTCAGCCAGAATTTGCGGATGCGGTCGCGGTAGCCGTCGTTCCACTCCGAGTAGCCGTCGGGGAAGTTGCCGACCTGCCAGCCGCCCATGCCGACATCCCAGGGCTCGGCGATCATCTTCTGGTCGCGCAGCACCGGGTCGTCGAGGATCGCGCGCAGCAGCGGATGCTCGCGCTCGAACTCGGCACCGCCGTTGCGGCCCAGCGTGGCCATCAGGTCGAAGCGGAAGCCGTCGACCTGCACCTCCTCGCTCCAGTAGCGCAGCGAGTCGAGCACCAGGCGCTGGGCGACCGGGTTGGAGTAGTCGACGGTGTTTCCGCATCCCGTCGTGTCGATGTAGTGGCCTTCGCCGGTCTGGCGGTAGTAGCCGAGGTCGTCGATGCCGCGCAGGCTCGTCGTCGGCCCCTTCGGCCCCTCCTCGGCGGTGTGGTTGTAGACCACGTCGAGCACGACCTCGATGCCGGCCTCGTGCAGCAGCCGCACCATCCCCTTGACCTCGCGCAGCACCGCGCCGGTGCCGCCGTGCTGCGCCTCGCGCGAGGCGTAGGCGGCGTGCGGGGTGAAGAAGTTGAGCGTGTTGTAGCCCCAGTAGTTGGCGAGGCCCATCTTGGTGAGGCGCTGCTCGCTGACGAACTGGTGGATGGGCAGCAGCTCGATCGTCGTCACGCCCAGCTGCTGCAGGTAGTCGATCGTCGAGGGATGCGCGAGTCCGGCGTAGGTGCCGCGCAGCTGCTCGGGGATCGCGGTGTTGAGCTTGGTGAGGCCCTTCACGTGCGCCTCGTAGAGCACCGTGTGGTCGAGCGGCACCCGGGGCTTGCTCACGCCGCCCCAGTCGAAGGCGTCGTCTTGCACGTAGCCGCGCCACTCGCCCGTCGAGGTGCGGGCGAGGCCGCGCGCGTAGGGGTCGATCAGCACGGTCTCGGGCGTGAAGCGCTGGCCCTTGGGTCCGCGCACGCGCAGGCCGTAGCGGGCGCCGGGGCGCAGGTCGGGGGTCGTGACGCTCCACACGTCGACGCCGTCGCCGGCGGCGTCGCGGGTCATCTTGTGCGTCGCCGTGGTCCACGAGGGGTCGCGCTCGTCGAAGAGCAGCAGGTCCATGCCGGTGGCGGAGGCGCTCCACGCGCGCAGCGTGCCGCCGTCGGGCCCGATGCGCACGCCGAGATCGCGCAGCGGATCGGGGGAGGGCATGCGATCTACGATAGGGCGGCGCGCGTTACAGCCGTGTCACGGCGGCCGCCCCCGAACGGGCCGTGCGCGACCCCAGTCCGGAGGACGCATGACGGTCTACCTCGACCACGCCGCGACCTCGCCGCTGCGCGAGGAGGTGCTGGCCGCCTACACGACCGCTCTGCGCACGGTCGGCAACCCGTCGTCGATCCACGCCGACGGGCAGCGGGCGCGCGAGGTGCTCGAGCAGGGACGCGAGCAGGTCGCCGCGTCGCTCGGCGCCGACCCGATGGAGGTCGTGTTCACCTCGGGGGGCACCGAGGCCGTGAACCTCGGGATCAAGGGGCTGTTCTGGGCGCGGAACGGGGGCGGGGCATCGGCTTCGGCCTCGGCCTCGGCCTCGGCCTCGGCCTCGGCTTCGTCGTTGGCGGCATCGGCGGCTGCGCTGCCGCGCCCGCGCATCGTCGTGCCGTGCGGCGAGCACCACGCCACGATCGACTCGGTCGAGTGGCTCGAGCGCCACGAGGGCGCCGTGCTCGACTGGGTCGAGCTGGATGCCGAGGGCCGCATCCGCCTCGACGACCTGCGCCGTGCGCTCGCCGAGCCCGACGACGTCGCGCTCGTGACCGCGCTCTGGGCCAACAACGAGGTCGGCACGGTGCAGCCGGTCGACGAGATCGCGGCGCTCGCCGCGGAGGCGGGCGTTCCGCTGCACCTCGACGCGATCGCCGCCTACGGTCAGGTCGAGGTGGATGCGCACCACACGCGCGCCGCCGCGATCAGCGTCTCGGCGCACAAGATCGGCGGGCCCGTCGGCATCGGAGCGCTCGTGCTCTCGCGGGAGTGGGACGTGGAGGCGCTGCTGCACGGCGGCGCGCAGCAGCGGGGCCGCTCGGGCACGCAGGATGCGGCGGGCGCGGCCGGCTTCGGCACGGCGGCGGCGCTCTCCGCGGGCTCGCTCGCCGCGCATGCCGAGCAGCTCGCCGCGCTGCGCGACCGCCTCGCCGACGGCGTGCTCGCGACGGTTCCCGGCGCGGTGCTGCGCGGGGCGCCCGTGGGCGTGGCCGCCACGACGGCGGGCGCGGCCGACCCCGCGGACCCTGTCGACCCCGTCGACCGCCTGCCCGGCAACGCGCACCTCACCTTCGACGGCTGCGAGGGCGATTCCCTGCTCATGCTGCTCGACGCGGCCGGTTTCTCGGTGTCGACCGGGTCCGCCTGCCAGGCCGGCGTGCCCGAGCCCTCGCACGTGCTGCTCGCGATGGGCGTCGACGCGGCGACCGCGCGCGGCGCCCTGCGCTTCACGCTCGGACCCGACACGACCGCCGACGAGATCGACGCGCTGCTCGCGGTGCTGCCCGGGGTCGTCGAGCGCGCACGCTCCGCGGGGCTGGCGCAGCGCATCCCGACCCTCGGCCGCTGAGCCACTCCGCCTCCCGAATCCACTCGCCGAGTCGATGACGCAACTCAGGAGATCTGCGCCCAGGTGAGGCGCACGCCGCATCTCGGAACGTTTCTCCTGAGTTGCGCACATGGAGGCGGACGACAGCGCGGCGAGCGGGATGCGCGCCCCGCGCCTACCCTGGAGGCATGAGGATCCTCGCGGCGATGAGCGGCGGCGTCGACAGCGCCGTGGCGGCGGCGCGCCTCGTCGAGGCCGGGCACGACGTCGTCGGCGTGCACCTCGCCCTCAGCCGCCAGCGCGGAACCCTGCGCACCGGCAGCCGCGGCTGCTGCACGGTCGAAGACGCGCTCGACGCCCGTCGCGCCGCGAACCTGCTCGGCATCCCCTTCTACGTCTGGGACTTCAGCGAGCGCTTCGCCGACGACGTGGTCGACGACTTCATCAGCGAGTACGCCGCGGGCCGCACGCCCAACCCCTGCCTGCGCTGCAACGAGCGCATCAAGTTCGCCGCCGTGCTCGAGAAGGCGCTCGCGCTCGGCTTCGACGCCGTCGCGACCGGCCACTACGCCGACATCCGGGTGGATGCCGACGGCCACCGCGAGCTGCACCGCGCGGCCGCCTGGGCGAAAGACCAGAGCTACGTGCTCGGCGTGCTGACGGCCGAGCAGCTCGAGCACGCCGTGTTCCCGCTCGGCGCGACACCGTCGAAGGACGAGGTGCGCGCCGAGGCTGCCGCGCGCGGTCTGACGGTCGCGGCGAAGCCCGACAGCTACGACATCTGCTTCATCCCCGACGGCGACACCCGCGGCTGGCTGGCCGACAAGATGGGCGCCGAGCAGGGCGACATCCTCGACCAGTCGGGCGCGAAGGTCGGCACGCACGCCGGCGCGCACGCCTTCACGGTCGGGCAGCGCAAGGGCCTCAACCTCGGCGTGCCGGCCCCCGACGGGCGCCCGCGCTTCGTGCTCGAGGTGCGTCCGACGACCAATCAGGTCGTCGTGGGCCCGAAGGAGGCGCTCGCCGTCGCCGAGCTCGCCGGGTCGCGCTTCAGCTGGGCGGGGCAGGCGCCCGTGGATGCGGAGCTCGGCTTCGACTGCCACGTTCAGGTGCGCGCGCACGGCGAGCCGGTGCCGGCGACGGCGCGGGTCGTGGAAGCGGAGCTCGTCATCCGCCCGGAGGCCGCGCTCGACGGCGTCGCGCCCGGGCAGAGCGCCGTCGTCTACGTCGGCACGCGCGTGCTCGGCCAGGTGACGATCGATCGCACGGTCAGCGCGGCGCCGGCGCCGGTCTCAGTTCCCGCCTGAGACCGCATCCAGCGCGTCGAGCGCGAGCTCGACCAGGCGGTGATCGCCCGACTCCTGGTGCGCCGTGATCGTGATCACGGCATCCCGCTCGGCGTCGACGACGACGTACTGCCCGTAGCGGCCGTCGAGGCGCCAAACCGATCCGCGGTCCTCCCATCCGGCGATCGCGTAGCGGGCGAAGGGGGCGTCTTCGCCGGTCGCGACCCAGCCGCTGTGCATCTGCTCGATCCAGGTCGGCGTCACGAGCTGCCGGCCCTCCCACCGTCCGCCGTCGCGCAGCACACGGCCGATGCGCGCCAGTTCGCTCGTGCGCAGCTCGAGGCCGGTGCCGCCGACGATCCAGCCGAGCGGGCAGCGGTGCCACTGGGGGTTGTCGATGTCGAGCGGCTCGAAGAGGCGGGGGAGCAGCCAGTCGCGCACGTCGCCGACGACGGCGCCGAGCATCCGCATCGCGACGTAGGGGCTGGCATCCGAGTACTGGAACACCGTGCCGGGCCCGCGCGACGGGCGGCCGAGCATGGCCTGCGCGAGGTCGTCGCCGGGCACGCGCTCGTCGCCGAACCACTTGAAGTCGATGCCGCTCGTCATGGTCAGCAGGTGCCGCACCGTGACCCGGTCGACGCCGTCGCCGAGCTCGAGGTCGCCGAGCAGTTCGGGCACGCGCGTCTCGGCGGTCAGCAGGCCCTCGTCGATCGCGATGCCCGCCGCGAGCGCGCACACGCCCTTCGACACCGAATACAGGTTGACCCGGTCGTCGCTGCGCCAGCGGTGCTCGGCTTCGTCGTCGCCGATCCGCACGTGCAGGCCGTAGGCGTTGAGGCCCTCGGCGTCGATCGCGGGCACGGCGCGCTCCAGCACGCGGGAGGGAGTCGGGGCGTCGCTGCTCATGCCCTCAGTGTGCGCGCCGGCGCCGACATCCATCTCGGACCTGTCGCCGGGCGACGGGATGCGCGCCTACAGCTCCTCGGCGATGCGCCGGATCTCGGCCAGACGACGGTCCCACTCGGTTCCGACGCGATCGAGCTCGCGCGCCGTCGAGCCGAGCCGCGCGCCGATCACGCGCCAGCGCAGCTCACGCCCGGCGCGGTGCGACTCGACGACGCCGACCTGCTCGAGCACGGCGAGGTGCTTGGCGATGGCCTGGCGCGTGACCGGCAGCCGCTCGGCCAGGGCCGACGCCGAGGCGTCGCCCTCGCCGAGCGCCTGCAGGATGCTCCAGCGCGTGTCGTCGCCGAGCGCGGCGAACACGGCCGTGAGCGCGGTGCCGGACTCGGTCACGCCGACCCCTCGAGGTAGGCGACGAGCTCGTCGAGCTCCGCATCCCAGCCGCCGCGGTTGCTCTCGAGCGCCGCGGCGGGGTCGGCGAGCTCGCCGAAGCCGGTCTCGACGACAGTCAGGAGGGTTCCGGCGGCGCCCCCGTCGGCTCCGTCGACCGGCTCGAGCGTGAACCGGAACACGGTCGAGCGCACCGGGTCGGGCCGGTCGGAGTCGACGAGCGCGGGCTCGTTGCTCCAGCGGTAGGCGATCGCGCGCGGCGGATCGAGCTCCTCGATCACGAAGGGGTAGGCGCCCCAGTCGTCCCAGCGGAAGCAGCCCACGCCGCCCACCGCGAGCCGGTCGAGCTCGGTGCTCTGGCCGAACCAGCGGCTGATGTGCTCGGGCTGGGTGATCGCCGCCCACACCTTCTCGGGCGCCGCGGCGATGCGGATGCTGCGGCGCACCGTGAACGCGTCGTGGTCGATCGCGCTCGGCTCGTTGACGGTCATGCTCATGATCCTGCTCCTGACCCCGATGAAGCGCAACCGGTAAGTTGCGCAATCGAGTCTCTGCCGGTGTGGCGTTTAATGCAACCCTCGAGTTGCAAATCTAACCGACGGGATGCGCGCCTCCCGGTCCGCCGGGCGTCCCCGGCCACGTCGGCGGCGCGTCCTAGGCTGACCCCGTGGCACGAGGACGCAGCGCGAACCCCGAACCGGAGCAGGTCCCCGCCGAGACGCGGGCGGATCTCGCCGCGGCGAAACGCGAGGCCGACGAGCTGACGACCCGCATCGTCGAGCTGCGCGAGGCCTACTACCAGCGCGACACCCCCGAGGCGAGCGACGAGGAGTACGACCGCCTCCTCCATCGCCTCGAAGAGCTCGAGCGGCTGTTCCCCGAGCTGCAGAGCCAGGACAGCCCGACGCAGACCGTCGGCGGCCGCGTCTCGTCGCTGTTCGACCCGGTCGTGCACGCCGAGCGCATGCTCAGCCTCGACAACGTCTTCAGCGAAGAGGAGTTCCTCGAGTGGGCGGCGAAGGTCGAGCGCGACGCCGGCCGGCGGGTCGACTTCCTCTGCGAGCTCAAGATCGACGGGCTCGCGATCAACCTGCGCTACGAGCGCGGCCGCCTGGTCAGTGCGGCCACCCGCGGCGATGGCGTGACCGGAGAGGACGTCACGCCGACCGTGCTGCGCATCCCCGGCATCCCGCAGCGGCTCGAGGGGGAGGGGCATCCCGACCTCGTCGAGGTGCGCGGCGAGATCTTCCTGGCCGTCGAAGCCTTCCAGCGCCTCAACGAGCTGCTCGCGACCCTGCGCGACCGCGTCGTCGACGAGGCCCGCGCGAAGCAGGGCGCCGCCTTCGACGAGGAGAAGGCGACGCTCGCCGCCGCGCGTCGCTTCCCGGCGCTCGCGAACCCCCGCAACGCGGCCAGCGGCGGACTGCGGCAGCAGCTCGACAAGAAAGACGGCATGGAGCTGGAGGCCGGGCTCGCCCGCATCCAGGAGCTCTCGCTCTATGTGCATGGCATCGGCGCCTGGCCGGACCCGCCGGTCGCCGCGCAGTCGGAGGTCTACGGGCTGCTCGGCGGTTGGGGGCTGCCCACGAGCCCGTACTTCGAGGTGACGCAGGATGCGGGCGGTGCGGCCGCCTACATCCGCCGCTACGGCGAGAACCGGCACAGCGTCGAGCACGAGATCGACGGCGTCGTCGTCAAGGTCGACGAGCTGGCGCTGCACGAGGAGCTCGGCGCCACGAGTCGCGCGCCGCGCTGGGCGATCGCGTACAAGTACCCGCCGGAGGAGGTCAACACCAAGCTGCTCGACATCGTCGTCAGCGTCGGCCGCACCGGGCGCGCGACGCCGTTCGCCGTCATGCAGAAGGTGCGCGTGGCCGGCAGCGAGGTGCGGCAGGCGACCCTGCACAACCAGGACGTCGTGAAGGTCAAGGGCGTGCTGATCGGCGACACCGTCGTGCTGCGCAAGGCCGGCGACGTGATCCCCGAGGTGCTCGGTCCCGTGGCCGAGCTGCGTGACGGCACCGAGCGCGAGTTCGTCATGCCCGAGAACTGCCCCGAGTGCGGCACGAAGCTCGCGCCGGCGAAGGAGGGCGACGTCGATCTGCGCTGCCCGAACGCGCGCGCCTGCCCGGCGCAGGTGCGCGGCCGCGTCGAGCACATCGGCTCGCGCGGCTCGCTCGACATCGAGGGGCTCGGCGAGGTCGGCGCCGCCGCGCTGACCCAGCCCGAGGTGCCCGCGACGCCGCCGCTCGTGACCGAGGCGAAGCTCTTCGGGCTCACGATCGACGACATCATCGGCATCGAGGTCATCGTGCGCGACGCCGAGACCGGTCTGCAGAAGACCGAGGACGACGGCACGCTGCGCACGCGCACCCCCTTCCAGAAGGTCAGCATCGAGTACCCGCCCGAGGCGGAGGGCATGGATGCGGCCGAGCGCCGCAAGGCCGGGCTCAAGAAGGACCACCGCGTCATCCACCCCTCCGAGGCGGCCAACACGCTGCTCGCCGAGCTCGAGAAGGCCAAGACCAAGGAGCTCTGGCGCCTGCTCGTCGGCCTCAGCATCCGGCACGTCGGCCCGGTGGCCGCGCGGGCGCTCGCGCAGTACTTCGGCTCGCTCGACGCGATCCGCTCGGCGTCGCGCGACGAGCTCGCGGCGGTCGACGGCGTCGGCGGCATCATCGCGGATGCGCTGCTCGCCTGGTTCGAGGTCGACTGGCACCGCGAGATCGTCGACACCTGGGCCGCCGACGGGGTGCAGTGGGCGACGCCCGGTCATCCCGGTCCGGGCAACGCGGCTGCCGAGGACGGCCCGCTCGCCGGGCTCACGGTCGTCGCGACCGGGTCCCTCGAGGGGTTCACTCGGGAGGGGGCGCAGGAGGCGATCATCCGCGCCGGGGGCAAGGCGGCATCCAGCGTCAGCAAGAAGACCGACTTCGTCGCGGCCGGCCCCGGCGCCGGCTCGAAGCTGCAGAAGGCCGAAGACCTCGGGGTGCGCATCATCGACGCGGCGCAGTTCGCCTTGCTCGTCGAGAAGGGGCCGTCGGCGCTCGAGCCCGAAGGCGACCCGGAGGGCGGCGCCGAGCCGGATGCGGACGCCGGCGCGGAGGGGGCCACGGGAGACGCCGCGGGAGACATCGTGGAAGGCTGATCCGTACCCCGATCACCCCGCCGCGGGTGACGTGCGGGTGATCGTTCTCGCCTGAAAAGACAGGGAACCACGCCCTGTCGACCCCCTGACGGGGGTGATTCGCCGCGTCAATTTCTCGCGCGCGTTACTTTTTCGTGAACTCCCCCCTGATGGGGGCAAACAGATGGGTATCCTGAACCGCACGCGGCCGGGGTGACGGGGACGGATCTCCGGGCGTGGCTTACCCCGAGGGGATACCCGACCGTGCTGTTCGACGTCACAGCGGTTCTCGTCACCTCGGCGACGCTGGGACCTGTCGCCGAGGCCATCGTCGTACCCGCGAGCTCGGCCGTCGTCGTGGTCGCGGCCGCACCTCGCGACGCGACTCCCGTGGTGACGCGGGTCGACGCCGCGGCGCTCCCCGCCGACCTGAGCCCCTCGCCCTTCATCGGACCGCAGCCGGCCCAGACGCTCACGCGCGACGCCCTCGAGCGCATCCCGACCCTGCGCGGCGCCACCCAGCTCGCGCAGCTGTCGCTGCTGAACCGCGACCAGCTGCACCAGGTGATCTCCGACAACCCGCAGATGGTGCCGAGGCTGCTCGCGTCGCCGCCGGCCGCGACCGCCGTCTCCGACTGGTGGAGCGGGTCGAGTGTCGCCGCGCGCAAGGCGCTCACCGCCGAGGCGCCGCAGCTCGTCGGCTCGCTCGAGGGCGTGCCCTACACGGCGCGCAGCTCGGCCAACCGCGTCTATCTGGCGGCGGCGACGGGCGAGATCGAGGCGCGCATCCAGTCGGGTGTCGGCCGGGCGAAGCAGTCCGAGCTGACGACGCGGCTGCACATGCTCGAGCAGGTGCGCGAGGCGCTCGACGCCGCGACCGACGACGGCGTCGCGCGGCAGCTCATCGCCCTCGATCCGAGCGGCGACGGCACGGCCGTGATCGTCGTCGGCGATCTGCAGACCGCCGACAACGTCAGCTACCTGGTGCCCGGCATGTTCTATGGCGTGGATGCGCGCATCGTGCCCTGGACGACGACCGCCGCCGAGCTGCAGCAGCAGCAGACGGCCTGGCTGAAGCGCCTCGGTCGCGGCGACGAGACGGCTGCGGTGGTCTCGTGGATCGGCTACGCGACGCCGACGCTCGTCAACGTCGCCGCCATGGACAACGCACGGGCCGGGCAGAAGGCGCTGACCGCGGCGCTGCGCGGTCTCGACGCGACCCGGTCGGACCATCCCTTCGTGGCGGTGCTCTCGCACAGCTACGGCACGACGGCGGCGATGCTGTCGCTGTCGGAGGACGACGTCGAGGTGGATGCCCTCGCCATGCTCGGCTCACCCGGCGGCCCGGTCGCGCGCGCGAGCGATCTGTCGGTGCGCGGCGGTGTCTGGGTCGGCGTCGCCGCCTGGGACCCGGTGGGCGACGCCGGCGTGTTCGGCAACCAGCCGAAGCTCGCCTCCTTCGGGGCCCACAAGCTGGGCGTCGACGGGGCGAAGGATCCGCTCACGGGCGCGCGTCTGAGCGGAACCCTGAGCCACAACGACTACTTCACGACCGGCGGCGAGGCGATGCGCAACCTGGCGCTGATCGGCATCGGCGCGGGGTCGCGCGTTCTCGGCTGAGCCGCCTCGTCAGTTGACGACGGCGCTCGTCCCGTCGTCGTCGGTGGAGTCGTCGTCGGTCTTCGGCCCGGCGCTCTTGCTCGTGTCGGCGCTGTAGACGAGCTCGACGCCTCCGCCGGTGAGGGTGAGCGTGTCGCCGCTCTGCGCGATCTTGTCGACCTGATCGAGCGCGGCGAGATAGCGCGTCTCCTGCGCCTGCTGGTCGGGGTCGGCGCAGGCGCGCTTGGTCGACACGATCGGGCCGATCACGAGCGATCCGCCGTCGCCGAGCGTCGCGTCGGCGCCGAAGCCGTTGCAGCCGCCCTGACCGCTCACCTTGTCGGCCTCGCGCAGGTCGAGCGTCGCCGAGACGGTCGGCGGGGCGAGCGTGCCCTCGGCGTCGGTGATCGAGGCCAGCGGCCACAGACGCGCCATGCCGGTGTCGATCACGGCGCCCGAGTCGGACTCCGGGGTGGATGCGCTGGGCTTCGGCGACGAGCTCGCATCGTCTGTCGACGCGGCGTCGTCGCCGCTCGAGCAACCGGCCAGCAGACCGAGGGCGAGCACGGCGGCGGCGGGGGCGCCGAGCAGCAGTCGTGCGCGGGGCGTGGTGGGTCGGAACATCCGGTAGGCCTCCTCGTGGTCCTCTCATCCTGTTCGACGCGCGGTGGCGGCGGAACGTTGGGTCGGGATCCCGTCGATTCTTGACGTTATTACGGAAATGCGTAATAGTGGATGCGTGACCGACGACACCTCGCGCCTCGCCGACCTCGAGCGACGACTCGCCGCCGTGGAGGCGCTGCTCGCCGACGGCGGGAGCCGCGCATCCATCGGGGACCCGGCGACGACCCCGGCCGGCTCGTCGGCATCCGCGTCCGACGACCGCTTCTGGATCCTCGACGGCGTCAAGCGCCGACTCACCGGGGCCGGCGTCGACGCGGGGGAGACGCCGATCGAGGCCGAGCGCGGCGCCGTCGTCTTCGCCGGCGCCGTCAGCACGGCGCGCGGTCCGGTCGAATGGCAGTACGGGCAGACCGCGGAGGCGCTGCTCGAGCGCGACTGGGAGCCCTTCGCAGCGGTGCTCGCCGCCCTCGGCCACCCCGTGCGCCTGGAGCTGCTGCGCGCCGCTGTCGACGGACCGCTCGACACCCACGAGCTGACCGAGCGCGCCGAGCTCGGCTCGACCGGCCAGCTCTACCACCACCTCACGCCGCTGGTGGCGCAGGGCTGGCTCGTGCAGAGCAGCCGCGGCCGCTACGTCGTGCCGCCCGAGAGGGTCGTGCCGCTGCTCGCGATCCTGACCGCATCCGGGAGGATCGCATGACCCCGAAGCCCGACCGCACCCCGAAGTCCGACCGCGCGCCGCGGCCGAGCGCTCGTGCGGCGATCGCCGCCCAGCGCATCCGCCTCGCCGCTCTGCCGCGGCCGACGGCCCTGATCGCCGTGCTGCTGGCCGTCGCCGTGCTCGTCGCGGGCGTCGTGCTCGCTCCGTGGGGGCCGCGCCTGGCCGAGCGCACGGACTGGTCCGCCGGTCGACCGGGCGCCGACGACGCCCTCGCGACCCAGGTCGAGCGGATCGTCGCCGGTCAGGGCTCGGCCTTCGCCGGCCAGCGCTACCACCACCTCGTCGCGCTGCGCATCGACGGCGACGGCACCGCGGTCGCCGGCTGGGGCGCCGACGGCGACACCGAGTTCGAGATCGGCTCCGTCACCAAGACCTTCACGGCCTCGCTGTTCGCCGAGGCGCTGCGCCGCGGCGAGGTGACGGAAGACCAGGAGGTCGGCACGCTGCTCGATCTGGGCGATGCGCCGGTCGCCGACGCGACGCTCGCCGAGCTCGCCTCGCACCGCAGCGGGTTGCCCGTGCAGCCCGGCAACCTCGCCGCGCTCGGCCGCAACTACTGGGGCACCCTGACGGCGAGCGACTCGTTCCAGGTGCCGCTCGCGACCCTGCTCGATGAGGCGCGTCAGGCGCCGATCACCGATCGCGGCACCTACCTCTACTCCAACCTCGGCGTCGCGCTGCTCGGGCAGGCGCTCGCGGCGGCCGCGGACACCGACTACCGCGATCTGCTGCAGACGCGCATCCTCGACCCGCTCGGACTCGACGCGACGACCCTGCCCGAGTACTCCCGCGAGCTGCCCGCCGACGCGCCGCGGGGCTACACCGCCACGGGGCGGCCGAACGGCGAGTGGACGCTCGGTCCGTTCGCTCCGGCCGGCGGCATCCGCTCGACCGCGACCGACATGGAGTCATGGGCGCGCGCCGTGCTCGACGGGTCGGCGCCGGGAACCGATCCCGATCCGCAGGGCGACGCCGTCGACCTGACGAAGCCCCGCTGGAAGGCCGGCGAGTCGCGCATCGGCTACATCTGGCACACGACCGAGGCCGACGGGCGCACGCTCACCTGGCACAACGGCGAGACGGGCGGGTTCCACAGCATCGTCATCGTCGACCGCGAGCGCGACAGCGCGATCGTCGTGCTCAGCGACGTCGCGGGCGGGGGAGTCGACGAGCTCGGCTTCGCCCTGATCATGGAGGAGGAGCGCTGATGCCCGGTCTGCTGCCCATCGTCGTCGGCCTGTTCGCGGCCGCCACCGTGATGCTCGCGCTCCAGCGGGCGGTCGCCGCCCCGGGGCCCGAGGGCGCTTCGCGCCGCGAGCGCGGCGGCTACGCGAGTCGCGTCGAGCTGCTCGCGGGCTTCCTCACGGCGGGAGGGCTGCTCGCCGTGAGCTGGCAGCTCGTGCCCTGGGCTCAGCTCTGGCTCGTGCCCTGGTTCCTGCTGATCGCGCTGCTGGCCGTCGCCGTGCTGCTGGCGGTGCCGCGCTTCGCCGAGGTGCCGTGGATGCGCTCCGGCCGCCGCGGCATCCTGATCGACGCTCTCGCCGAGACGGTGCTCGTCGCCGGGCTCGCCGTGGTCACGACCGTCCTGTGATCGCGGTGGCCGCACGCGCACTGCACGCGCACGGCGGCGGCGACCGCGAGCCGCGGCGCGGAAGGCGCATCCCGCGGCGCACCTAGACTGGAGCGGTTCCCCCTGAAGCTCACGCGCGACGGAGACGCATGTCCGAAATCACGCCCGAGGTCGTGGCCCACCTGGCCGACCTCGCCCGCATCGCCCTCACCGATGACGAGATCCAGAAGCTCACCGGCGAGCTGGGCTCGATCGTCGACAACGTCGCCAAGGTGAGCGAGGTGGCCACGCCCGACGTGCCGGCCACGAGCCACCCGATCCCGCTGAGCAACGTGACCCGCGCCGATGTGCCGGGCGAGACGCTCACCCCCGCGCAGGCGCTCGCCGGCGCGCCCGAGCACGCCTCCGACCGCTTCAAGGTCAGCGCGATCCTGGGGGAGGAGCAGTGAGCGGCACCGAGCTGTCGAGCCTGATCACGGCGACCGCCGCCGACCTGGCGGCGAAGCTCGCCGCGGGCGAGGTCTCGAGCGCCGAGGTGACGCAGGCGCACCTCGACCGCATCGCCGCCGTCGAGCCGAGCGTGCACTCCTACCTGCACGTGAGCGAGCAGGCGCTCGCCACGGCCGAGGCGATCGACGCCCGCCGCGCCGCCGGCGAGACGCTGCCCACCCTGGCCGGCGTGCCGGTCGCGATCAAGGACGTGCTCTGCACCGTCGACATGCCGTCGACCGCCGGCAGCCGCATCCTCGAGGGCTGGGTTCCGCCCTACGACGCGACGCCCGTGCGCAAGCTGCGCGAGAACGGCCTCGTGCCGCTCGGCAAGACCAACATGGACGAGTTCGCGATGGGCTCGTCGACCGAGTACTCGGCCTACGGCCCCACCCGCAACCCGTGGGACCTCGAGCGCACCCCCGGCGGCTCGGGCGGCGGCTCGGCCGCAGCCGTGGCGGCCTTCGAGGCGCCTCTCGCGCTCGGCTCCGACACGGGCGGCTCGATCCGCCAGCCCGCCGCGGTCACCGGCTCGGTCGGCGTCAAGCCGACCTACGGCGGCGTCTCGCGCTACGGCGCGATCGCGCTCGCCTCGTCGCTCGATCAGGTCGGCCCGGTCACCCGCACGGTGCTGGATGCGGCGCTGCTGCACGACGTGATCGGCGGCCACGACCCGCGCGACTCGACCTCGCTCACCGACGCCTGGCCCAGCTTCGAGCAGGCCGCCCGTCGTGGCGCCGAGGAGGGCTCGCTCAAGGGCCTCAAGGTCGGCGTCGTGACGGAGCTCGCGGGTGGCGAGGGCTTCCAGCCCGGCGTGCTCGCCCGCTTCCGCGAGTCGCTCGACCTGCTCGAATCGGCCGGCGCCGAGATCGTCGAGGTCGCGGCCCCGAACTTCGAGTACGCGATCTCGGCGTACTACCTGATCCTCCCCGCTGAGGCATCGAGCAACCTCGCCAAGTTCGACTCCGTGCGCTTCGGCCTGCGCGTCACCCCGCCCGGCGGCGGCACGGTCGAGCAGGTCATGGCCGCGACCCGCGAGCAGGGCTTCGGCCCCGAGGTGAAGCGCCGCATCATCCTGGGCACCTACGCGCTCTCGGCCGGCTACTACGACGCCTACTACGGCAGCGCGCAGAAGGTGCGCACGCTCATCCAGCGCGACTTCGCTGCCGCGTTCGAGCAGGTGGACGTTCTCGTCTCGCCCTCGGCGCCGACCACGGCCTTCGAGTTCGGCGCGAAGACCGCCGATCCGCTGTCGATGTACCTCAACGACCTCACGACGATCCCGGCGAACCTGGCGGGCGTGCCCGGCATCTCGCTGCCGGCCGGACTGGCCGAGGAGGACGGACTGCCGGTCGGCATCCAGTTCATGGCTCCGGCGCGGGCCGACGAGCGGCTCTACCACGTGGGCGCGGCCCTCGAGGCGCTGCTGGTCGACCGCTGGGGCGGCCCGCTGCTGGCGCAGGCGCCCGCGCTCTGATCGCTGACGCCTAGGACGCGATGCGGCGGGCGGACTCGGTGTGCGTCTCGCGCAGGTCGCGCAGACGCGCGTTGCCGGCGGCAACCGAGGCGGTGCGCGCCGCGAGCGCGGCGCTGCGGGTCGTGAGCTCGACGCCGGTCTCGGCCAGCTCGGCGGCGCGCGCGGCGAGCGTCTCGGGGCTCGGCACGCGGGGCGGCTCGGCCCGCGACGGCCAGACGACGCGCTCGGCGCTCTCGCCGTCGAAGGGCTCCAGCCGCACGGCGGTCCAGGTGAGCCAGCGCTGGATGAGGAGGACGCCGCCCCCGATCACCACGACGGCGATCAGGATCGTGAGGAACACCTCCGGCAACGACATGTGTCGACCGTGCCAGGAACCGAATGCGACGTCGAGTCAGCATTTGGGGGGACTCGATGCGTGCGCATCCACTCGGCGGGTGTCGTGATGCGGTGCCGGGGCGGTCCGGGCGCGGCCGAACCGTCACTCGGGCCTCGGTAGACTCGACCGCATGGCCCGCGCCGAACTCATGGACTACGACAAGGCCCTCGAACTCTACGAGCCGGTGCTCGGCTTCGAGGTGCACGTCGAGCTGTCGACCCGCACGAAGATGTTCTCCGACGCCCCGAACCCCGCCTTCGGCGAGAACCACGGCGCCGACCCGAACACGCAGATCACGCCCGTCGACCTGGGCCTGCCGGGCAGCCTCCCGGTCGTCAACGAGACCGCGGTGCAGTACTCGATCTCGCTCGGCCTCGCCCTCGGCTGCTCGATCGCCGAGAGTTCGCGCTTCGCGCGCAAGAACTACTTCTATCCCGACCTGGCGAAGAACTACCAGATCAGCCAGTTCGACGAGCCGATCGCCTTCGAGGGCTCGGTCGAGGTCGAGCTGGAGGACGGCACCCAGTTCACGATCCCGATCGAGCGGGCGCACATGGAGGAGGACGCGGGCAAGCTGACCCACGTCGGCGGCGCCACCGGCCGCATCCAGGGCGCCGAGTACTCGCTCGTCGACTACAACCGCGCCGGCGTGCCGCTGGTCGAGATCGTCACGAAGCCGATCTTCGGCGCCGAGGGCCGCGCGCCCGAGGTCGGCAAGGCCTACGTCGCGACGATCCGCGACATCGTGCGCGCGCTCGGCATCAGCGAGGCGCGCATGGAGCGCGGCAACCTGCGCTGCGATGCGAACGTCTCGCTGCGCCCGCGCGGCCAGGAGAAGCTCGGCACGCGCACCGAGACCAAGAACGTCAACTCGATGCGCAGCGTCGAGCGGGCCGTGCGCTACGAGATCCAGCGCCAGGCGGCGATCCTCGCCAAGGGGGGCACGATCACGCAGGAGACGCGCCACTGGCACGAGGACACCGGCACGACCTCGCCGGGTCGGCCGAAGTCCGACGCCGACGACTACCGCTACTTCCCCGAGCCCGACCTGCTGCCCGTGCAGCCCTCGGCCGAGCTGATCGAGCAGCTGCGCGCCGCGCTGCCCGAGGCCCCGGTCGTGCGCCGCCGCCGTCTGCTCGAGGAGTGGGGCTTCACCGAGCTCGAGTTCCGCGACGTGAAGAACAGCGGACTGCTCGTCGAGATCGAGGAGACGGTCGCCGCGGGCGTCGCCCCAGCGCAGGCGCGCAAGTGGTGGACGGGCGAGATCGCCCGCATCGCGAACACCAAGGGCGCCGAGCCGGCCGAGCTGATCTCGCCCGCCGCCGTGGCCGAGGTCGTCGCGCTGGTCGACGACGGCACGCTCAACGACAAGCTCGCCCGTCAGGTGATCGAGGGCGTCATCGAGGGCGAGGGCACGGCCGCCGAGGTCGTCGAGAAGCGCGGCCTCAAGCTCGTCTCCGACGACGGCCCCCTGATCGCCGCGATCGACGAGGCGCTCGCCGCGCAGCCCGACGTGCTCGAGAAGATCCGCGACGGCAAGGTGCAGGCCGCCGGCGCGGTCATCGGCGCCGTCATGAAGGCCATGAAGGGCCAGGCCGACGCGGCCCGCGTGCGCGAGCTCGTGCTGGAGCGCGCTCAGGCCTGAGCTTCGACGGCGAGGGGCGGGGATGCGCGCATCCCCGCCCCTCGTCGTTCGCACCCCGTCGGCGACGGGGTGCGCCTACTGCCCGCGCGTGTGCGGGCGCAGCTTGAGCCGGCGCTCGTTGGGCTGCGTCTTGGGCTTGATCTCGACGAGGCCCTGGCGCGAGGTGAGGAAGTCGCCGAAGCTGTCGTAGCCGAGCGATTTCTCGCGGAACGCCGAGTTGAGGCGCAGCATCTGCGTCTTCACCTCGCTGGGGTGCAGCCATTCCTCGTCGTCCTTCTCGGCGACGAGCTGCATGGCCCGCACGAGCAGCTTGGATGCGGCGGCCTTCGACATGCGCGGGGTCGCGGCCGCGCTGTCGTCGGCATCGGCGGCGTCGTCCGACGAGCTCACGTCGCCGCGGGCGATGCCGGTGCCGGTCGTCGTGGCGGTCGCGGTCGCGGCGGAGGCCGCCGAGCCGCGCGATCCCCTCGCCGCGGGGGCCGCGGCGACCTCGTCCTCGTCGTCGTCCTCGTCGATCTCGTCGTCGAGCAGTCCGGGCAGGTCCTCGTAGAGGGTGAAGACGTCGCAGGCCTTGATGAGGGCGGCGCCGGTCGAGCCGCCGACGCCCACGCCGACGACCGTGCGGCCGAGGCGACGGGCGCGCTGCGCGAGCGCGACGTAGTCGGAGTCGCCGGCGACGATCACCACGTGCGTCACGTCGGGCAGGCGGAACAGGTCTTCCACCACATCCACCGAGAGCCGGATGTCGGCGCCGTTCTTGCCGCTCGCCGACTGGAACAGCTGGGTGAGGTCGATCGCGCGGTCGGTGAGCTGGGCGTAGTAGCTGGCGTTCGCCGGCACCGACCAGTCGGCGTAGGCGCGCGAGAGCACGACGGGCCCGAACGACGAGCCGTAGTCGAGGATCGCACCGAGGTCGACCTCGGCCTGCTTGAGCTTGCCGCCGACGACGCTCGCCGAGCCCATCACGTGGGCGCGGGCGTTGTCGCGACGCCAGGCCTCGCGACCCTCCGGGCGGAAGGTGCGGTCGTAGTTCGACATGACGATGTTGTCGAAGTCGATGTAGACGGCGACGCGAGGGCTCTGAGCTTCGACCATGCCGCGAGCCTAGCGAGGGGCGGCGACGTGACGGCCGGGTCCGCATCCCGGGAGAGCGTTGACAGCGATGCATTAGTGATATATCGTTAACGCATCACGGAAGTTACGTGACCCAATCGAACGAGAGGATGTGGACGCATGACCCGCGAACACTTCAGCCCCGCAGAGGACATTCCCTTCGGCCGCCGTGGCGGCCGTCGCTTCGGGCCGGACGCCCGATACCCGCACGAGATGCACGGCCACGGCCACGACGGCCGCCGTCACCACGGCGAGTCGCACCAGAGTCGCGGCCGCGGACCGCTCGACCACGGATTCGGCGCCGGAACCGGCTTCGGACCCGGGGGCCCCTTCGGTCCCGGCTTCGCCGGTCCCGGATTCCCCGGCTTCCCCGGTGGACCCGGACCCTTCGGCCGCCGCAGCCGTCGCGGCAAGGGCGACGTGCGCTCGGCCATCCTGTCGCTGCTCGGCGAGGGCCCGAACAACGGCTACGGCCTCATGAAGGCCATCGCCGAGAAGACCGACGGCGCCTGGCGCGCCAGCCCGGGATCGGTGTACCCGACCCTGCAGCAGCTGGTCGACGAGGAGCTCATCGTCGCGCGCGGCGAAGGCCGCGGCACCGAGTACGAGCTCAGCGAGACCGGCCGTGCCTACCTGGCCGACAACCAGGAGCAGATCGACGCCGCCTGGGAGCGCACCCCGCGCCCGACCGAGTCGATGCACGAGCTCGGCGAGAGCATCGGCAAGCTCATGGGCGTCATCGGCCAGTTCCACCACGGAGCCACCGAGGCCCAGCGCAAGGCCGCCGTCGAGAAGCTCGACGAGGCGCGCCGCGCGCTCTACCTGATCCTGGCCGAGTGATCACAACCCGGCGACCTTCATCTCCCGCGCCGTAGCGTGAGGAGCATGAAGGTCGCCGTTCTGGGAATCACCGGGTACACCGGATCCAACATCGCCCGCGAGCTCGTCGCCCGCGGGCACGACGTCACCGGGCTCGCCCGCCGCACCCTCGATGCGGACATCCCCGAGGGAGTCCTCGCGGTGGCCGGCGACGTGCACGACCCCACCACGATCGCGACCATCACGCAGGATGTCGACGCGATCGTCAGCGCGACCCGCGGCCACATGGAGGGCGGCGATCTTCCGACGGTGCTGCCGGCGCTCGTCGCCGCAGCCCAGGCGGTGGATGCGCGGCTCGGCATCGTCGGCGGCGCCTCGTCGCTGCGGCGCGGCCCCGACGGTCCACTGCTCATCGACGACGGCTTCCCCGACGAGTGGCGCAGCGAAGCCGAGCCGCTGATTGCGGTGCTCGAGACCTTGCGCGCCTCGGATGCCGGCGTCGACTGGTTCTTCCTCAGCCCGCCCGAGATCTACGGCGCGCACAGCCCGGGGGAGCGCACCGGCGTCTATCGCACGGGCCTCGACGAGCTGGTCGTCGGCGCCGACGGCCGCTCGACGATCGGCGGCGAGGACTACGCGATCGCGTTCGTCGACGAGCTCGAGAAGCCGGCCCACCGGCGGCAGCGCTTCACGGTGGGGTACTGATCGTGGCGGTGCTCAGCATCCACCTCGGCGCTCCCGCGCTCGAGATGCAGACCGAGGTCGTCGTGACCCTGCCCGAGTCGCCGCCGCCCGCCGGCGGCTACCCGACCCTGTACCTGCTGCACGGTCTCGGCGACGACGGCAGCGCCTGGACGCGCTGGACCGGCATCGAGCGCTACGCCGAGCAGCGCGGCCTCGCCGTCGTGATGCCGTCGGGCGGCCGCAGCTTCTACACCGACGAGGCGAACGGTCTCGCCTGGTTCACCTGGATCGCCGAGCAGCTGCCCGAACGTCTCGGCGGCATGCTCGCACTGAACCCGTCGCGGGAGACCACCTTCGTCGCCGGGCTCTCGATGGGCGGCTACGGAGCGCTCAAGTGGTCGCTGCGGTATCCCGAGCGCTTCGCCGCCGCGGCCAGCATGTCGGGCGCGCTCGGCTGGGCCCGGCGCATGCCCGACGAGAACTGGCCGAGCGACGACCTGCAGCTGCGGCACATCGTGCTCGGCGACCGGGATGCGACCGACAGCGACGACGACGTGCTGCACCTGCTCGGGCGCACGGCGGTCGGCGACCTGCCCGCGCTCTACGTCGCGTGCGGCGAGCAGGACTTCCTGATCGAGGAGAACCTGGCGTTCCTCGCGCAGGCCGAGCTGCTCGGCGTGCCGGTGGAGCGGAACCTGCGCCCCGGCGACCACGAGTGGTCGTTCTGGGATGCGGAGATCCAGCGCGTCATCGACTGGCTGCCGGTCCCCGCCGCGAGCTAGGAGCGCGCGGCGCGGATCGACGGCTGCTACTCGGTGCCGATGGCCTTGTCGGCCGCATCGCGCGCGCCGTCGACCTGCTCCTCGAACTTGCCGCCCGTGACCTTGTTCACCGCGTCGGCGACGCCGTCGAGCACCTTGTCGCTGATGTCCTCGGCCTGCTCGCTCTTCAGCGCGTTCTTCACGTCGTCGCTGCCGAGGAAGTCCTGCGCCTTCTTGGTGATGTCGTCCAGACCGCTCATGACTCGACCTCTCATCGGGGGATGTGATGCGATCTCATGCTCCCCCTCCCCGCCGACGCCCACAAGACCCCGGTGGTGAACAGAGTGCCCGGATGCCGTCCCAACCTGCCCCCGATCGGACGCTGAGCGAAGCCCGATCCCGCTCACAGTCGGCGCATAGCATTCGAGAGTTCTCTATGCCCATGCCGACCGTCGCATCCCGCCCCGCTCCCTTCGTCCGTCTCGACGGGAGCCCCGTCCGCGCCCTCGTGGTCGACGACGAGGCATCCCTCTCCGACCTGCTGCGCATGGCCCTGCGCACCGAGGGCTGGGAGACGAAGGTGGCCGACAACGGCCACGACGCCCTGCGCGTGGCGCGCGAGTTCGGCCCCGACGTGATCGTGCTCGACGTGATGATGCCGGGCATCGACGGCCTCGAGGTGCTGCGCCGCCTGCGTGACGACGGCAACGACTGCCCGGTGCTCTTCCTCACCGCGAAAGACGGCGTCGACGACCGCATCGCCGGTCTCACGGCGGGCGGCGACGACTATGTGACGAAGCCATTCAGCCTCGAGGAGGTCGTGGCCCGGCTGCGCGGGCTCATCCGCCGCAGCGTCAAGGTGGCCGGCGACCCCGAGGTCGAGCTGCGCGTCGGCGACCTCATGCTCAACGAGGAGACCTACGACGTCAGCCGTGCGGGCACGCCCATCCAGCTGACCGCGACCGAGTTCGAGCTGCTGCGCTTCCTCATGCGCAATCCGCGCCGCGTGCTCAGCAAGGCGCAGATCATCGACCGCGTCTGGAGCTACGACTACGGCGGACGCTCGAGCATCGTCGAGCTCTACATCTCCTACCTGCGCAAGAAGATCGACACCCTCGGCGAGCCCATGATCCACACGGTGCGCGGCGTCGGCTACACGATCAAGCCCGCGGCGGGATGACGCGCGCACCCTGGTCGCTGCGGCGCCGGCTGGTCGTCGGCATCGTCGCCCTGCTGGCCGTGCTGGCGATCGTCGTCGGCTCGATCAGCGTGCTCGCACTGCGGCAGAACCTGCTCTCGCGACTGGACGAGCAGGTGCGCCAGTCGTTGAACTTCGGCGGGGGACCCGTGATCGTGCCGAGCCCGGGCGGCACCGGCCAGACCGGCTCCGGTGACGGCACCGGCTCCGGATCCGGCGACGGGAGCGGTTCGACCGGCGGAGCCGACGGCACGGGCGGCACCGGCGAGTCGGAGACCGACACCGGCCCGCAGCGCCGGGTCGGCAACCTGACCGTGCTGATCGTCGACGACGTCGTGATCCGCGCCGAGTACGTCGACGACACCGGCACCCAGAAGACGCTCACGGTGGCGCAGATCCAGACCCTGGTGGATGCGGGACTCACGGCGACCCGCCCCGAGAGCGTGCGGCTCGACGGCCTGGGGGAGTTCCGCGCGGCGGAGCGCTCCCGCAACGGCGTCAGCCTGATCGTCGCGCAGTCGCAGGATCCGGTGACCGAGACGACGCTCAACCTGTCGCTGATCTTCGCGCTCGTGACCCTCGCGGCGCTGCTTCTCGCCGGCGTCGCCGGCACCGTCGTCGTGCGCCTCGCACTCCGGCCCCTCGGCCGCGTCGCCGCGACCGCCACCCGCGTCGCCGAGCTGCCGCTGGCGGGCGAGGCCGAGATCCGCGAGCGGGTGCCCGAGGGCGACACCGATCCGCGCACCGAGGTGGGCCAGGTCGGCCACGCCTTCAACACGATGCTCAGTCACGTCGAAGACGCCCTGCGCGCCCGGCAGGCGAGCGAGGATCGCCTGACCCGCTTCGTCGCGGATGCGAGTCACGAGCTGCGCACGCCGCTCGCGTCGATCCGCGGCTACGCCGAGCTCTCGCAGCGCGTGCCCGAGGAGCTGCCGCCGGATGTGACCCGCTCGCTCGAGCGCATCGGCTCGGAGTCGGTGCGCATGACGAGCCTGGTCGAGGACCTGCTGCTGCTCGCCCGGCTCGACTCGGGCGGCGGCCTGCGCCGCGAGGAGGTCGGGCTGGGCCTGCTCGTCGCCGACGCCGTGGCCGATGCGCACGTCGCGGCGCCGGAGCACCGCTGGCTGCTCGAGCTGCCCGAGGAGGAGGTCGAGCTGATCGGCGATCCCGGGCGCGTGCACCAGGTGGTCGCGAACCTGCTCGCCAACGCGCGCACGCACACCCCCGCCGGATCGACCGTGACGGCCGAGGTGCTGGCCGACGGCGACGAGGCGGTGCTGCGCATCAGCGACGACGGTCCCGGCATCCCCGACGAGCTGCAGCCGAAGCTGTTCGGCCGCTTCGTGCGCGGCGACGACTCGCGCACCCGCGCGACCGGCAGCACCGGCCTCGGCCTGTCGATCGTGAAGGCGATCGTGGATGCGCACCACGGCACGGTGCGCGTCGAGAGCGAGCCCGGCGCGACCGTGTTCGAGGTGCGCCTGCCGCTCGCCGGCCCCGCGCCGGCCCCGGAGCCCGGCGCCGACGCGGAGCGCTGAACGACGAGGAGGGCTGAGCGGTGCGCTCAGCCCCCCTCGGCGGGTCGGCGGATCGCTCAGCCGACCTCGACGTCGATGCGCACGTCGATGTTGCCGCGCGTCGCGTTCGAGTAGGGGCAGACCTGGTGCGCCGCCTCGGCGACGCGGCGCGCATCCTCGAGCGAGACGCCGCCCATCTCGACGCGCAGGGTGACGGCGAGGCCGTAGCCGCCGCCGTCGATGGATCCGATGCCGACCTCGGCCGTGACGGCCGAGTCCTGCACCGGGATGCCGAGGGCCTTGCCCTGGCCCTTGAGGGCCGAGTGGAAGCAGGCCGAGTAGCCGAGCGCGAACAGCTGCTCGGGGTTGACGGCTCCGCCGGGTCCGCCCATCTCGGTCGGCACGGCGAGCTGCACCTGCAGGATGCCGTCGCTCGTCGCCGCGGTTCCGTTGCGGCCGTCGCCGAGGCTCGTGGCGACGGCGGTGTAGATGGGGTCCATTGCGGGGGTCCTTCCTGGTGCGGTCGGGCGCGGTCTCGACCGCGCTCCACCGACCACCGTATCCAGACACGGTGACGCGCCGCCGAGCAGACGGTGACGAGCAGGGATGCTCATCTCCGCCTGCCCGACGGCGTTCCCCCCGACCGCGGCAGACGTCCCCTCGATCTCTGCCGCGGTCATCCGATCGCACGCGGGGAGCCGCCCGCCCGAGCGCTCAGCGCCTCGAGCGGACGGCGTCCGCGGCGATCAGGCCTGGCGGCGGCGCCAGACGACGCCGAGCAGCAGCAGCACGGTTCCGAGTCCGAGCAGGAGGGCGATCGCCGTGACGGCGGTCTCGACCTCGATGCCCGTGCTCGCGAGCGTGCGCGTGCCCGACCCGTCGGCCGCGGCGACGATGCCGCCGCCGGTGCCGCCGGCGTCACCCGATCCGTCACCCGACTCGTCGCCGGTGCCCGACCCGTCTCCGGGATCGGTGCCGTCACCGGGGTCGGTGCCGTCGCCCGGGTCCTCGCCCGGGATCGACTCGATCGAGTCGCTCTCCACGCCCTCGGTCTCGCTGTCGCCGACCACCGAGACGGCGTTGCCGCCGGCGATGATCGGGATGCGGATGACCGGGACGATCTGCGAGCCGCCGGCGGTGCTGTCGCTGCCGTCGGTCGTGGCGCCCTCGCTGCCGTCACCGGCGGGCAGGCCGCCCGTGACCGAGCTGTCGGTCGCGGTGCTGTCGCCCACCACCGAGATGGCGTTGCCGCCGGCGACGATCGGCGCGGCCACATCGGTCACGACCTGCGTGCCCGAGGCGGTGCCGTCCGATCCCGAGGTGCTCGGGCCGGTGGCGTCACCCGCGGTGCCGGGCGTGGAGCCGCCCGTCACCGCGGTGCTCGATCCGGTGCTGGCGCTGTCGCCGAGCACGCTGATCGCGTTGCCCCCGACGGTCACCGGGGCGGCGACGTCAGGCGCGATCTGGGTGCCCGAGGCGACGCCGTCGGAACCAGAGGTGGAGGCCGGGGCGCCCGAGCCGGCGGTGCCGGCCGGGTCGCCCGTCGTGGTGCCGACCGACGAGTCGGTCGCGGTGCTGTCGCCGAGCACGCTGATCGCGTTGCCGCCGACGGTCACCGGGGCGGTCACGTCACCGGTCACCTGGGTGCCCGACAGCGTGCCGTCCGATCCGGAGGTGGTCGGCGCGGCGGCCGCGGAGTCGCCCGCGGTCGATCCGCCGACCGCGGTGCTGGAGCCGGTCGAGCTGCTGTCGCCGAGCACGCTGATCGCGTTGCCCCCGAGCGTCACCGGGGCGGCGGCATCCGGGGCGATCTGGGTGCCCGAGGCGATCCCGTCGGAACCGGAGGTCGAGGCCCCCGGGCCGGCGGTCGCGGCGTCGGATCCGTCGCCGGCGGGCGCACCCGAAGCGCCCGTCGTGCCGGTCGTCGAGCCGCTGCTCGCCGAGTCGCCGACGACGCTGATCGCGTTGCCGCCGACCGTGATCGGCAGCCCGACGGCGCCGAGGATCTGCGTGCCGGCCGCGATGCCGTCCGCACCGTCGGTCGTCGCGGCGCTGCCCGCGGCGGTCGAGACGGGGGCGGAAGTCGCGGTGGACGACTCGCTCGAGGCGCTGTCGCCGAGCACGCTGATCGCGTTGCCGCCGAGGGTGATCGGCGCGTTCACGCCGGCCACCGCCTGGGTGCCCGAGGCGGCGCCGTCGCCGCCCGTGGTGGTCGCGCCGTCACCGGTCGCGGGGGCCGGTGCCGGGGCACTCGACGCCGCATCCGAGCTGGCGCTGTCACCGGCCACGCTGATGCTGTTGCCGCTCACCGTGATCGGCACGTTCACGGTGACCAGCGCCTGCGTTCCGCCGAGCAGCGAGCTGTCGCCGGAGGTCGTGGGCGCGGCCGGCGCGGGGGCCGGGGGGGCGGGGTCGGGCGCGGGCTCGGCCGCCGGAGCGGGGGCCGTGGTCGCGCCACTCGATGACGAGTCGCCGAGCACCGAGAGCGAGAGACCGCTGACATCGACCGGCGCGTTCACGCTGATCAGGGCCTGCGATCCGCCGAGGATGCTGTCGTCGCCATCGGTGGAAGGCTGTTCTGCGGCGTTCGCGACGCCGCATCCGAGGGCCATCAGGCCGCCGGTGAAGAGGACTCCCATGAGCCCTCGCGAAACGATTCTGTTCACGGAGGGAACTCCTTGCCTGCGGAGCCGATGAGGCTCCGTACTGCTGAATGAGGGGCACGTGCCGCGGAGGAGGCGCGGTCGCCGCTCAGGTCAGTCGGGCGAGGAGTCGGTGTCGAAGGTGGGCGTCGACGGCAGCGCGTCGTCGCCGGTGAGCCGGATGCCGCGGTCGGCGAGCGCCGGGATCGCGGAGGTCGAGAGGTCGGCGGCCGCAGCGGCCGTGGCGCCGCCGGCCGATGCCGTCGCCGTGGCGGTGCCGCCGGGCAGCGAGGCCGGGCCGCCGGGGAGCCCCGGGCCGGCCGGCTGCGGGGTCGCGGCGACCTGCACGGCGGCGGTCGTCGCCGCGGCGTGCGCCGCATCGCGGGCGGCGAGGTGCAGGGCGCCGGCACCGGTCGTGCCGGGAGCGACGGCGCTCGCCGCGGCTTCGGCCGCCGGAAGCGCACCGGTGCCCCCGGCCCCCGGAAGGGCCGGCGCAGCGGGTGTCGTCGAGAGCCCCGATCCGACGCCGCGCACGACGTCGGCGACGGGCGAGAGCACCGGCCGGGTGACCTGACCGAGATCGGCCGTCACGCCGTCGACGAGCCCCGTCACCGGGGTCGTCAGCGACGCCACGGGGCTGCAGCCGAGCAGCGCCGAGAGCGGCGATCCGAGCACCGGAAGGCCCGCGATCGTCTGGTCGAGAGCTCCGGCGACGGGGCCGATCAGACGGCCCGTCAGGCCGCTCTCGAGCAGGGTCGGCACGCCGTCGACGACGCCCGCGACCGGGGTCGTCAGAGCGCTGAGATCGGCGGTCGGAGCCGGCATCGCCGGGGTCGTCGGAGCCGCCTCGACGGGCGCCGGAGCGACCGGTGCGGCGGGCGCCGGAGCGGCCGGGACCGGGGTCGCCGGGGCCGGAGCGGCGGGCGCCGGAGCCGGTGCAGGTGAGGCCGGGGTGACGGCGTTCACGACGGTGCCGAGCGTCTGCCCGACGGGCTCCGTGACGGCCGTCAGAAGGCCGCCGACGGCGCCGAGGAGGCCGCCCGACGAGGGCGTTCCCGACGGCTGCGAGCCGGCCGGAGGCGGGGTCGCAGCTCCGTCGTCGGCGTGCGCCGGAGCGCCGCCGAGAGCGACCGCGAGAAGAGCGCCGGCCATCGCCAGGAGGGCGAGCAGAACCGCCCGGAGCACCCGATGCGGTGCTTTCTGAGCCCCCTGCGCTGGTGAGTCGCAGGTCGGAGAGACACAGACCTGATCCACGGCCTACCACCCCCCTGGCGATCGAACCGTTGACCGGGAATGTACGCCCCTCCTCACCCCCTGTCCAGGGGTCACAGAGAAATCCCCAGGAACGGGTTCCGGATGCCGGCGCGACCGCCCGGCGCCGATGCCGTCGCCGACGTCGTGAGAGTGGATGCGCGCCGTGAGACCCGCGCTCCCGGACACCCGCGCGGGGTAGCGTCACCCGCATGGCGACCCCTCCCGTGGACACCCTGATCGTGCTCGGCGCCGGCGGCGACCTGACCTCGCGGCTGCTGCTGCCGGGGCTCGGCTCGCTGCTCTCCTCCTCGCGCGGAACCGACCTGAAGCTCATCGGCGTCGACCGCGCCGAGGTGAGCGACGACGCCTGGCGCGCCAAGGTCGAGGACGCGTTCGACGGCACGCCGAGCGCGCGGGCGAGCAGGGTCGCGCGCGCATCCACCTATCTGGTCGGCGATGCGACCAGCGCCGACGATCTGGGTCGCGCGCTCGCCGCCGCGACCGGGCGCACCGCCCTCTACTTCGCTCTGCCGCCGGCCGTCGCCGAGAAGGCCTGCGCCGCGCTGCGTGAGGTCGACCGGCCGCCGGGGCTCGTGCTCGCGCTGGAGAAGCCCTTCGGCAGCGACTACGGCAGCGCGCGTCGGCTCAACCGCCTGCTCGAGACGCTCGTGCCCGAGGAGCAGGTGTTCCGCGTCGACCACTTCCTCGGCAAGTCGACCGTGCTCAACCTGATCGGGCTGCGCTTCGCCAACCGGCTGCTCGAGCCGCTGCTGTCGGCGCAGAACGTCGAGCGCGTCGACATCGTCGCCGACGAGGCGCTCGGCCTCGAGGGTCGCGCCGGCTACTACGACCACGCCGGCGCGCTGCGCGACATGATCCAGAGCCACCTGCTGCTCGTGCTCGCCCTCGCGGCGATGGAGCCGCCGTCGTCGGTCGAGTCGGAGGACCTGCGCGGCGCGATGGCCCAGGTGCTGCGGGCGACCCGCCCCTGGCGCCCCGACGGCACGACGAGCCGGCGCGGCCGCTACACCGCCGGCACGATCGGCGGCCGCGCGCTGCCCGACTACGCCGACGAGCCCGGCGTCGTCGCGGCCCACCGCACCGAGACGCTCGCCGAGATGACCGTCGCGATCGACACCTGGCGCTGGGCGGGCGTGCCGTTCACGCTGCGCTCGGGCAAGGCGCTCGGCACCGGTCGGCAGGAGATCGTCTTCACCCTGCGCGACGTGCCCCACCTGCCGTCGGGCATGTCGGGGCCGAAGCGCACCGCGCGCATCCGCATCGGGCTGAAGCCGGCCGTGCTCGAGCTCGATCTCGCGACGAACGGCCGCGGCGACCCCTTCGACCTGGAGTGGGAGACGCTGCGCACCGACTTCGCCGACAACGAGCTGAGCGCCTACGGCGAGGTGCTCGCCGAATTGGTCGAGGGCGATCCGACGCTGTCGGTGCGCGGCGATGTCGCCGAGCAGTGCTGGCGCATCGTCGGGCCCGTGCTCGCCGCCTGGGAGCGGGGCGAGGTGCCGCTGCAGAGCTACGCCGCCGGATCCGACGGGCCGCGCGGCTGGGGGACGCCGCTGGTCTGAGCGGAGCGTGGTCTGAGCGGATCGCACCCGGGCGCGGGCGCGCATCCCGAATCGGGTGAACCCCGCACGGGGCGCTTGACCCGTGCGCGTCGACTGCGCGAGCATGACGACGATGGCCGACATCGACGGCTCGCGGATCCGACTGGAGCCCGCGACCCTGGATCAGCTCGATGCGTACTTCCGGGATCCTGACCAGCTCGCGGAGGCGCTGCGATCGCCCCTGCCCGCGGGATGGCCCTTCGACGTCACCGCGTTCCTCTGGGTGGCGAATGCGCTGCAGCGCGCGCCCGAGGCGGCGGCGCGCTGGATGTACTGGGCGTTCGACGCTGAGACCGGCCGGCTGATCGGCGACGGCGGGCTGCGCTCGGAGGCCGCGGGCGCGCTCGAGCTGAGCTACGAGGTGGCCGAGGAGTTCCGCGGGCGCGGCTACGGCGCCCCGCTCGTCGATGCGCTCTGCCGCCTCGGCTTCGAGGATGCGGCGATCGAGCGGGTCGAGGTGCACACGCGCCTCGACGACGAGGCCTCGCCGCCGACGCTGCTGCGTGCCGGCTTCACGCGGGTGGGCGTGCAGGAGCCCGCCGATCCCGAGGTCGCGCGAGCTCTCGTCGCGTGGGTGCGCGAGCGACCCGCGAGCTGAGCCGCTCAGCCCAGGCTGTCGAGCACCTTCTGGATGCGCCGCTCCCGCGTCGCCTCGGCCTTCGCCTCGGCGACCGAGCGCGCGTGCTCCTTGCGTGCCGAGTAGGAGAGCGCGTCGAAGGCCGCGCGCGATCCCGCCGACTCCAGCGCCGCCGCGAGCTCGGCCGGCACCTCGACCGTGCGCTCGCCCGCATCCAGCTCGAGGGTCACGTCGTGCTCCTCGCCGCCCGCGACGCCGGCCGACCTGCGGATCGCCGCCGACACGGGGATGAGGTAGCGCCCGCCCATGACCGCGATCGTCGAGGCGTAGCCGAAGCCGTTCAGGGTGACCCGCACCGGAACGCGCTTGCCGACTCCGAAGCCGAGCACGACATCCTCGGGCACCTCGATGCCGACGTTGTTGCCCATCTGGAACAGGGTCGTGTGGAAGGTGGGCATGGCGCCTCCTGTGGCGATGACGTGCCGACACCGGGTCGGGTCCGGATCGATCCTCGCGCATCCGCCCTTCCGGTGGAACGCCCGCCGCGCGGGTTCCGGACGCGCCGCCCTGCGCCGGTAGGCTGTGCCGCATGAAGGTGTTCGCGTTCCTGGTCTGTCTCGTGCTCTTCGTCGGCGCGTTCTTCCTGTTCGGCTACGCCTTCGCCGTGCCGGAGCCCTACCACCTGGTGATGTTCGCCGGCGGTCTGGCCGCGATCGCGATCTCGCTGATCATCCCGTTCCACCTGCTCGAGAAGCTCGACTAGGTCCGCCGATGGCAGGTCGCCCGGCTGCCGCGAGCGTCGACATCGTGGTCGCCGCTCCGCTCGCCGAAGTGTTCGCCACGACGGTCGCCACCGATCCGGCGGCCTTCTACCCGCGATTCGGCCCGCTGCCGGCGGTGACCTCGGTCAGCGAGCAGACCGCCGCCTTCGATCAGATCGGCGCGCACCGCCGGCTGCACCTGTCCGACGGCGGCTCGGTCATCGAGACCGTCGTCGAGGTGGATGTGCCAAGCCGCCATGTCTACGAGCTCAGCCGGTTCGCGAAGCTGTTCGGCCGCCTCGTGTCGGGGGCACGCGCCGAGTGGGTCTTCACCGAGGAGACCGGCGGGACGCGCATCCACTGGACCTACGCCTTCCACCCGCTGCCCGGCCGCGGCCCGATCGTGCACCTGATCGTCCGACTCTTCTGGGCGCCCTACATGCGCAGCGTGCTGCCGGCCATCGCGCGGCAGTCGGGTGAGCTCGTGACGGGCGCCGCGGCGCGCCCCGTCGACTGAGGCGCGCTCCGCCGAACGTCGCCGTGACTCAGAGCTCGACCGTGCGGCTCTCGCCGATCTCGGGCGGCCGATGCGCGATCAGCGCCGCCGCCACTTCGACGACGCGACGCAGCGCCGGGCGGTCGAGATCCCAGAACTCGATCGAGTCGACGTCGACGCGCAGCAGCGCGACGGCCGGATCCTCGCGCCCGCCCTCGAAGTAGGCCTCGGCCCACGGGTTCCAGAGCAGGTCGATGCGCGCCTGGCTGCGGTCGATGCTCGCGCGCCCGCTGAGCGACAGGTGGCCCTTGCCGTCGGCCACCGACACGTTGACCTCGGGATGCCGGCGGATCTCGTCGGTCTTCTCGCTCGGGTCGGCGGTGAAGAACCAGAGCGAGCCCGCGAAGTTCTCGGTGCCGTCGACGCCGTGCTCGAGCAGGGCGAGCGGTCGGCTGTGCAGGGCGCCGGAGGCGGCGCGCGAGGTCACGGTCGCGGTGCGGGCCGAGGTGAGGATGCGGCGCACGGTCGCGAGGTCGTCGTCGGGGTTCGGGGTGGCGGCGTCGTCGGTCATGGCCCCACGCTCGCACCCGCGCGCGATCGCCCGGCGTCACTGTCCGCCGACGTCCAGGCGACGCGCCACCCGCATCCAGGCGACGCGATCGCGGCGTCGTCAGGCCGCGACGACCCGCTCGGTGAAGGAGGCGAGACGCTGCGTGAGACCCGCGGCGCGGTGCGCGACGACCTCGCCCGGATCGTGGCGCAGCTCGGTTCCGGGCGCGCGCATCCGGATCAGCGTCGAGCAGCCCAGGTCGGCGCAGATGTAGGTGCCGACCGAGTTGCCGCGCTCGCCGGCCTCGCCGGCGCGGCGGGCGGAGAACATGCGCACCTGGCTCGCGGGCTGCAGGGTCTGGCAGAGCGAGCACATCGCCGATCCGGCGGGCAGCTGCGATTCGGCGGCGCGCAGGGTGAGCCCGACGGGTTCGTCGTCGTTCCAGAAGACGACGTAGCCGCGCTGCGGCGCCTGCGGATCGCGCCAGCCGAGGAACTCGCGCTCGTCCCAGATCACCTCGTGCAATCCGGGCATGGGCATGCGCGCGGCTTCGCCCGCCGGGGCGTTCACCATCGATTCGCGGATCTCGGACTCGGTCAGCGGCCTCATGGTGCGGGTCAGCCTACTCACGCCCCCGCGCGAGCGCCGGGGTGGATGCGGTGGGATGCGGCCTCAGAGCCCGCGGCTCAGAGCCCGCGGTCGACCATGCCGATCACGCGGCGGCCGGTCTGGCGCGCGAGCTCCGGATCGAGGTCGTGCAGCGGCCCTTCGAGCGCGAGCATGGCGAGTCCGTGCACGGCCGACCAGGCGAGCAGCTCGGCGCCCGGCCGTCGCTCGGCGGGCAGCTCGCCGGCGGCGACGAGGTCGTCGAGGGCGATGCCGAGCAGCTCGAACGGCGTGCGTCCGCGGGGTCCGGCCTTGTCGGGACTCAGCGCCGACTCCAGATCGCGGGGGACCGTGAACGCCGCGCGGAACAGTCCGGGCTCGTCGCGGGCGAAACGCAGGTAGCCGATGCCGACGGCCTCGAGCTCGGCGTGCGCGACCGCGGCGGCGTCGCCCCGGCGGTCGATGCGCTCCCATTCCTCCTCGATCGCCTCGGCGACCGCGCCGAGGGCGGCGTCGCTCACGGCGCCGACCAGTGCGGTGCGGTCGGCGAAGTGCCGGTAGGCGGCGTTGGGCGAGACGCCGGCCCGGCGGGTGGCCTCGCGCAGCACGACCGCGTCGGGGCCGGATTCGCGCGCCATCTCGAGGCCCGCACCCACGAGCGCCTGGCGCAGGTCGCCGTGGCGGTAGGTCGACCGCTGCGGTGCGCTCATGCGGCTCCTCGGCTCGGCGGTGGTGCAACGGGCGACGCGCCGACTCTGGACGACCCGCGCTCGCTGTGGGATTGTTGACAGCGTACACATGATCGGCGATCCATTCGGACGCATCGAACGGCGCGTCCCGGTCCCGACCGCGATCACGTGACCCTCAGAAGTCTGACCGAGAGGACGCATCCATGCTGACCACCACCGGCGCCTTCAGCGGCTTCTCGGTCTCCGACCCCGAGCGGGCGCGTGACTTCTACGGCCGGGTCCTCGGCCTCGACGTGGAGGACGCCGGGATGGGCGGCATCACGCGCCTCTCCCTGCCCGGCGGCGGCAGCGTCATCCTCTATCCCAAGGAGAACCACGAGCCGGCGACCTACACCGTGCTCAACCTCGAGGTCGCCGACGTGGGCGTCGCGATCCGCGAGCTGGGCGAATCGGGTCTCGAGCCGATCCGCTACGAGGGGATGCCGCAGGACGACGACGGCGCCATGCGCGGCCACGGACCCGACATCGCCTGGTTCACCGACCCCTTCGGCAACATCTTCTCCGTCATCCACGGCTGAGCCCTTCTCCCGAAGGGGGCACTCGGGCGGAGCTCCGCCGCCGAGCGCCGCGAGAGAATGGCCGCGTGCTGCATCTGAGCCTCGCCGACCCCCTGCGCCGTGACCTCGACCGGGCCGTCTACACGGTCGACCGGATGCGCGGCCTCTGGGGCGACGTCGCCGACGACGCCCTGCAGCGCGCCGACCGGGTGCCCGCCCTGCGCGCGCTCGCCGGCCGCACCGAGCCGGCCGCCGTGCTCGCCCGGCTCTTCGTGCTCGGCGACGGCGTCGCCGCCGCGGACGTCGCGGCCGCCCTGCCGACCACCGGCGCGGCCGCGGCGGTCGAGGGCGGGCTGCTCGCGGCCGGCGACGACGGACTGCTGCGCGGTGCGATCGACCTGCGCCCCTACTCCGTCGTCGACGCGCTCGGCGTGACCGCCTGGTGGATCGCGAGCGACCTCGGCGAGCTCGCCACCGGCCAGGCGCTGCGCACCGACCACGTGCTCGGCATCGGCGGAGCCTCCGCCACCCTGAGCGGGCTCATGCTGCCCGACCGCGCGCGCCGCGTGCTCGACCTCGGAACCGGCTGCGGCATCCAGGCCCTGCACGCCAGCCGCTTCGCCGACCAGGTCGTCGCCACCGACATCTCCGAACGTGCGCTCGACTTCGGCCGCTTCAACGCCGCGCTCAACGGCGTCGACACGATCGAGTTCCGGCTCGGCAGCCTCTACGAACCCGTCGCGGGCGAGCGCTTCGACCGCATCGTCAGCAACCCGCCCTTCGTCATCACGCCGCGCCGCGGGGGAGTGCCCGAGTACGAGTACCGCGACGGCGGCATGGTCGGCGATGCGCTCGTCGCCGCGGTCGTGGCCGGTGCCGCCGAGCACCTCGAGCCCGGCGGGGTCGCCCAGCTGCTCGGCAACTGGGAGTACCGCGACGGCGTCGACGGGCTGAACCGCGCCGCCGCCTGGGCTCAGGATGCGCGGCTCGAGTTCTGGATGATCGAACGCGAGCGAATCGACCCCGCGCGCTACGCCGAGACGTGGATCCGCGACGGCGGCACGAAGCCCGGCGGGCCGGAGTGGGAACCGCTCGTCGGCGCCTGGCTCGACGACTTCGCCGAGCGCGGCGTCGACGAGATCGGATTCGGCTACGTGCTGCTGCGGCGCCCGGCGGAGGGCGCGCCGACGCATCAGCCGCTGCAGCGTGCGGAGCGCATCCCCGAGGCCCTCGGCGAGAACCCCGCCGGACTCGGGCCGCACCTCTCGGCCGTGCTCGCGGCGCACGACGCGCTCGCCGCGCTCGGCCCCGACGGCGTCGACGACCACGCCTTCCGCGTCGCGCCCGACGTGACCGAGCAGCGCAGCCACTGGCCCGGCGAGGAGAGCCCGTCGGCGCTCGTGCTGCGCCAGGGCGGCGGCTTCGGGCGCAGCCTGCAGGTCTCGCCGGCCGTCTCCGCGGCCGTCGGCGCCTCCGACGGCGAGCTCGCGCTGGGCGTGCTCGCCGGCGCGATCGCGCAGCTGCTCGAGCAGGACGAGCGGGCCGTGCTGATCGAGATCCGCGCCGAGACGATCGAGCTCATCCACTGCGGTCTGGTCGTTCCCTGAGAGCCTGAGCGAGACTCACACCGGCTGCCCGGCCGGGAGTAACGTCGCGGCCGTCGCCCGGGTCCGACCCGGACGGGTAAGGACACCAGCGACGATGACCGACGCGATCGACCCCCAGCGCAGCCCGAGCACCTCGGGTGCTGCCGCATCCGGCTCAGGCAGGAAGGGGACGATCCGCAGCCTCGTGCCGGCCCGTCTCGACCGATTGCCGTGGGCCCGGTTCCACTGGATGATCGTCGTCGGTCTCGGCGTCTCGTGGATCCTCGACGGACTCGAGATCCAGATCGTCTCGCAGAACGGCTACGCCACCGAGTTCGACATGAACTCGGCCGAGATCGGCGCGACCGGAACCGTCTACCTCGTCGGCCAGGTCGTCGGCGCCCTGTTCTTCGGCCGGCTCTCCGACCGGCTGGGTCGCAAGAAGCTGTTCATCCTGACCCTCGCGATCTACCTCGCGGGCAGCGCGCTCGCCGGCGTGACGCCGAACTTCGACAACCACTGGGCGAGCATCATCGTGCTCTGGGTGTTCCGGTTCGTGGCCGGCGCCGGCATCGGCGGCGAGTACGCCGCGATCAACTCGGCGATCGACGAGCTCATCCCCTCGCACTACCGCGGCCACGTCGACATCGCGATCAACGGCACCTACTGGGGCGGGGCGGCGCTCGGCGCCGCCGCCAACCTGATCTTCCTCAACAGCGACACGTTCGGCTCCGACTGGGTCGACAACTGGGGCTGGCGCCTGTCGTTCTTCATCGGTCCGGTGCTCGGACTGATCATCATCTACCTGCGCCGCCACATCCCCGAGAGTCCGCGCTGGCAGATGACCCACGGCTTCGAGAAGGAGGCCGAGGAGACCGTCGACCGCATCGAGAAGGAGGTCGAGGCGCAGGGGAAGAAGCTCGAGCCCGTCGGCGACGACCGCGCGATCGAGCTCACGTCGCACGAGCGGGTGCCGTTCCACATCCTGGCCAAGGTGTTCTTCAGGATGTACCCGAAGCGCACCCTCGTCGGCGCGACCATGATGATCACGCAGTCGTTCCTCTACAACGCGATCTTCTTCAGCTACGCGCTCGCGCTGCAGAACTTCTACGACATCGACAAGTCGCAGACCGGCTACTACTTCTTCCCGTTCGCGATCGGCAACCTCGTCGGCCCGCTCGTGCTCGGCCGACTGTTCGACAGCTGGGGGCGCCGCAAGATGGTGCTGCTCACCTACGGCGGCTCGGGCGTCATCCTCGCCGTGTCGGCGATCCTGTTCCAGGCGGATGCGCTCAACGCGGTGACGCAGACGATCTTCTGGTGCGCGGCGTTCTTCCTCGCCTCGGCTGGCGCCTCGGCCGCCTACCTGACCGTCAGCGAGATCTTCCCGCTCGAGGTGCGCAGCCAGGCGATCTCCTACTTCTTCTCGATCGCGCAGATCTTCGGCTCGCTCGCCCCGCTCATCTACGGCGCCATGATCGGCGACGGCAGCGACCGCGGCCCGATCACGATCGGCTACTTCCTCGGCTCGGCGATCATGCTCGTCGGCGGCATCGTCACCTTCATCTTCGGCGTGGATGCGGAGCGCAAGCAGCTCGAGGCCGTCACCGATCCGCTGACCCTCATCGAGAAGGAGGAGGCGAAGGAAGCCGAGGGCCGGTAGCGGCCCCCGGCGGCGCTCGTCGAGCGGTGCGGGCCGGCGCTCAGGCGACTCCCACCGCATCCCCTCGTCATCCCAGGATCGGCACAGTGCGTCCTCAGCCCTCGCGCCTAGCGTGAGGGCAAGAGGAGGACGACCGATGGGATTCCTGGACCGGCTGTTCGGCAGCGAGGACACCGCGACCGACAGCGCACCCCGACGGACCGATACCGCGCCCCGACCGCAGCACGACGCGCGCAGTCAGGACGAGATCGCGATCGAGCGCTACCGCTATCTGCTGCGCACCGCCCCGCCCGAGACGATCGAGCAGGTGCACCGCGAGGCCTTCGCGAAGCTGACCGACGAGCAGCGCGCCATGATCTACGAGGAGCTGAGCCGCGGCGCCGGCACGGGCGAGCGCCCGCTGTCGAGCGAGCCCGCCACCCTCGCCCGCGCCGCCACCCGGGCGGAGTTCCGCCAGCCGGGCAGCATGGAGCGGGTCATGTCGGGCAGTGCCTTCGGCGCGAGCAGCGCCGCGAACGCGGGCGGGCAGGGCCAGTACGGCAGCCCCGGGTACGGCCAGCACCCGGAGTCGCAGCGCTACGTCGGGCAGAACGCCCAGCAGCAGCGCGGGCCCGGCATGGGCGCCATGATCGGCAGCTCGCTGCTCGGAACCGTCGCGGGCTACGTCATCGGCTCGGCGCTCGTCAGCGCGTTCCTGCCGTGGGACGGCGGCGCGGGCGACACGGCCAGCGATTCGGGCGACTCCGGCTCGGGGGACTCGGGCTCGAGCGACGCCTCGGGCGGCGACGCCGGCGTCGACACCGCGAGCGCGGACTCCGGCGGCGACTTCGGCGGAGGGGATTTCGGCGGAGGAGACTTCGGCGGCGACTTCGGAGACTTCGGGTTCTGATCCCGCCGTCTCCGCGGCCGGTCTGCTGACCGCGCGAGAGACGTGGATGCCGCGGGTCCAGACCGCGCGCATCCCGACACGAGGAACGGCGTGCGAGCCGGGAACATCCCGGGTCGCACGCCGTCCGTCATGAGCGCCGGTCGTCAGGGCTTGAGCAGCACCTTGATCGCGCGGCGCTCGTCCATGGCGGCGTAGGCCTCGGCGACCTCGTCGAGCGGCAGCTCCAGGTCGAAGACCTCGCCGGGGCGGATCGTGCCGTCGAGCACGTCGGGCAGCAGCGTCGGGATGTAGTCGCGCGCCGGGGCCATGCCGCCGCTCACCGACACGTTGCGGCTGAACAGCTGCTGCACCTTGAGCTCCGTGCCCTCGGCCGGCACGCCGACGTAGCCGACGCGGCCGCCGCCGCGCACGACCGCGAGGGCCTGCGCCATCGACTCCTTGGTTCCGACGCACTCGAGCACCGCATCCACGAGGTCGCCGTCGAGCAGGGCCTGCACGGCGCCGCGCGCCTCGTCACCGCGCTCCTCGACGATGTCGGTCGCACCGAAGCGGGTCGCCTGCGCTTGACGGGTGGGGTTGCGGCTCATCGCGATGATGCGGCTCGCGCCGAGGCGGTGCGCGGCGAGCACGGCGCAGAGTCCGACGGCGCCGTCGCCGACGACCGCGACGACGTCGCCCGGGCCGACGCCGGCCGAGACGGCGGCGTGGTGCCCGGTCGACATGACGTCGGCGAGGGTGAGCAGGTGGGGGATCAGCTCCTCGTCGATCGGGCCGGGCACGACCACGAGCGAGCTGTCGGCGAAGGGGATGCGCACGCGCTCGCCCTGCGCGCCGTCGACGCGCTCGCCCTCGGCGTCCTTGCCGCCGAAGAACGTGGCGTGGTCGCAAGCGGCGCTCATGCCGTGACGGCAGGCCTGGCAGCTGCCGTCGCTGAGCGAGAACGGCGCGATCACGAAGTCGCCGACGGCGATGTCGGTCACGTCGTCGCCGAGCTGCTCGACGACGCCGACCAGCTCGTGCCCGATCGGTCCCTCGGAGTGCCGGACGCCGCGGTAGCCCCAGAGGTCCGAGCCGCAGACGCAGGCCGCGACGACGCGCACGACCGCGTCGCGCGGACCCTGGATGCGCGGCTCGGGTCGCTCCTCGATCTGCACCGAGCGGGCGCCGTGGATGACGGCGGCGCGCATCAGGCGACGCTCCGGTGCTGTGCGGACGGCGTGAGGGTGGAGGGCATGGGTGGTCCTTCCGACGAGGGGAGAGGGAGGCGGTGGTGCCGCGCCTTCACGTTAGCGCCGCGGGCAGGCGCGCCGCCGCCGCGCGGCGCCGCGGGCGCTCTAGCCTTCCCGGGTGACCCCGCCGCCCGACCCGAACGACCGCTACGGATCCGATGTGCTCTCGGGCGACTGGCGCTCGGCCGGCCGCGTGACGCCGAGGCAGGTGCCGGCCGAGCCCGGGCTCGTGCTCGAGCTGGCCGACTCCGGTTTCGTCGGCGCGCTCGTGCGGATGCAGGGACGCACGGTCGAGCTCGAGGATCGGCACGGCAAGGTGCGCGTGTTCCCGATCGGCAGCGGCTTCCTCGTCGACGGTGCGCCGGTCGTGCTCGTGCCGGCGCCGCGGGGGCCGGCCTCGGCCACCGCGCTGCGCACCGCATCCGGATCGGTCGCGGCCCGCACGCCGCAGCCGGCGCGCGTCGCACGAGCCAGCCGCATCTACGTCGAGGGCCGGCACGACGCCGAGCTCGTCGAGAAGGTGTGGGGCGCCGACCTGCGCGGCGAGGGCATCGTCGTGGAGTACCTCGAGGGCGTCGATCACTTGGCCGAGGTGCTGGCCGAGGTGCGCCCGGGCCCGCAGCGCCGCATCGGCGTGCTGGTCGACCACCTCGTTCCGGGCTCGAAGGAGAGCCGCATCACCGAGCGCCTGCAGAGCGCCGATGTGCTGATCGTCGGGCATCCCTATGTCGATGTCTGGCAGTCGGTGAAGCCGGCGCGACTCGGGATCGCGGCCTGGCCGACGATCCCGAGGAACGTGGAGTGGAAGCACGGCATCTGCGCCGCCTTCGGCTGGCCGCACGACGACCAGGCCGACATCGCGGCGGCCTGGCAGCGCATCCTCTCCCGGGTGCGCAGCTACCAGGATCTCGAACCGGCGCTGCTCGGCCGGGTCGAGGAGCTGATCGACTTCGTCACGCGCGACTGAGCGTCACGCGCGACTGAGCGGCGACGGCGGCCGGGTCGACGCGTCGCCGGACCGGCTCGTCGAGCTCGAGCGGGTGGATGCCGCGGGCCAGCGGCCGAGCAGCAGCACCGCCGCGGTGAGCAGGATCGAGCCCATCACCGCGAAGCGGAGGTCGAGGAACCACTCCATGACCGCGAAGGCCGGCACGAAGGTCAGCGCGGCCGCCGTCACGACGACGGCGAGCGGCGGGGTCGCCGTGATCTCGCGCGGCGCCTCCCAGCGCCCGACGAGGAATGACAGACCGAACAGCGCCACGAGCACGACCAGGTAGAGCATCGGCCGGCTCCACCACCAGCTCGCCGTGCCCGGCTGCGGACTCGCACCCGGGATGAGCAGCAGCACGCCCGACAGGATGATGATGAGCGGCAGGTGCCAGAGGTAGATCGTCATCAGTCGGGTGCCCACGAGGAAGACGACCGCCCGCGCGCCGCGCGTGCGCATGAGGGCCGAGAGTGCCGGGCGCAGCAGGCGCAGCACGCAGGCCTGCGCGAGCCCGAGCGCCACGAGCGGCAGCGTCGGGGGATTGAGGTTCGTGAGCATGTCGTCGGCGTAGGGGCCCCAGACCGTCATCGGGACGAGCGAGGCGTAGGCGACGGCCGCGAGCAGCAGCAGCTGCCACCACCGCCGGGCGGCGAACCAGCCGTCGGCGTAGAAGAACCCGATCTGCTGCACGAGCAGCCAGACGAAGAACAGGTTCGCCACGCCGATCATGTCGATCCCGGTCGAGTAGCGGAGCGCATCCACGATCACCGCCCCGGCCAGCAGCACCAGCAGCGTCGCGCGCGGTGCGCGGGTGTGGAACCGCACCATGACCGGCACCATCGCCTGGCACAGCGTGTAGGCGGCGATGAACCACAGCGGCGCCCCGGCGCCGGTCGCCACGACATCGATCAGCTCGGGATCGACGAGACCGGAGAGCTGAACGCCGCCGAGCACGACGACATAGAAGAGGAAGAGCGGCAGGGCGGGCTGGGCCAGGCGCAGCACGCGGTTGCGCACGTAGTCGGCGGCCGATCCGCCGCGACGCACGAGACTGCGCCAGGCGGTCAGACTGGCGAAGCCGCCGACGACGAAGAACAGCGGCATGATCTGGCCGGCCCAGGTGACGCCGGCGAACCAGGCCTGGTTCTCGAGCGGACGCGAGACGACGAGCGCGCCCGTCGCATCCCGGCCGACCCCCACCATCAGCAGATGGATGACCACGACGAGCAGCACGCAGAACACCCGGGCGATGTCGAGCGTGAGGTCGCGCTTCGACAGGTCGATCGCGGAGGCTTTCGCGGCGGCGTCGGTCACTCCGCCACCCTAGGGCGGCCGGGTCGCGGCCGGGATCAGGGGTCGCCTGGGTTGTGGGATTCCGTCGCGGGCATGTGCCAGGGGAGGAGAGGGCCAGCACTTCGCCGGGCTCCGGTCAGGCTTCTGCCAGGAGGGTCGGGGCACACTGGATGTCGACCTTCCCGGCTCCGACGCATCTGACCGCGTCGTGCGGGCTGGGGGAGTCCCCGCGTGACATCGCCGCGTCGCCCCGCGCCGATGTCCTGGATGCGTCGGCGTGCCCTCGCCGTCGTGAATGCGGGCCGCCCGCATCCGCCCCGAACCCGACCAGGAGCAGAACGACGTGACCCGAGCCCGCCGCGCCACGCATCGCGTCGCCCCCGCGCCCGCCTACCGTCGTCGTGCCGTGGCAGCCCCGCGTCCGGTTCCCGACGTGCGCCTCGGCGGCTTCCTGCACCTCAAGCGCCCGGTCGTCGCGATCAGCGCGGCCCTGTTCTCGCTCGCGCTCATCGGCGTGCACGAGGCGCCCGCCGCCGCCGACGTCATCTCGGCCGCCGACCCGCACCGTCAGGCCGCGGCCTTCGCCTCGACCAGCGCGAGCCTGCCCACGGCGCTGCAGGTGCCGGCCGCCGTCAGCGCGGTCTCGGCCGAGCGCGACGGCTACGAGGTGGAGCAGCTCGACCAGGTGATGTGGCCGCTCGACCCGAGCACTCGCATCTCGAGCTACTTCGGCCCGCGGCCCGCGCCGTGCGCCGTCTGCTCGTCGAACCACCACGGCATCGACTGGGTGCCCGGCATGGGTACGCCGATCCTCGCGATCGCCGACGGCGTCGTGAGCGAGTCGGGCACCGGCGGAGAGCTCGGCTGGCACGTCACGGTCAAGCACACCTTCCAGGACGGCGAGGTCGTCGAGAGCGTCTACGGTCACATGCTCGCCGGCACCATGAAGCTCAAGAAGGGCGACGTGATCACGCGCGGGCAGATCCTCGGCGCGGTCGGCAGCACCGGCGCGAGCACGGGCGCCCATCTGCACTTCGGCATCCTCGTCGGCGGCAAGGCCATCGAGCCCCTCGCCTGGATGCGCGCGCACGTCAACTCCTGAGCCTCGGCGCGACAGGTAGCGTGGTCGGGTGAGCGCCCCCGTCATCCGTCCGATCTCCGCCGACGACCTGGCCGCGCTCGTGGCGATCAACGACGCCGCGCATCCGGCCGTGCCGATCACGGGTGTCGACGAGATGCGCGCGCTGGTCGCGGAGAGCGCCATCGCGGTCGCGGTGGACGACGGCGAGGTCGCCGGCTTCCTGCTCGCGATGGAGCCCGGCCTCGACTACGCGAGCGAGAACTACCGCTGGTTCGCCGAGCGCTCCGACAGCTTCCTCTATGTCGACCGCATCGTGCTCGACGAGCGCCTGCGCGGTCAGGGCGTGGGCCGGCGCCTCTACGAGGCCGTCTTCGACCGCGCGCGGCTGGCCGGATTCGGCGAGGTCGACTGCGAGGTCAACGTCGACCCGCCGAATCCGGGCTCGCTCGCGTTCCACGCGCGCATGGGGTTCGAGGAGGTCGGGCGCCAGTCGACCAAGGGCGGCGAGTTCGTGGTCTCGCTGCTCGCCGCGCCGGTCGACTGAGTGCGCCAGGAGCGGACAGCCCCGGATGCACGGCTCTCGTGCATCCACCCGGGGTTAGCCTGACCTCGTGCTCGAACAGCAGATCGGTCTCGTGCGCGGCGTCGCCGCGCTGATCGGCCTGCTCGCCGACGGCGCCGCCGACCTGCTCGGCCTGTCGCTCGCGCTGCTGGTCGTGCTCTCGCTCGCCGGCGCGGCCGTCGTCGCGGCCCTCGTGCTGCTGCGGGTCACCGGCTCCACCGCGGCACCGCCGCAGGGGGCCGCGCGCCCGCGTCGCCCGCAGCTGCTGCTCGCCCCGCCCGCGTCGCATCCCGACGCCCGCGGTCACGCGCGCCCGCGAGCCCCGGGCTCGCTCCTGCCGGCCGCCTAGTCCGCCCGCAGCACCTCGATCGCGCTCCGCCGCGACGCGCTCCGCCGTCTCCCGACGGCGCCTGCGCGCGTCATCGTCCGGCACGTCGTGCGTCCGCTGCGAGGGGACCCGTCGGTCATCGCCGACCCGTTCCCCTTCTCTGGCAGGAGCCGACTTCCATGAACCCCTTCGACATCCCCGTCGTGGCCGCGCTGCTCGCGGCCGCATCCCAGGCGCTCGGCGCGCTGGGATCGCTCGTCACCCCGGCCGTCGCGATCGTGATCGTGACCGTGCTGATCCGCCTCGCCCTCATCCCCGTCAACGCCTCGGTCGTGCGCGCCGAGGGTCATCGCCGACGGCTCGCGCCGCGCCTCGCCGAGCTGCGCCGCCGGCACGCGAAGAACCCCGAGAAGCTGCAGGCCGCCACCCTCGACCTCTATCGCGACGAGAAGGTGTCGCCTTTCGCCGGGATGCTGCCGGCGCTCGCGCAGGCGCCCGTGCTCGGCCTGGTCTACGGCGTCTTCACCCAGCCCCGCATCGGCGGCGCCGTCAATCCGCTGTTCTCGGCGACCCTCGGCGGAGCGCCGCTCGGCGAGCACCCGCTCGACGCGCTGCTGCGGCTCGACCCCTCGGCCTGGGTGGGCGTGACGGTGCTCGCGATCATCGCGGTGGTCGCGTGGTTCCACCGGCGTCAGGCCCAGCAGCTGGCCGACCCCGCGCTCGCCGCGGCCAGCGGCACGCTCGCGCGGGTTCTCGGCTGGATGCCGTTCCTGACGGTCGTCTTCGCCGCGATCGTGCCGCTGGCGGCGACCCTCTACCTGGCCGCGTCGACCGCCTGGACGCTGGGGGAGCGGGCCGTGATGCGCCAGGTGCTGTGGCCGCGGCTCGGCGTCGACCCGCGGCCTGGGCGACCCGGTCGTCCTGAGCGCCCGGCTCCCGCATCCTGAGCCCGACGCGGGTTAGGGTCGGGGCATGGCGTCAGCTGTGCCGTCGGTGTCGATCGTCATCCCGGCGTACAACGAGGAGTCGACGATCGCCGACTGCGTCGCGGCGGCGCTCGAGCAGACCACGCCGGCGCACGAGATCCTCGTCGTCGACAACCTCTCGACCGACCGCACCGCGGCGATCGTCGAGGCGCTGCAGGCCTCGCATCCCGACGCCCCGGTCCGGCTGCTGAAGCAGGATGCGGCGCAGGGCCTCATCCCGACCCGTGACTTCGGGCTCGACGCGGCGACCGGCGACGTGCTGGCGCGCATCGACGCCGACTCGGTGCTCGAGCCCGACTGGGTGGCGCAGGCGCAGCGCATCTTCAGCGACGAGACCGTCGGCGCGGCGACCGGCCCGGTGGCCTATTACGACATGCCGCTGCGCCGCTTCGGGCATCGCGCCGACGACCGCGTGCGGCGGGCGATCCTGCGCCTCGCCGACGACTACCACTTCCTCTTCGGCAGCAACATGGCGCTGCGGGCGAGCGCCTGGCGCGACATCCGGGCGCACGTGTGCCGCGACGAGGCCGACGAGTTCCACGAGGACATCGACCTCTCGATCCACCTCTTCGAGCGCGGACACCGGGTCGTCTACGACTCCGACCTGGTGGCGGGGATGTCGGCCCGGCGCCTCGACGACAACCCGCGGCAGTACTACCACTACGTGGGGCGGTGGGAGCGCACCTATGCGGCGCACGCGATCCGCAACCCCGCGCTGCGCGCGCCGATGATCGTGTTCGCCACGATCTATCCGCTGCTCAAGGGCGTGCGCGACGTGCAGCAGCGCACCGAGCAGCTGCGGCGGATGACGGCGCAGCTGACCGAGGCCGCTCAGGCGGGCGGGGCCGGGCGCATCCGCGAGGACTGAGCGCGCTAGACTCGCGCCCAGAACACGGGAGTCCGGTGAGCCGGGCTGAGAGGAAGCTTCTCCAAGCTTCGACCGTCGAACCTGATCCGGATCATGCCGGCGCAGGGAGGCATCTCACGGGCCGGCGCCGCCGCCCCATCCCGTGCCCACCTTCAGGGAAGGGGCACGTCAGTGACCGCATCATCCACCTCCGTCTCGCCCGGCCCGGCCGGCTCTCCCGCGCGCCCGAAGCGCCGCATCGTCTGGCGGTGGCGCGTCGTCGACATCGTCGTCGCGGCCGTGCTCGGCGTCGCGCTCGGGTTCGTATTCCTCGCCTGGAATGTCGGATACCTCGCGCCCAAGGCCGTGATCGAGCCGCTGCTGCCCGGCATCCAGGGGCTCGTCAACGGCCCGTGGCTGCTGGCCGGTGTCATCGGCGGGCTCGTGATCCGCAAGCCCGGCGCCGCGATCTTCACCGAGGTCGTCGCCGCGGTCGTCTCAGCGCTCGTCGGCAATCAGTGGGGCGGGCTGCCGACGATCGAGGCGGGCCTCGTGCAGGGGCTCGGCGCCGAACTCGTGCTGCTCGTCTTCCTCTACTCGGGGCGTCTTCCGGTCGCCGTGCTGGCGGGGGCGGGTGCCGGACTCGCCGGTGCGATCAACGACCTGGTTTTCTGGTATGCCGGATCGGGACCGACCTTCTCGATCGCCTACCTGGTGTCGTCGATCGTGTCGGGCGCGGTGCTCGCGGGCCTGCTGGGCTGGCTCGTGACGCGCGCGCTCGCCGCGACGGGCGTGCTGAGCCGCTTCGCCTCGGGACGCGAGCTGCGCGCCGAGGTCTGAGCATGGCGGGTGCGGAGGTGTCGGGGACGGACGCGGGTGCCGGTGTCGGCGCCGCGGCGGTCCCCGGCACCTCGACCGCGGACGCGTCGGGCGCCGAGTGGGTCGTGGATGCGCGGCGCTGGGGCTGGCGACACGCCGGCCGCCGCGCGCCCGCCGTCAGCGGCCTCGACCTGCGCGTCGCGCGCGGCGAGCGGGTGCTGCTGCTCGGTCCCTCGGGGTCGGGCAAGTCGACCCTGCTCGCCGCGCTCGCGGGCGTGCTCGGCGGCGACGAGGACGGGGAGGCGCAGGGCGAGCTGCTGATCGCGGGGGAGCGGGCGCAGGATGCGCGCGGTCGCGCCGGACTCGTGCTGCAGGACCCGGATGCGCAGATGATCATGGCGCGCGTCGGCGACGACACCGCCTTCGGCCCCGAGAACCTGGCCGTTCCGCGCGAGGAGATCTGGCGCCGCGTCGACGCTGCGCAGCGGGCCGTGGGGCTGCGCCTCGATCCGGACCGCGAGACCCACCAGCTGTCGGGCGGGCAGAAGCAGCGGCTCGCGCTCGCGGGCGTGCTGGCGATGCGCCCCGAGCTGCTGCTGCTCGACGAGCCGACGGCGAACCTCGACCCCGAGGGCGCCGTCGAGGTGCGGAATGCGGTGGCCGCTGTGCTGACCGACACCGGCGCGACCGCAGTGATCGTCGAGCATCGCGTGGATCTGTGGTGGCCGCTCGCGACGCGTGTCGTCGTGATCGACCCGGGCGGCGGGCTGATCGCCGATACGACGCCGGAGCAGGCCGCGGGCGAGCTCGGCGGCATGCTCGCGGCCCGCGGGGTCTGGGTGCCGGGGCGGCGTGCCGCGGCCGTGTTCGCGACCGTGTCCGTCGCCGAGCCCGGCACCGCATCCATCGACCCGGTCGCCGACGCGCCGCTGCTCGTCGCCCGCGATCTCGCCGTCGCGCGTCGACGCGGCGCGCCCGTGCAGACCGGGATCGAGCTCGACCTGCGCGCCGGCGAGGTGCTCGCGATCACCGGGCCGAACGGCGCCGGCAAGTCGACGCTCGCCCTCACGCTCGCCGGACTCCTCCCTCCGGAGTCCGGCGAGCTGAGCGCGGGCGACGGGCTCGCCGCGGGAGCGGGCGCACGCCCGTGGCGCTGGCGCTCGCGGCAGCTGCTCACGCGCGTGGGCGCCGTGTTCCAGAACCCCGAGCACCAGTTCCTGGCGTCGACCGTGCGCGACGAGCTCGCGATCGGGCCGCGCGAGCTGCGACGGCCCCGCGACGAGATCGAGGCCCGTGTCGACGAGCTGCTCGAGCGTCTGCGCCTCGCTCCGCTCGCGGGGGCGAGCCCGTTCAGCCTCTCGGGCGGGCAGAAGCGGCGCCTGTCGGTGGGCACGGCGCTCGCGACGCGGCCGCGCATCCTGGTGCTCGACGAGCCTACCTTCGGCCAGGATGCGACGGGCTGGGCCGAGCTCGTCGCCCTGCTCGACGAGGTGCGGGCCGAGGGCTGCGCGATCGTCGCGGTCACGCATGATCACGAGCTGATCGCGGCGCTCGGCGCCCGCGAGCTGCGGCTGGCGGCCGGACCCGACACCGCGGGCGGAGACACCCGCCTCCCCGCTGCGGGCTCCGCCGGGGCTCCCGTGGCGCTGCAGGATCGGGCGCGCCCGTGAGCGCGATCGCGGCGCGCGTCGCCGCCGTCAACCCGGTCGCGCGCCTGCTCGCCTCGGTGCCGCTCGTGCTCGGTCTCGTCTTCACGATCGACCCGGTGTCGGCGGGCGTCGCGCTCGCGCTGGAGCTGCTGCTCATGCCGCTCACCGGCATCGGCTGGCGCCGCTTCTGGCGGGTGACCCGCATCGTCTGGATCGTCGCGCCGCTCGGCGCGGTCACGATCCTGCTCTACGGCCAGGCGTCGGGCGCCGTGCTGTTCTCCTGGGCGGTCGTGCACGTCACCGAGGGCTCGGTGCTGCTCGCGATCGCGTCGCTGCTGCGCGTGCTCGCGATCGCGCTCCCGGCTGTCGTACTGTTCGCCGGTGTCGACCCGACCGACCTCGCCGACGGCCTCGGGCAGGTGCTGCGCCTGCCGCAGCGCTTCGTGATCGGCGCGCTCGCCGGGCTGCGGATGCTCGCCCTGCTGCACGACGACTGGCGCGCGATCACGCTCGCGCGACGCGCCCGCGGACTCGGCGACCACCGCGGCCCGGGCGCGCTCGTGCGGCAGTGCTTCGGCCTGCTCGTGCTCGCGCTGCGCCGCGGCGGCCTGCTCGCGACGGCGATGGAGGCGCGCGGATTCGGCGGCGACACCCCGCGCACCTGGGCGCGCCCCTCGCGGTTCGGCCGGGCCGAGGTCGCGCTGATCGGCGTGGGCGCGCTCGTGGCCGCGGTCGCCGTGACCGCCGCCGTGGTGACCGGGAGCTGGCGGTTCATCGGTGGCTGAGATCGCCGACACCGCGGACACCGCGGCCGCCGCCGTGCTGGCGCGGATCGCCGACGCGGCCCGGGCGCGCGCCGCGCATCCCGTCGTGCTCGTCGACGGCCGCTCCGGCGCCGGCAAGACGACCCTCGGCCGCGACCTCGCGCCCCTGCTCGGCGCGCGCCTGCTCAGCCTCGACGAGCTCTACCCGGGCTGGGACGGACTGGATGCGGGCAGCCGCGCCGTGCACGAGACCGTGCTGCGCGCCGACGATCCCGGCTTCACCGGCTGGGACTGGGAGGCCGACCGCCCGGCGGCCTGGCATCCCCTGCCTGATCTCGGCGAGCGGTCGCTGGTGATCGAGGGCTGCGGCGCCCTCAGCCGGGCGAACCGCGCGCTCGCCGACCTCGGCGTCTGGATCGACCTCGACGACGTCGAGCGCCGCCGCCGGGCGCTCGCGCGCGACGGCGACGCCTATGCCCCGCACTGGGAGCGCTGGGCGCGTCAGGAGGAGGCGTTCGCCGCGCGGGAGCGACCGCGCGAGCTCGCCGATCTCGTGATCGAGGGCGGCTACCCGCCGGTCGCGCACGGACGCATCCACTCCACGACGCAGACCGGCGACATCGCCGGAAGCTGATCCGAAACGTTTTCGGCGCCGACGTGCGCGATGTCGCCCGGATGCGGCAGGGTGGAAGCACCGCGTGACCGCACGATGACGTGACCCCCGCACGAGAGGATGCCGCATGGCTCAGCCCGACACCCGATCCGACGCCGCTCCGCTCGGCGTCGACCCCGACTGGTGGCGCCAGGCCGTCGTCTACCAGGTGTATCCGCGCAGCTTCGCCGACGCCACGGGCGACGGCATCGGCGACATCCCCGGGGTCACGAGCCGCGTCGGCTACCTGCGCGAGCTCGGCGTCGACGCCGTCTGGCTGAGCCCGTTCTACCCGTCGGCGCTCGCCGACGGCGGCTACGACGTCGACGACTACCGGAACGTCGACCCGCGCCTGGGCACCCTCGACGACTTCGACGCGATGGTTACCGCCCTGCACGACGCCGGCATCCGCGTGATCGTCGACATCGTGCCGAACCACAGCTCGAACCGGCACGTCTGGTTCCAGGAGGCGCTCGCGTCGCCGAAGGGCTCGCGCGCCCGCGACCGCTACGTCTTCCGCGATGGTCTCGGCGAGAACGGCGAGCTGCCGCCCTCGGACTGGCAGTCGGTGTTCGGCGGCCCGGCCTGGGAGCCCGTCGGCGACGGCCAGTGGTACCTGCACATCTTCGCGACCGAGCAGCCCGACCTGAACTGGGCCGACCGCGAGGTGCGCGACGACTTCCTGCACACCCTCCGCTTTTGGAGCGACCGCGGCGTCGACGGCTTCCGCGTCGACGTCGCCCACGGCCTCGCCAAGGGGCTGCCCGAGGTGCTGCCGAGCGCCGCCGAGCTCGCCGAGATCGAGAAGCTCGCCGACGGCACGCACGCGCTGTGGGACCGCGACGAGGTGCACGAGATCTACGCCGAGTGGCGCGCGGTGTTCGACGAGTACACGCCGCCCCGCACCGCCGTCGCCGAGGCGTGGGTGGCCGCATCCCGCCGCGCCCGGTACGCGAGCGCCGACGGACTCGGGCAGGCCTTCAACTTCGACCTGCTCGAGGCCGACTTCGACGCCGCGCAGTTCCGCGACATCATCACCTTCAACCTCGAGCAGGCGGCGGCGAGCGGCTCGAGCAGCACCTGGGTGCTCTCGAACCACGACGTCGTGCGCCACGCCACCCGTTACGGCCTCCCGGCCCGGGGAACCGGACCCGACCGCGACACGGTCAAGTCGGGCACCGCCTGGCTGCTCTCGGGCGGCACGGCGCCCGTGCTCGACGAGGCCGGCGGCCTGCGCAAGGCGCACGCGGCGACCCTTGTGCTGCTCGGCCTGCCCGGCTCGGCGTACCTCTACCAGGGCGAGGAGCTGGGACTGCAGGAGGTCGCCGACATCCCGGCCGAGGAGCGTCAGGACCCGACCTTCTTCCGCACGGACGGCGGCGAGATCGGGCGCGACGGATGCCGCGTCCCGATCCCGTGGACGACCTCGGGCCCGTCGTTCGGCTTCGGAGCCGGTGGATCGCACCTGCCGCAGCCGGCCGGGTTCGGCGCCTCCTCGGTCGAAGCCGAGGAGGGCGACCCCGCCTCGACGCTGTCGCTCTATCGCCGCGCACTCGCGCTGCGGCACGAGCTGCAGGGCGCCGAGACGCTCGAGTGGATCGACGGCGACGGCCCCGATGTGCTCGCCTTCCGCCGCCCCGACGGCTGGCTGATCGTCGCGAACATGGGGGAGACGAGCATCCCGCTGCCCGCTGGCGAGGTCCTGCTCGCGAGCGACCCGGTCGACGGCGCCGAACTGCCGCCGGCCACGACCGTGTGGATGCGCGCCGCCGGCTGAGCAGATCCGAACCGTCTCACGGAGTTGCTGTGACTCCTGCGACTCATGTTGCTCACGAGCCACGCCAGTTGCAGGAACTCCTTGAGACGGTTCAGGCGGGCGCGACTAGGCCCAGCCGAGCCGGTGCAGCTCGTCGTCGTCGATGCCGTAGTAGTGGGCGATCTCGTGCACGAGCGTCACGTGGATCTCGTCGCGCAGCTCGTCTTCCGTCTCGCTGATCGCGAGCAGCGGCTCGCGGTAGAGCACGATCCGGTCGGGCAGCTCGCCGAAGCCGTAGACGTCGCGCTCGGTCAGCGCCGTGCCCTCGTAAAGTCCCAGCAGATCGAGCGAGCCGTCATCGGGGCGGTCCTCGGTGACGAAGACCACGTTCTCGAGCCCCTCGACCATCTCGTCGGGCAGCGCATCCAGCTCGTCGACGACGATCGTCTCGAACTCGTCCGGGGTCAGTTCGAGGCTCATCGCGGGTCCTCCGGGGCCTCCGGGTCGGCCGAGTCCGACGAGGCGGCGGGCTCGACGCCGTCGAGCTCGTCGAGCGTCTCGACGAGGGTCCACTGCAGGTGGCCGAGCCACTCGTAGACGGCGCCGGTCATCGTGTTCGGCACGCGGTCGTCGTCGCTCTCGATGCCGAGCCGGCTCGCGAGCGTCACCCGCAGGTCGGTCAGCGCACGCGCCCAGCCGTCGGCGTCGGCGACGCTGAGGTCGAGCGACGTCGGCGCGCTGGCCGGGTCGTCGGTGCCGACGGCGTCGGCGATGCCGCGCGCGGCCGCGGCCTTGCGATCGACGAGGTCGTCGCTCGTCCAGCGACGGAACTCGGCGTCGGCCTCCGCGTCGTCGGGGTACGCCGAGGGCAGCATCCGCGCTCGTGCCGGGTCGGCCTCGTCGTCGAACACGGCGCCGAGCTGTCGGGCGAGCGAGCCGAGGATCCCCGCCTCGCCCTCGGCGAAGTGGATGCGCAGCCCCGTGTCGTGGCGTTCGATGCGGGTCATGCGCCGCTCATCCCGGTCACGCGTCGTCCCTGGCCACGGTGGCCTGCAGGCCGAACTCGTGCATCGCCTCGACGTGCCGCTCCATCTCCTCGCGCGGGCCCGAGGCGACGACCGCCCGCCCCTCGGTGTGCACGAGCATCATGAGCCGGTGCGCCTCGTCGGGCGGGAAGCCGAAGTAGCGGCGGAACACCCGCTCGACATAGGCCATGAGGTTGACGGGGTCGTTCCAGACGATCGTGAGCCACGGCGTCGAGAAGTCGGCCACGGTGAGCACGTCGAGCTGCTCGTCGAGCTCGGTGCCGGTCACGGTGCCCGCGCCGGCGGCCAGAAGCACGTCAGTCCCCGCCCCGCCGGATTCGGCGAGGACGGGGACTGAACGTGACATGGGGTGGATGACGGGACTTGAACCCGCGGCCACCGGCACCACAAGCCAGTGCTCTACCAACTGAGCTACACCCACCATGCGTGCTTCAGACGCTTCCATCTGAACACAACCAGACGATACTACGACAAACGCGGGGCCCATTCGGACACGACCGCTTCGGACGCCGCCTTCGCCGCGTCGCTGGTCGGCCCGGGGTCGCCCACGAATACAGAGCGGCGGTAGTACTCGAGCTCGCGGATCGACTCGAGGATGTCGGCGAGCGCCCGGTGGCCGCCGTTCTTCGCCGGCGCCTGGAAGTAGGCGCGGGGGAACCAGCGGCGCGAGAGCTCCTTGATGCTCGACACGTCGACGCTGCGGTAGTGCAGGTGGTTGTCGACGCGGGGCATGTACTTCGCCAGGAACGAGCGGTCGGTGCCGATCGTGTTGCCGGCCAGCGGGGCCGTGCGCGCCTCGGGCACGAAGCGCTGGATGTACTCGAGCACCTGGAACTCGGCGTCGGCGAGCGAGATGCCGTTCGGGATCTCCTCGATCAGGCCGCTGGTCGTGTGCATGTCGCGCACGAAGTCGCCCATGTTGTCGAGCGCCGACTGGTCGGGCTTGATCACGACGCTGAATCCCGCATCCACGGGCTTCAGGTCGTAGTCGGTGATGACGACCGCGACCTCGACGAGCTCGTCGATCTCGAGCTCGAGGCCCGTCATCTCGCAGTCGATCCAGACCAGTACATCCGCGTGTGGCACGGGCATCACCCTATCGATCGGGACGGAGTCGTGGCCGGGAGTCGCTGATCCTGGGGAGGACGTGCGATTCCCGGCCACGGGGGAGGAGAGCGGGAGCCGAGCGGATGCGCGGCTCGGCGATTCTCAGAGGGCGGAGGTCAGGCGGCGTCGCCGAGTCCGATGGCGTCGGCCTCGGTCACGGCGGGCGGCTCGGGCTCGCGGTCGATGCGGGCCAGCGCCGCGCGGCTGAGCAGGATCACGCCGGTCGCGACGAGCACCGAGACGCCGCCGATGTAGAACGGGATGCCGACGCTGCCGGTGATCGCCTTCACGGCGGCGGCCAGCGGCGGGGCGATCGCGCCGCCGACGAAGCGCACGGCCGAGTACGACGACGACGCGACCGAGCGCGGCAGGTCGGTGGCCTCCATGACCGACTCGGTCAGCACCGTGTTGAGCACGCCGAGGAAGATGCCGCCGACGATGACGCAGACCACGAGCACGGCGGTGATGCCGGCGAAGACGCCCGCGACGATGAGCGTCGCGGCCAGCAGCGGCAAGGCGATCGCGAGGGCGGTCGTGCGGCGCACGCGCGCCGTCAGCAGCGGGGCGAGCCAGACGCTCGAGATCGCGACCGCGAGGCCCCAGCCGAAGAACGTGACGCCCAGGTCGAGCGGGGTGAAGGTGGCGGGCAGGGCGAACGGCGTCCATGCGAGCAGGGTGAAGAAGCCGATGTTGTAGAAGAGCGCGGCGATCGCGAGGGTGCGCAGCCCCGGGTCGCGCAGCGCCTTGATCGGCGCGGACAGCTTCGTGGGCTGGCGGGAGGCCTTGTCGTCCTTGCCGAGCAGCACCGTGATCGCGATGAACGCGATCGCCATCAGCACGGCGACGCCGAAGAACGGACCCTGCCAGGCGATCGAGCCGAGCAGTCCGCCGACCAGCGGGCCGACCGCGATGCCGAGACCGAGCGCGGCCTCGTAGAGGATGATCGCGGCGCTCGAGCCGCCGCTCGCGGCGCCGACGATGGTCGCGAGCGCCGTCGAGATGAACAGGGCATTGCCGAGCCCCCATCCGGCGCGGAAGCCGATGACCGCATCCACGCTGCCGCTCAGCGCGGCGAGGGCGGCGAACACGACGATCAGGCCCAGGCCGATGAGCAGGGTGGCGCGGGCGCCGATGCGGCTCGAGATGAAGCTCGTGATGAGCATCGCGAGGCCGGTGATGAGCAGGTAGCTCGTGAAGAGCAGCTCGGTCTGAGTCTCGGTCGCCTGCAGGTCCTTGGCGATCGCGGGCAGGATCGGGTCGACCAGGCCGATGCCCATGAAGGCGATGACGCAGGCGAAGGCGACGGCCCACACCTGCTTGGGCTGCCTGAGGATGCTGCCGGTCTGCGCTGGAGCGTGGTGGGTGGTCATGCGGTGGCTTTCGTGAGGGTGGATGCGGTGGTGCGGCTGGCGAGGATGTCGGCCGCGCGGTCGAGGGCCGCCCAGTCGTCGTCGTCGAGCCCGTCGAACATGGGGGTGAGGGCCTCGCCGAGCTCATGGCGCCAGGCGTCGAGCGCGGTGCGGCCCTTGTCGCTGAGGCGGATCAGCCAGGCCCGCGAGTCGACCGTGTCGGCGACGCGGATGACGTGCTCCTCCTCGACGAGCGTGGCGAGCAGGCGGGTCATGCCGGGCTGGGTCACGCGGCAGGCGGCCGCGAGCTCGCCGACGCGCATCGGCCCCTCGGATTCCAACACCGAGAGCGTGCGCCAGTGGGCGACGGGCGAGGTGTTGCCGGTGGCGAGGGCGGCGATGCGACCGAGGCGGTGCGCCGTCTGAACGAGCGACGAGATGGTGTCGATTCTGTTCACTCGCGAAAGTATATACCCGAGTTATATAACTCTGCTAACTATCGTCCCGGATGGCCGCCGAGGCCCGTCTACGCTCGAGGCGTGACCGTCTTCGCCGTCGTCGTGCTGCTGCTGACCGCCCTGTTCAACCTGGTCTCGTGGCCGCGCTTCTACCCGCGCATCAAGAACGACCCGCGCGCCCGCGACGAGAACGGCCGCGCCACCGTCTTCCTCAAGGTGCACCTCATCCTCATCGCGATCGCGCTCGTCATCGCCGTGCTCAGCATCGTCGCCGCGATCGGCCTGCTCGTCGCCGGCGCCTGAGCCGGTGGATGCGCGGCGCGCCGAGATCGCAGCGGAATCCCCGCGGCGCTCGCCGCGTTGACCCCGTCGTGCACGTCGACTTCTACAGCTCCAGCTTCTGCGCCCCCTGCGCCGCCGCGCGGGGCGTGCTGGATGAGGCGGCGCGGCTGATCCCGCAGCTCGAGATCGTCGAGCGCAACGTCGCGCAGCATCCCGACGCCGCCGACGCCGATCGCATCGGCTCGACGCCGACCCTGATCGTGCGGGCGTCCGACGGCGCCGAGGTCTACCGCGCCGAGGGCGTGCCGACCGTCAACCAGCTGCTGGTGGCTCTGGCGCGCGCCGTCTGACGCGCGTGACCAGGATGCTCAGCGCCGAGATCGCGGCGAAGCCGAGCGCGATCCCCACCACATACAGCCAGACCGAGGCGTAGCCGCTGTCGCTCAGCGCCGGGTCGAGGAACGGATACGGGTACCAGCTCTGCCGATCCTGCGTCTGGTCGTAGACCAGCGGACCGCGCACGAGCGTGACCGCCGCCCAGGCGAGCGGGTGGATGAGCGTGAGCCAGAGCCGCGACCAGGGCACCCGGCCGCGCCCGGGCGCCAGCACCCAGTCGACGATGATCAGCAGCGGCGCGACGACGTGGTGGATCTCGCTCGGCCAGTCAGGCCCGTTGCCGCCGCCGTGCACCGCGACCCCGCGCAGCAGCAGGTTGTAGACGATGCCGGTGATCGTCATGTCGACGAGCACGACCAGGCGCAGGGTCGTGAGCCAGCCGGGCTCGGGCAGTCGCCTGCGCAGCAGCACGGCGGCGCCGATCAGCAGGACGATCGCGCCGGCGGTGTTCGACTGGATCGTGAAGTAGGCGGCGAAGTTGAGATCGAGCGTGAGGCGATCGGGGTAGCCGTTTGCGACCCAGTCGGTCGCCGCATCCAGGTAGGAGCGCACGGTCGCCACGAGCATGGCGGCGGCGAGCAGGATGCGCAGCGCGGCGACCACGCGAGCGTGCACGACGACATGCGGCCGAGCGGCTCCGCTCGGCGTGCCGCCCGTGCGGGTGATCGGGTTCGTTCGCGTCACAGATCCTCTTCGATGCCGACGGCGCCGTCGGATGGCTTGGATCCGACGTCGGAGCCCCCCCGGAGAGATTCGAACTCCCGACCAGCCGGGTAGAAACCGGATGCTCTATCCACTGAGCTACGGGGGGAAGGCCCGCCCAAGTCTAGGGATCAGGCGCGCTCGGCGGCCTCGTCGGCCTTCGCGGGCTCGGTCGTCTCGACGGCGCGGGTCTCGACGTTCTCGGCGTCGCCGTCGGCGGAGGCCGGGCGCTCGAAGCCGCGCGTCGTGGTGGCCGTGGTGGACTCCGACGCGGTCATCGGGATGGCCGTGGTCGCCGTCGTGGCCGCGGTGCCGGCGATGGGGCGCTCGGCCGCCTTCTCGGGCTTCTCGCTCGTGGCCGCCGTGAACTGCTTCTCGGCCCACTCCTGCTGCTGCAGCACGACGGGGTCGACCTTCTGCGGCTCGTCGTAGCGCCAGCGGTCGAGGTCGGCGGCGAAGAGCTTGCGTGCGCGGCCGGGCTTGGCCTGCCATTCGACGAGGCGGTCGCGGTACTCGGCCAGGGTCTGGTCGGCCTGGAAGCTGAAGCTCACCGAGTTGGTGCGCATGTCGGCGAGCTCGTGCGCGGCCCAGTCGGCAGCCAGAGCGGCGCCGGGCAGGGGGAGCAGGCGCACCTGCACGTCGGCTGCGGCGGCGAGCGTCTCGAAGTGCTCGCGGGTCTGCGGCGGCTGGCTGTGCCAGCGGGCGGCGGTCTGGCCGGCCGAGATGAGCGCGGCGACGGCGGCCGAGCGCGTCTCGCGGTCGCGCTGGCCGACGAGGCGCTTGACGGCGCCGCGGCCGATCGCGGCCGCGATGACCGCGCCCACGACGATCGCGATGAAGGGGATGATCGCGCCGAAGACGACGAGCTGCCCCTGGTCGGACGAGAACCAGTCGACGAGGTCGTTCCACCACTGCATGCGGGGAGATTACGTCGGGGTGACGAGGATGCCGGGGCGCGCGGGCGCGCGTCGCCCACATCCGCCACGACACGATCCGGTCACGGTCACACCCAGCGCACCATGTCGAGGGCGTCGCCGGGGGAGTCGAACTCGCCCAGCACCGTCATCTGGGCCGTGCCCGCGCGCATCCGCCTGCTCTGCCAGCGTGACGCCGCGGCATCGGACCCGGCGCCGTCGGCCGTCACGACGTCGACCTGGTCGACGTAGCCGAGCACCTGCCCCTGACCGCGGGTGACGCGCCAGCGTCGGCCGGCGAGCGGCACGACCTGCACGCCCGCGCGGTGCCGGGGAAGTCGGGGGTCGGGTGGAGTCCGAGCTTCGTCATAGTTCGAAGCTATGTTCGACCACCGACATCCCGAGGTTCCGCGCGGGATCGGCGTGCGATCAGCGCGGGGACGCCGGCACGATCAGCCCGGCCTCAGCGCCCCGTGCCGTCGACGGCCAGCGGCTCGATGCGCGCGAGCTCGTCGGCGCTCAGCTCGACGCGGTCGAGGGCCTTCAGCGTGTCCTCGAGCTGCGCGACGCTGGACGCGCCGACCAGGGCGCTCGTCACCTGCGGCTGACGCAGCACCCATGCGATCGCGAGCTGCGCCAGCGTCTGCTCACGCTCCTTCGCGATCGCGTTGAGCCCGCGCACGCGCTCGAGATACGTCTCCGAGATGTTGCTCTCGCTGATCCAGCGGCCCTCGCTCGCGCGCGATCCGGCGGGCACTCCGTCGAGGTAGCGCGCGGTCAGCATGCCCTGGGCGAGCGGCGAGTAGACGATGCCGCCGGCGCCGACCTCGGCCAGCGCATCCCAGAGGCCCTGCTCGGGACGGCGGTCGAACATGTTGTAGCGCGGCTGGTGGATCGTGAGCGGCACGCCCTCGGCCGCGAGCGCAGCGGCGGCGGCGCGGGTCTGGTCGGCGTCGTAATTCGAGATGCCGACGTAGAGGGCCTTGCCCTGGCGCACGGCATGAGCGAGCGCCCCCATCGTCTCCTCGATCGGCGTATCGGGATCGGGGCGGTGCGAGTAGAAGACGTCGACGTAGTCGAGGCCGAGGCGGCCGAGCGACTGATCGAGCGAGGCGAGGAGGTTCTTGCGCGAGCCCCACTCGCCGTAGGGCCCGGGCCACATGTCGTAGCCGGCCTTGCTCGAGACGATGATCTCGTCGCGGTAGGGGCGCAGGTCCTGCGTGAAGATCGCGCCGAAGTTGCGTTCGGCCGATCCGGGCGGCGGGCCGTAGTTGTTGGCGAGGTCGAAGTGCGTGACGCCCAGGTCGAAGGCCCGGCGCACGATCGCGCGCTGCGTCGCGAGCGGGCGATCGTCACCGAAGTTGTTCCAGAGCCCGAGCGAGATGCGGGGCAGGCGCAGGCCGCTGCGGCCGCTGCGCACGTAGTCGAGGTGGTCGTAGCGGTTCTCGTCGGCGAGATAGCTCATAGGGTCGACGCTAGCGAGGAACAGGATGCTCGTGCCGGGCGTTGCACCCGGTGATCACCCGAACCGATCGAAAGGCTGGGTTCTCTCATGCGCACCTTCGTTGTCGCCGGCGGCTGCTTCTGGTGTCTCGACGCCGTCTACCGCACCCTCCAGGGCGTGACCGACGTCGTCTCGGGCTACACCGGCGGCGTGACCCGCGAGCCGAGCTACGACGCTGTCTGCACCGGCATGACCGGGCACGCGGAGGCCGTCGCGGTCACCTTCGACGAGACCGTGATCCCCTCCTCCGTCATCCTCGACGTCTTCTTCACCCTCCACGACCCGCGTCAGCTCAACCGCCAGGGCAACGACGTCGGCACGCAGTACCGCTCGGCGATGTTCTACTCCGACGACGAGCAGAAGGCCGAGTTCGAGGCCGCGCGCGACCGCGCCGCCGAGATCTGGGAGGGCGACATCGTCACGACGATCGAGCCGCTCGGCGAGTACTGGCGGGCGGAGGAGTACCACCAGGACTTCTTCGCGAAGAACCCCGGCCAGGGCTACTGCCTCGCGGTCGCGCTGCCGAAGGTCAACAAGGTGCGCAAGAGCTACGCGCAGTACGTGCTGGCGTCGTGACGCGCATCCACTGAGCTCGGGCTCTGCGAAAGCGGGTCTGGTGAACTTTGGCTAATTATATTAGCTTTACGGCTATGGAAATCAGCCTGACTGCGGAGACCCGCTTCCTGCAGCGTCCCGAGGGGCGCATCGCCTACACCGTCCACGGTGACGGACCCCTCGTGATCGCGGTGCCCGGCATGGGCGACCTCGCCGCCGGGTACCGCGACGTCGTCGGCCCGCTCGTCGCCGCCGGGTACCGCGTGGCGCTCACCGAGTTGCGCGGTCACGGCGACTCCGACACGAGCTTCACGTCGTACGGCGACGCCGAGACCGGCGGCGACCTGCTCGCGCTGATCGACGAGCTCGGCGGGCCGGCCGTCGCGATCGGCAACTCGATGGGCGGCTCGGCCGCGATCTGGGCGGCGGCCGAGCGACCGGATGCGGTGGCCGGCCTCGTCGGCATCAGCCCCTTCGTGCGCAACCCGCCGATGCCGGCGATCGCGACCGCGCTGCTGCACGGCGTCTACCGGGTGCTGTTCGCCGGGCCGTGGGGCGCCGGCGCCTGGGCCGGCTACTACGTGAGCCTCAACCGCGGCCGTCGCGCCGACTGGCTGCCGGAACACCGGGCCGCGCTCGCGGCCGCGCTGCGCCGCCCGGGCCGGCTGCGCGCCTTCCGCGAGCTGACGCTGCAGCTCGATCACGCCATCGTCGAGGCCATCGCCGACCGCGTCGACCCGGCCGCGACGCCGAGCGTCGTGCTGATCGGCGACGGCGACCCCGACTACCGCGACCCGGCCGCCGAGCTCGAGGAGTTCGCCCGCCGCCTCGGCTCGCGCACGGTGCTCGTCGCCGAGGCCGGGCACTACGCGCAGGCGCAGCAGCCCGAGATCGTCGTGCGCGAGACGCTGGCCCTGCTCGCGACCGCCCTGCCGACGGGCGGCACGGATGCCTAGGGCCGGCCTCAGCCGCGCCGCGGTCGTCGAGCTCGCGACCCAGCTCGTCGACGAGCTGCCCGGCGGACCCGAGGCGCTGACGCTGGCCGCGGTCGCCCAGCGTGCCGGCGTCGCGACCCCGAGCCTCTACAAGCACATCGGCTCGCTCGACGCCCTGCGGGCCGAGGTGGCGCTCGTCGGGGCGATCGACATCCGCGACCGGCTGCGCGCGGCGACCGTCGGCGTCGCCGGGGTGGATGCGCTGCGCGCGCTCGCGGAGGCGCTGCGCTCCTACGCCCGCGAGCATCCCGGCCTCTATCTCGCGCTGCAGCGAGCCGCCGGGCCGCAGGATCCCGAGCTCGTGCGCGTCGGCGGCGAGGTCGTCGACGTGATCGCCGCTGTGCTGCGCGGCTTCGGCCTGCCGCCCGAGCGCGCCGTGGATGCGGTGCGCACCACTCGCGCGGCGCTGCACGGCTTCGTGCTGCTCGAGAACGGCGGCGGCTTCGGCCTGCCCGACGACGTCGACCGCAGCTTCGCGGCGCTCGTCGACGTGCTCGCGACCGGGATCACGGCGCTGCGCGAGGAGTGAGGCACGCCGTCGTTCGATGCGCTGGGCTGGGTGCCCCGTCGTTCGGATGCGCTGGGCGCGGCGAGTGGCCACGAATGCACGCGACATGCCGCAGCAGGCGAGCATTTGTGGCCACACTCGGATCGTCCGTCGTTCGGGGTGGCCAGAAATGCACGCGACACGCTGCGCGGAGCGAGCGTTCGTGGCCACTCTCGGAACGCCGGTCGTGCGGGCTGGTCAGAAACGCGCGCGACATGCCGCCGCGGGCGAGCGTTCGTGGCCACCCTCGAACGCCCGGGTCGGCGCGGCTAAGCGGGCTCGGGACCGCCGGGCTCTCAGGACTTGCGGGCCGTCGCGATGCGGCGCGCCGCCGCATCCACCTGCTTCGCGAACGCCGGATCGCCCTGCGCGTGCGCGACGACCGCGTCGATCATCTCTGCGGCCACGCTCGGATCGGCCGAGACCAGCAGCTGGTCGCAGCCGGCGCGCACCGCGAGGATCGCCCGGTCGGCCGGCGCCCACGCCTTCAGCTGCGCCGTCGCCGACAGGTCGTCGGTCACGATGAGTCCGCGGAAGCCGAGCTGCTTCCGCAGCAGGTCGGTCACGATCGCCGACGAGAACACGGCCGGGCCGCTCGGATCGATGTTCTGATACACCGCGTTCGACATCATCACCGCCCCCGTCGTGGGCAGCAGGCGGCGGAACACGTCGACGTCGGGCGAGTCGGCGGTCACCGCGGTGTCGACCACGTCGGTCGCGGTGTCGGTGTTCGCGGTGACGCGGCCGAGCCCGGGGAAGTGCTTGATCACCGGCTCGACACCGGAGGCGCGCATCCCCGTCGCGACGGCGCCCGCGTGCGCGACGATCGTGTCGGGGTCGTAGCCGTACTCGCGGTCGTAGCCGCCGATCGGCGGGTTCGCCCCGGCCTGCTCCGGCGAGCCGACCAGGTCGGCCACGGGAGCCAGGTTCATCGTGACGCCGGCCGACTTCAGCTCGGCGCCCCAGGTGCGAGCCGATGCCTCCAGGGCGCCCGGGTCGGTCGTCCCCTGATCGACGGCCGAGGGGATCTCGCTGAAGCCGGGGCCACGCAGCACCTGCACCTGGCCGCCCTCCTGATCGGTCGCGACGACGAGCGGGATGCCGTTGTCGCCGGTCGCCGGCGCGATGCCGGTGAACTGGGCCACCAGCTGCGCGGTCGCCGCCGTTCCCGCCCGGGAGCGCCCGGCCAGGAAGACGCCGCGCACGGCGCGGTTCGTCACGGCGTCGAGCGTCGCGGGGTCGGCGCCGGTCGCCGGGGTGCCGACGAGGAAGAGGAGTCCGACCCGCTGCTGCAGCGTCAGGTCGGCGATCGGGTCGGGCGTCGGCGAGGGCGACGGGCGGCTGGATGCGGAGGGTTTCGGGGATGCCGTGCCGCCGTTGCCATCGCTGCCGGCGCCCGAGCAGGCGGTCAGCGCGGCCACGGCGCCGAGGGCGACGACGGCCGCGACGAGGCGGAGGGATCTGCGGGTGGGGGAGCCGAGCATCCCGACCATTGTGCTCGACGGCGCCCCGGGCCGCGCACGTCACCTGGGCATCCGCTTCGTCGCCGGAGCGACCCCTGTCGCCGCGCCGCCGGCGGGCGTAGTGTGCCCGGCACAGGACGCGGACGTCCCCGCTCCGCGCCCACTGCGTGACCGCTGCGACGAAGGAGCACCGCATGAGCACCTCGACCATGACCCGACAGACCTGGGTGGCCTTCGGCCCCGCCGGAGCGGTCGGATCGATCCACCGCACCGATGACGGATTCCTCGTGAAGATGGTGTCCGACGGCCGGTTCCGCGGCGTCTACCCGACGCTCAACGTCGCGAAGGGCGCGCTGCACGCCGCGATGAAGCCGGGCTCGGACTGGCCGGAGTTCCGCGAGCACTGAGGCCCGCAGGACCTGAGGCTCGGCGGGCTCCGATGTCCCGCCGGGACTCTGGTCCCCGCCTCTCCTCCCCAGACGCCGATCGGCGCGGGTCATCCACGGATGCGCCCCGCGACGGTCGGCGTCGTCGTGCGTCCGGGCAGGCTGAGGTCATCGGATGCCGGGCGGACTTCCCGGCACGAGCGGCCCGGCATCCGACCCGCGATCGGCCGGCGCCGTCGGCGACGCGGTCGAACCCGCTCGCGCGGAGCCAGCGGAGCCAGGAGGAACGCCATGACCGACACCATCACGCTCACCGGACTCGTGGGCACCAAGCCCCGCCACGTCAGCACGGGCGACGGCCTCGACATCACGTCGTTCCGCCTCGCGACGACGCACCGGCGCTTCGACCGCGCCGAGCGCAAGTGGGTCGACGCCGGCACCAACTGGTTCACCGTGACCGCCTTCCGCACCCTCGCGACGAACGCCGAGCTCTCGCTGCAGACCGGGCAGCGCGTCATCGTCACCGGACGGCTGAAGCTGCGCGACTGGACGACCGACGAGAAGTCGGGCACGTCGGTCGAGATCGAGGCCGAGGCGATCGGGCACGACCTGAGCTGGGGCAGCAGCGTCTACACGCGCAGCGTCACGGGGAGCGGCGGCTCGCGTTCCGGCGACGACGCCGGCGTCGGCTCGGCGGGAGACGGCAGCGTCTCGGCCGACGCGCTGTCGGCCGACGCCGCGGGCGGGGTGGATGCGGACGGCTGGGCCTCGCCCGGAGCACTCTCCGACACGGCCGGGGTGGGCGCCGCGACCGACGAGGTGCCGCTGCCGTTCTGAGGGCGGCGCGCCGAGGCCCGGCACGTAGACTCGTCGCGGCCCGCGCCGTCGCGCGGATGCCGCGACGAGACGGGGGACCATGCCGCACACCGCCACCGCGCGCCACCGAGTGGGCGTCGCGATCGGATCCGGCACCGCCGCCGTCGCTCTCGCCGGAGTGCTGCTCACCGGGCTCGCCGGCTGCACGCCGTCCTCGCCCGAGCCGAGCTCGTCGCCGAAGCCCAGCGCCTCGGCGTCCGCGTCCGCGGCGCCGAAGCTCGACCCGACCGGCGACGCCGCCGACAACAAGGCCTACTTCGATTCCGTCAACCAGAAGCTGATCGCCGCCGGCGGCACGCTCGACGGTCGCGCCTTCATCGACGACCTCGTGAAGGCGGGCTTCGACAAGGCCGCGATGGAGGTGACCGCCGACACCACGGCGGTCGGGCTGAAGGCCGACAACATCCAGTTCTCGGTCAAGCTCGGGGTCACCTGCCTGATCGGGCAGTACGGCAACATCGGCTACGCCTCCACCACAGCGCCCGCGCTCGACACCGGCACCTGCCTCGTCGGCCAGACCCGCGCGATCGACTGGTAGCCGCAGCGCAGCCCGTGCTGACCGTCGCCCGGGCACGGTCAGCCCTCATCCCCTCGCGAAACTAGGATCGGAACATGGCCGAATTCATCTACTCCATGGTGCGCGCCCGCAAGAAGGTCGGCGAGAAGCTGATCCTCGACGACGTCACCATGTCGTTCTACCCCGGAGCCAAGATCGGCATGGTCGGCCCGAACGGCGCCGGAAAGTCGACGATCCTCAAGATCATGGCCGGCCTCGACCAGCCCTCGAACGGCGAAGCCCGCCTCAGCCCCGGCTACAGCGTCGGGATCCTCATGCAGGAGCCGGTGCTCGACGAGACCAAGACCGTGCTGGAGAACATCCAGGACGGCGTCGCGATCAAGGGCAAGCTCGACCGCTTCAACGAGATCTCGGCGCTCATGGCCGAGCCCGACGCCGACTTCGACGCGCTGCTCGCCGAGATGGGCACCCTGCAGGAGGAGATCGACGCCGCCGACGGCTGGGACCTCGACTCGCAGCTCGAGCAGGCGATGGATGCGCTGCGCACGCCCCCGGGCGACGCCGCGATCGCGCCGCTCTCCGGTGGTGAGAAGCGCCGCGTCGCGCTCGCGAAGCTGCTGCTGCAGAAGCCCGACCTGCTGCTGCTCGACGAGCCCACCAACCACCTCGACGCCGAGAGCGTGCTCTGGCTGGAACAGCACCTCAGCTCGTACAAGGGCGCCGTCATCGCGATCACCCACGACCGCTACTTCCTCGACAACGTCGCCCAGTGGATCGCGGAGGTCGACCGCGGCCACCTCTACCCCTATGAGGGCAACTACTCGACCTACCTCGAGAAGAAGGCCCAGCGCCTCGAGGTGCAGGGCAAGAAGGACGCGAAGCTCGCCAAGCGCCTCGCCGACGAGCTGGACTGGGTGCGCTCGAGCGCCAAGGGCCGTCAGACCAAGTCGAAGGCGCGTCTGGCTCGCTACGAGGAGATGGCCGCCGAGGCCGAGCGCACGCGCAAGCTCGACTTCGAGGAGATCCAGATCCCGCCGGGCCCGCGTCTGGGCAGCGTCGTGATCGAGGCGAAGAAGCTGCAGAAGGGCTTCGAGGAGCGCGGTCAGCTCATCGACGGCCTCTCGTTCTCGCTGCCGCCGAACGGCATCGTCGGCGTCATCGGCCCGAACGGCGTCGGCAAGACCACGCTGTTCAAGACGATCGTGGGTCTCGAGCCTCTCGACGGCGGCGACCTCAAGGTCGGCGAGACGGTCAAGATCAGCTACGTCGACCAGAGCCGCGCCAACATCGACCCGGAGAAGACGCTGTGGGAGGTCGTCTCCGACGGCCTCGACATCATCACGGTCGGCAAGACCGAGATCCCCAGCCGCGCCTACGTGTCGAAGTTCGGCTTCAAGGGGCCGGACCAGCAGAAGAAGGCCGGCGTGCTCTCCGGAGGTGAGCGCAACCGCCTCAACCTGGCGCTGACGCTCAAGGAGGGCGGCAACCTGCTGCTGCTCGACGAGCCCACCAACGACCTCGACGTCGAGACCCTGCAGTCGCTCGAGAACGCGCTGCTCGAGTTCCCCGGCTGCGCCGTGGTCATCACCCACGACCGCTGGTTCCTCGACCGCATCGCGACGCACATCCTCGCCTACGAGGGCACCGACGAGAACCCGTCGAACTGGTACTGGTTCGAGGGCAACTTCGAGGCCTACGAGGCGAACAAGATCGACCGTCTCGGTCCGGATGCGGCGGCACCGCACCGCTCGGTGCACCGCAAGCTCACGCGCAGCTGATCGCGCGCAGTTGAGCGCCCCGGCGGACATGCCGGACACGAAGAAGGGCGGGCCCGATCGGGTCCGCCCTTCTCGCTGTGCGGATCAGTCCGCCACGAGGATCAGTCCTCGAGGATGCCCGTGTAGGCCTTCGGGTTCTTCGCGAGCCACGCGTCGATCGCGTCGGCCTCTTCGCCCTTGTCGTACTGGTTCACGACGGTGTCCTCGAGCGAGCCGTACTGGTCGTCGTCGAGCTTGATGTTCTTGATGTAGTCGGCCGCCTCGGGGAACTCGTCCGAGAAGCCCTTCGTCGCGAGGAAGTGCAGTCCCTCCGACTCGCCCATGGCGCCCTTCGGGTCCTTCAGCGTCTTCACGTCGAACGAGGAGTTCGCCCAGAACGGCGTCCACAGGGTGACGACGATGTCCTTCTTGTCGTCGATCGCCTTCTGCAGCTCGGTCAGCATCGCGGCCGTCGACGAGGTGACCAGCTCATAGTCGCCGTCGAGGCCGTACTCCGGCATCATCGAGTCCTTCGTCACGCCGGTGAGTCCGGCGCCCGGCTCGATGCCGTAGATCTTGCCGTCGAACTTCTTCGCGTTGCCGGCGAGCTCGTCGATCGAGTCGATGTCGGTGTAGCTCGGCACCGCGATCGTGAGCTTCGCGTTGTCGTAGTAGGTGTCGAGATCCTCGATGTCGTCGCCGTACTTCTTCATGTAGGCCGCGTGGGTCACCTCAGGCCACGCCGACGGGTAGATGTCGACGTCGCCGTTCGCGAGTCCCGTGTAGAGCGGGGCCGCCTCGGTGAGCTCCTTCATCTCGACGTCGTAGCCGATCTTCTCCAGCTGGTCCTGCAGCAGGTAGGCGGTGCTGAGTCCGTCCGTCCAGCTGGGGATGTAGCCGAGGGTGATCGTGCCGAGGTCGCCGTCCGAGCCGGCGTCGTCCGATCCGGACGAGCAGGCCGCGAGGCCGAGTGCCACGGATGCGGCGGCCGCGAGCGCGATGCCGCGGCGGAGACGTGAGGTCGTCATGGGGTGTTCCTCTCTGGGTGGATGTCCCCGAAGGGACGGTGCAGGTCGGATGCGGTGATCAGGCGGCGCGGGCCACGGCGCGGCCGCGATCCCCGCGGCGCAGCAGCGACAGCAGGGAGCCGCGCGAGGGCGTGCTCGAGCCGAGAGCGGAGGTGACGCGGTCGAGGAAGATCGCGAGCACGACCACGCTCAGGCCCGCCTCCACTCCCTCGCCCACCTGCAGCGTCGAGATCGCCGAGACGACGATCTTGCCCAGGCCATCAGCGCCGGCGATGCCCGCGACGACGGCCATCGACAGGGCGAGCATGATCACCTGGTTGATGCCGGACATGATCGTGCGGCTGGCGAGCGGGAGCTGGATCCCGAACAGGATCTGGCGCGGCGTCGCACCGAAGGCCTGGCCGGCCTCGACCTTCTCGCGGTCGACGCCGCGGATGCCGAGCTCGGTGAGTCGCACGCCGGGCGGCAGCGAGAAGATGATCGTCGAGACCACGCCCGGCACGACGCCGATGCTGAAGAAGATCACGGTCGGGATCAGGTAGACGAACGCCGGCATCGTCTGCATGAAGTCGAGCACCGGGCGCAGGATCGCGCTGGCGACGTGACTGCGTGCCGCGAGCACGCCGAGCGGCACGGCGATCACGATCGTGATCACGGTGGCGATGAGCACGAGCGAGAGCGTCTGCAGAGCGGGGACCCACATGTCCATCGCGACGACGAACAGCATCGACAGCAGCGTGCCGACGCCGAGCTTCCACGAGCGCACGAACCAGCCGATCAGCGCGAACAGCACCACGAGCACGAGCACGGGGACGGCCGTCAGCGCGTCGGTCAGGCCGTCGACGAGCGTCTCGAGACCGACGTCGATCCCGTCGAGCAGTCCGCCGAGGTTGTCCTTGACCCAGTCGAAGCCGTCGGCGACCCAGTCGCCCACGGGGATGCGGAACCAGTCCATCAGCGTGCCTCCTCGGTCTTCGGATCCTGTTCGTCGACGAACGTGGCGCGGGCCTCGCTCGTCGCCAGCACCTCGTCGATGACCGTCGGCGGCACCGGGATCGTCAGTTCGCCGGTCGCGGTCGTGCCGGGACCGAGGGCCGCCAGCAGCGTCACGCGGGGGATGACCCCGACGAGGCGCTCCTCGGCGTCGGTCACGGCGAGCGGCACCTCCGACTCGACGGCGGGCACGAAGAGGTCGATGAGCGGGCTGTCGGCCGCGACGGCGTGCGGAGCGGGACGGATGACACCCTCGAGCGACGACTCGCCGCGCTGCACCAGGCGCACCGCATCCCGGTCGCGCACGATGCCGACGAGGCGGCGGTCGCGCGAGGTGACGTAGACGGCGGAGGCGCGCTCGTCGCGCATGGTCTTCAGCGCGGTCCGGGGACCGGCGGAGCTCGACACCACGACGCGGGCGCGTTCCATGACGTTGCCCGCGGTGAGCACGCGGGCGCGGTCGACGTCCTGCACGAACTGCTCGACGTAGTCGTTCGCCGGGTCGGTCAGGATGTCCTCGGGCGTGCCGATCTGCACGATGCGCCCGTCGCGCATGACCGCGATCCGGTCGCCGAGGTGCATGGCCTCGTTGAGGTCGTGGGTGATGAAGACGATCGTCTTGCCGAGGGTGGCCTGCAGCTCGAGCAGCTGGTCTTGCATCTCGCGGCGGATCAGCGGATCGAGGGCGCTGAACGCCTCGTCCATGAGCAGGATGTCGGTGTCGGCGGCGAGGGCGCGGGCGATTCCCACGCGCTGCTGCATGCCGCCCGACAGCTCGGAGGGCAGCGCATCCCGCCACTCGGCGAGCCCGACGAGCTCGATGACCTCGCCGGCGCGGCGGGTGCGCTCGGCGACGGGCGTGCCGCGCAGCTCGAGGCCGTAGGCGACGTTGTCGAGCACGGTGCGGTGCGGCAGCAGTGCGAAGTGCTGGAAGACCATCGACACGCGCTCGCGGCGGATCTCGCGCAGCTTCGCCGGCGCGGCGCCGGTCAGCTCGGCGTCGCCGACGTGCACGTGACCCGAGGTCGCGTCGAGCAGGCCGTTGAGCATGCGGATGAGGGTCGACTTGCCCGAGCCGGAGAGGCCCATCACGACGAAGATCTCGCCGGGCTGCACCTCGAACGAGGCGTCGATGACGGCGGCGGTTCCGGGGATGTCGGCGCGCGAGGCGCCGTCGGCGAGACGCCGGACGGACTCCTCGGCGCCGCGGCCGAACACCTTGTAGAGGTTCTGCACGCGGAGTGCGGGGGCTGTGGTCATGCGGTGTGGTGCTCCGTGATCCGGGCACGCCGAAGAAGCCCGCTCGCGCGGGCGCCGGCGAGCCGGTCATCTGCATCGCGGTCCGGGTGGGCGGCCATCCAGCGGCAGAGCCACATCGCGGTTCGCTAGGGCGTCGCCGCGGGGCCACCGGGGGCCGGGTCACCATACGCATCCGGGCTGGCGCCCGAGGTCGCGGACCTGGTCGGTTCGTCTCCGGATGGGTGGTTCTGGGGTGATTCTCGGCTCAGGAGACGTTCCACCGTAACAACGGGGCTGCGGCGGCCGCCAATCCGATGGCGGGCGGATTCGTGCCCCGGACGGGGGTGGAACCGGCGGTACGGCCCGTCTTTTCAGTGGTTCTCGACGGATAGAGTCGTTACGACTCCGTTACGAGAGGATGCGCCATGACCCGTCTGCACGTGCCGATCCGGCTGCGCTGGAACGACCTCGACGCCTACGGCCACGTCAACAACGCGGCGATGCTCGTGCTGCTCGAGGAGGCGCGCATCCAGGCCTTCTGGGCGACGGACGCCGACGGCGCCGAGTCCGCCGTCGGCGCGACGACCGCGGTGCTCGACGGTCGTCCCGGTGCCGCCACGATGACGCTGATCGGGCGGCAGGAGGTCGAGTACCTCGCGCCGATTCCGTATCTGCGGCGTCCGCTCGACGTGCAGCTCTGGCTCGGCCACCTCGGCGGCGCGAGCCTCGAGGTCTGCTACTAGGTGCACGCGCCCGAGGGCGACGAGCCCGTGCTCTACGCCAAGGCGGCGACGACGATCGTGCTCGTGGATGCGGCGAGCGGTCGCCCGCGCCGCATCACCGAGTCGGAGCGCGCCGCCTGGACGCCGTTCAGCGAGGCGCCGATCGAGTTCCGGCGGCGCTGAGCGGATCCGTGCCGATCGCGGCGGGCCGACGTCCCTGACGCCGACCCGCCGCGCGGGCACCCCCTCAGCCGAAGTACTGGTGCACGGGCGTGAAGCTGATGCGATCGCCGGTGACGCCGACCATGCCGAGCGTCACGCGCAGCAGCTGCGGCGGCAGCTCGTCTTCGGGCAGCGGCGTCTGCGCTCCCAGCGTGAGGCCCTCCCCGCCCGGCCCGGTCGCGCTCAGCGAGTCGAGGTAGACGACGACGTGGCCGTGCAGCTCCATGCGTCCGGACTGCGTGACCAGCGCATCCCCGCCCTTCTCGTGCTTCACGTCGAGCACGAAGTCGTCGATCGCGATCGAGTCGACCTCGAGCTTCAGCACCGGCGTGCGGGATCCGTCCGCGAGCGGCACCGTCACCAGGCTGAGCCCCTTCAGGCCGGTGAACGACAGCGAGGAGCCGGAGAGCTGAGCCGCCGGCAGCGTCATCACGGGCGCGGAGGGATCGGCGATCGCCTCGGCCGGCGTCGATGGCGCCGGGCTCGGCGTGCCGCCGGAGCCGGAGCCGCCCGACCCGGGCAGCCCGGGCACCGTCGGAAGACCCGGGATCGGCGAGCCGGGGGAGGGGCTGGGCGTCGACCCGCCCGATCCGCCGGAACCCCCGGATCCGCCGGATCCGGAGCAGTCCATCAGCAGCGGGATGCAGAACTCGGCCCGCTCGGGTCCGGCCGCCTGCGCGGGCGCGACACCGAGGCCGAGCAGCGCGATCACGCCGAGCAGCGCGGCGCCGATCATCCCGACGCGGCGACGACCGGGGACGCGCTGCGACCCGCCGTCGCGACGGCCACGGCCGCTCACGCGAGCTCCTCGCGCGCGGCGTCGTCCTCTCGCGCCGAGCCGTCCCGCGACGCCGCCTTCGCCCGCGAGCGTCCGGCCGCGCGCGCCGAGTCCTTCGGCGACCACGCGACGACGAGGATGCCGCCGATCGCGGCGAGCAGCATCCCGACGATGAAGCCGCCGAGGTTGACGCCGACGATCGAGTACAGCGCGAGAGCCAGGCCGATCACGCCGTAGAAGACGCGGTGCGCCGGCGTGAGCATCGCGAGCAGGCCCAGCAGGGCGATCGCGAGCGGGATGACGGTCGCCTGCAGGCCCTCGATGCCGAGCTGCACGTGGATGCGGCCCAGATCGAGCTGGCCCGAGAAGAACAGCTCCACGCCGCCGAGCATCATCAGCACGCCGCCGACGAAGGGGCGGCGACGACGCCAGGCCCGGAATGCGGCGCGGCGGCCGGGGCTCTGGACGCCCCGCCCCGCCGCGCCATCCGCGGCGCGCGCGGAGGCCGACCCGAAAACGGCCCCCGCGTCTGCTGCGCTTCCCCCCGCGGACATCAGAAGCACTCCTGGTCGCTCAGCTCGACGTGCATCCCGGTGAGGGTGAACACGCTGGCCTGAGTCGTCCACGAGACCTGCTGCAGGTTCTTGATCGAGATGGTGTCGCTGTCCTGAGCGAAGTCGCCGGCGGTGCCCTTGGCATCCGTCTTGACCTGCGAGGCGTCGATGCCGATGCGCACGTTGCCGAAGCTCGTGTCGCCCTTGAGGTCGGTCATGCCGATCTGCAGGTCGGTCGCGCTGGCCGGGGTCTCGCCGCCGCCGGCGGTGATCCGCACGCCGACCTTGCCGAGCGGGGTGTCGGTCGCGACCGATTGGCACAGGTTCGCGAGCGTCGCCTGCTTGATGTTGGCGATCGCGACCGGGTGCTCGGTGCCCTCGGTGTCCTTGGCGGTGCCGGCGTACTGCGAGAAGCCGGTGCCCTCGAGCTGGCTGGCGCTGATCTTGAACTGGCTGCCCGAGATCGCGAACGACACGGGAACGGCGCCCTGGGCGACGCCGCCGAGGGTGATCGAGGCGATGACGGCGACCGGCACGGAGACGAGTGCGATGCGCCCGGCGTGGCTGCGGGTGACCTTCTTCAGCGAGTCGCGGCGCAGCTGCGGGCGACGGAATGAGGGGCGGAACGGCATGAATCCTCCTTGATCCACGGTGCTGATCCCGGCCGGTCGGTGCCTGTCGGCGCCGGTCGACCCATCTGGGAGACCGGGTTCCGCGTCGGCTATGACGCGGTTTCCGAAATCCGGTGGATCGATCCGGCGCCGGTCCTCCGGCGTCGTCGGTCGGCCACGATACCCCCTATTGACGGGGTGTCAATAGCGTGACGGTCGTTACGCTGGAGCGCATGCAGGCGGAGCGGCGCACCCGGCTCTCGCCCGAGGACCGTCGGGCGCAGCTTGTCGCGACCGGCGTGGCGGCGCTCGCCGAGCATCCCCTCGATGCCGTCACGATCGAGTTCCTGTCGGCGCAGGCGGGCGTGTCGCGCGCCCTCGTCTTCCACTACTTCCGCTCGCAGGCGGGGCTGCGGCGCGAGCTCGTGCGCACGGCGCGCGACAGCATGCTGCGGGCCACCGAGCCGGTTCCCGAGCTGGCTGCGCAGGCCCGGCTCGACGACACCCTGACGCGCATCGTCGCCTTCGTGCGCGACCACCGCGGCACGTTCTACTCGCTCGTGCGCGGTGTCGCCTCGGGCGACCCGGAGGTGCGGCGCGTGGTCGACGAGGCGCGCCACGAGCAGGCCGAGCGCGTCGTCGCGGTCGCGCTCGAGCTCGGCTCGGCCGACAGCCCGCTGCTGCGCATCGCGCTGCGCTCGTGGGTCACCTTCGCCGAGGAGGCGCTGGTCGAGAGCGCCCTCGACACCGACATGCCGTCGGAGGAGATCGTCGCGTTCCTCTCGCGCAGCGCGCTCGCCGTGGCGGGCGCGGTCGAGGGCTGAGCCGGGGGCTGTCACGAGCCGGCGTCCGGCGTCCGGTGCCCGCCGCCGCCCGCGTCACCGTGGAACGCGGATCATGCCCTCCTGCGCGATGCTCGCGACGAGCCGCCCGTCACGGTCGTAGACCCGGCCGGTCGAGAGTCCGCGCCCGCCGACCGCGTTCGGCGACTCCTGGGCGTAGAGCAGCCACTCGTCGACGCGCGCCGGACGGTGCCACCACATGGCGTGGTCGAGGCTCGCCATCTTGAGCCCGGGCGTCACCCACGGCACCCCGTGCGCCCGCAGGGTCGGCTCGAGGATCGTGTAGTCGCTCGCATAGGCGAGCGCGGCCTGGTGCAGCTTCGGGTCGTCGGGCATCGGACCGATCGTGCGCATCCACACCGCCTGGTGCGCGACCCGCGGTCCGTCGGCGCGCAGGTAGACCGGCTCCTCGATGTGGCGGATGTCGAAGGGCCGCTGCGAGCCCCAGAAGCGCGCGATGGGGTGATCGAGTCCGGCGAGGGCCTCGGCGGCGGTCGGCAGCGATTCGGGATCGGGCAGGTCGTGGTCGGGCGCCGGCGCCTGGTGGTCGAGACCCTCGTCGGCATCCTGGAACGACGCGATCATCGACAGGATCGGCTGCCCGTCCTGATAGGCCTGGGTGCGCCGCGTCGAGAACGAGCGGCCGTCGTGGATGCGGTCGACCGAGAACGTGATCGGCTGGTCGACGTCGCCCGGGCGCAGGAAGTAGCCGTGCATCGAGTGCGCCGTGCGGTCGTCGGCGACCGTGCGCGTGGCGGCGAGGATCGACTGCGCGAGCACCTGTCCGCCGAAGACGCGACCCTGCGGCATCCACTGGCTCGGGCCGGTGAAGATGTCCTCGGATGTGCGGGCGCCGGTGTCGGTCAGGTCGAGCGCCTTCAGGAGTGCCGACAACGGGTCGCTCATGGCTTGTAGTTTAGGAGCAGATGAGCAAGCCATTCACCCTCTCCGACCCGACCTCGCTCGAGGATCTGCGCAGCTTCGCCGGGCGAGCCGCGCGCATCGAGGAGGGCTCCGTGCGCCTGATCGCGGGTGGCGGGGTGCTCGCCGCCTACGCCGCCGTGCTCTATCCGGTGGGCCTGCTCGATGACACCCCGACCGTGCTCGGCTTGCGCACCTACGCGCTCAGCGACACCGAGCCGTTCGACGTGGTCGTGCCCGTGCGCTCGCTGCTGCAGCGTCTCGAGCGCGCCACGACCGAGCTCGAGAGCCGCGACCCCGACCACTTCGCGGCGCCGGTCGATGTGACCACGCCGATCGAGGTGCACACCGTCACCTGGGCCGCCATCTCGCCGCCGCGCGGCGGCTGGCACCGCAGCGGCGCGCTCGACCCGGCGGCGCTCAAGCAGGCCGCGGATGCGGGCATCGCCGAGGTCGCCGCCGCGGTTCCCGAGGCGGTCGGCGAGTCGATCGTGCGCAAGGTGCGCGGCGAGGTCTGGAGCCGCCCGCTCGCCGAGCTCGACCACATCCCGGGCGGCGCCGGCTTCGCGGCCCTGAGCCTCGGGTTCCTGGGCGACGACGAGGTCGTCGTGTTCGAGTCGGGGCCGTGGACGCGCCTCACGACCAAGCGCGGGCACGTGCTCGTGAAGCGCAAGCCGTGGACGCTCGCGCGCTGAGCTCGCGCTGATCGGGTTCATGCCGCGAGCGGCATGGGCGGGCGCACGCCTCAGAGCGCCGCCGCGATCGCCCGACCGGCGACGCGTCCCGAGAACAGACAGCCGCCGAGGAAGGTGCCCTCGAGCGAGCGGTAGCCGTGCATCCCGCCGCCGCCGAAGCCGGCCGCCTCGCCGACCGCGTACAGGCCCGGCACCGGCTCGCCCGCCGCGTCCAGCGCCCGCGCCTGCAGGTCGGTCTGGATGCCGCCCAGGGTCTTGCGAGTCAGCACCCGCAGCCGCACGGCCACGAGCGGACCGCTCTCGGGCGCCGTGATGCGGTGCGGCTTCGCGACCCGGATGAGCTTGTCGCCGACGTAGCGTCGCGCGTCGCGCACGGCGGCGAGCTGCGCGTCCTTGCCGAAGGAGTTGTCGAGCTCGCGGTCGCGGGCGAGCAGCTCGGCGCGGGCGGCCTCGGCGTCGAACACCCCCTCGGGCGAGGCCTGCTCCATGCGGTCGAGCAGCTCGTCGAGGGTGTCGGCGACGAGGAAGTCCTCGCCCTCGCGGAGGAAGGTCTCCACGGGGTCGGTCGCGCCCGAGCCCAGACGCTGACGCAGCAGCTCGCCGATGCTCTTGTCGGTGAGGTCGGGGTTCTGCTCGCTGCCCGAGAGCGCGTACTCCTTCTCGGCGATGCGCCGCGTCGCGACGAACCAGCTGTGGTCGTGACCGGTCTTGCGCAGCCACTCGAGCGTGCCGAGCGTGTCGAATCCGGGGAAGAGGGGAACCGGCAGCCGCGCGCCCGTGGCATCCAGCCAGACGCTCGACGGACCGGGCAGGATCCGGATGCCGTGGCGCTGCCAGACGGGGGAGTGGTTCGCGACGCCCTCGACGTAGTGCCACATGCGGTCGGTGTTGACCAGCCGGGCGCCGGCCTGCTCGCTGATGCCGAGCATCCGGCCGTCGACGTGGGCGGGCACGCCGGCCAGCAGGTTCCCGTCCTCGGGTGCGTCGCCGAGCCACTCGGGCCACGAGCGCCGCACCAGCTCGGGGTCGCCGCCGATGCCGCCCGAGGCGACGATCACGGCGCCCGCCTCGAGCGCGAAGTCGCCCACCGCATCCCGATTGCTGGGGGCGCCGCGCTCGGCGGCGTCGGGGGCGAGCAGGATGCCGGATGCTCCGACCACGGCTCCGTCGCGCACGGTCAGCCGGTCGACGCGGTGCCGGAAGCGGAGCTCGGCGCGCCCCTCGGCGACGCCGCGGCGCACGCGCGAGAGGAATGGCTCGACGACTCCCGGTCCCGTGCCCCAGGTGATGTGAAAGCGCGGGACCGAGTTGCCGTGGCCGGTCGCCGTGTAGCCGCCGTGCTCCGCCCAGCCGACGACCGGGAAGAAGCGCACGCCCTTCTCGTGCAGCCAGGCGCGCTTCTCGCCCGCCGCGAAGCGCAGGTAGGCCTCGGCCCACTGCTCGGCCCACGAGTCCTCGTCGCGGTCGAACTCGGCGCTGCCGAACCAGTCCTGCCGTGCCAGCTCGAGGCTGTCGTGCACGCCCAGCCGCCGCTGCTCGGGCGAGTCGACCAGGAACAGGCCGCCGAACGACCACCAGGCCTGACCGCCGAGGCTCTGCTCGGGCTCCTGCTCGAGGATCACGACCGTGCGGCCGGCATCCAGCAGCTCGCTTGCGGCGACCAGGCCGGCCAGGCCGGCACCGATGACGATGGCGTCGGAGTTGTGGGGCATCGCGTCCTCCCGCCGCTCTCGGGGGTGAGCGGGTGCGACGAGCCTAGCGAGCCGCCGGGGTCAGTCGGCTGAGTCGCGCGCGCTGCCGGCGGCCGGTGCGGTCAGTCCCGCGGCGGTGCCGCCCGCGCTCTGCGGCGCCATGATGCCCTCCGCGCGCTCGGCCACCCACTGCACGAACGGCGCGAGGTGCTCGAGCAGGTCGGCGCCCAGCTCGGTCAGGCTGTAGTCGACCCGGGGCGGGATCGTCGGATGCGCATCCCGGGCCACGAAGCCGTCGCGCTCGAGCGTGCGCAGCGTCGAGGCGAGCATCTTCTCGCTGATGCCGTCGACCGCGCGGCGCAGCTCGCCCCACCGCAGCGTGCCGCCGCCGAGGGCGAGCAGCACGAGCACGCCCCACTTGCTCGTCACATGGTCGAGCACGTCGCGCGTGGGGCAGCCCGCCGTGAAGATCTCGGGCTGATGGGCCCGGAAACGCTCAAGACTTACCTGCATGCGGGTACCTTACTCAAAAGTGGGTACCCGCGCTGGGGAAGCATCTCGCGAGGTCGTCGGTTCCGGGATGCTGGAACCGCTTCGAAAGGACCACTGATGACCATCCTCGTCACCGCCGCCGGCCACCTCGGCCGCCTCGCCATCCAGTCGCTCATCGCCCGCGGGGTCGCGCCCGCCGACATCCGCGTGGGTGCGCGCACTCTCGCCAAGGTCGACGACCTCGCCGCCCAGGGCGTCGTCGCCGTCGAGCTCGACTACGACCGCCCCGAGACCGTCGCGGCCGCGATCGCCGGCGCCGACAAGGTGCTGCTCGTCTCCGCCAGCGAGCCGGGCAAGCGCGTTCCGCAGCACCAGGCCGTGATCGACGCGGCCGTCGCCGCGGGCGTCGCGCAGCTCGTCTACACGAGCGCCCCGCACGCCGACTCGTCGACGCTGATCCTCGCCCCCGAGCACAAGGCGACCGAGGAGCTCATCGCCGTCTCGGGTGTTCCCGCGACCATCCTGCGCAACAACTGGTACACCGAGAACTACACCGGCCAGGTCAAGCCCGCGTCGGAGTCGGGCGCCCTGATCGGCAGCGCCGGCGAGGGCCGTGTCGCGAGCGCGAGCCGTGCCGACTACGCCGAGGCCGCCGCCGTCGTGCTCACGAGCGACGGGCACATCGGCGCGACCTACGAGCTCGCCGGCGACGTCGCCTGGACCTACGCCGACCTCGCCGCCGCGATCTCCGAGATCACGGGCACGCCGGTCGCCTACCAGGACCTCGACACCGCGACCCACGTGTCGGCGCTGACCGGCATCGGCCTCGACGAGGGCACGGCCGGCTTCGTCGCCGCGCTCGACGCGAACATCGCCGAGGGCACCCTCGCCGAGGCGAGCGACGTGCTCTCGGGCCTCATCGGCCGCCCGACGACGCCGCTCGTCGACGGGCTGCGCGCCGACCTGGCCTGAGTCCGGCGTCCTCGGGGCGCTGTCGACCGAGAAAGGGGATGCCCGCCGCGAGACTCGCGGCGGGCATCCCCTTCGTTGTGCTCGTCTCTCGGTTCCTCGTTCTCGCGCTCGTGGCTTCGGGCGCTCTCGCCTACTCCTCGAAGGTGTTGACCATCGCGTGGGCGGCGCGCTCGAGGTAGCCCCACAGCATCCCCTCGTGCAGCGGCGAGAGGCCGAGCTCGTCGACCGCGACGCGCATGTGCTTCAGCCAGCGGTCGCGCGCATCCGGATTCACCTTGAAAGGCATGTGCCGCATGCGCAGGCGCGGGTGGCCGCGCTCCTGGCTGTACGTCGTCGGGCCGCCCCAGTACTGCTCGAGGAACCCGGTCAGGCGCTGCACCGCGCCCTCCATGTCGTCGTCCGGGTACATCGGCCGCAGCACCTCGTCGGCCTCGATGCCCTCGTAGAAGCGGCGCACGAGCTTCTCGAACGTCGGGCGCCCGCCGACCTCGTTCCAGAAGTTCCCGCCGACCGGCTCGCCGCCGGCGCCGGAGCGCAGGGTCAGGGAGTCCTCGGCCATCATCCGTCCTTCTTGGGCGCGCGGCCCGGTTTGGCGGGGGTGCCGCTCGCGCCGGTGGCGGCCGTGCCGGCCTGCGTCGGCAGCGGCGCCGTCTTCGGAGGGTTCGCCCCGCGGATGCTCGCCGCGCCCTCGAGCCCCGACAGCGTGATCGCGTTGAGGGCCGGCGTGCGCACCTCGAGGCTGTCGAGGGTCTGCTTGATGCGCCCGCGCAGCTCGCGCGCCACGTCGTCCTTCGATCCGGGCCGGGTCTTCGCGACGAGGCGCACCACGACGGCCTCCGACGAGATCGACTCGATGCCCCAGATCTCGGGCTTCTCGAGGAACAGGCGCTTCCATTTCGGCTCCTGCTGCATCCTCACCGCCGTGTCGAGCAGCGCCTCCTGCACGACCGGCACGTCCGCCTCATAGGGGATCGCCAGGTCGAGGATCACGCGCGACCAGCCCTGCGAGACGTTGCCGACGCGCAGGATCTCGCCGTTGCGCACGTACCAGAGCATCCCGTTTACGTCGCGGATCTGGGTGACGCGGATGCCGACCGCCTCGACGACGCCGGTCGCGGGCCCGAGGTCGACGACATCCCCGACGCCGAGCTGGTCTTCGATGACCATGAACAGGCCGTTCAGCACGTCTTTCACGATGTTCTGCGCGCCGAAGCCGAGGCCGGCGCCGAGCGCGGCCGTGATGAGCGAGAACGCGGCCGTCGCGTTCGAGTTGAGCTGGTTGACGATGAGGATCGCGGCGACGATCACGATCGCCGCCGTGACGACGTTGTTGAGCACCGAGCCGATCGCGCGCGTGCGCTGCACGGTGCGCACCGCCGCGAGCGGGGAGGCTGCGATCCCGAGGGCGGCCGTGTCGTCGACCTTCTGCTTCTTCTTGACGCCGCTGACGATCTGGTTGACGACCCGGCGGATGATGAACGTCGCGATCACGCGCAGCAGCACCGCCACCACGATGATGATGACGATCTGCAGCGGGTCGCCCAGCAGGAAAGCCCACACGGAGGGCCAGAACGTGGCCCAGTCGATCGGATCCATGATCCGCCCAGGCTAACGACCCCCGCCTGCGCGCCGCCCGACCGCCGCCCCGGCCCGCGCCCTGCGCGAGCCCGCCGTGCGCCGTCCGCCGTCCGCCGTTTCGGATGAGGGGTGTCCTCAAGCCGAGATGAGGCCGAGATGCTGTCCCCATCCGAAACGCCGCACCGGTCGGGCCACATGTCAGGCGATTCGGATGGAGGGTGACCGCAGGGCGCCATGACGGCTGGATGCTGTTCCCATCCGAAACGATGCACCGGAAAGGCGGCGGCCAGCTCTCCTCCACCGCGTGCTCGACCGGAGCACGCTCCACAGATCCGCCTCCCGCCGCGCCGCCGACGTGGGGATCCCGCCAAGGTGACGGGCATGACGGCGCTGCACACAACCTCGACCCTGCGCTCGCGGGGGATGACGGCACGTCAGATCCGCAGCGCGGTCGACATCGGCATGCTTCGGCGGCTCCGCGTCGGGCAGTATGCGAGCGGTCCGCACGACGAGCCGCTCGAGGCGGCGATCGCGTTCGGCGCGACGCTGACCTGCGCGTCCGCACTGCAGCGTAAGGGCGTCTGGGTCCTCGAGCGGACCGAGCACCTACGGCTCGACCAGAGCGGGCATCAGTCCCGCGGTGCGCTCCGGGGTGCGCGGCGCGTGCACTGGGGACAGGGGACGTCGCTCGACGGCGTCGACGATGTCGCCACCGCGCTGCTGTGCGCGCAGCGGTGCATGGGGCGAGAAGCGCTGCTGTGCTCGATCGACTCCGCCCTGCATCAGCGTCGGATCACCCGATCGCACTTGGGGTTCCTCAGCGGAACATCGGAGGGGCGGTGGGCGCTGCGGAGCAGCGACGCCCGGAGCGAATCTGGTCTCGAGACGCTGCCGCGTGTGCGCCTTCGGCGGCTCGGCATCCGCGTCCGCCCGCAGGTCCCGTTTCCTGGCGTCGGCCGAGTCGATCTCCTGATCGGCGATCGACTCGTCCTGGAGCTCGATGGAGACGAGTGGCATTCGACTCCGGAATCGCGGGAATCTGATCGCCGCCGGGATGCGGCGCTGATCGCGATGGGCTGTCTCCCTCTGCGTGCCGGGTTCACCCGAGTCGTCCACCACTGGCCGGCGCTGGAGCGCCAGGTCCTCGAGATCGTGCGTCGCGACGAGCATCACTGGCACGGCCGGCGCCGGCGCGAGGCGCTCGACGTACCCGGTTTCGGATGACAGCCGCGCTCGAGCTCTCCTACGGCTTCGAGAACGCTCCCATCCGAAACGAGGGACGAGCACGATGGGCGACCACGCCGCGGCGAGCAGAGCGCCGGAACGGCGGAGGGGCGCCGGCCGTGGCCGACGCCCCTCCGGGACGGGACGGGTGGCGCGGGCGCCGCGGACCGCGCGGGGCGCGCCGGGGACCGCGCGAGGCGCGCCGAGCGCGCCGGCGCGCCCCGCGGCTCAGGCCGCGTCGACCGCCTGCGCGGCCAGGGCGCGCTCGACGCCCGCCAGGTTCTCCTGCACGAGGCGACGCAGCGCCGGGATGTCGGGGTGCGCATCCAGCCAGGCCTGCGTCTGGTCGACGAGGGCCTGCGAGGCGAGCGCGCTCGGGTAGAACCACACCACGATGTACTCGGCGATCTTGTAGCTGCGGCTCTTCCAAATCGACTCGAGTGCGTCGAAGTAGGGCGCGACGAGCGGCTCGAGCACGGCCGGGTCGTTGACGTGCTGGTAGCCCATGCCGAGCATCCGCAGGATCGCGTTGGGGATCTGCTCATCGGTCAGGGCCCGGTCGAGCGCGGCCTTCTTGCCCTCGGCGCTCGGCACAGTGCCGCGCGCGCGGGCCGCGGCCTGCTGGCCGTTCGAGGTGTTGTCGCGCTCCTCGGCGGTCGCGATCTGGGCCTCGCCGGCGACGCCCGTGAGCACGAGGCCCTCGAGCAGCTCCCACTCGAGGTCGGTGTCGATGTCGAGACCGTCGAGGCGGGTCGTGCCGTTCTGCAGCGCGCGCAGCACCTCGGCGTGCGCCGGGGTCGAGGCGACGTTCGCGAAGAACTTCACGAACTGGAACTGCGCGTCCGAGCCGGGCTCGGCGCCCTGCGCGAGCGTCCACAGCGTGTCGCCGACCTCGGCGATCGCGGCGTCGCGCGATGCGGGCGCGACGTAGCTGCGGGCGACCTGCGCCAGCTGCGTGAGGCTCAGGCGGATGGTCGTCGACTCGGTCTCGGTCGCGATGTTGTCGAGCACGAGGCGGATGTAGTCGCTCGGCTTGGCCTCGCCGTCGCGGGTCGCATCCCACACGGCGCCCCAGACGATCGCGCGGGCCAGCGGTTCCTCGATGTGCTTGAGGTGGGCGATCGCGGTGGCGAGCGACACGTCGTCGAGACGGATCTTCGCGTAGGCGAGGTCGTCGTCGTTGAGCAGGATCAGCTCGGGGCGCGCGAGTCCGACCAGCTCGGGCACCTCGGTCGAGACGCCGTCGATGTCGAGCTCGTGGCGGTGGGTGCGCACGAGCTTGCCGCCCTGCAGAGAGTAGAAGCCGACGGCCAGACGGTGCGGGCGGATCGTCGGGTAGTCGGGATGCGCGCTCTGCTCGATCGCGAAGCTCGCGATGGTGCCGTCGTCGGCGACCGACAGGGCCGGGCGCAGGGTGTTGACGCCCGCGGTCTCGAGCCACTTCGCGCCCCAGCCGTCGAGCGAGCGGCCGCTGGCGGCCTCGAGCTCGACGAGCAGGTCGCGCAGCTCGGTGTTGCCGAACTCGTGCTTCTGGAAGTACTGCCCGACGCCGGTGAAGAACGCGTCGATGCCGACCCAGGCGGCGAGCTGCTTCAGCACCGATCCGCCCTTGGCGTAGGTGATGCCGTCGAAGTTGACCTGCACCGCCTCGAGGTCGTCGATCGTGGCGACGATCGGGTGGGTCGAGGGCAGCTGGTCCTGCTTGTAGGCCCAGCTCTTCTCCATGGCCTGGAAGGTCGTCCACGCCTCGGTCCACTCGGTGGCCTCGGCGGTGGCGATGGTGGATGCCCACTCGGCGAACGACTCGTTCAGCCAGAGGTCGTTCCACCACTTCATGGTCACGAGGTCGCCGAACCACATGTGGGCGAGCTCGTGCAGGATCGTGACGACGCGGCGCTCCTTGATCGCGTCGGTCACCTTCGAGCGGAAGACGTAGGTCTCGGTGAAGGTGACGGCACCCGCGTTCTCCATGGCGCCCGCGTTGAACTCGGGCACGAAGAGCTGGTCGTACTTCGCGAAGGGGTACGGGTAGCCGAACTTCTCCTCGTAGTAGGCGAAGCCCTGGCGGGTCTTCTCGAAGATGTAGTCGGCATCCAGGTACTGGAACAGCGACTTGCGCGCGAACACGCCGAGCGGGATGGTGCGGCCGCTGGCGCTGGTCAGCTCGCTGTGCACGGCCTGGTACGGCCCGGCGATGAGCGCGGTGATGTAGCTCGAGATGCGCGGGGTCGGCTCGAAGTGCCAGGTCGCGCGGCCCTCGCCCGCGAACACCGGCTCGGGGGTGGGGGAGTTGCTGACGACGGCCCAGTTGGCGGGCGCCGTGACGTGGAAGGTGAACGCGGCCTTGAGGTCGGGCTGCTCGAACACGGCGTACATGCGCCGGCTGTCGGGCACCTCGAACTGCGAGTAGAGGTACACCTCGCCGTCGACGGGGTCGACGAAGCGGTGCAGGCCCTCGCCGGTGTTGGTGTAGATCGCGTCGGCGTCGACGACGAGCTCGTTGTGCTCCTGCAGGTCGGTCAGCTGGATGCGCACGCCGTCGCTGACCGCCGCGGGGTCGAGCGCCGTGCCGTTGAGCGTGACCGCGTGCACGGTGCGGGTGATGGCGTCGATGAACGTCTCGGTCGCCCCGCGAGCCGTGAAGCGCACCACGGTGGTGCTGCGGAAGGTCTCGGCGCCGGTCGTGAGGTCGAGCGTGACGTCGTAGCTCTCGACGTCGACGATGGCCTTCCGGTCGCGGGCTTCGAGGCGGGTGAGGTTCTCTCCAGGCACGCAGTGCTCCCTTGAATCTGTGCGGATCGTGTCCGGCTCCAACCCTAGACTGGCGAGCGATCGAGGAGGCGTGATGGTCGACCAGCACCCGCCGCTCCAGCCGGGGCCGCACGGGATGCCGCCGTACGCCCCGCAGCCGCCGGTCCAGCCGCAGCCGGTCCAGCAGCAGCCGTTCCCGCAGCCGCCCCAGAACCCGGCCGTCCCGCCGCAGTACGGCGCCCCGCCCGCCTACGGCGCCGCGCCGCAGCTGCCCCCGACGGCCCCGCACCTCCCGCCCACCGCCCCGAAGCGTCGGCGCCGCGTCTGGCCGTGGATCCTCGCTCTCGTGCTGCTGCTCGTCGTCGTCGCGGCCGCCGTCGGCATCCCGCTCGCGATCAGCGCGCTGAACGGCCCGACCCGCGGCGCCGGAAGTCCGGCCGCCGCCGTGCAGGGCTTCGACCGCGCCTTCGAGAAGGCCGACTGCGCCGCGCTGAAGAAGGTCACCTCGAGCGCGTTCCGCTCTGACCTCTACAACGGCGACTTCAGCTGCGCCGCCTTCGAGAGCGACGCGAAGTCGTACCGCGTCGACGACACCTACGCCTACTCCTTCTCGGTCGTGGGCTCGCGCTTCGTCGACGGCGGCGCCGAGGTCACGGTCGACGAGGTCGACTCCTCCTCGACCGATCCCGACAGCTACACGAACGTCTACCGCTTGACCAAGAACGCCGCCGGAGCCTGGGTGATCACCGAGGTCGGCGACGCAGGAGAACAGAACTGATGCGCATCCACATCGCCACCGATCACGCCGGCCTCGAGTTCAGCCGCACGCTGCAGGACCACCTGGCCGGGGCGGGGCACGAGGTCGTCGACCACGGTCCGCAGAGCTACGACCCGCTCGACGACTACCCGAGCTTCTGCATCGGCGCGGCGCTCGCCGTGGTCGCCGATCAGGCGGCGGGGGTGGATGCGCTGGGCGTCGTCTTCGGCGGATCGGGCAACGGCGAGCAGATCGCCGCGAACAAGGTCGAGGGCGCGCGCGCCGCGCTGGTGTGGAACCGCTCGACGGCCGAGCTGGCGCGCGAGCACAACGACGCGAACGTGATCTCGATCGGCGCTCGCCAGCACACCGTGGAGGAGGCGATCGAGTTCATCGACCTCTTCATCGCGACGCCGTTCAGCGGCGAGGAGCGTCACGCCCGTCGCATCGCGCAGCTGGCCGAGTACGAGGCGACGGCCGCGATCGCCGGCCACGACATCCGCTGACATGCCCGAGGGCCATTCCGTCCACCGCATCACGGCGCAGTTCGCGCGCCATTTCGAGGGCGTGCCGGTCGCGGTGTCGAGCCCGCAGGGGCGCTTCGCGGCCGATGCGCGCCTGATCGACGGGCGCTCGATCGTGCGCTGTCGCGCGGTCGGCAAGCAGATGTTCCTCGAGTTCGACAACGGGCTGTGGCTGCGCGTGCACCTGGGCATGTACGGCGCGTGGGACTTCGCGGGCGACATCGACGTGCCTGCGGTCGCGCGCGACCCCGAGAGCACGGCGCGCGACAACGCCGACTCGCTTGCCTCGATGGGCGCCCCGCGCCGCCTGCGCATGGCCGAGTCCGAGCGGCTCGGCGCCGAGCTCGAGGGCTTCCCGCCCGAGCCGATCGGCCAGGTGCGCGTGCGCCTGCTGACGGATCACGCGGTCGCCGATCTGCGCGGCCCGACGGCGTGCGAGGTGCTCGACGGCGAGGGCGTTGATGCGGTGCTCGCCCGCCTCGGACCGGATCCGCTCGTCGACGGCCGCGTGCGCGGCGAGCGGCGGTTCCTCGAGCTGGCCGGCCGCAAGCGCCAGGCGATCGGCCTCGTGCTCATGGATCAGTCGGTCGTGAGCGGCATCGGCAACGTCTACCGCGCCGAGATGCTGTTCCGCGCGCGGCTGTCGCCGTTCGCCACGGCGGCCGAGCTGCCGGAGGACGTGCTGCGCGCGCTCTGGACCGACTGGGATCACCTGCTGCGCATCGGCGTGAAGACGGGCCAGATGCTCACGATCGACGGACTGCGCGGCGCCGCGAAGGCGCGGGCGCTCGCGAGCCGCGACGACCGGCACTGGGTCTACCACCGCACGGGTCTGCCGTGCCGGGTGTGCGGCACCGAGATCGCGATGCAGGAGATGGCGGGGCGCAAGCTCTACTGGTGCCCGCTCGACCAGGCCTGAGCGGCAGCGCCGGGTGCGCATCCACCGGGATCGGCGCGGATCGGCGACGCGGGACGGCTGCGCGGCGAGGTCGCCCGACTCTGGCATCCTGAGCGGATGCGCCACACCCCGCACTTCCTGCTGCTCGACCGCGACGAGGTGAAGCGGCTGGTCCGCGAGAACCCGTGGGTGACGATCGTGTCGACGACGCCGACCGGCATGGTCGCCTCGCACTACCCGTTCCTGCTCGACGAGGAGGCCTCGGCGGGTGACGAGATCGTGCTGGTCAGCCACGTCGGGCGCCCCGACGAGCAGCTGCACGGGCTCGGCTCGGACGAGGTGCTGCTGATCGTGCAGGGCCCGCACGGCTACATCTCGCCGAGCTGGTACCCCGAGGGTCAGAACGTGCCGACCTGGAACCACGTGACCGCGCACCTCTGGGGCACGCCCGAGATCCTCGGCTTCGAGGAGAACTACCGCGTGCTCGAGCACCTGACCGACCACTTCGAGAAGGACATGCCGGGCGGCCGCTCGCTCGACCTCGACGAGGAGGGCGCCCGCCGCCTCTCGAAGGGCACGGTGGGCATCCGCATCCGGGTCGAGCGGATGGATGCGCGCGCCAAGCTGAGCCAGAACAAGGCGCCCGAGGTGCACGAGCGCATCGTCGCCGAGCTCGAGGGCGACGGGCCCTATGCGCAGCCGTCGCTCGCCGCGGAGATGCGGCGGCGCGCGGCGCTCGACGCGCCGGCGGAGCAGGCCGAGGCGGCGGAGAAGTCGAAGACCCCGGAGCAGGCGGCTCAGTCCGGAGCGCCCGAGTGAGCGACGCCGCCCGCGCGCTGCTGGTCACCGGCGCGCGCCTGCTCGACCCGGCGACACCGGCATCCCTCGACGCGGGTGCGTCCGCAGCCCCGCAGCCCCTCCTCGTCGTCGACGACCGCATCGCCGCGGTGGGCACCGATCAGGTGGATGCGCATCCCGACGCCGCCCGCGCCGAGCGCCTCGATCTCGACGGCCGCGCCGTCACCCCGGGCCTCTGGGATCACCACGTGCACCTCGTGCAGTGGGCGATCTCGCGGCGCCGCGTCGATGTGAGTGCCGCGACGACGGCCGCGCAGGCGGCGGCGATCCTGCGCGAGCACGCGCGCGTCACGCCGCCCGAGTCGGGGAGCGTGCTGGTGGGCCACGGCTTCCGCGATGCGCTCTGGCCCGATGCACTCGACGCCGCGCTGCTCGGCGACACGCAGCCGATCGCGGCGATCAGCCACGACCTGCACACGGTGTGGGCGAACCCGCTCGCACTGCGGGTGCTCGGCCTCGATGAGACCGGGACCGTGCTGCGCGAGAAGCCCGCCTTCGACGCGAGCGCTCAGCTCAGCGCGCTGCCGGTCGAGGTGACCGATCGCTGGGTCGCCGACGCGGTGACCGCGGCGGCGCAGCGCGGGGTCGTCGGCATCCGCGATCTCGAGATGTCCGACGCGGCGGGGTCGTGGCTGCGGCGTCGTGCCGATGCGGCGTTCCCGCGCATCCGGGTGCGCGCCGCGGTCTATCCGCACGATCTCGCCCTCGCGATCGAGCGCGGGATGCGCACCGACGCCCCGCTCGCCGGCGCCGACAGCCTCGTGGTCGGGGGCGAGTTCAAGCTCTTCGCCGACGGCTCGCTCAACACCCGCACGGCGCACTGCGTGCACGCCTACGACGGCATGACCGGAGCCGAGGCGCACGGCCTCGCCGTCAACCCGGGCGCGGAGCTCGAGGCACGGGCGCGCGAGGGCCTCGCGGTCGGACTCGTGCCGACCATCCACGGCATCGGCGATCTCGCCGTCACGCGCGCGCTCGACGTCTACGAGAGCCTCGACCGCGACGGGTTGAGCCGCGGCGGCTGGATGGAGCACGCCCAGCTCGTCGATCCCGCCGACCTGCCCCGCTTCGCCCGCCTGGGCATCGAGGTGAGCGTGCAGCCCGAGCACGCCATGGACGATCGCGATGTCGCTGACGCGCTCTGGGCGGGGCGCACCGAGCGCTCCTTCGCCTGGCGCGCGCTGCAGGATGCGGGCGTGCGGCTCTGGTTCGGATCGGATGCGCCGGTCGCGCCGCTCGATCCGTGGGTCACGATGGCCGCGGCGGTCACGCGGGCGCGTGACGGGCGCGAGGCCTGGCATCCCGAGCAGACCGTGCCCTTCGCAGCTGCGCTCGCCGCGTCGGTGCGCAGCTCGCTGACGGCGGGGCAGCCGGCCGACCTCGCGATCCTCGACGCCGATCCGGTCGCCGCGGCAGCCGATGCGACCGGGGATGCGCTGCGCGGGCTGCCCGTGGCGGCGACGCTGCTCGCCGGGGAGTTCACGCACCGCACGCTCTGAGGCACGGAACGGCTCGCGGCGCCGCCCGCACCCCGGACACGCCGAAGGCCCGCCCCGAGAACGGGACGGGCCTTCTGACGAGGAGCGCTGCGGATCAGGCCGCGATGTGCGAGAAGAGGAACCAGCGGTCCTTCTCGAGGCCGCGGGCGATCTCGATCGCGACGTCCTGGCTCGAGGCGTCGATCTCGCCGAGCTCGTCGATCGCGGTGCGCACATCCACGAGCACGGCGTCGATCTGCGCGACGATCTGGGCGATGGTCTGGTCGGCCTGCTGGAAGCCGGTGGCCAGCTCGGGGGTCTTGGTCGCGGCGGCGACGGTCTGGATGCGGCCGTCGAGCGGCAGGCCCAGGGCGACGACGCGCTCGGCGGCGGTGTCGGCCCACTCGCGGGCGTGGTCGACGACGTCGTCCAGCAGCTCGTGCACGGCCTGGAAGTTCGCGCCGCGCACGTGCCAGTGCGCCTGCTTGCCGTCGACGCTGAGGGCGGTCAGGCCCACGACGATCGGGGTGAGGAACTGGGCGGTGCCGGCGACGGCATCGGGGTTGAGAGTGGTGGTGGGAACAGCCTTGACGTCAGTCACTTCATCTCCTCGCAGTCGGCCTCAGAACCTGAGGCTCGGGGCCGTTTCGGCCTGCTGACGGGGTCAACGCTACGCACCTGCACGTATTCCGCAAGCAAGCTGAGGCTCCACTTACCCCTGTATTTTCGGGGGTTATCCCCCCGTCGGACCCGGATGCGCACGTCATTCTCAGACGCCCGCGCGCTCGCGAGACTCGGAGCATGACCACGACGTTGTCGAACGACATCCCACCTCAGGAGGCCGCCGCCGCGCCCGCCGGACCGGTGCCGCCCGCGCCGGCCGCCGCATCCACCCCGCCCCTCGGCCGCCGGTACCTCGATCTCTGGCGCACCGTGCTGCCCGAGCTCGGCTTCCTGCTGCCGCTGCTGCCGATCGTCGTGGTCGCGACGTCGCTGCTGAGCACGCTGCTGTGGACCGGCGTCGGCATGATCACCCTGCTCGTCGGCTTCTTCATCGTGCTGGCGGCGCTCTACGTCGCCCGCGGGCTCGGCGACTTCGAGCTGCTGCGGCTGCGCGCCGCCGGGCGGCCCGCGATCTCGCGCGTCGACTGGGAGCGCAAGCCCCCGACCGGCTGGATCTCGCGCGTCTTCGGCCCCTACGCCGACCCGCACTACTGGGTGCACCTGGTGCACGGCATGATCGTGAACCTCGTCCTCGGCGTGCTGAGCTGGTCGATCGTCATCACCTGGCTGGCGAGCGCGATCGGCGGCGTCACCTACTGGATCTGGGTGCTCGCCTTCCCGGATGCCGACCGCAGTCGCAACTTCGCGGGGCAGCTCTCGGCGCTGCTCGGCGGCGAGCCGAACCCGGTGCTCGACAGCATCTTTCACTTCGTGATCGGCCTGCTCTTCCTGGCCACGCTGCCGCTCGTCACCCGTGGGCTCACGCTCATGCACTGGGCCGTGGCGAAGGGGATGCTCGGCGCCTGGTCGAGCGATCGGCTGCGCGTGCAGGTGCAGACGCTCACCGCGTCGCGCGAGGCCGCCACCTCGGCCGAGGGGCAGGCGCTGCGCCGGCTCGAGCGCGACATCCACGACGGACCGCAGCAGCGTCTCGTGCGCCTGCAGATGGATCTCGCCGCCGCCGACCGCCAGCTCGAGGCCGACCCCGAGCGCAGCCGCGCCCTGATCGCCGAGGCGCTCGCCCAGTCGCGCGAGGCGCTGGAGGAGCTGCGGGCGCTGTCACGCGGCTTCGCCCCGCCGCTGCTGCTCGATCGGGGCCTGCGTGCGGCGCTCGCCGGACTCTGCGATCGCGCGGTCGTGCCGACGCGGTTCGTCGACGAGCTGCCGAGCGATCTCGAGATCCCGACCGAGGTCGAGCGCAACGCCTACTTCATCGCCGCCGAGGCGCTGACGAACGCGGCGAAGCACGCGGGCGCCGCGGGCGTGACGGTGGCGCTGCAGCTGCGGCGCGCGCCCGATCCGGCGGCGTCGACGGACGCCGCCGCCGAGCAACGCTGGCTCGATCTCAGCGTGACCGACAACGGGCGCGGGGGAGCGCTGAGCGTTCCCGGCCACGGTCTCGCCGGCATCGAGGAGCGTCTGCGCGGTGTGGGCGGGCTGCTCACCCTGACCAGTCCGGTCGGCGGCGGCACTCAGCTGATCGCGCACCTGCCGCTGACGCGATGACCTCGAGCGTCGTGAGCGCGGCGACGCCCGTGAGCGCCGTGCCGGCCGTGCCCGCCCCTACGGTGGAGGGCATGGCCGGCCTGCGCATCCTCGTCGTCGACGACTCCGTGCTGCTGCGCGAGGGCCTGGTGCGCGTCGTCGAGGAGGCGGGGCACGAGGTCGTCGGCGCGCTCGGCGACGCAGTTGACCTGGTCGATCGGGTCGGCGAGGTGGATGCGCGGCTCGTCGTGCTCGACGTGCGCCTGCCGCCGACGTTCCGCGACGAGGGCGTGCGGGCCGCGATCGCGCTGCGCCGCGCGCGACCCGAGGTGGGCATCCTGCTGCTGTCGCAGTACGTCGAGGTGGCCTATGCGCAGGAGCTGCTCGGCTCCGGGGCCGGCGGCGTCGGCTACCTGCTGAAGGACCGCGTCGCCTCGCTCGATGAGCTGGATGCGGCGATCACGCGCATCGCCGACGGCGGCACGGTGCTCGATCCCGAGGTCGTGACCCAGCTGCTCGGGCGACGCCGCGATCCGCTCGAATCGCTGACCCGGCGGGAGCGGGAGGTGCTGCAGCTCATGGCCGAGGGACGCACGAACGCCGGGGTCGCCGCGGCGCTCACGATCGGCGTCGGGGCCGTGGAGAAGAACGTGTCGGCGATCTTCGGCAAGCTCGGCCTCGACGATTCGGGCTCGGACCACCGACGGGTGCTCGCCGTGCTGGCCTGGCTGCAGTCGAGCGCGGGCTGACGCCGCGTCGCTGAGGCGGCGCTGTCGGCGCCGTGCCGGCGCGGCGGACGCCGCACACACAACAGGCCCGCACCATCCCTCCGATGGTGCGGGCCTGCAGCTGTGGGGCAGGTGTCGCTAGGCGACGTAGGTGCCGACCAGCGGCTCCGATGCGCTCGCGAACGCGGTGTCGCCGATGTGCACCTCCGGGCGGGTCTCCTGGATCGTGTTGGTCCAGGTCATGCCGTTCCACCAGCGCAGCTGGGGGAGGCCGAGCGGGTCGCGGTACCAGCCGGCGGGGGCGGCCGTCGTGGTGGGGGTGACGAGAGTCATCGGAGGGGCTCCTATGTATCGGGGTTACATAAGGGGATACGGGTTTCGGGGTGGCCGTCGATTCTGCGGGGACAAGCTCGACGGCTGTTGGAAATATACGTCCCCCCGTTTCGGGGGGTTTGCCCCCTCTTAGGGGGTAGACGTTCCCGACGCGTCTGTCCTCCATAGTGCGGACAGAGCTGCGTCCCGCGCTCGGGGGTCATGGCCTGCGCATAACACGGTCCTGAACTGGCGTTTTGTTGACCGCTGGTCGAAATCGAGAAATCCGCCCGAGATCCGCTCGCATCTCGCGTACCCCGGCCGTTATCTGATCGTGATCTTTTTCGGCGTCATACCCGGCTCACCTTGCGCGTGTCGCGAGGTGCTCGCGGATCCAGGCGCCGGCATCCGCGGGGTGGATGCGCGCCTCCCGCAGCGCCGCCGAGAATTCGAGCGCCGCGATGCTCAGCCGGTGGTCGGCGCTCGTCTCGGGGTCGCGCAGCACCGTTCGCATCGCCCACCGGGTCGCCGACTCGCCGATCAGCACGGGCGCGACGGCGATGCCGGTGAAGTGCCGCACCTGGCCGGTCGTGCCGTCGTCGAACTCGGAGCGGAAGCCGCCGCCGCGGAAGCGGTTGCGTCCGCCGCGGGCGAGATCGAGCAGGCCGCGCGGGTCGAGGCGGATGCCGGCGCAGTTCCAGGCGAGCCCGCGCAGGAAGCGGTGCGGCTCGTCGGTGCGCTCGGCCAGGCGCTCGGCCACGCGGGCGAGCTGCTCGCAGGCGTCGCCGCCCGCCGTGCCGCCCGCGTCATCCACGCTCCGATCCTCGCACCCGCATCCGCGCGACCCCTTTTCGCAATTCAGCACGAATCGCGCCCGATGGCCGGCGCGGGGCGTCGGAGGCGATTCGTGCTGAATTGCGTTCGGCATCCCGGGGATGGAGCGGCGCGGTGCGGATGTGTACGGTGTTCACATGACTGATTGGACCGCCCGCATCCCGGCCGTGACGCTCTTCGTCGAGGACGTCGCCGCCGCGAAGGAGTTCTACGGCCGCGTCTTCGAGCTGCCGGTGCACTGGGAGGACGAGAACTCGGTCGTGTTCGTCTTCGGGCCGACGATGATCAACCTGCTGCAGGTCGGCGAGGCCGCCGACCTGGTCGGGCCGGCGCCGGTCGGCGACGCCGAGGCCGGCGTGCGCGTGCAGTTCACCCTCGATGTCGACGACGTGGATGCGCGCGCCGAGCTGCTGCGCTCGCGCGGCGTCGAGCTGCTCAACGGGCCGATGGATCGGCCGTGGGGCATCCGCACGGCGGCGTTCCGCGACCCGGACGGGCACGTGTGGGAGATCGCCGGGCCGATCGCGGCCGACGGCGCGGCAGGTGTGGCGGACGGCTCCGCCGGGGCCGGGGCCGGAGCGGCGGCCGGCGAGTTCACGGGCGAGGGCGTCGCGTGAGTCCGCGGGGCGGTGAGCCTCCGCGCGACGGCGAGCACTGCATCCACTTCGCCGACGGGTCGCTCGACTCGGTCGAGCACTACGCCGACGGCGTGAAGAGCGGTGCGGCGGAGTACTGGTACCGCTCCGGCCAGAAGAAGGCGGAAGGGCGGTTCGCCGACGGCGAGTTCACCGGCGACTGGACGTGGTGGCGCGAGAACGGCGAGCTGCTGCAGCGTGGTGGATTCGTCGCCGGAGCGCAGCACGGCCGCTGGCGGCGCTGGCACGACGACGGCGCGCTCATGGACGAGGGCGACTGGGTGCACGGGAAGCGCTCGGGCGAGTGGACCCACTGGGAGCGCGACGGCTCGGTGCGCACGGTGAAGAAGCATCCCGATCGGAGCTGACGCGCGGGGCGCCGTGGGGGTGCCGTGCAGGGTGGATGCGCGACTCGCGTCGTGCGTTTGTGCCCGCCCCGCGCATCCCTAGACTCCGCGCATGACCTTCTGGCAGGCGATCGCCGGCTTCACCGTGGTGGCGGCGCTGCTCACGATCATTCCCGGGCTCGACTCGACCCTTGTGCTGCGCTCGGCGCTGACGAAGGGGCGTGCGGTCGCGATCGCGACCGGCGGCGGCATCGCGTCGGGCGCGATGGTATGGGGCGTGGCGGCGGCGGTGGGCGCGTCGGCGCTGCTGGCCGCGTCGGAGCTGGCGTACCGCCTCCTGACGCTCGCGGGCGCGCTCTACATGGTCTTCCTCGGCATCTCGCTCATCGTGAAGACGTTCCGGCGCGGCGGGCTGGCCGAGCCCGACGTGCCCGCGGTCGACACCCGCGGACGTCACCCGCTGCTGCGCGCGTGGCTGACCGGCGCGACCACGAACCTGCTCAACCCGAAAGTCGGCGTGTTCTACATCGCGACGATCCCGCAGTTCATCCCGCACGGGTCGTCGCCGATCCTCATGGGTCTCGTGCTGGCGCTCGTGCACAACCTGCTCAGCGCGGTCTGGTTCGCGGGGCTGATCGCGGCGTCGTCGTTCGCGGCGCGCTGGCTGCGCCACCCGCGCGCGACGAGGATCATCGACCGCGTCACCGGCACGGTGCTCGTCGGCTTCGGCGTGAAGCTGGTGGTGTCGCCGCACTAGGCGGCGTTCTGGGCGGCCGGGTGCAGCCGGCACGGGTGCGCGGGCGGGCCCGCGGTCGTAGCGTGGGCGGCATCCGGATCGAAGGGGATGCCATGCGCGACGACGAGATGAGGTCCGAGCTCGAGCAGCCGGGAGCGCAGGAGCTGCTGCGCTCGGCGCCGCTGCTGCACCTGGCCTACCGCGGGCTCGACGGCACGCCCCGTGTCATCCCGATCGGCTTCCTCTGGAACGGCACGGCGATCGTGATCTGCACGATCGTCGACGCCCCGAAGAACGCGGCGCTGCGGCGGCGGCCGTCCGTCGCGGTCACGATCGACTCGGGTCACAGCCCGGCCGACTCGAAATCGCTGCTCGTGCGCGGGCCGGCGTCGCTCGAGACCTTGGACGGCATCCCGCGCGAGTACATCGACGCGGCGGCGAAGACGATGAGCCCGGATGAGGTGGCCGGCTTCGAGCAGGCCGTCACCGCCGGCTACGAGCAGATGGTGCGCATCACGATCACGCCGACCTGGGCGCGCTTCTACGACTTCGGCGCCGGACGCCTGCCGGCGACGCTGCAGAGGACGCTCGAGGCGGCCGCGCAGCGGGGCTGAGCGAGGCGGCTCGGGCGGCGGTGAGCAGGCGCGCTGAGCGGGAGCTGCTCACTCTGCGCGCGTGACCGCCTCGAGCGACGTGCGCAGCGCATCCCGGTCATGCTCGGGCAGGGCCGAGAGCAGCGCGTCCTCCATGCGGCGGATGTCGCGACGCGTCGCGGCGAGCAGCTCCACGCCGGCAGGGGAGAGTTCGACCGTGCGGCGGCGGCGATCGCCCGCATCGACCGCGCGCACGATCAGCCCGCGCTCGGCGAGGTCGTCGAGGTGCCGGATGAGTCGGGTCGCGTCGCGACGGCTGCGCTCGGCGAGATCGCTCTGGCTGAGGCCGGGGCTGCTCGCGATCGCCGTGAGCACGACGTACTCCCACATCGAGAGTCCGCGTTCGCGCAGGATCGGCGTCTCGCGCTCGACGATCTCGTCGAGGAGTCGGCGGAGCAGCGCTCCGAGATCGGCGCTCATGCGATCCATCTCCATTTCGTCTACCGTGGTAGATGATCTACCGGAATTCACCATCAAGGAGACCCTATGAGCATCCGATTCGGAATGGTCGTGCTGTACGTGCGCGACCTCGCGCGGTCGGCGACGTTCTACCGCGCCCTCGGCCTCGACGTGCCCGACCCGAACCCGGACCGGCCGGTCATCAGCTGCCGCCTGGCCGAGGGCGTGACGCTGCTGCTGACGACCGACGAGACGGCCCGCCGTCTCGATCCGTCGCGGGAGCGTTCGGCGGCGGCCGCCGGCGACGACGAGTACCAGCAGGTGACGGAGTTCTTCGTCGACGACGATGCGACGGTGGATGCGCTCTGGGCCGGCGCGCCGGCCGCGGGCGGCGTTCAGCGCCGAGTGCCGGGCCACCTGCTCCAGCCCTACGCGACGATGATCGACGACCCCGATGGCAACGTGCTGCTGATCACGAGCGAGCCGCGGTCGGCGTGACGCGACGGTGCCGAGCGAGTGTCGCCGGCCGCCGAGATCTCGGGGCGAGATGGTGATGTGGAGGGGATGACGGGAATCGAACCCGCGTAATCAGTTTGGAAGACTGAGGCTCTACCATTGAGCTACATCCCCGTGATTCCGGGCGAGCCGGAACCGGGAGACAGCCTACTGCACGGAAGCGGCGCGAGAATCCGCGGGCCCACGGAGCAGGTCGGCCATCGAGCGGGCTGGTCACCGAGCGCCGACGCAAGTCGCGCGGTGTGCCGAACCCAGCCCGCGAGCTCAGGCGCTGCGGCGCAGCTCGCTCTCGAGCTCCTCGCCGTCGCGGGCGTCGAGTGCATCCTCGGCGCACTGGTGCGACTGCTCCCAGGCGAAGGCGAGGAAGCTGCTCGTCTCGATCGGACCGGACTCGCCGCAGCGGACGCAGTACGGCTCGTATGCCCGCAGTTCGCGGATGTCGATGTCGGCCATGCAGACAGGGTGCGCCTCACCACCGACATCCGCGGGAGCGACGCGCGGGACGCGACAAGCGCCGCGTGGCGCACGCCGTTTCGGATGAGGAGAGGTCGCGAGCCGAGACAGGCCTCGGACGTGCGTCTCATCCGCAACCCGTGACACGGCCGGGCGCGTCACACGCGGGCCGTCAGCGCCGAGCCGGCAGCGATGAGAAGCAGCGATTCCGCGCACGCAGGAACCCGCGCATCCCCTCCGCTAGACTGTCGCGCGGCCGTTTTCCGGGCAATGCCAGGCACCCGCGGTGAAGCGAGAGCGACACCGCGGTTCCCCCGAGCGGATCGGAATCCGCGGGGCGTAGCTCAGCTTGGCTAGAGCACCCGCTTTGGGAGCGGGAGGCCGCAGGTTCGAATCCTGTCGCCCCGACCAACCAGACCACCGACAGCAGGAGATAACCCCCTTATGGTCACGACGACCGTCGAGAAGCTCACGCCCACCCGCGTCAAGCTCACCATCTCGGTGACGCCGGAGGAGCTGAAGCCCGCCATCGCGCACGCCTACGAGCACATCGCCGAGCAGGTCAGCATCCCCGGCTTCCGCAAGGGCAAGGTGCCGCCGCCCATCATCGACCAGCGCGTCGGCCGCGAAGAGGTGCTCAACCACGCCGTGAGCGAGGGCCTCGACCGCTACTACCGCGAGGCCGCCCAGGCCGAGGACGTCAAGCCGATCGGCCGCCCCGAGGCCGACGTGCTCGAGTGGCCCGACGCCAAGACCTTCCAGGGCGACCTGAAGATCGCCGTCGAGGTGGATGTGCGCCCCGAGTTCGACATGCCGGCCTACGACGGCCTCGAGCTCAAGGTCGACAACGCCGAGATCTCCGACGAGGACGTCGAGACCGAGCTCGAGAACCTGCGCACCCGCTTCGGCACCCTGGTGACCGTCGACCGTCCGGCCAAGACCGGCGACTTCGCGCAGCTCGACCTCGTCGCCACGATCGGCGACGAGCAGGTCGACACCGCCTCGAACGTCTCCTACGAGATCGGCTCGGGCGAGCTGATCGAGGGCATCGACGAGGCCCTCGACACCCTCACCGCCGGCGAGTCGACCACCTTCGAGGCCCCGCTGCTCGGCGGCGACCACGAGGGCGAGACCGCGCAGATCGCCGTCACGCTGAACGCCGTCAAGGAGCGCGAGCTGCCCGAGGCCGACGACGACTTCGCCCAGATCGCCAGCCAGTTCGACACGATCGACGAGCTCAAGGCCGACCTGCGCGAGCAGCTCGGCAAGTCGAAGGTCTTCGGTCAGGGCGCCCAGGCGCGCGACCAGATCGTCGACGTGCTGCTCGAGGGCGTCGAGATCCCGGTTCCCGAGAAGATGGTCGAAGACGAGGTGCACCGCCACCTCGAGCAGGAGAACCGTCTCGAGGACGACGAGCACCGCGCCGAGGTCACCGAGTCGACGCAGAAGAACTTCCGCCAGCAGGTCCTCCTCGACGGCATCGTCGAGAAGGAGGAGATCCAGGTCTCGCAGAACGAGCTCACCACCTACCTGGTGCAGGCCTCGGCGCAGTACGGCATGGAGCCCGGCGACTTCATCAAGGCCCTCGACCAGGGCGGTCAGATCCCGGCCATGGTCGCCGACGTGGCCCGCAGCAAGGCCCTCGCGGTCGTGCTGAGCAAGGCCAAGGTCGTGGATGCCGACGGCAAGCCCGTCGACGTCAGCGCCTTCACCGCCACCGCGCTCGGCGACGGCGACGACAGCCCGCTCATCGGCGCCGACGCGACGCTGGCCGACGAGGACGAGCACGCCGGTCACAACCACTGACCTCGTGCCGACTGCGCCTCGCGCGGCGGCTGAGCTCAGCTGAACGGCCGGAGGGGCCGGTGGGAGAGTTCCCGCCGGCCCTTCCGTGTCTGTCGGCGGAGGGGCCTAGCCTGAGCGCATGACCGGCTATGTCGCCCTGCTCCGTGGAGTCAACGTGGGCGGAGTGAACATCAAGATGGCCGATCTGGCCGCGTGCGTGAAGGGCCTCGGCTACAACGGCGTGCGCACGGTGCTGGCGAGCGGCAACGTCGTGCTCAAGACGAGCAAGGCGGCCGCGACCGTGAAGAGCGAGCTCGAGGCGGCGCTGCGCGAGCGCTTCGGCTACGACGCCTGGGTGCACGTGCTCGACGACGCCGAGCTCGCGCGGGTGATCGACGACTACCCCTTCGAGCGCGGGCGCGACGGCTGGCACGACTACGTCGTGATCGCCGAGCACGCCGACACCCGCGCCGAGCTGGAGCAGAGCATCCAGGGCCTCGACCCCGAGCTCGAGAGGGCCGAGCTCGCGCACGGCGTCCTCTACTGGACCGTGCAGAAGGGCTCGACGCTCGACAGCGTGATGGGCAAGGCGCAGGCGAAGGCGCGCTTCAAGCCGTGGCTGACGAGCCGCAACATGAACACGCTCGACAAGCTGCGGCGCTGAGGGCGCGGGCGCGAACCGGCGCACGATCGCGCGACCAGGACGCGTCGGACGTCAGGGCGCGGGCGACTCGAGCGCCGCATCCACGGCCCGGCCGAGCGCAGGGGCCAGCGTCGCCGAGTAGGTCGCGGTGAGGTGCTGCGAGTCGCGGAACACGAGCACGTTGCCGATCACGGCCGGGCACGAGTCGTCGCGGCAGAGCGACGACGTCAGGTCGAGCTCGTGCGCGCCCGAGGTGGATGCGGCGGCCGCCGCCAGCCGGTCGGTCGCCGCGAACGCGCGGTCGGCGCTGATCTCGCAGGTGCCGACGTCGTCGGGGTTCGCGTCGAGGCACGCGCGGTTGCCGGTGCCGACGGCCGGGGTGTCGCGGATGCCGAGCACGGTCGTGCCGCGGTCGATCAGCGGCTGCCAGGAGGCGAGGTAGCCGGCGTCGGCGATCGCGGTGCGTCCGGCGGCGGTGTCGGGGTCGAGGGCGGCGGCGTCGGTCGTGCCGGAATCAGTGTCCGGGGCGTCGCCGGCGAGCCCGACCGGCTGCCCGCGCAGGTCGGCGCGCGCCGAGGTGAAGACCAGACCGTAGGGGTCCTCGTCGGCGAGGGCCGCATCCACCTTCTGGTTCCAGGCGTCGCAGCGCCGCTTCTCCGCCGCGTCCACGTCGCTCCAGTCGATGTGCGAGAACTCGCAGCCGCCCTTGACGAAGAGGTGCAGCTCCCAGCCGCGCTCCTCGGCCAGACGGGCGAGCGCCGACTCCCAGTGGTGCGCGTGCGAGTCGCCGATCAGCGCGACGCGAGTGCCGCCGCGCACGCCGATCACGCAGCTGACCGGCTTGTCGTCGCGGGCCTGGCACTCGTCCCAGGTGGGCGAGATGTCGTACTCGGCGGTCAGCGTCGAGGGCGTGAAGCCGAGCGCGGCGTCGCCGTTCAGCGCGCACTGCTCGGGATGCGCGATCGCCGCCGCCCCGAAGCAGTCGGCCTGCGTCACCGCGAGCCGGCCGGCGAGCCCGCGGTCGTCGGCGACCTGTCCGGCGATCGCCGCCCAGCCGGCGCCCGGCGCGGCCAGCACGAGCACCATCGCGCCCGCGGTCGCCGCGAGCACGACCCGCGGGCGCACCCGGCGCATCCGCGGGGCCAGGACGGGCCGCTCGACGAGCACGTGCGTGAGCGCGGCGAGCGCGAGTGACACGACGGCGATGACGAGAGGCTCGGCCGGGATCGCTCCGTCGACGGCCTTCGGCAGCAGGATGCCGACCGGCCAGTGCCAGAGGTAGAGCGTGTAGCTGAGGGTGCCGAGCGCGCGCACCGGGGGAGTGCGCAGCACACGTCCGACGGCGCCGGTCTCGGCGCGGGCGGCGATGATGAGCGCGGTCGCCGCGACCGGGAGCGCCGCGGCGAGGCCCGGATAGGGCACCGAGGCGGGCAGCAGCAGGCCGACGGCGATCAGGGCGGCCCAGCCGAGCAGCGCGGCCGGAACCGCGAGCCGCGACGGCAGGCGCGCGCCGGTCAGCGCGAGCAGGGCTCCGGCGCCGAACTCCCACGCGCGGGTGTGCGGCCAGAAGTAGGCCGGCTCCGGGTTCGTGGCGGTCAGCACGATCGACGCCGCGAGAGACCCGGCCGTGACGAGCGCGACGAGCAGTGTCGCGACACGGAGGCGGCGGTGCGCATCCCGCTCGACGGCGCGGGAGTCGGTCGGGTCCAGGTCTGCCGCACGCGTCGTTCCCCGTCGCCGCCGAGCGAGCACCCGCCACGCCAGCAGCAGGAGCAGCGGCCAGACCAGGTAGAACTGCTCCTCGACGCCGAGCGACCAGAAGTGCTGGAACGGCGTCGCCGAGGCGCCGGCCGCGAGGTAGTCGACGCTCGCCGAGGCCAGGAACCAGTTCTCGACATAGAGCACGCTCGCCGCCAGCTCGCTGCCGAGCCGCGGCCAGTCCTCCTTCGGCGTGACCGCCAGGCCGACGGCGCCCGCGACGACGATGACCACGAGCGCCGAGGGGATGAGGCGACGCGCCCGGCGGGCCCAGAACGCCGGCAGATCGACGCGTCCGTCGCGACGCAGCTCGCGCACCAGATGCCCGGTGATGAGGAAGCCCGACACGACGAAGAAGGCGTCGACGCCGACGAATCCGCCCTGCGGCACGCCGAGATGCAGGTGGTAGATCACGACGAGCGTCACGGCGAGGGCGCGGATGCCGTGCACGTCGGCGCGGAAGCCGGAGCCGCGCGCGGTCGCCGACGCGGCGGATCCCGCGCTCGCCGACCGCGCGGCGCGGGTCGGCGCGGGGGAGTCGGGGCGGGCATCCACGCCGCCGACCGTAAAGACCGCGGGTTAACAGGCGGCGACGAGGCGGTGGATGCGGCGGCGGCTCACAGGAGTCTCGCGGGCCGCGCGAGCCCCGCAGTGAGGCGGCTCAGCCTTCCTCGCCCTCGTCGCCCAGCAGCTCGCGGGCGTACCCGCGCACCGAGCGCTGGTAGCGCGGCAGCGTCGGAGCGAGCGCGAGCAGCAGGTCGGCGACCGCCTCGACCTGGCGTCCGGCCGAGGTGAGCGCGAGAGCGCGGAAGGCGCTCGCCGCCGCCGCGAGCTCGTGATCGGGCCGGTCGCCGTAGTGCGCGTCGATCAGCGCGATCGACTCCTCGGGTCGGCCGAGGTTGCGCACGGTCGACGCGAGCTGGATCACGACCTGCGAGCGGAACGGCTCGCCGAGCCCCCCGTCGAGCGCGCGCACGTAGAGCTGCTCGGCCCACGACTCGAGGCCGGCCGAGTCGCGGGCGCCGCCGGCCTCGGCCAGCGCCTCGGGATCGTCGGGGCGCTCCGCCGCGAGCGCGTCGATGCGGCGCATGACCTCGCGCTCGTCGAGGGCGTCGTCGGCCCACACGGCATCCACCCGCGCGCGCCAATCGGCATAGCCGGGGTCGGTCGTGCGGTCGGGCGCGGGGATGCTCACGGCAGGTTCTCCTCGGGAGGGCTCGTGCGCGGGCGCAGCGCGCGCCCGGCGAGGACGATGAGGGCGGCCGTGCCGACCACGATCGCCCACAGACCCATGATCAGGCATCGTGCGGCGAGCGCCGGGTTCGGCTCCTCGAGGCCGATCCCGAGCGCGAACAGGATGCCGCCGCCGGCCTGCGCGAGCACCGCCCACGACTCGTACCGCGTCACGAGCGCAGAGCTGGTGCCGCCGATGATGGCGGGGCCGGGGTCGCGCGCGAGCCGCGCTCGCACCAGCAGGGCGCCGATCACGCAGCCGAGCAGCAGCACGGCGTCGATCACGACGAGCTGGGTCAGGAACGCGGCGCCGTCACCCCAGCCCTCGGCGAGGTCGCCCGTCGGCCCGCCGTCGCGCGCGGGCACCGCGATGCGCGCCGGGATGCCGACCAGCACCGGCAGCACGGGCGCGCCGATCGCGACCGGCCACAGCGCACGCGTCGCCCAGCCGCGCAGGCGCAGGCCCCGCGCATCCACCTCGTCGCCCTCGTCGCGGTCGCTCACGCGGTCAGGCTACGCCGCGGCGATCCCTCGACGACATCACACAGAGAATGCGTCGAGGAGGAAGCATCCGCGCGTCGATTCGTAGCGAACGCGTTCACCGGCAGTGCCAGGCCCGCACGCTTGAAGCGAGACTCCCGAGCGACCACGTCGAACCGCGGTCCTGCCCTGACGGGCGTTTCGTCCCCGATCAAGCTCACATGCCGACGGTCCGAATCGGCGGGGCGCTGGGATGTGCGGGGAGGCGTGTCTCAGGCTGAATCTAGACTGGTCGAGACAGATGGGGTGATGGTGACCGAACAATTGAAGCGAGCCCTGAGGGATGCTCGGCGGGCGGCCGCAATGTCGTCCCCTGGTTTCGAGGCGATGGCGAGCGCGAGCGCAGCCGCGATCCGGAAAATTGCCGAGGCTGGAGCTAACGAAGCCACCATCTCCCAAGAGTTTGATGCGCGCGTGAAAGAGCTCATGCTCGAACTCGAGTTCGACTATGTACCGAGCAAAGAAGAGCGAGCTGCAACGACGAGGCGAAAGCACTCAGGCAGGATCGACAGTCGAGTCGGGTCGGTCGTAATCGAGTTCAAACAGGTCGCCGCGTTCAACTCTGAGAGCCAGAAGAAGATCGCTGTCGATCAGCTGATTGGTTATATGGAATCGCTGCCGTCGAGCGGTGATGGCGAGATTGTCGGACTTGCGACCGACGGCGTCGAAGCTGTCGTCGTCGTTCGCCAGAACGGGATTACTACCGCAGGCGCGACGTCACCTTTGACTGGCAAGAGTCTGCGAGATCTTGCCGGCTGGCTTGTCAAATCCGAGCAAGTCGCGCTCACCGCTAGCAATTTGATCGGAGCGCTGCACGGCGACGACGGCACTCTTGTCCTCGTTGCGTGTCGCCTTTTCGATGAGCTTCATAAGCGACGAAGCCAGCGTGCTCACATGCTATTTCTCGAGTGGCAGAGGCTTTTCAAGCTCTCGCACGACGACGTGTCCCAACAGGCGACCATTGAGGCGCGTCGATCGGAGCTCGAGACGATAATCGGAACCAAGTTCGCGAAGGGTGATCGCGAAGTTGAGTACTCGGCGCTTTTTGCGTTGCAAACGGCGATCGCGATTGCTGTGAAGCTTCTCGCGCACAAGGTTCTCGTCGACTTGCGCGGGGGCGCACTGCCGGTGGAATTCGCACGAATTGCTGACGACGATGATCTCGCGCTCGGCCTGCGAATGCGTCGACTCGAGAATGGCGCGGGATTTCGGGAACAAGGATTCACAAACATTCTCGAAGGCGACTTCTTTGCGTGGTATGCCCACGAGTCGCAGTGGACTGACGACGTCGCCACGGCCGTACGGCGGCTCATCGCGACGCTATCCGACTTCGAGGGTTCTGTGCTGTCCGCGTCGGGTCGCAGGCCGGTCTCCGACCTATTTCGCGATTTGTATGAAGCGGTTGTTCCTGGCGCGGTCAGAAGGAGTCTAGGCGAGTTCTACACACCGCCCTGGTTGGCCGATCACACAGTGGAGCGCGCTATCGCCGCGGCCGGTATCGATTCTGATTCCCGCGACTGGCGCGGGATTGATCCGTGCTGCGGTAGCGGCACCTTTCTGACGGTGATGCTCGCGAGGGTCCTGGGTGAGGATGCGGATGGTCGATCTGCGCTTCGTCGAGTCGTGGGCGTCGATCTCAATCCCCTGGCGGTACTCATGGCTAGAGTCAACTATTTCATCAACGTGTCACCATTCCTTGAGCACGACGATGAGGTCGAGATTCCAGTTTATCTGGGAGACGCGACGCAGTTGCCGGTCGCTGTCGATGTTGGATCTGTGCGTTGCTTGCGGTACCAGCTCAACACCGAAAGAGGCACCACCGAGGTTGTGCTGCCACATTCGATAATTGCGAACAAGCAAGACTTCTCTCTTGCGATGTTTCACGTGGAGGCTGCGACGGTCGATCTCGACCCCGCGCAGATCGTCAAGATCATCTCCGATATCGCCGACCACAATGACCTCACGCCGGAAGTTCGGTCGCATCTTGACGATTTTGCTGGGATGCTTGTTGATTTGCAGCGGCACGAATGGGACGGGGTCTGGGCCCGTATCCTGGCGAACTTCTTTGCAACTGCAGAACTGGGCAGTTTCGACATTGTAGTTGGAAATCCGCCGTGGATTGATTGGAAGACGCTGCCGGAAGGATACCGGGCTGAACTTGTGAGCACGGTCGGCAAGGAGCTATTTTCCGGCGACGTAGTCACCGGCGGTATTTCGCTGAATGTTTGTGCGGTGATTGCCAGTGCCGCGGCTCGGCATTGGCTCGCGGCAGATGGGGCGCTCGCTTTTCTTATGCCCGAACCGATAATGTACCAGCACAGTTATGAGGGCTTCCGAAAGATAGTTCACGGCGATCGCCAGTTGTTCTGGCAGGAGCTGATTGATTGGTCCGGTGCTGGCCATCCCTTCCACCCTGTGACGCAACGATTCGCCGCTTATGTTATCTCCTCGAATCCGGTTGATTACGCGAAGGGCATTCCTATCGTGCGGCCAACTTTGCGCGAGCCCCGAAACGCGCGGCGAGTCCATGCGGCGATCCGTTCGGGGAGGGTCTTCGCGGAGGTTGCGGATCGTTTCTCCTTTGAGGGTTATGTCGCGTTCACTCCTGACGCAGATCGCAATTTCTTCGCAGTCGCCGAGAACCTCGAACAAGTCAATAAGATGCGAAAGGTTTCGGGATTCTCGAATTATCGCGGACGCGAGGGGGTCGAATTCTATCCTCAGGAGCTTATGCTGTTGACTCATATTCCGGGGCGCGGGCGCAAGGTTCGTGGGCGCGCGGTTGAAACGTTTGTAAATTACAACAGTCCCCGATCCAAGCATCGCGTTCCACAGCAAGAACGGGTCTTGGAGACTGCGCATCTGAGGCCTTTGCTCAAGGGCGTCGACATCGAGCGGTTTCACATGCGCAAAGCGTCATACTATGTTCCGTTCGCGTATTCGTCGACGCATGCATCCGGTCGTTCTCCCTTGCCGATCAAGGCACTCAGGGATTCATCGCCTGCTCTTCTGGAATATTTCCAAGAAAATCGGCAAGTATTCGAATCTCAGACTCAGTACAACGCCCGGATCATGGGCGCTCATAATACAGAGTTTTATTCGCTTGCCCGCGTTGGTGAATATTCTCACGTTGAGAGATATGTGGCCTTCCGCGACAACTCGTCGTGGCAGGCGGTAGTGGTTGAGGCGGTCGACCTTCCATGGGGTGGCCGCGCGATGCCGATCCCTCAGAACCATGCTGTGTCAATCGCAGAGGGGCCCAACGGCTCGATCACAGGCGACGAAGCTCACTTCATTTGCGCGGTGATGAACTCGCCAATCGTTAGATCCTTCATGTTGGCGTCGAGCGACCATCGAACGTTCCCTGTTCGTCTACGCGTCCGAATTCCGGGCTTTGATGCCGCCGACGCTGATCACGTGCGGCTCGCGGAGGTGTCGAGGAGCGCACATCTTGTCTGGGATGACGTTGCGGAGATGTCGGTGATCGACAGCGAGCTGGATGAGCTGGTTTCACGGATCTTCTAGCCCAGCGTCGTGGCCGCATCTGCTCACGGCGAACAGCGCCCAGACCGCTTCCGGCGCCCCGGTAGATTCGAGGCAATCCACAGAACGGGAGTTGCTCCGATGGCCGATACGGCATTCCAGCCGAGCGTTTTTGACCGCCTTCTCAAGGACCGCATCATCTGGCTGGGCTCTGAGGTTCGCGACGACAACGCGAACGAGATCGCGGCGAAGCTGCTGCTTCTCGCCGCCGAAGACCCGAAGAAGGACATCTTCCTCTACATCAACTCGCCCGGCGGCTCGATCACGGCCGGCATGGCGATCTACGACACGATGCAGTTCGTGCCCAACGACATCGTCACCGTCGGCATCGGCATGGCTGCGTCGATGGGCCAGCTGCTGCTCACCGCGGGCACCAAGGGCAAGCGCTACATCACGCCCAACGCGCGCGTGCTGCTGCACCAGCCCCACGGCGGGTTCGGCGGAACCTCCTCCGACATCCAGACCCAGGCCGCGCTCATCAACGACATGAAGAAGCGCCTCGCCGAGATCACCGCGGCCCAGACCGGCAAGACCGCCGAGCAGGTCAACGCCGACGGCGACCGCGACCGCTGGTTCACCGCCGAGGAGGCCCTCGAGTACGGCTTCGTCGACCACATCCGCGAGTCGGCGGCCGACGTCGTCGGCGGCGGCGGAACCGACGAGTCCAAGTAACGAGCGCGAAGAACGAGAGAGACGGAACGAATCATGGAGACCCCCAACTTCCTGGCGGGCGGAGACCTCGCATCGCGCATGCCCTCGTCGCGCTACATCCTGCCCAGCTTCGAGGAGCGCACCGCCTACGGCTTCAAGCGTCAGGACCCCTACGCGAAGCTGTTCGAGGACCGCATCATCTTCCTCGGCGTACAGGTGGATGACGCCTCGGCCGACGACATCATGGCCCAGCTGCTCGTGCTCGAGTCGCAGGACCCCGACCGCGACATCGTCATGTACATCAACAGCCCCGGCGGCTCGTTCACGGCCATGACGGCGATCTACGACACGATGCAGTACATCCGCCCGCAGGTCATGACCGTGGTGCTCGGCCAGGCGGCCTCGGCCGCGGCCGTGATCGCGGCGGCCGGCGAGCCCGGCAAGCGCCTCGCGCTGCCGAACGCGCGCGTGCTCATCCACCAGCCCGCCGTCGGCGAGGCCGGTCGCGGCCAGGCGTCGGACATCGAGATCCAGGCCAAGGAGATCCTGCGCCTGCGCACCTGGCTCGAGGAGACCCTCGCGAACCACTCGAAGAAGTCGCAGGAGGAGATCAACGCCGCCATCGAGCGCGACACGATCCTCACCGCGCCGGAGGCCCTCGAGTACGGTCTGATCGACCAGGTGCTCACGAGCCGCAAGAACGTGCCGGCGCAGCTGACCGCGAAGTAGTCGCGCGCTGCCGGTTCACGGCATCACGGAGGGCCGTCGGGGAGACCCGGCGGCCCTCCGTCGTGTCGGCGGGTTCGGCGGATGCCCGACCACGGCCCCGTCTGCAGGGGTGCCGGCGCCGGCGGCGCGGGCGTAGGGTGCCGGGCATGGCGGCGCACGAGGTCGACGAGCAGGTGGTGCGGGCGTATCGCGCGGGCGAGGATCTCGGCGTACCGGGCGTGCACCGCGACCGGCTCGTGCTGCTCACCACGACCGGACGCCGCACGGGCGAGCCGCGCACCTCGCCGATGATGTTCGTGCGGCCCGGTGACGTCGGGGCCGACGACCTCGGGCCCGGCGACGGCGTGCTCGTGATCGCGTCGGGCGCCGGATCGCCGCGCGATCCGCCTGGTACGGCAACCTCGTCGCCGACCCCGCGGTGCATGTCGAGCTGCCCGACGACGAGTGGGATGCGCGCGCCGAGACGCTCGTCGGCGACGAGCGGGCCCGGGTCTGGGCCGCACTGCTCGAGCGCTTCCCGTTCTTCGCCGAGCACGAAGCGAAAGCGGGCCGCGAGATCCCCGTCGTGCGACTGGTTCCCGCGACCCGCTAGGGCAGCTCCGTGTGGGCGTGACGCCTCTCGGGGTGACGAGGGTCAGTCCCCGCCGCCTCCGCCGGAATCTCCGCCGCCGGAGTCTCCGCCCCCGGAGTCGCTCCCCGAGCTCGATCCGCTGTCCGACGGCGAGGCCGACGGCGACGGGTCCGATCCGGGCGCGTCGCTGCCGCGTCCGTCTCCGTCGTCGCCACGGCCCGGGTCGCGATCGAGCGTCGCGCCTCCCGCCGCGCCGGTGCCCGCATCCACGGGCGTCGTCGTGTCACCGGAGCGACCGCGGCCGCCGCCCCGCGCATCCCGAGGCTTGCGCGTGAGCACGAGCAGCGTCACGCCGCCCGCGATCAGCACCGCGAGGATCGCGCCGCCGATCCACAGCACATCGCCGAGGGGCACGGTGGACTCGTCGGAGCCCGTCGCGGTGTCGTCGGCGCCGTCGCTCGCCGCCGAGCTCGGCGCGGCCGTCGCCTCGCCGCCCGAGCACGCCGGGTTGCCGTCGGCGCCCGGCTTCGGCGCCGTGAAGTCGGCGGGGGGCTGCCAGGTGAACGGGAAGTCGCCGCTGACCGTGTGGCCGTCGGCCGACACGAGCTGCCAGGTGAGGGTGTAGCCGCCGCCCGGTCCGAGCACGGCGGGCACGGTCATCACGTTGTCGACGATCTCGGGTTCGGCGGGGCAGTAGCTCCAGCCGTCGGGGCCGTCGACCTCGATCGCGAAACCGCGTCCGCCGCCCTGCAGGTCGAGCATGTTCAGGTCGGTCGTGATGCTGAAGTTCTCGGGCACGGCCGTGACCGTCGAGTCGGCGGTCGGAACCGTCGCGACGACGCGATTGTGCGCGGACGCGGGGGAGGCCGCGCCGACGACCGCGCCGGCCAGGCCGAGGGTCCCACCCAGCGCCAGCAGGGCGACGGCGGTCAGCCGCCGCTGCCCGGCCGGGCGGTGCGAGACCGCCCGGCCGGTGGTGCGGGATGCGCGGCTCGCGCCGATCACGCCGCTCCCGATCCGCGGCGCGCCCGGCTGATGCCGAGGGCGCCCACGATGAGCCCGATCACGCCGACCACGAGGCCGGCCACGCCGAGCACGCGCGCGAGCACGTCGGGCTGCGACGTCGACGACGCCGCGGTCGCATCGGAGGCGTCCGCGTCGGAGTGGGTGTCGGCATCCGCGTGCGCACCGCCGTGCTCGTCGGCCGGCGGCGCCTCGTTGACATAGAGCGTCGGCGCCGGGTTCTCGGCGTCGCTCGTGGTCTCATCCCAGTCGACGACGCTGCCGTCGCTGTAGGTCTGGTGCGCCGGCAGCGACAGCGAGTCGACGTCGGGCACGGGACCGATCGTGAGGGGGAACTGCGTGAACTCGCCGGGCGCGAGTCCGGCTCCGGTCGCGGTCCAGATCACGTGGGTGTAGGCCTCGGTGATGGTGCTGTCGCCGACCTTCACCTCCTTCGGCAGCTTCTCCTTCACGAGCTGCGCCGTCCATCCGTCGACCGGCTGGTAGGCGACGTACGACAGGGGCGTGTCGGTGGGCAGGTCGAGCTCGACCCTGGTGGTGGATGCGGTGTCCGACTCGGTCGGCACCTTGACGTTGACCGTGGCGTAGCCGCCGGCGTCGGCGGAGTTCGGGTTGACGGTCACGTGCGCGCTCGCGGCGAGCGGGGCGGCGAGCGCGAGCAGGGCGCCGGCACCGAGCGCCGCGGCGCCGAGGGCGAGCGGGCGTCGACGGCGTGCGCTCGCGAGCGGAGCGCCGATCGTGGTCGAGGCGGACGGGGTGGCGGGGTGCGCGGAAGCGCGGTTCATGATGTCTCCTAGGTCGCCGCGGTGAGCGGCGATCGTTCGCGGGATGCGCGGCCGCACGGATCGGCGGCACGCGAAGCCGTCCGGCGTCGAGCCGGCGGCGGGGTCATACGAACGGGAGAGCGGGTGGTCCGCGGAGCGGGGTCGTGCGGGTGAGCAGGGCGGAGCGCAGCCGCTGCACGACGCCCGCGTCGTGGCCGAGGCGCGCGGCGCGGGCCCGGGCGAGCGCGGCCGCGCGGGCGGCGACGAGGTCGGCCGCCTGGGCGGCGATGGCCCGCAGCGCGCTGAGGACGCGGGCCGCCGGCAGCGCGAGCAGGGATGCGCGGCGCACGAGCAGCGTCCAGAGCGCCTGCTCGACCCAGCGCAGCAGCACGACGGTGGCGACCGCCGCCACCAGGTGGGCGGCCAGCATCCGCGGCTCGGTGAGGTGCACGAGGTGCGAGACCGAGCCGGAGCCGGCAGCTCCGGTGGCCGCCGCGCCCGTCAGCCCCGCGACGGCCTCGCGCGTCGCCGCGTCGCCGTGCACGTGCGCCGCGGCGACGACCCCGGGTCCGCCGAGCAGCACGAAGAGGTAGTGGAACGCCGCCTGACTGGGCAGCACGATCGCCAGCAGCCGCGGCAGCGAGGGGCGCCGGGCGGTCAGCAGGGTGCCGAGCAGGATCGCGAACACCAGCCCGACCGCGATCGCGAGCCATCCGGGCAGGTCGGCCCCGCCGGCGCCGTGCGACACCGCCGCGATCAGCATCGCCGTCGTGCCCGCGAGCGTGCCGCGCGCGGTGCGCGCCGCACGGGACTGCAGGGCGGTCGACATGTCGGGCCTCTCGGGCTCGCTGTTCGGGGTGTCGCGACCGGGATGTCGGCCGTCGCATCCAGTCTAAGAGTGTGACGACACCCCATGACGCCCCACCAGGACGGGGTGCACGCCCCGATCGCCGTTCCGGACTAGGCTTCGGGGAACAGTTCGGGGAGGGAGACCTGGATGGCACGCATCGGTGAGAGTGCCGACCTGCTCAAGTGCTCCTTCTGCGGCAAGTCGCAGAAGCAGGTGCAGCAGCTGATCGCCGGTCCCGGCGTCTACATCTGCGATGAGTGCGTCGAACTGTGCAACGAGATCATCGAGGAGCGCCTGGCCGAAGCCGGCGAGGAGGCCTCGAGCGAGTTCGACCTGCCCAAGCCGCGCGAGATCTTCGACTTCCTCGAGGAGTACGTGATCGGTCAGGCTCCCGCCAAGCGGGCGCTGTCGGTGGCGGTCTACAACCACTACAAGCGCATCCGCGCGCGCGGCCAGCTGGTCAGCGCCGACGCGGTGCTCGACGACATCGAGATCGCCAAGAGCAACATCCTGCTCATCGGCCCGACCGGCTGCGGCAAGACCTATCTGGCCCAGACGCTGGCGAAGCGCCTCAACGTGCCCTTCGCGGTGGCGGATGCGACGGCCCTGACCGAGGCGGGCTACGTCGGCGAAGACGTCGAGAACATCCTGCTGAAGCTCATCCAGGCCGCCGACTACGACGTCAAGCGCGCCGAGACCGGCATCATCTACATCGACGAGGTCGACAAGATCGCCCGCAAGGCCGAGAACCCGTCGATCACCCGCGACGTGTCGGGCGAGGGCGTGCAGCAGGCGCTGCTGAAGATCCTCGAGGGCACGGTCGCCTCGGTTCCGCCGCAGGGCGGCCGCAAGCACCCGCACCAGGAGTTCATCCAGATCGACACGACGAACGTGCTGTTCATCGTGGCCGGCGCCTTCGCCGGGCTGGAGGACATCATCTCGGGTCGCGTGGGCAAGCGCGGCATCGGCTTCGGCGCCCCGCTGCACTCGAAGCGCGACGAGGCGACCCTGTTCAGCTCGGTTCTGCCCGAGGATCTGCACAAGTTCGGCCTCATCCCCGAGTTCATCGGCCGTCTGCCCGTCGTCACGACGGTATCGCCGCTCGACCAGCACGCGCTCATGCAGATCCTGACCGAGCCGAAGAACGCGCTCGTGAAGCAGTACCAGCGCATGTTCGAGCTCGACGGCGTCGAGCTCGAGTTCGAGCACGACGCGCTCGAGGCGATCGCCGACCTGGCCGTGCTGCGGCAGACCGGCGCACGTGGTCTGCGCGCGATCCTCGAAGAGGTGCTCGGGCCGATCATGTTCGATGTGCCCAGCGACGACGACGTGGCCCGCGTGGTCATCACCCGGGATGTGGTGAGCAGCAACGCGGCGCCGACGATCGTGCCGCGTCAGCCGCGTCGCGCCGAGAAGTCCGCCTGAGGCTCGGCTGAGCGAGCACTCCGCCCGCCGCCCGGCGGGCGCCGGACTGCTGCAGCCGATCTCGGCGGGCACGGTCGGCGCTGTCACGGGCTTCGCGTCGTCGTTCGCGCTCGTCATCGCGGGGCTGACCGCGGTCGGCGCGACGCCGGAAGAGGCCTCGTCGGGGCTGCTCGTGCTGTGCCTCGGGCAGGCGCTGCTGGCGATCGTGCTGAGCCTGCGGTTCCGTCTCCCGCTCTCCTTCGCCTGGTCGACGCCCGGCGCGGCCGTGCTCGTCGCGGCCGGAGCCACGACGGGCGACTACTCCGCCGCGGTCGGAGCCTTCCTCGTCGCGTCGGCGCTCATGGTGATCACCGGCTTCTGGCCGTGGCTCGCGCGCATGGCGACGAGCATCCCGAAGCCGATCGCGAGCGCGATGCTCGCGGGCATCCTGTTCCCGATCTGCATCTCGCCCGTGCAGGCGACGGTCGAGCATCCGCTGCTGGCGCTGCCGCCGATCGTGATCTGGCTGCTGCTCAGTCGCCTCGCGCCGCGCTGGGCCGTGCCCGGCGCCGTCGCGGCGACGGCGGTCGCCGTGCTCGTCGCCGCCGGGCCGTCATGGACCGACGGCGCGCACCTCGCCCCGGTGCTGACGTTCACGGCCCCGACCTTCGATCCGGCCGTGATCGTGGGCATCGGCGTGCCCCTCTACCTCGTCACGATGGCGGGCCAGCAGATTCCCGGATTCACGGTGCTCTCGACCTTCGGCTACCCGCAGGCGCCGACCCGCACGATCCTCGCGTCGACCGGCATCGTGTCGGCCGCGGGCGCGACGCTCGGCGGCTTCCAGGTGAACCTGTCGGCGCTCACGGCGGCGATCATGGCGGGGCCCGACTCGCATCCCGACCGCGACCGGCGCTGGATCGCGTCGCTGACCGGCGGCATCCTGTACCTCGCCATCGGGTTCGGGGCGGGCGTGGCCGCGGCGCTCGTGCAGGCCAGCCCGCCGGTGCTGATCGAGTCGGCCGCAGGCCTCGCGCTGCTCGGAGCCCTCATCACGGCCGTCGTCGGGGCGCTCGAGGATGCGCGGCACCGTGTCGTCGCGATCGCGACGTTCCTCGTGGTGGCGTCGGGCGTGGCGGTCGGCGGCATCGGCTCGGCCGTGTTGGGGCTGGTGGTCGGCGGCGTCATGATGCTCGTGCTGAATCTGGGGCGACGCCGCGCGGAGCGCTGAGCCACGGTGCGACGCCGTCGCGGCCGGCACGGCAGGGGGACCCCGCACGGAATCGTGAGCGGGCCCCGGGCGTTGCAGACCGGGTGAGCGTTCCCCTCTCGATCCTCGATCTCGCCCCCATCGTCAGCGGCGGAGACCACGCCTCCGCCCTCGCCGACACGATCACGGTCGCGAAGGCCGCCGATGCCGCCGGCTACGAGCGGTTCTGGGTCGCCGAGCACCACGGCATGCCCTCGATCGCGAGCTCGGCGCCCGCCGTGCTGATCGGCGCCGTCGCCGCGGCGACCGAGCGCATCCGGGTCGGCTCGGGCGGGGTCATGCTGCCGAACCACTCCTCGCTCGTGATCGCCGAGCAGTTCGGAACCCTCGTCGCGCTGCACGGCGACCGCATCGACCTCGGGCTCGGCCGCGCGGCGGGCACCGACCCGACCGTCTCGGCGGCGATCCGCCGCAACGTCGGCGCCGAGACGGTCGACGACTTCCCGAATCAGGTGATCGAGCTGCTCGCCTACTTCGGCACGATCCCGCCGCTCGAGAGCGGGCAGGGCGGTCGCATCGTCGCGATCCCGGGCATGGGGGATGCGCCGGAGCTCTGGCTGCTCGGCTCGAGCGACTTCAGCGCCCGCCTCGCCGGGGCGATGGGGCTGCCGTTCGCGTTCGCCCACCACTTCGCGGGCGGCGAGATGACCGACGTCGTGTTCGAGCTCTACCGGCGCGCCTTCACGCCGTCGGTCGTGCTGCGCGAGCCGCGGTCGATGCTCGCGGTCGCGACGACCGTCGGCCCCGACGACGCCGAGGCGCGCCGCCGTGCGCTGCCCCAGGCTCTGGTGCAGCTGCGGATGCGCTCCGGTCGGCTGCCGGCGCGCATCCCGACCATCGAGGAGGCCGAGCAGCACCCGTGGACCGACGCGGAGACCGCGTGGGTGGATGCGCGGCTCGCCCAGCAGGCCGTCGGCTCCGCATCGACCGTGCGGGCCGCCCTCGACGCGCTGGTCGAGCGCACGGGCGCGGACGAGCTCGTGCTCGCCGTGCACGGCTCGCGCCTGAGCGATCGCCTCGACACGGTGCAGGCGCTCGCCCCGCAGCCGGTCACGTCCGCCTGACCCTCACGCAATTCAGCACGGATGCGCGCTGGCGCCCCGCGCGGGGCGTCGCGGTCGATTCGTGCTGAGTTGCGTCGGCACTGTGGGGTGGTGGGTGACGCAATTCAGCACGGATTCGCTGTGGCGCCCCGTGCGGGCCCCACGGCCGAATCCGTGCTGAATTGCGTCACGGCCGCGGAAGACGCGAGCGGTCGGCGGGCGGCCCGGCGCGGGCGGCCCGGTGCGAGCGGCCCGGTGCGAGCGGCCCGGTGCGGGCGGCCCGGCGCGGGCCCGGGCCTACTCGAGCCCGCGGCGCTTCAGCAGCGGCGCGAGCTCGGCGTCGCGGCCGCGGAACTCGCGGTAGGCCTCGAGCGGGTCGCGCGAGCCCCCGACGCCGAGCACGAACTCGCGGAAGCGGTCGCCGTTCGCGCGGGTCATGCCGCCGTTCGCGCGGAACCACTCCACCGCATCCGCGTCGAGCACCTCGCTCCAGATGTAGGAGTAGTAGCCGGCGTCGTAGCCACCCGAGAAGGTGTGCGCGAAGTAGGTCGACGCATAGCGAGTGGGCACGGCCGGGTTGTCGAGCCCGACCTCGGCCAGCGCGGCGGCCTCGAAGGCGGCGACGTCGGTGACGGATGCGGCCTCCGCGGCCGAGAGCCGGTGCCAGGCCTGGTCGAGCAGCGCCGCGGCGAGGTACTCGCTGGTCGAGAAGCCCTCGTTGAACTGCTCGGAGGCGTGCAGGCGGTCGACGATGCCCTGGTCGAGCGGCTCGCCGGTCTCGATGTGCTTGGCGTAGTTGGCCAGCACCTCGGGCCACAGCATCCACATCTCGTTCACCTGGCTCGGGAACTCGACGAAGTCGCGATAGACGTTCGTGCCTGAGAAGCGCGGGTAGACGACGTGCGCGAGCAGTCCGTGCAGAGCGTGGCCGAACTCGTGGAAAAGCGTGGTGACCTCGTCGAGCGTCAGCAGCGTGGGCGAGCCGGCGGGCGGCTTGGGCACGTTGAGGTTGTTGACCACGATCGAGGTCGGGATGCCGAGCAGCTCCGACTGCGAGATCAGCGGGTTCATCCAGGCGCCGCCGCGCTTCGAGTCGCGGGTGTAGAGGTCGAGCACATAGAGGCCGAGGGCGCTGCCGTCCTCCTGGAGCACCTCGAAGACGCGCGCCTCGGGGTGGTACGCCTGCAGGTCGGGGCGCTCGGTGAAGCTGAGGCCGTAGACCTGGCCGGCGGCGAAGAACACGCCGTCGCGCAGCACCCGCTCGGCCTCGAACCACGGGCGCAGCGCCGCGGTGTCGACGTCGTACTCGGCGGCGCGCACCTTCTCGGTGAACAGCGCCCAGTCGTGCGCCCCGATCGGCTGACCGGCGAGGCGCTCGAGCGCCTGCTGCTCGGCGCGGGCGTTGCGGGCGGCGGCGGGGGCGAGGCGGCCGAGCATGTCAGCGACCGCCTCGGGGGTGCGCGCGGTCTGGTCGGCGGTCACGGCGGCGGCGTGGCTGGCGAAGCCGAGCAGCTCGGCCCGCTCGGCGCGCAGTCGCACGATCTCGAGCAGCACCTCGCGGTTGTCGTGCTCGCCGCCGTGGATGCCGCGTGACCGCGACGCGGTCATGATGCGCTCGCGCACCTCCGGCTCGGTCAGCGAGGCGAGCCACGGGTGACCGGTGAAGAGCGGCAGGGCGACCAGCCAGGCATCCTCGATGCCGCGTTCGCGGGCGGCTTCGGCGGCGGAGGCGATCTCGCCCTCGCCGAGGCCGGCGAGCTCGGCGCGGTCGCGGATCACGACGGCCAGCTCGTTGGTGTCAGCGAGCAGGTTCTTCTCGAACTTCGTCGTCAGCGTCGAGAGACGCGCGTTGAGCTCGCCGAGCTTCGCCTTCGCGGCGTCGTCGAGAGCGGCGCCGGCGAGCGTCATCTCGGTGTACCAGCGCTCGACGAGGTAGCGCTGCTCGGGCGTCCAGTCCGCGCCGTCGCGGCCCTCCCAGAGGGTGCGGATGCGCCAGTAGAGCTCGCCGTCGAGCTTGATCGCGTCCTGGTGGGCGGCGAATCTCGGCGCGTACTCCTCTTCGAGCGCGTTCGTGGCGTCGTTCGAGTCGGAGGACGACTTGTTGAAGAACACGTGCAGAGCCCGGTCGAGGATGCGCCCCGAGCGCTCGAGCGGCTCCATCGTGTTCTCGAAGGTCGGCATCGACCGCACGCGCGTGATGTTCACCACCTCTGCCCGCTGCTCGGCCATGCCCTCGTCGAAGGCGGGGGCGAAGTGCTCGTCGCGGATGTCGGCGAACGGCGGGAGACCGTAGGGGAGGGTGCTCGGCTGCGAGAAGGGGGTGGTCATCTCTCCACCCTAGAACCGCATCCGATCGGCGTGCAAAGAAACCGTTGCAAATGAAATGTTGCAAAGAAAACTTTGCAGAGGTATCTTTGGATCATGACCGAAGCAACGACCCCGGCCGACGGCGCGCCCGTCGAGAACGCCGCGAACGCCGGGCCCGACCGGCCGAGCGATCGCACACTCGACTCGACCGCTCTCAAGGCCTACGCGCATCCGCTGCGGGTCGCGATCGTGGATGCGCTCTCGACCTTCGGCCCGGCCACGGCCAGCGGGCTGGGCGAGCGGCTCGGCGAGTCGAGCGGCTCGACCAGCTACCACCTGCGCCAGCTCGAGAAGCACGGCTTCGTGCGCGAGGTCGAGGGTCGGGGGACCGGCCGCGAGCGCTGGTGGCAGCGGGTTCCCGGCGGCATCTCGCTCGACCCCGACGCCTTCCGGGCCGGGGGCGGGATGCGCGCCGCGAGCGAGCTCATCCAGGCCGAGTGGGAGCGCAGCCGGCGTCGCCTGCTCGACGACTTCCTGACTCACGGCGACGAGCTGGGCGAGAAGTGGATCGACCGCGCCACGATCTCGACCGCGAACCTGCGGCTCACCGGCCCGCAGCTGGCGCAGCTGAGCAAGCGGCTCATGGAGGTCGTCGACGAGTTCGTCGTGACCTACCGCGACAGCACCGAGCCGGGCTCGCGCCCGGTGCAGGCGCAGCTGAACGTGTTCCCGATCATGGGCGGCGACGTGCTGCCCGACGACTCGGGCGCGACCGACGACACGACAACGACCGACGACTCCGGAGAGGAGGGATGACGATGAGCGCCGCGATCCACACCACCGCCTACGGCGTGCGTCCGCGCGGCGGAGCGACCCTGGCGGTGTACCGCCTCGGCGTCGCGCTGACCGCCTGGGCGCGTCACCGCGCCGCCGAGCACGAGCAGCGAGCCGCCCGCACGATCGCCGACGCCGCGCTGCTGCGCGGGAACGCGCTGGCCCGCGTCGAGCGCGAGCGCCGCGCCGAGCTGCAGCGGGCGTTCCTGCGCCGCTGACGCCGAGCCGGCGAGCGGCCGAACGGCCGAACGTCTCTGTCTGCCGAGCCGGCGTCAGCCGTCCTCGGGCTGCGGCTCCTCGATCGTCGCCGCGTCGGCGGCGGGGGAGTAGCGGATGGTCGTGCCGTCGTCGAGCTCGACGACGGGTCGGCCCTCGAGCCAGGTCAGTGTCCAGCGCCACACGGCGGTGTCGACGCCCTGCTCCGTGCGCTCGGCCTCGACCGAGCGCACGGCGGCGACGACCGCCTCGGGCAGGCGCGGCGGCACGTCGCCGCCCACGCTCCAGCGGGTTCCGAGCTGCATGGATGCTCCTCTCCTCGTGACGCGGACGGCTTGCGTCGCACGCCGCCGTCGCGGTGCCGGCTAGAGCCGCACCTCGTAGGTGACCCAGGTCGTGCGCTGGGCGATCCGGTCGTAGACGCGCTGGGCGCGCTCGTTCGACGCGGCCGTGATCCAGCGCAGCGTGCCGCCCTGGCCGGGCTCGGCGCCGTCGCGGGCCAGCTCGCCGAGTCGCTCGATGAGCGCCGTGGCCGCGCCGTTGCCCCGGGCGGCGGGGTCGACGAAGAGGTCGTCGAGGAACCAGTCGCGGCGGGTGCTGAAGGTGTCGGGGAACGAGCGGTAGTGCGCGAAGCCGATCACGGCATCCGCCTCGCCCGAGCCGTCAGCCGAGACCTCTGCCGAGTCATCGCCCGAGCCCTCGACCGCGACGAGCGCGTCGATCCCCGACCCCTCGGCGACGAGCAGCGCGCCCACGTGGTCGAGCTGCGCGTCGTCGAACGCGGTCTCGTAGAACTCGCCGTACGCGCGGAACAGCTCGCGCCAGGCGGCGAGGTCGTCGGGTGTGATCGGCCGGATCGTCAGCCCGGACGCGCTCACGCCTGCTCCTCCAGCACGATGTCGCTCACGGCCACCTCGTCGGCCTCGACGAGCGCGAGCTCGGCGATGCGTCCGACCGCGCGCAGGTCGTCGGCCGCGCCGGCCAGCAGAGCCGGGCCAGCCAGCGTCGCCGAGGTGACCGGCGTCTTCTGCGAGGCCTTGGCATCCGTCTTGGCTCGGCGGATGCCGATCAGCGCGGCGCTCACGGCCGGCAGCAGTCCGCTCGGCTCGGTCGCACCGAGCGCGCGCAGCTCCGCCGCGGCGGGCCAGGCGGCGGTGTGGATCGAGCCCTCGTGCGTCCACGACCACACCTCCTCGGTCGCGAAGGGGATGACCGGCGCGAGCAGGCGCAGCAGCACGTCGACGGCGGCGCGCAGCGCGGTCACCGCGCTCGCCTGCGCGGCCCCGGTGCCCGTATAGGCGCGCTCCTTGACGAGCTCGAGGTAGTCGTCGCAGAAGGTCCAGAAGAACTGCTCGCTGAGCTCGAGCGCGCGGGCGTGGTCGAACTGCTCGTAGGCGGCGGTCGAGAGCTCGACCACGCGCGCCAGCTCGGCCAGCACGTCGAGGTCGAGCGGCTCGCTCACGCCGGCCGTGGCCTCGTCGAACGGGAAGGAGTAGACGAACTTGGCGGCGTTGAGCACCTTGATCGCGAGGCGGCGGCCGATCTTCATCTGCTTCGGGTTCTGCGGGTCGAAGGCCGCATCCGTGCCGAGGCGCGACGACGCGGCCCAGTAGCGCACCGCATCCGAGCCGTGGTCGTCGAGCATGGCCGCCGGGGTGACGACGTTGCCCTTCGACTTCGACATCTTCTTGCGGTCGGGGTCGACGATGAAGCCCGAGATGCCCGCGTTCGTCCACGGGATCTGTCCCTCTTCGAGCTGCGCGCGCAGCACGGTCGAGAACAGCCAGGTGCGGATGATGTCCTGCCCCTGCGAGCGCAGCGAGTAGGGGAACACGAGGCCGAACAGCTCGGGGTCGGTGCCCCAGCCGGCGGCGATCTGCGGGGTCAGCGACGAGGTCGCCCAGGTGTCCATGATGTCGAGCTCGCCGGCGAAGCCGCCGGGCACGCCGCGCTGCGACTCGTCGTAGCCGGGGGCGGTGTCGCTCGAGGGGTCGACCGGAAGCGCGTCCTCGCTCGGCACGATCGGCGAGCCCTGCACGGGGTTGCCGTCGGCGTCGAGCGGGTACCAGACCGGGATCGGCACGCCGAAGAAGCGCTGGCGCGAGATGAGCCAGTCGCCCGAGAGGCCGTTGACCCAGTTCTCGTAGCGCACGCGCATGAAGTCGGGGTGGAAGGAGATCTGCTTGCCGGCATCCAGCAGGCGCTGCTTGAGCGCCTCGTCGCGGGCGCCGTTCACGATGTACCACTGGCGCGTCGACACGATCTCGAGCGGACGGTCGCCCTTCTCGAAGAACTTGACCGGGTGCTGGATCTTCTTGATCTCGCCCACGAGCTCGCCCGACTCCTGCAGCAGCTCGACGATGCGCGCCTTGGCGCTGAACACGGTCTTGCCGGCCAGCTCGGCGTAGGCGGCGCGACCGGCGTCGGTGAACAGGTCGGCGGCGGGGGCCTCCGACACGAGGCGGCCGTCGAAGCCGATCACGGTGCGGTTGGGCAGGTCGAGCTCGCGCCACCAGGTGACGTCGGTCGTGTCGCCGAAGGTGCAGATCATGGCGATGCCCGATCCCTTGTCCTTCTGCGCCAGGTGGTGCGCGAGCACGGGCACCTCGACGCCGAACAGCGGCGTCGTGACGGTGGTGCCGAACAGGTGCTGGTAGCGCTCGTCGTCGGGATGCGCGACCAGCGCCACGCAGGCGGGCAGCAGCTCGGGGCGGGTGGTCTGGATCTCGATCGTGCCGCCGTCGGGGCGGTGGAAGGCGAGCCCGTGGTAGGCGCTGGGCTGGTCGCGCTCCTCGAGCTCGGCCTGGGCGACCGCGGTGCGGAAGGTCACGTCCCACAGGGTGGGCGCATCCGCCTGGTACGCCTCGCCGCGGGCGAGGTTGCGCAGGAAGGCGCGCTGCGCGGCCCGCTGGGCTTCGTCGCCGATCGTGCGGTAGGTGAGGTCCCAGTCGACGCTGAGGCCGAGCTTGCGCCAGAGGTCTTCGAACTGCTTCTCGTCCTCGGCGGTGAGGCGCTCGCACAGCTCGATGAAGTTGCGGCGCGAGATCGGCTGCTGGTCGGCGGCCTTGCTGCTCTTGCCGTCGCCGCCTTCCTGCGGGGGCGTGAAGGCGGCGTCGTAGGGCAGCGTCGGGTCGCAGCGCACGCCGTAGTAGTTCTGCACGCGGCGCTCGGTGGGCAGGCCGTTGTCGTCCCAGCCCATCGGGTAGAAGAGGTGCTTGCCGCGCATGCGGTTGAAGCGGGCCGCCAGGTCCATGTGCGTGTAGCTGAAGACGTGCCCGATGTGCAGGCTGCCCGAGGCGGTCGGCGGCGGGGTGTCGATCGCGAAGACGCTCTCCGTGCCGGCGGCCAGAGCGGCGGCGCGGTCGAAGGCGTAGGTGCCGTTCTCGGCCCAGGCGGCGTCCCACTTCGGCTCGAGGCCCTCGAGGGCGGGACGGTCGGGGATGCGGCTGTCGCCGGTCGCGGGGATGCCGTGCGCGTCGGACATGAGGGCTCCGATTCGGATCGATATGTGCGGCACCGAGTCGCGTGGTGAGGTGCCTGAGTGTGAGGTCCCGAGGAGTCTACTCGCGCGGCGGAGTCGAGATCGGCTCGGCGTCGAGCGGCGAAATCTTATCGCGTGTCACCCATTCGGGGGCCACGTTTCTCGATCTTCACAAGAGTCCCTTCGGAGTCCGAGGAAGCGTCTGGGAATCCCCTCACCGCCGCCAGGCTCTGAGGAACCTCATAGCGAGGTGGCCTCGGGAAGCGCGGCCGCTCTGACCAGGCGGGCACGTCATCCCCGGGGGTTCGACAGGACCGTTGTCCGAGATTGGGGAGACATGACGACGACGAAGTTCCGTATCGGGGCGAGCACGGCGGCGCTGCTGCTGGGCGGCGCCGCCATCGCGGCCATGGGAGCGGCGAGCGCGCAGGCCGCGCCGGCCGGACCGAAGGCCACCGACGTGAGCGCGCAGGTCGCGCACTACGCGGTGCCGAGCACCAAGGCGGCCTCGACCGCCGCCTACTGGACGGCCGACCGGATGCTCTCCGCGACGCCCATCGAGGAGACCCTGAGCTCCAGCGGCCGCACCGCCTCGACCGCGGCCCCGGCCAAGGGGACCGCGACGACCTACGCCGGCCAGGCGGCGGTCGTGCCGATGGCCGCCTCCGAGTCGCCGGTGTCGCACATCGGCAAGGTGTTCTTCACCCTCGGCGGCAGCGACTACGTCTGCTCGGGCAACTCGATCAGCTCGAGCAACGGCAGCGTCGTGGCGACGGCCGGCCACTGCGTGAACGAGGGCCCCGGATCCTTCGCCACCAACTGGACGTTCGTGCCCGCCTACGAGAACGGCTCGGCGCCTTACGGCCAGTGGACCGCCACCGACCTCTACGCGCCGACGCAGTGGACGAGCGGCGGCGACATCACCTACGACACCGGCTTCGCGGTCGTGTCGGGCTCGGGCACGCTGGCCGATGAGGTCGGCTCGTCGAGCGTCGCCTTCAACCAGGCCCGCGGTGAGGGCTACAGCGCCTACGGCTACCCGGCTGCGTCGCCGTTCAATGGCGAGACGCTGAAGTCGTGCACCGACTCCTCGTCGGTCGACGACCCCTACGGCCAGTCGGACTCGCAGGGCATCGACTGCGACATGACGGGCGGCTCGTCGGGCGGACCCTGGTTCCTCGGCACCGGCTCGGGCGGAACGCAGAACTCGGTCAACAGCTTCGGCTACGACAACGTCGCCGACACGATGTTCGGGCCGTACTGGGGCTCGGTCATCCAGGGCGCGTACGAGGCGGCCTCGAACGCCTGACCACGGCGTCTCGGCCGTGACCCTCTGATCGGGGGATGAGAGAGGGCGCCCCGGGTGATCACATCCGGGGCGCCCTGCTATGTGCGTGCGGCTCGCGCCGCCGATCAGTGGATGCGCGACTCAGCCGGTGGTCGTGCCGCCGGTGCCCGCGCCCGGGTCGGCCGGGTCGCTCGGGGGAGCGCTGACCGTCCCCGTCACGGTGACGGTCTTCTGCACGGTGGCGGAGCCGCCGATCGCATAGGCGGTGAGCGTGTAGGTCTGGCTGGGCTTGGAGCAGTCGAAGCCGACCTGACGGCCGCCTTCCGACGCCGGGCGGGGCTCGGCGCCGTCGATCGAGACGTACTCCGAGTTGCGCACGCCCCAGCTGAGCTGCACGTCGGTGGTGCCGGACGCGGCGGCGCAGACGACCTGAGTCGGGTTCGCGGTGAACGAGGTGATGACGGGCGCGGCCGGCGCCTGCGTCGGCGGCGCGGTCGTGGGCGGCGCGCTCGACGGCGCTTCGCTCGGGGTCGCGCTGGGTGAGGCCGAGGCGCTCTTCGACGGCGAGGCGCTGGTCGAGGCCGAGCGCGAGGTCGACGGCTTCGACGAGACCTCGCCCGCCTCATCCTTGCCCTTGTCGCCGCCGCCGCTCGTGAACAGCACGAGCAGCAGGCCGACGATCGCGAGCACGAGCACGCCGCCGACGATGCCGAGGATCAGCAGGGGTTTCTTCGAGGGTCCGCTGTCGTCGTCTCCGCCGTCATCGTCGCCGCCGGTGCTGGCGAGCGGGGTGAACAGGTTCGGGTCGAACCGCGTCGTGGCGGGCGCGGCGGCGCCGGCCGGCTCGTAGCCGGTCGGGTAGACCGTGGTGGCTCCCTGCGTCGGCGGCGCGGGCGGCGGGGCGGCCGGCGGCACGGCGCCGAAGACCTGCGTGACGTCGTCGGAGCCGGCGGGCGGAGCCTCCGGAGCGGCGGGCGGGGGAGCGGAGAGCGGGTCGTGCGCGCCCGCCCCGGCGCCCGCGGCATCGCTGAGCCACGGGAAGGGGTCGTCACCCGCGCCGGGCTGCGCCGCGGTGCCGGCAGCCGGGGTCCACGGGCGGTCGCCGGCGGCGAGCGGCTCGGTGGGCGGCGGCTCCTCGCCGCGCGGTGCGGCGGCGGCGCCGTCGGCACCGGTGTCGGCGCCGCTGTCGGCATCCTGGCCGAAGCCGAGGCCCAGCGGATCGTCGTCGTGCGGCGTGCGTCCGTCGCTCATGGTGTCTCCGTGCTCCCGCCCCGCGGCAGGTCGCCGACAGCCTATGAGCGTCCGCGCCGCGCACCGGAATCGGCACGCGGCGCGGACGGGAGCGTCATCCGGGCGGATGACCTCGCGGCTACGCCTCGAGCAGGCTGTCGACGGGGCGACGCCAGCGGGCGGCGAAGACCGCCGACACGAGCGTGAGCGCCGAGAGCACGGCGAGCACGATGCCCGGATGCCACCAGGCGTTGTCGCTGGCCTGGCCGATCGCCGTCGTGATGAGCGGGATGAAGCCCGACACGGTCGCCGCGATCGCGTAGGCGATCGAGAGCGCGCTGTAGCGGATCGGCCCGCCGAAGATGTCGGCCATGAGCCCGCCGAGACCGGCCCAGGCGAGCGTCGGCAGGATGCCGCCGACGATCATCGTGCCGACCAGGATCGGGAAGGTCGCGAACTGCAGCGTCCAGTAGAGCGGGAACGCGATCACGAGCGTGCCGATCGCGCCGATCAGCACGACGCGGGCCGAGCCGATGCGGTTCGCCCAGGCGCCGAACAGCGGGATCGTGATCAGCTGCAGCGCGCTGCCGATCAGCGTGGCGAGCGACAGCTGGCTGTAGTCGAAGCCGAGCACCGTCACGCCGTAGCTCAGCGTGTAGGTGTTCATGAGCGAGTACGAGCCGATGCCGAGCAGCGCGGCGCCGATCGCCACGATCATCGCGAGCGGGTGCTTCGCGAAGGCCGACAGCACGGGCACGCGCTCGAGCCGGTCCTCGGCCACGAGGGCCTTGAACAGCGGCGTCTCGTCGATGCGCAGGCGCAGCCAGAGCGACACGAGCAGCAGCGGGAAGGCGAGCAGGAACGGGATGCGCCAGCCCCACGCCGCCAGATCCTCGGCGGGCATGACGGCCGAGAGCACGATCACGAGAGTCGCGACGAGGCCGGTGCCGACGGGCGAGCCGAGCTGCGGCAGCGCGGCGTAGAGCCCGCGGCGCTTCGGCTCGGCGTGCTCGACGGCGACGAGGATGCCGCCGCCCCACTCGCCGCCGAGCGACAGCCCCTGCAGCAGGCGGATCACGACGAGCAGCAGCGGCGCCCAGACCCCGATCGAGTCGTAGCCGGGCAGCAGGCCGATCGCGCCGGTCGCGACGCCCATCAGGGTGATCGTGATGAGCAGCGTCTGCCGGCGGCCGAGGCGGTCGCCGACCCAGCCGAACAGGATCGCGCCGAGCGGACGCACCACATAGCTCAGCGCGAACAGGGCGAAGGCCTGCAGCCGCCCGACGAAGGGGTCCTCCTCGGGGAAGAACACGCTCGCCGCGAAGAAGGCGCTGAAGTAGGCGAAGAGATAGAAGTCGAAGCTCTCGAGCGAGCTGCCGAGGAAGGCCGCCCACACTGCCCGCCGCGCGGGGCGGCGGTCGGGGGAGCCGGAGACTCCCTGCGGGGCGGAGGAATCCGGGGATCCGAGCGGGTTCTGGTCGAGGTCGGCGGTGGGCACTTTGCCGCCGTGGATATCGGTCACAGGAAGTGGAGCCTACTGGCGGCCCCGCGCATTCCCGCGTGTGTGACGACTGCGCGTAGAATCGCGGAACAGGCGTCGATCCGGCTATCACCGGGGAGCCCTCGGAAGAACGGTGCACGGCATCCGGCGCGAGTCGGCGGGCGCGCATCCACTAGACCCGAGCGGGTGGCCCGTCACAGCCGAGACGAGCGGTCGCAGGGATGCGGCAAGCGAGGTGGTACCGCGGCGCAAGTCGTCCTCGTGCGAGACAGATCGGCCCACGAGGCCGAGCCGAATCAGCAGCATGAAGGACCGCGCATGTACCCCCGCACCTCCTCGGACGATGGCTCCGTCGACTCGACGCCCGCCGGCGTTCCCGCCAGCCCGCGCTTCCCCGAGATCGAGTCGGGCATCCTGGCCTTCTGGAAGGGTGACGACACCTTCCGCGCCTCCGTCGAGCAGCGCGAGGGATGCGAGGAGTGGGTCTTCTACGACGGCCCGCCCTTCGCGAACGGCCTGCCCCACTACGGGCACCTGCTGACCGGCTACGCCAAAGATCTCTTCCCGCGCTACCAGACCATGCGCGGCAAGCAGGTGCACCGCCGCTTCGGCTGGGACACCCACGGCCTGCCCGCCGAGCTCGAGGCGATGCGCCAGCTCGGCATCACGACCAAGGACGAGATCGAGGCCATGGGCGTCGGCGCGTTCAACGCGAAGGCGCGCGAGAGCGTGCTGCGCTACACCCAGGAGTGGCAGGACTACGTCACGCGTCAGGCGCGCTGGGTCGACTTCGAGAACGACTACAAGACGCTCGACGTGACGTTCATGGAGAGCGTGCTCTGGGCGTTCAAGCGCCTCTGGGACAAGGGCCTCGCCTACGAGGGCTTCCGCGTGCTGCCCTACTGCTGGAACGACGAGACGCCGCTGTCGAACCACGAGCTGCGCATGGACGATGACGTCTACAAGATGCGCCAGGACCCGTCGGTCACGGTGACCTTCCCGCTCGTCGGCGAGAAGGCCGAGGCGCTCGGCCTGACCGCGGTGAAGGCGGTCGCCTGGACGACGACGCCGTGGACGCTGCCGACCAACGCGGCGCTCGCCGTGGGGCCCGAGATCTCCTACGTCGTCGTGCCCGCGGGCCCCGATGGCGCCGCGGACGGCGCGGCGGAGGGCCAGTCGCTGTACCTGCTCGCCGGCGACACGGTCGCCGCCTACGCCAAGCCGCTCGGCTACGCCGACGCCGCGGCCGCGCAGGCCGCCGTGCAGCGCACGATCCTCGGCGCCGAGCTGGGCGACGTGCACTACGACCGCCTCTGGGACCACTACGCCGACGCCCCCGGCATGGAGGCCGCCTGGCGCATCCTCGTCGCCGACTACGTCGCCACCGGCGAGGGCACCGGCATCGTGCACCAGGCGCCCGCCTACGGCGAAGACGACCAGGTGACCTGCGCCGAGGCCGGCATCCCGGTCATCCTGTCGCTGGATGACGCGGGCCGCTTCCTGCCCGCCGTCGCCGAGGTCGCCGGCGAGCTGTGGAGCGACGCGAACACGCCGCTCATCCGCCTGCTGCGCGCCGAGGGGCGCCTGCTGCAGGAGCGCAGCTACGAGCACAGCTACCCGCACTGCTGGCGCTGCCGCAAGCCGCTCATCTACCGCGCGGTGTCGAGCTGGTTCGTGCGCGTGACCGAGTTCCGCGACCGCATGGGCGAGCTGAACCAGCAGATCACCTGGGTGCCCGAGAACGTCAAGGACGGCCAGTTCGGCAAGTGGGTCGCGAACGCCCGCGACTGGTCGGTGAGCCGCAACCGCTTCTGGGGCTCGCCCATCCCGGTGTGGAAGAGCGACGACAGCCGCTACCCGCGCCTCGACGTCTACGGCTCGCTCGCCGAGATCGAGCGCGACTTCGGCCGCCTGCCGACGAACGACGCCGGCGAGGTCGACCTGCACCGGCCGTTCATCGACGACCTCACCCGGCCGAACCCCGACGACCCGACGGGGCAGTCGACCATGCGCCGCATCAGCGACGTCTTCGACGTGTGGTTCGACTCGGGATCGATGCCCTATGCGCAGGTGCACTACCCGTTCGAGAACCAGGAGTTCTTCGAGTCGCACAATCCGGCCGACTTCATCGTGGAGTACATCGGCCAGACCCGCGGCTGGTTCTACGTCATGCACGTGCTCGCCACGGCGCTGTTCGACCGTCCGGCGTTCTCGAACGTGATCAGCCACGGCATCGTGCTCGGCAGCGACGGGCAGAAGATGTCGAAGAGCCTGCGCAACTACCCCGACGTCAGCGAGGTCTTCGACCGCGACGGCGCGGATGCGATGCGCTGGTTCCTGATGGCGTCGAGCGTCATCCGCGGCGGCAACCTCGTCGTCACCGAGGAGGGCATCCGCCAGGGCGTGCGCGAGTTCCTGCTGCCGCTGTGGAGCACCTACTACTTCTTCACCCTCTACGCGAACAGCGCGGGGGCGGATGCGGGTGCCGCCGGCTCGGGCAACGAGGCCCGCTGGCGCACCGACTCGCCCAACGAGCTCGACCGCTACCTGCTGGCGAAGACCCGCGACCTGGTCGAGCAGGTGACGGCGCACCTGGATGCGCTCGACAGCCCGCTCGCCGCGCAGGCGCTGCGCGACTTCGGCGACGTGCTGACGAACTGGTACGTGCGCCGCAGCCGCGACCGCTTCTGGTCGGGCGACGACCACGACGCCTTCGACACGCTCTTCACGGTGCTCGAGACGGTCACCCGCGTGGCCGCCCCGCTGCTGCCGCTCGTGACCGAGGAGATCTGGAAGGGCCTCACCGGCGGGCGCAGCGTGCACCTCGAGGACTGGCCCGACGCGGCCGCCTTCCCGGCCGACGCCGAGCTCGTGAGCGCGATGGACCGCATCCGTGCGATCGCCTCGTCGGGTCTGGCGCTGCGCAAGGCGAGCGGGCTGCGCGTGCGCCTGCCGCTCGCCGGGCTGACGGTCGTCGGCGCGGGGGCGGGGCTCGAGGCCTTCGCCGACGTGCTGCGCGATGAGCTCAACGTCAAGAGCGTGACCTTCGTCGACGAGCTCGCCGGCGCGAGCGTCGCCCGTCGCCTCACCGTGAACGCCCGCGCTCTGGGCCCGCGCCTCGGCAAGGAGGTGCAGCGCATCATCAAGGCCGCCAAGGCCGGCGACTGGAGCGAGGCCGACGGCACGGTGGTCGTCGACGGCACCCCGCTCGAGGCGGGCGAGTACGAGCTCGTGCTCGAGCTGCCCGAGGGCGGCGACGACCGCGCCTACGCGGCACTCGAGGGCGACGCCTTCCTCGTGCTCGACACCGCGCTGACGCCCGAGCTCGAGGCCGAGGGCACCGCCCGCGACGTCGTGCGCGCGGTGCAGCAGGCCCGCAAGGACGCCGGTTTCGAGGTGAGCGACCGCATCCGCCTGGTCGTCTCCGGCGACGCCGACGCGGCCCGCGCCGTGCTCGCGCACGCCGACCTGATCCGCGGCGAGACGCTCGCGCTCGACCTCACCGCGCTGCCCGAGACGGCGGCCGTGGCCGAGGATGCGGCGGTCTCGGAGGCCAAGGTGGGCGACAATCGGACTGTGAGCATCCAGGTGGCCCGCGCGTGAGCGACGACGTGACCGGCGGCGGAGCGGGCGGAGCCTCGGGCGGCAGCCCCGAGGACCGCGCCGCGGCCGACGCCCTCTACCAAGAGCTGCTCGACCGCATCGGCGAGGCGAACCCGCAGCCGCGGCTCGAGCCGACCCGTCGTGCCCTCGAGCTGCTCGGCGACCCGCAGAACTCCGCGCCCGTCATCACGATCGCCGGCACCAACGGCAAGACGTCGACGAGCCGCATGATCGAGTCGCTGCTGCGCGCGAGCGGACTCAAGCCGGGCCTCTTGACCAGCCCGCACCTCGTGCGCGTCAACGAGCGCATCATGATCGACGGCGAGCCGATCGGCGACGCGGCCCTCGCGGCCGGCGGCGACGACATCCGCCCCTACCTGCTGATGGTGGATGCGGAGCTCACGGCGAACGGCGAGCCCCCGCTGACCTTCTTCGAGGCCCTGACCGTGCTGGCCTTCGCCTGCTTCGCCGACGCCCCCGTCGACGTGATCGTGCTCGAGGTCGGCATGGGCGGCGAGTGGGACTCGACGAACGTGGCGGATGCGCAGGTCGCCGTGTTCGGACCGATCGCCCTCGACCACCAGGCGCGCCTCGGCGACACGATCGAGGAGATCGCGCGCACCAAGTCGGGCATCATCAAGCCCGGCGCCGAGGTCGTGACCGCGATGCAGCGCATCGAGGCGCTCGACGAGATCCGCGCCCGCGCGGCCCAGTTCGAGGCGCCGGTCACGATCGAGATGCAGGACTTCGCTCTGGAGGCCACGACCGTCGCGGTCGGCGGGCAGCTGCTCGACATCCGCGGGCGGGCCGGGCGCTACGAGGGCGTCTTCCTGCCGCTCTACGGCGACCACCAGGCGCAGAACGCGACCGTCGCGGTCGCCGCGGTCGAGACCTTCCTCGGCGGCGCCAGCCGGGCGCTCGACGCCGACGTGCTGGCGCAGGGCCTCGGCGAGGCCACCTCGCCCGGCCGCCTGCAGCTGGTCGGCATCGAGCCGACCGTGCTCGTCGACGCCGCCCACAACCCGCACGGCGCCCGCGCGCTCGCCGCGGCGCTGCAGGAGTACTTCGACTTCGACGAGCTGGCGATCGTGGTCGGCATCCTCGCCGACAAGGACGCCCACGGCATCCTCGCCGAGCTCGCGCCCGTCGCCACCCGCTTCGTCGTGACCCGCTCGAGCTCCGAGCGCGCGATCGCGGCCGACGAGCTGGATGCCCTGGTCGCCGAGACCGGCGTGCCGCGCGAGGTCGTCGACGACGTGGAGGCGGCGCTGCGCGAGGCGCGCGGCTGGGCCGCTGAGTCGCCGCGCCGCGCGGTCGTCGTGGCGGGCTCGATCACGCTCGTCGGCGACGTCATCGCGCTCGCCGAGGCCGAGGAGTGGAAGCCGTGAGCCGCGGCGGAGCCGGGGCCGCCGGGGGAGCCGGCGCCGTCGCACCGGGCCGTCGCCCGCGTCGCGAGCGCGGCGTGCGCGAGTCGCTGTTCGCCGTCGCCCTCGTGCTCGAGGCCGTCATGCTGATCTTCGCCACGCTCGCCCTGTTCGGCCTGCGCTCGCTGCCCGCCGGCGTCGCGCTCGGCGGGGGAGCGGCGTTCATCGTCGTGCTGCTGATCGTCGCCAGCCAGACCCGCCACAAGTGGGCGGAGTACCTGGGCTGGGCACTGCAGGTGGCTCTGCTCGCCTGCGGCTTCCTCGACCCGTCGATGTTCATCGTCGGCGCGATCTTCGTCGGCATCTGGATCTGGTGCTTCGTCAAGGCGCGGCGCATCGAGCGCGCGCAGGCGCAGCACAACTCCATCCACCCCTCTCGGAAGGACACGACCGCATGACCACCCCCGTCGAAGAGACCCTCGTGCTGATCAAGCCCGACGGCGTCGCCCGCAACCTGACCGGCGAGATCCTCAGCCGCATCGAGGCGAAGGGCTACCAGCTGGTCGACATCAAGCTGGTCGAGCCGAGCCTCGACCTGCTCGCCGCCCACTACGAGGAGCACCAGGGCAAGCCCTTCTACGAGCCGCTCGTCGAGTTCATGCAGTCGGGGCCGGTCGTCGCGATCCGCATCGCCGGCAACCGCGTGATCGAGGGCTTCCGCTCGCTGGCCGGCACGACCGACCCGACCGGCGCCGCCCCCGGCACGATCCGCGGCGACCTGGGCCGCGACTGGGGCCTCAAGGTGCAGCAGAACCTGGTGCACGGCAGCGACTCGCCCGAGTCGGCGCAGCGCGAGCTCGGTCTCTGGTTCGGCTGAGCCCCGAGCCGACGACACGAGAAGGGCCCCGCCGCGATCACGCGGCGGGGCCCTTCCGGTTGTGGTTCTGATGGGCGAAGGGCTGCGCTCGGTCACGACCGTGCGGTTGCCGCCGCAACGTGGCAGGTCTCCCGCCCCGGTGATCGACTACACAGTTTGCGTGTACGCCTGATAGGTCGCCGGAACGGGGCACGACGGGAACACCGAACTTGAGAAGACCACGCTCTTGCCGAGCGGGCCGGCGCTGTCCCAGGCGCTGTACTTCGTCCATCCTGTATAGGGGAATACTGCATTGCACTTGACGACAGCACGGAACTGGTAGCTGCCCCCAGCGCAGGTGAGCGTGGCCCCTCCGCTCTGCTGGTTGTAATGCAAAGACCCACATCCGACCGCCGCTGGCGACGCCGGTGCCGCCGTGGCGACCGCGGGGGCGGCCAGAAGACTCGCGACTGCGATGGAGGTCGCGCCGACTACACGAAAGAGAACTGACAAGAGAAAACTCCTCTGATGGTTCAGGTGGAAGCCCTAACGGGCCACGACCTGTCTACCCCTCATGTGGGAGCCGACCATCCGGGCTAGCCAGATTTTTGTCGTTGATCTCGAGCAGGTCGATGCTGATGACCGACCTCTCGGAAGTCATCCGCCCGAGACGGCGCTGACCAGGAACTGGCCGAAGTCGCTCTGCTTCTGCGGGTCCCACCGCTGTCCATTCACGACCACCGTAGGCGTCGAGAATCCGTTCGACCCCTGGAGATCGGCGTCGCTCGTGGCGCGCTGGGTCGCGGCTGTGACCCACTTCTTGAACTGCTCGCTGTCGATGCACGTATTGATCGCATCGCTGTCGGCACCGGCGTTGTTCACGATCTTCTTGATCTCGGCGTTGCTGAGACCGGGTCCGGTCTCGCTCTCGGGCTGCGCGTCGAACATCGCCGTCTGTGCTGCGGCGAATTTCTCGGGCGCGAAGTTCGCGATGCACGCAGCCGCGTTCGCCGACCTGCTGGAGTAGCGCGAACCGGAATAAAGGTGGTCGAGGATCGCGATCGGGTGCACCTCGAGGGTGGCCTGACCGGCGGCGACGATCTGGTCGATCTGCTCGGAGTACGCCGATTCGAAGGACTTGCAGGCGGGGCATGACCAGTCGACGTAGGTGACGATGTGCGCGAGCCCGTCGTTTGCCGGGAACTCGGTCGCCTTCGGCTTGTCGCCCTTCTTCAGGGCGGCCGTGTTGACGACCTCAGAGCTGGTGCCGTCGCCCTGGAACAGGATGCCGTCGCTCGCCATGTTCTTGGGGCCGCCGGGGAAGGCGGGCTTCGGCATCGTCGCGATCACGACGACGACGATCAGGGCGGCGATGCCGAGCACGACGAGCGTCGCGATGCTCGGCACGAGCACCTTCAGGAGCTTCTGCCGCTTCTCGCGCTTCTCGCGGGCGAGACGCGCGGCCTCGCGGGCTTCCTCGATGCGCTGCTTCTTGGTCTGACGTTCCGGCACGCCGTCAACCTAGGGGAGGGCGGTGTCGGCTTGCTGGGAACGCGCCGACACCGCGTCATCCCGAGCCGCAGGAATCCCGAGGGAGAGGGATCCCGAGCGAGAGGGATCCCGAGTCAGAGGAACAGCGACTGCACGATCGGGATCCGCGTCTGACCGATCACGATGACGATCAGGTAGCAGGCGACGGTGATCGGCACGAGCCACGGCGTGAGAGCGCGTCCGACGCGTCGCAGCCCGTCGCCGAAGACGCCCTCGCGGGCGTTGCGCACTGTCGTCGCCCAGAACAGCGGGATCGTGACGCTCCAGACAAGGGCGCACCAGGGGCAGAGCGTGCCGAGCACGAAGAAGCTCTGCGAGATCAGCCAGATCACGAACGCCAGGGCGCCGACGATGCCGATGTTGAACAGCACCCAGAACCAGCGGGCGAATCGCGCGCCGGCCAGCAGGGCGACGCCGACGGCGATCGGCGCGGCGAATCCGCCTAGCCCGATCAGCGGGTTCGGGAACCCGAACACCGACCCCTGCCACGAGTCCAGGTTCTTGCCGCACTGCACGAAGGCGCTGACGTTGCACGAGAGCGCCGCATCCGGGTTCTCGAGCAGCAGGAACTTGTCGATGGTCAGGCTGAACGCGGCCCACCACCCCAGTGCGCCGGCGACGATCAGGAAGACGGCGAGGATCCAGGGGCGGCGCGAGGTCGAGGCCTCGGCGACGGTGTCGGTCACCCTCGCATCCTCGCACGCGGTCGCCGAGCGCCGTCCGAGCGTCGCCGAACCGGTCGGGTCACCCGTTTTCCGGGCGAGCACCGAGCCTGCGAGCGCGCCCCTGCCCGATCGGATGCGCGTTCTGGGCTACTCTGAACACGTCGCTGAGCCGCGCTCGGCGACGATGAATGCTTACCGGGCAGGGTCCCGGGGCCGCGCCCCCGAGCGCAGCGCCGAACCGAACCGGGCCGCGAGTGCGATGACCGCACCGCGTCGGATGCCAGTTCCGAGGCGTGGTGACAGCGCGCCGACGGCGAGACCGCGCCCCGCGCCACGTCGCCGTAGACCATGACAAAGGATTCCGGCGGACCCGAGGGCCCGCCGAACAGGAGCACCCGGACGGGTGGCGCGGTCGCCCCTCCGACGAGGAGACACCAGCGATGGTGGATGAAGAGAAGCCCAAGGGGCGCGGACTGTTCGGCGTGCGCCGATCGCGTCGCGTGACCGCCGAGACCGCAGCACCGCAGACCGGCGCCGAGACCACGCCGGCCGCCGAGACCGGCACGGAGCAGCCGGCCGCCGAGCAGCCGACCGAGGCGCCCGCCGCCGCGCTGGCCGAGCTGGACGACGCGCTCGACAGCATCCGCACCGTCGAGGAGCCGACGCCTGCCGCCGACCCGGCCGCTGCCGAGGCGCCGAGCGAGCAGCCCGCCCTCGACATCCCGCTCGAGCAGCCGGTCGCCGACGCGGCGCCGGTCGAGACGCCCGCCGCCCCGGCCGAGCCCGAGCCCGCCGCGCCGGCCGAGTCGAAGCCCGAGCCCGAGCCCGAGCCCGAGGCCCCGGCCACCCCGCAGTCGCTCTTCGACGGCGCGGTCACGAGCACCTCGCTGCTGTTCCGCGCTCCCGACCTGCCGACCTGGGTTCCGCCGACGCGCGGCGCCCGTGACGAGCAGCCGGGCGGCGGGAACGGTCCCGCCGGCTCCGGCGCGTCCGACGAGCAGGAGCAGAGCACGGGCTCGAGCACGAGCCGTCGCCGCAGCCGTCGCCGTGGCGGCGAGGACGCGCGGGACGGCGACGAGCCGCAGCGCGGCCAGCAGCAGCGTCAGCAGAAGGCGCCGCCCCCGCCCATCACCGAGCCGCAGCGCATCAAGGGCTCGACCCGTCTCGAGGCCAAGAAGCAGCGCCGCCGCGACGGCCGCGACGCCGGTCGCCGCCGCTCGGTCATCACCGAGGCCGAGTTCCTCGCCCGCCGCGAGAGCGTCGACCGGGCGATGGTCGTGCGCGAGGCCAACAACCGCACGCAGATCGCCGTGCTCGAAGACGGCGTGCTCGTCGAGCACTACGTCGCCCGCGCGCAGGACTCCGGCCTGATCGGCAACGTCTACCTGGGTCGCGTGCAGAACGTGCTGCCCAGCATGGAGGCCGCCTTCGTCGACATCGGCCGCGGTCGCAACGCCGTGCTGTACTCGGGCGAGGTCGACTGGGATGCGGTGCAGTCCGATCCCGAGATGAAGAACCAGCCCCGCCGCATCGAGCTCGCGCTCAAGCCCGGCGACCGCGTGCTCGTGCAGGTCACGAAGGACCCGGTCGGCCACAAGGGCGCCCGCCTGACCAGCCAGATCAGCCTGCCCGGCCGCTACCTGGTCTACGTGCCCGGCGGCTCGATGAACGGCATCAGCCGCAAGCTGCCCGACACCGAGCGCGCGCGACTGAAGAAGATCCTCAAGGAGGTGCTGCCCGACGACGCCGGCGTGATCGTGCGCACGGCCGCCGAGGGCGCCACCGAGGAGCAGCTCACCCTCGACGTGCAGCGACTCACCCAGCAGTGGGCCGAGATCGAGCGCGCGGTCGAGATCGGCCAGGCGCCGACCCTGCTGCACAGCGAGCCCGACCTGCTGATCAAGATCGTGCGCGACGTCTTCAACGAGGACTTCCAGCGCATGGTCATCGCCGGCGACGACGCGCAGGCGGCCATCCACAAGTACCTCGGCTCCGTCGCGCCCGACCTGGTCGACCGCGTCGAGCGCTACGAGGGCGACCGCGACGCCTTCGACGAGTTCCGCGTCAGCGAGCAGATCGAGAAGGCCCTCGACCGCAAGGTCTGGCTGCCCTCGGGTGGATCGCTCATCATCGACCGCACCGAGGCGATGACGGTCGTGGATGTCAACACCGGCAAGTTCGTCGGCTCGGGCGGCAACCTCGAGGAGACGGTCACCAAGAACAACCTCGAGGCGGCCGAGGAGGTCGTGCGCCAGCTGCGCCTGCGCGACATCGGCGGCATCATCGTGATCGACTTCATCGACATGGTGCTCGAGTCGAACCGCGACCTCGTGCTGCGCCGCCTGGTCGAGTGCCTCTCGCGCGACCGCACGAAGCACCAGGTCGCCGAGGTCACCTCGCTCGGCCTCGTGCAGATGACCCGCAAGAAGCTGGGCCTCGGTCTGCTCGAGACCTTCAGCGAGCCCTGCGAGCACTGCGCCGGCCGCGGCGTCGTCGTCTACCACGACCCGGTCACGAAGCACCGCGGCAACGGCGGCGGCTCGAACGGCGGCAACGGCGGTCAGAACGGCGGCGAGGGCTCCTCGCGCAGCCGCCGCGGCCGCGGCGGCTCGAACGGCGGCAACGGCAACGGCGGCGGCAACGGCAACGGCCAGAACGGCGGCGGCAACGGCGGCCAGAACGGCGGCGCCGCGAAGGCCAACGGCGGAACCCACGCCATCACCGACGACGTGCGCAACGCGCTGGGTCTGATCGCCAAGAGCAGCGCGGCGGCCCACGCGGGCGGCGAGGCGGGCGAGAAGCCGGCGGATGCGACGACCTCCGCGAGCGCGGGCGCCGCGGGCGCCGCGAGCGGCGCATCCACCTCGACCCCGGCGCCGGAGGCCACCGCGGCTCCCGTCGCCGAGCCGAAGTCGGAGCTGGCCGAGCAGGCCGCCGGTGCGGCGGCCGAGGCGGCCGTGAAGATCCTCGACCTGCCGGTCGTCAAGGCGAAGCGCAACGCGCGCCGCATCAGCACGAAGGACGCCGAGGACATCCTCGACTCCGTGCTCGATGCGCTGCCCGAGCCGAAGCAGCCCGGTCAGGGCCGCGGTCGCGGCTCGCGCCGTGCGGGCTCGGCCGGCGCGGTCGTCACGCCGCCGACGGAGTAGACGCGGCAGCCGCCGCCCGCAGCGCGGGCGCGGAGCACGCCGATCGAGGGCGCGCGGGGCTCAGCCTCGCGCGCCCTTGTCGCGCTGGCGCACGCGCAGCCCCGCGGTCTGCAGGCGCCGCAGCAGCTCGCGCCCGGTCACGGCCTCGGCGCCGCGGTCGACGAACTCCTGCCAGCGCTCCTGCGGCACGTCGTAGTGGTCGTTGTCGAAGGCCCGCCGCGGCACCCCCGCGTCCGCGGCGAAGGCGTGCAGCTCATCCAGGTCGCTGTCGCTCACCAGGTGCGCCCAGAGGGTGCCGTGGGCCGGCCAGATAGGCTCGTCGATCAGCACCGTCACGCGGCGAGTCTAGAGATGCCGGTCGAGGGATGCCGGCCGCGTGAGCACGATCAGGAGGTCCATCCGGATGACCGACAAGAGCACCCGGGCCCGTGTCGCGGCGACCGTCGGACGGCGGGGGTTCGTCCCCGCCCTGGTGACCGCGGCGGCCATCTTCGGGGCCGTGCTCGTGCAGGGCTTCCTCACCGGCGTGATCGCGAGCGCCTACACGGTCGGCACGCTCGGCGGCGACTGGTCGCGCTACGCCGACTCCGCCTGGTCGGCGCAGCTCGCCGTCTCGCTCACCGGCTCGCTGCCCTTCGCGATCGGCGTGTTCCTCAGCCTCTGGCAGATCGCCCCAGTGGATGCGCAGCTGAGGCTCGGCCACGTGCTGAGCCGCGCGGCGCTCGCGACCCTGGTCGGCGCGCTCACGGTCATCGTGGTCGTGGTGCTCGTCTCGTTCGTCGCCGCGGTAGCGGGCATCCCGGATCTGTTCGGCGGGCGCGAGGACCTGACGGGGCTGTTCGACCGCTTCGGCCAGAACACCGCCAGGGGAGTGCTCGGCGCGGCGCAGAACATGATCAACCAGCTCGCGGTCGTGATGCTCGGCGCGGTGCTGCTCTGGGGCTGGCTGCCGCGGCACCCGCGCGAGCACGACGTGCGCGGCGCGCTCGACGAGGTCTGACCGGCGTGTCGCGGGCGGATCGGGTTTGACCGACGCGCGATCTCTCGCGTACTCTTGACCCTCGGTGCTCGCTGGGCTGAGCCCGCGCACCGTGCCTCGGTTCTCCGGGGCCCCGATGCTCGCAGAGCCAGCAGGCTTTGCACGCAAGTTTTCGAGAAGAAGGAATCCCGTGGTTTACGCAATTGTGCGCGCCGGCGGCCGTCAGGAGAAGGTCGAGGTCGGCTCGATCGTCGTCCTCGATCGCGTCCAGGCCGAGAACGGCAAGATCGAACTGGCCCCCGTCCTGCTCGTCGACGGTGACAAGATCACGCACGACGCGAAGGCGCTGGCGAAGGTCACCGTCACGGCGGAGGTGCTCGGCAACGAGCGCGGCCCCAAGATCGTGATCCAGAAGTTCAAGAACAAGACCGGGTACAAGAAGCGCCAGGGTTTCCGCGCCGACCTGACCCGCGTCAAGATCACCGGCATCAAGTAAGGGCTGACGACATGGCACACAAAAAGGGAGCGTCCTCGACCCGCAACGGTCGCGACTCCAACGCCCAGTACCTCGGCGTGAAGCGCTTCGGCGGTCAGGTCGTCAAGGCCGGCGAGATCATCGTCCGCCAGCGCGGCACGCACTTCCACCCCGGCGTCAACGTCGGCCGTGGCGGCGACGACACGCTGTTCGCCCTCTCGGCCGGTTCGGTCGAGTTCGGCGCCAAGGGCGGCCGCAAGGTCGTCAACATCGTCCCGGCGGTCTGAGCCCGTTTCTCACGGAGCTCGATCGTCGAGCAGGAGGGCGGGCTTCGGCCCGCCCTTCTTCTTTTGCCCGGGATGCGCGCGCAGCGCATCCGCTCATCTCAACCGTCCGGGAGGCCCGTCGTGGCGACCTTCGTCGACCAGGTGACGCTGCACCTGCGCGCCGGTCACGGCGGCAACGGCTGCGTGTCGGTGCGCCGCGAGAAGTTCAAGCCGCTCGCCGGCCCCGACGGCGGCAACGGCGGTGACGGCGGCAGCATCACGCTGGTCGCCGACCCGCAGACCACCACCCTGCTGGGCTACCACCGCGGCCCGCACCGTCACGGCGGCAACGGCGGCCCCGGCATGGGCGATCACCGCGCCGGCTACGCGGGCGAGTCGCTCGAGCTGCCCGTTCCGCTCGGCACGGTCGTGCGCAGCGCCGACGGCGAGCAGCTGCTCGACATGACCGAGCCCGGCCAGCGCTTCGTCGTGGCCGAGGGCGGACAGGGCGGGCTCGGCAACGCCGCGCTGTCGACCACGAAGCGCAAAGCCCCCGGCTTCGCCCTGCTCGGCACGCTGGGCTGGGAGGGCGATGTCGTCCTCGAGCTCAAGACCGTCGCCGACGTCGCGCTCGTGGGCTACCCGAGCGCCGGCAAGTCGAGCCTGATCGCCGCGCTGAGCGCCGCGAAGCCGAAGATCGCCGACTACCCCTTCACGACGCTGCATCCGAACCTCGGCGTGGTCGAGGCGGGTCAGACCCGCTTCACGGTCGCCGACGTGCCCGGCCTCATCGAGGGCGCGAGCGAGGGCAAGGGCCTTGGCCTCGAGTTCCTGCGTCACGTCGAGCGCTGCAGCGCGCTGCTGCACGTGCTCGACTGCGGCACCCTCGAGCCGAACCGCGACCCGCTGAGCGATCTCGACGTCATCCTGGGCGAGCTCGGCAAGTACGAGGTGCCCGAGGGGCAGGTTCCGCTGCTCGAGCGCCCGCAGCTGGTCGCGCTCAACAAGATCGACATCCCGGATGCGCAGGAGCTCGCCGATTTCGTGCGCGCCGACCTCGAGGAGCGCGGCTACCGCGTCTTCGAGATCTCGGCGGTGAGCCGGGCGGGGCTGCGCGAGCTGAGCTTCGCGCTGGCCGAGCTGGTCGAGGCCGACCGTGCCACGCGCGCCGCCGACCCGGCGCCGCAGCGCATCGTGCTGCGCCCGCGCGCGGTCAACGCGGCCGAGTTCGAGATCACGGTCGAGGGCGGCACCGAGCCGCTGTACCGGGTGCGGGGCACGAAGCCCGAGCGCTGGATCCAGCAGACCGACTTCAACAACGACGAGGCCGTCGGCTACCTCGCCGATCGCCTGGCGAAGCTCGGCGTCGAGGATGCGCTGTTCAAGAAGGGCGCGACGCCGGGTTCCGCGGTCGTCATCGGCCCCGACAACGACCGCATCTTCGACTGGGAGCCCACGCTCACCTCGGCCGCCGAGCTCATCACGAGCCCCCGCGGCACCGACGCACGCCTCGACGAGAACCGCCGCGCCACCCGCGGCGAGCGTCGCGAGGCCTACTTCGAGCGCATGGATGCGAAGGCCGAGGCCCGCGCCGAGATGCGCCGCGAGCGGGATGCCGGCATCTGGACCGAGCAGTACGCGGCCGACCACGCCGACGACGGCATCGACGGATTCGACGACGACCTCGCCGACGGCGTCGACGTCGACGTCGAGGTCGATGTCGATTTCGATGTCGACCAGACCACCGGTTCGGGCGCCGACTCCGCCGGGCGCCGCTGACCGGACCCGCGAGAACCGAGAGGAACGGCGCCGCCATGACCGACACCGCAGAGCAGACCGCAGCCGCCGCCGAGCGCGCCGCGGCGCCGCAGGGCGCCGCATCCGGTCTGCGCGAGCCGGTGCTCGCGGCGAAGCGCGTCGTGGTCAAGGTCGGCTCCTCGTCGGTCAGCGGCGAGAACTCGGGCCAGATCGAGCCGCTCGTCGACGCGCTGTCGGCGCTCCACGCCCGAGGCGTGCAGGTCATCCTGGTGTCGTCGGGCGCGATCGCGACCGCGATCCCGTTCCTCGATCTCGACGGTCGACCCACCGACCTCGCGACGCAGCAGGCCGCCGCCGCCGTCGGGCAGAACGTGCTCATGTGGCGCTACCAGACCAGCCTCGACCGCTACCGCATCCTCGCCGGCCAGGTGCTGCTGACCGCGGGCGATCTCGAGAACGCGACGCCGCGCGGCAACGCCCAGCGCGCCATGGAGCGCCTGCTGGGACTGCGCATCCTGCCGATCGTGAACGAGAACGACACGGTCGCGACCCACGAGATCCGCTTCGGCGACAACGACCGCCTGGCCGCGCTGGTGGCCGAGCTGGTGAACGCCGACCTGCTCGTGCTGCTGAGCGATGTGGATGCGCTCTACACGCGCCCCCCGCAGGAGCCGGGCGCCGAGCGCATCGACGTCGTGCCGGTGACCGACGACCTGAGCTCGGTCGAGCTCGGCGACATCGGTGCCGCCGGTGTCGGGACCGGGGGCGCGGGCACCAAGATCCAGGCGGCCAAGCTCGCCGCGAAGTCGGGCACGCCGGTCGTGCTGACCTCGACCGCCAACGTGGGCCGTGCGCTCACGGGCGAGAGCGTCGGCACGTGGTTCGAGGCCGGTCCGCGCCGCACCCGCACCGCCGGCTGACCCGCCGCACCGCGGGCTGCCCCGTCCTGCGCGGGCTGACGCGCGCGACGCCGACTCCGGCGCGCTGCCCGCTCAGCGGGCCGAGGCCTCCCGGGTGTCGCGCAGCCGGGCGACCGCCGCATCCTTCGGGATCAGCGGCGTCGCGACGGCCGGGGCGAGTGCGACGAGCGCGAACGCGATCGGATAGCCGACCAGCGTGATGAGCGCGCCGAGCCCGGGCCCGACGAGCGCCGCGCCGAGGAACTGGCCGGTGTTCTGCGCCCCGAGCGCGCGTCCCGACCAGAACGGTCCGGCAATCTCGGCCACCGAGGTGAACGCCAGCCCGTTGTCGGCGACGGCGATGCAGCTCGCCAGCACGTAGGTGACGGCGACCGCGATCGGCAGGTGCAGGCCGCCCGCAGCGGCGGTGAGCAGCAGCGCGGCGATGCCGGCCAGCGCGACCCAGCGCAGCGGGCGCAGGCGGCTGCCGACCCGGTCGCTGAGCCAGCCGACGCCGATGCGGCCGAGCGCGCCGAGGAACTGCGCGACAGCGACGAGAATGCCGGCGGCCAGCGGGTCCCATCCTTGATCGACCTGCAGCCAGACGAGCCCGAAGGTCGAGAGCGCGTACTGCGGCACGACGAGCAGCACCGAGACGGCGTGGATGCGCCACAGCAGCCCGTCGCGCCGGTACGGGTTGGCCGTGTGGTGGGCCGGCGCGTCGGCGCGCGCGGGCCGCGGCGGATCGATGATCACGAGCAGGCACAGCACCGCCGAGACGCCGACCAGGATCGCGCCGAACACGAGAGCCGGGGCGATGTCGCCGCCGGCGACGAGCGCGGGAACCACGATCGCGGCCGCGGCGACACCGAGCGGCTGGCAGCTCTGGCGGATGCCCATCGCGAGACCGCGTCGCTCGGGCGGGAACCAGCCGACGACGACGCGGCCGCTGGCGGCGTTGACCGAGGCGGTGCCGGCGCCGGCGAGCACGAGCATCGCCCCGAGCGGCACGAGGCCGTCGACGAGCGTGGCGCCGAGGGTGGCGAGGGCGGCGATCGCGAGGCCGAGCGCGAGCACGTTGCGCTCGCCCCAGCGGTCGGCGGCGCCGCCCCAGGCGATGAGCGTGAGCACGAGGCCGAGGTTCGGCGCGGTCGCGAGCAGGCCGGCCTGGTCGAGCGGCAGGCCGCGCTCGACGTGCAGCAGAGGGATGAGGAACGCGGGCGTCGCGACCACGACGGTTCCGGCCGCCTGCGCGAGCACGCCGACCGCCAGCATGAGCCAGGGGAGCGGGCGTCGCGTGCGCGGGGCGAAGGTCATGACCGCGAGGCTATGGGATACCGTGGTGGTATACCAACTCGGGGGTGCGCGATGACGAGCGTCGACAGGGGGGTCCGCGAACGGGATGCGGCGGGCGACGCGGGCTCGGGTGCCGTGCGCTCGACCGCCGCGGGCTCGAGCGCCGCATCGGGCGCGCTCGCGGGCGTGCCCGATGCGGCATCCGGCCAGTCGGACCTCGCCTACGCGCGCCTGCGCTCCGCCGTGCTCGGGCTCGAGCTGCGCCCCGGCGACCGGGTGAGCGAGCGCGGCCTCGAGGCGCTGGCCGGCGCATCCCGCACGCCCGTGCGCGCCGCGATGGTGCGCCTCGAGGCCCAGGGACTGCTGCGGCGCGACGGGCGCGGCTGGATCGTCGCGCCGCTCGACCGCGACGAGCTCGACCAGGCGGCCGAGTTCCGCGAGGCGGTCGAGGGCGCCGCGGTGCGGCTCGCCGTCGGGCGGATCGACCTCGACGAGCTCGCCGCCCTGCACGCGCTCGTCGACGGCGAGCCGGGGGAGCCCGATGAGCTGCTCGGCGCGAGCCGCTCGTTCCACAGCCGACTCGCCGCGGCGGGCGGCAACCGCTTCCTCGCCGACGCCGTGGCCGCGGCGCTCGCGCGGCTCGAGCGGGCGCGCTGGCTCGAGGTGCGCACGGCCGAGTCGCGGGAGCGCAGCGCCGCCGAGCATCGCGCGATCCTCGCCGCCGTGCAGGCGGGCGAGGCCGACGAGGCCGAGCGCCTCGTGCGCGCCCACGCCCGCGCCGCCCGCGAGCGCACGGCGGCGGCGCTCGCTCCCGATCGCACGCGCGGACTGCACGTCACGTGAGCGGCGCGCGAGGCGGCTGGAGCGATCGACGCGACAGCGCGCATCCACCGCCCGCCCTAGAATTCCGGGCATGACCGACACGCTCCCCGGCGCCGAGAGCCGCACCTCCGCCCGCACGATCGCCGAGCGCCTGGATGCCGCGCGCGCCGCCGCGCGCGAGCTCGCCACCGCGACGGCCGCGCAGAAGAACGCCGCGCTCGAGGCCATCGCCCGCGCGGTCGAGGAGTCGGCCGCTGCGGTCGTCCCGGCCAACGACCTCGACCTGGCCAACGGCCGCGAGAACGGCATGTCGGCCGGGCTGCAGGATCGCCTGAAGCTCGACGACGCCCGCCTGCGCGCCCTCGGCGGCGCCGTGCGCGAGATCATCGGGCTCACCGACCCGGTCGGCGAGATCGTGCGCGGATCGACGCTGCCCAACGGCCTCAAGCTCAGCCAGGTGCGCGTTCCCTTCGGCGTCGTCGGCGCGATCTACGAGGCCCGCCCGAACGTCACGGTCGACATCGCCGCCCTCGCGCTGAAGAGCGGCAATGCTGTCGTGCTGCGCGGCGGCTCGGCCGCCGAGAACACGAACCGCGTGCTCGTCGCGCTGCTGCAGGATGCGCTCGCTGAGGCGGGCCTGCCGGCCGACGCCGTGCAGACGGTCGACGACTTCGGCCGCGAGGGCGCGACCGCGCTCATGCGCGCCCGCGGCGGCATCGACGTGCTGATCCCGCGCGGCAGCGCCGGGCTCATCCGCACGGTCGTCGAGGAGTCGACCGTGCCGGTGATCGAGACCGGCGCGGGCGTCGTGCACGCCTTCCTCGACCGCGGCGCCGACGTCGACATGGCCGTCGACATCGTCGTGAACTCCAAGGTGCACCGCCCGAGCGTCTGCAACGCGCTCGAGACCCTCCTCGTCGACGCGGCCGACGCCGAGCGTCTGCTGCCGCCGGTCGCCGCCGCACTGAGGGAGCAGGGCGTCACACTGCACGCCGATGAGCGCGCCCGCGCGATCGTCGCCGACGCCGAGCCGGCGACCGACGACGACTGGGACACCGAGTACATGAGCCTCGACCTGTCGGTCGCGGTCGTCGACGACCTGGATGCCGCCCTCGCGCACATCCGCGCCCACTCGACCCACCACACCGAGACGATCGTGACCAACGACCTCGCCCGTGCCGAGCGCTTCCTGGCCGAGGTCGACTCGGCCGCGGTCATGGTCAACGCCTCCACGCGCTTCACCGACGGCGGGCAGTTCGGCTTCGGCGCCGAGGTCGGCATCTCGACCCAGAAGCTGCACGCCCGCGGCCCGATGGGCCTGCCCGAGCTCACCAGCACCAAGTGGCTCGTGCGCGGCGCCGGCCAGGTGCGCGCCTGAACGGATCCACGGGGCGCGCACAGGTAGACTCGCCGCTATGACGACGCTTGCCCTGGTCCTCGCCGAAGCGGAAGAGCACCACCCGATCTTCGCGCCCACCTGGGTCTTCCCGCTCATCGCGGCCGTCGGCTTCCTCATCCTCGCCTTCGTCGTGTGGAGCTACCGCGACGTCGCGAACCGCCACAGCGACAAGGTCGGCCCCGAGGGCGCGCACGAGCACACCTCGGGCATGGACGAGGGCGCGCCCGGCCACTCGCACGGACAGGGCGCCCACTAGGCCGTGTCGAGCACAGGGCCGCGCGCGTGACGGCGCCGGAGCCGCGACGCCGACGGCTCGGCGTGATGGGCGGCACCTTCGACCCCATCCACCACGGACACCTCGTGGCCGCGAGCGAGGTCAAGCAGCACTTCGACCTCGACGAGGTCGTCTTCGTGCCGACCGGCCAGCCGTGGATGAAGTCGCAGGTCTCGCGCGCCGAGGACCGCTACCTGATGACGGTCGTGGCCACCGCATCCAACCCCGACTTCACGGTCAGCCGCGTCGACATCGATCGCGACGGCCCGACCTACACGATCGACACGCTGCGCGACGTGCGCGACGAGCACCCGGATGCCGATCTGTTCTTCATCACGGGCGCCGACGCGGTCGCGCAGATCGTCGAATGGAAGGACCACGACGAGCTCTGGGAGCTCGCCCACTTCGTCGCCGTGTCCCGTCCTGGACACCGGCTGAGCATTCGCGGATTACCGAGCCACGGCGTAAGCTCTCTGGAAATACCGGCACTGGCCATCTCGTCGACGGACTGCCGCGAACGAGTGGGACGGGGACACCCCGTCTGGTATCTGGTTCCCGACGGGGTCGTCCAGTACATCTCCAAGCACCATCTCTATCGGAGTGAGACATGACCGAACCCGACGACCAGCAGTGGTCGCGTCGGCGTCTCCGCGATGAGGCGAGTGATCGCGCCGCGCAGAACGACAGCGCATCCGACGGCACCGACAGCGACGCCGAAACCGACGGGCCGCGCGCGACCCCGCTCTCACCGCGAGGAGCCGCCGAGCCGCTGAGCTACATCACGCAGGAGCGCGGCAGCGCCGCCGGCGGGGCGTTCCGACCGCGCCGCGACGACGACCAGCTCCCTCCCGCCGAGGCGATCGAGCAGGTGGATGCGCCGGCCTACCGCGTGCGCGACTTCAGCCCCGAGGGCCGCGCCGGCGTGCCGTCGTGGGCGCCGGCCTACACGCAGACCCGCAACCCCTTCGCGTCGACCGCCGACCAGGCCGCCCAGGGCGACGCCGACGAGCACGGCGAGCTCGACTACCAGACCGCGCGCCGCGACGAGGTGCCCGCGCCGGCCGCGTCGACGGAGGGCTCCGAGCCGCCGCCGATCACCGAGTCGATCCCGATCTACAACGGCGAGCGCACGATGACGCGCCGCGAGCTGCGTGCCTTGCGCGAGGCCAAGGCCGCCGAGGCCGCCGCCGCCGGTCGTCCCGCCCCCGAGATCTTCGTCACCTCGATAACGGGGGTTCCGCAGGAGCGCCCGGGCGCCGCCGACGAGGCGGACTACATCGAGACGGCCGAGGCCGCGCCGGCCGAGGAGACCGTCGCCGAGTCCGCCGCCGACGTCGCCGAGGCGACCCCGATCGATCGACCGGTCACCGAGCGACCCGAGTGGGCGCCCGTCTTCTCCGACGCGCCGAGCGGCGCCGACGCGGTCGTCGACGAGGCGGCTGTCGAGAGCGACGCCGACGAGACGACGGCGGCCGACCAGGCTGCCGCGCCCGCCGAGACCGCGGCCGAGGCCGAGCCGGATGCGGCTGCCGAGACCGAGGCGGCCGAGCCCGCCGAGGTCGAGACGGCCGAGACCGCCGAGCCCGAAGCCGCTGCCGAGCCCGCCGACGTCATCGAGCCCGAGGCGGAGGCCGAGCCGGTCGAGCCGGAGTCGGCCGAGCCGACCGCCGCCGAGCCGGCGCCCGCGTCGCCGTTCAGCGCAGCGCCGCCGCGCCCCGTCGACCTGATCGAGCCGCCGGAGCCGGCGCGCTGGAGCCCCGAGAGCAACGACGCCTCGGTCTTCGACCAGCTGCTCAGCACCGGCGGGGGAGAGGACGCCCCGCAGTCGCCCTATGCGACCTCCGCCCCGAGCATCGACGAGCTGCTGTTCGGCGCGCCGACGCCGCCCCCGGCTCGGGAGAGCGAGGCCGAGCAGCCCGCCGCCGAGCAGCCCGACGCTGAGGCGACCGACTCCGTCGACGCGCCCTCGGCTCCGGTCGACGACGCGGCAGCTGCCGCGGAGCCGACCGAGGTCGCCGAGGCGGATGCCGAGCCCGAGACCGTCGAGACCGAGACCGAGACGGTCAGCGAGTCGGAGCCCGAGCCGGCCGCCGACCCCGCGATCGAGCCGGTCGGGGCCGAGGCAGATGCCGTCGCGCCCGCTGAGCCCGTCGCGGACGAGCCCGCGGACGAGTCCGCCGCCGAGCCCGTCGCTGACGAGCCTGTCGCTGACGAGCCCGTCGCTGACGAGGCCGACATCGCGGCCCCCGCGGAGCCGGTGCTGCCCTCGCTCAGTGACCTGCCGCCGCCGAACGCCGATCCGGCGGAGCCGAACGGCAACCCCAACTCCTACCTCGGCGCCGCGCCGTCGCTCGCCGACCGCGTCGACATGCCCGCGCCGCCGTCGTGGCGGGCGCCGGAGCCGCCCGAGCAGGACGCTCCCGCCGCCGAGGCCGAGGCTGAAACCGACGAGCACGACGCCGAGCCGGTGCTGGCCGACGCCGACGCCGAGGAGATCGTCGTCGACGAGGCTCCGGCCGACGAGCCGGTCGAGGCGCATCCCGTCGTCGTCGACGTCACTCCGCTGCCGGCCGAGCCGCTCCCCGACGCACCGGCGACCTCCGCGGACCCCGCGGCCCTGCACTGGTCGAACCAGCACGAGGACGAGCACGGCGACTTCGTCGCCAGCCGCGACGTCATCGGCGGCCACGGCGTCGTCACGACGAACGCGCTCGTGCTGCCGTCGATCCCGCAGCCCGAGTTCGGGACCCCGCTCGCAACGACCGGCGAGATCATCATCACCGGCTCGATCGATCTGCCCCGCAGCCTGTCGTCGACCGGTGCGCACCCGACCCAGCTCGACGAGTCGGCCCTCGACCACGAGCTCGACCCGGGCGACCACCAGGTCGCGTCGACCGATTCGCAGCCGGTCCGCGCTATCCGCGCGGTCAGCACGCACACGTCGACGCGCGGCATGATGTCGAACCCGAAGCCGCGCGGCAACCGCACGCTGACAGTGCTGATCATCGCGAGCGGCGGCCTGGCCGTGCTCGTCGTCGGCGTTCTCATCTTCGGCATCGTGACGAACCAGTTCTGATCGTCGTCGTGCCGCATCCCACCACCAGCCCCGCCATCCTGAGGAACCTGTGACCGCTTCCGACCGTGCTCTCGAGCTTCTCCGCATCGCCGCCCTCGCCGCGGACGACAAGCAGGCCGAGGACCTGGTCGCACTGGATGTCACCGGTCCGCTTCCGCTGACCGACGTCTTCCTGCTCGCGACCGGCCGCAACGAGCGCAACGTGGTGGCGATCGCCTCGGAGATCGAGGACAAGCTCATCGAGGCGGGCGCGAAGCCGCTGCGTCGCGAGGGCCGCTCCGAGGGCCGCTGGGTGCTGATCGACTTCGGCGACCTGGTCGTGCACGTCTTCCACGAGGAGGACCGCTCGTACTACTCGCTCGAGCGCCTCTGGAAGGACTGCCCGGCGATCGCGCTCGACCTGCCGGCGCACGACGAGCAGCGCGCCTGACCTGGCGCGCGCGCTCAACCTGCATCGACTGCAGGATCTGGGCTGATCCACAAGGCCGCCTGCGAGGGTGACGGGCATGAGATGCCCGAACGACGAAGCCACCCTCGTGATGAGCGAGCGCAACGGGATCGAGATCGACTACTGCCCGGAGTGCCGCGGCGTGTGGCTCGACCGTGGCGAGCTCGACAAGATCATCGACCGTGCCTCGGCGCCGGCCACCGGTGCCGCATCCGCCGCCCCGGCCGCGCCCGTCGCCCCGGTTCAGCCGGTCGCCCAGCCCGCCGTGCAGGTGCAGCAGGCCGCGCCGCCGCCGCCGGCTCAGCCCGCCTACGACCCGCGCTACGACGGTGGCCGCTATGACGATCGCCGCTACGACGACCGGCGCTACGACAACCGCGGCGGATACGACCCCCGCTACGGCGGACAGCAGCCGCACCGCAAGAAGAAGAACTGGCTGTCGGAGCTGTTCGACGACTGACCCGTCCCTTCGCCGGGATGTGGGCGGGGCGGCGACGATGGGGTCGTCGCCTCGCTCCGCTCGCGGCGTCCCGTTCACCGGGTGGTCATCGAGCCTCGAGATCTGTTGTAGGCTGTGATGGTTGCCCCGCACGGGGTCACGGGCCTGTGGCGCAGTTGGTAGCGCACCTGCATGGCATGCAGGGGGTCAGGGGTTCGAATCCCCTCAGGTCCACCGAATCGCTGCGAGAGCAGCACCGAAGCCCCGCATCGTGCGGGGCTTTCGCTTTCCCGGCGCAGTCCTCTCGTGCGGCAGGCGACGCTATTCTTTGTCGCCGCACGATTGCGCCGCGGCCTCGTCGACATCTCGTTGCCGCTTCGCGATTTCCGCGGCGACGGCTCGGTACGACGCGACCACCAATGCCATTCCGCTGGCTCCTGCGATAACACCGATCGCCACCAGGCCAGGTGCTGCCTCAGCGGCGCCTGCTCGCTTGGCGAGCTCCACGAGCTGCGCAGGTCCTCCTACTGCCTTCGCGGACTCCACAATTGCCTGGTAGTCACCCAAGTTGCTCATCGATTTCCCTTTCGTTGTTTTCAAACCAAATTAGAGCGCATCCGTCGGCGAATCACAAGGTTCGGGTAACATCTTGGTATGACGAAAGTGGTTGCTCGGCTGGTCAGCGTCTCTTGGTGGCCCGGTAGCGACCTCGTGCCGGCGGGGCTTACCTACTTCAGCCCGCCGCAAGGACTTCCGGCGTGCGACCTAGAGGGCAACGTGAACGCATTCGAAGCAGGGCGACGGCTCGCAAGGCAAGTGGTGCCGCCGTTGATCGAGACCGGCGGTCATGTCGATACTGAGCCGGTCGCATTCTTCATCGACGACTCAGGAAGTGTGGTGCTTGTGTTTACGGCTGTTGGACCGCCTGCCGCTGGCCTCATTGATGCTGACGGAGCTCTGGTGCAGGATCCCTCTACGTCGCATTGGCGCGTGCTTGATTCGGACCGCGTTGACGACGAACCGAAGGAAATTGAGCTTGTTCGGCACCACTGGCGCGAGCAGCTGGCGACCACCTCTGCGCTATGCGACTTTCTGCCGAAGTACTTCACTGCCTCCCAGGCGCGCTCTGCATTCGACGGATTATGGGGCGGCCCTCAGGACGCTGCCAACTTCTACCGGTGGCTGCATCGCGACAACGCGGATGCCTTCTTAAGGGTAGGTCCGGTGACCGAGGTCGCTGGCGAGCAAGAAGATGTTGTGGCTAACGCGATTGCCGAGTCGGCCGGACTTGGAGTGCAGGTGGGGCGTGCGCTGAGCGCGGGCGTCACCGCTCTCACGGCGAGTTCGAAGCTCTCCGCTCTGGGCGCCGCCGCAAGTGTGGTGCCATTTGTAGCTCTCGCCGCGGCAAGAATCTACATTTCCACGAAGCAACAGCGAGGTCCCGCGCCACAGCTCTTCGTGCGATCGGCTCCAGAACGAATTCGACTCGAGTCCCCGTACGGGCCCCGGCCAGTTCACTAGGGCGCCGCGCATCTTCTTCATGAGCGGGGCGCCTACCGATGCCCGCGTTCTCGGGTCTGGATACCGCCAACGAGCGGCGTTGGGTGGACGCGTGGCGGCCGATCGGCGCCGCACGATCCTGCGCCAGCCGGTCTCCGGGGCAGCCCCGAATCACCCCGACGTTTAACGCAACCGAAACCTGGACGATGCTCGCGTCTGCCTACACTGACGCCACGCTACCCACGACGGTCGAGCCCAGGGCCGTCACGCCGCTGACGTCGTGCCCGCGCACCCGAAGTACCACGCGCATCCCGAGTTCCCCGACTCGAAAAGCGGACCTCCCCCATGACCGCTCTGCCCTGCGCTGCCCTCTCCCCGGGCGGCGCCTCATGAGCCCCCGCCACCTCGCCCTCGTGCGCCTGCTGGCCGTGTTCGTGGTCGCCTTCGGCCTCGTCTACCTCGGCTGGCGCTGGAGCTCGACCATCCCGTGGTCGGCCTGGTGGATCGGCGTGCCCCTCGTGATCGCCGAGACCTACAGCCTCGGCGAATCGGTGCTCTACGCGCTCACGATGTGGAACGCGAAGCGCCGCCCCAGCGCTCCCGCCGCGCTGCCCGGCCGCACGGTCGACGTCTTCATCACGACCTACAACGAGCCGCTCGAGCTCGTGCTCAACACGGCCATCCACGCTCGCGACCTGACCTACCCGCACGAGACCTGGATCCTCGACGACGGCGACCGGCCCGAGTTCCGTCGCGCCGCCGAGGAGATCGGCGTCGGCTACATCACCCGCGGCCCCGAGTGGCACGGTCGCCAGCGCTTCGCCAAGGCCGGCAACATCAACAACGCGCTCTACAGCACGGCCGGCGAGTTCATCGCGATCCTGGATGCCGACCAGGTTCCCGAGACCCGGTTCCTCGACCGGGTGCTGGGCTACTTCGACGACGAGGCCGTCGCCTTCGTGCAGACGCCGCAGTCGTTCTGGAACGTCGACCGCGCCGACCCGCTCGGCAGCGGCGCCGAGCTGTTCTACGGCCCGATCCAGCAGGGCAAGGACGGCTGGGGTGCGGCGTTCTTCTGCGGCTCCAACGCCGTGCTGCGCCGCGAGGCGATCATGGCGCTCGGCCTCACCCGCTTCTCGCGCAGCGCCCGCGGCCGCATGCGCCAGGCCCTGCGCCAGGCCCGCTCGCGCCTCACCGACCTGCAGAGCCGGCTCGCCCTGCGCGACCCGGCCCAGCTGCCGATCCTCGACCGGGCGCTCGCCGCGCTCGCGATCGCCGAGCGACAGCACCGCACCGGCGAGGTGCTCAGCGAGATCTCCTGGGAGCTGCAGCGCGGCATCCGCTCGGCCGTGATCGACGGCGACGAAGAGGCCTCGGCCGCCGTGATCGGCGAGCTGGATGCGGCGGTCGAGTCGGTCGAGGTCGCGCGCACCGACCAGGCGCTCGCCGTGCACGCGCTCGACACCTCGAGCATCACCGAGGACATGGCGACCGCGATGCACCTGCACGCGATGGGCTGGACGAGCGTCTACCACCACGAGGTGCTCGTGCACGGGCTCGCGCCCGAGGACGTGCGCACGATGCTCACCCAGCGCAAGCGCTGGGCATCCGGCTCGATGCAGGTCTTCTTCGCCGAGAACCCGCTGTTCCTCAAGGGGCTCAGCCTCGCGCAGCGCTTCATGTACCTCGCCACGATGACGAGCTACCTCAACGGCTTCGCGGCCCTCGTCTACATCGCGGCGCCGATCGTGTTCCTCACCACCGGGATCTTCCCGCTCGCGGCCGACGCGAGCGTGTTCCTGCTCTACTTCGTGCCGATGTTCCTGACCTGCCAGCTGCTGTTCCAGGCGGCGGGGCGCGGGTCGAGCGGACTGTGGCGCGGTCAGCAGATGTCGTTCGCCCTGTTCCCGACCTGGATCTCGGCGACGCTCTCGGGCGCCGCGGCATCCCTGCTCGGCAAGCACCTCTCGTTCTCGGTCACCGCCAAGTCGAAGCAGGGCGACGGCGGTGCCGACTACCGCGCCATCTGGCCCCAGCTTCTCGCGATCGGCCTGCTGGCGGTCGCCGCCGGCATCGGCATCGTGCGCGCCGCGACAGGGGATGCACCTCTCATCGCGACGCTGCTGACCCTGCTGTGGGTCGCTCTCGATTTCGTGCTCATCGGATCGATGGTGCGCGCGGCCCGCTACCGCGGCCCCTCGTCCGACGTCGTCGATCCGCTGCCGCCGACCGACGAGCACCGCCGTGTGCTCGCCCTTCTGGCGAAGGAGTCCGCCGCCCGCGCCGAGGCGCGCCGCCCGGACTCGCCCGCCTCCCTGCCCGCCTCCGACTGACCGGACCGCCCTCCGGCCCCGACCTCCCCGAATACCCGGCTCCTCCGAAACGCACCTCCCGCACCACCGCTCCACCCGCGTCCCCGCGCATCCCGAGCACCCCTCTCGCCCCCGCACCACCGAAACCCCCAGGAGATCCCCGTGTCGCTGCTCACCGCTCCCGTCACGAGCACCGCCCCGCTCGCCGTCGACCTCGAGGTCGACGGAGCCCTCGACGCCGCCGCCGTCCTGCGGCTGCGCCGCGACGTCGTCGCCTCGCAGGTCGACGGACCCGCCATCGTGCTGGTCGACGTCACCGGCGTCGACCGCGTCACCGCGTCCGGCATCGCCGGACTGCTCGAGCTGCTGCGCATCGCCCGGTCCGCCGGGGGAGAGCTGCGCGTCGTCGGCGAGTCCGCCGGCCTCGCCACGGCCCGCGCCGCGCTGCAGCTCACCACCGTCGTGGCCGTCTACCGCGGACGCGCGCATGCCCTCGCCGGAATCGCCTGAGCCCGGCTTCGTCGGCCACCCGCCGACGAAGCGCCGGCGGCCGAGCCTGCTCGTGCCGCTGGTCATCATGGCGCTCGTGGCGGGCGGCATCGCGGTCGGCTCGAACCAGCTCGCCTCGCAGGCCATCTCCCCGGTCGCGAGCACGCGCGACTGCCTCGCCGGCGATCGCGCCGCGCTCGTGCCCGAGACCGGCGTGCTGTTCGGCGTCAACCTCGACTGGGACACCGAGACGCTCGCCGAGCACGCCGAGAACATCGGTCACAAGGCCGCCGTCAGCGTGCAGTTCAGCGACATCCCCTATGACCGGGCGACCTGGCAGCACACGCTCGGCGCCGTCGAGCAGGTCAAGGCGAACGGCGGCATCCTGCTGCTGACGCTCGAGCCGCACGGCGGGCTGCTCACGATGAGCGACACCGTCATCCAGCGGCTCGCGAAGGATCTGCGCGACATCAACGCCGACGGCGTTCCGGTGATCGTGCGGTTCGCGCACGAGATGAACGGCTCCTGGTACGCCTGGGGGCAGCAGCCCGAGCTCTATGTCGAGACGTTTCGCCGGGTCGCCGAGGCCGTGCACGAGCGCGCGCCGCTGACGTCGATGATGTGGGCGCCGAACTACGGTGGCGGCTATCCGTTCACCGGCGGTCAGTTCGCGGCGCAGCCCGGCACGGCCGACTTCGCCGATCTCGACACCGACGGCGACGGCGTGCTCACGATGTCGGACGACAGCTACGCCCCCTACTTCCCGGGGGATGACGCGGTCGACTGGGTGGGCATCTCGCTCTACCACTGGGGCAATCAGCGGCCGTGGGGCGACAACGACATCGCCGAGCCGGACAAGTTCGCCGACATGCTGACCGGCACCTACAACGGCACGGCGGGTGACGACGCGGCGATCCCCGACTTCTACCAGGTCTATGGCGTCGACCACGATCACCCGGTCGCGATCCCCGAGACGGCGGCGATCTACACGCCGTCGCGCGGCGACGAACCGGGCAGCTCGAGCGAGCTCGCCGTCAAGAGCGCCTGGTGGGACCAGGTGTTCTCCGACGACATCCCGAACGAGTTCCCGCAGCTCAAGATGATCAACTGGTTCGAGTGGAAGAAGGTCGAGGTCGAGATCGACGACACCGTCGACTGGCGGGCGGCGAGCAGCAAGGCCACCCGCTCGGCGTTCGCGAAGGCCCTGCCCTCCTGGCTCGACTACGCCGACGACGTGAAGGCCTGCTGAGCGCCGGGGTCCCGCGACGGGCGGTGACGCGGTCGGGCGGTGACGCGGTCGGCGCGGGTAACGTCGAGCGCGGAGGATCCATGAGCGACAACGTGACCACCGGCGCCGGCGGGCGCGCGATCAGCGCGGCGCAGATCGACGTGCTCGCCGACGGCGAGGTGTTCGTCTTCGGCTCGAATCCGGCCGGGCACCACGCGGCCGGCGCCGCCCGCTTCGCCGTCGAGCGCTTCGGCGCCGTCGTCGGCGAGGGGCATGGGATGCACGGCCGCAGCTACGCGATCGACACCATGAGCGGGTTGCCGGTGCTGCGCGCCGAGGCGGCGACGTTCCTCTCCTTCGCGGCCGCGCATCCCGAGCTGACCTTCCTCGTGACCGAGGTCGGCTGCGGCATCGCCGGGTACGTGCCCGAGGAGGTCGCGCCGGCGTTCGCGGGCGCCGGGGCGAACGTGGCGCTGCCGGCGTCGTTCGCCGCGGTGCTCGACGAGGCCGCGCCGGGGGAGCCCGGCGTCGCGCCGGGGGAGTAGCCCGCGGGATGCCGCCCGCCTACACTGCGGGCATGGCGGCGCCGACGACGATCGACGAGTACCTGGCGGGATTCCCCGACGATAAGCGCGCCGTGCTGCAGCAGATGCGGGAGCGCATCCTGAGCGTCAGGCCCGACGCGGTCGAGATGATCAAGTACGGCATGCCGACCTTCGAGATGCCGAACGGCTACCGCATGTATTTCGCGGGCTGGGCGAAGCACATCGGCGTCTACCCGGTGCCGCGCGGCGACGACGACTTCGAGACGGCCGTCGCGCCCTATCGGCACGCGAAGGACACCGTGCGGTTCGCGTTGCGGGAGCCGGTGCCGCGGGAGCTCGTCGACCGCATCACGGCGCACATCGCCGCGCGCCGCGCCTCCTGACTGACCAATCCGGGACGGGGCCGTCAGCGAGAGAGCAGGTCGCGCAGGGCGTCGAGCGCCGGCACCTGACCGGTCACGAGCAGCGAGCGGGCGTCGTCGAGCGCGACCCAGCGGGCGTCGTCGATCTCGGGGAAGCTCTGCATCCGACCCGAGCGGGGCGGCCACTCGGTCTCGAAGCTGTTGCTGCGCACCGCATCCACCTCGAACCCCGGCGCGCGGGCGGTGAACACCGTCACGACCTTGCCCGAGCGCTGGCGGAACTCGCCGAGCGGCACGCAGTCGTCGGCCGCGACGGGCGCGGGCGCGCCGATCTCCTCGGTGAACTCGCGTAGCGCCGCCTCCAGCGGAGCCTCGTCGTCGTCGAACTCGCCCTTCGGGATCGACCAGGCGTGCTCCTGCTTGCGCGCCCAGAACGGCCCGCCCATGTGCGCGATGAAGACCTCGAGCGCGTCAGGGCTCCCGCGGTGGAGCAGAAGGCCGGCGCTGCGCATCACGGTTCCGCCGTCTGCTCCGCCGCCGAATCCGAGACCGCCGCCGACCGCCGCTCAGACGGCAGCGGTCACCGCCGTCGCCTTGACCAGGATCGGCATGTGGTCGCTCGCGCCCTTCGGCAGCGACGCGACGCTGCCGATGTGCATCTTGAGCGAGGTGACGAAGTCGAAGTGCCCGCGGATGTAGCGGTAGCGCTTGTAGGTGTGCGAGTCGCTGAAGGTGAGCGCGTGGCCCGAGCGGTCCATCTGCTTCTGCAGGCCGCCGTGGAACAGAGGGTAGTTGTAGTCGCCGACCATGAGCATCGGCACCTCGGGCGCCCACTCGGCGAGCAGCTGGTGCGACAGCTTGATCTGGCGGCGGCGGGCCGAGTTCATCGTGGTCAGCGGCGCGGCGTGGAACGACGCGACCACGACCTCCTCGTCGGTGGCGCGGTCGACGAGCTTGATCGCCAGCAGGCGCTCCTCGCCGGGCGACATGAGGTAGTCGTGGAACGACTTGGGCAGCGTGAAGACGGCGGTCTCGAGCGCCGAGAAGGCGTCTTCGCGGTGGTAGATCGCCAGGCCCAGACGGTTGCGCTCGGTCGACGCCGCGCGGTGCAGGGGGCCGATCGTGGCGGGCAGCTTGCTGCTGTCGCACTCCTGCAGGCACAGCACGTCGAGCTCGTGCTCGAGCGCGAGCTGCTCGAGCTCGTGGGCGGCGGCGTTCTTCCAGAGGTTATAGCTGCCGATGCGGAGTTCAGACGGCACGGATCTGCTTTCGTCGTGGGGAGGTCACGGGAGTCGAGGGAGCTCCCGCCGGGCATTCGGAGCGCCGGCGCCGGAGGCTCGGTTCATTCTGTCGTGTTTCGACGCTAGACCGCGCACCCGCGACCGAGGGGGAGTCTCACCGGGCACCCAGGAGGCTCATCAGCGTGCACGCCACGTTCGACGCCGTTCGGGCATCTCCCCTAGATCAGCAGAGCTCCCGCAGACGCGAGATCCCTCGACAGCTGCTCGTCGGCGGGCAGGTCGCTGATGACCGCGGTGATCGCGTCGAATGGCAGCACTGTGTGGCGGGACGCGACTCCGAGCTTCTCCTGGCTGCCGAGCACGTAGGTGTCGGCAGCGCGGGACGCGAGAGCGCGCTTCATCGCGGCTTCTTCCGGATCGCCGGTCGTCAGTCCGGCGGAGGGGTGCACCCCCGTGACGCCCAGGAAGAAGATGTCCGCGCCGATGCGGCTAGCCGCCTCCACAGCTGTGGCGCCGCAGGCGACGGCGGAGTGCTTCAACAGCTGACCGCCGATCAGGAACACGTCGGCGTCGTGATCGAGGAGCGCGCCGGCGATGGTGGGGCTGTGCGTGATGATGGCGCACGGGAAGTCTCGTGGCAGCGCTTCGACCATCGCGAGCGTGGTCGTGCCGCCGTCGAGAATGATCGTGGATCCGGGGTCGATCAGCTCGATGGCCCGGGTGGCGATGCGCCGCTTGCTCTCCGTCGCCACCGTCGTCCGCGTGGCGTAGTCCGCGACGGCAGGGGAAGCCGGGAGCGCGCCTCCGTAGACACGGACCGCGAGGCCGGCTGCGTCCAGCTCGCGGAGATCCCGTCGGATGCTGTCTTCGGACACGCCCAACTCCACGGCGGTCTCCTTGGCGATGATCCGGCCCGCTGTGCGCAACCTCTGCAGAATCAGTTCCTTCCGCGCCGCTGCCAGCATGCACGATCCTTCCCGTTGTTGCACGTTTGTGTGTATTGTGACGATGGTGTCCCACCCTATGATGATCCTCATCGCCGGCCCCTACTCCTCCGGTACCGGAGGAGACGAGTCGCTGATTGCGCAGAATCTGGCTCGGCTCGAGAAGGCGGCATGGCCGATCTTCCTCGCCGGGCACGTTCCGATGATCGGCGAATGGGCCGCGCTCCCGATCCTCGCGAGCGCGAGCGCCAACGGAGTCGCGGCGGCCGATGCGGGTGCGCTGGCCGGTCAGGTGATGTACCCCACGGCGGCGCGACTGCTCCAGCACTGCGACGCGGTCCTGCGTCTCCCGGGCGAATCGCGCGGCGCCGACCAGGACGTCGCGATCGCCCGAGAGCGCGGGCTTCCTGTGTACTTCGCGCTCGACCACATCCCCGGCGTCGAATCGGTCGTCGCATGAGCATCGCGTTCATGATCACCACGCTCGTCGTCGTGATGACCCCCGGAACGGGCGCGATCTACAGCATCGCCACCGGCCTCTCCCAGGGGCGCCGCGCCGGTGTCGTCGCCGCGCTCGGCTGCGCGATCGGGGTGGTTCCGCACATGATCGCGGCGATCACCGGCCTCGCCGCCGTGCTGAACGCCTCGGCGATCGCCTTCGAGTGCGTGAGGTGGTTCGGCGTCGCCTATCTGCTGTTCCTGGCTTGGCAAGCTGCCCGCGACGATTCGGCGATCGCACTCGAGGGTGACGCCGCGGCGCCCGCGTCGCCCTGGCGGATCATCCGCACCGCGGTGCTCATCAACGTCCTCAATCCCAAGCTGACGATCTTCTTCTTCGCGTTCCTCCCGCAGTTCGTCCCCGCCGGCACCGAGAACGAGTCGTTGCACATGATCGGGCTGAGCCTCGTGTTCATGCTCGCGACCTTCATCGTCTTCGCCTTCTATGGAGCGTTCGCTGCGGGAGTGCGGAAGCACATCGTCCGCCGGCCGCGCGTGACAGTGTGGATTCGTCGTTCGTTCGCCGCGACGTACGTGCTCCTCGCGGGCCGCCTCGCGATCGAGAGCCGCTGAGGCGCGACCGAGGGTCTGCTGGTCGGCGTCGACGTCGGCATCCCGCTCCGGCGGTGACGCGCTCCACGTGCCGTATCGTGGCGACGTGTTCGTGGTGGTTCTGGACTACGTCGTGCCGCTCGACGAGGTCGATGCCGCGCTGGAAGCTCACGCTGAATGGCTCGATGAGCACTACGCGACCGGCTTGTTCCTCGCATCGGGACGCCGAAGCCCTCGGGTCGGCGGCGTGATCTTCGCTGCTGGTTCTGCGGCGGCCGTCGCCGCAGCCGTCGCTGCGGACCCTTTCGCGACTCGCGGGATCGCGACGCATACCGTGATCGAGTTCCATCCGAGCCGCTTCGCTGGTGCGTTCGATTCGGCTTCCGTGCGTGAGTCGCTCGCAGCGCCTGCCGTGTGACCGATCGGGCTGGTCGGCTGCCGCCGGTTCCGGCGTCGTCGCGGGGGCCCGTGTCGGCCAGCTGGCCGATCAGGCATGCTCGCCGGTTCAGAGATCGAGGCGTGCGAGCAATGCTGCGAGGGCGGCTCGCTCGGCATCCGTCAGATCCTGAAGAAGTCGATGCTCTGTCTCGAGATGATCTGGCAGCACGCGGTCGACGAGGGCCTGTCCCTGCTCCGTCAGGTCGACGAGCTTGCCGCGTCCGTCTTCCGGGTCCGGTCGCCGACGGATGAGTCCGGCTGACTCGAGCCGGTTGAGTCGCTGTGCGACGGCGCCGGTCGTGATCATCGCCTCGGCGGCGAGTTCGGCCGGCGTGAGCTGGAACGGCGGACCTTGTCGACGGAGCGTGGCGAGGACGTCGAAAGTCGATCCGTCGATGCTGTGTTTCTTGAACGTGGTGGATAGCTCGGCGTCGACCTTCGCCGTCACGCGAGAGAGTCGACCGATCACCGCCATCGGCGAGGGATCCAGATCGGGTCTCTCCGATCGCCATTGTTCGAGGATGCGATCCACGTGATCCATGCGTCGACCTTAGTATCTTGGCGCTAAGCTAGAGTAGCTTCGTGCTAAGCAAAATGTCGATCATCGCCATCACAGCGCTCGCGCCGACGCTGTGGGGGACCACCTACTTCGTCACGAGCACGTTCCTCCCGGCCGGGCATCCCTTGCTCATCGCGACCATGAGGGCTCTGCCGGCGGGCCTCATCCTGCTCGTGTTCGCGCGTCGGCTGCCATACGGAGCGTGGTGGTGGCGCTCCCTGGTGCTCGGCGCACTCAATATCGCGGCCTTCTTCGCGTGTCTCTTCATCGCCGCCGGACGCCTGCCGGGCGGCGTCGCCGCGGTCGTGGGCGGGATACAGCCGATTCTGGTCGCCGTCCTCGCGTCGAGACTTCTCGGCGAACGACTGAGTCGGCGTGTGATCGTGAGCGGCGCAGCTGGTGTGGTCGGAGTGGCGCTGATCGTGTTGCGTCCGGCTGCGGCTCTCGATGCGGTCGGCGTGGTCGCCGCGCTCCTCGGGGCATCATCGATGGCTCTCGGGGTGGTGCTCTCGAAGCGCTGGGCCGGCGAGGTGCCTCCGCTCGTGTCGACATCATGGCAGCTCGTCGCGGGCGGACTCATGCTCGCCGTGATCGCGGCGCTGGCGGAGCCGCTCCCGAAGCTCCACCTCGAACCCGGCACTGTCCTCGGCTTCGCGTACCTCACCGTCGCGGGGACCGCCTTCGCCTACGTCATCTGGTTTCGCGGGCTGGCGGCGCTGCCGGCGAGAGCGCCGTCGTTTCTGGGGCTGCTGAGTCCGATCGTCGCCCTGGCGATCGGCATCTCGATCGCGGGCGAGCGCCTCGTCGCGGCCCAGGGGTTCGGAGTCGCGCTGGTCGTCGGAGCCATTGGCGTCGCCGTGTCGGGGCGCGCGAGGCGTGCGCGGCGCGCGGACGGGGGTGGCCTGGCCTCTCCATGAGTCGCCGGCGGGAATGCCGCACAGTGACTCGGCGTTGCGCATGTCGATGCAAACGCATGAAGATGGAGCCATCATGAGCGACAGCACGAACGACACCGCCGCCGGCACCGACTCGGCGGACGCCGCCGCGACCGCCGAGTCCGGCATCCCCGCCGGATTCGAGGCCGTCGAGTTCGGTCTCGGCACCTTCGGCGACGTGAGCGCCGACGACGACGGCAGCCCGGTGCCGCACGCCCAGGTCATCCGCGACGTCGTCGAGCAGGCCGTGCTCGCCGACCGGGTCGGCGTCGACGCGATCGCGATCGGCGAGCACCACCGCGACGACTTCGCCATCACGGCGCCCGAGGTCGTGCTGGCCGCGATCGCCGCGCGCACCGAGCGCATCCGTCTCGCCAGCGGCGTCACGGTGCTGAGCTCCGACGAGCCCGTGCGGGTCTTCGAGCGCTTCGCGACGGTGGATGCGCTGTCGCACGGCCGCGCCGAGGTGCAGCTGGGTCGCGGCTCGTTCACCGAGTCGTTCCCGCTGTTCGGCTTCCCGCTCACCGACTACGAGGTGCTGTTCGAGGAGAAGCTCGACCTGTTCGCCCACCTGCTCAAGGAGGGGCCGGTGACCTGGAGCGGCACCGTGCGCCCGCCGCTGAGCGAGCAGGAGGTGTTCCCCAAGACCGAGTCGGGACGCATCCGCACCTGGATCGGCGTCGGCGGCAGCCCCGAGTCGGTCATCCGCGCGGCCCGTTACGGCCTGCCGCTCATGCTCGCGATCATCGGCGGTGAGCCGATGCGCTTCGCGCCCTACGCGCAGCTCTACCGCCGCGCGCTCGGCCAGCTCGAGAGCGCGCCCCTGCCGATCGGCGTGCACTCGCCCGGCTTCATCGCCGAGACCGACGAGCAGGCCCGCGAGATCCTCTGGCCGCACTACCAGGTGATGAACGCGCGCATCGGCGCCGAGCGCGGCTGGCCGCCGATCACTCGCGACCGCTTCGAGGCCGAGGTCGAGCACGGCTCGCTCTACGTCGGATCGCCCGAGACGGTCGCCGCGAAGATCGCCGCGACCGTGCAGGGGCTCGGCATCCAGCGCTTCGACCTGAAGTACACCTCGGGCCCGGTGCCGCACCGCCACCTGATGGAGGCCGTGCGTCTCTATGGCGAGGAGGTCGTGCCGCGCGTCAAGGAGATCCTGGCGGCCGAGCCCACGGCCGCGCCGGCGCTCAGCTGAACAGGCGCTCGTCGAGCCAGCGGTTGCGCAGCTTGCCGCGCGGATCCATCCGGTCGGCGAGCGCACGCCAGTCGTCGAGGTGCGGATAGAGCGCCTCGAGGTCGCGCTGCGCCGTCAGCTTGCCCCAGTGCGGGCGCGAGCCGAGCGACACGAGCCGCTCCTCGACCTGCGGGATCAGGCGGCCGACCTCGGCCGGGTGGTGCTTCCAGGTGAAGCCGATCGTGAGCGTGTCCGTTGCGGATGCGCCGCTCAGCCACTGGGTCTCGGCCGCCGTCGTGCGGATCTCGGCCACGTGCAGGTGCGGCTCGATCGCCTCGCCGAGCTCGCGCACGAGCTCGAGCGCCTCGCGGGCGCGCGCCCGCGGCACGAACCACTCCGACTGCAGCTCGTCGCCGACGCTCGGCGTCGCGTCGATGCGGAAGTGCGGCAGCCGCAGGTGCCAGGGGCCGGGCACGCCGCCGACCTCGGTCGACGACGAGGGCTCGGCCCCCGGCTCGGCGGGCGCCACGGGCACGCGCCGGGCGCCCAGCAGCTCCTCGGGCAGCTCGCGCTCGGTCGACTTCACGAGCGCCGAGCCGAAGTCGTCGCCGACCCAGCGGGTGAAGGCGCACACGCTGTAGGCGGCGCCGAAGAGCTCGTCGAGCCGGTCGAGCACATCGCCCCAGTGGAGGGTCTCGTAGCTGTCCTGCCGCACCTCGAAGGTCGGCAGCAGATCGAGCGTCAGGCGCGTCGCGAGTCCCAGCGCGCCGAGCGACACGACCGCGCCGTCGAAGCCGTCGTCGCCGCGGGCGATCCGGGTCGTGCCGCCGTCGCTCGTGACCAGCTCGACCGCGCTCACCGACGCGCTGAGCGGCGGGTTCGCATCCCCCGAGCCGTGCGTGCCCGTCGCGGTGGCTCCGCCGACCGAGATGTGCGGCAGCGAACCCAGGTTCTTCAGCGCGAAGCCGGCGGCGTGGATGCGCGGCGCCACCTCGCCGTAGCGCACCCCCGCATCCACGGTCACGGTCTGCGCGTCGGGATCGAGTTCGAACACCCGCGGCAGCGCTGTCATGTCGATCAGGTCGCCCGTCGTGTCGGCGATCGAGCTGAAGCTGTGCCGGGTGCCGAGCGGTCGCAGGCCGCGGCTGGCGGCCACGATGCCGCGCAGCTGCGCGATCGAGGTCGGGCAGTGAAGTTCGCGGGCGGAGTAGACGAGGTTGCGTCCCCAGTTGAGCTCGTCGGCCATGCATTCAGCGTAGACAGCCGACCTCGGGCGACGCAGATCCCGCTCTCCCGCCCGCACTACAGTCGGAGCATGACCGCCACGGCGCCGCACTCCGACTCGCCCGCCGGGTCGGAGCAGGATCCCGCCGAGGCCCCGTCGCCCGCTCGGCGGGTGCGCCGCTGGCGTCGTCGCGGACGTCGCGGTCCCGCTGAGGAGGACCTCTACCGCACTCGCCGATACCGCGGCGCGACCTTCTTCACGAGCCGCGTCGGCCACCAGGATCTGACCGTCGTGCTGAAGCGTTTCCCCGTGCGCGAGGGTGTCGACGACGTCACCGCGCCCGTGTTCGTGCTCGTGCACGGGCTCGGCGTCTCGTCACGCTACTTCCAGCCGCTCGCTGCCGAGCTCGCGGCCGTCGGAAGGGTGTACCTCGTCGACCTTCCTGGCTACGGCGCGGCACCCGATCCGCGACGCGATGTCGGGCTCGGCGACCACGCCGACGCGCTCGGCGCCGTCATCGCGCACATCGCGGACCGGTGGCCGGCCGCGGGACCGCCGATCGTCGTCGGCCACTCGATGGGCTCCAACGTGGTCGCGCTGCTCGCGCAGCGGCAACCCGACGTCGCCGAACGCATCGTGCTCATGGCGCCCACGCTCGAACCCGTACGGCGCCGGTTCCGCTCCGCACTGGGCCGTCTGCTCGCCGATGCGCCGCGCGAGACGCCGACCGTGTTCTTCATCGCGCTGACCGATTACCTCATCCGGTGCGGCCTGCGCTACATGCTCGCTCAGACGCCGCACCTGCTCGCCGACGAGCCCGAGCTGCGGATGCCGGATCTTCGGGCCCGCGTGCTCGTCATCTGCGGCGACCGCGACGTGATCGTCAGCGTCGCGTGGGGGCAGAAGTTCGCCGAGGGCCTGCGCGACGGCGAGTACCGGACGGTCAAGGGCCCCCACGTGGTCATGCACACCGACCCGAGGCAGATCGCGAAGCACATCGCGGAGTGGGCGAGGTGATGGCGACGTCGATGAGCGGCGAGGAGATGCGCGTCCCGTCGACAGCGCGCTCGTGGGCGGTGCGCCCGCGATGACCGCCGCCTCGCCCGGCCGCCGCGTGCGCTTCCTGCTGCGCGACTACCCCTGGGCGCTGCGCGCGCGGGCGCGGGGACTCCACGTGCCGGTGCCGAGCCGCTGGGCCGAGGGCGACCGCGCGCCGATCGTGCTCATCCCCGGCGTCTACGAGACGTGGAACTACCTCGAGGCCGTCGGCGACCGCCTGGCCCGGGCCGGGCATCCGGTCATCGCGCTGCCCTCGCTGCGCTGGAACTCGGGCCCGATCCCCGAGACGGCGACCGAGGTCTGGCGCGAGATCGTCGAGCGCGACCTGCGCGACGTCATCCTCGTGGCGCATTCCAAGGGCGGCATCATCGGCAAGCACCTGCTGGCGATCGACGACACCGAGCAGCGCATCGACCGGATGGTGACGATGGCGAGCCCCTTCGGCGGTTCCCGCATGGCGCGGTTCATGCCGCAGCGGGCGCTGCAGGAGTTCCGCATCGGCGACCCGCTGCTGACCGCGCTCGCCGCGGAGTCGCGCGTCAACGCCCGCATCACCTCGATCTACCCCGTCGTCGACCCGCACGTGCCCGAGGGCAGCCGACTCGAGGGCGCCGTGAACGTGCCGCTGCGCATGGCCGGGCACTTCCAGCTGCTGTTCGACGAGCGCGGCATCCAGGCCGTGGTCGACGCGGTCGACGGCGCCGCGCGGCCCGACGTCTGAGCGCGGGCGAGCGCGACGTCGGTGACCCGCAATAGTGTGCGGGCATGACCCGAGAGCAGCGGCTGGTGCTGGCGATCGCCGTGCTGGCGTCGTTCGTCTCCTTCCTCGACGGCACCGTCGTCACGGTCGCCCTGGCGCACATCCGCGAGGAGCTGGGCGGCGGGCTCGCGGCGCAGCAGTGGATCGTGGATGCGTACCTCATCACGCTCGGCGCCCTCATCCTGGTCGCCGGCTCGATCAGCGACGTCTACGGCCGCATCCGGGTGCTCTGGGTCGGCCTGATCGTCTTCGGCGTGACCTCGGTCGCGATCGCCGCGGCGCCGACGGTCGAGTTCCTCATCGTGGCCCGCGCGCTGCAGGGCGTGGGCGGCGCGCTGCTCGTGCCGAGCTCGCTCGCGCTCATCACCTCGACCTTCAGCGGCGCGGCCCAGTCGAGGGCGATCGGACTGTGGACCGGCCTCACGACGGTCGCGATGATCGCCGGACCGGTGATCGGCGGCGTGTTCGTCGACCTGCTCAGCTGGCGGCTCGTCTTCCTCATCAACGTGATCCCGATCGCGGTGGTCTTCGTGCTGCTCGTGCGCCTGCACCGGCGCGACGAGCGCACGCCCGAGGCGAACGTGGATGTGCTGGGCGCCGTGCTCGGCACGCTCGGCCTGGCCGGCATCGTCTTCGCGCTCATCGAGCAGCCGAACCTGGGCTGGGGGAGCCCGCTCATCCTGGTGACCGCGATCGGCGGGGCCGCGGCGTTCATCGGATTCCTGGTGCACCAGTTCCGCGCGAAGCAGCCGATGATGCCGCCCTCGCTGTTCCGGGTGCGTGACTTCGCCTGGGGCAACCTGGCGACGACCTTCATCTACGCGGCGCTCTCGCTCAGCAGCTTCCTCATCGGCGTCTACCTGCAGCAGGGGCTCGGCGTCGCGGCGACGCTCGCCGGTCTGGCCTCGCTGCCGTCGACGATCATCATGATCGCGCTGAGCTCACGCGTCGGCGCGCTCGCCGGCCGCTGGGGCTCGCGCTGGTTCATGACGGCGGGCCCGATCCTCGCCGCGGGCGGCACGCTGCTCTATCTGCTCATCACGCCCGACTTCCACTTCGGCCGCGACTACTGGCTGCAGCTGCTGCCGGGCGTGCTCGTGTTCGGCATCGGCCTCACGCTGACCGTGTCGCCGCTCACCTCGGCGGTGCTCGGCGCGATCGAGCCCGGCCGCTCGGGCATCGCCTCGGCGGTCAACAACGCGATCGCCCGCGTCGCCGGCCTCGTCGCGATCGCGCTGCTCTCGGTCATCGTCGGCGGCCAGCTCGACTTCGACGGCTTCCGCCGCGGGGTGATCGTCTCGGCCGTGCTGCTCGCGCTCGGCGGGGTCGTGTCGGCGATCGGCATCCGCGACCGCAAGCCGGCCGCGGTCGAGTAGGTCTGTCGAGGAGGTCGGTCGAGGTCGGTCGAGGTCGAGCAGGTCGAGCGGGCGGCGCGGTCGACGTCCTGGTCGGGTTCTCGACCTCAGAGCCTCCCGGCGCCCGCCGCGACGAGCGCGATCACCAGCACGAGCGCCACGCCCATCACGAGCCGGAACGCCGCGCGCCCCGGCAGCGTCAGCGCGAAGGGCGCCGCGACCAGGGCGATCGCGATCGCCACGATGACGGCCGGATGCGCGCCGGCGCCCAGCAGCGCGGCCCCCGTCGCGACCAGCAGCACGGCGCAGCCGACCCGGCTGCCGCGCCGACCGAGCCGCTGGGGGAGCCCGCGCACCCCCGCCGCCCGATCGTGGTCGAGGTCGGGCAGCACGTTCGCCAAATGCGCCGCCGCGCCGAGCAGCGCCGCCGCGAGTCCGGCCCACCAGGCGGCGAGCCGCGGCTCGGCGAGCGCGCCGGTCGCGATCGTCGGCAGAGCGGCGAAGCCGGCGAGATAGCAGAGCAGGGACGCCGGGGTCGCCTTGAGCAGCAGGTCGTAGGCCCAGCCCGCGACGAGCAGCACGCCGGCGGCGAGGAGCGTGAGCGGCGACACGAGCGCCGCCAGGGCGAGGGATGCCGCAGCCAGCACCAGCGCGACGATCAGCGCCGTGCGGCGGCCGACGGCGCCGGCCGCGATCGGCTTGTCGCGGCGGCCGGCGGCACGGTCGCGGGGCGCATCCACGACGTCGTTGGCGATGCCGATCGACAGCTGGTTCGCGAGCACGGTCGCCGCCACGAGACCGACATCGAGCGGTGCCGCTCCGGCGGCCGCCGCGAGTCCTGCCGCCACCGCGGTGACCACGACGGTCGGGCCCGGATGGCTCGACCGCAGCAGCGCGAGCGGGGCGGCGGCGGGCATGCGGTCAGCGTAGGCGGCGCGGTCGATCTCGCGGCGCGAGCGGCGCGCGCGACACAGCCGGCACTCGGCCCGCGCCGGGCGCGGCTTCACCTGTCGCTCAGCCCCGCGCGACTACTCTGAATCCCGATGACGATCGACGCTCCCAGCACCGCCGAACTGGCGGACGCCCTGCCCGGGCGCTGGACGCTCCGCGCGACCAACTTCCCGATGTGGCTCAAGCCCGAGAACCGCGATCCGGTGTTCGAGTACGAGCTCATCGCGAGCGACCCGCTGCGGCTGCGCGACACCGTGCACTACCGCGACGAGCGCAAGGGCGTGCCCCGCACGATCCTCGGCACCGATCGCCAGCGCGGCGAGGGCTTCGTGTGGCGTGGGCGCGGCGTTCTCGGCCTGCTCAGCAGCCGCTGGCAGGTCACCGGCATCGACGGCGACATCATCGCCCTGCGCTTCGAGCGCTCGGCCGTCACGCCGGCGGGCGTCGACCTGCTCGTGCGCGAGGGCGTCGAGATCGACGAGCTGCGCAGCCAGGTCGCGGCCGACCTCGACAAGCTCGGCATCACGGTCGAGGAGTTCGCGAGCCTCAGCTGGCTCGACCACATCCCCGCCTGATCACCGGGCGCGTCCGCGCCGGCGATCTCAGCCGCCGTCGACCGCCGTCAGCTCGAGCTGATCAGCCGGCCGGCCCAGATGCTCGACGTAGCCACGCGCGGCACGCTCGAGCGCGGCGCGCTTCGAGCTCGGGATGCTCGTCAGCACGCTGACCGCCACGCGCACGCGCCGCGCAGTCGCCGTGCGCTTCCACGTGGCGACGACCCGGCCGTCGATCACCACGGTCGGCAGGAACATCCCGTTGCGCCCGGGCACGACCGCCTCGAGAGGCAGCTCGTGCAGGGTCGCGGTGCGATCGGTGTAGCCGAGCAGCAGCTCGTCGAATCCCGGCAGCAGTCGCAGCGTGGATGCGGCCGGCTCGAGCCCGACGCGGGCGAGCAGCCGACGCTCGCCGATCGCGATCTCCTCGAGCTCGACCGACTCGGGGTGCTCCCGCGCGGCGGCGATTCCGCGGCGCGCGTCGCCGAGGGGGATGCCCGCCCACCAGGCGAGGTCGCGCTCGTCGGCGGGGCCGTGGCCCGCGAGATAGAGCTCGGCCAATCGAGCGAGAGCGGTGTCGCGGTCGAGCGGGTCGGCGGCCGGCAGCACGTCGTCGGCGCACGCGAACTCGCTCGGGCCGGTCAGCACGATCGCGACCCGGTGAGCGAGCGCGCCGATGAGGTGCGCGCCGCGCTGGCCGTCGATCGGAACGCCGCCCGCGACGAACGCGGCCAGGAGGTCGGCGCGGTCGAGGCGCCCGCCGCCCTCCAGCTCGGCCCGCGCGATCTCGGCGGCGCGGGCGAACTGCGCCTCGTCGAGCCCGAGGTCGCGATGCCGCGCCGCCGCCGACCGATGCTGGCGCTCACCCGTGAGGGCGAGCATCCATCTCAGGTCGGCCGGCCGCAGCAGGTGCAGCGTTCCGCGCATCGGCCAGCTGCGCACCAGGTCGCCGGCTTCGTGCGCCGCGCGCACCTCGTCGGCCGTGAGGCCCGTGCGCACGCCGATCGACCAGAGCGCGCCGGGCAGGTCCTGCGCTTGCATCGCGAGCAGGTCTCCTACGGCGGCGGATGCGGTGGCCGGCCGCGGTGAGCCGAGGCCGAGCGCGGTCTCCCGCAACTGCGCGATGCGGCGCCGATCGCTCGTGAGGCTCATGCCGTCAGTATGGCCGCGGCCTCCGACGGCGGGGGAGCAGGGGGCATGGCCACCATCCGAGCGTGATGCGAAGCACGGCGCGGCCTCCATCCCCCGGGCCGCCGGTTGGGGGGATGGGCGGATTCGCCGGCGTGCGGGTGGAATCGTGAGCGCGACGGGTCGCGGCCTCCATCCCCCGGGCCGCCGGTTGGGGGGATGGGCGGCCCGAGGGTGGAGTCCTACCCCTCGCGGAGCGGAGCTCCGACGAGGACGTCCTGGTCTTCGTGCGCTCCCTGCGCGCTCGCGGCGCACGGGGAGCCGGGATGCACGAAGCACTGCACGGCTGATCCTCTCGGGGGAAGGAGCAGCAACCGGATCGAGATCCGGCGCCTGCGTCCGCCGATGGGGGGATCGACGGAACCGCACCATGACACCGTGCGCATCGCATCCCCGTCAAGGAGGACAGACGGGTCTACCGGCCCGCGGTCAGGCCTCTCGCATGAGCGCCTCAGGCGGGCGCGCCGCGGCGCCCGGCGTCAGCGGGCGACGATGAGGCGCAGGCCGACGTCGAACACGGCCTTCGACCGGAACTCGCCCCAGGTGCGCTCCCACTCGCCCGAGGCGAGATCGGCCGTGAGGGTGTCGGTGTAGCGCTGGGCGACCTCGGGTTCGACGAAGGTCCACGCCGACATCGCGCGGCGGATCTCGGGGTCGAGGGTACGCTCGGGGCGCGCGTAGAAGGCCTGGCCGAAGCCGTCGATGCAGTCGCTGGGCACCGGCACGATGTCGGCCGTGGTGCTGGGGCCGAGGGCCGCGACGATGCGGTCGATGCCCGGCATGCGCGCGGCCTCGACCGCGAACAGCTCGGGCACGTAGTGCGGCATCCACCAGTCCTCGGGCACCTCGGGCGTGAAGGTGAGCAGCACGACCGGGCCGCGGGCCACGCGACGCAGCTCGGCGAGGCCGGCCTCGAGGTCGGGCCACTGGTGGATGGTGACGGTCGCCATGGCCGCGTCGAAGCTGTCGTCGTCGAACGGGAGGTGGTCGGCGGTGCCGTCGATCGCGGGGGAGCGGTCGGCCGGGCGCTCGGCGCGCATGGACGCCGAGGGCTCGACGGCGGTGACGTAGCGGTCGCGGGGTTCGTACGAGCCGGCGCCGGCGCCGACGTCGATGACGGTGCGCGCGTCGCCGAGCGCCTCCCAGATCACCGCCTCGATGCGCGGGTCGGGCTGGCGGATCGTGGCGTAGCCCGCGCCGATGACGCCGTAGTCGGCGTCGCCGGCGGAGCCGTCGGAGAAACGGGGCACGGCCTCACCGTAGCGGGCGCGCCCGTGAACGACGCCTGTATGACGCGGCATCGGATCCGGGACCGCGCCCCGCCGGCATCCGGGGTCTCAGCGCAGGATGCCGAGTTCGCTCAGCTGATCGCTGAGACCGGCGCCGTCGGGGGAGTAGATCCACTGCGCGGCGGTGCCGCGCTCCTCGGCGGCGCTGCGGCCGCCCGCGAGCACCGCCTCGCCGGGGGTGAGCTGGCGGATCGCGATCGCGGCGACCGACTCGGGGTGCTCGCGCGCGAACTCGGCATAGAGCTCCTCGTCGTGCTGGCCGTCGTCGCCGACGAGCAGCCAGCGCACGTTCGGGAACTCCTCGGCGAGCCGGCGCAGGCTGCCGCGCTTGTGCGCCTGCCCGCTGCGGAACCAGCGGTCGTGCGTCGGCCCCCAGTCGGTGAGCAGCAGCGCGCCCTTCGGGTAGAGGTTGCGGCCGAGGAAGCGCGTCAGCGTCGGCGCGACGTTCCAGGCGCCCGTGGACAGGTAGATGACGGGCGCGCCGGGATGCTGCTTCGTGAGCCGCTCGTAGAGCACCGACATCCCGGGAACCGGCCGCCGGGCGTGCTCGTTGAGCACGAAGGTGTTCCAGGCGGCGAGGAAGGGGCGCGGCAGCGCCGTGACCATGACGGTGTCGTCGACGTCGCTGACGATGCCGAAGCGCGCCGAGGAGTCGATGATCGCGACGGTCGCCTCGATCGGCTGGTCGCCCTCGGCGGCGATGCCGATCGTCGTGCGCCCGGGCGGCAGATCGACGGGGATGCGGTCGTCGACGACGCCGCCGCGATCGGCCGTGAGCGTGTGGGTGCGTCCGCCCGCCGTGACCGTGACGACGGCGTGCGAGAGCGGGATCGAGGTGAAGCTGCGCCAGCCGCGCGCGCCCTGCACGAGGTCGCCGCGCGGGCTGTCGGGCTTCGCGAGCACGACGCGGGCGAGCACGCGCACCCAGCCGTCGCCGCCGTAGCCGGCGAAGGGGATCACGCGCGGCACGAGGCCGCGGCGGCGGCCCCAGCGCTCGCGGAACGCGTGGAACGCGTCTTCTGCCCTCGCCGCGAGGTGTGGAACGCGGCGAGCACCCCCGGACTGGAGTGGCGATTCGGGCATATTCCCAGTGTGTCACGGGGTGGAAGTCGAGCTTTCGCCGCACATCAGTGGCTACACTGACGGCGATTCAGCTTAGGAGTTCCGAGTAATCATCTCGGCTTGAGGAGTTCCGATGTCCCAGACCACTGCCGCGGCGCGCAGCACCGCCACCCTGATCCGCAACGAGCCGGTGCAGGCTCGCAGCACCGCGCGCCTGGCCGCGCTGCTCGACGCCGCCGCCGAGGTCATCGACGAGATCGGCTACGAGCGCCTCACCACCGCCATGGTGGCCGAGCGCGCGGGCGCCTCGATCGGCACCGTCTACCGCTACTTCCCTGACCGCATCGCCGTGCTGCAGAGCCTCGCCGCCCGCAATTTCGAGCGCGTCGTCGAGCGCATCAGGACCGCGATCGACGGCTCGGCCGACTCGATCTCGGCGATCGACGCGATCTTCGACACGATGGTGGATGCGGTGCGCACCGAGCCCGGCTTCGCCTCGCTGCGCGTGGGCGACGTGATCGACCTGCGCCCCGCCGAGGGCGAGCCCGTCAACTCGGTGGTGGCCGACCAGATCGTCGACGCCCTCGCCGCCCGCTTCGAGAACGTCGTCGTCGACGAGCGCATGCGCCTCGCCGTGCAGACCGGATACGAGGTCACCGACGCGCTCGTCGCGCGGGCCTTCATCGCCGACCCGGCCGGCGACGCGACCCTGATCGAGCGCGCGCGCGAGCTGCTGCACGCGATCGTCGAGCCGCCGCGCCACTGATCCTCGCGCCCGTCTCGGGCGAACCTCCTCGCGAACGCGCGGGTGCTCAGGCACCTGCGCGTTCGCTGTGTGCGGGGTCTCTCGCGCATCCTGCCCGTGTCGGTGGTCGTCACTAGTGTTTGACTTCAAGTCGGGTCCGCCGCGTCGGCGGGGCCGATGACCATCACCGAGAGCACCACCGCGAGCCCCGCGACGCGAGGAGACACCCGATGATCGAGTTCCGCGACGTCGTGAAGCAGTTCCCGGATGGCACGGTCGCCGTCGACGGCTTCTCGTTGCAGATCCCCGCGCGCGAGATCACCGTCCTGGTGGGCTCGAGCGGCTCGGGCAAGACGACGCTCATGCGCATGATCAACCGCATGGTCGACCCGACCTCGGGCGTGATCGAGATCGATGGGCAGGATGTCGCGACGATCGAGCCGGTGAAGCTGCGTCGCAGCATCGGCTACGTCATGCAGAACTCGGGCCTGCTGCCGCACCGCAAGGTCGTCGACAACATCGCCACCGTGCCGCTGCTGAACGGCGTGCCCAAGCGCGAGGCGCGCGAGCGGGCGCTCGCCCTCATGGACACGGTGGGCCTCGACCGGCACATGGCCGAGCGCTACCCCTCGCAGCTCTCGGGCGGGCAGCAGCAGCGCGTCGGCGTCGCGCGCGGCCTCGCCGTCGACCCGAACATCCTGCTCATGGACGAGCCCTTCGGCGCGGTCGACCCGATCGTGCGCGACGAGCTGCAGCAGGAGGTGCTGCGCCTGCAGCGCGAGCTGGGCAAGACGATCGTGTTCGTCACCCACGACATCGACGAGGCGTTCCTGCTGGGCGACCGGGTCGTCATCCTCGAGCCGGGCGGCCGCATCGTGCAGGTGGGCGCGCCCGAGCAGATCCTGGCGAACCCGGCGAACGACTTCGTGCGCACCTTCGTCGGCGCCGACCGCGGCAAGCGCCGCCTCAGCGTGCGCGAGGTCGAGGGGCGCCGCATCGTGGTCGACGCCGACGGGCACCCGGCCGGCGTGCTCGACGAGAGCGCCGGCGCGAACGCGGGCGTCGGCGGCGCCGGGGCGGGCGGCTCATGACCTGGGTCCTCGAGAACCTCGGGCTCATCGGATCGCTGAGCCTCGAGCACCTGCGCCTCAGCGTGCTGCCGATCGTGGTCGGCTTCGTGCTGGCGATCCCGCTGGGCTGGCTGGCCTGGCGCTACAAGCTGACCCGCGGCCTCATCCTGACCGTCACCGGGCTGCTCTACACGATCCCGTCGCTCGCGCTCTTCGCGCTGCTGCCGCCGCTGATCGGCACGAGCTTCCTCAGCGAGTCGAACGTCACGATCGCGCTCACGATCTACGCCGTGGCGATCATGGCCCGCGCCGCCGCCGACGCCTTCGGCTCGGTGGATGCGGGGGTGCGCCAGTCGGCCACGGCGATGGGCTACTCGCCCTGGCGTCGCTTCTGGGGCGTCGAGTTCCCGCTCGCCGGACCCGTGCTGCTCGCGGGCCTGCGGGTCGTCGCGGTCAGCACGATCGCGCTGGTCACGGTCGGTGCGCTGCTCGGCATCGACAGCCTCGGCTACCTGTTCACGAACGGGTTCCAGCGCCGCATCGTCGAGGAGATCCTCGCCGGCGTGGTCATGACGATGGTCGTCGCGCTCGTGATCGACGGCCTGCTCGTGCTGCTCGGGCGGGCGCTCATGCCGTGGACCCGGGGGCATCCGACGAAGGTCTCGCGACGCTCGCCGGTGCCGAACGCGGTGTCGACCGGCATCAGCCCTGACGGAGGCGGCTCATGAACCTCTTCGGCGAGGCCTTCGGCTGGATCCTCGACCCCGCCAACTGGCAGGGCTCGAGCTCGATCGGCGGCGCGATCCTGCTGCACCTCTACTACACCTTCGTGTCGGTGCTCGTGGCGTCGGCCATCGCGATCCCGGTCGGCTACCTGATCGGGCACACCGGCAGAGGACGCGAGGTGGCGGTGGCCATCTCGGGCGCGGCGCGCGCGCTGCCGTCGTTCGGTCTCATCCTGCTGCTCGTGCTGGTGCTCGGCGTGACCCGCACGGCGGTCGGCGCCTTCATCGCCTTCGTGATCCTCGGCATCCCGTCGATCCTCGCCGGCGCGTACTCGGGACTGCAGGCGATCGATCGACGCACCGTGGATGCGGCCCGCGCGGTGGGCATGAGCGAGTGGCAGATCCTGACCAAGGTCGAGATCCCGCTCGGGCTGCCGCTGCTCGTCGGAGGCCTGCGCAGCGCGGTGCTGCAGATCGTCGCGACCGTCGCTCTCGCCGGCTACGTCAACCTCGGCGGGCTCGGCTTCTTCATCGTGCAGGGCATCCCGCTGCGCGACTACTCCCAGATCCTCGGCGGCGCGATCCTCATCATCGTGCTCGCCTTCCTGCTCGACGCCGTCTTCGGCCTGCTCGCGAACGCGGTGCGGCCGAAGGGGCTCGACACGCGCAAGACCCGCTCCCGGGCATCCCGCCCGGCCGCGGCGGTGGACACCCCCACCACCTGAATCACCGATAGGAATCGACATGTTCACAGCACGGAAGAAGGGCCGGCTGACCGCTCTGGCGGCGGTCGCGGTCGGGGCGGCATTGGCCCTGGCAGGGTGCGGTTCGAGCGATCCGCTCTCTTCGGGATCGGGCGGCGACTCCGACGAGATCGTCATCGGATCGCAGGCCTACTACTCGAACGAGATCATCGCCGAGATCTACGCCCAGGCCCTCGAGGCCGACGGCCAGAAGGTGAAGCGCCAGTTCAACATCGGCCAGCGCGACGCCTACATGCCCTCGCTCGAGAGCGGCGAGCTCGACCTGTTCCCCGAGTACACCGGCAACCTGCTGCAGTACTACGACAAGGACGCGACCGAGACGAAGCCCGACGAGGTCTTCGCCGCGCTGCAGAAGGCGCTGCCGAAGAATCTCGAGGCGCTGCAGTACTCGCCCGCGACCGACCAGGACTCCTACAACGTGACCGCCGACTACGCGAAGGCGAACAACCTGACGAGCATCGCCGACCTCGCGAACGTGAGCGACGTGAAGCTGGGCGGCGCGCCCGAGCTCGAGAAGCGCCCCTACGGTCCCGAGGGCCTCAAGTCGGTCTACAACGTGACCGTCTCCTTCCAGCCGACCGGTGACACGACGGTCGACGCGCTCGTCGCCGGCACGGTCGACGTGGCCGACATCTACAGCGCCGACCCGTCGATCAAGTCGAAGAACCTCGTGACGCTGGAGGACCCGGACGGGCTCTTCCTGTCGTCGAACGTGGTGCCGATCGTCAACGCCGACAAGGCCGACGCGATCAAGAAGGTCATCGACCCGATCAGCGCGAAGCTGACCGCCGAGGGCCTGGTGGCGCTCAACGTCGAGAGCGTCGACGACAAGAAGTCGTCGGCCGACATCGCCAAGAAGTGGCTGACCGACAACGGCTTCCTGAAGTAGCCGCTGCCGCATCCCGTCGAACGGCCGTGCCCCACCCGGGGTGCGGCCGTTCCGCGTTCGCGGCGGCGCGAGCCCCCGTGGCGGCGGGCGTCCGCTCAGTCGCCGAGGTGGCGGCGCTCGGCCCGCTCGATCAGCTTCTTGATGACCGCGACGGCGATCACGAACACGACGATCACGCCGACGAAGAGGTAGCCGGCCCAGTGCAGCTGCGCCGAGAGCTGACGGTAGCTGCCGGCGGCGAGCCAGCCGACCGTGACGTAGGCGCCGGCCCACAGCACGCAGGCGGGGGCCGTCCACGACAGGAAGCGGCGGTAGGTCATCTCGCTCATGCCGACCGTGACGGGCACGAGCGAGTGCAGCACGGGCAGGAACCGCGACAGGAACACAGCCGGGCCGCCACGGCGCTCGAGGTAGCGTTCGGCCCGCATCCAGTTGCGCTCGCCGACGCGACGCCCGAGCCGCGAGTGACGCAGCCGCGGACCGAACAGCCGCCCGAGCAGGAAGCCCACGCTCTCGCCGCCGAGCGAGCCGACGATGACCGCGACGAGCAGTGCGAGGTACTCGACGGTGTTCCCGGTCGCCGTGCCCGAGACGAGCACGATCGAGTCGCCGGGCACGATGAGCCCGATCAGGATCGACGTCTCGCAGAAGATCGCGACCGCCGACAGCAGGATGCGCAGCACCGGGTCGACCGACTGCACCAGGTCGAGGATCCAGCTGAGGGGATCGCCCGATCCGGCGGCCGCGGCGACGGCGAGCTGCGCGAGCATCAGCGCTCGGCTCCGGCCTCGGTGGGCTCGGCGTCGGCGTCGGCGTCGGTGGGCTCGGCGTCGCGATCGAGCACGGGCGCGGGCGGCAGCGGGCGGCGCAGCGCGTCGAGGCGCGCCTGCCACTCGGCGCGGCGCCCCGGCAGCTCGGCGGGCGCGGGGCCGTCGATCCACTCGGTCACGATGCGCACCCCGTGCACCGCGTTGACGGCCCAGATCTCGAGGCCGTCGAGCTCGCTCGGCGTCGCGCGCTCGTGCAGCACGTCGAGGCCCAGCGCGGTCGCCAGGGCGAGGATGCTGCGCAGCGTCACGCTGTCGACGCGCGCGATGTCGTCCTCGGGCACGCAGAGCATGTCGCCGCGCCACCACAGCAGGCAGGTCGTCGAGCCCTCGGCGACCGCACCGTCGGCTTCGAGCACGACGGCCTCGTCGGCGCCGAGACCCTGCGCGGCCGCGCGCAGAGCGGTCATCGCGGCGAGGTCGGGGCCCTTCACGCGCGGCTGCGTGCGCGGGTCGCGCGCCGCGGTGACGAGGCGGACGCTCGAGCGCAGCTCGGGGGCCGGCCGCAGGCGGAAGCGCAGCTCCGGGGCGCGCTCGCTGCCCTCGGCGGGCCCCACGAGCTCGACGCGCGGGAACCACGAGCCCTCGCGGGGGATCAGCGCGAGCGCCGCATCCCAGAAGTCGTCGAGGTCGGCCGCGTCGACCAGCGGATCCGGCACGACCGTGAGCACCGCGTCGACATCGGCGGTGCCGGCGTCGATCGCGCTCGCCGCGGCGACCGCATCAGCGAAGCGCGAACGGTGCAGACCGAGGCCGCGCACGCGCCCGTCGACGACAAGCCAGGAGTCGGCGGCGAGCACCCGGCTCGGCACCACGTCGCAGTCGTCGGCCGGGGCGAGCGGGCCGCGCTGCCAGCGGTACGTCGTGGTCATGGGTTCACCGTAGGGGAGCAGATCGGGAGCGCGTCGGGAGCGGGGCGGGAGTCGGGGTGGGCGGCGGCGGGGGGCCGCGGCGAGCCGCACGCGCCCGGTCGTCCGGCCCTCGCCTCCCTAGGATCACGGTATGCGCGACCGACTCCTGCGGCATCCGCTCGGAGACGGATTCGATCCCGAGCGGGTCGCCGCCCTCGTGCTCGGCGAGCGGCTGCCGATCGCGGAGCGGCCGGACGGGGTCTGGCTCGACAGCGGCGCCGACGGACCGGCCTGGATCGCCGCGGGGGAGCGGGTCGAGCTCGACGCCGGCGCGCCGGTGCTGCCTCAGCTGGCGGCCGAGCTGGCGGCGATGCGGGAGCGGCACGGCGTCGGCCTCGACCGCGGCGAGATCAGCCGCGCGGAGGACCCGGACGACGAGCCCGCGTCGAGCGCGTCGAGCTCGCGCCCCGATGCCGCATCGCGCACCCCGCTCGGCCTGATCGGGTGGCTCGGCTACGAGCTGCGCGGCGAGACCACGGGCGCCGCCGTGCCGCACGCCGACCCCGCCGCGGGGGTGCCGGCCGGTTTCCTCCGTGTCGACCGCGCCGTGGCCGTGCATCCCGACGGCACGGCCGAGCTGCTGGCGCTCGGCGCCGCCTGGACGCCCGAGCTCGCGCGCTGGCGCGATGCGCTCGCGGGCGAGCTGATCGCGGATCGGGCGGCCGCGCATCCACTGCCCGGCCCTGTCTGGCCGACGCCGGCGACCGCCGTGCGTGCGACCTCCGACGCCGACTACCTCGCCCAGGTGCGCGCCTGCCAGGCGGCGATCCGCGACGGCGAGGCCTATCAGCTGTGCCTGACGACCGAGGTGCGGGTGGATGCGCGCCCCGACCCGATCGAGCTGCACCGCCGCGTGCGCGCGGCGAGTCCGACGCACCACGGGGCCCTGCTGCGCGTCGGCGGCACGACGCTCGTGAGCGCCTCGCCCGAGCGCTTCCTCGACGTGACGCCCGACGGCGTCGTGTCGACGAGCCCGATCAAGGGAACGCGCCCGCGCTCCGCCGACCCGGCCGACGACGCGCGGCTCGCGGCCGAGCTGCTGGCGAGCGACAAGGAGCGCGCCGAGAACCTGATGATCGTCGACCTCATGCGCAACGACCTCACGCGCATCGGCGAGCCCGGCTCGGTCGAGGTGACCGCGCTGCTCGAGGTCGAGAGCTATGCGCAGGTGCACCAGCTCGTCAGCACGGTGCGGGCGCGGCTGCGGCCCGGGCTGGATGCGGTCGACGCGCTCGCGAGCTGCTTCCCGGCCGGGTCGATGACCGGGGCGCCGAAGCGGCGCGCGACCGAGATCCTCGACGCGCTCGAGCAGCGCGCCCGCGGCGCCTACGCCGGCGCGTTCGGCTACCTCGGGGTCGACGGCGGCGCCGACCTGGCGATGACGATCCGCACGATCGTGATCGAGGACGCGGGCGGCGACGCGACCGATACGGACGCGGCCGACGCTGATGCGGCCGGCCGGACCGCGGTGCGCATCGGCACGGGCGGCGGCATCACGGCGCTCTCCGACCCCGACGAGGAGCTTGCCGAGACCCGGGTCAAGGCGGCGCCGCTGCTCGCCGCGCTCGGAGCGGTCGAGCAGGCCGAGCCGGCCTGAGCCGACCTGACCCGAGCATCCTGAGCCGACCTGGGCCGAGCATCCCGGGCCCGACCGATCGAGGGGCCCGACCGCCTCCCGCACCCGCCCCTGCCGGGGAAGCGCAGGAGCGTGCGGGGCGTTGACTACTCTGTAAGGCGGATGCCCAGGCCCTCGTGTGCCGCTCTCGCATCCGACACCCCACCGAATGAGAGCTCCGTGACCCAGCACGACCGCGCGACCCAGCCCGACGAGAACGAGTACGACTTCGCCCGCATCGAGGCCACCTGGCTTCCGGTGTGGGAGGAGCAGCGCCCGTTCCGCACGGACGACCCCGACGACAAGCGTCCGCGCAAGTACGTGCTCGACATGTTCCCCTACCCCTCGGGCGACCTGCACATGGGTCACGCCGAGGCGTACACCTTCGGCGACGTCATCGCGCGCTACTGGCGTCAGCAGGGATTCCGCGTTCTGCACCCGATCGGCTGGGACAGCTTCGGCCTGCCCGCCGAGGGCGCCGCGATCAAGCGCGGCATCGACCCGCGCGAGTGGACCTACGCCAACATCGAGCAGCAGAAGCAGTCGATGAAGCGGCTGGGCGCCAGCTTCGACTGGGACCGCGTGCTGCACACGAGCGACCCCGAGTACTACAAGTGGAACCAGTGGCTGTTCCTGAAGATGTTCGAGAAGGGCCTCGCCTACCGCAAGGCCAGCTGGGTCAACTGGTGCCCCTTCGACCAGACCGTGCTGGCGAACGAGCAGGTCGTCGACGGCCGCTGCGAGCGCTGCGACAACCTGGTCACCAAGAAGCAGCTGACGCAGTGGTACCTCAAGATCACCGACTACGCCGACCGCCTGCTCGACGACCTGAACCAGCTCGAGGGCTCGTGGCCGTCGAAGGTGCTGGCCATGCAGCGCAACTGGATCGGCCGCTCGCGCGGCGCCGAGGTCGACTTCGTCGTCGAGGGCCGTGACGCCAAGGTCACCGTCTTCACCACGCGCCCCGACACCCTGTTCGGCGCGACCTTCATGGTCATCGCGCCCGACGGCGACCTGGCGGCCGAGCTGGCCGCCGGCGCCGACGCCGAGACCCGGATGCGCTTCCAGGACTACCTGGAGCGGACGCAGCGCACGAGCGAGATCGACCGCCAGGATGCGACGCGCGAGAAGACCGGCGTGCCGCTGGGCCGCTACGCCATCAACCCGGTGAACGGCGAGCGCATCCCGATCTGGGCCGCCGACTACGTGCTGGCCGACTACGGCCACGGCGCCGTCATGGCCGTGCCCGCCCACGACCAGCGCGACCTCGACTTCGCGATCACGTTCGGCCTGCCGGTGCGCGTGGTCGTCGACACGAACGCGCCCGTCACGGGCGCCATCCCGGTCATCACCGAGGAGATGCTCGAGTCGGGCGACATCCCGCAGCTCGATCCCGCGTCGACCGGGACGGCGCTGTCGGGCGACGGCCGGATGATCAACTCGGGCCCGCTCGACGGTCTGAGCAAGACCAACGCGATCGGGCGCATGATCCAGCTGCTCGAGGATGCGGGGACCGGCCGCGCGGCCAAGACCTACCGCCTGCGCGACTGGCTGATCTCGCGCCAGCGCTTCTGGGGAACGCCGATCCCGATCATCCACGGCGCCGACGGCGAGCTGATCCCGGTTCCGCAGGAGCAGCTGCCGGTGAAGCTGCCGTCGACCGAGGGACTCGACCTGCAGCCGAAGGGCACCTCGCCGCTCGGCGCGGCCGAGGACTGGGTCAACGTGCCCGACCCGCGCGACGGCTCGCCCGCGCGCCGCGACCCCGACACGATGGACACCTTCGTCGATTCGTCGTGGTACCCGCTGCGCTTCCTGTCGCCCAACGACGACACGCAGGCCTTCGACCCGGCCGAGGCCGAGAAGTGGGCGCCCGTCGACCAGTACGTCGGCGGCGTGACCCACGCGATCCTGCACCTGCTCTATGCGCGCTTCATCACGAAGGTGCTGTTCGACCTGGGCTACATCTCGTTCACCGAGCCGTTCAGCGCGCTGCTGAACCAGGGCATGGTGATCATGGAGGGCTCGGCGATGTCGAAGAGCCGCGGCAACATCGTGCGCCTCTCGGAGCAGCTCGACCAGTACGGCAGCGACGCGATCCGCCTCACGATGGCGTTCGCCGGCCCGCCGGAGGACGACATCGACTGGGCCGACGTGTCGCCGACCGGCTCGGCGAAGTTCCTGGCCCGCGCCTGGCGCCTGTCGGGCGAGGTCACGAGCGCGCCCGAGGTCGAGTGGAAGGGCGGGGATGCGACGCTGCGTCGCGCCACGCACCGCCTGCTGTCCGACGCGCCCGGCCTGGTCGAGGCGTTCAAGTTCAACGTCGTCGTCGCGCGCCTCATGGAGCTCGTCAACGTCATCCGCAAGACGATCGACAACGGCCCGGGCGCCGGCGACCCCGCCGTGCGCGAGGCGACCGAGGTCGTCGCCGTGCTGCTCAGCCTCTTCGCGCCCTACACGGCCGAGGACATGTGGCACCGCCTCGGCTACGAGAAGACGGTCGCCTTCGCCGGTCTGCGCAAGGCGGACCCCGACCTGCTGGTCGAGGAGTCGGTGACCGCGGTCGTGCAGGTTGACGGCAAGGTGCGCGACCGCCTCGAGGTGGCGCCCACGATCTCGACCGACGACCTCGAGAAGCTGGCCCGCGACTCGGCCGCCGTGCAGCGCTCGGTGGGCGACCGCGAGATCGTCAACGTGGTCGTGCGCGCGCCGCGCGTGGTGTCGATCGCGACGAAGCCGCAGAGCTAGGGGAGCTCGGAGCTTTCTCGGCGCGCCGTTTCCCGGTTCGCTTGCTTCGACTCTCCTCCCCAGACGCGACGGCCGTCGCCCGGTTCACAGATCGGGCGGCGGCCGTCTCGCATGCTCGTCGCGCTTCCTAGCGTGTCGGCATGAGCCCGGCCCTCGACCCGCGCCCGCGCAGCGCCCGCGTGCGGCTCGGGATCGGGGCCGGGCTCGTGCTGCTCCTGCTCGCGGGCGGCGTGGCGGCCGCCGCGGCGGCCTTGACTCCGGGCGGGGCGACCGTCGAGCTCGCGGCCAGCGGGGCGCCGGGCGAGGAGGCGTCGAGTTCTGCGGGTTCATCGGATGCGGGCTCCGCGGGCGGATCCGGCGCCGGCGACGGCAGTGAGGTGGATGCGGCGGGCTCTGACACCGGGACGGCCGAGCTCTACGTGCACGTGACCGGGCAGGTCGCGCATCCCGGCCTGTATCGCGTAGCCCCGGATTCGCGCGTGATCGACGTCGTCGGCGCCGCAGGCGGACTCACGCCCGAGGCGGATGCCGCCGCGATCAACCTGGCGCGCCGGGTCGACGACGGCGAGCAGCTGCACGTGCCCGCCGTCGGGGAGGCGCCCGCCGCCGGCGGGAGCGCGGGAGGCGCGAGCGCCGGCGGCGGATCGACGGGCGGCTCGGGCGGCGTCGCGGCCGGTGGCATCGTGAACCTCAACTCGGCCGATCAGGCGCAGCTCGAGACCCTGCCGCGCATCGGCCCGGCGCTGGCGCAGCGCATCCTCGACTGGCGTGAGCAGAACGGCCGCTTCGCGTCGGTCGACGACCTGCGCGAGGTGAGCGGCATCGGCGAGAAGACCTTCGCGCAGCTCGAGCCGCTGGTGACCGTGTGAGCGCGCCGACGCTGCGCGACTCCGCGACCGTTGCAGCCCGAGGGCGTTCGGGCTCGAGCGTGAGCGCCGGCGGGATGCTGGCCGAGGCGGGGCGCGTGCGCCGTGGCGACCTGCGTCTGCCGGTCATCGCCGGTGGCGCGTGGCTCGTGGCGATCGTCGCGACCGGGCTCGGCGCGGACGGCGCTGTCGTGCTGGCGGGCGTGCTCGCGGTCGGAGCGGCGGCGGCGCTCGCCGCGGCCGTGGTCGCGGCCGTGCTTGCGTCACGACGCGAGCGGGCCGCTGACGTCGCCGCCGGCTCGCTGGGCACTGCGCGACGCACCTCGCTGCCCGCACGACGGTTCGTCGGCGGTCTCGCCTCGGCCGCGCTCGTCCTCGCCGCGGTCACGCTCGGCGCCGGCGCGCTCGCCGCGACCACGGCGTCGCTGGCCGAGCGGCATCGACTGCCCCCGCAACTCGCCGTCATCGCCGACTCCGAGTCCACCGCGCGGTGGACGCTCGAGACCAGCGGAGCCGTGAGCGAGGGGCGCGTCGCCGTGCAGGTGCGGTCGGTCGAGCAGCGGGATGCGCGCATCCACCTCGACACGACGGCGGTGCTGTTCGCCCGCGACCTCGACGCCGTGCCGCGCGGAACCCCGCTCGCGGTGACCGCCCGTGCGACCTCGACCGAGCCCGGCGACGACGCGGCGGTGCTGCTGTTCGCGCGGGGCTCGCCCGAGGTGCTCGGAGCGCCGGCAGGCGGCGACGAGCTGCTCGACGGCCTGCGGGCGGGCTTCCGCGAGTCCGCGGCGCGGATGCCGGGCGACGGCGGCCGCCTGCTGCCCGGGCTGGCGATCGGCGACACGGCCGAGCTCGATCCGGGGCTCGACGAGGCGATGAAGGTCGCGTCGCTCACCCACCTGACGGCGGTCTCGGGGGCGAACTGCGCGGTCGTCGTCGCGCTCGTGTTCGGGCTCCTCGGGCTCCTTGGGGCCTCGCGGCTGCTGCGCGTGATCGGGTCGGGCATCGCGCTGCTCGGCTTCGTCGCGCTCGTCACGCCCGAGCCGAGCGTCGTGCGCGCGGCGGTCATGGCCGGCATCGTGCTGCTCAGTCTCGCGCTGGGGCGTCCCGTGCGCGGGCTGCCGGTGCTCGGCGCCGCCGTGCTGCTGCTCGTCGTCGCGCAGCCCGCACTCGCCCGCAGCTACGGCTTCGTGCTCTCGGTTCTCGCCACCGCCGGACTGCTCGTGCTGGCCCCGCCGCTCGCGCGACGGCTGGCCCGGTGGATGCCGCGCTCGCTGGCGCTCGCCGTCGCGGTGCCGCTCGCGGCGCAGCTGCTCTGCCAGCCGGTGCTGATCCTGCTGCAGCCCGAGCTGCCGCTGTACGGCGTGCCCGCCAACCTGCTCACCGAGCCGGCCGCGCCGATCGCGACGGTGCTGGGGCTGATCGCCTGCCTCGTCCTGCCCTTCGCGCCGCCGCTCGGCGACCTGCTCTGCGCGCTCGCCTGGGTGCCGTCGGCCTGGATCGCCGCGATCGCGCGCTTCGCCGCGAGCCTGCCCGCCGCGAGCCTGCCGTGGCTTCCGGGAACGATCGGCGCGATCGCCGTGGCCGTGGCGATCGTCGTCGTGCTGGTCGCCGTGCTCGGCCGCGGGCGGCTGCGCTCGGCCGCCGCGGGTCTCGCCGTGCTGGCGCTCGTGCTCGCGACGGCGGGCGTCGGCGGCGCGGCGCTCGCCGCGCGGGCCGGACGCCCGGCCGACTGGAGCGTCGCGCTCTGCGACGTCGGCCAGGGCGACGCGACCGTGCTTCGCAGCGCCGGCTCCGTCGCGCTCGTCGACACCGGACCCGACCCCGAGCTGCTCGACCACTGCCTCGCCGATCTCGGCGTCGATCGGCTGCAGCTGCTCGTGCTGACCCACTACGACCTCGACCACGTCGGCGGCGCGGATGCGGTGATCGGCCGGGTCGACCGCGTGCTGGTCGGGCCGTCCGACGGCGCTGACGCCGACCGGCTCGACGCCCGCCTCAGGGACGCCGGCGCCGAGGTGGATCAGGTCGAACGCGGGGAGCGCGGGGGGCTCGGCGACCTTGCCTGGGAGGTGCTCTGGCCGCCCGAGCGCGGGGTCGAGCCGGGCAACGGCGCGAGCGTCACACTGTCGGTGCGCCCGGTCGACGGGGCGGCGGGACTCAGCGCGCTGCTGCTCGGCGACCTCGGCGAGGTGGCGCAGGCGCGCATGAGCGGTGTCGCGCATCCCGGCCGATACGACGTGGTCAAGGTCGCGCACCACGGCTCGGCCGACCAGGACCCCGACGTCTACGCCCGCATCCGGGCGCGCGTCGGCCTGATCGGCGTCGGCGAGAACGACTACGGGCATCCGACGTCCGAGCTGCTCGGCACGCTCGCCGACGCCGGGACGCTGCCCCTGCGCAGCGATCAGACCGGCCTCGTGCTGCTCGCCGGCTCGGGCGACCACCTGCGCGTCTGGACCCAGCGCGCCCCGCCCGACGACTGAGGGCGAGCTGCGGGCCTGATCAGCGGAACGTGATGCGCAGCTCGTGACGGCGGCGCTCGCCGGAGGCGAGGACGGGTGCGCCGGCGTGGGGAACGTCGCGGTCCGGGCCGAAGAGGGGCGCGTTCGCCGGCTCGATGCCCAGAGCCCAGCGTCCGCGGGTCGGCAGCACCCACTGGAACAGCCGGGGGAGCGTCGCGGCGCTCCAGGCCACGTCGATCTCGCGCACGGCGGTGCCGTCAGCGCGAGCGTCATCAGCGCCCGGTCGCCCGTGCACCTCCGGGGCCGCGAGCACATCCGGGGCCGCGAGCACCCGCGCGTGCGCGAAGCCCTCGTCGTCGGCCTCGACCTCATGATGCTCGAACACCGCCTCGGTCAGCGCGTCGACCGGATCGGGCAGCGTCGACCAGTCCGGCACCTCGGGATGCGGGTCCCGCGCGACAGCACGCGACGCCGCCACGTCGATCCGCGTGCCGGGCAGCACCGCCGGCGCCCCGACATTCACGTGGTAGAGCAGGCTCACCGGCGTCGCGACCGGGCCGAGGTTCTCGACCTCGTCGACCAGCTCGACGCGGTGCTCCGGTCGTCCGTCGGCCCCGACGGCGCTGCTCACGGTGAGAGTGCGATGCACCCGCAGCGACGCGCCGAACACGGCGGCGTCGTCGATCTCGGCGCGCAGGCGGGCCCAGACCCGTCCGCCGTCGGCAGCCGCATCCACGCCGCGCTCGATGCCGAGAACGCGGGCGGGGCGCTGGCCGAGGTCGCCGTGCAGGCCCTGGCCGTCGCGGGCGGGGCCGATGTTGCGCAGTCCGCAGGTCGCGATCAGTCCGCCCGTGAAGCGATCGAGCCACGCGCCGCCGCCGGGCACCGGAAGCGGTCGCGCGTCGGCGACCGGGGAGATCCACGACAGGGGCGCACCGCCGAGGCGCACATCGCCGACGTCGAAACCTCGATCAGGCAGCACCTCGAGGTCGAGGCCGTCGAGCAGCTTCACGCCGATCACGCGGGCTGGGTCCGCCGATCCGGGCAGCCCGAGCCGCTCGGTCACGGCGACGGCCGCGCGGTCGTGCGCGAGCAGTCCGGCATCGAGCAGCCGGCGGGCTCGAGTCACGGCCGGCGGCTCTCCAGCACGCGAGTTCACGGCTTCGGCGGCCGCGCCGCGAGCACCCGTCCCGACCCCGAGAGCCGCGCGACGCCGGCCGCGGCCGGCACGAGCGTCGTCGACCCGGCCGGCAGCGCGAGCGCGCCGGTCTCGGTCGTGAGCGTCAGCTCGCCCTCCAGCGCGATCAGCACGCTGAATCCCGACTCGAGCTCGGCGCCGTTGCCGAATCGCTCGAGTCGGAAATAGTCGGCGGCGTCGGCCGCGAGACTCGATGTCGCATCGTGGTCGCGCCGCACGAGGCGCGCGAGGTCGTCGGCCGTCTCGCCGGCCGTGCGCACGGCGCTCAGCGCCCGATCGAAGCCCAGCCCGAGGTGTCCGTCGGCGACGCCGTCGAGCTCGAAGCCGTGCCACTCGAGCAGGATCGACAGGTCCTCGGGCTCCTGCACCTCGGCCAGCAGGATTCCCGCGCCGATCGCGTGCAGGGTGCCCGGCGGCACGTAGACGGTGTCGTGCGGCTCGACCTCGATCGCGTTGAGCAGCTGCAGCAGCTCGGTCGTGCGCTGCGCATCCACGAGCTCGCGCAGCCGGGCCGGGTCGGCGTCGTCGCGCAGCCCGAGGTAGACGGTGCCGGGGGAGAGGATGTACCAGGCCTCGGCCTTGCCGTGCGCCTCGCCGAGGTGCGCCGCGGCGAAGTCGCCCGAGGGATGCGCATGCACGGGCAGGCGCTGACCCGCGTCGAGCAGCTTGACCAGCAGCTTCGCGTCGGCGCCCCAGCGGCTCACGTGCGCGGCGCCGAGCCAGCCCTCGGGGTCGGCCGCTATCGCGTCGGCGAGCAGCGTGCCGTCGTCGAGGCGCGTCTGCCCGACCGGGGCCGCCCCGCGCACGCTCGTGACCGAGCCGACCCAGTCCTCGGGCGTGTAGGGCTCGGCGGGCCCGTCGCCGCGGAAGCGCGCGATGCGCGCACCGCCGTCGTAGAAGCGGGCGCGCGGCTGGTTGGCCGCGAGGCGCAGGGGCGTGAGCGTCATCGTCGTCGCTTTCTGTGGAGGAGGGGACGGCGCGAGCTAGTGGATGCGCGGCACCGCGCCGCTCGACGAGTCGGGCGTGATGACCCGCACGCCGGCCTTCTCGAGGGCGGCCGCGAGCGCGGCCGGCGGCGCCTCGTCGGTGACGAGGTAGTCGGCGCGGCGCAGCTCGGCGACCTGCGCGAACAGCGTGCGGTCGAACTTGGTGGCGTCGGCGAGGATGACGACGCGCGAGGCGCGCGAGATCATCTCGCTCATCATCGAGGCCTCGGCGAGGTTGCTGGTCGAGAATCCGCCGTCGGCGGAGACGGCGCCGACCGAGACGACGGCGACGTCGCAGCGCAGGTCCATCTCGGTGTTGCCGGCGCCGAGCTGAAACGACACCGGCCCGACGGTCGCCTGGCCGCGCAGACGCACGGCGCCGCCGAAGAAGTACAGGTCGCGGCAGGCGCGGTCGCTGATCTCGGCGGGGATGCGCAGGTTGTTGGTCGCGATCGTGAGCTCGCGGTGGTCGGCGAGATGCCGCGCGAGCGCGAGCGTGGTGGTGCCGGCGTTGATCATGACGACCGAGCCGTTCTCGACCAGGGTCGCGGCGAGCGCGCCGATCTTCTCCTTGGCTGAGGTCTGCAGCTGCAGGCGGATGTCGAGCTTCTGCTCGACGGCCCGCACGGCGCTGGGGCTGACCGCGCCGCCGTGGGTGCGCACGACGAGTCCGTCGGCATCGAGCTGGTCGAGGTCGCGGCGGATGGTGTCGGCCGAGACGTTGAAGCGCGCGGCGAGGGCGGCGACCGTGACCTGCTCCACCTCGGCCACGTAGGCGGCGAGCTGGGCCTTTCGTCCGGCGGGCAGGCGGGGCTGCTCGTCGCCCGCGGCATCGGGGGTCGTGGTGGTCACGGGGCTTTTCTAGCAGACTTCTGCGGCTTTGAGACCGGGTTGTGCGATCCGATGCTGATTTCTTCCCGGATTCGTCTCATTGACGGACGGTGAACGGCGGGCTAGCATCCGAAACGCGCAGAAAAGCGCAAGCAAACGCACCAACCTGCAACGGGTGTCGGGTAACCGCACTCCTGCACCACGGAATCCCGCACCACCCACATCACCAACACCGCGAAATCCGCTTTCCGAACGGAGAAACATGAGCAACGTCGCTCGCATCCGTCGAGTCGCCGCGACCGGCATCGCCGCCGTCGCCGCCGTCTCGATGATCGCCGGCTGCTCGTCGGGCGCCCCCGCCGACAGCAACGGCAAGGTCACGATCGAACTCGCGCAGTGGTGGGAGCCCGAGCTCCCCGACGGCGCCTTCCAGGGCCTGATCGACGAGTTCGAGAAGGAGAACCCGAACATCACGGTCAAGCTCCTCTCGGGCCCCTACGCCTCGACCAAGGAGCAGCTGTTCGCCGGCTCGGCTGCGGGCACGATGTCCGACGTCGTCGGCCTCGACGGCGCCTGGGTCAGCGACTTCGCCAAGCAGGGCTCGCTCGCCGACCTGACGCAGCTCTTCAAGGACTACGACTACGACGACAGCAAGCTGGCCAGCCAGGTCAAGATCGACGGCTCGACCTACATGATCCCCGTCGTCAACTTCGTCTACCCGATGTTCAGCAACGACGACCTGCTCGCGCAGGCCGGCGTCAGCACGCCGCCGACCACGCGCACCGAGTTCGCGGATGCGGCCAAGGCCGTCTCCGACCTCGGCGGCGACACCTCGGGCTGGGTGCTGCCCCTCTCGAGCGAGGCGCCCAACGGCATCCAGAACGACGTCATGTCGTGGGTCTGGGCCTCGGGCGGCAGCATGCTGAAGAAGGGCAAGCCCGACGTGACCAACAAGGACGTCACGAGCGCGGTCGAGTTCATCAAGGGCATGTGGGATGACGGCTCGATCGCCCCGGGATCCTTCACCCAGAAGGAGCAGGACAAGGTCGAGGAGTTCACGAATGGCCGCGTCGGCCTGATGATCGACTCGCTCGCGCACATCAACCTGATCCGTCAGAACAACCCCGACCTGAAGTTCAGCATCTCGGCCCTGCCCGCGGTCGACGGCTACGACGGCCCGCGCGGCATCCCCTACGCCTCGTGGGGTATCGGGGTCTCCGAGAGCTCGAAGCACAAGGAGGAGGCCTTCAAGCTCGTCGAGTTCCTGATGAGCAAGAAGACGAACTCCGAGCTCTCGACGCTCGCGAACGCCTTCCCCGGCAACACGGACTCGACGCCCGACTTCTCGGACTCCGACCCGCTGTTCGAGCAGGCCTTCGAGATCTACAAGGCCGGCACCCCGGCGAACGAGTTCGTCGGACTCCCCGTCTCGGAGGACCTGATGCGCCAGTTCGACGAGCAGTTCCAGAAGCTGCTGTCGGGCGATCAGAACGTCAAGACGACGCTCGAGTCCACGCAGAAGAGCTGGGAGCAGGAGTTCTAGGAACTCCGCACCCCTGACTCGAACGGTCGCGCCGCGGCGGCTCATCACGCCGCGGCGCGACCCCACCCGCCGACGTCGGTCGACGCTCGTCGACCCCGTCGCATCCCCGTCCACTCGAAAGGTCGCGCCACCCATGACCTCCGCCCCTCCGATCGCCGCCGCGGCGACCGAGCGCGTCACCCGCACCGCCGGGTCGGCCCCGCGCCCGCCCCGGCGCCGCGGGTTCAGCTCCTCGGGCCTCCGCCGGCTCGAGCCCTACGCCTTCATCTCGCCCACGGCGATCCTCATGATCGTGCTCATGCTCATCCCCATCGGGATGGTCATCGGCTACTCGTTCATGAACAACGTGATCACCAACCACAACCCGAAGTTCGTCGGCGTCGACAACTACGTGGACGTGCTCACCGACCCGCGGTTCCACACCGCCCTCGGCAACACCCTGATCTTCACGCTCACGAGCGTCGCCGCCCACCTCGTGCTCGGCCTCGTCTTCGCGATGCTGCTCAACACCCCGCTGCTGTCGAACGCCTCGAAGGCCGTCTTCCGCACCATCTACTTCCTGCCGTGGCTGTTCACCGTCGCGATCGTCGCGGTGCTGTGGCGCCTGCTGCTCAACCCGAACGGCGTCATCAACTACGTGCTCGTCACGCTGGGCCTCAGCGACAAGGGCGTCGAGTTCCTCGCCGACCCGTCGCTCGCGCTCGCCGCGGTCACGTTCATCAACATCTGGGCCGGCTACCCGTTCTTCATGGTCAGCCTGCTCGCCGGTCTGCAGGGCATCCCGCGCGACCTCTACGAGGCCGCGACCGTCGACGGCGCCAGCCGCTGGCAGCAGTTCTGGAGCGTCACGATCCCGCAGCTGCGCCCGATCATCATCAGCATGTGCCTGCTCGACCTCATCTGGACGTCGCAGCAGTTCGCCCTGATCTGGATGACGACCGGCGGCGGCCCCATCAACGTCACCGAGATGCTGAGCACCTTCACCTACAAGCTCGCGTTCAGCCGCTACGAGTTCTCGATGGCCTCGACGAGCGCCGTGATCGTGCTCGCGCTGTCGATGATCCTGGCCGTGTTCTACGTGCGCCACCAGCGAGCGAGGGACTGAGAGATGACCACCACCGCACCCCGCGCATCCCGCGCCGCCCGCAGCACGGTCGTGAGCCGTCGCCGCGCCGAGAGCCACGCCCCGAGCGAGTACGCCGGCTCACCCGTGCGCCGCCGCATCGAGAAGGTCGGCGTCATCATCGCCCTCTGCCTCGGCGCCGTCTTCGCCGGCTTCCCGGTTCTGTGGATGCTGTCGAGCTCGTTCAAGAAGAACCCCGAGATCTTCGCCTCGCCGCCGTCGTTCATCACGGCCGGGTTCAGCTTCGACGCCTACGTGCGCATCCTGACCGACCCCGAGAAGGTGCGCTTCTTCATCAACAGCTACGCGGTGTCGCTCGCGGTCACGATCGCGACGCTGATCGTCGCGATCCTGGCGGCCTACGCCTTCAGCCGCTACGAGTTCCCGTTCAAGAAGCCGCTCAATGTGGTCATCGTCAGCGTGCAGGCGGTGCCGCCGATCACGCTGCTGATCCCGTACTTCGGCCTCATGGTCACGCTCGGGCTCTACAACACCTACGCGGGGCTGATCCTCACCTACATGGTGTTCACGCTGCCCTACGCGATCATCATGATGACGGGCTACTTCAACACCCTGCCCAAGGAGCTCGACGAGGCCGCGAAGGTCGACGGCTCCTCCAGCTTCGGCGCGCTGTGGCGCATCCTGGTGCCGATCTCGATCCCGGGCATCGTCTCGGTCGGCATCTACACCTTCATGATCGCGTGGAACGAGTACCTCTTCGCGCTCACCCTCACCCGCACGAACGACATGCGCACGGTGCCCATCGGCATCCAGCTGCTCATGGGTCAGCACTCGTACGAGTGGAACGAGATGATGGCGATGAGCATCCTGGGGTCCATCCCCGTGCTCCTGCTGTTCCTCTTCTTCCAGCGCTTCTTCATCGGCGGCCTCACGGCCGGATCCGTCAAGAGCTGACCAGCGCCCGACCCCCGCGCGCCCGGTCGTCGTGCGCGCGGTCGACCCCGACCCCACGGTCGATCCAGACCCCACCAAGGAAAACAAGGAGAACTGTGCCTCTCATCACCGGCAAGGACCTGCTCGCGGTCGCCAACGACAACGACTTCGCCGTGCCCGCCTTCAACATCAGCGACTGGGCGATGTTCACCGGCATCATGGACATCAGCGAGGAGAAGAACGCTCCCGTCATCATCGCGATCCACCCCGACGAGGTCAGCCACGTCACGACCGACCTGATCCCGGCGATCGCGCACCGCGCCCACCGCTCGCACGTGCCCGTGGTCATCCACTGGGATCACGGCGGCACCTACGAGCAGATGATCACCGCCATCCAGGCCGGCTTCACCTCGGTCATGATCGACGCGTCGATGCTGCCCTTCGAGGAGAACGTCGCGATCACCAAGAAGGTCGTCGAGACCGCGCACGCCGTCGGCGTCTCGGTCGAGGGCGAGCTGGGCACGATCGGCGCGAACGACAGCTACGGCGAGTCGGGTGCGGCCGAGATCATCTACACCGACCCTGCCGACGCGAAGCGCTTCGTCGAGGAGACCGGCGTCGACAGCCTCGCCGTCGCGATCGGCACCTCGCACGGCCTCTACCCGGCCGAGAAGAGCCCCGCGCTCAAGCTCGACCTGCTCGAGGAGCTCAAGGCGACCCTCGGCATCCCGCTCGTGCTGCACGGCGGATCGTCGAACCCGGATGACGAGATCGGCAAGTCGGTCAAGCTCGGCGTCAACAAGATCAACATCTCGAGCGACATCAAGGTGTCGTACCACGAGGCCATGCGCGGCATCCTCGGCACCGACCGCAAGCTGCGTGAGCCGAACGCGATCCAGCCCGCGGCGATCGCCGCGATGAAGGTCACGGCCGCCCAGAAGATCGACCTGTTCGACGCGGCCGGCAAGGCTGCGCTGTACTGATCCAGACCGGCGGGCCGGCAGCGTGACGCCGGCCCGCCTCCCTGTTCCTCCCGCCCCGCAGGCGCACCTGCGGGGGCACCCGTCGATCACACCGGAGTGACCCGCCCATGACCCATCCGCTCGTGCTCGGTCTCGGCGGCACCGTCGACTACGAGATCGACTGGGATGCGGCGGTGCTCGAGCGGCTGGCCGCCGACTATGCGATCACCCTCGACGAGCTGGATGCGCGCATCCCGATCCGCACCGAACGCGACCTGGTCGTGACGGTGCTGGCGTTCCTCGGCGGCGGGGGAGGCGGGGAGCGCTTCGTCGAGTCGTCGCAGGTCGTGCTCGACTTCGCCGCGCACTTCCCGACGCGCGTGACGCTCGGCGGCACCGGCGTGCGGGCGGGTCTCGCGATGGCGGGGCTCGGCATCCCGTCGACGCAGCACCTGGTGAGCATCGACGACAACGTGCGGCGCCTGCTGCCGCCCGAGATCGACTGGGTCTGCAGCGCCGAGCGCGACACGCTCGACCCGCATCTGATCGTGCAGTTCCCGGCCGGGGCCCGCGTGCGGGTGGGCGACGGAGAGGTCGTCGCCGCGCATCCCAACCGGCTGATCTACTCCAACGACCCGCCCAACCGGCACCTCGTGCTTAGCCCCGAGCTGGGCGATGCGCTCGCCTCGGCCTCGCTGTTCCTGGTGTCGGGCTTCAACTCGATGCAGCACGAGGGCGAGCTGGATGCGCGGCTCGACGACCTCGACGCCGCCCTCGACCGGCTGCCCGCCGAGGCCGTCGTGCTCTACGAGGACGCCGGCTTCCACGTGCCGGCCATGAGCGCCCTCGTACGCACGCGGCTCGCGGGCCGTGCGGCCGTGCACGGCATGAACGAGGACGAGCTGCAGGACTACATCGGCCGCCCCGTCGACCTGCTCGACCCGGCCGACGTCGCGCGCGCGCTCGACGAGGTGCGCGCGGCCGTCGTCGCGCCGGTCGTGCTCGTGCACACCAAGTACTGGGCCGCCGCCGCGGGGGTCGGCGCGGGCCGCTTCCGCGCCGCGCTCGACGGCGGCGTGACGATGGCCGCGACTCGGTTCCGGCTCGGCGACGGCATCACGCCCGAGCGTTACGCCGCGACGCGGGAGCTGGCCCGGCACGCCGAGGGCGCGGCGTTCGCGCGCGAGCTCGCGGCGTTGCCGGCGGCGAGGGATGCGCATCCGGGGTTCGAGCGGGTGGCGGTTCCGGCGTTCCGCCTCGAGGTGCCGAACCCGACCACGATCGGGCTCGGCGACACCTTCGTCGGCGGGTTCGTGGCGGCGCTCGCCGGGTGAGGCGGCGGCTGCGGTCTCGCCGCGACCCGCTGTTCGTGTCGCCGCCTCCGGCGGGGACGCCCACGGCATCCCGCGTCGGCGGCCGCACCTAGACTCGGGACGACCGAACGGAGGTGCGGATGCCGGCCAGGCCCGCCGCGCGCAGCGCGAAGACCGCCATCCCGCAGCTGAGCTGGGATGCGGTGCGTCCCGCCGCGGTCGTGCTCATCTCGGGGCCCGAGAGTCTGCTCGCCGACCGCGCGCTGCGCCTGCTGCGCGACGTGCTGCGCGCCGAGGATCCGAGCCTCGAGGTCAGCGACATCGACGCCGGCGCCTACGCGCCCGGCGAGCTGCTGACGCTCGCCAGCCCCTCGCTGTTCGGCGAGCCGCGCCTCATCCGGGTCTCGAACGTCGAGAAGTGCACTGACGCCTTCCTCGACGAGGCGCTGGCCTACCTCGCGGCCCCGGCCGACGAGACCTATCTGGCGCTGCGCCACAGCAGCGGCACGCGCGGCAAGAAGCTGCTCGACACGATCCGCGGGGGAGCGGCGGGCGCGATCGAGATCGTCTGCGCCGCCGTCAAGCGCGATTCCGATCGGGTCGACTTCGTGACGGCCGAGTTCCGCGCCGCGCAGCGGCGCATCACGCCCGGCGGTGTGCGGGCGCTCGTCGGCGCCTTCACCGACGACCTCGGCGAGCTCGCCGCCGCCTGCCAGCAGCTGCTGGTCGACACCGACGGCGACATCGACGAGAAGGTCGTCGCCAAGTACTACGGCGGCCGCGTCGAGACCACGGCGTTCGCGGTCGCGGATGCGGCGATCGACGGCCGCCACGGCGAGGCCCTGCGCCTGCTGCGGCACGCGCTCGCCTCGGGAGCCGACCCCGTGCCGGTCGTCGCAGCCTTCGCGATGAAGCTGCGCTCGATGGCCCGGGTCTCGGGCGTGCGCGGCTCGTCGGGCGAGCTGGCCGGCAAGCTCGGCATGGCGCCGTGGCAGGTCGACCGCGCGCGCCGCGACGTGCAGGCCTGGAGCGACGAGGGCCTCGGTCGCGCGATCCGCTTCCTGGCCGAGACGGATGCGCAGGTCAAGGGCGGCGGCCGCGACCCCGTCTACGCGCTCGAGCGCATGATCGAGGTCATCGCCGCCCGCGGCGAGCCGCGGTACTGAGCGAGCCGCGGAATCCGGCCGGGAGCTGAAGCCCCCGGGAACGACGAAGGCCCCGTCCGAACGGACGGGGCCTTCGTGCGATCTGGTTCAGACCAGAGCCGGCTCAGCTCAGAGCGCGGCGACCTGCGACGCGATGGCCGACTTGCGGTTCGCGGCCTGGTTCTTGTGGATGACGCCCTTCGAGACGGCCTTGTCGAGACGCTTGGTCGCGACGAGCAGAGCGGCGGTGGCCTTCTCCTTGTCGCCCGCGGCGATGGCCTCGCGGGTGCTGCGGACGGCGGTCTTGAGCTGGCTCTTGACGGCCTTGTTGCGCTCCTGCGCCTTCTTGTTGGTGCCGATGCGCTTGATCTGCGACTTGATGTTCGCCATGCGTGTGTTCTTTCCTTGACGGGATCGTGTGTGTTCTGTCAGGGCGCCGGTCGACGCCCGCCGCCGGAGCGGCTGCCGGCGCCGCGGTAGAGGGACGCGCACCGGCGAGTCGCGTGGTGGGAACCACACGCAAAACCAAGGGTCTACGTTACCAGGCTCGCCGCCGCCGATCCAGCCGGATGCGAGACCCGCGAGAACCGCGACCGGGGGACGCCCGCCCGCGCGGCGCAGCCCGGCCGCGCGCCGCATCCGGAGCTCGCGCGCCGACCCGCGATAGCGTGGACCCGTGCCCTCGCTCGCGCCTCACATCCCCGCGGTTCCGGGCTCGGGCATCCGCCGCATCTACGAGATCGCGGCCGAGCTCGACGATGTCGTCTCGCTGGGTGTCGGCGAACCGGACGTGCCGATCGCCCCGCACATCCGCGACGCCGCGATCGCCGCCTGGCAGCGCGACGAGACCGACTACAACCCGAACGGCGGCCTGCTCGACCTGCGTCGCGCGATCGTCGGCAAGCTCGCCGAGCGCAACGGGATGCACGTCGACACCGAGCAGGTCTGGGTCACGATCGGCGCCACGCAGGCCCTCTACCTGGCGATGCAGCTGACGCTCGCGCCGGGCGACGAGGTGCTCGTGCCCGACCCCGGCTACACGACGTTCACGATGGGCGCCTGCATGCTCGGCGCCGTACCGGTGCCCTACGCCCTCACGCCCGAGCGCGAGTTCCTGCCCTCGATCGACGAGCTCGAGGCGCAGATCACCGACCGCACCCGGGTGCTGATCGTCAACTCGCCGTCGAACCCGCTCGGCCGGGTGTTCCCCGAGTCGACCCTGCGTGAACTGCTCGACCTGGCGCGCCGGCACGACCTCTGGATCCTCAGCGACGAAGTCTACGAGGCCTTCACCTGGACCGGCCCGCACATCAGCATCGCCGCCCTCGCCGCCGAGCAGGGCGACGACCGCGTGCTCAGCGCCTTCAGCTTCTCGAAGACCTATGCCATGACCGGCATCCGCGTCGGCTACCTCGTGACGCCGCCGGGCCTGTCGGCGACGCTGCGCACGCTGCAGGAGGCGACGATCAGCTGCGTCGCGCCGCCCGCGCAGCGGGCCGCGATCGCCGCGCTGACCGGCGACCAGCAGCACGTCGCCGACGCCGCGGCGCACTATCGCCAGAACCTCGAGGTCGTGACGTCCGCGCTCGACGCGCGCGGCATCCGCTATCTCGCGCCCGGCGGCGCCTTCTACCTGTGGGTGGATGTGAGCTACGCGAGCGACGGCGACGTCGCCGGCTGGGCCGAGCGCCTGCTGCTGCACCATCGAGTCGCGGTCGCCCCCGGCAGCGCCTTCGGACGCAGCGGCGAGGGCTGGATCCGCCTGTGCCTGGCCGCGACCGAGGCCGACCTGCTGACGGGGATCGGGCGCCTGCCGGATCCCGCCTCCGACCTCGCCGCCGCGCCGGCAGCCGAGTCGACACCCGAGGAGACCGCGTGAGCGACCCCACGATCCCCGAGCCCGCGACCGAGTCGGCCGACGAATCGGCGCGAACGGCCCAGCCGATGGCCGCGCCGACGTTCGAGCCGGCCGCTGTGCCGCCGAGCGGTCGCACGGTCGTGATCGCGGGAGCCAGCGGCTTCATGGGTCGGCGCTTCGCGCAGCTGTTCCGCGATGAGGGCGACCGGGTCGTCACGATCGGCCGTGCCGGCGCCGACGTCACCTGGGGCGACACCGAGAACATCGTGCGCGCGATCGACGGCAGCGCCCTGCTGCTCAACCTCGCCGGCAAGAGCGTCAACTGCCGCTACAACGAGGCCAACAAGGCCGAGATCTTCCGCTCGCGGCTCGAGACGACGGCGGAGCTCGGAACCGCGGTGGGCCGCGCATCCACGCCCCCGCCGGTGTGGATGAACGCCTCGACCGCCACGATCTACCGTCACGCCGACGACCGCCCGATGACCGAGAGCGAGGGCGACATCGGCGAGGGCTTCTCGGTGGATGTCGCCACCAGCTGGGAGCAGACCTTCTTCGCCGCGGCCCGGCCCGGCGTGCGTCAGGTCGCGCTGCGCACCGCGATCACGCTCGGCGACGGCTCGGCGCTGCAGCCGCTCGTGCGGCTCGCGCGCCTCGGGCTCGGCGGGCCGAACATCGGCGGCAAGACCCCGGGCGGCAACCAGCGCTTCAGCTGGGTGCACCTCGACGACGCGTACCGCGCGATCCGCTTCCTCGAGCAGAGCGACCTCGACGGCCCCGTCAACGTGAGCTCGCCGTTCCCGTCGACGAACCGCGAGTTCACCGCGGTGCTGCGCCGCGTGCTCGGGGTGCCGTTCGGAATCCCGCTCTACGGGTGGATGCTCGAGCTCGGGTCGCGGCTGATCCGCACCGAGACGGAGCTGGTGCTCAAGAGCCGCTGGGTGCTGCCCGAGCGGCTCCTCGAGGCCGGATTCGAGTTCGACTACCCGCACCTCGGGCCGGCGCTGCGGCAGATCCTGCACAAGCCGGCCGCGTAGGCGCGGCGCGCGTTCCGGCGGGATCGCGCGGCGATCCTGGTTTCGCCGCACGATATGGCGCGGCGATGCCGAGATCGTGCGGCGACCTCGTCGGCGCGGTGTTCGTCTCGGTGGTCGTGGGATCGGATCGCGCGGCGATCCTGGGTTCGCCGCACGATATGGCGCGGCGACGCTGAGATCGTGCGGCGACCTCATCGTCAGGGGCGCGGGATGCTCGGCGCGGGCTCGAGGGCGGCGCGTCGGGCGGCGGGCGTCCGGCGTCAGCGGCGAGCGGCGCCCGGCGACTCGACCAGCTCGCGGCCGACGGCGGCGACACCCGCGTCGAGGCGGGCGATCAGCTCGAGGCGCGCGCGCGTCCAGGGGCTGTCGGCCTCGAGCGGACTCTCGCGCACGACGAGCTTGAGCAGTCCCGTCACGGTGTCGGGCTCGGGGGAGCGGTCCTGCTCGCCGCCGGTGGATGCGGCGGATGCGGCGGACGGCGTCGGCGGGGCTCCGCGATGCCCGGCCGCATCGAGCGAGGTCTGCAGCGCATCCACCCGCTCGTCGAGCTCGTCGAGCGCCTCGCCCGTGCGGCGGCGGTCGGCCCCGCTCGGAGCCTCGGGCGGCGCCGTCTGCGCGGCGAGACGCGCGACGGTGATCGCGATCGCGTCGACCAGCAGGCGCAGCCGTCCGTCCCGACGGTCCCCGCGTCCGGCGGCGAAGCGCGGAACCGGCCCGAGCACCGCCTCGACGCGGAACAGCGCCTGGTCGACCGCGCGGGCCGACGTGCGCAGATCGGACTCGCCGGCGCGCAGCGCCGCCGAGAACCCGCCCACGCCCTCGAGCAGCTCGCGCACCGCCCGGCGCACGAGCGACGTCGTGCCCAGCGGCAGCACGATGGCGCTCACGCCGACCGCGACGAGCGCGCCGAGCCCGTTCTCGACCAGGCGCAGCGGGATCGTCTCGGGCGTCAGCTGCTGCGTCGCGGAGTAGAGCTGGCAGAGCAGCACGACGAGCGCGATGACCCAGCCGGGATAGGCGCTCGAGATGAAGAACACGCCGAGCCCCAGACAGAGCAGCACGATCGCGACGGTCCAGGCGGGATGCGCGGTCGCCGTGAGCGCGGCCAGCGGGATGCCGATCAGGCCGCCGGCGGCGGTGCCCCAGATGCGGCTCCAGGTCTTGCGCAGGCGCTCGCGGGTCGTCGTGGTGCCCGAGAGCACGACGACGACCCCGATGACAGCCCAGTAGAAGCGGTTGCCGCCCGTGATCTGGTCGATGACCACGGCGATCGGCTCGGCGATCGCGACCGCGATGAGCCCCTGCACGGCGGTGCGCCCGGCGGCGGTCAGCCGCAGTCGTCGCCAGAAGCCGCGCGCGGTCGCATCGGCCACGACCGAGTCGGTCAGGTCGCCCGGGCCCGAGATGCGGCCGTTGATGACGCTCACGGCCGACTCGAACGGGATCGCGGTGCCCTCGGGGTCGAGGTCGCGCTGCGTCGTGCGCCACTCGTCGACCGCGCGGGCGAGGTTGCGCAGGGCGAGCTCGAGGCGCCGCAGCTCGCGAGCCGCCGCGTCGCCGGCGATCGCGGCCGAGCCGTCTTCGCGCAGCGCGGCGAGACGGTCGGCGGCGACGACGGCGGAGGGCCCGGCGCCGGCGCCGTCGAGCGCGGCGGCGACGCGACCGCGCAGGACCGCGCTCGCGCGGTCGGCGGGGGAGGGCCCGTCGGCCGCGGCGTCGTCATCAGCCGGCGCTGCCGGGAGCCGGCCCGCCGCATCCGCGATCGTCTCGACCGCCAGCTCGACGTCGAACAGCGCCCGGTGCAGGGCGTGCGCGAGCGTGCCGCGCACGCCGGGGCCTCCCTCGGAGATCAGCCCGTCGGCCAGCAGCGCCGCCACCTGCAGGCGGTCGATGCGGCGGCGGAGCGTGCGCTCGCGGCGGGGCCGGGTCGCGGCGGAGGCCAGCAGCAGCTCGACCGTGCCGCCGACGACCTGGTCGACCAGCACTCCGACGGCGGCGCGCGTGCGCTGCAGCGACCGAGCCGCGTCGGGGCGGAAGAACAGCAGCCGCAGCACGATCGTCGTCGCCAGCGACGCCGCGAACAGCGCCGCGAGCTCGATGAAGTCGGTCGCCGGCAACGGCAGCAGCAGTCCGCTGATGAACGCGGCGAACGCGCCGACGCCCGCGTCGGCGACCCAGCCGCCGCGCCCCTGCGCCAGCAGCTGGCCCGCCAGCAGCACGACGACCAGCACGAGCTCGACGACGCGGTAGCGGTGCAGCTCGAGACTGAGGAACAGCGCCACCACGAAGGGCACGAACATGAGCGCCGTGCGCCAGGCCTCGGTGCGGGCGCGCGCGTCGGAGACGACGAGGCAGCTGAGGAACGCGGGCAGCGCGCCGAGCATCACGCCGACGACGGGAGGGAGGCCGAGCGCCATGCCGAGCAGCCAGCCGACGAGCATCCCGGCACCGGAGCAGACCAGCGCCCGCAGCCCCGCGAGAGTGCGGGTGAGGCCGATGTCGCGGGTGACGAGCAGCTGGGCCAGACGGGCGAGCGCGGTGCGCGGGCGGATGCGCGGAGCCTCGTCCTGCGTCATCGGCGAAGCCATGCGGGCGCGCGCCATCCTCTCGTCTCGGTGGAGGGCCAGACTACTCGCGGCGGGCGACGCCGATCTCGCGCCCGGGACCCGAGCGACGTCATCGCGGCACCGCGAACCAGCCGTGGAAGCAGCGAACGGGCCGGCCGCACGAGGCGGCCGACCCGTTCCGGGGCAGGTGGATCAGGCGGCGTCGATCGCGTTCGCGCGGCGACGCACGAGCACCATCGTCAGACCGGCGAGCACGAGCGCGCCGGCGGCGAGCAGCCCGGTGTTCGCCTCGACGCCGGTCTCGGCCAGCGCGGCCGGGCGGGCCGTGGCGGCGATCTGGACCGCCGCGGTCGCGATCTGCTGTCCGTTCACGAGGGCGACCAGCGTGTGCGAGCCGGCCGGGGCCGAGGTAGGGACGGTCGTCACGAAGCTCAGCACGCCGTTCTGGTCGGCGACCGCGCTGCCGAGGGCGATCGGGTCGGAGTGCAGCTCGAACGAGACCACGGTGCCGGGGCGGAAGCCCGAACCGTCGACCGTCAGCTTGCTGCCGGCCGTGAGCGTGCCCGAGGTCTTCAGCACGAGCTTCTCGTCACCGGTCGGCGTGTAGGCGGGGGTCTCGGGAGTGGTGCTCTCGTCGGCGGTGATCGTGAAGCTCACGACCTCGACCACGCCCGAGCGCATCCCCTCGGCGTCGATCGAGTAGGTGTCGGGCGCCACGAGTCCGTCGCTCGCCCCGGTGCCGCCGAGCGTCACGATGACGATCCCGTCTTCATCGGCCAGGTAGTCGTCGGGGCTGCGCTCGCCGTCGCTGGTCAGCCAGACGCTCTCACCGGGAACGAATCCGCTGAAGGTGAAGGTGACGCCGGTCGCGGCAAATTCGCTCTGCGAGACGCTCGGCTTGTCGACCGTCGCGGTGCCGGCGGGCGTGAAGCGGGTCGTGAGGCCGTTCCAGGTGATCGCGGCGACCGAGTTCGGACCGGTGGATCGGTTGAGGAAGACGCCCGTCGCGAGGATCTGCGCGTCGGGTCCGATGGCCTCGAGCAGCTCGTTCAGCGAGTAGGCGCCGTCCTTGACGTGGGTCGCGTCGATGTTCTGGCTCGTCGTCCAGCCGCCGGCGGCATCCGGGGCGGGCAGCGAGGCCGTCGTCGGGTCGGCGAACGAGGTCGGGCGCAGGGTCGTGAAGCCCTTCTCCTGAGCCGTCGCGGCGTCCGGGTGGGCGAACAGCGAGATCTGGAACGCGGCGGCGCCCTGGGGCACCACGACGCGGGCGTTCGAGACGAGCGCGGCGATCGCGGCGCCGTCGCCGGTGTTCGCGCCGTTCATCAGCTGGTAGTCGCCGACGACCGTGAGGCCAGAGGCGGTGTCGGCGACGCTGTCGGTCGTCTTGCCCGAACCGAGCGACCCGGCGAACCAGGAGGTCGGGTACGGCGAGGTCTCGGCGCCGATGTCGGCCTTGTGCTTGTAGGCGTCACCCACCGGCTGGGCGGCGGTGGCGGGCAGCGCGGTCGCGACCAGGGCGCCGGCGATGGCGATCCCGGTCGAGGCCGCGAGAAGGCGGGTGATCTTCACGCGTGGTTCCGTTCGTCGAGGCTGTGGTGAGCAGTCCTCGTCAAGGACACTCGTCGCACAAGCTAACGAGCCGACGGATGTCGCACAGCGTTTCCTGAGGATTTGACACCCGGACTGGGGTGGTCGGCGCGGTCGATCCCGCGCGGCTGTGCGTGCTGGCCCGGCGGGCCGGGTCATCTGCCCGGCCGGCCGCCCGGAACACCCTGTCCGCGCGCACCCGCGCGGGATGCGAGAATCGACGGCGATGTCCCCGCGCGCCCTGACCCCACTCGAGCCGGCCTCGACCGATCCGGCGCGCATCCGCAACTTCTGCATCATCGCGCACATCGATCACGGCAAGTCGACCCTCGCCGACCGCATGCTCGGCATCACGGGCATCGTCGCCGACCGCGACATGCGCGCGCAGTACCTCGACCGCATGGACATCGAGCGCGAGCGCGGCATCACGATCAAGAGCCAGGCCGTTCGCATGCCCTGGCAGCTCGACGGCGAGACCTTCGCCCTCAACATGATCGACACCCCCGGTCACGTCGACTTCAGCTACGAGGTCTCGCGCTCGCTCGCCGCGTGCGAGGGCGCGATCCTGCTGGTGGATGCGGCGCAGGGCATCGAGGCGCAGACGCTCGCGAACCTCTACCTCGCTCTCGACAACGACCTCGAGATCATCCCGGTGCTGAACAAGATCGACCTGCCGGCGGCCGACCCCGACAAGTACGCCCGCGAGCTCGCCCAGCTGATCGGCGGCGACCCGGATGACGTGCTGCGCGTCTCGGGCAAGACGGGCATGGGCGTCGAGGATCTGCTCGACCGGGTCGTGCAGCGGGTTCCGGCGCCGGTCGGCGATGCCGCCGCCCCGGCCCGCGCGATGATCTTCGACTCGGTCTACGACAGCTACCGCGGCGTCGTCACCTACGTGCGCATGGTCGACGGCAAGCTGAACCCGCGCGAGCGCATCCAGATGATGTCGACCAAGGCGGGTCACGAGATCCTCGAGATCGGCGTCAGCTCGCCCGAGCCCAAGCCCACCAAGGGTCTCGGCGTCGGCGAGGTCGGCTACCTCATCACGGGCGTGAAGGACGTGCGCCAGTCGAAGGTCGGCGACACGGTCACCAACGCGGCGAAGCCCGCCTCGGCCGCGCTGCCCGGCTACACCGACCCGCTGCCGATGGTGTTCTCGGGCATCTACCCGATCGACGGCAGCGACTACCCCGACCTGCGCGAGGCGCTCGACAAGCTGAAGCTCTCGGATGCGGCACTGCAGTACGAGCCCGAGACCTCGGTCGCGCTGGGCTTCGGCTTCCGCTGCGGCTTCCTCGGCCTGCTGCACCTCGAGATCATCACCGAGCGCCTGCGCCGCGAGTTCGACCTCGACCTCATCACGACCGCGCCGAGCGTACCCTACCAGGTGACGACCGAGGACCGGAAGACGGTCACGGTGACGAACCCGAGCGAGTACCCGAGCGGCGCGAAGATCCACGAGGTGCTCGAGCCGATGGTGTCGGCCTCGATCCTCGCCCCCAAGGACTACGTCGGCGCCATCATGGAGCTCTGCCAGAGCCGTCGCGGCACGATGAAGTCGATGGACTACCTCGGCGAGGACCGCGTCGAGCTGAAGTACGTGCTGCCGCTCGGCGAGATCGTCTTCGACTTCTTCGACCAGCTGAAGTCGAAGACCCAGGGCTACGCCTCGCTCGACTACGAGCCCGCCGGCGACGAGCCGGGCGAGCTGGTGAAGGTCGACATCCTGCTGCAGGGCGAGACGGTGGATGCGTTCAGCGCGATCGTGCACAAGGACAAGGCCTACGCCTACGGCACGATGATGGCGACGCGCCTGCGCGAGCTCATCCCGCGCCAGCAGTTCGAGGTGCCGATCCAGGCCGCGATCGGCGCCCGCATCATCGCCCGCGAGAACATCCGCGCGATGCGCAAAGACGTGCTGGCCAAGTGCTACGGCGGCGACATCACCCGCAAGCGCAAGCTGCTCGAGAAGCAGAAGGAGGGCAAGAAGCGCATGAAGATGGTCGGGCGCGTCGAGGTCCCTCAGGAGGCGTTCATCGCCGCGCTGTCGGGCGACGTCGAGTCGAAGGACAAAAAGAAGTAGCCGTCGGCGTCGGTCGACGGTGGCGCCGGCCGACCGGGGGAGTAGCCTGCCGCGCATGAGCGGCGGCGATGGCGCGACCGAAGGCGACGGCCTCGCGGCGCTGCGAGCGCTCGCTCTCGAGATGCCCGGCGCCGAGGAGGGCGTGCGGTTCGGTCACGTCGTGTGGCGCGCCGCGCCCGGCGGCACCGGCTTCGTCTGGGTGCGCCCGTTCTCGAAGGCCGACGTGCAACGCGACGGGCCGGCGCCCGAGGGCACGATCGTCGCGTTCCGGGTCGCCGACGACGACACGAAGCGCGCGCTGCTGGCCGGCGAGAGCGCGCTGTTCACGATCCAGCACTTCGATGGCTTCCCGGCTGTGCTCGGCGTGCTCGAGGCGCTCGACGCCGCGCTGCTCGGCGAGCTCGTGATCGAGGCGTGGCTGGCGACCGCGCCGGCGACGGCCCGACGGGCCTGGCTGGACGCGCATCCCGAGCTCGGCGGCGACATCGCCCACCCCTGATCGGCAGACCGCGGCACCGGCGGAGCACCCGATCGGTCTACCCGGGTCGGCGAGCTTCGGAGAAACCCTCGACCTCGGGTTGAAGCGGGGCTACAGTCTCACCAACCGCTGACCCCACCGCTGAGGCCTGTCGAGCCGGGCAGCGGCCAGGGGAGGCGGCATGAGCGACACGACGAACCGTTCGACCGACGGCGACGGCGACGGGAACGCGGCAGCGCCCGCCTCGCCTGCACTCGGTGCGACGGGATCACCGCCGACTGGGCTGCCCATCGGCACGCGGCGCGGCCGGGCGCGGCGGGGGATCAGCATCCAGTCGAAGCTGCTCATCATGCTGCTCGCCACGAGCCTCGTGTCGACGGCCGTCGTCGGCGCGATCGGCTACATCAGCGCGACCGGAGCGCTGAAGGAGGCCGCGCTCGACCAGCTGGTCGGCATCCGCGGGGCTCGGGCAGCCGAGATCACCCGCACGATGGAGAACATCCGCACGACGGCGATTCTCGCCTCGGGCAACGAGAGCGCGGTGGCCGCGTCGGAGGCGTTCAACGCCGGCTTCGCCGAGCTGCAGCAGCAGACGCCGAGCGCGGCCGACGAGTCGGCGGTCGGCGACTTCTACTCCGACACCTTCGTGCCCGCGCTCGAGAAGAGCTCGGGCGAGCAGTTCAGCGACACCGCCTTCGCGCCGACCGATCCGGCCGGCGTCTACCTTCAGGCGAAGTACACGGCGCCGCTCGCCCTCGACTACGACCGCGCGCTCGCCTTCGCGGATGCCGGTGACGGCAGCGCGTGGTCGGCGGCGAACGCCGAGTACAACGGCTTCTTCTCGAGCCTGGTCGAGCGCATCGGCTTCGAGGACGCCCTGCTGCTCGACACCGACGGCGACGTCGTCTACTCGGCCTACCTCGGCGCCGACCTGGGCACGAACCTGCGCACGGGTCCGTACCGCGACTCCGACCTGGCGAAGGCCTACGACGAGGTGCTCGCGACGAACAGCGTCGACGCGACCCGCTTCACCGACTTCCAGCGCTACGTGCCGTCGCTGAACAGCCCGACGGCGTGGGCGCTGTCGCCGATCGGCGACGCCGACGGCCGCGTCACGGGCGTGCTCGCTTTGCAGATCCCGGCCGACACGATCAACGACGTCATGACGGGCGATCAGGGCTGGTCGAAGCAGGGGCTCGGCGGCACCGGCGAGGTGTACCTGGCCGGCGACGACCGCACCATGCGGTCGATCTCGCGCGAGCTCGTGCAGCATCCGAAGCAGTACGAGCGCGACGCGATCGCGGCCGGCACGCCGTCGAGCACGGCGAAGGAGGTCGTCGCCGAGAAGACCACGATCCTGCTGCAGCCGCTGCGCAACGACTCGGTGACGCAGGCGCTGCGGGGCAGGACGGGGACGAACGAGGCGCCCAGCTACGTCGGCGGGCAGTCGCTCGCGGCCTATGCCCCGCTGCAGATCGAGGGGCTCAACTGGGTGATCGTGGCGCGCATCACGACCGCCGAGGCGTACGCGCCCGCGGCCGAGTTCACGCGCAACCTGGTGCTCTCGACCGCGGCCATCGCGCTGCTGGTGAGTCTGCTCTCGCTGCTGCTCGCGCAGATCTTCCTGCGTCCGCTGCGACGACTGCAGACGGCGGTGCAGCGCGTCTCGGCGGGCGAGCTCGGCGTGCAGGTCGACACCGGCTCGCGCGACGAGGTCGCCGACCTCGGCGTCGCGTTCAACGACATGAGCCGCAGCCTCGAGATCAAGGCCGAGCTGCTGGATGCGGAGCGCGCCGAATACGACCGGCTGCTGCACACCGTCATGCCCGAGACCGTGGCGAAGCGCTACCGGCAGGGCGACGAGACCATCGCCGAGGACCACCAGGACGTGACGGTCATCTTCGGCGACATCGTCGGCTTCGACGACTTCAGCCGCGGCATGGACTCGGCGCAGAGCCTGGCTCTGCTGAACGACATCGTGCGCGGCTTCGACGACGCGGCGACCCGCCTCGGGGTCGAGCGGGTGCGCACGACCCGGCTCGAGGGCTACCTGGCGAGCTGCGGCCTGATCGTGCCGCGCGTCGACAACGCCCGCCGCGTGGTCGAGTTCGCGATCGAGATGCAGGGCGTGCTCGACCGGCTCGGCGCACAGCACGGCGCGCACCTCACGCTGCGCGCCGGCGTCGACTCCGGAACCGTGACCAGCGGGCTCATCGGCCGCTCGAGCGTGGTCTACGACATGTGGGGCGATGCCGTGAACCTGGCGCACCGGGTTCAGGATGCGGCCCAGGGGTCGGGCATCTACGTCACGCAGGGCGTGGCCGACCAGCTGCCCGACACGATCCCGCTGGTCGAGGCCGAGCAGCTCGGCGACGAGCGGGTCTGGAAGGTCGACCTGGAGGCCCGTCGTGGTTGACCTGCTCGGCCAGCCGTGGTTCTGGCCCGCGCTGAGCGTCGTGATCGGCCTGCCGATCGTGCTGCTCGTGCTGACCGAGCTGCACGCGATCGTGGCGCGCCGGCACCCGCAGGCGGCCAAGGTCATCCGGCTGGTGCGCAACTTCCTCGTGCCCCTGGCGGCCCTGCTCATCCTGATCAGCCAGGTGCAGCTCGGTCAGAGGGACGTGACCTGGACGCGCGTCGCGGCCACCTTCTTCGGCTTCGCGCTCATCCTGGTCGTGCTCAACGGCATCAATGTGGCCCTGTTCACGCGGGCGCGGCCCGGCACGTGGCGTGAGCGGATGCCGTCGATCTTCATCGACATCTTCCGGCTGCTGCTGATCCTGGTCGGGCTCGGCGTGCTGTTCGCCTGGGTGTGGGATGCGGACGTGGGCGGCCTGTTCACGGCCCTCGGCGTCAGCTCGATCGTCATCGGCCTCGCGCTGCAGAACGCGATCGGGCCCGTCGTGTCGGGCCTGTTCCTGCTGTTCGAGCAGCCGTTCCGGCTGGGGGACTGGCTCAACGCGGGCGGCGTGCGCGGCCGCGTGGTCGAGGTCAACTGGCGCGCGGTGCACATCGACACCGGCAACGGCATCCACATCATCCCGAACGGCACGCTCGCCGGCGCCTCGTTCGACAACCTGAGCAAGGCGCCCGGCGCCTACGTCGTCTCGCTGACCCTGCCGTTCGCGACCGACGACGCCCCGCACGAGGTCCTCGCCCTGCTGCGCGCGGTCGCCGACGATCTGCCGATGCTGGCCGAGGGGGAGCGCGCGAGCGCCTACCCGGTCGGCGGCGCCAAGTACACGGTCGACCTGCCGCTGCCCTCGCCGGGCGCGGAGGGCACGGCCGTCGCCGCCTTCCAGACGGTGCTCTGGTACGCCGCGCGCCGCGCCGGTCTGCATCTCGACGGCGACATGACCGACGACTACAACACGGCCGAGCGCCGGCTCGCGCTGTTCAAGTCGGTCGCGCCGAGCCTGCGGCTCACCCAGGAGGAGGCGGAGGCCTTCGCCGACCGCGTCGTGCTGCAGCGCTTCGGCGCCGGGGAGAAGCTGCAGCACGCGGGCACGACCTCGCCCGGGCTGCGCGTGATCGCCGTCGGCTCGGTCGCGCTGTCCCTGCCGATCGACGGGAGCGGCAGTCTGCCCCTGAGCGTGCTGCACGCGGGCGAGATGGTCGGCATCGGGGCGCTCACGCAGGAGCTCAATCCCTCGGATGCGACGGCCCTCGACGACGTGACCGTTCTGTCGCTGCCGATCGACGAGCTGGAGAAGCTCGTGCGTCGACGCCCGCAGCTCGCCCGCGACCTGGGCACGATCTTCGACGCGCGCAAGGAGCGCGCCCGCACCGTGCTGGCCGAGTCGTCGGCGCGCGGCGGGCACGCGCTCACGCAGCTCGGCGACCTCGCCGGCTGAGCGGGCGCCGTTCCACGACCGGCGCTGCTCCCGCGCAGCGACCTGCTGCGCCCTGGCGCGTCGAGCGGCGCTCCGGCGAATCGGCCGGGCGACCCTGCCCGGGTTAGCATGGCGGGCATGTCGAGACGCGCGCCGATCTGGGAGCGCGCCGTCAGCTACGCCGCCGTCGGGGCGACCCGCGCCGACGACCTGCTCGACTATCCGCCGGTGGGCTATCGTCCGCTCGAGCGCCGCGCGCTCGTCGGTCACGGGGATGCGCGCTGGGAGCACGCCTGGACCGAGACGTTGACCTGGGGCATCCAGAAGCGCTCCGGGTTCCACCTGGAGGTCGTCGAGACGCCGGCCGAGTTCGACCGCATGGCGTACACGCCCGTCGGCTTCGACGAGACCGGAGCCCCCGTCGCACCGGCGACGGTCGACGACGCCGGCGAGCGCGTCTACACGGCCGACGGACGACCGCTGCTGCGCCCCGGCGACACCGCCAGCCTCGGCATCCCCTTCGGCCCCCTGCGGTTCGGCTTCCCGGCCCGCGTGGTCTACGTCGTCGACGAGCCCAACCGCCGTGGCTTCGCCTACGGCACGCTGCCCGGTCACGCCGAGCGCGGCGAGGAGGCCTTCGTGGTCGAGCGCAGCGACGACGGCTCGGTCTGGCTCACGATCCGCGCGTTCTCGCGGCCCGGCGGATTCTTCTGGTGGCTCGTCAACCCGGTGCTGCGCCTCACCCAGGGCTTCTACACGGCGCGCTACCTGCGTTCGCTGTCGAGCCCGCTGACCGCCACCTCGGCCGCGACGGCCGACCGGCCGGCCCGAGAGCCGAGCTGATGCCGAGCATCCTCCCGGAGGGCGACCCGGCACCGGCCGACGGATCGCTTCCGGGCTCCGCCGCCGTGGGCGCCGCCGAGCGCGATCTCGGCGTCTACGTGCACGTGCCGTTCTGCCGCGTGCGCTGCGGCTACTGCGACTTCAACACCTACACGGCCAGCGAGATCCGCGGCGTGAAGCAGTCGGACTACGCCGGCCAGGCGCTCGACGAGATCCGCTTCGCCGGCGGCGTTCTCGACCGTGCCGGCGTCGGCGGACGCCCCGTGTCGACGGTGTTCTTCGGCGGCGGCACGCCCACCCTGCTGCCGGTGAGCGACCTGACGGCGATGCTGCACGGCATCCGCGACACCTGGGGGCTCGCGCCGGGGGCCGAGGTCACGACCGAGGCCAACCCCGACTCCGTGGATGCGCGCGACCTCGCCGCGCTCGCCGAGGCGGGCTTCACACGGGTGAGCTTCGGCGTGCAGTCGGCCGTGCCCGAGGTGCTCGCCACGCTCGAGCGCACGCACGACCCCGCCCGCGTTCCGCAGGTCGTGCGCTGGGCGCGGGAGGCGGGCCTCGAGGTCAGCCTCGACGTCATCTACGGCTCGCCGGGCGAGACCGCCGACCAGTGGCGGCGCACCCTCGACGCCGTGCTCGCCGAGGAGCCCGGTCACATCTCCGCTTACGCGCTCATCGTCGAGGAGGGCACGAAGCTCGCGCGGCAGATCAAGCGCGGCGAGGTGCCCGAGCCCTCCGACGACGCGCAGGCCGACTTCTACGACATGGCGGATGCCGCTTTCGCCGGTGCCGGCTACGACTGGTATGAGGTCAGCAACTTCTCGAAGGGCGCCGCACGTCGCTCGCGCCACAACCTCGCCTACTGGACGAGCCAGGACTGGTGGGGAATCGGCCCGGGCGCGCACAGCCACGTCGGCGGCGTGCGCTGGTGGAACGTCAAGCACCCCGCGGCCTACGCGGGGCGCATCGCCGAGGGCATCTCGCCCGCGCACGCACGCGAGACGCTGGATGCCGAGACCCGCCGCGTCGAGCGGGTGCTGCTCGAGACGCGCGTCGTCGACGGCCTGCCGACCGAGGTGCTCGACGCCGAGGGGCGACGCGAGGTCGCCGGCCTCATCGCGGAGGGCCTGGTCGAGGGCCGGGCCGCCGTCGCCGGCCGGGTCGTGCTGACCCGGCCGGGACGACTGCTCGCGGATGCGGTGGTGCGCCGCCTGCTCGGCGACTGACCGATGCGGCGGCCGCGCATCCGGTGGAGGGGGATGCTGTTGGTCAGGCCTTCACGAACTGGATCGCGAAGGGGTACTTGTAGTACTCGCCCTGGTTGGCCTTGACCGCCGCGATGATCGCGAACACGACGCTCACGATCGCGACGGCGAAGTAGGTGAAGATCCCGATGACCACGAACATCAGCACCACCGAGATGGCGTATCCGATCGCCATCGTGATCGTGAAGTTCAGCGCCTGGATGGCGTGGTGGCGGATGAACGGCCCGCGGTCCTTCAGCACGAAATAGCCGATCAGCGGTCCGATGAAGCTGATGATGATCGGGCTGAGGTGAAGCAGGATCGCCCACATCTTCTCGTCGCTGGGGCTCAGCGGCGCGGCCTGGGGCGGGCCGTAGCCCGGCTGCGGCTGCGCGTAGCCCTGCTGCGGGTAGGCGCCGGGCGGCGGGGGCGTGGGGCCGCCGGGCGGCGGCGGGGTCGGTCCGCCGGCGGGCGGCGGAGGCGTGGGGCCGGCGGGCGGAACGGATCCGGGCGTGCCGTCGGCGGGGGAAGGAGTCTGACCGTCGCTCATGGAAAACCAGTGAACCATCCCCGGTGCACGGCGTCGAGGGGCAGGACTGCCCACCCATGACAGAGGGCCGGCGTCCCGAAGGAGGCCGGCCCTGCGTCGTGCGGCGCCCGAGGGCGCCCGAGGACTACTTGATGAGTCGGATCGCGAAGGGGTAGCGGTACGCGCCGCCGCCGTTGACCTTGACGAAGCCGAGGATCGAGAAGATCAGGTCGGCGACCCAGAGCGCGAGCCAGAGCAGACCCGGCAGGAATCCGACGAAGGGCACGAACGCCGACAGGATGCCGAAGACGATGCCGAGGATGATGACCGCGACGCCGCCGAAGGCGACCGTGATCTGGAAGTTGAGCGCCTCCTTGCCCTCCTGGGCGACGAGCGGTCCGCGCTCCTTGAGGATGAGCCAGATCAGCAGCGAGGGCAGGAAGCCGATGATGCCGCCGAGGTGGGCGAACGAGGCCCACTGCTTGTCTTCGGCCGGGCTGAGCGGCTGCACGGGCGCCGGCTGCGGGGCGCCGTACTGCGGGCCGGGCTGGGGCTGGCCGTAGCCGCCCTGGGGGGCGCCGTAGGCGGGCTGCTGTGGCTGCTGGGGCTGCTGGGGCGCGCCGTACTGTGGCTGCTGGGGCTGCTGCGGGGCGCCGTACTGCGGCTGCTGGGGCTGCTGCGGCTGACCGTAGGGGGGCTGCTGACCGGGCTGGGCGTTGGGGTCCGTCATGGCGGCGTCTGCCTTTCTCAGGGGGAACGCGGGGGCGGCTCCCCGAATGGGGTCGTGCGCATCCCGTGCCCTGAGATGACACTGGAGGGCCGGGGCGCGCACTCACGGTAGTGGCTCGCTCGGCGGCGGTGCAACGGCGAGGGCGGCGTGGCGGCGGTTAGACTTGGCAGTCGTCGTGCCGGAGTGCCAGGGCCCCGCGCCGCGCGCCTCCCCGCGAGAGTCGGGATGCCGCGCGAGCATCGGGGTCTCGGGCGCAGCGCGGCGCTGATCAGGACGTCGTGAAGGGAAGGTGCCCCGTGGTCTCGGAACGCTCCCTCGCGGTGCTGCGCGCGATCGTGCAGGACTACGTCGAATCGCGCGAGCCGGTCGGCTCGAAGTCGATCGTCGAGCGGCACGCCTTCGGCGTCTCGGCGGCGACGATCCGCAACGACATGGCCTTGCTCGAAGACGAGGAGCTGATCGCGGCCCCGCACACGTCGTCGGGCCGGGTGCCCACCGACAAGGGCTACCGCGTCTTCGTCGACCAGCTCGCCGACCTCCGCCCGCTCAGCTCAGCGCAGCGGCACGCGATCGAGGCCTTCCTCGACCAGGCGGCCGACCTCGACGACGTGCTCGCGCGCACGGTGCGGATGCTGTCGCAGCTGACCAATCAGGTCGCCCTGGCGCAGTACCCGCTCTTCGGCTCGTCGCGCGTGCGGCACGTCGAGATCGTGGCGCTCGCGCCGAGCCGCCTGATGTCGGTGCTCATCACCGACTCGGGCCGCGTCGACCAGCGGCTGATCGAGATCGTCGACCCGCGCGAGCAGGCCGCCGCCGACGAGCAGTACCTGGCCGAGCTGCGCGCCCGGCTGAACACCGAGCTCATCGGCGTGACCCTGAGCGAGGCCCCGGGCGTTCTCGGAAGGCTGCTCGAGAGCATCCCCGAGCCCCGCCGCGCGGTCGCCCAGCGCATCGCCGGCGGCATCGCGCTGCAGCTGGCCGACAGCAGGCAGGACCGCCTGGTCATGGCCGGCACCGCGAACCTCGCCCGCACGGAGGGCGACTTCACCGGCAGCATCTTCCCGGTGCTCGAGGCGATCGAGGAGCAGGTCACCCTGCTCAAGCTGTTCGGCGAGATGGAGATCGACGAGGCGGGGGTGGCGGTGCGCATCGGGCGCGAGAACGCCGGAACCGGCCTCGAGGAGACGAGCGTCGTCTCGAGCGGCTACAGCGCGGGCGGAAGCCTCGCGCACGTGGGTCTGCTCGGTCCGACGCGCATGGACTATTCGAACAACATGGCGGCGGTGCGCGCGGTGGCGCGCTACCTGTCGCGACTGCTGGGAGAGGACTGACCCGCGTGGCCACGACCGACCACTACGAGGTGCTGGGCGTCGCCCGCGACGCCTCGCCCGAGGACATCAAGAAGGCGTACCGCCGGCTCGCGCGCGAGCTGCACCCCGACGTCAACCCGAGTGACGACGCCGCCGAGCGCTTCAAGTCGGTGACGCACGCCTACGACGTGCTGAGCGACCCGCAGCAGCGGCAGCGTTACGACCTGGGCGACTCGGCGTCGTTCGGCTCGGGCGCGTTCAGTGGCGGCTTCGGCGACATCTTCGAGACCTTCTTCAACGCGGCGCAGCGCCAGAGCGGCCCGCGCTCGCGCACCGAGCGCGGACAGGACGCGCTGCTGCGCATCGAGGTCGACCTCGACGAGGTCGTCTTCGGCACCTCGCGCGACCTCGAGATCGACACGGCCGTGCGCTGCTCCACCTGCGACGGCGCGTGCGCCGCGCCCGGCACGAGCATCCAGACCTGCGACATCTGCCGCGGCACCGGGCAGATCCAGCGCTCCGTGCGCTCGCTGCTCGGCAACGTCATGACCTCGAGCCCGTGCGGCACCTGCCGAGGCTTCGGCACCGTCATCCCCTCGCCGTGCGTCACCTGCGCCGGTCAGGGCCGCGTGCGCGCCAAGCGCAAGGTCGGCGTCGACGTGCCGGCCGGGGTCGACACGGGGATGCGCATCCACCTGCCCGGCGAGGGCGAGGCCGGTCCGGCCGGCGGCCCGAACGGCGACCTCTACCTCGAGGTCAAGGTCGGCCACCACGACGTGTTCAGCCGCTCGAACGACGACCTGCTGGCGACCCTCGAGGTGCAGATGACGGATGCCGTGCTCGGCACGAAGGTCACGCTCGCCTCGCTCGACGGCGACGTCGAGATCGACATCAAGCCGGGCGTGCAGAGCGCCGAGGTGATCACAGTCAAGGAGCGCGGCATCACGCACCTGCGCGGCGGCGGTCGCGGCGACCTCAAGGTCGGCGTCCAGGTCATCACGCCCGTGCGCCTGAACTCGAAGGAGAAGGCGATCTTCGAGCAGTTCGCGCAGAGCCGCCCTCCGATCAAGCCGGAGTTCTCGACCTTCCAGCAGGGGCTGTTCGCCAAGCTGCGCGACCGCTTCCTCAACCTCTAGCGGGGCTCCGCGATGGCCTGGCTCTACCTGAACCCCGAGCTCGAGGCGGCCGCGGCCGTCGTCGGCGCCCGCGTCGCGATCCGCGGCGAGGAGGCGGCGCACGCCGTCAAGGTCGCGCGCACGCGCGTCGGCGAGCGCGTGTCGATCGGCAACGGCGACGGCGTCATCGTGACCGGGCCGGTCGTCAGCGCCGAGCCGAGCGAGCTGGTGCTCGAGGTGGATGCGGTGCGCCTCGAGGCCGATCCGCTGCCGCAGCTCTGGCTCGCGCAGGCGCTCGCCAAGGGCGGCCGCGACGAGATGGCCGTGCAGGCGGCGACCGAGCTCGGCATCGCCGGGATCCTGCCGTGGGCCGCCGAGCGCTCGGTCACCCGCTGGGATGCGGCGAAGGCCGTCAAGGGCCGCGCCCGCTGGGAGTCGATCGCGCGCGAGGCGGCGAAGCAGAGCATCCGCACCCGCATCCCCGAGGTGACCGAGCCGGTCTCGACAGCGCAGCTGACGCGCACCCCGGGGCTGGTGCTCGTGCTCGACCCCGAGGCCGAGGCCTCGATATCGCAGGTGGAGTTGCCGTCGGAGGGGCGTGTGACGCTCGTCGTCGGACCCGAGGGCGGCATCGCGCCCCGCGAGCTCGCCGCGCTCGCCGAGGCCGGCGCGATCGGCGTGCGTCTCGGGCCGGAGGTGCTGCGCACCTCGACGGCCGGACCCGCCGCCGTCGCCGTGCTGGCATCCCGGCTCGGGCGCTGGTGACGGTGCGCGATGAGCGACGACCTGCACGAGCAGCGCGGCCGTGACCTGACCGCGGCGCCCGATCTCAGCTACCAGCAGGATGCGAGCCGCGTCACCGCGCCGACCGTCGTCGCGCGTCTGGCCGCGGAGCTCGGCGCCGAGCCGATGTTCCTCTGGCGCAATTCGCTCGACGGGCTGACCTTCCGCGTCGCCGACCGGGTCGTGAAGTGGTCGCCGCCGCCGCTCGTCTCCGCCCTGCGGCGCGAGGAGGAGCGGATGCGCTGGCTCGCGCCGCGGCATCCCTCGCCGGTCGTGCTCGACTCGGGCGCTGACGCCGACGGCGGCTGGCTCGTGACGGCGGCCCTCGCCGGCGAGACCGCGGTCACCGACCGCAACCGCGCGCGCCCCGAGGCCGCCGTCGCCGCGATCGCCGCGGGGCTGCGCCGCCTGCACGCTCTGCCGCTCGACGCGGTGCCCGCCGGCTGGACGGCCGAGACGTGGGTGAATCGCGCACCCGCGGCGCTCGGACCGCGACCGCCGGTGAGCGAGCAGGACCGCGTGTTCGTGCACGGCGACGCCTGCGCGCCCAACACGCTGCTCGACGACGCCGGGCGATTCCTCGCCCACGTCGACCTCGGCGACCTCGCGCCGGGCGACCGCTGGGCCGACCTCGCCGTCGCCTCGATGAGCCTGGAGTGGAACTACGGCCCCGGCCACGACGCCGCGTTCTATGCCGCGTACGGAATCGAGCCGGATGCGGAGCGCATCCACTGGTATCGCGGGCTCTGGGACCTCGAGTCCTGAGGCCTGCGGCAGCACCCCGCCGCCGATTAAGATGGGGGCATGTCCGACGACACCGCCCCCTCGATCTTCAGCCGCATCATCGCGGGCGAGATCCCGGCCGACATCGTGTTCGACGACGACCGGGTCATCGCCATCCGCGACATCGCGCCGCAGGCGCCCGTGCACCTGCTCGTGATCCCCAAGACCGACGCCTATCGCGACGTCGTCGAGCTCGCCGCGGGCGACCCTGCGCTGCTCGCCCATCTTGTGGCCACCGCCTCGTCGCTCGCCGACGAGCTCTGCGGCGGCCAGTTCCGACTCGTCTTCAACACCGGCGCCGAGGCCGGCCAGACCGTCTTCCATGTGCACGCGCACGTGCTGGGCGGCGGCCTCGAGGAAGGACACCTTGCCTGACGGCACCACTCCCGGCTCCGCAGCACGGAGCACCGGCCCGATCGGCGGAGCCGACCGCGCCGAGATCGAGGTCGACGGCGTCGCCATGGTGCGGCTGCTCGGCCCGCAGGATCGCCTGCTGACCACGATCGAGAAGCAGTACCCCGACGTGACCGTGCACGTGCGCGGCAATCACGTGACCCTCGAGGGCGAGACGCGCGAGGTGCGCGCCGCCCGCACGCTCGTCGATGAGCTCGTGACGATGGTGCGCGACGGGGCCGACCTCGGCCCGGTCGACGTGACCAGTTCGGCGCGCATCCTCGACCGCGGCGAGGGCAGCCCGGCCGAGATGCTCAGCCAGGTCATCCTGTCGAGCCGCGGCAAGGTCATCCGCGCCAAGACCGCCGGCCAGCGCGCCTATGTGGATGCGATCGACGAGAACACGATCACGTTCGGCATCGGCCCCGCCGGAACCGGCAAGACCTACCTCGCCATGGCGAAGGCCGTGCAGGCCCTGCAGCGCAAGGAGGTCGAGCGCATCATCCTGAGCCGGCCGGCGATCGAGGCGGGGGAGCGGCTCGGGTTCCTGCCCGGCACTCTGACCGACAAGATCGACCCCTACCTGCGGCCGCTCTACGACGCGCTCAACGAGATGATGGATCCCGAGATCGTGCCGAAGCTGCTCGCGACCGGCACGGTCGAGGTCGCGCCGCTCGCCTACATGCGCGGTCGCACGCTGAACAACGCGTTCGTGGTGCTCGACGAGGCGCAGAACACGACGCCCGAGCAGATGAAGATGTTCCTCACCCGTCTCGGCTTCGGCACCCGCATGGTCGTCACGGGCGACATCACGCAGGTCGACCTGCCCGCGGGGGCCAGCGGGCTGCGTCTGGTGACGCGCGTGCTCGACGGCATCGACGACATCCACTTCGCCCGGCTGACCAGCGACGACGTCGTGCGGCACAGCCTCGTGGGCCGCATCGTCGACGCCTACTCGGAGTACGACGAGCAGCAGCAGGCCCGCCGCTTCGAGCGCGACCAGCGCGACGCCGCCCGGGGCGACAGCGCCCGCGACGGCGCGAACCGCGCCGAGCGCCGCGGCCACACCCCGCAAGACCGCCGCCCGCCGTGGCAGAGAGGCCGCTGATGTCGATCGAGATCAACAACGAATCGGGCATGGATGCGGATGTCGCCGCGATCCAGCGCCTGGCCGCCTTCGCGCTCGACCACATGCGCGTGCACCCCGACGCCGAGCTGGCGATCCAGCTGGTCGACGAGGCCGCCATGGAGCAGCTGCACGTGCAGTGGATGGACGAGCCCGGCCCGACCGACGTGCTGAGCTTCCCGATGGACGAGCTGCGTCCCGGCAGCGACGACGAGCTCACCCCGCCCGGGCTGCTCGGCGACATCGTGCTCTGCCCGCAGGTCGCCGCGGCCCAGGCGGTCACCGCCGGGCACTCCACGCTCGATGAGCTGTGCCTGCTGACCGCCCACGGCGTGCTGCACCTGCTCGGCTTCGACCACGCGGAGCCCGACGAGGAGAAGGAGATGTTCGGCATCCAGCGCGACATCCTGCTCGGCTTCTCCGTCGCCGAGCGACGACGGTAGACGCCATGATCGGCGTCTTCCTCGGCATCGCGGTCGTGCTGGTCGCGTTCGGCGGCCTGCTCGCGGCGACGGATGCGGCACTCGGCAGTCTGAGTCGGGTCGACCTCGTCGATCTCGCCTCGCGCAGCCGCTCGCGACGGTCGCTGCTGGCGATCTCCGACGACGCGGGCGCCCACGTCAACGCGGTCAACTTCCTCCGGGTCGTCGCAGAGACCGGCGCGGCCGTGCTCGTGACGCTCGCGCTGACCACCGTGATCGAGGAGTGGTGGTGGGTGCTGCTGCTCAGCGTGCTCATCATGACTGGCGCCTCGTTCGTGCTCGTCGGCTCCAGCCCGCGCAGCGTCGGCCGGGCCCACGCCCGCGGCGTGATCGCGTTCGCCGCGCCGCTCGTGCGAGGCATCCGCGTGATCCTCGGACCCGTCGCCGACCTGCTCGTCGCGCTCGGCAACCGCGTGACGCCCGGGCGCCCGTCGACGGTGACGTTCTCGAGCGAGGAGCAGCTGCTCTCGATGGTCGACGAGGCCACCGAGGCGGAGGTGCTCGAGGAGGACGACCGCGAGCTCATCCACTCGATCTTCGAGTGGGGCGACACGGTCGTACGCGAGGTGATGATCCCGCGCACCGATATGGTCACGGTCGACGACGACGTCAGCGCCGGGCAGGCGATGGGCCAGTTCCTGCGCACGGGCGTCTCGCGCATGCCGGTCATCGGCGACGGCGTCGACGACGTGCGCGGCATCCTCTACCTGCGAGATGTCGCCCGCCTGCTGCACGAGGGGCGCCGCGACGCCGACGGCGTGCCCGTCACCGACCTCGCGCGCCCGGCGCAGTTCGTGCCCGAGTCGAAGAAGGCCGACGACACGCTGCGCGAGATGCAGCGCGAGGCGAACCACCTCGCGATGGTCGTCGACGAGTACGGCGGCATCGCCGGGCTCGTGACGCTCGAGGACCTGATCGAGGAGCTCGTCGGCGACATCTCCGACGAGTACGACCGCGACGTCGCCGACGCGACCGAGCTCGAGGAGGGGCGCTGGCGCGTGCGCGCCGGCCTCGCCACCGACGAGCTCGGCGACCTGTTCGGCATCGAGCTCGACGACGACGACGTCGACTCGGTCGGCGGACTGCTGACCAAGGTGCTCGGCCGCCTGCCCGAGGTCGGCTCGACCGTCACCTTCTCGGGCCTCGTGCTGACCGCCGAGCGCACCGACGGCCGCCGCGGCCGCCTGCGCACCGTGCTCGTCGAGCGCGACCCCGACCTCGCCGACGCCGAGGAGGCGTTCGGCACCGACACCCCCGCCGGCGGCGTGCGCACGCCGCCGCGCGGCACTCGTGCCAAGGAGCAGAGCTGATGGGCCACCATGTCTTCCGCGCCGGGTTCGCGACCTTCGTGGGTCGCCCCAACGTCGGCAAGTCGACGCTGACCAACGCCCTCGTGGGCGAGAAGGTCGCGATCACCTCGTCGAAGCCGCAGACCACCCGCCGCGCGATCCGGGGCGTGGTGCACCACGTCGACGGCCAGCTGATCCTGGTCGACACCCCCGGCGTGCACCGCCCGCGCACCCTGCTCGGGCAGCGCCTCAACGACGTCGTGCAGACCACGCTCGGTGACGTCGACGTGATCGGCTTCTGCCTGCCGGCCGACGAGAAGCTCGGGCCGGGCGACCGGTTCATCAACGAGCAGCTCGACCAGCACCCGCGGGCGAAGAAGATCGCCATCGTCACGAAGATCGACGCCGCCCCGCGTCCGCTCGTGGCGGAGCGCCTGCTACAGATCAGCGAGCTGCGCGAATGGGAGACGATCATCCCCGTCTCGGCGCAGAACCGCATCCAGCTCGACCTGCTGACGAGCGAGCTGATCAAGCTGCTGCCCGAGTCGGAGCGGCTCTACCCGGTGGATGCGGTGACCGACGAGGGGCTCGACACCCGCATCGCGGAGTTCGTGCGCGAGGCCGCCCTCGAGGGCGTGCAGGACGAGCTGCCGCACTCGCTCGCCGTGACGATCGACGACCTGGTCGACCGCGACGACAAGGACCTGCTCGAGGTCTACGCCAACCTCTGGGTCGAGCGCGACAGCCAGAAGGGCATCGTGATCGGCCGCGGCGGCGAGCGGCTGCAGGAGATCGGCGCGAAGGCACGAGCGCAGATCGAGCCCCTCGTGGGCAAGCAGGTGTTCCTGTCGATCCGCGTGAAGGTGGCGAAGGAGTGGCAGCGCGACCCGAAGCAGCTGGGGCGGCTGGGGTTCTGAGCCCGCCGCGGCTCCGGGTCCCACGCGGTTCCGAGCCCGCGGGAATGCCGTCCCGGTGCCAGCGGTTACGATCGATGCAAACGCATAGAAATCGGATCGGCATCCAGGAGGCGACGCCATGACCGGCACACAGTTCGGCATCTTCACGGTGAGCGACATCACCGAGGACCCCACGACGAAGACCACCGTCAGCGAGGCCCAGCGCATCCAGGACACCCTGACGATCGCGCTGCACGCCGAAGAGGTCGGGCTCGACGTCTTCGCGCTCGGCGAGCACCACAACCCGCCGTTCTGGTCGTCGTCGCCGACCACGACGCTCGCCTGGCTCGCCGCGAAGACGACGACCCTGCAGCTCACGACGAGCACGACGCTCATCACCACGAACGACCCTGTGAAGATCGCCGAGGACTTCGCGATGCTGCAGCACGTCGCCGGCGGTCGCGTCGACCTCATGCTCGGGCGCGGCAACACCGGCCCGGTGTACCCGTGGTTCGGCCAGGACATCCGCCAGGGCATCCCGCTCGCGATCGAGAACTACGCGCTGCTGCACCGCCTGTGGCGCGAGGATGTCGTCGACTGGTCGGGCCAGTTCCGCACGCCGCTGCAGGGCTTCACGTCGACGCCGCGTCCGCTCGACGACGTGCCGCCGTTCGTCTGGCACGGATCGATCCGCAGCCCCGAGATCGCCGAGCAGGCCGCCTACTACGGCGACGGCTTCTTCGCGAACAACATCTTCTGGCCCAAGGAGCACTACCAGCGCCTCATCGCGTTCTACCGCGAGCGCTACGCCCACTACGGCCACGGCACGGCCGAGCAGGCGATCGTCGGCCTCGGCGGTCAGGTCTTCATGCGGGCGAAGTCGCAGGATGCGGTGAACGAGTTCCGCCCCTACTTCGACAACGCGCCCGTCTACGGTCACGGCCCCTCGCTCGAGGACTTCACCGCCCAGACGCCCCTCACGGTCGGCAGCCCGCAGGAGGTCATCGACCGCTACGCCGGCATGCGCGAGCACTTCGGCGACTACCAGCGCCAGCTCTTCCTCATGGATCACGCCGGCCTGCCGCTCAAGACCGTGCTCGAGCAGCTCGACATCCTCGGCGGCGAGGTCGTGCCGGCGCTGCGCAAGGAGTTCGCGACGAACCGCCCGGCGACGGTTCCGGATGCGCCGACGCACGACTTGCTCGTCGCCCGCCGTGACGCGGCGCTCGCCGAGGCCGGCGCGTCGACGGCCGCGTCGGGCGCCGACGCGGCCGAGGCCGTCAGCGCCTGACCTGCCGACGGATTCTCGTGACCGCGCCTCCTGAACCTCTCGGCGTGCTATCCCGTTGAGAGGTCAGGAGGTGCCATGACCGTCGACGACGCCACGCGGCTGCGTGAGCTGCATGACGCCCACGCCACGGCGGTGTGGCGCTATGTCGTGCACCTCACCGGCGACCACGCGGGCGCCGACGACGTCGTGCAGGAGACGCTGCTGCGCGCCTGGCGCAGCCCGCGCATCCTGCAGCAGACCGAGAGCGTGCGCAGCTGGATGCTGACGGTCGCCCGCAACCTCGTGATCGACCAGGCGCGCAGCGCCCGGCACCGCCACGAGCTCGTGGTCGACGAGCCGCCCGAGCTCGCCGAGCCCGACCGCACCGATCGGGTGTTCGAGTCGCTGCTCGTCGCCGAGGCCCTCGCGACGCTGAGCGTCGAGCACCGCAGCGTGCTCGTGCACGCCTACTACGGCGGCCGCGGCATCGCCGAGGTCGCCCGCGAGCTCGACATCCCGCCGGGAACGGTGAAGTCGCGACTGCACTACGGACTGCGAGCACTGCGGCTCGCCCTGCAGGAGAGAGGGGTGACGCGCTGATGGCACCCGATCACGAGCGCTACGCCCAGTGGGATGCCGCCTACGTGCTCGGCGCGCTCGACTCGGCCGAGCGCCGCGAGTACGAGGCGCATCTCGAGGTCTGCGAGCGCTGCCGTGCGGCGATCGGCGCGCTGGCGCCGATGCCGGGGCTGCTCGGCCGGCTGACGGCGGAGCGGGCGGCGTCGATCGACGCCGACGCCGACGCCGACGCCGACACCGACCCCGACGCCGATTCCGTGGATGCGCGACCCGACGTGCTCGCGGTCGCCGCCACCCCGCCGCGTGACCTCGTCGCGCACGTGGTCGCGCGCGATCGTCGGCGGCGGCGTCGCCGACGACTGGTCGGACTCGCGGCGGCGCTCGCCGTCGTGGCGTTCGTCGTCGCGATCCCGCTGACGCTCGCGCGGCTCGCCGGCGGCGCGTCGACGTCTCCCGGTTCGGACACGGCCGGCGGGGGAACGCCCGCCATCGCGCTCGACCGCGTCGTCGACTCGTCGCTGAGCGCCTCGGTGCACCTGACGCCGGAGGGCTGGGGCACGCGCATCGACATGGACTGCGGCTACGGCCAGGGCGGGGCGACTCCGCCGGCCGGCGGCTGGCTCTACGGGCTCTACGTGATCGACCGCGACGGCGAGGAGAGCCAGATCTCGACCTGGCGGGTCGCGGATCGCGACGACGTGCGGCTGACCGCGTCGACCGCGCTGGCGCGCGACGACATCCGCCGCGTCGAGATCCGGGCGCTGCCCTCGGGCACGGCCCTGCTCGGCGCGGATCCGCCCCGCGGGGGGTGACGAGGTGAGTCAGTCGCCTCTCGCGCCTGCCCACGCGTAGGCCACCTCGGGTCGCCCGGGCGTGCCGTAGCGCTGCGAGCGCCGGGCCAGCCCGAGCTCGGCCAGGTGCTCCAGGTAGCGGCGGGCGGTCACGCGCGAGAGATCCAGGGCGGCGGCCAGCTCGCTCGCCGAGCGCGGCTGCGCCGCGGTGCGCAGAGCCGAGCTGACGGCGTCGAGCGTCGTGGCCGTGAGGCCCTTGGGCAGGGGAGCCGCGGCGCCGGCCGGGCGCAGGTGGGCGAGCAGTGCATCCACGTCGCCCTGCGTCGTCGCCGCGTCGCCGGCGAGCCCGTCGCGGAATGCCCGGTACTGCTCGAGCCGCTCGCGCAGCGCCGGGAAGCCGAAGGGCTTGATCAGGTACTGCGTGACGCCGACCGACACGGCCGTCTGCACCGCCTCGAGGTCGCGCACGGCCGTGATCGCCATGATGTCGACGCGCACCCGCTCGGCGCGCAGCCGGCGCGCGAGCTCGAGGCCGTGCGCGTCGGGCAGGGTCAGGTCGAGCAGCACCAGGTCGACGGCGCCGGGATGCACGGTCGTCAGCGCCGCGTGCGCCTCACCCGCGCTGTGCGCCACCGCCACGACCGCGAAGCCGTCGACGCGCTCGACGTAGGCGGCGTGCGCTTCGGCGGCCAGCAGGTCGTCGTCGACCACGAGCACGCGGATCATGCAGGCGTTCCCGTCGTCGAGGCCGGCACGGGCACGGGGAAGCTCGCGACCACGGTCGTCGGCGTGCCGGGCGCGAAGACGACATCGCCGCCGGCCGCGCGCGCCGTCGCCCGGGCGACCGCGAGGCCGTTGCCGTGCGCGCCGCCGGGATCGCTCTTGCTGGTCACTCCGAGATCGAACATCGTGGCGGCCAGATCGGGGCGGATGCCGCGGCCCGTGTCGGTCACCCGCAGTTCGACCGCGGGTCGGTCGCCGTCGGTCTCCGCATCCGCGTGCCGCAGCACGACCTCGACCCGGCGCGGCGCCTCCGCCGCGAGCGCCGCGTCGATCGCGTTGTCGACCAGATTGCCGACGACCGACACGAGCGCCGACGCCGTCAGCGGCGGCACGGCCCCCGGCGCGGCCGACACCGTCAGCTCGACGCCGCGTTCGTTCGCCTGCGCCGTCTTGCCGAGCAGCAGCGCGCCGAGCACGGGATGGTCGACCGTCGCGAGCATCCGGTCGGCCAGCTCCTGGCTCGTGCGCGTCGACTCCGAGGCCAGCTCGATCGCCTGCTCCACCCGGCCCAGCTCGAGCAGCCCGACGAGCGTGTGCACGGTGTTGGCGTGCTCGTGCGCCTGGGCGCGCAGGGCATCCCGCATGCCGCGCGTCGAATCGAGCTCGCCGATCAGCTGCTGCAGCCGGCTCTGGTCGCGCAGGGTCATGACCGAGCCGCCGGCGTCGGCGGGGGAGCCGACCGCGGGCTCGGCGGGCTCCTGATTCACGAGCAGCAGCGTCGCGCCCTCGAGGTGCGTCTCCTCGACCACGCGCCGCCCCGAGCCGATCAGGCCCGCCACGGCGGCGCCGACCCCGAGCGACTCGGCCGACGCCGGCAGCGCGACCGTCCCCGCCGGCGGCAGACCCAGCAGCTCGGCGGCCTCGTCGTTGTAGAGCACGACGCGGTGCTCGCGGTCGCTCAGCACGAGGCCCTCGCGCACCGCGTGCAGCACCGACTCGTAGTAGCCGACCATCCGCCGCAGCTCGGCCGGCGCCAGCCGTCCGGTCGTGCGCCGCAGCGAGCGCTGCACGACGAACGCGGTCACCGCGCCGACCAGCACGACCGCGAGCGTCACCACGATCACGAAGGGGACGCGCCCCGCCACGATGCCGCCGACGTTCGCCGTCGTGACGCCCGCCGATACCAGCCCGACCACGGCGCCGTCACGCTCGATCGGCACCACGGCGCGCACCGACGGGCCCAGCGTGCCCGTGAAGGTCTCGGTGATCTCCTCACCGCGCAGCGCCGGCGCGATCGTGCCGCGGAAGAGCTTGCCGATCTCGCTGCGATCCGGATGCGTCACCCGGATCCCGTCGGGCGTCATGATCGTCACGAAGTCGACGCCCGCCTCGTCGACGAGCTCGAGCGCGTAGGGCTCGAGCCGCTCCGTCGCATCGGCCGCGTCCACGTCGGCGCGCACCCGCGGATCGACGGCCACCGTGCGCGCCACCGACAGCGAGGTCTCGGCGGCGTCGCGCTCGGCGGAGCGCTGCGCATCCACCGCCAGCACCGCCAGCAGGGCGCCGGCGACGAGCACGGCCGCGGCCAGCTGCACCGCGAACACGCGACCCGCGATGCTCACCGCGCGCGACCCGGTCATGGGCATCCTCGCTCCTGCAACCGATATGAACACAAGTTCCGCCGGCCCGCGGGCGCGACCACTCTGGGGCGATCACCTTGTCACGAGGGCCGACACGACGTCGTGTCGACCGGATGGGAATCACCGGAACATGGCAATGACGCTACCGTCCCCCCGCCGCGGCCTGCGCCGCATCGAGAGCAACCACTGGCTCTACATCCTCGTCATCGCCGCGGTCGTGCTGGGCGCGCTCGTCGGCATCCTCTTCCCCGACTTCGCCACGACGCTCGAGCCGGTCGGCAAGGGCTTCGTCAACCTGATCAAGATGATGATCGCGCCGGTCATCTTCTGCACGATCGTGCTCGGCGTCGGCAGCATCGCCAAGGCCGCCACGGTCGGCAAGGTCGGCGGGCTCGCGGTCGTCTACTTCCTGGTCATGTCGACCTTCGCGCTCGCGATCGGGCTCATCGTGGGCAACATCATCCACCCGGGTGAGGGCCTCGACCTCTCGAACGCGCACTACGAGACCGAGAACACGGAGGCGACGACCACCTCCGACTTCATCCTCGGCATCATCCCGACGACGCTCGTGTCGTCGCTCGTGTCGGGCAGCATCCTGCAGACCCTCCTCGTGGCGCTGCTGGTCGGCTTCGCGCTGCAGCGCATGGGCGACCGCGCGACGGGCATCCTGGATGCGATCCGCTCGATCCAGACGCTCGTGTTCCGCATCCTGACCATGATCCTGTGGCTGGCCCCGGTGGGAGCGTTCGGCGCGATCGCGGCGGTTGTCGGCAACACGGGCGCGGGGGCGCTGCTCAGCCTGGCGACGCTCATGGTCGGCTTCTACATCACCTGCATCCTGTTCATCGTGGTGGTGCTCGGCGGTCTGCTCTACGCCTTCACGCGGGTCAACATCTTCCGCCTCATGAAGTACCTCGGCCGCGAGTACCTGCTGATCGTGGCGACCTCGTCGTCGGAGGCGGCGCTGCCGCGACTGATCGCGAAGATGGAGCACGTCGGCGTCGCGAAGCCGGTGGTCGGCATCACGGTGCCGACCGGCTACTCGTTCAACCTCGACGGCACGGCGATCTATCTGACGATGGCGTCGCTGTTCATCGCGACGGCGATGGGCACGCCGCTGTCGATCGGCGAGCAGATCGGCCTGCTGGTGTTCATGATCATCGCCTCGAAGGGCGCGGCAGGCGTCACCGGCGCCGGGCTCGCGACGCTCGCGGGCGGATTGCAGACCTACCGGCCGGATCTGGTCGACGGCGTGGGCGTGATCGTCGGCGTCGACCGGTTCATGTCGGAGGCCCGCGCGCTGACGAACTTCACCGGCAACGCGGTCGCAACGCTGCTGATCGGGACCTGGACGCGGCAGATCGACCCCGACCGGGTGCGCGAGGTGCTGCACGGCCGCAAGCCCTTCGACGAGGCGCGGTTCGCGCGGCAGGATCCGCACACGGCGGTCAACGATCTGACGACGGCCGACGACGGGGATGCGGCGGGCCCGGGTCAGCGCGAGCTGGCCGGGCGCGGGCACTGAGTCCGGCGGCGCGGCTCGCGCGCCGCGCGGCTCGCGCGCCGTGTCGCGCCGCCGATGAGCGCGGGGGAATAGCCGGGATCGCGTCCCGGTTGAGAGGGTCGATGCATACGCATCGACCCTCTTCCTCGTCCGGGCGATCCGCCCGGGCCGCGGGAGAGGCATCCCGGAAGGATCGCCGCATGTCCCGCTCGCTCGTCGTCGTCTCGGCCGGACTCTCGCAGCCCTCGTCGACCCGTCTGCTCGCCGACCGCCTCGCCGAGGCCGCCGCCCGCGAGCTCGCCCTCGACGGCGAGCAGGTCGACGTGCGCGTGATCGAGCTGCGCGACCACGCGATCGACGTGACGAACAACCTGCTGACCGGCTTCGCCAGCGCGAGCCTGCAGGCCGAGATCGACGCGCTCACCGCCGCCGACGGGGTCATCGCCGTCACGCCGATCTTCACCACGAGCTACAGCGGGCTGTTCAAGTCGTTCATCGACGTGCTCGACAAGGATTCCCTGCGCGGCATGCCCGTGCTGCTCGGCGCGACCGGCGGCACCGAGCGGCACTCGCTCGCGATCGACTACGCCCTGCGCCCGCTGTTCGCCTACCTGCGCGCGGATGCGCTGGCGACGGCCGTCTACGCGGCGTCGGGCGACTGGGGCGGCGATGAGGCGCTCGCCGAGCGCATCGACCGCGCGGGCTCCGACCTCGCCGACGCCGTGCGCCGCTCGCGTCGCGTCGCGCCGGCCGACCCCTTCGCGCTGCCGGTCGGCTTCGACCCGAGCGGCGGAGCCGCGGCGACGCGCTCGGCCTGATCTCGGCGGGCTCGCGCGTCGCGCATCCACCGCGATCCGGTCCCGGGGCCGCAGGGGAGTCGGCGCGCCGGGACCGGAGCTCGCGCCCCCTCCGCTCAGGAGCCGGTGATCATCGGGTCACCACCGCCTCGGACAGTGGTTCGGTCTCAGTGCTGTCCCGGATGAGCCCGTCTTCGGGGGACAGACCCGACGGTGAGTCGACGCGGCGTCAGTCGGCGTCGGGCGACGTCTTCGGTGCGCTCGGTGCGGTGGATGCGCGCCGGCGGCCCCACCGCGACACGAGCGCGTCGATCCCCACGCCCAGCGCGATCGCCACGACGACCGAGCAGCCCACCGCGAGCAGCGGCCGGTCGCGCAGCAGCGCGCCGAAGGCCGCGCCGACGCCGGTGTTGTAGAGCGCCCAGCCGATCCCCGCCGCGACCGAGAGCGGCAGGAAGCGGCGGTAGGCGAGCCCCGACGCTCCCGCGGTGAGGTTGACGGCAATGCGGGCGAAGGGGATGTACCGCGCCGTGAACACGAGCACGGCCGGGCGTCGGCGCACGGTCGCGCGCGTTCGCGCCAGAGCCGAGCCGAGGCGTCCGCGGCGCATCCACGCCCACCGGTCGAGGCCGACCCGCCGGCCGATGCCGAACAGCGCGCTGTCGCCGATCACGGCAGCCAGCGCGGCGACCGGCACGACCGCCCACAGCGCCGGCGATCCCGTGGATGCGGCGAGCGAGCCGAGAGCGACGACCAGCGTCTCGCTCGGCAGCACGACCACGAAGGCGTCGACGACCACCAGGGCGAACAGCGCCGGCAGCAGCCACGGCGAGGCGGCCAGGTCGGCCATCCACGGTTCGCTCACGCGGTCAGCGTCGCCGGGCCGGGTGAACGGCGGATGTCGGACGCGCGGCTGCCGGGTCGGCGCCGATGGCCCGCGTGCGGCGACCGGGCGGCGTCGCGTCGGCGACCGGTCGGCGACGATCCGGCGAAGCATCGGTGACCTCGGCCGGTTCCGGCGCGGCGGGCGTCGCGCGTCGGCGACGCTGTGAGTCGTGAGGGTCGCGCTGGTCGCCGAATCGTTCCTGCCCCAGATGAACGGGGTCACCAATTCGATGCTGCGGGTGCTGAAGCACCTCGAGGCACGAGGCCATGAGGCGCTCGTGCTCGCCCCGGGTCCGGGGCGCACGCCGCTCGAGACCGGACGCCTGCACGGCGCCGGCTTCACCGGCTACCGCTCGGTTCCGTGGCCGGGCTATCCCGAGGTGCGGGTGGCCCTCGCCGCGACGCGCACGCTGACGACGTCGCTCGCCGACTTCAAGCCCGACGTGCTGCACCTCGCGGCGCCGTTCGTGCTCGGCTGGCAGGGGCTGCGCGCCGCCGAGGCGCTCGGGGTGCCGAGCGTCGCGATCTACCAGACCGACATCCCGGGCTACGCGGCGAAGTACGGTCTGCCAGCCTCGGAGGGGCTGCTCGAGCGCCACCTCGCCCGCCTGCACAACGCCGCCGACCTCACGCTCGCGCCGTCGTCGGCCGCGATCGCCGGGCTCGAGGCGCTCGGCATCGAGCGGGTCAAGCTGTGGGCCCGCGGCGTCGACGCCGAGCTGTTCGCGCCGCACCGCCGCGACGAGGCGCTGCGCCGCGAGCTCGCCCCGGACGGCGAGCTCATCGTCGGCTACGTCGGGCGGCTCGCGCCCGAGAAGCAGGTCGAGGACCTCGCCGCGCTGCAGGGGATGCCGGGCGTGCGCCTCGTCGTCGTCGGCGACGGCCCCAGCCGTCCCCTGCTCGAGCGGGCGCTGCCCGAGGCGCGCTTCCTCGGCTTCCGCTCGGGCGTGGACCTGGCGCGCACGGTCGCGTCGTTCGATCTGTTCGTGCACCCGGGCGAGCACGAGACGTTCTGCCAGACGATCCAGGAGGCGCTCGCGAGCGGGGTGCCGGTCGTCGCCACGGGACGCGGCGGTCCGCTCGACCTCGTGCAGTCGAGCCGCACCGGCTGGCTGTACACGCCGGGCGACCTGGTCGATCTGCGCGCCCGCGTCGCCGACCTGATCGGCGACGACGCCAAGCGCCGGGCCTTCGCGGATGCCGCACGCGCCTCCGTCGCCGCCCGCACCTGGGAGCGCCTCGGCGATGAGCTGCTCGAGCACTACGACGACGTGCGGGCCGCGCGCGGCGCCGTCGTGCCGAGCCGCATCGCGCCGCGCCGCTGGACCCGCTACGTCGCCCTCGGCGACTCGCTCACCGAGGGGCTCTGCGACGCCTCGCGGCAGGCGGCGGGGGAGTGGCGCGGCTGGGCCGACCGCCTCGCGAACCTGCTGGCGAGCGCCGATGCGACGCGGTCGCTCGACTACGCCAACCTCGCCGTGCGCTCGAAGCGGGTCGACGAGGTGCTCGACGAGCAGCTGCCGAAGGCCCTCGCGATGGCACCCGACCTGGTGAGCGTGCTGGTCGGCGCGAACGACCTGGTGCGGCTGCACGCCGATCCGATCGCGCTGGCGCGGCGCCTGGGCGCCGGCGTCGCCCGGCTGCGCGCGACGGGCGCCGACGTGCTGGTGATCGGCGTGTTCGCCCCGTCGTACCGCGGGCTCGGGCCGCTGCGGGCGCGCTTCCGCCGCTTCAACCGCGAGCTCGCCGTGCAGTGCGCGGCCTCGGGCGCGCGCTTCGTCGACGTGGGCGGTTCGGGCGCCTTCGCCGACGCCGGCGACTGGGCGGCCGATCGCGTGCACCTCAGCTCGATCGGCCACCGCACTCTCTGCTACCGCGCGGCGGCGGCGCTGGGCGTGCCCGGCGCCGGGGCCTTCGAGGCCCTGGATGCGGCAGTGCACGTCAGCGCCGACGGCCGCCCCGCGCGGCCCGACGCCGACGCTCCCGGCGAGCGTCTGCCGACGGCGCGCTGGCTCCTCCAGCACGCCGCGCCGTGGGCGGGACGCCGCGTGCGCGGCCGTCGCGCCGGCGACGGGCTCGTCGCGAAGCACGCCGCCGCGGTGCACCTCGTCGCGGGCGAGCAGAGCACGGGCGTCTGAGCGCGACGTCTGAGCAGCCGGCACCCCGCGCCCACCACGCCGACCCCGCACACCCCCGATCCGCCGGATCACGGCAGAAGGAGCATCCATGCGCATCTCGGTCATCGGCTGCGGCTATCTCGGCGCGGTGCACGCCGCCGCCATGGCGTCGCAGGGTCACGACGTGATCGGCGTCGACGTCGATCCGGAGCGGATCGCCGCGCTGCGCGCCGGTCGCGTGCCCTTCCACGAGCCGGGTCTCGAGGCCCTGCTGGGCGAGGGGATGCGCGCCGGGCGTCTGCGCTTCAGCGCCGAGGTGGCCGACGCCGCCGACGCCGAGGTGCACTTCGTCGCGGTGAACACGCCGCAGCGTCTCGGCGGCGACGAGGCGGATCTCGGCTACGTCGAGGCGGCGCTGACCGCGCTGCGCCCGCACCTGGCGCCCGGAGCGCTCGTCGTCGGCAAGTCGACCGTGCCCGTCGGCACGGCACGACGCCTGGCCCCGCTTCTCGGCGGCCGCGCCGAGCTGGTCTGGAACCCGGAGTTCCTGCGCGAGGGCCACGCGGTCGACGACACCCTGCGTCCCGACCGCCTCGTCTACGGCGTCGGCGACGAGCCGGCCGCGGCCGAGCGCGCGACCGCCCTGCTCGACGCCGTCTACGCGCCCCAGCTCGCCGCCGGCGTCCCGCGCATCGTCGCCGACCGCGAGACCGCCGAGCTGGTCAAGGTCAGCGCGAACTCCTTCCTCGCCCTCAAGATCTCGTTCATCAACGCCGTCGCCGACGTGTGCGCGGCGACCGGCGCCGACGTCACCCTGCTGGCGGATGCGATCGGTCACGACGCGCGCATCGGCCGGCGCTTCCTGGGCGCCGGGCTCGGCTTCGGCGGCGGCTGCCTGCCCAAGGACATCCGGGCCTTCGGCGCCCGCGCGGCCGAGCTGGGCGAGGACTCGATCGGTTCGCTTCTTCGTGAGGCCGACCGCATCAACCTCGGCCGCCGCCACCGGGCCGTCGAGCTGCTGCGCACCGCGCTGGGTGGCGGGCTGCGCGGCCGTCGCATCGCGGTGCTGGGACTCGCCTTCAAGCCCGACTCCGACGACATCCGCGATTCGCCGGCGCTGTCGGTCGCGACCGAGCTCGCTCTGCTCGGCGCCGAGGTCGTGGCGCACGACCCGCACGCCGTCGCGAAGGTGCGCGTCGCGCGACCCGAGCTGCGCTGCGTCGATGCGGCCGTCGACGCGGTCGCGGGGGCGGATGCGGTGCTCGTGCTGACCGAGTGGCGCGAGTACCGCGACCTCGACCCGGCGGCGCTCGCCGCGGCGACGCCCGCGCGACTGATCCTGGATGCGCGCAACTGCCTCGACGCGACCGCCTGGCGTGCCGCGGGCTGGGACTACCGCGGCCTCGGCCGGCACGAGCACCCCGTCGACGCGCTCGTCGCCTGAGCCTCCCGGCCCGGGAAACCCTCACCTGCTACGCTTCCCGTGGCCACCGTCCGGTGGCCGCACAATCGGAGCAGACCGGCGCGAAGCTGGTCACCGGTGGTGGTCTTCCGAGCGTCTGAGGCTCGGAGCGCTTCTACTGTTGGCCAGAGCCACGCCCGGCCGTGACGCGCACTCCTGCGCGTGCCGGCGTTCTTCGCCCGCTCCTGCTCCTGAGGTATTCCGCGCGCATCGCGGAAAGCAAAGGAGAGACCCATGGAGGGTCCCGAGATCAAGTTCGCCGAGGCGGTGCTCGACAACGGCCGCTTCGGAAAGCGCACCGTGCGCTTCGAGACCGGACGCCTCGCGCAGCAGTCGCAGGGCGCGGTCGCCGCGTACCTCGACGAGGAGACGATGCTGCTGAGCGCCACGAGCGCCGGCAAGCACCCGCGCGAGGGCTTCGACTTCTTCCCCCTGACCGTCGACGTCGAGGAGCGCTCCTACGCCGCCGGCAAGATCCCCGGCTCGTTCTTCCGCCGCGAGGGCCGCCCCTCGACCGAGGCGATCCTCGTCTGCCGTCTGATCGACCGGCCGCTGCGCCCGTCGTTCGTCGACGGCCTGCGCAACGAGGTGCAGATCGTCATCACGGTGCTCAGCATCGCGCCCGACGAGTTCTACGACGCCCTCGCGATCAACGCCGCCTCGGCCTCGACCCAGATCTCGGGTCTGCCGTTCAGCGGCCCGATCGCCGGCATCCGCCTGGCCCTCATGCCGGGCTCGAACGGCGGCGACGACCAGTGGGTCGCGTTCCCGAAGCACTCGCAGCTCGCCGAGGCCGTCTTCGACCTGACCGTCGCCGGTCGTGTCGTCACCGCCGCCGACGGCACCGAGGACGTCGCGATCATGATGGTCGAGGCCGAGGCCACCGAGGGCAGCTGGGAGCTCATCCGCGCCGGCGCCACGAAGCCCGACGAGGCCGTCGTCGCCCAGGGCCTCGAGGCCGCCAAGCCGTTCCTCAAGCAGCTCGTCAAGGCCCAGGCCGAGCTCGCCGCGCAGTCGGCGAAGGAGATCCAGGAGTACCCGGTCTTCCTCGCCTACGACCAGGCCACCTACGACGTCGTCGCGGGCGAGGCCTACGACGAGCTCGTCGGCATCTACCAGATCGCCGACAAGCTCGAGCGCCAGAACGCCGACGACGCGCTCAAGGACCGCGTCAAGGCGACCGTCGCCGCCAAGGTCGAGGCGGGCGAGCTGCCGGCCGACGCCAACGGCCAGGTGAGCGCCGCCTACAAGTCGGTCACCAAGAAGATCGTGCGCGGCCGCATCCTGAAGGACGGCGTGCGCATCGACGGCCGCGGCCTGACCGACATCCGCGCGCTCGACGCCGAGGTGCAGGTCATCCCGCGCGTTCACGGCTCGGCGATCTTTCAGCGCGGCGAGACCCAGATCCTGGGCGTCACCACGCTGAACATGCTCAAGATGGAGCAGCAGATCGACTCGCTGTCGCCCGTCACCAAGAAGCGCTACCTGCACCACTACAACTTCCCGCCCTACTCGACCGGTGAGACCGGCCGCGTGGGCTCGCCGAAGCGTCGCGAGATCGGGCACGGCTTCCTCGCCGAGCGCGCCCTCGTGCCGGTGCTGCCGAGCCGCGAGGAGTTCCCCTACGCGATCCGTCAGGTCTCCGAGGCCCTGGGCTCGAACGGCTCGACCTCGATGGGCTCGGTCTGCGCCTCGACGCTGTCGCTGCTCAACGCGGGTGTGCCGCTGCGCGCCCCCGTCGCCGGCATCGCGATGGGCCTCGTCTCCGACGAGGTCGACGGCGAGACCCGCTACGCCGCGCTGACCGACATCCTGGGAGCCGAGGACGCCCTCGGCGACATGGACTTCAAGGTCGCCGGAACCAGCGAGTTCGTCACCGCGATCCAGCTCGACACCAAGCTCGACGGCATCCCGTCGTCGGTTCTGGATGGCGCGCTCAAGCAGGCCAAGGACGCGCGCACCGCGATCCTCTCGGTCATCAACCAGGCGATCGACGCCCCCGACGAGATGGCCCCGACCGCGCCCCGCGTGATCTCGGTCAACATCCCGGTGGACAAGATCGGCGAGCTGATCGGCCCCAAGGGCAAGACGATCAACGCGATCCAGGACGAGACCGGCGCCGACATCTCGATCGAGGAGGACGGCACCGTCTACATCGGCGCGGTCGACGGCCCCTCGGCCGAGGCGGCCCGCGCGCAGGTGCTCGCGATCGGCAACCCGCTGCAGCCCGAGATCGGCGAGCGCTACCTGGGCACGGTCGTCAAGATCGCCGCCTTCGGCGCCTTCGTCTCGCTGCTGCCCGGCAAGGACGGCCTGCTGCACATCAGCGAGGTGCGCAAGCTCGCCGGCGGCAAGCGCGTCGAGAACGTCGAGGACGTGCTCGGCGTGGGCCAGAAGATCCAGGTCGAGATCACCAAGATCGACGACCGCGGCAAGCTCTCGCTCGCCCCGGTGATCGAGGAGACCGAGGCTGCCGACACCGACAGCTCGGCCCAGTCGGCCGATGGCCCGGAGGCTCCGGCCGAGGGCTGATCTCCGGATCGCACACGAGAGGGCCCGGCTCCGCTTCGCGCGGGGCCGGGCCCTTCGTCGTGTCGGCGTGGGGCCGACGGTCCGTGGATGCGCGCCTACGGCGTCGACGTCACCCCGACGAGCTGCGCGCGCCCGAGCACGTGCCCGAGCATCGTGAAGCCGATCACCGCGGGGCTCGCGTCGGCGTCGACCTCGAGCGTCGGCACGTCGAGCGCCGTCAGAGTGAAGAAGTACCGGTGCTCGCCGTGGCCCGAGGGCGGGGCGGCGCCGAGGAAGCGCTGCAGCTTCACCTCGTTCGGGCCGGTGACGGCGCCCGCGGGCAGCAGCCCCGCATCCGGGTTCCCCGCGTCGGCGGGCAGCGACGTCGTCGAGGCCGGGATGTCGCGCACCGACCAGTGCCAGAAGCCGCTGCCGGTCGGGGCGTCGGGGTCGTAGCAGGTGAGCACGAAGCTCTGCGTGCCCTCGGGGGCGTCGCTCCAGGCGAGCGCGGGCGAGCGGTCGTCGCCGCCGGCGCCCATGATGCCCGAGCGGGCGCTCGTCGGCAGCGCGCCGCCGTGCTCCACGTCGGTGCTGGTCAGGTCGAAGGACGGGACCTCGGGCAGTCGCCAGTTCGGGTCGTTCATGCGCTCTCCTCGTCGTCGCGGGCGCCCGGCCGGGCGCTCCCGCGGTCAGGCTAGGGGTCCGGCCGGGGCGGGCGCCGCGCATCCACAGCACTGACAGTCAGACCTCAGATGTCGGGGAACGACGGGCGGCCCGACGGTCTCGGCCAGACGAAGATCGAGGATCGGTAACGATTCGCGCGGCGTTCGCGGGCGTGTCGCCGGCCGGCGCTAATGTGCATCGCAATCGGGCCCTGCGCATCCCGCGCTCGGCCCGGCTCGCGAGCCAGGGGAGAGGCGCATGAGCGACGGGTCGGAGCGCGCAGACGCCGCGCCGCGCCCGCCCGCCTCGACGCACTCGGCGACCGCGCTCTCCACGGGCGCGGTGCCCACCGTCCCCACCACGGCACAGACCGCCGCGATCGTCGGCGAGGGCGCCGCGCGCCGCCGTCGCGTCGGCATCTCCGATCTGCGCGTGTTCCCGGTCGCGCTCAGCGGCAACGTCTTCGGCTGGACCGCCGACGGTCCCGTCGTGAACGGCGTGCTCGACGCCTACCGGCTGCAGGGCGGCAACTTCCTCGACACGGCCGACTCCTACGCCGCCGGCCGCAGCGAGACCATGATCGGGCAGTGGATGCGCGACCGCGGCGTGCGCGACGAGATGGTGCTGGCGACCAAAGTGGGCAAGAGCGCCGAGCATCCGGGGCTGTCGGGGCGGACGATCGTGCGCGCCGTCGAGGCGTCGCTGCAGCGGCTGCAGACCGACCGCATCGACCTGCTCTACCTGCACATCGACGACCCCGAGGTCGAGTTCGACGAGACCCTGCTCGCGGTCGACGACCTGATCCGGGCCGGCAAGGTGCGCTGGTTCGGCGGATCCGACCACACGGGCGAGCGCCTGTTCCTCGCGCGCGTCGCCTGCGCTCACCTCGGAGTCGCGCCCATGATCGCGGTGCAGAACCAGTACAGCCTGCTGTTCCGGCGCGAGTTCGAGCGCGACATCGCGCCGGTCGCCGCGCAACAGGGGCTCGCGATGATGCCGCGGTTCCCGCTCGCCGGCGGCGCGCTGAGCGGCAAGTACCGCAGCCGCCGCGAACTGCCCGAGGGCTCGCGCGGCCGCAGCCTGGCGCAGCTGTTCTCGCGCAGCGCCGCGCGGGTCGTCAACACCCTGCGCGACATCGGTCGCGAGCGGGATGCGGCGCCCGCGACGGTCGCGCTGGCCTGGCTGCTCTCGAAGCCGCTCGTGACGGCACCCGTCGTCTCGGCGAGCTCGCCCGAGCAGGTGTTCGACCTGACGCAGGCCGCGACGCTACAGCTGACCCGTCAGCAGGTGGAGCGGCTCGACCGCGCCAGCGAGGGCTTCTAGCCGACCGCATCCCGGAGCCGCATCCGCGTCAGCTCCGCCGAGCGGCGCGGGAGGTCACCGCACCGGCGGGCTGTGACTTCACCTCATCCGCCGGTGCGGGAGTCGAGGTGCGCCGTCTCAGGCGGTGGCCGCCAGCGTGCGGTCGAGGCTGCGCTGCAGGGCGCTCTTCGCGGCGATCGCGTCGCCCGAGAACGCTCCGCTGAGCGCGCCGTCGCGAGCCAGCACGAGGTCGTCGGCGGCCTCGCCGGCCATCGGGTGGCCGAGCTCGCGCAGCGCGTCGTCGATTCGCTCGGCCAGCAGCTCGCGGTGCTCGCGCACGATCGCGCGGGCGGGGTGGCCGGTCTCGGGGAACTCGGCGGCGGCGTTCGTGAAGGGGTCGCCGCGGAAGCCCTCGGCCTCGATGTCGGTGATCGCGAGCTCCACGACGGCGCGCACGACGCCCTCGGGGCTGCCGGCGGCGCGATCGTCGATGCGCCCGTTCTCGAGCTCGTGGCGGTAGCCGAGGTAGTCGAGGATCAGGCGGTCCTTCGAGCCGTAGTGCTTGTAGAAGGTCGCCTTCGTCACCTTCGACTCGCCGATGAGGCGGTCGATTCCGACGTTGCGGATGCCCTCGGAGGTGAACAGCGCATCCGCGGTCTGCAGGATGCGCAGCTTCGCCGGGGCGATGGGCCGGGTGCTCGAGGTGAGCGGCGAGGTGATCGGCACGGGCTGTCCTTCTGACGGGCCGCGGTTCCGGCCACTTCCTGATCCTGGGCGCGTCACGATCGCCTCCGGGGGAGACGATCGCGACCATGCGGGGGCGACGGAGCGGTTCCCGTCCGGCCGATCGGGACTGGCGTGGTGCTCCGGGTCGAGGGGACGACCCCGGCTCGCCTCGGCCGGTGCGACGGGCCGCTCCGCCGGTCCGCGTGATGAGCATAAGCGATGCGGACAGACAGACGAGTCTGTCTGTCCGCAATTCCTGGTCCCCAATTCGGGGGACGGGTCGACCGTGCTCGCCCCGAGGTCGGGCGTCGGACGGGTGACGTAGGCTCGCAGGGCCATGAACAGAGCTGTCCGTCTCCCGCTCGATCTGCCCGAGCTCGATGTGGCCGCCGCCGGCGGCTCCCGCGTGCGTCGCACCGTGCTGCCCAGCGGCGTGCGCATCCTCAGCGAGAGCGTGCCGGGCGCGCAGAGCGCCACCGTCGGCTTCTGGGTCGCGGTCGGCTCGCGCGACGAGACCGAGGGCGGCTTCGGTTCCACCCACTTCCTCGAGCATCTGCTGTTCAAGGGCACGGCCGAGCGCAGCGCCCTCGACATCGCGGTCGCCTTCGACGCGGTCGGCGGCGAGAACAACGCCCTCACCGCGAAAGAGCACACCTGCTACTACGCCAAGGTGCGCGACCTCGACCTCGAGATGGCCGTCGGCGTGCTCGCCGACATGGTCACCTCGAGCGTGATCGACGCCGAGGAGTTCGAGAGCGAACGCGGCGTCATCCTCGAAGAGCTGGCGATGGCCGACGACGACCCGGGCGACGTGGCCGGCGAGCGCTTCGTCGAGGCCGTGCTCGGCGCGCATCCGCTGGGCCGCCCCATCGGCGGCAGCCCCGACTCGATCCGCGCCGTCGGCCGGGATGCGGTGCTGCAGCACTACCGTTGCCACTACTCGCCGAGCGAGCTCGTCATCACCGTCGCGGGCGCCGTCGACCACGTCGCCCTCGTCGGCTGGGTGGAGCAGGGCCTGCGCGCCGCCGGCTGGGACCTCGACGCCGCCGCCGCCCCGGCCGCGCGCCGTGCCGACGGCCTCGCGAGCATCCAGCGCGGCTCCGGCCTCGTGGTCGTCGACCGCCCGCTCGAGCAGGTCAACGTCTACGTCGGCACGACCGGCATCAACGCGGCCGACGACCGTCGCAGCGAGCTCGGCGTGCTCAACGCGGTGCTCGGCGGCGGGATGTCGTCGCGGCTCTTCCAGGAGATCCGCGAGAAGCGCGGCCTCGCCTACTCGGTCTACTCCTACGCCTCGGCCTACTCGGATGCGGGCGTCTTCGGTCTCTACGCCGGCTGCGCGCCGCGCAACGCGCCCGAGGTCGTCGACCTCATGCTCGGCCAACTGCGCGCGATCGCCCACGACGGCGTGACGGCCGAGGAGCTGCGGCGCGCCCGCGGCCAGATGGCCGGCGGCGCCGCCCTCGCGCTCGAGGACAGCGACACCCGCATGAGCCGTCTCGGCCGCAGCGAGCTCGGCACGGGGGAGTTCGTCGACCTCGACGAGAGCCTGCGCCGCCTCGACGAGGTCGAGCTCGACGACGTGCGCGCCCTCGCGGCCGAGCTGGCCGATCGCCCGCTGAGCCTCGCCGCGGTGGGCGCCGTATCCGCCGCCGACTTCACCGGCATCGACGGGATCGACGGCGGGGGAGAGCCCGCCGAGTCCGCCGCCTGAGCCGCCCCTCAGCCGTCTGACCCCAGCCGCCCGACCGACCACCGCATCCAGGAGCCCCGAGTTGTCCCGCTTCCTCTACCTCGTGCGCCACGGCGAGCAGCGCGACGCCGAATTCGGTCTGCCCGACGGCCCGCTGAGCCCGCGCGGCGTGCGCCAGGCGCGCGCGATCGCCGAGCGCCTCGGCGGCGTGCCCTTCGACGCCGCCTTCACCTCGCCGCTGCAGCGTGCGCAGGAGACCGCTCAGATCATGACCGAGCGGCTGCCCTCGCTCGAGGCCGAGCCGTCGACGCTGCTGATGGACTGCATCCCCTCGGGCCCCTCGCCCGATATGCCGCACGCCTTCGAGGCCTTCTTCCGCAGTGTGACCCCCGAGGAGATCGACGCCGGCGAGGCGCAGATGTCCGACGCCCTCGCCGAGTGGATGACCCCCTCGCGTGAAGACCGGCATGAGCTGCTGATCACTCACAACTTCGTCATCGCCGCCTTCGTCGCGCACGCCTTCGGGGCGGCCGCCTGGCGATGGATGGGCGTGAACCAGGCGAACTGCGGGCTCACGATCATCCGGGTGCGCTCGGCGAAGCCGCCCGTGCTGCTGACCCATAACGACCTCGGCCACCTGCCGGCCGAGCTGCGCACGGGCCTGCCGGTCGACCAGCCCTACTGAGTCGCTAGTCGGCGGCGGGCGCGGTGACCGGCTTCGCGTACCAGGTCGTCGCGTTGGGGTTGTCGTTGTAGGGCTCGATCGTGACGTAGCCCGAGCTGCGGTAGAGGCCGCCGGCCGCCTCGAGGCTGTCGTTCGTGTCGAGCACGAGTTCGGCGGCGCCGGCCTCGACGGCGCGGCGCTCGAGCTCCTCGAGCAGACGACGCCCCAGGCGCTGCCCGCGCGCCGCCGGCCGCACGTAGAGGTGCTTGATCTCCCACCGCGCGCCGAGGGGTCCGTCGTCGATGCGACGCACCCCGCCGCATCCCAGCAGCCCGAGCTCGTCGTCGTCGGCGAGCAGGAAGATGCCGCGGTCGCCCGTGAACGCCGCCGGGTCGGGCAGCTTCACCCGGTAGACGCCCTGGTTCGTGGGAAAACTGAGCTCGCGGCTCGAGAAGTACTCGGTGAGCAGCTCGTTCGCCTCGGGGGAGTCGACGGGCACGGTTCGGAAGGCGATCACTTCCCCAGGCTAGGCGCGGGGGCGGCTCGCGCGCGCCGGATCGAGCAGTCCACCGCGGATAGGCTGGCGGCATGAGCGCAGCAGTCGCCGTCGTCGGCGCCACGGGCAGGATGGGGCGGCTCGCGATCGAGCTGATCGAGCGCAGCGACGACTTCGAGGTCGCCGCCGCGCTGTCGTCGAAGGACTCGCTGGATGCGCTGGCCGACGCCGATCTCGTGCTCGACGTGACCGTGCCCGTCGTCTCGCCCACGATCGTCGACGCGGCGCTGACCGCGGGCAAGCCGGTGCTCGTCGGCACCTCGGGCTGGAACGCGGAGCGGCTCGCATCGCTCGGCCGCCGCCTCGCCGACCTGCCCGACCTCGGCGTCATCGTCGTGCCGAACTTCTCGATCGGCTCGGTGCTCGCCACGCGCTTCGCCACGATCGCCGGCCGCTTCTTCGACTCGGTCGAGATCATCGAGGCGCACGCCTCCTCGAAGATCGACTCGCCCTCGGGCACCGCGACCCGCACGGCCGAGCTGATCACGGCCGCCCGCGCCGAGCTCGGTCCGGTCGCCGCCCCGCACGCCGATCAGCGCGCCCGCGGGCAGCAGGTGGCGAGCATCCCGGTGCACAGCATGCGCATGAACGGCATCGTCGCCCAGCAGGAGGTCGTGTTCGGCGGCGACGGCGAGGTGCTGCGGCTGACCCACCAGACGATCTCGCCCAGCTCCTACGAGGCGGGGATCCTGGCGGCGCTGCGCGCGCTGCCCGCCGCCCGCGGACTCACGGTCGGACTCGACGCGGTTCTGGGCCTGGATGCCTGAGTCGGGCGACGACCGCACCGCGCCCGAACCCGAGCCCGCTTCGCCGGCGGAGTCACTCACGGCATCCGAGCCGTCGACCGCGGCCTCGGCAGGCAGCGCACCGCGGCGCCCCGGAGCCCTGCTGCGCGCCCGTGTCGCCGCGATCGTCATGGCGGCGCTGCTGCTGCTCTACCTGGTGTTCGCGATCGGCTACGCCGTGCTGCTCATCTCGATCGCGCAGCCCATCACGATCGCGCTCGGCGTCGCCCTGATCGTGCTGCCGCTGCTCGGCATCTGGGCGCTCGCGGCCGAGCTGCTGTTCGCCGTGCGCGCCGACCGGCTCGCGGCGCGGCTCGAGACCGAGGGCGGCATGCCGTCGGAGCCGCTGCCGGTCCTCGCGAGCGGACGCGTCGACCCCGACGCCGCCGATGCCGTGTTCCCGCGCTACCGCGAGGCCGTCGAGCAGGCGCCCGATGACTGGCGCGCGTGGTTCCGGCTCGGGCTGGTCTACGACGCGAGCGGCGACCGCCGTCGCGCGCGCTGGGCGACGCGGCAGGCCATCCGCTTCTCGCGCTGAGCGCGCGCCGTCGGCCCGCGTACCGGAGTCCGGCGCCTACGCGTCCCCGCGCACGACCGCCGCGACAGCGTCGTCGATCTCGCTGTCACGCCAGCGGAAGCCGTCGGCGCGCAGCCGCGTCGGCACGACCTCCATGCTGTCGAGCAGCAGACGCTGCCCGGCCTCGCCGAGCATCCGCACCGCGAACTCCGGCGCGGGCAGCGCGCGCGGGCGGTGCAGCTGCTGCGCGTAGACGCGCGTGACCCGGTCGCTCGTCGCCGGCGTCGGGCCGACCAGGTTGACGGGGCCCTCGATGTCGGAGCCGAGCAGGTGGATGATCGCCGCGACCTCGTCGTGCAGCGAGATCCACGGCCAGAACTGCCCGCCCGAGCCGAAGCGCGTGCCGAGGCCGAACTGCGTCAGCTGGCGCACCGGACCGAATCCGCCACCGTGCGCGACGACGACGCCCGAGCGGATCGTGACGACGCGCGTGCGGTCGGGGGCGCCGTGCGCGGCGGCCTCCCAGTCCTTCACGAGCTCGGGCAGGAATCCCGATCCCGGCGTCGAGTCCTCGGTCAGCCGCTCGCCCGGACGATCGCCGTAGAAGCCGACCGCCGAGGCGTTGATGAGCGTCAACGGCCCGCGACCGGCCGCGGCGAGGGCCTCGGCGATCGTGCGGGTCGCCGCGAGCCGCGAGTCGCGCAGCTCGCGGCGGTAGGCGGGCGTCCACGGGATGCGGCCGATCGAGGCGCCCGAGAGGTTGACCACCGCATCGACCCCGTCGAGGGCGGCGGCGTCGAGACGTCCGGCGGCGGGATCCCACTCCCGCTCCTCCGAGTTGCGGGCCGGGCGCCGCACGAGCTGCAGCGCCTCGTCGCCGGCGGCGCGCAGCGCTCGGGTGAGCTCCGAGCCGACGAGGCCGGACGCCCCGGAGATCAGGACACGACGTGAGGCGGGCATCCGGAACCTCAGGCCAGGCTGGCTTCGAGCGTGATCGGGATGCCGGCGAGCGCCTGCGACACCGGGCAGTTCCTCTTGGCGTCCTCCGCGGCGGCGGCGAAGTCGGCCTCGGTGATGCCCGGGATCTTCGCGCTGACCAGCAGGTGGCTGCCGCTGATGCCCTCGCCGGGAACGAAGGTGACGGCGGCCGTCACCTGCAGGCTCTCCGGCGGGGTGCCGGCCTCGCCGAGCGCGTGCGACAGCGCCATCGAGAAGCAGGCCGAGTGCGCCGCGCCGAGCAGCTCCTCGGGGTTCGTCTTGCCGGCGACGCCCTCGGCACGGGCGGCCCAGGTGACGGGGAACTCCGCCGCATCCGAGCTGTCGAGGCTCGTGGTGCCGCTGCCGCCGGCCAGATCGCCGAACCAGAGCGTCGTCGCCTCGCTGGTCACTGCCATGGGGTCCTCCTCGATGCGGAGCTCGCGCGAGCTCGGGGGATGCCGCGGTCGGCGCCGTCGGCCGAGGTCGGCCGGGGTGCGCCTCACCCTACGCGGGTGCACCGACCGTTAGGGTGATGGCCGTGTCCGACGCTTCCGCCCCCGCCTCGTCCGCCGCCGCATCCACCCCCTCGACGACCGCGCCGGAGCCGGTGTTCCGCTCCGACATCGCCGTCGAGCTGGTGCGCTCGAGCGCCGCCGACTCCGACGTGCTGTTCGCCGCCCGCGTCTCGACGCAGGGCGAGAAGACCCTGGATGCGGCCGCAGCCGGAACCGAGGCCACCGACCGCGACCGAGGCCTCATCAACTACCTGATGCGCGACCGCCACGGCTCGCCCTTCGAGCACAACTCGCTCACCTTCTACGTGCAGGCGCCGATCTTCGTGTTCCGCGAGTTCATGCGCCACCGCATCGCGTCCTACAACGAGGAGAGCGGTCGCTACCGCGAGCTGCGCCCCGTCTTCTACGTGCCCGCGCCCGAGCGCCGCCTCGTGCAGGTCGGCAAGCCCGGCGCCTACGTCTTCGAAGAGGGCACGCCCGAGCAGCACGAGCTCGTCGTCGCCGAGAGCCGCGGCGTCGCCACGGCCGCCTACGAGAGCTACCAGCGGATGCTCGCCGCCGGCGTCGCCCGTGAGGTCGCCCGCGCCGTGCTGCCGCTGTCGATCTACTCGTCGATGTACGTGACGGTGAATGCGCGATCGCTCATGAACTTCCTGTCGCTGCGCACGAAGCGCGAGGACTCGCACTTCCCCTCCTTCCCGCAGCGCGAGATCGAGATGGCGGCCGAGAAGATGGAGGAGCTGTGGAAGCCCCTCATGCCGCTCACCCACGCCGCGTTCGAGGCCAACGGCCGCGTCGCCCCCTGATCCCCGGCGTCCGCTCCTCGCGCCCGGCTCCCCGCATCCCGACCTGACCGTCTCAAGGAGTTGCTGTAACTCATGTGGCTGACGTTGCTCAACAGCCTCACGAGTTACAGCAACTCCTTGAGACGGTTCAGGCGAGTGGATGCTGAGCAGCGCGAGCGGGCTTCCTCCACAACCGAGACGCTGAACGGGTTGTCCCCGGACGAGGCTCTGCCGCGTCGCGTCGTCCGAGCACCCGCCAGATTCGGACCGTGGACCGAATCCGTCGCGAGATCGCCCGGCGAGGCGGCCTGATCTCCACCGCAGAGCTTCACGCCGCGGGGCTGACGCGTCTCCAGATCCGCGAACTTGTTCTCGGTCATGAGCTCACGCACGTCCGCAAGGGCTGGTACTCCGCCTCGGAAACGCCCGCCCCGCTCGTCCGGGCTGCGCGCGTGGGCGGCCGGCTGACCTGCCTCTCTGCCGCAGCGCATCGGGGGCTCTGGGTTCCGGAACCACCGCCGGTGCTGCACGTCGGAGTCTCGACCGGCGCCGCTCAGCTGCGATCCCCACGCGATGCGACGCGACGCCTCACCCCCGGTGAGGCCGTCATCCACTGGTCGACTGAATCCACGCTGCGGACGGCATCCGGAAGTCGCCTGCTCGCGGGACGAGTGCAGATGCTGGTCGATGTCGCGCGGTGTCAGACACCCGAAGTCGCGCTGGTCGTGGTCGAATCAGCCCTCGAGAAGAAGGTGCTGCGACAGCGCGAGCTCGATCAGTTGACTCGTCACCTGCCCGATCACCTCCGGGCGCTGCTCTCGAGAGCGACTCCGCTCGCCGGCAGCGGCACCGAGACGCTGTTCGTCCGTCGGGCATCGAGGCTCGGCATCCGCATCCGTCAGCAGGTCTGGGTCGGTCCCGATCGGGTGGATGCGGTGCTCGGCGACCGGCTCGTCGTCGAGATCGACAGCCGCGAGTTCCACGAGCGGGAACGTGACGCCGATCGGGATGCCCGTCTCATCGCGGCCGGCTACCGCATCCTGCGCTTCACCTACCGTCAGGTCATGCACGACTGGGCATCCGTCGAGGCCGCGCTCCGGTCGGCGCTCGGTCGCGGCGACCACCGGATCTGACTGAGATGCCCCGCCACGCCTCTGCTCGCGTGCGGCCGAACCGTCTCAAGGAGTTGCTGTAACTCGTGAGGCTGACGAGCAACACCGGCCCCACGAGTTACAGCAACTCCTTGAGACGGTTCACCGCGCGGGCGCGCACGCCCCGCTCCGCTAGCCTGGACTCGTGTCGACTTCTGAGAACCCGTTCGGTCAGGTCCTCGTCGCGCTGGTGACCCCGTTCACCGCCGACGGCGAAGTGGACTGGAACGACGTCGAGAAGCACATCGACCGCTGCATCCAGGATGGCGCCGACGGCATCGTCGTGACCGGCACCACCGGCGAGACCAGCACCCTGACGGACCCGGAGAAGATCAAGCTCGTCGAGGTCGCGAAGAGCGTCAGCGGCGGTCGCGCCAAGATCATCACGGGCGGCGGCTCGAACGAGACCGCGCACGCGATCGAGCTCTACAAGGCCAGCGAGAAGGCCGGCGCCGATGGGCTGATGATCGTCACGCCGTACTACAACAAGCCCACGCAGGCCGGCATCCTGACCCACTTCCGCATGGTCGCCGGCGCGACCGACCTGCCGGTGATCCTCTACGACATCCCGGGTCGCACGGGCGTGCCGATCAAGTACGAGACCATCGTGCGCATCGCGAAGCACCCCAACGTGCGCGCCATCAAGGATGCGAAGGGCGACTTCAGCGAGGTCAGCCGCGTGCTGAACCAGACCGACCTGATGTACTTCTCCGGCGACGACGCGAACGTGCTGCCGCACCTGGCGATCGGCGCCACCGGACTCATCGGCGTCACCGCGAACATCGCCTCGGCGCCGTACCGCACGATCATCGACGCCGTGAACGCGAGCGACCTCGCCACCGCGACGGCCGCCCACCAGGCTCTCGAGCCCCTCGTGCGCGCCGTCATGACCCACGTGCCCGGCACGGTCGCGGCGAAGTACATCCTGCACGGCCTCGGCCGCATCTCCAGCCCGCGCGTGCGCCTGCCGCTCGTGGGGCCGGAGGAGTGGGAGGCCGCGCAGATCGAAGACGAGCTCGCCCTCGTCGGCGCCATCGACGGCGTCGACTTCACCAACTTCCGGCCCGACCGCAACGCCGCCGCCGGCGGCGCGCTGCCCAAGGTCGCCGGCACCACGCGCTGAAACCGGCCGGGCGCTCCGGCCACGAACACAAGGACAGAATGCCCGCCACCGACGTCTACGATCCCGCCCCGCTGAAGCCGGGCACCCTGCGAGTCATCCCGATCGGCGGTCTCGGCGAGATCGGCCGCAACATGACGGCCTACGAGTTCGACGGCAAGATCCTCATCGTCGACTGCGGCGTGCTCTTCCCCGAAGAGCACCAGCCCGGAGTCGACCTGATCCTGCCCGACTTCGCGCCGATCCGTGATCGACTCGACGACATCGTCGCGGTCGTGCTCACGCACGGCCATGAGGACCACATCGGCGCCGTGCCGTACCTGCTGCGCCTGCGCGCCGACATCCCCCTGGTCGGCTCGAACCTGACGCTGGCGCTCGTCGAGGCGAAGCTCAAAGAGCACCGCATCAAGCCCTACACGCACGTCGTGCACGAGGGCCAGATCGAGAAGCTGGGTCCGTTCGAGACGGAGTTCGTGGCGGTCAACCACTCGATCCCGGATGCGCTGGCGGTCGCCATCCGCACCCCCGCGGGTCTCGTGCTGCACACGGGCGACTTCAAGATGGACCAGCTGCCGCTGGACGAGCGCATCACCGACCTGCGCGCCTTCGCGCGGCTCGGCGAGGAGGGCGTGGACCTCTTCCTGCCTGATTCGACGAACGCCGATGTGCCCGGGTTCACCCCGCTCGAGCGCGACATCGGCCCGGTGATCGAGAGCGTGATCGCCAAGGCGAAGCGCCGCGTGATCGTGGCGAGCTTCTCCAGCCACGTGCACCGGGTGCAGCAGGTTCTGGATGCGGCGGCCAAGAACAACCGCAAGGTCGCCCTGATCGGCCGGTCGATGGTGCGCAACATGGGCATCGCGGCCGACCTCGGCTACCTGCGCATGCCCGACGACATCCTCATCGACGCCAAGAAGGCGATGAAGCTGCCCGACGATCAGGTCGTGTTCATGAGCACGGGGTCGCAGGGCGAGCCGATGGCGGTGCTGGCGCGCATGGCGAACCTCGATCACCAGATCGAGATCGGCGAGGGCGACACCGTCATCCTCGCGTCGAGCCTGATCCCGGGCAACGAGAACGCCGTCTACCGCGTGATCAACGGACTCACCAAGCTCGGCGCGAAGGTCGTGCACAAGGGCAACGCCAAGGTGCACGTGTCGGGTCACGCGGCCGCCGGCGAGCTGCTCTACTGCTACAACATCCTGCAGCCGCGCAACGTGCTGCCGGTGCACGGCGAGGCGCGTCACCTGACGGCGTCGGCCGCGCTCGCGGTCGAGACGGGTGTGCCCGAGCTGAACACCTTCATCGGCGAGAACGGCATCGTTCTCGACCTGAAGGACGGCCTGGCGAACGTGGTCGGCCAGCTCGACCTGGGCTATGTCTACGTCGACGGCTCGACCGTCGGCGAGATCACCGACGCCGACCTGAAGGACCGCCGCATCCTCGCCGAGGAGGGGTTCATCTCGATCTTCGTCGCGATCGACAAGCAGACCGGCCGTGTCATCGTGGGGCCTGAGATCCAGTCGCGCGGCTTCGCGGAGGACGAGAACGTCTTCGACGACGTGAAGCCGAAGATCATCGCCGCGCTCACCGAGGCCGCGCAGAACGGCACCCGCGACCAGCACGGCTTCAGCCAGGTCGTGCGGCGCACGGTCGGCCGCTGGGTCAACACGCAGCACCGTCGTCGGCCCATGATCGTGCCGGTCGTCATCGAGGCCTGAGGCCCCGCGACGCCGCGGTCGCGCTTCCCGGATTCTCGGGAGCGAGCGCGGAACGCGCCCGACGCCCGGTCCACCGCCTCCCGCCGGCGTGGACCGGGCGTTCTCGCTCTCGGGGAGGAGCGACACGCGCGTCATCTCGTCCTGTCGGATGATCTTCTGCGCACAGCCCCCGCATAGGGTGAACGGAGCATTCGTCACACCCCGGAGGTCCCATGGGCATCGCACGGAAATGGGTCTTCCCGATCCTCCGACTCCTCGTCTTCGCGATCATCGCGGTCGCGCTCGTCAAGCTCGCCTTCATCGACGGGCTCTCCGACGACGGCGGCGACTCCGCGCAGCCGACGGGCCAGATCGTCGATCCGACTGTCGCTGTCGCCCGCGGCACGATCACCAACGAGGTCAAGCTGGATGCGACGGTCTCCGCCGATCCGGCCGTTCCGGTCAAGGCGACGCTCGCCGGCGAGATCACGAAGGTCTCGGCGGCGGTCGGGGCGCAGGTCGCGGCCGACACCCCGGTCGCGGTGATCCGCTCGGAGACCGTCACGCCCGACGGCCAGCCCGTGCGCAAGACCGTCACGGTGACGGCCGGCGCGGCCGGAGCGCTGTCGGCGCTGCCGATCATCGTCGGCCAGCAGGTGCAGGTCGGGGATGCGATCGGCCAGGTCGCGCCGCCGACCTTCTCGGTCAGCGGCAGCCTCGCCGCGAGCGACCAGTACCGTCTGCTCAACCGCCCGAGTGAGGCGACCGTGACGATCACGAACGGCCCCGCCCCGTTCACCTGCACGAACCTGACGATCACGACGCCGCTGAACGGCGCCGGCGCGTCGACCGCGTCGAGCGCATCCGGTGCCGATGGCGACGGCTCCGCATCCACGGCCACGACGACCGTGCGGTGCGCGGTGCCGGCCGGCGTGACGGTGTTCACCGGACTCGCGGCGAAGCTCGTGATCGCCGGCGGCGTCGCGTCCGACGTGCTGACGGTTCCCGCCACCGCGGTGCAGGGCTCCGCGGGCAGCGGCGTCGTCTACGTGCCCGACCCGAAGGGCGGCGACCCCGTCGAGAAGCCGGTCAAGCTGGGCCTGAGCGACGGCAAGAAGGTCGAGATCACCGAGGGCCTGGCGGAGGGCGACGAGATCCTCGAGTTCGTGCCCGGCGCGCCGGCCGCGCCCGCCGACGGCGCGCAGGGCTGAGCTGTGACGCTGCTGCGTCTCGAGCAGGTCACTCGCACGGTCGAACTGCCCGACGCCGAGCCCCTGCACATCCTGCGCGGCGTCGACCTCGAGGTCGAGGTCGGCGACCACGTGAGCATCGTCGGCCGCTCGGGCTCGGGCAAGTCGACCCTGCTCAACCTGCTCGGCCTGCTCGATGAGCCGACCTCCGGCCGCCTCGTGTTCGACGACGTGCCGCTCGAGCGCATGCGCTCGGGTCAGCGCGACCGCCGCCGCGGCCGCGACGTGGGCTTCATCTTCCAGCAGTTCAACCTGCTGCCCGGCCGGTCCGCGATCGAGAACGTCGTGACCCCGCTGCTCTACGCGCCGCCGGCGCAGTTCTGGCGTCGCCGGCGTCTCGCCGCCGACATGCTCGACCGGGTCGGGCTCGGCGGCCGACTGGATGCGCTGCCCACCCAGCTCTCGGGCGGCGAGCAGCAGCGCGTGGCGATCGCCCGCGCTCTCGTCCGCGGTCCGCGGCTGATCCTCGCCGACGAGCCGACCGGCGCCCTCGACGTGGAGACCGGGGAGCGCGTCATGGCGCTGCTCGACCAGGTCGCCGAGGACTCCGGCGCGGCGCTCATCACGATCACCCACGATCGCAACGTCGCCGCGCTCGCGCGCCGGCACTACCGGCTGGATGCGGGAGTGCTGACCCCGACGGACGCCGACGTGGCGGTCGGCGCGACAGTGCCGGTCGGCACCTCGGCCGCAGCGGCTCCGTCGCCGGTCGCGCCCGCGTGGCCCGCCGCATCCTCGCCGCCGGTCGCGATGCCGTCGGCGTTCCCGGGGGAGAGGCTCTGATGCGCTTCATCACCTCGATCGCCGCCGCCCTCGTCGAGGCGTGGGGCGAGCTGCGCGTCAGCCGTCTGCGCGTGATGCTGAGCCTGATCGGCGTCGCCGTCGCCGTCGCGGCGCTCACGGCGGTGACCGCGCTGGGTGCGGTCGCCGAGCAGTCCCAGCGTGAGCAGCAGGAGCGCTACCAGGGCCGCCCGGCGCTGCTCACCTTCATGCCGAGCGATTCGACGGGCATGAAGAGCCCCGACCCGTCGCTCACCACGACGGCGTTCCAGGACGCCGCCGATCGCTACGGCATCGACTGGACCAGCCGGGTGCTGCAGGATTCCGGCTCGGTCGAGCTGCCGCGCGGCGTCACCGAGATGCCGATCATGGCCGTCGACCCCGACTACGGCACGATGCACCGCATTGCCGTGCGCGAGGGCCGCTGGTTCGACGCCGACGACGCCGACCGCTTCGCGCCGGCGGTGATCGTGAGCACCGACCTCTGGAAGGAGCTCGGCTCGCCCGACCTGCGCACGCATCCGCATTTCGAGCTCAGCGGGACCTCCCCGTCGACCGCCGTCGTGATCGGCGTCACCGGCGAGACGTGCGACGGCCAGTGCCTGTCGATGACGATGCTCTACGACGACTTCGTGAAGACCGGATTCACCCGCATCGACGACGGGCCGGGCGCCTACATCCCGCAGCCCAGCTACGAGGCCTGGGTGCCGCCGTCGACGGCGAAGAAGCTCATGCCGCGCATCGCCTCGGCGATGTCGCTCGCCCTCGGCGACGGCTGGCAGATCAACCCGAGCCGCATGGACTACGCGGCGCAGCTGGGCGGATACGACCCCTACCTGCCGCTCAAGCTCGCGGTCGGCGGCATCGCCGGTCTGGTGCTGCTGCTCGGCGCGCTCGGACTCGTCAACATCTCGCTCGTCACGGTGCGCTACCGGGTGCGCGAGATCGGCATCCGGCGCAGCTTCGGCGCCACAGCCGGGCGCGTGTTCTTCGGCGTGATGATGGAGAGCGTGGTCGCGACGGTCGTCGCGGGGCTGATCGGCGTCGCCATCGCGGTGGCCGTGCTCAAGAACCCGACCGTGATCGGCTTCATCACCTCGAGCGTGCAGGACGTTCCGCCCTTCCCGATCTCCGCCGCCCTGATCGGGCTCGGGTCGTCGGCCGCGGTCGGCGCGCTCGCCGGGCTCGTGCCGGCGCTCGTGGCCGTGCGGGTCAAGCCGATCGACGCGATCCGCCTGTGATCGTGGATGCGCGGCGCACGCCGAATGCCGAACGGCGCGTCCCCGCCGCGCCTCCCTGGCCGCGTCGGTGCTCGCGGCTACCGTGACCCCATGGCCACCAGCACCCGGTCGGGTTCCCGCGCGCGCTCCGGCGCGAAGAGCGGCTCGGGCGCGCGCGGAACCTCGCGCACCCAGGCGGTGACGAAGAAGCTCCCCGCGACGAAGGCCGCCGCGAAGCAGGCTCCCGAGCAGGGGCTGCTGTCCCGCGCCTGGCTCGGCCTCGCGCACATCGCGGGCGGCGCCGCGCGCCTCTTCGGCAAGGAGGGCCTGGAGAAGGAGGAGCGCCGCGACGGCGTCCCGTTCCTGCTCCTGCTGCTCGCGATCGCGGGCGCTGCGGTCGAGTGGTTCCTGCAGCGCAACGAGATCGCGCAGGCGATCGAGGTCTGGACCTTCGGCGGGCTCTTCGGCCGCGTCGCGTTCGCCCTGCCCGTCATCATGCTGCTGTTCGCCGTCTGGCTGTTCCGGCATCCGTCGAGCGTGCACGACAACACCCGCATCGGCATCGGCCTGGTGCTCTTCCTCATCAGCGTGAGCGGCATCTGCCACCTGGTCGGCGGCCTCCCGCAACCGGCCGAGGGGATGCCCGTGCTCGCGACCGGCGGCGGCGTCATCGGCTGGGTGATCGCCCAGCCGCTCGCCTCGCTCGGGTCGCCCTGGTATTCGGCGCCCGTCGTCGGGTTCCTGCTCGTGATCTCGCTGTTCATCATGACCAAGACGCCGCCGAACCGCATCGGCCGCCGTCTGCGCGAGCTCTACGCCTGGCTGTTCGGCGAGGCGCTGCCCGAGAAGGAGAAGTCGGCGAAGGGCGACGGCGCCGACGCGGCGGGCGGCGCGAGCGGAACCGGCGAGTTCGGCGTGTTCTCCGACCTCGGGCTCGACATGGAGGACGAGACCTCGATGCCGTGGTGGCGTCGCGGCAAGAAGAAAGATGTCGACGCCTTCGACACCCCGGTCGTGGATGCGGCGCAGGGCGACGAGCCCGCCGCGCCCGCGGGTGCGGGCTTCGGCGCCGGCGGAACGGCCGCGACCGACGTCATCGAGCCGACGCCGACCTCGCACGACGGCGGCATCGACCTCGACCTGCTCGACGAGCTCGCGCGCGCCGAAGAGGCCGTGCAGCGCTTCACGGGCGAGGTCCCCGCGACCGCCGTCGGCATCCGCGACGACGCCGACACGGGCGAGCAGCCCGAGGTCGCGGCGCGTCCCCCGCGAGGCCCGATCGCGCCGAAGCGCCCCTACCGTCTTCCCCCGCCCGCCGCGCTGTCGGCCGGCACGCCGCCGAAGGCGCGCACGGCGGCGAACGACGAGATCATCGCGGCCATCACGAGCGTGCTCGGGCAGTTCCAGGTGGATGCGAAGGTCACCGGATTCACGCGCGGTCCCTCGGTCACGCGCTACGAGATCGAGCTCGGCCACGGGGTGAAGGTCGAGCGCGTCACGGCGCTCGCCAAGAACCTGGCCTACGCGGTCGCCTCGAACGAGGTCAGCATCCTGTCGCCGATCCCGGGCAAGAGCGCGATCGGCGTCGAGATCCCGAACCGCGACCGCGAGATCGTGTCGCTCGGCGATGTGCTGCGTTCGGGCAACGCGGTCAAGAACTCGCACCCCATGTCGATCGGCCTGGGCAAAGACGTCGAGGGCGGCTTCGTCGTCGCCAACCTGGCGAAGATGCCGCACATCCTCGTGGCCGGCGCGACCGGCTCAGGAAAGTCGAGCTTCATCAACTCGATGATCACCTCGCTGCTCATGCGCGCGAAGCCGGCCGAGGTGCGCCTCGTGCTGATCGACCCGAAGCGCGTCGAGCTGTCGATCTACCAGGGCGTGCCGCACCTCATCACGCCCATCATCACGAACCCCAAGAAGGCCGCCGAGGCGCTGCAGTGGGTCGTGAAGGAGATGGACATGCGCTACGACGACCTCGCGTCGTTCGGGTTCCGCCATGTCGACGACTTCAACCGCGCGATCCTCGCCAACGAGATCCAGCTCCCGCCGGGCAGCGAACGCGTGCTGCAGCCCTATCCCTATCTGCTCGTCGTCGTCGACGAGCTCGCCGACCTCATGATGGTCGCGCCGCGCGACGTCGAGGACTCGATCGTGCGCATCACCCAGCTGGCGCGGGCGTCGGGCATCCACCTCGTGCTGGCCACGCAGCGCCCGTCGGTCGACGTCGTCACTGGTCTCATCAAGGCCAACGTTCCGTCGCGTCTCGCCTTCGCGGTGTCGAGCATGACCGACTCGCGCGTCATCCTCGACCAGCCCGGCGCCGACAAGCTCATCGGCCAGGGCGACGGGCTCTTCCTGCCGATGGGCGCCGGCAAGCCGGTGCGCGTGCAGGGCGCCTGGGTGCAGGAGTCGGAGATCGCGCAGGTCGTCGACTTCGTCAAGAAGCAGGCCCAGCCCGACTACCGCGAGGATGTCGCCGCCGTGGTCGAGAAGCGCGAGATCGACGCCGACATCGGCGACGACCTCGAGCTGCTGCTGGCCGCCGCGGAGCAGATCATCAGCACCCAGTTCGGCTCGACCTCGATGCTGCAGCGCAAGCTGCGCGTCGGCTTCGCCAAGGCCGGCCGCCTCATGGACCTGCTCGAGTCGCGCGAGATCGTCGGCCCGTCCGAGGGATCGAAGGCCCGCGACGTGCTCGTCACGCCCGACCAGCTTCCCGAGGTGCTCGCGCGACTGCGCGGCGAGCCGGCGCCCGGCTCGGGTTCGGGTGGCTCTGCTGCCGCGTCGGCGCCGTCGCGTCCGGGTGGCGGAGCGACCGGCGGCAGCGCTGCCGGGGATCCCCTGGACGACCCCGTGGCCGCGATGACGAGTGGCTATCCTGAGGTCGACGGCGACTCGGACGAGGATGCCTGGAATCTGACCGGCAGGGGGTAGGCGTGGCTCTCTCCTCCTCCCCGCAGGGCGGTTCGCCCACGGGCGGCTCGGCCGGCGGTCCCGGTTCCTCCGCACCCCGCACGAACCCGATGCGCGGTCGCGTCGCCTCGCACGGCGACACCCAGGCCAGCCTCGGCAACGTGGCGAACATCGTCACGGTCGTGCGCATCCTGCTCGCCCCGGTCTTCATCTGGCTGCTGCTCGCCGACGGCGGCGACGACGGCGTGCTGCGCTGGGTCGCCGCGGCTCTGTTCCTCGTCGCGATCCTCACCGACTCGGTCGACGGCTTCCTCGCCCGGCGTCAGAACCTCGTCACCGACTTCGGCAAGCTGGTCGATCCGATCGCCGACAAGATCCTGGTCGGCGGCGCGCTGGTCGGCCTCTCGATCCTGCTCGAGCTGCCGTGGTGGGTCACGATCGTGATCCTCGTGCGCGAGTTCGGCATCACGGTGTTCCGCTTCATCGCGCTGCGCGACCGGGTGATCGCTGCCTCTATCTGGGGCAAGATCAAGACCGTCGTGCAGGCGGTGGCCGTGTCGTTCGCGCTCGTGCCGCTGTGGTCGCTCTTGGGCGATTGGATGCACTGGGTCAACACCGGGCTGATGACGCTGGCCGTGCTGCTCACGGTCGGCAGCGGCATCGAGTACCTGGTCGAGGCCGCGCGCGTCGGCCGCGCCGCCAAGCCCGCCGGACCCGCCTCGACGGGCGACGCGGCGTCGGGCGCCGACGCGGGCACCGAGCCGCGCGCGTGACCCGTCCGGTCGCCGAGCTCGGCGCCGAGCTGATCTCCCGCGGCCTCACGACCGCCGTCGCCGAATCGCTCACGGGCGGCCTCGTGGTCGCCGAGCTGGTCACGGTGCCCGGCATCTCGGCCGTGCTGCACGGGGGAGCGGTCGCCTACGCGACGCCGCTCAAGCGCGACATCGTCGGCGTGGATGCGCGGCTGCTCGAGCGGCACGGAGCCGTGCATCCCGAGGTCGCCGCCCAGCTCGCACAGCGCGTGCGGAGCGCGCTGGCGGTCGACGGCCGAGCCGCGCGCCTCGGGATCGGCACCACCGGCGTCGCCGGGCCCGATCCGCAGGACGGCCGTGCGGTCGGCTCGGTCTTCGTCGCGGTCGCTCTCGACGAGCGCGTCGAGGTGCGCGAGCTCCTGCTGGCCGGCGACCGCGCACGCATCCGCGCCGACGCCGTCGCGGCGGCTCTCGACCTGCTCGACGAGGTGCTCGAGAGCTCGCGCTGACCCGGCGGAGCGCATCCCGCCCCCGCACTGGGGTCTGGGGAATGAGCGCCGTTTCGATCACGTTACATGTGACGGTCTCACACGGCTTTGACAGCCCGGGCTGGTTAGAGTTCTCGCATCGAGAGCGCTATCTTGGGCCTCCCGGTGAGGCGAGACAGTGAAGGAGGATCACCATGGTTCTGGTTCGACAGGAAATCGGCGATGTCCTCCGTGACGTGCGACTGCAGAAGGCCATGACCCTGCGTCAGGTCGCGAGCAAGGCCAGTGTGGCCCTCGGCTACCTCAGCGAGGTGGAGCGGGGCCAGAAGGAGGCCAGCTCCGAGATCCTCGCCTCGGTGGCGGAGGCGCTCGACACCCCGATCTCGGCCATCATGCGCGAGGTCGGCGACCGTCTGGCGGTTCTCGAGGGCGTGACCCCGGTCGTGCCCGACACGCTGCCCGACGAGCTGGTCGCCGAGTTCGACGCGGGATTCGCGGTCCGCTGACCCGGATCCGCGCGAGCGGACACACGAGACATCACGAAGCCCCGGCCGGATCGGCCGGGGCTTCGTCGTGTCGTGGGGGCGTGCGCGGCATCGCGGGGCGGCGCCGGTCGGCGGTGCGGGCTAGCGTGGTGGGGATGAAGGTCAGCGAGTTCCAGCGCGCCGTCGCCGACGAGTTCGGCGAGGGCTTCGGGCGCGTGCTGATCGACGACTCCCAGCTGGTCGAGCTCGGCGACCGCACCCCGCGCGCCGCGTTGGCCGCCGGCGTCCCCGCGCGCGATGTGTGGCTCGCGCTGTGCCGGGCCCGGGACGTGCCGCGCGAGCGCTGGCACGGTGTCGGTCTTCCCGACCCGCGCGACTGAGCCGCTCCGGCGTGCCGGACATCCGGTACCTCCGGCGACGCCGGCGACTCGGCGTTCGAACGCCGCGACACGCCGACGCCGGATCACTCGAACATCTGTTCGCTTCTCGGTAGCATTCCTCCACAGCCTCTTTCGAAGACGAGTTGTGCTGGTTCCGCCCGTCGATCCCTCGGGATGTCGGTGGGCGGGCCTAGCGTCGACCACGTCGAAGTCAGACGGCTCGACAGCCCTGTCGGAAGCAGAAGGCCTGGCATCACCGGCCTGACGGGGACGACAGAAGACGGGCGCACCGATCGCGAGCAGCACGCTCGCCCAGCAGAAGGAGTACCGGCACATGCCCACAGCAGCAGACCGCGAGAAGGCCCTCGAGACCGCTCTCGCGCAGATCGACCGTCAGTTCGGCAAGGGCACGGTCATGCGGCTCGGCAGCGACGAGCGCGCACCCGTGGCGATCATCCCCACCGGCTCCATCGCGCTGGATGTCGCGCTCGGCATCGGGGGTCTGCCCCGCGGCCGCATCATCGAGATCTACGGCCCGGAGTCGTCGGGTAAGACCACGCTGACCCTGCACGCCATCGCGAACGCGCAGCGCAACGGCGGCATCGCGGCCTTCATCGACGCGGAGCACGCGCTCGACCCCGAGTACGCGAAGAAGCTCGGCGTCGACATCGACGCCCTCCTCGTCTCGCAGCCCGACACGGGGGAGCAGGCGCTCGAGATCGCCGACATGCTCGTGCGCTCGGGCTCGATCGACCTCATCGTCGTCGACTCGGTGGCGGCGCTCGTGCCGCGCGCCGAGATCGAGGGCGAGATGGGCGACTCGCACGTCGGCCTCCAGGCCCGACTCATGTCCCAGGCGCTGCGCAAGCTCACGGGTGGTCTGAACCAGACGCAGACCACGATGATCTTCATCAACCAGCTGCGCGAGAAGATCGGCGTGTTCTTCGGCAGCCCCGAGACCACCGCGGGCGGCAAGGCGCTCAAGTTCTACGCCTCGGTGCGACTCGACATCCGTCGCATCGAGACCCTGAAAGACGGCGCCGACGCCGTCGGCAACCGCACCCGCGTCAAGGTCGTCAAGAACAAGATGGCTCCGCCCTTCAAGCAGGCCGAGTTTGACATCCTCTACGGCGTCGGCATCTCGCGCGAGGGCAGCCTGATCGACTACGGCGTGGAGCACAGCATCGTCAAGAAGTCGGGCGCCTGGTACACCTACGACGGCGACCAGCTGGGGCAGGGCAAAGAGAACGCCCGCAACTTCCTGCTGCAGAACCCCGACATGGCGCAGGAGATCGAGACCAAGATCCTCGGCAAGCTCGGCGTCGGCGAGGCCGGCAAGGCGGCTCAGGCCGAGGCGGCTCAGGCTGCCGCGGCCGAGAACGTCGCCTCGCTGCAGGACGAGCTGAAGGCTCGCAAGGCCGCGAACGCCTGACAGGGTCGGGTGGTCGATGCCGATGCGGAATCGACCACCCCGCCTGCCGCACCATCACGTCAGCCGCACGGGAGGACTCGCCATGAGCGCATCCGACAACGACGATCAGCAGCAGCCGGCCGCGGGTCCGGGCCATCTCGCTCCGGTGACCTGGCTGCCCGGAGCCCGCGCCGAAGCCGTGTCCGCGCCGGCGAGCGGGGACTCCCGCGGTACCGCGGGCGACGACGACCTGCCGACCCTGCGCAGCGTGCTGGGCGAGGTCGACGAACTGCTCGAGCGCCGTCGTGCGCGGATGGGCGCATCGCGCCACCCGGCGCGCGGTTCGGCCGCATCGACGAGCCGGGAGGGCGATGCCGCGAGCGGGTGGGCGACGCCGGGAGTCGAGCACGAGGTCACGCCCTCGCGACGCAGCTCCTTCGATGACGCGGAGTTCGACGACGAGGGCGCCGACGACGAGTCGGGAGGCTCCCTCGGCTCAGGCCCGCTCGCGCGCGAGGAGCAGGCCGCCGAGCGCGCCGCCGCCAAGGCCGCGCGCAACGCCGAGAACGTCGCGATGCACGCGCTCACGCGACGCGGCATGTCGCGCCGAGAGATGGAGCGGGTGCTCGGCGCTCGCGAGCTCGACGAGGAGTCGGTCGCGTCCGAGCTCGCGCGGCTGGAATCCGTCGGCCTGATCGACGATGCGGCTCTGGCCCAGCAGCTCGTCGGCACGCTCCAGGAGCGCAAGGGCCTCGGTCGCACGGCCATCGCCGCCGAGCTCACCCGCCGACTGCTCTCGCCCGCCGCCATCGAGTACGCGCTCGAGCTGGTCGACAGCGGCGACGAACTCGCTCGCGCGCGCGAGCTCGCGATCAAGCGGGCGGCCCAGCTGCGGTCCCTCGATCACGAGACCGCGGTGCGGAGGCTGTCGTCGTATCTCGCTCGCCGCGGGTACTCGGGCAGCACGGTGCGCACGGCCGTCGATGCGGCGCTCGCGCCGAGTCGACGCGGTTCCGGCGTGCGGTTCAGCTGAGCCGGCCCGATCGAACCGGCCGGCCGGGCCGAGCCGGTCGGCCGAAACAGCACCGTCATCCCGGCGTCTTAGACTCATCGCACCATGACCCTGCTCGACACCGTCCCCGAGCCCGCGGGCAGCCGCAGCCGCACCTACGAGGTGCGCACCTTCGGCTGCCAGATGAACGTGCACGACTCCGAGCGGCTCAGCGGCTCGCTCGAGGCGGCGGGCTACACCCGGGCCGGCGACGGGGTCGAGGCCGACGTCGTGGTGATCAACACCTGCGCCGTGCGCGAGAACGCCGACAACAAGCTCTACGGCACGCTCGGTCACCTCGCCGCCGCGAAGCGCGAGCACGAGGGCATGCAGATCGCCGTCGGCGGCTGCCTCGCCCAGAAGGACAAGTCGGTCATCCTCGACAAGGCCCCGTGGGTGGACGTCGTCTTCGGCACCCACAACATGGGCTCGCTGCCCACCCTGCTCGAGCGCGCCCGCCACAACGGGGATGCGCAGCTCGAGATCCTCGAGGCGCTCGAGGTCTTCCCGTCCACGCTGCCCACGCGGCGCGAGTCCGCGGCCAGCGGCTGGGTCTCCATCTCCGTCGGCTGCAACAACACCTGCACCTTCTGCATCGTGCCCAGCCTGCGCGGCAAGGAGCGCGACCGGCGGCCGGGCGACATCCTCAGCGAGATCGGACTGCTCGTCGACGACGGCGCGATCGAGGTCACCCTGCTCGGGCAGAACGTCAACAGCTACGGCGTCGAGTTCGGAGACCGTCTCGCCTTCGGCAAGCTGCTGCGGGCGGCCGGCGCGATCGAGGGACTCGAACGCATCCGCTTCACCAGTCCCCACCCCGCCGCCTTCACCGACGACGTGATCGACGCGATGGCCGAGACGCCGGCCGTGATGCCCCAGCTGCACATGCCGCTGCAGTCCGGCTCCGACCGCGTGCTCAAGGCGATGCGCCGGTCGTACCGCTCCGAGCGCTTCCTCGGCATCCTCGACCGTGTGCGCGCCAAGCTGCCGCACGCCGCGATCAGCACCGACATCATCGTCGGCTTCCCCGGCGAGACGGACGAGGACTTCGAGGACACGATGCGGGTCGTCGAGCAGGCCCGCTTCGGGTCGGCGTTCACGTTCCAGTACTCGATCCGCCCGGGCACGCCCGCGGCGACCATGCCCGATCAGCTGCCCAAGCAGGTCGTGCAGGAGCGCTACGAACGCCTGATCGAGCTGCAGGAGCGCATCTCGCACGAGGAGAACCAGAAGCTCGTCGGCACCGCGGTCGAGGTGCTCGTCGCGCCGTCCGAGGGGCGCCGCGACGCCGACACGCACCGACTCTCAGGCCGCGCCGAGGACGGCCGTCTCGTGCACTTCGAGATGACGCCCGGCAGCGTCGAGCCCCGCCCGGGCGACGTCGCCTCGGTCGTGATCAGCCGCGCCGCGCCGTTCTACCTGATCGCCGACTCGGCCGACGGATCGCCCATCCCCGTGCGTCGCACGCGCGCCGGCGACGCCTGGGATCGCGACCAGGCCGAGAGCTGCGCCGTGCCCGCCCACGCGCCCGCCGCGAACGGCGCCGGCGTCAGCCTCGGCCTCCCGTCGCTGCGCGACGGCATCCCGCTGCGCCCCGGCCTCTGAGCCGGCGGTCGGCCTCGACCCGCACTCCCGCGACCTCCGCACCCGTGACCAGCCCCGCATCCGCCGAGTCGAGCCCACGCGCCGCTGATGGCGATCCGTCGCCGATCGTCGCCGTGATCGGCGCGACCGGCACCGGCAAGTCCGACCTCTCGCTCGATCTCGCCGAGCGGCTCGCGGCGCAGGGCGTGCCTACCGAGATCGTCAACGCCGACGCCATGCAGCTCTACCGCGGCATGGACATCGGCACTGCCAAGCTGAGCACCTCCGAGCGCCGCGGCGTTCCGCATCACCTGCTCGACGTGCTCGACCCGCGCGACGAGGCGAGCGTGGCCGCCTACCAGCGCGATGCCCGGGCGGCGATCGAGGACATCCGCGCGCGCGGCGCACAGCCGATCCTGGTGGGCGGCAGCGGCCTCTACGTGTCGGCGGTGCTGTACGACTACGACTTCCCCGGAACGGACGCCGCGATCCGGGGGCGGCTCGAGGCCGAACTCGACGAGCGTGGACCCGGGATGCTGCACCGCCGCCTGCTCGAGATCGACCCCGAATCGGCGCGCGAGATCGGCGCGAGCAACGGCCGTCGGCTCGTGCGCGCCCTCGAGGTGATCGAGCTGACCGGACGGCCGTTCCGCACCGGCCAGCCCGGTTCGGAGTCCCTGTGGCGCCCCGCCGTGACGATCGGCCTCGAGCTCGACCGATCGCTCCTCGTCGAGCGTCTCGATCGTCGCGTCGAGCGGATGTGGGCGGCCGGCCTGATCGACGAGGTCGCCGCGCTGCGCCCGACCGGCCTCGGGGTGACCGCCGCGCGGGCGATCGGCTACGCCCAGGCCCTCGCTCAGCTCGACGGCGAGGTCGACGCGGGGACGGCGATCGCCGATGCGGCGGCGCTCACGCGGCGCTACGCGCGGCGTCAGGTCAGCTGGTTCCGCCGCTACCCCGACACGCACTGGATCGACGCGCTGGTCCCCGACCGGGTCGAGGTCGCGCTCGATCGCATCCGCTCGGCTGCGTCGCCCGCGGCCGGCTGACTCGGCCCGCCACCGCCACCGCCACCGCACCGCCTCACCACCGTCGGCCCGCCGACGCAGCACGCCGCCCGGAGCGGAACGCGGATGCCGGCCGGAGCGGGTCACGGGATGCCGCCGGTAGCCTGAGCAGGTGAGCAGCACCCTCCCCGCCGACGCCGCACCCGGCTCCGCCTCGTCGACCGCTCTGCCCTTCACCAAGGGACACGGCACCGGCAACGACTTCGTGCTGCTCAATGACCCGCAGGGCGAGCTGACCTTCGACGCCGCCGCCCTGGCCGACCGTCGCTTCGGCGTCGGGGGCGACGGCGTCATCCGCGCGATCCGCTCCGAGCGGCTCGACGAGGGCCGTGCGCTGCTCGCCGACGACGCGAGCGCCGAGTGGTTCATGGACTACCGCAACGCCGACGGCAGCATCGCCGAGATGTGCGGCAACGGCATCCGTGTCTTCGGCGAGTACCTGGTGACCGAGGGCCTCGCCGACATCGCGGTGGGCGAGACCGTCTCGATCGGCACCCGCAGCGGCGTGCGCCGCCTGCGCCGCGAGGTCGACGGCTGGGCCGTGGATCTCGGGGTCTTCCGCGTCGAGGAGGGGGAGCCCACCGTCGCCGCGGACGGCCTCGAGGTCGACCGGCCGGGGCTCGGCATCGACGTCGGCAACCCGCACATCGTGGTCGTGCTCGCCGATCACGCCGAGCTCGACGCGCTCGACCTGCACCGCGCCCCGCGCGTGGCCCCGATCCCGCCGCACGGGGCGAACATCGAGTTCGTCGTGCCGGCCGAGCCCCTCGTGCAGGACGGCACGGGTCGCATCCGGATGCGCGTGCACGAGCGCGGCAGCGGCGAGACCCTGTCGTGCGGCACCGGGGCGGCTGCGGCCGCCCTCGCCGTGCGCCACTTCGCCGGCGACACGATCGACCGCTGGCTCGTCGACGTGCCGGGTGGCACGGTCGGCGTGCGCGTGACCCGGGCTGCGGCCGACGGGGGAGACGGCGGGGTCGGCGGCGGCGCCGCGCGCGTCGAGCTCAGCGGCCCGGCCGAGCTGGTCTACCGCGGCACGCTCGGCTAGGGCCGCCAGCGCGAATCGAACGCGGCGAGGCCCCTCGGCGCGCGTCAGTCCGTCGTCGCGTCCGCGCCCGTGGCCGCGCGGCGTCGCACCCGCAGCACGCGGTATCCCTTGCTCGTCGCGGCGCGCAGCACGGTCGTGTCGCGACCGAGCTCGCCTTCGAGCCAGCGGTGCAGCGAGTCAGATCCGAGCTGCTTCGCCACGACGAGCCAGGCATCCGAGCCCCGGTCGAGTCGCGGCAGCCACTGCAGCAGCAGCGCGTGCAGCTCGTTCTTGCCGACGCGGATGGGCGGATTCGACCAGATCGCGCGGAATCGCACGTCGTCGGGAACAGCATCCGGGGTCACGGCGTTGACGTTGTCGAGTCCGAGCGACTCCGCGTTGCGCCGCACCAGGTCGAGCGCCCGCTCGTTCACGTCGACCGCCCACACGGTCGCACGAGGAGCGTCGAGGGCGAGGCTGAGCGCGATCGGGCCCCATCCGCAGCCCAGGTCGAGCAGGTGCCCGCCGGGCGGGGGAGCGGGCACGGCGCCCAGCAGCACCGAGGTGCCGGAATCGATCCGGTCGGGGCTGAACACGCCGCCGGCGGTGGTCACCTCGACCCGTCGACCGGCGAGCGTGACGGGGATCGTGCGCGGCACGAATTCGCTCCCGGGCTGGGGGGAGAAGTAGTGCTCGCCGGACATGCTGGAAACCTACCGGAGCCGAGGAACTAGGGTTGACCGAATCATGACCGGATACGACGAGGAATCGCGGGGCGACGACGCCATCGAGCGTCCGTCGGACTCCGCCATCGACCGCGTGCTCGCCGCGGAGCAGAGCCGAGCCTCCGTGGCGCGCTTCGGCGCGCGCTCGGTGAGCCTGCAGGACGACGACCACTACGACGATTCCCGCGACGGCGACCAGTTCGATCGCGAGGAGCGCGCGGCACTGCGCCGCGTCCAGGGCCTCTCGACCGAGCTCGACGACGTCACCGAGGTCGAGTACCGGCAGCTGCGACTGGAGAACGTCGTGCTGATCGGCGTCTACTCGGGCAGCGGGCTCGAGGATGCCGAGGTCTCGCTGCGCGAGCTGGCCTCGCTCGCCGAGACGGCCGGCGCGGTCGTGATCGACGGACTGCTGCAGCGGCGCCCGCATCCCGACCCGGCGACCTACATCGGCCGCGGCAAGGCGGAGGAGCTGGCGGCGATCGTCGCGGCCAGCGGCGCCGACACCGTCGTCGCCGACGCCGAGCTGGCGCCGAGCCAGCGCCGTGCGCTCGAAGACGCGGTCAAGGTGAAGGTCATCGACCGCACGGCCGTGATCCTCGACATCTTCAGCCAGCACGCCAAGAGCCGCGAGGGCAAGGCCCAGGTCGAGCTGGCGCAGCTCGAGTACCTGCTGCCGCGACTGCGCGGATGGGGCGAGTCGATGTCCCGCCAGGCCGGTGGCCAGGTGGGCGCGGGCAACGGCATGGGAAGCCGCGGACCGGGTGAGACGAAGATCGAGCTCGACCGCCGCCGCATCCACACCCGCATGGCGCGTCTGCGCCGCCAGATCAAGGGCTTCGCGCCCGCCCGTGAGGCGAAGCGCGCCAACCGCAACCGCTACGCCGTGCCGAGCGTCGCGATCGCCGGCTACACGAACGCGGGCAAGTCGAGTCTGCTCAACCGCATCACGCGGGCGGGCGTGCTCGTCGAGAACGCCCTGTTCGCGACCCTCGACCCGACGGTGCGCCGCAGCCGCACCCCCGATGGACGTCTCTACACGCTGGCCGACACGGTCGGCTTCGTGCGCAACCTGCCGCACCAGCTCGTCGAGGCCTTCCGCTCCACCCTCGAGGAGGTGCGCGACTCCGACGTGATCGTGCACGTCGTCGACGGTGCGCATCCCGACCCCGCCTCGCAGCTCACGACCGTGCGCGATGTGATCGGCGAGGTCGAGGCGCGCGACCTGCCCGAGATCGTCGTCTTCAACAAGGCCGACCTGATCGACGAGGATGCGCGGCTTGTGCTGCGCGGACTGGAACCGCGTGCGATCTTCGTGTCGGCGCGCACGGGCGAAGGCGTCGCCGAGCTGCAGGAGCGCATCGCGCAGCTGCTGCCGCAGCCCGACGTCGAGCTCGAGCTGCTGGTGCCCTACGACCGCGGTGACGTGGTCTCGTTCGCTCACGCGAACGCGCGGATCGTCGACACCGAGTACGTCGAGGAGGGCACGCGCGTGCGTCTGCTCGCGATGGAGCCGGTGGCGCGGCAGCTGGAGTCGATGCTGGCCGAGCCGCTCGCCCGCGCCTGAGGTGCGGCGGCGCGGTCGCTCGACCGCGTCGCGGCACCCTCGCTGCGCCGTCCGGCGGGGTCAGACCGCGCGCAGCACCGCCACGACCTTGCCGAGCACCTCGGCCTGGTCGCCCAGGATCGGCTCGAACGCCGAGTTGCGCGGCAGCAGCCAGGTGTGTCCGTCGCGCTGGCGAAACACCTTGACGGTCGCCTCGCCGTCGAGCATCGCGGCGACGATCTCGCCGTTCTCGGCGTTGTTCTGCGTGCGCACGACGACCCAGTCGCCGTCGCAGATGGCCGCGTCGATCATCGACTCGCCCACGACCTTGAGCATGAAGAGGTCGCCCTTGCCGACCAGCTGGCGCGGCAGGGGGAACACCTCGTCGATCTGCTGATCGGCCGTGATGGGCACGCCCGCGGCGATACGGCCGACGAGCGGCACCATCGCGGCGTCGCCGACCGGGGGAGCGGAGTCGACGGCCGACGACGTCGACGGCAGGTCGATCAGCACCTCGAGCGCACGGGGTCGGTTGGGGTCGCGGCGCAGATAGCCGCTCAGCTCAAGCTGGTTGAGCTGGTGCGTGACGCTCGACAGCGAGGCCAGGCCGACGGCATCGCCGATCTCGCGCATGCTCGGCGGGTAGCCGCGGGTGGCGACCTGCTGGCCGATGAACTCGAGGATCGCGAGCTGCTTCTCGCTCAGGCTCTTGCGCCGGCGGGTGCCGCCCTTGTCGGTCGTGGCGTCGCTCATGCGCGCGGTCCTCTCGGTCGTTCCGGCTCGCGGCCGGCTCGGGATGCGGGGCTCCGCGCGAGGCGCTGAGCCCGCGTTCTCGGGCCGGTACCGGCGGATGTCGGTGGTCGTCGGGAAGCTGTCTCCAGACATTCGGAACTGTATCCGGTTCGGGAGGTCTGCTCAAACATCTGTTCGAGCGTGTCGCCGTTCCGATCCGGGATTCCGGGCCGATTCGGAGGTCCGACTTGAACATACGTTCGATAGAAGATATGTTCGGAACACAGCTTCGCAGCCGGTGCTCCCGGCCGAGCACCGGCGGCGAAGCTGTCCATCCTCAGGAGGTCACCATGAGCACCATCTCCCTCGCACCCGCGTCGTTCACGTCGCCCGCGACGGCGGCTCCGCGTCCGGGCGCAGCGCGCCTGCGCATCACGCGTCGCGGCCAGATGGTGCTCTCCGCCCTCATCGCGATCCCGCTCGTGTTCGGCGCGGCGGTGCTGGTGCTCGGCGGCGGCGACGCGGTCGCCACGTCGACGAGCTCGTCGACGACCTTCGAGCACATCCGCGTGCAGTCGGGCGACACGCTCTGGAGCATCGCCGAGCGCGTCGCGCCCGAGAGCGACCCGCGCGACGTCGCGGCCGCGATCATCAACCTCAACCAGCTCGACTCGGCGAGCCTCGAGCCGAACGACCTGCTCGCGATCCCGACGCAGTACAGCAACTGACCCGGTTCCACCGATCGTCCGCCGGTTTCCCACCGGCGCTCGTGGCCGCCGCACCCCTCGCGGCCGGCTGTCCGGCCCGCCTCCGTCCCCCGCGGAGGCGGGCCGCCTTTCGTTAGCCTGCGCTCGTGCCCGAGTCGCCCTCCGATCGCCGTGATCCCGACGCGCTCGATGCGGGCGACCCCGATCTCGGTGCGCTCGGTGTCGGCGACCCCGATCCCGGTGTGCTCGATGCCGGCGAGCTCGCCCGGCTCGATGCCCTGCCGCTGGGCTGGTCGCGCATCCAGATCGCCGGAGAGCCGTGGGGTGTGACCCGCACCGAACATGCGGGCGGCCGCTCGACGACGCTGGCCGCCGAGCGACTCGGCGGGCGCGGGTACCTGAGCGCGAACGTCTGGCGCACCGCGGCGGGCGTGCTGCTCAAGCCCTGCGAGATCCCGGCCGAGCAGGTGCACGAGTTCCTGCGCGCCCTGCCGGATTCCGGGAGCGCGACCTCGGACGACGCCAGGGCGGAGCCGCACGCGGAGCCGCTCTAGACTCGCCGGGTGACATCGCTCTCCGAGCTCCCGATCCGAGACGACCTGCGCGGCAAGACGCCCTATGGCGCGCCGCAGGCCAGCGTGCGCTACCAGCTCAACGTCAACGAGAACACGCATCCCGTGCCTGAAGACGTGGCGCGCCACGTGGTCGAATCGGTCGCCCGCGCCGTGCTCGGCGTCAACCGCTACCCCGACCGGGAGTTCACCGAGCTGCGCGAGCACCTCGCGGCGTACCTCGGCCACGGCATCGCTCCCGAGCAGATCTGGGCCGCGAACGGGTCGAACGAGGTGCTGCAGCACGTTCTGCAGGCTTTCGGCGGTCCGGGCCGCACGCTGCTCGGGTTCCCGCCCACCTACTCGATGCACACGATCATCGCGAGCGGCACCGGAACGCAGTGGGTCGCGGGTGAGCGCGATGCCGACTTCGAGCTGTCGCCCGAGACGGCGGCACGCCAGGTCGCCGAGCTGCAGCCCGACGTGGTCTTCCTCTGCGCCCCGAACAACCCGACGGGCACGCCGCTGGGTGTGGATGTGGTTCAGGCGGTCTACGACGCGGCGCCCGGCATCGTGCTGGTCGACGAGGCCTACGCCGAGTTCATGCCGAAGGACCAGCCGAGCGCGCTGAGCCTGCTGCCGGGGCGCGAGCGCCTGCTGGTGTCGCGCACCATGAGCAAGGCCTTCGCCTTCGCCGGTGCCCGTGTCGGCTATCTCGCCGCGGATCCGGCGGTCATCGACGCGCTGCGCCTGGTCCGCCTGCCCTACCACCTGTCGGCGCTGACCCAGGCGGCGGCCGTCGCGGCTCTCGAGCACGCGCCGACCATGCTCGCGATGGTCGACGACATCGCCGCCCAGCGCGACCGTCTCGTCGCCGCGCTGCCGGAGCTCGGCTACCGGCCGTATCCCTCGAGCGCCAACTTCGTCTTCTTCGGCGACGTCGACGACCCGAACGCGACCTTCGAGGCGCTCTTCGCGCGCGACATCCTGATCCGCGACGTCGGCATCCCGAACACGCTGCGGGTCACGGCAGGGACGGCGCAGGAGACGGACTACTTCCTCGAGCAGCTCGCGGCGCTCGGTGCCGGCGGGGCGCACGGCGCCGCGGACGGGGCGGGCGACGGCGCCTCGGTAGGATCGCAGGCATGACCGCAGGCCGCACCGCGCAGCTGACCCGCACGACCAGCGAGTCGAGCATCGAGCTCTCGCTCGACCTCGACGGCACGGGTCAGTCCGACATCCACACGACGGTGCCGTTCTTCGACCACCTGCTCACCGCCTTCGCGAAGCACTCGCTGGTCGACCTGACCGTGAAGGCCACGGGTGACATCGACATCGACGTGCACCACACGGTCGAGGACACCGGCATCACGCTGGGCACGGCGATCCGTCAGGCGCTCGGCGACAAGACCGGCATCGGCCGATTCGGGGATGCGCACGTGCCGCTCGACGAGGCGCTCGCCCGCGCCGTGGTCGACGTCTCCGGCCGCCCGTACCTCGTGCACAGCGGCGAGCCCGAGGGCTTCGCGCTGCACCTCATCGGCGGTCACTTCACCGGCTCGATGATCCGCCACGTCGTCGAGGCGATCACCTTCCACGCCGGGCTCAGCGTGCACCTGACGGTGCTCGCCGGCCGCGACCCGCACCACATCGCCGAGGCGCAGTTCAAGGCCTTCGCGCGCGCGTTCCGCGAGGCCGTCGAGCCCGACCCGCGGGTCAGCGGCGTGCCCTCGACCAAGGGCGCCCTGTGACCCGACCCTCCGTCGTCGTGCTCGACTACGGCTCCGGCAACGTCCACTCCGCCGTCAAGGCGCTGGAGGCCGCCGGCGCCGACGTCGCGCTCACGGCCGATCGCACCGCGGTCATGGAGGCCGACGGCCTGCTGGTGCCGGGCGTCGGCGCCTTCGCCGCGGTCGTGGATGCGCTGCAGACGGTGCGCGGCGGCGAGCTGATCGGGCGTCGCCTGGCCGGCGGCCGACCGGTGCTCGGCATCTGCGTCGGCATGCAGGTGCTGTTCGAGAAGGGGGTCGAGCGCGGCGTCGAGCGCGAGGGCCTGGGCGAGTGGCCTGGCACGGTCGACGAGCTCGAGGCCCCGGTGCTGCCGCACATGGGCTGGAACACGGTCGAGCCCGACGTCGGCTCGGTGCTGTTCGACGGCCTCGACGACGAGCGCTTCTACTTCGTGCACTCCTATGGCGCCCGCAGCTGGGACCTCCCGCCCTCGCCCCAGCACACGAGCCCGAAGCTGACCTGGTCCGACCACGGCGGCCGCTTCCTCGCGGCCGTCGAGAACGGGCCCCTGGCCGCGACCCAGTTCCACCCCGAGAAGTCGGGGCAGGCGGGCATCCGCCTGCTGCGCAACTGGATCGACAGCCTCTGACCGACCGACGATCGCGGCGCGCCGTCCGGGTCGCCGCCCATCCCATCCCGAGGAACCACCAGCCATGACCTTCAACTCCGCCCCGCGACTCGAGCTGCTGCCCGCCGTCGACGTCGCCGACGGCAAGGCCGTGCGTCTCACCCAGGGCGAGGCCGGCAGCGAGACCGACTACGGCGACCCGGTCGAGGCGGCCGGCGCCTGGGTCGAGCAGGGCGCCGAGTGGATCCACCTGGTCGATCTGGATGCGGCATTCGGCCGCGGCGAGAACCGCGGCGTCATCAAGCGGGTCATCAAGAGCGTGCCGCGCGAGGTCAACGTCGAGCTGTCGGGCGGCATCCGCGACGATGCGAGCCTCGAGGCCGCGCTCGCGACCGGCTGCAAGCGCATCAACCTGGGCACGGCCGCGCTCGAGAACCCGGAGTGGGCGGCGCACGTGATCGCCGAATACGGCGAGGCGATCGCCGTCGGACTCGACGTGCGCGGCACGACCCTCGCGGCCCGCGGCTGGACCCGCGACGGCGGCGACCTGTGGGCCGTGCTCGATCGCCTCGAGGCGGCGGGATGCGCGCGCTACGTCGTGACCGACGTCACGAAAGACGGCACGCTGCGCGGCCCGAACCTCGAGCTGCTGCAGCAGGTGGCCGAGCGCACCGACAAGCCCGTCGTGGCATCGGGCGGCATCTCGAGCCTCGACGACATCGCCGCGCTGCGCGAGCTCGTGCCGTCGGGCGTCGAGGGCGCGATCGTGGGCAAGGCGCTCTACGCGGGCGCGTTCACGCTGGCCGAGGCGCTCGACGTCGCCGGCGCCTGAGCGCGGATCGCGGAACCGGCAGCCCGATGACCCCGCACGCGGATTCGGCGGGCGTGCCCTTCGAGGGGCGCGCCTTCGAGCCGAACGCGAACGCGGGTGACGACGGCAGCGCCGATCCGCGCCTGCTCGAGGCGCTGCAGCGCTTCCGCGCCCGCGAGCTGGGCGCCGCCGAGGTCATCGAGGCGCTGCGCCCGGTGCGACTGCTCGTGCCGCTGCTCGTGGAGCGCGGCGACGAGGGCGTGGGCGCACACGGTCAGCTCGTCGACAAGACGCAGGAGCTCTCGCTGGTGACGCTCGCCGGCCCCGACGGCCGCCCGGTGCTGCCGGCCTTCACCGGCGTCGCGGCGATGTCGGCGTGGAACCCGATGGCGCGCCCCGTCCCGGTCGAGGCGCGCCGCGTGGCGATCGCCGCCGGGGGAGAGGGCACCGATCGGGTCGTGCTCGACCCGACGACGCCGACGGAGTTCGGCCTGCGCCGCGGTCAGCTGGCCGCGCTCGCGCTCGACGCGCCCTGGGTCGCGGCGCACGACGACCCGGCTGTCACGGCGGCGCTCGAGGCGGCCACGGCGGCCGAGCCGGCCGTGCTGGGGGTGCGCGCTCTCGCGGGCGACCCGGATGCGCGGCTCACCGGCCCCGAACTTCTCGTCGCGGTGGCGCTGGCCGACGAGCTCGACGAGGCCGGCCGCGGGGCGGTGCTGCAGCGTCTCGGCGCGCGCTGGAGCGCGGATGCGCTGCTGAGCGAGCGCGTCGACTCGCTCGCGATCAGCGTCGTCGGCTGAGCCGGTCGGTCCGCTGAGGGGCTCGGTCAGTCGGGAAGCCGGTCAGCTGACCGGGCCGGTCCACTTCTCTCCGGGGCCCTTGCCCACCGCATCCGGGATCGGCGACAGCTCGCGGAAGGCGAGCTGCAGCGAGCGGAGCCCGTCGCGCAGCGGGCGCGCGTGCGAGTCGGAGACCTCGGGGGCGGCGGCCGTGACGAGGCCGGCGAGCGAGGTGATGAGCTTGCGCGCCTCGTCGAGGTCGATCTCGCTCTGCGCGTCGGGGCCGTCGCCGAGGCCGAGCTTGACCGCGGCGGCGCTCATCAGGTGCACGGCGACCGTGTTGATCAGCTCGACCGCGGGGACCTCGGAGATGTCGCGGATCTCCTCGTCGGCGGAGTACGAGAAGCTGGTGTCGGCATCGGCCGCGGAGTCGGGGTGCGCGTCGGTCACCCGGCGAGCCTAGCCGCCGCCGCGACACGCGACCGGATGCGTCGGCAGCGCTCCGAGGAGGCGCTCGCCCCGGCGGCCTGGGAGAAGTCCCGCATCCCTGCTATCATTACCGAGGCTCCGGGGTCTCCCCGGTTCGAAAGAGGAGTTCCGCTCCCACCCGCATCGCGCTTCTGCAGAGATGCCGGGTCGTTGTCACCCCGCCGGATCCGTCCGGCAGCGCAAGGGCGGCAGGCCGCTCGCGGCCGATGAAGAGATCATTCTCCTCCTTTCGATGCGCCCCGTCCGCCTGGACGGAGCGGAGCACGCAGCATCCCGTCGTAAGGAGTTCCGCATCAGCGATCCCAGAACGAACGAGCGCATCCGGGTTCCCGAGGTGCGCCTCGTCGGACCCGGTGGCGAGCAGGTCGGTGTCGTGCGCATCGAGCAGGCACTGAAGCTCGCCCAGGAGGCCGACCTCGACCTGGTCGAGGTCGCGCCGAACTCGCGCCCGCCCGTGGTCAAGATCATGGACTACGGCAAGTTCAAGTACGAGGCGGCGCAGAAGGCCAAGGAGGCCCGACGCAACCAGGCCAACACCATCCTCAAAGAGGTGCGCTTCCGCCTGAAGATCGACAAGCACGACTACGAGACCAAGCGCAAGCGCGCCGAGGGCTTCCTCAAGGAGGGAGACAAGGTCAAGGCGATGATCCTGTTCCGCGGCCGCGAGCAGTCGCGCCCCGAGCAGGGTGTGCGCCTCCTGCAGCGCTTCGCCGAGGACGTGGCGGAGTTCGGCTCCGTCGAGTCCACCCCGACCATCGACGGTCGCAACATGGTCATGATCATCGGCCCGCTGAAGAGCAAAGTCGATGCCAAGGCCGAGGCCAACGCCCGCCGCGCCGAGCGCAAGCGCGGGCCCCAGAACGAGGCCGCTGAGGCGGCTGAGCAGTCGGCGGAGGAGTCCGCCGAGACGAACACGAAGGAAGAGAATGCCTAAGCAGAAGACGCACTCGGGTGCGAAGAAGCGGTTCCGCCTCACCGGCACCGGCAAGGTCGTGAAGCAGGGCGCCGGCATGCGCCACAACCTCGAGCGCAAGTCGAGCGAGCTCACCCGTCGCCTCAACCGCGACGTCGTCCTCGCCCCGCAGGACGCCAAGGTCATCAAGAAGCTCCTGGGCAAGTAAGCCCGGCTACGGATTTAAGGACGAACTGAAATGGCACGTGTCAAGCGCGCAGTCAACGCCCACAAGAAGCGCCGGGTCATCCTCGAGCGCGCAGAGGGATACCGCGGTCAGCGGTCGCGCCTCTACCGCAAGGCGAAGGAGCAGGTCACTCACTCGCTCGTCTACGCCTACCGCGACCGTCGCGCCAAGAAGGGCGAGTTCCGCCGCCTCTGGATCCAGCGCATCAACGCCGCGTCGCGCGCGAACGGCCTCACCTACAACCGTCTGATCCAGGGTCTGGGTCTGGCCGGTGTCGAGGTGGACCGTCGCATCCTCGCCGAGCTCGCCGTGAACGAGCCCGCGACCTTCGCCGCGCTCGTCGAGACCGCCAAGAAGGCGCTCCCGACCGACGTGAACGCCAAGGTCGACGCGGCCTGAGCTCACGCCGCAGCTGAAGATCGTCGGCCGACTCCGCTCGGCCGCTGATCGCGCCCCGCATCACGAACGGCGCGCATCCCTCGAACGGGATGCGCGCCGTTCGCGTTTCCGCGCCCTGCGACCGTTACGATTCCGAGCGTGATCGACAATCCCCGGTCTCCGCGGGTGCGCGCGGTGGCCAAGCTGGCCAAGCGCGGCGCCCGTGCCGATACGGGGCTCTTCCTGCTCGAGGGGCCGCAGGCGGTCGACGAGGCGCTGCGCTACCGTCCCGAGCTGCTGGTCGAGCTGTTCGTCGCCGCCTCGGTGCGCGACCGGCTCTCCGATCTCGTCGCGCTGGCCGCGAGCCAGGGCATCGAAGCGCAGGAGGTGCGCGATACGGTGCTGGATGCGATGGCCGACACGGTCACGCCGCAGGGCGTCGTCGCGACGGCCCGTCACCTGCACACCGATCTCGACGCGGTGCTCGCCGCGGGTCCGAAGCTGGTCGCCGTGCTCGAGGAGATCCGCGACCCGGGCAACGCCGGCACGATCATCCGCGCCGCCGATGCCGCGGGTGCCGATGCGGTGCTGATGACCGGCCGCAGCGTCGACATGTACAACCCCAAGGTCGTGCGCTCGACGACCGGGTCCCTCTTCCACCTGCCGATCGTGCAGGACCTCGAGCTCGAGCCGACGCTCGAGCGACTACGGTCGGCGGGCCTCACGGTGCTGGCCGCCGACATCGACGGCGGCGAGCTGCCCGAGCTGGGGGAGCGCCTCGCCCAGCCGACCGCCTGGCTTTTCGGCAACGAGGCGCGCGGCCTGCTCGACGAGCACGTCGCCCTCGCCGACGCCTCGGTGCGGGTGCCGATCTACGGCCACGCCGAGTCGATGAACCTCGCGACGGCGGCCTCGGTGTGCCTCTACCAGAGCGCCTTCGCGCAGCGCGCCGGGAGCGAATCCGCCTGAGTCCGAGCTGATATCCCGCGAACGGAATCGACCGTCGGGATCGCGTATGCCGCGAGCGATATCGGCTTCAGGTGTTCGTTACGCCTCGGTTACGTTTGCGCCGCATGTTTGCCCCCTGTGAAGGGGGCGTGGTTGGGTGAACGAATGGATCCGCTCGTCGTCCTCGATTCCGTCAACAAGCACTACGGCGAGCTGCATGTGCTCAAGGACATCTCGATCACCGTCGGCAAGGGTGAGGTGGTCGTGATCATCGGCCCCTCCGGCTCGGGCAAGTCGACGCTGTGCCGCGCGATCAACCGCCTCGAGACGATCGACGACGGCACGATCACGATCGGCGGCACGCCGCTGCCGACCGAGGGGGCCGGGCTCGCGAAGCTGCGCGCCGACGTCGGGATGGTCTTCCAGTCGTTCAACCTCTTCGCGCACAAGACGATCCTGGAGAACGTCACCCTCGGGCCGATCAAGGTGCGCGGCAAGAGCAAGGCCGAGGCCGACAAGCGCGCGATGGAGCTGCTCGACCGCGTCGGCGTCGCCAACCAGGCGGCGAAGCTGCCGGCCCAGCTCTCCGGCGGCCAGCAGCAGCGCGTCGCGATCGCGCGCGCTCTCGCGATGGACCCGCAGCTCATCCTGTTCGACGAGCCGACCTCGGCGCTCGACCCCGAGATGATCAACGAGGTGCTCGACACCATGGTGCAGCTCGCCAAGGAGGGCATGACGATGATCGTCGTGACCCACGAGATGGGCTTCGCCCGCAAGGCCGCCGACCGCGTCGTCTTCATGGCCGACGGCCAGATCGTCGAGGACCGCAAGCCCGAGGAGTTCTTCACGAACCCCCAGTCGGACCGCGCCAAGGACTTCCTCTCGAAGATCCTCACGCACTGACGCCCGCCGGCGCGTGTGCGCGCCGGCCCCCGAACGTCGCCGGCCCGACAGCGGAGCCCGCGACTGCACCACCCCCGTTCTGCGAAGGACACCCGACCAGAGACTCCGGACCGTGACCCGGTCCGCACCGAGGAGAGGAACACAGCACATGAGCAAGAAGTGGAGTGTCGCGGCCGCCGCGACGGCCGCCGTGGCGGCGCTCGCGCTCGCGGGATGCGCCCAGGGCGCCCCGCCGTCAGCCGGAGGCGCCGCCTCCGAGCCGCCGAAGGACCTGTACACGGTCGCCGACAGCGTCGACCTGACCGGCAGCCCGACCTACGACAAGATGAAGGCGGCCGACAAGGTCGTCATCGGCGTCAAGGAGGACCAGCCGAACCTGGGCTTCCTGGATGCGGCCACGGGCGAGCGCTCGGGCTTCGACATCGAGATCGCGAAGTGGATCGCGGCCTCGCTCGGCTTCAGCGAGAAGCAGATCGAGTTCAAGGCCATCCCGAGCGCCAACCGCGAGTCGGCGATCGTGAACGGCGACATCGACTACTACGTGGGCACGTACTCGATCACGGATGCGCGCAAGCAGCAGATCGACTTCGCCGGCCCGTACTTCGTGACCGGCCAGGGCCTCCTGGTCGCCGCCGACAACGACGACATCAAGTCCGACAAGGATCTGGCCGGCAAGACGGTCTGCTCCGCGACGGGCTCGACGCCGATCCAGAACATCAAGACGAACTACCCCGACACCAAGACGACGGAGTTCGACACGTACTCGCAGTGCGTGGATGCGCTGAACGACGGCAGCGTCGACGCGGTCACGACCGACGAGGCGATCCTCATCGGCTACGCCGCCCAGGCGCCCGACGACCTGAAGGTCGTCGGCGAGCCGTTCAGCACCGAGAAGTACGGCGTGGGCCTGCCCAAGGGCGACGCGGCTCTGCGTCACTTCATCAACACCACCTTCACCGACGGCGGTGACGTGTGGACCGGGATCTACGACGCGACCCTCGGTGCCTCGGGCACGAAGGTCGACCAGCCCGAGGTCGACGACTACCAGTAGTCCGACCGGACGGGGCGACGTCGATCACGACGTCGCCCCGTCGATCCCCCTCCCGGAAGGAGTCGGCGCGTGAACGTGCTGCTCGACAACCTCGACATCTTCGTCACGGGGTTCCGCAACACGCTGATCATGTTCGTGTGCGCGGGTCTCATCGCCCTCGTGCTCGGCACCATCGTGGGCACGTTCCGCGTCTCGCCGGTCGCGCCGATGCGCGCGCTCGGCACCGTGTACGTCAACATCGTGCGCAACACCCCGCTCACGCTGATCTTCTTCTTCTTCGCCTTCGGCTACCCGAAGCTGGGTCTGCCGCGGGCGAGCTATCTGGTGCTGGCGATCATCGCGCTCTCGCTCTACACGGCGACCTACGTCGCCGAGGCGCTGCGGTCGGGCATCAACACCGTGCCGCTCGGCCAGACCGAGGCGGCGCGCGCGATCGGACTCACCTTCGGCCAGTCGATGACGCTGGTCGTGCTGCCTCAGGCCTTCCGCGCGATCGTGCCGCCGCTCATGAACGTGTTCATCGCCCTGCTGAAGAACACGACCATCGCCGCCGGCTTCTCGGTGGCCGATGCCGGCGCCATCCGCGCCTACCTCTCGGAGCGCGGCGAGCCGCAGCTCGTCGTGCTGCTCTGGGTGGCCCTGATCTTCGTGCTCCTCGTGGCACTCCTGTCGTGGGCGCAACGCGCGCTCGAGAAGAAGTGGAGGCTCGCCCGATGAGCTCGGTTCTCTTCGACGCCCCGGGCCCCCGCGCCCGTCGCCGTCAGGTCGTGATCGGCGCGATCACGCTGATCGTGGTCGCGGCCATCCTCGGCTTCATCGTCTACCGCTTCGCGGTGACGGGGCAGTTCTCGGCTCAGAAGTGGTCGATCTTCGGCTATCAGAAGGTCTGGAGCGACATCGCGGGTGCGCTCGGCCGCACTCTCGCGGCCTTCGCCCTCGCGGGCGTGCTGTCGCTCGTGCTCGGCTTCATCCTCGCGATGGGCCGGCTCTCCGACCACGCGGTCGTGCGCGTGCCGGTCATGCTCGTGACCGAGCTGTTCCGCGCGATCCCGCTGCTCATCCTGATCATGCTGTTCTACTACGGCCTGCCGACGATCGGCATCCGCTGGTCGCCCTACGCGGCGGTCGTCGCGGGCCTCACGCTCTACAACGGCGCCGTGTTCGCCGAGATCTTCCGTGCGGGCGTCGAGTCGCTGCCGAAGGGGCAGCGCGAGGCGGGCATGGCGATCGGCCTGCGCAAGGGCCAGCTGATGCGCATGATCCTGCTGCCGCAGGCCGTGCGCGCGATGCTGCCGATCATCGTGGCGCAGCTCGTGGTTGTGCTGAAGGACACCGCGCTCGGCTTCATCGTGACCTACCAGGAGCTGCTGTACCTGGCGAAGTTCTACGGAACCCAGCTGCAGTACGGCTCGCCGATCATCCCGTCGGCGATCGTCATGGGCTCGATCTACATCGCGCTCTGCCTGATCCTGGCCGGCGTCGCGAAGATGCTCGAGGTGCGGCTGCGCGGCGGCCGCAAGCCGCGCGGCGGCGGCAAGCGTCCGCAGAGCCCGGCCATGGCATCCACGGGCACCTCGGTCATGAACCTCTCGAACCCGGCCGGCGGCGCCCAGGCCTAGCGGCCGTCGCCGACACCCTCCCCGCGCGGCGGGCCAGACGCCCGACGGCGTCCGGCCCGCCGCGCGTCGATAGACTCGCTTCTCGTGTCCGACCCCACTCCGATCACCGAGCAGGCGGTCGCCGAGGCCGTGGATGCCGCACTCGCGGCCATCTCCGCAGCCGGCGACTCGACCGCCCTGCGCGCCGCCCGCACCGAGCACACGGCCGAGCAGTCGCCGCTGGCGAAGCTGAACGCCGCCATCCGCGATCTGCCCGGCGACCAGAAGGCCGCCGCCGGCAAGCTCGTCGGCCAGGCCCGCGGCCGCGTCAACCAGGCTCTCGCCGCGCAGGAGGGCGTCGTGCTCGCCGCCGAGGAGCAGGCGCGTCTCGCCGCCGAGAGCGTCGACGTGACGGCGGTGCCGAGCCGTCGCCGCGCCGGTGCCCGGCATCCGCTGAGCCTCTTGACCGAGGCGATGGGCGACGTGTTCACCGGCATGGGCTGGGAGATCGCGGAGGGCCCCGAGCTCGAGCACGAGTGGTTCAACTTCGACGCCCTGAACTTCGACGAGGACCACCCGGCCCGCGCGATGCAGGACACCTTCTTCGTCGAACCGGTCGAGCGCCACCTGGTGCTGCGCACGCACACGAGCCCGGTGCAGATCCGCTCGCTGCTGAGCCGGCCGCTGCCGCTCTACGTCGTCGCGCCGGGGCGGGTCTACCGCACCGACGAGCTGGATGCGACGCACACCCCGGTCTTCCAGCAGATCGAGGGCATCGCGATCGACAAGGGTCTGACGATGGCGCACCTGCGCGGCACGCTCGAGCACCTCGCGCGCTCGATGTTCGGCGAGGGCGCGCAGATCCGTCTGCGCCCGAACTTCTTCCCGTTCACCGAGCCGAGCGCCGAGATGGACGTCTGGCAGCCGAACGCCAAGGGCGGCGCGCGGTGGGTCGAGTGGGGCGGCTGCGGGATGGTGAACCGCAACGTGCTGCGCGCGGCGGGCATCGACCCGGAGGAGTACCAGGGCTTCGCGTTCGGCATGGGCATCGAGCGCACCCTGCAGTTCCGCAACGACATGAACGACATGCGCGACATGGTCGAGGGCGATGTGCGCTTCTCGCAGCAGTTCGGGATGGTGGTGTGATGCGCATCCCGCTGAGCTGGCTGCGTGAGTGGACGGCGCTTCCGGAGGACGCGACGCTCGAGCACGTGCACGAGGCGCTCGTGAGCGTCGGCTTCGAGGAGGAGGACGTGCACGTCGCCGAGGTGACGGGCCCCGTCGTCGTCGGCCGCGTGCTGTCGCTCGAGCCCGAGCCGCAGAAGAACGGCAAGACGATCAACTGGTGCCAGGTGGATGTCGGCGAGGCCGAGCCCCGCGGCATCGTCTGCGGCGCGCACAACTTCGGCGTCGGCGACAAGGTCGTGGTGACGCTGCCGGGCGCCGTGCTGCCCGGACCGTTCCCGATCGCGGCGCGCAAGACCTACGGTCATGTCTCCGACGGCATGATCGCCTCGGCCCGCGAGCTGGGTCTCGGCGACGAGCACGACGGCATCCTGCGTCTGGTCGAGCTGGGTCTCGACCCGGAGCCGGGCACGAATGCGCTGCCGCTGCTCGGCCTCGACGACGCGGCGGTCGAGATCAACGTGACGCCCGACCGCGGCTACGCCTTCTCGATCCGCGGGGTGGCGCGCGAGTACGCGCACGCCACGGGAGCGACCTTCCGCGACCCGGCCGACGCGGTGACGCCGGTGGCCGCGAGCGGATTCCCGGTCGTGCTCGACGACGCGGCGCCGATCCGCGGGCGCCAGGGCGCCTCGGTCATCGCGTTCCGCGTGGTGCGCGGCATCGACCCGACCCGGCCGACGCCGACGTGGATGCGCTCCCGCCTGCGCCTCGCGGGCATCCGTTCGATCTCACTCGCCGTCGACGTGACGAACTACGTGATGCTCGAGCTCGGGCAGCCGATCCACGGCTTCGACCTGGCGAAGCTGCAGGGCGGCATCACGCTGCGCCGCGCGACGCCGGGGGAGACGATCGAGACGCTCGACGCGGTGACCCGCAAGCTCGACCCGCAGGACCTCGTCGTGGCCGACGAGTCGGGTGCGGTCGCGCTGGCCGGCGTCATGGGCGGCGCGGCGACCGAGATCTCGGACGCGACGACCGACGTGCTGATCGAGGCGATCAACTGGGATCCGATCTCGATCGCGCGCACGGCCCGCCGTCACAAGCTGCCGAGCGAGGCCGCCAAGCGCCTCGAGCGCGGCGTCGACCCGCGCGTCACGCCGCTCGCGGCGGCCCGCGTCGCGCAGCTGCTGGCCGAGCTGGCCGGCGGCGAGATCGACGAGCTGGGTGTGGATGCGGGCGACGCGATCCTGCCCGCCCCGATCGAGTTCGCGCTCGACCTGCCGACGCGCATCGTGGGCGTCGACTACACGGCCGAGCAGGTCGTGGCGACGCTGCAGCTGATCGGCGCGACGGTGGAGGTGCACGGCGACCTGGCGCTCACCGCGACGGCGACCGTGACTCCGCCGACCTGGCGTCCCGACCTGATCGACGGGCCGACGCTCGTCGAGGAGGTCGCGCGCATCGTCGGCTACGGCGAGATCCCGTCGGTGCTGCCGGTCGCCCCGCCCGGTCGCGGTCTGACGCGCGCGCAGGGCATCCGCCGCGGCGTCGCGCAGGCGCTCGCCGACGCGGGATCGACCGAGGTGCAGGCGTACCCGTTCCACTCGCGCGCGCAGATCGAGGCGTTCACGCCCGGGGCGCCGGCCGTGAAGCTCGCGAACGCCCTCGACGGCGAGGCGGCGCTGATGCGCCGCAGCCTGCTGCCGGGCCTCGTCGAGGTCGCGCGCCGCAACCTCGGCCGTGGCCTCACCGACCTGGCGGTCTACGAGGTCGGCACCGTCTTCCTGCCGGAGGCCGATCGGGCTTACGGAACCGAGAGCATCCCGCTCGGCGCCGCCCGCCCGACGGACGACGTGCTGAGCGAGCTGCAGGCGTCGATCCCGGCGCAGGCCTGGCGCGTGGGCTTCCTCGCGCTCGGCGACGTGGTCGAGAAGCAGCCCGGGCTGGCGGCCGTGCACGCCGGTCTCGCCGACGCGCTCGATGCGGCGCGCGAGGTCGCGCTCGCGGCGGGCGTGACGCTCGAGATCGTGCAGGGCGCGCACCCGGCGCTGCACCCGGGACGCACGGCCGAGCTGCGCGTCGACGGGCAGAGCGTCGGCCACGCGGGCGAGCTGCTGCCGGCGCTCGCCGCGGAGCTCGACCTGCCCCGCGTCGTCGCGGTCGCCGAGCTGGACCTGGATGCGGTGATCGCCCTCGGCGGCGGCCAGCGCGCCGCGCGTGCGATCGGCACCCTGCCAGCGGCGACGCAGGACCTGTCGCTCGTCGTCGACGCGGCGGTTCCGGCGGCCGAGGTCATCGCGGCCGTGACGGAGGGTGCGGGCGAGCTGCTCGAGCACGTGCGCCTCGTCGACGACTACCGCGGCCCGGGCGTGCCCGAGGGAAGCAAGTCGATCACGCTCGCGCTGCGCTTCCGCGCCGCCGACCGCACCCTCACGGCCGCCGAGGCGACCGAGGCGAAGCTCGCGGGCGTGGCGCTCGCGACCGAGCGGCTCGGGGCGGCGCTGCGCGACTAGGACGCGAGCAGCGGCGAAGCCGAGACGACGGGGCGGGATGCGCGAGCATCCCGCCCGTCGTCGTCAGTCGACTTCTGCGCGAGGTCCGATTCGGGTCAGCGCTTTCCGCCGCCGAGCAGCCCGCCGAGGCCACCGAGGATGTCGCCGATGCCGCCGGCGGAGGACCCCGACGACGAGGAACCCGAGCCCCCGCCGAGCAGTCCGCCCAGGATGTCGCCGAGCCCACCGCTGGACGAGGCCGGCGCCGCGGTCGAGTCACCCGCATCCTTCGACCCGAAGAACCGGTTCGCGATCCAGGCGAGCACGAGCGGCGCCACGATCGGCAGGAGCTTCTCGATCAGGCCCGAGGTGACCGACGACTTCGCGCTCGAGTCGGCCAGCTTCGAGGCGACCGGGGCGGCGTTGTCGCCGAAGACGTTCTTCACGATCTTCCGTCCGTCGGCCTCGTCGACGTCGGCGAGCGAGAGCGAGCGGCCCTGGTGCGTGCCGAGGGCCTTCTCGAGCGATGCGCCGCCGCCGTCGGCGACGTTGGCCTGCAGCCCGCCGAGGAGTCCGGGAAGGATCTGCTGCAGCGCGTCCTCGGCGGTGTCCTCGTCGACGCCGACCTGGCGGGCGATGTCGCCGACGGGCAGGGTCTTGAGCAGCTGGTCGATGTCCGACATGGGAACCCTCCGCATCCGCCGGGCGACGACCGCCGCGGCCTCGTGCCGCCAGGCTAGACCGGGCGTTCCTCCGAGCGACAGGGCCGGATGCGCGGGCCCCGATTGTGTCGGGTGCCGCGGGGCGCGCTAGGGTCGACGCGTGGACCTGACGACCGGAGCTCAGCAGCGCGCTGCGCGACGTCTCCGTCGTGCGCGCCGAACCGGGGCGTCGTCCCGCCGCTGAGCCTGGCCACGAGCCGAGCCTCACCAGCGCTGACGTCGCCGCCCCGCATCCACGTCCGTCGCTGACATCCTGAGGTATCCGCCATGTCCTACTCCGTCGCCGTCGCCGGCGCGAGCGGCTACGCCGGGGGCGAGCTCCTCCGCCTCCTCGCCGCGCATCCCGATCTCGAGGTCACCACGGTGACCGCGCACAGCAACGCGGGCGAGAAGCTCGCCGCCGTGCATCCGCACCTCCTGACCTACGCCGACCTCGTGCTGCAGCGGACCGAGTCGGCCGTGCTGGCCGGCCACGACGTCGTCTTCCTGGCGCTGCCGCACGGCGCCTCGGGCGCGATCACGGCGCAGCTGCCCGACGACGTGCTCGTCGTCGACTGCGGCGCCGACCACCGCCTGCGCGATCCGGGAGCCTGGGAGACCTGGTACGGCGGCGAGTACTTCGGCGCCTGGACCTACGGCATGCCCGAGCTGCCCATCGCCGGCTCCGACACCGCGACCACGACGCCGGGCGCGATCGCCACGGCCGGCGCCCAGCGGGCGTCCCTCGCCGCGACGAAGCGCATCGCCGTTCCCGGCTGCAACGTCAGCGCCGTGACCTTCGGCCTCGCCCCCGGCATCGCCGCGGGCGTCATCGAGGCCGACGACCTGGTCAGCGTGCTCAGCGTCGGCACCTCGGGCGCGGGCAAGAGCCTCAAGCTGAACCTGCTCGCGAGCGAGATCGCCGGCTCGGCCTCGGCCTACGGCGTCGGCGGCGTGCACCGCCACGTGCCCGAGATCATCCAGAACCTCACGGCCGCGGGCGGCAGCGGGGTGAGCATCTCGTTCACGCCGGTGCTGGTGCCGATGTCGCGCGGCATCCTCGCCACCTCGACCGCGAAGCTCGTGCCGGGCACGACGGCCGCCGAGGTGCGGGCTGCGTGGCAGGCCGCCTACGCCGACGAGCCCTTCGCCCACCTGCTTCCCGAGGGCGTCTTCCCGCGCTCGGGCGACACGACGGGCGCCAACACGGTGCTCGTCGGCCTCGCCGTCGACGAGCGCGCCGGCCGCGTCGTCGTCGTGAGCGCCCTCGACAATCTCGTCAAGGGCACCGCGGGCGCGGCCATCCAGTCGGCCAACCTCGCTCTGGGCCTCGACGAGACCCTCGGCCTTCCCGTGAACGGAGTCGCCCCGTGACCGTCACCGCCCCCGCAGGGTTCGCCGCCGCCGGCGTGCGCGCCGGACTCAAGACCAGCGGCGACCCCGACCTCGCGCTCGTCGTGAACCGCGGGCCGCTGAACGCCGCCGCGGCCGTCTTCACCTCGAACCGCGCCCAGGCGAACCCGATCATCTGGTCGCGCCAGGTGATCGCCGACGGGCAGGTCTCGGCGATCGTGCTCAACTCCGGCGGCGCCAACTGCTTCACCGGCGCCCAGGGCTTCCAGACCACGCACGCGACGGCCGAGGGCGTCGCCGCCGCGGTGGCCGTGGATGCGGGCGACGTGCTCGTCTGCTCGACCGGCCTGATCGGCGACCAGCTCGACCGCGCCAAGCTGCTGGCGGGCGTCGAGCTCGCCGCGCAGCAGCTCGAGGCCTCGGAGCAGGGCGGCGCCGGCGCGGCGGCCGCGATCATGACGACTGACACGAAGCCCAAGACGGCCGCGCACCGCGCGGGCGCGGGCTGGACGATCGGCGGCATGGCCAAGGGCGCCGGGATGCTCGCCCCGGGTCTCGCGACGATGCTCGTCGTGATCACGACCGACGCCGTGCTCGACTCCGCGCAGCTGGATGCGGCCCTCCGTGCCGCTACCGGCGTCACCTTCGACCGCCTCGACAGCGACGGCTGCATGTCGACCAACGACCAGGTGACGCTCCTCGCGAGCGGCGCATCCGGTGTGACCCCCGACCTGACCGAGTTCACGGCGGCGCTGCGCGAGGTCAGCCTCGACCTGGCGCTGCAGCTGCAGACCGATGCGGAGGGCGCCAGCCACGACATCGCGATCGAGGTCGTCGGCGCGGGCAGCGAGGCCGACGCCGTCGAGGTGGGGCGCTCGGTCGCTCGCAACAACCTGTTCAAGGCCGCCGTGTTCGGCAACGACCCCAACTGGGGCCGCGTGCTCGCCGCGATCGGCACGACGCAGGCGCCCTTCGACCCCTACGCGGTCGACGTGAGCATGAACGGCGTGCGCGTCTGCTCGGCCGGAGGCCCCGACCGCCCGCGCGAGGAGGTCGACCTGACCTCGCGCGCCGTGCACGTGCTGATCGATCTGCACCATGGCGACGCCGCGGCGACGATCTACACGAACGACCTCACGCACGACTACGTGCACGAGAACTCGGCGTACAGCTCATGAGCGACGCGTCTCCCGAGGGTGCGGCGCTCGGCGCCGCCGACCCGAACGCGCCCGAGCGCACGGCCGCCCTGCTCGCCGCGGCGGGCGTCGCGCCGGCCTTCGACCCGACGCGCCCCGCATCCCGCCTCGAGACCGCGGCCGCCAAGGCGTCGGTGCTGATCGAGGCGCTGCCCTGGCTGCAGCGCTTCGCCGGCGAGATCGTCGTGATCAAGTTCGGCGGCAACGCCATGGTCGACCGCGAGCTGCAGCACGCCTTCGCGCAGGACATGGTGTTCCTGCGCTCCGCCGGCATCCGCCCGGTCGTCGTGCACGGCGGCGGCCCGCAGATCTCGGCGATGCTCGACCGGCTCGGCATCCCGAGCGAGTTCAAAGGCGGCTACCGCGTCACCACGCCCGAGGCGATGGAGATCGTGCGCATGGTGCTCACCGGGCAGGTCAGCCGCGAGCTGGTCAGCCTGATCAACGAGCACGGCCCGCTCGCGAGCGCGATCGCGGGAGAGGACGCCGGCCTGTTCGGCGGTCGCCGTCGCGGCGTCGAGATCGACGGACAGCTGGTCGACATCGGCCTGGTCGGCGACGTCGTGTCGGTCGATCCGGCGGCGGTGCTCGCCGAGGTGGATGCGGGGCGCATCCCCGTCGTCTCGTCGATCGCGCCCGACCTCGACGAGCCCGGCACCTCGCTCAACGTCAACGCCGACTCGGCCGCCGCGAGTCTCGCGGTCGCGCTGGGCGCGGCGAAGCTGGTCGTGCTGACCGACGTCGCGGGTCTCTACCGCGACTGGCCCGACCCCGAGTCGCTCATCTCGCAGATCGACTCGTCCGAGCTCGCCGCGCTGCTGCCCTCGCTGCAGAGCGGCATGATCCCCAAGATGACCGCCTGCCTGGATGCGGTGCTCGGCGGCGTGCCCAAGGCCGCCGTGATCGACGGGCGGCGCCCGCACTCGATCCTGCTCGAGATCTTCACCAGCGAGGGCATCGGAACGGAGGTGGTGCCGGCATGAGCACCGAGAACGACCTGGACCACTACACCCAGACGATGATGCCGTCGTGGGGTCGCCCACTGGCGGCCTTCGAGCGCGGCGAGGGCTCGCGCGTGTGGGACGTCGACGGGGTCGAGTACCTCGACTTCCTCGGCGGCATCGCCGTCAACGTGCTCGGGCACGCGCATCCCGTCTTCGTGGATGCGGTGAGCCGGCAGGCGGCGACGCTCGCGCACGTGTCGAACTACTTCACGACCCCGCCGCAGCTGGCGCTCGTCGACCGGCTGCTGCGGCTCAGTGGCGGAGACCGCGTCTTCCTCGCGAACTCGGGCACCGAGGCGAACGAGGCGGCGCTCAAGCTCGCCAAGCTGACCGGGCGGCCGCGCATCCTGGCGCTCGAGAAGGCCTTCCACGGCCGCTCGACCGGGGCGCTCGCCCTCACCGGCAAGCCCGCTCTGCGGGAGCCCTTCGAGCCGCTGCTCGGCGGCATCGAGCACCTCGAGCTCAGCATCGAGGCGCTCGAGGCTGCGATCGGCGACGACGTGGCCGCGCTGATCGTCGAGCCCATCCAGGGCGAGGCGGGCGTGATCCCGCTGCCCGAGGGGTACCTGCGGGCCGCGCGCGAGCTCACGCAGAAGCACGGCGCGCTGCTGATCGTCGACGAGATCCAGACCGGCGCCGGACGCACCGGCGCCTGGTTCGCCTTCCAACACGAGGGCATCGAGCCCGACGCGATGACGCTCGCCAAGGGCATCGGCGGCGGCTTCCCGATCGGCGCGCTCGTCACCTTCCACGGCGCGGGCGACCTGTTCCGCCCCGGCCAGCACGGCACGACCTTCGGCGGCAACGCGCTCGCGAGCGCCGTCGCGGATGCCGTGCTCGGCGAGGTCGAGAACGCGGGCCTGGTCGAGAACGCGGCCGCGCGCGGCGCCGAGCTGGCCCAGCGCGTGCTCGCGCTCGGCAGCCCGCTCGTGACCGGCGTGCGCGGACGCGGCCTGCTGCTCGGCATCGAGCTCGCCGCCCCGGTGGCGAACGAGATCCGCGCCGCCGCCCACCGCCACGGGCTCATCGTCAACGCCCCGGCCGACGACGTCGTCCGCCTCGCCCCCGCCCTGAACATCGGCGACGAGGAGCTCGCCGTGTTCCTCGAGCGCTTCGGCGCGGCGCTCGCCGAGGTCGCCGCGACCGCGCCCGCGCCCGCCGCCGACGCGACTCACGCCGCGACCGGCACCACCGCATCCACCCCGACCCCGACGGGAGCCCCCGCATGACCCGCCACCTCCTCCGCGACGACGACCTGTCGAGCGCCGAGCAGCTCGAGATCCTCGCGCTCGCCCGCGAGATGAAGGCCGACCGCTGGGTACACAAGCCCCTGGCCGGGCCGCAGAGCGTCGCCGTCATCTTCGACAAGACCTCGACGCGCACCCGGGTGTCGTTCTCGGTCGGCATCGCCGACCTGGGCGGCTCGCCGCTCGTCATGGACACCGGCAACAGCCAGCTCGGCGGCAAGGAGAGCCCCTCCGACACCGCCCGCGTGCTCGAGCGCATGGTGTCGGCGATCGTCTGGCGCACCTACGCCCAGTCGGGCCTCGAGCAGATGGCGGCCGGCGCGACCGTGCCCGTCGTCAACGCGCTGAGCGACGACTTCCACCCCTGCCAGCTGCTCGCCGACCTGCTCACGATCCAGGAGCACAAGGGCACGCTCGCCGGGCTCACGGTCGCCTACGTCGGCGACGGGGCCAACAACATGGCCAACAGCTACCTGCTCGCCGGCGCGACCGCCGGGATGAACGTGCGCATCGGCGCGCCCGAGGGCTTCCAGCCCGAGCAGCGCTTCGTCGACGACGCCCGCACGCGCGCGGCGCAGACCGGGGGATCGGTGCTCGTCACCGCCTCCGCGTCGGAGGCCGTCGCCGGCGCCGACGTCGTCGTCACCGACACCTGGGTGTCGATGGGCATGGAGGAGGAGAAGGCCGACCGCGTCGCGAAGCTCGGCGCCTACCAGGTCACCTCCGAGCTCATGGCCGAGGCCGCCGAGGGCGCGATCTTCCTGCACTGCCTGCCCGCCTACCGCGGCTACGAGGTCGCCGCCGACGTCATCGACGGCCCGGCGAGCGTCATCTGGGACGAGGCCGAGAACCGCCTGCACGCGCAGAAGGCCCTGCTCGCCTGGCTGCTCGCGCGGGTCGAGAAGGGGGCGGCGGCATGACCGACGACCAGAGCACCGAGGTCCAGAGCACCGAGGGCGTCGCCGACGGCGTGGATGCGCCCGGCAAGGCCGGCGGCTCGTCGCTGTGGGGCGGGCGCTTCGCCGACGGCCCCTCGCCCGAGCTCGAGGCGCTGAGCCGCTCGACCCACTTCGACTGGGCCCTCGCGCCCTACGACCTCGCCGGATCGCGGGCCCACGCCCGCGCGCTCGCCGCCGCCGGCTACCTCAGCGCCGACGACCTCGAGCGGATGCTGGCCGGGCTGGATCGGATCGAGGCCGGCTGGCGCGACGGCAGCATCCAGCCGCAGCCCTCCGACGAGGACGTGCACTTCGCGCTCGAGCGCGAGCTCGTCGCCGCGGTCGGTCCGGAGCTCGGCGGGCGCCTGCGCGCCGGCCGCAGCCGCAACGACCAGATCGCCACGCTCGTGCGGCTCTACCTGCTCGATCACGCGGCGCGCATCCAGCACCTGATCGTGCAGACGATCGACGCGATCGCCGGGCAGGCGGCCGCGCATCCCGGCGCCCCCATGCCCGGCCGCACGCACCTGCAGCACGCGCAGCCCGTGCTGCTCGCCCACCAGCTGCTCGCGCACGCCTGGCCGCTCGTGCGCGACCTCGAGCGCCTGCGCGACTGGCGCGTGCGCGCCTCCGAGTCGCCCTACGGCGCCGGCGCGGTCGCGGGCGGGGCACTCGGCCTCGACCCCGTGCCGATCGCGCAGCAGCTCGGACTCGGCGCGCCGATGCTCAACTCGATCGACGCGACCGCCTCGCGCGATGTCGTGGCCGAGTTCGCCTTCATCACCGCCCAGATCGGCATCGACCTGTCGCGCTTCGCCGAGGAGATCATCCTCTGGGCGACGCGTGAGTTCCGGTTCATCCGCCTGCACGACGGCTTCTCGACGGGATCGTCGATCATGCCGCAGAAGAAGAACCCCGACATCGCCGAGCTCGCGCGCGGCAAGAGCGGTCGCCTCATCGGCAACCTGACCGGGCTGCTCGCGACGCTGAAGGCGCTGCCGCTCGGCTACAACCGCGACCTGCAGGAGGACAAGGAGCCCGTCTTCGACTCCGTGCAGACGCTCGAGGTGCTGCTGCCCGCCTTCGCCGGCATCGTGGCGACGCTCGAGTTCGACACCGCCCGCATGGCCGAGCTCGCCCCGCAGGGTTTCTCGCTCGCGACCGACGTGGCCGACCACCTCGTGCGCGAGGGCGTGCCGTTCCGCGAGGCCCACGAGATCTCGGGAGCGCTCGTGCGTTTCTGCGAGGTCGAGGGACTCGAGCTGGACGAGCCGACCGACGCACAGTACGCCGCGATCGACCCGCGACTCACCGGCACCGTGCGCGCCGTGCTGACCGTCGAGGGCTCGCTCGCGAGCCGCGCCGGCGTCGGCGGCACGGCGCCCGAGCGCGTCGCCGAGCAGCTCGCGGCGCTCACCGAGCGCGTGCGTGGACTGGCCGAGTGATGGGCGGCCGGGGAACGCGCGGTCGCGCCATGGGCACGCCCGCGCCGGCGCGTCCGCCGCGTCGCTGGATCGTGCCGGCGGCGATCGCGGTCGCGGCGGCGGTCATCGTGTTCGTGATCGTCGTCGTGGTCGTGTCGGGGCAGAGCTTCTTCTGAGCCGCCGCGCCTCCGGACCGCCCCGATGACTCGCCGATGAACGCCGAGCTGATCGACCTGCTGCGGCGCCCCTCGGTCGAGGCGGCGCCGCGGCTGCTCGGTGCGATCCTGCACGGGCGCGGCGTCAGTGTGCGCCTCACCGAGGTCGAGGCCTACCTCGGCGTCGGCGAGGATCCCGGATCGCACGCTCACCGTGGGCCGACTCCGCGCACGCGCCCGATGTTCGGCCCGCCCGGGCACCTCTACGTCTACTTCTCCTACGGCATGCACGCCTGCGCGAACGTCGTCTGCTCGCCCGAGGGCGCCGCCTCGGCCGTGCTGCTGCGCGCCGGCGAGGTGGTCGAGGGACTCGACACCGCCCGCGAGCGACGCACGACGAGTCGAGTGGATGCGGACCTCGCGCGCGGCCCGGCGCGCCTCACGATCGCGCTCGGCATCGGCCTCGCCGACGACGGCTCCACCCTCGACGGCGCCCCCTTCGCGCTCGAGCTGCCGTCGTCGCCGCTGGCGGCGTCGCGCATCCACACCGGACCGCGCACCGGCGTCTCGGGTGCCGGCGGCACCGACGCCTACCCCTGGCGCTTCACGATCGCGGGCGACCCGACCGTGTCTCCGTACCGCCGTTCGCCGCGCTGACCGTCGCCCGCCTTCGCGCATCCCGCCTGCGCGACCCTCGCCGATGTCGGCGGACTCGGCCAGGGTGGAGGCATGGACGCAGAGCTGCCCCGCCTCGGAATGACCTTCGACCCGACGATGCCTCCCGAGCGACTGCTGCCGCTCGCGCGCGCGGTCGAGGAGGCCGGGCTCGACGAGCTCTGGGTCTGGGAGGACTGCTTCGCCGAGAGCGGCATCGCCCCGGCGGTGGCGGCGCTCGCCGCGACCTCGCGCATCCGCGTCGGCATCGGCCTGCTGCCGCTGCCCCTGCGCAGCACGGCCGTCACGGCGATGGAGCTCGCCACGATCGAGCGGATGTTCCCCGGTCGCTTCATCGCCGGCATCGGCCACGGCGTGCAGGAGTGGATGGGGCAGGCCGGCGTGCGCGTCGCCTCGCCGCTGACGCTGCTGCGCGAGTCGGCGGATGCGATGCGCCGCCTGTTCGCGGGCGAGGAGGTGACGGTCGAGGGCCGCTATGTGAAGCTCGACCGCATCCGGCTCACCTGGCCGCTCGACGCGCCTCTCGAGCTGCACGTCGGCGGCGGGGGACCGAAGTCGCTCGCGCTCGCCGCGGAGGTCGGCGACGGCGTGCTGCTCGGTGCCCCGCAGACCGTCGACGAGGTGCGTGCCATGGCCGAGCTCGCGGTGCGCACGACCGGATCGCCCCGCCCGCTCGGCGTCGGCGTCATCACGGCCGTCGGGCAGGGCGCCGTCGAGCGGGCCGAGGCCGACACGGTCGCCTGGCGTCCCGAGGGGCTCGAGCCGGCCGAGGGATACGCGGCGGGCACGCCCGAGCAGGTCGCGGCCCGGTTCCGCGCCTACGCCGACGCCGGCGCCACCCGGATCATCGCGCAGGCGCCGCGCCACGAGAGCGACGCGGACGTGGCTGAGCTCGTGCGCGTGCTCGGCCGGGAGGTGCTGCCGCTGCTGCGCGCATCCTGAGTCGTCTCAGGTCGGGTCGGCTCGGGCGGAGACCGGCCGATGGCGGTGCCGCCCCGCGTCAGCCCAGCTTCGGCGCGAGCCCCGCGAGCAGGATGAGCGCGGCGCAGCTGCCCGCCCAGGTCATGCTCACGAGCGTGCCGATGATGAACCGTTCGCGCGCGACCGAGCTGTCCAGGTCGTTGAAGCGGCCGAGGCCCTTGATCGCGATGATCGCGGCGAGCACCTCCAGACGCCCGAGCGCGACCGCGCCGATGATCGCGAAGCGCTCCAGGTAGCCGATCACGCCGCCGCCGCGCATGACCTCGCGCGGGGTGCCCTCGGCGTCCGCTCCGTCGCCCGCCGACCCGACCGCGCCCACTGCGCTCTCGCGTCGCGGCCGGTCCGAGGCCGCGCGGATGCCCGCGTTCTCACCCTGCGTCGTGTCGATCGCCGCGGGCGCGGTGCGCCGTAGCACGAGCACCGTCAGGGGCGACCCGGCCACGACGCCGGCGGCGCCGATCGCGAGCGCGAGCAGCGCATCAAGAACCGGCGACGGCGACGGGATGCGTACCCCCAGCAGCGTGAGCAGCAGCCCGATCGCGATCGGCGCGACCGCCAGCAGCCCGGCTTCGGGGCGGTGTCGTCGCAGTCCGAGGCCCGCGAGCACGGCTCCGGCCGTGACCGCGAGCACGGCGACGATCCAGGCGATGGTCTGGATGACGATCACGAGTCCTCCTTCGTCGCCCCGGCCTCCGACGAACCCGAGTCCGCGCCGGGGTCGGAGCCGTCGGGGTCGGCGCGGCGCAGCAGTCGCACGAGTGCCGGGATCGCAGCGGACTCGGCCGCGAGGTCGGCGGCCCGGGCGCGCTGGCTCGCGGCCTGAGGAGTGATGCCGAGGCGCTGGGCGGCCTCGCCCTGCGTCATGCCCTCATCGAGTAGCGCCTGCAGCTCCCATCCGGGGTCGGTGCGTCGCGCCCGCAGCAGCACCAGCAGGTCGACGAGCGGCTCGATCGTCGCGGCAGCGCCCGTGGATCGCTCGGCCGCCGATGCGCCCGGCGCGCCGCCCCGCACCGCGACGCGAGTGCGGCGGTGCTTCGCCGCCTCGACCGCGTCGCGTGCGAGCACGAAGGCGGGCCCGCTGCTCGCGCGGGTCGTCTCGGCGAGCACGTCGACGGCGCCGATGCCGCAGCCGATGCTCCACCGGCCGTCGCGACTCAGGCGCAGCATCAGGCGCAGCGCCGCCTCGGCGTCGTCGGTCACGGCCTGCAGCTCGTCGCCGGCGGTGCGGTCGGCGGGCAGTGCGAGCCGGGGGCCGACGGCGGTCTGGATGTCGTCGAGGGCGCCGGCCACGAGGTCGGCGCCACGGCGGCTGCCGACCTGATCGGCCGTGATGACGAACATCCTGAGCTGCCCCGATCCGCGGTGGTGTTCCCGCTGTGATGAAGTCTAGATCCTTGATCAGTCACCTATCAAGGCCAGAGGCTTCACAGCTGGCGCGGCTAGCGTGCCGCTTCTGCGCGAACGCGCCGCCGGACGCGTCGCGCGAGCGCCCCACGGAGCGCGCCACGGAGCGCCCCACCCCAGAGCGGAGATCCATGGCCCGGTTCACCTCGGTCGAGCAGTGGCTCGACGACCGCGCCCGCGCGCTCCTCGACCGCGGTGCCGGCGGGGGAGCGCGCGCGGCGCTGCTCGAATTCCTCGTCTTCGGCGCCAAGCAGGCCTGGGCCTGCCTGTTCGGCGCGCTCATGCTGCTCGCGATCGTGCTCGCGCGCCTCGTCTACCCCGCCGAAGCTCCGCTCGCCCGCAGCGACGCGCTCACGGTCGCGGCCGGGGGCATCCAGGTGCTCATGCTCGTCACCCGGCTCGAGACGCTGCGCGAGCTGCGGGTCATCGTGCTCTTCCACGTCGTCGGAACCGTCATGGAGCTGTTCAAGACCGGGGTCGGCTCGTGGGAGTACGAGCTCGATGGCGTGCTGCACCTCGGCTCGGTGCCGCTCTACACCGGATTCATGTACGCGGCGGTCGGCTCGTACATGGTCCGGGTGGTGCGGCTGTTCGACCTGCGGTTCACGGGCTACCCGCCTCGCTGGCTCGCGGGCCTCATCGCGGCGCTGATCTACCTGAACTTCTTCGCGCAGCACTGGACGACCGACCTGCGATGGGCCCTGCTCACGGTCGTGATCGTGCTGTTCCTGCCGACGACCATGCACGTGCGCGTCTGGCGGCGCGGATTCCGGATGCCGGTGCTGCTGGCCTTCGCCCTCGTCGCCCTGTTCATCTGGTTCGCCGAGAACATCGGCACCGCATCCGGCGCCTGGCTCTATCCCGACCAGCAGGCGGGATGGCATCTGGTGACGCCGGTGAAGATCGTCTCCTGGTTCCTGCTGATGATGATCTCGGTCGCACTGGTGACGTGGGTGTCGCCGCCGCAGCCACCGGATGCGCGTCCCGCCGCCGATCCCGAGCTCGACCTCGATCCCGGTCCCGAGCTCGACGCGCGGGGCTGAGCGCTCAGCGCCCGCCGAATCCGCCCCCGCCGCCTCCGCCGCCCGAGAATCCGCCGCCCGACGAGCCTCCGCCGAAGCTCGATCCGCCGCCCGAGCTCGACCACGACGACGAACTCGTCACGGGCGGCGTCGTCGCGAACTGATGCGTCGCAGTGGTCGCCTGGAACGCGCTGAGATTCCAGAGCACGCCCGGCGCGACCAGTCCGTCGCCCGACTGCGGGGGAGTCGTGGCATAGCGGTCGGCGAGCACCTTGGCCCAGCTGCCCTCGACGCCGAGCAGCATCGCCCACGGCAGCAGCTCCTCATAGAGCCGCACGACCTGCGCCGGATCGTTCGCGTCGACGCGGCGGCGCTCGGCGCCGGTCACGCTCTGCAGCACCTTCAGGCGCTCCTCCTCGGCGACCGTGAGGTAGAGCTTCAGGCCGTCGAGCTTCTCCTGCAGCAGGCTGCCCTCGTGGGTGCGCCGCACGGGCGGCACCGAGAGCACGAGCGTCACGATCGCGAGCGCCGCGCCGCCGACCACCCCGCCGATCACGAGCGGCGTGCCCGCGTGGGCGCCCCCAGCCCACACCAGCAGGCCGAACGCCGCGACCAGCACCACGATCCCCAGCACGCGCACGAGATTCCCCGCGCGCCCGCTCGCCACGCGGCGCCGCAGCCCCAGCTCGCTCACGCGGCCGCGCGCGGCCGGCATGAGCCGCGCGATCCGGTCGCCGATCACCCGGTCCCCCTGATCGAGCACGAGGCTCTGCCCCGCCGTCGGCGCGCCGCCGAGCACGGCGGTCACGGCCCACCAGTCGTCCTGGTTCGTGATGGCCTCGGGATGCACGACATCGATGCGGTAGCGCCGCGTCGCCACCTCCTCGGGCTGATCGACGAGCCGGGTCGCCCCCGAGACGGCCGTCTGCACGAGCAGCGCGGGCAGTCCGGCCGACTCGCGGGAGGCGAAGGCGGCGGCCGGCAGCACGCCGAGCCCCTCCGGCGCCTCGTACTCGGCGATGACGACCCCGCGTCCGGGAGCGTCACGCCAGTTGCGCGCCCGCACGACGATCATCGCCACGAGCGCCAGCACGCCGAGCCCGAGCACGATCCACGGCACGACCGTCGCCATCGGCGAGTCGAGCGGGCTGGGCGGCAGCGTGAAGGTGCCGAGGTCGAAGCCGACGGCGATCGTCATGGTCTCGTGGCCGGCGAGCGCCGACGCCGATGCGCTCCATCCCGTGTCGTCGCGTTCGATCGAGCAGCGCTGCGTCGAGCCCTGCGGTCCCTGATAGCAGGCGGCCTTGCCGGTGAGCGCGTCGGAGAGATCGTCGTCGAGCGCCAGGGTCGCGGTCACCTCGGCGAACGGCTGAGCGGCGCCGGTGCCGTTGACGTCCCAGTAGAACTCCTGCGCGTTCGTGTCGCGGTGCTCGGTCACCACGTCGCGCTCGGTGTAGGTGATGACGTAGGTCGTGCGGCCGTGCACGTAGCTGTCGTCGCCGAGCGCGAGCACGAGGAAGCCGTCCTGCTCCTCGCTCTCCCAGGGCACCGCCGTGCCGTTCTCGTCGGTCACGCCCTCGACGTCGACCTTCCAGTCGATGCGGCGCTCGTCGTCGCGCATCGGGATGGCGCGCAGGATGCCGCGATTCTGGTCGTAGTCGGGGAACAGGGCGACGACCGTCTCGACGGTGCGCAGCCGCGCGTGCCCGGCGCCGTCGCGGCTCAGCGTGTAGTCGGCGTGCATCGACTCGAAGGTGAAGTCGTCGACCCCGGCCGGGAGCGCCTGCACCGGAGCCGGAGCCGGAGCCGGAGCCGGAGCCGGAGCCGGAGCCGCGACCGCCGAGCCGGCCGGCAGTCCGATCAGGGCGACGAGGATGCCGACGGCGGCCAGACTGAGGATTCTCCGCTTCACACTCCGACCCTAACCAGAGCACCCGACGTGCCGGGCTGGGCAGGGCTGCCCATCGACGAGGGGTCGCGCATCCGGCGCTGCCTCGCTGCCCCGCGGCATGCGGGCATCCGGCGCGCCCCGCTCCGGTAGCCTCGTCGGGTGTCTGCGACCGTTGATCCCGTCATCCCCGCGAACGACGAGAGCTTCGACGGCGTCTGGGACGAGCTGGTCTGGCGCGGCCTCGTGCACGTGTCGACCGACGCCGAGGCGCTGAGAGAGCTCCTGCACGGGCCCCCGATCGCGTATTACTGCGGCTTCGACCCGACCGCGCCGAGTCTGCACCTGGGCAATCTCGTTCAGCTGCTCACGATGCGCCGCCTGCAGCTCGCCGGTCACCGCCCCTTCGGTCTCGTGGGCGGGTCGACGGGCCTGATCGGCGATCCGCGCCCGACGGCCGAGCGCACGCTCAACACGCGCGAGACCGTGGCGGAGTGGGTGACCCGCCTGCGCGGTCAGGTCGAGCGCTTCCTCTCTTTCGAGGGCGACAGCGCGGCGCAGATGGTGAACAACCTCGACTGGACAGCCCCGCTCAGCGCGATCGACTTCCTGCGCGAGATCGGCAAGCACTTCCGCGTCGGCACGATGCTGAAGAAGGATGCCGTGGCCACCCGCCTGAACAGCGACGCCGGCATCAGCTACACCGAGTTCAGCTACCAGATCCTGCAGGGTCTCGACTACCTCGAGCTGTTCCGCTCGCGCGGCGTGGTGCTGCAGACCGGCGGCAGCGACCAGTGGGGCAACCTGACCTCGGGCGTCGACCTCATCCACCGCGTCGAAGGCGCGTCGGTGCACGCGATCGGCACTCCGCTGATCACGAACTCCGACGGCACCAAGTTCGGCAAGAGCGAGGGCAACGCGATCTGGCTCGACGCCGACATGTGCTCGCCCTACGCGATGTACCAGTTCTGGCTCAACACGGCCGACTCCGACGTCGTCGATCGCCTCAAGGTGTTCACCTTCCTCTCGCGCGCCGAGATCGAGGAGTACGGCCGCCTCGTCGCCGAGGAGCCGTTCCGTCGGGCCGCGCAGCAGCGGCTCGCGCTGGAGGTCACCGCCTTCGTGCACGGAGCGGCGGCGACCGCGGCCGTGATCGACGCGAGCCGGGCGCTCTTCGGCGACGGCGACCTGGCCGAGCTGGATGCACCCACCCTCGCCTCGGCGGTGGCCGAGCTGCCCGCGGCCGAGGTCGCCGCGGCCGACACGGTGGTGGCGGCGCTGGTCGCGACCGGGCTGACCTCGAGCGTGAGCGAGGCGCGTCGTGCGATCGCGCAGGGCGGCGTCTACCTCAACAACGCGAAGGTCGGCGACGACCAGGCGACGCTCGCGGGCGCGGCGCTGGCCGGGGGAGTCGCCGTGCTGCGCCGCGGCAAGAAGACGCTCGCCGGGGTGCGGATCGCCTAGACGGCGACGGGGCGCGCTGTGCTCAGCGCATCCGGGAGGCCGTCGTCCGGCGGATGCCGATCGACGGCGCGCCGGGTGTTCCCGGGAGTGTGCTGAACGAGGTCGGCGGTGTCGGCGGCTAGTGTGGCGACGCGATGGAAAGGGCTGTACATGGCGGATGACGACGCCGCGCGCGAGCGTGCCGAGCTGGCTCGACGGCTCGCGGCCGCGCCTCCGCCGTCTCCGGGCGCCCCGTCCGACGACGGCGCCGACGGAGACGACAGCCCCTCGGTGACGCCGGATGCGTCGGCGCGCTCCGCTGCCGATCGCTCCGCTCCGGCCCCCTTCAGCGTCCCGCCGGGGCTGCAGTATCCCCGTCCCGACGCCGCCGCCCCGAGCGGCCGCCGCGCCGCCCCGGTGCCGGCCGACTCGACCCCGCCGGGAGCCGGCGCTCCGCCCGCCGCGGTGCCGCCGAGCGCGGCGCCGTCGGGTCCCGCCGTTCCGGGCTCCGCCGCTCCCGCGGGTTCTGCGGCCGCCGGCTCCGCTCCCGCGGGCGCTGCGGCGCCGTCGAGCTCTGCATCGCCGTCGAACTCTGCATCGCCGTCGAGCTCGGCGGATGCGCCGGGTCGCCGTGCCAGCTGGGTCCCGCCGACGCCCCCGGTGTCCGCTGACCCCGCTTCCACTTCCGCAGCGCCGCCCTCGGGTGGCCCCTCGACGACGCCCGCTGCAGCGGAACCGGAGTCGCCGACGACGGCAGCTCCGGTCGCCCGACCGCTGTTCACGCCGACTGCCGCGCCGAGTTCGAGTTCCCCGACCTCGGGTGCGTCGACGCCGGGGTCCGCCGATTCCGAGCCGCCGGCGGGTCGTCCGGCGTCACCGGCCTGGTCGGCGACGTCCGCCCCGAGCGCCCCGGCGGCGCCCGCCCCGGTGTCGCCCGCACCGGCGTCCGAGTCGAGCAGCACGTCTGAATCGAGCAGCATGTCCGCGACCCCCGCGGACCGCACTCCGTCGAACCCGCATCCGTCGAGCCCCGTGTCGTCGGCCGCGGGGCCGTCCTCGCCGAGTGCAGCACCCGCCGCTCCGGCCGCGCCGTCGAGCGCGCCCGGTGCCGCATCGGGCGCTTCTGCGCCGACCGCGGCGCCCGTGACGCCGCCGTCGGCATCCCGCGACACCACCTCGGCGGCCGCGCGCCCGGGTGACGTGGCAGCTGCTCCGGCCTCGCCCGCTCCGGCGACGCCCACCACGGCGACGCCCCGCGCGTCGTCACCGGGGGAGTGGACCGCCCCGCGCCCGCCGCAGACCGAGCCCTCGCCGGCGCCGTCCGACGAGCGCATCCCGCCGTCGTCCCGCGGTCCCGCCGCCCCGGTGGCCGACTCGGCGCAGCCGAGCGACCTGCTGGGTGCGTTCGCCGCGCGCGCCGCATCCCCGGAGCCGGCCATCGCCGTACCGTCGCCCCCGACCGCGACGCCGCCAACTCCGACATCGTCGGGTGACCCGAGCGCTTCGCCGTCATCGGACCCCCGACCGGATGCGGCATCCGCCTCGTCATCGGCGTCGAGTCGGCCGAGCGGCGAGACCTCCTCGACGCCGCCCGACCCCGCGGACACCGAGACTCGGGTGATTCCGCGCGTTGGCGACCCCGCGCGCGTCCCGTCCTCGACCAGCGCGTCGCCGGGCGACCCCGCCCCCACGCCGGCGGCGCCCGCGGAGTCTCCGGCCGCCGCTGCCGCGTCAACGACCAGCAACCCGCACGGGACGGACACGCCCCGGTCGACCGACGCGTCCCGCGTCACCGACCCGCCTCGCTCAACTGAGGCGAAGAGCTCGACGGACGCACCCCGCGCGACAGCCGCGGAGCACCCGGCTGGCGCGCCCGGCGTGACAGATGCGCCCCGCTCGGCTGACGCGCGCCGCGCGACGGACGCGACCAGCGCGCAGGACACGGCTCGCTCGGTTGACGCCCCGAGCTCGAGCGCAGCGCCGACCGCGACGCCGCCTGCTGTGCCGACCACGCCCCGGGCCTCTGCTCCCGTGGGCACCGCGAGCTCAGACTCGACGGCACCGAGCAGCCGGGAGGCCGCGGCACCCGCCGCGTCGGCCTCGGCCCCGACTCCGACCCCGACTCCGGCCCCGACTCCGACCTCGACCGGCGACGCCTCCGTCTCCGCCGAGACCCGTGCGGTCCCGCGTCCCGCGGCGGGCGCTCCCGAGCCTGCTGAGACCCGCGCGATCCCGCTCCTCGGCGACCGACAGGACGCCTCGGCCCCCACCGCGGCCGCCGGGTCGACCGCTCGCCCCAGCGCGGGCGACGCGACCCCGAGCTCGCCGCCCCCGCTCCGCGAACCCGACGACCCGAACCCGAGCGTGCGCACCTGGTACCTGCCCGGTCAGGCGCCGTCGGCCCCCGCGCCGTCGGCCCCGGCGCCGTCGGGCTCGGCAGACGCACCGTCGCCGGCGGCCGTTCCGACCGAGCAGGACCGGCCCGCCGTCGCGCGGCCGACGCCGTCCGATTCCGCCGCGAACTCGGCCGCCGACGTGTCGGACACCGCGGCGCCGCCGACCACGGATCCGCGAGCTCTCGATCTCGGCGACCTCCGGCGGGCCACGCCGACCGGGCCCGCCGGTTCGGGCGCATCCGCCCCGTCGACGAGCGGCGGCGACGCCGCGCCTCCGACCGATGGCGTGAACGTGCTGTTCGGCGACCTCGATCCCGACCCGATCACCGGCGCCGTGCCTCTGCCCGGGCCCGCGACCGCGGCGGCGGGACTGCTGCGGCGCCTCACGGGTCGCGACAGCGATGAGGAGCACGTCGACGACGACGCGGCGACGGATGCTCGAGAGAGCGACCCGGCCGACGAGCCGAGCGGCGATCCCGACGCTGCTGATGCCCCGAGATCCGGCCTGAGCGGGCTGCTCCGACGGCTCACCGACCGTGACCAGTCCTCTCGTGACGAAGCCCCGGTCGACCCCGGCCCTGCGCTCGAGGATGCCGACTCCGCGGCTCCGGCGCCGATCGACGACGACGTGGCGGACTTCGATCCGGCCCCCGAGCTCGGCCGCGCGGATCGCCTGGATTCCGCTCCGTCGGTCGAGGAGCGTCCCGACGAGACCACACTCGCGACAGCGGATGCGGGGGACGGTCTGGACGGATCCGCCCCGGCGACCCGTGTGTTCGGCATCCCCGATGCCGACGTCGTCGCGTCGCCCGAGACGTCCCGGGCCGGAGACCTCGACGACGAGGAAGCCGGGGCCGAGGCCGCGATCGCGCCCGAACCCCGAGAACCCACCGCGACCCCGCACGACGACGAGGCCGGCTCCGATCGTGCGTCCTCGGCGACCGTGCCGCGCCCGGTCTCCGCGGGACCGCTGCCGACGGTGGCCGCCGACGGAGCGCCTCGATTCGCCCTGGCGCCGAGTGGGGAACCGCAGTCGGGCCGAAGCACACTCCTCGAGAAGATCGCCTTCGGCGCCTCGATCGTGATCGCCCCGGTGGGGCTCGCGGCGAACGTCGTGCTCGCGGCGCTGAGCGCCCGGCGGCGCGGGTGGACCCACCGCCTCACCAGCGCCGGCATCGCCGTGGGCGTCGCGATGACGATCGTCTCCGCCGGCCTCCTCGCACTCGGGGACTCCGCCGCGCAAGATGCGATCGAGCACCGCAGCCTCCAGGCGCAGTCGGGCGCGTTCTGCCATCTGATCGCCACCGAGCCGGTGGGCGCCGAGCAGAAGGACTTCGGATGGCCGGCGGCGCAGTCGTCGATCCCCGAGTCCGTGGCGGCGGCCCAGGCCTTCATCGATCGCTGGGATGCCGTGGCCGCAGTCGCGCCGACGGGCATCCGCGCTCAGGTCACCCAGATCGCCGGGATGGGGCGTGAGCTCCTCACCCAGATCCAGGAGACCCAGACCGCCGATGACGCCACGGCGCAGCAGCGCCTCTCGGCGCTGCGTGACCAGTCGGACGTGCCCGGCTGGATCTCCGAGTACTGCGACTGAGGTGCCGAACACCGGAAATCCGGGCGACACGCCCGGGATCGCCGCTCGATTCGGGATGGCGACGAGGCGCACGTAAAGTAATCCCTCGTCAGCCCAAAGGCGCGGACAGCGAAGAGCGGCTCAGCCGCCCGCCTCCCGCCCTCAAGAGCTGTAGATCTCATCGAGAAGCTCGATCGGATCCCGACTTGCGGGATCGGATCCGAGCGGTTTACGATGGGGTTCCTCACTCGGACGAGTCGCTGCTTCTGCAGCGCGTGGCATCGGGCGACGTTCTGTCGCTGGATCAGCCGCCCACTCGAGCGGGGTGGAGAGTAGCCCTGAACCGAGCTCGAAAGAGCGAAGTTCTTGTGCGTCCGATCCTTGAGAACTCAACAGCGTGCACTATGTC
>NZ_VHQH01000005.1 GCF_006517535.1 Schumannella sp. 10F1B-5-1
CGAGGCCGGCGACGAAGGTGCCGTGCCCCGAGCCCTCGTCGAGCATGCCGTCGAGCGGTCCGAGCTGGTCGGGCCGCGCCTCGGGGTCGTTCCCCGCATCCGTGAAACCGGCTGCGGCGAACGCGGTGACCACGACCGGGTCGAGCCACGGGTGGCTCACGCATCCGGTGTCGACGACCGCCACGACCGCGGATCCGGCGGGCTTCGCCGTGGCATCCGCGGGATCCGGGCCCACGTACGCGACCACCTGCCGTCCGCCGCTGCCGGCGAAGCCGTACTCGATCGAGGGCGTGTCGCCTCCCGCGTAGGGGTTCGTGGAGTGGAACG